>NZ_JBSWTR010000001.1:2212500-3805000 GCF_056158645.1 Oceanobacter sp. ABM4_470
GTTGCACCGCCACCAGCCCGACCCCGCCGGACGCACCAAGGATCATGATTTTCTGACCCGCAACAGGTGCCAGACGTTCAAGCGCCTCCAGCGCCGTTAACCCAACAACACCGGCACAAGCTGCAACCTGATTGGAGATATTGCCCGGGGCTGGTACCAACAATTCGGCTCGAGCCAGGGTGTATTCCGCACAAGCACCCCAGGTGCCTAACACACCACCACTGACACCAAATACCCGATCACCTGCTTTCAACGTCGTTACCGCATCACCAGCAGCGACCACTTCACCACACAGTTCCACCCCCGTAATGCCGGTTTCTGTCAGTACCGGGGCCAGTCCCGCCCGCAGTTTGGTATCAATGGGATTGAAGCCAGCAGCCAATACCTTAACCAACACTTCATCTGCTGAAGGAGCAGGTACTTCAACCGAGGTGATTTGCAGAACCTCCGGGTCACCCAGCTGTGAAACCGTGACCGCTTTAGCGTTTGTCATCCAGCACTCCTATACCTATATCGTCCGGATTGAGTTTTTTAACCAGAGAATGCGCACTGTTGTTGGCATCTGCCACCTGTCGCACCACGGTATCGATAATATGTTCCCGCCCACCGTTGCTGTGGTAGCTGACGTATACCGAACGTCGGATCACCGGTGCATCGTCGACCTCAAACAGCTCTTGTTTATCTACATGACTCTGGGCCAGGCCAACAGGCAGATAAGCTGCGCCGCCACGAGTCAGCACGCAATCAAGCGCGATACGTCCGGTATTGGTCATCACCTGCTGACTGGCCTGGCCTTTGAAGGCCAGATTGTGCTCGTTGATGAATGCTGTCCCCCAATCCACCATCACATACCCTTCCCCGACCGCTTCTTCCGCAGGTTGGTTGGGCTGGCTACTGAATAGATGCAATGGCAAGTGTGCAACTTCCAGCGTGGTCAGTTCGTCAACTTTGGGAGCATCAAACAGAAAGGCCAGATCAATGGTGCGCTCCAGAACCTGCCGAACCAGGGTGGTACTGCTATGCGCAACCGCTGCCACCGCTAAACCAGCAGCGCCGTCAATCAAGGAAGGAACCTGTTGTTGCAGGAAACCGTCCCATAAGTTCGGCGTCGCACCGATGGCCACCTGTTGATTACGAGCATCTTCAGTCGCCACTTCCTGGCGGATGCGTTTCTCCAGCTGCACGGTACTCTCCGCCAGTGGCATCAGCCGCTCGCCAGCGGTAGTCAGCTGAATGTTGTTGCGCTGACGGGTGAACAGTTCGACGCCCAGCAAGCCTTCCAGCTGGCGCACCCGAAAGCTGACAGCAGACTGGGTCAGGTAAAGATTTTCCGCGGCACGGCCAAAGTGACGGGTGCGCGAAACCTCCATGAAGGTTTTTAGAAGTTCTGTATCCATTCGACCAATTATGATGTTCGTTACGACAAATATTTTTTGTTTTACCGCACTCTGTGCCCTGACCATACTCCGCCGAAATAGGGATGGCGTCCAGCCACCGCGCTTCAAAAAATGCATCTACGAGGAACCGTCATGAGTTTTGAAAGCAGCAAAAAATTCTACGATGACACCAACTTCCCTCGCGGCTTCCATCGTTCGGGAGATTTCACCCGGGCTCAGGCCGACCTGCTGGAAAGCAAGGGTGTGGTGTTGAAAGCGCTTCACCAAGGCGACCAATTGCCAGCCGATGAAGCTGAAACCCGCTTTGTACAGGTGTGCATGGGTGAAGCCGTGGCGCAATCCGACGTTGAAAAAGCCTGGGGCCGCTATCTGGCCGCGCTGCGTCGCAAGCAGGTTTATTTCACCGCATCTTCAGGTGCAGTCACAGACGGCATTGCGGAGACCGCGGACTCGGATGACTAAACCAGCAATCGGATACCTGGAACAAATCGATTTACCGGAACTGGACATCCAGTGTCTGGCCAAAGTCGATACTGGCGCCTGCTCCAGCAGCATTCATGCTGAAGAGATTGAAACCTTTGAACGCGATGGCCAGCAGTGGGTTCGATTCCACGTGCTGTTTCGTCGTGGAGAAATGCCCATTGATCAGGTTTGCGAAGCACATGTTCATAGCCGTAAGCGCATCGCCAGTTCCAATGGCTCACGCAGCTATCGCTACGTGATTCGTACCAATGTGTCATTGGGTGGCCAGCACTGGACGATTGATCTCAATCTGAGTCACCGCGGCAGCATGACCTATCCTATGCTGTTGGGGCGCGAAGCCTTCGCCGGTCGATTTGTGGTCGACGTTGAACACACTTATCTGAGCAGTTAACACTATGAAAATCGCGATTCTGTCGCGCAACCCTCGTCTCTACTCCACCCGTCGTTTGATAGAGGCTGGCGAAGCGCGTGGCCACGAAATGGTCGTTCTGGATACTCTGCACTGTTATATGAACATCAACAGTACTGAGCCATCGATCCATTACCAGGGCGATGCGCTGACGGGATTTGACGCCGTGATCCCCCGCATTGGTGCTTCCATTACGTTTTATGGCACGGCGGTACTGCGTCAGTTTGAAATGATGGGCGTATACCCGCTCAACGAATCCGTTGCCATCAGCCGCTCTCGTGACAAACTGCGCTCCATGCAGCTGATGTCCCGTAAAGGCATTGGCATGCCGGTGACCGGCTTTGCTCACAGCCCGGATGACATTCCTGACCTGATCCAGATGGTCGGCGGTGCGCCATTGGTCATCAAACTGCTGGAAGGCACCCAGGGCATTGGTGTGGTACTGGCCGAAACCCGCAAGGCGGCGGAAAGTGTGATCGAAGCCTTTATGGGTCTGAAAGCCAACATCATGGTGCAGGAGTTCATCAAGGAAGCTGGCGGTGCGGATATTCGCTGCTTTGTTGTGGGTGACCGCGTGGTTGCGGCCATGAAGCGTCAGGCCGCGGACGGCGAATTCCGTTCCAACCTGCACCGTGGTGGTACTGCGCAGTTGATCCGGATTACTCCGGAAGAACGCTCTACCGCCGTACGTGCTGCCAAAACCATGGGACTGAACGTTGCCGGTGTCGATATCCTGCGCTCCAATCGTGGGCCAGTGGTTATGGAAGTGAACTCATCACCGGGTATTCAGGGCATCGAAGAAGCCACCAATACCGATGTGGCCTCGAAGATCATCATGTTCATCGAGAAAAATGCCCAGGCGCACAGAACCAAAACCCGCGGTCAGGGCTGATCAACGTTTAGGGGACATCTATTTAATCCGGTGCTCACTCTGGGCTACCGGGTGGTTTCGAATCACGAAGCCGACTTGCAGGCCTGACGGGTCAAGTCAAAAGTCGGCGACACAGAGTCGAGATCATCCGGCAGCCCCCGCAGGGCGCGGGTTGCCGCCGCCCAGTGCTGTGTTGACGAATTTGAAAAGGACTCGTCATTTCGCTGCATTCGTCGCCTTGCACTGAACAACGGCAACACTCGCGCAGAGCCGTGCAGGATTAAATAGATGTCCCCTTTATTGTTGCCAACACCGAGCTGTAAACACAGAATCACCAACACAGGGCCGCAAGGCCCTTTGTTGTTTTCAGCCCGAGGTATTGAGTGAACTCCTTGAACAGGCGCCCAGGCCCCCAGCAATTTAATTCTTCAAAGCCGCCAGACATCGAATTTAGTGCACTCAAACCGCCCATCCGACGAATAATATTC
This sequence comes from Oceanobacter sp. ABM4_470, assembly GCF_056158645.1. Taxonomy (NCBI): domain Bacteria; kingdom Pseudomonadati; phylum Pseudomonadota; class Gammaproteobacteria; order Oceanospirillales; family Oceanospirillaceae; genus Oceanobacter; species Oceanobacter sp. ABM4_470. The sequence continues at coordinate 2,216,149 of NZ_JBSWTR010000001.1, forward strand.
GACACCAGCCGTATTTTCTTCGTTTTTGCATCCATAATGGGCGATTACGCCACCGCTTGACCCGCAGTCGTTTACTTCACCAAACGCCTTTCGTATAGTCGAATACCTATTGGGCAGCAACAGCTGCCCTTTTGCGTTTTTAAGGAAGCAATCCCTGTATGTCAGCAATCATGAATACCTATGGCCGTCTGCCTGTCACCTTTGTGTCTGGTGAAGGTAGCTGGCTCAAGGATACCGAAGGCAAGGCGTATCTGGACGCCCTGATGGGCATCGCAGTCACCGGCCTCGGTCATTCTCATCCTGCCGTAACCAGTGCATTAACGGAACAAGGCAGCCGCCTGATCCACACCTCCAACCTGTACGGCATTACCCACCAGCAGGAACTGGCCGATGCCCTGACGCGTATTTCCGGCATGGATAAGGTGTTCTTCTCCAACTCCGGTGCAGAAGCCAACGAAGCGGCGATCAAACTGGCCCGTAAATACGGCCACCAGCGCGGTATCACTGAGCCGGTCATCATCGTCATGACCAAGGCGTTCCATGGCCGCACCATGGGCACCCTGACAGCCACCGGTAATGCCAAGGCACAGGAAGGCTTCGGCCCACTGCTGAGCGGTTTTATCCGTGTACCATACAACGATCTGGATACCCTGACCGCAGTCGCCAAAGCCAACCCGAACGTTGTTGCCGTGATGCTGGAAACCGTTCAGGGCGAAGGCGGCCTGGCAACGGGTTCGCTGGAATTCCTGCAAGGCGTTCGCAGCCTGTGTGATGCCAACGAATGGCTGATGCTGGCGGACGAAGTGCAAACCGGTAACGGTCGTACAGGTAGCTATTTCTCTTACCAACAGCTGGGCTTTGTCCCGGATGTTGTCACCACCGCCAAAGGTCTGGGCAACGGTCTGCCAATCGGTGCCTGCATGGCACGTGGCAAGGCTGCCGAGATCCTGCAACCGGGCAGCCATGGCAGCACCTACGGCGGTAACCCGCTGTGCTCCGCAGTTGCCCTCGCAGTGGTGAATACCATTGAATCCGAAGGTCTGTGCAACAACGCCCGCGAAATGGGTGAGTACCTGGCCGCCGAATTCCGTCAGCGTCTGGCTGGCAACAGCAAACTGGTTGATATCCGTGGTCGTGGTTTGATGATTGGCCTGGTGATGTCACAGGATTGCCCTGAACTGGTTGGCGAGGCCCTCGAAAAAGGCCTGTTGATCAATGTAACCGCTGGCAACGTGATCCGTTTGCTGCCGGCACTGAACCTGAATAAAACAGACGCAGACAAGATCGTTGAGCTTGTCTGCGAACTTGTTGAATCACTCGACTGATAGACGAAGGAATTGCCGTGAGACACTTTCTGACTCTGATGGATTTGTCGTCAGAGGAGCTGAACCAGATTTTGCAGCGCGCCATCGAACTGAAGGCCATGCAACATCGTCATGAAATCTATGAACCCTTCAAGAATCAGGTTCTGGGCATGATTTTTGAAAAATCATCCACCCGCACCCGCGTATCCTTTGAAGCCGGTATGGCTCAGTTTGGTGGATCGGCGATTTTCCTGTCTCCTCGCGACACCCAACTGGGTCGCGGTGAGCCTATCGAGGACAGCGCTCGCGTGCTGTCCCGTATGGTCGACATCATCATGATCCGGACCTTCGATCACGCCGGTCTGGAGCTGTTCGCAGCCAACTCCAAAGTGCCTGTGATCAATGCTCTGACTGACGATTACCATCCATGTCAGCTGCTGGCCGATATGCAAACCTACCTTGAGCACCGCGGTTCCATTGCCGGTAAAACCGTGGCCTGGGTTGGCGATGGCAACAACATGTGTCATTCCTACATGAACGCCGCCGTGCAGTTTGGCTACCACCTGAACATAGCAGTGCCAGAAGGTTTTGATCCAAAGCCAGAGATTCTGGAAGCCTGTAAAGACAGCGTTACCATTTACCGCACTCCGGAAGAAGCCGTAAAAGGTGCTCATCTGGTAGTAACGGATGTGTGGGCCTCCATGGGCCAGGAAGAAGAGCAGAAAGAACGCGAACGCGCATTTGCGGGTTATCAGGTGTCTGAAGCCTTGCTGGATACGGCCGCAGAAGACGTGGTCTTCATGCACTGCCTGCCAGCGCACCGCGGGGAAGAAATCAGTATGACCCTGCTGGATGATCCTCGCTCTGTGGTTTGGGATGAAGCTGAAAACCGCCTGCATGCCCAGAAAGCCCTGATGGAATTTTTGCTGAAAGAAGCTCAGGGCCTTTCCTGAGCCCTTCCGCGGCATCCTTTCCAGGTCCCTCTACGGTTGTCGACCCGTGTCGACAACCGTTCTTTTAAGCTCCCCCTTTTTAATATCTTTTTAAAGTACCTTTAAAGCTCTTTGACAGCCCCGTCGCCAGAACAGATCAGTCAGATCAGAGGCTACACAAGCACTTCTGGTATTATTCGCTGCGACTGACCCCAGCCGATCCGGACCAGTTAACCACCACCCGATTCCCGCCTTCATTGACGGCAATGGCCGCATGCATGTCTGCACGACTCAATAATTCCTCGACCGATTCCGACGGTTGATATTGCACCACACCAATGGAAACCGACGTTTGAATCACGCCTTTGGCAAACGGTGTTTCAGTCACCTTCTGGCGAATGCGCTCCAGCACCGCCTGGCCGGTGTCAATCGTTGCGCCCGTTAACAGCACACCATAACGCCCCGCTCCATAGGCCGATACGATATCGACTTCCCGCAACGTCACGGTAAGCAACTGCGCCAGCTCATGCATCATGGTTTGCACCGATCGTTCGCCGTGCAATGCCCTCAAGACATCGAGATGGTCGATGTCCATCAAGGCAACCACGAAGGGCCGACCATCCCGGTTACTGACCGCCCGCTGATTCTGCAAGGTGCGATCGAAGTAACGCTGATTCAACAAGCCGGTTACTTCGTCCTTGATCGACAACTCTTCAATTCGCGCTGTGGCCAGCTTCAGCTCGCGGCTCTTGCGGCTGTATGCTTCCCGCAACAGCACCATCTCACGGGCCACCAGCGCCAGCGACATAGCTGCCAGTGCAAACGATGCCCCTAACAGCAGTTCGAGCCGTGGGTCAAAGACGCCTTCAGTGTGATTACGAAAATACAGCACCAGCAAGCTATAGCCACCAATGGTGGTAAGGCAAACGCCAAAGAACGAGCGCCAGCCCATGCCGAGAATGCCAAATGGCAGCAACGCCAAATAAGCAAGCATCATCACAAAGCGCATTTGAGGAGATATCAGGATAGAAAGGCTGACGAACAGGGTCGCCCAAAGGATGTACAACACCGTAAGCCCCGGGTCGCGGTAATCCCGGGTACGGCCGCTCCAGGACCAATAACTCAACAACGCAATGCCAACCCAAAAGGTCGTTACCAGTTGCAACTCACCTTTGGGAAGCAGCCCCAGAAAGCGATTGCCGCCGACAAACAAGGCGGTAAACAACAGCATGCCTACCACAGCCAATCCCTGCCGACGATAGATGTCTCGATGTAACTTAATGGTCAAATAACGTCCTTTTCCTGCCTCTGGCAGGCAACCGATGAACCCTTGTCTATAGTGTAGTAAAGACAGCGGCTCGAGTCCTCACAATGCGTAACAACCAGCCCATTACCGACAAGGAAATCCTCCTGACGGAACACCAGCACCTGGTCTCTTCCACCAATACCAAGGGAATGATCAGCCACTGTAACGACGACTTTGTGCGCATCAGTGGCTTTTCGATGGATGAGCTGATTGGCAGCCCCCATAACCTGGTACGTCACCCCGACATGCCGGAAGCCGCTTTCGACGACATGTGGCAAACCCTCAAACGCGGCGAGCACTGGCTCGGACTGGTGAAAAACCGCTGTAAAAACGGCGACCATTACTGGGTCGATGCCTACGTCACGCCGGTGTACAGTGGAGGCTCCACCATAGGTTATGAATCAGTAAGGGTAAAGCCCAGCCGGGCGCAAGTTGCACGGGCTGAACACGCCTATCAACGTATGAAGAAAGGCCGCTCCGTCACTGCCACCAGCACCTTATTTGACCCTAACCATCTGGTGTACCTGGCGCTGGCAGCAACCGCTGTGCTGCCATGGTTTGGTGCATCCCCACTTTGGCTGTCAGCTGCACTGAGTCTGTTTGGAGCCGCCGGAATACTGGTGCAGCGTCAGCGCAATCAGTCATTGCTGAGTAAGGCCCGACAGGTTATCAACAACCCCACCATGGCGTGGATTTACACCGGCAAACACAACCTTGAAGGTGCGGTGGAATTTGCCCAAATCGCCCAGAAGCGCAAACTGCAAACCACATTGGTTCGGATTTCACAGAATACTGAATCCTTGCAGGATATTGGCAAGCAAACTCTCGAGCGCGCCGGCAGCACTCGCGACAGCGTTCATAAGCAGCACACCTTTACCGCACAGGTAGAAGACAGCACCCAACGGATTTCAGATAACGCAGCGGCCATTCAACAAGCGTCCAACGACAGCCAGCAAGGCACTGCCAATGCCGTTGATATTTCCAGCCGCGGCATCAACCAGGTTGAGGGGATGGTGTCTGAAACCAATGCCCTGAACGGCAAACTCAGTGATACCTCATCGGCCATTGGCTTGCTGGCCACCGAAATTCAGGCAGTCAGCAGTTTCCTCAAAGCCATTACCGACATTGCCGAACAGACCAACTTGCTGGCACTGAACGCCGCCATTGAGTCGGCACGGGCCGGTGAGCAAGGCCGTGGCTTTGCCGTAGTTGCCGATGAAGTACGAAACCTGGCCAAGCGCACCCAGGAATCGGCCGGACAAATCCAGAAAATCGTCGACGGCCTCAACCAACAGGCCGATAACGCCGTCGGAGCCATCAGCGAAGGCCAGACGTCGTTGCAGGAAACCCTTGCCAAGGCGTCGTCGGTCAATGAGGTGTTTATGGACATCCGTCTGGCCCTCGACAGCATCAGTGCCAGTGCCAATCGCAACAGCCAGTTGTCCGACGAGCAAAACGACGCCGTGCATCAAATTCAGGACAGCATCATGGAGCTGCGCAGGCTGTCGGATGAGGCCGGTATCATGGCTGACAATATGCACGCAAGCTGTCAAACCGCAGCCAATGTATCGCAGGAACAAGCCAGCATTGTTCACCGCTTTCAGGAAACAACCTGAACCCTTATCATGGGCCCCAGATGAGATCATGAAAGTAGTTCATAGATATGCTGGAAATCAAACACCTCCGCACCCTAACGGCCTTAAGAGACGGCGGCAGTCTGGTGGAAGCCGCCCAGCGTCTGCACCTGACCCAGTCTGCCTTGTCACACCAGATCAAAGATCTTGAAGACCGCCTGGGTGTCAGCCTGTTTGTGCGCAAGTCGCGCCCCCTGCGTTTTACACGAGCCGGGCTTGAAATCCTCAATGCCGCCGACCAGGTGTTACCCCAGCTGCAGCACACCGAGCTTAACCTGAAGAAGTTGGCTGGCGGCGAAACCGGCCGACTGAACATGGTGATTGAATGCCACAGCTGCTTTGAATGGCTAATGCCCGCCATCAATCGCTTCCGGGATCAATGGCCTGAAGTGGAAATCGACCTCACCACCAGCTTTCACTTCGATCCACTGCCAGCGCTGACCCGTGGTGACATTGACCTGGTGATCACTTCCGACCCTGAGCCAGACCCTCGCATTCACTACCAGCCGCTGTTCCGATACCAGTCACTGCTGGCCGTCGCCAACCAGCACCCACTAGCCTCGCGGAGCCAGATTGAGCCACAAGATCTGGCCACCGAGACCCTGATCCACTACCCCATCGATACCGACCGTCTGGATGTCTTCAGCAAATTTCTCAGCCCGGCTGGATTAGCCCCAGCTGGCACCCGGCAAACCGAGCTGACATTGATGATGATTCAGTTGGTTGCCAGCGGCCGTGGGGTCGCCTGTTTGCCGAATTGGGCTTTGCAGCCCTATCTGGATGGCAAATTGGTAACGGCCACGCCGTTGGGAGACGGAATCTGGCCAACCCTGTACGCTGCCATTCGGGAAGATCAGTGTGACGACAACTACATGAAGGACTTCCTGCAACTGTCCGTAGAAACCTGCTTCGATCGATTGAAGGGAATTGAGCCAGCCTGAGCAGGCTGGCTTTGGCTAAGAAGCCCAGAACATGATCACAGAAATTATTCGGTGTGGCGGCGAGGCCACACCAGACTGAAGCGAGCACCGCCCAGGCTGTCACTGCGACCAACAATGGCACGACCGCCGTGCCAGTAGGTGATCCGGCGCACAATGGACAACCCCAGACCATAACCACCCGAGCTGCGGGTCCGACTATCGTCGAGCCGGGCAAAGGCTTCAAACACCGAGCCCCACTGATCTTCCGGAATACCTGGGCCATCGTCCTCGACATCAACCCGGCACGTGTCTTCGGTAAAGCTGCACAGCACATTTACTTCAGATGACGCATAGCGACATGCATTGCCCACCAGATTCTGAATCGCCCGGTGAATGTATCTTGGCTCCACTTCCCCACGGGTATCGCGGGCGCCAGATTCAATAAACAACACGTTCACCCGCGCCGATGGATTGGTTTCATCCACCACCTGCCAGGCAATGTCCTGTACATCCACCAGCTGGAATTCCAGCAAGGGACCGCCTTCTTCCAGCCGAGCGTACGTCAGAATCTCATCAATCAACTGGTCCAGCTCCTGCAGGTCATCGTCCATTCCACGCAGTTGCTTGCCCAACACAGGGTCGCTGGCATCGTCTTCCATGATTTGCAGACCAAATCGCAAACGCGCCACTGGCGTGCGCAGCTCATGGGATACCGCTCGCAGCATTTCCCGCTGAATGCCAATCAATCGCTGAATGTGGTCGGCCATTTTGTTGATCGAACACCCCAACCCCGACACAGCATCGTGACCGGCGACCGACACCCGCGCCGACAAATGCCCTTGTGCCAGACGTCCGGTAACCTGATCGAGATTTTTCAGACCGCCTTCCAGCTGGTTGACCAGTTGGTACATCACCACGCCCAGTAATAAGGCCGCGAACAGCAAAATCACCAGTGTGGCCTGCAAACGCCAGTAGCCGAGCTCCGGCGTCAGGCCAATATAACGACCGTCAGGCAAAGCGATTCGGAAACGCTCCAGCGTGCCATGATCCGAGATGGCGATGCGAACATCGTCACCGACCAACTCAGGCAACCACTGCACCAATGCATCTGCCCGTTGCGGATACTTTTGCACCAGCGCTTGCAGCGAGTCGACCAAGGCTGGCCAATGATGCCCCTGGGGGCTGGCCATACGAATGTGCAACACCCGATCGGGTGCCACAGTGGGGTCTGCCAGCCACACTTCCAACGCCTCAGCAGACGGTGCTACGGCAACCCCACGGTGATCCAGCTGATATTGCTTGAACGCCCCCAACGCCCCTGGCGACAACCACTGCCACGATAGCTTGCCAACCGACTGCGCCTGACCATAAACCGAGTCATAGGCATCCACCACATCGGTGCTGGCCTGTGAAGATGAAGACAGGGGAGAAAAAGGAGACGGCAGCAACTCCAGCCACAGCGGCGAAAAACGTTGCTGCCAGTAATAATGCGAGCGGGTAGTTTCTGTCAGCATCATGGCCAGTTGGCCAGCGCCGTAAATCAACGCAATGGCCAACAGCACAGAGCCGTAAACCCGAATGAACATTGAACTCATAACCGTGCTTTCCTGATCATCAACCCGGTTACAGTTCCTTCACAAACAAATAGCCCTTACTGCGCACAGTTTTGATCCGGCGCGGGTTCATTGGGTCGTCCCCCACCTTCGGACGGATGCGCGACACCCGTACGTCAATAGAGCGATCCTGACCATCGTATTCAATGCCACGTAGCTGGTGAAAAATCTCTTCACGCGTCAGCACTCGACCGGCGCTTTTGCACAACAGCCACAGCAGATCGAATTCGGCACTGGTCAGGTCAATACTGCGACCTTCGAGCCAGGCTTCCCGCATGGCACTGTCGACCACCAGGTTGCCGAAGGTCAGGCGGTTTTCCTGGCTGCCTTCCTCACGTACCGGTTCCGCAACGTCACCAACCCGACGCAGCAAGGCGCGGATACGTGCCAACAACACCCGCGGGCGTACCGGCTTGGCAACGTAATCGTCTGCCCCCATCTCCAAACCCAGTACCTGATCGAGGTCTTCGGTTCGGGCGGTCAGCATCAGAATCGGGCCGCTGTAATGTGGGCGAACCAGTCGGCACACTGCCAAACCGTCTTCACCAGGTAACATCAAATCCAGCACCACCAGATCGGGCTGCTCGGATTTAATGCGTTCAATGGCGCGTGCACCGTCTCCTTCGATAGCAACGTTCAGTCCATTACTTTCGAGGTAGTCCTTGGTCAGCGCCGCCAGGCGTTCATCATCCTCGACAATCAGGATGCGCCAGTTTTCATCAGAATCATGCAATGGGGCTTCATTCACCATTGGATCTCCAGCAGTTTGTTGCGTGCCGAGCTTTTAACGTAAAGGCGCGACTTCTTCCAGGCCGTTCTCTCTGTGGATCTGACCGTTCCTGCCGCCTTGAATTGGAATGGCTCTGTTACAAAACAGGGCTTCTTCAGTAACCATAGACTGAAAGTCAAGCGAATGCACAGAAACTTACCAAAGCACAAAATGCGGTTTCTTTTTACACGATCCGCACCGTTACTGGGCTAGCGGCAATCGTTGCAATATCACCAACAACTTACTCCTGAGACGTACACAATTCTTTCACAATTTATCCACACCCCGTTTTGAGAGACACACAATATATGGGGTTGAATCAGCAGCCCGAGCCCATTATCTTGTGTCTCCTAACAACACGGTTAGGCGTCCCGGAGTCGCCGAGTTCTACCTCGTCATATGAAACAGCCCTTGCTTCCAACCTGTTATCCACCGCAAAAAACGGATCTTATCGAGATGTTACACTCGATGATCTTCTGCGGGCGGCTGATATTCCGGTTTCCCGCCGGAGAGGCAGTCCAGGCGCTTCCCGACACCGTGATCTGACAGCAACACGGTTTCTCCGGCTCGCTAACCTGAACGACGCAAGTACACACCGGCTTCCCCTGTTGGAAACCGGTCAAATCAAGCTAATTTCGGCGGTTGTTGAGCATGGATGTGATCGAAAACAAATTGAGTACAGGCGCAAACTATATGAACAGCTCTATCAAAGTCACCAAACGCGACGGTCGACAGGAAACCCTGGATCTGGACAAGATCCACAAGGTTCTGACCTGGGCGGCGGACGGACTGCATAATGTGTCCGTGTCCGAGGTGGAGCTGCGCGCACATCTGCAATTTTACGATGGCATGCCGACGTCCGAGATCCATGAAACCCTGATCAAGGCCGCCGCCGACCTGATTTCTGACGAAGCGCCAGACTACCAGTACCTGGCCGCCCGCCTGAACATCTTCCACCTGCGCAAAAAAGCCTACGGCCAATATGAGCCGCCACGCCTGATCGATCACGTACGCAAGCTGGTTGAACTGAAGCGCTACGACCAGCACCTGCTGGACGACTACACCGAAGAAGAATTTGCGGCCATGGATGCCTTCCTGGATCACAGCCGCGACCTGAACTTCAGCTACGCTGCGGTTAAACAGCTGGAAGGCAAATACCTGGTTCAAAACCGCGTCAGCGGCGAAGTATTTGAAAGCGCCCAGTTCCTGTACGTACTGATCGCCGCTTGCCTGTTCAGTGGCTACGACAAAGAACGTCGTCTGGACTTCGTAAAACGTTTCTACGATGCGGTTTCCACCTTCAAACTGTCACTGCCAACACCGATCATGGCTGGTGTTCGTACCCCTACCCGTCAGTTCAGCTCTTGTGTTCTGATCGAAGCCGGTGACAGCCTGGATTCCATCAACGCGACGTCCAGCGCCATCGTGAAATACGTTTCCCAACGCGCCGGCATTGGCATCAACGGTGGCCGTATTCGTGCTCTGGGCAGCCCGATTCGTGGCGGTGAAGCCTTCCACACCGGTTGTATCCCGTTCTACAAGCACTTCCAGACTGCGGTTAAGTCCTGCTCCCAGGGCGGTGTTCGTGGCGGTGCCGCAACCTTGTTCTACCCAATCTGGCACTACGAAGTTGAAAGCCTGCTGGTACTGAAAAACAACCGCGGTGTTGAAGAAAACCGGGTCCGTCACCTCGACTACGGTGTGCAGATCAACAAGCTGATGTACGAGCGCCTGATCAAGAACGGCAACATTACCCTGTTCTCGCCATCCGACGCGCCCGGCCTGTACGACGCCTTCTTTGAAGATCAGGAACGCTTCGAACAGCTATACCTGAAGTACGAGCAGGATGAATCCATCCGCAAGAAAGTGATCAAGGCTGTCGACCTGTTCTCCAGCATGATGCAGGAACGTGCCAGCACCGGCCGTATCTACATCCAGAACGTCGACCACTGTAATACCCACAGCCCGTTCAACCCGAAAAAAGCACCTGTGCGCCAGTCCAACCTGTGTCTGGAAATCGCCCTGCCAACCAAGCCGTTGATGGACGTTAACGACGAGAGCGGTGAAATCGCACTGTGTACGCTGGCTGCCTTCAACCTCGGCAAGGTTAACGATCTGGACGAGCTGGAAGAACTGTCTGAACTGATCGTTCGCGCTCTCGACAGCCTGCTGGATTACCAGGACTACCCGGTACCCGCCGCGTTCAAAGCCACCATGGGTCGTCGTACCCTCGGTGTGGGTGTGATCAACTACGCCTACTACCTGGCCAAAAACGGCGTTAAATACTCTGACGGTTCCGCCAACGGCCTGACTCACCGTACCTTTGAAGCCATCCAGTACTGGCTGTTGAAAGCCTCTACCAAGCTGGCCAAGGAATACGGCGCTTGCCCAATGTTCGACGAAACCACTTATGCACAGGGCATCCTGCCGATCGACAGCTACAAGGCTGAAGTCGACAAGTTCTGTGAAGAGCCGCTGCGCTACGACTGGGAAGCCCTGCGTGAAGAAATTCGCAGCCACGGTTTGCGTAACTCTACCCTGACCGCGTTGATGCCTTCCGAGACATCTTCCCAGATCAGTAACGCGACCAACGGCATCGAGCCACCACGTGGCTACATCAGCGTTAAGCAGAGCAAGGACGGCATCCTGAAACAAGTGGTGCCGGACTACGAAACCCTGAAGAACAACTACGAACTGCTGTGGCAGATTCCGAACAACACCGGTTACCTGCAACTGGTCGGCATCATGCAGAAGTTCGTCGACCAGGCAATTTCGGCCAACACCAACTATGACCCATCCCGTTTCGGCGGCAAGGTGCCAATGCAGCAGCTGTTGAAAGACCTGCTGATGGCCTACAAGAATGGCGTCAAAACCCTGTACTACCACAACACCCGTGATGGCATGGAAGACCCACAGAAAGAAGCCGTTATCGCCGAAGACGATGATTGCGCCGGTGGTGCATGTAAAATCTGATGAAGGGTTCGCCCTTCTTCTTCCCCCATATGTATAGGCTTTGTACAATATGGGGCAGCAAATCACGATACCCGTGCCGGCAACTGCCTGCGCGGGTTTCCTTTTAGTTATTACCTGAACCAGTTTGGCCGAGCATCGGCCAGGTGAGACGACAGCGCCCATGGCTTACACAACGTTCAATCGCAACGAATTCGACACTTTTGCTCAACCCATGTTCTTTGGCGAACAGGTCAACGTGGCCCGTTACGATCAGCAAAAGCACAAGATTTTCGAAAATCTGATCGAAAAACAGCTGTCCTTCTTCTGGCGTCCGGAAGAAGTCGACCTGACCAACGATCGCAAGGATTTCCTTGACCTGCCAGAACACGAGCAGCACATCTTCGTCAGCAACCTGAAATACCAGACCCTGCTGGATTCCGTGCAAGGCCGCTCTCCAAACGTTGCCTTCCTGCCTGTGGTATCACTGCCGGAACTGGAAACCTGGATTGAAACCTGGTCGTTCAGTGAAACCATTCACAGCCGTTCGTACACCCACATTGTGCGTAACATTGTGCCGAACCCGGCGACCATTTTTGACGACATTACCCGTAACGAGTTTATTACCCGTCGGGCTATCTCGGTCACCCAGTACTACGACTCCTTTATTGAACTATCCACCTGGCACCAGCAGCTGGGCGAAGGCACCCACGTGGTCAATGGCAAAACTATTGAAGTCAGCAAGCGCGAACTGAAGCGTCGCCTGTACCTGACCATGATGTCGGTGAACGTACTGGAAGCCATTCGTTTCTACGTCAGCTTTGCCTGCTCGTTCGCCTTCGCAGAACGCGCCAAGATGGAAGGCAACGCCAAGATCATCAAACTGATCGCTCGCGACGAAGCCCTGCACCTGACCGGCACCCAGCACATTCTGCAAATCATGGCACGTGGCAAGGATGATCCGGAATTCGCCGAAATCGCTGAAGAATGCCGCGCCGACGCCATCGAGATTTTCCGCGACGCCGCCCAGCAGGAAAAGGAATGGGCCGAATACCTGTTCAAGGACGGTTCCATGATCGGTCTGAACAAGGACATCCTGTGTCAGTACGTGGAATACATCACCAACCAGCGTATTGCCGCGCTGGGCTTTGATCCACTGTTTGAAACCCGCTCCAACCCGCTGCCGTGGATCAACTCCTGGCTCAACAGCGATAACGTGCAGGTTGCACCACAGGAATCCGAAATCAGCTCCTACCTGGTGGGCGCCATCGACAGTGAAATCAACACCGATGACCTGGGTGATTTCGATCTTTGATGAGTAACACGAATTCTCGCCAGTCGACACCGACTGGCGATGCCCAGGAACAGCCCCCGCACCTCAATCCGCACGACGACGAGTTTCAGCTCGATGGCGACGCCAGCGAGCAACCTCAATTCGACCTTGAGCCCGCTGAAGCCGAAGCCGACAGCGACGACGAGCGTCAGGGGCAGCTCTACCTGCCAGAAAACGACCCGGAAAAACCCGAGCCAACGCCGCAGCTGGAACTGGACGGCATGTCGCCGCCCATCTACCTGGTGACGCTAGAAGACGGCCGGGAAGCGACCTTCCAGCACGCCAACAGCCTGCTGGAATCACTGGAAGCCCAGAACATCGATGTCCAGTATCAGTGCCGCGAAGGCTACTGTGGTAGCTGTCGTGCACGCCTGCTGAAAGGCGACGTACATTACACCGAAGAACCACTGGCCTGGGTGGACGACGACGAAATCCTGTTGTGCTGCTGCATTCCCCGCGGCCCGATACAACTCCAACTGATAGACTGACACATTCGAGGAACAACCATGAGCACATTGACACTGCCAGACGTTGGAACCCAGGCGCCGGACTTCAGTGCCCTGAACCAGAAAGGCGATACGGTGACCTTGGCTGACTACGCCGGCAAGGTACTGGTGTTGTACTTCTACCCGAAGGCAATGACACCGGGCTGTACAACCCAGGCGTGTGGTCTGCGTGACAGTAAGGAAGAACTGGCTCAGTACAACGCTGTTGCCGTTGGCGTAAGCCCGGACAAACCAGCCCGTTTGCAGAAGTTCATCGACCGCGACAACCTCAATTTTGATCTGCTTTCCGATGAAGAAACCATCATGTGCCAAGCCTACGGCATCTGGGGTTTGAAGAAATTCATGGGTAAGGAATACATGGGCGTGAACCGCATCACCTTCATCATTGGTGAAGACGGCAGCATTTTGCATGTAATGCCCAAGGTAAAAACCAAAACCCATCACGACGACGTGATCGCGTTTTTGGCCGAGCGCACTCAAGGCTGATCACAGCCCGGATGTGCTGGCAATACGTTAAAACACAAAAAGCGGCCGAGATGGCCGCTTTTTGTATCTGTTCAGACAAACTTGAACGTTCCCCTGAGCTTGTAGCAACTGCTGGCATTGCAGTAAATCCTGATAAACCGGCTCTTGTCGAAGGCCTCGATCAAATACAGGTCGGTGTAGTCTGGCGAGTATTCCATATTGGTCGCGTCCATGATCCGGTTAGATACCAGGGTCTGGCCGCTATAGGTCACACCCGACACAAGGTTGTTTGCCGCTGGAGCCTGCGCCAGCGCAGGAACTGTCGCCATAACGGCGGTCATTGCCACACTGGCAACCCAAGTCAGCATAAGCGCCTCCTTCCCCTGTTGGGAAATGGTTAAGCTACTCCTTAACGGTCACTTGCCTGTGATGTCCTGATACTACTCCCTCGTCACTGCCATTCAGACCATGGCACACATCAGTGCGGGCGACCGCCTTTCAGCGACACCAGCAACTCAGCTTCTGCCCGGGCCATACCGCAATTCTCGACCAGCTCACGGGCTGATGCCCCCAGGCTGACCAGTCGTGCGGCCTGTTGATAGGAGGCTTCATCGCCCGGGGTAAACAATGAACGCTGCTCGGCTTCGCCCAAACGCTCGGTCAATTGCCGAATCTTGCGCCCCATGCCAACCACGCTCTGGTTCATGGCCTCCTGATTCTGTTTCAGCTGACTTAGCTTGTGCTGTTGCGACAACGACTGCTTTTCCAGCTTGACGATGGCACCTCGCAATCGCTTGATGGTGACCAAACCCACCACCAGCACACCGGCAACCACCAACAGAACCCCTTGCTCAATACTTAAAGGCCACATTGAAGCTTTCCTTCAGGGCTTACATACCCTGCAGTTCAGACCACTCTTCGTCGGTCATCAGTTTCTCAAGATCAACGAGAATCAGCAGCTCATCATTCTTGTGGCAAACGCCCTGAATGAACTTGGCACTTTCCTCGTTGCCCACCGATGGCGTGGTTTCAATCTCTGACTGACGCAGATACACCACTTCTGCCACCGCATCGACGAGGATGCCCACGACCTGATTTTCCGCTTCGATAATCACGATGCGGGTCTGGTCGGTGGTTTCAGCTTCCGGCAAGGCAAAACGCAGGCGGGTGTCGATCACAGTGACCACGTTACCGCGCAGGTTGATGATGCCCAGCACGTACTGCGGAGCACCGGGAACCGGGGCAATTTCTGTGTAGCGCAGAACTTCCTGAACCTGCATCACGTTGATGCCGTAGGTTTCATTATCCAGTCGGAAGGTGACCCACTGCAGTACGGGATCTTCTGCACTCTTGTTTCCGGCAATCGCTGACATAAAAACATCCTCTTAAGAAAGGCCGCTGCCTGACGTAAACATGACGAACCTTTCTTAACTATAGAACAGAGCACAATGTGTACCAGTTCGTGGCAAAGAAAATTTGAGACTTCTCGTGCACTGGCACGAACGGCCAAAACAGTGGTTGAGAAGTGTGCTTTTCCGGGCGGCCAATCCCGTTTAAAACACGTTCGATATTATTGTTGAACCCGCTTGGCCGCTGGTCTGACGTTGTCTTCCAGCAACTCCATCAGGCCGGGTACATCAATCAAAGCGCACATCTCGTCAATGACAGTGCCCGCCAACCAGGGCGCTTGCTGCGCTCCCCACGCCACTTGATGGCGTCTTCGTTGAGTTTGACGGTGTCGCATATTTCCTGACAGGCCACCGCCCAGGGCGAGCGATCGAGCTGGATAAAGTATTCGTAACCCTCGTCCTGCAAGCTGCGTTTGCGCTCCGGCATCATCAACTGGGCGCTGTCGATGATGGTCAACTTGCTGTTGTCGCCTTGCCAGACCCCCAACGACCAACTGGCCTGACCAAACAAAGGCACAACCCGGTCGCTGACCTTATGCACACCACCCAGCATCGGCAGAGGAATCGCCAGCTTCAGGCCACATACCACAAAGATAAGACAGTCCACTCCGGTGCCGGATTGCCAGTTTAATGGCGAGGATTCGGTGTCGAGCTGCAGGCCTGTGTCAGAATTTTGGCTCTCGGCGTTTTCTGGCACAGCTTCTACAACGGCTGTCTCTGCTGATTCTGAGACGGCTGGCTCAGTTATTTCCCGCTCTGGAGCAATCAAGGGCTCAGGCTCAATAACATCCGGTTCAGGATCAGCAGCCGCTGGTAGCGGAATCTCCGGCAATGCCACTGGCAATTCCAGTGGTGGCGCAAAAGCATCCAGGTGCTCTCGTTCAGTTCGGCTCGGCGATGTCTGGCGCGCCAGCTCAGGGTTGAAGCGCTCTGTCTCTGTGAATGGGGCAGGTTCAGCAAATGGGGCTGGCTCAGTGCGGGTTGAATCAATACAGGATGAGACGACGCCCGGCATCACATCATCAATCTGCTCGTCGTCCAGACTGTGAGTTGGGGCTTCGAAGGGATAATCCTCCGCCGCTTCCGACTGCAGAAAGGGGGTGTCTGCTTCGGGGGCGTTTTCATTCACGCCCCTAAGCCCATCACTCAACCCACCATTCAACCCAGAAACAGCAACACCACCAACGTCATCGATATCATCGAATTGAGCCAGAAACGACGGCCGGCCATCCTTGCGCTTGAGTTTGTTATCCAGTGCCTTAAGGGCACTCTTGGGAGCATCGGCTATTGATTCTGGCGGGATGCACTCACTGGCCGCTGGTGCCTGCTCCTCGATGGGATCTTCGACAGTCTCAATAGTGGGCTCTGGGTCTGGGTTGGGTTCCAGTTCGGCTGCTTCTGGCTCAGCTGGAACAGATTCAACTGAAACCGGTTCGACCGAAACCCGCTCGACTGAACCGATTTCGTCTGGGCGCGGATCATCCGTAGCCTGATAGCGTTCGGTGACCTCGGTGGCTTCTACCAGCAGGTCCTCGATCAGCAGGTCATCGAGGTAGCCCTGCAGGACACCATCGACTTTGTTGGGACGTTTGGATTGCTGACTCATCCGACCCTCACTTCGAGTACCCAAGCCGATCAAGACGATGTTTCAGCGAGCTGCAAGCGGCCAATACCGTGGCGTGTAAACGGGTTCCGGCAGGTAGCTGGCGAACCAGAAACAAGCTGTCGAGCAGTTGCAGCGGCAGCCGTGACGGATGCGCTTCGCCCATACCATCGACTGGCAACAACGCCATGCCTTTGGCCAGCGACGTCTGGTAAACAATCTTTTCTTCCGTGGCGAGCTGGCATTCTGTTTCAGGAACGGGGACTGGTCGTTCAATATCGTCTTCAGGTTCTATCCGTTGTCCGGATTGAACAGGCTCTGTTGCAGCCTGACTGGTGGCTTGTTGCAGCAATCCATCCCAATCGGTTTCTTCCGGCCCTGTGCCCAGCAGACCATCCAGGTAGCCAACGATCACGTCATCGACGCTTGAAGGCGACTCCAGCGCTTCAGCCTCGTGTGTGTCCGCGGGTAAGGCAGGCCCGAGTGACAGCGCCGTTTTCGACAGCGTGTCGGCCATACTAGCTCACCTTCTCAAGGTCAGTGTTCAAGGCGGTCAGCAGGTGTTTGTACACCCGCACTCCCCGGCTTTCCTCTTCCAGCTGATGAGGAAACACGCCTTGCTGACTGGCGTCCCGCAAACGGGTATCGACCGGTATCGGCTCCTCTGCGAGGCTGTCGCGATAGATGCGGCGCATTTCTTTCAGGGTGCTGACCGATGCGGACGTACGGCGGTCAAACAAGGTCGGCACAATGGTGTACGGCAGCTGGCGCTTCTGTGACTGCATCACCATCTTCAGTGTATGCACCATGCGCTCCAGCCCTTTCATGGCCAGATGTTCGGTCTGGGTCGGTATCACCAGTCGCTGACAGGCTGCCAGCGCATTGACCATCAGCACACCGAGAATCGGCGGCGTATCCAGCAAGGCATAGTCGTATTCTTCCCACACTTGCGCCAGCGCCCGTGATAACACCAGTCCCATGCCTTCCTGACCGCTGACCTGACGCTCCAGTGTCGCCAAAGAAGTGGCCGCTGGCAGCAGATCGACATTCGGCATGGTGGTCGGCCGAATCACCTGACCAATGTATTCACGGTTCTTGCAGTGATTGTTGAAAAACAGCTGATACATGCTGTGTTCAAGGCTGTCGGGGTCGAGCTTGAAATAGCTGGTCAATGAGCCGTGCGGATCAAGGTCCACCAGCAACACCCGATGTCCCTCGGCTCCCAGCAGTCCACCCAACGTTACCACGCTGGTTGTTTTTCCAACGCCACCTTTCTGATTGGCAATTGACCAGACTCGCATGCGCTCACCTCTGGGTTGTTCATGGGCCGGATGGCAGTCTTGTTTCCGCCACCCCGGCCTTGTCATTCTGTTGCGCGACGACGACGGCTCCGGTGTCGGAATTCAGTCGTTTATCGCTCGTTCTGTTGCTCTATAGCGGTTACAGCAAAAGCCGTTCCAGCACGCTTTTTCGCAGTTACGGAGCTGCCGTCCCCGACGTTGCAGGATTGATAGACCCCGCAGTATTTTCAGAATCTGAGCTACTCACGGGTATCTGGCTATTCCAGGGTGTCGGGCTGGCAGCCACGCTTAACACCACATCGACCCGGTTCTGCTGCGGTTGAAGAGAGGCTTCCATTTGCCACTCAACCCGCTCATCATCGACAGCCGTCGCCAGCGCGTGGTAATGCGCAATGCCGGTGGCTTCCAATCGTTGTGGTGCCACACCGCCGCCCGCCAAAGCCTCGGCGACCGACGCTGCTCGCATAGCCGATAATTGCCAATTACTGTCATAAGCGCTGTCGGGCCGAATTCCCGTGTGCCCATAAACCCTGATGGTGTAGGGCCAGCGGCGAATTTCTGCCGCCAATTCGGCGACGGCTTGCCTGGCTTGGGGCGATAGCAGGTGCTCACTGTCATCAAACAGGAATTCCCCGGCCAAACTGAGGCTGACCCAGTCGGGACCTTTCGTGACTTTTGTATCGGCGCTGGCCGGAAAAAGTTGAGCCACCTTGTCGACGTATCGTTGCGCCACCTGCAACGGCTGATTACCACGGTGTGGCTGGTCGGCTGCATCAATGGGCTGTTTCTGTAACGCCATCGATTCAGCTTCCCCTTCGGCGATGCCGTTGGGCAGTTCCGCCAGACTGTTAATGCGGTTTTGCAACTCAACCAACAAGTTGGTGCCCTGACGCCGGTCCACCTCGCTCATGGCGTACAGCATGATGAAAAAGGCACACAGCAAGGTAATAAAGTCGGCGTAGGACAGCAGCCAGCGTTGTGAATCCGGTGTCACCGGTGAGGCAATGGAAGGCGCCGCCCGGCGTCGTTTGACGGGCGCTTGAGCGACGGTCGCACGTTTATTGATGCCAGACACGGATACGATCCACGATGGCAGCAGGGTTGGAGCCGTGCAGCAGGTCGTCGACCCCTTGCAACAACGCCCAGTAAAACTGCTGCTGCACCCCAAGCCGGTGCTGGGCATATTGCTGCAATGGCAGCACCACCAGGTTGGATAACGCCACCCCATAGAAGGTGGCCACAAAGGCAGTGGCAATGCCTTGCGCCAGAGTGTCCGGATTACTGATACCCGACAGCACCTGAATCAACCCCAATACCGCGCCAACGATGCCCAGAGTGGGTAAGTAACCCGCCAGGTTGCCCAGCAGCGCCAGCGCTTGCTGGTCGCGGGATTGGCGATACAACAACTCGTTCTCCAACGCCTGACGAATATCAGCAGGCGGATGGCCATCCACCATCAGCTGCAGGGCACGCTGGCAAAAGCCATCTTGCTCGGCGTGCAGCAGGGTTTCCAAACCGGGATTGCCTTTACGGCGACGGGTATTGCCCCACTCAATCAGGCGACTCGCGAGTTGTTCCATGGCGTAATGATGATCTGCAGGCAAGTGCAGCAAGGCGTGTCGAAGGTGGCGGATAGCATCCACCGGAGCAGGAATAAAGGTGGCCAGCAAGCTGCCCGGTACCACCACAATCATGGCCATCGGGTCCCACAGCAGGGACACCACGCCGCCTTCTTTGGCAAACATGGCAATAATCAGTACCGGAGCCAACAGCAGCAGTGGTAATCGCCAATATCCCATAGAGCGCTCCTTTGCCACTGGCTATCGTTGACGGCCCTGCCTGGCTGCGGCTGTGCGTTAGGTCAGAGCAGGTCTGTCGACAGCCGTGGCCCGATGTCTTTCAGTGACACAATGTCGTCAGCATAACCGGCTTTGGTAACCGCCATCGGCATGCCGTAGATCACACTGCTGGCTTCGTCCTGCGCCCAGATGTGAGCCCCCGCGGCTTTCATCAGTCGCGCTCCTTCCTTGCCGTCTGCGCCCATGCCAGTCAGTACCAGACCCAGCGCCTTGCTGCCGAAGTATTTGGCGGCGGCGGCAAAGGCAATATCGACACTGGGGCGATAATTAATGCGGTCGTCACTTTCGCGGATGCGAATGGCCGGTTGGCCTCGATTTTCGATCATCAGCTGCATGCCACCCGGAGCCACGTAGACATGACCCGGAATGATCTTGTCGCCATCGACGGCTTCTTTCACCGTCATGGAACTGAGGCTGTTCAAACGCTCGGCAAAGGCTTTGGTAAACGACGCCGGCATATGCTGAACAATAATGATCGGAGTTCGGAAGTTGGGAGCCAGCCCCTTGAATACGCTTTGCAGGGCCGCTGGACCGCCGGTCGAGGTGCCAATCAACACCAGCTCGATGCCTTTGAGCTGCGCCGGTGGTTTGCGAGGCGCTGCCGGAGCGGCTTGCTGGGTTTGAGTGGATTTGACCGTGCCTGCATCCACTTTGGGAATGTTCTGCTGGCTGGCAGTCGGAGCCGCCGATTGCGGTGCATTTGCCGGTGCAGACGCCGCTGCTGGCGACGCATCGCCTTTGGGCGCACTGTCTTTACGGCCCAAGCGGCTGGCTGCAACCGCCACAATTTTGTCGGTCAGGGTACGACGCATTTCTGCGGTGCCTTTGGCCACCGCGTCAAAGTTTTTGGGCAGGTAATCCAGTGCCCCGGCATCGAGGGCGTCCAGCGTTACGCGGGCATCCTCGAACGTTAACGATGAGAACATCAACACCGGCACCGGACGGCGCATCATGATATTACGCAACGCGGTGATGCCATCCATCACCGGCATTTCGTAGTCCATGGTGATGACGTCTGGCTGCAAGGCGTCGTTCTGCTCAATCGCTTCGCGACCGTTACAAGCCTCACCCACCACTTTCATTCGAGGATCTGCATTAATGATGTCGGACACCCGGCGACGGAAAAAACCCGAGTCGTCGACAACCAGTACCTTGATAGCCATATAGTGGTAACTCTTCTAGACCTGACGCCGTCAGGACATCCATTTCAAATGTGCATTACCTCTGGGCCAGTCGTTGTTCGCTGGCCCTGCCTGATCAGGCCGCGCTGGCCTGTCGGGCACCGTAGTGATTCAACATGCTAGGAATATCCAGAATCAGGGCAATGCGGCCATCACCCGTGATGGTGGCACCCGCCATACCGGCAGTGCCTTGCAGCATTTTGCCCAGCGGTTTGATCACCACCTCTTCCTGGCCAACCAATTGGTCAACCACAAAGCCCACACTCTTGGTGCCAACCGACACCACCACCACGTGGCCGCTGGTGTCGTTTTTGCTGGACTTGGTTGGCACCAGCCAACGTTTGAGGTGGAACAGCGGGATTGGCCGTTCACGCACCACCACCACTTCCTGACCGTCAACAATGTTCGTCTGGGTCAGATCGAGGTGGAAGATTTCATTCACACTCACCAGTGGGAAGGCAAACGCCTGATCTTCCAGCATCACCATCAGCGTTGGCATGATCGCCAGCGTCAGCGGTACCTTGATGACAATGTTGGTGCCCACACCGGGTTCTGAGTCAATCTTGATGGTGCCGTTGAGCTGGGCGATCTTGGTTTTCACCACGTCCATGCCTACACCACGGCCCGACACATCGGAGATTTGTTCCTTGGTGGAGAAGCCCGGTGCAAAGATCAGGTTAAAGCATTCCTGATCGGTCAAGCGGTCGGCGGCATCCTGATCCATCAGGCCTTTTTCAACTGCCTTACGGCGCAGCAGGTTGGCGTCCATCCCTTTACCGTCATCCTGAATTTGCAGCAGGATATGGTCACCTTCCTGTTGCGCTGACAGCACCACATGGCCTACCCGAGGCTTGCCGGATTCTTCCCGTTCAGACGGAGTTTCAACCCCGTGGTCAACCGAGTTACGCACAAGGTGAACCAGTGGGTCAGCCAGTGCCTCAACCAGGTTTTTATCCAGGTCGGTTTCTTCACCGCGCAGCTCAAGGTTGATTTCTTTCTTCAGCTGGCGGGCCAGATCCCGTACCACTCGAGGGAAACGACCAAATACTTTCTTGATCGGCTGCATCCGGGTTTTCATCACGGATGTTTGCAGATCACCGGTAACCACATCGAGGTTGGCCACCGCTTTCGACATCGACTCGTCGGAGCTGTTGAGGCCCAGACGTACCAATCGGTTACGTACCAGTACCAGCTCACCGACCATGTTCATGATGTCGTCAAGACGCTTGGTATCCACACGCACGGTGGCTTCCCCACCCGCGTCCTTGTCGTTTTTGGCAGGTGCTCGCGCTGCTGGCGGCTTGCCTCCAGCGGCGCCTCCGCCGGCGGCAGCCGGTGCCGCGGGTTTGGCTGCCGGGGCAGCAGGCTTGCTTTCCGGCGCGGGCTTGCTTTCGGATACAGGCGCAGCCGGTGGTGGTGCAGCCACTGGGGCAGCAGGAGGCTCTGGTGTTGGTTCAGGAGCAGCTGGTGCAGCCGCTTCTTCCCCATTCGCAAAGCTGTGTTTGCCCTTGCCGTGCAAGCGGTCCAACAACTCTTCAAATTCAGAGTCGGTAATCAGGTCATCACCGCCACCGCTTGGCGCGGCAGCTGGTTCTGGCGCCGCCGGTGCCGGAGTGCTTTCAGCAGCCGGTGCCGCAGCGCCGTGCTTGCCTTTGCCGTGAATCTGATCCAGCAGGGCTTCAAATTCGTCTTCGGTAATTTCATCGTCACCGCTGGCGCCAGCGCCTGGCATGTCGAACAAATCGTCGTCTGCCGCCGCTGCCGGAGCCGGGGCCTGACCGGTACCGTCTTCATCCAACGCCGACAATAACTGCTCAAACTCGTCGTCAGTGATATCGGCATCAGGGGCACCCGCGTCTGCTTGACCAGCCGTCTGACCAACCTCTGGCGCAGCCGCCTCCACAGGAGCAGCCGGGGCTTCTGCCGCAGGCTCCGGTGGTTGCTCTGGCAAGGGCTCCAGCTCGTCGGCGGTTTGTGGCTCGGCCAGCTTGTGCAGCTGATGAATCAATTCCGGGTCTGCGGGTTCTGGCATCACGCCGGAACGAACGTCATCAAACATGGCGTTGACCGAGTCAAGCGCCTGTAACACCACGTCCATCAGGTCGGAGTTCACACCCCGCAAGCCGTTCCGCAAGGTGTCGAACACGTTTTCAGCAGCGTGACAGCAGTCCACCAGTGGGGTCAGTTGCAGGAAGCCTGCACCACCCTTTACTGTGTGGAATCCACGGAAAATGGCGTTCAGCAAATCGTTGTCATCAGGGCGTTGTTCCAGCTCAACCAACTGCTCGGACAACAGCTCAAGAATCTCGCCTGCCTCTACCAGAAAATCCTGAAGAATCTCTTCATCAGCATCGAAGCTCATCTACCTGCTCCTTTAGAAACCCAAACTGGATAACAGGTCATCAACGTCATCCTGACTGGCGACCACGCCATCTACACTTTTATCAATCTGAGGACCTTCTGCCTTGATCGGTGATTCCGGCTCGGCCTCGGGTTCTGCATCCAGCCCATGGTGTTGAATGCCCGTGATCTTATCCACGGTGCCTGCCATCACCACCAGGTTCACCAGCTGGGATTCGACGTCACGCACCAGGGTGCCGACTTTCTGAATCACCTGGCCGGTCAAATCCTGAAAGTCCTGTGCCAGCAGAATCTCGTTAAACTGATTCTTTATTTGCCGGGACTGGCTTTCGCTTTGGGCCAAAAAGTCTTGTATATCCTTGGTTAACGCCCGAAATTCGGTGGGCTTGAGTTCCTTATTCAGAAACTTTTGCCACTGCTCACCCAGCTCTGCTGCGCGCTCATTCATTTCGGAAGCCAACGGAATGCCTTCGTCCACCAGATCCATGGTGCGGTTGGCCGACTTGTCGGTCATTTCGATCACGTAGGAGAGCTTGTCGGTGGCTTTTTCAATCTCCGAGCCAGCCCCTACGGTTTCGATATTGAGGTTTTTGATCGACTCGTGCAGCGCCCGCGTCAGACGGCCGATCTCTTCGTACAATGTTTTGTCACGAACATCGTTCAATTGGCTAACCAGTGACACGGCGTGGGTCAACTCCCCCCGCTCGATGCTCTCGACCATATTCTGGGCCAGAGTCTTCATTTCCTCACTGGTGGCCTGAGCGATAACAGGCTGATTGCTTTCAGACATGGTTTACATCCCTGGGTTAGCCTTCAACACGCTCAAAGATCTTTTCAATCTTTTCTTTCAGCACCGCCGCAGTGAAAGGTTTCACTACGTAACCGTTCACACCGGCCTGCGCCGCTGCGACGATCTGTTCTCGCTTGGCCTCGGCGGTTACCATCAGCACCGGCAGGCTTCGCAAGCGTTCGTCTGCCCGAACTTTCTGTAACAGCTCGATACCGGTCATGCCAGGCATGTTCCAGTCGGTGACCAGAAAATCGAAGTCGCCCTGCTGCAGCATCGGCAAGGCAGTTGAGCCATCATCCGCTTCAGAGGTATTGGTAAATCCCAAATCCCGCAGCAGATTCTTAACGATGCGTCTCATCGTAGAGAAATCATCAACGATGAGAATTTTCATGTTCTTGTCCAAAACGACCTCCAATTATCGACTTCACTCACAAGCCGTACTTGCTACCCGAACACGCCTTGGCGTAAGGGCTTTAAAGGAAGTGTAGACCCACTCTGGCGGTTATCCAGAAACTCGGTAACAGTTTTCAACAAGTTGAATCAATTGGGCTTTTTTCTGCGCGCAGGGCTGTAAATCAGCCCATGCATCGGCAGCAGGAAGGGATAGGACAGGGGCTATAGTGAGCTATAAAGAGCTATAGACAGAGACAGAGACAGAGCCATAGCAAAGCTCAGCAGCCCTGTTTTGGTTAAGGGGACATCTATTTAATCCGGTGCTCACTCTGGGCTGCCGGATGGTTTCGAATCACGAAGCCGACTTGCAGGCCTGACGGGTCAAGTCAAAAGTCGGCGACACAGAGTCGAGATCATCCGGCAGCCCCCGCAGGGCGCGGGTTGCCGCCGCCCAGTGCGGTGTTGACGAACTTGAAAAGGACTCGTCATTTCGCTGCATTCGTCGCCTTGCACTGAACAACGGCAACACTCGCGCAGAGCCGTGCAGGATTAAATAGATGTCCCCTTAAAGCCAGAGACTGGCTAATCGAGCCAGCCGCCAAGGCGAGAGCGCAGTCGGTGGGCAGCCTGACTGTGTATCTGGCACACCCGGCTTTCACTGACGCCCAGCACTGCGCCAATCTCCTTGAGGTTCAATTCTTCGTCGTAGTACAACGCCAGCACCAGTTGCTCGCGTTCCGGCAACTCCTTGATGGCGTCGGCCAGTTGGCGCTGAAACGCCCCTCGCTCAACCCCGTGGGAGGGATCATCGTTGTCGTCGTCCATCATGGCATCGACGGCGCTGTCGTTGTTTTCCAGCATTTCTTCGTAACTGAACAGCCGACAGCTGGCGCTGTCGCGCAGTACCCCATGATATTCATCGGTACTCATGCCCAGCCGTTCAGCCACTTCGCTGTCTTCAGCGTCGCGGCCTTTTTCACTTTCGATTTCGTGAATGGCGTCGCTGATCCTGCGGGTATTACGGTGCACCGAGCGGGGCGCCCAGTCACCGCGCCGCATTTCGTCCAGCATGGCGCCTCGAATGCGAATACCGGCGTAGGTTTCAAAGCTGGCGCCCTTGTCGCCATCGTATTTACGGGCAGCTTCCAGCAGGCCAATCATGCCCGCCTGAATCAGGTCGTTCAGTTGCACCGAGTCGGGTAATCGCCCCATCAAATGATGGGCAATGCGTTTTACCAGCGTGGCATGCTCCCGAACGCGCTCGTCGACGCTGTTCTTTTCTACTGCGGCATAGGCCATACAACTCGTGTGATTCACTGTCAGGCTCCGATCTGTTGCTGCACCAGTCGATCAACAAAAAATTCCAGGTGACCCCGTGGGGTAGCCGGTAACGGCCAGGCATCCACTTTTTTGGCCAGCGCCCTGAATGCCGTTGCAGCCCGCGAACGCGGATAGGCTTCAACCACTGCTTTCTGCCGCTGCACCGCGCGTTTGACGGCGTCGTCTTGCGGCACTGCGCCAACGTATTGCAGGGCAACGTCGAGGAAGCGGTCCGTCACTTTGGTGAGCTTGCCAAACAGTGCGTGGCCGTCTTGTGGGGTACGCACCATGTTGGCAACGATGCGGAAGCGAAACATGTCGTAGTCCCGGTTCAGCAGTTTGATCTGAGCATAGGCATCGGTAATGGACGTCGGCTCGTCGGTCACCACCATCAGTACTTCCTGAGCGGCACAGACAAAGCTGATCACGGTGTCGGAAATTCCTGCGGCGGTGTCCACAATCAATACGTCGATGTCGTCCGCCAGCTCGCTGAATGCCTGAATCAGACCCGCGTGCTCCATGGTGTTCAGCTGCGACAGCTTCTGGGTACCCGACGCCGCCGGCACAATGCGAATGCCACCCGGCCCGCGAACCATGATGTCGCGCAGGTCACACTCCCCTGCCAACACATTTTCGATGGTTTTGGAGGAGCTGATCCCCAGCAGAATGTCGATGTTGGCAAGGCCCAAGTCGGCATCCAGCACCACCACCCGACGGCCGAGTTCAGCCAGGCCGATGGCCAGATTGACCGAGAGGTTACTTTTGCCAACCCCGCCCTTGCCGCCAGTTACTGCGATTACCTGAACTGGATGTGCCATAACTACTGAACTCCGTGTTGTGAACCGGATTGCTGACCAAAACGACCGGATACGGTCGCTTGCCAGCGTGTACGTGCCATCCGCGCCATTTGCTCGGATAGTTTGACCAGCTTGCCCGCGTCGGGGTAATGCAAGTCGTCCGGGATATGTGGACCATCAGCCACCATCACTACCGGCGTGCGGGTCAATGCCGCAACGCTCATGGCAGGACCGAGGCTGAAGCATTCGTCCAGCTTGGTGAAAATGCAGCCGGCCAGACCGGCATCTTTGTAGTGCTCGTAATTTTCTTGCAAACAACGTCCCTGACTGGTCAATGGCAGTGTCAGCAGGCAACGCAGTCGAGGGCCCTTGCCCTGACGGTTGCAGGCTTTCTTCAGCATAGACAATTGCACGGGAAACGACGGGTCCTGGCTGGCCAGACCGGCGGTATCCACCAGCACCAGCTTTTTCCGTTCCTTGCTGTACAGCTGTTCCACCATCGCCAACAGGTCGTCCCCTGGCGCTGCGGTGTGCAGTTGCACGCCCAATATCCGCGCCACGCTGCGCAGTTGGTCCTGGGCGGCAACGCGGTAACTGTCCATGCTCACCAACGCCACCGAATCAGCGCCGTGGTGAATCACAAAGCGGGCAGCCAGCTTGCCAATGGTGGTGGTTTTACCCGCCCCGGTAGGGCCAACCAATGCAAAAATTCCACCTTTATCGAGGCTGCCGGCCTTGGCGATGGGAACGTCAGAGGCCATTTGTTGCAGTACCTGCTTCCAGCCCTGTTCGAGATTCTCGTGGTCTTCAATGGAGGTAACGATGCGATCCGACCAGACAGGTTCCAGCCCCATGTCCTGGCAACGCTGCCATAGCTGACTCTGCTGCCAGGTCATCGGACGGCCGGTATCCCAAGCGCTGCCGCCGTGGCTGACCATCCAGTTTTTCAGGTCGCTGAGTTCGCCTTTCATACGTTCCAGCATGTCGCCGTAGGCTTCGCTGTCGATGCCAGCACCTGACGTCATTCCAGCAGACAATCCAGCAGACATTCCGTTAGCCATATCTGGCCGTGCCGCAGATGCTGGTTTTGACTTTGAAGTCGGCATGGAGGCTGGCTCCGCAGCAATGTCGACCGCCGGACGCTCATAGCCAGCTAGCGGTGACAGCGCCGCATTGCGATGACCGCTGTCGAAACGAATATCGCGCTCAAGATCGACTGGCGCCGGGGTTTCACCACGAGCAATGGCCTGCTGACGGTCTTTCTGCAAGGCGCGAGCCCGCTCGAGTTCTTTTTGCAGCTCCAGCTGGCGGTTCACTTCGCTGGGGCTTTTCTGGTTGTCGCTCTGGTAATCCAGTGCTGCCACCACTTCAAAGCCTTCGGCAACTTTCTTGGTCGACAGGATGACGGCGTCGTCTCCCAGTTCACGGGAAACAATGCGCAGCGCCTGTTGCATGTTGGGTCCAATGAAGCGTTTTACTTTCATAAGAACGTCTCTATTTCCGCTGGGCACGCCCTGCCATCAATTATCGTTTGCCACCCACTGCTGCCGAGATGGTGATGCTCTTGGTGTCGGGTATTTCCTGATACGACAACACGTGCAGCTGTTCCAGTGAGTTACGTACAAATTGCGCCATCGCTGTACGGATCTGGGCGGTTACCAGCAACACTGCCGGGTAACCTGCCATTTCCTGATTCTGGACCGCTTCGGTGAGCGACTTTTGCAGCGTCTCGGCCATCGCCGGTTCCAGAACCAATCCTGCTTGCCCACCGGTCTGCTGGGCCTGTTGCAATGACTGTTGATAGGACTTCAGCAATAACTGTTCCAACCCTGGATCAAGGGTAATAACCGGCAGCTCATCCGCATGGCCGTAGATGTTCTGGACGATCAGGCGACGCAAGCCCATGCGGGCAGCGGCCATCAAAGCGGCAGGATCTTGACTGTTTGCCGGTGAGTTCGCCAAAGATTCGGCGATGGATCGCATGTCGCGGATCGGCACGTGTTCTTTCAGCAGGCTTTGCAGTACGCCCAGCAGTTGACTGACGTTAACCTTATTGGGCACCAGTTCTTCGGCCAGCTTCGGCGATTTGTCGGCCAGCATGTCCACCAGCTTCTGCACGTCTTCATGGCCCAGTAGCTCGTGGGAGTGGCGGTAGAGTTTCTGATTCAGGTGAGTCGCCACCACCGTGCTGGCGTCCACCACGGTGTAACCAAGGGTCTGGGCGCGGTCTTTTTGGCTGGCTTCAATCCAGAAGGCGTCCATCCCGAACGCAGGGTCCTTACCAGCGATGCCGTCAATTTTGCCGAACACCTCACCGGGGTTGATCGCCATTTCACGTTCCGGATGAATTTCCGCTTCGGCCAGGGTGACGCCCATCAGGGTGATGCGGTATTGATTCGGCAGCAGATCGAGGTTGTCGCGGATATGCACGGATGGCATCAGGAAACCAAGGTCTTGCGAGAGCTTGCGGCGAACGCCCTTGATGCGGCTCAGCAGCTGGCCGTTCTGGTGTTTGTCGACCAGTGGAATCAAGCGGTAGCCCACTTCCAGCCCGACCCGGTCGACCGGCTCGACGTCGTCCCAGCCCAGTTCCTTGACCTCCATTTGCTTGATCGCCTGTTCTGCTTTCTGCTTCGGAGCCTCCAGAGCGCCGCCCTTGCCGCCAGCAGCTGATGGCAACGCCTTGGGATCTTGCTTCGGTTTGCCGCCAAAGCGTTTGACCACCGCATCCCCCAGCTGGCCACCGTCTTTTCTGTAACGAATGGCGTAGGCCAATACACCAGCGACCAACGCCGCCCCCAGAAACACCGCATGAGGCATACCGGGGATAACGCCCATCAGGAACATCAAACCCGCAGCGACGCCGAGCGCCTTGGCCGACGAGAACATCTGGCCAACCACCTGAGTGCCCATGTCTTCATCATTGCCGTTGCGCGTCACCATAATGGCGGTGGCCACCGACAGCAGCAGCGACGGAATTTGCGCCACCAGACCATCACCGATGGCCAACAGGGTGTAGACCTCGATGGCATCGCCAAAGCCCAGGTTGTGCTGGCCCATGCCAATGGCAAAACCGCCAATTACGTTAATCAGCAGAATCAGAATACCGGCGACGGCATCGCCTTTGACGAATTTGCTGGCACCGTCCATGGCACCGTAGAAGTCGGCTTCCCCAGCCACTTCAGCACGGCGGGTGCGGGCTTGGTCAGCATCAATAAGACCGGCGTTCAAATCGGCATCAATCGCCATTTGCTTGCCGGGCATGGCATCGAGGGTGAAGCGGGCACTCACTTCGGATACCCGGCCTGCACCCTTGGTGACCACCACAAAGTTGATGATCATCAAAATCATAAAGACCACCAGACCGACGGCGTAGTTACCGCCGATCAGCACTTCACCAAAGGCCTCGATCACCTTACCGGCGGAATCTCCACCCTCGTGACCATTCATCAGTACCACACGGGTAGACGCCACGTTCAGGGCCAGACGCAGCAAGGTAGCAACCAACAGAATCGTCGGAAAAATGGCGAAATCGAGCGGTTTTCTGGCATACACGCTGACCAGCAATACCACGATAGACAGCGCAATGTTGAAGGTAAAAAAGGTATCCAACAGCAGCGGCGGCAACGGT
The DNA here is from genome assembly GCF_056158645.1 of Oceanobacter sp. ABM4_470. Classification (NCBI taxonomy): domain Bacteria; kingdom Pseudomonadati; phylum Pseudomonadota; class Gammaproteobacteria; order Oceanospirillales; family Oceanospirillaceae; genus Oceanobacter; species Oceanobacter sp. ABM4_470. The sequence continues at coordinate 2,246,525 of NZ_JBSWTR010000001.1, forward strand.
AGGGTCATCATGCCCAGCAGCACCACCACCATCATGGGGATGCTGAGGTTGCCTTTCAGCAGCAGCGAGCCGCCTTGCTTGATTTGGGAAAACACCTGAGACGCGGCCGTCGCCATAACCCTACCCGTCAGAAAATTGAATCTATGGAGGGTATTGCACTAACCGGGCCAGAAAGTCTGGCGTCTGGCGAACAACAATCAAATACCAAACGCTAGCGACAAAAAAAGCGGCCGGAGCCGCTTTCTTCAGGGAAATACCAAACTGAGGTATTAACGCACCGCGGATACATCCTCGGCTTGCGGGCCTTTGTCACCGCGAACCACGGTGAACTTCACACGCTGGCCTTCGGTCAGGGAGCGATGGCCCTGGCCACGGATGGAGCGGAAGTGTACGAACACGTCTTCACCTTCATCCCAGGTAATAAAGCCGAAGCCTTTTTTAACGTTGAACCACTTGACGACACCACGCTCACGGCCGTCATCAACGTCTTCCTCAACCATGGTGCCAGAGCTGCGCTGACGACGACGTGGTTCGGAATCACCACCCGCCATAAACACGGCCACCAGGCCTCCCGCCAAACCGGCCAGGAACACGATCATAGGAATTGCCAGTGGCAATGCATCTGCCACAGAAGAACCATCTGCCAGTACAAGATCACCCAGCAGAGAAGTAAATGACAACCAGAACGCAACCAGTACAATGACGGCACACAGCAGCGCCAAACTTATTTTTTTTGCCATATTGCTACCTGTATATAACGACTAACGATATTTTTATCATTCACGCAGTAGGGACAAACTAACCCTTCTCTTTGAATGTAATCCCAAATTTCCAAAAAAATCAATATGATAGCGAACCACGCAAAGGCAGGACCAAAAACACAATGAGCGATACCGATCTTTCCGCCCAACTCGCATCAGCACTGGACCGAATCCAGGAACTGGAAATGCGAAATGCCTATTCCGATGAGCTGATCGACGCCCTGAACCAGCAGGTTTCGCGTTTGAACGGTGACTTTGAGCTGGCACGCCAGGCCATGCAACTGATGAATCAGCGTCTGGAACAGCTGATGCAGTCCCAGGGCATGTCAAAATCGCCATCCGATGATGTGCCTCCACCACATTATTAAGAAATACATTTATAAGGACCCTCTGAATAACTCTGCACAGCTCTGCGCGTGTCTTGCAGGTTGTCAGAACAAGGCGGCGAATGCAGCGGAATGACTGACCTGTCCGGCCGAGTCTTTCCAAATTCGCCAACGCCGTTCTGGCGGCCTGCAGGCCGCGCCCTACGGGGATGGCAGGGCATCGCTGACTCTGTGTCGCTGATTTTTGACTTGACCCATCAGGCCTGCAAATCAGCTTCGTGACTCAGCTTCGCCCTGTCATCCAGAGCGGGCACCGAATTGTTCAGAGGGTCCTTGCCGTGATTAAGTCGTGAATCCATCACAGCAGTCTGCTTAAATCGTTCTGACAACCGATACCCCAAATCATTACCCGAGTAATGATTACTGACTATAAAAACAACATCGGTTTTTTCCACACTCCCATAACATTCACCCTGATTCGGACACTTTGGCAACATGAGCTGGTTATCAAGAACGCGACAAACCATGCTGCGCTGGCTACAAAAGGCGCTGTATCTGATTCTGAAAACCCGACTGATTGGCCCGCAGCAGTCCCAGGGCAATCCCGACGGCACCATCCGGGTGTATGCCTTTTTGTACCCGTCGCTGGCTGAAACCCTGGTGGTTGACCGCGAAGTGGCCGAGTTTGAGTGGCCCCAGCCGTTGCAGAAAGGCTACGCCGCACCCGGACTGACGCCTTTCTTCCATGTTTACCGCCGGGCGGGCGGCCCGTTCCGCAAGGAAGGCAAGCCAGTCACCAGTAAGGCCTTGCAGCAATTGGCCCAATGGCAAATTGCTCACCCGGAGCAAGAGCTCGAAATCGTCCCCGTACGCGTGTTCTGGGGCCGCGGCCCGGAGAAAGAAGGTTCGTTCCTGCGTATCTGGATTCAGAACAGCGGTACCCTGGGTGGTCGTCTGTTCACCCTGATGGCGATCCTGATTAACGGCCGCAATACCTTCGTGCATTTCAGTCGGCCGGTGTCGATGAAGCGATTGGTAAAGAACACCACCACCCCGGCCCAGCTGGCGCGTAAAACCGGTATGTTGCTGCGCACCCATTTCCGCGTGGTTGGCCAAACCGTTATCGGCCCGGACCTGTCGCACCGCCGCACCCTGATCAGCCAGATCCCCAACCGACCGCTGGTGAAGAAAGCCATCGACAACGCCGTCGACAACAACGGCATGTCGCCGCCTCGAGCACGCAAGAAAGCCCTCAAATACGCTGACGAGATCGCCTCCAACATCTCCTACACCACCGTACGCTTTCTGGATGTACTGTTAAGCTGGGTTTGGAACACCCTCTATGACGGCGTCAAAATCCACAACATCGAACAACTGAAAACCGCCGCCCGCGACAACGAAGTGATTTATGTGCCCTGCCATCGCAGCCACATTGATTACCTGTTGTTGTCGTACGTGCTGTACCACAGTGGCTTGCAGCTGCCGCAAATTGCCGCAGGCATTAACCTCAATATTCCAGTGGTGGGGCCAATTTTACGCCGTGGCGGTGCTTTTTTTATTCGTCGCTCGTTCCGCGACAACCCACTTTATGCCGCCGTGTTCGACGAATACCTGCACACCATTTTCACCCGTGGTTATTCGGCCGAATATTTCGTTGAAGGCGGCCGCAGCCGTACCGGCCGGACATTGCAACCGAAAGCCGGCATGCTGGCCATGACCTTGCGCAGCTATTTGCGCGACAGCCGCAAACCGATTCTGTTTATGCCGGTGTATGTCGGTTATGAAAAAGTATTTGAAGCCAACAGCTACCAGAAAGAACTGAAAGGCGCCAAAAAGCGCAAGGAAAGTTTGCTGGGCGTTGTCGGCACCCTGAAATCCTTCCGCCGCAACTTCGGCAAGGTCCACGTGACCTTTGGCGACCCGGTGTACCTGACCGAATTCCTTAACCAGCGACAGCCCGAATGGCGTCAGCAGGATCACGCCGCCAGCGAATACCGACCAGAATGGGCCCGTGACGTGGTCGACCAACTGGCCCAGCGCATTGTCACTGAAATCAACCGTGCGGCGTCGGTGAACCCGATCAACCTGGTGGCGATGGCACTGTTGGCCAACCCCCGCGAGGCGATGCCGGAAACCGCCTTGATCCAGCGTCTGGAGCAGTGGTCTGCCATGATCGAAGCGGTCCCCATCAGCCAGATGACCCACGTTAGCGATGGCAAACCGGAAGACTGGATTGCCCACGCCGAAACCCTCGGCACCATCAGCCGTTTGAGCCACGACATGGGCGATCTGATTCACGCCGACGACCGTCAGGCGGTGTCACTCACCTACTATCGCAACAACGTTCTGCACCTGTTGGCTCTACCCGGCATTCTGTGCTGTTTGCTGAGCCACCGTCAGGGCATGCTGTTCAGCCAGATTCACGAGTCCGTGCGGGCCTTGTTCCCGTACCTTAAGGCCGAATTGTTCCTGCCATGGCAAGAGGATGAACTGGAGCATCAGGTACTGGGCTGGCTGCAGCAGCTGTGTTCGGCGGGCTACCTGAAACACGACGACGGCATCTACAAGGCCGTCGACGACCGAGACTCGGCTTACAACGAACTGGAAGCCATGGCCCACTTGATGATGCCAACCCTGGAGCGTTATTACCTGACGCTGGCGCTGTTGAACCATCACGGTTCCGAGGTGTTTAGCGCTGAACGACTGGAGCAACAGAGCACCTTGATTGCCCAACGCATCAGCCTGCTGCATGGCCTCAATGCGCCGGAGTTTTTCGACAAGAGCCTGTTCCGTACGCTGGTAAACCAGTTGCTGAAGCAGCAGGTACTGGCCGAGTCCGACGACGGCAAGCTGGCTATCGTTGGCGGCCTGGAGCTCTTGATTGTGCAGTTGGAGAAAGCACTGGATGGCAGCGTACGCCATACCATTCAGCGCAGCTTGTAATACGAAGATCAGCTTGCAAGACACGCAGGCTGTTGGTTGTTCTAACTCAGCTCGCTGTTAACACCATACGCGTTGTTAACACCAGACGCTCAGCTATCGACAGACCCACTCTCATCACCAGACGATTAGCTTTCAAACGGAGCGACTTTGGCGAGTGCATACACATCAAAGCGATTCGACTTGCCCGTCAGTGAATAACTGGGGGCACGGTCGGCCAATGGCGCCGCCTTACGGCCTCGCTTGACCACCACACGGCAACGAGCCACCCCAAGGGCATGATCCAACAGCTCGTCGGCGTCCATGTCGGCACCGACCAGACTGCGGAACGCCTGCATGTCCTTTTTCACCTGCGCCGAGCCCTTGGCGTCTTCACCAAACATCGGGTCCAGATACACCACATCGGGCTTATCCGCCGGGTTTTCGATCGGCTGCAGCAACTCGTGGCTGGAGCCAAATTTCAGCGACATACGGGCAATAATATCGCCCACATCCGGATCATCCACCGCCCGCTGCAATCCGTCCTGCAACAAGGCTGCAACCACCGGCTGACGCTCGTGTGCCCGCACCGTACAGCCAAGGGTGGCCAGCACAAAGCTGTCACGGCCAAGCCCGGCGGTGGCATCAATCACTGACGGCTTGTAGCCACTGCTGATGCCAACAGCCTTGGCAATGTCCTGCCCCATGCCACCACCAAACTTGCGCCTGTGAGCCGCCGCACCAGCGGTGAAGTCGACCTGTACCCGGGCTTTGCCTTTCTTGCCGCCTTCCTGCAACGCCAGTCCATCGAAGCCCAACACCAGATGGAACCCTGGCTCAAGAAGCGACGCCTTGCTGCCATAGGTAAATCCGAACTGTTCACACCACTGACGGGCGGCAGGTTGCAGGTCGGCATTCAGACAAATCAATTCAGGCATAAGGCGTTTTCGGTCCGCTCACATCATCAAGGGTTTTACACAAAGAACAGGAACAACACGGCACCCAGTAACAGGCGATAGATCACGAATGGCAACATGCCCACACGGTCGACCAACTGCAGGAAGTAATGAATGCCCGCCCAGGCGCTGATGCCGGAAATGGCCACGCCCAGCAGCAAAGTGCCCCAGTCGACCAGAGTATCGGCACTGATCAGCTCAAGGGTTTTCAGGCCACTGGCGGCCAGAATCAGAGGGATCGACAGCAGGAACGAGAAACGCGCGGCATCCAGACGGTGGAAACCCAGAAACAACGCCGCGGTCATGGTGATGCCCGAGCGAGAGGTGCCCGGAATCAACGCCAGCGCCTGGGCAAAGCCAATCGCCAAAGCCAACGCGATGGTCATTTCGGTGAGATCATTACGATGGGATTTAAAGCGGTCCGACAGCCCCAGAATCACACCAAATACGATGGTCGTGGTCGCAATCACGGTGGTGGAGCGGAGGTTTTCTTCAATGAAGCTTTCGCCTAACAGGCCAACAATCACCGCTGGTACGGTCGCCAGTGCCACCATCCACGACAGCTTGGCGTCGGCGTTGGGAGTTTTGGTAAAGCCAGTGGTAAAGAATCCGGCAATCATGCGCTGCAATTCGGCCCGGTAGTACCACACCACCGCCAGTAAGGTGCCAAAGTGCACTGCGACATCAAAAGCCAGTCCCTGGTCCTGCCAACCTAACACCTGAGAGGGAAGAATCAGATGCGCTGAACTCGAGATTGGCAAAAATTCGGTAATGCCCTGCACGATGGCCAGAACAAAGGTTTCAAAAAATCCCACGGGCTCTCCTTGATAATGAACAACCGGCGGTCAGCCGCCGGGCAAAACAGATCCTGAATTCAATCAGGGAATTATGTCACTCAGCGCTTCAGCAGGCTTGGCTGCTCGTCGAGTTTCTTCCAGGCAACGGAATCCCGCAGGTAAACCGGTGGGTATTGGTCTAGCTCACCAAACAGCTGTTGCTGCCAGGCAGCCTGCACCGGTGCCGTAGCAAAACAACACAAAGGCTCGATGTCTTCCAGCCGTGCGCATTGAGTCGGTACCTGCATGGTCTCTGGCAGCAATTTGACGCCATTGCCAGCAAGACACCAGTTGGATTCAGGCTCAGAGCCAAAGGCCTCAGCAAGGGCCGCCGCACAAACGTCCGGCGCACCAACGTGCTCGTCGCCCACGAGGGTCCAGATGCCATTGTCCTGACGCTGATACACGCCCCAGAACACTTCGCCCATGTGAGCATCCAGAATGCTGACAATACGGTCCGGCTGACCATTCAGGCTGGCGGCGCTCTGCTGGGCCAGCATTTGCAGGGTAGAGAAACCGTACACTGGAATATCCAGCCCCATGGCAATGCCCTGCACTACGCTCACCGCAATACGAATACCAGTAAAAGAGCCCGGGCCGCGAGCGTAGGCAATGCCATCCAGCTCAGCCTTGGGCAAACCGGCCAATTGCAGCACTTCATCCACCATTGGCAACAACCGCTGGGCATGACGACGGGGTTGGGTCTCGGACAAATCATAGCGCTGCTCCCCGTTCAGCAAGGTCACGGAACACAAGGAAGAAGATGCATCGAGAATCAACAGGTTGGCCATACGTACTGCCCTAAGCGAAAAGCGCGCAGTATATCAATGAAGAGGGGGCTGGACGATGGCCGATTACAGCAACGGCAGCGCAGAAACAGCGGCCACAAAAAAAAGCGCCCGAAGGCGCTTCTTTGCAGTTCTGGAGCGTCGGGATTAACCCAGTGCTTCCATAACGCGAGCAGTGATGTCTTGCAGGGAACCAACGCCAGGGATGTGGCTGTATTTTGGTGCCTTGTCGCCACCTTTGGCTTCCAGTTCCTTGTAGAAGGAAACCAGCGGCTCGGTTTGCTCGTGGTAGATAGCTAGACGCTTGCGAACAGTGCCTTCCTGGTCATCGTCACGCTGAACCAGATCTTCACCGGTTTCGTCGTCCTTGCCTTCCGCTTTAGGCGGGTTGTACACCACGTGGTACACACGGCCGGAACCAGGGTGTACACGACGGCCGCTCAGACGCTGAACGATTTCTTCGTCATCAACGTGGATTTCAACCACGGCGTCGATATCAACACCGGCTTCCAGCATGGCTTCTGCCTGTGGAATGGTGCGTGGGAAGCCATCCAGCAGGAAGCCATTGGCGCAGTCGTCTTGCTGAATGCGCTCTTTTACCAGACCGATGATGATTTCATCAGAAACCAGACCACCGGTTTCCATGATTTCTTTCACCTTCAAACCCAGCTCGGTGCCAGCTTTCACTGCCGCACGCAGCATATCGCCGGTAGAGATTTGTGGAATATCGTACTTTTCACAAATGAACTGAGCCTGAGTGCCTTTACCCGCACCCGGCGCGCCCAAAAGAATTACGCGCATGCGTTTCCCCTCGTTGTTTTAGCTTGGAATTTCTTGAATCCCTTCGGTCAAATCTTATTGATTATTTTTTAACCAGGGCAAAAAAAAGAACTTACCTTACTCTGGCCAGACCCCAATCTCAACTTATTCTGACCGAATTCGGCCTTCAGTGTCGCAAGACTTTGGTATAGCGACTTGATTGGTGTCACAGAACCGCCATTAGGGCTTAACTCCCTCTTGATACCAATGACCCAGACCGCCAGATGTACACAATTAGTCTTTCAGAATCAGTGACTTGAGCAATCGATAAAGCAGCTGTCGAAATCCGGTACAGTGGCCGGTCATGGTATGAGATTTATACAAATTGATTCGCAATTCCGCTCCGAAAACGACTAACACCCGTACAAAAAAGCGCCAGACACACAAGTGACTGGCGCTTTATTCATCGATTGAATATTCACTATTCAGCCGTGTTCCGGGCAAGGTTAGCCGGTATTTCGCATCCCTGCGGCAATGCCCGCCATGGTAACCTTGATCGCTTCTTCAACCACTTGCGGCACAATCTCCGGATGCTGACGCTCTCGGTACAACAGCTCGGCCTGCAAGTAATGCAGCGGGTCTGTGTATGGGTCCCGTACCGTCATCGAATCCCGCAGAATTGGGTGGTTGTCCAGCAGCTGGTCCTGGCCGTTGATGGCCAGCACCAGCCCTTTCACCCTGCCCAGCCGTAACCGCAACTGGCTACCCAACGCCTGCAATTCAGGCTCAACCAACCGCGCTTCGTAATATTGGGCAATGGCCGGATCGGCCTTGCTGACCACCATCTCGAGCATATCAACGTAGGTGCGGAAGAACGGCCACTGCTGGTACATGCCTTTCAGCTGCTCCAGCTTGCCGTCTTGCTGACATTGTTCCAGTGCATCGTCGGCACCAAGCCAGGCGGGCAGCATAAGACGCATCTGGGTCCAGGCGAAGATCCACGGAATCGCCCGTAAGGTTTCAATGCCACCACCAGCTTTGCGTCGCGCCGGGCGACTGCCCAAAGCCAACTTGCCCAGCTCGGATTCCGGCGTGGCACTGCGGAAGTAACGGACAAACTCCGGCGTGTCTTTCACCATCTCACGGTAAGACGCAACCCCAAACTCTGCCAGCTCGCTCATTTGCTGACGCCATTCGGCCTTCGGCGCTTCCGACGGTAACAGATTGGCTTCCAGCACGGCCGAGACATATATTTTCAGGTTACGACGGGCAATATCCGGCTGGCCAAACTTGAAGCGGATCATTTCCCCCTGCTCTGTCACGCGCAAGCCACCCGCCACTGACCCCGGCGGCTGCGCCAGAATCCCCCGGTGGGTCGGGCCGCCACCACGGCCAACCGTGCCACCACGACCATGGAACAGCACCAGTGAGATACCCGCTTGCTCGGCAATGTCAGTCAGTGCTTCCTGGGCCTGATATTGCGCCCACACTGCGGCCAGCTGACCGGCATCCTTGGACGAGTCGGAATAGCCAATCATCACCTGTTGCTTGCGCTGGCAGTAGTGGCGATACCATTCAACCTGCCAGAGCTTTTCCATCCGCGGGGCAGATTGCTGCAAGTCGTCGAGGGTTTCGAACAGTGGCACCACCGGGAAGTGATTGCGAACACCGGCATCTTGCAGCAGCAAGGTGACCGCCAGAATATCGGACGGCTCACTGGCCATGGAGATGATGTAGCACGACACCCCGGCTCCGGCTTCGGTCGCCAATACCGCTACGCTGTCGAGCACTTCCTGCACCTCCGCCGAAGGTGACCAGTGCTTCGGCACCAGCGGTCGGCGGGACGACAGTTCGCGCAGCAGGAACTCCTGCTTTTGTTGCTCCGGCCAGCTGCGGTAGTCACCCCAGCCGTAATATTCACAAATTTCCTGCATCACCCCCGCATGGCGAGAGGATTCCTGTCGCATGTCGAGTCGTACCAGCGTCAAGCCGAAGCAGGCGGCGCGGCGAATGGTATCCAGCAACTGTCCTTTGGCGATGCGCTCCAGCCCTTGCTCCATCAAGCTGCGGTAACACATTTGCAGCGGTTCCATCAGCTCAGCGTCGTCGAGCAGCGGGTTGCCTTCGAATTCTTCCCCACGACGGCGGGCATTGGCCCAGTTGCGGGTATCTTCAAGACGGCTGCGCAGTTCGTGCATACAGGCTCGATACGGTTCATCCGGTTGTTCCGGATAGGCTCGCTTCAGCTCTGACGAGGCGCAGCTCATCGACAGCTGGCTGCCCAGTTCATCGATATCACGCAAGAACAGGTCAGCTGCCATCCAGCGGGCCAGATACAACACCTCACGGGTTACTTTGGCGGTCACGTTCGGGTTGCCATCACGGTCGCCGCCCATCCACGACGCAAAACGAATCGGCCGGGCATCCAGCGGCAGCGCCTCGGCGCCGAAATTCTGCAAGTGTTTATCGAGATCCCGCATCATGTCCGGCATCGCCGTCCACAACGAGTTTTCGATCACTGCAAAGCCCCAGCGGGCTTCATCGACGGCGGTTGGCCGGGTTTTGCGGATCTCGTTGGTATGCCAGATTTCTTCCACCAGCTGAGCAAGCTCGGTCTCAATCTGCGCCCGCTTGGGGTGGGACTCGCTGAGGTCGTCGAGCTGCTGCAAGGCGCGGGTCACGTCATCGTATTTCTGAATCAGGGTGCGCCGGGTGACTTCGGTGGGGTGTGCGGTCAGTACCAGGTCGATGTTGAGGTCGGCGACTTTTTGAGTCAGCGAGGCCATGTCGGTCTGATGCTGCTGCAAACGCTCCAGCAAATTCGAGAACATGGTGTCGAGGTCGGATTTCAGCGCGTCAGAGCGACGCCAGCTGGTGCCATGCTGCTGGTCGGCAATGTTGGCAAGGTTAAGGAACTGGTTGAAACCACGTACCACCGGTAGCAGTTCCTCTTCAGACAGGTTTTTCAGAGTGTTCAACAACACCTCTCGTTGATCCCTGTCGCCGGTTCGTGCCTGCTTGGCCTGCTGCCGGACGGTTTCAATACAGTCCAGAATGGCTTCGCCTTCGCCGTTACGAATGGTATTGCCCAGCAGATTGCCCAGCATACGTACCTTGTCACGCAATCTCGGGTCGAGTTCGCTCATGGCCTGTGTCTCCCTAGCTGACGTAAATGACTGTCTGAATGTAGTTTCTCTATTAAGGGCCCTCTGAATAACTCTGCACAGCTCTCGGCTCTGGCTTCCTGCTTCGCCCTACCTCCTGCATCCATGCAGTCGTGCGCGTGCCCTGCAGGTTGTCAGAACAAGGCGGCGAATGTAGCGGAATGGCTTGCCCTTTCCTATCGGACCGCGCAGGTTCGCCAACACCGTTATGGCGGGCTGCAGGCCGCGCCCTGCGGGGATGGCAGGGCATTGCTGACTCTGTGTCGCTGATTTTTGACTTGACCCGTCAGGCCTGCAAATCAGCTTCGTGATTCAGCGTCGCCCTGTCATCCAGAGCGGTCACAGGGTTATTCAGAGGGTCCTTAATGGATAGCAGTCAGTGCGGCATGAATGCCAGTTTAGACGGCTTTGATTGAAAAAATTTCCGAACGTTTTCGAACATTCATACCAAAATAAAAGAGCGATGTGAAAGGAGAAAACGATGAAAGCCAGCGAATTGATCAACCATTGGGAAGCCGAGTATGGGGAGCAGATATCAGCCGAAAGCTACCCGATACAGCTTAATCACAAGGATTCAGCGCGGGTTGAAGCTCTGCTGGAGATGTTTCCGGGGCTAACCAGGGAACGCCTGATGCGCGACCTGGTACATGCCGCGTTGAACGATTTGGCCAGTGGTTTTCCGTATGTGCAGGGCGACAAGGTCATCGCTCAGGATGAGGAAGGGTTTCCAATGTACGAAGACGTCGGGCCAACGCCGGAATTTCTGGCGTTAACCCGTAAGCATTTGCAGAAGATCAACGCCGACAAGCATTAAAATGTCGAGTGTGGGCCAGGCGGGTAGCTTCAGGAGTCCTGAGAGTCCGCGCCTGTCGATGCAGCCGCTTCTATTTGAGCTTTCCGCCCTGTTTTTCTTTTAGCTTGGCTGTTTGCCAGGAGGCTTCCATCTGCGCCAGGTCTACATGGTCCCAACCGCCGGCCTCTATGGCGTCGTCTTCAACGGTTTCAAAGCGACGACTGAAGCGACTGTTGGTGCCGCGCAGGGCAACTTCCGGGTCAATCTTGTAATGGCGGGCCAGATTAGCCACGGCAAACAACAGGTCGCCCACTTCCGACTCGATGCGCTCACGGTCGTCAGCCACCACTTCCACTTCAACTTCGTCGAGTTCTTCTCGAATCTTTCCAATCACGGCCTTCGGGTCGTTCCAGTCGAAGCCGACGGTGCTGGCTTTCTTTTGCAGTTTCACGGCCCGGGTCAGCGCAGGCATGGTCGGCGGCACGCTATCTAACAGGCGTTCGCTCCCGCGCAGTTCAATGCCAGCCTCGATCGCTCGTTGGCGCTTTTCGGCTTTTTCTTCGGCCTTGATGGCTTCCCAGTTGGCACCGATTTCGGCGTCTTGCGGGGTAACAGAAGGATCTCGTTCGCTGTTCAGAGTGCCATCCGGAAACACATGCGGATGGCGTCGAATCAGCTTGCGAACCAGCCGGTCAATAATGCTGGAGAAGTCAAAGTGGCCTTGCTCGGTGCCCATTTGGCCGTAGAACACCACCTGAAACAGCAAATCGCCCAGCTCTTCTTCAAGATGAGGCCAGTCCTGCCGCTCAATGGCGTCGGCAACTTCGTATGCCTCTTCCAGCGTGTGTGGCAACACACTGGCGAAGTCCTGCTTCAGGTCCCATGGACAGCCGGTTTGCGGGTTACGCAAACGGGCCATCAGGGTCAGCAGATCGTCGAGCTGATAACTCAAGACTGACCTCCTGCGCGGATTCGACGGGCCGACATGATGTTCGGCAGCTGTTCGATCTTCTGCATCAGACGACCGAGGTTCTCAAGACTTTCCACTTCCACCGTCAGCTGCATGCTGGCGGTGTTTTCGCCTTGGTTGGACTGGGTATTTACGCCAATCACGTTAACCCGCTCGTTGGCCAGAATGGCACTGACGTCACGCAGCAGGCCGGTACGGTCGTAAGCCAGAATCGACATTTCCACCGGATAGGTTTTTGCCGGAGCACTGCCCCAGCTGACCTGCAGTACCCGGCTAGGCTCGATGGCCTCAAGGTGCAGCAGGTTTTCACAGTCGCTGCGGTGCACGGTCACCCCACGGCCGATGGTGATGTAGCCCTTGATGTCGTCGCCTGGCACTGGATGACAGCACTGGGCCATCTGGGTCAGCAAGTTGCCGACACCATCGATATGAATATCGTCCTTGCCCGGCTTGTAATTGGACTCGCTCTTGCGCAGCAACGGCAGTTCCTGCTGCGAATGGCCCTGATCGGTCTGGCGCAGTACTTGATTCACGATCTGGCCAACACGCATGTCACCAGCACCGACCGCCGCAAACATGTCATCGACCGATTTCATGTTCATATGCTGGGCAATGTCGTGCAGCGGTTCCTGCGACAGGTCGAGACGATCGAGTTCACGGAATACCAACGCACGGCCTTCTTCGACGTTCTGGTCACGAGCCTGCAATTTGAACCAGTGAGCCACCTTGGCACGAGCACGGCTGGTGTGAATATAACCGGAATCCGGATACATCCAGTCGCGGCTTGGATGGGCGTTAGGGTGGGTCAGAATTTCCACCTGCTCGCCGGTTTTGAGGATGTAGGTGAGTGGCACGATACGGCCATTCACCTTGGCGCCACGGCACTTGTTGCCGACTTCTGTGTGCACCCGATAGGCAAAGTCGACCGGCGTGGCCATGGGTGGCAGATCAACCACGTGGCCTTCCGGCGTAAACACGTAAATGCGATCCGGGTTGATGTCGCTGCGCAGTTCTTGCGCCAGCTCAGGCAGGTCGTCGAGTTCTTCGTGCCATTCCAGCACCGAGCGCAACCAGGCAATTTTCTGCTCATAGCCCTGATCCTTGCCACCGGTGTCCGTACCTTTGTAGAGCCAATGCGCACAGACACCCAGCTCGGCATCTTCGTGCATCGCGTGGGTACGGATTTGCACCTCCAGAATCTTGCCTTCCGGACCGATTACCGCGGTATGCAACGAGCGATAGCCGTTTTCCTTGGGGTTGGCGATGTAGTCGTCAAATTCATTGGGAATATGACGCCAGCGGGTGTGAACAATCCCCAGTGTGGCGTAGCAGTCGCGCAGCTCCGGCACCAGAATGCGCACTGCTCGAATGTCATAGATTTGCGAGAAATCCAGATTCTTGCGGCTCATTTTGCGCCAGATACTGTAGATATGCTTGGCGCGGCCGTAGACGTCGCAGCGAATACCGGCTCCGAACAGCTCATCGCGCAGGGTTTGCACCACGTTGTCGATGTAGTCCTGACGGGCAATCCGTTTTTCGTCCAGCAAAGAGGCGATTTGTTTGTAGGCTTGCGGCTGCATGTAGCGGAACGCCAGGTCTTCCAGCTCCCACTTCAGGTGACCAATGCCCAACCGGTGCGCCAGCGGGGCATAAACATTGAAGACTTCTTCAGCCACCTTGCGACGGCGCTCGTCCGGAGCGTCCTTCACCGCCCGGATGGCTGAGGTACGTTCGGCCAGCTTGATCAGTGCCACCCGCACATCGTCGATCATGGCTACCAGCATCTTGCGCAGGTTATCGACCTGGGCTTCACGCTGGCCCAGCACGGTTTCGCCAGAGGAATTCTGAATGGCGCTGATAGCCGCCATCCGCAGTACGCCTTCAATCAGCTTGGCAACTTCGCTGCCAAATTCACGCTCTACCTTGGCCAAAGGCAGGCGGCCTTCACGCACACCACGATACAGCACGGCGGCGATGATGGATTCGGTATCCAACCGCAGATCCATCAAAATCTGGGCCATTTCGAGGCCCATTTGCATACTGTCGACCGCCCACCAGGTTTGCTTGGCGATGGCTTCGTCCGACAGCTGTTTGGCCAGATCGAGTGCATTCAGCAAGGCTTCCGGTTCACGCAGGTCGTAAACCTGTTTGACCTTTTCCAGCCATTGTTCGATGTCCAGTGATCCGTCATGCCAAACCGGCAAGTCTTCCCGCACCTTTACCATTGTTATTTTCCCTGATGGCTTAGCAGCACCATGGTTTCCACGTGATGGGTCTGTGGGAACATATCCATGATGCCTGCTTTTTCAACTCGATAGCCGGCTTCGGTGAGCCGACCAAGGTCACGCGCAAGGGTCGCCGCGTCACAAGACACATACACAATCTGCGACACCTTACGGTTGTTCAATTCGTCTATTTGGGCTGCTGCCCCCACTCTTGGCGGGTCCAGCAGCACCTTGTCCGGTTGTGGCAGCGCAGCAAGCTTGCCGGGCTCGGACAAATCCGCCTCCACCGCATGCAAGGACAGCGCCAGCGATTCAGCCTGCTGCCGCAAACTGCTGACCATGCTGTCCTGCACTTCCACGGCGTGGACCTGCTGGCAACGCCGCGCCAGCGGCATGCTGAAGTTGCCATGGCCTGCAAACAGATCCCAGATGACGTCGTCCGGTTGTGGATTCAGCCAGTCGATGGCCTGCATGACCATGGTGCGATTAACCGCACCATTGACCTGAAAGAAGTCGCTCAGCTGCATTTTTAACGGTTGTTCATCAACCATATGCACCAGTGTTTGCGCGGCGTCAGGGTACAGGCACTCAGGCTCAGTGCCGCGCCCACCGCTGGTCCACAACTGCACTTCGTAGTTCTCTGGCAACTGACCGGATTCCAGCGTGCTGCCCGCAACGGTGTCGCTCAGCATCTTTGCACCATGACGACTCACGAAATCGGACAGCGCTTTTTTGTCGTCGGCAGACAGCGGTTTCAATACTCGCAGCACCAGCGCCATGGCGTTATCGGCGGCCACCACTTCAATCTGACTGATGCGATCGCGCCCAGCCAGACTTTCCAGCAGGCTACGCCAGGCAGACCAGTCCAGTACTTCAAACGACGGCAGTACCTGACAATGATTAATGTTGGTCAGGTGCTCGGAGGCATGTTCCCGAAAACCAACAAAGTTCTGCTGCTTGTCCTTGCTGAAGCGCACACCCAAACGCGCCTTGCGGCGATACTGCCACGGCGATGCGGTGATCGGTGCCGCCCACTCTGGCACCTCAATGCCATAGCGGCGAAACTCACGCTCAACCCGCTGTTGCTTGAAGTTCACCTGAGCATCGTACTGCAGATGCTGCAAATCGCAGCCACCGCAACGCTGATAATGAGCACACGGAGCTTCGACCCGATCGGCACTCGGGGTATCCACCGATACCAGGCGGGTCATCCAGACTTTCTTGCGACGGCCATCCAGACGCGCCGTGACGGTTTCTCCGGGTAACGCCCCCGGCACGAAATACACATCACGTCCAAGCCGGGCAACGCCCTGCCCTTCTGACGTCAGATCCTGAATGGTTAGTTGCAATGTTCGTGGTGATGCCACCTGAGTCCCCTCCGTTCGAGTCGGCGCACAGTATTGGCACTGGAGAAGGTTTTGCAACCCCGCCGGTCAGAAAGCCGACAGGGTTTGGCTATTTATCGGGGTGCAAACACACCAGAGGACAAATAACGATCACCGCGGTCACACACAATCGCCACAATAGTGGCGTTCTGCAGTGTCTGTGCCAGCTGCAAGGCAGCAAAAACAGCGCCACCTGACGATACGCCACAGAAAATCCCTTCTTCTCGGGCCAGCTGACGCATGGTGTCTTCAGCATCCTGCTGGCCGATATCCAGCACCTGATCAACCCGCTGCTGGTCAAAAATGGTCGGCAGGTATTCCTGCGGCCAACGTCGAATACCCGGAATGGACGCACCGTCTGACGGCTGCAAACCGACGATCGTCACGTCCGGATTTTGTTCCTTCAGGTAACGAGAGGTGCCCATGATGGTTCCCGTTGTACCCATGGAGCTGACGAAGTGGGTCACCTGACCAGCCGTCTGCTGCCAGATTTCCGGCCCGGTGCCCTCATAGTGGGCTTGTGGGTTATCGAGGTTGCCAAACTGGTTAAGCACAATGCCTTTGCCTTCTGCTTCCATGCGCGAGGCAAGGTCGCGGGCTTCTTCCATACCAGCCACCAGAATCAGCTCGGCACCGTAGGCTTGCATGGCCCAACGGCGTTCCATGGTGCTGTTGTCCGGCATGATCAGAATCATCTTGTAGCCCATCATGGCCGCGGCCATTGCCAGAGCAATGCCGGTATTGCCACTGGTGGCTTCAATCAGGGTATCGCCCGGGGTAATTTGGCCACGCTGTTCAGCCAGCTGGATCATCGACAAGGCCGGACGATCCTTGACCGAACCCGCCGGGTTGTTGCCTTCCAGCTTCAGCAATACCTGATTGCCACGCTCGTTACTGCCCATACGCTGCAATCGCACCAGTGGCGTATTGCCAATGCAATCCGTAATGGTTGGATACTGGGTGTTCGGGTATTGCTCTGAAGACATAAGGAAACCTGGTACGTTAGCCGGCAAATACGGCGCTTATAACAAAATGGCATACATGGTACGCCTGAAGCGCGAAATATTTTAATAATAAATCTTTCTTTGGTTATGCAGTGGTTAGCAGTACACAAAGGAACAGCAATCGCCAAAGTCATGGCGCAAATCGTCCCACAACCTTCCCCACCAGACGGCAGATATCAACGGCCTTTTATTGCACCCCCCGACCATCACCAGTAGTCTCTACCGACCTTTCCCGAATACAGGGCTGCATTGCTGGCGGCCGTTCGCCTGCATGATGGTTTGCCGATGAAAAACTGGAATATTCAACATCGTTTCTTGCTGATGGGCATGCTGCCCGGATTGTTGCTGTCATTGGTGTTAGGCGGCTTCTTTATTACCCAGCGTTTTCAGGATCTCGGCGACCTGCTGGAAGAGCGAGCACTGGCCATGGCCAAACAGCTGGCTCCGGTGTGCGAATACGGTGTCACCATCGGCAATAACGCCATTCTGCAAAATATCGCCAACAACATGCTGGAAGAACCGGACGTTCGTGCGGTCAGTATTTACAACCAGGACATGGATTTACTGGCCCACTCAGGCCCCCGCATGAAAACCGATCAGCTAGGCGGCTCACAGGTACAGCGGGGACAGCTGCACCTGATGCGTACTTCGAGCTCGGTTCGTATTCGCGCGCCAATCATTGCCCAGAACCTGGAGATTTCCGATCAGGTATCAGACGACTTCTTTGCCGAGCAGGACCCAACGCCGCGCTTGCTAGGGTGGGCCGAGCTCGAACTGTCATCAGCCAATACCAGCCTCGAAGCCTACCGCCACCTGGCCTCATCGCTGGGCCTGATTCTGGCCACCCTGTTTGCCTGTTTGATGCTGGCTATTTACATCAGCCGTCAGTTTTCGCGTCCATCGCGGGAAATTCTTGATGCCATGCGCCGCATGACCGAAGGCAAATATGAAACACGTGTTCGACCTGATGGCGGCGGCGAACTGGGCGATATCGCCATCCACCTGAATAAGTTGGCGTCGAACCTGCAACGCTCGGAAGCGGAATTCCAACGCACCCTGGAAGAGGCCACCCGGGACATTCAGGAAACCATGGACGACCTCGAAATCCGCAACCGTCAGTTGTTGCTGGGCCAGCGTGAAGCCGAACAAGCCAGCCGCATGAAATCGGAGTTTTTGGCCAACATCAGCCATGAAATCCGCACCCCGCTGAGCGGCATCAACGGCTACATGAATCTGCTGGGCCGCACCCGAATGACCGACCAGCAGATCGATTACCTCAGGATTATGGAAACCTCGGCGGCCGATTTGCTGCGGTTGCTGACCGACGTACTCGACCTGTCCAAAATTGAAGCGGGCAAGCTGATCATGGAACACGAGCCGTTCAACTTGCGTCAAATAGCCGAGCACGAACTGATCGCCTGTGCCCCAATGGGTCTGAAGAAAGGCCTCGACCTGCTGCTGAATATTGATCCTGCCGTGCCTTGCTGCGTCGTAGGTGACGGCAGCCGCCTGAAACAGGTGATACGCAATCTGGTGAACAACGCCATCAAGTTCACCGAGAGCGGCTCGGTGTCGATGCAGATTTCACTGATCAACCAGCGTAATAATCAAGCCAGCATTCTGGTCGAGATCCGTGACACCGGTATCGGCATGACCACCGAACAACAAAACAAGTTGTTCAATGCCTTTACCCAAGCCGACAGCAGCACATCGCGGCGTTTCGGTGGCAGTGGTCTGGGGTTGGTTATCGCACGGGCACTGGTGCAGGAAATGCACGGTGATATTCGTATCGAAAGCGCCCCCGGCGAAGGCTCCACTTTCAGCTTCCATGTATCGCTGGACATCGACCCTGAGCAACGTGCAGCCCTGCCATCACTGGGTCACGGCCACATTGTCGTGCTGGACGACCGCAAGCACAGCAGTAACAACATTCACCAGCTACTGACGGAATGGCAACTGGATAGCACCAACTGCCGCAACGCCAACGAGCTGGATCAGTTGCTGAACAACCAGAGCCTGAATATTGATGCCGTGGTGATGGCCATCAAGAGCGAGCTGATTGGTAGCTCCAAATGCCAGCGCCTGGTGTCGCAACTGGTGCCTCATGGCGTGCCAATTATTGCGCTGGTCGACAGCGACCGAGAAGAGGACCGTCAGGCCCTCGACAGCTATGGTGCGGCCATTTGCCTGTCCCGACCACTCAACAGCATGCGCTTGCACAAGGTGCTGAATAACCTGCTGAGTGGTAAAAAAGCCGACGACGACGAGCGCGATAAACAACGCAACCCGTCAGACCAGAACATGCCTGCACCGTCGATTCTGGTGGTGGATGATTCCGAGCCAAACCAGAAAATGCAGGTCACCCTGCTAAACCTTCTAGGCCTGCCCACCGAAGGTGCCAGCTCCGGCCCCGAAGCCATTGAGCGGGTTGCTGAAGGCAACTTTGATATGGTGTTTATGGACATCCAGATGCCGGGTATGAACGGTCTGGAAGCCACCCAGCAAATCCGCCAGCTACCGGGCAAACAAGCACTGCCTGTGGTTGCCCTGACCGCCCATGCCATGGCTGATGAACGCAAGGAATTGCTGCGGGCTGGCATGAATGCCTACTGCACCAAACCTATTTCCACCGAAGAGTTGATTGAGTGCGTCGAGGAGTGGACCGGCTACCGTGCCAGTGAAGACAACGCCTGGGCCGATGAGCAGGCTCAGGAACCTGAACAGTCCAAACCTTCTGAACCAGCAGCAAACAGCGCTGACGAACCCGCTCCGGCATTCTGTCCCCAGCGAGCATTGAAAGCTGCCAGCGGCAAGCCTGCACTGGCAACCGACATGATGACCATGTTACTGAAAACGCTCAGTGAAGAAACCGATGTGATCCGCGAACTGTGGGAAGAGGAAGATCTGGAAGGATTGCAGAGCGCCATTCATCGCATGCACGGGGCAACCCGCTACTGTGGTGTGCCCGCTCTGCAACAGACGTTACACAGCATGGAAACAGCCCTGAAACAGCAGCAGCACGAGCAACTGCCAAACAAGCTGCGCGCAGTGATCGAAGCGTCAGTGACACTGGAACAATGGGCCAGCCAGAACGACTGGCCATCGTTGTTGAATCAGGCAGACAGCACGGCAAAAGCCTGAATCATCTGATCGTCGTCGGTCAAACTGATCCAGGCTCGACGACCGCCCAGCGCTTCCAATCGCTCCCTGGCGGCACCATGCAGCACGGCATAAGGTGCCCCCTGCTCGTTACGCAGCACTTCCAGTTGCTGAAAGCCCACGCCTTTCGCAATTCCGGTACCCAGCGCCTTGGCGAGTGCTTCCTTGGCGGCGTATTGCTTGGCAAGGAAGTTTACCGAGCAACGACGCTGCTGCCATAACAGCCGTTCGGCCTCGGTCAGGATACGGCGAGCAAACCGCTCGCCGTGGCGATCCAGCGAACCTTGTAAACGGGACTCCCGAATCAGGTCCGTGCCAACCCCAACCACACCAGCTGGCAAATTATTCAGCGACTGTGCTTCCGCGGTCATGGTTCACTCAGCGACGGGCGTTTTCCAGCAGCGTGCGCATTTCTGCCACCGCACGTTCAAAGCCCACAAACACGGCATGCGCAACAATGGCGTGGCCGATGTTCAGTTCGTTCATTTGTGGAATGGCGGCAATCGGCTCAACGTTGTGATAGTTCAAGCC
Source organism: Oceanobacter sp. ABM4_470 (assembly GCF_056158645.1). Lineage (NCBI taxonomy): Bacteria > Pseudomonadati > Pseudomonadota > Gammaproteobacteria > Oceanospirillales > Oceanospirillaceae > Oceanobacter > Oceanobacter sp. ABM4_470. Next base: position 2,267,101 of record NZ_JBSWTR010000001.1, read on the forward strand.
ATGACCAGCATTCACAATCAGGCCCTTGTCAGCGGCATAGGCAGCAGCGGCGCGAATGCGTTCCAGCTCGGCATCAGCTTCTTCGCGGCTTTCGGCGTCGGCATAACGGCCGGTATGCAGCTCAATCACCGGCGCACCAGAGCGAACCGCGGCGTCAATTTGAGCGTTATCCGGGTCGATAAACAACGACACTTCACTGCCAACCGCCGCCAAACGCGCAACGGCTGCGGTAATCGCTGCTTCCTGACCAACAACGTCAAGGCCGCCTTCAGTCGTCAGTTCTTCACGCTTTTCCGGCACCAGACAAACACAGGCAGGCTCAATGTCTTCGGCCAACTCAATCATGGCATCGGTGACGGCCATTTCGAGGTTCATACGGGTTGCCAGGGTTTCCTTCAGCACGTAGACGTCGCGGGTCTGGATATGACGACGGTCTTCACGAGGGTGAATGGTGATGCCATCCGCACCGGCTTGCTCGGCAACAAACGCCGCCTGTACCGGGTCCGGGTAGCGAGTGCTACGGGCCTGACGCAGGGTGGCGATGTGATCGATGTTAACGCCCAACAATACGCGGGATTGAGACACGGTAAATTCTCCTCAAGATGGATAGCAACCCTTCAGGGCATGGCAAACAATTGCCGACTGACCAAAGGTTTTGAAAGATGTTGCGACAGTGCCAGCCTCAGCACCTGTTTGGCAACCGCCAGATTACGGCGATTAAACGCCCCATCAGCCAGCTCCAGTAGCGCCTGCCCCGGCAATCCCTGGCTTGATTGGCTGGCATCGATTTCCAACAGCCCGAGCTCCGCTCGGAACTCATAGCTGCGATCTGCCTGCACCGGCTGCCCTTCCGCCGTCTGGTGCCAGTCAAAGCCAAAACCGAGGGCCTGTAGCAATTGGTATTCGAAAATGCGTAGCCAGGGCTCCAACGCCTGTGGCGTTTGCATGGCTTCCAGCAGCGTCAGGAAACGCTGAAACAGCTGCGGCTGGGCATCGGCCATGGGCAGCAGCTGGATCAATAATTCAGAAAGGTACGTACAACAGAAGAGTTGCTGGCGCTGATACTTGAACTCGGACAAGCGATCAATGACCGTCATGCGGGGCCAATCCTTATCACTGCGCCATTCGCCCTGGTACAGCTGCCATAGCGTCAGCCTACCCGCACGGCGGGGAGCAAGCACAAGCTGGTGGCCATCCTGCTCACTGAAGATGTTCAGCAACCAATTGCTTTCGCCCATTGGTCGCTGATGCAAAACCACCAGCCGCTGCATGATTAGCGGTCGTCGTATCCCAGACTGCGCAGGGCGCGTTCGTCGTCGGACCAGTTGGATTTGACCTTCACCCACAGGTTCAGCATCACCTTGCAATCGAACATGGTTTCCATGTCTTTGCGAGCGTCCTGACCAATACGTTTGATACGAGAACCGGCTTCACCAATCACAATGCGTTTTTGCGAGGCGCGCTCAACCAGAATCAATGCACTGATTTCTGCCAGCGTGCCATCGTGGGTGAACTCTTCAATTTCAACCGTCATTTCATACGGCAGTTCGTCACCCAACTGCCGCATGATTTTTTCACGCACCAGTTCAGCCGCCAGAAAGCGCGAGCTACGGTCGGTAATCTGGTCTTCCGGATAGAAATAATCGCCTTCCGGAATGTAGCTGTCGATCAGATTTTCCAAGCGATCGACGTTGTTGCCGTGCTTGGCACTGATGGGCACGATTTGCTCAAACGGATACTTGGTCGACAGCTCCTGCATATATGGCAGCAAGGAATCCTTGTCTTTGAGGAAGTCGACCTTGTTGACCACCAACACCACCGGAGCACGCTGGCCCTTGATGGCTTCCAGTACCATTTCGTCTTCTTCGGTCCAGCGGGTACGGTCAATCACCATCACCACCAAGTCGACGTCTTTAACCGCCGTCGTCGCCGCCTTGTTCATGTAGCGGTTGATGGCTTTTTCCTGACGCTGGTGCATCCCCGGCGTGTCGACGTAGATAATCTGTACGTCGTCTTCGGTTTTGATCCCCAGAATCTGGTGACGAGTGGTTTGTGGCTTACGCGAGGTGATCGACAACTTCTGCCCCAAAATGCGGTTCAACAGGGTCGATTTACCGACGTTCGGGCGGCCAACAATGGCCACAAATCCGGTTTTCACGCTCATTCCTCAGCCTCGCTGATGCCCAGTGCGGACAGTAATTTCATTGCTGCGGCCTGCTCGGCTGAGCGGCGGCTGCTGCCTTCGGCAACGTATGGTGTGGCGTCAGGGATTTTCACTTCGACCTTGAACACCTGCTCGTTGGAAGGACCTTGTACAGAAAGGACTTCGTATTTGGGCAAGGCCAGATGACGCCCCTGCTGGTATTCCTGCAGACGGGTTTTCGGGTCCTTGATCGGGTCTTCCAGGCTCAGATCATCCAGACGACTGGCGTACCATGACAAAATGCGATCACGGGCACTGTCGAGACCGGAATCGAGATAAATGGCACCGATAATGGCTTCAACCGCATCGGCCAGAATCGATTCACGCTTGTGGCCGCCGCTTTTCAGCTCGCCGGAGCCCAGCAGCAGGAAGTCGCCAAGATCAAAATCCCGTGCCACTTCGGCCAGTGTCTTGCCTTTCACCATGCGGGCGCGCAAACGGCTGAGCTTGCCTTCACGAGCCTGCGGGAAACGCTGGTACAGGTCTTCGGCAATCACAAAGTTCAGAATCGAATCGCCCAGAAACTCCAGTCGCTCGTTGTTGGTGCCGCCTTTGCTGCGATGAGTCAGCGCCAGCGTCACCAGGCTTTCGTCGTTAAATGTGTATCCCAGTCGCTGGGAGAGCTTGAGTAATGGGTCGTTCACTTATTCGAATTCTTCATGTACGGAAAATTGGCCAACCGCAAACAGGTTGGCGACCAGATGACCGCGCACCTCGTAGTTGAGGTTAACGGTCAGCTTGTTACGGCCGCGTTTGACTTCCAGATTGTCCAGCGGGATGTTGAGGTTGTTGGAACGAATCCGATCCTGAAACACCGCGCGCACCTGTTTGATGGTCGACGCCGAGTTAACGGAACGGGATTCGTGCATGGTGCTGATCACCTGTTGCAGCAAACGGTTATCCCAGTACATAGGCACAATCGCCATACTGAGTTTGATTGCCACACCGACACCCAACAGCAGGGCCATAAAGCCCATCATGGACATTCCGGATTGTCGTTTCATCGGTCGAGTACCTTAATCATCTACCTTGAGCACGGCCAGGAACGCAGACTGCGGAATTTCCACGCTACCAATCTGCTTCATACGTTTCTTACCATCTTTCTGCTTCTGCAGCAGTTTCTTCTTACGGCTGACGTCACCGCCGTAACACTTGGCCAGTACGTTCTTACGCATTGCCTTGATGGTGGTACGTGCCACCACCTGGTTGCCAACGGCGGCCTGAATTGCCACGTCGAACATCTGACGTGGAATCAGTTCTTTCATTTTTTCGGTCAGGGAGTTACCACGACGACGCACGTTGTCGCGGTGCATGATCACCGCCAGCGCATCAACGCGCTCGCCGTTAACCAGCACGTCCAGACGCACCAGTGGCGCTTCCTGGAAGCGTTTGAAGTTGTAGTCCAGCGAGGCAAAACCACGGCTGCATGACTTCAGGCGGTCGAAGAAGTCCATCACCACTTCGGCCATCGGGATTTCATAACGCAGAGACACCTGGCTACCGGTGTATTGCATGTCCATCTGCACGCCACGCTTTTCCACACAGAGGGTAATCACGTTGCCCAGATGTTCCTGCGGCACCAGGATGTTACATTCAGCAATCGGCTCGAACATGGTTTCGATGCTGCCCGCGTCTGGTAACTTCGACGGGTTATCTACTTCAAGCTTCTCGCCTTTCTTGTTGACAACTTCGTAGATTACCGTTGGCGCCGTGGTGATCAGGTCGAGGTCGTATTCACGCTCCAGACGTTCCTGAATGATCTCCATGTGCAACATGCCCAGGAAGCCACAGCGGAAACCGAAGCCCAGAGCGTCAGAGCTTTCTGGCTCGTAGAACAACGAAGCGTCGTTCAGGGACAGTTTTTCCAATGCGTCACGGAAGTCTTCGAAGTCGTCGGAGCTGACCGGGAACAAACCAGCATATACCTGCGGTTTAACCTTCTGGAAACCCGGGATCGGGGCCGTGTCCGGGTGCTTGGACGACACAATGGTGTCACCCACCGGGGCACCATGAATGTCTTTGATACCCGCGACCATGTAGCCCACTTCACCGGTGCGCAGCTCGCCGGTTTCCTTGCGTTTTGGTGTGAAGATACCCACGCCGTCAACGCCGTGGTCCTTGCCGGTGCTCTTCAGGCGAATCTTGTCGCCTTTGCGAATCGAGCCGTTTTTCACACGAATCAGGGACACAACGCCCAGGTAAGGGTCGAACCAGGAGTCGATGATCAATGCCTGCAATGGTGCATCAATATCACCTTCCGGTGGCGGTACGTTGGCCACCAGATCTTCCAGCACGTCTTCGATGTTCAGGCCGCTCTTGGCGCTACAGCGCACAGCGTCCATGGCATCAAGACCAATGATTTCTTCAATTTCCTGCGCCACGCGTTCTGGCTCGGCTTGCGGCAAGTCCATCTTGTTCAGTACCGGACGCACTTCCAGGCCTTGCTCAATGGCGGTGTAGCAGTTGGCAACCGACTGCGCTTCCACACCCTGAGCGGCATCAACCACCAGCAGCGCACCTTCACAGGCATACAGCGAGCGGGATACTTCATAGCTGAAGTCCACGTGTCCCGGTGTATCAATAAAATTCAGCTGGTAGGTGTTACCGTCTTTGGCCTTGTAGTCCAGCGTAACGCTCTGGGCCTTGATCGTGATGCCGCGTTCACGCTCGATATCCATGGAATCCAGCACTTGCTGCTGCATTTCACGGTCACTCAAACCACCACACACCTGAATAAAACGATCAGACAGGGTCGATTTGCCGTGGTCGATGTGGGCAATGATGGAGAAATTACGAATTCGGTCCAGGTGGCTCACAAAATACTTCCAGAAGAACAAACAAAATGGGCGAGAATTCTACTTGAAAGCGGGCCTCAAGGCTAATCCATGACCAACCGATTCGGAATCCGGCTGTCCGACCGCTTCAAATACAACGCCAGACAAAACCCCATCAACAACAAAGGCAGCCGAAGCTGCCTGTGGTGTTTCCCCTGGAACACGGGGACTGATGCAACGCCAGTGGCGGTTATTCCGGCACACGCAATGGAATAAACAGCGCCGAGCCGCGACGCACAATGCGCATCGGCACACTGCGATCACCCGGCAGATTCCCCACGGCCTGTTTGAAGTCGTCGATATCGTTGATGGTTTCACCATGAATCATGGTGATGATGTCGCCCTTCACGAGACCGGATACCGCCGCTGGGCCATCAGTGACAGACTGCACGGCCACGCCGTCGAAGCCCAGCTTACGACGCTGTTCGTCCTCCAGGTTGGCCACTACCACGCCCATGCGCTCGCTCTCGTATTCATTTGGTGGCAACGGGCTACCAGAGCCTTGGCCGTCAGCATCGGCCAGCACACCAATTTCAACGTTCAGACGCTTGCGCTTGCCGTTACGAACCAGATCGACCTTGGCTACCTTGCCCGGCTTCACTCGGCCGACCTGGTGCGGCAAATCAGAAGACAGATAAATGGGCTCACCGTTGAAGGCAGTGATGATATCGCCACTTTTCAACCCGGCCTTGTCAGCAGGGCTGCCCGGCACAACCTGGGCAACCAATGCGCCAGCGGCCTTGTCCAGACCAAAGGATTCCGCCAGATCCTTGCTGACTTCCTGAATCACCACACCGAGCCAGCCGCGGCTGACCTTACCGGTAGATTTCAACTGATCGGCAACGTCCATCGCCACATTGATCGGGATGGCAAAAGAGACGCCCATAAAGCCACCCGAGCGGGTGTAAATCTGTGAGTTGATACCGACCACTTCGCCGTCCAGGTTAAACAACGGGCCACCGGAGTTACCCGGATTGATAGCAACATCGGTCTGAATAAACGGCACGTAGTTCTCGTTCGGCAGGCTGCGGCCCTTGGCGCTGACAATGCCTGCGGTTACTGAATAGTCGAAGCCGAATGGCGAACCAATGGCAACCACCCACTCACCGACTTCCAGCGCATCGGAGTTACCCAGCTCAACAATTGGCAGATCATCTGCTTCTACTTTCAGAACCGCCAAATCGGTACTTGGGTCAGCGCCAATCAGTTTGGCATCCAGCTCACGACGGTCGTTAAGGCGCACGATGATTTCATCAGCACCGTCGATCACGTGGTTATTGGTCAGGATGTAGCCATCTTTGGAAACGATAAAGCCGGAGCCCAATGAGGTTTTTTCCTGCTCACCCCGTGGGCTTTGGCCAGGCGCACCAAAAAAGTGTCGGAAAATTTCCGGCATGTCTTCCGGCACCCCGTAACGGTCGCTGTAGGCCGTCGACTGGACGTGCTGGATGGTACTGATATTGACGACGGCGGGAGAGGTTTCTTTCACCAGATCCCGAAAGTCCGGCAGGCTGGCGTTGGCAGTGGCCGTCATAACCACCAGAAAAACAGGTACAAACAAACGGAAGAACTTGCTCATATTCAACCCTTTAGATGCTCCGAAGCTGTTATTGTCATTGTAGTGCCCGGTTCAGCGACCGCGACTATTCGGGGTAGCCATTGCCCTTTACGCTGGTTAGACAACCAACGGGCAGCGCCAAAACCAAATAATAGCCCTAATAAGCCCACCAGCATGGAGGCCGATTCGCCCCCTGCCGTCTGGCCGGCAACAGCACCCAGAATCAGCCCCACCATGGGGATTCCGTAAAGTGCCAGTGCACTGCTCATCAGGCTTCCATCGGGAAGGTCCAGAGTTACCTGTTGGCCGGCCTCCAGTTTGAGGTCGGTGGCAACCCACAATCGAACAGGGCGTCCGATACTTTCCAGCGCAGACTGGCCGCAGCCGGATTTTGCCTGGCAGCTTCCACACGAGGAACGCTGCACCGACTCAACCCAAACGCCGCCATCGCCTACGTCAGCCACTAAGACACTTTCTTGCGCCATGTATTCAGAACCAATGGTCAGTTTTTGTCACGAAACCGGACAGAAGATGCAATTTTTTGCGCCGCCTGAACCGGCAGCTCGCCTACGACAGTGATGCGCATGTTGGCATCACCAAGCTGCTGGTGCCTGACAACCGCACAGGTTGCCCCCCAGCGCTTGCTGAAATTCGGAATGGCTTCGTGCTCGATCGGATCAACAAACAGGGTAAACGCCGTCAGGCCATCGGAGTACATGGCAGTTTCACCGCTCTGTTGCCCAACCCGGCTGCCTGTCAGGGAAAAGCCCGGCGGCACCCATTCCGGATACCAGTTGGACGGTTTGGTAATCGCCAATTCCTGTACGCCACCAGCGACATTGCCCGCCATGTTATGGGGCTGAGTGTCTGTAAGAGACGTCGTCAAAGGCACCACGTTAGCCGATTCAAAATCAGCGATGGTTTGTGGCTTGCCGATGTCTACCTGAGCAAACTGATAGCGTTCCAGTAACTTGTTGTTTTTATCCAACAGGTCCGAACGCAGCAACAAACCGGTGTCTGCATCGAGCCACAGATTCTGGCCAAAGCGATATTCATCGACAGGGCGAATTTTCAGTTTGATAGCGGTGTGTCCGGCCACCCGGCCAGCTTTGGAAGAAACATCCAGACGATAGAACTCATCCAGAGTAGGAGTATCAGGATCAACGCCCGACAAGAGCTGCGAGCCCTGATCACGGAATACCGAGGAGATACCCGCCTGATCATAAGTCACCGTCGAGCCATTGCGAACGATCTCGCGAGGCATACCGGTCAGGTGACTGATTTTTTCGTACTCCACGCCATCAATAATCGCATGATTTACCGATAACGTGTGCCAGGCCTTGTTATTGCCGAACACCAACACGCCCTGATAATTCTCGTGCTTGATGGCGTCCGCCATACGCTGTAGCCATTGCCTGGGTTTCTGCTCAGAGTCTGAAACCGGCGAGGCCGACACATCGACTGCTTCAGAGGCATGAGCCGCAGCAGAAAACATCACTGCAGCACATATGCCGATCCAGGCGAACTTCACTACTACTCTTCTCCGCCCTGCTCAAAGTTGGTAACCCGGGCGAAAGGCATCAACCCACGACCTGAGTTCATCACCGCATGTTCGCTGTGCTGCAGAACGTATTCCTGCAAACGGTTTTGCGCATCACGCAGCTGGTCTTCGGTCAGGTCAGAATCACTGGCCATCAGGCTGCCATCGGCAGAGGCGACAGACAGCTGAGCCGGTGCAATGGTTTGCTGACTGACCGGAACGATGTCAGAACCAGCAACCGCTGCAGACTCAAGCGGCATCACCGCCTGTGGAGCAGACTGGGCAACCATGGCAGCACCGCCATTACCCAGCATGTTGTCATCTACAACCCGCACACCCAGCAGAACAGCCAGTGTCACAGACGCGGCCACAGCACCGGATGCAATCCAGCCCTGCTTCCAGGTGCCTGAACGGGTTTCAGTAGTAGCGACCACATCAGACCCTGCGGTAGCGGCGCGTTCACGAGCCGGTACTTCATCCATTGGTTCGCCATCAATGGCCTGCATAATGCCTTTGGAGAGGTCAACCATCATGGTTGGCTCTTCACGCAGCAAGGAACCCATCATCTGATAGCGGGACCAACGCTCACGCAACTCGTCATCCTGTTCAACTTCATTCAGGAGACGCCGTACTTCAAGCTCATCAGCTTCCCCGTCAATCAATGCAGACAGGGATTCATTCATGCGATCGTTCATTACCAATACCTTCCAGAACGTCAAGCAGTCGCCATTACAAGTGGCTGCATTTTCTTATCTATCGCCTCACGCGCCCGGAAAATTCGGGAACGTACGGTACCAATAGGACATTCCATTGCCTCTGCAATTTCCTCGTAACTCAAGCCGTCCATTTCACGCAGAGTGATTGCCATACGCAGATCGTCCGGGAGATCGTCGATGGCCTTGAACACCACATCACGCAACTGGTCGCGTTGTAGCAGACCGTCAGGTGTGTCGATGTCCTTCATTGGACTGTAGTCGCCGAAAAACTCCGCGTCATCAGGATCGATGTCCTGGGTTGGGGTTTTACGGCCACGACTGACCAGATGATTCTTGGCTGTGTTTACCGCAATGCGGTACATCCAGGTATAGAAAGCGCTTTCGCCACGAAAGTTCGGAAGCGCCTTATAGGCTTTCACGAAGGCTTCCTGAGTGACATCCTGCGCCTCAGCAAAATCTGAAATGAAACGTCCAACCAAAGACAAAATGCGATGCTGGTATTTCAGCACCAACAAATCGAATGCGCGACGGTCCCCTTTCTGGACTCGTGCGACCAACTGTCGATCTGTTGTTTTGTTATCTGTCATGCCGGATTCCGATGCCCTCATAGGCTCTTTCTTCATTATCGCTGCGCTGGTCACTTTTAAGGCCTCCATGTGTTGGCTCAATATTAGTGACCCGGCCATTTCACGAAAGTTCACATAAAAATTCACAATCGTTGTTCTGGCTCATCAAGGGCTGGCATTATAGAGGCAAATCGACAGATAGCATCCCTATAAGATGAGCGAATTGTTAACCTATGACGTACTGATCATTGGCAGTGGTGCCGCTGGTCTGACTCTCGCCCTTTCCCTGCCGGAAGACCTGCAAGTTGCCGTGATCAGCAAAGAGCGGCTCGACAGCGGTTCCACCCGCTGGGCACAAGGGGGCGTTGCAGGGGTTCTGGATGAAACCGACAGCGTCGACGCCCACGTCAACGACACCCTGATTGCCGGTGCCGGACTGTGCGACGAAAGCGCGGTACGCTTTACCGTAGAAAACTCGGCATCAGCCATTCAATGGCTGATCGACATGGGCGTTCCCTTCACCCTCGACGGCCTCGCCGAACAAGGCGGTGACCAGCGTTTTCACCTGACCCGCGAAGGCGGCCACAGCGCCCGCCGGATCATTCACGCCGCCGATGCCACCGGGCTGGCCATTTCCGAAACCCTGATCAAACGCGCCCAGGAACGTCCGAACCTGCACCTGCTGCATCAATACATTGCCGTGGACCTGATTACCCGGGAAAAACTCGGCCTCGACGGTCAGGGCTGCATTGGCGCCTACTTCCTCGATAAAAGCAGCAATCAGGTGGTGTCGATCACTGCTCGCGCAACTATTTTGGCTACCGGCGGCGCCAGCAAGGTATACGTTTACACCACCAATCCGGATACCGCTTCCGGCGACGGCATTGCCATGGCGTGGCGCGCCGGCTGTCGGGTTGCCAATATGGAATTCAACCAGTTCCATCCAACCTGCCTGTACCACCCGGAGTCCACATCCTTCCTGATCAGCGAGGCGGTACGTGGTGAAGGTGGTCAGCTCAAGCTGCCAAATGGCGAACGCTTTATGGATCAGTTTGACCCCCGTGGCGAGCTGGCCCCGCGCGACATTGTGGCCCGCGCCATCGACCATGAAATGAAACGCCTGGGGGCTGAGTGCCTGTATCTGGACATCAGCCATAAACCGGCGGACTTCATTCGTCAGCACTTTCCGACCATCCATGACCACTGCCTGGAACTCGGCATCGACATCACCAAAGAGCCAATCCCGATTGTGCCAGCCTCCCACTACACCTGTGGCGGCGTGGTAACGGATCACTTTGGCCGCACCGACATCGATGGCCTTTACGCCATCGGCGAAACCGCTTGCACCGGCTTGCACGGTGCCAATCGACTGGCCTCCAATTCGCTGCTGGAATGTCTGGTGTACGCGCGCTCGGCGGCGTCACACATTCAGGAAATGTTGGATCAGCAGGAAGAAACCCCGGCCGTTCCAGCCTGGGACGCCAGTCTGGTGACCGACTCCGATGAAGACGTGGTGATTTCCCACAACTGGGAAGAGCTGCGAGCGTTCATGTGGGACTACGTGGGCATTGTGCGCACCACCAAACGACTGGTTCGTGCCAAGCACCGGGTCAACCTGCTGCGTCAGGAAATTCAGGAGTTCTACAGCAACTACCGCGTGACTGCAGATTTGCTGGAGTTGCGGAATCTGGTCGATGTGGCGGAGATCATTATTCGCTCAGCGATGCATCGTAAGGAAAGCCGTGGCCTGCACTACAGCCGCGACTACCCGAAAGCCTTGCCAAAAGCCTTCGATACCGTCCTCAGCTCCAAACACCCGACCGAGCTTGGCGAAATCTAGGGACCCTCTGAATAACTCGGTGCCCGCTCTGGATGACAGGGCGACGCTGAATCACGAAGCTGATTTGCAGGCCTGACGGGTCAAGTCAAAAATCAGCGACACAGAGTCAGCAATGCCCTGCCATCCCCGCAGGGCGCGGCCTACAGCCCTGCACCTGCTTCAGCCCAGAGCGGGATTACCGTACAACGCACGCATTAACGTGCGGTAATCCTGCGGGTTGGCAAAGCAGTCCGGCCGAATAATCAGCCCCTGCCACGGCCAGATTCCATAGCGCAGCAGCAATACGCGCGACCGTCGAACAGAACCGACACGCCAACGCACGGATGTGCAGGAACCATCGTCCCGAATCAACTGCCAGTCAGCCAATTCCTGAGTGTGCAATCGTAATAGCGGCACGGCCGTGCCAGAGGACGTGTTCAGGCGCAGCCGAACCACAGGGCGAACAAATCGCCTCAGACAACCACCTGTGAGCAGAATAACGACTGCCAAAGCCATCGTGGCCCAGCTGCCAAACACCGCCCCACAGGTGATCAGAAGAATCAACAGCGCCAGCGCATCCAGACGATTCTGAAGTCTGGAGCGGCGCAGTTGCCAATCAAGCGCCGCGGCTGCGGGCATGCTCCAGAACCAGGGTCGCAATGCGTTGCAAACCGCTGTCTTCTGGCTCAACACGCTCCAGAAACCAGGCAAACAAATCGGTGTCTTCCTGATCCAGCAACACTTTATAGAGCTTCTTATCGTCGTCTGCCAGTTGCTCGTAGGCTTCGTCGATAAAGGGAATCAACAGCACATCCAGTTCCAGCATGCCGCGACGGCTGTGCCAGCGCAGGCGTTTTTGTTCAATATTGTCAGTCACATTGGCCTCCTGTTTGAGCGTCATTATAACGTCAGGGATTGCATGCTGTGTTGAAAAATCATCACTTGCCCCCACATCAGGACATGCAACAATCCGGTGCACTGACGCAGCGGAGCCTTGCGTCGACTGACAGATTGTTCTTAGCCACCCGGAGTTGTTATGACGGTACTCACCGCCTCGCTGCCAGAATTTGCCATCCTCACCGTTCGCGGCAAGGATTCAGCCAAACTACTGCAAGGGCAGTTGACCTGTGACGTCATGAAAATGGACGAGCAGCATTGGCAACTGGGCGCCTGTTGTACCGCCAAAGGGCGCATGGTGGCGAACTTCCTGATTGCCCGTCAGGACGACAACTTCTACTTGCGCCTGAGCCGCGATGTCGCTGAGGTACTGAAGCAACACCTGAGCAAGTACGCGGTGTTCTACAAAACCACTCTGGCAGTATCCAACCTCGCGGTTGTTGGCACGCTGGCCAACGACCAGGAAGCCGCCGAGCCACTGAGCACCACTCTGGTTGATGCCAGAGGAGATCTGGAGACAGCCGCTGCCGACATCCACTGGGATGACGACGCCGTTCGTGTTGAGTGGCCGGATGGCCGTAGCGAGTTGTGGTCAGAAGCAGACGCTGAACAGCAACCGGGAGACGATAACAGCGACATCCACAGCCGCTGGTTGCAAGCCGATATGGCACTGGGTCTGGTGTGGGTAACTGCCGAATCATCGGAAAAATGGGTGCCTCAGCACGCCGGTTGGGGACTGGCCGGTGGCATTAACTTCAAGAAAGGCTGCTACACCGGACAGGAAGTGGTTGCCCGACTGGAGTATCTGGGCAAAACCAAAAAACAGCTGACCGCGGTGCAGCTCAGCAACGAATCCATGACGGTTGAAGTCGCCCTGCCCATGAACGTCAGCAATGCGGACGGCCGTAATGTCGCCGAGCTGATTGCCTGGTACGACAACGCCGGACTGGCCATTTCCAGCGTGTCTGAAAAGCAGGACGGCCACCTGCAAACCGGCGAGGCCGTGATACTGACGCCCGCGACCCAGTCGTAGATACGGGTCTTTCGCTTCCCTGACTACAAACCCTTCAGCGGGTGTTTGCCGCGTGGCCAAGGGGCTGTCATTAGCTCCTTGACCCAACTGTCAGGCACCGCCGCCAATGACGCATGATGCCACACCGGCTGCTTGTCCTTGTCGATGATCATGGCACGTATGCCTTCTTTCAAATCCGGATGGCGACAGGCCTGCCACGCCAACTCCAAATCTCTTTGGGCCACTTCCGCCTGACTCATGCGCCAGCCTTCCCGAAACTGCTCAATAAACACCCGCGCAGACGCCGGACAACCGGCGTGATACGCCGCCAGCCCCTGGTTAACCCACTCAGACTCCGACCCGCTCGGCAGTGCATAGTCGCCATTCAGCAAACGCTGACACAGGGGTTCAATTTCACCACAGTGTTGCTGCCAGTCGCTGCCGGTGGTCGGTTCGACCGACAGCGACCTCAGAATACGCCGCACCGCAAAGTGGTTATCGGCCCAATGTTCTGCCCAGCTGGCACCACGGAGGGCTGCCAGCAAGTGATCAAAACCATCCGCTGCCAACGCATGGGTAGCCAGAGCCTGTTGAACGATATCCGCCTGCGCCAATGGTGTGGCCGTTACGCCCATCCACAAGCCCAGGGATGGATCGATGCGGGGTAAGTACCAGGCAGCCAGTACGTCCGGGAACAAGCCAATTTTGATTTCCGGCCACGCCAGTTTCATGTCCGGTAACGCAATGCGATGGCTAGCGGTCAGAAACAGCCCCAGACCGCCGCCCATGGTGTAGCCATTGCCCACCGTAATCAGCGGCTTGCCGTAACGCTGCAGTTCCACATTGGTTTGGTATTCCAGCTCGAAGTAGCGGTCCGCACCGGCTGCGGGGTGTTGCTCGTCGGTAATGCTGTTGTACAGGTCGCGGATATCGCCGCCGCAGCTGAAGTGCTTACTGGAAGAGTGAATCACCACCGCAGCGATTTTGGGACTGTGCTTCCATCGTTTCAAACGCTGGCGAATGGCTTTGATGGAATCAAAATCAAGCGCATTCATGGCCTCCGGACGATTCAATGTCACCACGCCAATCTTGTAGCCTTTTGTGGCCGACACGGTCTGAAACAGCACAGAAGAAAACGTACTCAAGCGCACCTCGCATGGCGGTGTTAAGGGACTCGGGATGGTACACTTTTCGCCCCACTCCGTGAAACTCGACCTATGATTTACCTGATCGCCCTGTTAATTGTCGCCGCGTTAGGCGGCTGTCTGTTTCTGGTTTTCAAACACACTGGCAGCCATACCGGCCGTGTCCGCCGGGCGCTGGCACAGCAACTCGATGCTGAATACCGGCAGTTTGGCGCCCTCGACAAGGACGTACTGGAAGCCGGCTTTTCCATCACCCACCACTCCCAATTTCGCCATACCCGCCATCAACTGCTGGGACAACGCAATGGCGTTCACTTCAAGGTGATGGATTATGCCTACGTTGGCGTGTCCGGACTGGCGGAGCAAACCGTCATTGTGATGGACAAGGTGAATCAGGAATCCGGCGATTTCCGGGTCCAGCCCCAGCGTTACCACCGCAATTTGCAAAGCGACAGCTTTACCGACCCGGATCAAAATAACCTGCAAACCGTCGCCATATCCGAGTTACCCAACACCCTGGTGATGGCGCAAAAGCCCCACGCTTTTGAACTGCGCGCACAACAAGCTGTTTGTGAGTGGCTACAACGCCACCCGGACATGGTGATTGAACAAAGCCAGCATCTGCTGATGATTTTCAAACCCGGACGGGTATTGGTAGATGCCGATGCCATTATGACGGCCATTGACGAGGCGCTCGGTCTGTTTGATCAAGGCCAGTAAATTTGATCAGAGCAGGAAGCCTGATCGAGAGCAGTGAGCGAAAACCCCAAAAAGCAAAACCCGGAACGCAAAATGGCCGCAAAAGCGGCCATTTATGCTCATTATTCCTTAAGAATAATGACATCAGGATTGACGGCCAAGGCCGATCAGGAAGACGCCGCCATGTACTCGCGACGCTTTTCTTCACTCTTGATGTATTCGAGCCACTGGCCCGCTGTTTTGGTTGCTTCGTCGAACTTCGCCGCTTTGGCGAAAGACGCTTTGGCATCCTTCAGCTCGTCCAGATTGAACTCGATCAAACCTTGCAGAATCAGCGCGGATGACTCTTGCTGCAAACCGCCCTTGGCAATCGCCTGTTTGACGTTTTGCAGTGCCAGTTTCCACTCCTGACGTTCAGTGTGAATCTGCGCCAGCTTGAAGAAATCACTGCCTTTACCAGACAGCTTGGCAGCCTCTGTCATCGCGACAATGGCCTTGTCGTATTCCTTCGCCAGCATCCAGGAATCACCCAGCAGCGACATGGTGCGGGCATCTTCCTTGATGATGCCGGCTTTGACACCGTCTTCGATGATGGCTGCCGCCTTGTAAGGGATGTCCTGCCCCAACAACGCCTGAGCGTAGTTGATCAGTTCACTTTCCTTGGTCAGCATGTTCTGTTCAAACGCTGTTTCCAGTGTTGAAAGCTCACGCTTTGGCTGACCCAATTCGGCATACACCGCCGCCAGCTGCACCCAGTACTGGGACTTCGGATACAGAGTTGCGAGGTCTTGCAGGCAACGGGCCAGATTGTCGAAGTCCTTGTTCTGGTAGTACACCGCACGTTCCAGCATCAACCAGTTTTCACGTGGCAGGTTGCCCTGCTTCTTGACCATGGCAATGGCCTGCTTGATGTCTGGCAGTGCCTTATTGTACTGCTCAACCTGGAAATACACCTGCGCGCGCAGCACATAGGCCTCAGCGCCCGGCTCGGCAACAATGCCAAACCACTTGTTCAATGGCACCAGCGCCTGCTTGTACTGTTCCTGAATCAGATACAGCTTGGCCAGGCTGTACAAGGTGGTTTGCTCAAGGCTTTCAGGAATGTTCTCTACCGCGATCACATTCTCGTAGGCTGCAGCTGCTTCCTTGTACTTTTCCTGATTGAAGTACACATAGGCGTACATGTTGTGGGTCATTGCCGTTTCGTAGGAGTTGCGGCGACGCTTCTCAAGATCCTGCAATTCTTCCAGTGCTTCCGCGTATTGTTTCTGGTCGGCCAGCTCACGAGCGCCGTCCAGCTTCTTGAAGATTTGCGGGCGCATGGTGGCAGAACGACGAACACGCTTGTTGCTGGCAGCGGACGAACCGGACTGCTCAGCGGCCTGTACCGACATCACACCAGGTCCCACATAGGACAACGAAAGCGCCACCAATCCGGCACCCAACAGGGCCAATGGTTTTTTCATGTTAACTCCTGGTGTTATTTCTCAAGCTCGAAACGGATGATGTTGCGCACACCCGGTACTTCGACGCCTTTGCCGTTAACGGTTTTTGGCTTGTACTTGAACTTCTTCACGGCGGCCAGTGCTTCGCGATCGAAGATATTCGGCGGAGCCGCTTCAATCACCACCGGATTCACCACCGCACCCAGTGCATTCACAGTGAATTCCACCACCACGTAGCCTTCAATTCCGCGCTGGGCGGCACGACGAGGATAGTTTGGCGCTACCTTCACAATTGGCAGGTATTCGCCGTCACCACCACCGCCAGACAGGCCAGCGTCAACATTGAGGTCGGCACTGATGTCGAAGCCGCCAACGTCAAAGCCATCAGTAGACGCCTTGGCCACTTGTGGCTTCGGCATTTCAGGCTTGGGTGGCTCTTTTGGAGCAACCGGTGGTTTTTGCGGCTTGCGTTCCTTGGTCTGAACTTCATCGTCTGGCTTTTGCATCACAAAGCTTTCGAGTCGTTCGGTGCTCTGTTCGTTCATAACAGAGCCGCCACTACTGATCAGGCCCTGCATGACCCAGAACACCCCAAAGGTCACGCCCGAGCCGACAACCAGTGCTGCACAGTAGCGTAGCAAGGCTGCGATCATATTATTGCTCCTGTGTTGACAGGGATACGTCGTACACACCTGCCGCACGTGCTGCGTCCATCACCGCCACCAGAGTACGGGTCTTGGCTTCCTGATCGGCCTGAATCACCACCGTACCCTGAGGGTTTTCGGCGTGCATCCGTTCGATGTTGGCACGTACCTGACTTTCATCCACCTTACGCTTGTCGATCCAGATTTCGCCCATGTCGTTAATGGCGATCAGGATGTTGGCGCGCGGCTTGGCACTGGCCGTGCTGGCGTCTGGACGATTTACTTCAATACCGGTCTCTTTCACAAAAGAGGCGGTCACAATGAAGAAGATCAGCATGATGAACACCACGTCCAGCATCGGAGTGATGTCGATTTCGCCTTCCTCGGCTTGTGGGGTCAAATTTGAAAAACCGCGTCTCATAGCAATCTTCTCTTTATCAGTGATCGAAGGTCAGCTGGTCTTCGATTCGAATTTTTTCCCGCTTGATGTAACGATCAAGCAGCGACTGAGCAAACACACCGGTGATCGCAGCCACCATACCGGCCATGGTCGGAATGGTTGCCTTGGAAATACCGGATGCCATCGCTTTTGGGCTACCACTGCCCAGAAACGCCATCACATCAAACACTTCGATCATGCCGGTAACCGTGCCCAGCAAGCCAAACAGAGGCGCCAGACCGATCAGCATTTTGATGGTGCTCATATTGGAAGTCAGTTCAAAGGACAGTCGGCTCAACAGATCCTGACGGATCTGATGAGCGGCCCAGGAGCGACGCTCACTGCGTGCTTCCCACTCAGCCACCGCGGCCTTTACAGACGCGCGGTGTACAAACATAAAGTAGAAAACACGTTCCAGAACGAACCCCCACAGAAACAGTACCAGGAACAGGATACTGAAGAGGACCATGCCTCCTCGCTCCATGAACAGGTAGACAGGTTCGTAGAGTTCAGTAAACAACATGACGATTACGCCGCTTTACCGTGGGACTGTTCACTCTGGCGAGCCAGAATACCGGTAGCGCGTTCTTCCAGAATCATCATCAGCTCGCGGCTGCGGTTGTTGGTCAGGGTATGCAGGAACACACAAGGAATTGCTGCCACCAGACCTTGAACGGTCGTCATCAGAGCCTGGGAAATACCACCTGCCATCAGTTTCGGATCGCCGGTACCAAACAGCGACATGGTTTCGAACACGTCGATCATACCGGTTACGGTACCCAGCAGACCCAGCAGCGGAGCCACAACAGAGATGATCTTGATCCAGCCAATGGCGCGGGTCAGACGTGGGATTTCAGCAGAAATCGCTTCACCCAAATGCAGTTCCAGAGTCTCAATGTCGGCATCCTTGTTGGCCTGGAAGACCGCCATCACACGACCCAATGCGTTGTTTTCGTTTGGCGTGTCAGACTTCATTTGCTTGCGGATCTTCATACCTTCCAGCCACAGCACCAGCATGCGCCACAGTGCAGTCAGGATACCCACCAGCCCCAACGCCATGATGATGTAACCAACGATACCGCCCTGATCAACACGCTCTTGCAGTTCAGGGGACTGACCCATGATCTTCAGCAGCTGGCCACGGGAAGGGTCAATCCAGAACTCAGTCAGCTGGTCGCCAGACGCCACTTCCAGAGCTTTGGCCGGATCGGTGTAACGACTGCCTGGCTGTTTATCCAGTTCAACCAGACGACCGGATTCCAGATCCCAGTTCAGGTATTTGCCGTCGGAAATGGCGTTGAAACCACCCACACGCACAACGTCTTTCTGAACGGTTTCACCGGATGGTACAACTACGTCAGTCTGGTAGCTGGATACTCGACCGGTGTAGGTTGCTTCACGCTGCATTTCAAACCACAGCTGTTCCAGCTGGTCGATGGATGGCAGCTTGGAAGAAGAACCGGCGGTGATGATCAGGTCGTTCAGGAACTGCTCACGGCCTGGCAGCTCAGAGCTGACCACGGAGCCTTCAAATACGGACTTGGTGTCGCCCGCCACTTGCTGCAGCACACCGAACAGCTCTTTCAAAGAACCCATGCGCTCGGTCAGGCGCTGTTGTTCTTCAGCAATTTTGGTTTCGTTCTCAGCGAACAGGGCTTCCTTACGCTCACTTTCGGCAACCAGGTTGTCACGCTCCTGACGGGTGTCAGCCAGCATTTTTTCCTGTTGCGCCTTATCAGAGTTAAAACGCTTCAGACGCTGTTGGAATTCCTTGTTATCACGTGCCTGACCCTGCTTTACCAGACCCAGCAGATCATCAACAGAAACCGTGTCAGCAGCGTTTGCCGTGTTAAAACCAAACGCCAGGGCGGCCGACAATACAATAGCCTTCAATTTCATTACTTGGCCTCCTGTGGTGCTGCAACGGGCGCTTTGATCAGATCCGGAGCTGCCTGCTCACGGGCAATACGCAAGCCGGCGTTCAGCTTGCTCTTCATGGTTGGGTCCATTGCCTCAAATTGGCCGCTAGCCTGGTTCCATACACCCAGCTCGTTGCCGTCCAGTGTCTGGTACATCAGGGAGATGCGACCGACGCGCAGGAAGTCGACTTCACGACCGTCTAGATTGCCACGGTAGGATTCAATGGTACGACCGTAATCAATCTCGGCCTGGTAGGCTTCCATCACCTTGCGGTACTTCTCGGCAACCGTGACATCAGAACGACCCATCAGGTCTTTCAGAGCATCGACACGCTCGCTACGCTCGTCTTTCAGGAACGGCACGTCGGCTTTAACGAACTGGTCAATGGAGTCGATCATCTTCAGCATCAACGGGGTGATCTGACGCTCTACCAGCGTTACTTTTTCAATACTGTCAGCAATGGAAGACAGCTCTTCATCCTGAGCCGCCAACTGCTTGTCCAGCTGCTCGATGTACACATTCAGACCGTCTACTTCTTTCACAACGCCACGGTATTCACGCTCGGTGGCACGGATGCTGTTGTCGATAGAATCAATCTTCTGCTGAGACGCCTGCGCGTTGTTTACGCGGCTGACACCTTTGTCAATTGCCGTATTTACGTCAGCTGCATTGGCGCCAGAGATAGCGCATGCGCCAAGGATGGCGGCAGCCAGCAGGTTTCGAGTTCGCAGTAGCATATGTATTACCCGTTAGACTCCAATTTGCCCGTGTAAGATGGTTCGGGCCCCTCAAATTCGAGCTGGCACATTACTTCAGTTGCGTGACAGCTTTGTTACAGGGTAACGGATCATACCAACTCTTCTAAAATGAGAAAGGATCTCAGTTGTTTTAATTGAAAATTCACTATTCCAGAAACGAAAAACGGCGCCCGAAGGCGCCGTTTTTGTTGTCTTACCGAGGTAAGATTATTCGGCAGCGAAAGCCGCTGGCACAACAGAGTTGGCCCAGTACCACCAAGCGTTTTCAGCAGCAGTTACGGTTGGAGCAACCGCACCGATGTAGTTGGTAGCAACAATGAAACCAGTGCTGTCGTTAGCAGACTCGGAAGTCGTTGCAGCATCCAGAGTGGACTCGGAACCAGTCACTTCAAATGCAGCACCCAGCTCTACAGTGGAAGAAGTGGAAGTAGAAGACCAACCGGAGATGTTGTCTTCAGTCGCTTCGTCGTCCAGACGCAGGATGTTAGCTGCTTCAGTGCCGGTGAACTCAACCAGAACGTCGTTCAGAGTGACCATGGTTTCGGTATTGGCAATGCGGAAAGCGCTGGCGTAGTTGTCAGCAGCAACCTTGTCCAGAGTACCGTGAGTACCAACCTTCGCACGCATCAGGTAAGCAGAACCTTCAGAACCGGTCTGGAAAGTAATGTTGGACAGGGTTGGGTTGGAAACAGGCTCAGCAGTGTTGGACAGACCAGCGTTATCCGCCTCGATACCATTGTCACCACCGTTAACCAGACCCTGGCGAACCAGAGAGAACTGGATGTTACCGCGGTAGCCGTCATCCCAGTCAATGGATTCGTCGCCGTTATCAACCAGAATCAGGTTTTTAACGTTAACCGCGCCACCGAAGAACTCGATGCCGTCGTCAGCGTTGTTGTAAACCATTACGTTTTCAACAGTGGTGCCGTAACCAACGGAGTGCATGGTGATACCGTTCACTTCCTGGTCAGCGGCGACTTCGTAGCCACCTTCAGCAACGATCAGGTACTCGATAGAACCGCTGTTGTCAGCGTCGTCGTTACCACCGTGGAAACCGGTATCGGCTTCGTCAGCAACGTTACACACTGCTGGCATTTCTGCGCCACACTGGTTGTTCTTGGCGAAGCCCTGCAGAACCAGACCGCCCCACTCGCCCTGACCGTCGAAGCCATCGTCTTCGGAAGCCATTACGATTGGTGCTTCAGCAGTACCGTTGGCCATGATTTTGGAGCCACGGGAAATGATCAGGGAACCACGACCGGAAGAACGGAACTGAACGCCAGCGTCAACAGTCAGGGTAACTTCTTCTACGTCAGTTACGGCTTCGATTTCGTCAGCGCCGTTACCAACAGTCACGTAGCCGTTCAGACGGTAGACGTAGTCGTTGGTCAGGGTAGCGTTCTCGGAGATCACGCCTTCCAGTTCACATACCGCCATATCGGTACCGTCGATAGCGATAGTATCTTCAGTCAGAGTACCTACAGTTGCACAAACATCACCAGCAGCTGGCGGAGTAGTGTTGTCGGAAGAACTGCTGCTGGAACCGCCACATGCGGTCAGAGCCATAGTGGATACAGCCGTCATGGCGATGAAGAGTTTGTTCAGTTCCATGGTCTTTCCCTTGTTGTTGAAGCCATATAAATTCAGTACGCACAAGGTAAGGATTTGCCATGACATTTTTATTAAGGAATTAATACAAACAAAATACAAAGCAACATTTTCTGCATTAAAAGAACATAACCAAACACAAATAAAAAACGGGGCCAAAGCCCCGTTTTTTTATTACCGAACTGTATTCAGATATACAGCCATCAGAACAGCATGGACATGCCGACAGATACTTCACGTCCTTTCTTATAGCTGCGGTAGTTATTTCCACTCTGGGTCAGTTTAACTTCGTCATCCAGAATATTCTTCAGGCTGCCTTTCAGGGTCAGGTCATTACCCAGGTCATAGTTCATATTCAGGTCGATTTCCGTGCGTGGCTCCTGAGTCACTTCCGGATCACTGCTACCCGGCAAGGTCGCGGAGTACAGTGATTCACCCTGGTAGTTGATGACCAGAGTGTAATCGAGTCCATTTTCCAGATCGTCGATACCTGCCTGAACGTTCGCCAGCATATCCGGCTGTCCCTGCATCTTGCGGCTTTCGCCAGAAATGGTGACTTCGGAATCGATCAGCGACAGGTTACCGGACACAAACGCACTGCCCAGAGACAGTTCCATCTCTTTGCGGAAGTCCAGTTCGGCACCACTTACGGTACCGTCTTCACCATTGCGGTAAGAGAACACCTCACCACCGGTCATCAGGGTTTTCTCGATCGGGTTATCAAAGGTCTTGTGGAACAGCGCCAGACTGACGGACTCGGTTTCCGAGAAGTAGTACTCACCGCGGGCATCCAGGTTCATCACGTCGGCACTCACCAGACCGTCGTAACCACGGATGGTGTCACCGCTTTCAGGATCAATGTACTGGGCATTGGCCAGCTCACGGAAATCCGGGCGGTTCTGGGTTTGGTAAGCAGCCAAACGCAGCTGTGCATCTTCACCCAGGAACAAGGTACCACCCAGAGACAGGAAGATATCGCTGTCGTCCAGTTTGGCAGTGATTGCAGAGCCAGTACCCAGTGACGCCGTATTCACTTCAATGGAAGAGTCTTCGGCACGCAGACCCGCATTGATTTTAAATACATCAAACTGATCAAATTCAGCGCCAATGTAATAGGCCATATAATTCCAGCTGGCATCGTAATCACTGGAAGGCGAAGAATTATTCAGCAGCGAGGTATCACCCGTCGCAATCGTTTCATTAACGATATCCTGAATATTCAGGTTACCTTCATATCCGCTGGCGGTGGTCGAAGTTGAACGATATCCCAGCTGTGTACCATCGGCTTCACGTTCACGAGTAAACATGGATACGCCATATTGGGCTTTCACTTCGTAGGAATCAGAAGAAGACAGCAGGCTATTCATATCAGCACTGAAATCGACGTTGGTATCCGTCATTTCATTGTAATAACGGTCCAGCGTGCTCCAGTACAGGACATAGTCGTTCTGACCTTCCGGAATCTGGAAGCTGTAAGTGCGACGATCCGGGTTATCCAGAGAAGCTTCCGAGAAAGACACCTGCCACTTCAGGCTGGAATCCATGAACTCAGGCAGGTAGTGATCACCGGTCAACTGCTGGAATACAAACTGACGCTCCAGCCAATCCATGTCATAGGTGATGGATTGACGGTCCTGGTCACCACCCACACCGTTTTTGACGGAAGTTTCAGCGTGAGTCTGACGCAGCACCAGGGTGTTACTGGCGTATTCGGAGTTACCGACAATGGCACCCAGCGTCAAACCGAAGCCCAGATTGATATCGTTGGAGGTACGTTCAACATCGTAGGAATCGTCCACCAGCACGTTGCCACCAGACAATTGGTTGGTCGCGTCTTTGCGATCCTGGCTGGACCACTGATTGGAGTACTTCAGGGAGGCTTTGTAGCCAAAGCTCACATCGCCATTATCGGACAGGGTGTCACCCATGCTGACTTCCAACGACACGTCTGGCATCACAGTACGCTCTTCGGTCGCCAGGTTGTCAGACATCTGGTCAGCCGCCGCCACGCGCGCTGCACTGGAACCGCTGTCGGAGTTGTAGGATTTCAGGTTGCCTGGCAAAGCACGATCACCGTCAGCACCAAAGCCCAGAAAATCCAGACTTTCAGATTGCTGCAGGGTGCGATCTTCCAGCGTCAGACCTTCGTTATAACCCAGGCTGGCGGATACTTTGCCTTCAAATTCGGCCGGGAACTTCTTGGTGGTCAGCTTCACCACACTGCCGGTGGAATCGGCATACACATCCGGAGTGGCCGTTTTCTGCACATCAATACCATCCAGAATACTGGACGGGAAAATATCCAGAGGCACCACACGACGGGATGGGTCCGGGCTTGGCAGGGACGCGCCGTTCAGCATGATGGAGGTGTGACGCTCGTTCAGACCACGAGCAACCACGTATTTGCCACCGGCAATGGTCACACCGGCAACACGCTTCAGTGCGGATGCTGCGTTGGAGTCACCAAAGCGAGCCATTTGCTCGGAACCAATGGCATCCAGTACCGCAGAAGAATCACGCTCTTGTGCGGTGGCAGTCGATGGGATGTAGGAACCCACAGCAACCACTTCTTCAATCACGCCATTACCGGACATACCCAGCGTCAGGTTAACGCCGGTGTTGACGTTACCCATAACGCGTACGCCGTCGACTTCGCGCTGGCCGTAGTTCGGGTGAGCGATGGCCAATTCGTATTCGCCGCGTGGCAGTTCAAAGGAGAAGAAACCTTCTTCATCGGTCACAACGGCCATGTCAGTACCGGCGATCGATACGCTGGCACCCGCAACCGCACCGCCGGTTTCTTCAGAGTTCAGGTAGCCGGAGATCTGGCCCAGTGCTGGCGCTTCTTCCTGACCCGGGGTGTAAACCACGACGTCTTCCAGTGCTTCGCCGCCCAGTACATCTACCTGAATTTCGGCGTTCTGTTCGCCGTTTTCGGTGCTGAACTGGAACTCGCCCAGCCACTCGCCGTACTTGGACAGTTCAACGCTGTGGTTGCCTGCATCGATATCGAAAGAAACGAAACCGGTGTTACCGATCAACTGCTTTTGGCCGTCAACACTGACTGCCACGTCACGCATGGACATGCCGTCTTCGGTGATATAGAAAACAGCTTCACCGGCCATCACCTGTGAAACGAGAAGCGTCGACGCTGCAGTTAGCATTACCCGTGTCGGTTTCATTGAGCCCCCTGAAAGGAATATAGGTTTTACAACAGTCCCTGACGGTGGCTGACCGAGCATGGACTCTTTATATCTTGGGGGCGGAGTATGTTGCGGATATGTGACACGAAAATTGCTTTTAAATGACAGAAAAGTGACAGCCGAACAGGGGCTTGATGTCAGTGCTTTGACAAATTGACCAGCAGATCAAAAAGCACTCAGCAAGGAATCAAGGCAAGGAAGGTGCAGAAAAGAAACGGGGAGCAGGCCGTGAAAAGGCCATGTAAAAACCGTCAAGAAGCAGGAAAAAACCGAGGACCACAAACCAATAACCCGCCGGACGGCGGGCTATTTCAAGCGGTTTGTCAGAAGGTTAGCCCTGTGACAGCAGCATGCGCAAATCCGCAATGGCGGCATTGGCTCGAGAGATATAGGAAGCCATCACCAGCGAATGGTTGGCGAACAAACCGAAACCGCTGCCATTCAGAATCACCGGAGACCATACGGTTTCCTGAGTAGAATCCAGCTCGCGAATGATCTGGCGCAGGCTGACCAGTGCGTTTTTCTTCTCCAGCACTTCGCGGAAATCCACTTCAATCGCTTTCAACAGATGCGACAGCGCCCAGGCACTGCCACGGGCTTCATAGAACACATCATCGATCTCGGTCCACGGGGTTTTCACTTCACGGTCGGCGTCGTTCGGAGTCGACTGACGGGCATCCGGGTCACCCGACAAATCCGTATTCAGGCGTGGCTTGCCAACCGATGCACTCAAGCGCTGGGACAAGCTGCCCAAACGGGTTTCAACATTTTGCAGCCAACGTTGCAGGTTATCCGCACGGGAGTAGAACTGGGCGTCTGGCACATTGCGATCGGACAAACGGGTGATGTAGCGGTTCAGCTTGTCGATACCGGTCTGGTATTCAGATTCTGATGACGGCAGCGCCCAACGGGAGTGGTCAATCTTGAAGCTGTTCTCGGCGGTGATCAGGTCTTCGTCTTCGGTCGACTGGCTTTGCGAACGACTGAAGTCTCGACGCAAGGCTTCGGTAAAGTCTCGCACCTGAGTCAGCACACCGTATTCCCAGTTGGGAATGTTATCCAGCCAAATGCCTGGCGGCGTCATGTCATTGCTTAAATAACCACCCGGTTTGTGCAGCATGGTATCGGCTACCGTGATCAGGGTGGACACAGTGGTGAAACCGGTCACCGGGTCGACGCCCATGGTCTCAGCTTTGACGGCGGTGTTTTCCCGAATCGCAAAGGCGTCTGGCTCGCTGCTCCAGAAGAAGCCCAGCGCCAGGGTGATCAGGATGTACAGCAACACCACAATCACAATGCCGTTACGGATGCCACCGGATTCACCCCAACGGTCCTGCATGCGTTCTTTCAGGCTCTCGCCGCGGGTATCGAAATCATCACTCATATCAGCAATCCTTTTAGCTCCACTAAAACACAACCTCACATCAACATGCTGTGATAGAAGGTTCATAATGCCACGACTGCCAACGGCCTTCAGCCTTTAAAAGCAACCGTTGAAGCCGGTAATATTGGCAACCTATCGGTTAACACACGGTTATCTATCGTGAGTTGACGCCACCCGACCGGACCCCTGCATGCACCAGATTCAAACCGTCGCCCTTGCCCATACCCCGTTTGCTGAAAAATTTGCCATTCCCAGACAACCGATGCTGGCGCCGGCTGCGGTAGGGATCATTGAGCTGCAACCGCCCTTTGACGACCCACTGGCGCTGCAAGGGCTGGAGCAGGTGTCCCATATCTGGCTCAGTTTCCTGTTCCATGAGGCCCTGCCAGACCCATCAGCCCCACCGCGTTTGCGGGTACGACCACCCCGGTTGGGAGGCAACGACAAGCTGGGCGTGTTTGCCACCCGCAGCAGCCACCGCCCCAATGGCATTGGCCAGTCGCTGGTAAAGGTGCTGGCGGTAGAAGGTACTCGCATTCACGTCGCCGGTGTCGACCTGCTCGACCAAACCCCCATCATCGACATCAAACCCTATGTGCCCTACGCCGACTGTTTGCCAGAGGCCAGCAATGGCATTGCCCAGCAAGCACCGGCTCAGGTAACGGTCGACTGGCAACCAGAGGTCCTTGTCAGCGCTCAGGCCGTTGAACAAAGCCACCGACCGGGGTTGGTCGAGCTGATCAATCAATGTCTGGCCCAGGACCCCAAACCGGCCTATCAAACCCCTTCACCTGAACGGATGTACGGCACGCGCTTCTGGGATGTGGAAGTAAAGTGGCATTACCCCGCAGCCGGTCAGATTGTGGTGACTGACGTTGCTCAGGTTGGGGAGACAACGCAGAGATAACCTGAGCATCCCAAAGATCGGCTATCCTGATACTATCAGCGTGTGTTCGCCACGCTTTGTTCGCCAGGGAGGCGCTTATCAAACGGCTGACAAGCGCTTTAAAGCGCTTCTATCTGGATCAGTACCACGCCACGCACTCGACTGCGATGTCGTTGGAAGAATTAGGCGACGACGCCTTCGACCGACTGCGTGCCCGACGTCTGCTAGCCATCACCGGCATGACGCCGATGAACGCCATCGCTGCGATGCTCAATACAGCGCTGACACTGGCCGTGCTGTGGAATCTGGTTGAGCCATGGCAGGCCGTGCTGTGGGCGGGCTCTGTTGTACTGCTAATGGCGATGGCGGTGCAAAGCTGGTATGGCATTTCCCGCAAACCGGCACCACCGCAGAAAGCCCCCGCCCGAGTCGAAAATCGCGCCGTGATTCATGCCGGTTTACTGGCCTTGTTGTGGGCCTCACCGCCGCTGTTGCTGTACGACATTGCCAGTACAGAGCAGCAGATATTTATTACCGCCATCACCTCCGGGCTGATCTGCGCCGGGGGGTTTGCACTCTATACCCTACCCACCGCCTCGCTGACGTTTGTCGCGATTCTTGGTAGTGCTTCTGCCATCACGCTGTATCGGGCCGGTTTTGAAATCAGCCCATTGCTGCTGCTGTTACTGGTGGTGTACATGACCATTCTGACCACCAGCATTGTCCATGCTGCCGGGGTATTCCGGGCACAGGTATTGGCCGACCTGACTTCAGAGCACCAGAAGCAAGTGATCAGCCTGCTGCTGAACGACTTTGAACAAAGCACCGCCGACGTGCTGTGGGAAGCCGATGAAGAGCTGAAGCTGCAACGGGTTTCGCCCAAGCTGGAAGAGCTGTTTGCCATTCGTAAGGAGCTGCTGGATGACCATTCGTTTCTGAAGCTGATTCGCCAAAGCCACGCCCAGCTGCCCAGCGAACAAACCGAACTGGCAGACAGTAAAGCCGAAGAGATCAGCACCTACTTCACCATGGGACGGGCGTTCAGGGATTTTGAAATTCCGGTCTGGATCAACCGCAAGCTGTGTTGGTGGTCAATCACCGCCACTCCGACACCAGACATGCAGTGGCGCGGGGTCATCTCGGACGTCACAGAGACCCATCAGGCAAGACAGCAAATCTGGCAGCTGGCCCACGAGGACAGCGTCACCCGGCTGGCCAACCGTCGCTGGTTCCAGACCGAGCTGCAATCGTCCATTCAGCGCAGTCTGAGCCACAAGGAGCAAATCTTTGCACTGCTGTCGATTGACCTTGATCGCTTCAAAAACGTTAACGACACCTTCGGCCACGACATCGGCGACAAACTGCTGAAAATCATTGCTGGCCGGCTGAAAGGCAATACCCGCCCGGCCGATCTGGTGGCCCGTACCGGCGGCGACGAATTTGCCGTCATCCTGCGTCAGGTCGACAGCCAACAGCAGGCCATCGACATCGCTAACCGCATTGTCGAAACCCTCGAACAGCCTTGTCGTATTGGCAGCCTCACCGTCACGGTTGGTGCCAGTATTGGTCTGGCATTTATTCCGGACGACGGCCAACGGCAGGAATTGCTGCTGAAACACGCCGATCTGGCACTTTACCGGGCCAAGGAAAATGGCCGTGGTCAGGTGGTGCGATTCGCCCCGCAAATGGCAGTCACCGCCAACCAACTGTATCGCATCGAGCAATCCTTGCGACGCGCCGTCAGCAACGGCGAATTGAGATTGCACTATCAGCCGCAACGACATCTGGCCAGTGGCCACTTTACTTGCTCGGAGGTACTGGCTCGCTGGAGTGACCCGGTGCTTGGCAGCATCTCCCCTGCCACCTTTATCAAGGTCGCCGAGGACACCGGAATCATACATGCGTTAGGCAAGCAGATACTGCAACAGGCCTGCCTGCATGCCCGTCTGATGCCTGCGGGCATGACGTTGGCGGTTAACCTGTCACCCGTTCAGTTGGCCAGTCCATCGATCGTCGATGATATCGTCGGTATCATTCAGAGCCATCACGTGCCGTTCACCAAAATCGAGCTGGAAATTACCGAATCGGCACTGCTGGACGACAGCTATTCGGTGCAGGACAAACTGCAACAACTGCGTGAGCTGGGCGTTCGCATTGCACTGGATGACTTCGGCACCGGCTACTCCTCGCTGTCTTATTTGCGGCGCTTCTCGTTCGACAAGATCAAGATCGACCAGTCCTTTGTGCGCGATCTGCCAAACGATCCCGCGACCCAGGTGATTGTAAAAGGCATGATCGACATTGCCCGATCCATGAAAATGCAGGTGGTAGCAGAAGGCATTGAAGACGAAGCCACCCTGCGTACCCTGACCGAACTGGGCTGCGACATTGGCCAGGGCTTCCATATTTTCAAGCCCATTGCTCCGGAACAGCTGCTGGAAACCCTGGTAAGAGCCACCTGAAGCGCAAATGCTGCGCTTTTACTGGTAGTCAACGCGCCCTGCTTTTACACTGGCGCCAATTATTGAAAAGCGCGAAAAACATGACCCAACAAGCCCTGATTTCCTATTCCGACCTCATTGATATCTGGCAAGACTGGCAGGATGCGCCAGCCCATGCCGTGCTGGACCGCTGGCTGAAGCAGCGCGCCAAAGCCACCAAACGTTTTCAGGGCAAATACCGGATGCTGCTCGACAACGCCATGCAAGACGCCGTGCGTTACATGCAGCTGGCGGATGCACTGGAGCAGAGCTTTCAGGACCCGGACTTCGACAACTGGCTCGACTGGGACCAGCACTGGTCACCTGGCGAACGTCGTCTGGCTACCCCGCAACACTTCTGGTTCTGGATTCAACAACGCAGCCACGCGGACTGGCACGCGCCATCCATTTCCCAGCAGAAAGCCCGTCGCGAGCACTTTGCCGAATTCAAGAAGCAGGTAGAGTCCAGTGACAGCAACGCCCTGTTGATGCTGTGGCACGGTATTCGACCAACCCTCGAAACCCCATTGTGGGCACGTGCGGACAGCTCGGACTGGTCCGATGCGACCTTGCGTCATTGGGTTGAACAGCAAAGCCAGCGCCCACCGCTGTGGTTGCGCACCAAAGGCAGTCGCTCGCTGGAAACCCTGCATCAGGAGCTGTCCGATGCGGGCGTGCGTAGCCGCCTGCTGCCAGTACACGAAGATCAGGACACCCCGGAACACCTGCTGGCCGCCCTTGGTGGTGCCGACGTGATGCTGACAGACGCCTGGAAAAACGGTGAACTGGAAGTTCAGGATGCTGCCAGCCAAATGATCTGTCGTCTGGTCGACGCCCAGCCGGGCCACAAAATCTGGGACGCCTGTGCCGGAGCTGGAGGTAAAACCCTGACCCTGGCCGCCACACTGGGCAAGAAAGGCTCAGTGACCGCCACCGACCTGCACAAATTCAAGCTGGACGAACTCAAACGCCGCGCCAAACGCGGTGGTCAATTGAATATCCGTAGCTTTGAATGGAACGGCGAAGCGCCACTGCGACTGCCAAAAGAGATTGCCCAGCAGCAAGGCTTTGACCGCATTCTGGTGGATGCACCATGCACCAACGCCGGTACCTGGCGTCGTAACCCGGATGCACGCTGGAAGCTGACGCCGGAAAACACCCGCGAGCTGGCCACATTGCAGCTGAAACTGCTGACCCTCAGCAGCAAAGCCCTGCGTAAAACCGGCAAACTGATTTACGCCACCTGCAGCTGGCAGGTGGAAGAGAACGAAGGCGTGGTCGAAGCCTTCCTGGATCAGAACCCGCAGTTTGAACTGGTCAGCCAGGGCATTCAGGGCGCACCATCCCTCGACAGCGACACCATGTTCTGCGCGGTATTGCGCCTCAAGGACTGATAGCTCCGCAGCGTCTTCACCCATTTGGGTGAAGACTTGCCGTTTTTCCTGGCTGACACTTTCAGGCTTTCAGTGTCAGCCAAGGAAGACTTATGTCCGTTCAATCCCTGCTCCGTTTGGCCGCGGTGGCGCTTTGCTGCCAATCCGCACTTGCAGCTGCTTCCTCCTATCTCAATCCTGACGCCAAATACGCCGAGCGCAGCTGCCCATTGGAGCAGTATGAACAATACCCCACCAGCTTCGATGCCGATTGTCGCTGTGGCCACAACAGCAGCAAAAGCACCGGTCTGGAAGAGTGTATGCGCCCGACCGAAGTCGCCCTAAATCGCGGCAGCAACGTCGCCGATGGCCCTTCCTTTGCGACCTATCATAACGCGCACATCAGTGGTGGTTTCATAGACTACGACAACAACCAGCTGATTGCCTCGGTGTACTGGGACAACAGTGAGGAAGGCAAAGGCCTGGTGGTTGCTTATGATATGGACACCTGGAAACGCCGTTTTATCAGCGGCATGGCCCAGGATGACTACGGCCCGATGGAAATTGCCAGCGGCCCACAGTTTCCACTGCTGAAAGACATTCAACCCGGCCCGGATGGCAACTGGTATGCCTTCGGTTACGTCTATCGCAAAAACACCAAAGACAGCTACGGCAATGGCCCGGTGATTTACAAGGTTGAGCCGAAGACCGGCAACCGCTCAGTCGTCTGGGAAGCCCGCAATGGCGAATACGGCCAGTGCCCGTCCGGCCGCAAAAGCATCAAACGCGAATCGCAAAAGTACGTGCAGTACACCCAGGAAGTCTTCGCTGTTGACCCAAGGGATGGCTCCTTCATCCTCAGCTTTAACAATAACAAGATGGGCGGCACCGGTTTTGCCCGCGTCAGTGCCGATGGCGGCAAGTGCGATTTCATCACCCTCAGCGGCCAACGCGATGATGGCCTGAAAGTCGGTCGCGGCTTTGATATGCGTGGACCGATGCTGGGTGCCTATCTGCACGACGGCAAGCTCTACACCCACTCCACCGGCGAAAAGACCATGTTCGAAATTGATCCTGCCACCGGTAACCGCAAGGCATTGATCAAACGCGGCCCGAAACCGGAAGCCTGGCGACATATTCAGTGGGATGACAAACGTGGTGTATTCTGGATTTCCGGCAAAATGAACTCAGCCATGGTCACCGCCTGGAAGCCCGGTGACAAAAAGATCCTTATCACAGACAAAAGCTGTAGCGGCCGCGATTCCTGGGCTGACTGGTTCCACCTGTGCAAGGAAGGCCCTCTGGCAACCCTGACACTGAACTATGGCCCGATGTGGCTCAACAAAAACACCGGCACACTGCTGTTTGGCTACGATTCCATTGGCATTGTGGAGTATGAACCAGAAACCGGTAATTCCATCAACCGCAGCTTCTGATAGCGGCAAGACCAGAAACAACAAAGCCACCCTTGCGGTGGCTTTTTTTGTACTGCAGGAACACAGGCAGGAACCGGTTTGCCCGGTAGCGGAATGTGTTGCGATGCGGTTGAAGGCATCGACGGGGAATTCTTGTAAAACGGGCGACGGCTTGTGGGCGCGTCGCCAAAAGCTCAACTCAGGGTTGGCCACGCTCTATGGAGCGTGGCCCGGAGCGAACGTCAGATACAAAAACTCTTCAGCGGAGGGAATCCGTTGAATTCCACCGCGCTGTAGGTGGTGGTATAGGCACCGGTTGAGAACCAGTACATACGGTCACCCATGGCCAGATTCAGTGGCAGCTCGTACTTGTAGTTTTCGTACAAGATATCGGCACTGTCACAGGTCGGGCCTGCAATCACACACTCTTCACCTTCACCGCTCTTTTCAACGTAAAGCGGGTATTTGATGGCTTCGTCCATGGTTTCGATAAAGCCACCGAATTTACCAATATCGGTGTACACCCAGCGGTGCAGACCAAAACGGGTCTTGCGGCTGATCAGAACCACTTCGCTCACCAGAACACCGGCATTGGCTGCCAGTGAACGGCCCGGCTCCAGAATCACTTCCGGGAAATCGTCACCAAAGTCTTCACGCAGGTAACGGGTAATTTCCTCAGCGTAGGTTTCCAGATCGTTGGTACGGCTGATGTAACTGGCCGGAAAACCACCGCCCATGTTGATCATCTTCAGCTCGATGCCATCTTCTTCCTGCAAACGCTCGAAAATCCACTTCACCTTGGCAATGGCGGAGTCCCAGGTACCAATTTCACGTTGCTGTGAGCCCACGTGGAATGAGATACCGTAAGGCACCAGACCCAGATCACGGGCCAGGATGCACAGATCCAGCGCCATGTCGGTCTGACAACCAAACTTGCGAGACAGCGGCCAGTCAGCGGTTTGTGCGCCTTCGGTCAGAATGCGAACAAATACACGGGCACCCGGTGCTGCGCGAGCAATATTGCGCAGGTCAGCTTCACTGTCGGTAGCGAACAGGTTGACACCTTTCTCGTAGAAGTAACGGATGTCCGATGCCTTCTTGATGGTGTTACCAAAGCTCACGCGGTCGCCGGACACACCCAGCGCCAATACCTTGTCCAGCTCATAGCGGGACGCTACATCAAAGTTACAGCCACGGTCTTTCAGAATATTCAGCAATTCCGGAGCCGGGTTCGCCTTCACCGCATAAAAGGTTTTGGCGTAAGGGAAACAATTCATCAGTGCGTCCAGCTGCCGCGCAAACAGCTGCTTGTCGACGATCAGGCATGGGGTTTCCTGCTGATCGGCAAATTTCTTGATGCGCGCAAAGGTGTCAGCGTCGTAGTAGTCTTCTGGCTGAGTGAGCATGTGGCTCGCTATCTCCTCGGATTGGGTTAAACAGCGTCGTGCTGTTCGGGAGGCGCAAATTTAGTGATTTTTGCGGCAGAGAAAAGCGATCTTTTTTTGTCTTTACGATCACAAAATTTCGTCGTCGATCAGTCACAGAATTGATCGAACTGGCATGTTTCTGATCGCCGCCAGTCCCTCTGCAAAGATGACAAACCCATCACAATCTTGATCCATGTTGTGACCGTCGGGTCAGTTTCCATCTACCTGTAGCCTTTGCGGTGCTATAACACTGTTCATCATTTAATCAGGGGACGATGCCATGAGTCGCAACAGCCAATGGAATGACCTGTACCAGCAGAAAACACTGACGCCCGCACAGGCCATGGAACACCTGAGTGATTGCAACAACCTGATTCTGAGCATGGGGGTGTCGCAGCCAGCGGGATTGATTCAGGCACTGGCAACGGGTTGGCAAAACGACATGCTGCCGGCCTTGAACGTCTACTACATGCACGGCTCCAAAGCCTTGCAGGAACATCTGCTGGTGCCGGACATGCGCGGCAAATTCACCCCGCGCTGCCTGTTTTTGAGCAATAACGATCGTAAGGCCGTGAAAGCCAATGCCGCGGCCCCATGGATTGAATTTGTCCCGTCGGCGTTTCATCAGGTTGGCCGCATGCTGACGGAAAACATCGAGCCGGACTGCTTTATGGTGACGGTCTCACCCATGGACAAGCACGGCTACTTCAGCCTCGGCACCAACGCCGACTACGGCGCTACGGTAATACGCAAGGCCCGCAAGGTGATTGTTGAAGTGAACACTCACATGCCGCGTACCTTCGGTGAATGCTCGGTTCATATTTCAGAAATTGAAGGCCTGATAGAACACGACGAGCCGCTGGCAGAAATCCCCGACGCTGAAGGGTCTGACATCGACTGGGCCATTGCCCGTCAGGTTGCCGAATTCATCAACGATGGCGATACCCTGCAAATGGGTGTTGGTGGCGTGCCCAATGCGGTGTTGAACCTGCTGGAAAACCACCAGAATCTGGGCCTGCATTCGGAGCTATTCTCCCCTGCCATGGCCCGCCTGATCGAAAAAGGCGTACTGAACGGCCGTCTGAAACAGCTGATGCAACACAAGCATGTGTTTACGCTGGCGCTGGGCGATCGCTGGATGTACGACTTTATGGACGATAACCCGTCGATCGTTGGCTACCCGGCCTCGTGGGTCAACAACCCCAGTGTGATCAAGCAGAACCCCAATATGGTGTCGGTTAACTCCGCCATCGAAGTGGATATCACCGGCCAGATCAACGCCGAGCAGATTCTTGGTACGCCGTTCTCCGGCACCGGTGGCCAGCTCGACTTTGTGCGTGGTGCCTACGGTTCCCGCGGCGGCCGCTCCTTTATTGCCCTGCACTCCACCGCCAAGGGCGATAGCGTCAGCCGTATTGTGCCGAAGCTGACTGGTGGTGCGGTTACCGATACCCGCATGGATGCCCATTACATCGTTACCGAATACGGCACCGCCTGCCTCAAAGGCTTGTCGTTACCGCAACGAGTAAAGGCGCTGATCGGACTGGCTCATCCGCAGTTTCGTGACACACTGGAGCAGCAAGCCCGTGAACTGGGGTATTTGTATTGAAACGGAAGGAAATCAGCAGGCATAAAAAACCGGGGGCCAAAAGGCCCCCGGCAAAGTCGGTTGTCCGCTGATGGAAACAGACAACCAGAGATGAAACCCGATCAGGTTTCAGTGGCAGTGCCCAATAAATCCGCAGAACTCATTGGGCGCTCCCTTCGGTATCAGCCCGCAGAAGGCTTATGAGATACCGAATACTTGATAGACACATTGCGGGTAGCCTGGAATTCTTCCAGCGACAAACCACGGAATGCGGCATAAATTTCAGGATTCGACACGCCAAGTACGGCGGCCATTTTTTCAACCGAGAAAAAGATCACGCCGTAGCGAATCAGTTCAATCCATTGTCGCTCTCGCAGCATGGCTTTCTCGTCATCGGACAGTGCGAACAGCTCGTACAACGGCTCAGGATCATTCACAAAGGCGTCACGGTGGGCCGGAATGATCAACCGATGCAGGAAGTCGTTCAAGCGCCAGGCCCGATGGCTAACCTCGTAACTGAACGGATACGTGCCTTCCAGCGCTTCGACACCGGCCAACTCGGCAACGGCTTTGGCGCGAATAGCATCCAGCTCGGCGGCGGCTGGCTGATCACCGAGGTCTTCCAGCACCAGAGTCGCAATGTTGGTCATCGATGGCAAATAGGTGGCCCGATGAATCTGCTTCACCTGCTCCGACAGCGCACCACGCATGATCAACCACATGATCACTTCAGCTCCTTCCCAGCCACCACGCTTGGCGTATTCAGCAATGGTCAGGTCGGTCAGCTGCTCTGGTGCGGTCTCCAACAGGTCAAGAAATTCATTGTCCCATGTTTCATTGGTAAAGCCACAACGTTCACCATGAACCTGGTGAGATAAACCGCCGGTTGCCACCACCGCTACCCGCAAATCTTCCGGATAACTCTGAATCGCCTTGCGCAACGCCTTACCAAACTTGTAGCAGCGCGAGGCACTTGGCACTGGCCACTGCAACACACCCACCTGCAAAGGCACGATCGAGCCCTTCCAGCCGTCTTCATCCAGCGCAATCATCGACAGCGGCGAAAAACAGCCATGATCGATGCCTTTCTTCTGGAAAAACGACATATCGAACTCTTCCGATACCATCACCTGTCCTATATGACGCGCGAGACCGGCATGACCCGGAATTGGCGGAATAGGAATCGCACCGCCCCCCTCGTCAGCAGGCTGGTATTCGTCATCAACCCCCATGGCAAACATGGAATAGTGATCAAAGAAGAAGGACGTAATGTGATCGTTGTAGATCATGAAAATGGCGTCTACTTCCTTTTCCACCAGCCATTGCTTCACTTCCGCGAAGTTCTCAAAAATTGGTGCCCAGGCCGGATCATTGGCCTTGTTGTTCAATTTTCCCGAAACAATGGTAGGCGAATGGGACAAACCCAAACCACCGACGATAGTTGCCATGGTGTGCTCCTGTGTTGTTTGTGGGGTTGTTGTTGTTCGTAGCGGCCCGGAAAAAGCCCCGTGGCCTTCAACACACTGTCGAGCGCATCCTAGGCGCAGCCATCGTTTCCAACAACACCACAAAAGAAACATATCGTTTGAGAATGGAAACCACGAATCTGACAGAATGCACACTGAATTTGGAAACGGTAGAAATAGTGAGACGAAACCATGCCCAATCCTATGCCCTGGAACCTGGACGACCTGCCAGTATTTGTTGCTGTGGCCGAGCATCAGGGAATGTCGCCTGCCGCAGACTATCTGGGGATTGCCAAATCCTCGGTCAGTAAAGCCATTGCCCGGCTTGAAAAGGGCACCGGCGTGCGCCTGTTTGAACGCAACAGCCGCCAGTTTCGGATCACCCATGAAGGTCAGGCGTTCTATGAACACGCCATTGCCGTGCTGGAGCGGGCTCGGGAAACCGAAGCCGCCATGTCGGCCCTCAGCGGCACCCCATCCGGTAAACTGGTGGTATCGATGCCCATGTCGTTTGGCCGGGAGATTTTCTCGCCGCATCTGGCGGAGTTTCGCCAGCGTTTTCCGGGGCTGGAGCTGGAGCTGTTTATCACCAGCCAGGACGTCGATGTGATTCGTGATGCCATTGATATCGCGGTGGTTGTGGGGGCGCCCAAAGACTCAGAATTGATCCTCAAAAACCTCTACACCAGCCAGTTGTTATGCGTCGCTTCGCCAGCGTATTTGCGCAAGGCCGGGCTTAATTCACCGGCGCAAATCCCGGAACATATTCAGGTGGTGGAAAAGCGCTATTCGCAAATGGCGTTGCCGTGGCGTTATCAGGGCCAGAGCGGTCGGATAAAAGCCCCCGGTGGTGCCGTTAAAATCAACGACCCATGCAGCGTGCGGGACGCAATTATTTCCGGCTGCGGCATTGGCTTTGTGCCCGAACAGTATTGCCAGAAACAGCTGGAAAGCGGCGAATTGGTGGCGGCCCTGAAAGGGTTGGAATTCCACCGGGATATTGCGGTTATTTCTGCGGTATACGCCAGCCGACGCACCACCGAGCACCGAACTGCACTGTTCCTCGATTATCTGGCCGAGATATGCCGCAAAATTCCCAAGCCCGACCCATACTTGTTGTGATCGATTCCACTTGGGCCCCTGGCGACGAATATCTGTTGACTGGCCGGTTTTCTGAATAACCAAACCGGCCTGATTACAGAGCCAAACTCATAACGCCTATCAGAAAAACCCGCGCGAACAGGTCGATCCACTTGTGGCACTTATCACATTCACCAGACTGGTTTAAGGTGCCATTCCATTTACAAAGCGGACGATTCACCCTCGCCGGATTCCCATGCTGAAATTCTTTGAACGCATCGTCGATCCGTTCCCACCGGAACACCCAACCCAGCCTCCCAAGGGCCTGTTTGCCTTTTGTCGCCACTACAGCAAGGGCATAGAAGCACCACTGCTGAGCATGTCATTGCTCACCGCGCTGGCCGCCATACTGGAAGTGTCACTGTTCGGCTTTATGGGCGATCTGGTGGACTGGCTGTCGAACAGCAACCGCGACACCTTCCTGAGCGATGAATCCACCGGCCTGATTACCATGACGCTGGTGGTGCTGGTGGCCATGCCGCTGGTGAGCTTTCTGCACGCTGCCGTGGTTCACCAGACCCTGCTGGGCAACTACCCGATGAAAATTCGCTGGTTGGCCCACCGCTATTTACTGGGTCAGAGCATCAGTTTCTATCAGGACGAATTTGCCGGTCGTATTGCCACCAAGGTGATGCAAACCGCGCTTGCCGTGCGTGAAACCGTGATGAAGCTGCTCGATGTAGCGGTTTATATTCTGGTGTACTTCAGCGCCATGCTGGTGGCCGTGGCATTGGCCGACTGGCGTTTGATGCTGCCTCTGCTGGGTTGGCTGGTGGCTTACATCGGCATTCAGATTTACTTTGTGCCACGCATGAAGCAAGTGGCTACCGATCAGGCTGACGCCCGTTCGAAAATGACCGGACGAGTGGTCGACAGCTACACCAACATCCAAACCATCAAGCTGTTTTCCCACAGCCAGCGGGAAACCCGTTACGCCCGTGATTCGATGGACGAATTTATGGTTACCGTGCACCGGCAGATGCGGCTGGCGACCTGGCTCAACGTATCGGTACAAAGCATCAACTACTTGCTGGCGTTTGCCGTCGCGGCGCTATCGATTGCCCTGTGGCTCGACGACGCCATTTCGGTCGGTGCCATCGCCATTGCCGTCAGTCTGGCACTGCGTATTAACGGCATGTCACAGTGGATCATGTGGGAAATTGGCGCCCTGTTTGAAAATCTGGGTACCGTCACCGACGGCATGAACACCCTGTCACAACCGGTCAGTATTGAAGACAAACCCAATGCC
Source organism: Oceanobacter sp. ABM4_470 (assembly GCF_056158645.1). Lineage (NCBI taxonomy): Bacteria > Pseudomonadati > Pseudomonadota > Gammaproteobacteria > Oceanospirillales > Oceanospirillaceae > Oceanobacter > Oceanobacter sp. ABM4_470. Next base: position 2,306,515 of record NZ_JBSWTR010000001.1, read on the forward strand.
AAACCGCTGGAAGTCAGCCACGGGGAGATTCATCTGGATCATGTCGACTTCCACTATCAGGGCATTGATTCCGATACCCACAGACAGGTATTCGACCAGCTGGATATTCACATCAAAGCCGGTGAAAAGGTCGGTTTGGTGGGCCGTTCCGGGGCGGGTAAGTCCACACTGGTGAACCTGCTGCTGCGTTTCTACGACATCGACAGCGGTGAAATTCGCATTGATGGCCAGAACATCAAGGACGTCAGTCAGGAAAGCCTGCGTGAAAAAATCGGCATGATCACCCAGGACACCTCGCTGCTGCACCGCAGTGTGCGTGACAACATCCTTTACGGCCGCCCGGATGCGACCGAAGAAGACCTGATTGAAGCCGCCCGCAAAGCTGAAGCACTGGATTTTATTGCGGGTCTGCACGACCCGGAAGGCAACCGCGGTTTTGACGCTCAAGTCGGAGAGCGCGGTGTGAAACTGTCCGGAGGCCAGCGCCAGCGCATTGCCATTGCCCGGGTACTCTTGAAAGACGCGCCGATCCTGATCATGGACGAAGCCACCTCAGCACTGGACTCCGAAGTGGAAGCCGCGATTCAGGAAAGCCTGTATCGCCTGATGGAAAACAAAACGGTGATCGCCATTGCCCACCGGTTATCGACCATCGCCGCCATGGACCGACTGATCGTCATGGATCAGGGCCGTATCGTTGAACAAGGCAGCCACCAGCAGTTACTCGACAAGGGTGGCATCTACGCCCAGCTGTGGGCTCACCAAACCGGTGGATTTATTGGCGAAGGCTGATTCATTCAGTACCACCCCGCACTCAATCATCCACGCGGTCTGAACGACCGCTTTTGATCTTCGGATTTAGCCATGCCATTGCGCATGGCGATCTGCTGATTCTTCCGGCCCAGCAGGCCGTATTGAATCCAGCGCTCCCACGCCAGTGCCGAGCGCTCTCCTTTCTTCCAGCCCTTGTTAAACAGCTTTTTGGTCGCGCACACGGCATCCGGTGACTGTCCGGCAATCTGTTGCGCCAACTGCTCGGCGCTGGCCAGCGGATCATCCTGAACACCCGTTAGCAGGCCATATTCCAGTGCTTCTTCAGCACCGAATTCTCGGCCGGTCATGGTCAGTTCCTTGGCAATGTCCTGACGGGTCAGATTGGTAAGACTGGTCAGAATACTCATGTCGGGGATTAGCCCCCACTTCATTTCCATGATCGACAAGCGAGTGTTCGGGTGAGCAAAGCGGAAGTCGGCCGCCAGCGCAATTTGCAAGCCGCCGCCAAAGCAGCAACCGTGCAGCACACTGATCACAGGCACTGGCAAGTCACGCCACACCATGGCAATGCGCTGGGCCAGATTGGTTTTGCTCCAGGGCCACTTCAGCAACAGCTTCGGAATCATCATGCGGTTTTGGCTAACCGCCTTGAAATCCAGACCCGCACAAAACGAATCGCCATGAGCCGCCAGAATCACCACCCGCACCTGACGGTTACGCGCAAGACCCTTGGCACAGGCCACCAGCTCATCGAACATGGCCAAATCCAGGCCGTTCATTTTGTCCGGGCGATTAAGAAAGACACGGGCGATGTGACCGTCGATCTGACAAATCACCCGAGGTGCTGATTCAGTGGCTGGCTTGTTCATGCAAGGTTTCCGGCGAAAGTACAGGATCATGGTTCCACAGCTTATTCGCTGCCACCATCACCTCAGCGTACAGTCAGACGTCCGGAAAGCACAGGGGAAGTGCCCGCTACCACAGAATCGCGATAGCGGGATGAAGCATTAACGAGGGGCGCGAGGGGTACGAGGACGTTCTTCACGAGGGCGAGCTTCGTTGATGCGCAAGGCACGACCGTTCAGCTCGGTGTTGTTAAGGGCTTCAATCGCCTGTGTCGCAGCGGCGTTATCCGCCATTTCAACAAAGCCGAAGCCTTTGGAGCGATTGGTTTCACGATCCATCACCACGGTGGCACGTTCAACGTTACCAAATTCGGAAAACAGAGTGGTCAGGTCTTCTTGGGTTGCAGAATAAGGCAGGTTGCCAACGTAAATATTCATACCGGTATCCAACAGTGATTTGCTCGATCAACCACCACAAACCATTCAAATCACAACATCGCCTGCGGTGGCGTCCGACCTTCCTGGCCGGACAACGAAGGGCAGGTTATGGAGCGGCTTTTGCAATGTCCAAAGAAGTTTTTGTGACACAAGGGTCCCTAAACCACGGCCTATTCCCAGCCCGCGGTATTGCTGGCCACCAGCTGCGCCAGCAGCTCAATGTGGTCCTGGCGGTCATTCAGGCACGGGATGTAGTGGTAATCAGAACCACCCGCTTCCAGGTAGGTTTCACGGTTCTCGACCGCCAGTTCTTCAAGAGTTTCCAGGCAGTCGGCTGCAAACGCCGGGCTGATGATGTCAACCCTGCCCGCTTTCTTCTCTCCCCACTCCTCCAGAGTGTAATCGGTGTAGGGCTTAACCCACTCCTCCCGGCCAAAGCGTGACTGGAACGAGCAAATCCACTGGGAATCCGCCAGTCCCAGCTCGGAGGCCAGTAACCGTGCCGTTTGCTTGCACTGCTGCGGGTATGGATCGCCGTTATCGGCATAGCGCTGTGGAATGCCATGGAACGACATCATCAAACGGTCGCCCTGGCCGTGCTGCTCCCAGTACTCACGCACAGAATCCGCCAGCGCCTTGATGTACAAAGGATGGGCGTGGTACTCGTTCACCCAGCGGGTTTCCGGTAAATGAGGACAGCGACTGAGCGCCTTGGCCAGGCGGTCGTACACAGCGCCGGTGGTCGACGCGGAAAACTGCGGATACAGCGGCAACACCAGGATGTTTTCGACACCGGCCTTACGAAGCGCCATACCGGCTTGTTCCATCGACGGCTCACCGTAGGTCATGGCCAGCTCCACCGGAATGTCTTTACCAGTGTGCTGCTTCAAGGCTGCTTGCAACGCACGTTGCTGGGCTTTGGAGTAATGCATCAGCGGCGAACCGTCTTCGCGCCAGATCGACGCATAGGCCTTGGCCACCCGACCCGGACGAAAGCGCAGGATGATGCCGTTCAGAATCAGCCACCACAGCGGCCGCGGTGCATCCACCACGCGTCGGTCCCACAGGAATTCTGCCAGATATTCCCGCACAGCCGCCGGGGTCGGTTCTTTTGGGGTACCCAGATTCACCAGCAATACGCCGTAAGGAGCTGAATCGCTCGCCATGAAGTCGCCTCTCTCTGTCTGACTGTGCCAACAGCCTTTCATGCTGTTTGTATAAGTTTTGCGTAAGTTTATACAAACCTGCGCCAAGGGTCATGGTAGTTCGATTAAAAGATGGCTTCGCGCAATAAAATTCATTGGCCTGATCAAGCCACTAATATGCTTATTGACCCGGCCACAATGCAGCCTAGAATGGCGCTGCTGAAGCCGCGCATTGTGATGGCCGAAGCCCAATTTCCGGTACGATTTTTTGAGAGTCTCTTATGACCTACTGTGTTGCCATCAAGGTTGAACAAGGACTGGTGTTGACCTCCGACTCCCGCACCAATGCAGGCATCGACCACATCGCCAGTTTCCGTAAGCTGACGGTTCTGGAAGTACCCGGAGAACGGGTTATTTTCATTCAGAGCGCAGGTAATCTGGCCACCACCCAGAGCGTGATCACGATGTTGCAAACCGCTATTCGCAACGCTGAGCGTCACTGCCTCAACGTGCCCACTATGTTTGATGTGGCAGAGCTGGTCGGCAAAACCATGCGCGAGGTAATCAAACGCGATCAGGGCCAGAATCAGGGGGTCGATTTCAGTTGCAGCATGCTGGTCAGTGGTCAGATCAAGGGCGAGAGCCACCGTCTGTTCCACATTTACCCGCAAGGCAACTTTATTGAGGCCGGCGAAGACACCCCGTATTTCCAGATTGGCGAAAGCAAGTACGGCAAGCCAATCATCGACCGCATCGTGAATAACAGCACGCCGCTGGACCGCGCCATGTTGTGCAGCCTGATTTCCATGGACTCGACCTTGCGCAGTAACCTGTCCGTCGGCATGCCACTGGATCTGATTTGCTATCACAAGGATCAGTTAAAAGACACGCAAATCATTCGGGTAGAGGAAAATGACGAAATGTTCCGCCAGGTTCGACTGGCCTGGTCTGAAGGGATACGGGATCTGTTTAACGGCCTGCCTTCCCTCACCGAGGACCTCTGTCGCGCCCCGGATAACGCAGCAAACACCGATGCTGGCAACGCTAAATAACGCGGTGGTTTGATTTCTCCGAGCGCGCTCTTGAGAGCACCCGGTAATCCAGTAAGTCGCTAAAAAGAGAGCCCATAAAAAAACCCGCCAGCTGGCGGGTTTTTTATGATTCAGGCTTAAAGCGTTTCAAAGTCCCAGTCGGCATCTTCCAATGGCGCACCTTGCTTGATCAGGCCCATGGCCTTGAACGACCGTTGGGCTTTTTCGCTCAACAGCGGCAGGCGGTGCTCAAAGGTTTCAGAGCCCAGGAATTCTCGGTTGCCTTCACGATCGACAAATTCCGCATCCAGATAGAGGTTCTCTACACCGGTCTGGTCGGTGCCGTCACCCAGCAGGATGTCCCCTGCTGCCGCCAGCATCGCCATGCTCTCCTTGCTGTCCGGGCCAAGGTTTTCCATCAGCTCGTGCAAGTGTTGCTCGGCAGCCATCAGGCCACGAACGAAGTTACGCACTTCGCCACGGTGGCTGTTGAAATAATCAGAACGTACAACGTACACGTCGGCAATCACCCGACGGGCAAACATGGTTGAAATGATCATCCTGGCGCCTTTCACCGATCCGTTATCACCGCTACCGGTACGACGACCAGAGGTCAGTTCGTAGGCATCCGGAATAATGGTAAAGGCCGCATCTACGTCACCGTCGCGAAAGGCTTCCGGTGGCGAGTTCGGGCTCATGGTCAGGTCGGACACCCAACGCAGCTTGACGTCTGACGGTACCATGTCAGCGCGATCCAGCAGGTTGGCAAGAAAATCGACGTGCGGGCCGTAAGCCTGAATGGCAATGGTTTTGCCCTTCAACTCACGAAAACGCATCACATTTGTGGCCACTACCGAGTCACCGCCACGGGACCAGGTCAATTGATAAATAACCACCGGTTTGGTTCTGGGGTCCTTGTCCAGCAAGTCAATCGCTTGATTGCACATGCCGATAGTACAACGCAGATAAGGCGACTTACCCGAGATGTACTCTTCCAACTGCTTGTCGAAGCTGTCCTGCAACACCAACTCATAATTCAGTCCTTGATCGGCCAGCAAGCTGCCCGGCTGAGTGGATGTCGACATACCATTGGCAAGAATGGTGGTCATGTCTCCGCCCCAGGTAATCAGAGGTACACGCACTTTGCCATCGGCTTGTTCTTTCACATTGCCAACGGGGGTGGTGATTTTCTCTGCGAGGGGAACGGGATCAATATATTCAGCGGCCTGGGCAAAAGCACCACAACTTAACGCTAAAACAGCTACTACAGCGCGGAACACCTAGGACTCCTTAATATTTTTCCAATGTATCATCACTTGATTCAGAGCGTCAGACGATGACGCAAAGAGTCAAGCAAGGGAGCTCTGCAATCAACAGGCCAATTACAAAGCGGTCAATTCATGGGCGCCAAGCGGTTGCTGTCGCACAAACCGTAAAATATCGCACCATGACGAGGCGATTAACGCACAACAACAGTGCAAAAATCAACCGACCGGTGGTTTCCCACACAAGGTCAAGGGTTTTAAGAAAAACCACTTAACAATCTGCCAATGGCAGAACATTCAACCAAAAATGACAAATCAAGCAACAATGGAAAAGCACCGAAAAGCGCCATATTTTTCGTACAGTGGCTGAAAGAAAACCAATAACGCGGGAAGTCAGAGGTATATAGAGAAGAAAAGAGAAGAGAAGAAAAAAGAAAAGATCTGAGTCGACCGATAAGCCGGGTTCTGTCGTGGACAGTCATTCGTCTAGGCCTGCAATCGCTCACAGGCTCAAGCGACCTACCCGCTCCCGGTATGGGCCATACCTTAAGGGAGCCTATTTGGTCTTGCTTCGGGTGGAGTTTACCGTGCCACGAACTGTTGCCAGACGCGCGGTGCGCTCTTACCGCACCCTTTCACCCTTACCTGTGCCCGAAGGCCATCGGCGGTATACTCTCTGCTGCACTGGTCGTAGGCTCACGCCCCCCAGGTGTTACCTGGCACCCTGCCCTATGAAGCCCGGACTTTCCTCCCCCTGCCGAAGCAGGCGACGACTGTCTGGTCGACTCAGGCGGCGAACTCTATCACAAAGCGGCCACCGTTCAAGCACAGCGTCAGGTTATACCGGGTCTTTCCAGTCCAACGCCTGTTGATACAACTCTTTTTTGCTTTGGCCCGTCAGTTCAGACAGCACTGCTGCCGCTTTTTTCGGCGGCAACTCTTTCAACAGCAGTTTGAACAGGCGTTCGAAATCGACTTCCGATGCGGTCACCGGTGCCGGGTTACCAGCCACCATCACCACGAACTCACCTTTCTGATCATCAGCGTTGGCTGACACCTGTTCGATCACCCTGTTAACCGAGCCACGATAAAAGCTCTCGAAGGTTTTGGTCAGCTCTCGCGCCACTACCATTGGCCGCTCCGTACCAAACACCTCGGCCATGTCGGCAAGGCTGTCGAGAATGCGGTGTTTGGACTCATAAAACACCAGCGTGGCAGTTTCCTGCGCGACGGCTTGCATCCGCTCCAGTCGACCAGAACGCTTGTGCGGCAGGAACCCTTCGAACAGGAATCGGTCGGTGGGTAAGCCCGCGGCGCTCAGAGCCGTAATGATGGCCGAAACACCCGGTACCGGCGTAACCTTGTGGCCAGCTTCGGTCAGTGCTTGCACCAGCGGGTAGCCCGGATCGGAAATCAACGGCGTGCCAGCATCCGACACCAAAGCGACGTTACGGCCCTGCGACAACTGCTCGCTGATCTGTTCGATCCGGTCCCGTTCGTTGTGATCGTGTACCGAAATCAATGGCTTACGCAGTCCCAGGTGCTGGAGTAATTTCTGGGTATGTCTGGTATCCTCGCACGCAATCAAATCAACGGACTCCAGAACCTTACGCGCTCGTTCGGTCAAATCGCTGAGGTTACCTATCGGAGTGGCCACCACGAAAAGCGTGGCTGAAACAGAATCGGGATGAGAGCTCATGCTGGGAAAAGCACCTGGGATTTTCAAATGGGTTGTACTGGCAACGGCTGTAACCAGCCTTGGCCTTGCTGGTTGTTCCAGCAATGCACCGGTTGCCACATCAACAACAGCAACCAGCCAATCTGTCAGCCCTGCCGTTGAAACCGATTTCCGGCAAACGCGGCAGGCACTGGAAAGCGGCGAGTTTGTCAACGCCCGCGCCTATTTGCAACAACTGGACTTCCGTCAGCTGTCTACCAGCCAACAAATCGAGTGGCTGCTGCTTGCCACCGAAACCGAGCGCCGCAGCGGCCAGCTGGACAATGCCGACGCCTTGCTGCAACAACTGCAAGGCTACCGCGATCAAGCCAGTGACGATCAGGATACCCGCATCAGCCTGGCACAGGCTCAGCTGTATCAACTGCAAGGCAACTATTTTGCCGCAGCTCGTATCCGGGTTTTCATTGCCCCTGTGCTGCCGCCGCGCTATCAAATGGATAACCACGAAGCTATCTGGGAAAACCTGACCCAGATGCCGTACGAAGACATCGACAACCTGATGTCAGCCAACGCTGGAACCGACCTCGGTACCTGGCTGCAACTGGCTGAGCTGGCGCGTCGTCCCGACTTGACACTGGAAGACCAGATCACTGCCCTGAAACAGTGGCAGCAAGACAACGCCCTGCACCCGGCGGCGCAGAACCTGCCCGGCAACCTTGCTTATCTGAATAAACTGGCTGCCCAGCGTCCACAGCGAGTGGCGGTCTTGCTGCCGCTGTCTGGCCCGCTGGCCAAATCCGGCGAAGCCATTCGTGATGGTTTGATGGCCGGTTACTACGATGCCCTCAAGCGTAATCAGCCAACGCCCGATCTGGTGGTCATTGATAGCCAACAGGATGCCAGCATCGACGACTTGTATGCCCAGGCCTTACTGGCGGGCGCGCAATGGGTCATTGGTCCTGTTAGCAAGCAGGAAGTACAAGCTCTGGAACAGCGTGCCGTGCTGTCACTGCCAACTCTGGCGCTGAACTACGGCGACCTGGTGCCAACGGATCGTCCAGCTGAAGCAGTTGGCCTCGACCAGCCACAACCACCGGCCAACCTGTTTCAGTTTGGTCTGGCACCGGAAGACGAAGCCATTCAGATTGCCGACCGCGCCTGGCAAGACGGCCATCGTCGTGCGCTGGTGATGGTACCAGCGGGCAGCTGGGGCGAACGTATTTTTGAAGCCTTCCGCGATCATTGGGAAGCATTGGGTGGCGAAATCAGCGAAACCCGCTTCTACAAGAACGAGAACGACTACAACCCGGCCATCAGCCGGCTGATGAATGTTGATGAAAGCAACCAGCGCTACAAAACCATGCGCCAGCTGCTGCGCCAACGTACTGAATTTGAACCACGTCGTCGCCAGGACGCCGACTGGCTGTTTCTGGTGGCCCAGCCGCAACAGGCTCGTCTGATTAAACCAGCCATGGCGTTCAACTTTGCCGGCAGCTTGCCAGTCTACGCCACGTCCCATGTTTACAGCGGCCAGACCGACAAACGCCACGACGTTGACCTTAACGGCATCAGCTTCTGTGACCTGCCCTGGGTGCTGGAAAAAGGCGCCTTGTATCAGCAGGTTGAGCAAAACGCCGAACGTGGCCAGGGCCCTTACGTGCGCTTGTACGCACTGGGTCTGGACGCCTACCGCCTGCTGCCACGATTGCCGCAATTGCAGGCATTCCCGCAACATCAGGTAGGCGGCATGACAGGCCAGCTGACGCTGGATGGCTTCCGTCGGGTACACCGCCAAACCGAGTGCGCCCGTTTCCGCGGTGGCCAACCGCAACTGCTGGGCCAGCAGTGACCACTGGCGCTCCGTCTGCAACCAGCTCGTCCAGCCGCTCATCAACACGAGCGCTGGGCCAGCGTGCTGAACAGCTAGCAGCACAGTACCTGCAACAGCAAGGCGTTGAGATTCTCGAGCGCAACTACCACACCCGTCTGGGCGAGCTGGACATCATAGGCTGGGACCCGGCGGCCCAATCACTGGTGTTCGTCGAGGTTCGCTATCGCAAGCGTCAGGATTTCGGCTCCGCCGCCGACAGTGTTGATGCCCGCAAACAACAAAAGCTGCGCCTGGCCGCTGAACACTGGCTGCAATCCCGCCAGCGGCAGAACGACAACTGCCGTTTTGATGTCATAGCCTGCTCAGGCCCTGCATTTGCGTTGCAATGGCTGCAAAATGCCTTTTAAGACACGGATGACACGCATTTCAAATTGGAACGGCCACACGGATGCTTTAACATGCCCCGGATGAATTTCGGGCAAGCCAGATTTTTCGGAGAACGCTCTCGTGCAAGACCGCATCATCAGCCACTTCGGCAACAGTATTGAAACCAAAGCCCTGGCTGCGGAACAGCTGCCACCTTTTATCGAACGCGCCGGTCAGGCGATGGTGAATTGCATCCTCGGCGGTGGCAAGATTCTGTCCTGTGGCAATGGTGGCTCTGCCGGTGATGCCCAGCACTTTTCATCCGAACTGCTGAACCGCTTTGAGCGTGAACGCCCGGGCCTGCCTGCGTTCGCCTTGACCACCGACCCATCGACCATGACGTCGATTGCCAACGACTACAGCTACAACGACGTATTTTCCAAGCAGATCCGTGCGCTGGGTAATAAAGGCGACGTACTGCTGGCGATTTCCACCAGTGGTAATTCCGCCAACGTTGTGCAGGCGATTCAGGCCGCTCACGAGCGTGAAATGACCGTTGTTGCCTTGTCTGGTAAAGACGGCGGCAACATGGCGTCGCTGCTGACCACCGATGACGTGGAAATTCGTGTGCCATCCAACGTGACAGCGCGTATTCAGGAAGTGCACTTGCTGGCCATTCACTGCCTCTGCGACTACATCGACTGCTCGTTATTTGGCGAAGAATAAACGCTCAGCCCAACCGGGCACAGCGCGTTAAACAGCAAAAAGCCGATCATCAGGATCGGCTTTTTGGTTTAAGAAGACGGTCAACTAATCCTTAAAGAATCAGCCCCCACAGCTGCTGCAACTGCCATTACGAGCCAGCTTCCAATCCTGCCAACGATGACGCTTGGCATCGAACGAAATCAACCGCCCGACCAGACTGTCCTCGCGGCCAATGCCTGCCAGCCATTTAAGCGCTTCCAGCGCCTGCATTGACCCCATAGTGCCGACCAAAGGTGCAATCACGCCGCTTTCTGCACAGGTCATTTCAGTGTCGTTCAGGGCTGGATACAAGCAACGATAACAAGGGGAGGCTTCAGAGCCGGGATCAAACACCGTCAACTGACCCGCCATGCCAATAGCAGCGGCCGACACCCACGGCGTGCGCGTGGCCAAACAGGCATCGTTAATTTGATAGCGAATGCTGGCGCGGTCGGTACAGTCCATCAACAGATCAATGTCCGCCAGCTGCGCTGTCAGCCAATCGGTTGAGGCTGCCAGGGCGTGAGTGATGACCTCAACATGAGGATTAACCTGCGCTATCGCACGCATGGCAGAAGCAACTTTGGTGTCGCCCAAATCGGCATCGGTGTGAGCGATCTGACGTTGCAGGTTCGACAGCTCAACAATGTCCGGGTCCACCAGGGTCAACTGACCGACACCAGCGGCTGCCAGATACAGCGCCACCGGGCAGCCCAACCCCCCCAGGCCCACAATCAGAACCCGCGCTTGTTTGAGCGCCATCTGGCCATCGACATCCAGCTCTGGCAGCAGCAACTGGCGGCTGTAGCGCATCAGTTCGTCGTCAGTCATGGGGATCATCAGTCGCTCCTGCGAGGAAATTGAGGTTCAGGCCAGTTATTGAGCTGGCCAACGGCCACCGGTGATTCTCGGGTTACCGCCCAGATCCTCACGGGTGGCCACATCCAGATAGCCGGCCTGACGAAACAGCTCCGTCACAGCCGCCTGCTGATCATAGCCGTGCTCGACCAACAGCCAGCCGTCACCGTTAAGGTACAGCCGCGACTGATCGACAATATGGCGCAAATCCGCCAGTCCCTGCTCATCAGCGATCAATGCTGAGCGAGGCTCAAAGCGCACATCGCCCTGATCCAGATGATGGTCTTCAGGGTCGATGTACGGCGGATTGCTGACGATCAGGTCGAATTGACCGGACACCTGTTCAAACCAACTGCTCTGACAAAAGGTAACGTGACTCAAGTGATTATCGCGGGCATTGCGGCTTGCCAATGCCACAGCCCCCGCCTGCAAATCCACACCCTGAACGTTCCAGCCCGGGTTTTCCGAAGCCAGTGCCAGCGCAATCGCACCGGTGCCGGTGCCCAAATCCAGCACGTCTGCCTTTGGGCCTAACGGCAGTTCGAGCGCCCATTCAACCAGGGTTTCGGTATCGGCACGAGGAATCAGGGTGGAAGGTTCGGTGGCCAGTGTCAGTGACCAGAATTCGCGGTAGCCAAGAATGTAGGCGATTGGCTCGCCATCAAGACGCCGTTGCAACAGAGTCGCAGCCTGTTGCAGCTGGGCAGCGTCCAGTTCCGTGTCAGACCAGGTGAACAGCCAAGTGCGGTCTTTACCTAACACATGGCAGAGCAGCAGCTGGGCATCGATTTTGGCGGAGTCAGAACCGGTTTGATGAATCGTCAGCGCGGACTGTTTCAGCCAGTCCGCCACGGTGATGGTATTGGAATCAGTTGCCACCGGCCATTTCCGCCAGCAGGTTGGCCTGATGCTCTTGCAGCAATGGCCCCAGTACCGGATTGAGGTCGCCCTGCACGATTTCGTCGAGCTTGTACAAGGTCAGGTTAATGCGGTGATCCGTCACCCGGCCTTGCGGGTAATTGTAGGTACGGATGCGCTCAGAGCGATCGCCGGAGCCCACCAGACTTTTACGGGTTGCGGCCTGTTCGGCTTGCGCGGCCTGTACCTGAGCGTCTTTTAGACGCGTGGCCAGCAAGGCCATGGCCTTGGCGCGGTTCTTGTGTTGGGAACGCTCTTCCTGACATTCCACCACCATGCCGGTTGGCAAGTGGGTGATTCGAATGGCGGAATCGGTTTTGTTTACGTGCTGACCACCGGCACCGGAGGCACGGAAGGTATCAATCCGCAGGTCGTTCTTGTTGATGTCGATGTCTTCTTCGCTGTCGACTTCCGGCATCACCGCCACAGTGCAGGCGGACGTATGAATACGCCCCTGGCTCTCGGTTTCCGGTACTCGCTGAACCCGGTGAGCGCCGGATTCAAACTTCAGACGCGAATACACATCGGTGCCACTGATGCGAGCGATGACTTCCTTGAAGCCGCCGTGTTCGCCCTCAGAGGCACTCATCATTTCACAGCGCCAGCCAACGGTTTCCGCAAAGCGGCTGTACATACGGAACAGGTCACCGGCGAAAATCGCCGCTTCGTCACCGCCCGTACCTGCCCGCACTTCCAGAATGACGTTACGACCGTCGTCCGGGTCTTTTGGCAGCAGCAACACTTCCAATTCACCGGACAGTTGCTCCAGTGCTTGTTTGGCAACCTGCTGCTCTTCTTCCCCCATGGCGCGCATGTCCGGGTCACTGTCGGAAGCCAGTACATTGGCTTCTTCCAGATCGGACTGTGCCTGCTGATAGTCACCAAAGGTCTTGGCAATGCTCTCCAGCTCCGCGTACTCCTTCGACAGGTTGCGGAACTTGTCCTGATCGGAAATCACGTCCGGGTCGGACAGCAAGTGGCCAACCTCCTCGTAACGTTCGGTCAGGGTTTCGAGTTTGAGAAGCAGGGATTCTTTCATGCACTAGTCATCTGTGTCGCGGCTGAAATGGTTGTCGGGCAACTGGAACAACTCGCGGGTGTTATCAAAAATATCCATACGGCCATCGGCAGCGGCTTTTCGCAGCGCCACCGTAGGGCCGTGCAGCAATTTATTGCTGAAGGTATGAGCAAACTGGCGCAGAACTTTTTCAGCGTCGGCGCCGTTTTGCAGTTGTTTGACGGCCTTGATCAGCTGCTCTTCACGCAACTGGTCTACGTGGCTGCGCAGTTCGGTCACCGTGGTCACCGCATTCAGCACTTTCAGCTCGCGCATAAAGTGCTCAACCCCGGCTTCAATCAGCTCTTCGGCCTGACGGGCGGCGTCCTCACGGGATTTGACGTTCTCCTCGATGATACTGCGCAAATCATCCACCGTGTACAAATACACATCGCCCAGCTCCGCCACTTCTTCCTCGATATCACGAGGCACGGCAATATCGACCATGAACATGGGCTTGTGACGACGCTTCTTGAGGGCTTTTTCAACCGTACCCTTACCCAACACAGGCAATGGGCTGGCGGTGGATGAAATCACCACATCGGCCGCAGCCAGGTGCTCAGGAATGTCTTCCAGCAGAATCGCTTCGGCGTGAAACTCTTCCGCCAGATGCTGGGCACGAGCCAACGTCCGGTTGGCCACAATAATGCGCTTGATGCCCGCCTGCTTGAGATGGCGAGCCACCAGTTCGATGGTTTCACCGGCACCAATCAGCAAGGCCGTGCTGCGATTCAGGTCAGCAAAAATGTGCTGGGCCATTTTCACCGCAGCAAACGCCACCGACACCGGGTTTTCACCAATCGCCGTGTCGGTACGCACTCGTTTGGCAATCGAGAAGGTCTGACGGAACAAACGCCCCAACTCGGAACCTACGGTGCCCGCTTCCTGTGCCACCGCATAAGCGGATTTCATTTGCCCTAGAATTTGCGGCTCGCCCAATACCAGCGAGTCGAGACCACTGGCTACCCTCATGGTGTGATGCACAGCATCGTCGTTTTCGAGGCAATAGAGGGCTTCGTCGAGGGCTTCGCGGCTAACCTGATGATGCTCGGCCAGCCAGTCACGAATTTTGACCCAGTCGAACTGGTTGGATGAACCGTAAATTTCGGTACGGTTACAGGTAGAAAGGATAACGGCTTCGTCAGCACTGTCAGGGCTACACAGCTCCGCCAATGCCTTGGGCATGGTTGCCGGATCGAATGCCACACGCTCACGCACAGAGACCGATGCGGTTTTGTGATTGATCCCGAGAGCCCAAATAGCCATTTCGCCGTGCGTTACCCTTGTTCAGAAAAGCGCGGATTATAAACATCCGGCGTCTGTTTTGCTGCCTAAAACTTTGACTTAGTGTGGCATCTAACCCTAAATGTACGCAAAACTTTATGGCCACTTCAGTACTCATAGAGCCTTCAGCCATAACGAGCCGGTATAAACAGAGTGTTCAATTCAAGCTTATCCACCACATTTGCAGGCATCACCACCTTGATGCTGGGCATGGCGCTGTCGGCCTGTAGCAGTCAGCAGGTTCAAACCGCCGACGCTTCTTCAGTCGTGTCCAATGGCCAATCCGCGGTTGAAACTGCATCAGCCAACTCCGCCATCGACACGACAAACGATACAACAGACGCAGATACCGCCAACAGCCAACCCAAGGCGGTTGCCGGGCAATTCACCGAAGACGAATTGAACGCCCTGCTGATCGCCGAGTTTGCCGGCCAGCGGGAAGATTTTAACCTGGCCCGTCAGAAGTATATGGAAGTGGCCGCCAGCGCCGGTTCCGGCACCATTGCCATGCGCGCCATGCAAATTGCCCAATACACAGGGGACACCAACGCGGCGCTCAAGGCTGCCCAGCTGTGGACCCAGGCCGAGCCTGACAACGAACAGGCCCACTGGCATCTGGCACAGCTGTATCTGGCCAAGCAGGAGTTTGCCAACGCCCTGGAGCATCTGAATCGCATCCATGAGCTGACCGGTAATGATCACTATGAACTGCTGGCCACGGCAGCTGCCAACAGCTCCGAAGACAGCCGCTACGAATTGCAGTCGCTGTTGATGGAACGCAGCCAGCAAGACCCCGACAACCCGTCCCTCTGGACTGCACTGGCGATTCTGAACCAAAGCCTGGGACTGGATGGCATCGCCGAGCAGCAATTTGATCAGGCACTGAGCATTGATCCACAACAAATCAGCGCCGCCGTGTTCAAGGCCCGTATGCTGGCAGAGTCCAACCGCACGGCGGAAGCCCTCGACTGGATCAACCACACGCTGGAACAGCACCCAGGCCATAAGGGCCTGCAAGTCATGCGTGCCCGCCTGTTACTGAATATGGGCCCCAAATTTTCAGACCATGCCTACCGCGCCTTTGCCGAGCTGCATCAGCAGTATCCGGAAGACCAGACCCTGCTGTTGTCGCTGGGTTTGCTGGAGTTCGACACCCAACGCATTGATGCTGCCCGCAGCCACCTGAGACTGCTGCTGGACGGCAACAGCCACCGCAATCAGGCGCTGTTTTACCTTGGTCGGCTGGAAGAACAAACCGGTAATCCCCAACAGGCACTGGAGTACTTTATCCAGATCACCAAGGGTCGCGAGTTCATTCCGGCACAGCTGAATGCGGCCAACATTATTATCCAGACCAATGGCCTCGACAGCGGCATCATCTATCTGAAGAAACTGCGCAAGCTGAACGCTGCCCGTGCCGATGAGTTAATGGCCCTTGAAGCCAATCTACTGCTGGATTATCGCCAGTACGACGGTGCTCTGGAGCGCTTTAATCTGCTGCTCGACAAGGCTCCGGACAACGCCTCACTGCTGTTCTCCCGCGCACTGGTTTGGGAAAAGCTGCAAGATCTTGAGCAGATGGAAGTCGACTTGCGCCGTGTGATCGAGCTTGAGCCAGAGAATTCCGAAGCATTGAATGCACTGGGCTACACCTTGGTCGACCGTCTGGACCGAGCGGAAGAAGCACTGCCGATGCTGCAAAAAGCCGCCAGCCTGAATCCGGAAAGCGCACCCATCATCGACAGTTTGGGCTGGGCTTACTTCAAGCTGGGTGACTACGAATCTGCTGCGGTGTTGCTTGGCCGCGCACATCAGCTGTTGCTGGATGACGAAATTGCCGCTCATTACGGCGAGGCCCTGTGGATGCTGGGCAAAACCGGTGCCGCCAATCAGGTATGGCTGCAAGGCTATAAAGAAAACCCCAACAGCCAGATTCTCGACGACACTCTCAAGCGCCATGGACTGAAGAAAGACCAACTCTGATGAAAACCTTTGTTACGCCCTTGCTAACAGTGCTACTGAGTGCACTGTTGGCCAGCTGCAGCCTGCTGCCTTCTTCCAGTACCGAGCAACAAAGCCAGCTGGATCGCATCCAGCACTTTGAAGTGCGCGGCAAGATCTCCGTGCGCAGCCCGGACGACTCGGTAACCGGCTATTTACGCTGGGAACAGGATCACCAGCAATACGACCTGTTTATTACCGGCCCTCTGGGTCAAGGTTCCAGCCGACTCTACGGCGACCAAAACCAGGCCTCGTTGACCCTGCCGGATCAACAAGAGCCATTGACCGCCGCCTCCGCCGAACAATTAATGGCTGAGCAAATGGGCTGGTACATACCGGTTCAGGGCATTCGTTACTGGATCAAGGGCCAACCGTCTCCCAGCTCTGAGTCCCAGGCCGAATACGATGAATACGGCATGCTGGCGTCACTGCAACAGGACGGCTGGAGCATCACCTTCAAACGCTATCAGCAATATCAAGGCAGCTGGCTGCCGGGACTGATTAAATTGAAAGGGTATGATTACCAGCTGACCGTAGCGATCAATGACTGGACCCTGTATGACTGAGACAACTGCTGTGACTTCCCTGACACTGCCGGCACCGGCCAAGCTCAACCTGATGTTGCACATCACCGGACGCCGGGCTAACGGTTACCACGAGCTACAGACACTGTTTCAGTTTCTCGATTACGGCGACCAGCTGACGTTCAGCGCCCGCTGCGACGACCAGATCACCCTGACGCCATCCATTGACGGCGTTGCCAGCGAAGACAACCTGATCGTCAAGGCCGCCCGCTGCATCCAGCAAGCTCAGCGTACGTTAGGGCAAGCATTGGGCGGTGTAGACATTGAGCTGACCAAAATCCTGCCTATGGGCGGCGGCCTTGGCGGCGGCAGCTCAGACGCAGCCACCACCCTACTGGCTTTGAACAGCCTCTGGCAGGTTGGTCTGAATCTGGATGAACTGGCGGATATTGGCCTGGCACTGGGCGCCGATGTCCCTGTGTTTGTACATGGCTATGCCGCTTTTGCGGAAGGCGTGGGTGAGCAGCTGACTCCGGTACCAGAACTGGCCGAACGCTGGTTTGTGGTTGTCCATCCAAATGTTCATGCCAATACCGCTGAAATTTTTCAGCATAAGGATTTGACAAGGAACACACCCGCAATTAGTATTCGCACCGCGCTTGAGCAGGGCGGCAGAAATGACTGTCAGGCCGTGGTTCAGAAGCTCTACCCCGATGTAGATAACGCTTTGAAAACCCTCGCCAAATTTGCCCCTGCCCAGATGACCGGAACCGGAGCTTGTGTATTCGCCAGCTTCGACACCGAATCTGAAGCTTTCTCGGCTTTCGAGCAAATTAACACCGAATATCGCGCCTTTGTGGCTCGTGGAGTTAACCAATCTCCCGCCCATACGCTATTATTCAGTGCATCTTGATGTTGGGGTGTCGCCAAGTGGTAAGGCAACGGGTTTTGATCCCGTCATTCGCAGGTTCGAGTCCTGCCACCTCAGCCAACTCTTTTTTTCCCATCGCTGACTAACCGTATCAAAGGGGACTTTCGTGTCTAAATTGATGGTATTTACCGGTAATGCTAACCCGGAACTGGCCCGTCTGCTGGCTGAACGTCTGGACATTCCCCTGGGTAACGCCCAAGTAGGCAAATTCAGCGATGGTGAAATCACCATCGAGATCGACGAAAACGTTCGTGGTAAAGACGTTTTCATCATCCAGCCAACCTGCGCTCCGACCAACGACAACCTGATGGAACTGATCCTGATGGCTGACGGCCTGCGTCGCGCCTCTGCTGGCCGTATCACCGCAGTGGTTCCTTACTTCGGTTATGCCCGTCAGGACCGTCGTCCTCGCTCTGCTCGTGTGCCTATTTCTGCCCGCGCTGTTGCTGACATGATGGCTGGTGCTGGTATCGACCGCCTGCTGACCGTCGACCTGCACGCTGACCAGATCCAGGGCTTCTTCGACATCCCGGTTGATAACGTATACGGCTCCCCGGTTCTGCTGGACGACCTCGAGCGTCAAAACTACGAAAACCTGATTGTGGTATCCCCGGACATCGGTGGTGTGGTACGTGCTCGTGCTATTGCCAAGCAGATGGGCGTGGATCTGGCGATCATCGACAAGCGTCGTCCAAAAGCCAACGTTGCTGAAGTTATGAACATCATCGGTGACGTAAAAGGCCGTACCTGTGTACTGGTTGATGACATGGTCGACACCGCTGGCACCCTTTGCCACGCAGCCAAGGCACTGAAAGAATTCGGTGCAGAAAAAGTTGTCGCCTACTGTACACATCCTGTACTATCCGGCCCCGCTGTTGAACGCCTGAGCAACACTGAACTGGACGAGCTGGTTGTTACCGACACCATTCCTCTGTCCGAAGCTGCTCGTGCTACCGGCACCATCCGTCAGCTGACCATTGCTGGCCTGTTGGCTGAAGCCGTACGCCGCGTTAACAACGAAGAATCCATCAGCGCCATGTTCCGTTAATCTCCGGATTAACAACAGGCACTGACGCTGCTTGAACAACAGGCAGCACAAGCCGCCCGGGCTGGTCGCAAGCCCCGGCGGTTTTTTCTATCAATAATGAGGTATTTATAATGTCAGATTTCACAGTATCTGCAGTTGTTCGTGAAGATCAGGGTAAGGGTGCGAGCCGCCGCCTGCGTCACAACAACGGCGTTCCAGCTATCGTTTACGGTGGCGAAGCTGCGCCAGTAGCCATCACTCTGAAGGCTAACGAACTGAAAAAACTGCTGGAAAACGAAGCGTTCTACAGCAGCGTTATCACTCTGGACATCGAAGGCAAAACTGAAACTGCAATCCTGAAAGATCTGCAGCGTCACCCAGCCAAAGACATGGTATGGCACGCCGACTTCCTGCGTGTAACTGCTGATTCCAAGATCAAGGCTACCGTTCCTCTGCACTTCATCAACGAAGAAAGCTGCGTAGGCGTTAAAGTTGGCGGCGGTAAAATCGCCCACCAGCTGACCAGCCTGGACATCGTGACCACTGCTGAAAACCTGCCAGAATTCATCGAAGTTGATCTGGCTGCCGTTGAAGTTGGCACCGTTATCCACCTGACTGACCTGAAACTGCCAGAAGGCGTTGAGTCCCTGGCTCTGTCTCACGGCGCAGAACACGACACTGCTGTTGTTTCCGTTCTGGCTCAGAAAGGCGGTAGCGAAGACGAAGCTGAAGAAGAAGCTGGCGAATAATTTCGCCCGCTTGCTGAAAGCATCGGAAAGCGGAGTGGCTTCATCTGGTATGCCAGATGCGGTTACTCCGCTTTTTTTTTAGACGGATGTCCTGTCCCTGCAGCTGACACTCCAACTGCACCACAAACGCCATAACGACAACATCGCCAAGCTAAAGAGGTCTGCATGACTCAGCACATTCAACTCATTGTGGGACTGGGCAACCCTGGCTCCGAGTACGAAAACACTCGCCACAATGCCGGTTTCTGGCTGATTGACGAACTGGCACGCATTCATGGCATTCGCCTGAGTGCCGACAAAAAATATCACGGCTTGGCCGGTAAAGGCCGAATCGACGGACATGAAGTCTGGCTACTGAAGCCTTCAACCTTCATGAACAAAAGCGGCCAATCGGTTGCAGCATTGGCTAACTTCTTCAAGCTGAAACCGGAAAACATCCTCGTCGCACACGACGAACTGGATATGCTACCGGGTGTCGCCCGCTTCAAGAAAGGTGGCGGCCACGGCGGCCAAAATGGCCTGCGTGACATCATTGCCCAACTGGGCAACAACAAGGATTTTCATCGCCTGCGCATTGGTATTGGCCACCCTGGCGACAAGTCCCTGGTCACCGGTCATGTGCTTGGACGTGCGCCGATTGCCGAGCAACAAGCAATCACAGCGGCCATCGACGAGGCCTGCCGGGTAATTCCATTTGCCCTGGCCGGCGACATGGCAAAAGCCATGAATCGACTTCATACATTTAAAGGGTAAAATACCCGCTTTCCATTTTCTGATCTGATACAGGACTCTCTCATGGGCTTTAAATGCGGCATCGTTGGTCTGCCCAACGTCGGTAAATCCACTCTGTTCAACGCACTGACCAAAGCGGGCATCGACGCAGAGAACTTCCCATTCTGTACCATCGAACCAAACTCCGGCATGGTATCCATGCCAGACAGCCGTCTGAACGAGTTAGCCGAAATCGTCAAACCGGAGAAAGTGGTGCCAACCACCATGGAGTTTGTTGATATCGCCGGTCTGGTTGAAGGTGCCTCCCGCGGTGAAGGTCTGGGCAACCAGTTCCTGGCCAACATTCGCGAAACCGATGCCATTGCCCACGTTGTACGCTGCTTCGAAGACCCGAACGTTATCCACGTGGCCAACCGCGTATCTCCAGCCGATGACATCGACATCATCAACACCGAGCTGGTACTGGCCGACATGGAATCCTGCGAAAAGCAGCTGCAACGTGTAACCCGTACCGCCAAAGGTGGCGACAAAACCGCCATTGCCCAGAAAGCCCTGCTGGAAAAACTGATTCCTCACTTCGAGGACGGTAAAACCGCGCGCATGCTGGACATGAACGATGACGAGCAAAAACTGGCTCGCACCTTCCACCTGCTGACCACCAAGCCAACCATGTACATTGCCAACGTGGCGGAAGACGGTTTCGAGAACAACCCACACCTGGATGTGGTACGCGAGATCGCTGAATCCGAAGGCGCTGTGGTTGTGGTTGTGTGCAATAAGATCGAAGCCGAAGTTGCCGAGCTGGAAGACGACGAGAAAATGGAATTCCTGGAAGAGCTGGGTATGGAAGAGCCAGGCCTGGATCGTGTTATCCGTGCCGGTTATACCCTGCTGGGCCTGCAAACCTACTTCACCGCTGGCGTAAAGGAAGTGCGTGCCTGGACCACCAAGATTGGTGCGACCGCTCCTCGCGCAGCTGCCGCTATTCACACCGATTTCGAGCGCGGTTTCATTCGTGCCGAAGTGGTGGGCTATGACGATTTCATCAGCTACAAGGGTGAATCCGGTGCCAAGGAAGCAGGTAAATGGCGTCTGGAAGGCAAGGAATACATCGTTAAAGATGGCGACGTGATCCACTTCCGCTTCAACGTTTAATACTGACCACTGCGGTGCTTGCTCTTTATCGTGCAGGTGCCGCAGACTCTATTACCCTCGCTCAACCCAACCACCCAATCCCTCTCTCATCCTATCGACACAATTCCAATCACCCTCCGCCCATCCAGGAGCAACCTCCCCGTTCAACAAGGATCATTGGCACGACGTAATGTGGTACTGAATATTCATTCACTGTCTACGACTAAAAGTTAACAATCTGAAAAATTGAGTCCTGTATCATTCCAACACGACATAACGAAACGCCTCTCTACTTGTCATAGTGAAAAGCTTTCAGAAAGCATCCCACTAACTATCAACACCACTAATAGACCATATATAGACCACAAATAGCCATTTTCGTAAAAATATCGTCAATATGACATTTATTCGGAACAATCTGACTATAAAAGCGTATTAATGTCCCATTGATAACCAAGCCCCCGACTGGGAGAATGAACATTCAGTCACAGACCTAACAATAAGATGATCGATAAACGCCAACAAATTCTCGAAGCAACAGCAGAGATGATTAACGAGTACGGCCTCCAGGCCTGTCCCATGTCGAAAATTTCGGCGCGGGCCAAATGTGGAGCCGGGACCATCTACCGTTACTTCGAAACCAAGCAGGATCTGGTGGCGGCGTTATTTGATGATCTGATTGAAACCCTCACCAAAGCATGTGCAGAGGGGTACGACGAGTCCGCCCCACTGCGGGTTAGATTCGAGAAGATATGGGGCAACTACTACTGCTTCATTCTGAACAACCCCTGCCAGCGCGGTCTGATGGACCAACTGCTGGCAACGCCTTCGATTCCACAGGAACACAAGGAGGCGTCATTAAGCGAATTACAAAACCTGATTGGCAAATTGCTTGATGAGGGAAAACAACAGGGAATTTTCAAGGAACTTCCCAACCCGTTATTGAACACAGTTACTTACGGAACCTTGTCGCTGATGGCCAAGAAGCAACAGCAATTCCCAAACAAGTTTCCATGTGGCTCCTGCTCGGTCGACGACGTAATAGGCCTTTGCTGGGATGCAATCAAGCGCTAGGGCGCACTTACCGAGGACCGCAGGAATGAACGTTCTTTCACCAGAAACAGAGGAAAACACCATGCTCTCTACTCAAGAACCAGTCGCAAAGACCAATGTTCAGCCACAACAAGCCAAAGCAGCCAAAAGCCCGAAAGCCGCCGTTGCTGCCAATCGTCAGACCAACTTTTTCAATGCGCTGACTCAGGTTGTTCTGAAGCAGAAGCGTAACCGCCTGGCAAACAGCAAGTAATCTTGCTGCTTGCCAGAACTACGGCTAGCCAGGGTTAGTGGCGAACTTCGTCCTGCCCCAGATCGGAGTCGGCGAAGTGTCCAGGTAGAAGGGAAACGCGCTCAACCGCGCACAGGGTATTTTCAGCACAGACCGTGTGGCCCATCTCGTTCACCAGAGGCTCCAGCAGCACACAAGTGGCATCGATTGAATCCATGGCAATCACAATTGCCAGAATAAAGCCGTACTGCGTGTGCAGCGATACCAGATCACCAATTTCTGTTTCCTCCCGATAGACATTCAGATCAGCTCCCAGATAATCCTCAAAACGCTTGGGTGCCTTGAAACGCGCCAGTGCAACCAACTGCACAATGCCTTGCACCACGCCGTCGTTGATATCCAGGGTAATGTCTTCGCTCTGATCCACTTCGACCACCCTGTCCAACAGATTCATAAACAGGTCAGAATCTTCATCGGACCAACGCAGGTCGACAGGGGCTTTTAATTCGCGATCGGATTTGAACCGAACTTCCGTTGGAAATTCAGCGGGGGATTCACCAGCGTTGGCTGGCATTAACAGACTAACGGCTTCCAGGCCGTTGTTATCGCTTTCTTGTCCGGCAATACGCCAGAACAATGGCATCATTTCTGCGCTCATGAGGCTACTCCCTGAGTGGGTGGATAATGCGATACCTGTAACGGTTACTGCTTTTCCTCCTCAAATGACCGGCTTTCAACTGAACATAGCAGTACGTACTGTGGGTGACAAGCCTCCCAATACAGTGACTTGGAGCGCAGAAAACGGCGATGGGGTCCCGGCATCCGGAGCTTCAGGGGCCAAACCAAGGCTCTGCACGGTGACGCAGACAGCGATAGAACAATCATCCTTTCGGTGATGAAGTGGTTGATAAAACAGCCGCAACAGTGCAATTCAACGCCGCCATCGACTGTACGCTATACGCACAGTATAATGCCGCCCCTTTTATTTTCGCGATGCCGGAGACGCTAACCTCCATGACCACTGCCACACCTACCCAACCGAAGAAGCTGTTTATCAAGACCCACGGTTGTCAGATGAATGAATACGATTCATCTCGTATGGCGGATATGCTGGAATCCAGCCATGAGATGCAGCTCACCGACAATCCCGAAGAAGCGGACGTCATCCTGCTGAATACCTGCTCCATCCGTGAAAAAGCGCAAGAGAAGGTATTCCACGAGCTGGGCCGCTGGAAAAAGCTGAAAGACACCAACCCGAACCTGAAAATCGGCGTCGGTGGCTGTGTGGCCTCCCAGGAAGGTGATGCCATCATCAAGCGCGCGCCGCACGTCGACATGGTGTTTGGTCCACAAACCCTGCACCGCTTGCCGACCATGGTCGACAAGGCCGCCAACGCCATTCAGATCGTTGACGTTACCTTCCCGGAGATCGAAAAGTTCGATCACCTGCCAGCCCCGAAAGTGGAAGGCAGCACGGCGTTTGTTTCCATCATGGAAGGCTGCTCCAAGTACTGTACCTTCTGTGTGGTGCCTTACACCCGTGGTGAAGAAGTCAGCCGCCCGATGGCCGACGTACTGAAAGAAGTGGAAGCCATCGCCGCCCAGGGTGTGCGCGAGGTCAACCTGCTGGGCCAAAACGTTAACGCCTACCGTGGCGACGTCGATGGTGATGAAGAAGCCGATCTGGCCGAACTGATCACTCAGGTAGCGGACATTGAAGGCATCGACCGCATTCGTTTCACCACCTCTCACCCGGTTGAGTTCAGCGACAGCCTGATCGACGTATACGCCGAAGTGCCGGAACTGGTATCGCACATTCACCTGCCTGTGCAATCCGGCTCCAACCGCATTCTGGCAGCGATGAAGCGCGGCCACGAAATCGATATGTACATCGACAAGATCGAGCGCCTGAAGGCCCTGCGTCCGGATATTTCGATTTCCTCCGACTTCATTATTGGCTTCCCGGGTGAAACCGAGGAAGACTTCCTCGATACCATGAAGCTGATCGAGCGCATTGGTTTCGACACCTCGTTCAGCTTTATTTACAGCGCCCGCCCAGGCACACCGGCATCGGATCTGGAAGACGACACCCCGGAATCGGTGAAAAAAGAGCGTTTGCACATCCTGCAAACCCGCATCACCCAGAACGCGCAGCAAATCAGCCGCCGTATGGTGGGTCGTGAAGAGACCATTCTGGTTACCGGTGTATCCAGGAAAGACCCGGGTGAACTGCAAGGTCGTACCGAGAACAATCGCGTGGTCAACTTCCGCTACCATGACCACGACCTGATTGGTAAATTCGTTAAAGTGAAGATCGAAGACGCCTACCCGAACAGTTTGCGCGGCATCGTTCTGAATCCTGAGCTGGCGTACTGATTTTTAACGCCAGCCATACTTGTCCGACAGGAGCATTGCTTGACTGATTCCGCATCACAAGCCGACAACTCAGTAATCACGCTGGAACTGATTCCGGAAGAAGCGCACAGGCTCTCTAACCTGTGCGGCAACCTGGACAGCCACATCAAACAGATTGCTGCCCACTTTGACCTCACCATTTATAACCGTGGCGCGCACTTCACCATTGAAGGCGACGCCGACCGTGGTCAACGCGTCAGCCAGCTGCTGGAACGCCTGTACCTCGAAACCGGTTCCGGCACACCGATCACACCAGACCTGATTCACCTGTTGCTATCCGAAGACGTGATGAACCAGTCCGATTATGAAGACTCTGCCGAGGCCGACGCCAGCCAGGCCGCCGAC
The DNA here is from genome assembly GCF_056158645.1 of Oceanobacter sp. ABM4_470. Taxonomy (NCBI): domain Bacteria; kingdom Pseudomonadati; phylum Pseudomonadota; class Gammaproteobacteria; order Oceanospirillales; family Oceanospirillaceae; genus Oceanobacter; species Oceanobacter sp. ABM4_470. Next base: position 2,331,892 of record NZ_JBSWTR010000001.1, read on the forward strand.
GCGGTTGCCAACGAAGTCGCCCGCGAGGATTCCTTGCTGATCAAAACCCCGCAGACCTACGTCAAGGTACGCGGCAAGCATCAGCGCGAATACATCGAACAGGTGCGCAAATACGACATCAATTTTGGTATTGGCCCAGCCGGTACCGGTAAGACCTTCCTGGCCGTTGCCACAGCCGTTGAAGCACTGATGCGCGACGAAGTTAAACGCATCCTGCTGGTACGTCCGGCGGTTGAGGCGGGTGAAAAACTCGGCTTCCTGCCTGGCGATCTGGCCCAGAAGATCGACCCATACCTGCGCCCCCTGTACGACGCCCTCTACGAAATGCTGGGCTTCGAGCAGGTTGGCAAGCTGATGGAACGCAACATCATCGAGGTTGCTCCACTGGCCTACATGCGTGGTCGTACCCTCAGCCACTCGTTTGTGATTCTGGATGAAAGCCAGAACACCACCAAGGAACAGATGAAAATGTTTCTGACCCGTGTCGGCTTTGGTTCTCGTGCGGTGATTACCGGCGACTTGAGTCAGGTCGACTTGCCACGCGGCGTCTACTCTGGCCTGCGTCATGGTCTGGAAGTACTGGAGAACGTCGAAGGCATTGGCATCACCCGCTTCGATAGCCGCGATGTGGTGCGTCACCCGCTGGTTCAGCGCATTGTTGACGCCTACGACCGCCACGACGAAAAAGTCGAACAGGAAAAGAAACAAAAAGCCGACGAAGCCCGTGCCCGCTACAAAGACAGCGAGGAAGACGCCTGATGGAATTGTTTCTGGACCTGCAAATTGCCGAGGAGCTGGAAGGTGTTACTGGCCTGCCCTCTGAGCAGCAGTTTGAACAATGGGCCAACGCCGCACTGGCGGATCGTTCACCCTTTGACGAACCAGAACTGACCATTCGTCTGTGCGACGAAGCCGAAAGTCAGGAGCTGAATCACGAATACCGCGGCAAGGACAAACCGACCAATGTGTTGTCCTTTCCGTTTGAAGCCCCACCAGAAGTGCCCATTCCGTTGTTGGGCGATCTGGTAATTTGCGTCCAGGTGGTAGCACGCGAAGCGGATGAACAATCCAAAACCGCAGAAGCACACTGGGCGCATATGGTTGTTCACGGATGCTTGCATTTGCTGGGATACGACCATATAAAAGACGACGAAGCTGAAATCATGGAAGACCTGGAAAGGCAAATCCTGGCTCAGCTTGGTTATCCTGATCCTTATCTAGATGAGGCCCCATGAGCGAAGACCGATCGGGTCAGCCCCGAAGTTGGCTGGAAAAGCTGACTGACCTGTTCTCTGACGACCCACAGAGTCGTCAGGATATCAAAATGATCGTGCGCGAAGCTGCCGAACGCAGCATCGTCGACAGCGACACACTCAATATTCTGGAAGGCGCCTTACAGGTGTCTGAAATGCAGGTGCGGGACATCATGGTTCCGCGCTCACAGGTGGTATCCATCCAGATCGATGAATCCTTGCAGGACTTGCTGCCACGGGTTATCGAATCGGCTCACAGCCGTTTCCCCGTGCTGGATGAAGACGAATCCGAAGTGCTCGGCGTGATGCTGGCCAAGGATTTGCTACCACTGCTGCTGGAGCAAGGTGCCGAGTTCAACCTGCGCGACCTGCTGCGTCCCACCACCTTTGTACCGGAAAGCAAACGTCTGAACGTGCTGCTGCGCGAGTTCCGCGCCACTCGTAACCACCTGGCAGTGGTTGTCGATGAGTTCGGCGGCATTGCCGGTCTGGTGACCATCGAAGACGTGCTGGAACAAATCGTCGGCGATATCGAGGACGAACACGACTTTGATGAGGAAGAAAGCCTGATCAAGGAAGTGGAAGACAAAATCTATATGGTCAAAGCCCTGACCCCACTGGACGACTTCAACGAGTTCTTCCAGTCGGAACTGGACAGCGGCGACTTCGACACTATTGGCGGCGTGGTCGTACACCACTTCGGCCGGGTGCCGGAATGCAATGAAAGCATCAGCATCGATAGCTGGCGCTTCAAGGTCGTTAACGGCACCAGCCGTCAAATCAATTTGCTGGAAGTTACTCCGGTCTGACCTTGTCAGTCCCTTCTGCGAGCGCTGAAATCATGAAAGTCTGGATTTCCCGAATTTCGTTGCTGGCAGCAGGGGCTATCTTCCCCCTCGCTCTGGCACCCCTGTACTGGTGGCCTCTCGGGCTTGTCAGTATTGCCGTGTTCTGCCAACTGCTGTGGAAACCGAAAACCTCCCGTCGGGCCTTTACTCGCGTATGGTGGTATTCCTTCGGTCAATTCGCAGCCGGTGTCTCCTGGGTGTATGTCAGCATGCACGACTATGGCGGTACCTCGATGCCACTGGCAATTCTGCTGGTCGGTTTATTTGCTGCCACGCTGGCGCTGGTGCCAGCAGCGGTATTTGCCATCTACCCGCTACTGAAACACCCCAATGGCAAACAGATCATGCCGTGGTTACTGATCCCGGTGTTCTGGTTTCTGTCGGAGTGGGTACGTAGCTGGCTGTTCACCGGCTTTCCATGGTTGTTTGCTGGCGATGCCCATTTGCAAACCTGGCTGGCCGGTTGGGCGCCCGTTATTGGCAGCTACGGTATTTCCATCATTCTGGTGCTTACTGTCAGCGCCCTGATTCAGGCCTTCCGTACCCAGAAACCGGTTTACCTGACTGCTTTGCTGCTGTGGCCTATGGGGCTGCTGTTACAGCAGCAGTCGTGGACCGAGCCAACAGGCAAGGTCATCGTCAGCGCGGTGCAGGGCAATATCAACCAGAACATGAAGTGGAAACCCGAGATGGTCGGTCCCACCATTAACCTCTACTTCAAACAAACCCGCAAGCTGTGGGAAAGCGATCTGATCGTCTGGCCAGAGACTGCCATGACGCTGGTGTACGATCGCTTCCTCCCCTACCTGCAAGAGCTCAACGAAGAAGCCCGTCACCACGATGCGACAGTGATCACCGGTATTGCCTACCGTCACCCGGTGGACTCCCCACTGGCTGGCGAGTATCACAACAGCGTCATCGCCACTGGCATGGGTCATGGTATGTACCACAAACAGCGGCTGGTGCCGTTTGGTGAGTTTGTGCCGTTTGAAGCCTGGATTCGCGGTGCGATACCCTTTCTGGATCTGGAAATGTCGAGCTTTTTGGCCGGCGATGCCAATCAGCCACTGATTGAATTTGAAGCCAACGGCAAGCTGCATAAGGTGGCCAGCTACATTTGCTACGAAATCGCCTACCCACAGCTGGTCAGCCGCATGGCGCAGCAGTCGGACCTGCTGATCACCATCAGTAACGATGCCTGGTTTGGCGATTCCCTTGGGCCCAAGCAACACATGGGACTGGCCCAAATGCGTGCTTTGGAAACCGGCCGTTACCTGCTACGAGCCACAAACACAGGCATTACCGCACTGGTCGACAATCGTGGCCAAATCGTTGAGCGTGTGCCGACCGGAGTCAAAGGCACCCTGACCGCCCGAGCTGAAACCCGCACCGGCAGTACACCTTATATGCGCGCAGGTTTGATCCCTCATTATCTGTTTGCTTTGGTCGTGCTGGTGATGGCTGCGGGTATGACCATGACCCAACGGCCCAAGCGCAAAAACGATGTTATGGCGGAGCTGGACGACTGATGGCCAAATTGTTGTTTAACCTGCATCAGGTTCCCGAAGAAGAAGCCAACGCGGTGCGCCAGATTCTGGATGACCACCAGATCAGCTGCTACGAAACCAACGCCGGTCGTTGGGGCATTTCCGTGGCGGCCATCTGGCTGGTGAACGAAGACGATTACCCCGAAGCTCGCGCTCTGATTGACGACATTCAGGCCCAACTGGCAGAGCATGAGCCCGCCCCCACCCGCTTCGCAGATAAATTCCGCGAACGCCCTGTCGATGTTGTGCTGGCGGCCGTCGCCATTGCCATTGTGCTGGGGTTAACCCTGTGGCCGTTTATGACAGCGTTTGAGGGGCTATAGAGCTCCCGAGCGACGACAGCAAACCGAACGAGAACAAAAAAAGGCCAGCAAAGCTGGCCTTTCGAAGAGCGTATATAACAACGCAGAGCAGTTAATCCAACTGCTTCAGCAAGGCATCGACGATTGCCACGTTAGCCTGGGGGAATTCGTATTCCGCCAATGCTTGCGCAGTGACCCATTCCACCGGCTGACCTTCCGCACCGTGCGCGGTTTGCGCTTGCTCAGCGTCCAGTCTTACCACCCAGGTATCCAGTCGAACGGACTTGTCCGGGTAATCAAAGCTGATGTCGATCAGCGCTGTCATTTGTTCAACAGCACACACAACACCCAGCTCTTCCTTCAGCTCTCGTACCAGCGCTTCTGGCGTGGTTTCACCGGCTTCAATCTTGCCGCCAGGAAACTCCCACTTACCACCCTGATGCTTGTCTGACGGCCGTTTGGCAATCAGGATCTGCTTGGCGTCGTCAAGAATAGCCGCCACTGCGACGGCCACTTGCTTACGCTCAGCCATCAGGAGCGGTAGTCCGCATTGATGGTCACGTATTCGTGAGACAGATCCGAGGTCCAGAGGGTTTCAGCAACGTCACCACGACCAAGTGCGATGGTCACGGTGAACTCGGCCTGTGCAAAAATCGCAGCACCGGCTTCTTCGGTGTACGACGCGCAACGGCCACCGTCTTCAACGATTTGTACGTCATCCAGCCAGATCTGAATTTTTTCCAGATCCATATTCTGCACGCCAGCACGACCAACCGCTGCCAGAATCCGGCCCCAGTTGGCGTCAGAAGCGTACATGGCGGTTTTCACCAGTGGTGAATGGGCAACGGTGTAGGCTACGTCCAACGCTTCCTGCTGGGCGGCACATTCCGTCACTTTCACGGTGACGAACTTGGTAGCACCTTCGCCATCACGAACGATGGCTTGCGCCAGTTCCTGAAATGCCAGTTTCAGTTCATCGAACAAGGCAATGGCATCGGCCGAATTGGCGTCGGTGATTTCAACGCTGGACTTGCCAGTCGCAACCAGCATGCAGCAATCGTTCGTTGAGGTATCACCATCGATGGTGATGCGGTTGAACGAGGCATTGGCCAGACGCTTGCACCAGTCATCAAGGATGGCCTGGTCTACCGCGGCATCCGTGGCAATGAAACCCAACATGGTCGCCATGTCCGGTTTGATCATGCCAGCGCCTTTGGAAATACCCGTGATCACAGCATCGCCCGCAGACAGTGTCAGGCGCTTGGAGTAACCCTTGGGTTGGGTGTCCGTGGTCATGATGCCACGACCGGCACGTGCCCAGTTGTTCTCATCCAGTGCCGCCAGCGCTGCCGGGATACCGCTTTCAAAGGCCGCCATTTTCAGCGGCTCGCCAATCACGCCAGTCGAGAACGGCAATACTTCCGCCGGGCTGACACCTGCAGCATCCGCCAGCAATTCACAGCTACGAACCGCATTGGCGTAACCGGACTTGCCGGTACCTGCGTTGGCGTTACCGGTATTGATCAGGAAATAACGCGGAGCAGCTTGCTGCAAATGCACACGACTGATCTGAACCGGCGCGGCACAGAATGCGTTTTTGGTAAACACACCCGCCACTCGGCTGCCTTCAGCCAGTTCAAAAATCACCATGTCATCACGGTTGGCGTAACGCACGTGTGCCTGGGTAATCCCCACACGCACGCCCGCCACCGGAATGAAGTCTTCAAATACCGAAAGATTTACGGCCATGTTGTTGATGCCTTAATAACGGCGGTAAGCTCAGGAGAGCTTACCGTGACAGTGCTTGTACTTCTTGCCGGAACCACATGGGCAAGGTTCGTTGCGTCCTACCTTTGGCTCTTCACGGGTAACCGTTTGAGGGCCTTCGGCAGCCTCAGCCTGTTCCGGCTCGCCCATGGCGCTGGCCGTTTCATGCTGGTACTGGGCAGCACGAGCCTGGGCTTCTGCTTCGGCGCGGCGACGCTCTTCCATCTGACGCAGTTCTTCGTCATCGTCCTGGCGAATCTTGACGTGCGACAGGATGCGGATAGTCTCGCGTTTGATGTTGGTCAGCAACTCCTGGAACAGCGCAAAGGACTCACGCTTGTATTCCTGTTTCGGGTTTTTCTGACCGTAGCCACGCAAATGAATGCCCTGACGCAGGTGGTCCATGGTGGCCAGGTGTTCTTTCCAGAGGTTGTCGACGATTTGCAGCATCACCTGCTTCTCGAAACCACGCAGGGCTTCGCGTCCAGCCTGCTCTTCTTTCGCCTTGTAGGCGCCTTCAATGGCTTCCAGAATGCGCTCACGCAGGGTTTCTTCGAACAGTTTTTCTTCGGTGTCCAGCCACTGCTGAATCGGCAGTTCAATATCGAACTCGGCTTTCAGGTGCTGCTCCAGACCGGCCACATCCCACTGCTCTTCCAGACTCGCTGGCGGAATGTAATCGTTGATGGCTTCTTCCACCACATCAGCACGTACACTGCTGATGACATGGCCAATATCGTCCATTTCCATCAGGTCGTTACGTTGCTCGTACACCACGCGACGCTGGTCGTTGGCAACGTCATCGTATTCCAGCAGCTGCTTACGAATATCGAAGTTACGGCCTTCCACCTTACGCTGGGCTTTTTCGACGGCGTTGGTCACCATCTTGTGTTCGATGGATTCACCATCTTTCATGCCCAGCGCCTGCATCATGTTACGCATGCGATCGGACATAAACAGACGCATCAAGTTGTCTTCCAGAGACAGGAAGAAACGAGTAGAGCCGGCGTCACCCTGACGACCGGCACGACCACGCAGCTGGTTATCGATACGACGGGATTCGTGGCGTTCGGTACCAATGATGTGCAAACCGCCAGCTTCCAGAATGGCGTCGTGACGCTGTTTCCATTCGGTCTTGATGGCTTCAATTTGTTCATCAGACGGGTTATCCAACTGGGCAACTTCGGCCTCCCAGTTACCGCCCAGCATGATGTCGGTACCACGACCGGCCATGTTGGTGGCAATGGTAACCGCGCCCGGACGACCGGCTTCGGCAATGATCTGTGCTTCGCGCTCGTTTTCCTTGGCGTTCAGTACGTTGTGCGGCACTTTGGCCTTGGTCAGAACCGTGGAAACGTATTCGGATGCTTCAATCGATGCCGTACCCACCAGTACCGGACGCTGTTCAGCGATCACCTTGCGGATCTCTTCAACCACCGCGTTGTACTTTTCAATCTGGGTGGCGTAGATCACGTCGTTGTGGTCAATACGCTGGATCGGCTTGTTGGTTGGGATAACCACCACGTCCAGACCGTAGATCTGGTGGAATTCGAACGCTTCGGTATCCGCAGTACCGGTCATACCGGCCAGCTTCTCGTACAAACGGAAGAAGTTCTGGAAGGTAGTGGATGCCAGCGTCTGGCTTTCGGCCTGAATCCGAACGCCTTCTTTGGCTTCCACCGCCTGGTGCAAACCTTCGCTCCAGCGACGACCCGGCATGGTACGACCGGTGTGTTCATCAACGATGACCACCTGACCGTTCTGCACGATATAGTCGACGTTCTTCTGGTAAACCGCGTGGGCACGCAAGGCAGAGTGAACATGGTGCAGCAGCATCAGGTTCTGGGTGGCGTACAGGCTGTCGTCTTCTGGCAGGATGCCAGCTTCTTTCAGCATGTCTTCAACGAACTCATGACCTTCCTCGGTCAATTCGATGGAGCGGCTCTTTTCATCAACAATGAAATGGCCGGAAATCGGATTTTCTTCTTCGTCCAGCTCCGCCCGTTGCAGCTTCGGCGCCAGCTCGTTCATACGGCGGTACAGCTCGGAGTTGTCCTGTGCTGGGCCAGAGATAATCAGCGGGGTACGGGCTTCGTCAATCAGGATCGAGTCCACTTCGTCGACGATGGCGAAGTACAGGTCACGCTGAACCTTGTCGTCCTTCGAGAACGCCATATTGTCGCGCAGGTAGTCGAAACCGAATTCGTTGTTGGTGCCGTACACGATGTCACAGGCGTACTGATCACGCTTGGTCAAAGTGTCCTGTTCAGGAACCACAACACCGACGCTCAGGCCCATGAATTCATACAGCGGGCGCATCCAGTCGGCATCTCGACGCGCCAGATAGTCGTTCACCGTCACCACGTGAACGCTTTTGCCCGTCAGTGCGTTCAAATAAGTCGGCAGCGTACCTACCAGGGTTTTACCTTCACCAGTACGCATTTCAGCAATGCGGCCTTCATGCAGGGTAATACCACCGATCATCTGTACATCGAAGTGGCGCATGCCCATCACACGGCGGCTGGCCTCACGACAAACGGCAAACGCTTCTGGCAGAACCTTGTCGAGAGATTCACCTGCGGCAATACGCTCTTTGAATTCCGGGGTTTTGGCCTGCAGATCCGCATCTGACAGTGCCTGAAGTGCTTCTTCCAATGTGTTGATTTGGGCGACAACCTTGCCCATACGCTTCAGCTCTCGGCTGTTTTTGCTGCCGAAAAGCTTGCGGAAAATATTACCCATCATGTGAATGTGTCTATCCAGTCTTTGAATTCTTTGAGGCCGAGCTGCCTTGCCGGTCTGTTGTTATATCAGACGAACATGACAAGCACGATATGCGGGCGGATTTCCCAAAATCAAGCACTGAGGGGCGCCGAAAGGAAATCCTGATCCTGCGGGGGAATTAGCGGAGGGTACGGTGCAGATAGGCTGCCGGGTCGACGGTGCGGCCATTTTTGTACACCTCGAAGTGCACGTGTGGGCCAGTAGAGCGACCGCTGCTGCCCATGGCAGCAACAACATCGCCCTTGCGGACAATATCGCCGACCTTGACCAGCAGTTCCTTGCAATGCGCATAGCGGGTTTTGTAGCCGTTGCCATGGTTGATCTCAACCATGTTGCCATAGCCATAGCGATCGCCAGACCAGGTCACCACACCGGAAGCAACTGCGACAATGTCGGAGCCCATCTTACCGGCGAAATCGACCCCGGCATGCCAGGCCAGCTGCCCGGTAAACGGGTCCGCACGACGGCCATAACGCGACGACAACCAACCCTTCTTGATCGGTCGGCCGGTAACAAAGGTGTCTTCATCGAGCTTGCGAGCGGCAATCAGGTCATCCAGCACTTCCAGCTGCTGTTCACGCTGAATAATCCGCTCGGACAACTCGTTCAGTACGCTGTTGATCTCCGGCGCCTGATACGCCTCTCCCATGGTCGAAGGGCCACCCAGTGCCGGAGCCATGGAGAAATCAAATTCTTCAGATTCAAGATCGGTTACGTCAACCAGACGCTCGCCCAAAGCATCCAGGCGCATAAGACGGGATTGCAATTCCGCCAGTTTTACCGTCAGAGCTTGTAGTTCCTGATCGGTTTGCTCACGGATGCGGGCAATTTCCTGCTTTTGCAGGTGGAGATCGTTTTCCCAGGCTTCGGTAGCGACCGGCTCAAGCGAAAAGTCTTCGTCGGCAAGCCACTCCGAGAGCCAGAATCCGGTCATTCCCATGGCGAACGGCAACGCAACCAAACACCCGAACAGCAAGGTTTTTGCCGGAGTGCTCAGTCGGTAGTTACGGGATTCTCCGTGACGTTCGCCAACTATAATGATGTTCATAGATAACCAGGGTTCTCAGAGGCCTGCTATGAGTATAGATGGGACTGGTAAAGACTACAGAAACAATGTTCGAGATCTGACCCAGGGCCGCTATACCGCAACCGCCCCAACCTTTTTCTACACATAAAAAGAAAGGCCATATTACTATGACCTTTCTTTATTTCCAGTCTGTCTGCCGGTTTTATACGGCTGCGGCTGGTTTCATGTAGTTGATTGGCGCCGCTTCGTCGTCAAATTCAACAAATTCCCAGGCATCTTCCTGAGCCAGCAACTCGCGCAGCAAGCGGTTGTTGAGGCCGTGACCGGATTTGTAACCAATGAACTCACCAATCAGGCTGTGTCCCAGCAGGTAGAGGTCACCAACGGCATCCAGAATCTTGTGTTTGACGAACTCATCGTCGTAGCGCAGGCCGTCTTCGTTCAGAACACGGTAGTCATCCACCACGATGGCGTTTTTAACGCTACCTCCCAGTGCCAGGTTCTTGGAACGCATGTATTCCAGATCCTTGGTGAAACCAAACGTGCGGGCACGGCTGACTTCTTTCACATAAGAGGTGGATGAGAAATCCAGACTGGCTTTTTGAACGCTCTGCTTCAGAACCGGATGATCAAAGTCGATCTCGAAAGAGACCTTGAAGCCATCATGCGGAACGAAAGCAGCGTACTTGTCGCCATCACGCACTTCAATACGACGTTTGATGCGAATGAATTTCTTCAGTGCGTTTTGCTCACGCAGACCAGCCGATTGAATCAGGAACACGAATGGACCGGAACTACCGTCCATAATCGGCACTTCCTGAGCGCTGACTTCTACGATGGCATTATCAATTCCCAAGCCCGCCATGGCTGACAGCAAGTGTTCTACTGTGTCGACCTTGGCATGGTCACGAACCAGAGTGGTGGACAGGGTAGTCTCGCCAACACTGGTTGCGTTAGCTGGAATGTCTACGACCGGTTCCAGGTCGGTACGACGGAATACAATCCCTGTATTCTCAGGCGCAGGTTTCAGCGTCAGGTAGACCTTTTCACCGGAGTGAAGGCCAACGCCGGATGCGCGAATGGTATTTTTGAGCGTGCGTTGAGGGATCATTAAGACATTCCTGCCAATACTGGTCATCTATTGGGCAAAATAAATTGCGGCCGATTATAGCAGGTGCAGAGAGACACGCCAGAGGCGTGTCTTCTTAGTCAGCCTGTCGACGCAGGAACGCAGGAATATCCAGATATTCCATATCCTGACGATTCTGAGGCTCTGCTTTCGCTGCCTGGCCACCGGCCTGACGGCTTACCGCTGGGCGTTCCAGCTGACTGTAGTCCGGCTTTCCGTCTGGCGTCTTCGGTGTATTATCGACCACTTTCTTCGGGCGTTGTTCCGCAGGTGCAACAGGTTTGTTTGCAGTTGCCTCATTTCGAAGGCCAGTCGCAACCACAGTTACACGCAGTTCATCGCTCATTTCAGGGTCAATTACGGTACCCACAACCACGGTAGCGTCTTCGGCTGCGTACTCACCAATGATCTCACCGACTTCCGAGAATTCACCCAGAGACAGGTCGAAACCAGCGGTTACGTTCACCAGAATACCGCGTGCACCGGCCAGGTTGACGTCTTCCAGCAGCGGGCTGCCAACAGCAGACTCAGCGGCCTTGCGAGCACGGTTTTCGCCACTGGCGGAGCCGCTACCCATCATTGCCTGACCCATTTCAGACATCACGGTACGCACGTCCGCGAAGTCGACGTTGATCATACCCTGCTGGGTGATCAGGTCAGCGATACCTTTAACAGCACCGTGCAGTACATCGTTGGCACTGCGGAAGGCATCCATCAAGGTGGTGCCTTTACCCAGAACAGAGAGCAATTTCTCGTTCGGGATGGTGATCAGTGAATCCACGTGTTCGCTCAACTGCTTCAGGCCGATCTCAGCCATCGCCATACGCTTCTTGCCCTCAAAAGAGAAAGGACGAGTCACAACAGCAACGGTCAGGATACCCAGCTCACGAGCAATTTCTGCCACGACTGGCGCACCACCGGTACCGGTACCACCACCCATTCCGGCGGTGATAAAGACCATATCTGCACCTTTCAGTGCATCAGCAATACGTTCACGATCTTCTATGGCCGCCTGGCGACCAACGTCCGGATTGGCACCGGCGCCCAGACCTTTGGTCAGGCCTGAACCCAGTTGAATCACAGAACGTGCGCCTATGTTACGCAATGCCTGGGCATCGGTATTGGCACAAATAAATTCAACACCATCGATATTGCTTTCTACCATGTGCTGTACGGCATTACCGCCGCCACCACCAACACCGATGACTTTAATTACTGCATTTTCAAGCACGTCGTCCGCAAGTTCGAACATATCGCCTTCGTTTCCAAATGACATAACACACCCCCCTCTGCTACGCACCTACTTATTAAATACTAAAAATTGCCTTTTATCCAATCCGATAAGCGGGAAAAAACGCCAGTTTGTGACTTTTCTTCCAATATTTGTGGTGCTTTATTTTGTGGTTGCTTGGCGGCATAAAGCAGCAAGCCAACCGCAGTGCTGTAAATCGGATTATTAATCACGTCCGTGAGTCCGGATACGCCATGTGGACGCGCCAAACGAACCGGCATATGGAATATTTCCTCAGCCAATTCCACGACCCCTTCCATTTTTGACGTTCCACCCGTCAAAACAATGCCGGCTGGTATTAATTCATCGAAACCACTGCGACGAAGTTCGGCCTGGATCAGGGTAAATAATTCGTCATATCTGGGCTCTACAACCTCAGCCAGAGACTGCCGCGAGAGCTGACGGGACGGGCGATCTCCGACGCTTGGCACGTTGATCATCTCGTCATCCCGCGCCAGCTGGCGCAAGGCGCAGGCGTATTTGATCTTTATATCCTCGGCATGTTGCGTAGGCGTCAACAATGCCATTGCGATATCGTTCGTTACCTGATCACCGGCAATAGGAATAACCGCCGTGTGGCGAATAGCGCCATCGGTAAAAATGGCAATATCGGTGGTGCCACCACCAATATCGACCATACATACCCCAAGCTCCCGTTCATCGTCGGTCAACACGGCATAACTGGAGGCCAATTGTTCCAGAATCACGTCTTCTGTGCGCAGTTCACAACGTTGCACACAACGCTCAATATTTTGCGCTGCATTAACCGCTGCCGTAACCAGATGCACTTTTGCTTCCAATCGGACACCAGCCATTCCAACCGGTTCACGAATACCTTCCTGATTATCGACAATATATTCCTGCGGAATAACATGAATTGTCCGACGATCCTGCGGAATTGCGACCGCTTGTGCGGCATCAATAACACGATCCAGATCGGCTTCGGTTATTTCTGCACCACGTGCAGCAACCACACCACTGGAATTTTGTGATTGCACATGGCTACCAGCAATACCGGCATATACCGAATGTATATTACAGCCTGCCATCAGTTCGGCTTCTTCAACCGCTCGACGAATGGATTGCACGGTGGATTCAATGTTCACCACCACGCCTTTCTTCAGGCCCCGGCTTGGGTGGCTGCCCAAACCAACAATTTCAATACCGCCTTCCGGGGTGACTTCCCCAACGATGGCGACGATTTTGGATGTGCCGATATCCAGACCAACCAGCATTTGTCCGGCTTGTGTTGTGGCCATTACCCGGTTACCCCCTTTGTGTTCCATCGAATGGCAGCGCCTTTTCCGTATCTGAGATCAACCTGTTGGACCGATTCCTGGTCCAGATTGCCCAGCAGCACCACCAGTCGCTGCAACCGTTCCTCAAAATATTGTTTTCCGAATCGCACCTTCCAACCGTTCGACAAGGTCATGTCGACGGTGCGAATCGCATTGATGTTCAGGCTGCTGACCTTAACACCCGTTTTTAACAGTGCTTGCTGGGCCCGACGGAACGATTTGACTGCCTGTTCTCTTGCAGAATCCGTACCGTAAAGGTGCATCAAGCCACCACTTTCATAGCCTTGCGGCAATTCTGTTACCTTGCCCGACGCTGTCATCAGTGCAACGTCATTCCAGAGTGCCACCGGCACGTCTTCATGTATCAGTAATTCAAGGCTTCCCGGCCAGCGCTTTCGGACCGCGACCCCAGCAACCAAGGGCATTGCAGCCACTTGTTGCCGTACTTTGCTGACGTCCAACGAGAAGAAACTTTCGTTCTTCACCCACAGCAGCGACTTGCCAACTTCCTGTGGATCAACGGCGTCGAGGTTGCCGACCACCACCACTTCCTTGACCGGCCATTCCTGATAGGCCTTGTTGCCGGCGAATCCTGCGACAGAAACCAGAACAACCAGCAGCGAAACCCACCAGAACCACGTTGGAACCCGCACCTGAAACGTCAAATTTTCTTTCAGGCGTCGGAAAACCGGCTCTTTTGGCTCGGGTGCCAGTGTCGCGCCACGCGGGCTTTCTTTCTGGCCCATGGTCAGTGACCTTTCACGCCATCCAGCAAGCTGACCACCAGATCGCCAAATTCCATACCCACCGCCCGAGCGGCCATTGGCACCAGACTGTGATCCGTCATGCCCGGACTGGTGTTCACTTCCAGCAACCAGAACTGACCTTGTTCGTCCTGCATCACATCAACACGGCCCCAGCCTTCACAACCGACCACATCAAAAGCCTTGCGAGAAAGGGCCTTGAGTTCCGCTTCCTTGTCCTCATCCAGACCACATGGCAGCAGGTACTGGGTGTCGTTGGCCTCGTACTTGGCTTCGTAGTCGTAAAACGCATGGGTGGTTTTCAACTGAATGGGCGGCAGAACCTGATCATTGACCACGGCAATGGTGTATTCACGTCCTGAAATCCAGCGTTCGGCCAGTACCAGGCCATCCAACTTCGCGGCCTGTTCATAGCTGTTGCGCAAGCTGTCAGCGTCAGTGGCCTTGAACATGCCGATGCTGGAGCCTTCATGGGCTGGCTTGACGATGGCCTCGCCATCCATGCGCGACATGATATCGGCCCAATCGGAGTCGGCATCCAACAGCGCCGCCGCTGGTGTTGGCAAACCGGCGGCCTGCCACAGTAACTTGGTGCGCCACTTGTCCATGCCCAGCGCCGATGCCATCACACCGCTGCCGGTGTAAGGAATATCGAGCCACTCCAGCAAGCCCTGAATGGTGCCATCTTCACCACCGCGACCATGCAAAGCGATGAACGCCATATCAAACGAGTCCGCAGACAAGCGCGCGGCAATGTCGTTTTGCACATCCACGCCAACCGCGTTAACGCCTTTGGCCAATAACGCTTTCAGTACCGCATCACCACTGCGCAGCGACACCGGACGTTCGGCTGAAGTGCCACCCATCAATACGGCTACGCGGCCAAAACGGGACATATCGCTCATGCCTTTTCCTCCCGCTTGGCCAACCATTGCGGAATTTCTTCCGCCAGGCGAACCGACAAGGCACCCACATCACCAGCCCCTTGGGTCAGCAGCAGGTCACCCGGTTTCAGTACGCTGGTCAGCAAACCCTGGAGGGATTCACCGCGTTCGATAAACACCGGATCAACTTCGCCGCGCTGGCGAATGCTGCCGCACAATGAACGACCATCGGCACCGGCAATGACTTTCTCGCCGGCAGGATACACATCCATCAGCAACAGTACGTCAGCACCCGACAAAACCTTGACGAAGTCCTCATAAAGATCACGGGTACGGGAGTAACGGTGCGGTTGAAACAGCATCACCAGACGGCGATCCGGGAAGCCTTTGCGAATGGCTTCCATGGTTACTTCCAGCTCACGCGGGTGATGGCCATAGTCGTCGACCATCATGACGTTGCCGTCCAGCAATGGAAATTCGCCACACACCTGGAAACGACGCCCAACACCGGCGAATTTTTCCAGCGCTGATTGAATCGCGCTGTCCGGTACTCCTTCGTCATCGGCAACGGCTACCGTTGCCAACGCGTTCAATACATTATGTGCACCTGGCATGCGCATGCGGATTTCCAGCGAAGGACGATCCCCCGGACGTACCAGAGTGAACTCGGTGTACATGCCTTGTTGGCGAACATTGATGGCACGGTAGTCGGCGTCTTCACTGAAACCATAAGTGATCAACGGACGGGAAATCTCCGGTAACAACGAGCGCACGGTGTCGTCGTCGATGCACACAACCGCCAAGCCGTAGAACGGCAGGTTGTGGAGGAATTCGATAAAGGTTTGCTTCAGCTTTTCGAAGTCACCGCCATAAGTCGACATATGGTCGGCATCGATGTTGGTCACAATCGACACCATCGGCTGCAAGTGCAGGAAGCTGGCATCACTTTCGTCGGCTTCGGCAATCAGGTAGCGACTGGCACCCAAACGGGCGTTAGATCCGGCGCTGTTGAGCTTGCCGCCAATCACAAAGGTTGGGTCCAGATCGGCTTCGGCAAAAATGCTGGTCAGCAAACTGGTGGTGGTGGTTTTGCCATGAGTACCCGCCACCGCAATGCCATGACGAAAACGCATCAGCTCAGCCAGCATTTCAGCGCGGCGAACCACAGGCTTGCGGTGCTCAATGGCAGCAGCCACTTCCGGGTTGGTTTCATCAATGGCACTGGAAACCACCACCACATCGGCAGCATCCACGTTACTGGCCTGATGGCCGATGTAAATCGTCGCGCCCAGCGATTTCAGTCGCTCGGTTACTCCGGTTTCGCGAATATCAGACCCACTGATGGCATAGCCCTGGTTCAGCAGAACCTCGGCGATACCGCACATGCCGGTGCCGCCAATACCGATGAAATGAATGCCTTTGATACGGCGCATTTCCGGAATCAGGGCGTTGGCCTGCGGCTGGGTGGAAGGGATATTACTCACGGATTAACCTCTCAATCTGTTCGACCGTCAGTTCGGTAGCAGACACCTTGGCCTGCTTGCGGCTCTGACTGGCCATCTCCTGTAATGCTTCGCGCTGGTTATCCAGCGACTGCAGGGTTTGCAACAGCCATTCAGGCGTTAATTCTTTTTGCTGACGAATCATGGCCGCGCCAGCATCCGCCAGATAACGGGCGTTAGCGGTTTGGTGGTCATCCACCGCGAACGGGAATGGCACCAGAATCGATGGTTTACCCGCCGCCGCAATCTCGGATACCGTCAGGGCACCCGAGCGACACACCAGCAAATCGGCCCACTCGTAAGCTGCCGCCATATCATCGATAAACGCAGATACGTCAGCCACCACGTCGGACTCGGCATACTCAGCCAACATCCGTTCTTCATCTCGTTTGCCAACCTGATGGCGCAGGTTTGGGCGTTGCGCTTGCGGCCACTGCTTCCAGCAGGCCAGCACCGCATCGTTCAGAGCCCTGGCACCAAGACTGCCACCAACCACCAGAACATTCAGTTTGCGCTGCGCAGGCACTGGCGCTTGCGGCAAATCGACCACGTCCTGTCGCACCGGATTACCGACCGTAATGGCGTTCGGCAAAGCGTTCGGAAACGCCTGCAAGCTGACGTGCGCAATGCGGTTCAGCAGTTTGTTGGTCATACCAGCCAGCGCATTTTGCTCATGCACGACCAATGGCAAACCGGCCAAACGAGCAGCAACACCGCCCGGTCCCGCTATGTAACCGCCAAAACCGATCACAATCTCGGCCTTGATGGAGCGGATAATACGTAACGACTGCATGGTCGCCTTGAAAATACGCCATGGCGCAACCAGTAAGCCCGCGATGCCTTTGCCACGCAGACCTTTGATATCAACTGCATGCAGTGGAATGTTGTCTTTCGGGACCAGGTTTTGCTCCATGCCGTTGGGCGTACCCAACCAATGAACCTCGTAACCGCGTTCACGCAAGGCGCGAGCAACCGCCAACGCCGGGAATACATGCCCGCCGGTTCCGGCCGCCATCATCAGCGCTGTTTTACCTTGCCCTTGTTTCGACACCCCAGACTCCATCATGCAGTTGCCGCCTCATCTTGAGCGGCAGATTCTTCGTTTTCCGGGTTCAGGCACTCATGGCGAACCCGCATCACAATGCCCACCATCACGCAGGCCAGTAACAAGCTGCTGCCGCCGTAACTGAAAAACGGCAGCGTCAAACCTTTGGTGGGTAATAACCCGGTGTTTACGCCAAGGTTGATGGCCATTTGCAGCGCCAGAATCGAGCCAATTCCCGTGGCGATGTAGGCGCCATACAAATGCCCGTTGCGCTGCGCAATCCACACCGTTTGCCAGATGCGGTACAGCAGCCAGGTCAGCATGCCGATGGCGACAACGCCGCCAAACAAACCGGTTTCTTCGGCCCAGATGGCAAACACAAAATCGGTGTGCGCTTCCGGCAGGTAAAACAGCTTCTGAATGCTTTCGCCCAGCCCCACACCAAACCAGTCACCACGACCAAAAGCGATCAGCGACTGGGTCAACTGATAGCCCGTACCGTACACGTGTTCAGGTGCCCAGGGATCGAGATAGGCCATCAAACGGGCGACGCGCCATTCTTCCGAAGTCACCGCAATCACCGACAGCACCACCGCACCTATGATCAGCAAAAAATACTGGCCAGCTTTAACACCGCCCAAAAATAGCTGGATCATCGCCGCCCCCAGCACCACGACGGCGGCACCAAAGTCAGGCTCCATCAGCAGCAGGAACACCATTGCCATCAAAATGAACAAAGGTTTAACAAACCCCCAGAAGCTCTCTCGCACTTCGGGCAGGCGGCGAAGTAAATACCCAGCGACATAGAACACCGCAGCGACCTTGGCCAGCTCTGACGCCTGCACCTTGATCACCACAAAGTTCAGCCAACGCCGGCTGCCGTTCACCTCGTGACCGACACCGGGAATCAACACCAGTACCAGTCCCAGCCCGGCAATCGCCAGCATGGGAACTTCCAACTTGCGCCAGCGTTGCAGCGGCACACAGCTGGCCCCCAGCATGGCCACCGCGCCCAACAGCAGATAGACACCGTGGCGAATGGTGAAGTAGAAGGTGTTGCCCGTCAGCTTTTCAGCAATACCGGTCGACGCCGATGCCACCATCATCCAGCCCAGCAACATCAGAATCAGCCAGGGCAGGAAATGAGCATCGCGTGTTTGCCATTGCAAACGCGTCAGCCAGTTAGCCGCCACTCAGCACCTCCCCGACCAGCGAGCAGAAATGCTCACCGCGAACGTGGTAGTTGCGGAATTGATCCAGACTGGCACAGGCTGGCGACAGCAACACAATATCGCCGCATTCGGCCTGTTGCTGAGCCCAGGCAAACGCCTGATCCATGGTCTCGAACGACGCGGTTTTAGCCACTTCAGCCAGCGTTTGCTGTAACCGTGGAGCGTCTTTGCCAAAGCAAGCCACGCCCTTTACCGCAGCAGAGCAGGCATCCTGCAACGGGCTGAAATCCTGCCCCTTGCCTTCGCCACCGGCGAGCAGCCAGATATTGGCTGGCGTCTGTGCCAAACCGTCAATGGCTGCCAGCGTTGCACCAACATTGGTGCCCTTGGAGTCGTTGAAGTAGCTGACTCCGCCAACGTCACCAACCCACTGGCAGCGATGTTCCAGGCCGCCGAAGGATTTCAGTGTCTGGCACGCCTTGGCCGGGCTGACGCCCAGCGTTTCGACCAGCGCCAGTGCGGCCATGGCATTGGCCAGATTGTGACGACCGCGCACTTTCATTTCGCTGCTGTGAATCAGCTTCAGTCCGGCGCGAACAATCCACTCACCAGCAACACCGTTCAACTCGCCCGCCTGCAAACCAAAGTCGTCGCCTTGTGGTTCACCCAGCGTGAAGCCGGTTTCGGCGCTGATTTCATCTTCTGGTAGCGTCAGGTCATCATCCCGATTAACCACCGCAACATGAGCACCGCGATAGACCCGCTGTTTGGCCAGACAGTAATCAGCCAGCCCCTTATAGCGGTCCATGTGGTCTTCACTGATGTTAAGAATGGTGGCAGCACGCGGTTTCAGGCTGGTTGTGGTTTCCAGTTGAAAGCTCGACAACTCCAGTACAAACACATCGGCTTCGTCGGCCGCACCGTCTTCCAGCAAATCGAGTACAGGTACACCGATGTTGCCGCCCATTTCGGCACGTAAACCGGCATCGACCAGCATGTCGCGAACCAGGGTGGTCACTGTGCTTTTGCCGTTGGAGCCGGTAATGGCAACCACAGGCGCAAGAATGCCGCGGGCGAATAACTCCACATCACCAACGACTTCTACCTGATTGCCCAGCGCGTACTGAATGGCCGGTTCCGCCAGCGCCACGCCCGGACTGACGATCAACTGGTGGTAGTTGCAGAACAACTCACCGTCCAGTGGACCCAGCGTCAAACGGGCATCCGGGAATTGCTGACGAATAGCTTCCGCGTTAGCCAGGCCCTCACGACTGTCACAGAGGTCGAAGTTCCAGCCCATGCGCTGACAAAAACGTGCCGTTGCCAAACCGGATACTCCCAGTCCAACAATCATGCGCTTGATGTCTTTTTGTGCCAGCGTCATGCCGATGCTCCTTAGCCCGGATTCCCTTACGGGTCCTTAACGAATCTTCAGTGTGGCCAGACCGGCCAGTACCAACAAAATTGTGACGATCCAGAAACGCACGATCACGCGCGGCTCCGGCCAGCCTTTCAGTTCAAAGTGGTGATGCAGCGGTGCCATGCGGAAAATACGCTTACCGGTGAGTTTGAACGACGCCACCTGCAGGATCACCGACAGGGTCTCTGCCACAAAAATGCCGCCCATGATGAACAGCACCACTTCCATACGCACAATCACGGCAACGATGCCCAACGCTGCACCCAGTGCCAGCGAGCCGACATCGCCCATAAATACTTGCGCCGGATAGGTGTTGAACCACAGGAAACCAATACCAGCACCAACGATTGCAGCGCAGAACACCACCAACTCGCCGGAACCCGGAATAAATGGAATGTGCAGGTAGTTGGCGTAGTTGAAGTTACCGGCCAGGTAGGCACAAACGCCCAAAGCGGCACTGACCATCACGGTTGGCATGATCGCCAGTCCATCAAGGCCATCGGTAAGGTTCACCGCGTTGCTGGAGCCAACAATCACGAAGTAGCTCAGCACAATAAACAGCACGCCCAACTGTGGCATCACGTCCTTGAAGAACGGCACCACAAACTGGGTTTCAGCCGGAGACTGAGCGGTGTAATACAGAAACGCCGCTGCACCCAGACCAAATACCGACTGCCAGAAGTACTTCCAACGACCCGGCAGACCACGGGAGTTTTTCTCGACCACCTTGCGGTAGTCATCCACCCAGCCAATGGCACCAAACAGCAGTGTCAAAAGCAGCACAACCCAGACATAACGGTTTTCCAGATCGCCCCACAGCAGGGTGCTGATGGCGATCGACAGCAAAATCAGTACGCCACCCATGGTTGGCGTACCGGCTTTGCTCAAATGGGATTTCGGGCCAACTTCACGAATCGCCTGACCAATCTGGTATTCGCGCAATTTGCGAATCACAAAAGGCCCCATCACCAGTGCGACCAGCAACGCTGTGATAACGGCAAAAATAGCGCGCAGCGACAAATAGCTGACCACGCCAAACCCTGAATGCAACTGGGCAAGCCACTCGCCCAACCAAACCAACATTGATTATTCCCCCGCAATATCCAGCGCCCGGACAACCTGTTCCATACCGGCGCTGCGCGACCCCTTGACCAGCACGACAGCGTGATCCGGGGCCTGTTGTTTTATGTAGTCAGCCACCGCATCGCGGTCGACCAGCCATAGTCCGTTGTCTCCGAACGACGCTACGGTGCGTTTGCTCAATTCACCTGTGGCGAGCAAATGTCCTATTCCCTGTTGTTTGGCATAGCGACCGAGGTCACTGTGCGCGGTCCCGGCTTCCTCGCCGAGTTCTGCCATGTCTCCCAATACCAACCAGCTGTCAGCGGCCAGCGACAGTACATCAATCGCCGCCCGAATCGACGCTGGATTAGCGTTGTAGCTGTCATCCAATACGGTGATGCCGCGTGGCCCGGCGACGGTTTTCATTCGACCGGATACCGGCGTCGCAGCCTGCAAACCGGCGACGATGGACTCACTGTCCATACCGACCGCACGCGCTGCCGCATACACGGCCAAGGCATTGGCAATGTTGTGCTTGCCGGGAAATGCCAACCGAACGCTTTGGCTGAATGAGGTGTGACGATCGATCAGCACGAAACGACTGCCCGCCACCGACAGTTCAATGTCACGGGCGGATACATCGGCTGAATCGGAAAATCCGAAGCTGACAACACGACGGTCGCCAGCGCGCTGACGCCAGGTATCGAACGCCGCATCGTCGGCATTCAGCACCACGGTGCCTGCGTCTGAAGTGAAATCGATCAATTCGCCTTTGGTTTGCACGATGCCCTGCAACGAACCAAACCCTTCCAGGTGAGCCTCGCTGGCATTGGTAATAATACCAACCGCAGGTTTCACCCATTTTGCCGTGTAGGCAATTTCCTGCAAACCACTGGCACCCAGCTCGACCACAGCAGCGGTGTGTTCAGGTGTCAGTGCCAGCAAGGTTTTCGGGGCGCCAATGTGGTTGTTCAAATTGCCCTGAGTCATCCAGGTATTGAACTGCTCGGAAAACACACTGGCCATCAACTGCTTGGTGGTGGTTTTACCTGCGCTGCCCGTCATCGCAACCACAGGACCGGTGAACGCATCGCGCTGCCATCCGGCAATATCGCCGTAGGCATCCTGAGCGTTTTCACACAGCAGGTACGGGCCATCAAGGGGTTCAGCTGGCGCTTCATCCAACAGTACCGCTGCAGCACCAGACGCCAGCGCCTGCGCAGCAAAGTTATTGCCATTGAAGTTGGCACCTTTCAGTGCCACAAACAGATCGCCCGCCTTGATCGAACGGGTGTCCGTTGATACGTCGCTCAAGACAATCTCTGCGGCTGAAGTAGCCGTCAGACAAGACTGCGGCGGTACATCCACACCCAGCTGTTGGGCCAGCTCAGCCAGCGTGAAATCAAACAGCATGCTGATCTCCCACAGGGACATAACCCAGCGACTTCAATACATCGATATCGCTGTAAGGGCGACGCTCGCCGTTGATTTCCTGATAGTCCTCATGGCCTTTGCCAGCGATCACCACAATCGCTTCCGCCGCAGACACCGTGAGGGCATCGGCGATTGCCTCCTTGCGCTCGTGCTGCTGCTCTATGCCAAATGCGTCGGCACCTGCCGCCGCCATCACATCGGCAAAAATAGCCGCCGGTGATTCGCTGCGTGGATTGTCGTCGGTCAGCCAGATGCGATTGGCGTGATTCATCGCCGCCGTCATCATCAGCGGGCGCTTGCTACGGTCACGGTCACCACCACAGCCAAACACCAGATTGATCGGGCGTTGCCACGGTTGCAGCGATGTCAGAACGGTTTCGATGGCGTCAGGCGTATGCGCGTAATCCACCACCGCAACCGGCCCGGAAGCAGAACCCGCAGGCACAAACACTTCCATGCGTCCGGCAACGGCTTGCAGCGATGCGGCCGCAACAACCAACTCAGAGAACGACTCACCGCTGCATGCCAGCAAGGTCATGGCACCCAGCGCATTGGCCAGGTTGAACTCACCCAGTAATGGCAATACCAACTCGGCATTGCCCCAGGGCTGTCGATATTGGCCCGAATACCGGAGCCGGTGAATTCGGTAATTTCGTAGCTGACCAAACGATCACGGAAGTCTGGCAGCAAGCCATTGGCTTCCATCGAAGCCCGACTGCCATAGCCCATCGGCAAAGCCGGGAGCTCGCTGTCGGCAAACAACTGACGGCCGTATTCGCAGTCGGTGTTTACCACGGCGATGTTGGCGTCGTAGTTGGTCAGCAGGGTTTTCTTGGCCTCGAAGTAGGCCTCCATGGTGCCATGGTAATCGAGGTGATCCTGCGTCAGGTTGGTCATCATCACGCCGCTGAAACGCAGCCCGAAAACACGTCCCTGATCCAGACCATGGGAAGACACTTCCATGGCCGCACGGTCTGCCCCAGCACGGCCAATGTTATCTAACGTGCGCAATACCACCGATAAATCCGGAGTGGTATTACGGGTAGGCTGCAGCCGTGGCCACAAGCCATTACCCAGCGTCCCCAACATGCCACAGGGCTTGTTCAGCGCGGTCGACAACTGGGCCAGATAGCTGACACAGGAGCTTTTGCCATTGGTTCCGGTCACTCCGAAAACCGCCATATTGGCAACGCCGTCGTAACAACGATGCAACCAATGTGGCAATCGGACCGCCAGATCATCAACCCGGAATACCGGCACGGCGATTCCCTGTGCGTTGAATTCACAGCGGAACAGCGGCTGACCAGCCTCGTCATTGGCAGGCGCTTGCAGCACAACGGCAGCACCCTGCTCAATTGCAGACTGAATGTATTCGGCGCCATGAGCGGCACTGCCCGCTCGGGCAATAAACAAGTCACCCAACTGCACATCGCGACTGTCGGTGGCAATGTCACCGAATTCGCGGTCCCACTCGGGTGGTACAAAGAAGTCGTTCTGAATCAACTGCGAGAGTTTCATTTTGGTCCCCCCGCCATCTGTAACTTCACACTGCTCTCATCATCCGGCGCCACCTGACGCAGGCGCAGAGCCTGCCCCATGATGCGAGAAAACACCGGTGCGGCCACTTCGCCGCCGTAATATTCCTGCCCCTGTGGGTCATCCACCACCACAACCAGCACAAGATCCGGGTCGGAAATAGGCGCTACGCCAGCAAACACGGCGGTGTAGTTGGCGTCTTCGTAACCCACAGAACCCACCTTGTGAGCCGTACCGGTTTTACCGCCCACCCGATAGCCGTCCACATGGGCGCGTTTGCCCGTACCCACGGGCGAAATCACGGTTTCCAGCATGGCCAGAATCTGACTGGCGGTTTTGGCCGACATCACCGGGTGGCACGGTGCCTTACCGGCTCCGGTAATCAGCAAGGTCGCTTCTTCGCGACAGCCATGTTGGGTAAAGGCGGTGTAGGACTGGGCCAGCTGCAACGGTGATACCGCCAGTCCGTAACCGTAGGAAAGAGTGGCCAGGCGCAATGGGTCCATTTCGCTCGGGAAAGGCAATACCCCGACGCTCTCGCCCGGAAAGCCCAAACCAGACGCCTGACCCAAACCAGCGGCGGTCATGGTGCGCCATAGCGCTTCTGCGCCAACATCCGCCGACAACAGAGTAACGCCGACGTTACTGGATTTGGTGATCACGCCGGTGACATCGAGGTCGCCGTAGTTGCGGTGGTCACGCACGGTCTTACGACCGACCCGCAGATAGCCCGGATTGGTATCAACAATGGTATCCGGGGTGTATTTACCGGATTCCAGTGCGGTTGCCACGGTGAACGGTTTGACCGTCGAGCCCGGCTCAATCACATCGGCAATGGCGCGGTTACGCATGTTTTCTGCTTTCAGCGTGGCGCGGTTGTTGGGGTTGTAGGACGGCTGATTCACCAGCGCTAACACCTCGCCGGTTTTGGCGTCCAGCATCACAGCAGAGCCGGAATGCGCCCGGTGCTGCTGTACTGCGGATTTCAATTCGCGGTAGGCCAGATACTGCAAACGCAGGTCCAACGTCAGGCGCAGGTCATTGCCCGGTTCAGCCACGGAGTCGACCGACACCTGTTTGATCAAGCGGCCGTAACCGTCCTTGACCACCGTGCGGCGTCCACCCTTGCCGGTCAGGTAATCGTTGTAGGCCAGTTCAAGCCCTTCCTGACCGTTGCTGTCGATGTTGACCAGTCCGACCACATGAGCGGTTACTTCGGCGGCCGGGTAATAACGACGGAAGCGCTGTTCAAACTGCAAGCCGGTCAGACCAAGGTCCTTCACCCGTTCGGCCAGGTGCGGTTGTACCTGGCGCTCAACATACAAAAACCCGCGATTGCGGGATTGGGCGTTTTCAATGCGTTGTTGGAGTTTGGCGGCGTTCAAGCCAAGGCTGCGTGCCAGAACGGCAGCATCCTCCGCGTTGAACAGTTTCGGATTCATGCTGATGTCGACCACGGCAGTACTGACCGCCAGCGGTTCACCAAACCGGTCGGTAATCATACCGCGACGGGCCGGTTCCACCTGAGTACGAACCGTGCGTTTTTCACCTTCTTCAAACAGGAAGGGTTGATCGACCGTGTGCAACATCACCAATCGCACCAGAATCGCAAGCAGCAGCAGGCCCATGACTGCCAGTACCAAGCGGTACCGCCAGCGCACGATGCCCTGAGCTGCTATTTGCTGTTCTTCAGTCATGGTTTCAAAATCCTGATGTCCACAGGTTCTTTCATGTTGAGTTCAGTTCGGGCGCGCTGATCCACGCGGCCGTAACTGGTCAAGGTGCCCAGTTCCAGCACCAGTCGGGTTTGCTCGTCTTGCAGGGCATCCCGACGACTTTCCAGTTTTTGCCATATCTGCACACGATCACGGTGCTGATGGCTGAGTCCCACCTGAACCAGCGCCGATACAATCACGGCAAACCAGACCAGAAAGAGGCTTTTGCTCATGCGTCTGCCAAACGCTCGGCCACACGCAATACGGCACTACGAGCGCGGCTGTTACGCTGAACTTCTTCGTCGTCCGGCATAATGGCCTTGCCCACACGTTTCATGGTTTTACCCAGATCGGCCTCCATCACCGGCAAGCCCGGTGGCAGTTCACGGCCCTTTTCCTGTGCCCGGATAAAGCGTTTCACCATGCGATCTTCCAGCGAGTGGAAACTGATGACCGACAAGCGACCGCCCGGCAACAGCATGTCGACGCTGTCGTCCAGAATGGTTTCGAGGTCGCCCAGCTCGTTGTTCACTGCAATACGAATGGCCTGGAACGCACGGGTCGCCGGGTGCTTATGTTTTTCCCAGGCTGGATTGGCCGCCTTGATCAGCTCGGCCAATTGCAGGGTGCGCACAATCGGGGTCTGAGCACGTTGCGTGACGATGGCGCGCGCCATGCGTTTGCCAAACCGCTCTTCGCCGTACTCTTTCAGTACGCGGGCGATTTCTTTTTCTTCGGTCGTCGCCACCCACTCGGCAGCCGACAATCCGGCATCCGGGTTCATGCGCATGTCCAGCGGGCCATCACGCATAAAGCTGAAGCCACGCTCGGCATCGTCCAGCTGTGGTGAGGAAACCCCAAGATCCAGCAACACGCCGTTGATTTTGGTAATTCCGCGTTCGGCCAGCGCCGCTTTCATATCGGCAAACGAGCCACGAATAATCTCGAAGCGGTTGTCCTCGGCGTGCAGCTGCTCGCCGGTTTCAATGGCGCGCGGATCTTTGTCGATGCCGAACAGGCGACCGTCTGGCGCCAGCTTCGACAACAGCAGACGACTGTGGCCACCTCGCCCAAAGGTGCCATCAACGTAAATGCCGGAAGGGTCGTTCAGGCATCCGTCAACGGTTTCATGTAACAGCACAGTGGTGTGTGCCAGTTCAGCCAGGCTCATAGAGAAAGACCTTGTACGTCGTCTGGTAAATCTTCGAGTGACACCGGCTGGCTAAGGTATTCCGCTTCACGGATTTCCCAGCTGGCCTTGTCCCACAATTCAAGTTTGTTGCCCTGTCCCATCAGCACACATTCCTTGCTGAGGTTGGCGTATTCACGACAGGCGGCACTGATCAAAATACGGCCGCTGCCATCAGGTTCACATTCGGTGGCATACCCCAGCAGCAAACGTTTCAACTGACGAGACACCCGGTTCAGCGTCGGCAGATCGTTGAGCTGCTCTTCAATGGCTTCCCACTCGTTCAGTGGGTACACCATCAAACAGCGGTCCTGACTGTCCACCGTGACCACCAGCCCGGACGCAGAAAAGCCCTCCAGCACTTCCCTCACTTTCGAAGGAATAGCCAGACGGCCTTTGGCGTCCAGATTGATGTGGTGCATGCCGCGGAACATGGTTATGGCTCCGTCAGGCTGCCGAGTACGTGGATAAAATCACCGACACGAATTCCTTTGTGTATTCCCTGGCGCCGAGCAGAAGAGTGACAATCATGTGACAAGAAGGACAGGCAATCTGCCCTTAAATTCCCACTTTTCCCACTTTTTTCCCACAACCCGACACTTTTCGACACTATAGAAACACCCCTATGCCAATGCAAGCCCGTGACACCGCGGCTGAGGCGAAATTTGCCTTACTTCACAAGCACTTAGGGGAACCTTCAACAAAGCGGATAAAGGCAGTAAAAACAAATACTTCGGAGCAACCGAGCGATGCAGGGCAGAGTTAAAGTAAGTTCTTAAGAAAAGTGACAATGAGCGGCTAAATAGATTTTTTTCTTCTGATAAGTAACCGCTAACAAACTGAATGAACTGAGAATCTGAGAGGAAATCGACTTTCATCGACGAAAGTGATTCAAGCGTGAGCCATTTACTGCCAGAGGGCTACATTGGCGGTGAATTTAACCGCCACAGGCCAGCTTCGCAACCGTGCTGCCCCAAGTGGGAAATTCGACCGAGAGGGCATGAGTCAGACGGAGATTGCGATCCAGACACAGCTCCCGTAACAAAGCTGCTGCAACAATGGACGCAATAAGGTAAAAGCAGCCAACCCAATTCACTTTCTCGTTTTTTGAACCTGACAATGAACATTCAGCAACTGCAAATCGCATCGCAACGACTGCGTGATAACAAAACCTTCGAGTGGTTTATCGTATCCGTCATCCTGATCTCAGCCCTGTTGATTGGCGCTCGCACCTATCCGGTTCCGGACTCAGTGGTGACCGTTATTCGCTGGCTCGACCTCGGCATCACCGTGCTGTTCCTGTTTGAAATCGTCATTCGCTTTATGGCCACCGAGCAGAAAAGCCGTTTCTTCCACAGCGGTTGGAACATTTTTGATACCGCAGTGGTGATCGTCAGTCTGATCCCGATTGAAGACAGTGAAATGGCCTTGCTCGGCCGTATGGTACGTATTTTCCGGGTGCTGCGGATGGTTTCTATCATTCCTGAATTGCGTACCCTGCTGAACAGCTTGCTGCGGGCACTGCCGCAGCTGGGCTACGTTGTGCTGCTGATGTTTATTATTTTTTACATCTACGCCGCCGTCGGTGCGACCTTCTTTGCGCATATCAACGAGGAACTGTGGGGCGATATTTCCATCAGTATGTTAACCCTGTTCCGGGTGATGACCTTTGAGGACTGGACCGATGTCATGTACGAAACCATGGGCACCTACCCGCTGTCCTGGCTTTACTACCTGTCGTTCATCTTCCTGACCACCTTCGCCTTCCTGAACATGGTGATTGGTATTGTCGTCAATGTGCTGGAAGATGAGCACGCCCGTGAAAAGGCCGAGCAAGAAGAAAAAGATGGCAAGGCCACACTGGACGACCTGATGCGAGAGCTGCACAGCCTGCGTCAGGAAGTACAACAACTGAAACAGCCCACGGATAAATAACCCAAGGATATTCCATGCCCTATTTGGCCAAAGTCTTCCTGAAAGGATCTGCCGTTGTATTGCCGTTGGTGGTTACCCTTTGGCTGGTATGGTCGGCATTGGTTTGGCTGGATGGCGTCGGATTGGAATTACTGAGCTGGTTTGGCCTGCAACCCTGGGAGACGCCATCGTCGATTCCAGGGTTTGGTCTGCTGGTTACCGTTGTTGGGCTATTTATGGTGGGGCTGCTGTTTCAGTTTGACCCCATCAGTTGGCTGTTTGAAAAGCTCGAAAGCGCCTTTCTGCGCTTCCCGGTGGTTAAAACCCTGTATGGCGCGATCAAGGATTTTGCCGCCATGTTCGACAAGGGCGAAAAAGAAAAACAGCAACCTGTGGTACTGGTCGAGCTGCCAGCCATGGGCACCGTGGTTGGCTTTATTACCAACCAGAGCATCCCCGGCCCGGTGAAGCAGGCCAAGCCAGGAGAAGACCTGGTCGCAGTGTATTTGCCCATGAGCTACATGGTAGGCGGCTACACCCTGTTTCTGCCAAGAGAGCAGCTGACCCAGGTTGACTGGTCCTTTGAAGATGCCATGCGCTTTGCCCTGACCGCCGGCGTCAGCCAAAGTGGGGGCAAACCAGCAGCACCTGCTGACAGCCCGGACAAAGGGATTAGTCCCGACAACGTCAGCGACGCTGGAACCGAGAAGCAGGCCTGACCAGCGCCTGCTTGTCTTTTCTTTTTTGCATTTCTTTTTAGCATTTCTTTGAACGTCTCCTCCCACGCCCCCCGCTCTCTCCTGCCTCCGCTGATACAAGGGCCATGCTGACAAAGCCGTCGCCAATCGACCGGCAAAGATCTGGCCCTTTGCTATATTTATTTGAGCAAGCCAGTAACTGCAGAGAAGGTATGATCAGCGCCGACCGCATCCACAACTTCATCCCCTTTGAAGACCTGTCCCTCAACGCCCTTGAAGGACTACTGCCGCACTTCAGCCTGAAACAGCTGAAACCCCGCAGCCTGGCCTTCAAACGCGGCCAGCAAGATGAAAACTGCCATTTTTTGCTGTCTGGATCGCTCGATCTGGTGGACGAAAAATTCGATGTACAGCGCTTTGAGGGTGACGATGAAGCCAACATTCTGGCACTGGACGCGACCCACCGGATTCACAAATGCTCGGCGGTTGCGGTCAGCGAATGCACACTCGCCGTTATTCCACGCCGCTATGTCGAGCTGATCAGCACCTGGACCGAACTGGCGCTGGCCGATAACAGCGACGAAACCGACTGGTTGGAAACCCTGCTGACCTCGGAGCTGTTTAACCGCATACCGCCGGGTAATATCCAGCAATTACTGGCACGTTTTGAAGAACGCGAAGTCGCCCTTGGCGATGTACTGATCACCGAAGGTGACGAAGGCAACGAATGCTATGTGATTAAAGCCGGCAAAGCCCTGGTCACCCGTCAGCAAGGGGCTCAGGTACAGACGCTGGCCGGCATAACCAACGGCGCACTGTTCGGTGAAGATTCATTGATCAGCTCACTGCCTCGCAGTGCCACCATCACCATGACCAGTGACGGCGTTGTGATGGTGCTCTCGAAAGAAGACTTCGACATATTGCTGAAAAAGCCGGTGCTGGAATACGTTGAAGAAGACAAGCTGCAAGATCTGGTCGACAACAGCGACACCGGTGTGGTGGTGTTGGATGTACGTACTGAGCAGGAAGCCTCACAGCAACCCATCGCCCGCGCCCGCAATATTCCGCTGGCCCAGCTGCGTCATCAGCTGCCGTCACTGAACCCTG
Organism: Oceanobacter sp. ABM4_470; assembly: GCF_056158645.1. Classification (NCBI taxonomy): domain Bacteria; kingdom Pseudomonadati; phylum Pseudomonadota; class Gammaproteobacteria; order Oceanospirillales; family Oceanospirillaceae; genus Oceanobacter; species Oceanobacter sp. ABM4_470. The sequence continues at coordinate 2,362,580 of NZ_JBSWTR010000001.1, forward strand.
GTTTTCTGTACGTGGTAGAAGGCGAAGGTCGCGCCGAAGCCGCTGCCTACGTGCTAAGCGAATCCGGTTTTAACGTACGGGTGGTGAAGCGGCCAACCACTTGAGCGGATGCTTAAGCAGAGTCCGATTTTGTTGCTGTAACATCCGCTGAAAACCTGTCTAAATTGCTTTTCAGGAACCATCCGTTGGTCCTATAGTGGCGTCCCCATTTTGCGACGGACCGAAGTACATGTGGATCAGCACCAGTTGTGAATTTTCCTTCGAAATTTCCGTGCCCACCCCATTCATTTTAATGCTTCGTGCCCGTCGTGGACCCGACCAGTGGGTGGCCCGTGAAGAATACGACGTACTGCCCAGCGTGCCGGTTTCCGAATTCACCGATCCCTACGGCAATGTTTGCCAACGACTGATTGCCCAACCCGGCCCTTTCGCGCTGTTTTGCAGTGCCGAAGTGATGGTGCCCGACCAGATTGCCCAAGACCCCGGTGCGCCGTTTATTGAAATTCAGCACCTGCCAACGGAAGCGCTCAGCTATTTATTGCCCAGCCGTTATTGCGAATCGGACCGGCTGTATGCACTGGCCTCAGACATCACCTGGAATTGCGCACCTGGCTACGATCAAGTGGCCGCCGTAGAGCATTGGCTACGCACCAACATTCGCTATGAACCGGGCACCAGCCCGGTACCAGTCTCAGCCACCGAAGTACGCCAGCGCAGTTCCGGAGTATGCAGAGACCTGTCTCATCTGGGCATTGCCCTGTGTCGGGCGCTAAGCATTCCGGCACGTCTTGTTGTTGGCTACCTGCACCAGCTGGAACCCATGGACATGCACGCCTGGTTTGAAGCCTATGTGGGTGGCCAGTGGTACACCTTCGACGCGACCCAGTCCGGCCGTAAAGGCGGTTACGTTGCAGTGGGCTATGGCCGCGATGCGGCCGACGTTGCCATCTACAACCAGTACGGCCCGCCAGTCTTCCCGATCGAGCACTATGTGACGGTTGAGGAGCTGCAGCGTTAGCCTTCAGGCTCAGGATCAACACGCAAATCCCGCGGAATCGGCATATCCGGACGCTTGGCAGGACGCGGCCCCTTGCCTTTGGCAAACATATCCATCTGATACACGTACGCCAGTACCTGAGCCACGGCGACGTACAAGCCCTCCGGAATTTCATTGCCTACTCGCGTATGGGTGTACAAGGCACGAGCCAGTGGCGGCGCTTCCATCCTTGGTATGTTGTTTTCCTTGGCGATTTCACGAATCTTGAACGCCACCTGATCAGCACCCTTGGCGACCACCACCGGTGCGGTCATGGCACCGGCTGAATATTTCAGCGCTACGGCAAAGTGGGTCGGGTTGGTAATCACCACATCGGCAGTGGGTACATCGGCCATCATTCGGCGCTGGGCGGCTTCACGCTGCAACTGGCGCACCTTGCTTTTCACCTCGGGCTTACCCTCGGTTTCCTTGTACTCGTCCTTGATGTCTTGCAGGCTCATGCGCAGCTTTTTGGTATGCGAGTAGATTTGCCAAGGCACATCCGCCAACGCAATCAGCAGAGTCGACAAGCACATCATGATGAACGACCAAAGAATGATGCCAACGGCCCCTTCAATCGCACCGTTGACCGGCATTCGCAGCAGGCTCATGGTGTCTTCAAAGAAAAACCCCAGTACCAGCCAGGCACACAGCCCCACCACCAATACCTTGGCCCAGGCCTTGATCAGCTCCACCAGCGAATTGGCCGAAAACATCCGTTTAAGGCCCGACAGGGGATTCATACGATTGAGCTTGAGGGCCAATGCCTTGGTCGAAAACAACCAACCGCCAAGCCCCAGCGGCCCGGCAAACGATGCAATCAGCATCAGTACTAGCCAGGGGGCCAGCCCCCAGGCAGCGCTTTCCAGTGATGCCCCAAGGTGGCGACTCATGGCCGACGTATCAAAGGCAGCATCGCGCTGAAAATCGAAGCCATGTTTGGCCAACTGACTGATTTGCTCGGACAAAAACGGCCCCAGCGCCAAAAGCCCCAAAGCTCCAAGTGCCAGAATCGCAGTGGTATTCAGCTCCTTGGACCGGGGAACCTGGCCTTCTTCGCGGGCTTTATCCAGCCTTCGCGACGTGGGTTCTTCGGTTTTCTCCTGACCACTGTCTTCTTCAGCCATGGGCTACCCCTTGATCAGCCTACGAGTGAACGTGAACAAGTGCTCCATGTACTGCTGATACACCAGCGCCATATCCGTCATGGTCAGCCAGAGAATAAACAGGCCAATGATCATGGTGACCGGAAAGCCGAGCGCAAAAATATTCAACTGCGGCGCTGCCCGGGTCATCACCCCGAACGCCAGGTTCACAATCAGCAAGGCGGTCAGTGCCGGTAATGAAATCACCAGCGCCGCCGAGAACATCCAGGCCGCCCAATACACCAGACTGCCAAGATCGTCGGCGGTCCAGCCCCCTGTGCCAATCGGCATGGTAAAGAAGCTCTGTACCAACACCTCGATCAGAGTCAGGTGGCCATTCAGCGACAGAAAGATCAGCCCCACCATGAACAACAACCACTGTGAAATCACCACCACCGAAGCCCCTTGTGAGGGGTCTACCGTGGTCGCAATCCCCAGACCGGTTTGCATTGCAATCAATTGCCCGGCCAACACAAACACCTGCGACAACAGCTCGACCACAAATCCCAGCACAATGCCGATCAGCAGTTGGTTCAAAATGATGACCATGGACGCCAGCGATAACGCATCCGGCGCTGGCATGGGCGGCAGTATCGGCACCACCGCCAGCGTAACGGCAACCGCCAGCAGCAAACGGATTTGCTGCGGCACCATCCGCGTTCCCAGCAATGGCATCACCATAAACAGGCCACTGATACGGGCGAACGGATAGATGTAACGGCTGATCCAGTGACCAACCTCAAGATCGGTAAATTCCAACATGTTGACGGATTGCTGACAGCGGCTTGGATTTACAAGGAGGTTGCAATGGCTGTGCCCGAAACCCAACGGCTGGATCGCCGGTAAAATCGCGAAGTTCCCAGGCTGCGGCCCCTTTGAAGTCAAAAACCTGACGACTAACCTGTCACACCGCATCGGTTTTCCGTCACTTCGCGGTATAAACCGTTTCACAGACCCGACTGACACGCGGTCGATTGTCCCTATGCTCGAACAGGAAGAACCCATGCGGCTGAGCAGTTTTGCCAAACAAACAGGAACCAGTCTGATCGAAACCGTGCTGTTGATCGCTGTCACGGGCACCTTATCGGCCGCCGCCTTCAGCCAGATGGGAATTGATTCGTCTGACGGTAGCAGGGCTCGGCTGCTATTAAGCGGCATGTCGAACACCTTGATGGAAGCCGCCCGTCAGAGCCGTTTCCGCGCAATCGCCGACGGTGTGCAGCACAAGGCCCGGGCCACCGTGGTGCTGGAGCAACAGCCAATCCAACTGGTCGCCGGTTACCCAACGGCGTCAGCCGCTGGCATTGCCAGTGCGCTGATTGCGCTCAATGGGTGGCAACATCAACAGGGAGAGAAAGGCCAGCTGATCTGGACCCATGAAAGTGTCGTCGCAGAAAACTGCCACGTGGTGTACCAGCAACCGGCCAAAGCTGGCGAGCTGCCGGGCATTCATACCGTCGACAGCGGCTGCTGATCAGCCAATCAGAAAAGGAATATTCATATACAGTTCGCGGGTGTAATCAATCACCATCGCCACCGCCCAGGGGCCAAGAAAGATAATGGCCAACAGCGTGACCACCAAACGCGGTAAAAACGACAGGGTTTGTTCGTTAATCTGGGTCGCGGCCTGAAAGGTACTGACGATCAAACCGATGATCAGACTCGGTACGATAATCACCACTACCAAAATCAATACGATGTACATCGCGGCCGTAAAAAGGTCGCCAATGTCTGTTGGTGTCATAATACGCCCCCCGCTAAATCGTCCCGAAGGAATTGGCCAGCGTACCCATGATCAAGGCCCAGCCGTCGATCAATACAAACAGCATGATTTTGAACGGCAACGAAATAATCACCGGCGATAACATCATCATACCCATGGCCATCAGAATACTGGCGACGACCAGGTCGATGATCAAAAACGGAATAAAGATCAAAAAGCCGATCTGAAAGGCCGTTTTCAATTCACTGGTAATAAAGGCCGGAATCAGAATGTGCAGCGGCGTATCCTGCGGCGTTTGAATATCCTCACGGCCGGAAATACGGACAAACAGGTCGAGGTCGTTTTCGCGGGTTTGGCCCAGCATAAATTCATGAATGGGTACCACCGCCCGCTCCACCGCCTGCACCGAGGTAATTTCTTCATTCAGATAAGGCTGCAAGGCATCGACATTAATGATGCGGAATACCGGCATCATGATGAACAGCGTCAGAAATAACGACAGCCCCAGCAAAATCTGGTTGGAAGGCGTTTGTTGCAAGCCGATGGCCTGCCGCAAAATCGCCATCACAACAATGATTCGAGTGAACGAGGTCATCATAATCAGCAATGCCGGTAGCACCGACAGTACCGTCATGATGGCCAGAATCTGGATCGTCACCGAGTATTCGCCACCGGTTTCGCTGGCCTGATACACCAGTGCCGGAATGCCAAGACCACTCAGCGACTGCAGGCCGCCGTCGGTAACCGCGCCGCCCTCTTCGGCCAGCGCTGCTGGCGTCATCCACAGGCCAAACAAGGCAACAAGAACACACCAGGCGGTACGGCAACTCGTTGGTTTCATGCTTTCACCGCCTTTTTCAGTAGCTCGGCAAAGTTGGCCGGCGTTGGAGAATCCGCTGTCTGCAACGGCTGTTCGAGCTCAGTCAGCAGATTGATGTTCTGGGGCGTAATGCCCAGCACCAGTTGCTTGCCGGCTACTTCCACCACGGCAATGCGCTCCTTGGCACCCAACGACTGGCTGCAAACCACCCGAATCGGCTGGTTGGTACGACCAAAGCTGCCGTCCATCATCATGCCGCCGCCCAAGCGTACCTTCTGAATCATCCAGGCCAGCGCCAGGATCAGTGCCAGGACCACCACCAGAAACAGCGCCACCTTACCTGCAGCCGCCAACGGCGATGCCGAAGCGGGCAGAGTGCCACTGGTCTTGCGGCTATTAGATTCACTGGCAGGCTGGTTTTGAGACGGTGCTGTTACAGACGTGCCGTGTTCGGGGCTGGCCGCTGGTTGATACAGCTGCAACTCGGGCTGAGTCGATGCCGGGCCATCGGTGGCGGCTTCGGTATCTGACACTGCTGAAACTGACACTGTGTTAACGGCCGCAGAGTTATCCGCAACCGCTTGTGCACTGGCCGAAGCCGAAGTCGAAGCCGAAACAACGGTCAGCGCACACAAAAAGGCCAGTAAGCAGCGGCTAGCGCAAGCGTTGAATACGTTCACTTTGGCTCACCACGTCCGTCAGGCGAATACCGAACTTGTCGTTCACCATCACCACTTCACCGTGGGCAATCAGCGTGCCGTTGACCATCACATCCAGCGGTTCCCCCGCCAGACGATCCAGCTCTACGACCGAGCCCTGGTTCAGTTGCAACAGGTTACGAATGGGAATCTGGGTGCTGCCGACTTCCATAGAAATGCGCACAGGAATATCCAGAATAACGTCCAGCTCTGGCCCGTTAGGGTCAATTTGTACCGGCTTGCCTTCGTCCTGCAGCTCTTCCAGTTCAACCGTCTGGGCGGCATCTTCTTCCTCGTCGTCGGACGGGGTGTCGCCAGACTCTTCCATCGCCGCAGCCCATTCGTCGGCTAACGCTTGTTCGTCACCACCTGCGTCACTGACACCGGCAGCCACTTCATCGGCCAACGCCTGAGCATCTAGCTCTTCGTTTTCCGGGGTATTTTCATCGCTCATTTGCTGCTCCCTTACACCTGTGAGTCTGCGCCGGACGCAGGGTTAACGGCGTTTTGTCTTGATCTGTTCCGAAATTTTCACTGCCAGGTTTTCACCTGATATGCCCATGCGGCCCTTGAACACCGGTACCCCACTGGCTTGCAGGGTAAATTGCTCGGGCAGCTCAATCGGGATGATGTCGCCGGCTTTCAGTTTGGCGACTTCCCGCAGGCTGATCATGCGTTCGGCCAGGGTGCCGTGAATCGGCACCGTAGCTTCCAGAATGTCTTCACGCAGCGATTGCATCCAACGTTCATCCACATCGTCGACGTCACTCTGGACACCGGCATCAAGGATTTCGCGGATCGGTTCAATCATGGAGTAAGGGATGGTCAGGTGCAGGTCGCCACCGCCGCCGTCCAGTTCGATGTGGAAGGTGCTGACCACCACCACTTCGCTGGGGCTGACGATGTTGGCCATGGCCGGATTCACTTCCGAGCCAACGTATTCATATTCGACCTTGAGCACTGGCGACCAGGCTTCCATCATGTCGTTGAATACCTGGGCCAATACCAACTGCACTACCCGGATTTCGGTCGGGGTGAATTCACGGCCTTCGATCTTGGCATGACGGCCGTCGCCCCCGAAAAAGTTATCTACCAACTTGAACACCAGCTTGGCGTCCATGATAAACAGCGCGGTTCCCCGCAGCGGGCGCATTTTTACCAGATTCAGACTGGTGGGCACGTACAGGGTATGTACGTACTCACCAAACTTCATAATCTGCACGCCACCAGACGACACGTCGGCACTGCGACGCAGGAAGTTGAACATGCTGATGCGGGTGTAACGGGCGAAACGCTCGTTGATCATCTCCAGCGTCGGCATGCGACCGCGCACAATGCGGTCATTGCTACTGAGATCGTAGTTTCTGACGCCTTCGCTATCACCAGGGTCTTCCGGTTCTACTGCACCGTCGTCGACCCCATGGAGCAAGGCATCAATTTCATCCTGCGACAGTAAATCCTGCACGCCACCGTCCTACTGCATCACAAAGTTGGTAAACAGCACAGCTTCAACATCTTCCGGTTGGGTATAAGCCTCCCGGGAAAGTGCCTGGGCTATGCGATCATGGATGGCCTGCCTGAGCGCCATCTTGCCTTCGTGGGTTCTCAGCTTATTGAAATCCTGCTCGCTCAGGACCCGCAAGATTTCATTGCGAATCATGGGCTCATGCAGGGTCAAACCATCCACCACCGTTTGCTTGCGCGTCATAATTTCGATGCTTAGCTGAATAAAACGCTGGCGTGGCCCAACCTGATAACTCACCACAAATTCCGGTTTGAGGATGATGTATTGCGCCGGAATCGGGGGTTCTTCTGGAACCTCCTCCTCTTCTTCAACCACTTCCTCGCCTTCTACAGCTTCGGTATCTTCTCCGGCGAAAAGCAGGAAGTAGGCCGCTGCGCCACCGCCCCCCAAAACCAACAAGGCCACCACGATAATGATGATGAGCTTGAGTTTGCTTTTCGGTTTTTCCTCTTCGCCTTCGTCGAGCTTCAGATCCTGATCTGCTGCCATGTCCCTCTCCGCGTCCGTATCCGTCAGCCGAGGCTGCCTGTACGGATTGCTGTTATGTATTCAGCAATTGCTGTGCCAGCCATTTTCGTCAAATATCCGACACAGAACCGCTCCCGATCCGCCAGCCCGCAGGTGGTTACACAAACGAGTCAAAGCGATACAACAAGTGTAGTTAAGGGATACGGTCTTGCTGGATTTATGGGGTCTGGGGTCGGGCGCTGGGTGTCTGGCGGGGCAGAGGGCATGCAAAACACGCCCTCTGCCCCGCCAGTCATCTGGTACGATCAGGCGTAGGTGCTTACCAGGCGATCGGACGCCGAGGTAATTTGTGTTTCAACACCGTCTTCAGTCAAATTTCCGTCAGCCAGGTTGTCTGCTATGTTGGCTCCCTGACCGTTGGCGTTGCCTTCAGCATTTCCGTCACCGCTGCCAGACTGGCCCATTTGCTGTTGGCCAGCGCCTTGCTCAGACACGTCGAACCCGGCCAGCGTCAAACCCTGTTCACTCATGGCCTCCCGCAGTCGCTGAGCCTGGGATTCCAGCACTTCACGAACCTGAGGGTTTTGTACCTGAATTTGAACACGGGCCTGATCATCCGCAGTTACTTCCATCTGAATTTCCATGGCACCCAGCTCAGGCGGGTCCAGTTGAATGCGTGCTTCCTGAATGTCATTGGCCACCATGGTAATAATGCGGCTGCCCAACGCAGAGCCCCATTGGCCCCGATCGCTGCCAAATTCCAGGTTGCCATCCGCCAGTCCGCGCTCGCCGTTCAGCAGCATGTCTTGCAGTTCGGCATTTTCCAGCGATTCGCTCAGGTCAGTGGCAAAGCTGTCTTCGGACTCTGCCGCTTCGGTGCTATCGGCGGCTACGCTGGCGGTATTCTGGGCAGCTTGTTGTAGCTGGCTGTCGTTGCGGGGGAGTTTGTTTTGCAGCGTGTTCAGAGGCTGCTCCAGCGTATCGCCATCCACCACTCTGGCATCGGCGGATTCACCGCTGGCGTCCAAAGCAGATTCATCCATATCGTCGCCCGCTTGCGCCAGTTTGGCCGGGTTATCTTTTACGGCTTCATCTTTTATGGAGCTTTTCATAGCTGCTGGATTAGCCGCCTGCGCCTGATTACCCGTATTGGCAGACAAACTGAGGTCTACCGCATCTTCGTTGCTGGATTCATTAACCACAGTACTCTGTGGTGTCGCAACCAATGGCACAGCCGCCAAATTGGCATCCGTCGAATCCTCATCAGTATCCGATTTGGCACTGGTAATACGCTGGCGACCAAACTCGCCCAACCCATCGCCCTCGTCGTTATCAACGGCCTCGTCGCTCAACGCAAAGGCCTCGTTGGCCATGCCAAACAAGGGTTGTTCGGTGTCGTCGCCAGTTTCAGCTCCCGCAGTGCTCAGGGTCTCTCCTGCGGTGGTATCGGCATCAACCGCGGCCAAAGCATCCATCTCGGCAAGACTGCTACTGTTCGCCTGCGACGCCAAAGGTTTGATGGTGACTTGCGGCGCCTGGGCAAGGTCGCCTTTGGCCTGAATCTGTCCGAGCATTTCGTCGCCACTCATGGCGACATCGAGGTCATCCGTCGCCTGCTGCATCAAGGCTGAGGCATCTTCCGTCAAAGCGGCAAGGTCTGTTGCCAGCGGCAATGCGGTGTCGTCAGCAGCGGCAGTTTGTAGCCCGGCCTGAGTCAGGCCAAACAGTTCACCAAAGCCCTGGTCACCGTTGGTGGTAGCCCCAGAAGCCGCAGTATTCGTGGGTTGCAGCAAAGAAAGAAGATCAAATCCGGTTTGAGACAGGTTCATGGAGAGCCCCGCTGTGACAGGTTGTTTTTCGGTTACAGGGGATTTTGCAATTGGCAGGCCAACACCGATGGGGTTGTCAGAAAACGTCAGTTCGGGTGTCGGGTGTCGGGTGTCGGGTGTCGGGTGTCGGGTGTCGGGTGTCGGGTGTCGGACAGAATAGGCTTTAAAAGCCTTGGAGAGATAAGTCGGAAAATTCAAAAACGGCCCGGATGGGCCGATGTCCGGTGGTGTCGTTACAGGTGTTGGGAGATAACCTGTTTCACTGCAGAAAATTCGTTTTCGACCTGCTTTAACAGCTCCGCCAGCCGCGGCCAGTCCACCGATGTTTCCGGGACTCCACGAATGCCCTCTTCCACCTGCATGTTCAGCGCCGATAACGGTGCTGCACACACATTGCCGCTGGCCCCTTTGAAGCTATGCGCCATGCCCATCAGGTTGGCAGCGTCTTTGGCTTCCAGCGCCGTGCGCATTTTTGGCAAACGATCTTCGCCATCGGCAACAAACAGATCAATCAGCTCGCCAAACTCTTCTTCCATCACTTCCTTGAGCATGGTCAGGGATTCAGTGTCAAAGTGGTCGTTCAATTCCATCGCAGTATCCCTATTCTTGCTCTTGCGGCCAGTGAATCACTGCCCGCACCTGATTGCCTTTGCCCACATACTCTACAGACTCGCATATCTGATTCATTAAAGGAATGCCGCGCCCACTGTATTGTTGATCTCCAACATCAGCCAGTTCAGCTTTGCGTCTGTTCATCATTGCAACGTGATCAAAGCCTGCGCCGCTGTCCTCAAAATGGACCGTCAATCGACCTTCGAGGCCATTGCCCTCATGGTTCATGCGAATACGAACAAAGCCATCGTCCAAGGCGTCGATACGCTGCTGACGTTGCTGGTAATACTCCATAAAACCGTCGGGTGTGGACTTGAGTTTTGAATCCAGGCCCAGCACCCCATGTTCAAAGGCGTTGGAAAACATTTCAGCCAACACGGTGTATAACTGGCCGCTCATGCTTTTAAGTCCCGGCACTTCCATCAGCAGGTGCATCACCAATGGCAGCGGGTTGAAATTGCCCAGGCTTTGCGGCCCCAGCTCGTAGCTGAATGACCAATCCATCGGGCCGGATTTGGCGGCCTGAATCTGACTGCTGGCCAGCGCTTCAACTTGCGGTGGCTCCACCATGGCGATTTCTGCCAGCGTGATGTCGTCGTCCCGTTCCGCCCGCCCCTGAAATGCATCCACGGCATGTTTAATGTCGTGGAAAATCCGGTCAGCGTCGGCCGCCTGGGTGATCACATCGTGCAGGCGTTCGTTACCAAACATATCCCCGTCAGGATTGCGGGCTTCCAGAATGCCATCGGACCAAAGCAGAAAACGATCGCCGATCTCGAGATTGAATTCCTGCAACGAGTCAACAAACTTGCCGTCTCCCAGCACGCCCAGCGGCAAGTGGTTGGAAGTCATCACTTCCAGCTCGCCAGAGCCTTTTCGAAACAGATAGCAATCCGGCACGCCGCCCATCCAGACACTGGCCGATTTACGCTCGAAGTTCATTTCGACCATCACCGCACAGCAGAAGAAGCCCACCGGCAGGATGGTTTTCAGCTTGCTGTTAATCTCACGAATAATGTCACGCACGCCAAAGCCCTTGGCGGTCATGCCATAGAAGATTTCCGCCAGCGGCATCGCGCCAATGGCCGCGGGTAAACCATGGCCGGTAAAGTCCCCCAGCAACAGATTCATGGCACCACTCGGCTGGCGGGCCGCCAGCAACACATCGCCGTTGAACACCGCCAGCGGTGAGACCAGGTAGCGGATATTGTCGGCCGACAAACAACCCTGATGGGCAACGTTGTCGAATACCGCCTTGGCCGCTTCCTGCTCGTGCATCAGGTGTTCGTTGTGGATGGCGATTTCGTCGCGCTGGCGCTGCAAGGTCTGGTGCATTTCGCGCATTCGGTAAAACGAATGCACCTTGGCTTCCAGCACCACAGGGTTGTAGGGTTTGTTGAGGAAATCGTCGCCGCCGCTTTCGAGGCAGTCGGCCAGACCGTAGGCATCGGTCAGTGAGGTCAGGAAAATCACCGGGACCATTTCTTCCCCGGCGGCCTGTTTGATTTGCAGGGCGGCTTGCTTGCCGTCCATCACCGGCATCATCACATCCAGGAGGACGATTTCCGGCTTGCATTCATGAAACAGCCGAACAGCTTCTTCGCCATTGACGGCTTCAATGACTTCGTTGCCCTGCTTTTGCAGAATTCGACCCAGAATCTTGCGGTCGACCTGATTGTCGTCCGCAATCAATATCCGTATGGCTGCCATAACAAGGGCTCTTTACTGGATCGCGAACAACTGCTCAAAGTTGGAAATGGCCAGAATCTTTTTAACATCCTGATTGCAGTTCACAATGCTGACCTCGGCGGTATCACCACCAGCGTGATCGCGCAGCAGCAGCAACATGCCGAGTGCCGAGCTGTCCAGGTACGACGTGCCACTGAGGTCGACCACAAATTTGCGGACGCCGCTGCTGGCCGGAGTTTCGTAGGCGTCACGAAAGGCCTGATGGGCACTGAAATCAAAACGACCAGAAACCTGGATTGTCAGCTCTTGGCCGTCTCCGGAAACCATGGATTCTACTGACATTCGATACTCCCTCATTCGATGGGGTTAACGGCTGGAGCGTTTTCGCCAAAGTCATACGCTCTTCAACCGGGTATTCAAAGCACGCTTTGGTGCAACCTACCTACATGTTTAGCACAAACTGACAATTTCGCACTACCCGACCAATTTACTCCGCCATTTTCATCATCAGCGGAGCAATTTTTTCCAGTGCCATCACCTTGTCTGCCGCCTGCAAATCGACCACGGCTTTGGGCATGCCATAAACCACCGACGAGGCTTCGTCCTGAGCAATGGTGCGGCTGCCTGACTGGTGCAGGCGTTTCATGGCTGCTGCACCGTCAGCGCCCATACCCGTCAGCATCACCGCCACCAGCTCTTGCGCCGGTTTAACCGCGGTAATGGAATCAAACATCACTTCAACAGACGGCCTGTGGCGGTTAACCGGAGCCGCTGGCGATAAGCAGCAGCGCACCTGATTGCCTTCGGCACGAAACGTCAGATGGTGATCTCCGTGCGCCACAATCACCCGCCCAGGGCGGACTTCCAAACCTTCCGAAGCCTCCAGCACCTCTGGCGCACATGAAGAATCAAGCCGCTTGGCAAAAGACGCACTGAACACCGCAGGAATATGCTGGGTAATTAGAATCGGCGGGCAGTTGGCAGGCACCTGACCCAGCACCGTCTTGATGGCTTCGGTGCCCCCGGTGGAAGCCCCCAACACCACCCAGCGGCTGAACTTGCTGCAGGCGCCTTCTGGCGGTGGCGTAAAGCGTACTTCGTGAACGTGCTTCAGTGGCCGTACCTTGGCACTCGCCGCCATGCGAACTTTTTCGATCAACGCCTTGCTGAAAGCATTGAACGATTTTTCGTTGTCCATTTGCGGCTTGGCAATGTAATCCAGTGCGCCAATTTCCAGCGCTTCCAGCGTCACCGGTGCGCCAGCCGCCGTCAGCGTTGACACCATCACCACCGGCATCGGTCGCAACCGCATCAGATTGCCAAGAAACTGAATGCCGTTCATACGCGGCATTTCGACGTCCAGCGTCAATACGTCCGGGTTCAGTTGTTTGATCTTGTCACGGGCAATGATCGGATCACTGGCAACACCGACCACTTCGATACCTGTGGCGTTACCCAGCACCTGAGTCAGCATTTTTCGGATCAGAGCGGAGTCATCAACAATCAATACGCGAATATTCGCCATGGGGTACTCCAGAATAGAAAACCGCCGTCATTGATTACCACAGGCAATCGACGGCAGGCAGATAAGTCAGAACAGGTCGACGCTGCCAGCGGCGCTGGCTGTATTGTTGCTCTGGACTTCCTTGGCATAGCGGGTTTCGCGATCCATAAGCGTCTGATTTTTGGTTTCACGAATTCGACGCACTTTGACCGATCCGGTATCGGGGAAATACAGCACCTTGCGGGCGAACACATCGCCGACATCGGCAGCCTGTACTTTCAACCCTTCGCTGGCCAGGTAGTTGTAGGCAAACAGGATGTTGCGCTGACCAATATCGGTCATCGAAGCGATCATCTGGCCACCGCCAAACAGCTTCACTTCGAGGTTTTCCTTACGGCCACCGCGTTTGAGAATTTCGTTGATCAGAAACTCCATCGCCCAGTTGCCATAACGGGATGCCGTGGTATCCGGATTACCGCCCCACTGGTCGCTGCTGTATTCGTTTTGCTCGGGCAACATAAAGTGGTTCATACCACCAATACCGCGCACCTTGTCGCGCACACAGGCCGAGATACAGGAGCCCAAAATCGTCACGACCATTTCGCCCGACGTCGATACGTAGAACTCACCCGGTAAAATTTTCGCTGCCCAGACCTTGTGTACATCGTCCCAGTAGCGATTTACGTGCTCGAACCCCGCGCTTACCGGGGGTTGAATCGGTCTCTCGGCAATATGTCTCATCGCGTTTTCCGGTAAATCGTCTGGCCCAGTGACTGAAAGCGGTCGCACACTCCGGACAGGTTCTCCGAGTGACCGATAAACAAACGTCCATCTGAGCGAAGATAATCGGCGTAGCGGTCAAACAGCACCCGCTGCGTATCCTTGTTGAAATAGATCACCACGTTGCGGCAAAAAATCAGGTCAAACGGCCCCTTCATGGGCCACTTCTCCAGCAGGTTCAGGCGTTTGAACGACACCATGCGGCGCAGCTCATCGCTGACCTGGACCGACTTGCCATCCGGACTCTTGCGAAAAAACTGCTTCACAATGGCTGGCTCCAGCTGATCGATGTGCTCGACCGGATAAATGCCCTTGCGGCCGGTATCCAGCACATTGGAATCCAGGTCTGTCGCCAGAATCTTGATATCCCAACCGGCGGGGAAATTAGCCCGCACAATGGTCATGGCTATGGTGTAAGCCTCCTGACCAATCGAACTGCCCGCCGACCAGATGCGCAGTTTGCGCGTGCTGCTGTTCAGCTCTCGCAGCTCTGGCAGCAGCTCATTTTGCAAGTACTCAAAATGATGCGGCTCGCGGAAAAAAGAGGTCAGGTTGGTGGTGATGGCGTTGATGAAATTGCTCATTTCATCCGCCGGGTTACTTTTCAGAAATTCGATGTACTGCTTGAAACTGGACAGGCCGTTGGCCCGAATCCGGCGGGCAATACGGCCGTACACCATATTGCGCTTGTGAGGTCCCAGCACGATGCCGGTGTGCTCACCGGCCAGATCCGCAATTGCCTGGAATTCGCTGTCCGACATGTGGAACTCAGGGGTATCGCCAACCCCTGAGGTTTGCAGTGCAGATCCGGCCATACATCAGAACTCCGCCCAGTCGTCGTCGTCACTCACCGAGAAAGCATCCTGGGAAGCCACTGGTGCTGCTGCCGGAGCCGCAGGTCTGGCCGCTGCCGGAGCCGCTGCAAAGCCGCTGGAGGCAGGTTTGCTGGCACCTTCGGCGGTGGAGAAGAACTCCATCATTTCCATCATTGAGCGCGACTGTTCTGCCATGGCTTCACCCGCCGCGGAGGCTTCTTCCACCAGTGCCGCGTTCTGCTGGGTCATTTCGTCCATCTGCGCCACCGCAGCGTTGACCTGCTCGATCCCCGACGACTGCTCGCGGGCAGCGGTGCTGATTTCGCGGATCATTTCCGATACGCGGTCCACCGACTCGATGATTTCGTTCAACGTGCGGCCGGATTCATTCACCAGTGAGGTACCGGCATCCACCTTGTCGACGCTGTCGCGGATCAGGTCCTTGATTTCTTTCGCCGCACCGGCAGAGCGCTGGGCCAGGTTACGAACTTCGCCTGCCACCACCGCAAAACCGCGGCCTTGTTCACCGGCTCGGGCGGCTTCTACGGCGGCGTTCAGAGCCAGCAGGTTGGTCTGGAACGCAATCTCGTCAATCACACCGATGATGTCGGCGATTTTCTTCGAGGCTGCGTTGATTTCATCCATCGCCGTCACCGCTTTGCCGACCACAGCACCACCGGACGTGGCCTTGTGTTTGGCTGCGGCCGCCAATTCATTGGCATGCACCGAGTTCTCGCTGGTTTGTTTAACCGCACTGGTCATCTCTTCCATACTGGACGCTGTTTCTTCCAGACTGGAGGCCTGTGACTCGGTACGGCGACTGAGGTCAGCGTTGCCTTGAGCGATTTCGTTGGCACCGGTGGATACGGTGGAAGCCGATTCACGGATGCGGGTAATGATGTCGGTCAGACGCTCAACCGTGCTGTTGGCATCCTGTTTCAGTTTATCGAACGAGCCGTTGTAGTCGGCGTCGATGGTACGGGTCAGGTTACCGTGCGCCAGCGCATCAAAGACGCGAATGGTGTCGCTGACGACGGAGTCGGAAATGGTCAGCAGGCGGTTCAGACCTTCGGCCAGTTTCAGCTGGAAGCCTTGCTTGCCTCGGGCGTCGACCCGGCGTGACAGATCGCCGTTGGAAGCGGCATCCACGATGGCGTCGATTTCCTGTTCAGTACGTACTTCGTCGGTACGGTCATCCCACTCCACCACCGTGCCCAAGCGGTTGCCATTGCTGTCCATCCACGGCGACGCCGTCAGGTTCATGCTCAGGCCGTTAACCGCCAGTGTGGTTTTATAAGCCTCTTTAAGGCCTGCAATCATGTTGCGCTGGTGCGACGGGTTCTTGTGGAAAATGTCCACCTGAGTACCGATCAGGGCATCGACCTTGAAGTTGGACAACGCCTGCTGCAACTCTTTTTCGCGGTGGCTGAGCATGCCTTCCAGCGCGGTGTTCATGTAAACGATGTTCATATCGTTGTCGGCCAGCATCACGTTGGCCTGACACAGCATCAATGCATTGGCGATGTTGGCGTTTTTTTCAGCCAGTACCGCAGCTTTCTTCTGTGCCGTAATGTCGGTGGCGTATTTCACCACTTTGTACGGTTTACCGTCGGCGTCACACACCGGGTTATAGGAAGCCTGAATCCAGATTTCCCGACCACCTTTGGCAAAGCGCTTGTATTCCGCTGCTTCAAACTGGCCACGGTTCAATTTGGCCCAGAAGTCAGCGTACTCACGGGAACTGGCGTACTCGGGATCAACAAACATGCGGTGATGCTGTCCCTGAATTTCGTCCAGGCGGTAACCAATGGCGCCGAGGAAGTTATCGTTGGCGGTGATGATGGTGCCATCCATGTTGAACTCAATGGTGGCCTGACTCTTGTCGAGGGCATCGATTTTGGACGTCATCTCGCGGGTCGATTTTTCGTAGGCAAACTGCTGCATTTTTTGAGCAGTAATGTCCGATGCATACTTGATGACCTTGTACGGCTTGCCGTGCTCGTCCAGCACCGGGTTGTAAGAAGCCTGAATCCAGATTTCCTTGCCGCCCTTACCAAAGCGTTGGTATTCCGCTTGCTCAAACTCACCACGGTTCAACTTGGCCCAAAAGTCGGCGTATTCCTGACTACGACCAAACTCTTCGCTGGCGAACATACGGTGGTGACGCCCCTGAATTTCATCAAGCCGGTAGCCCAACGCTGCCAGGAAGTTGTCGTTGGCTGTGATGATGGTGCCGTCCATATTGAACTCGATCACCGCCTGGCTTTTATTCAGTGCGTTGACCTTGGCTTCCAGCTCACGAATCTTCTTTGGGTCGCTGGAACCATCGTCAGCGGCAAACATTTTGGATAAAAAGCTCATAACTTCCGTCCTTCCAGAATTTCTCGGATCAGGTATCGGTTCAGAGATGGGTGCCCAGGTGACCTGGCACGCTCAATAAGGACTCAACGTCCAATAAAATAACCATTTTGTCATTGACGTTAACGAGGCCGTCGATAAACACCGAGTTGTCGTCTTCCGTCAGTTCGGGGGCTTTGCGGGTTTCCCCCTGTGCGATGGTGTAAACATCGGATACAGCATCCACTACGATGCCCATCACACGTTCGTTCGGCTGCTCAACCTTAAGAATGATGACCACCGTCATCGGGCTGTATTCAACGGTTGGCAAACCGAAGCGCAGCCGCAAATCCATGATTGGTACAATGGTGCCGCGCAGGTTAATCACCCCCTTGATGTAGTCCGGCGCGTTAGGAATCACGGTGGACTGCTCCCAGCCACGGATTTCCTGCACTGCCAGGATGTCTACCCCGTATTCTTCGCCGGCCATAATGAAGGTGAGGTACTGCTGTTCGTCCTGATCGAGGTTTTCGGCCACTGCTGTATCAGTTGCTGTCATCGTCTTCACCTACGCTGCCTGTTCTGAACCGGGGATGGCTGCCGCCCGGCCGTCAACTTTTTTGCCAATTCCGGATATGTCGATAATCAGAGCCACTGTGCCATCGCCAAGAATGGTGGCGCCGGAAACACCGGATACCCGTTGGTAATTCTGTTCAAGGCTTTTGATCACCACTTGCTGTTGTCCCAGCAGGTCGTCGACCACAATGCCGATTTTTTCGTTGTCGCCTTCCACCACCACCAGCATGGCTTCTTCGACTTCCTCTTCCACTGGCCGCAGGTTGAACACCTGATCCAGACGGATGATCGGGATGTATTCATCACGCAGTTTCATTACTGGCTGACTGCCAGAAATATTGTTGAGGGTCTGCTTTTGCAGCTGAATCGACTCAACAATCGATACCAGTGGGAAGATATAAGTCTGATTGCACACTTCCACCAGCTGGCCATCCAGAATCGCCAGCGTCAGTGGCAGCCGGATCACAAAGGTCGACCCTGTGCCTTTCTGCGACTTCACCTCGATGGTGCCGTTAAGCTCGTTGATGTTCCGGCGCACCACGTCCATACCCACGCCACGGCCGGAGATATCGCTGACCTGATCGGCGGTGGAGAAGCCCGGCAGGAAAATCAGCTGGTGAATTTCTTCCGGCGTTAAACTGGCGTTAGCCGCCACCAGACCACGCTCAATGGCCTTGTTCAGAATCCGCTCTTCGTTCAATCCGGCGCCGTCGTCCTTCACTTCAATGACGATATTGCCGCCCTGGTGGAAGGCGTTCAGGGTGATGGTGCCGGATTCATCCTTGCCGGTTTCGATGCGTTTTGCGGTGGTTTCCAGACCGTGGTCGAGGGAGTTACGAACCAGGTGAACCAACGGGTCGCCGATCTTTTCCATCACGGTTTTATCGAGTTCGGTGTTTTCACCCTGCATCACCAGATTGACCTTTTTACCGAGCTGGTTGCCAAGGTCACGCACCAGCCGTGGGAAACGGCTGAAGGCAAAGCTGATTGGCATCATGCGGATTTTCATCACGCTTTCTTGCAGCTCGCGGGTGTTTTGTTCAAGCTGCGACAGACCTTCCAACAAGCGGCCCATGCGGCTGATGTCGAAGTCCTGGCCTAGCTGGCCCAGCATCGATTGGGTAATCACCAGTTCGCCGACCATATTGATGAGGCTGTCGACCTTATCGATAGATACACGAATGGAGGATTGATCGCCGCCACGGTTAGGCTTGGCCTTGGCTTTCGCTGGTTCCGCTTTGGCCGCTTCCGGCTTGGCAGACTCCACCTTGGCAGCTTCGGACTGGGCAGCTTCGGAATTGGCAGGTTCTGCTACTGCCGCAGGTGCTGCAACAGGCTCAGGTTCAACAGCAGCCTCAGCACAGGCCTCAGCAGTGTCAGTCTTGGCCTCAGCACCAGACTCCAATGCCTGACCGTCGGCATCGAGAGCGATGTATTCAATGTCGCAGTCGTCTTCTACCCACTCAAATACGGTCTGGATATCGGACTGCTCGATGTCGCCCATCACGGTAATGGTCCAGCTCAGGCGACACTCTTCAGGATTCAGATTGGCGAATTCAGGCAGTTCGCTTTCGTTCACCATGACCTTGATGCCGTTCGGCGCTACGCCTTCCAACTCGCGGAACATGCGGAACGGTTCGTTACCGGTACGCAAAACGTCGGCATCCGGTATAAAGCGGACTTTCCACCCCGCTCGCTCGCTACCGCCAGTCGTTGCTTCGGAGGCGTCGTTGCTGTCACCGTCGGCCGACTCGGCTTCGCCGTGCAAAATGGCCTTCAGTTGCAACTTGAGCTCGTCGGCGCGGGCCGTTTCGGGCTCGGAGCCTTCGTTCAACGCTGTCATCATCGCCCGCAGGCAATCAACGGATTGCAGGAACAGGTCAACATGCAGTTGTTCCAGCGCCCGCTGGCCCGCACGAATTTCATCCAGCAAGGTTTCAACCTCGTGGGTGAACTCCGAAATCTGCATAAAACCAAAGGTTCCTGCACCGCCCTTGATGCTGTGAGCAGCGCGGAAGATGGTATTGACTGTCTCGTCATCGACACTGTCTGGCGACAGTTCTAACAACTCGCTCTCCATAACATCGAGACCTTCGAAACTCTCTTCGAAGAAAACCTGATGGAACTGGGACAGATCGATACTCATAGTCTTACCCCAACACGCGCTTGATGGTGCTCAACAGTTGTTCCGGGTTAAACGGCTTGACGATCCAACCGGTTGCGCCAGCCTGCTTGCCCTGCATTTTCATGTCGCCAGCCGATTCGGTGGTCAGCATCAGCACAGGGGTAAACTTGTAATCGGGCAGCTGTCGTAATTCTTTACAGAATTCGATGCCATTCATGTTTGGCATGTTGACATCGGACAGCACCAGGTCGAATTTGCCCCGTTTGGCTTCAGCCAACGCCTCCACCCCGTCACATGCTTCCTTAACATCAAAGCCTGCACCTTTCAGAGTGAACGACACCATCTGACGCATGGACGCAGAATCGTCGACCGCTAAGATACTCGCCATATCTGGACTCCCATTTTTACGCTTTCGGGCCTGAGTGACCCTGTTAGCTCCCGCTGGGGAGCGTAGTTAAAACCTTGCGAGATCAGGCTGCTGGCTGGGCCAGAGTCAGCGCGTCACTCATGCCAAGAATGGAAGCGGTGTCAGACACCACTTCAGAAACCCCCGACCAGGACACCGAGTGGCCTGCACTTTCAACGGCCCGGAACAACGCCAGAATCAATTGCAAACCGGCGGTGTCGCAGTACTGAACCTCGTCGGCCTTAAGCTCGATATCCCGGGCATCACGCAAGGCCTGCTCCATTTCCTGATGCAAGGCTTCAACGCGCTCAATACTGAGTCGGGCACCACAATCGATACTGACGGACTGGCTCATGACCGTTTCCTGTTCCTGATCAAACTTAAATTTAAGAGTAGACCGCTCTCGCCAAGGCGCTAGAAACTTGTGAATGTTTTTTGCAGCCACCCCGCACGGGCCGGAGGCCACAGCGGTTTTAGAGGCGTGCGACTACAAAGCGAGAATGCAGGAGCAAGCGGAATAACGATGCAGAGTTATTCAGGCTCACGGGATGACATAAACGCTTTACGGTTAGCCCATTCATCGGCCTGGCGCTGCTCAACTTGAGCCTGTTGTTGATGAAATTCCCGATCGAGCTTGTCCATCAGGTGCACCAGGCCATCGGTTTTGGCCTTGAGGGCAAGGTATTGCTGGTGGGCTGCCGCAATTCTTGCGTGCAGTTGGTCGATTTGAAGTTGTTGCGATTTTCCGGCCTGCTCCAGCTGTCCAAGGAACTGCAACAGGTTCTGGATGTTGGTTCCGGAGAGCTGACTACCGCCTGGCTTGGCCAGTTGTTGACGGTAATCATCAGCGTACAGTTGCAGTTGCTGGCTTTGGTTCACTTCCTGTTGCAGCTGTTGTTGCAGACGGCCCCATTCGGCCAGGGCTTTTTGCTCGGCCTGCTGGCTTTGCTGCCACACCGGGATCAGGCGTTTGGCGCGGGGATGAGCGTATTGCTTGGGGTCAGCCATTGTATCTTCCACAAACCAGAGCTTTAAGTTCACGGCCTCTTGGGGAGAACTTCTCTCCCCGGCGGCCACCATCCCCACTGCTTCGCGCTTCCGATTCGCTTATCAATAGTCATTTCAAGCTCCTCACGAACACGCCCGGACGCCACATCCCTGTGGCTACCGGGCTAGTTGGCCATCCATGGCCAACTGTTCTACTCACTTTCATTCCTATCGGCTCATCTCAAGGCGCATAGAAAGCCCCAGACACACCGCTAATCACGACAGAGCCTATCTTCCCGGCGGCAAGGCCGGAATAAGCTCTTTCAGCGCGGCGTCGCAGACGTTGAGGTCAGCGCCTTCGTCAAGCCGCTGGCGCAGCATGCCTTTGATTTTGGGCATGCGTTCCATCGCTACTTCCAGCATCGGGTCGCTGCCTTTCTGGTAAGCGCCCACACTGATAAGGTCCTGATTCTGGCGATAGTGCGCCACCAGCTGTTTGACGAATTGTGCCCGTTGCAGCCAGTCCGGCGGCACGATGTGGGGCATCACCCGGCTGACGGAGGCTTCAACGTCGATGGCCGGGTAATGGCCTTCTTCGGCCAACCGGCGCGACAGCACGATATGGCCATCCAGAATCGCTCGACTGGCGTCGGCAATCGGGTCTTGCATGTCATCGCCTTCGCTCAGAACCGTGTAAAACGCGGTAATGGAGCCACCGCCGGGTTCGCCGTTACCGGTGCGTTCTACCAGCTTTGGCAGTTTGTTGAACACCGAGGGCGGATAGCCTTTGGTGGCCGGCGGTTCGCCCACTGCCAGCGCAATCTCCCGTTGCGCTTGGGCGTAACGGGTGAGTGAGTCCATCAGCAGCAGCACTTGCAAGCCCTGATCGCGGTAGAACTCGGCCACCGAGGTGCAATACTGCGCCGCTCGCAGCCGCATCAGTGGCGAATCGTCCGCCGGAGAGGCCACCACCACCGAGCGCTGTAAGCCTTCCTCGCCCAGAATTTCGTCGATGAATTCCTTTACCTCGCGGCCCCGTTCGCCAATAAGACCCACCACCACGATGTCGGCGGTGGTGAAGCGGGTCATCATGCCAAGCAGCATGGATTTACCCACGCCCGAACCGGCAAACAAGCCAATACGCTGGCCTCGGCCCACCGTCAGCATGGTGTTGATGGCCCGAATACCAACGTCGAGCGGAGTACGAATCGGGTCGCGTTTCAGCGGGTTAATGGGCTGGCCATTCAGGTGCCCTTGCTGTGGCTGTACCAGCGGGCCTTTGCCATCCAGTGGATTGCCAGTGCCATCCAGCACCCGGCCCAGCAAGCCAAAGCCGACCGGCACATCGGCAGCGCCGTTCAATGGCATTACCCGGGCACCGGGGCGCAGGCCGTCGACCTGTTCGATGGGCATCAGAAACACCCGCTGACCATCAAAGCCCACCACTTCGGCTTCGATGCTGTCATTATCGGCCGACTGTCCACTGTTGCGTTGCACCAGACAGCGGTCGCCAATGCGTACGTTGATGCCCACAGCTTCGAGCGTCAGCCCAACCATGCGCACCAGCCGACCACTGGCCGCTGGCTGAAACGGCACCTGAACGGGAGGCAGCTGCCCCCAGGCTTCAGACAGTTTCATCTGGCTTGTCCTCAGTTTCTGGTTCAGCTTCTACTGGTTCTGGTTCTGGTTCTGCTGATTCTGGTTCTGCTGATTCTGGTTCTGCGGATTCTGGTTCTGCTGATTCTGGTTCTGCGGATTCTGTTTCTGCTGATTCTGTTTCTGCTGATTCTGGTTCTGCGGATTCTGGTTCTGCGGATTCAGGCTCTGCGGATTCAGGCTCTGCGGATTCAGGCTCTGCGGATTCAGGCTCTGCGGATTCAGGCTCTGCGGATTCAGGCTCTGCGGATTCTGGTTCTACGGATTCTGGCTCTACGGATTCTGGTTCTACGGATTCTGGTTCTACGGATTCTGGTTCTTCAGGCTCGGCATGCAACTGCTCGACGGCGGCGTCGATTTCCTGCTCCAATTCGGCGGCCAGTGTTTCGTCGTCAGGAACGGTTTGCACCAATGCCGGAGCCAGCTGTTCTAACAGCTGTTGCAGATGGTCGTACACCCGATAGTCCACCTGACTGTCGGCGGTTTTCACCTTGCATTCACCGGCCTGCAGGTTCGGGTCGATGTTGAAGTCCAGGCTTTCGCCAAACTCGGCCAACTGACCTTCCAGAAAGCTGGCATCGTCTTTGGACACAAATACTTTCGCTTGCTGTTCTGCGCCGTCGGGCAGTTGCTCCAGCGCGCTACGCACGTATTTATGGATGTTTTTGGCACCGTCCGCCAGCTCATAACGCAGCACCTGCTCGCATGCCATCATCACCAAACCTGCCAACATTTCCGGTAGCTGTTGATCACGCTCAATCAGGCTTTGGCTGGCGACCTGCTGCAACGCCTTGAAGCGATCCAGCAATTGCTCTACCTGCTCGCCAGTTGCTTTCAGAGCTTCGGCCTTGCCTTCGTTAAAGCCGATGGTGTTGCCGGCTTTTTCACCTTCCTGCTTGCCGGTTTCGAGACCCTTGGCATAGCCGTCGTCGTAACCGGCTTTTTCGCCATTCTGACGGCCTTCCACCAGCCCTTGTTCAAGGCCTTCGTTGTAGGCTTCGCGGCGAATATTCTCCAGTTCTTCGGCGGTCGGCAGCTGGATGTCTTCTTCAATTTCCGGCTCGGCTTCAGGCTCTGACTGACGGCGGCGGTTGGCAATCATCAACGAGGTATCCGGCTGCTCCCGCTCTGCCTTATGCACCACTTCCTCGGTCCAGAATGGCAACTTCCACGGCCGTGCCTGCTCGCCTTCCTTGTCGAACATCAGCTCACGTTCTTGATCCTGCTTGTGTGAGTCGTTGCCTGCCATCAGTTATCGCCATTCACCCGAATCTGTACCCGTGTAAACAAGGTCTGGTGTTACTACACCATGGCCTCGCCACCACCACCCAGCATAATTTCGCCCGCATCGGCCAGGCGACGTGCAATGGTGAGGATTTCTTTCTGCGCGCCTTCCACTTCGCTGACCTTGACCGGCCCTTTGGCGTCGAGGTCGTCGCGCAGCAGTTCGGCGGCCCGCTTGGACATGTTCTTGAAGATTTTTTCCTGCAAATTCGGATCGGCACCCTTGAGCGCCAGAACCAGCAGGTCGGTGCCCACTTCGCGCAGCAGCGCCTGAATACCGCGGTCGTCGACATCGACCAGGTTGTCGAACACAAACATCAGGTCCTGAATCTGGGTACCCAGATCCTCGTCCACTTCGGTAATGCGCTCCAGCAGTTCGGCCGCCAATGTGCTGTCGACCATGTTGACGATGTTGGCCGCCACTTTGACGCCACCCATAGTGGTGGTCTGGGCTCCGCCCTTGCCAGAGAACTGACGCTCGAGAATGTCGTTCAGCTCTTTCAGGGCCGCGGGCTGTACAGCCTCCAGAGACGCCACCCGCATGATGATGTCGAGGCGAACTTTTTCGTCAAAGTTGGAAAGAATTTCGGCCGACTGGTCGGGGTCGAGGTACGACACCACGATGGCCTGAATCTGTGGGTGCTCATGACGAATCAGATCAGCCACCTGACGTGGCTCCATCCATTTGAGCGAGTCCAGACCCGACGTATTGCCGCCCAGCAGAATGCGGTCGATCAGGGCACCGGCCTTGTCGCTGCCCAGTGCCTGCGTCAACATATTGCGAATGTAGTCATCCGACCCAAGGCCCATACCGGTTTGGCCTGAGACGGCTTCGAGAAACTCCGCCACCACGCCTTCCACCTGGGTTTGATTGATGTTCTGCAAGGTGGCCATCGCCGACCCCACTTTCTGAACCTCTTTCGGGCCCATGTGTTTAAGGATCTCGGCGGCGTCTTTCTCACCCAGACTCATCAGCAGGATGCCTGCCCGCTCGACGCGGGTCAGGTCTGTTTTTTCATCAGCCATTTTCTTCGTTCACCCATCCGATTATGACTTGAGCCACGCGCGCCGGATCTTCTGCAATCAGGCCTTTCAGTGCATCCAGCTGACGTTCGTAGCTTTCAGAGGCACCGGGCAACAGCAGTTGATCCATACCGGCAATCGTGACCGAATCTTCTTCCATACCGGAATCTGCATCTTCCAGTTCTTCCAGCAGAATGGCGTCGTCTTCTTCGCCTTTACTGGACAGGCTCTTGAAGGTGGGTCGGAT
Organism: Oceanobacter sp. ABM4_470; assembly: GCF_056158645.1. Lineage (NCBI taxonomy): Bacteria > Pseudomonadati > Pseudomonadota > Gammaproteobacteria > Oceanospirillales > Oceanospirillaceae > Oceanobacter > Oceanobacter sp. ABM4_470. The sequence continues at coordinate 2,387,865 of NZ_JBSWTR010000001.1, forward strand.
CACGCCGAAGATCAGAATCAGGATGAACAAGCCTGCCATCACCTGTTTCATGATTTCCCAGAACCATGGCTGGGTCCAGAATTCGGGCTCGCCCATTTCCAGTTCGGCTTTGCCCATGAACGGCGAGTTGATCACGTTAACGCTGTCGCCACGGGCGGCGTTAAAGCCGACGGCGTCTTTCACCAGAATTTCCAGTCGCTGCAGATCGTTTTCCGTCCATGGAATATAGACGGTCTCACCGTCGGCGTTGGACGATTCACGGTCATTCACCACCACAGCAACGGTCAATCGGTTCAGACGTCCCACTTGATGCTGTTTGAAGCTGAGGGTTCGGTCGATTTCGTAATTGCGAGTGGCTTCCGAGCGGGAGCGGCCATTGCCCCCGGCACCGGCGCCACCCGTGCCAATGGCTTGCTCCGGAGCGGTTGGGTCTGCCGGTGGTTGGTTCGACAACGCCCCCGGAATACCGCCATTGATGGGGCCACTGTTGGATTCGTCGATCAGCTGTTCGCTGCGCAGAGCAATCAGATCGGGGTTGTAGAGTTCTTCCGCCTGTTCCAGACGGGTGAAGTCGATGTCGGCAGACACTTCGGCCTTGTAGTTGTCGCTGCCCAGTACCGGCTTGAGGATGTTATTCACCGCCTGCACCACGTTGTCTTCCACCCGCTGGGTGTATTCCAGTTGCTTGGCGGCCAGCAGCTCTTCGGTGGTTTCTTCTTCTTTCGACAGCAGGTTGCCGTACTGGTCGACCAGAGAGACATCCGCACGGGACATTTCCGACACGCTTGATGCCACCAGATTTACAATCGCCTCGACCTGATCCTTGTTCAGATCACGGCCCGGAAACAGCTCCAGAAACACCGAAGCCCGCGGCTTGCGCTGGTCTCGTACAAATACCGATTGCTTCGGTAACGCCAGGTGCACACGGGCATTACGAATAGATTTTACGCTGGCGATGGTGCGCGCCAATTCGCCTTCCAGACCACGGCGGTAGCGGGCGTTTTCAATAAACTGGCTGGTGCCCAACGAGCTGTCCTGATCCAGCACTTCCAGACCAACGGTTTTGTCGTCGATCAGTGCCGCAGCCGCCAGCTTCATGCGGGCATCGTGCAGGTCATTGGCTTCCACCATCAAAATCTGGGTGCCGGGATCAATCTCGAATGCGATCCCTTCGCGCTGCAACACCTCAATGATTTCCTGAGCGTTGTGGTCTTGCAGGCGATGAATCAGCGGTTTGTAGGTTGGCTCTTGCGACCAGATCATGATCGCGATCGACAGCGCGATCACCAGAGCAATACCGCCAATGGTGACCGCCTGACGGCCCATCGGCAGCTTGTTGAAGCCCAGTAGCACCGGATGGCCGGATTTCTCTGCAGCTGCGTCGGTACGACGGCTGTCGAGTGCTGTGCTGTCGGCATTGGCCGTAGCAGCAGCGCCCGATGCCGCTGCACCGTTGGCCGCCAGATCGCCGGGTTTGGCAGGTACATCAGCCATGGTAGGCACTCCTGTTCGATGGGATGAAGGTCATGTGGGTCATGGGCTTCTCCCTTACAGCGGCATGTTCATAACGTCTTTGTAGGCTTCCACCAGCTTGTTGCGCACCTGGGTCATGGCCTGAAAAGACACGGAGGATTTTTGCATCGCAATCATCACATCCGGCAGGTCTACCGTTGGGTCGCCCTGCTCGAAACGGGTTGCCAGCTCCTTGGCGGCCTTCTGATTGTCGTTAACAGCATTGATGCCGTTGGCAAACATGGTTTGGAAATCGGGAACGGTTTCATCCATTTTGGCGGTCGGGTTCACAGCCTCGGGGGCAGTGACCGACTCCAACTGCTGGGCCAGCTGCGCCTGAAAACGGCTGGGTGCTACGCCATCGGTCGTCAGGCTGTTTGGATTCAACGCGGTAGGGTTGGTATTGGGATTAAAGCCGCCAATGTTAGCACCCGGCGCAACACCGGCACTGGCCGCTTGTGCCGACTGATTAACAGCCAACTCCTGCTGACTGCGAAGCTGGTTCTTCACCTGGCGCATTTGCATCAGCACAGAATTCACATCAACACGATCAACCATACCCTTCCCCTCTTTCCGGTAGCTTGACGACTCTTTGACGCCCTCACTCGGTTGGTGAAGTTTTGGCCATGAGTCCGTCGCCTTTTTGGCGTTTCTACCGTTAAAACTGTTTGTTAGAGGGGGAGTTGCAACCGGCTTGCCAAGTTTGCCGGGCGGCAAGCCAGAACAGGCAAGAAATTTCCGCCTGCGGAAAAACGCATTTTTAAATCAAGGAGTTGCGGGAAGGTAAAAATCTCTAAACAGGTCCAAACAGGTGCAGAAAGAGGTATGGAATGAGTTAAGCGATTGCCAATAAGCTCTCGCGCTCCCCTCAGCATCAGCATCAGCATCAGCCAGCCGTACACGCCAAGCGTATAAACCAGCCACACACGCTGCTGCTCAGCGAACGCAATAGCAGGCCAGAAGCCAAGCCCAAACCACTGGAAAACCAGTCACATTTTTCACACACACAATCTATAAATGAACAGGGTTCAACATCCCTCAAGCCCCGTGTGAAGCGGCTTCACATTAAAACATGAGTAAATCTCAATCTTCTTTGAAACATCATCAATTTTCTTCACCAAAATATTTCGGTACAAATACGCTCATCGCAACGGCCGCCACAAGCAGCCAACGCCCAATATTCAGATTCCCAGGGAATGACCGCCATGAGCCAGCAATTTACCTTCAGCATCAAAAGCATCGCTTTCGACCACAACTACCAACCGGCTGAAAGCACCCGTGCGACCACCAACTTCGCCAATCTGGCCCGTGGTGAAAGCCGCGAGCAGAACCTGAAAAACGCCCTGCGCATGATCAACAACCGCTTTAACGCCCTGGCCTACTGGGACAACCCCAATGCCGACCGTTACTCGGTAGAGCTGGAAATTGTGTCAGTAGATATTCAGGTAGATGTGCAGCAAGCAGGTAACGGCCAGTCATTCCCAAGCATCGAAGTACTGAAAACCAACATCGTCGATCACAAAACCGGCAAGCGTATTGAAGGCATCGTTGGCAACAACTTCTCCTCCTACGTGCGCGACTACGACTTCAGCGTTGAACTGCTGGAGTACAACAAAGGCAAAACCGGCTTCAGCGTGCCAGCCAACTTCGGCGACCTGCACGGCAAGCTGTTCCAGAGCTTTGTGCATTCCGACACCTACGCCCAACACTTCAGCAAGCTGCCGGTCATCTGCCTGAGCGTATCCGACAGCAAGGTGTACCAGAAAACCGAAAACGAACACCCGGTACTGGGCGTGGAATACGAGCCAAACGAAACCTCGCTGACCGAACAGTATTTCAAGAAGATGGGCTTGCAGGTGCGCTACTTTATGCCGCCAAACAGCGTTGCACCGCTGGCGTTCTACTTCTTTGGCGACCTGCTGACCGACTACACCAACCTGGAGTTGATTAGCACCATCGCCACCATGGAAACCTTCCAGAAGATTTATCGCCCGGAGATCTACAACGCCAACTCAGTGGCTGGCCAAACCTACCAGCCTAACCTGAAACACGCAGATCACTCGGTAACCCAGATTGTGTACGACCGCGAAGAACGCAGCCGGCTGGCCAAACAGCAAGGCAAGTTTGCCGAAGAACACTTCATCAAGCCGTACCGCGGCCTGCTGGAACAGTGGACGGCCAACCTGACCTTCAACAACCCGTCGTTTAACAACACCAGTTTCTAAAACACCGTTTGTTTGAAAAACGTAAGTGGCCAGACGCCCACCCAATACAAGAGGCGTCGGCCGTTTTTTATGTGTCACTCGTTTTCGCAAAAATCCAATTCAGCTCAGAAAGAATTCAAACCATGAAAAAGCTACTCCCAACCTCCACCGCTGGCAGCCTGCCAAAACCCGTATGGCTGGCCGAACCGGAGAAACTCTGGTCACCGTGGAAACTGCAAGACGAACAACTGGTGCTGGGCAAACAAGACGCCCTGCGTTTGTCCCTGCTGGACCAAACCCAGGCTGGTATCGACATTGTCAGCGACGGCGAACAAACCCGTCAGCACTTTGTCACCACCTTTATTGAACACCTGCACGGCGTCGATTTTGAAAACCGCAAAACCGTGCGCATCCGCAACCGCTACGACGCCAGCGTACCCGGCGTCGTCAGTGCCGTAGAGCGCAAAAAACCCGTGTTTGTAGAAGACGCCAAATTCCTGCGCAGCCAAACCGACCAACCGATCAAATGGGCACTGCCTGGCCCAATGACCATGATCGACACCCTGTACGACGACCACTACAAAAGCCGCGAAAAACTGGCCTGGGAATTTGCCAAAATTCTGAACGAAGAAGCCAAGGAACTGGAAGCGGCAGGCGTCGACATCATCCAATTCGATGAACCGGCCTTTAACGTTTTCTTCGAAGAAGTGAACGACTGGGGCATCGCCGCCCTCGAACGCGCCGCCGAAGGCCTGAAATGCGAAACCGCCGTACACATCTGCTACGGCTACGGCATCAAAGCCAACACCGACTGGAAGAAAACCCTCGGCAACGAATGGCGTCAGTACGAAGAAGTGTTCCCGCGCCTGCAACAATCCAGCATCGACATCGTTTCACTGGAATGCATCAACTCCCACGTACCGATGGAACTGATTGAACTGATTCGCGGCAAAAAAGTCATGGTTGGCGCCATCGACGTGGCCACCAACACCGTAGAAACCCCGGAAGAAGTGGCTGCGGTACTGCGTGAAGCACTCAAATACGTCGATGCCGACAAACTCTACCCATGCACCAACTGCGGCATGGCACCGCTGAGCAAAGAAGTCGCCAACGGCAAACTGCGTGCCCTGGCCGCCGGTGCAGAGATTATTCGGAAAGAACTGGAGGCTTGAGCGTTTAACCCTGAGCACTGGGGAATATTGAAGGAATAAACCGGGACCTGCGGGCTTATTTGCGATGATGGCTATTGGCAATAAAGCTGTGCGTCCCGGCCCTTTTCTACATGATGGCAGCTTGCGATTGATCCCGAGGCTCAGAAGCTCCTGCAATGTTTATAGCTTTGGTACAGCCGTTCATTGCCACGCGGAGCGTGGGAACGAGACATATTGGAAGGTTACATAGGGACCTGAGCCAGCGCATCGTCAATATTACCCTGATAAGTTTTGCAGGCAGGCAAAGACATCCGTGCTATTGCAGGGAAATCAAACGTATTATCGGGATTACTTTACTGTTTCAACGTCGAGCCAGATGACAGGTGCCAATCAACGCCTACTTACAACAGATTGGTTGGACTGACCGTAGTCTCTGTAACCCTCCCCTGATTAGTACCACTCTTTATTAGAGGTTTTCCGGGGTGTTTGTTTGTTCACGATACTCGCTTGGTGTCAGATCCCCGAGTGATTCGTGTGGTCGTTCTTCGTTGTACTCCCTCATCCAGCGACTGGTAATGTCTCTGGCTTCGTCCAGATCGCTGAAGAGATAATAATCCAGTATTTCCGTTCTGTAAGTTCGGTTGAACCGTTCTACGTAGCCATTCTGGGTCGGCTTCCCCGGTTTGATAAACTCCAATTTCACGCCATGCTCTTCAGCCCATTCCGCTAACACCAGTGCTGTAAATTCTGGCCCATTGTCCATGCGGATCTGAGCAGGATAGCCGCGCCATTCCGCAATTCTATCCAATGTACGGATGACTCGCCTGGAGGGCAGGTTCAAATCGATTTCAATCCCGAGTATTTCACGATTGAAGTCATCAACAACGTTGAACGTCCTGAACCGCCGTCCGCATTTGAGCGCATCACTCATAAAATCCATCGACCAGCTACGATTTTCTGCGTCAGGCACTGCCAGCGGTTGCGGATACCTGTTCGGCAACCGCTGCTTGCCTTTGCGTCGAAGGTTCAGCTTCAGCTGGCAATAGATCCGATACACCCGCTTGTGATTCCACGGATGCCCGAGCTTTCGCAACTTCACGAAGAGTTTGCGGAAGCCATATCTCGGGTACCTCTCCGAGACACTTTGCAAAGCCTCAATGACCGCATCATCCCGATGCGGATCGGGACGGTAGTGATAGGCGCTTCGGGCGATATTCAACGCTCGGCAACTGCGACGTTCGCTGAGTTGATGCTCGCCTTTCAGGGCATCGACCAATAAGCGCTTCTCTGCGGGTGTCAGAGCTTTTTTTCGATCACATCCTTGAGCGCTCGGTTTTCCAGGGCCAGGTCAGCGTACATGCGTTTGAGCTGGGAAAGCTCGGACTCCATGTCTTTCATCCGCTTGACGTCGGAAGCTTCCATACCGCTGTATTTGCTTTTCCAGTTGTAATACGTGGCTTCGGATACGCCGTGTTCACGGCATACGTCCTTCACGGTTCGACCGGCTTCGACGGCTTTGAGGATGGTGATGATCTGGCTTTCAGTGAAGCGGGATTTACGCATGAGACGATCTCCTTAGTGCGTTGATTATCCCGGAAAATCTCCAGTTATGAATGGCTCAGTTTTTGGGGAGGGTTACATCTCCACTCAGACATACGTGGAGCCATCGTCTCCAAATTGCCTCATATTGCAGCCGCTGTCTTGAAATCGAAAATTTAAATCAAACCCAGAAAACAAAAAAGCCGTTAAATCATCGATTTAACGGCTTTTATCAACCCAAAATACTCGGCAGATCTCAGGTTCTTAAAAAGCAGAATGAACTATCCTGCTTTTTGGAATAACGCAGCGATTAGATGGCTACGATATTCTCGGCTTGTGGGCCTTTTTGACCTTGAGTCACAGTGAACTCAACCTGCTGGCCTTCTGCCAGGGTCTTGAAGCCAGTGCTGGCGATAGCGCTGAAATGTGCGAACACATCAGGGCCGGATTTCTGTTCGATAAAACCGAAACCTTTCGCTTCGTTAAACCATTTTACAATGCCAGTAGTTTTATTAGACATGATAAATATCCTGTAGAAAATAATAGAATTGTCCAAAAACGGACAAATAATCGCGGGAAATATAAATTGATTTTCAGAAACTACAGGACGAGAAACTGCTAGATTGCTACGTAATGGAGGTAATAAAAACTGACTTACTTTCAAGCTGCGGCCACAATAGGCCTCACCCACATCGAAGTCAACGTATTTCGAAATAATACTGAAAATAATATTTCAGTCATGATTGGATAACTTAAAGACCCATCGGGCCCAGCAACCGCCTGACGGCCGAACTGTCGCAGTGATCGAATGCAGCTGGAATCGAGAGCAGTCGATGCCGAACCTTCAGGGTTGCGCTACTTACTCATCCGTCGCTGCCAACAAGGTTGAAAGCCCGGAGGAAGTGGCTGCGGTACTGCGTGAAGCATTCAAATACGTCGACGCCTACAAACTCTACCCATGCACCAACTGTGGCATGGCACCACTGAGCAAAGAAGTCGCCAACGGCAAACTGCAAGCACTGGCCGCCGGTGCGGAGATTATTCGGGAAGAACTGGGGCTTGAGCGTTTAGCCCCTGAGCACTGGGGAATATTGAAGGAATAAACCGGGACCTACGGGCTTATTTGCGATGATGGCTATTAGCAATAAGGCTGTGCGTCCCGACCCTGTGTTACATGATGGCGGCTTGCGACTGATCCCCACGATGTTACATGGGATGTGTTCCTGTGCTTTTATAAATCCGTTCATTACCACGCGGAGCGTGGGAACGAGGCAATTCACTCATACTTGACTCCATCCGCATACTCTCAAGATATTTAACGCCCAAATATGGGGCCGTAGTGCAGGCGCGAAGCGCCGGAACGGAGGTCCCAGCAGCTTTTCTGCGCCATGATTTGCTTGTTATAATTTTCTGGTTTGGTTTCTACTCAAACATCTCCCGAATTTTTGTCAATATATAATTCGTCCAATCTTTGGCAACTATATTGGTTTTAAGAACTCTTTTTGAGACAACTTCTACACTCGTTTGGTCTTCGCCTTTCTCATCTACAAATACAGCTACATTCTCGCCATAGCTAAATGCAGACATTCCTTTTTGTCCAAGGATAACGCCTTCTTCTTTATCTTTTGAAATCAAGTCAAGGTTTGACTCATCTACGACTTGGACTGCTGCACTCCAAACTACATTGTAATCTTGCGCATATGTTTCAGATTTGCCTGTCCCTCGCGCATTTTTTGCATCTTGTAATGTCGTGCATCCAGTGAATAGGAAAAGGAAAAAAGCGATGGCAAATAACTTCATGGAAAAATCCTTTAGTAAGGTTTGAGAGAAAATTATCGCCGCCATAACCGGCAGCCGGAGCTCAGCGTAGGCTGTCCGGCGCCGATAGGCGCGAAGTTAATGGCCTTGCTAACTGTTTGCTGGCAGCAAGCCATACTTTTTGAAAACAACGTAGATACCATAAGCTAGTAAAACATAAGTGGCCCCAACAATGACCGAAGACGGTATTGCGATTATGGCCACCACGCCCAAAAACTGTAACCCTGCATAAAGACCAGATTCAACAGCCACCCAAGCGGGAAAAATGACCAATACTGCTATAAGAAAAAATAGTGGCGTTAGCGTGATGAACTTCATCATGTGCTCATTTGGCTGAAACCAAATGTATGTTGCGTAGGCCAACCCAAGTGGGACATAAACCCAAACCCATATAGCTTGAAAATGATCCATAGGAATTAACACCGAGATAACCGGAAGTAGAAAAATGATGGTTAAGTACAGTGCTTTATTCATGGTGACAGTTAACGCCCAAAGCGTTAGCACGTCCAGCCCGCAGGGTGATCCTCACCCGCTTTTCCGGACACATTGCAGTTATCCATTTATCGCCTCGTACTCTAACGGACTCATGTATCCCAAGCCAGAGTGCAGGCGAGTTCTGTTGTAGAAACGATCAATATACTGTTTGAGCGCCGATTTTAACCCTGAGTATGTTTTCCAAATATTGCCGGTTAACTTTTCCGCTTTCAGGCTGTGAAAGAACGACTCCATAGCTCCGTTGTCAGTACACTTTCCCGGTCGGTTCATGCTCGCAATCATCCCTTTGCCCCCAAGCAGTTTTTGCACTGCCTCAGCGCCATACTCACTGCCACGGTCTGTATGAAAGATGATACCGGAACCATCACTCCCGCTGGCTTTTAACGCTCGTTTCAATACCTGACATGTGACCCTGGCGGTTCTTTCATGGCTCAGCTTCCAACTCAGGATACGACGAGAAAATCGATCCATGACCGTCGACAGGTAGAGCCACTTTTTGCCAACCTTCAAGTACGTCACATCTCCCACCCATTGCTGGTTCAATGCGGTTGGTTTACCTGCATCAATCAAGCGATTCGGATGCTTGCTGTAGTACTCTCTCGTGCCTTTTGGAGCTGGTTTGTAAACTCGTGAACAGCGTCCTCTCATTCCATACTGCTGCATTAATCTCGCCACTCGTTTCTCGCCAACCCGGATTCCCTCACGCCTTAGCTCCCTATGAACTCTGGGCGAACCATAGATGCCATCACTGCCTTCAAACACATGAGCGATGCGCTTCACCAGTTGTCGGTCTGACAGCTGTCGTACAGATTCCGAGGGCGTCAGCCACTGGTAGTAGGCACTGCGAGAAATCGTTGCCACTTTTTTACCAGATCGAGCTCCTTTTTCAGGCGCTCATTCTCTCGTTTGAGCTTGCGAAGCTCACTGGATTCCTGGGGGGTCGATGCCGCTTTCTTCGCTTTGCTCACGTTCGTCTTCACTACTCTTGATGGTTGCCGAGAGGGCTTCAGCTGACCTTCCCGATATTCTTTTCGCCATCGTGACAGCATGAACGGGTGTATGTCCAAACGCTCTGCAACTTGCTGCACTTGAACATCCTCTTCAAGACTCATCTCAACCGCCGAGCGTTTAAATTCAAGCGAATATTGCTTTGTCTTTTTCTGGTTTTTGTAAGCTGGCATAGAACACCTTTTCGTCGTTAAAAAGGTGTCCGGTAAAACGGGGGAAGATCAAGGGCGATGCTGCCTTTGCTTGTTATAACTTTACTTGCCCTCATAGTTACGCAGCGCTTCCTCGCACTTTGGTAAAGTGCAATTGTTTTGAAGAATATACACCAATGTATCAACAGACTCAGAAAGCTTGTTATTAGCCTGGGAAACTTCACCTGTATTTAACAGTAACCGCACTTCTGAGAGCAACTTAAGTTGGCTAATAGTATTGTCTGAAAGTACCTCTTCAACGATAGCACCGGACTTACTATCAATATGCTCATTGATTGCACCAAAACCAAAATACGCTATGACTGCGACAAATAGAGAGCCTGCTACTAACGTCGAGATTACCTTCATTTTGCTCTACGATCTCTCATGAGTTATAACGCTAGCAGCAGGGGCGCGACGACAGGAGCGTCCCTTGCCTGCACTTGTTATGGGAAAGGCCGCCGTTACTGGCCTGACAACTCATTGAGGAGTGAATTCTTATGCTCCATAGCCAGCCCCATCACTTCTAGTGCCTTATTATATTTATGAGCTAAATCATCGCACGAAATATTGAACTTACCTAAATACATTGCACTAGCCATTGCATGGTATTTAACGGCCTGCAGGACCATATAGATAGAAAAGAAGTACTGCTCAGCTTTTTTGGCCGAAGTAAACCCGTCATTACCGATAGCTCTACAGACAAAATGATTCAACAGATCTTCTGGATCATTATGGGACTGTGAACACAAAGCAACGTATACTGTTCGATAACCAACCTCATCATCGATCATACGAAACCTGTCAAAAGCACTGGGCCACTTAGGCTCAAAGTCATTAATATTGATGCCTCTCTCTGACATAGCCTTCCTCAATACTGCTTCATATTTATCTAAGGCATCATTTTTTCCGTCAATCAACGCTCGATGATGCTGTTTAGCAGCCTCATCCACATTTGCGGCGTCTACGGAACTCCTCCAATTTACATTTTGCTTTCTCTCAACCTCGAAATGATTCCTAAAATAGGAAATTATTTTTCCGATGGAGTCCCCTAAGCTAACGAAGTGAAGATTAACAGCTCCTTCAATCGCAGTTCTACAAGATGCTTCACATGACTGCAATTGCCCAACAATCAGGAGACTCAGCGAACCACATGCGTACTCATAGCTTCTCTCGTACATATCCCACATTATTGCAAAATCAATTTGGGAGTTCAGAGTATCAAGATTTTTAGAAATTGCTTCTCTAACGAGAGAATCACATTCTTCTAATATATTAATTGTATCTACGATATACTCATTAAGCTCAATATCTTCCTTAATGGATCGGCTTTTCAGAAAGTCTTTAACGTGATTATTCAAAACTCAATCCTTTTCCATAACAGGTTATTAGTGCGCATGCGCGGTTTCTGAGTAAGGCAACCTCTAAAAAACAATTACAACTCTTTGATTTTAATAGAAAAAGCTCCATTTTTTGATACCTCCCTATCCGGCAAAGCGCGCATGCGCATTAATTCCCTGAGGAGTGCGCATTAACTTGTAAACCTTAACAATAACATCCCTGATTTCAGCCACTTACAGTAGCAGTGACTGACAAAGCGAGCAAGCAATCCGAAAAAGTGAGCACAGATTTTTACGATTTCAAAATTATACTGGTCAGGCATACATGGAAACTCCTCCGACGTATGCAGGTTTTGCTGGTTACTAATCAATAAAAACCCAATAAAAAACCCGCGTTGAGATATCTCAACGCGGGTTTCTTTAAGGCTTGGTAGCCGGGAATATGATGAAGGTTTTGGCCTTACATCATACCTCCCATTCCACCCATACCGCCCATACCACCCATATCTGGCATGCCGGCGCCTTCTTCTTTAGGCAGCTCGGCAACCATGGCTTCGGTGGTGATCATCAGACCAGCAACGGAAGCAGCAGCTTGCAGGGAAGAACGGGTTACTTTGGCTGGGTCCAGGATACCCATTTCGATCATGTCGCCGTATTCGCCAGTGGCAGCGTTAAAGCCGAAGGAGCCTTCGCCTGCTTTCACTTTGTCTACAACTACGGAACCTTCAGCACCGGCGTTGCCAGCGATCTGACGGATTGGGGCTTCCATGGCACGCAGGGCCAGGGCAATACCAACGTTCTGGTCTTCGTTGTCGCCTTCTACAGATACGTTCGCCAGAGCGCGTACCAGAGCAACACCACCACCAGCAACTACGCCTTCTTCTACCGCAGCGCGGGTAGCGTTCAGGGCGTCGTCTACGCGGTCTTTCTTCTCTTTCATTTCTACTTCGGAACCAGCGCCAACTTTGATAACGGCAACACCGCCAGCCAGTTTGGCTACGCGCTCTTGCAGTTTTTCCTTGTCGTAGTCGGAGGTAGAAGAAGCGATTTCAGCACGGATCTGTTCAACGCGTGCGTTTACTTCAGCTTGTTGGCCAGCGCCGTCAACAACCACGGTGTTTTCTTTGCTGATCACAACCTTGTTGGCAGTACCCAGCATATCCAGAGTGGTGCCTTCCAGAGACATGCCAACTTCTTCGCTGATTACCTGACCGCCGGTCAGAATCGCGATGTCTTGCAGCATGGCTTTACGACGGTCGCCGAAACCTGGAGCCTTAACAGCAGCAACCTTGAAGGTACCGCGCAGGTTGTTAACAACCAGAGTAGCCAGTGCCTGACCTTCAACGTCTTCAGCAACGATCAGCAGTGGACGACCGGACTTGGCAACGTTTTCCAGTACTGGAATCAGTTCCTGCAGGTTGTCGATCTTCTTGTCGACCAGCAGGATCAGCGGGTTGTCCAGCTCGGCGGTCATTTTTTCCTGGTTGGTTACGAAGTATGGAGACAGGTAACCACGGTCGAACTGCATACCTTCAACCACGTCCAGTTCGTCGGCGAAGCCTTTGGCTTCTTCAACGGTGATTACGCCTTCCAGACCAACTTTGTCCATGGCGTCAGCAATCATCTGACCCACTTCAGCGTCGGAGTTGGCAGAGATGGTACCAACCTGAGCAATGGCCTTGCTGTCTTTACATGGCTTGGCTTGAGCAGCCAGCTGTTCAACAACGGCAGCAGTTGCCTTGTCGATGCCGCGCTTCAGGTCCATTGGGTTCATGCCAGCAGCAACGGCTTTCAGGCCTTCGTTTACAATGGCTTGGGCCAGTACAGTTGCAGTGGTGGTACCGTCACCGGCTTTGTCGTTGGCCTGGGAAGCAACTTCCTTAACCATCTGGGCGCCCATGTTTTCGAACTTGTCTTCCAGTTCGATTTCCTTGGCTACGGATACGCCGTCTTTAGTGATGGTTGGACCACCGAAAGACTTTTCCAGTACCACGTTACGGCCTTTAGGACCCAGGGTTACCTTAACGGCGTTGGCCAGAATGTTTACGCCTTCCAGCATTTTGACGCGAGCGTCGTTACCAAATTTGACTTCTTTAGCAGCCATGATGTTTTCCTCAAAAATTGTGTGTCGTATTAACGATGTTTGAACGAATCAGTTGTATGCGTGGGTCCGGAAACTCAGGACTCCAGTACGCCGTAGATTTCGCTTTCGTTCAGGATCAACAGTTCTTCGCCACCAATTTCGATGGTGTTGGAACCGGAGTATTTGCCGAACACAACAGTGTCACCGGCTTTTACTGCCAGCGGCTGAACTTCACCGTTATTCAGAACGCGACCAGTACCGACAGCTACCACTTCGCCCTGGTTTGGTTTTTCAGCGGCGGAACCTGGCAGCAGGATACCGCCAGCAGTGGTTTGCTCTTCTTCCTTGCGACGAACAACGACGCGATCGTGTAGAGGACGGATATTCATTTGAGGTTCTCTCCAATTTTGAAGCATGTTTGCTTTAAACGGGGGTGGCTGGGCGATGTATGCCAGCCTCCCCAAATTCTTGTAATTCCTAGATATGGACGGCCAAGTGGTTTTCAACACCTGCGAGATAAAAAAGTTTTCTACTGATTTTCTGGTTTTTATTAATTTTGGCTATTTTAGTTTTTGAGAGAGAGGCTGCGGTGCGCCGTGCGCGCCCTACGGGGCTTGGATAAATGATTTGTAGGAGGCAATTCATTGCCGAATGCGGGCCAGCGGCCCGCGCTCCCGGCGGGAGCTGGCTTGCCTGCGATTAGCTGTGATGGACGCAGCGCACCATCCTATTCAGGTGAATGATTTGTAGGAGGCAATTCATTGCCGAATGCGGTGGCGCCGCTATCTGCGGGCGGGCCGCTCGCGCTCCCAGGTTGCCTATCAAGAACTGGGTTACCTTCGCTCAAGGATAATAACAAGCACTGTGGGAGGTAGCTTGCTGCCGATGGATTTTCGCGAGCAAGCTCGCTCCCACATTACTTCGGGCTCCCAAAAATCCACACACAAGGCATCCACAAACCAGCCCTTCAGAAACGCAAAAGCCGGATCATGTGATCCGGCTTTTGCGTTTAGGACTTCTGTGTTTGAACGGCAATCAATCCTCGCGACGGTATTCACCATCAATCACTTCAGGCCGGTGATGGCTGACACCACGGTCGCGCTGGGGGCGTTGTTGACCGCCAAATGGTTCTGGCTCTACTTCAACTTCGGTTTCCTGATGGCGCGCCCCACCAAATGGCCCCTGACCAAATTGTCCGCCCATCATTACCTTGGGTTTGATGAAGTCAGTTACACGACCAAGCATCGCGTGACGAACAGCCGGTACCAGCAGCGAGAAACCAAAGGCGTCGGTAACAAAGCCTGGGGTCAGCAGCAGTGCACCAGCCAGTGCCAGTAAGAAGCCTTCGGCCAGCTCGCTGGCTGGCAGTCCGCCTTCTTGCATTTTTTGTTGAGCACGCAGCAGTACGCCAGCGCCTTGCTGTTTCAGCAGGCGCACGCCAAGGATGGCGGTAACAAAAATAATGGCGATGGTCGGCAATACGCCAATCAGACCACCCACCTGAATCAGTACCGCAAGCTCAATGATGGGTACGATGATAAAAATCAGTAGAAAAGGCACTCGAACCTCCCGATGTGCGTTGTTTTCTGTCTGGTTGGATGCGTTTACTTGGGAAAATTCCAGCCAGTTTTGAATTCGTCTGTTTTATTAAATTAGGGCGGCGGAGGTTATTTCAAGGTTATGACGCTGATTTGCTGACGGTTTGGGCTGGCTTTTCCAGCTGTGAGGCTGTTCTGAATACCCTTCTGCCCGGCCTGCAATGCCGTTACTAGCTCGACTAAAAACCGGTAATGGCCTGCTTTGTGGTATTCAGCGCTATACTTTGGCCATTCTCTTAATCGACAGTCCCGCTGGAGATCCCAATGAATTTACAAGACAAAGTCATCGCCATTACCGGTGCAGGCCAGGGACTCGGCCGCGCAATGGCGGTCTTTTTGGCCAGCCGTGGTGCCCGCATCGCCGTTATCGATATCAATGATGAGCACATGGCCGAAACCCTAGGACAGATTGAAGCAGCCGGCAGCAGCGGCAAGAGCTATCGCTGCAACGTTGCCAGCGAATCCGAGGTAGAAACCACCTTCAAGGCCATCGCTTACGATTTTGGCGCGCTCAATGGTCTGGTGAACAACGCCGGTATTCTGCGCGACGGTTTGATGGTGAAAGTGAAGGATGGCGAGGTCAGCAAGATGTCGTTGTCCCACTGGCAGTCGGTGATTGATGTGAACCTGACCGGTGTGTTCCTGTGTGGCCGTGAAGCTGCCATCCAGATGATCAACACCCAAAGCGAAGGCTGCATCGTCAATATTTCCAGCATTTCCCGCGCCGGTAACATGGGCCAGAGTAACTATTCTGCCGCCAAGGCCGGTGTTGCCAGTCTGGCCGTGGTGTGGGCAAAAGAGCTGGCACGTTACAAGATTCGGGCAAACGCCATTGCGCCGGGCTTTATTGCCACCGAGATGACCGCAGGTATGAAGCCGGAAGCGCTGGATCACATCAGCAAAATGATTCCAGCCGGTCGTATGGGCCAGCCGGACGAAATTGCCCATGCCGTCGCCTTTTTGATGGAAAATGACTATATGTCGGGTCGGGTGGTTGAAGTGGACGGTGGCTTGCGTCTGTAATCAGGCTCCTGTTCTTCTGAAAATCAGCGCCCGAAAACCAACACCGGCAAAACAGCGCCCGAAAGCGTAGACAATTCGCGCACTTGGATAGCCAATTGGCCAGATTTGGCCGCTGTGCTATCCAAGGTCACAACAATGTGATACCACTGCGCTATCGTTACATGGACAGGCAGAATCCAATGGCAAGTCATGCTCATTCCGCCATTGTGGCTACAGCACACGACATTCGGCTGTTTACCATGCTGGCCAGCGTCCCCGAAGGAAATGTGGTGACCTACGGTCAGCTTGCTGATCTGGTGGGTTTTCCGCGCCGCGCTCGTTGGGTCGGCCAAATGCTGAAGCAACTGCCTGAAGGCAGTAAATTACCCTGGCATCGGGTGATTAACGCCCAAGGCAAGATTTCCTTGCCAGCAGACGGCGGCGGCAGCGAACAGGCAGACCGGCTGCGCGCCGAGGGCATTCTGGTTACCCCGGATGGCAAGGTAAGCCTGAACCAATATCGTTGGCGTCCCTGACGCTGTTCCAGCGAATTCTGTTTCTGCCAGATTTAATAAATTTCTACCCGATTCAAGATAACGCCCTCGGTGCCACGCATCGACGCAAGGACACTGCATGCCTTTCCGCAAACCTTCGCCCTTCACCACCCTGCTAACCGGCTTTGTGATGCTGCCCGTACTGGTTGCCAGCTCGTTTGCGGTGTTCGCGGAACCGCCTGCCGGTGTGGTCGGTTACGCCTGCCGCGACCATCAGGCACTGGTGTTGCTGGCTTACGACAAAGGCCCCAACCGCAAGGGGTGGGCCGCTTTCGGTGGTGGTGGCGAAAAAGACGAGCGCATTGCGGATACCGCGGCCCGCGAGTTTCGGGAAGAAACCCGCTGCGCCTTCGAGGCACCGCTTGCCGACCAGCTTCAGGGCCAACCACGTTCGGTCATTGGCCCCTTCTACAGTTATGTCTGGCAGGTGCCGTTTGTGGATGCCGAGCAGATTGAAAAATCCCGTTGTGGCACCCCCGGTGAACGCAATCAGTTTATCTGGGTAAGCGCTGCCGACCTCGCCCATGCGGTAAGAATCACCGGTCAGATCAAGGCCGTTCAGGCTGCCAAAGACAAAAACCCCGACCGCAGCTACCCCTTGTGGCTTGCTGGCCGCATTGCCTTGCAGCAAGCTATGCAGGACGGTTTGCTGCCGGTTGATGACTCCGTCTGTCAGTAGTTTTTATGTAAAAGCCCGAATTGCAGCCACTGAAAATCAGCGGTTAACTGGGCTTCCTAAAACGATAACAACGGTAGACCCCGCAGTGCTGATTCTTGCCAAAATTCTGATCACCTTTCTTACGGTTGTTTTACTGGCCGTCGTCGCCGAACGACTGGGGCCAAAACACGCGGGCTTGCTGGCGGGCTTTCCGCTAGGCACCGGTATTGCGCTGTATTTCTTTGGTTGGCAACACGGCGAAGCGTTCGCTGCGACCAGCGCTCTCTATACCCTCTCAGGGCTCAGTTCGGCGGTGTTTTTGGCACTGGGTTACTGGCTGGTGATTCGACGTTTTCCAAGGCTTTCGAGCTTGCCGCTGGCCATTGCAGCTGGCTTGCTGTGCTTTCTGGCATCCAGTGCACTGTTGCAGTTTTTGCCGGCCAATCGCTGGCTGGCGCTGGCCGTTGTGGTACTGGTGATTGTGCTGGTGCGGTCGGTGTTCAAGCGTATTCCGGAGCAGAAACAGCCAACGGCACAGTGCCATCGGGTGGCGTCCGGCTGGTTTCATAGTCGAATGGGAAAAATGCTGTTCAGAGCCGGGATGGCAACGGCGACCATTTTAATGATTACCGGCATCGCCGAGTGGCTGGGACCGGAGCGGGCCGGTTTGCTGGCGGCCTTTCCGGTGAGTTTCTTCCCTTTGATGCTGATTTTGCACCTGAGCCAGGGAGCTGCTGTGTTGTCGACCGCCATCAAGCATTACCCGGACGGCATCGGCAGCCTGGTGGTGTATGCCCTGAGCGTCAGTTATGCCTATCCGCTGCTGGGGCTGCAATGGGGCACCGTGGCCAGTTTGTTGGCGTCGGTAGCGTATTTGGGTGTGTACAGCCTGCTGTCGTCGAAGCTGACCCGTGCCCAGTCTTAAAGACCCTGTAGAACTGTCAGGAGCGCGGGCGACCCGCCCGCATTCGGCAATGAATTGACTCCTACAAATCATTCATCTGAACAGGATGCTGCGCTTGCCCCCCTATCGCAGGCAAGCCGGCTCCGAATGTTTCCCAGAGCGTGGTCCAATGTGGGAGGAAGGTGGTCCGGCATCCGGGCGGCCCGCCCGCATTGCCCCGCCATTGTCAGATCATGGCTTCAATATCAATGCCTTCTTCCCGCAGCTTGGCTACCTTGTAGCGCAAGGTTCTTGGGCTGATGCCCAAACGGTCGGCAGCTTCCTTACGGCTTGGTTCTTCCCGAATGGCCTTTACGATCAACTCCACTTCGCGGTGGCGTAAATCGTTGCCCAAACGGCCTTCTTCCATCGCAGCAGCAGCCATCGAGCTACCGTAACTGGCTGTGTGGCCGCCTGTGTAATGAACGGAATTCAACTCCTCAGCGAGTTCTACAGTGCTTGCGCCCTGTCGATCGTTGGCGGTGTGATTGAATTGCGCGGTAACGCTGGCGGCATTGGTGCGTTGGCCCGGCACCGGCGTCAGGATCAGATCCGAGGCAAACAGCTGCGCACCGGTTTGCAGAATCAACGCCCGTTGCATGGTGTTGTCCAGCTCACGGACATTGCCCGGCCAGCTGTGGTGCAACAGTTTCTGTTCTGCATCCGGCATCAGCACTGGCGCACGACGCTTCATTTTACCGGCATGGTGGGTCAGCAGTCGTTTGGCCAGCGGGATAATGTCATCACTGCGTTCTCGCAGTGGCAACCAGGTGAGCGGGAAAACACTGAGACGGTAGTAAAGGTCTTCGCGGAAATTGCCTTCGGCGACGTAGTCAGCCAGTTCACGGTTGGTGGTGGCAATGATGCGCACATCCAGATTGATGGTACGTTTGCCGCCCAGTCGTTCTACCTGGCGCTCTTGCAGAACGCGCAACAGCTTGGCTTGCAAACCGGCGTCCATTTCAGTGACTTCGTCCAGCAGCAAGGTGCCGCCCTGGGCTTGTTCAAACTTGCCCGGCGATGACTGGTAAGCGCCGGTATAAGCGCCTTTTTCGTAACCGAACAGCATGGCTTCGAGCATGTTTTCCGGGATCGCTGCGCAGTTAATTGCCACAAAGGGTTGGTCTGCCCGTTCGGAATGCTGGTGAATATAACGTGCCAGCACTTCCTTACCGGTACCGCTTTCGCCGCTGATCAGCACCGTGGAGTCGGTTTGCGCCACTCGTTCCGCCATTTGAAACAGCTGACGGCTGGCCACGGAATTGGCCACCGGCAGTTCTTCCTTCCGCTGTTTGCGCTGCTGCGGCTGCTGATCGAACGGTTGCAGCAAGCTGTCCAGCTCACTGTGCTCAAACGGCTTCATCAGGTAGTCATTGGCACCCCGCTGCATGGCTTGCACCGCCTGGCTAACGTCGCCGTAGGCGGTCATCAGCACCATCGGCAGCCAAGGATGTTCCTCACGCACCTTGCCCAGCAGCGTCAGACCGTCCATGCCTGGCATATTAATGTCCGACAGTATCAGGTCTGGCGTCTGGTTTTGCAGTGCCACACAGGCGTCCAGACCATCGCGCGCGGCGGTAACGGAATGACCTTTGATTTCGAGGCTATCAACCACGGCTTCGCGCAGTTGCGGATCGTCTTCAACTACCAGAATCTGCATATCAAGTACCTCACGCGTTGGTAGTGTGGGGGCCTGCATCAGCCTGAGTGCTGGCAAGCGGGATTCGTACGTTGGCACAGAGGCCGCCAACATCGCTGTCTTCCAGGGTCAACAAACCGCCGTGGGCACGGGCAATGGCCTGTACCACCGCAAGGCCAAGGCCAGTGCCATTGGGTTTGCTGCTGTTGAATGGCTCCAGTACCTGCTGCTTTTGCTCGCTGTTGAGGCCCGGGCCGTTGTCGGAAATCTGGATGGAAATACCCGGTGCGGCGTCGTCACCGGTTTCTCGACACACCAGCGCCAGCCGAATGGTTGGCGTGCGGGCTTCACGACAGGCTTCCAGCGCATTGTTGATCAGGTTCATCAAACCGCTGACCAGTGCATCGCGGTTGCAGTGGATGATTTTGTCCGGGCACTGGTTGTCGATGTGGTAGAGGCCGTTGTTTTGCACCATCGGCACTTCCATGGCGGCCTCAAGGTCTTCCATCAGGTCTGCCAGGCTGATGTCGTCGTGCAGTGGCAAATCACCACGAGCAAAGATCAGCATGTCGCGCACCTGATGCTCCAGATGGCGTAAACGCTCCATCAATTTGCCAGCGAAGCGTTCGCGGCTGTTTTGATCAAGATCCGGATTAGCCAGATGGCCAGCGTAAAGCGTCGCAGCCGACAGCGGCGTCCGCACCTGATGGGCAAGCGAGGCAACCATTTTGCCCATCGCAGACAGGCGCTGATGCTGGGCCAATTTGGTTTGCAGGGCGCGGGTTTCAGTCATGTCCGTCAGCAGCACCAGTTGGCCAGGCTGTTCAGTCATGGGGTTGGTACGAATCAGTACCCGACGGCCGTTTTTCAGGGACACTTCGTGGCCATCGTCGTGGCGTGGCGCAAAGCAGCGACTGATCAGCACACGCCAACGCTGGCCCAAAATGGAATTCACATCCGCCAGCGGTGCCAGCAGCTGTTCCGCCACCGGATTGGCTTTGGTCACAATACCGTTGCGATCCAGTAGCAGAACGCCAGCGGGCAGCATGTTCAGCAGCAACGCCAGTTCATTAGCCAGACGCTCTTTTTCGGCCAGCTCTTTCATGCGCTGCCGAGACACCTGGGCCAACTCACCACTGAGCTGCTCTACCTGGGTTTCCAGTTGCTCGTAGGTGTCGCTCAGTTGGCGCGACATTTGGTTGAAAAGATTGAGGGTACGGTTCAGAACCTGACGCTCTTCACTCACACCACTGCGATTTCCCAGCATATTGCTGACATCGGCCACGGAGGACGGGTTACCCGAATTGGCCTGTGCTGTTGAAATCGTCATAAACACCTCGCAAATCTGCTGATTTGTCGCCAGAAATCCAGCGTTTAGACAGAGATTGCAAAGGCTGTGCCTGATTTTAATATTATTTATAAGTTGTTGTTTTTATTAGTTTTCTAACAAAATAGACTCTCGTTTGACGGTTTTCAGGCATAAAAAAACCGGCTTGATGCCGGTTTTTTATCGTCGCTCTGCGAGGTTGAATCTGGAGTTTTGACGCCAGAAAAATCACGCTCAGGCGAAGTCTTTCTCTTTGCGTTGCAGGTTGTACTTGCGCATCTTTTCCACCAGCGTGGTACGACGAATGTTCAGCTTTTCAGCAGCTCGCGCCACCACGCCATTGGCATCGTCCAGCGCCTGTTGAATCAGGGTCGATTCCAGATCGGCAAGGTATTCGCGCAAATCCAGACCATTCACTGGCAGCAAAGCGGCGTTTTCCAGGGTGACCGGCTGGTTCTCGTCTTGCATCAGCTGCATTGCCGCTTCGTTGTTACTGGCTTCGAATTCTGCTTCTTCACCATCGCCAAAGTGGCGGAATTTCTTCGGCAGCTCGTTAACGCCCACCACCCCATAAGGATGAAGAATCGCCAAACGCTCAACCAGGTTGGCCAGCTCACGGACGTTGCCGTGCCACTCGTGACGGCACAACGACATAATGGCGGCCGAGTTAAAACGAATGGAGCCCCGCTTCTCGTTTTCCAAACGAGCGATCAACTCGTTCAGCAACAACGGCAAGTCTTCTACCCGCTCGCGCAGGGACGGCATTTCGATGGGGAACACGTTCAGACGGTAGTAAAGGTCTTCCCGAAAGGTGCCATCTTCGATCATCTGCTCGAGGTTTTTGTGGGTCGCAGCAATGATGCGCACGTTGGCGTTCATGGTTTTGTTGCTGCCCACCCGTTCGTAGGTGTGCTCTTGCAAAACACGCAGGATTTTTACCTGCATGTTTAACGGCATATCGCCAATTTCGTCGAGGAACAGGGTGCCGCCTTCGGCCAGTTCAAAACGGCCCGGACGACTGGAAATTGCACCGGTGAAGGCACCCTTTTCGTGACCGAACAGTTCGCTTTCCAGCAGCTCTGCCGGAATCGCGCCGCAGTTAACCGGCACAAACGGCTTCTTACGACGGTTGGAATGGTAGTGCAGGTTGCGGGCAACCACTTCTTTACCCGTGCCGGACTCGCCAAGGATCATCACACTGACGTCCTTGTCGGCCACCTGCATGATCAGGTCGCGCACTTGCTGGATGTGGCGGCTGGTGCCAACCAGGCTACGGAAAAGTTTAACGTCACGGCGCTCACCACGACCGCCACCATTGGTGAAGTGGTCACGGAACAGCTGACAACGGTGCAGGCTGTCCAGCAGCTTGTTGTAGCTCGGTGGGGTTTCCAGTACGGCCAACACGTTGCGACGAACGTTCTCGTCCAGCTTGGTGTTGCTCAGGTCGCCACTGCCAACCGCAATCATGGGTGCAGCTTTGTCCCAACCGTACACATCCGAAAGGATGCTGGCGCAAGCGCCTGAGTCGTCGGTACCGATCAATACAGCGGCGATCTCTTCGCTCGATTCAGTACGTGCATTCACTTCATCCCGCCAATGGGCGCTGTCGCCAACAATGACTTCTTCGCCCAGGAAGTCGAGGATGACCTTCATGTCATGGCGTCGTTGTTGATCGTCATCAATCAGCAGGATCTTGATTTCTCTCCACATACCTATTGCCCTTCCCTTCGATGCTGTCAGGCTGAGGTTCCGGCAGACCGGACTGTTAGCGCCATTCCCTTGGGCAACCTTCGGCCGGATTGTGCCAACAGTTTGACCATTCGTTATCAGTTAAGGACTTGAGACTGACTCTGTCAATTCTTCGTCGCATTACGAATGGATATTGTCAGATAAAACCCCAAAACAACATCTATGGTTACGTTATTGTCCTATTGTCTTACAATTGGTGACATAAGTAACAACATTTTGCAGTCGAGGATATGACGCAGGCCGCCAGTTTTGCGGCCGGGTCACGATGAGACAGGATCAGGGATTTTGCCCTCCCGATTGGAGGACACATCTCCCTGATGGTTCAAACAGAAATCTGGCTGGACAGCTCGGCGGAATCGGTTTCTTTTTTCGATGCAGGAGCAAAGTTGGCGAGGTAATCGTCGCGGATGCCATCCCAGCCGCGTTTCACCTCAAGCAACAATCCCATCACTTCTTCGATCATTTCAATGTCGTTAGCGCTGCTGGCCTGTAACAGGCGACGGTTCATATAGTCGTACAAACGATCCAGATTCATGGATATCTCACCACCGGAACTGTGATCCAGACTGGATTGCAGTGTGCCGATGATCTCGATAACGCGTCCCAACAAATTGGCTTTGGTCGCCATGTCCTTGTTTTCAATCGCGACCTTGCTCTGCGCCATACGGGTCAACGCAGCTTCCATCAACAATTGAATCAACCGGTGCGGATCGGCATCCAGAACTTCGGAAGTCGCATTCACTCGCTGATATTGTTTGGCACCTGAAGGGTACATAGACCTGCTCCTCTCATTCATTGCCAGGCTGGTTATCCAGAGTTAACGGCCGGGCCAGAATGATCTTTAGAAAAAAATCTGCCCAAAGCCCCTTTGAAAAACTCAACGCAACGCCAACAAGAGACCAACAACACAAAGCCAAACAGCGGTAAGGGTTATCCGCCAGAGGGCTTTCCAATGGCTGACCTTTGCCTCTCTTACAATCCAAGCCTCAAAAAATTCCATTTAAAACAGCAAGTTATAATTTGGCACAGGCTGTGCTGTATCTGACCATCAGCGGCAATACGACCGCACCACCAGACAGATACTCGCCGCCGGGCGGCAAGGGGTCCCCATGGAGAGCACTGCACTCAGGCAGACCGACATACCGGGTTTCAAGGGCAAGGCAAGGGCGCTGTACATCCAGGCCAGCACCCTCTACACGCGCGCTGGCGATGAAGGCCGCAGCGACTTGCTGGACGAAGCCCTGACGCTGGCCGAAAAGGCTCACCTGAGCGACCCGGGCAACCTGCAAAGCTGCAACCTGCTGGCCCGTATTCAGCTGCGCCGTGGCGAACTCGACAGCGCCGAACGCTGGGCCGGTATCGGCCTTGGGCTGAAACCCGACAGTACCAGTATTCTGTACACCGCCGGTCTGATTGCGCTGGAACAGCACCAGCTTGATCAGGCCGAAGACTATTTTGCCCGCGCCACCCGAGTCTCCCGGGTAGCCACCCGCGCCCCGGTATCGCTGGCTCACATCCACTTACTCAAGGGCAACTTTAACGAAGCCTTTGCCGAATACCGCCAGCTGCTGCAACAACATCCGGACGATGTGTACTTGCAAAGCCGCCTGATGGAAGCCGCTGCCGGGGTACGACTGGACGAATACGACGCTGCCCTTGCCGACGAATTACTGCAATGGTTTGAATTTGAAGGCGATATTTCGCTGCTCGACCGGCTGGCACTGGGGCAGCTGAAACTGCGCTACCGAGCAATTCAGGGCGAACGCCCGCTGGAAATCACAGACCTGCTGGATGATCCGCTATTGATTGCGGCCTGCTCACGCTTTGCCATGGCCGACCCGGATCTGGAACGGCTGCTGACCTCCGCCCGTTTGTCGATTCTGACCCAGACCACACGCCAACTTGCCATTGATAACAAACTGCAGCCGCTGGCATTGGCCATTGCCAAACAGACAAGCCTCAACGAAGGCAGCTGGATGGAAAGCGACGACGAGCAACAACAAATTGCGCGTTTGCAAACGGTCGGCAGCAAACTGCTGCAACTGGCTGACGCCCAGTCACTGGCAGCCGCTTCCGCCTGTTGCCTGCTGATCGCCATGTATCGGCCCATTCAGCAAACCCCATTGCGACCACAACTGCTGCCGCAGCGTTTGCAGCACCCGGCCTTTGATCAGGGAGTAAGCCAACTGCTGTTGCAGCAACTGGCCGAACAAGAACAGCGTGCCCTGCATGCAGACGTCATTCCCCAACTGGGTTACGACAGTCAAATGCCGCACCCCAGTCAGGACTTCAAGCAAAGCCCGATTGCCCAGTTGTATGAAAGCAACCCCTACCCGCGCTGGCAGTATCTGGGAAACTACCCCGCCAGCGATTACATGGACATGCTGCAGAAGCAGTTCCCCGGCAAGCTCAGTCATTTAAGCCCAAGATCACAACTGAATGTGCTGGTTGCCGGCTGCGGCACCGGTCGACAAGCCTTGCGGCTGGCACGGTTCTTTACCGACCTTCACGTGACCGCGCTCGACCTGAGTCTGGCGTCGCTCAGCTACGGCCGCTCACGACAAGCCGACTTCGGCCTGTCGGTCGACTGGATTCAGGGGGACATTCTCGACGTCGCCCAGCTGAACCAATCTTTCGACGCGATCGAGTGCTCTGGCGTACTGCACCATATGAACAACCCGCTGACCGGCCTGATGGCACTGTCGAGCATTCTCAAGGCCGGTGGCGTGATCAAGCTGGCGCTTTACAGTCGCACGGCCCGACGCGGCATTCAGACCCTGCGTAACAATCTCGATACCCCGACCATCAACAGCGCCAACCAATTGCGGCAACTGCGGTTTGGTCTGAAAGACATGGACATTGGCCAGCAAGCTGGACTGAGCGACCGTCAGATTCAGGAGATTGTGCACTCCCGCGACTTCTATTCACTCAGCGGCACCCGGGATTTGCTTTGCAATCCAATCGAGCATGTCTTTGATATCGCCGGTATTGAAGACTGGCTGTCACGGGCGGGCCTCAAGTGGGTCGGCATGCTGGCCAGCGGCCAGGCCGTGAAACTGGCCAACGAATTCTTCCAGCAACCGGCTGCGGAGCTGACCCCAGCCCAGTGGCAGCAAATTGAAAAGCAACACCCTCAGCTGTTTGCTGGAATGTACCAGTTTTACGCCACCAAACCGGCTCTGGCAGACCTGCGCTAATGCAGGTCTGTGAGCATGGTGAGCGCCTCTGTTTAACAGGACAATTCACCGATTAATTAATCAACTAAATAAACCGTCGACTGATTAACGAATCGTTAAAATCCCCTAGTGGCATAGTCAGGAATTGTCAGAATCGTATATTTGTGCGGTCAGACAGAACACTGACGATTGCAAACAATTACCATCTACATTAGCTTTCGCGGCCTTGATGAATACTTATTCTCTTTGAGGGCAAATCATGGACGCTGAAACTTCCCTTCTTCCGATTCAGGGCGGCCCTGTCGTCACCATCCTGATTCTCCTGTCCGTGGTTGCGACCACCTTTATTCTTGCCAAAATCTGGCAATTTATCCGTCTTGGTTCTGGTGGCCAGAAAAAGTCCGAACAGGCACTGGCTCTGCTGGAAAAAGGCGATGTGGCGCAAACCCTGATTATGTCCCGTAATCAGAAGTCGCCTTCCCTGAGCCTGATTGCCCACGTTACTGAACTGCGTCAGAAGCAGATGCCAGAAGACGTATTAAAAGAAGAGTCCATGCGTACCGCACGGGTTTCACTGGTAAACCTGGGCAAAGGCCTGCGTCCAATTGAAGTGATTGCCAACGTCGCACCGCTGATCGGTCTGTTCGGTACAGTTCTGGGCATGATCGAAGCCTTCCAGGCAATGGAATCGGCCGGTTCCCAGGTGATCCTGCGGTACTGTCGGGCGGTATCTGGCAAGCCCTACTGACCACCGCCGCCGGTCTGGCCGTTGCGATCCCGGTTTCCATGATTCACAGCGCGCTGGAGCGCAAGGTCGAAATGGAAGGCGCCAACCTGCAAAACGTACACGACCGTCTGTTTGTTATAGGCCATCAGAAGCCACAGCTGAAAACCGCTGCCACTGGCACAGCCAAGTAACTGCACACGCTGACGGAGTAACGCCATGAGCCAGGCGCTGATGCCACCACGGAAAGCCCGCCCGATCAGTCTTACTGCACTGATCGATGTGGTGTTCATTCTGCTGATGTTCTTCATGCTGACCTCCAGTTTCACTCACTGGCGAGCAGTCACTCTGGACTCCAAATCGGCCTCGACCAGTGCCGCCACCGATAACAAGCAGCCGCAGCTGCTGGTGCTGCACGAGAGCGGCACGGTGACGCTGGTACAAGACGAGCCGCAAGACTACGACAGCCTGAGCGACGCCATCAGCGCCATCCGCAAGGACGAAACGCTGGTGTTATTGCCGGAACCCAAGGTTGAAGTTGGCACCATTGTGCATGCCATGGAAGACCTCAATCACCATCAGGTTGAATCGGTAACGCTGGGCGAAACCCTGCCGGAAGCCCTCGACAAGTAACGGACCAGCGAGTCGGAACCCATCATGTTTGACAGCAATAGCCTGACCGGCCCCCGCAAGCCGTCCAACAGCGACGACAATATGATCCCCTTGATCAATATTGTTTTCCTGTTGCTGATCTTCTTTATGGTCGCCGGACAAATCCGCGCCATGCCAGACGCCTCATTGGTATTGCCGAAGGCCGAGCTGGCCGAAATTGAGCAGGAAACCCAGCTGCAACTGGAGCTGC
This sequence comes from Oceanobacter sp. ABM4_470, assembly GCF_056158645.1. Taxonomy (NCBI): domain Bacteria; kingdom Pseudomonadati; phylum Pseudomonadota; class Gammaproteobacteria; order Oceanospirillales; family Oceanospirillaceae; genus Oceanobacter; species Oceanobacter sp. ABM4_470. Next base: position 2,415,438 of record NZ_JBSWTR010000001.1, read on the forward strand.
TGGCCGACGGTCAGCTGCTGCTGGACGGCGTCTTTGTCAGCCCGGACGAACTGGACGAACAGCTGCAACAACTGGGCAGCCCGGACACCATCAACGTCGCCTTGTTTGCTGATGAACACGCCACCGCCGTAGAGCTGGACAAAGCCATGGCTGTGCTGCGTCGTCATCAATTGCAGTCGGTACTGTTGCACTCTGAAACCCGGGAGGGCAGCCAGCCATGATTCTGACCAAACGTCATTGGCTTATTGCCGGAGTGCTGGCCGTCGGTGTTCACGCAGGTGTTGCTGGCTGGTTAATGTGGTCGCCCAAGGTTGAAGCCACCGGTATGTCCGAGGGGGATGGTGAATTTGGTCAGCAGGTTGGCCTGGGCAGTCAGGGCGCGTTAGCAGCGCAAATGGCCCGGATGAAAAAAGCCGAGCCAGAGCCTGTGGCAGAACCGGAACCTGAGCCGGAGCCTAAACCCAAGCCGAAACCGAAACCCAAGCCGAAACCGAAACCCAAGCCGGTAGAAAAGAAGCAGCCGGAGAAGAAAGAAGCACCCAAACCAGAGAAAAAACCGGTTCTGGAACTGCCCAAACCGGAAGCCAAACCGGTGCCGGAAAAAACCTACAAGGTAGAGCCAAAACAGCCGCCGAAACCAGAGCCACCACAACCACCCGAGCCGGAACAGCCAGCTGAACCGGTCGAAGAGGTTGAGGAAAAGCCAGCGGTGGCCGAAAAGTTTGAGCAGGCCAATCCGAACGCCCGGGATTCTGTCTCCAGCGAGCAGATGAACAAGCGCACCGGTAACCGCTCCGACCGCGCCAGTGGTGGCAAGCGAGGCAAGGCCAAGAGCTACATTGCCGACCTGAATCGCTGGCTTAACCAACACCAGGAATATCCACCAAAGGCCAAGAAGAAAAAGATCGAAGGCGTGGTGAAATTGCAATTTGCATTTGACCGCGATGGCTACGTACTGAGCTCAAGAGTGTATGAATCCTCTGGCTCGGAGCTGCTCGACCAGGCAGCACTGGACATGCTTCAAAAAGCCAGTCCACTGCCATTGGTTCCGAAAGATTTTTATCCGAAGAAAAAGCGTTTGAGTATGGTGATTCCGGTCGAGTATTCACTGATTACCGACTGACCATCCTGCATCAAGTCACCCCAGTGACCTCAGGGCAGCGTCTGGCTTCCTTTATGTGGATGCAAAGCCTGGTAAAGGACCCGGCAGAGCGGGAAATGCTGTTCGAGATGGATCAATCGATCCAGACATTGGGGGGTAAACTGGGCACTGATCACGACGAAGTCGCCCGACTCGGGCAGCTTTATCACAATCTGTTACGCAAATGGTCGGAATAAGTCATCTTTTCGGCTTATATAGTTAGGATGATATTCACTATTTCGTAACCGAATTGACATTAATAGCATGGTTCCTTAGATTGCACCTGCGGAATACTTTTTGCCCCAGAGTCAAGAAAAGTTACCTTTTTCACCCCATTGTGGCGTATTTTGGGTCAATTTCCGCACAAAGCAGACAAACCAGACCCAAGTAGGCGATGTTTGGTCCAACACTCAACACCCCCGAGTGACGGAATCTTCTACCCCACCTGGTAGTCATCCTCCGGACATCTCCGGACTTCCTAACTGAGCCATACGTTAGTAGAAGTTTTCTACTGCTCGGCTTGTCTGCTGAACAGAGGGTTTGTATAAAGCCCCCCGGTTTCGAATCATCTCAGCTCAATCAGAGTCGCCGTGGTCACCGTGACACGCCCAAACGACCGAGCCTGGATCAAAAGTCCGCGAGATGATGTGGCCCAACGGAAGACGCGACAAAACGCGTGTTCTGACAAAACGACTTAGATCAAAAGGCGAAATCGTAATGACTACTCAACAGGTCGATGTCCTCCTGATCGGCGGCGGTGTGATGAGCGCCACGCTCGGCACCCTGCTGAACAAGCTGGATCCATCCATGAAGCTCACCATGGTTGAGCGTTTGGATCACGTTGCGCACGAAAGCACCGATGGTTGGAACAACGCTGGTACGGGCCACGCCGGATACTGCGAACTCAACTACACCCCGGAAGACGCCAATGGCAACGTGACCATTGAGCGGGCGCTGAAAATCAACGCCAACTTCGAGCTCTCCCTGCAACTGTGGAGCACCCTGGTAGAAAACGGCGAACTGCCGGAACCAACCCAATTCATCAACACCACGCCACACATCAGCTTTGTCTGGGGTGAAAAGAACGTCGCTTTCCTGCGCCAGCGCGCCGAAAAGCTGTCTGCCCACCACCTGTTTGCCGACATGGAATTCAGTGATGATCCGGAAGTCCTGAAACAGTGGATGCCACTGGTAATGGAAGGTCGTGATCCATCCGAGCCAGTTGCCGGTACCCGTGTTGCCTACGGCTCCGATGTTGATTTCGGTTCCCTGACCCGCAACCTGGTTAATCGCCTGACCAGTCAGGAAGCCCTCGACTTGCGCCTGAACACCGAGGTAGTAGATTTCGAGCGTAACCGCAGCGACAAGCGCTGGACCGTTTCCCTGCGCGACCGCAACAGCGGCAAGACCAGCACCATCGACGCTGGCTTCGTATTCATTGGCGCGGGCGGTGGCTCCCTGCCACTGCTGCAAGCTTCCGGCATCGAAGAAGCCGAAGGCTACGGTGGCTTCCCGGTATCTGGCCAGTGGCTGGTGTGCAAGGACGAGAAAATCGTTTCCCAGCACCACGCCAAGGTTTACGGTAAAGCCGCCATTGGTGCGCCGCCAATGTCCGTTCCACACCTGGACACCCGTATTATTAACGGCCAACCAGCACTGCTGTTTGGCCCATACGCTGGCTTCACCACCAAGTTCCTGAAAAAAGGTTCCAAACTGGACCTGATCAAGTCCGTCAGCACCGACAACCTGTTCCCGATGATGTCGGTGGGCATGCACAACATGGACCTGACCAAATACCTGATCAGCGAAGTGATGCAGTCACACGACGACCGCGTCAGCACCCTGCGAGGCTACTTCCCGGATTGTAAGTCCAGCGACTGGACACTGGCGCACGCCGGCCAGCGCGTACAGGTCATCAAGAAAGACGCCAAGGGCAAAGGTAAACTGGAATTCGGTACCGAACTGGTTGCTGCTGAAGACGGCTCACTGGCCGCTCTGCTGGGCGCCTCTCCAGGTGCTTCCGTCGCCGCCTTCGCCATGATCGAAGTGTTGGAGAAATGCTTCACCGAGCGCATGAACAGCGAATGGAAAGAAGGCCTGAAAGCACTGATTCCATCCTACGGTGAGTCCCTGATCGACAATGCCGAGCTGCTCAACCAGGTACGTGAACGTACCCTCACCACCCTGAAACTGAAGTAAACCCGGTTTTTGGTTGGTATCGAAACGGCGCCCTGTGCGCCGTTTTTTGTGGCCGGCGGTTCATCCGTAGGAGCGCTTACTTACCCCGAACCCGGTACTGAGAATCCTCTGGGAGCGCGGGCGGCCCGCCCGCAATGCTGCATGATACTCACCGCGCTCGCTTATCCCACTTACAGCCCAATCGAACCTGGCAGGAGCAGGCTTGCCTGCGAACACCGTCCTTTCTTCACGACTCCAACATAGCGTTAATCGCCTGCGCCAATCGAACATCCCGCATCGTCAAGGTTTTCTTGTCGTGAGACACCAGCACAATGCTGACGCGGTTATAGCTGTTACTCCAATCCGGATGGTGATCCATTTTTTCGCTGACCAGCGCCACCCGGCTCATAAACCCAAAGGCCTCCGAAAAGTCCTTGAACGCCAGTTCACGGCACAGCTTGCCGTCGATTACTTCCCACTGCTGCTGGGTCAAATTGCCAATATGCTGTTCCAGTGAATCCGTCATTTTGTACTTGCCCTTTCTTTAACTCTCAACAATAACCCCTGAACCAGACTAACAGGCATAAAAAAACGGCGCACAAGGCGCCGTTCTCTTTGTTGCATTGGTAATGACCATCAGGCTCCGAAGAAACTAATCATCACACCGGCAGCTACCGCCGAACCAATCACACCGGCCACGTTCGGGCCCATGGCATGCATCAGCAGGAAGTTCTGGGAGTTGGCTTCCAGACCGACCTTGTTGGATACACGCGCCGCCATCGGTACTGCGGATACACCGGCAGAACCAATCAGCGGGTTGATGGCGTCTTTCGACAGTTTGTTCATCAGTTTGGCCATCAGGACACCAGCAGCAGTACCCACACAGAAGGCAATCAGACCCAGTACGATAATCGCCAGAGTGCTGCTATTCAGGAAGGCATCAGAGCTCATCTTGTAGCCCACAGACAGGCCCAGGAAGATGGTAACCACGTTGATCAGGGCATTCTGGGCAGTATCGCTCAGACGCTCTACAACTCCAGATTCCTTCATCAGGTTACCAAAGCAGAACATACCCAGCAGTGGCGCAGCAGAAGGCAGCAGCAGGGCTACCAGTACCAGTACCGCGATTGGGAAGATGATCTTCTCAAGCTTGGTAACGGTACGCAGCTGATCCATCTTGATGGAACGTTCGGCTTCGCTGGTCAACGCCTTCATGATTGGTGGCTGAATCAGCGGCACCAGAGCCATGTAAGAGTATGCAGCCACCGCGATCGCACCCAGCAGTTCAGGCGCCAGCTTGGAGGCAATAAAGATCGAGGTTGGGCCGTCAGCACCACCAATGATACCAATCGCTGCCGCTTGCTGGATGGTGAAGTCCATCAAGCCTGCATCAGTCAGCAACACGGCACCGGCAACCGTACCGAAAATACCGAACTGGGCAGCTGCACCCAGCAGCAGGGTTTTCGGGTTTGCCAACAGTGGGCCAAAGTCAGTCATGGCACCTACACCCATGAAGATCAGCAGCGGTGCAACACCACTGGCGATGGTCATGTTGTAGAACACGTACAGCATGCCGCTATCGAAGCCCAGGGCCGAGCCCAGCGCAACGGCTTTCTTGTACAGCATACCCTGGGTTTCATAGGCTTCTTTGTAGGCCGCAAATACGTCCTGCATGCCGGCATCAGCAGCCAGACCAAACAGCTTGCCGAATTCCGTCAGCACGTTGGCATCGCCGGAACGGATCGCCGCTTCCGCAGCAGACCAGCCCAGACCGGCACCCGGGATGTTTACCATCAGGGTACCGACAGCGATAGGCAGCAACAGCAAGGGCTCGAAGCCCTTTTTGATGGCCAGGTAGAGCATACCGAAGGCCACCAGCATCATCAGAGCCTGGCCGCCTTCAATGTGGGCAATACCGGTATCGTTCCAGAGGTTGATTAAGCTTTGCATAAATCAGCCTCCCGTTATGCCAGGGTGTACAGGGTATCGCCAACTTTCACGGCAGAACCTTCAGCAGCGCTAACCGCAGTCACGGTACCAGCGCGCGGTGCACGAACCTCGGTTTCCATCTTCATGGCTTCGAGGATCACAACCACATCGCCTTCGGCAACCTGTTCGCCTGCAGACACCAGTACTTTCCAGATGTTACCGGCCAGCGGTGCAGCAATGGCATCGCCTTCACCGGCTGCCGGAGCAGCGCCCGCCGCAGCGGCTGGTGCGTTACCGCCCAGAGAGGTTGGTGCGCCGTTGATGGCACCCAGTTTGGTGACGTCGCCGCCTTCGTCTACCTGCACCACGTATTCGTTGCCGTCTACGGTAATGGTGAAGGTGTCTTCGGCATCACCCTTAGGCGCTGGCTCGAAGGCATCCGGGTTGCCACGGTTCTTGAGGAACTTCGGTGCAATCTGCGGGAACATGGCGTAGGTCAGGGCGTCGTCGATCTTGTCGGCAGACAGCGTCAGACCTTCGTCCTTGGCCAGCTTCTCGACGTCGGCAATCACCTTATCCATTTCGTTTTCGATCAGGTCAGCCGGACGACAGGTAATGGCTTCTTTACCGTCCAGAACGCGGGCTTGCAGCTCAGCATTCATGGCAGCAGGTGCCGCACCGTATTCGCCTTTCAGGATGCCCTGGGTCTCTTTCGAGATGGACTTGTAACGCTCGCCAGTCAGTACGTTCAGTACCGCCTGGGTACCTACGATCTGGGAAGTTGGAGTCACCAGCGGAATGTAGCCCAGGTCTTCACGAACTCGTGGGATTTCCTTCAGTACGTCGTCAAACTTGTCAGACGCACCCTGCTCGCGCAGCTGGTTTTCCATGTTAGTCAGCATGCCACCTGGCACCTGAGCCACCAGAATACGGCTGTCGGTACCTTTCAGGGCACCTTCAAACTTGGCGTACTTCTTACGAACCTGACGGAAGTAAGCGGCAATCTCTTCCAGCAACAGCAGGTCGATACCGGTGTCACGCTCGGTGCCAGCCAGAGCTGCAACGATGGATTCGGTAGCCGTGTGGCCGTAGGTCATGGACATGGAAGAAATGGCAGTATCGACGCGGTCAATACCGGCTTCCACAGCCTTCAGGATGGTCATGTCGGACAGACCGGAAGTCGCGTGCGCATGCAGCTGAACTTCCAGGTCAGTCTGGGCTTTCAGGCGGGAAACCAGCTCGAAAGCGTCATAAGGCGTCAGTACACCGGCCATGTCTTTAATGGCGATGGAGTCTGCACCCATGTCTTCGATCTGTTTGGCCAGATCGACCCAGGATTCCAGCGTGTGAACCGGACTGGTGGTGTAAGACAGTGTGCCCTGGGCGTGTTTGCCCTGCTTTTTCACTGCTTTCAGTGCGGTGTCCAGGTTGCGCGGGTCGTTCATGGCGTCAAAAACGCGGAAAACGTCCACACCGTTGGTCGCAGCGCGCTCAACGAACTTTTCAACCACGTCGTCAGCGTAGTGACGATAACCCAACAGGTTCTGACCGCGCAGCAGCATCTGGTGCGGGGTCTTTGGCATGGCTTTCTTGAATTCGCGGATACGGTCCCACGGGTCTTCGCCGAGGAAACGGATACATGAGTCAAATGTTGCACCACCCCAGGATTCCAGTGACCAGTAACCTACCTGGTCCAGCTTTTCAGCGATAGGCAGCATGTCGTCAATACGCATGCGGGTCGCCAGAATCGATTGGTGCGCGTCGCGCAATACGACGTCGGTAATTCCGAGTTTTTTAGAATCGGTCATGGATGATGGCCTTTTCCTAGATAACGTTTTTGGAACGCTTCTGATTGTTATGAGTTCGTGCCTTACTTTTGGCGAGCACGATGTTCTTTCACAGCAGCTGACAATACTTTCAGCAATTGTGGATCAACTCCCTGTGGCGCAGCAGCGGCAGGTTTCCTGACAGGTGCAGGTACTGGCTCTGGTTCAGGGAAATATTTACTCACCAGCTTGGACATGGCTCCGGTAACGAATACCAGCATTGTCAGAAAGACAAATACGGTACCCATGCCAAACACCATGAGTTCCAAACCTTGCGTGACGAGTCCTGGCTCAGACATGCAAGCGGCTCCTATAAATAAAATTTTTTATGATGCAAACAGCGGTCCTTCTTCCTTCACAAAATCCATTCATGACAGCTTTGTGACGGTGAAAAACCGAATCAGACTACTTAATAAAATGACCTCAGGCAACTGAGCCGAGTCAAGTCTCATGCGGGTTCAGGGCAATTCCGGCCGGTAGGCCAATAACCCCGTAGTTATTTCCGCTGGTTATGTTACCCATAGAATTAAAAAATACTGGAACGAACAAAAAGACATAAAAAGGCTCTGAATACCTATATTTTTTGTCTTGACGCTAAACGACAGAAGTGTGAATTTCCGCGCCCCGTGATTATCAATATTGTGAGATCGAATAAATGCCCCAACCACAATTACCCTTTGGTACCGACAGTAATCTCTACATTGCTCTGGCTCCGATGGAAGGATTGATGGATTTTCATTTACGCGAAATCCTTACCTCGGTTGGCGGTATAGATCATTGTGTTACTGAGTTTATTCGCGTTTCCAATACCCTGTTTCCGGAAAAGGTGTTCTATAGATACTGTCCGGAATTACACAATAATGGCAAGACACTTTCCGGAACTCCCGTGCATATTCAGCTGCTTGGCAGCGACCCGGAACTGATGGCCGCCAACGCCGCCAAGGCCGCTCGCCTGGGGGCTCCCGCCATCGATCTTAACTTCGGCTGCCCGGCCAAAACCGTCAACAAAAGCCAGGGTGGCGCCGTATTGCTGCAATACACCAACAAGCTGCACGATATTGCCAGTGCGGTGCGTAAGGCGGTGCCCGAGCACGTTCCGGTAAGCGCCAAAATGCGTCTGGGTTTCCGCGACAAACACATGGCCACAGACAATGCCCAGGCACTGGCCGATGCCGGTATCCAATGGCTTACCGTCCACGCTCGCACCAAGACCGAAGGCTACAAGCCTCCCGCCTGGTGGGACTGGATCGAGAAGATCACCGACCTGCTCGACATCCCGGTATTGGCCAACGGTGAGATCTGGACCCCGGAACATGCCTTGCGCTGCCAAACCGTCAGCAACACGCCTTTGTTGATGATAGGACGAGGATTGGTGGCAACGCCCGACCTTGGACTCAGAATTCGGGCTCATAAGGCCGGAATCGACTATCAACCCATGGATTGGCGTGACAATGTGGCCCTTATTCACAAGCTGGCGGCTCGTCTGGAGCATTTGGAAGACAAACAACTGACCGACCGTCTGAAACAGTGGCTGCACTATTTCTCGATGTTTTCCGTCGACATGAAGCAGCTGTTTGATCAGGTGAAACGACACCGTACCCGCGAAGACTTTTTTGGCGTGATGGACGACATCATGACTGGCAGCGGACTGTCCGCAACAACCGCTGACCGTGAAGGGAGCGATAGCACACAACTGACTCCCACCTTCAAGGACAACGCAAAAATCTGATTACTTACGGCCCCTCTGAACAACTCGGTGCCCGCTCTGGATGACAGGGCGACGCTGAATCACGAAGCTGATTTGCAGGCCTGGCGGGTCAAGTCAAAAATCAGCGACACAGAGTCAGCAATGCCCTGCCATCCCCGTGGGGCGCGGCCTGCAGCCTGCCAGAACGGTGTTGGCGAACTTGGAAAGGGCTCGTCATTCCGATGCATTCGCCGCGGGGTTGTTGTAGAGAGCCAATGACACCCTGTAGGACTCGCGTACGACTGCATGGATGCAGGAGGTAGGGCGAAGCAGGAAGCCAGAGCCGAGAGCTGTGCAGAGTTATTCAGAGGGTCCGTACACAATCCGGCTTCAAAAATTGTGCGCCAAACACTACTATATACAAGGTATGTACAAGTTTTGGATAGCTAGTAATGACGATCAATGCACAACTGACGGTATTCTTTGATGGCAACTGCCCTCTGTGCAGTCGGGAAATGCAGCACCTGCGCAAGCTGGATACCAACGGCCGGATTGCGTTATTCGATCTGGCATCAGCGGATGCCGATGCTTTGCTGGCGGCCCATCACCCTGACATCAATGCGGTCGAGGCAGACCGCATCTTGCACGGTAAAACCCAGGACGGCCGGGTTATCAAAGGACTCGACGTAACCCACATGGCATGGTCACTGGTTGGCAAAGGCCACTTGACCGCGCCACTGCGCTGGCGCATCACCGCCCCCATTGCCGATCGTTTCTATCTGCTGTTTGCCAGTCAGCGCCATCGTATTTCTGCGCTGCTCACCGGTAACTTCAAAGCTGCTTTTTCACCGAACAGCTGCAATGACGGCTGCCGCATTCCAGCTCGTGATCAAGACGTTAAAGGCAAGCGTGGCAATGACCTCCAAGCCCGCAATCGGTAACAGGAGCGCCGCTATGCAGTTACTTTGGCTTCGTAATGACCTGCGCCTGCACGACCACCCGGGCTTTGAACTGGCTCGCCAACGGCAGCAACCTCTGGCGGTGATCTACATTCTGCCGTCCCACTGGTTACAGCAAGACGGCCATGGCACCCACCGCCTCAGTGCTGTCAAAGCCAGGTTCTTGCGCACCTGTTTGATTCAGTTACACCGTGACCTGTACAAGGAAAACATCCGCCTGACGCTGACCAGCGGCGATCCGGTTGAGGTCTTGACGCAGCTGCATCAACAACATCCGTTTGAACTGCTGACTCATACGGCACAAGCACCTGAAGAAGCCGACTGGCTGGCACAATTGCAGCCGAGCATGACGGTCACCACGTATGAGTCGCAAACGCTGTTCAGTGAAGAACAGTTGGCGCCACTGTTGAATCAGAACAGCTTCCCCGCCAGTTTTTCCAGCTTCCGCAAACAGGTTGAGCGCAAACTGAATATTCTACCGCCAGAGCCAACCACCCCCTCACCTTTGCTGCTGACCGACTGGACGCCCGATGTGCCCGGCAACGTTCAATGGCCAGACGACTGGCACTTGCAGCCCCACCCAGGTTTCAACCGCCTGGGCGGTGAGCAGCCAGGCATCAAATGGCTAAAGGAATACCTCTGGCAACGACGCGCCATCGACCACTACAAAAGCACTCGCAACCGCCTGACTGGCGACGACTATTCCAGCCAGATCAGCCCCTGGCTGGCGTGGGGCAGTTTGTCGCCACGGTATGTGTGGCAGCAAATTAATGATTACGAGGCGGAATTTGGTAGCTCCGGGCACTCCGACTGGCTCAAGCAAGAGCTGCTGTGGCGGGAATTTTTTCACTGGTCGCTGCGCGTGCATCAGCACCGATTCTTCACTTACAGCGGCCTGAAAGCCGGCGATCTGACCACCCCACCCGCGTTTAACCAAACTAATTGGGATGCCTGGTGTAACGCATCCACCGGCTTCCCCATGATTGATGCCGGGCTCAACGAGCTGCACCAAAGCGGATTTGTTTCCAACCGCCTGCGACAGATCCTGGCGAGCTTTTTTATTCATGAATTACAGCTGGACTGGCGCTTGGGAGCACGTTGGTTTGAACAACACCTGATCGACTTTGACGTCGCCAGCAATTGGGGCAACTGGAGCTACATTGCTGGCAGTGGTCACGACCCACGCAATGGCCGCTACTTTATGTTGAACAAGCAACTGCGCCAGTACGACCCGGAGCTGAGCCACATTCACCTTTGGTTACCCGAGCTGAAAGACACCACGCTGGAGCAAATTTGCCAGCATCAGCAGGGCCAACAACGATTGAAGGACTATCCTGCGCCAATCGTCACGGTCAAACACAAAGAGCTGTCTAAAGAGCTGCTTAAAGATCAATCCAAAAACCTGTCAAAGGCACGGTAAGGGCCAATGAACCTGCACATTGTCTGGTTCAAGCGTGATCTCCGTGTCCGCGATCATAGGCCGCTGGTTCAGGCAAACGAAGCGGTTCGAAAACAAGGGGGTCAGCTGCTGTGTTTATACGTTGTTGAACCAGAGTACTGGCAGCAAGCGGATACCAGCAGCCGCCAGTGGCTGTTCACCAAAGAATGCCTCAACGATCTGGATCAGGCATTGATCGCTCTGTCTGGCGCCCAAACGGGCCTGCACATCGCCATTGGCTCATTAACAGACTGCCTCGAAAAACTCGCCCAACATGCCAAACTGCACCTGTACAGCCATGAAGAAACCGGTAACTACTGGACCTTTGAGCGTGATAAAGCCGTTGGCCGCTGGTGCAAGCAGCATCAGGTTCCGTGGCAGCAGGATCGTCAGTTCGGCGTACTGCGCCCGAACCCCAACCGCGATCAATGGGCCGATTGGCGCGAGCAATGGTTAAACCAGCCCGTTACACCAACACCCAGCCAGCTACCGCTGGTGCAATGGCAGGGCCACTGTGGCTTGCTGTCGGTAGAGGTACTCAACCAGCCAGTCTTCCCATCGCTGGGTTTTGATCAAAGCCCTTGCCCCGGTCGCCAGCGTGGCGGCATACAGATGGCCCACCAGCTGATTAACAGTTTTTACCATTCACGCGGTGAATATTACCGTGGTTCCATCAGCTCCCCTGTCAGTGCGGAGCATCATTGCTCACGCATTAGCCCCTACCTGGCACTGGGCTGCATCAGCCTGAAAGAGCTGCAATTACACAACCGCCAGCGTATTCAGCAGTTAAAACAGGCACTCAAAAGTCATCACGAGCCCGACCGCCAACAACGACAGTGGCTCGGAAGCCTGACCAATTTTGAATCCCGCCTGTGGTGGCACTGCCATTTCATTCAGAAACTCGAAGACGAACCCGAATCCGAGTGGCAATCCTTACACCCCGCCTACCGCGATTTACGCCAGCGCAGTGGCGGCAACGACCCTCGTCTACTGCACGCCTGGGAAACCGGCAGCACAGGCTGGCCATTGGTAGACGCTTGCATGAAATACTTGCAGCACCACGGCTGGATCAATTTTCGGATGCGGGCCATGTTGATGTCGATTGCCTGCTACCCGCTTTGGCAAGACTGGCAACAGCCCGCCCAACGGCTGGCACAGCTGTTTGTCGACTACGAACCCGGCATTCACTACCCGCAGGCGCAAATGCAATCCGGTGCTACCGGCATCAATGTGCTGCGCATGTACAACCCCACTCAACAAGCGCTTAAACTGGACCCCAATGGTGTCTTCATCCGCCGCTGGCTGCCTGCATTGCGCAGCGTGCCCAACAGCTTTATCCACCAGCCGTGGTTGATGAATCTGCGCCAGCAGCAGGACTGCGGCATGATGATCGAGCGCGACTACCCCGCTCCGGTAGTGAATTTCGAGCAAGCCATCCGCGAAGCCCGCAGTCACCTGAAAGGGCTGACCAAAAGTGCCGAATTCCGCGATCAGGCCCGCGGTATCGGCCACAAACACGGCTCCAGACAACGCAATAGCATGGGCCAAAACCGCTCACGCAAGCGCACGGTGATATCTGACCAGCAGTCTCAGCTGAGTTTGTTTTAGGGACTCTGGCCTAATATACAAGCTGTCCCTCTCATCACAGCCTCTCTTAGCCCCTCCCAGCCCCCCCTTAGCCCCTCCTGAAAGCTGAACGGTTATTACCAGGCGATCAAAAATTGACGATCAGGTGTCAAAACAACCGCTTTTCAGCCTTGTATAATTTCCATATAAGAAAGTAACAACAAGTCTAACCTGTCATTGCGGAACAACCTCTGCCCAGCCAACAGGCAAACCGGGCACAAGCCATCTAGGTTTTATTTACCACGGCCGTTCCAGTCGCCAACCGACGCACTGTTCCAATTCCGGCCGCTTCAATCGAATCAACCTTGTTTGCCCGGAGACAGGAACTATGGCTCTTGTTAAGAAAAATGCGCCGCTCTCTCAATCAGCACCGGCCGCCAAAGCCGACCCTGCCGCAGCCCGTGAGGCCGAAGCCCAACGCAAGCGCGCCAGAACACTGGCCAAGCAACAACAGGCCGCTGAGCGCATCGCCTCGGCCACCAGCCAGTTGAGTGCTGGCATCACCGAAGCGGCCTCCGCTGCGGAAGAACTTAACAGTGCGTCTGAACAGATTTCCGTTGGTGCCGAACAATCCAGCGGCGCCGCTCAGGAGTCGCTGGCCGCGTTCCAACAAGTCACCACCAACATCCGTCGTCAGCTGTCCGCCGCCGAAACCGCCAAAGACCGTTGCACCGCCTTGCAGGTATTGGCCAAGGAAACCTCCGTTGGCATCGACAGCCTGGTCACCAACGTCGGTGAAGCCGCCAAACGTCAGGCAGCGTCTGTGACCATGGTGTCAGAACTGGAATCCCAGGCCGCCAACATTGGCGAAATCGTTAAAGCCGTGGTGCGCATCGCCGACCAGACCAACCTGCTGGCTCTCAACGCCGCCATCGAAGCCGCCCGCGCCGGTAAGCACGGCAAAGGTTTTGCGGTGGTCGCCGACGAAGTTCGCACGCTGGCCGAAACCTCCGAACAAAGTGCCATCGAGATTCAGAATCTGGTCAAGCAAATTCAGTCCGAAGTACAAACCATCGCCGGTGGCATCAAGACCGCATCCGAAACCGTCGAAGGCGAAGTGGAAAAAGGCAAAGCCATCACCGAACAGCTGTCCAATATCCGTAAAGACATGTCGACCGTGGTGAAAGGCGCAGAAGAAATCGCCAGTGGCGCCGAGCAATCCGATACCGCCGCCATGCAAGCCCTGAAAGGCGTGCAAGACATTGCAGCGGCCTCGGAAGAACAGGCTTCGGCAGCGTCTGAAGCCACCAAAACCGTCGGCGAACAGTCCCGTGCCTTGGCTGAATGTGAACAAGCGGCTCAGGCACTGCTGGAGCTGTCTGAAGATCTGCGCAACAGCACCGACGTGGCAAAATCCGCCGAAGACGTTGCCTCCAGTGCCGAACAGCTGTCCTCGGCCGTACAGGAAATCAACCAGTCCTCCACCGAAATCATGGCAGCGATTGAACAGATTCGTCGTGGTGCCCAATCGGCTGCAGCGGCAACCGAAGAGTCTTCTGCGGCGGTAAACCAGATTGAAAAAGGCCTTGAGATTTCCCAGGAACGCTCACAGGTAAACCTTGAAATCGTCAATAAAGTCACCGAGCTGCTGGGTGAAAACAAACAAGGCGTGGAAGAGCTGATTCATGGCATCACCCTGTCGGTCGAAGCCACTAACCAAAGCGTGAAACAGGTGAAAGACCTCGAGCTGGTTTCCCGCCGCATCGACAAGATCGTTGAAGCCATTACCACGGTATCCATTCAAACCAACATGCTGGCCGTGAATGGCTCGGTTGAAGCCGCCCGCGCGGGTGAATTTGGCAAGGGCTTTGTAGTGGTGTCGACCGACATTCGTAATCTGGCACGAGACTCGGCCGAAAACGCCGACCGCATCAAGGATCTGGTGCGTGGTATTCAGGATCAGATTCAACTGGTCAGCACCGACTTGCGTGAAATCGCCACCGCCGCCCAGGAAGAAACCGAAAAAGCCCTCGCTTCTACCAACAACCTCGGCACCATCGAAACCGACATTGCCGAAGTAGCGACCGGCGCTGAAGACATTCTTGCCGCAGCCAATGAAATCTCCTCCGCCATCCTGCAAGTGAAAACCGGTACAGAGCAAATCGCTTCCGCTTCCCAGGAAGCTGAAAAAGCCGCCGACGAAGCCGCCGCAGCCGCTGAACAACAGTCCCGGGGCGCCGACGAGTTGGCCGCCGCCATTGAAGAAATTGCCTCTCTGGCAGACGAACTGCAAAGCGCTTGATAACCCGCGGAGGTTGCCATGAACACGTCCGTGGCTGAAGACAATACCCTGCTCGACGAGCCGGAAAACCTGCATCAGTACGTCACCTTCAAGGTGGCCGACGAAACCTTTGCCGTACAAATGGCACCGGTGCAGGAAATCATCCGGGTACCCGAGGTGGTGCGGGTGCCGCTGGCACCAGCATCACTGATCGGCCTGGCCAATTTGCGCGGCAAGGTACTGCCCATTCTGTCCTTGCGCCGCCTGTTTGGCATTGAAGACAAGGACCATGACGACGCCAGCCGCGCCATCGTGGTCGACGTCCGTCAGGACGTTGGCTTCACCGTCGACCGCGTTGCCAGCGTCATCGACGTCGAGCCGGAATTGATCGAACCGGCAGACCAGGTCAGCTCATCGCTCGACCGTGAAATGCTGTCCGGCGTGATCAAAAACACCGGCGGCCACGAACTGGTGATGATTCTGGATCTGGCCGCCCTGCTGCAAGCCGACTACAGCCAGATGCAGCAGATGGTCACCGACAATTCGCTGGGGCTCGAGGGCATTGGCGATGAAGAGCAGGATCAGGACGAAGACGATGAAGACGACAAGCGTCAGCTGGTCAGCTTTGAAGTGGCCGGCCAGGAATATGCCATCGACATCGACCAGGTACAGGAAATCGTCCAGCTGCCCGACAGCATTACCCGGGTGCCGCGAGCCGACCAGCACATTCTGGGCATCATCAACCTGCGTGAACGACTGCTGCCATTAGTGAACCTCAGCAGCCTGTTCCACCTGCCACAGAAAACCCTCGATGACAAAAGCCGCATTGTGGTGCTCAACGTTGGCAATGCGTCGCTGGGGGTTGTGGTCGATGCCGTTAACGAAGTGCTGCGGGTCGATCTCAACCTGATCGAACCCATGTTGCCGATTCTGGCCAAGGAAGCCGACCTGCAAGACATCGCAGCCCTGTGCCGACTGGAACAAGGCAAACGGCTGGTATCCATCATTGCCACCGAACAGCTGATAGGCAACGAACAGATTCAGGAATCGTTACAGCAGCAGGAGACCGAGATGCTGGATGAAGACGTTGAAACCGAAGAATGGGGCGACGATGACGACGACGAACAACTGGTGGTATTCCGACTCGGCGACGAAGAATTTGCGGTGTCGATCAATACCGTGCAGGAAATCGTGCGCATTCCCGACACCCTGATTCGGGTGCCCAAAGCTCCGGCCTTTGTGGAAGGCATCATCAACCTGCGTGGTGTGGTGCTGCCGGTGGTCGATTTGCGTACCCGGCTGGAACTGACGCCAATCGAACGCAGCGAGCGTCAACGCATCGTGGTGTTCAACATCGAAGGGGTCAAAACCGGCTTTATTGTCGATTTGGTGACTGAGGTACTGAAGCTGTCCCGCGACCAGATCGAAGCCACACCGAAGATGACCGATGCCCAGCACGGGCTGCTGTCTCGCATGGCCAACCTCAAAGTGGAAGGCCGCATGATCCAGTTGCTGGATGCCGATTTCCTGATGGTATCGGACGAGATGGACCAGCTCAAAGATTTGGCGGCGGGCTGAGCTCTCCGCCATGGCAATCATCGAAAAACTGTTTGAGAGTACGACGAGCAAGCCATGACGAAACTGCTGATTGTTGATGACTCCGCATTGATGCGAAGACACCTGACCAGTGTTTTTGAAGAGGTCGGTGGCTACGACATTCATGTCGCCCGTAACGGTGCCGAAGCCGTTGCCATGAATACCAGCATTGAACCCGATGTGGTCACGCTGGACATCAATATGCCCGAAATGGACGGCCTGGAAGCGCTGTCCATCATGATGGCCGAACGCCCGGTACCTGTGGTGATGGTGTCGTCACTGACCGAACGCGGCGCGCTGGCCACCTTTGAAGCCCTGAACCTGGGTGCCATCGACTTTGTTGCCAAACCCGGCGGCACCATCTCATTGTCGCTGGACGCCATTCACAACGATTTGATCCGCAAGGTGCGTTCGGCCGCTCGGGCACGACTGAAAAAACCGTCACGCTCAGCTGCCGCCAGCGCCTCTGCCCGACAGGCTGACCGCAGCACGGAACAACCGGCGACACGCAGCTCTGCCCGCACCGCTCGAACAACAACCAATACCGGGTCGAGCAGTGCTCGCACCAGCAAACGCCCGGTACAGCAGCCCACTGGTATCAGTGGTGACCTTAAGCCCGGTATCCCCAACTACAACGAACTGAACGTCGACGACCCATTGATCATTGTCGGCGTCTCGACCGGCGGCCCTCGTACGCTGGAAGATATTTTGCCCAATTTGCCAGCAGACCTGCCGTGCCCACTGCTGATCGCCCAGCACATGCCACAAAGCTTTACCAAATCGCTGGCCGACCGACTCGACCGGGTGTGCGCTCTGAAGGTCGAGGAAATCAACAGCCCCACGGTGCTGTGCAATGGCCATATCTACATCGCACAAGGCGGCCACGACATTTTGTTGTCGCGCCGAGGTTCCCGCCTGAGCGCCATGCCAAAACCTGAAGATGCTGAGTTTTTATGGCACCCATCGGTTGAGCGACTGGGCATTTCAGCGCTGAAAACCTGCAAACCCGCCAATGTTATGGCGGTGATGCTGACGGGTATGGGCTACGACGGCGACAACGCCTTTACTGAACTGCGTCACGCCGGTGCCCACACACTGGCCGAGTCCGAACAATCCTCTGTGGTGTTTGGCATGCCTGACGCCCTGATTCGCAAGGGAGGCGCCATTGAAGTGGTGCCTGCCGATCGCATTGCCGACCGCATGATTGCCTGGTCGCGTAAATTCCGGAGATAACCCATGGCACTGGTGAAACGTACCCACGATGACAACCTGCCATCCGAGCAGCAGGCAGGGACTCCCAAAACACTGGAAGAACTGCAACAGCAACTGCAAGGCAGCCATCCGCTGGAGCGCCGCCAGGCGGCTCAGGACATTGTTGATCACGAAGGTGCCACGGCGTTGCTGCTGGCCCAGCTTGAACGAGAAACCTCAGCGGTGGTGCGCCAGGTGATCCTCACCTCGCTGACCCGCATTGGCGACCGCGAGGCCGTCTTCGGACTGGCCGAGTGCCTGCGCTCAGAAGACGCCCGGCTGCGCAACGACGCCATTGAAGCGATGAAGGAAATGCCAGACCAGATGGCCGAGATTGTTGAAGAGCTACTGGCTGACGACGACCCGGACGTGCGTATTTTCACCGTCAACATTCTTGAGTCGTTACGTCACCCGCACGTCGAGCAGTGGTTAATCGATGTGCTGGACCATGACGACCACCTCAACGTGGTGTGCACCGCCCTCGACCTGATGGGAGAAGTGGGCACCGAAGCCGCCATTCCAACGCTGCAACGGGTTGGCTCTCGTTACGAAGACGAAGCCTACGTGCAGTTCGCCGCCGACATGGCCCTGAAACGAATCCAGAGTTCAGCGGAGTAACAATGAGCAAACTGATCAGCGATCAGGAATTTGCCACCTTCCGCGAATTCTTTTATCGCAAAACCGGCATCAAGTTCGAGGATACCAAGCGCTACTTTGTTGATAAGCGCCTGCTTGAACGCGTCAGGGAAACCGGCAACGACACCTTCCGGGAATACTTCACCACCCTGCGCTTTCAGGCCAGTGGTGAAGAACTGCAACACCTGACCAACCTGCTGACGGTCAACGAAACCTATTTCATGCGCGAGGATTACCAGTTTGACTGCCTGGTGAAGTCAATCCTGCCGGAAATCTGTAAAACCCACGACCGCAGCAAACCCATTCGGATCTGGTGCATTCCGTCGTCGTCCGGCGAGGAACCCTACTCCATCGCCATGTGGTTGCTGGAGCGTTGGCCCGGCATCAACCAGTGGGACGTTGAACTGATTGCCTCCGACATCGACACCGGCATCCTCAACACCGCCCGGCAGGGGTTGTATTCCGAGCGTTCGATTCGCCTGATTCCACCGTCCTGGAAAACCCGTTACTTCAGCCGGGTCGGTTTGCAGTATCAACTCTGCGACGACCTGCGCTCGGCGGTTGAGTTTACCCATGTGAATTTGTCCAACGTCGCCGACGTGCGTCGTTACCGCCCCATTGATGTGATTTTTTGCCGCAACCTGCTGATTTATTTTGACGACGTATCCCGTAAAGCCGCGGCCGAAGCGATGTTCGACGTCATGGCTCCTGGTGCCTTTATTTGTCTGGGACATTCCGAATCCATGGGGCGCATTTCGCCGCTGTTCAAGGTTCGCAAATTTCCCGGCGCCATCGTTTACCAGAAGCCTTTGGAGGAGTCATGAAACGAGTTTTGATCATTGATGACGCCAGCACTATCCGGATGTACAACCGCAGCATCCTGGAGGCCGGAGGATATCAGGTAGAGGAAGCCGTTAATGGCATGGAAGGGTTGGAAAAAGCCCTCGAAACGCCGTTCGACCTCTACATTGTCGACATCAACATGCCCAAGCTGGACGGCTACGGATTCCTGCAACAACTGCGGGCCGAGTCCATCGATCAGGCACCTGCCATGATGGTGTCCACCGAAGCCGCTGGCCGCGACAAGGAAATTGCCTACCTGTCGGGCGCCAATCTGTATCTGGTAAAACCCACCAAGCCGGATGAACTGATTGCCTACGCCCGCCTGCTGATGGGGGAACCGAACCAATGACGCCATTAATGCAACAATTCGTCTCCGAAAGCCGGGAACAACTGCAAGGCATCAGCGAAGCCTTGCTGGGGCTGGAAAAAGGCGGCGACATTGCCGAAGGCCTGAACGAGCTGTTCCGGCTGGTTCACACCCTCAAGGGCAGCAGCGGCCTGTTCGACTTCCCGGACATGACCCGGGTATTGCACGCCGGTGAAGACCTGTTGACCGAGCTGCGCGACCACCCTGATCTGTTCAGTCACGACCTTAACGACCAGTTGTTCGACTGCATGGATTTTGTCAGCCAGCAGCTGGACGACCTCGAAGCTAACGGCAACCCCGGTAACGACAAGGAGCGCGCCGACCAGTTGGAAGCCGCTTTGCGGGCCATGCTGGAGCGGATAACCGCCGGCCCTGCGGACACCAGCAGCGAACAGGTAAACGAATCCACAGAGGATGTGAGTCAGACAGACCGCGACGCCGAAGCACTGGCTGACGCCAACCGGATGCTGGATGGCAGTGACAAATCTGAAGCAGCTGAAACAGAAGCAGCAGCTGAAACCGCTGTGACGCCTTTGCCCGACGACAGCCCGCTGGCCGATATTCCAGAGCTGGTACGCCACGAAGCCGTCAGCGAAGCCATTGCAGGCAGCGACGTGAAACTGGTGCATTACCAGCCCGAAGAAACCTGCTTTTTCACGGGTGAAGACCCACTGTTTCAGGTCATGCAGTGCCCGGGCGCCCTCTGGGGAGCCGTGAAAACCCGTCAGCCATTGGCCAGCGTCGATGAGCTGGACCCGTTCCAGTGTCAGCTGCAATTCTGGGCTCTGACCAGTGCCAGTGCTGAAGAACTGGACGACCATTTCCGCTACAACCCGGAAGCCCTGAGTGTGTACTCGGTGGCCCCGGAGCAACTGATAGCCATCGACCAGCATTTGCCACATCAGCCACTGCCTGACGATGCGCTGGAGCATCTGCACCACGCCTACGCCAGTCGTGACCATGATGCTTTGATGACGCTGGTCACCCACCAGCTGGAAGCCAGCGACGAAGACTGTCAGGCCCATGTTGCCTTGCGCTGGATTCGACTGGTGGCGTCGGCATCGCCCGATTCGCCGCTGCTTGAAAACAGCTGGCAATTGCTGGCCGAACTGCACGGTTTCAATGGCCATCACGACACTGGGGGCGTCAGCAGCACCCATAATACTCAGGGCTACGCGGCTCCGCTAAACCCGGTAGACTTCAGCCCGGAGCTGAACGAAGTGCTGCAAACACAGCAACACATTCTGGGGCTGAAAGACGATTCGCCATGGGCCAGTGGCCGGGTGCAGGCAGCCGGTAACTCACTGCTGAACAGCATGAGCTCGATTGGTCAACACGACCAGCAAGCGACCCTGCGAGAACACCTGGATACCGCACTGGAGCAAGGCGACAGTGCGCCAATGACCGATTGGCTGGAGAATCTGCTGGAACCTGCTTCCCCTGCCGAAACAAGAGCCGAAACACGCGCAGATGCAGGCTCGTCCAACGTGGATAACACGGCCGAAGCTCCGTTAACCAAAGCTCCGTCCGCAGAAGCTCCATCTACAGAAGCCCAGGCAACCGAGCCCGCTCAACCAGCAGGTCAAACAGCTTCGGCTCAAATAGCTTCCGAGAGCGCCAAACCAGCGCCAGCGGCCAAGCCCGCCACTGAGCCTGCCCGCGCAGAAAGTCAGCCGACCGGCCGCAGCCTGAAAGTGGATCAGGAGAAAATCGACCGCCTGATGAGTTTGATCGGCGAAATGGTGGTGGCCAAAAACGCCCTGCCGTTCCTGGCCCAAAAAGCGGAAAAACTGGGGATTGAAGATCAGGCCTACGGCAGCCGGGATCTGTCACGGGAGTTAAAAGAACAGTACGGCGTCATCAATCGTATTTCAGAAGAAATGCAGGACGCGATCATGCAAATTCGCATGATGCCGTTCTCGTTTATTTCGATGCGCTTCCCTCGACTGGTGCGGGATATTTCACGCCGTCTGGGCAAGGACATTCAGCTGTCGATTGAGGGCGAAGACACCGAAGCCGACAAGAACATCATCGAATCGCTGGCCGAACCGCTGATTCACATTGTCCGCAACAGCCTCGACCACGGCATTGAAACCCCTGAAGTGCGCACCGCAGCAGGCAAACCCGCCTCCGGCAAGCTCAGCATTCGAGCCACCCAGGAAGCCGACCGGGTACTGATTGAAATTGCCGACGACGGCAAGGGCATCAATCCCGAAGTGGTGAAACGCAAAGCGATTGAAAAAGGCGTCATCGACGAAGCCACTGCCGAGCGCATGACCGACCGCGAGGCCGTCAATCTGGTGATGGCAGCCGGCTTTTCCACCGCCGACGCCGTATCAGACCTCTCTGGCCGTGGGGTTGGCATGGACGCCGTGCGCCGTGCTGTCGACAAGGTCAACGGCACGCTGGCGCTCGACAGCGAACCGGGCAAAGGCACCCGTATTCGCATTCAGCTGCCAATGTCGATTGCCGTCACCCGGGTGATGATGATCGAGACCGACGGTCAGCTGATGGGCATTCCGATGGATCAGGTACTGGAAACCGTGCGCGTGGATAAAGCCAATATTCACGAGCTCAAACAGGTGAAAACCACCATCCTGCGCAACCGCATTATTCCACTGAAAAGCCTCAACGAGCTGCTGAATCTGGATTCTCTGCCTATGCTTAATGAAGAAGGTGAATATGCCGTACTGGTGATTCGGGTAGGTGCAGAAACCGTTGGCCTGATGGTCGACAACTTCCGCGGCTCGGCCGACATCATTCAGAAGCCGCTGACCGGCAGCGTGCTGGGCGGCGTATCGGCCTACTCCGGTGCAGCACTGGTGGGAGATGGTTCGGTATTGATGGTACTCAACCCAAGGGAGCTGATCTGATATGACCATGCGACTGCTGAAACGCCGCGCGGTACTCAGCGACACCCTCGCCATTGAGGATGCCGACGAGCTACTGGCCTGGTTCAAGGACAAGGACCGCACCGAACTGGATATGTCCGCACTCGAACACATTCACAGTGCCCCGCTACAAGTATTGATGGCGGCTCAACCAAAAGTCATCGCCTGGCCGGAGCGGCTGGGGTTGAGCCAATGGCTGCAAACCTGTCTGGGTGACGCAGCGCTGAAAGAGGAGCAATAGCCCGTGGCTAAGATGATATACGTTGTCGACGATTCCAAAACCATGCTGATGAGCGTGCGCTCGACGCTGGAAATGGCCGGTTATCGGGTAGAAACATGCGATAACCCACTCAACGCCGTACAGCACCTGAATGGTAATAAGGTCGATCTGATCATCACCGACGTCAACATGCCGGGGATGAACGGTCTGGAACTGATTGCCAAGGTCCGTTCCAGCAGCGCCAATCGCTTTACCCCGATTCTGACCCTGACCACCGAAAGTCAGGCCCAGAAACGGGATGAAGCGAAAAAGTTGGGGGCCACCGGATGGCTGGTTAAACCTGTATCCGCCCAGGACCTGACTCGCGTTTTACGTCAGATCCTGCCAGGCGCCTGATCTCCGGGGAGTGTTGGTATGAATCTGCAGTACCTGCAAAAAAATACAAAATTGGTCGGCGCAGGATTGGCAGGCTGGCTGGTAGGCGTGGGCGTGCTCACCTTTGGTGGTTTTATCCCAACACCCTACTGCAATTATCTGTGGGCGTTCAGCAGCGGCATGATGGGCATATTCACCTACCTGGTGATCCAGTCCGCAGGGGCTGTTCAAAAGCGCAAAAAACAACGAAGCAGCGACACCGATGTCGACATTGCAGGCAGAACCCAGGCTCTTAAACAGCTGCTGTGCAGCTTTAGCCCACTGGCTGGGCTCTTGAATGCGCACCTGGAAACCACCAACAAACTGGCCGATGACGCCGCCACCGACATCATGGAACGGGTGCTGAAAATCAGCCAACGCTCAGAAGAGTTTCTGAAGGTGTTTGAACAGCGCCGTCTCGAAGCCCAGGACATCACCGCCGAAGCGGAAAACACCATGGCTTCCAGCCAACACCTGCTGGAAGAAATGTCCGCCTACCGTCAGAAGCGTGAAAGCCACCAGCAACAACAGTCCGAAGCCATTACCGACATTGCCAACAAGGTGGAAACCTTCAAGCCATTGATTGAAGTGATCCGCGAAGTGACCAAGCAAACCAACCTGCTGGCACTGAACGCCGCCATCGAGGCGGCCCGTGCCGGTGAAGCCGGACGAGGGTTTGCAGTGGTCGCCGACGAAGTGCGCACGCTCTCCAACCAGATTGAAGACGCCGCCGCCCGCATTGAAGACAGCGTCTTCCAGGTGTCAACCACGGTAGACGGCCAAATGGATCGTCTGGAAGAAGCCCAGCAAAGCGCCGTCGACGAAGTGGAATGGCTGCAAACCATTAATCACTCGGTGAATACCCTGTCAAACCAGTTCCAGAAAGCGGTTCACACCCTCGATGACCTGACCGACAACACCCAGGAAGCCGTCAGCTACGTGCGTAGCTCGGTACTGACGGTGCTCAGCCGCAGCCAGTTCCAGGACATCGCCCGCCAGCAGATCGAACAGGTACAGGAAGGCCTCAACCTGTGTGAAGCGCGCTTCAAAGTGATCAGCGAACAGCCAGACATCAGCAAACTGACCACCGATCAGGACCTCAGCGACATCATTGAATCCCTCCGAGAGGGATACACCATGAAAGAACAGGAAGACATCCACCGCGAACTGCTCGACGGCGTCGACACCAACCAATCTGATGAACCCGAAAGACCCAAGATTGAATTGTTCTAGAACCCCCTCTGAACAGCTATGTACCGGATGGGCGCTCTGCCCATCCGTTCTTCTTATCCGAAACCCCAACACATTAAGCCCCCAAGCACACCAAGCCCGATAGCACTCATGGGTAGCCTGCTCTCTGTCTATCCAAGCTGTTCGCAGGCAAGCCTGCTCCTACAAAGGAATGGCGTACCATCGGCAGCAAGCTACCTCCCACAGGCTCTAAATCTATGGGTAGGATGTATTAGCGGAACGCGTAATACATCGCCAGCACTGGGGATTCGCTGGCAGCCGAATTTGTAGGAGCGAATTTATTCGCGAAAGGGAAAGCGGGTATCCACACCATTATCAATGACTCGGTCGGATAAGCTCGCGACACCCGACACCCGACACCCGACACCCGACACCCGACATACCAGACCACAGCCAACCTCAATCTTGCTTCAGCAAACTGGTGTAATCGGTCAGCTTCATCGGCTTGTGGAACAGGTAGCCCTGAAAAATATCGCAGCCATGGCGAGTAAGAAATTGGCGTTGCTCGACCGTTTCAACACCTTCGGCGCACAGCTCCATGCCCAACCGGCGAGCCATTTCGATGATGGTGATCACCAGGGCGTCGTCGCGTTCGCTGCGGCCAATGTTGTCGACAAATTGCTTGTCGATCTTGATCAAGTCGATGGGGATTTTGGTCAGGTAGCTGAGGGAGGAATAACCCGTTCCGAAGTCGTCCAGCGCCACCCGGCAGCCCATGGCGGTAATGTCATCGAAGAAGCGGTTGGCAACGTCGAGGTTATCCAGATAGGCGTGTTCGGTCACTTCGAACTCAATCAATCCCCGCGGGATTTCATGTTTGATGAACGCTCCTTTGATAAAACCAATCAGGTGATATTTCTTGAGGTCGTGGGCCGACAGGTTAATCGACACCTGAAACGGCTGCGGCACATGGCTGAACACATGGCGGCAGTCGGAACACACCCGCTCAATCACCCACTGGGTAATGTCAGAGACTTTGCCGGAGTGCTCGGCAATTGGAATAAACTCCGCTGGCGATACAAACCCCAGGGTTTTACTGGTCCAGCGCACCAGCGCTTCTGCACCAACCCGGGTACCATCGGGTTTGACCTTTTCCTGGTAGTATACGCTGAATTCGTTTTCCGCCAGTGCGGTATCAATCGAGTTGGCAATGTCCACCCGCCGCTGATAGTTGTCCATCATGGTGGAGTTAAAGAAGCTGTAGCGGCTCTTGCCGAGGCTTTTGGCGGTATACATGGCGACGTCGGCATTGCGAATCAGGTCGCGGGTGTCAGCATCCGAGTCAAAGGTGGTTGCAATTCCAACACTGGCAGACACCCTTACCTCCCAGCTATTGATCACATATTTTTGCATCAGGCCAATCACCACCAGATCGGCCAGCTGTTCCAGCTTGGCCCGCGGTGGACATTCCCGCAGCAGGACCAGAAATTCGTCGCCGCCATGGCGCGACACGGTGGCTTCGTCCGGCACGATGGACACCAGCCGCTGCGCCACCATTTCCAGCAGTTTGTCGCCCACCTCATGCCCCAACGAATCGTTTACCAGCTTGAAGCCATCAAGGTCGACGTACATTACCGCCAGATGCTGGTTGTTGCTTTCCAAATGTTCCAGCGCATGGGCCAGCAACGTCATAAAACGGTTACGGTTCGACAGCCCGGTAAGGCTGTCGTAATTGGCCAGATATTCGGTATCGGCCTTGCGTTCTTCCAGCAGCGCCACGTACTCGCGGTTAACTTCGGTCTCTTCCTGAATCACCCGCATCATGGCGTGAATGTTGTTGCTCAGGCGCTGAACTTCAAAGCGTCCGCCGTGCGGAATTTGCAGGGCGTAGTTTTTGGTGCGGCTGACTTCTTCAACAAAATCACTCAACCGCGTCAGCGGTGCCAGCCACTTGTTGCCGAGCAAATAAAATGCTGCCGCCAGCAAAATCATGATCAGGGCAATGGGAGGCAACAGTCGGGTGATCAGTTTTTGGGTGCTGGCCGCAATCGGGCCCTCAAAATCGTCGATGATGACCAGATAACCCAGCCGATACGCCGGATCACCAATGCTGCGCACCGCCACCAGATCGCCTTCAACGGGGTGAATGCCTTCCCCCAGTGACTGCAACGAACGACTGACCACCGCCAGTACGGCATCGCCCTCGCGCAAGCCAGCCTGACCGTGGTACAGGTCGAGCTGGTTCCAGTCAGGGTCATACACTGCGGCAATGCGGATGTTTTTATAGGGGTCAAGGCTCAGCAAATAACGTTTGAGTTCAAAGGCACTGTCTTGCTGGTTGAGGATATCCACCAGGTCGTTGGACATGTTTTCCGACAGTGCTCGCAAATCGCTCTGAACGTAGCGGGAATACAGCTCCTTATGCTCACGCAGCGACAGCAAAAACACCGATGCTGCCACGGCAGTCAGAAAAAGAAGGCTGAGGATAACAACGGATGTACGAATACTATTCACGTCAAAGGGTACCTGTGGATTCCCGCAAGATAGCCCTTTAACTCTAGTCGCTCCGACGCCCGACATGGCAAACCCGAGGCCAACAAATCAGGCCAGAACGTAATGAATTACTACCAAATGTAACCCGCCGGTAGTCCTCGCCTGTAGCGTCTCATATACCCTGGAATTACCCGCATCAAATCGCTGTGGAATATGGCAAGCCGCCCGATAGCTTCTACACTGTTTTCAAGGAACCCAAATTATCTGATTCCTTATTGCATACTCCATTACAGAGAGCTTTTCGTGAAGACACGCCTTATCTCTGCCACTGCGAATACCAGACGACGGCCCTTGCTGGCCGCCGTAACGTCTGTGCTGTTAGCACCCTTGACGATGCTGGGCGTCGCCACTGCGTTAAGCTCGTCGGCCAACGCCGCCAAATTGACCGATGACATCGAATTGTCTGGCATCGTTCGCGTGATTGGCGGCTACCTGGAGTCAGACAACCACAGTATTGATGGGTATAGCGACAGCGTCAGTCTGCACCAACAGTCGTTGATTGCGTTGCAGCCCACCTGGCACATCAACGACCGGTTGAGCACCACCCTGCAGTGGGTTGGCCATAGCGGAGCCGGTCGAGAATCCGGTATAGAATGGGCCTACTTGAGCTACAGCCTTAATGATCAGTGGCAACTGAAAGCCGGCAAGCTACGGATGCCGTTTTTCCATTACAGCGACAGCATTGATGTGGGCTATTCCTACCCTTGGGTGTCACCGCCATTGCAGCTGTATAACAACAAGCTATTTCCTACCTTTAAAGGCGCCAACGTCAGTTACAACTTTGCCGGTGAAAGCTTCGCCGTTCGCGTTGAGGGGCTATACGGTTACTACCACAGTGACAGCGTCATGATTGCAGGTTCGCGACTGGGCGCCGATGCCAAGGTCGACAACATGTATGGCGCCAACGCCGAATTACGCCGTGGACACTGGGGCTTGCGACTGGCTTACCACACCGGCGATTCTCAAACCCGGATGGAATTTTTAACGCCACTGATGACGGCGTTACAGCAAGCCGGATTTGACGATGCCTCGTCCACGCTCAAAGCAGAGGGGCCAGTGAACGTGTACAGCATTGGCGCCGACTACGAGGACTTCACCAGTTTTTACCGGGCCGAATGGGTTCGAACCGTTACCGATCTGGACTTCTCGCCGACGCAAACCAGTTATTACCTCAGCGCCGGGCGCTACATTCAGGACTGGACCCTGCACCTGACATTCGCCAGCTCCGCTAATACACGCACCGAGCCATCCAATGAGTTACAGCCGTTTCTGGCCGACCCGACCACCCCGCTGTATCCATTGGCAGCGGGCTATTACACCGCTTACCAGCGCATTCCTACCGGAGGCATGAACAGCGTTACCCTGGGAGCCCGTTGGGATTTCCGCCTGAATATGGCGTTAAAAACCGACATCAGCTACCTGAAAGAAACCAGCGCCTACAGCGGCTTTTTCGTCAACGAAGGGGATTCGTCCCAGGACGTTGAAGCCCAGACAGGCACTCTCTACCAAATCGGCTGGGAGTGGATTTTCTGATGAACGCATTGATGACCTGGGTATCGACCCTATCGACTCTTTTGAACCGCCGCATTGGCATTTGCCAACCACATTTACTGGCCACCGTGCTGATGATGTTCAGCCTAAGTGCTGCTGAGGCCAAGGCCGAGCATTCCCTGTTGGTGGTTGCCAACAATCAGGATGGCTCGATTCAGCTGACCCGTTCCCAGGTGCGCAACCTGTTTATGGGCGTATCCGTCGGCAAAGGCCTTGAGCCGGTTGCCCTGCAACCCGGCAACCAGCTGAGAACCCGCTTCAACACCGAAGTAATTGGCATGGCCGAAAACCGCATTCAGTCTTACTGGGCGCAAATGAAATTCACCGGCCGTCAAACGCCGCCGGAAGAGTTCAGCAGCGAGCAGGAATTGATTGAATACCTGTCCAAACACCCGGGCAGCGTCGGCTACGTTTCCAGCGAAGCAAGCCTGCCCGAAGGTTTGCAAGTGGTATACGCCGACGACCTGTAATCAAGCGCTCCTGAGCTAACCAAGCCCAAACCCAAGCCCAAGCCACTGGGCTTGGGCCAGGACCCTTGCCCCGCCAAGCCAGCCTCACCACGCTCCCTCGATCCCTTTGCAAACACGCTTTTGCCCGCCAACGGTCGCTCCTTGAGTTGCATCACAAAGCAGGACAGCTATGGGGATTTGAAACTCCATAGCTAAAAACTATAAAATCAATCCAGACAATCAGTTTCAAAAATAACATAGCCAATCGCTATTATTACTTCATCGACAGCGGCACAGAGACACAGCGCCGATCGCAACCGTATTTGGCTAAAAGCGGAACAAATTCGCTCACAGCCATCCAACATAAGCGTGAAACAACGCAACAGGAGATCATTATGAGCATTAACATTGGTATCAGTGACAGCCACCGCGAACAGATTTCCAACGGTCTTGGACGCCTGCTGGCAGACAGCTACACCCTCTACCTGACCACCCACAACTTCCACTGGAACGTGACAGGCCCGATGTTCAACAGCCTGCACACCATGTTTGAAGAGCAGTACACCGAGCTGTGGAACTCACTCGACACCATCGCTGAGCGTATTCGCTCGCTGGGCCACTACGCACCGGGTTCTTACGCCCAGTTTGTTGAGCTGACTTCGTTGCCAGATGTGCCAACCAAGCCACCGAAAGCGCTGGATATGGTAGCCACTCTGGCTCAAGGCCACGAAACCGCCGCTCGAACCGCTCGGGATTTGTTTGAACTGGCCGACGTCGCCAACGACGAAGCAACTGCCGACTTGCTGACCCAACGCCTGGCCGTCCACGAACAAACCGCCTGGATGCTGCGCGCTCTGCTGGAAGAGTAAGCACCAGCTAAAACACAAGTCCCCTGAGTAGCAAACAGCCGACTTAGTCGGCTGTTTGCCTTTGCGATCAGCCTGCAACCCAATCCTCTGGGGACGACATTCGTTCCTTCCGCTTCCCTCCTATTCCCTCAGCACCGCAACCGGAATGCTATGGAGTCACCGGTTTTCGTTCACAGAACACATATTTCTGCAATCCGACCTTTTATCTGACGTTTTGGATATCTTCTTCCCTGCAACATTTTGGTAATATCCGCGCGAATTTGCCATTTCCATACTGAACATATGGTTAATAAACGAACCAGCATGGAAAATTGTCTGGCAAACCTACAAAATACCCACTGAGCATATCGATTGGATTATGCCTGCCTTGGCGTCAGCCGCCAGCGCAGTCATCGAACTCGAAATGACACGCTCTTTTCAAATTTGCCATAACCACCCGTGCAGGCAGAAGCATCATTAAGGGAGCTGCCACGCAAGCATGCAGTCTCGGGCCACGCCCTGAGTTGCACCGCTCCGAATGCCCGGGAAGACAATGGATCGAATGGATGTGCTCTGAAGGAAACAGGGTCAATCGGGTAACCCGGTACGGCAAACAACCAGGCCACAGAGCCCAGGTTGCAACAACGACTCCAGAGAGAGCCGCGCCGACCAACACCCAGCGCAGAAATCAGGAGAGTTTATGAACAACGATGCCGACATCGTTTTCCAGAGTTATGGTCGTAGTTGCAACAACATCATCTTCTTTGAAGACTTCTACGATATCTTCATGTCCAAGTCGCAAGATGTGCGGGATATGTTCGTGAATACCAACATGGAAGCCCAGCGGGCACTGTTGCGTAGCGGTATTCTTTGGCTGGTGATGCGTGCTCGTGGCATGCCAGACACCAAAATCCGTGCCCTCGGCGAAAGCCACAGCCGTAGCAGAATGAACATCAACCCATCGTTTTATGGGTTGTGGCTGGATGCCCTGATAGAAACCCTGTACCGCCATGATCCCGAATTTTCCCCCGAAATGGAAAAGATCTGGCGACGCACCCTTAGCCCCAGCATCGACTTGATCAAAAGCATGTATTGATCAATTTGGCCAATTTAATGCCGAAAAAGTCTTATTGAGACAGTCATTGCCGATTGACCTCCTACACTGAAACAAAGCAGTCTGTTTAAAACGCATCCAGTGAAGGAGGTCGCCATGACCAAACAGCATGAACTGCGAGAAGAACCGCGTAATGAGCTGACGACCAACGTCAGTGTGTTTCGAGCCGATGATTTGTCGTACGTTGGCTTGCTGTTGAATTGCTCAGACAAGGGAATGATGTTTTCGAGCTACGAATCAATAGAACCCGGTACCGAACTGGGTTTGGAATTGGTCGACGTAAGACCTGCCAGTGAGCTGCACCGCACCGGCTTTTGCAAAATTGAAGTGGTCTGGAGCAAGCCTCTGACCCCAAGCCTGTACAGTGTTGGCTGCCGCCTGCACTCCCCTTGCCCGACCATGCACACCATGATTCGCAGCTACCGTCAGGCATCCTGATCCAGCGTGCTTATCGCCATAAAAAACGGGCCAACTCAGGCCCGTTTTTTATGCTCGGCTGATCAACCCTTAAATCAACCAACCGCCGATGGTCGCCACGGCAATCATCACCAGCCAGACAGACTCACTGCGTAAATGCAGCTGATGCCATTCGTCCAGCTCTGCGGACGCCGCTTCGGCATCGTCTGAGAAATCATGCCAGCTGCTGCCTTGGGGTTGTTTGCCCAGTGCCGCACGGGCAACGTCTCCCAGCACGTTTTGGCTGGACGCTCCGGTGTTCCATAACAACGAACGCCACACTGGCAGCGCCATCATCATATTACCTGCCAGGCAGTAGGTCAGACCCAGCAGCCGGGCTGGAGCCCATTCCAGCCAATACAAACAGGTCGTCGCCAGCCGGCTGGGGACGCCCTCACGGCTGCTGCCTGTTTCAGTTTCCGGGCTGGCTGATGCGTTATGTTCCGGTTCAGTCTGATCCGCCAACAAAGCGTCAGTTTCTTCAGGCTCTGCCACCGCACAATCGGATACCGTGTCCTGGCTTTGGTCACTAACAGAATCAGCGACCGCGTCATCCATGCAACGAAACTGCGGCAGATTTTGCTGGTAACGAGCCAGATTAAGCGTCAGCCACGCCAACACGACACCAGCGACATCCGCCAGCACGTACCAGAACACCATCAAAAAGAAGAACTCAAACCAGCGGTAAACCACCGCTTTCAGCACCTGCTGGTTCATGGTTTCGGCGTCAGACGTTGCTTCCAGCCCCGGCACCGTGATGGTTTGTCGGGCGCACAAATAAGCCGCTTCAAGGTCACCGTTGGCCAAACACTCGCGATAATGCCGCAACGGCCTGCCAATATTGGCCTGCGCCAACAGCAGCAATAACAACACGATTTCGGCCAGCAATGCGGGCAGCCCCCAGGCCACCGAATCCAGCCACCAGAACAAGGCACCGACCAGGATGGTCGGAATCACCACCACCAGCGCAAACTGCCCTACCGCACCCAAACGCTGAAACCCGCTCCAACGCTCAAACAGTCCGATAAAGCGGTCAAACCCCAACCGCTGGTTCAAGCGGCTGGCAGCAGGCACCTGCTGCTGCAACAGCACAGCGATGAACAACACCAGAAATTTCATCAACAAACCTCCTGAACAGACGCCGAATCAAGCTGGCGATGGTAACGGTCCCAATCAAAGCATGGGCCGGGGTCGGTCTTGCGGCCCGGGGCAATATGTTCGTGGCCGGTAATGCGTCGGCCAATCGCCGGGAAAGCCTGGGTAATGGCAAGACTCGCTTGCGCCAGTGCGGCGTATTGCGCATCGGTAAACAGCGTATGGTCGTCACCTTCCATTTCGATGCCGATGGAGTAGTCGTTGCAGTTATCGCGGCCTTCGTAGCAAGAAACTCCGGCGTGCCAGGCGCGGTCTCGCAAATCTACAAATTGGGTGATGGAACCATCACGCTCAATCAGCAAATGCGCCGATACCTGCAGCTGATGGATTTCTTCAAAGTAGGGATGTAACGACGGGTCGAGCTGATTGCTGAAAAACGCCTGCACATGGCCGCCACCAAACTGGCCGGGAGGCAAGCTGATGTTATGTATCACCAGCAGCGACACATCGGCGTTGTCTGGCCGAGGACCAAAATTGGGCGAGGGAAGCCAGTGGGCTGCATCCAGCTTGCCGTCAATCACTTTCATGTAGTACCTGCGATGCCTGACAGTTGTTAGCAGTATCACTGTAAGCCCGCGGGAATGCAAAATGCTGCCTGCTGGCAAACCTCGCAAAAAAAGCGCCGGTACCATGCGTTTCTGCCGCTCTGGGTGTACTATTCGGCCCCGGAATTTACTTGCAAAACGAGCCCATGATGAACCTGAACGCATTCCAGAACGATATCGCCCAAGCCGTTGCCTTTGCTCTTCAGGAAGACGTTGGCAGCGGCGACATTACTGCCATGCTGATTCCGGCAGAGCGCCAGTCGAAAGCCCGCGTGATCAGTCGTGACCGCGCCATTATTGCTGGCAAGGCATGGGTTAATGAAGTATTTCGTCAGGTAGACCCGTCAGTACAGGTGATCTGGAAAGTCAGCGAAGGCGAATGGGTGCGCCCGGATCAGGAGCTGTTTGAATTGGTTGGCCCGGCTCGCGCCCTGCTGACCGGCGAACGCTGTGCATTGAACTTCCTGCAAACCCTGTCTGGCACCGCAACCCGCTGTCGTTTTTATGCCGACAAAGTCGCCAGCACCCAGGTACAACTGCTGGATACCCGCAAAACCATCCCCGGCCTGCGCATTGCCCAGAAATATGCGGTCAGCGTTGGCGGTTGCTACAACCACCGCGTCGGTTTGTACGATGCCTTCCTGATCAAGGAAAACCACATCATGGCCTGTGGCGGCATTGCCGAAGCCATTGCCGAAGCCCATCGCATTGCCCCGGGCAAAGCCGTTGAAGTTGAAGTCGAAACCATGGCGCAGCTGGATGAAGCCATTGCCGCCGATGCCGATATCATCATGCTCGACAACTTCACGCCGGAAGAAATGGTGGTTGCCGTACAGCACACCCGCAGTAAAACCGCCAACCGCGCCAAGGGCCCAATCAAGCTGGAAGCGTCTGGTAACATTACCGACAAAACCCTGCTGCCTTACGCCCAGACCGGCGTCGATTACATTTCCATTGGCGCCTTGACCAAAGACTGCAAGGCCGTCGACCTGTCCATGCGCGTTTCCATGTAAAAAGACACTGGTCCATGTAAAAAGACTGTCGCTCAATGCCACCGCTACATTGTTGAAGGAGTAACCCAAATGCACTTGTCGTCCTGGAACCGTTATCAGGCCTTTGCCGCCCACTTTGGCATCAGTCTGGTGATATTTCTGGTATTGGTTCTGTTGGTGTTCACCGTCTGGTACCCCGGCCTGCTGATGCAAGCCGACAACAGTTGGGAACAGGCCCTGATGATGATTGCCGGGGTCGATCTGGTGCTCGGCCCCTTGCTGACCCTGATCGTCTTTAACCCGAAAAAGAAAAGCCTGAAAATGGACCTCAGCATCATCGCCTTGTGTCAGCTGGCGGCCCTGGTGGCAGGCTTGTACACCGTCAACAGCAGCCGTCCGGTGGGGCTGTATCTGGCCTTCCCGCCACAAGGTTTTGAGGTGCTGTATGCCAATACGGTTACCCCGGAACTGGCGGCCTTTGCCGAAGACGCGGATACCCCGCTGTTTTATTACACCGGCAAGGAGCTGTTTGGCCCAGCGACTCAAATGGACCTGACGCCGGAGATGCTGGCTCCGGTTGATAATCCGGATCTGAGTTATCAGGCGTTTATTGAAAGAAAGTCGCCCAAAGGCATGTTCGAGCTGGATGGCAAGCTACGTATGCAAATTGCCATGACCAACAACTGGGTCGTCACAAATCTGGATGGCTCAGAGCCAACGATTGTTCCCACTGAAGCGCTCAAAGCGGCGGAAAACTGATATTCAAAGCGGCCACTGAGTCATTTCAGGGCCCTAACACCAACCGCAGCAGGATCACCCTGTTTGCGGTTGATTTTCTACTTTTCTCTTATCCCCTGATTTTTACAACCTTTTCTGTTCAGCTCACATCTCATCACTACAACCCCACAACCCCACAACCCCACAACCCCACAACCCCACAACCCCACAACCCCATAACCCCACAACCCCACAACCCCAATCTCATCACCTCTAGTACCTGCTTAACAGGCACAGGACCAAACGCCAGGCTATACGCCGATATGCGCCGGTTTACCCATGCGCCAGCCAGAACGCCATGCGCCTGCTAGGCTGAATAAACAACTTTTCCTGTTTGTCTGGAGCACCCGGATGTTGAATGCGCTGATGTCACCCGCCATACGCCTGATGAGCAACCTCAGCTATGCCGCCAAGTTCGGCCTGATTATGGTCGCCTTTTTCGTTCCACTGGGCATTCTGGCATCGCTGGTATTCAAGCCAGCGCAACAGTCAATCGAGTCTACCCACGAGGCATTGGCGGCCGTCGACGATGTCGAAGCCCTGCTGCAACTGGTCGGTTTTGCTGGCCACAGCTTGGTATCCGGCTCGGTCAGCGCCTTTCACAGCAATGCTGAACTGACCCAGCAAGCCAGCGAAGACTTCACTCGTGTACAACAGCAAGCAGCCGAAACCCGTCAATCACTGGCCAACCCTGCTCTTTCGGAAGCGCTACAGCAGTGGATTGAAACCCAACTGCCTCGGCTATCGGCCAGCGGCGAACACCGCCAGGCCAACTTTCAGGACCAATTCGTTTATGGCGAGCTGGCCATCGACGGTCTGAACCAGCTGGTGACCCGTTCGGCTCAACAAAGCGGCCTGGCACTCGACAGCAATGCCCATGTACAGCTGGTGATGTCGTACATTCAACGGGACGTGCCAGCCCTTTCCTCCGTATTGGGGCAAATGCACAGCGCGGGCTTGTACGCCTTTGTCGAGCAATACCTGCGCTCGGCAACGTACGATGAAATCAATCGGGTATTCGACCAGTTACTGGCCAGCGAACCGACGTTGGAAACCATGCAAAGTGGTGCAGCAGAATTGGGGAATCGTCAGTTTGAAGAAGTGATCAGCAACCTGAAAGACCGTATCCACCAGCTGACGCTGGACGTGGAAGACCAGATTCTGGCCGCCAGCCAACTCAGCGGTGGCTGGCAACAATTCGATCAAACCATGCAACCAACCTGGAAAACCCTGCACCAGCTGGAACAACTGGCCCTGCCGATGATTCGCAACGAGCTGCAAGCCCGGCTGCAAACCCAGCAAGCCCGACTCAACAGCCTGATTCTGACTCTTGTTGCCGCCGTCGCCGTGATAGCTTACCTGTACCTGGCGTTCTACCTGTCAGTGCGCCACAGCATCAATCGGCTGAATTTGGCCTCCCGCCAACTGGCCGAGGGCGATCTTACCCATGAAATACGCTTTGCCGGTCGTGATGAGCTGGCCAGCCTTCGGGACACCTTCAATGGCATGGCGTCGAACATGCGCTCCACCCTGTCGACGGTGAAAGACAGCGCCAGCAAGGTCAACGACGAAGTCGGCAAGGTCGAAAGCATCGCCAACCAGAGCCGCAGCGCCGTTGAAACCCAGCAACAGCAAACGCTGGAGATCGCTCAGGTATTGGAAACCATGGTCAACCGTGCCGCTCAGGTAACCGAGTTTGCCCGCCAGGCGGAGCAATCGGCCTCGTCCGGTAAAAGCACAACGGCCGAAGCCAGCGTAGTGGTCGCACGGGTAATGGATGAGGTACGCCAGCTATCGGCAGACATGGAGTCATCGATGCAAGTGGTGAACAAGCTGGCCGAAAACTCGTCCAGCATCGCAAGCATTCTGGGCACCATCAAGGGCATTGCCGAGCAAACCAACCTGCTGGCGCTGAACGCCGCCATTGAAGCCGCGCGGGCGGGTGAGCAAGGTCGAGGTTTTGCCGTGGTGGCCGACGAAGTGCGCACTCTCGCCAGCCGCACCGCGGGTTCCGCCGATGAAATTGAAGGCCTGATCAAGGACGTTCAAACCAACATAGGCACGGCTGTAAACACCATGGAAGGCAATCGTGACAAGGCCAGCGCCACCGTAGACAGTTCTGAGCAGGTACGTAGCCAGCTGGACGACATTCTTGAAGCCATGGGCAATATTCAACAGCATGTTAACGGCATTGTATCGACCGCGGGAGAACAGCAAGGCAGCGCAGGTCAGCTGGAACGCAACCTTGAAGCCATTCGCTCGTCTGGCCAAAGCACATTGGCCAACGCTGAACGCACTGTAGAGTCGGTTGCCAACGCCCGCTCGCTAACCGCCGCGCTGGGCCAGCGGGTGCAGGCGTTTAAGGTCTGACGTCTGACGTCTGACGTCGGGTGTCGGGCGACTCAAACCAAGACATCAGGCCTCGGCAATGATCACGGCACGCAGTGGCGCCGGGTAACCTTCAGCGGTTTTGTTAACGTCTTCCGGGTCGAGGAAGTCTTTCAGCGAGTTGTAACGCATCCAGTCGGTGGCCCGTTGCTCTTCCAGAGAGGTCTGGTTCAGGTCGACCACCCGGGCGTTTTTGAACCCACAACGACGACACCACAGCAGCAGGGTTTCTAAGGTTGGAATAAACCAAACGTTACGCATCATGGCGTAGCGGTCCTCCGGCATGAGCACTTCACCTAACGCCCCTTCGATCACCAGGGTTTCCAGCACCAGCTCACCACCCGGCTTCAGTACCTGACGCAATTCGTCCAGATGCTCAATCGGCGACTTGCGGTGGTACAGCACGCCCATGGAAAACGCGGTATCAAAGGCTTTCAGATTACCTGGCACCTCTTCCATCTTGAATGGCAGCAAATCAGCCCGTGGCATCTGGCCAGTAGCAGCAGCGATATAGCGCTTGATGGCATTAAACTGCATCAGGAACAAACGGGAAGGATCAACACCCACCACCCGATGGGCCCCCGCTCCCAGCATGCGCCACATGTGATAACCGGAGCCACAGCCAACATCCAGCACGGTACGACCGTTCATATCACTCAGGTGCGGAGCAACCCGGTCCCACTTCCAGTCGCTGCGCCATTCGGTATCAATAAAACTATCGAACACCTGAAACGGCCCTTTACGCCATGGCATCAGGCCACGCAAACCCGCTTCAACATCGGCTTGCTGTTCGCTACTCAGGGCAGCCCCAATACCCAGATCATGGGCATTCAGGTCACAAGCAGCATTCTCTATCTGTGGCAACTGACACAAAGCTTCAACCCAACGCTGTTGGTCACCGTGTTCACGGGTCACCAGCAGGTCCTTCAGTTGCTCTGGCAATACGTCGGCCCAACGCTGCATCTTGCTGCCATCGGCACGCATGGTATCCAACAGCTCATCGAACAATGGCAGCAGGGTTTCGGCATCGGCCGGATCGAGATCGGCGAACAAACGGGAATCAGTGGTCATGAGACACTCAAAATCAGCAGAATTGGAAAGCAGAACAGAACGATAAAAACGATGATTATTTAATTGCCAAAAAAGAAGCAAAGTTAAAACACTGATGCCAGCGAAC
Organism: Oceanobacter sp. ABM4_470; assembly: GCF_056158645.1. Taxonomy (NCBI): domain Bacteria; kingdom Pseudomonadati; phylum Pseudomonadota; class Gammaproteobacteria; order Oceanospirillales; family Oceanospirillaceae; genus Oceanobacter; species Oceanobacter sp. ABM4_470. The sequence continues at coordinate 2,453,857 of NZ_JBSWTR010000001.1, forward strand.
GACCTGGCTAAACCCGGCATCCAGCAAACGCTGCTTGTGTACGGCTGCGGTTTCCGGCACCAGATAATCTTCAATGGCAGTGCGCTTGCGAGCGATCTCCATCTCGCTGTAGCCATTGGCGCGTTTGAAGTCCCAGTGCAGCTCGGCCTGCAATTCCTGCTCGGGAGAATCAAACACAATCTTTTCCGACAGAATCAGAGCCCCACCCGGCAACATACCCTTGTTGATATTGGCCAACAGTGCCAGCCGCTCAGGCACAGGAATAAACTGCAGCACGTAATTCAGCGCAACGACAGAAGCCTTTTCCAGTTCCAGCTCGGTAATGTCATCACACCACAAGTCCACCGGCACCGGATTACCCGCCAGCGATTGATCATCAATGGCAATGTAGTGGCTGGCGCGCTCCAGCATCGACTCGGAATTATCCACGCCGATTACCTTGCAGCCATTGGCTTTAACCCCATGACGCATGGCCAATGTCACAGCGCCCAATGAGCAGCCCAGATCATAGAGGTTGGAATTATCCGTCGCGTAACGACCCGCAATCACCCCACACATAGCCACGGTTTCGGCATAGCCAGGCACTGAACGCTTGATCATGTCCGGAAATACCCGGGCAACGGCGTCGTCAAAACGGAAGCTGGCCACTTCGGTAGGCTGGTTCTGGAAAATATCGTCGCGATCGGTCATGGCAGGGCTGGTAGGTCAAAATGAAAACGACGGCAGTTTAGCACTTTGCGTGCATAACTGCCGATCATCTCAGTGAATGCTCTTCAGGGAAGGCTAGCGGATACTCTTGTTAATCCGCTCAAGACGATGCTCGTTGTGATAATAAACCACACCATCCGTAAACTTGTTCGGGTTATACCTCCAACGTGGCAAGGCTTCTCTCAATGCCTCGGCGTATTCCGGGTCATTGGTCGAGACAACCGTAACATCGTAAGGGCGACCTGGGCGACCTGTTTGGGTGTTCATTCGGAAAGAAAGCACCGCGCAGGAGTTAATCCAGGAAGCAGTTTCATAAGGTTGCTGGACAATGATGATCGGCAGCGGACCTTGTTCATACTCCTGACAGAGTTGCTCCGTCACTTCGGTCGGCTCTGGTTTGGCAGATAGAGCTGCACAACCAGTCAAGCCCGCGGTGACGGTCATAATGGAGGCTGACGCTAGCATGGCGGTAATGCGTTTGGAGTGACCAATGGCTCTGAACATCCCTGTTTCTCGTATTGACAATGAAGCCAGCAGGCTAGCAAACGAGTCCTATCACCTCAAACAAAAGCGCGCCCCAGCATAGACTCCCGAACCGAAGCAAAAACGCTCAGGCAATCGTGTTGTAGAATTCCGCCAATGCCCACTCGGCCACTTCCAGATCTTCCACCATGGTGCCACCTGCGATGCCCAAACCACCCACCACATGGCCTTCCAGTTCAATCGGCACACCACCCTTAAACAGCGCCAGACCGCCATTGAGGTTTTCAATACCAGTCAGCGGGCGAGCGCGCACAACATCACCAAAGGCACCGCTTTCGGCTTTGAACAATGCTGCGGTAACGGCCTTGCGCTGGCTGACTTCAATCGACCCGAGGGTCGCGCCGTCCATATGAGAGAACCCCAGCAAATGACCACCGGCGTCGACAACGGCGATGTTGAAGTTTACGCCCATGTTGGCGGCTTTGGTTTCGCAGGCACGAATCAGCAATTTGGCATCGGCATTGGACAGTAACGGTAAATATTGGCGACTCATAACAGGCTCCTTGGTCAACTCCCCCAAAGTGTGTCTCGCAAAGACCCGGATACCCAATCAGAATTCTGCAACGATGAATTCGTTTTTCTGTGTCGGTCGCAGGTCACACCTGTCGTAAGTCGCACAGACAGCGACTGCAAAGATTCATAAACTGCCGTCATTCACGTCCACTGGAGTTCACCATGCACGGTATTCACGACCTGACCCTGTTTCTGGTTTCCGTCATTCTACTGAATCTGACTCCCGGCCCGGACTCCCTGTTGGTGATGTCTCGCACCGCCATGCAGGGCATGAAAGGCGGTGTGCAGGCCAGTATTGGCGTGACGCTGGGTTCGTTTGTGCATGTGCTGGCGGCGACGTTCGGCTTGTCGGTGATCATTGCCAATTCCGCCACGGCGTTTACCGTGATCAAGCTGCTGGGGGCCGCCTATCTGATCTACATGGGCATCACGGCCCTGCTGGCAAAACCGGCAAATAACGTTCCCAAAAACGGCTCAAACACAGTCAACGGTAACGGCTGTTCGAGCCAGCGCAATCTGCTGCTGCAAGGCTTTCTGTCCAATGTATTGAACCCAAAGGTCGCGCTGTTTTTTCTGGCCTTTGTGCCGCAATTCATCGACAGCCAGGCCAGCGCTACAGACAAGACCCTCGGGTTTTTAATATTGGGCTGCCTGTTTTCCATACTAACCCTGATCAACGGCATTGGCCTGACCGCTGCCAGTCGTTGGGCCCAGCAACGCATTCGCCCAGGACAACGTCTGAGCATGTGGCTTAACAAAAGCATCGGGGCACTGTTTGTGGCTTTTGGGGTCAAATTAGCACTCACGTCCCGTAACTAGCGGGCGTGATCAACAACACCACAAGCACAACACCAGCACGGCAACATTACGACGCCAAGCACAACACATAAGGACACCACCGTGGCCGGAGCCAGCCTGTTAACCCTGATCGATGACATTGCCACCCTGCTGGACGATGTCGCCACCATGACCAAGGTAGCCGCGACCAAAACCGCCGGTGTACTCGGTGATGACCTGGCCCTCAACGCCCAGCAACTAACAGGCATTCGGGCCGAGCGTGAACTGCCGGTGGTGTACGCCGTCGCCATTGGCTCTCTGCGCAACAAAGCCATTCTGGTGCCGGCTGCACTATTGATCAGCGCCGTTGTGCCATGGCTGATCACACCCTTGCTGATGCTGGGTGGAGCCTTTTTGTGCTTTGAGGGTGCGGAAAAATTGCTGCACCTGATTCAGCACAAACTGCGTGCTCAGGCAGCAAAAAAAGTCGGTAACGAAGCGTCCAAAACGCATGCAAATACCGAAGCACTCAAAGCATTGGCCGACCCCGACTTTGATCTGGTGGCCTACGAAAAAAACAAGATCAAAGGCGCCATACGTACCGACTTTATTCTTTCTGCTGAAATCATTGTGATCACCCTCGGCACCGTGACCGACGCCACTTTGATGGAGCAACTGGTCGTACTGACGGGCATTTCCGTGTTGATGACCCTGTTCGTTTACGGTCTGGTCGGTGGCATCGTCAAACTCGACGACCTGGGTTTACTGCTAAAAGACAAAACCTCCAAAGCGCTGCAAAACATCGGCACAGCCTTATTGGCCGCTGCTCCATGGCTAATGAAGATGCTTTCAATTGTTGGTACCGCGGCGATGTTTATGGTCGGTGGCGGTATTCTGGTTCACGGACTACCGCTGCTGCACCATGCCATTGAACACTCTGCCGATGCAGCCACCCACGTGTCGCAACTACCGGCCGTTAGCAGCGTACTCGGCGGTACCGTCAGCGTATTGTTAAACGCGCTGACCGGCGTTGTTGCCGGAGGCCTGTTGGCCATCGCCATGATGGCATTCAAAAAGCTCAAAAAAGACACCGCTGATCAGGTGCACTGATTCTGGTATTTGAATCCAGCGATTGGGCAAAGCAAATTGCCCAATCGACTTGAGCGCCCTATCCTGCCTCGCTTATCAACATTTACCCGACTCAACAGCAGTCCGATTCAATAGCAGGCAGCGCATGAACCTCTCCGAACGCATTCCCGTCAACGTTCTCACCGGCTTTTTGGGCAGCGGCAAAACCACCCTGCTGAAGCATTGGCTGCAATCGCCGGAGCTGGCTAACACCGCGGTCATCATCAACGAGCTGGGTTCAGTCGGCCTTGACCACCTGCTGGTTGATAACGCTCAGGAGAGTTTGTTTCTGTTGGAAAATGGCTGTCTGTGCTGCGCCGTTCGGGAAGATCTGGTGACCTCACTGCAAGAGCTGCACGCCAAACGCGAGAGCGGAAAACTGCCGCCATTCGACCGTGTAGTCATTGAAACCACCGGCCTCGCCGATCCACTTCCAGTACTGCAAACCCTGATGATGGCCGACGGCGTGGCCCAGCACTTTAAAACCGATGCGGTGATTACCTGCGTCGACGGCGTCAATGGCTTGAACACCCTCAACAACCACCCGGAAGCGGTCAAGCAAGTGCAGATCGCGGACCTGTTATTGATCACCAAACAGGATGTGCCCCAATCGCAGGACGAAGCTATCAAGCAGCCTTTACTGGAACAGCTGCAAAGCCTGAACCCCAACGCCAAACAAACTGGCGTGAATGGCGGCCAGCTGAACGCCAGTGTGCTACTGGAATCACGAGCCACCATAACCAGAGATGATTTTGAAGATTTGAGTAACGGCTCAGGCCATAGCGGCAAAGTGAACAGCCTGGTGCTGCTAACCAACGACGAAGTGTGCGAGTTTGAATTACAGCACTGGCTCGACGTTGCCTGCATGGTCTACGGCGAACAGCTACTGCGGGTGAAAGGGCTGGTTAAAATCCGCAACAGCCCGGAAAAACCCGTGCTGCTGCACGCGGTTCAGCAACTGGTGTCGCCAATGGAACGCCTGCCAGTCTGGCCATCCAAAGACCAACGCAGCCGCATTGTATTAATTGGAGAGAACCTCGACGAAAGCGATATCCGTCGGGTGTTCGAAGGCTTCACTGGCGCCAAACTCATCGATACCAAAGCCAACCCGCTGGCTGGGCTGGGGTTTGGAAGTATCAAGCCGTTGTAAAACGATCAACAAAACACACAGCAACAGAAACGGCCAACCACAGACAGTTGGCCACAGAAAGTAGGCGGCAGGACCTCTGGAATAGAGGGGCTCTGTTAGCCCGCCAGAATAAGATCAAACACCTGCAGGGCTTCCTCAAGGGTATAGTTACCGTTCATCACATTCGGCCAGATACTGGCATCGCTGCGATACACAAAATGCGCGCCGTATTTGCCACGACTGGAAACCACAACCTGCTCTTCACCACTGGCCACCAACGCATTAAAACGGTGCTTGCCACCCAGGTTTACCCACACCCAATCCTGCTCGGCAATCAGAAACTCTCCGTGAATATGCTTGTAGGAATCCGGCTTGTAGCCCTTGCTCTGGATACTGGTATACACCGCCCACTGGCGCTTGAACTCCTGCTGAGCGACGCCGTCTGACACCGGCCCAAAATACTGCCAACCATAGTCCTTGCCCCAATGCGCCCCCAGCTTGATGGCTTCTTTGCCCAAAAAGCCTTGCGGCGTTTCTACTGCTACTTGTTGCAGGCGTTCTTCCGGCGTCATTCCCCACCACGGCATCACCGCCGCCATGGCGGGATCAGCAGCAATCGGGCTATCCGAGATACCGAGCAAATCGCCCACGGTTACAGGCTGGTTTGCTTTAAAGTAATTGGCCAGAGCGCTGTTCTCGTAATCGCGCTGGTCGCCACGAAGGGTTGCCACAAACGGATTATCCAACGCCCGATGCGCCATAAGATTCATCCGACAATGGCTGACAGGCACAGACGCGACGACCGACGTCGAACGCTGATAGGCCAGCTCAGAGGGAGAGGTAGTAAAATGAGACACCGGCTCCAACGCACGGCGTTTTCTGAATGCGGCTAGTCCAAACACTCAATAATTCCAACGGTATTCACAATCCAAGGAATATAGATCGAATTATTCTGGTTTCTAACCAGCAAAAGATGAACGAATTGTTCCCCATACGACATAATAAAAGCATTTCAGCAACAGTTATCAGAAAAACCAGTAAAAGGTTCTATTCGCAACACCAATGGCAACAGCCTGACAGATATAATCGTACACAGAGCCTTGTAGAATGGGCCCCGCCCATCAATCACCAACCGGGCGGATATACTCCCGCCACAACTCTACCCTCGCCCGCGACACCCGCCCTCAAAATCTGGATAATGTCGGCCAGTTTTTTCACGCCCTGCGTTCCACTTACCAACCCGGTGCCTCTCATGCAAATCAAGGTCAACTTTCTCGATAACCTGCGGCTGGATGCCAAATTCGATGACTTCACCGTCATTGCCGACCAGCCAATCCGTTACAAGGGAGATGGCTCGGCGCCGGGGCCGTTCGATTATTTTCTGGCGTCGTCGGCCATGTGTGCGGCCTATTTCGCCAAGATGTACTGCCAGTCGCGCGGTATTCCGACCGAAGACCTGCGTCTGGTACAGAACAACATCGTCGATCCGGAAGACCGCTACAAGCAGACCTTCCGCATCCAGCTGGAGCTGCCAGAAGGCATTTCCGAGAAAGACCGCTTGGGCATTCTGCGCTCGATGGAGCGTTGCACCGTTAAACGAGTGATCCAGAACGGCCTGGATTTTGATATTCAGGTGGTCAACGACCTCGACGACAGCACCGCGCTGCTGGAAGGTTTTAACAGCGAAAGCGAAACCTTTATTGAAGGCAAGGACGTGCCGCTGGAGCAGACCATTGCCAAAATGACCGGCTTGCTGGCTGATTTGGGCATGAAGATCGAAGTGGCGTCCTGGCGCAACATCGTGCCGAACGTCTGGTCGTTGCATATCCGCGATGCCGATTCGCAGATGTGTTTTACCAACGGCAAGGGCGCTACCAAAGAGAGCGCGTTGGCGTCGGCGCTGGGTGAGTTTCTGGAGCGCCTGAACTGCAACTTCTTCTACAACGACCAGTTCTTCGGTGAGGACATCGCCAACGCCGAGTTTGTGCATTACCCGAACGAGAAGTGGTTCCAGCCGGGTCCGAACGACGAGCTGCCAGAAGAAATTCTGGATGAATACTGCCTCGATATTTATAACCCGGACGACGAGCTGCAAGGCTCACACCTGTTCGATACCAATTCCGGTCGCACCGACCGTGGCATTGTATCGCTGCCGTTTGTGCGTCAGTCCGACGGCGAGACCGTCTACTTCCCGTCCAACCTGATCGAAAACCTGTTCCTCAGCAACGGCATGAGCGCCGGCAACACCCATGCTGAAGCTCAGGTGCAGTGCTTGTCGGAGATTTTCGAACGGGCGGTCAAACGCCAGATTCTGGAAGAAGAACTGACCCTGCCAGACGTTCCGCAGGAATACATCGACCGTTACCCGGGCATCGTTGCTGGCATTAAAGAGCTGGAAGAACAAGGTTTCCCGGTACTGGTAAAAGACGCCTCGCTCGGCGGTATGTACCCGGTGATGTGTGTGACCCTGATGAATCCGCGCACCGGCGGTGTGTTTGCCTCTTTTGGTGCTGCCCCAAGCTTCGAAGTGGCGATGGAGCGCTCGCTGACCGAACTGCTGCAAGGCCGCAGCTTTGAAGGTTTGAACGACCTGCCACAGCCGACCTTCGACAGCATGGCTGTAACCGAACCAAACAACTTCGTTGAGCACTTTATTGACTCCACCGGTCTGGTGAGCTGGAAGTTCTTCAGCGCCAAGGCGGATTTCGACTTCGTTGATTGGGACTACGCTTCGGAGCTCGAGGATCGTAAAGCCAAATCGGAAGAAGAAGCCGCCATCCTGTTTGGCATTCTGGAAGAAATGGGACTGGAAGCCTACATGGCTCAATACGAAGACCTTGGTGTTCCAGCTTGCCGGATTCTGGTGCCGGGTTATTCCGAAGTGTATCCGGTGGAAGACCTGATCTATGACAACACCAACAAGGCGCTGGCGTTCCGTGAAGACATTCTGAACCTGCACACGCTGAACGATCAGCAACTGACCGATCTGATTGAGCGCCTGGAAGACACCGACGTGGATGACTACACCAAGATCATCACCTTGATTGGCGTTGAATTTGACGACAACACCGTCTGGGGCCAGCTAACTATTCTGGAATTGAAGCTGCTGATTTTCCTGGCACTGGAACGTCACGACGACGCCAAGGAACTGCTGGAAATGTTCCTGCAGTTCAACGACAACACCGTCGACCGCGGGCTGTTCTATCAGGCACTGAACTGTGTACTGGAAGTGGTACTCGACGAGGAAGAAGACATCACCGACTACCTGCCGAACTTCCGCCGTATGTTTGGTGAAGAGCGCATGAACGCAGCGGTCGGTTCGGTGACTGGCGCGATTCGCTTCTTTGGCCTGGAGCCAACCAACATGCAGCTGGAAGGCCTCGACAAGCATCAGCGTTTGATCAACAGCTATAAGAAGCTGCACGCTGCACGGGCGAAAGCGGCGGGGCTTTAATCCGACGGCAGGAGCACATTAGCAATGAGAGAATTTGTCGTAGGCTTCGACCCTGGTGGTAAAAACAAATTTGGCTGGACAGCAGTCGAATACGGCAAGGAATTCGTCAATGAGATGGCAATTTCAGGCACCGCCAGTAGCGCTCAAACGGCAATTGCAGCCGTTAAAAGCGCTCTGGGAGCCGATATATCCATTGTTGCTGCAGGAATCGATGCTCCATTGTTTTGGTCGGCTGACAGCCACAGAAAAGCTGACATCACTGTACGTCAGTTGATTAAACAAGCAGGCTGCCAACACTCATCAGGGACTGTTCAACACATCAACTCTCTTCGGGGAGCATGTGTTGTTGAAGGTGTCATGTTGGGAAATCTTCTTCGGCAAGAATATCCAGAAACTCTCTTGGCGGAGAGTCACCCTAAAGCATTCCTCTGGCTAAGCCGCCAATTTGAAAGCTTTTCGGGTGAAAATGAACATGAGCGAGACTCAATGATAGCAGCCTATACGGCTTGGGCTCTTCGCTCAGGGCAACACGATTGGCGTGATCTGGCAAAGGAAGAGCCAACTCCTTTTTTCCCGATACCGGGGAATATTCATTACCCCATACCCACTAGTTAAAACTCATCCTCCACCTGCCCGGCCGCACAGGCATTGGCAGGTGGCTTATTGCTTCCCACAGCAGATTTTCTCTCCGCTTTTGCCAGCCGCTTGGCTTCGCCCTTACAGCGCTCCGAGCAGTATTTCACTTCTTCCCAGCAACGTAGCCATTTCTTGCGCCAGCTGAAAGGCCTCTGGCAATGACTGCAGGTTTTCTCTGGCAGGTTCGGTTTTTTGTGCGCCATAAACACTGCTACCTATAACTCGTCCAGGTTAGCTAACAACCATTCAGCTCGACCCCACAGTGCCTGTTTTTTCTCATCGCTTTGTTTGTCGAGATTACGGTAAATCATGCTCATCCGGTGGTTGCTCTGGAACTGTTCCTTGTGACGCATGATGAAATGCCAGTAGAGGCTGTTGAACGGGCAGCTGTTTGATTCAACGCTGGTTGTAACCTTGTAGCGGCAGGTTTTGCAGTAGTCAGACATCTTGTGTATGTAGTTGCCCGAGGCAGCGTAAGGCTTGCTGCCCAAATAACCGCCGTCTGCGTGCATCACCATGCCGAGGGTGTTGGGCAGCTCCACCCAGTCGTAGGCGTCGGCGTACACCGCCAGATACCATTCACAAAGCTGCTTGGGCTCAATGCCGGTTAGCAGCGCAAAGTTGCCAGTGACCATCAGCCGTTGAATATGGTGGGCATAGGCATGATCCAGCGTGTTGCGCAGTGCTTCGCTCATGCACTTCATGCCGGTGTTGCCATCCCAGTAATAGCGCGGCAAATCCTGTTTGTTGCCCAGCCGGTTTTGCTCGGCGTAGTCCGGCATGTGCAGCCAGTAGATGCCTCGCACATATTCGCGCCAACCAATAATCTGGCGGATAAAGCCTTCCACCGCGTTCAGCGGAATCTCCGGGCCATCCCCTTGTTTACCTTTCAGCCATGCCTGTTCTGCCGCAGTACATACCTGCATGGCAGTGAGCAGCCCGGCGTTAATGTACGGAGACAGCAGGCTGTGAAACATAAAGTCTTCGCCCGTTGTCATGGCGTCCTGATAATCGCCAAAGTAAGGCAGACGTTCGGAGGTAAAATGTTCTAACGCCTGCTTAGCCTGAACCGCAGTAGTACCCCAGCGGAAATCATCCAGATTGCCCATATGCTCGGGGAATTCCCGTTCAACCAGGCCAAGTACTTCGCGGTCGATGTCATCGCGCTCGAAATACAGTGGTTTTGGGAGCGGCACTTTGCCGTCGTAGCGTTTGCGGTTGTCGGCATCGTAGTTCCATTTACCACCCACTGGCTCATTGCCCTGTGGGCCTTCCATCAGCAAGCCGGTTTTACGGCGCATTTCACGGTAGAAATACTCCATTCGCAGCTGTTTTTTACCCTCCGCCCAACGGGAAAATTCGGCGCTGTCGCAGACAAAGCGGTCGTCGGCATAGACCTGCACCGGTATTCCAAGCTCAGCAGGCCATTGATTATCGATGGCGTGCTGTAAGCGGTATTCACCGCACTGGGTAATCACCAGCTCAGAGGCATGGTGTTGTTGAACATGCGCCTTGGCGACTGCCAGCAAACTGTTGAAATCGGACTCGGCATCGTAGCTGTGGTAATCAACCTGCCACCCCTGCTGACGCAGCTCTTCAGCAAAGTGACGCATGGCCGAAAACAGAAAGGCAATTTTCTGCTTGTGGTGACGGACATAGCCGGCTTCTTCCGCCACTTCGGCCATCACAATGCGGTCGGTGGCAGCATCCAACACCCTCAGGGTTGCCAGGTTTGCCGTTAGCTGGTCGCCCAGAATCAGGCCTATACGCATACTTACTCCAACCCGTTCGGGCCTGAAAAATGCTGGGCGCACACCATGGCACCCACTCAATGAACAAGTATTGTATAGGTTTTAATTAAAAGTTGAACAACAAGAGAAAATTGTCAGTACAGATCAGCCTGGTCGGTTTTTTGTGACGGCTCGTTTAGCGACTCATGAAGGTCGGCTTCGGCATTGGCTTCTTCGGTGAGGTTTTTGGCCAGCTCTTTCTTCACCCGTACACCCAGCTTGCGGAAGTTATCGGCCTGACTGAGCAGGTTGCCACGGCCACTTTTCATGGAATTCCAGGCGTCTTCGTAGCTGTTGTTTACCGTCTTGAGCTGGTTGCCAACCCGGTCGAATTTTTCCACCACCACCGCCAGCTTGTCGTACAGCTTGCTGGCCTGGTCCGCCAGTTTTTCGGTGCTTTGATTGCGTCGCTCAATGGCCCAGAGGCTGGCGACGGTTCTCAGTGTGGCCAGCAAGGTGGTCGGTGTTACCACCACAATCTTTTGCTCAAACGCAGTATTGAACAGGCTTTCGTCGTGCTGAAAAGCCAGCATAAAAGCCGGCTCAATGGGCATAAACAGGAACACAAAATCCGGTGAGTTGAGACCGTTCAGATTCTGGTAGGCCTTGTTGCTGAGGCCTTTGACGTGGCTGCGCACCGACTCCACATGGCGCTTCAGTGCGCTGGCCTGCGTCAGCTCGGTATCGGCATTCACATAGTCGGTGTAAGCCGTTAGCGACACCTTGGAATCGACCACAATGTGCTTGTGATCCGGTAGCCGGATGATGACGTCCGGGCGATAGCGCTGGCCGCTGTCGTCGCTGTGGCTTTCTTCGCGGACGTACTCTGCGCCTTTGCGTAAACCTGAGCTTTCCAGCACGGTTTCCAGCACCATTTCGCCCCAGTTACCCTGGGTTTTGTGCTCGCCACGCAAGGCGGTGGTCAGCGCATGGGCTTCCGAGGTCATTTGCTGGTTGAGTTTGTGCAGTTCGATGATTTGCGCCTTAAGAGAAGCGCGATCTTTGGCATCAGAGAGGTGAACGTCTTCGACTTTTTTGCGCAAGCCGTCCAGCTGCTCCCTGAAGGGCGTCAGCAAGGTATTCAGTCCCTGCTGGCTTTGCTGAGTAAATTGCTGCTGTTTCTGCTCGAAGATTTTCTGCGACAGGTGTTCAAACTCTGTCAGCAGTTGCTCCTTGTTTTGCTGCAACAAGGCCAGCTTTTCGTCTGCATGTTGCTGCTGTAGCTGGCGCGCCTGCTGTTCGCTGGCCAAACGGGTTTGCAATTGCAACTTTTGCTGCTGCAAACCATTCAACTGCTGTTCCTGTTGCTGAATCAGCCGTTGGGCGTTGTTGTCACGTTCTTGCAGCACCGCATTTTGGGTACGCAGTTGCTCCAGCAACTGCGCGTGTTCACCATCTGCCAATTGTTGCTGCAAGCGGCTACGTCGTACCAATAGCTGTTGGGTCAGGCCCGCACCAAGCAAGCCGCCCAGCGCCAACAATGCCAGCACCAGTTGTGGAGCTTCGGTAAACCAGCCAGACAGCGACGCCAGCATCAAAATGCTCCCCGCAAGCCAATGCTCAAACCATGCCCTTCAATACTGTGGAAGTTGGTGCGGCTGTACTCAATCTGAAAGGAACGGCTGTTCGACTGCAGCGGGAAGGCGAGCCCGGCACGAATCAGGGGCGAGCAGCCTGTCAGGCTGACGGTTTCGGAGTCGCTGTCGCCATCTTCCAGCTTCAGAGTGCCAAGCCAGCAGTGGTGACCGTAGTCGAAGTACGGCCAGATACGGCCGATAGGGATCTGCACTTTGGCATTCAATCCCAGACTGGCGGAGCGTATGTAGCGCAGCTCGCTGTCGTCTTCATCTGGGTCACTCAGCACGTGAACGCCAGCGCCCAGATAGAGCCAGGAACGATAGGAATAGCCGCTTTCAACACGGAAGGTCACGCTGCCAACGTAATCGCGTTCGTCATCGTACTGGCGACGCTGCTGACGTTGAAAATCGTTCGGGTCCCAGTTGAATACCGTGTAGCCAAACGACCCCTCCAGATAAGGGTACAAATCAGGCACCGGCTCGTTGAAGTAGTCGGCACTCAACTCCTGACCGAAGCTTTCCAGCGTCGGGGCCGGAATGTTGAGGCCAACCTGCGCCATCGCAGGCACGGCTCCGAGCGTTAGAGCCAGTACAGAAACCGTTTTCCGCAGTCGTTGGCATGGTGTCAGCATCGCGCTTCCCTATCTGGCTGAATCTGTTTTACCAATTCCGTGGGCTGAATCAGTTGGCCACCAGCAGTTCTTCCAACGACTGGATGATCCGGTTCGGCTGCGCCGTGGCAATGTTTTCACCGTGGTTGTAGCCATAAGGTACGGCGACCGTCATACAGCCGGCGGCTTTGCCAGCAAACATGTCGTTGCGGGAGTCCCCCACCATGATGCAATGAGCCGGTTCTGCGCCAAGGTGCTGACAGGCGTGCAGAATTTGGCCCGGGTCTGGCTTCTTCTGTTCGAGATCATCGCCACACACCACAAAATCAAACACGGTGCCCCACCCCAGTGAATCGATCAAAGGCTCGGTAAACTTACGCGGCTTGTTGGTCACCATGGCCATTTTCACGCCCATAAATGCCATGCGGGTGAGCGTTTTTTGCACGCCGGGATACACGCCCGTAGCAGTGCGCAGGTTATTCAGGTAGGTGTCATCGAACACCACGCGCGCAGCGGCCACCTGTTCGGCATCCAGCTCGGCGGCTTTCATGTCATTGCCATCTGCCAGCGCACGGCGTACCAGCATGTCAGCGCCATTGCCAACCCATTCGGCGACCAGTGCTTCACCGGCTGCGGGGCGATCCAGGCTGACCAACATGGCATCCACCGCACGGGCCAAATCCGGCACACTGTCGATCAGAGTGCCGTCCAGGTCGAACAAAACGGCCCCCGGGCGGTTGTCTTCACAACCTTCGACAGCGGCGAAATAGTCTTCGATGTGGGCGTTCCAGATCGACATGGCAGTTACCTTTCGGGATGGTAAAAAACAAACAGGCTACCGGATGGCAGCCTGTGGACTCAACTGATTGACGCCAAAGCGGCGCGATCAACGCTTGGCAGCAGCCAATTCAACACGCATGTCGTCGATCACGACCTTGTAGTCTGGTTTGCCGAAGATCGCAGAACCGGCCACGAACATATCGGCACCAGCCTCGGCGATTTCCTTGATGTTGTCGACTTTCACACCACCGTCGATTTCCAGACGAATATCAAAACCGGATTCATCAATGCGCTTGCGCGCTTCACGCAGCTTGTCGAGGGTTTGCGGAATAAACGACTGACCGCCAAAGCCCGGGTTAACAGACATCAGCAGAATCACATCCAGCTTGTCCATCACGTAATCCAGGTAGTGCAGCGGCGTTGCCGGATTGAATACCAGACCGGCTTTACAACCGTGGGATTTGATCAGCTGCAAGGTACGGTCAATGTGATCGGACGCCTCCGGGTGGAAGGTAATGTAAGTCGCACCGGCGGCGGCAAAGTCAGCCACCAGGCTGTCGACCGGTGAAACCATCAGGTGAACATCAATGGGAGCCGTGTAGCCATGGTCGTCCATGTACTTTTTCAGGGACTTGCAGACCATCGGACCAATGGTCAGGTTAGGCACGTAATGGTTGTCCATCACATCGAAGTGAACCACGTCAGCACCGGCGTCCAGCACAGCGGCAACGTCATCACCCAAACGAGCAAAGTCAGCGGAAAGAATGGAAGGAGCGATCAGATCAGACATGGTCAGGCACACGGTTGCAAATGAGCGGCTATTGTAAGGGGGAGCCGCTAATTATTAAACCGGCCAGCAAGCGGCAACGCGGTGATTTTATGGGGCTGTCCAATCCGGATATTTGAAGCGGAACGGCTTTTGCAACCTCCCCCCTGCGCGTCAATTTTCCGTAGCCACTGCATGAGTCCGATCGCCATGACACCAGACGTTTTGCCCTCGCGCTTTTATGCCAGCCAACTCTCCCCCGCATGTGGCCGAAGCGTCGCCCTCGTTTTTTCGACATTGTGCCTGCTGTTACTGACGCCAGCGCATGCAGAAGAGGCTGCTAGCAGTACCGATACTCAAACCGAAAACACGACCAACACTGACGAGATCACCGAGCAAGCCGACGGCGAAGCTACACAGATGATGCCCGAACGGGTTACCCCCAATAGCACCCGCCAACGCCACGGTGCCATTGCCGAACACCTGACCCTGTTTCAGCGCCAACAGGAAATGGTTTTGCTGGCCGAAGGCGAAACCCCGTTTTACGGTTTGTTTTTGCAAGAGCGCAGCGGCCGCCCGCAAGGGGCTGCGCTGATTCTGCATGCGCGCGGTGAACACGGGTTGTGGCCACGCTCTGCCGGACACATGCGCGAAAGCCTGCCGGATGTTGGCTGGAGCACACTGGCCATTGAACTGCCCGACCCGCCGGATTTGCCCATTCCGCCCACCGCTCTGTATGCACCAGCACAACCATTGGATTCAGCCTCGTCAGGCACCGCCGAAGGCGACCCGGACAACGTAGATTCCGCTTCGTCGACCGGTAACGACGGCACACCCAACACAACCTCAAACAACGCGGCAGCAGATGCGGCAGCAGCGTCTTCAACAGGAGCCACTGCGCAAGCCTCAGCTGACGCCGCTAATACCAACAATGCCCCCAGCAGCACTGAAGTAGACCCGGCCAGCACCGACATGACCGGTGAACCGCCGTTGCCAGAGCGACAATCCAATCCAACCGTCGCCTCCGAACCGGTCGACCCGGTGGTGCAAGAGCACAGCGCCCGGCTGACCAACTACGAAACCCTCAGTCAGCAATACCGCGATGCCATGGTCGCCCGCATCGAACAAGGGGTGGCTTACCTGAAGAGCCGCGGTCAACACAATCTGGTGGTGATTGCTTACGGTAACAGCGCGGGCTGGGCCGGTCAGTGGGTCACCGCCAATACCCGGGTCAACAAAAAAGGCCAGCCGGAACGAGGGCTGTCGCTGGTACTGATCAATGCCATGGAAGACCCGTCAGCGAAGATTCCAATGAACGATCATCTGGTCAAACTGGCCGTGCCGGTCTTCGATCTGGTCACGGCCAACCCCGGCGTCAGCGACTATGAAGTGCGTCAGCGCGCCGGCCTGATGCGGCACAAAAACCGTCGCACCTACCAACAGTTCCTGTTGGATGCGCCGATAACATCAGGAGAAGCCGATGCAGCCATTGTGCGACGCATTCGTGGCTGGTTACGAACCCATGCCGCAGGCACCCGGTTGATTCGGGGCTAGAAGCAGATCGAATCAAAACGCCGAGCAGCCAAAACACTCGGCGGCGCCAGCAAAATCCAAACGGGCTTCTATACTCAAGGGGACATCTATTTAATCCGGTGCTCACTCTGGGCTGCCGGATGGTTTCGAATCACGAAGCCGACTTGCAGGCCTGACGGGTCAAGTCAAAAGTCGGCGACACAGAGTCGAGATCATCCGGCAGCCCCCGCAGGGCGCGGGTTGCCGCTGCCCAGTGCGGTGTTGACGAACTTGGAAAGGACACGTCATTCCACTGCATTCGTCGCCTTGCACTGAACAACGGCAACACTCGCGCAGAGCCGTGCAGGATTAAATAGATGTCCCCTCAAGGGGCCGGTCGTTGGCCGGTTGTCCAATCAACGATTTCAAGGGTGTTTGAATGGCCACTCCAATTTTTGTCACCGCTGCCAGTATTGCCGCCGAATTGCATCAAGCCATGCTGGAGGCCAAAGGGCTGGCGCTCACGGCCAAGAACGCCCGCGCGTTGGCCGTCAGGGCTGGCTCCAAAACCGTTGGATTCAAGGCCATCACCCATTTCATCGACGAACTGGCTTCCGACATCATCCGCCAGAGCCAGTACATCAACGGCGTGTCGGAAAAGCTGTCGCAGCACGCCGTGTCGTTGTGGCGCTCGGACACCGCCGCGCGCAAGTTTGAATGGCTGGAGTCGCAGAAACTGCCTCACGGCGATTCGCTCTACGACGCCATGCACAACTGCTACAGCGAACGGGAAAAGCTGTCGCTGATGTTGAGCCGAGGGCTGCGCGAGCTGGAAGCGCAGCTGGAGGAAGGCGACAAGCACATTCGTACCGCCAATCTGATTGCTACTTCCAGCAAGGTGGAAGCGTCATCGGCCGGTGACTTTCGTGCCCAACTGGAGGTGATCGCCCAAAACATCACCACCACTGCCAACCAGATTCGCCAGCATCTGACCAACGCCAGACGCTTGCTGAACCAGAAACACAGTTAATGCCCGGGTGAGTTACCCAACTACGCCAAAAAACAGGCCAACCAATGGCCAGCAGCAAGCCAACCACAGACACAGAGCTTAGAGAAAACCGATCGGGGGATACCATGCAGGCAACAGTGATTTACGAGGACGGCGATCACCGCTGGATTATGTTCGGGCGCGACCCCAACAAGTCCGAGGGCATCATCGATACCAACCAGTATCTGATCCAAAGCGGCGACCAGGCCATTTTGCTGGACCCGGGCGGTATTGAGCTGTTCGCACCGATGCTGTCGGCGGTACTGAAATTTGTACCGACCGAGAAAATCACCCACCTGTTCGCCAGCCACCAGGACCCCGACATCATTTCGTCATTGGGGCTATGGGATCAGGCATTGCCTAACGCAAAGCTGTATTCGCCCTGGCTGTGGGAAAGTTTTATTCGTCATTTTGGCATGGAGCGCATCGAGTTCTGCGCCATCCCGGACGAAGGCCAGACCATTTCACTGGGGCGTATTCAGCTACAGTTTGTTCCGGCGCATTACCTGCACTCCTCTGGTAACTTCCACGTTTACGATCCAAAAGCCAAGATCCTGATGAGTGGCGACATTGGTGCTGCCATGGAAGACCATGATGCTCCGTTGTACGTCGATAATATGAGTAGCCATACCCAGAAGATGCGCAAATTCCACCAACGCTGGATGCCATCCAACGAAGCCAAACAAGACTGGATTCGACGGGTACGCCAGCTCGACATCGACCTGATGGTGCCACAGCACGGCCGTCTGTTTCAGAAACAGCAGGTAGCTGAATTCCTCAACTGGTTTGAAGAACTGCCCGTCGGTATCGCTGTTCGCTGACTTTTTCTTGTTATTCATTGGCCCGCTACCAGCAGTACGGTTATCGAAACGTACTGTTTATGGCGGGTCTTTTGCCTGCACTTCGCATACTGATTAGACTTCCCGGCTTTTGTACCCTGCGCCGGACGCCCCTTTGAATACATCCATTCGCCAACTCGTTATCCAGCTGTTTTTACCCGTGTATTTGCCCGGCATCCTTACCGCCATGGCCCAAACCTCGGTGCTGGTGCTGCTGCCCATGTACGTGCTGGAACTCGGATTCGATGCCTCAATTGCGGCATTGATGCTGGCTTCCCGTGGCGTCGGTCAGCTATTGGGGGATGTGCCTGCGGGCATTGTGGCATCGAAATTTGGCGATCGCGGCTGTCTGCTGTTGGGCAATATCGGCTATGTGATTGGTTACAGCCTGATGGCCTGTGGCAACAACCCCATCGTGTTGGGCATTGGCGGCATCATCGCCGGTCTTTCAATGTCGTTCGCCCTGCTTGGTCGCCAGGCCTATATCAGCCACCGATCATTGCCTAACCAGCGAGGCAGAGCCTTGTCTCTGGTGGCTGGCGGCATGCGCATCGGCTCTCTCATTGGCCCAGTGATCGGCGGTCTGGTGGCTTCCCATTACAGTTACCAGGCGGCCTTCCTGTGCATGGTGGCACTCAGTGTGGTGGCTTTGATTCTGGTGTTGATGACCGCAGAGAAAGGCCAACCGGAAGCCACCGATACTCCCCATTCCATGGGCGCAATTTTGCGGATTCTGGTCGACCACAAGCAGGCGTTTCTGAGTGCTGGGCTGGCCATGATCATGCTGCAATTTATGCGTGCAGGCCGAATCACCCTACTGCCATTGGCAGGCAGCTCGGTGGGACTGAATGTCGCCGAAGTCGGCTTTTTGGTGTCGGCAGCGGCCTTTATGGACAGCCTGATGTTTGTGCCCGCCGGCATCATCATGGATCGCTGGGGCCGCAAGGCCGCAGCAGCACCCAGCCTGATCATCTTCGCTCTGGGCCTGAGCCTGTTGGCCTGGGCAGACAGCTACGCCGCCTTGCTGGCCGGTGCACTGTTAATTGGTACGGGTAATGGCCTCAGCGCCGGCCTGGTGATGGTACTGGGCGTCGACTTTGCCCCCGAAAAAGGCCGGGCACGCTTTATTGGCGTATGGAAACTGGTGTCAGATTCCGGTCAGGCCGCCGCGCCGCTGGTGATCAGCGGCATGCTGACGGTCACCAGTCTGCTGGTAACCACTCAGGCCGTCGCCATGGCCGGTTTTTTTGGTTTCTACTGGCTGCGCACGCGGGTGCAGGAAACCCTTCAGAAAACCAATGATTGATGCAAATGCAGGCATCGGGCCGTAACACGGCTCAAATGAAATCTGTGTAAGAATTAATCAGACCTAAGGGTAAAAGCCATATACCAATTCGTGCTATTCCGACATTGTCGCTAGAGCAATGTCGGGGGCCTCAGTATATTCGACGGCCGCTTTGGAAAACCGCCCCGAAACGTGGACGTCGAACAACGATAAATCCTGACGAACACACGGTCACTGGTAAAAGGTCATTGATAGTATGGATGCAACGTATTCCCGTCGTATTGCAGCATTTGCTCAGTCTCTTTCGACCCCATCACGCTCTTCCTACCGTCAGCTCTCCCGTCAGTTGGGTCAGCTGGCCGATTCTGGTCAGTTGCCGGTCAAAGCCATCAAGGAGCCACACCGGTCCAGTCAGGTATTGCTGTCGTTATTCCGCAAAGAGTCCGTGGATGCTCAAGATACCCGAACCAAAGGTATTGCCAGCTTGCCACTACCGGCTCGCGCTGGCAGCCATCTGTCGTCAAATGTACTGAGCTGCCGTTTTATCAGCGGTGAGAACCACAGTATCGATACCATTCAGTACGGTACGGCACTGAGCATCTACGGCGAAACCTTTGTCGCCTGGTGCGACGAAGGGATTTGTCAGGTCAGTTTTCTGGACGCGGATTTTCTGGAGCCATCTCATGCTCTGGCGCATCAGGGACTGACCCTGTACGACGCTATTGAAGCGCTGTTACGGCGCTGGCCCAAAGCGACCATTGAGGAAAACAACAATCAGGCACACGCGCTGGTCGAATCCATCATCTGCCTGCAAACCGGCCGTGCCGATCACCTGAAAGCACCGCTACAGCTATTAATCAAAGGCAGCGATTTCCAGCTGGATGTATGGCGGCAACTGCTGCACATTGGTTATGGCGAGCTGACCACCTATGGCGCACTAGCCAAACGATTAGGACGCCCGAATGCCTCTCAGGCCGTTGGCAATGCCGTGGGCGCCAACCCAATCGCCGGACTGATTCCATGTCATAGGGTCATTCGTGCCGAAGGTGGCATGGGGGGCTACCGCTGGGGTATTCCACGCAAGGTCACCATGCTGCTGCACGAGCAAAGCACCTGTTATTTGGCCGACCAGCACGCCTTGTCAGAAGGATGAGCCCGGCTGCTTCAAGAACGCCAGCTCCTCATCCGTGGAGGTGCGGCCAAGAGCTGCATTGCGATGAGGGTAGCGACCAAACCGGGCAATGATATCGCGGTGCCGGATTTCAAATTCGAGGTTGTTCTCCAACCCCGGCTGGCCGAACAAACGCATTGCTTCCGTATGTACCACCAACGACTCGCTGTGCATAAAAGGCATGTACAAGAACGCTTGCTTGTTATGGCTATCCAGCTGCTGATCATAACCACCGCGCACCGCTTCCTGAGCCATTGCCAGAGCCATAGGATCGGCGGCAAACGCCGTTGCACTGTCACGAAACAGGTTCCGTGACAGCTGATCCAGCACAATGATCTCTGCCAGTCGTCCTTCGGCACTGTCGCGCCACCGCCACAACTCCCCTGCGACCGCTTGCTGATGCAGCTGCCCAAAACGCTGGCGCAGCTGTTCGTCAAAGTCAGCGGATTTACGAAACCACTGCGCGGGTTCTATTTCTGAGAACCAGAAATCAATCACGGTTTGATACGAATCACTCACTAATAGCTCCTGTTTGGCTAGCTTCTGGCTGTGCTTGCAACTCTGGTTGCTGTGGCTCCGGTGGCAAGGATTCTGGTTGCTGTGGTGCTGACGGCTGCGAAACAGGAGCAGGCGCTTCAAATCGCTGTTTCCATAGCAGTCGATGAATAAACGCCATTTTCTCAATCACCGCAGGCACCAGCACAAAGGGATAAAGATCGTTTTGCCCCATGCTGCGATTCAAGCTGTTGGCCGCGTAGATGACCGGCAAACAACCGTCGACCACCTCTTCAAAGTCAGCACAACGATATGGATCAAAAGCCGCTGAGCCATGCAGGCTGTCGTTGGCGTCCACCGGCTGGATCGACAAGCCGTAATGAAAAGCGGTTTCCAGGGTATCGCACAAGTGCAGATAATGAGCCCAGCTTTCCGCCCAGTCTTCCCATGGGTGCGAGCTGGCGTAAGCGCTGACAAAATGGTCCTTCCAATCCACTGGCGCGCCCTGGTTGTAGTGGGTTTCCAGACTCGCACCATAGTCAGCTCGCTCATCACCAAACCGCTGCCGAAACGCATCCAGCTCGGTCTCGGATGGCAACACCAGCACTTCCCAGAAATAATGACCCACTTCGTGACGCATGTGGCCCAACAGGGTTCGGTAGCGCTCCTCCATGCTTTCTTTGGCTTTCTCCCGCTCAACCGGATCGGCCTCGTCCAGATTGATGGTAATGCGTCCGCTGGCATGACCTGTAGTCGCTACCGCGTCCGGCGGCAATGGTTGATCCGGGCTGATGAAGTCGAACGACAAGCCGCTACGGGCGTCATCCACCTTCGAGATGACCGGCAACTCCAGTCGGTTGAGGCTGTAGATCAAGCGCCGCTTGGCGACTTCCAGCTTGCCCCAGGACTCCAGCAACTCCGGTTGGCTGGTGTCTGGTATATAGCGATTCAGCTGGCAGCTCTGGCATAAGTCTGAACTGCCATTTTCCGGGCTGCTTTCCAAACACTCTTCAGGCGTGTTTTCAGGGCCGGTTTCAGCGTTGTTTTCTGAGCCAAGCGCCCAGTTGCAGACACCAAACTTACGATTGGCGCAGCAGCTAACCTCACTGGCTGCCAGCATGGCATTCTGTTGTGGATCGTAGGCCAGTGCCGCACCACAGGATTCGCAGTTCTGGTTTTCAAAAAACACCGTGTGATCACAACACGGGCAACGGAACAGCTTCATTTCAAACTCCTTTGACAACCGCCGGCATCACAACACGTGCGGCCAAATGGGCACTCTTATACATTCTGGCAAACTTGGTCATAATCCGTTCAGAATCAAAAACTTATGTAATGTGTCATTTGTGATTCAGGTCTCAGAATTGTCTTTACGAATGACCTTTTCAACGCCATCCCCGATGTCAGTCATGAATAGACAATTTCCGTCATCCGCTGCGTGGTATAGTTCTGAAAGTCCAGTTACATTGTTGCAAGCTCAGGATTCTCTATGAGACGCATTACCCGAGAAGAATGCCCGCCCGAAACACTGCATCGCCTGTTGGCCGGTGTTACTTTTTACAAAGAGCTGATTGGCAGTGACCAGGCTCAGTTCGAACTGTTGATGTCGATGACACAATTTGGCATCGCAGATCAGGGAGATATCATTCTCCACAAGGGCGAGCCAGCCAACATCCTTTATTTTATGTTGCGCGGCGAGCTGGAAGTGCTTGGACCGGACAATGAAACTCCGATCAATGAAATCACCGCAGGAGAAATTCTTGGCGTCATGGCCATGGTCATGAACGACCGCCGCTCGGCCTCGCTGCGAGTAAAAAGCCGCAATGTGATTCTGGCCGGGGTCGACTTTGAACACTTCCGCGATCCAATGGATTTTTCCGTGTTCTCATTGGAAACCAAAATCCGTTTTTTCCGAATGATCAACGCCAACATTCGCTGGAACATCGAAAAGAATCGCTTCGCCAACCCGGAGCACCCACTGGTGTCCCGTTTGCGTACCGTGCCGCTGTTTAGTGGCCAGCGCAACACCGTTGAAGAGCTGCAATCCCTGCACGAGCAAGCCCACGTGCATGCTCAACTGTTGTGTGAGTGGAACGACGCATCCAAAAATTGAAGTAAGCGCAGGCGAAAAATGCGCTGTCCGGGCCAGCCTCGGACGGCGTCAGCCGTACCGCTCAGCCCGGCTTTGTTACGTTACCTTTCCCACCCCTTCAAAACCATTCGTACCATTATCAGCACCAAAGTATCAATAAGATCGATAATTGATAGCTAGGCTGACGACAATATCTGCATTAGAATGTCGCTCCCCCTACTTATGGTGATGAAGTCTCTTACCGCCACTATTCCAAAAACATAACGGCCGGAAGAAACCTTCATCGAATTCTGGAGTTCCTGATGTCAGAAGTTCTGAACTATCTGCTGATAGCGCTGGCTGTCCTCGGATTGCTTTCGGTCGTCCTCGAAGAAGTAATCCACGTCAACAAGGCGCAATCGGTACTGTTCTTTGGTGCCCTTTCCTGGGTACTGCTGTTTGTCTTTTCTACCGGTCATCCGGGTGAGCATGATGCCGTGATCTACGGCTTGCAGGAAAACATTGGCGAAATCGCCAGCCTCTGGTTGTTCTTGCTGGCAGCCATGACCTTTGTTGTTTATCTGAACAAGAAAGGCATGATTGAAAGCATGATCTACAAGGTACTGCCGTCGCAGATCAGTGAGCGCAAGCTGCTGTTTATGACGGGTATTTTTGCGTTTGTGTTCTCGTCTTTGGCCGACAATATCACCGCCACCCTGATTTCGATCGCGCTGATCCTGTCGCTCAATCTCTCAACCCGTAAAACCCTGCGTTTTGCCACCCTGGTGGTGTTTGCCGTGAACTCGGGCGGTGTTGCCATGATCACCGGTGACGTCACCACGTTGATGATCTTCCTTGAGGGCAAAGTCAGCATCACCAACCTGCTGCTGCTGTCGTTGCCGGCCCTGATCGCGGTCCTGCTGCTGGCCACGGTACTGTCATTGCCGCTGAAAGACACCGCCATCATCGAGCGCAAGGTGCACGAACTGAACACCATCGACTTTGCCGTCGCTGGTATTTTCATCAGCACCATTATTTCGACCATCGCCTTCAACGTGTTCTTTGATATTCCACCGGTGCTGACCTTCCTGACTGGCTTGTCAGTGATGTTCCTGGTCGCCCGTGCCTTTGGTGAAGACACCGAAAACGATCCAATCATGGACTACATTCGCCAGATCGAATTCGACACCCTGATGTTCTTCCTCGGTATCTTGCTGTTGGTAGGCGCACTGAAAGAAATCCACGCTCTGGATACCTTCGTTAGCCTCTACGAACATCTGCCAGCCTGGAGCGCCAACTACCTGATGGGCTTGCTGTCGTCACTGATCGACAACGTACCGTTGACCGCTGCCCTGCTGAAAGCCGACGTCACCATGAGCCTGGCCGAATGGCTGTCTCTGACCTACGCCGTGGGTGTAGGCGGTTCCTTGCTGATCATTGGTTCTGCCGCCGGCATCGTCGCCATGAGCAAGATCGAAGCCCTGACCTTCGGTTCATACCTGCGCTACATGCTGGCACTGCTGCTGGCCTACACGGTCGGTTACGGTGCGGTACTGGCACTGGGTGTCGCGATCAGCTGATGGCTGATGACTGTTAGCCCCAGGCTCTGACCGACGGCCAACAAAAAGCCCCTGTGATGCAAGATCACAGGGGCTTTTTAGGGACCCTCTGAATAACTCGGTGCCCGCTCTGGATGACAGGGCGAAGCTGAGTCCCGAAGCTGATTTGCAGGCCTGGCGGGTCAAGTCAAAAAGCAGCGACACAGAGTCAGCGATGCCCTGCCATCCCCTTCGGGCGCGGCCTTCAGCTCGCCAGAACGGCGTTGGCGAACTTGAAAAGGACCCGTCATTTCGCTGCGTTCGCCGCCTTGTTCTGACAACCTGCAGGACTCGCGCAGAGCTGTGCAGAGTTATTCAGAGTGTCCTTAGTATTCAAGGATTGATAAGACCTGCTCGTCGCCTTTGATCAGACCCAGGACCGAGGCAGTAGGACAGAGGCACTTGGGATGAGGGCTTACGGCAGCAGAATCTTCAGCTCCACTTCCCCGCCGGTGATGGTTTCTCGCAACGGCTTGGTTTCTGCTTCTTCCGACTCGTCCCAGTAAAGCTTGCCGGACATATCCATCGCCGATTGCTTCTCTTCGGTGATAAACACATTACCCAACAGGTGCGATGAGCTGGCGTCGTAGGCCAGCTGGTCACCCCATTCCATTTCGGGCAGGCTCAGGTCCAGTGGCTGCTTGATCGTCACTTCGCCGCTGGCTTCCCGTCGCGCTTGCTGACGCAGCTGTTGCTGCTGCTCAGACGGCAGGGTAAATGGCTGAGGGGCTTCGTCACTCTGGATATCCAATTCGGCGTTGGATGCGCTATCCGATACGGCTGCGCCTGAAAGCTCGGCTGCCCCCGCACCGGTGGCGAGCTCAACCGCTGCTGCTTCCGACTCGGGAAATTCCCGCGAAATGGCTTGCTGAATTTGCAGCTGGGTATTGGCTTCAGGGTCGGCATGGGCCTGATCTACCGTCATGGCAGTCAGTGCCACCTTGGTGGCTGACGATTCGGCATTTCCAGCAGACACAGCACCGCTGGGCGAATAACTTGCCTTGCTTATACCAGCATCACCCGCACCAGCCGTCATTGGATGCTGCGAGTCTGGGTTACCAGTCACTTGATTCAACAGGTGACTGATCAGTGGGAAATCTGCCACGGCCGCTGGCAGCTGATCTCGGTATTGAACACCGACACCCGCAGCACAGACCACCAACAGCAAAAGGATGGAAAGAAAACGCTTCATGCAACCTCGAAAAACGCTGAATCCGCCCTGCCAAAGAACAATCAGGACGGTAGAACACAGTCACTCAATAATGGTACCAATTTGTGTCCGCTTCGAGTCTGAAAATGTGAATCGGTTCAAAAGCGCCCACACGATTTCTACAGCATCGTGTTTTTGTACCATTCAGTTGTAACAGGCCCGTCAGGCACGACGATAGTTACCAAGCGTCAGGTCGAGGGTTAAGCCAGCCCTGTCATAAAGAGCTCCGTCCAGCAAAGCACCATCCAGCATCACACCCAACACACCGCTCAGCCGCCATTGGCCTTGCGGATGTTCAGACTCTTCCCAGCGCAGCAACAACGGCCAGCAGGGCCTTAACCAAGCCGGAATCTGCGCCTCCTGCCACACGTGTTTCAAGGTTTTGGAAGGACGCCCGACAGGCTTCAGACTGGCTTTATTGTTCAGCCCTGCCAATGGCTGGCAGCTGATGCGGTATCGTCCGGGCGGTAAACCCGGGAGCCCAACCGTTCCGCCCGCCCATTGGATATCGCTCAGGTTTTGCCCGGCCACCAGCTCGAACTCATGGGCAGCTTGAGGCACATCAACCGCCTTGCACAAATACAAAGTCTGCTGGAAACGACGCAGCTGCCAAGGGCCAATGGCCATCTGCATCTGGCGGTCGTCCGCACTGCGGGCCTGCATCAGCAACTGTTGCAGCCAATCTTCCGATGGCAGTTGCAGCCCGAGGCTCTTTAGCCAGTGGCGCAGCAGCAATGAATGCAACAAGGGAGCTTGCTGCTCCATGGCCACCAAGCTGAACGCGGTCTTAGCGGTTGACGGGTACCTTGATTCCAATACACAGCTGGCCAACACCGGTTCAAGCAACAGGTTCAGCGCCTGCTGCTCTTGCTGTAAGTGCTCAATGGTGCGTTGCAGTGATTGTTTGCGGCCGGGAAAGCGTTGCTCTATTGCGGGTAAGCACTGCTGTCGCCACCAGTTGCGTTCATAGCACGTGTCGGTATTGGAGGGGTCTTCGACCCAATGCAGCTGAAAATGCTCAGCCCATTGCTGCAATACCGTTCGCGGGGTACTTAGCAGAGGCCGAACAATGGTGACCGTGCTGCTGGCGGATAAGGGTCGTTTGGCCGGCATCGACAAGCCACCGAGGCCACTGCCGCGGCTTGCGCGGCTGAGGAAGGTTTCCAGTTGATCGTCGGCGTGGTGGCCCATCAGCAATACGGAATTTGGCTGACAATGCCGCTCGAACACCTTGTAACGAGCCTGACGTGCGGCTTGCTCAATACCGTCGCCGTGATTTTCGACAGTAACCCGCTCAGGGATAAAACCAAGTTGCAGCTGTGCCGCCAACTGCTCGCAGAACGCCAGCCACTGGTCTGCCTCGGCCATCAGAGCATGATGAACATGAATCGCGAAAAGCTCAGGAGAGCCGGAATGCTCAGACAAACGGGACTGCCGCCAGCAGGCCAACAAATGCGCCAGCACCACCGAATCCATACCGCCGCTAAGAGCAACATAAACCCGGGAATGGCCTGCCAGCTGCTGGTCGAAGTCGGCGAACAGCTGCTGTTGAACAGGCTGCAACGACGCAGTCAAAGAGTCCAACAGCAAGCTGACCGGCATCAGTTAAACACCAACTCCACCGCATCTTCGCCGTATTCATAGCGCAGTTGCAGCAACTGGTCATCGCTTGGGTCTACCCGCCACTCATCGCCCAAACGAATATCGCAGCGGGCGCTGTCGTTGCGGTAATCCAGCACAATCGGGCAGCCATCCTGCATCGGTTGCAGCAGCTTGCCTAACGACTGGCAGAACTTGTCATTGAGCTGCTCGCTGTCCATGCGAATACGGATGGCCTGGGCGAAGGCCAAACGAGCCTGACCAATTTCCATCGCACTGCGGCCGGTGGCTTTAAGGCCGCCGGAATAGGAATCGTGGGAAATCAGTGCTTCCACCACCAGCACCTTGTCCTTGGCGACCACTTCACGCACTTGCTCGTACACGTCCGAGAACAGCGCGACTTCCATGCGTCCCGAACGGTCGTCCAAGGTGACAAAGCACATATTGTCGCCACGCTTGTTTTTCATCACCCGCATGTCGACCACCAGCCCCGACAGCTTCTGGGGCTTTTTGCTTTCTTGCAGGTTCACCAGCTTGTGGGGAGCCAGCTGACGCACTTCCGCTTCATATTCGTCGAACGGGTGGCCGGTAACAAACAGGCCCAAAGTGTCTTTTTCGCCAGCCAGACGCTGCTTCAGCGGCCAATCGCGCTCACCACGGTGGCGCTCATAGGGGTCGGCAGTGGCGGCTGCTTCAGCTTCGACTTCACCAAACAGGTCGAACATGCCGGCGGCTTCGTTAGCGGCACTCTGGCCCGCGCTCTTGATGGCATCTTCAATACTGGCCATCAGTACCGCACGAGTGGCCTGCACTTCGAGGTTGTCGAACGCGCCACAACGCACCAGCGCTTCCAGTACCCGCTTGTTGAGTTTTTTCGCGTCCACTCGCTGACAGAAATCGAACAAATCGCGGAATGGGCCGCCTTCGTTGCGCGCGGCAATAATGGCTTCAATCGGGCCTTCACCCACGCCTTTCACGGCACCAAGGCCATAAACCACCGCACCGGCGTCGTTCACGGTAAAGCCGTAGACCGACTGGTTAACGTCTGGCAGTACGATGTCGAGGCCCATTTCCCGACATTCTTCAATAAAGATCACCACCTTGTCGGTGGTCTGCATATCCGAGGTCAGTACCGCCGCCATAAACGGCGCCGGATAATGGGTTTTCAGCCACAGGGTCTGGTACGACACCAGTGCGTAAGCCGCGGAGTGGGATTTGTTAAAACCGTAACCGGCGAATTTTTCCACCAGGTCGAAGATTTTCATGGCCAGATCGGGGTCGACGCCTTCACTGATGGCACCGGTGCGGAACAGGTCCCGCTGCTTGGCCATTTCCTCTGGCTTTTTCTTACCCATGGCTCGACGCAGCATGTCGGCGCCGCCAAGGCTGTAGCCCGCCAGCGCCTGACCAATCTGCATCACCTGTTCCTGATAAACGATAACCCCGTAGGTTGGCGTCAGCAGGTCTTTCAGGCGTTCGTGCTGGAAGTCCGGGTGCGGATAAGCGACTTCAGCACGGCCGTGCTTACGGTTAATAAAGTCGTCCACCATGCCGGATTCCAGCGGGCCCGGACGGAACAGCGCCACCAGGGCGATCATGTCTTCCAGGTTATCCGGCTGCAGGCGGCGGATCAGGTCTTTCATACCGCGTGATTCCAGCTGGAACACCGCGGTGGTTTTGGCTTCTTTCAGCAGCGTGTAGGACGGCTCGTCGTCGAGAGGAATTTCCTCGATTTTGACGTCGGGCAGACCCTCCTTTCGCTGCTTGGCGTTGATCATCTCCAACGCCCAGTCGATGATGGTGAGGGTCCGCAGGCCCAGGAAGTCGAACTTCACCAGACCGGCTTCTTCCACATCGTTCTTGTCGAACTGGGTCACCAGACCGGAACCGTCGTTTTCACTGGCGGTGGCCGAAAAGTCGGTCAGTTTAGTCGGCGCGATTACCACACCACCCGCGTGTTTACCGGTCTGACGGGCGATACCTTCAAGCTTGAGGGCCATTTCCCAGATTTCCTGGGCTTCCTCGTCGTCGTTCAGGAACTCTTGCAGCGGCTGCTCCTGGCCCAACGCCTTTTCCAACGTCATGCCCGGATCACCCGGGATCAACTTGGACAGCTTGTCGGCCAGACCAAAGGATTTCCCCTGCGCCCTCGCCACGTCGCGCACTACCGCTTTCGCGGCCATGGTGCCGAAGGTCACAATCTGCGATACCGCCTGACGACCGTAGTTATCGGCCACATAGGCGATCACCTTCTCACGGTCTTCCATACAGAAGTCGATATCGAAGTCGGGCATGGATACCCGTTCCGGGTTCAGGAATCGTTCGAACAGCAAGTCGTATTGCAGCGGGTCGAGGTCGGTAATTTTCTGCGCATAGGCCACCAGCGAGCCGGCACCGGAACCCCGCCCCGGGCCTACCGGAATGTCGTGATCCTTGGCCCACTGGATAAAGTCCATCACGATCAGGAAGTAGCCGGGGAATCCCATCTGGATAATGATATCCAGCTCAAACTTGAGGCGGTCGTCGTAGGGTTTGCGCTTTTCCGCGTATTCCGGCGAGTCTTTCGGAATGCCCGCCAGAATTACTTCAAGACGCTCTTCCAGGCCGACACTGGAAATCTTGCGGAAGAACTCGTCTTCGCCCATGCCTTCCGGAATCGGATAATCCGGCAGGAAGTATTTACCCAGCAGCACTTCCACCGAACAGCGTTTGGCAATTTCAACCGTGTTCTGAATGGCAGACGGAATATCGCGGAACAGCTCGGCCATTTCATCCGGTGAGCGCAAATACTGCTGTTCGCTGTATTCCCGCGGCCGACGCTTGTCTTCCAGCGCATAACCCTGACCGATGGATACCCGGGTTTCGTGGGCTTCGAAGTCGTCGGCTTTAATAAAGCGCACGTCGTTGGTGGCCACCACCGGCACGGTGTATTTGCCCGCCAGAGCCAGGCTGGCTTTTACCAGCGTCTCGTCACCGGGACGACCGGTTCGTTGCAGCTCCAGATAGAAGCGATCACCAAACACATCCTGGTACTGCTGCAACAGTGCTTCAGCGCCGTCGATTTTGCCTTTCAAAACCCGTTGGCCAATATCGCCGTCACGGCAGCCCGACAGAATGATCAGGCCGTCGTGCTGATCGAATAGCCATTCTTTCTTGATGATGGCCAGATCCTGATACTGGTTAACGTAGCCTTTGGAGACAATTTCCCGCAGGTTCAGATAGCCCGCTGGGGTTTGGCACAGCGCCGTCAGGCGGAAGGGTTTGTCGGGCTCAGCCTCGTTTTCCAACCACAGGTCAGCACCCAGAATCGGCTTGATGCCCTCGCCAAGGCAGCCCTTGTAGAACTTCACCAGCGCGTACATGTTCATCTGGTCGGTCAAAGCGACCGCGGGCATGTTCATGGCTTTGGTGGCACCAATGAGTTTTTTCACCCGAATGGTGCTGTCGTACAGGGAATATTCCGAGTGGACGCGCAAGTGAACAAAGGAAGCTGCTGGGGAAGAAGCTGCAGTCATGGAAGAGGAACCGCTGGAAAATAAATCGGGCTCCGATAATACAGCAATGACGCTGTCGTTTCAGGCCAATCCTCCCCGGAGAACGTGAGGAGAACTGACGTGAAACCTGAACTCAGAAGGTGTAGCTCATGGAAATACGGTAGTTACGACCAGCCGCAAAGGTCTTGTCGGCATCGGCTGTGGTCAGGGTGTAACCGCTCTTGCTGTACAGCTCGTTGGTGGCATTCAGTACCTTACCCTGCACCGTGAAGTTTTCAGTTACCTTGTAGTCGGCGTACAAGTCAAAGGTGCGGTAGCCTTCTTTCTTGTAAGCAGTAGTGCCCCCACGGCCACCCAGATAATTCAGGTCGGCACGGCTGCTCATATCCACACCCAGACGACCGTCCTGACCGGCAAAGTAAGCACCGATACCAGCACTGGTATTGCGTGGATTAACATCACTCAGACGGGCACCATCGGCGTAACCTTTCATGGCTGAGGTCGCATAGTCAGCGAACCAATGCTTGCTGTCGTAGCGCACAGAGACTTCCCAGCCATAGATATTGGCATCATCGACGTTCTGGTACTGGTAAACGTTGAACGCACCACCAGCAGACGTTGTACCCACAGAGGTATCCAGTGTGCCCAAAGAAACGTTGGTAATCTTGTCTTCCACATCGGCGTAGCTGTGAGTGACTTTCAGATTAAAGAAGTCACCTTCACTCAGCAGATTGTCGGTAACGTAATTGACTTCCAGTTCACGGGTCTTGCTGCGTTCACCTTTCAGATCTTCGTTTGGAATGGTGCAGTAGTAACCATTGCTGTCCAGACAGCCATCCGTGCTGTCAGAGGTGTATACGCCATCACCGTCTTCATCGGTACCAGTAAACACACCGGAGGTACCTGACTTGCCGTACATCTGAACAATGGTCGGGGCCAAATAACCATAAGCGTACATGGCACCGAAGCTCAGGCCCGCCGCGGCAGTGTTTTCAAATGGGCTCCAACGTGCGTTCACACCAGGGTTAAATGTGTCCTGACCATTGGCTTCATAACCATGACGCTCCATCTTGAAGCTGTCGTAACGAACACTGGCACCGACTTCAAACGTCTCGCCCAACAGAATGCTGTCGCTGACATACGCGCCCATCAGGGTGCGATAGCTTTTCAGCGGGCTGCCATCATCCATTTTGTAGGACATGTCGACGTCGTCGTAGGTGTAATCCAGACCAGCACGGATGGTGTGGTCGACGGAATCAGACTGCGTCCAGCGGGCAGTGTTGCCAAGTTCGATATAACGGGTTTTAACACCACCGGTGTTGGTTTTTGCCGCGCCGTCGGCCTGGCTGTCCTGATTGGTTTTACTGAGGGAAACACGAGCGGTCAGATCAACCCAATCGTTCCCCGGCGTCCAGCGATACAGGGCAGATGCCGTACGGTCCTGAACGTCGTAATTGGTGCCTGAGCGAGTGGTAGTGGTAGAGCCGTCATCGTTATCGGTGGTGGTGTCCGTGAACCGATCGTAGTCCATGACCTCATTCATCAGGCTCAATTCCAGGCGGTGCGCCTCTGACGGCGTGTACACACCTTTAACCAGGTACGTCAGGTCGTCGGATGCGGTACTTGGATAAATAGTGCCATCAGCGTCGGAATAGGTGTCGGTCTTGATTTTGGACACCGATACGTTGGCCGCGAATTCATCACTGAAGCGTTGTGCGTAGTCACCACTGAAGCGGTTCGCCATACCATTGGTATCGTGGCTGTAACGCAGCGCTGCGCCCCAATCACGACCTTCCTTGATCACGTCTTCCGGGTCTTTGGTTTCCAACAGCACCACACCTGCCGTGGAACCAGTACCGTAGGTGCTGGCGGCTGCCCCCGGAATCACCGTCACGGTGGAGAACATATCGGTGTTCAGCCAGGTGGTATCACGGTCGTTAGAGCTCTTGTGCATCACCAGACTGCGGTTCTTTGGAGCCCCTTCAACACGAACGCTGACGGCGTTGCCTGTCTGACCGCGAACAGAGATCTGTACGCCCTGAGCACCGTTCACTTCATCAATTTGAACGCTTGGGTTCTTTTTAAGTGCTTCTTCCAGATTGGTCGCCTGCGCTTTCTGAATATCGTCAGCAGTAACCTGCTGTGCCTTGCCCAGTGGCACGCCACGATTTTCTTCTGTTTCAGTCGTCGCCGCCTTGATCTCAGCAGTTTCAAGTGTTTCCAGACCCAGCGCCGTGCCCGCTGTCAGCATGCCCGCGCCGAACAATGCCCAAGCACCGATGTTGTTGATATTCATCACTTTCCTTTTTCTCAAAAAGTTCCTCCTCAAATCGTGTTTTGAGGAAATCGGCGCGAAATTATCAGAATCATCCCCTGCCGTTAATGATATTGATTGTTATTTACACTTGTTGGCACATTTCCTTACACTGACTTTTGTTGAGCTGGTTAACCTCGCCTTAACCAACGCTGTAACATGATCGCAACAAAGCCAATGATAATTATTCTTTTTTATAAAAAGCATTGGCGCTAACCCACTAACAGTCAGTCTGCCAATGTCCGTACACCCCTTCATTGCCTTCGTTGCTCTCCTTTCCGTCGCGACCCCAGTCGCCTGGTGGTACACAGAGTCAAAAGGCGCCAATCAGCTGTTTATTGCCGAAGCTTCGTTTGCCAACAACGACAAACAGGATTGGGTGGCGGTGTACAACCCGACGCTGAACAGCAAGTCGCTGAAGGGCTATTACCTGTCGGACGATCTTGATGATCCACTGAAATGGCAGGTCACCAGCGACTGGGTGGTGGCATCCCATGATGCCATTGTGTTTTACGGCAAGTCGGCCAAACAGGCCCCCTACGGAGCACCAAGGCTGAATTTCAACCTCAGCAATGGCGAAACCCTGGTACTCACAGCGCCCGATGGCAGCTCGCAACTGGACCGTATGACGCTGGTGTCACCGCCCAACTACGACGGCGCTTTTACCCTTGGCCGCAGCAGCACCGAAAACCCGACCGTCGAGGTGTTCTACCACGCCAACAGCAGTGGTAGCGCAACCACCGTCGCTGCTGACGGAGTGTAACCATGAGTCAGACGCTGTCGGTCAAACGCCACGAGGTGAAGTTTTTCATCAGTCACGCAGACTACGAATACGCTCGTAACCTGCTGGCCACGCTGATGGACCGTGACCCAAATCAGACCCACGACCGTGGCTACTTTATTCGTAGCTTGTATTTCGACGACATCCTCGATTCCAGCGTTGAAGACAAACTCGACGGCATTGAACTGCGCGACAAGTACCGCATTCGGGTGTACTCCCCCGACCAGCAGTGGGCCAAACTGGAACGCAAACGCAAGCACAACCAGTTTGTAGACAAGAGCTCAGTCACCATCAGCCGCGAACAGGCCTTGCAGATGATTGATGGCGATTACGACTTTCTGCTGGACATCGATTCCAACAGTGCCCGTTCGATCTTCTTCGACCTCAAGCGCAAGTACTTCCGCCCAACCGTCATGGTGGACTACGACCGCGAGGTGTACCTGATGGATTACAACGATATCCGCGTCACCTTCGACATGAACCTGCGAATCAACACCGAAGACTTCGACCTGTTTTCCGACCAGCTGCAAATGGAAACCCTGCAACGCTTCGACACCATCATCATGGAAGTGAAATTCAATCACTGCCTGCCGAGCTGGTTTCCGCAACTGTTCAACCTCAATGGCACCAACGCCCAGGCAATCAGCAAGTACTGCCTGGGCCGCATGCACATGCGCGAGTTTTACAGCGGCTGATCGCCAGCGAGATTCCGCCTGAGCCAATTTCAAAATACCCACTTCTGACACCAATAATCGAACCGATATGAACCCGACTGACCTGAGCCAACTATTCGATTCCAACCAGCTGCTGCTGGACTCCTCATTGGGATCGCTGCAAATCCTGATCTCATTGTCTGCCACCTTTGTGATGGCGATGTTTGTGTATTGGGTTTACAAAAAAACCTACAACGGCGTGCTGTACTCGAAGAACTTCAACATCACTCTGGTGATGGTGGCGATTGCCATCAACGCCATTGTGATTGGTATCAGCGGCAACCTGATGTTGTCGCTGGGCATGATTGGTGCGCTGTCTATCATCCGTTTCAGAACAGCGGTAAAAGACCCTCGCGATACCGCCTTTATTTTCTGGGCTATTACCATCGGTATTGCCAACGGCGTTGAGTATTACCAGCTGTCGCTGATTGCCAGTGGCTTTATTGCCATTGTGCTGTGGGGGCTGTCGCGCTCGTTCACCTTTGAACCGTCTTACATGCTGATTCTGAAGTATCAGAACAGCGATCAATGGCCAGCCGTCTTACAGCAGTTAGACGACAAACAGCTGGTGCAGAGTCACTTCATTCGTTCCGACACCCTTAAAAACGGCGTGATTGAAAAAGTGATCGAACTGCGTATCCAGCGCGGCCAACAGGAATCCCTGCTTACCCAGTTGCGAAGCCTGGACGGCATCGCAACCTGTACCTTGCTATCCAGTCATGGAGAATTTACCGAATGAGTGCTTTCCCTCAAAAAGGACTTGTGCGCGCTGTACGTGGTGCGTTTGCCAGCGCCGTGCTGATGTCTGCGCTGACCGCCACCACAGCAATGGCCGCCGATGCCACGCTGATTGATTTTGGCGCCAGCCCCAAAGCCAGTCAGGCGGTTACCGTCAACGGCAACACCGTGACCATCGTACAGGGTGGTATCTATCGCCTGTCCGGCAAAGCCGATGGCAGCCAACTGGTGGTGAACTGTGGCGACCAGCCACTGACGCTGATTTTCGACAACCTGCAACTGACCAGTGGCGCTGGTGCCGCCATTGATATTCGTGCTGCGGGCGATGTGGAAATCCAACTGGCCGCCGGTTCTGACAACCTGCTGGCCGATGTCAAAGGCAGTAACCTGCCAGCGGGCAGCGACGCCAACGCCACCCTGTACTCCAAAGCTGACCTGAAAATCACCGGTGCCGATAATGCCCGCCTGGCGGTAATCGGCGAACGTGAAGACGCCATTGTCAGCAAGGACGATCTTGACATTCGTGAGCTGGATTTGGCCATTGATGCCGCCGACGAAGGCATTCGCGGTAAAGACAGTGTCGATATTCGTGACTCCCGCGTCAGCATTCAGGCAGGTGGCGATGCCATCAAGTCCGACAATCTGGAACGGGAAGACAAGGGCTTTGTTCACATTGAAGGTTCGCGCCTGATGATCAAAGCCGGTGACGATGGCATTCAAGGGGTTCGTAACGTCGACATTGCCACCAGCATGATCCGTATCGAAGAATCCAATGAGGGCATCGAAGGTCGTTTTATCACACTGCACAGCGGTAAAATCTTCGTATCGTCCAAAGACGACGCTATCAACGTCTCGGAGAAGCAGGCCAGCGCTGCTGAGGGCCTGGGTAGCAAACTCAGTTCCATGTGGCAGGGTCGTGGCAAGGGTGGTGGCGGTCACGGCAAAGCCATCGATGGCAAAGTAACCGTGGTTGATGCCGATATCTACCTGAAGCCCGGTGGCGATGGCTTTGATTCCAATGGCCATGCCGAGATGCAAGGTGGCCGTCTGGTGATTGAAGGCCCATTGAGTCGCGGCGACGGTTACATCGACGTCGACGGCGACTTCAAACTGTCCGGCGGTTACCTGCTGGCCAGCGGCAGTGCTGGAATGGCAAGCACACCGTCTGACACGTCCACTCAGCCGATCATTCAGGTGAATCTGGATGAGCCGATGAGCATCGGCCAGCACTTCAAGGTAATCAATCCGGCTGGAGAAGCTGTGCTGGACTACGAAGCCCCGACCACGTTCCAGTCGCTGGTTCTGTCGAGCCCGGACCTGCAACTGAATGAAAGCTACAAGGTGATGATCGATGACACGCTGGTGACCGAGCTGGCGCTGAGCAGCATCATCACCCGTCATGGTGAAGGCGGACGTGGCGGCCCTCGCGGCGAGCGCGGCAAAAAGCCATGGTGGGACTTCAGCAGCAAGGACCGTCCACCTCGTGATGGCGAGCGTCCACCACACGATGACGACCACCACAAGGATTCCTGATCCGTTATCGGTGTCATTCAAGCACAGCAGCGTTACTTCGCTGCTGTGCTTTTTTATGTCTGGCTCAGGTATTCTGGTTCAGAAATCCACCACCCCGTTCACATCAACCAAAAGGTATTCCGCATGGCGACCAAGCCCCTCACTGGCCGCTTACGCAATCCATGTTTTCAACGCCGCAGCTCTGTCTTGCTTGGTCTGGCGGCCATCAGCGGTTGCTCGCTGGCCCATGCCGGCTCTCTGACGCTGGATCAGCGCTTTAACCATCAGGTATTTCACGAAAGCTGGGAAAGTTACTCCCTCGAAAGCCACTCCCTGAAACTGCGCTACACCGACACGCTATGGCAAAACTGGCGTTGGTCGGCAGCGTTGTCAAAAGGCAGCGGTCAAAACAGCCAGGTGGATTACAGCACACTGGGAGGCTCGGTCAGCGTCAGCTGGAGTGGCGACGTAAACTGGTTCAGCCTCAGTTACGGCAACCACCGCAACCTGCTGAAAGTGTCAGACCAGAACGGCACCGCCTCGGCGGGCATCGACCAGTACGCCAGTCGCAGCCACTTCCACAGTCAGTCGTTGACGGCCGAATTCGGTCAGGATTTCTGGCTTGGTGATGCCTGGCTGCTTAGCGGCTGGGTCAACGCGACCCAAAGCAAGGCGTACTCGGACTACAGCGCCACCAGCATTTCGACCACCACGGTGAGCACGGCTGAAGACGATGACAGCAGCAGTGATGATGACAGCAACAACAATGACAGCGACAACGATGACAGCGACAACGATGGCGACGGTGGAGATAGCAGCCGGGACGATCGCAACGACGATAATGACGATGACGGCGCCGAGACCAGCGAGCAAACCACCACCACGGTGCAGCGCAGCGACAATGAACAATCCGGTACCGACCTGGGCCTAGGACTCAGTTTGGCCTGGCTGGCCGAAGACAGTCGCGGCTGGCTGTGGAGCCCCGGCGTCAGCCTCGATTATCAGAAAACCGTAGTTGGCCAACTGCTGACCTCCAGCGGCGATGACTTCCAGCCCAACGAGCAGGAAGGCAGCAGCACGCTGGCCACCTCCTGGAGCTCCGCCAGCCTGTTCCTGAATGTGTTTGATGAGTATTGGAGCGCCAGCCTCAGCTACCATCAGGACCTCGACGACAGTGACTACTACAGCTGGGTATTGGGAGCCGGTATTAACTGGTAATGGACAACTGGTCTTGGGCAATTGGTAATGGTTAACGGCTCAAACCTGGTAACCACACGGAAGCCATAAAGAGCCGCACAGCTCAGAAACAGCTCAGAAACAGCTCAGAAACAGCTCAGAAACAGCTCAGAAACAGCTCAGAAACAGCTCAGAAACAGCTCAGAAACAGCTCAGAAACAGCTCAGAAACAGGGAAGAAACAGCTCAGAAACAGCTCAGAAACAGCTCAGAAACAGCTCAGAAACAGGCAGCGAAGAAACAGGCAGCGAAGAAATAAACAGGGAAGAGAAACAGGAAAAAGAACCAAAAGCGCCCCGACAATTACTTGTCGCGACGCCCTTTCATCTTGTCACGCAATTGATCGCGCTGACCTTTCGACATGGACTGATAACGCTCGCGCAAATTCTGGCGCTTTTCCGGCGACAACTTCTGGTAGCGCTGCCAAGCTTCGCGGGTTTGCTGGCGTTCCTTGTTGCTCATGTTGTTAAGCGTTTGCATACGGTCACGCAGCGCCTGACGTTCTTTGCCATCCAGCTGCTTCCACCGCTGAAAACGCTCACGAGCCTGACCTCGCTCTTCACCCGACAGCTGCTGCCAGCGTTCGGCACCGCGCACCAGCTGCTGTTGCTGCTGCTCGCTCAGGCCGTTCCATTTGGCTTTCGCCGACGACAACACATTACGGGTGCTTTCGGGCAGACTGTCCCAGTTTTGCGCTTGCGCCAGTGGCGTGAGCAAACACACCAGCAAGGAAAACAGCGTCAGCCTGAACAGTCGAGCGGCAGTCAACCAACCAGCAGGATAGTTATTCAGCATCCTGTTGCCCTCCCTTTGCTCGGGACGACAAAGCTGCTTGTTGAGCGGCCTCCTCGGAGAACTGACCGGACTCGGACGACTCCATCAGTTGCACCGGGTCAATCCACTCGCCGTTTACCTGCTTCTGTTCGCCCAGAAACAGCAAAAACTCCAGATCAGGCTGCTCGTCATTCGAGGCCAACCTTACAGGGTCTTCGGCATACACCAGTGGCACTGCTGCACCGGTAATCATCACTGGCAGCATATTAACCAGCCCCATCCGGAGCAGGATTCGACGCATCAGGTAACTCGCTCAACCAATAGGCAAATTCAAGATCCTGAAGCATACCCCATTCGCTCTCATCCAGCTCGGCCAATGCCATCGCCATATCGAGTTCCGTGAACTCGTCGGTTGTCGTAGTCATGGCAGCGGATTCCGCCTCTGCTACACCCGCGACTCCTGCCAATGAATCTGTCAGTGAACCAGCCGATGAACCGGGAACAGAATCTGACGAAGGCGCAGGGCCAGCCACCAGCCATACCGCCAACGCCACAGTCGCCAGCGCTGCCATGGATGCACCGGCCTGCCAACCGCTCAAGCCCAGCTGGCGCAACACACCAAAGCGACTGGTTTGCAGCGGTGACGCAGCCTCCCGAAACGCCTGCATGCGACGAGCCGCCAACTGCTGCGACAGTTCGTCGGGCATAGCATCGATGTCTTGCTCCAGCCACTGGCGAATGCGTTGTTCGTCGGCTGCCCGTTCAGACCCGTATTGATTACGACTATTGGTCATGGGCTTCTACCACCTCATTCAATTTTTGTCGTGCCCGGGACAGATGGGTTTTCACACTGCCCTCGGAAATACTCATGGCAGCGGCGGTTTCCCGCACGCTCATGCCTTCCCAGCAACGCAGCAAAAAACACTGCTGCTGTTGTACTGGCAACGCCGCAATGGTTTCCATCACGGCACCGCGTTGGCGTTCCTGGCCCAATAGCCGGCCGGGTTCCAACGCATCGGAGCTTGCTTCCGGGCCAAGCTCCGCTTCAGGGCTACCCTCCGGTTCCTGCTGGCCGTCCTGATCATGGTGCGCGAATTTGCGCCAGAAAAACAATTTCGAAAACCGCTGCTGCTGACGGTGATAGTCCATCAAGCAGTTTTCCAGAATGCGGAAAAACAGCGGTTGCCATTCATCCGGGCCACGATCCCGGTAACGGCTGATCAGCCGGGTCATGGCCTCCTGAACCACATCCAGCGCATCGTCATCACTGTGGGTTGAAAAACGGACAATACGAAACGCCCGTTTTTCAACCGAAGCCAGAAACTCATTCAGGTTCATAAGACGGCGCTGGAGCCTGCGTGCATCATGCGGGTGTAAGATCCTGTGGTTCGGTTATTCAAAATCAGCGGCGATTACCGCGGCCGCTGTTATTGCTACCGCTGCCAGAGCCGTTATCCGAGCTGCTGTCAGAAGACGAGCCACGGCCAACACTGGCCCCCCGGCTGCTCTCACCAAAACGCACCACAATGGTCGACGCTGTCAGAGCGGTAGCAGTTTGGTCGTACGTACCCAGCACACTGATTTTACTCACTGGTTCCGTACCTGCCAGTGCTTCCGCCAATGCCACCAGAAAATCGCTGTAGCTGGTGTATACAGATGCTGCGACACCCGACGTATGTACGGCGTAATGACCAGTATCTGCAGCGGCGACAATGTTGGTGACCGTCAGGCCATCCACCACGCTTTTGGATACCCCATGAATACGGAAACGTTCAGATGCTTCGCTGGTGTCCAGCACCAGAGCAGCATCCGTGATGGTTACCGGCGTCGTCGTCAATGTTGAGGTCGACCAGTGGGCGCTGTAGCTGGAGCTACCGGTCGACAGGCTGACTTCGTTGATGCTGGTTACGTCAAAGTCGCCGACGGCGGCACCAAAGTCGGTTGGATAACCGCTGACAGACACCCAGGCACCCACGGCCAGATTAGAAACATCCAGTGTTGAGGTTTGCAGCTCATAGGCCAGAGGGTCGGCATCGGTATCGGTGCTGGCACTGGTGCCGGTAAAATCAAACAGGCTAACGTCGCGGCTGTTCACCCGGGTCAAATCGATGGCCAATGGCGAGGTGGATACCACCGAGCCAGTCACGGTATTCAACTTCAGGCGCACGTACCCTTCAGATGCATCCATCACGGTGCTGTCAGTGGTCGACAAGGTGCCCGCCACCAGCACGGTTTGGCCAACGGAAATATCCGCCAGCGTGGAATCCCCTTCTTCAACACCGGTAACCACGGTGCTGTCGCCGAGGGTAATGGTCATGGTCGAGCTGAACGACGAACGACGTTGGTCGGCTTCGACAACGGCGCCCGACAGGGTAATCACGTTATCGGTACGGGCCGTTACCACGCCTTTCACCTGATCTTCACCGGTGCCGTCGACACTGGTGCCCGCCAGAATACTGGAGGCGGTGAACACACCACTGTCATCGAGACTGCCGTAGGCAATCACAGAGGTATCCGCAGCCATCTGCGCCAATGCCGCCAGACCTTCGCTGCCGCTGTATTCGACGGTGTCCAGCTCATAGCCGGTGTCGTCGGTTACCGTGATGGTCGACTGGCCGAAGTCACCACTGCGTTTGCGCATCGGGCGCACGTTCAGGGTTACGGTGGACAAACTCGTATCAACCGACACCAGACTGCCGCGGGCGCGATGTTCGCGGGTTTCGTCCTGGCTGGCTGTCACCATCAGCAATGGCGACACTTCAATTTCAGCCGGGTCGTAAGAAAGAATGGTGTTCGAAGCCGACAGGTCGAGGTCCAGCGTCAGGCCTGCCACTTCA
Organism: Oceanobacter sp. ABM4_470; assembly: GCF_056158645.1. Lineage (NCBI taxonomy): Bacteria > Pseudomonadati > Pseudomonadota > Gammaproteobacteria > Oceanospirillales > Oceanospirillaceae > Oceanobacter > Oceanobacter sp. ABM4_470. Next base: position 2,495,495 of record NZ_JBSWTR010000001.1, read on the forward strand.
CGCGGTGAAATGGTCAAGGCACTGTCGGCAAGATCAATGCTGGCTTCCAGCGCCGTCAGTACATTGCCGTCGGTATCCAGTGCGGTCGCCGCATAACTGATGCCAGCATCGTCCTGAATCACGATATCGGCATCGGTGTAGTCCAGATACACCAGCACGCTGTTGTAGGTACCGCGCGGCAGTGACGCCACCAGAAACAGTTCACTGAGTGACTGATACTGCACAAAGTCCACTTCCGTGGTGGCTGGCAAAACATCGACCTCGGTGCCGTCTTCACGCGTCAGGGTGACGCCCGTCACATCCACCTGATAAGTCAGGAAGTCTTCTTCCGCGTCCGTCAGGGCAATTTGCAGGGTGCCGGTTTCGCCGGTCGAGGCTGTTTCAGTCGTCGTTTCTGTCGTCGACTCGGTGCTTGAAGATGTCGTTGACGTTGTTGTAGTACTGGTTGTGCTTTCCGTACCGTCCGAACCACCACAGGCCGCCAAACTGGCCGACACCACCGTCAGCCATAACCAATTCGCTTTCATTACCGTCTCCAGGTGAGTTTCCTTTGAAAATTGTCAGCGTGTTGTTTGTGCGCACATCACCTAAAACGTCATTGCCCGAGATTGGTTGACACAACCCGGCAATTTTCTGAAATTTCCAGAGGGTTCTCGCCACAGAGAAGACGGTTACGATCAATTTTGTTGCTTGTAACCAGCATCAAATTCAGTTGTCCCAAAGCGCAATACACCGCACACTTTCATGAGGGGATATCTACTTAATCCTGCACGGCTCTGCGCGAGTGTTGCCGTTGTTCAGGGCAAGGCGACGAATGCAGCGGAATGACTAGTCCTTCCCAAGTTCGTCAACACCGCACTGGGCAACGGCAACCCGTGCCCTGCGGGGGCTGCCGGATGATCTCGACTCTATGTCGCCGACTTTTGACTTGACCCGTCAGGCCTGCAACTCGGCTTCGTGATTCGAAACCATCCGGTAGCCCAGAGCCTGCACTGGATTGAATAGATGTCCCCTCGTCCAGTCTGTGATGCTGCCCCCCTAATCAGCACCGGGCTTACCTCGGAAGCCAGCTAACCGCTCGTCTGAAACACGGTAACTGGCCCCTACACGGAACCACTGCATGAATACCCGCGCTTCTCGCCTGCCTGCCATGACCATCGCTGGTGAAAACATTGAGCCCGGAAACAGCTACAAGCTGAACGTGCCCATCGGCAGCCTGTACACCAGCACCGACATGACCATGCCGGTGTACATCAAACGCAGCCGCAAGCCTGGCCCTACCCTGTTTATCAGTGCGGCCATTCATGGCGACGAGTTGAACGGCGTTGAGATCATCAACCGGCTGATCAATGGCTCGCGGCTGCGCAACCTGCGTGGCACCCTGATTTGTGTACCCGTGGTAAACCCCTTTGGCGTGGTGAACCAGAGCCGTTACCTGCCGGACCGTCGTGACCTCAACCGCTCGTTTCCGGGGTCGCCGAAAGGCTCACTGGCAGGCCGCATGGCCGACACTTTTCTTAACGAAATTGTCGCCCACTGCGACTACGGCATCGACCTGCACACAGGGGCGATTCACCGCTCTAACCTGCCGCAGATTCGCGCCAACCTGGACGACGAAGAAACCCGTTTGATGGCGATGGAATTTGGTGTACCCGTGGTACTGAACGCCAACTTGCGCGATGGCTCGCTGCGGGAATCCGCCAATGAAATGGGCGTTAAAATCCTGCTGTACGAAGCAGGCGAAGCGCTGCGCTACGACGAGCTGTGCATTCGTGCCGGCGAACGCGGCATCTTGCGAGTGATGCGGCTGCTGAATATGTTGCCACCAAGCCGCCAGAAGAAGTTTCCGATTGAGCCTCTGGTTGCCCGCAACAGCGGCTGGGTACGCGCCACCGACTCCGGTTTTGTGCGCGCTTTCCGCCAGCTGGGCGACAAGGTTGAAAAAGGCGACGTGCTGGCCAGCATTTGTGACCCGTTTGGTGATGAAGTCGACCGAGTTGTGGCCAGCAAAGATGGTATTGTTATCGGCAATCAGAACCTGCCGCTGGTACACGAAGGCGACGCCATGTTCCACATTGCCTACTTCAAGGAACCGGACGACGTGGTGGAAAGCATCGAAAACATGCAAGACAGCCTACTGCCAGACGACGCCGATCCGATCCAGGCCAACTGATACACCGCAGGCCAGCCCTATAAACAGAGAGCTGGCCAACACTCACCTGCAATACCCACAGCGAGACCCATGAAATTTCTGCTCGTACTGGCTGCCGTTATTGGCTACGCCTGGCTCAACAGCCTGTTGATGAACCTGATTGAACGCCAGGGCACCCGCCACGATGTTGGCCATTCCCGTATTTTCTACATCCAGAAGGCCGTACAGCTAACCCTGTTTGTGCTGTTGTTGTTCGTCGTTGGCTTTGTGCTGGGGTTTGGATATGGCGAATTCACCTTTGCGCTATCGTCCGCGTTTGCCTTGTTGGGTATCGCCCTGTTTGCGCAATGGTCGGTACTGAGCAACGTCACCGCCAGTGTGATCATCTTCTTCCTGTTTCCGTACCGCCCGGGCGACCGCATCCGGATTTTTGAAGAAGACTGCCCGGAAGGCGTGATCACCGAAATCACCCTGTTCCACATTCTGCTGCGCACCGACGAAGGCTACGAACTGAGCCTGCCCAACACGCTGGTGTTCCAGAAAGCCGTGGTCATGACCCGCAAAGGCGACCGCTGGTTGTCAATCGAGCCTGCCACACCCAAGGCCCACAGTGCCGTCACATTGGACTCCAACAAGCCGTCTTCCTGACGGCTTGGCCAACATGCCAACAATGGCCATCTAGCGTCAGCAAATCCCACCCGTCTTAACAAGGCTTTAACCGTATCGACTACACTTTATGAAGGGTCTGAACGCCACCTTTCGGGAGCTGCGGCATGAACCTCATTAAACCCCTTGGCATCGGCATTGCCGCCATAGCGCTGTTTTTTGTGATGATGGCTGCATTCACACACGGCAATCAGCCCAATCTGGAAGAGACTTTCGAGCCGCAAATTCCGGTAATGGTTAAGCGCATTGGCGAATGGGACATGACCACCTTTATGCTGATCATGACTGACGACGGCTACGCCAAACTGCCCGCCAGCAGCAAAACCCTGTTCGACCAGCTCAAGCAGAACTACGGTGCCGTAGTCAGCACCGGCCAACCGGAATTAATGAACCACCAGCACTACGCCGCTCTTATCGGTACTTCGTTCACCACCGCAACTTACCGGGTGCCCGTTACCTTCGAAATGCAGCAAGGCACACTCAGAATCACCCTGGTGGCCAAAAACGACAAAATCAAACTGCAAGGCATGCGGCTGTTGTGAAGATTCCAGCCTCAGACAAGCGCCTCGGTATTCCCTGAACGGGACAAGCGCTCAACCATCAGATCAATCATTCGACGCACCACCGGCGCATTGGCCGATGACTGCTTCCAAACCAGATAAATTTCCCGGTTGTCCTGTTCATTGGGTGACCCCTGCCAGTCCGCCAACACCTCCACCAGCGAGCCATCTTCAAGCGCCGATTCCGCAAACAGACGACTCACCAGCGCCAGCCCCATCCCCAGCTGGGCCCAGCGCAACAACGGGCTTCCCCCTTGCGATGACAGCGCGCTCTTGATGCGAATCTGACGGTAGTCCTGGCCCCGACGAAAATGCCAATAGGTATACTGCCGCTGGCGGTAAAAGGTTAAACAATCGTGGTAACGAAGATCATCGGGCTCAAGAATCGGCGGGTGGCGGTTCAGATAATCCGGGCTGGCCAGTAAAACATGATTCGCACGAATCAGCGGCCGATAAAGCAGACTGGAATCTTCCGGCAAACCGAAGCGCACGCCAATATCAAACGGGCTGTTGTGTAAATCGACCGTGCTATTCTCCAGGCTGATGGTAATGCGGCTCGCCGGATACTGGCGCTTGAACTCGGCAATCAAAGGCACCAAAAACTGCCGACCCATCGATTCAAACGCCGTGATTGCTACATGCCCGGTAACCGTCTCATTCGGCTGCAAGTAGCTATCCTTGAGCGACTCCACCTGCTGCAGTAGCTGCATCCCCTCCCGATACAAACGCTCGCCATCCGCGGTCAAGGCCAACCGCCGGGTTGACCGCACCAACAGCCGCACACCCAGCGTTTGCTCAAGCCGATCAATACGCCGGGTAACAGAGGATGGGTTAACGTCGACCAGCCGAGCCGCCGCGCTGAACGAACCAGCATCAACCACCTGTATAAGGTATTTAATATCATCCAGCATCGGGACTCCTTACCTTGAAAGGGGCACCTGTTTAAATCGATCTGGCCCCACCATCTTTGCTTTTTTTGCAAAGCCGAAAACCTATGGAGCACTATTTTTGCGTTCCCGTAAATCCCCCATAGTCTGCCTATACACAGACCGCCCAAACAAAGTCATAAATGATCCCGGAGAACTCCAATGAATGTGATTGATGCCATCCAGCAACGCCGCTCTATCAAGGCTTACCACGACACCCAAGGCCTGCCAGAAAAAGACTTTCAGCAATTGATCAGCGCTGCGATTCAGGCACCCACCTCGTTCAACATCCAGCACTGGCGTTTTGTGCGGGTACAAGATAGCGTCAAGCGACAGCAATTACGCCAGCTGGCATGGGGACAGGCACAAGTCACGGATGCCGCAGAGCTGGTGATCATCTGCGCCGATACCAAAGCCTGGCAAAAAGAGCCACAACGCTATTGGCGCAATGCCAATGCAGAAACGTCCGCGGTGTTGGTTGAAAGCCTGACCGGCTTCTACCGGGATCGAGATTGGTTACAGCGAGATGAAGCCATTCGTTCCGGCGCCATGGCCGCCCAAACGATGATGTTGGCAGCCACGGAATTGGGTTACACCACCAGCCCGATGATTGGCTTTGATATTGATGCCGCAGGCAAGGCTATTCAACTGCCCGACGACCACGTCATTGTTATGATGATTGCCATCGGCCACGGCACCGGAGAAGCCAAGCCCAGAGGTGGTCAGCTGACACTGGATGAAGTACTGGTAACCGATCAATTTGGATGATCCCATCCACCTGGTCGCAATATTCGTTGATAACAAACAGTCCGGCCTGCTTGTTATCAACGGACTGTCATCAATGGCGTTGTAACAAGGCTGAGATATCCGTCCTCCCCAGCCAGCCGCGCAGTAACGACAGTGCAAAAATCACCGACGCCGCCACCAGCATGCCCCACTCGGCATGAAGAACATGCGTAACCACTGCCCCCACCATCAGCAACGCCAGACACACACCAGCCAACGCCGACACTCGGTTCAGCAACAAGCCCACGCCACCGGCGACTTCCAGCGCGCCCGTCAGGTACATAAACCACAGCGGATAGCCCCAGCGTTCAAACGCTGCAACCTCAAATGCCAGCCCGGCCAACTTGGCTCCGCCAGACAGCAGAAAAATGAGTGCCAGCACCCAGCTTAGAATCGATATTTTCATGGTGTGTTTACCGCTAATTACTGCCAGTGAACCCTGAGTATCAAACGGTAAAACGGCGAGGACAAGCCAAGGAAGGAGGTCCGGGAGAGGAAAGGTCCGGGAGCGGAAAACTCAGAGAATAAAAACAAAGCTCTGCCGGGGGCAGAGCCTTGCCTTGGGCTTACTTCACATCCTGAATCAGCACCGACATATTGCTGTTGGAATACTCACCGCTTTCCAACACAGCAACGATCGACTCTGGCTGATACGCCGTACCGTCGTACACCACCACAACCGCCTGATCGCCTTTCTGCAAGAAATGGGTTTCACCAAACTCGGTGTAACGGGTCGCGCCCACGCTGATCAGGGTGTATTCCGGGTAATCTGCCAGCTTCAACTGATCTGGAATGCAGTCCATCGGGCCACTGTTTGGCTGGTTGTTCATGCAGTCAACAATCCAGTCCAGCAGCTTGGTGTGGAAGTAGCTGTACTCCACCACGGCGCTGTCGGCACCGTAGGCATGGTATTCACCGTCGCGCTTCATAAAGCAGGCAATGCGATATTGATCCAGAATGCCGCCTTCGGCAAAGGTATCGATGTCCAGCAGATTGGCCGACAAGCCTTTGGAACTTGCTCCCCAGTTCTTCTTCTCGCTGATCTTGTTAGCGTTCGGACGACGGATAGAACAGTCGTTATAGGCACCAAACTTCAGCGGCTCAAGACCCACCACTTTGGTACCGTCGTACTGCACTTTGCAGTAGATCGCCACTTCCGGCTCAATCTGCACATTGCCGTCGGTTTCAGGGGCTGAAACGGTGTTGCTGGATAACGGAAACTCAGACAAAAAACCCGCGTCTTTCGATGGTACATAAAACGGGAAAATGGCTTTCGGCTGAGTCTCTTCTTTCACATCAACGTCCATGAAATCGCTGGCTTCACCAGCTTGCTCCAAATGGCCTGCAAAGTTGCCGGCTACGCCAAAACCAATGATTTTTGTTAAATCCATAAGGCATCCAAAACGAATAACAACACAAACGACGCCAGCCATGGAGAAGACCAATGGCAACCAGCATGTTCCTGACCGAACAGCTGCCACAGCCCAAACGCACCACAACCAGCGAAATGAGAGTGAATTTTAACAGGATTATTATTCCAACGAGGCCGTTGGACTGTAAGGAATGGCTCAGTTTCTTTTAAAGACGGAATGATCGAGGGCTGATCTGCACCGGTGGCGGCGCAAGTTGACAGCCCGGAGAATAAGAGCCTTGCAGACTTACAGACTCACTGAACAAGGGACCCGCAAACAGGACTAACCGACCGTATCGGCCCGCTCTTGCAGCAACTTGTCACGCACCGACATCAGCAGCTTGCCGTAAATATTATGGCCCCGACCGTCGCGGCCACAGCCCCAGTAATAATCGAACATCGAGCTTTCCAGAATCTTGTCGGCACCGGTCTTCAGCAACACCCCGGCAACTTCTGGATGAGTACGACACTTGGTGTACACCGCCCGGGTCATCATCACCTGCTGAACGTCCTTCCAATCCTTTCGTATCTTACGCTTGTTCGACTTGGCCAGCTTTACCGCTTTATCGGGGGTTTCCGCAGCACGAATGACTTCACGAACCTCCCCTGCCTCAAACTGCATGCCCTGAAAATAATGCTCCACCGACGGCCACTCGGCGTCATCCAGCTCAAAACCAAAACGGGAATACGACGACAGCGGATCATTTACATCGGTACGGTCTACATAGTGTTTTTTGCCAGGATCAGGGAAGAACATCGCAACCTCCGGGGTAACAGGGACTGCGAGTGTAACAGTTAACGCCGGTTAGCAGACTGGACTATGTCCCTTGAAGATTTCGACGTCCTGCGGAATCAGCGACAACAAAGCACACGTATGAAATCGACCAGCCCATACTCATCACGGCTCCATGTTGTGAAAACATAGATCAGTTTATGTAATCGAATGTGTTTAATGATATTTTCAAAAATTAGAAAACAGGTTCTTTTGTAAACCAAATGAAGAAGACGATCACGGACGAAACCAGATCGATTTCAGGAGTACGAATGACGTTTTATCGATACAGCATGGCCGCTCTGTTAGCCGCCAGCCTTTCCGCTTGTGGCGGAGGCTCCGGCTCGTCAGAAAACGACAATACGCCGACCACGCCAGATACACCTCCCCCAGAGCAAGACACGACAGCAGAGTTGCCGCAATGGAAAGTTGAAGAAGGCGAGTCGATCCAGTTCACTGCAACAGAGACCTCGGTCTCGCTGATCACAGACAGTACGGATGCTTACACCATCAGCCTGCAGTCTGGTGGGCATTACTTCAATCTTTCAGAAGACGGATTCTTATCCCTTAATGGGCAGCAGCAGGTCTTTTTCCCTGAAGCCAATTACGAGGTTGAAGTCGAATTAAGTAACGATACCGAAACCCAGGTTCGTCGTTTCACCGCCTCCTTTGATGGCGCATCAGGAGACACGCAGATCTTCTCTCAATACGGTGGTGAGCAGAATGGCGAGCTATTTTTCATCGATATTGACAGAGATGGTAGTAACGAACTGGTTACCAGGGACGCCACCAACAGTATTTATATTTATGAAGTAGCCGATGACTATTCTTTGGAGCTGACCTATCAAAATATTTTTGATGTTTCCGGCAAAGGCTTTGATATTGAAAGTATCACTCCTGTGTACTCTTCAGCCAGTGATAGCTATCAGTTAATCATCGCTACCAACAACGCACTGTATAGCCTCGCGCCATACGAATCTCAGGCGCAAGAGCTCACCACTCTGCATGAACAAACCAGCACAGGGTGGCAAGTCGCCGAAAAAATTCAGGTCAAGGCTATCGATTCTGATGCCGATGGCGAAGAAGAAATAGCTTTTTTAATTCACGACGATACAAGTTCATTTTTCAGAATCCTGAATACTGAGTCACTCGCCCCCATGCTTGAGATCAGTAGCCTGAACCTGGGTAGCTCTTTTGACATAGCCAATGTCGATAACGATTCAGCAATCGAGTTGATATTCTCTGAAGGTTATGTGTACGACAGCGTCAGTGGTAATAATGAGTGGGCAACGTCTGCCTTCGGCGAAAGGTTTTACACACTCGATTCCGACGGTAGCGGAGTGTCCAGAATCTATTCACAGCCACAACAAAGGGACTTTGAAAATGGTATTGAAGTACGCATATCATCGGTAGTTACAAAATCCTATACCGAATGGGATATAGATTCCGATCCTTATGATTTCGACATAGGGACTCCACTAACATCACCAGAAGGAATTGATTATATCTTGCGCAAAGGGGATATTTATCAATTTGTTGATAACATTAGCGGATTTCAGGAGGTATCTGGCCACAACTTCCGGGTAAACTCATTGCAAAATGCAATCTGGCTGGCAAACCGCAATGACAGCCCGATACTAATGACATTTTGCAAATCCTGTGGTTATTCTGATTCAAGCAGATATTTCTATAATCGCTGGGTAACGCTTGACTTCGACAACGGTTCCTTAACTATACAAGACCCAGATGACAGGGCAGGGCTTATTATTTTCTCTGACACAACCATTATTGAAAGAAATGGTGAGAAATTTTTGGCATTAAACCCGGAGTCATACAGAAACCAGTATGAATACCCTCAAGTATTATTCAACGATGCACTGAACCACACTGAAACCTTAGCCATATCACCTAACACTTATAATACTTCAGGTATATACAAAGGCTATTGCAAAGGACCAGGTGTAACCTCATGGTTTGCAAGTACCATATCCAATGAAACGCGCTTGTACACTATGGAGTCTATCCTGAGCAGCGATCGACAATATTTAAGCCTACCAGCCTCTGACGCCTACTTTTGCAAAGATCTGAATAATGATGGCACAGAAGAATTCATTGGCCGCACTCCAGAAGCAATCATCATTTATGACTCTGTTGAGCAAACAATGGAACATATAGATACCTCCGACTATCTTAGCAACTTTGGATATCCGACAAGCTTTTCGAATCTGTACGTCGGCGATATCGATGGTGACACCAAGCAGGAAATTCTGGCTACCGACTCCGGACAGGTCATAAAAATTGACCTTAGCACCAACCTTAATTCGGAAGGTGTTACTGTATTTAATCCAACTGAATACTATGGACAGGAATATGACCGGATAAGTATTGAAGAATTTGACATCATTACAGCGGGCAGCAACCAACAGGTTCTCATTAGAACCTCCCCATCCTTTAGTAGCCCCGATGACGTAGATTCATTACTGATGCTTCTAAACAGTAACCTGGAGTTCATCAAAGAAATCGAAGTAACCAATATGAACTCGGTCAGGTCTCTGGCTTATGACCCCCTGTCCACCAACGAATTACTCATATTTGGATCAGATTATCGAGAGTTGGAAATTGATAGTTACTACATCCCCGCTGCCAGCGTGAGTTATGTGCAAGGCTACGATTTAGCGACAGGACAGAAGCTCTGGGAGTCACCTGCACTCCGCGAATCGAACACAATTGGAGAGATTTTTATTCAACCCATGCCATCAGGTTCGGTGCTAACAATCGGCACAAGGGAGAAGCAGTATCTGGTTCGCCGCTCAACGCTCGCACCAAACTGACCCGTTTCAGCCTGCTCTATCAGAGCCGCAGCCAACATGCCCTTTTGGGCATGTTGGCGTACTTTTTATTCCAGCATCGGGCTATAAATCCCGCCGCGACCAAAGCATCCAGCGAACCTCTGAAAAGCTCAACCCCGCTTCATATCCACGTGCAGGATATCGTCTTCCAGATAGGGCTCTGAAATCGGTTCAAACCCATGCTTTTTGTAGAAGGCTTCGAGGTACCGCTGGGCGCTGATTTCTATCGGCTGCTCAGGCCAAAGCTGCTGGCAGTGTTTGATGGCTTCACTCATTAACTGATGGCCCAGGCCGCCGCCACGGTAATCCTTGTGGGTCACTACCCTTCCGATGCTGACCGACGGAAACGTCAGCCCAGCAGGCAATAGCCGTACACTGGCAACCAGGATGTTGTCTTGCCAACCTAACAGGTGCAAGACACCCGACTGGATATCCTTGCCATCAATATCAGGATACGGACACGCCTGCTCAACAATAAACACATCCGATCTCAACTTCAGCAAGGCGTACAACTGCTGCTTGTCGAGCTGATCGAAAGACAGGCATTGCCACTGCACCATGGGATTTCCTCAACAAATTGATCAAAAGCCGGAAGCTACCACTGCCGCCCACACAAGCCATTAACAATGGTTAATAGATTTGCGTTTTTTAATACGACTAAGGCTGATGGGGGTGATGCCAAGGTAGGCAGCGACCTGATAGTCGCTAAGGCGGGCCAATAAATCAGGATAATCGTGGCAGAACTGTTGGTAACGCTGCTGCGGGGTATTCAGCAACATATAGCGCTCTTTCTGTTCCTTGTTGAGTAGTTGCCCTTCAACCAGCGAGAGGTAGATCGGGAGTCTTTCTTCTCTCCAGCTCCGTAGCACACTCATCGGCAGCGCCAGCAACTGGCAGGCAGTAACTGTCTCAAGACAGAACGGCGACGACTGACCTGTAACCAGACTCTCGTAACCGATGACCCAATCGCCTTCCCAGTAAAATTCCTTGCTGAACACCTTGCCCTGCTCGGTCAGATACCCGGCGTGGCAAACCCCATCCAGCAAAAAATAAAACTCGCTCGCCGTCTCACCTTGTGGCAGCAACACCGAGCGCGACGGTTGCTGAACAGCTCGTGTTTGGCTGATCAGCCCGGATATTTCAGCAGGTGAAAAGCCCTGCTCCGACAGCACTCGGCTAAACGCTTCATAGCGGCTGTCGGCAATATCCTTCATTCAACAGCTAACCGAAGTGCCACACTTGCCAGCCAGTGTCTGATTGTAAATGGTCTGCTTACCCAGCATCGGCACATCCACCGTGATGGTAATGTGCATGGCAACCGCATCCGCTTGCTTATCAAAGTTGCTGACCACCACATTCACTTCCGGGCTGTCGTTCACCTGCTTGGTGGTGTTTTTAGAAATCACCATAGGGCCACCGTTCACACGGCCGTCCTTGATGCCGCTAAACACAGCTTCGTACAGCACGCCAACCTGACCAGCTTCTATCTCGACCAGGGTCAAAGTGGTATCGACCTTGGCCTTCATAGTCAAAAAGCCAAAAGATGTTTTCTCGGATTTTTTATCAATTACTGCGTGGGACATTTCGTTTTCCTGACTAACGGCATGGAGCGGTGTGACTTGGTGAGCTGAAGCCTTGGCTGAGGTTTCGGTAACGCGGGCCCTGTCGAAAAACAGATCAGGCACTAACGAGAAACAGATGCAGCCGCCAGGGTTCAGCGACTGCAGAGTGTAGCAGGTAAAGAAGGCTAGCTGAGGAATGATGGCCGGGAGCTTGGGGTTAACGCCTTGCTCACCGGCACATACTGCGGAGAGCGTTTTTGTGTAAAAATGGAGCGCAGCGACAGACACAAAAACGAGCGTAGCAGTATGTGTCCGCGTGCAGCAAATTGTTAGGCTTTTGACCCATTAGAATATTTCCATAACTAAAGCCCCATCTTGGGGATGAAAATTAATGTAATGGTTCAATAATCTCGGACACCCAGATAGGTGGTAATCTTGCCGCCAAAGAGGTGTTCAATGAAAAGACAACGTCGTTCCTTCACTCCTGAGTTCAAACTCGAAGCAGCCAGCCTTGTTCTCGATCAGGGGTATTCCATTCCGCAGGCCAGTAAATCGCTGGACGTGGGTGAGACAGCCCTTCGCCGATGGGTTGATCAGCTTCGTGAAGAACGTGGTGGCAAAACGCCAAGCTCCAAGGCCATGACGGAAGAGCAAAAGCGCATTCAGGAGCTCGAAAAGCGCGTAAGAGAGCTCGAAACCGAGAAGCGAATATTAAAAAAGGCTACTGCTCTCTTAATGTCAGACGAATTCAAAAATATGTACTGATAGACCGGTTGGGAGAGCTGGAGCCAATCAAATGGGTCTGTCAGGCGTTCGGTATCAAGCGTTCCAGTTACTACGATTACTATCGTAACAAGCGTCGAATCAACCCCAGACGACTGGAGCTCAAGGCCCATGTAAAACGGGCATTCAATCTCAGTCGTCATGGCTTTGGTAGCCGCGGTATCCGTGACTTATTGAAAACCGAAGGCATTGTTATTGGACGTTATCTGGTGCGCAAACTGATGAAAGAATCGGGGCTGATCAGTAAGCAGCCGGGTGCCCACAAATACAAAAAAACTGGGATGGAACACGTTGAAATCAACAACCTTCTGAACCGTGAGTTCTCTGTTGAGCGGCCCAATCAGGTTTGGTGTGGTGACATCACCTACATTTGGACAGGAGAACGTTGGTCGTACCTTGCCGTGGTCATGGATTTATACGCTCGCAAGGTCGTGGGTTGGGCCATGTCCAACAGCCCTGACAGCGAGCTGACGACAAAGGCACTAGAGGATGCCTGGCTGCGTCGGGGCAAACCGGAAGGCGTGATGTTCCACTCGGATCAAGGAAGCCAGTACACCAGCCTGAAGTTCCGTCAGAGAATCTGGCGTTGTCGTATGGCTCAGAGCATGAGCCGACGTGGCAACTGCTGGGATAACGCACCGATGGAGCGACTGTTCCGCAGCCTGAAAAGCGAGTGGGTTCCGGATACCTGGTATCGATCACTGGCGGAGGCAAAAATGGATATCGGCCGTTATTTGATGGGCTTTTACAACCAGCAACGGCCACATACTGCGAACGGAGGAATCAGCCCTCGCGCCGCAGAAGAAAAACTTAAAACCGTGTCCGGAATCAGTTGACCACTACAGTCTATCCCACTATCGGGAATAAATTCCCTCCTACAAAACACCCAATCGCAGGCAAGCCTGCTCCTACGGAGATACGACGATGCGTGGTTCAGATAAAGATGCAAAGAGGCTGCTATTTACGGTGAAGCCGATTCATCGGGAATGAATTCCCTCCTACAGAGCAAGCTCCAGAAACAACAAAGCCCGCGGATGCGGGCTTTGTGTTGCAACGGCTACAGGCCAAGAACAGCCATCAAACTTTTTACATATTTGGATAGTTTGGACCACCGGCACCTTCCGGTACTACCCAGGTGATGTTCTGGGATGGGTCTTTGATATCGCAGGTTTTACAGTGGACGCAGTTCTGGCCGTTGATCTGGAACTTCGGTTGGCCGTCTTCGCCGTCGACCACTTCGTATACGCCAGCCGGGCAGAAGCGCTGGGCGGGTTCTGCGTATTTCGGCAGGTTAACGCTCAGCGGGATGCTGTTGTCTTTCAGTGTCAGGTGACACGGCTGGTCTTCTTCGTGGTAGGTGTTGGACAGGAACACGGAGTCCAGTTTGGCGAAGCTGAGTACGCCGTCCGGTTTCGGGTAGTCGATTTTGGTGGCCTGATCGACGGTTTGCATCTGGGCGTAGTCTTCGTGGTTGTCGCGCAGGGTGACTGGCAGTTTGCCACCGAAGATGTTCTGGTCGAGGAAGTTGAATGCGCCACCAATGAAAGTGCCGTATTTGTGGATCGCCGGACCAAAGTTACGGGTGCTGTACAGTTCTTCGTATACCCAGGAGTTTTTGAAGGAGTCTGCGTAGGATGCCAGGTCCTTGCCACCGGTCGTTTCTGCACCTTCTTCCAGGCTCTTGGCTTCTTCACCCAGTGCCTTGAAGATTTCTTCAGCAGCCAACATGCCGGTTTTCATGGCGGTGTGGGTGCCTTTGATTTTGGCGAAGTTCAGGGTGCCGGCGTTACAGCCGGTGATCAGGCCGCCCGGGAAGTGCATTTTTGGCAGGGCGTTGAAGCCGCCTTTGGTGATCGCACGGGCACCGTACGATACGCGCTTGCCGCCTTCCAGGGACTGGGCCAGTACCGGGTGGTGTTTGAGGGTCTGGAACTCGTCGTATGGGCTCAACCATGGGTTTTTGTAGTTGAGGTCGACAATCAGGCCAACCACCACCTGGTTGTTTTCGGTGTGGTACATAAAGAAGCCACCGCCGGTGCCGGATTTGGCTGAGCCGGTCAGTGGCCAGCCTGCGCCGTGCAGTACCAGACCTTCCTGATGTTTGGCTGGGTCGGTGTCCCACAGCTCTTTAATGCCAATGCCGTAGTGCTGGGCGTCGGCGTCTTTGGCGAGGTCAAACTTGCTGTACAGCTGTTTGCCCAGGTGGCCACGACAGCCTTCGGCGAAGATGGTGTATTTGCCCAGCAGGTTCATGCCCGGGGTGTACATGCCGTCTTTTGGGTTGCCTTCGGCGTCAACACCCATGTCGCCGGTGGCCACACCGGCAACAGAGCCGTCGTCGTTGTAGACGATTTCAGCAGCGGCGAAGCCCGGGTAGATTTCCACGCCCAGTTCTTCAGCTTGTTCCGCCAACCAGCGGCAGACGTTACCCAGGCTGACGATGTAGTTGGCATCGCCATGAGTAGTATGGCCCGGTGCGTTGTGCATGGTTTTTGGCACCGCGAAGTCTGGCAGCTTGGTGGCGGCTTTTTCGTCTTTCAGCAGGTACAGCTCATCGCGGATCACCGGGGTGTTCAGCGGTGCGCCTTTTTCTTTCCAGTCCGGGATCAGCTCGTCCAGCGCGCGAGATTCAATCACCGCACCTGAGAGGATGTGAGCGCCCACTTCGGAACCCTTTTCGACCAGACAGATGGTCAGTTCCTGACCGGCTTCCTGAGCCAGTTGGGCCAGACGGATGGATGCACAGAGGCCGGAAGGGCCAGCACCTACGATGACTACGTCGTAGGCCATGGATTCGCGTTCGGTCATGTTTTCCTCTCAGCTTGCTGAATCTGTTCGGGCTGCCGGTTCGATACGGTCAGGTCTCTGGTGCCTTCTTATGGGCTTGCCTGATGTCGATTTGGCGGTCAAAAACCGCGCTCTCGGACAACCATTAAAAATTTAAGGGCGCGCATTGTAACCGCAACGACGCCAATTTGATAAAAAACCCCACGACAGACACTGTTGAATGTCAGTCGCGGGGAAAAGCCGGTGCCGCAGAGGCATTGCGAGGTTCCTGATCATCTCCATCACTCCTGCCCGAGAAGAAGGAGTTTTGGGGTTCTGTCACCAACCCACCGACCCACTGACCAGCACAGGGTAAGGACCGGCCAGTGGAAACTTGCTGCATCTGGCGACGATCAGAACTGGTCGTTGCTGATCGCCATAATGCTGTCTGTGCCTGCCTTCAACGTAATGGCGTGCGACGCCTGACGTGGCAGCAGGTGTTCACAGAAGAACTGTGCCGTCGCCAGTTTGGCGTTGAGGAATTCCGGATCACCCTCACCGGCGTCCAGTTTTGCCTTGGCTTTGCCAGCGCTCTCTACCATCAACCAGGCACCAACGGTGTAACCCAGCTGCATCAGCATGTTCATGGCCACAGAACCTGCCAGCGCCTTGTTTTCCTTGGCGCCTGCCAGAATGTAGTCGCGGCATTCAAACGCGGTGGCAACTGCCGCTTCAAATTGGGCAATGGCTGCGGCTGGAATCGCTGCGGCGGCCTTGGCGGTTGCAACGGCGGTTTGCATTTCGGTCAGCAGACCGGTCAATACCTCACCACCGTTAGACAGCGTCTTACGGCCGATCAAATCCAGTGCCTGAATGGCGTTGGTGCCTTCGTAAATTGGCAGAATGCGGGAATCGCGGAAGTGCTGGGCCGCACCGGTTTCTTCAATAAAGCCCATACCGCCGTGAACCTGCACACCCAACGAGGTCATCTCGACCGACAGTTCGGTACACCAGCCTTTCACGATTGGGGTCAGCAGTTCGGCACGGGCCATGTGCGTGGCGGCGTTGTCGCCACCGACCATACGGGCGTAATCCAGTTCAGCAGAAGCCACCAGACACAAGGCACGCATGGCTTCGGAAGTGGACTTCATGGTCATCAGCATACGGCGTACGTCCGGGTGCTCGATGATGGCAATACGGCTGCCGTCACGCAGGGTGCCCTGAATACGGTCTTTGGCGTATTGCAGCGCGTGCTGGTAGGCACGTTCGGTGATCGACAGGCCCTGCACACCCACACCCTGACGGGCATCGTTCATCATGGTGAACATATGGCTGAGGCCGTTGTTGGCTTCACCCACCAGGTAACCAATGGCGTTGTCGAATTCCATCACACAGGTTGGGGAACCGTGAATGCCCAGCTTGTGCTCCAACGACAGTGCCACCGCGCCGTTACGCTGGTCGGTGGTTTCGCCGTTTTCGTCCAGCAGGAACTTCGGTACCACAAACAGCGAAATGCCTTTCACACCGGCCGGGGCATCCGGCAGACGCGCCAACACCAGATGGACGATGTTGTCGGTCATCTGATGATCACCCCAGGTGATGAAAATCTTGGTGCCGCTGATGCGGTAGGCATCGCCTTCCGGAATGGCCTTGGTTTTTACCGCCGCCAAATCAGAACCAGCGTCTGGCTCAGTCAGGTTCATGGTGCCGGTCCACTCGCCAGACACCAGCTTTGGCAAGTAAGTGGCTTTCAGCTCGTCACTACCATGATGGGCCAGGGCTTCGGTCGCGCCCTGACTCAGCAGCGGACAGAGGGCAAACGCCATATTGGAGGAGTGCCAGATTTCGTTAACCGCAGAGGCCAGCACTTTCGGCAGGCCCTGACCGCCAAATTCTTCCGGCGCATTGAGCGACAACCAGCCGCCTTCGACCATCTGGTCGTAGGCTTCCTTGAAGCCCGGCGTTTGTTGTACGCCCTGCTCGTTAATATGAGCGCCTTTCTGGTCGCCTTCCCAGTTCAGTGGGGCCAGTACACCCGCACCCAATTTGCCAGCCTCTTCTACCACGGTAGAGGCCAGTTCCATGTTGATGCCTTCCAGCTTGGCGGCTTCACACAGGGCATCAAAGCCGATCAGCTGGTCCAGCACGAATTCGGTGTCACGGTAAGGATGCTTGTAATCACTCATAGCCTGGCTCCTGTTAACTCCGGTTAGCTCTTGTAACGCTTGTCATATCGTTGAAAGCGGTATTTTTCAGTAAAAGGTTTTGCCGTTACGGGCGCGTTCTTTGATGCCGCTGGTCAGCTGGTACAGCGGACCCTGTTCAGCATGGGCTTCGACCTGAGCAACAAAGGTGCTGAGGCCAAGGGTGTCGATATAGCGCAGTACACCACCGCGGAAGCGCGGGAAGCCGAGGCCAAGAATCACGCCCATGTCGGCTTCGGTGGCCGTCGCCACGATGCCCTCTTCCAGACAGCGCACGGTTTCCATACACATCGGGATCATCATGCGTTCGATGATTTCAGCATCGCTGACGTCTTCTGTGCGGCTGACACGCTCGGCCAGAATCTCGTCCACCAGCGCAGAACGGCGCTTGTAGCGTTTGCCGTGCTCGTCCTTGCCGTACTCGTAGAAGCCAATGCCATTTTTCTGGCCCTGACCACCGCGGTCCAGCAGGGTTTCAATGATCGGGCGGTCGCTGTGGCCCATGCGTTCCGGGAAGCCTTCTTCCATCACCTGATCGGCGTGCACCATGGTGTACAAACCAATCACGTCGGCCAGATAGGCCGGGCCCATTGGCCAGCCGAAGTCTTCCATCACGCGGTCAATGCGCTCGAAGTCGACACCGTCCATCAACAAACGGTTAAAGCCGTTGAAGTATGGAAACAGCACCCGATTCACCAGAAAGCCCGGGCAGTTGTTCACCACAATCGGGGTTTTGCCCATCGCTGCCGCGAAGGCCACGGTGGTGGCAATGGTTTCGTCGCTGGTTTGCTCGCCGCGAATAATTTCCACCAACGCCATGGCGTGCACCGGGTTAAAGAAGTGCATGCCGCAGAACTGCTGCGGGCGCTTCAGTGCGGTGGCCAGTTCGTTGACGGAGATGGTCGAGGTGTTGGTGGCCAGAATGGCGTGCTCTGGCAGTTTGCTTTCGGTTTCTGCCAGTACCGACTTCTTGATGTCGGCACGCTCCACCACGGCTTCGACCACGTATGGCAACTCGTTAAAGCCTTCGTAGGTCAGGGTGGAGTGAATGTTGGCCATCACTGCCGCCTTGCCCTCTTCGGTCATGCGGCCTTTGCTGATGCTGCGGTCGAGGATGCTGCTGGCGGTCGCCACACCCAGATCCAGGGCTTCGTTGCTGATGTCTTTCATCAGCATCGGCACCTTGTTCAATGCCGCCTGGTAGGCAATGCCGCCGCCCATGATGCCTGCGCCCAGTACCGCGGCTTTGTCCACTGGCTGCGCCTGTTTGGCCCAGCGCTTGGTTTCGCGTTTGAGGAACTGGTCGTTGAGGAACAGACCAATGAGGTTTTTGGCCACCAAACCGGTCGCCAGCTCGCCGAAGGTTTTCGCTTCCATGGCCAGTGCTTCGTGAAAATCACGGCTCATGGCGTTGGTGACGGTATCCAGAATGGCCGGTGCCGCCGGGTAACGGCTGTCCAGGCCTTTACCAAACTGATCTCGCAACGCCTGCATGGCGGTTTCGGTTTGTTCGGAAGCAGGCAAAGCCAGTTGTTTGGCAGAGCGACGACTGAGGTAATCCTGTTCTTCACGAATCACGGTTTGCAGCATGGCGCGGGCTTCGTCCAGCAGGACGTCGGCTTCAAACACAGCGTCAATAGCGCCCTGCTGCAACGCTTTTTGCGCGTTGACTGGCTTGCCAGACAGCATCCAGCCCAAACCGTTTTCAGCGCCGATCAGGCGGTTCAGTCGTACGGTACCGCCCCACCCCGGGCAAATGCCCAAGGTGACTTCCGGCAAGCCGAGCTTACAGCGGCTGTCGGCAACGCGGTAATCGGTCGACAGCGCCAGTTCCATGCCGCCGCCCAGCGCCATACCGTTGATGGCGGTCATGGTTGGGTACGGCAGTTTTTCCATCAGGTTCAGCAGGCCATGCACCTTACTGGCCCAACGGGAAATCTCGGTGGCCTCGTGGGCAAACAGCCCGGAAAATTCGGTGATGTCGGCACCCAGCACAAACGCCGGTTTGGCACTGTGAATCAGCAAACCTTTAACATCAAAGCTGGTGCCCAGAGCCGCCAGGGCCTGACCCAGTTCGTCCTGCAATTGGCTGTTTAATACATTGACGGAAGCATCGGCGGTATCGAGTACCAGTTCGGCGATGCCGCCGGGGGTCATGGTGAGTGTGACGGATTGACCTGCGTACATATGAAAGCTCCCAAGAATGTCTGCTCTGCGGCGCGTTACCCGGTGGCTTCCGGACACGATGGTGTCCACTGCGGAAGGAAGAATTTCCATGATGCGCCTTTCATTATTGTTGTGTATTGAGACAAACCGGTTTTTTGACCAAATTTCACACAAACTTCATAAATTGTCTTACATTCCGGCCCCTTTAACCGGGGCCACCCAGCCGTGCTATACCTTTCCGGTTTGACGCGGCTTTTCCTTGATAAAACTCACACTCGTTCGAATAGCGCGGCAATCCCTTGGCCACCACCAATACACAGGCTGACCATGGCGAAGCGGCCTTCGATACGCTGCAATTCATAGAGGGCTTTCACCGTGATAATGGCACCGGTCGCGCCCACCGGGTGACCCAGCGCAATGCCGCTGCCGTTCGGGTTCAGGCGCTCTTCTGGCAGCTTCAGTTCACGGGCTACCGCCAATGCCTGAGCGGCAAAGGCTTCGTTGACTTCGTACACGTCGATGTCGTTGGCGCTGAGGCCCTGACGGTCCAGAATCTGCTGAATCACAGGCACCGGGCCAATGCCCATGATTTTTGGATCAACGCCGTGTACGGCGTAGTCGACCAGCTTGCCCAGTACCGGCGCGCCGCGTTTTTCGGCTTCTTCGCGTTCCATCATCACAATGGCCGCAGCGCCATCGTTAAGGCCAGAGGCGTTACCAGCCGTCACGGTGCCGTCTTTCTTGAATACCGGGCGCAGTTTTTCCATATCCGCTACCGAGCAGTTCATGCGGACGTGCTCGTCTTGCTTGAATTCAACAGTGCCTTTGCGGGATTTCAGCTCAATCGGCAGGATCTGGCTTTCGAAGTAGCCGTTTTCAATGGCCGACTGGGCGCGCTGATGGCCTTGGGCGGCGTAGGCGTCCTGATCGGCACGACTAACGTCGAATTTCTCAGCAACATTTTCGGCGGTCACGCCCATGTGATAGTGGTTAAACGGACAGGTCAGCGCGGAAACCATCGGGTCGATCATGGCACCATCACCCATCCGCTGACCAAAACGCGCGGTTGGCAAATGGTACGGCGCACGGCTCATGGATTCGGCACCGCCCGCCACCACAGTGATGGCCTGACCCAGCTGAATTTGCTGCGCGGCAGTGACAATGGCTTGCAGACCAGAGCCGCACAGACGGTTAACGGTTAACGCAGGGGCGGATTCACGTACACCGCCGTTAACGGCCGCCACACGGGAGATGTACATATCGCGCGGCTCGGAATGAATCACGTTGCCAAATACGGTGTGGTCGACGTCGTCGCCCGTGATACCGGCGCGTTTAATGGCTTCTGCCACAGTCGCACTGGCCATATCGCAGGCACTGGTGTCTTTCAGGCTCTGGCCGTAACTGCCAATTGCGGTACGTACACCACTCACAACCACCACGTCTTTCATTGCAACCTCCGAATCCGATTCCGCTTATCTTGTTTGGACTGCCTGCAGCCAACCCCTTCCTGTTCACTGCGGGCATGGGGGCATCTACTCAATCCTGCACAGCTCTGCGCGAGTGTTGTCGGTGTTCAGGGCAAGGCGGCGAATGCAGTAAAAGGGTGGGCCCTTTTCAAATTCGCCAACACCGCCATGAATGCCGACAACCCGCGCCCTACGGGGGCTGACGGATGATCTAGTTTAGGTATCGCCGACTTAGCGACTCGTAAACACCCGGAAGCCCAGAGCGGGCACCGGATTAAGTTGATGCCCCCTTATTAAGCGTTAAAGTCATAGCTGATCCCATGACAGCGGCAGTCGATTTCTTGATATTTTCGGACAGGCGACCCAATTTATGGCAGAGTTGTGTCCGGTTTCGTCGTCTCTCGTGGAAATAAAAAGAATTGCCATGACGTTTGAACGCTCCTCCATTTCGATGCATTACGCCCGTGAGCTGGCTCAAACGGCCCGCAGCAAAGGGCTCGATGACCATCAGCTGCTGCGCATGGCAGGCCTGTCGGCGGATGTGGTTACCCACACCAGCGACCAGCGTATGAGCCCGTTGCAGTTTGCCGACCTGCTGCAAAGCTATCGCCAATTGGCCAACGATGAGTTTTTGGGGCGGACGGAAAGGCCGTCGAAGAACGGCACCTTTGTGTTGATGGCGCGTCAGGCGGTGAACAACCGCAACCTGCGCGGGGTGTACCGGCACATCAGCCGCTTTTACGACCTGTTTACCGAAGACCTGCGCTTTCATTTGGTAGAAGAAGGCAATGAGGCCCGTTTTGAGCTGACGCTGGCACGGCCAGAGCTGGACCGCGCGCATTTTCTGACCGAGTTTTTATTGCTGATCTGGCATCGCTTTCCGGGTTGGTTGGTTGGCCAGTTCACGCCGCTGAAACGGGTTGAACTGAGCTATGCAGCACCGTCCCACGAAAAGGAATACCGGCTGATGTTCCCATGCGACGCCCGCTTTAACATGCCGGTGAACGCGCTGGTGTTTGACCGTTCGATTCTCGACCAGCCACTGGCGCAAACCGAAGACACCCTCAAGCAGCATCTGGATAACGCCCCGCTGGTGTGGGTAACCCGGCCCAACTTTCATGCCTTTACCGCCCGCAAGGTATCGAATTTTCTGGAAACCCATTTGCAGCAACATGGCTCGCTGACCAGCGCCAGCATGGAAGCCGCCGCCGACCATCTGCACATCACCAGCCGCACCTTGCGCCGCCGGTTAACCGCTGAGCGCACCTCGTTTCAGGCGTTGAAGGATGAATTAAGGCAGAAGCTGGCGGTCACCCTGCTTGGCCAGCCGGAGCTGACCATCAGTGAGATTTCCAGCCAGCTGGGCTTTTCCGACCCGGCGGCATTTTCGCGGGCGTTCAAGCAGTGGATGGGCAAGTCGCCGAAGGAATATCGGAAGTAGGGACCCTCTGAATAACTCTGCACAGCTCTGCGCGAGTCCTGCAGGTTGTCAGAACAAGGCGGCGAATGCAGCGGAATGGCTGGCCCTTTCCAAATTCGCCAACGCCGTTATGGCGGCCTGCAGGCCGCGCCCAACGGGGAAGACAGGGCATTGCTGACTCTGTGTCGCTGATTTTTGACTTGACCCGTCAGGCCTACAAATCAGCTTCGTGATTCAGCGTCGCCCTGTCATCCAGTGCGGGCACTGAGTTATTCAGAGGGTCCCTAGATAACGGCGCGCATCAAATACCGATATTACGCATCAACGAGATACCCAGGGATACCGCGTCCTTGTCGTAGCTGTCGAGCTTCAGCCGCAGCCCCCAGTCGTCGTCGGGGTTCCAGTTCAGACTGACCCCCAGCGTGTATTGATTCCGGGTTTGGGCTTCGTACGGAAGAATGGTGCTGGAGCTGTCGTTTTTCATGCGCGACATGCCTACCCGCAGGAAAATATCCCAGTCGTCGCCAACCAGCTCGCCATCCAGGCTTTTCATCACGTCGCTGGCGTACAGCCGATATTGCAACCACAAGGCCGGTACTTTGTAGTCGATGCGCTCGGTACTGGTGATCAGTGGGTTGAGGCTGTTAAGGCCTGCGGTCCCCAGATTGGCGTAGCTGCCTTCCAGATAAAAGTGGCGGCTCATGCGATAGCCAATGGCGAATTCCGCGCCGGTGTCGTATTCGTCGGTCACCCGCCAACTGCTGTTGCTGGCGTCCGGGTGCAGGTAGTTGTAGTTGAGGCCTGCGGCAAGGTACCAGCAGGCATCGTCGTTATTGAGGGTGTCATCGTCGCCGTAGCGTTGGCAATCTGCCTGAGCTGGGCTGGCCAGAGTGGCCGCCGCAAGGGCGACCACGGTCAGGCTGGTACGCCACAGCGGTGTTGATGTGCAGCTGGCGTTGGTTTGCTTCATTCTGATGTCCCTTTGTCTGAACCCTTCTGAATCTGGCTCTGTTTATTCTGGCTCTGACTGCTATGACCCTGATTGCCATGGTTTGGGCCGTGGCTCGAGCCGTGGCTACCCTTGTGATGTCCCTTGTGGTGTCCCTTGTGATTGCCTTTTGGATGGGTACGTCGGTATACACCTGCGACCACGGAGGCCAGTAACAGTAAGCCTAGTCCCTTGTAGCCCGCACCGCTGCCACTGAGGGCGGTTTCAATTTCACTTGGGCTTTGCTCGTTGTCCGGAATACCATCGCCGTCGTAGTCGCCCAGCTCAACGCCATCGGACAAGCCATCGCCGTCAGCATCCGAATCCAGATAGGCTGGCAAGCCGTCGCCGTCCAGGTCGCTGAGGTTCATCAGGGCATCGGCAATGCCATCGCCATTGAGGTCTTCACCGCCCACTTGATCCACGTCGATGGCATCATCAATGCCGTCACCATCGCTGTCGAAGCCGGTTGGTGCGAAGCCAAAGATTTCCTGCCAATCGTCAATGCCATCGCCGTCGCTGTCGGTATCCAGTGCATCCGGGATGCCGTCGCCGTCGGTATCGCGCAGGCTCAGAGCGTCGCTGATGCCATCACCGTCGAGGTCGTCACCGCCAATCAGGTCAACATCAATGGCGTCGTCGATGCCGTCGCCGTCACTGTCATTGCCGCTCAGGGTCAGGCCCGCTTCAACACTGTCCGGCACGCCGTCGCCATCGCTGTCGCGGTCGAGTCGGTCAACAATGCCGTCACCGTCGCTGTCGAGATTGCCTTCCAGCAAGTCGCTGATGCCGTCATTGTCGTCATCGCTGTCGATATGGTTGGCAATGCCATCCCCATCGCTATCAAGCGTGGTGCCACGGCTGGCCGGTTCGGCGTCGACCACGTCGGCAATGCCGTCACCGTCGAAGTCGGTGATCAGGTCGATGCGACCGTCGCCATCGCTGTCAGCGTTGCGATAAAGGCCATTCTGGATGTCAAAGCTACCGTCGTTATCACTGTCGAGGTCAATCCGGTCGGCCACACCATCGCCATCACTGTCGAGTGCAGAGGTCACCAGCGTGCCCGCTACGTCGGCCAGGCCATCGTTATCGGCGTCTTCCAGACCCGCTTCGACCACGTCGTTGATGCTGTCGTTATCGGAATCGAGATCGAGGTAGTCCGCCACGCCGTCGCCGTCACTGTCGGCCAGCGCTGCGAGGTCGTCGATGCCGTCGCCATTGGCGTCGCTGCCGAGGGTATTGTCGACGTCAATCACATCGGCAATGCCGTCGCCATCGCTGTCGATCAGTTCACCCGCCGCATTGGCAAAACCGGACTCCAGCAGATCAGGCACACCGTCGTTGTCGCTGTCGTTGTCGCGCACATCGGCAATGCCGTCACCGTCGCTGTCTGGCAGGCGACGCTGGTCGTCGATGCCATCGCCATTGGCGTCAACGCCACCGGTTTGATCGACGTCGTAGGCGTCATCAATGCCGTCGTTATCGCTGTCGAGGCCACTCAGACCGGCTTCCAGTGCATCCGGAATGCCGTCGTTGTCGCTGTCGGCGTCGATCAGGTCGATGATGCCGTCGTCGTCGCTGTCGAGCAGCAGGCTGTTGTTGGCCAGCGCGGTCGCAAAGGCGTCGTCGATGCCGTCACCGTTGCCGTCGAGGCCACCGGTCTGGTCCACATCGAAGGCGTCGATGATGCCGTCGTTATCGCTGTCGGTAGTGGCGAGGCCAGATTCCAGCGCATCCGGGATGCCGTCGTTGTCGACGTCAACGTCGAAGGCGTTGAGCTGGTTGTCGGCGTCGCTGTCGTTGCTGCCTTCAACAATGTCGGGAATGCCGTCAAAGTCTTCGTCCAGCAGCGAGTCGCGGTAATCGGCAACGCTGTCGTTGTCGCTGTCACCACTGCCTTCCAGGTCGTCGGTGATGCCATCGTTGTCGCTGTCGCTGTCACGCAGGTCGGCCAATGAATCGCCATCGGTATCAACCAGCGTGGTGTCAGCAATGCCATCGCCGTTGAGATCGTCCGCACCATTTCCTGAACCATTGCCTGAGCCACTTCCTGTACCGGAATCAACAAAGGCAGGGTTGTTGGCGCTGTCGAAGGCATCGTCGATACCGTCGTTATCGCTGTCGCTGCCGCTGGCGGCGCTGACATTGGCCTCAGTGCCATCGCTCAGACCGTCGTTGTCGCTGTCGGCATCCAGAACATCAATAGCACCGTCGTTGTCGCTGTCACGGCGGCTTTGAACGGCATCGTCAATGCCATCCGCAGCACCGGCATCATCTCCGGCACCGCCACCAATGGCACCTGTGCCTGCACCGCTATCTACTCCGCCGGTTTGGTCGATGTCGTAAGCGTCGTCGATGCCGTCAGCGTCGGTATCCGCACCGCTTGGTGCCACGCCAGAGGCTTCCTGCCAGTCCGGCAGGCCGTCGTTATCACTGTCGAGGTCGTTGTCATCGGTGATGCCATCGCCATCGCTGTCGATCAGGCTGGCAGCGCCGTTGCTCAGGGCACCTTCCTGAACGTCGCTGAGGCCGTCGTTGTCGTTGTCAGGATCAAGCGGGTTCGGAATACCGTCGCCGTCGTAATCACGATCCGTACCCAGCACACCCTGATCACCATCGGTGAGGTCAGGAATACCGTCGCCATCGGCGTCGGCATTGTCTGCTGCGGTGGCGTTGTCGATCACGCCGTCCTGGTCGGCATCCAGACGGGCGAAGCTGGTTGCTGCGATGTCATTGACGCCGTCGTTGTTGCTGTCGGTGTCAATGCGGTCGGCAATGCCATCGTCATCGCTGTCGCGCTCACTGAGGGTGGCCAGATCGCCGTCGTCCAGCAAGCCGTTGTGGTCGGTGTCATCAAGGCCCGCTTCCACAATGTCGTTGATGCTGTCGTTGTCGGAATCCAGGTCGAGATAGTCCGGCACGCCATCGTTGTCGGTATCCAGCGCCACGGCGCTGTCGTCGATGCCGTCGTTGTTGGCGTCGAGACCGCCGGTCTGGTCAACGTCGAAGCTGTCATCAATGCCATCGGCATCGCTGTCGAGGCCGGAGGCTGCCACTTCCAGCTGGTCGGCAACGCCGTCGCTGTCACTGTCGCCAGAGCGCAGGTTGGCAACGCCGTCAGCGTCCTGATCCGGCAAGCTGAAGGCGTCATCGATGCCGTCGTTGTTGGCATCCACCCCACCGGTTTGATCAACGTCGAACGTGTCGTCGATGCCATCGGCGTCGGTATCAACAAAGCTCAGCTGGGCTTCCAGCGGGTCTGGCAGGCCGTCGTTATCGGCGTCGGCATCGCGGTTGTCGGCGAGGCCATCACCGTCGGAGTCGACCACCACCACGCTGTCGTCAACGCCGTCGTTGTTGGCGTCTACGCCGCCGGTTTGGTCAACGTCGAAGCGGTCGTCAATGCCATCGCCATCGCTGTCGAGGTTACTGACAGCCGCTTCAATGCGATCCGGCACACCGTCGTTATCGCTGTCGGTATCACGGAAGTCGGCAATGCCGTCGCCGTCGGTATCGATGGCTGCGACGGCATCGTCCACGCCGTCACCGTTGGCGTCGGTGCCGCCGGTTTGGTCAACGTCAAAGCGGTCATCAATGCCGTCCGCGTCGCTGTCGCGAGACAGGATGCCAACTTCCACACCGTCCGGAATGCCGTCGTTGTCAGCATCGGCTTCCAGCGCATCGTTGATGCCGTCACCGTCGCTGTCCAGCGCGCCTTCGATGGCATCCGGCACGCCGTCACCATCTTCGTCGTTGCTGGTATCCAGGTAGTCCGGAATGCCATCGCCGTCGGTGTCACCGGTACCTTCGGTTTCGTCGTCAATGCCGTCGCCATCGGAGTCCAGCACCACCAGCACCGAGCTGGCGGCGGTGTTGCCATTGGCAGCCGCGTCCTGGGCGCTGTTGGCGGGCAGGTCGAGGGCAATATTGCCACCGCCATCCGGGGTGATTTCAACCGTCCAGGTCTGGTTGTCGCTGCTGCTGAAGCTGCTGACACTGCCGTTCTGTACCAGCAGGTCGCTGCTGGTGACGCCTTGCATCACTTCGCTGAAGGCCAGCGTCACCACGAATGGGTCGGTGTTGTTGACCACAGTTGGCGCACCGTTGATTTGCACTTGCGGTGCGGTGACATCGTAGTTGCCGCTGACCGTGGTTGCCGCCGTGTTGTCGTTACCGGACAGATCCTGGGCTACGCCTGCGGCAACCACCAGACTGAAGCTGCCTTCACTGTCCGGGGTTACGGTGGCGGTGTAGGTCGCTGCGTCGACCGCAGTGAAGTTACTCAAGCTGGCGTTGCTGGCGCTGATGTCGGTGATATCAAAGCCGGTCATGTCTTCGCTGAAGGCGAACGTCGCGGTAAAGGCAGCGTTGGTGTCGTCCGGCACATTCTGGATTTGCACAGACGGAATGGTCGGGTCGTAATTCACGCTGGCCTGCGCTGCCGCGGTGTTGCCGTTGCCGGCTGCATCTGTGGCGATGTTGGCATTAATGTCGAGCGTCACAGTGCCATTACCATCCGCAACCACCGATACCGTGTAGGTGTTGCCATCAACGGCCGTCACAGAGGCCACAGAGGCATTGGTGACCACAACATCTGCGGCGTTAAAGCCGGTGACGTCTTCACTGAACTCCACTGTCACGTCGAAGTTGCCGTTGGTCACCGTAGGTACATTGAGGAACGCAACGTCTGGAGGCGTGGTATCAAAATCACCACCAACTTGGGTGGCCGCGGTGTTGTTATTGCCCGCGGCGTCCTGGGCTCCGTTGGCTGGTACGTCCAGCGTGAAGGCCCCTTCTGAGGTTGGCGTTACAGTGGCGGTGTAGGTGTTGCCGTCTACTGCAGTGAAGTTCGACAGCGTGGCATTGCTGGCGCTGATATCACCGACCGCAAAGCCGGTGACGTCCTCGCTGAATTCAAAGGTCGCGGTGAATGGCGCATTGGCGTCCGCCGGAACGTTCTGAATGGCAACGGTCGGTGCGGTGGTATCAAAGTTACCGCCCGCCTGACTCGCTGCGGTGTTGTTATTGCCCGCTGCGTCCTGAGCGCCATTGGCCGGTACATCCAGCGTAAAGGCACCTTCGGAGGTTGGCGTTACCGTGGCGGTGTAGGTATTACCGTCAACGGCGGTGAAGTCTGACAGCGTGGCATTGCTGGCGGTGATATCACCCACCGCAAAGCCGGTCACGTCTTCGCTGAATTCAAAGGTTGCAGTAAACGCAGCGTTGGTATCGGCCGGTACGTTCTGAATGGCAACCGTTGGCACCGTAATGTCGTAGTTGCCCCCGGCCTGAGTCGCTGCGGTGTTGTTATTGCCCGCTGCGTCCTGAGCGCCGTTGGCCGGTACGTCCAGCGCAAAGGCACCTTCGGAGGTTGGCGTTACCGTGGCGGTGTAGGTGTTGCCGTCTACTGCGGTGAAGTCTGACAGCGTGGCATTGCTGGCAGTGATATCCCCCACAACAAAGCCGGTGACGTCTTCACTGAATTCAAAGGTCGCAGTGAATGGCGCATTGGCATCTGCCGGAACGTTCTGAATAGCAACGGTCGGTGCGGTGGTATCAAAGTTACCACCCGCCTGAGTGGCCGCCGTGTTGTTATTGCCCGCTGCGTCCTGAGCGCCATTCGCTGGTACGTCCAGCGTGAAGGCGCCTTCTGAGGTTGGCGTTACCAGCGCGGTGTAGGTGTTGCCGTCTACTGCGGTGAAGTTCGACAGCGTGGCATTGCTGGCGCTGATATCACCGACCGCAAAGCCGGTCACGTCTTCGCTGAATTCAAAGGTCGCGGTAAATGCCGCATTGGTATCGGCCGGTACGTTCTGAATGGCAACGGTCGGTGCGGTGGTATCAAAGTTACCACCCGCCTGCGTCGCAGCAGTGTTGTTGTTACCGGCAACGTCCTGAGCGCCGTTGGCTGGCACGTCCAGCGTAAAGGCCCCTTCGGAGTTTGGCGTTACCGTGGCGGTGTAGGTATTACCGTCAACGACGGTGAAGTCTGACAGCGTGGCATTGCTGGCGGTGATATCACCCACCGCAAAGCCGGTCACGTCTTCGCTGAATTCAAAGGTTGCAGTAAACGCAGCGTTGGTGTCTGCCGGTACGTTCTGAATCGCAACCGTTGGCGGTGTGGCATCGTATTCACTGCTGGCCTGAGTGGCGGCGGTGTTGTTATTGCCCGCGGCATCCTGGGCAACATTGGCCGGTACATCCAGAGTCACAGTACCATCAGCGGTTGGCGTAACCAGCGCGGTGTAGGTATTGCCATCGACGGCGGTAAAGCCAGACAGTGTGGCATTGCTTGCGGTGATGTCGCCCTGGGTGAAGTTGAATACGTCTTCACTGAACTCAAAGGTCGCAGTAAACGGCGCATTGGAGTTGGCGGGCACGTTCTGGATCGCCACCGTTGGCACCGTAATGTCGTAGTTGGTGACCGCCTGGCTGGCGGCAGTATTGGTATTGGTGGCCGCGTCTTGTGCAACATCGGCCGCGACGTCCAGCGTCACAGGCCCTTCAGACGTTGGCGTCACCGTTGCGGTATAGGTGTTGCCATCGACGGCGGTGAAGTTGGACAGCGTGGCGTTACCGGCGGTGATATCGCCCTGGGTAAAGCCGGTCACGTCTTCGGTGAATTCAAACGTCGCCGTGAAGGGCGCGTTGGTATCTGACGGCGCAGAAATACTCACGCCCGGCTTGGTGGCGTCGTAGGTGGTGGTTGCCTGAGTCGCCGCCGTATTGCCGTTACCAGCCGCGTCCTGGGCACCGTTGGCCGGAACGTCCAGCGTTACTGTGCCATCGGAAGTCGGCGTAACAGTGGCGGTGTAGGTGTTGGCGTCGACGGCGGTGAAGTCCGAAAGCGTGGCGTTGCCTGCGGTGATGTCACCAACCACAAAACCAGTGACGTCTTCACTGAATTCAAAGGTCACCGAATACGGCGCATTGGTCAGCGCCGGCTCGCCCTGAATATCCACTGTGGGGGCTGTTGTGTCGATTTCCAACTCGTTATTGCTGGTGTCGCTGCTGCTGTTACCAGCGGCATCGGTACTGCTGACCGCAACCTCGTTAAAGCCATTGGTATTGGGCGCAAAGGTGCCTGAGTCTGGCGTCACAGCGCCGGTATCGAGGCTCCAGGTGCCGTCGGGTTCAGCAATGACGGTGTAGGTGGCCCCCGCGACAACCACTGTCAGGGTGGTGGTAGCCTCAGCAGTACCGGTGATGACTGGCGTAGGATCATTGGTCAACTGACTGTCGACGGTTGGATTCACCGGCGGTGTGGTGTCAAACGCCGTTTTTTGTGGGTTGGAGAAGACCAGGTCAAGGTCACCGTCGAGGTCGAAGAAGCGATTGCCGCCGCTGCTGGCGTATACCACCCCGATTTTAGTACCGGCATTAAAGTCTATCTGTACCGCAAGGTCAGTATCAGCAGCCACACCATCCCGGGTTGAGGTGAAGTACAAATACCCGGAGGTTGAGCCAGGCACCAGGCTGGTGGGATTTTCCAACGTATAGGAAGCAATATCTGCTTCCAGTGCCGCCACCGCTTCTGTTTGCGTCTGGTCGATGTCCTTGAACACCGCCGACGGGATCAATTCAATAGGAACCGGACTGGCAGTGCCAAAGGTATTGGCTTCATAGAATTCGTAGTCAACAAAAGCATTCAGGTTGCCACTGGCAGAGCCATACAGCAGCTGTGCCTGAGCGTCATCATTGGAAGTGGCGAAATTGATCGTAGCCCCTGCACCAATCGAAATAATGCGCCCCACCACGTCAACAGATGTGCCATTGACGATGGCAACGTCTTCCCACAACGCCGTAGTCCCCGCAGTACCATCACCACTAACAATTGGCGCGTTGTTGAACACCATGGGGGTATTGGCCAATGCCATCGGCGAAGACAGGGCCAACGCGCAGCCTATACACCTTGGCAGGGAGGAGATTCGATTTATGCGGCTTGCTGCTCGTTTCATGAAGCACCACTGAGTAACTGAGTAAAATACTTGGGTATCTATCCAGCGTAGCGGGCCATCGAAAATTCATTGTCGGCATCTTGTAACAATCGACAAAACCGCCGCTGTCATAAGTGACATTCAAGAAATGAGAATTAGTTATAAGAAATTCCAGCAGGATGTGGCCACCGGGAAACGGATTTGAACACCCGGCGGGCCGTTCTTCAGACGTTAATTCAGGCGTATTTCAAGGCTGAACCCACAGCTCCACGCGGCGGTTGGCAGCGCGGCCTTGTGGGGTATCATTGGTAGCGATCGGGCGATTTTCACCAAAGCCCTTGGCCAGCAATCGATCGGCTGTAATACCGTGATCCACCAGGTACTGCTTTACCGACTGCGCCCGTCGCTTGCTCAGCCACAGGTTATAAGCATTCGAGCCCTGAGAGTCGGTATGAGCATGAATAGCTACCCGAATATCCAGGTCGGCCTTCAGCACACCCACCACTTCGTCCAGCACCACTTTTGACGTCGCGGTAAGCGCATCGGAGTTACTTTCAAAGCCCACGCCCTCCAGCGTCCAGCCCTGATCCATACAGGCTTCGACGCACGCTTCCGGACCTGCCTGTTCTGGTTCGGTAACCGACACAAAAGCACCAGCCAGCAAGGTTTTTGTCGGGTCTGGCAGCGATTTGTAAGACACTGATTCAGGTGCCATCAAGCCCTCTTTCAGACTGCCAAAACGGTAGCCAAACGACAGCTGGAAATGAGCATAACGTTCGTCGCTGGCCAACCCTTCTGAATGACGAATTTCAGCCCGGCCAAACCAGTGCGGAGAAAAGTGATATTGCCCACCCACACCGATGTCCATGGCCGTCAGCTTGCCCGACATCGTCATGCCCGGCTGCTGGTTATCCAGCTGGTTTTTCGACATACCTAACAGCAGATAGGGCTGAAAGCCGTCATCGTCCAACAGCCACAAGCCACTGAGGCGATAGCCTTTCAACTCCGGACGGTCCTCATCCTGGGTAATGGCTGGCAACGCCACCGCTCCTTCCAACGCCAGCGACGACGTTAGATACCATCCCGCCATGGCCTCGTACTGATAACCGTGGCGGAACTGCTCATCGTAAGAGATCGCCCCGCTGCGCATTCCCATATCGGTGTGATTAACACCCAGCGAGGCATAGCCATTGGCAAACACAGTTTGACTGGCAGCCAGAACGGCCAAGGCGAGTGACGTGCGAATCGGTTCTGCGGATTTCATGTCAGGTCTCTTGATCTATGTCTGCTTTCAGCCTAGACGCTGCAAACACACAGTGCCGAAAGAAGCCGCATTCTCTCGGGGAAGGACGTTCAAAATGAGTAATTTTCAAGCAATTCTGAAAAATGATCACTGGTGTTAATAATCACGCTCGGTAGCCTTTTGTTCCTGTAAACCGCACTGGAACCGAGAGCCCACTATGAACATCGCCATTAACACCCCATCTTCTGAAAACCACCACACCACCGCTCTGCAGGCGCCGTTTCGAGCCGATGTGGTGGGCAGCTACTTGCGCCCGAACGCTCTTAAACAAGCCCGGGCAGCCTTCAGCGCCGGCCTGATTGATCAGGACGAGCTGACCGCTGCCGAAGACAAGGCCATCATCGAACTGGTGGAAAAACAGAAAGCCGCAGGACTGCAAGTCATTACCGACGGCGAATTCCGTCGCAGCTGGTGGCACCTGGATTTTATGTGGGGTCTGGTCGGCGTCGAAAAGGTTAAAATTGAACAGGGCTACCAGTTTGCCAGCGTCGAAACCCGTGCAGAAAGCGCCCGCTTGAGCGGCAAAATCAGCGGCGAAAACCACCCGTTTATCGAACACTTCAAATTCCTGATCCACCTTGCTGACGACAGCGTGTTGCCACGCCTGACCATTCCGGCACCGGCGCAGTTCCTGAAAGAACTGCAACGCCCTTGCAATGCCGACAGCACCCGCGCCGTGTACCCGAACCAGGACGAACTGCTGGCCGACATTGCAGCCGCCTACCAAACCGTGATTGCCGACCTCTACGCCGCGGGATGCCGTAACCTGCAAATCGACGACTGCACCTGGGGCATGCTGACCGACCCCAAAGTCGCCAACCCGGCGGAACCGGGCAAACACGACAGCTGCGACTGTCATCCCGACCCAGCGCCCTTCGCCCCATCACCATTAGACCCATCACCATTCGACCATGCGGCCGCCATTGCGCCGTTAAAAGACACCCTGCTGAACGTAAACAACGCCGCCATCAGCCAGGCTCCAGCCGACCTGGTGATTACCACCCACGTATGCCGGGGTAACTACCGCTCTGTGTGGGCTGCCAGCGGTGGCTACGAGCCAGTAGCTGATGTGCTGTTGGGCAAGGAAAACGTTGCCGCCTACTACCTGGAGTTTGATACCGAACGGGCGGGCAACTTCGAGCCGCTGCGTCACCTGAGTGCCGGTAAAAAAGTGGTACTGGGACTGGTGTCGTCAAAACTGCCGGAACTGGAAGCCGTCGAGGCGCTGGAAGCCCGCATCCGCGAAGCCGCAGAATTTGTGCCGCTGGAAAACCTCTACCTCAGCACCCAGTGCGGCTTTGCATCAACGGAAGAAGGCAACGAACTGACCGACCAGCAGCAGTGGCAAAAAATTGCGCTGGTAAAACAAGTGGCCGACAAGGTGTGGGGAGAAAACTCACTGCGTGAGCTGGTGTAGTGGATTTTTGAGGGGCTGCCATGCTGGCAGCCGCTCTGATTCAATCTGCCTGTTTGGATTACTTACTCAAAGAACGATGAACATCAAAGGTCACTGGCGCGGGCTTCCAGATACTCAGTTCCGGGGTGAAATCGAGGTTGCCGGTGAGGCCAATATCCACCGGTTGACTGCCTTGCAACAGCCGAATCAGGCTGCTGCCCAGTTCCGCAAAGCCCAGCGACAATGGAATCGTCAGCTGCTGTTGCTCGCCATCGGCCAGCGTCGCTGCCGATACCTTACCCGCTGCTAACGACTTGCCGCCACTGACCACCTGATAGTTCAGGCTGTTGAGGTCGATGCCAAAGCTGTTGGGGTTCAGAACATCCACCACCAGCGCCATGCTGGCTCCCTGCCAACTGATGTCGGTCAGCGTTGCCGAGCGGAAGGTGATTTGCGGCATTTTCGGAATCGGCAAGGAATCGCTGAACTCGGCTGGAATGCGTACGTTTCCGATCACAGGCAGGTTCAGCAGAAAGCCTGCATCAATGCGGTAGTCGAAGGTATCTTTGCCCTGCAAACTGGTGAAGGTGTTGTAAACATCGGCAAACCGCAGCGACACCGGCAGCCCGGCACTGGCCGAGCCATTGGCGGGTAAGCTCAGGCCGCGATCCGCCTGATTAAGACTGACCAGCGAGGTGTCTTCCACCTTGAGCTCCATATCCACGCCAACGGCGTCCAATGCAAAGCGGTTAGGGTTGTGGATGGCCAGATTAACCACCAGATCGACACCGTCGGCCGTCAGTCCGGCGACCTGAACAGAGGTCACTTCGGCACTGGGGCGAACCACATCCAGGCTGTCTTTAAGCGTGGCACAACCACCCAGAAGCCCGACGGCCAGCGCCACCACGGTGGCAAACGTGAGTTTTACAGAAGAGAACATGCTGCGTGATACCTTTTAGCCGATGGCGTTTTGTTTTTGAGCGGGCTTTGACCCTGCCCTGAAGGGGACATCTATTTAATCCGGTGCAGGCTCTGGGCTACCGGATGGTTTCGAATCACGAAGCCGAATTGCAGGTCTGGCGGGTCAAGTCAAAAGTCGGCGACACAGAGTCGAGATCATCCGGCAGCCCCCGCAGGGCGCGGGTTGCCACCGCCCATTGCTGTGTTGACGAACTTGAAAAGACTCGACCGGACAGGTTCGTCATTCCGCTGCATTCGTCGCCTTGCACTGAACAACGGCAACACTCGCGCAGAGCCGTGCAGGATTAAATAGATGTCCCCTGAAGCCTTGATTCACACCCTTGAACCAGAAATCAGAGCCCTTAGCCCGAAAACGCCATGATACCCAGCAAAGGCACACTGACAACGTGTCTGGATTCACTCCTGAATCAGCGATCAGCCAGCGCCAGCTTGATCGCCAGCGCACCAAATACGGTACCGGCAATGCGGTTCAACACGGTTTGCGCAGCAACAGAGCGCTTCATGTAATCGCCAATTTTACCGGCACCCCAGGCGATGGCCGAGAACACCAGCAAGGTGGCGACAATCACCAAGGCACCCAGCATCAGGATTTGAAGCGCCAGCGAGCCATTCTCTGGTTTGGCGAACTGGGGCAAAAATGCCAGAAAGAAAATCGCCACCTTGGGGTTAGTGAGGTTCATCACCACACCGCGCAAAAACAGCGCCTTGGCACTGCGTTCCGATTCGGTTTGCGCGCTCATATCGGCGGGTTGTGCGGTAAAGGCCTGCCACGCCAACCAGCACAGGTACAGAGCGCCCACGGCTTTCAACAGGTTAAAGGCCAATTCCGATTGCTGGAAAATAGCCGCCACACCAAAAGCAACCATGGCAGTGTGGCCCATCAGGCCGGTACACAACCCCAGCAACACCAGAAACCCGGTGCGACGGCCATGAATGGCAGACTGGGTCAGTACAAACAGATTATCCGGGCCGGGAGCCATCGCCATCATCACTGAAATGGCAAAAAAGACGCTGATGGTTTCTAAAGAAATCATTGAATTTTCAAATTAAAATGAACGAACCTGAATTGTCGTTCAAATTGTCCACTTTGCCAATATGGCAAGTAACGCCAATCCCTTACGGAGCTGCAAAAGCACGACTGACAGCCCGATTTGCACTGCCTGACATTTCCGCGCAAAGCCTTTCAAAGGTCGGGCTGCACCGCCACCACCAGCACCTACTCTTTAGTCACCAATACGCAAAGAACCCTCTGATCACTTCAATACACGCTCTGGGATGACAGGCCTGAACAGAGCGATTCAGACAGTTCAAGGTGGCCACTATGAATACCATTACCTCATTGTTCAGCACCAACCTGAAAGCCAGCAGCGACGGCAGCACGGCTGCCTCAACGGCGACCTCAGACGTGCTGGAAGAAGAGTCCTCAGACGCCCAAACAGACAACGTCGTGAGCTATGGCAACCAGACCGCAGGCGAGATTGTAACCATCTCCCCGCAAGCGATTCAGGCGCTGAATCAGGCCGACATGGAAGCCAACCCGGATCAACGAGGCACCGACGCAGCCACGCTCACCAGCTCAGCAACGGAAGCAGAAAACAGCCCTGTGGCGAATACAGAGAACAGCACCGAGGATGAAACAGTAACAGACGAAGCCGAAGCTAATGAGGAATCCGGCCAAGCCGCTGCCGGAGGTGGTGCCTCCAGCGGTTCATCCAGCAGCATCGAAGAACAAATCGCCGACCTGCAAGAGCAGATCAGCGACGTTCAGCAAGAAGTCTCTGAATTAACCGCCAAAGCCCAGAACGACGAAGCCGCCGCCATGCAGCTGGAGGCCAAAATGAGCGAACTGAGCGAACTTCAAGGTCAGCTGCTGCAACTGATGCAGCAGCAGTTGAGCTAGGGAGACTCTGAAAAGCCCGGTGCCCGCTCTGGATACAGGAGGTAGGCGAAGCGGGAAGCCAGAGCCGAGAGCTGTGCAAAGTTATTCAAGGGGCCCCTAATAAATCCACGGCCGGGCTTGTTTGATCACCAACTCGCTGTCTTTGGTGATCTTGAATTCAATCTCCATCGCAAACGGTTGATCCTTGGCCGGGTGATACAGCTCGGCAAAGCCCTGGTGAATGCGTGCCATGTCCTGACGCAACAGCTCCAGCTCGGCATCTTCCAACACCACCCGGTTGTCTGACGCGGCTTCCAGCAAGCGGAATCCCTGCCCCTTCCGGCTGGCCAGCAGTAATTCTTCCGGGGTCGATTGCGCTTCCGGGTTGGTCACCAGGTCTTCACCGTGTTGGGCGTTAACGTAGTAGTTGTCATTGCTGCCATAAAGCACATCACGCGTTACCGCGACCCCGTTCGCCAATTCGCCTTTGAAGTTGGGATGAATCAGTACACCCATGGCAATTTGATGATGGTCAACGCCGTAACGCTCTCGGGCTTCAAAGGCGCGGAAGTTCCACAGGCTGGCGTACACCTGTTTGATCGACTTGGCCAGGTGGCCCTCGTGCGGGTGATGGGTGTACGAGTCGTACAAACCAGCACCGCTGAATTGCGGCAGGTCTTCATTGTTGGTACTGGAGCGGCAGCGCAAGCTGGTGCCCGCCGGGAAAGATTCATGCACCTGCTGCAACGCCGCCAGCATATCCGCGGGCACATCGGCCTTTTTGATGCGCTTGCGCAGTGCTTTCAGGGCAAGGTCCAATTCGGCCTTGTTGGCCACCAGCTCACGGTCACCCAGTAGCTCATCGACCGCCTTATAAAGCCCGTTCGAGCGCATAAACTCATCGTAGAAATAAAACGGCACCGCAAAGCCATCGGGCACCGTGCCTTCTGGCAGCCCGAGGTGTTTTAGCGCCGCAACGTTGGCAGCTTTGGCGCCAATCCGGGATGAATCGGCAAAACCAAGCTGCTGCAACGGCAGAATCTTTTCAAGGCTGAGGTCACGGGCCAATACCGGTGCCTGACCGGCTTGCGGCTGTTTCACCAGGCTTTGCACTTCCTGCTGGCTGGCCGCTCGCAATTCGTAGCCCTCGGTGCTGACGTTGAACACCACGTACTTCCCGATCAAATCCTGAATGACATCCTGTTCCAGCACATCGTCGATGTAGGCATTGGGAATCCGGTCTTGCACAGCACGCAGGTTAACGTGGGACAACGGCGTTTGGCGCACGGCGGTAATCACACCCGCGACTCTGGGCAGCTCGTTGGGCAGTGTTTTGGCGATCACAATGTCATTGGCGGCCGGCAGCCCCTCGGCGTTCAGGTAGCGCAGAACACCGATTGCTTTACCGGTGTTCAGGGCAATAAAGGTTTCGGCATCGGTGTACAGGTCAACGCCTTTCTGTGCGAAGGCCTGACGTTGCTGGCGATAACTGGACTCTCCCACCCGGTAAGCCAGCTTGCCGTTGGCAATGGGCAGGGTATTCAAAATGGCTTGATGCACCACAGCGGCTAATTCCGGGCTGACCCTTGGCTCCAGATTGTAGGTATAAAGCCCCTTGGAGCCATTGGGCGCGGTAACGTCTGCCAGATAGGACATATCCGCTCGCAGTGCCACACGGGTGCTGGCCGGATCGTAATCCGACAACACCTTGATATCGCGACCATTGCCACGTCCTTGCAACACCGGACTGCCGCGTTCCCCACGGCTGGCTTGTTGACGCTCGCCGTTTCGGCCTTCGCCTTTGCCACTGCGGCCTTCTTTGGCACCCCGTCCACTCTGCTTCTCACCATCAGCTCTGCCATTGTCCGATCTTCCAGAGTCGGCTGTGCGTCCGCCACGGCCTGCGCCCATTTCAAACGGTATGCCCACTTCCTTCATAAACATTGGATGCTTGTCGATGTGGTTGGTGTTGATCCAGTACACCAACGGCTGACTGCCGGGTTTTACATCGACCACAAATTTGATCAGTTCGACATCGCTGGAATTGCTGGAACCTCGTTCACGGCCAATATGCGCCAGCCGCAAAAAGCTTTGGCGACTTTCAATACGGGCTGCGCCCAGCTCGGCGGGCATTTGCTCAGGCAGGATTTGACTGGATGGTGCGGCCTGCACCGGAGTTACCAGCCAGCTTAACGACCACCAGCAGGCAGCAATAACAGGCAGTTTGTTCATGATGGTTCTCATCTGAATTATGCAGACGGGACAGGTCTGCTTGGAAGAATGTGGAAAAACAGCAACGGCGTTGGTTGCAAGACGCTGCCTCTGCAGCGCTGCCCCTGAAAAACAGGGCACAGCGCCAGAGGCATGGGTCATCAGAATCGGTAGGCCACGCTCAGCTTGGCGTTGCGACCCGCCTTGTAGGCTGTGGTGTCTTCACCAGTATCGGCGTCTACGGCTTTCGAGCTGTTACTGTAGGCAACGTCGGTAACGTTATCGATGCGGGCCTGTACACCGAGGTTTTCAGTAAATTGCCAGGAGGCGAACAGGTCGTACACGTAGTAGCTGCGGTACACGTACTCAGACGTTACGCCACGGCTGGTAGAGCTGTAGGAACGGCCCTGACGGTACTTGCCGTCGATGCCCACACGACCTTTCTGGTCGGCAAAGAAGGTGCCGATGCTGGTCGAGATAATGCGCGGCACCAGCGAGGTATCCTTGGTGTGCGAATCGTCATCGTTGACCGAGTAACCGGCAATATCCTGCATGCTGAAGTGGCCAAACACACCGCGGCTGTCGTATGAGGCTTCAATTTCCCAACCGAACACGGCGGCTTCGTCGCGGTTAACGGATTGGTTAACGTCGTAAGTGGTGCCGTCGTAGGTCACGGTACCGGCGGTTTCGGTGGTGATCTGATCTTTCAGGTCGGTGTGGAAATAGTTCACCCGAGTAGACAAACGGTCGCCGTCGACCACCAGGTCGTCACGGTCAAAGGTGAAACCGATCTCGCGGCTGAGAGAGGACTCCCCTTTCAAATCCGGGTTAGGCAGGAAACAGGTGCCGCTGCCCTTGTTGCTGGAGTCGGTATCCAGACATGGGCTGATGTCGTCGGTGGTGAAGGTGCCATCGCCATTGTCGGTCGCCTGGAATACCTTGACCTTGTGTTTGCCGTACAGGTCGAACAGTTGCGGTACCTTGTAGCCGGAACCAATCAGGGCAATAAAACCCAGTCCCTTGGCTGCGGTGCCTTCCAGCGGATGCCAAACTGCGCTCAGTTTGGAGTTGAACGACGACTTGCCATCCACATCGGCACCAAAGCCATCGGCAGAATACGTGTCGTAACGGAGGCTGCCGGAGACTTTCAGAGCGTCGCCAAAGCTGATGGTATCCGTCAGATAGCCACCAATCTGCTTGCGTGTGCTGGACAGCCGCACGCCGTTGAAGGTGTAACCCTTCTGGAAATCGACGTCATCCAGGGTGTAATCCGCACCATAACGCAGACGATGGGTCATGCTGCTTTCTGCGCCCAGTACCGTAGTGTTTTCAATTTCGGCGTAGGTGGTTTCCACGCTGCCGGTAGAGGTCCAGTCGCCGGTCTGCTCGTCGCTTTCCCGTTCGTTGTTGGCACGAGAAACACGGGCCTTGAAATCAACCCAGTCGTTGTCTTGCGGGTTGTAACCGTATTGAGCCGCAAAGGTGCGGTCTTCAACGCGGAATTTCTCCAGCGTGTCCGGGGTGTTGGCGGCGTACTCGGTTTTGTCGTTCATCACACTCAGCTCAATGCGCTGGCTTTGGGTCGGTGTGATCACGCCCTTGATCAGGTAGCTGAGGTCATCCGTGGTTTCGTCGTTATCCGTCAGCTGCTTGCCGTTGGCATCTTCCGCAGGCTCTACCGAGCTGGTCGACAGGGTGGCGTTGAGGGCAAAAACATCGCCAAACTGTTTCGCTACGTCACCGCTGATGCGGTTGCCCTGACCATTGGTGGTGTAGGTGTAACGCAGGTTGGCGGCAAAATCGTCGCCGCGCAGCACGGATTCCGGATCCTTGGTTTCCAGCAGTACCACACCACCGGTGGAGCCGGAACCGTAGGTGTTCGCCGCTGCACCGGGAATCACGGTGACCGATTCGTACATGTCCATGTTGAGCCATACGGTGTCACCGGCTGAGTCGGTGGTACGGTGAGAGGTCAGGCGGCGGTTGTTCGGTGCGCCTTCAACACGAACACTGACGTTGTCGGAGCTGAGGCCGCGAATGGTAATTTCGCTGCCACCGTTGGTGGTCTCCTCGATCACGACCCCGGCGTTACCAGCCAAGGCATCTTCCAGACTGGTGGCCTGACGTTGCTCGATGTCTTCGGCGGTAACAATGGAGGCACCTTCGTCTTCACTGACGCGCGCATCGGTGGTCGATTGGGCTTTCTTGTCGTTGCCATCAACGCTGGTGGTTTCGAGAGTTTGCAGTGCAAATGCGGATTGGGTAGCCATGGCGATCGCCACAGCCAGCAAGGAAGGCTTGATATTCACTTCATCTCCTTATGACTCAACTCGTATACAGAATGTAATGAAACTGAAACAACGGGCCGGAATCTTAAGGAAATGAATTTTATTTACTAGTGATAATCATTATTATTTATAGATAAAAACACAGCGTTTCTAAAATGCTTTTTATCAATAAAGCAGGTGAATTCACCACAAAAACAGGCGTTAAACAGACTAATCCCATGCTGGGGCGAAATCAGAATCGGCCAGTCTCTGGCCACGATCCAGCGCTGCAATATCGGCCATGTCGGCATCACTCAAGGTGATGTTCAGAGCGGCCAGGTTGGCTTGCTGATTGGCAACTTTGGTCGATGCAGGAATGGTAATGACCCCTAACTGATTCTCCCACGCCACCGCAATATCCGCCGGGCTGACGCCATGGCGCTGGGCAATACGACGCAGGGTGTCATCCTCGAACACCCGTCCACGAGCCAGTGGCATAAAGCCGGTAACCTGAATCCCCAGCTGAGCGCAATGGGCACGTACCCGGCTGTTTTGCAGAAACGGGTGTACCTCAATCTGGTTGGTGAGGATTTCTCCCTGCCCGAGGATATCCACCGCTTCATCAAGCAGTTTGATGGTGAAGTTGGAGACGCCAATATGTTTGGCCAGCCCTTGCTGTTTGGCCTTTGCCAGCTCACCCAGATATTCCGCCATCGGCACCTGCCCCGTTGGCTCAGGCCAATGGACGAGCAGTAGGTCGACGTAGTCCAGTTGCAGCTTTTCCAGACTCTCTTCCACGCTTGGCAGGAAATCCCGCTGATTAAGCCGGTCATGCCAGACCTTGGTGGTCACAAACAGCTGCCCCCTCGGGACAGCGCTGTCATTAACGGCCCGACCAACGATCTCTTCATTGAAGTAATACTGGGCGGTGTCCAGGTGGCGATAGCCCAACTCGATGGCTGATGAGATGGCATCGTAGGCATGATCGCCAAGTTTGTAGGTTCCGAATCCGGGTTGTGGAATCACAGGTCTATCTCCTTCGCGAGTTAGTGAGACGAATCGTCGATTGTGACCAGAACGCCACCGCCGCTTTTGTTGACCAATTCGCTGGTAAAAGCGTCTTTTTCGGCACTGGCAACCAGTACGGTCAGGGTTACCTGAGTGCCAAAGTCGCAGTTTTCTTGCTGGGTTGGGTACTGTTCTACCAAATGGCGTACGACCGATTCGTGCGGGTAGTCGTAGCTCAGGATCAGCCGGGTTTGCGGCACACGCTCTTCGGTCGGCAGGTCTTCCAGTGCCAGCGATACCGCATCCGAATAGGCTCGCTGCAAACCACCAGTACCGAGTTTGATGCCGCCAAAATAGCGCACCACCGCCACCACGATTTCACCCAGCCCACTGTGCTCCAGCACTTTCAGCATAGGCCGACCGGCGGTGCCCGAAGGTTCACCGTCGTCGCTCATCGACATCACCGTGGTATTCGGTGCCCCGGCAATATAGGCCCAGCACACATGGCGCGCCTGGGGGTGAATATCCCGCACCGAGCGAATAAACGCCTCGGCTTCGTCCCGATTACCGGCTCGGCCGACAAAGGTAATGAATTGGCTGCGCTTGATCTCAAACTCATGGAGGTGGGGTTCGGTAACGGCAGGAACGGGGTAAACGGACGACATGAACAGAACAGGACTTCGGCAACCAACAAGCCGCCTAGTGTGACGGCTTGCGGTCAGGCTGTCGACTGGCTCAGTCGATCAGGGTTTCAGCGTTGGTGCTGGTAACGCGGGAGAACACCTTGTCGAGCTCGCTGTAGGCCTTGCGTATCCAGACTTTGGTGCGTTGACGTTCCATCAGGCTCAAGCCGCCTTCGGTCTGATTGCCCGCAGCCCAGAACGACAATTCGTTCTTGTTGATCTTGAACATGGTTGGCGAGTGCAGCCCTGGCAGAACCATCGACTGAATACGGGTGAGCTCGTCGTTCTGATTGGCTTCGATCACGGCGTCGATATCGCTGAATACGCTGCCACGGCCTTCGTTTTTGACCACCACACAGTTGAGGTACAGCTTGTACTTGGCGAAGAACTTCTCCAGCAGTTGCAGCGAATCCGGGCTGTCATCAACCAGATACCAGTACACCAGCGGAATGTTCATTTCTTCACACAAATCGAGCACGCCGTTGTCGTCGATCCAGCGGTCCAGAAAACGCTGGCTTTGGGCAGGCATGTCGACCACCACTTGCTGGTCCTGTTGCAGCGCCAGCTCCATGATGCCATCCGAGCTTTCGAACTGATCCAGCTTCAGGCTGCGGGTGAAATCGCGGTAGTAACGGGTGGTGGTTGCGTGGGACTGGTCGCCGTCCAGGCCGACGTAGTGCATGCCCTTGTCGAGGCAATATTGCGACAACACCCGCGCCATTACCGATTTGCCCACACCGCCTTTTTCACCACCAACGAAATGAATCATGCTCATAATGCTTTCCTTTTCCTGCTCTGATACCAACGCCAGGTACGAACATGTCTACAGGCGTTGGCGGACTGTTTGGGTTGCATTCGACTTCCCTGCAACGGCACCCTTTGTAACACAGAGTTG
This sequence comes from Oceanobacter sp. ABM4_470, assembly GCF_056158645.1. Lineage (NCBI taxonomy): Bacteria > Pseudomonadati > Pseudomonadota > Gammaproteobacteria > Oceanospirillales > Oceanospirillaceae > Oceanobacter > Oceanobacter sp. ABM4_470. The sequence goes on from NZ_JBSWTR010000001.1 coordinate 2,539,532, forward strand.
TGGTCAACGGTTGTGCTGGAAACCGGTAAGGCAGAATTTTTATAATGCAGCGCAAATTAGTGATTAGCGGACCCACCATGAGCAAAAAGAAAAAGCGCGAGATTCCCCAGTATGGCCTGCCAATACTGGAAACCCACTTCCATCTGGATTACCTGAAGGAAGCACCGGCCGAAGACATTCTGGCCGCCGCGCGGGCCATTGGTGTTGACCGTTTTATGACCATCAGCGTGCAACCAGACAACATGCCGAAGGCAATGGAACTGGCACAGCAGTTTGATGACGTGTTCTGTACCCTGGGAGTTCACCCTCACGAAGCCGCGGAGTTCGACGACGCCACCGAAGCCTACATGCGTGAACACGCCGCCCAGGCGAATAACCAGGGCAAGGTGGTTGCAGTGGGTGAAATTGGCCTCGATTACTACTACGACCACTGCGACCGCGAGGTGCAGAAAAACGTATTCCGTCGCCAGCTGGAACTGGCCATCGAATTCGACCTGCCGGTGGTGATTCACACCCGTGAGGCCGACGAAGACACCGCCGCAATCCTGCAGGAATTTGCCCCGCGCATGAACCGCAAAGGCGTGATTCACAGTTTTACCTCCGGCATGGAGCTGGCCAAGTTGGGCGTTGAGTTGGGCTTTATGTTGGGCATCAACGGCATTGTGACCTTCAACAAAGCCGAGAATGTCAGGGAAATTGTGGCCGCAACGCCCATCGAGAGCCTGCTGCTTGAAACTGATTCGCCGTATCTGACTCCTATGCCCTATCGTGGTATTGAGAATGCGCCCAAATACCTGCCGTTTGTGGCCGAGAAAATCGCCGACGTCAAAGGGTTGGATGTTGAAACCGTGTTGCAACAGACCTGGCAAAACTCCCTGCTGACTTTCTTCCCCGCCGAAGCCGTATAACCGGAGCGGCGAATCAACAGGGCCTGCCAGCACCGCAAGGAGAACGCATGGCCCTGCTTAAACGCAAACGCAAGCCCATCAGCCTGGCCCTACAGGGCGGTGGCTCTCACGGTGCCTTCACCTGGGGCGTGTTGGACCGGCTGCTGCAAGAGCCCGGATTGCGGCTTAATGGCGTCAGTGGCACCAGCGCCGGAGCCATGAATGCCGTCGCGCTGGCTCAGGGGCTGATGGAAAACGGCAACGAAGGTGCCCGGCTGCAACTGGAAACCTTCTGGAACGCGGTAGCCGCCAGCGCCCCCTTCAAGATGACCTCCACCAGCGCCAGTGGCGACGTGTCCATGTCCCCCACCGTTGGCTGGATGATGGGGCTGACCCAGTATTTCTCGCCCTATCAGCTCAATCCCCTCGACATTAACCCGCTGCGCGACATCGTCGAGTCGCAGTTCGACTTCAAGGCATTGAAGAAAAACAGCCCGGTTAATTTGTTCATTGCCGCCACCAACGCCAACACCGGCCGTCTGAAGCTATTCCGCAACAACGACCTGTGCAGTGAAGCCCTGTTGGCTTCGGCCTGTTTGCCAACGGTACATCACACCATTCAGATCAAGGGCCAGCCATACTGGGACGGTGGCTATTCGGCCAACCCGGCAGTATTCCCGCTTTACCAGCACTGCGACGCCAGCGACATTCTGATGATTCTATTGGCCCCTATGGTGCACGGCGAGATGCCCACCAGTGTCGATGAAATCAAGGCCCGAGCGGTGGACATTTCCTTCAACGCCGGCTTCCTGCGCGAGATGCGCATCATTGCCCAAACCCGCGCTATGTGCGGCGGCGGCCGTTTTAAACTGTTTGGCCAGCTGGAGCACACCATGCGACGGCTGAACTTCCATTTGATCGACCCCGATGGCGAGCTGGAAAGACTGCCCAGTGCCACCCGGGTCACCCCGGATGCCGAGCTGTTGAACACCCTGAAAGAAATGGGCCAGCGCCAGGCCGACCGCTGGATCAAGAAACACCATCAGTCACTTGGCAAGCGCTCTACCGTCGACCTGGCCAAAACCTTTATGTAGACCCAATTAAATGCAGGCCCAACGAACACCACAGTACCGGGCAATAACTGAAAGACGCCTGATAGCGAGCATTTATTGAACTCCCACCGCCGCTCTGGCAAGCTGACTAATTGCTTGCAACTTCGCAGACAGATTGCCCATGAAACGTCCCACCAAAGCCGAAATACGACGCCAGCTGGACCAGCAGGTCGACCAGTATTTGCAGCATGGCGGCGAAGTAAAACAGGTACAACGCGGCGAATCCGGCCTTGATAACGGCCGTTACGACGAGCGTACTCTGGCGTTTGAAAAACCCCGCGAAGAACGCACCCCGGTCGACGAAGTATTGCAGGCCATCGACAAGCGCCGGCAAGAGCAAAAAGCGCCCAAAAAACCGGCCGGTTCCCGCACCCGCAGCAAGCGCCCCCGCAAGAAAATCATCTACGATGACTTTGGCGAACCCCTACGCGTGGTGTGGGTCGACGGGTAACCCTTTCCTGCGCTGCTTACGCAGTGCCATTTTGCCCAAGGCGATGCTTCATGGATGAAATCACCCTGCTGTTGATTCTTTCCACTACCCTGCTGTTTTACGGCCTGCTGGCCAAGCGCATTGACCAGACCGGCGTCAGCGCGCCAATGTTGATGACCGCCGTAGGCATTGTGGTGGGACCGCTGATGCTGGACCTGATCGACGGCAGCATTGACGGCGAGGGCCTCGAATATCTGTCGGAACTGGCGCTGGCGATCATTCTGTTCACCGACGCCAGTCAGGTGAACCGCCACCAGCTGATGAAGTACGGCGTACTGCCAATTCGCCTGTTGGCCATTGGTTTGCCACTGACCATTGTCGCTGGCTGGCTGCTGGCCGTGCCCTTGCTGGGGCTGTCGTGGTTGGCCGCTGCCTGGCTGGCGGTGATGCTGGCTCCGACCGATGCTGCGCTGGCGCAGTCGATCTTTTCTGACCGCCGTATCAGCCTCAAACTGCGCCACACCATTACGGTAGAAAGCGGCTTGAACGATGGCCTGGCCTTGCCAGTGCTGCTGATGATTCTGGCGCTGATGAGCGCCGGTGAGTACGGTTTCAAAAGCCACACCGAATGGCCGCTGTTTATGCTGCAACAGTTTGTGGTGGGCGGCTTGATCGGCATTGGCTGCGGCCGCTGGGGAGGCTTGCTGGTGCAGTGGGCTTCGGAGCGCAACAACATGTCGGAGGTGTACCAACGACTGTCGGCCATTTCATTAGCGCTGCTGGCATACTCCGCCGCCGAGCAGCTTGGCGGTAACGGCTTTATTGCGGCGTTTATGGCCGGTCTGTTTCTGGAGGCCAAACGCACCGTAGTGGTGGGACGTTTGCGGGAATTTGGCGAAGCTGAAGGAGCACTGCTGAGCCTGTTGGTATTTTTCCTGTTCGGGCTGATTTTTGTTAACGAGGCGCTCCCGCTGTGGAACTGGCAACAGCTGGTTTACGCGCTGCTGAGCCTGACGCTGATACGCATGATCCCGGTGATGCTGTGCATGGCAGGCTCTGGCCTGCCGTTTGGCCACAAGGCCTTTCTGGCCTGGTTCGGCCCCCGCGGCATCGCCAGTATTCTGTACCTGTTAATAGCCATTGAATCGATGGGCTACGCCGACCGTATCAGCGCCTACGACGACGTGTTTGGCACCACGGTGCTGACGGTTCTGCTGAGCATTGTGTTGCACGGCGTTTCTACCCATATCTGGAAACGCTGGCCGAAATAAGCCCGCCAGACGCCAGACTTAATGATCCGGCCTCTCCAACACTTCCGCCAGCCGGGTTTTGGCTTCAATCCACTGCGACATATAGCGGGTGCTTTTCATGCTGTGGTGACGCAGCATCATGCCGTAAAAACCTTGCATTCTATGGGCTTGCGGATCGGCCAGTACCGCTTCTGTACGGGCCAACAACTCAGCTTCATGAACATCGCGCTGGAATCGCTGCGAGATCAGTTGCAACGCTGCTGTCTGGCTTTGCGCCCATGACTGCGGCTGCTGATACAAGGCCACAGCGCCGGCCACCAGCGCCTCCATGGAATCCGCGACACAGGCAGCGGCTTCGGTCGCCGGGTTGTAGATCCCTTCGGCCCCCACCGAAGTGGTAACAACCGGTGTGCCAGTGATGGCCGCGTCAATCAGCTTGCCTTTGAGCCCCGCACCAAAACGCAGCGGTGCCAGCATCAACCGGCTGTTCCGCACCACCTCAAGGGCATCTTCGGCCCAGCCCTTGACCAGAAACCCGAGCTTTTCATTATGCAGCTGAGTGGCTTTCTTGGGCGGATAGGCACCGTAAATATGCAGTTCGGCGTTGGGCAGCTGTTGGCGAATGTGCGGCCACAGTTGCTCGCGCATCCAGCGAACGGCGTCCCAGTTGGGCTCGTGGCGGAAATTGCCAATACACACAAAGTGCTGGCGCTGCTCAAAGGTTTTTGGAGTGCTATCGACCTGTGCAGCGTCGAGCATAAAAGGGCAATACACCAGTTGTGCCGCGGGTACCTGATACTGCTGTTGCAGCCACTGCATTTCGTATTCAGAAATCACCAGCGTCAGGTCGCAACGCAATATGGCTGCAATTTCGCGGATTGCCAGTTCCGAGTGCACCAGCGTTTGTGGCAGCTCCTGAATAACGATGCTGGCAGTATGACTGTTTGAATCGTTGCTTTTTGACAGGCCCTTGCTGGCGTCCTGCTGTTTGATCGCCTGATGACGGGCGTGACGCAAGCTGTGAACGTCTTCCATATCGAGGATACGCACCGCCTGCGGGCAGGCAGACTCTACCCGCCATCCAAATTGCTCTTCCATCATAAAGCGGTCGAACATCACCACTGTCGGGTTCAGCTGGCGGGCGAAATCATCAAAGCTGCTGGAATTCAGCTCAATGCGTACCGGTTCAATGCCCTCGTCTTCCATCGCAACGGCGTGCGGGCTCCAGTCCGCCGGTGAGGCAAACACCACCCGATACTGCTGGCGCTGATAGGCCTGAATCAACTGCATCATGCGACTACCTGCCGCCGAAGAGTTCGGCTCTGGCCAAACGTAACCAATGATCAGCAGGGTATTGGCAGAATGAGATTCCGATAAACCCGGCAAAGAAGATGAAGAAACAGGAGAAGGAGAAGAGGATGTCATGGATGTCGTCAACAGGGGCAAAACAGGCGGCCAGTATAGCCTGATCACCATGGGTTAATCAGGCGGCTCTTCTTTAGGGGGTTATGGAGGGGATGGGCGGTTTATTGGAAGGCCCAGCCCCGTTCAAACAGCAGCGAAAAAACGCTTAGGAACAGGAAGCCTGGGAATCCACAGCCGAAGTTACCGAATGCCCATCGGCATAGGCCTGCAATTGCGCCTCTGCGTTGCTGCCAAACAGCTGTTCGGCAATGACCCTAAGCCCGTCAGACGCCAGCAAGGTCTGTTTGCCGATGGTCAGCTCCATCATGGTGCGCCTGCGGACAAAGTCTTCCAGCGTGGCGACCATTTCGTGGTCACGGGCATACACCAGCTCAACCAGCCGAATGTCATCCAAAGCGGCTTGTTCTGGCCCGGATGCTGCCGGAAATACCTTACCCAACAGCGCGGGCTGCTGCTGAACCCGCTCAAGCAACACAAAGGCATCCATACCGTAGCGACGCCACCAACGCTGCGTCAGCGGTTCGTTCAGGCATTCGCACCAGTCGTTGAGCCCAGCGTCTGCGGCGGTCTGATAAAACGCCTGACGTTGTTTTTCGTCGGCTTCGCCAAACCAGTCCGGGTTGTGATGCATGGCAAGGCCAAAGGCTTTGAGCTGGTCACACACTTCGTTGCCAACGTTGATGCAATCCGTCAGCTTGCCACCAAAGATGCTTAACCGCTTGCTGTGAGGGTCCGCCTCAATGATGTGGCGACGGGACATCGTCTGAACATTGCCTGCCTCACGGCTGGATGCCGCTCCACCACTGACCAGGGCCGTCCCACCGCTGACAGCTAAAGGCCGAACACCACAACGCTCAGACAGCACATCGCTCGCCTGCAACGGAGTCGACAGCTTCAGGCGCTGATTAACGTTATCCAGAACAAACTGGCGGTCTTCATCCGTGACCACCGCTTCCGGGCTTTCCACCCGGGTATCCGTGGTGCCAATACAGGTGCGGTTGCCCATCGGAATCACAAAGAACAGCCGGCCGTCGGAGGCGAAGAACGCCAACACCCGTTCCGCTTCGGTAATTTTAGGCACCACCAGATGAATGCCCTTGGAAAACACATGATGATGCTGGCTGGCCTGTTGGCTGTGACGGTGATAGCCATCCACCCAGGGGCCGGTCGCATTCACCAGCGCCCGGGAGCGCACAATGCGGCTGGTGCTCGACTGACCAGAAGCCAACTGATCGCAGATACGGGTATGCCACAGGCCATCCTGATACCAGGACTGTTCGGCACGGGTGTAATTAGCCACCAGCGCCCGGCGGCGCATGGCGCTTTTGATGAAGTCGAAAGTAAAACGAGCGTCGTTGTCGACCAGCCAGGCATCTGAATATTCCACTGCCCCGCGAGCGTGATCAGCATTCACCATGGTTTCGTTGGCGGTCAGTGTTTGTGGCCCCATCAACAACGGCATTTGAGTCTGGCCGCGGCCAAATAACCAGTACAGCCAGGCACCGGCGTACACCATCCAGGGCGGCTTGCGAAAGCCTGTCGGAATGGTCGCCAGAAAGCGCATCTCACGAATGCGCGAAGGGTACGTTTGCAGCAACTGATTGCGGCAACGGCACAGTTCGTTCACCAGCCTAACGTCGCCGTTTTCCAGATATTTGATGCCACCCCAAATCAGGTTGGAGCTGTTGGCGCTGGTTTGGCTGCCAACGTCCTTGCTGTCGACCAGAGCCACCTGTGCACCACCACCCGATGCCGCCGCCGCGGCAGCAGCACCGTTGATACCACCGCCGATGATCAGCACATCGTGAACCCGGCTTTCCAACTGTTCCAGAACCTGTTGTCGTTGCAGCACCTTGTCTCCTTCAATTCCCGAACACACAGACATAACCGAAACGCTGCCTCAGCACATCACCCGTTCAACAGCCTTGTGCCAGCCTGCCAGCAAAGCGCTTCTGTGAGTGTCTTCGATGTTGGGCCGGGTTTCTGTCGAACAACGCCACAGCGTGGCAAATTCGCTGGTCGATCCGTACAAACCGATCGCTCGTCCAGCCAGATAGGCCGCCCCCAGGGAAGTGGTTTCGAGCAACTCCGGCCGCTGAACCGGTACAGCCAGCACGTCGGCCAAAAACTGCAACATCCACTCGTTGGCGGTCATGCCACCATCCACTTTCAAATCGTTGGGGCGAACGCCGTCTTTTTCCATGGCATCGAACAGGTCGGCGGTTTGATAACAAACGGCTTCCAGCGCCGCACGGGCAATCGCGGCCTTGCCGCTACCACGTGTCAGGCCAACGATGGCACCACGGGCATCGGCACGCCACCAGGGCACACCAAGGCCGGTAAAGGCTGGCACCAGATACACACCTTGATTGGACGTTAAACTGCGTGCCAGAGTTTCGGTATCGGACGCCTGTTCGATAATGCCCAGCTCATCCCGCAGCCATTGCACTCCGGCACCGGCAATAAAAATCGACCCTTCAAGGGCAAACGTCCGCTGACCATCGAGCTGCAAGGCCACGGTACTGAGCAGTCGATTACTCGAGAATTTCAGCTCATCGCCAGTATTCAGCAACACAAAACAGCCCGTACCGTAGGTGCTTTTCACCTGACCACGCTCGAAGCAGCACTGCCCCACGCTGGCGGCTTGCTGGTCACCGGCGACACCAGTGATGGCAATCGCCGGGTCGCTTGCCGCAGCGTATCCCTGAATGCCTTCCAGCAGGGTTTTGTCAAGTTGGCCAAAGTCCCCGCTGCTGTCGCGAATATCCGGCAGCATGGCTCTGGGCACCCGAAACAGCGCCAACAGCTCATCGTCCCAATCACCGCTAGTGAGGTTGTAAAGATTCGTGCGGCAGGCGTTGGTGGCGTCCGTCAGATGGGCTTTGCCACCGGTAAGGTTCCAGATCAGCCAGCTGTCGACGGTACCGAACGCCAATTCGCCGTTTTCCGCTCGCGCACGTGCACCGTCCACATGATCCAGAATCCAGGCAATTTTGGTGGCGGAGAAATACGGGTCGAGCAATAGCCCAGAGCGCTGTTGAAGCCAGTCAGCGGACACCTGTTCGGCCAACTGTTCGCACTGCGTAGCGGTGCGGCGGTCTTGCCAGACGATGGCGCTATAAATCGGCTTCCCGGTGGTTTTATCCCACACCAGCGTGGTTTCCCGCTGGTTGGTAATGCCCAGCGCCTGAATGTGCAGCTGTTGTTCGTTCGCTTGCTGAAGGCAGTCTCTGATGACTGTTAGAGTAGTTTGCCAAAGATCGTCGGGCGCATGTTCTACCCAGCCATCGTCCGGGTAATGCTGCTTGAATTCCTGCTGTGCCGAGCCACAGGCACTGGCTTGTGCGTTGAAGATGACGGCTCGGGTACTCGTAGTGCCCTGATCGACGGCCAGAACGGCTGGCTGTTGGGTCATGGTGTCTCCCTTCTTATTCTGCTTTTGGCGTGTTGGAAAGCCAGCTGGCGCTCGGCTGGTCAGATAGCCAATCGGCGCACTGCCTTGTTATTCCGACCGATCCCACAGCAATGGTTCCTTGGCAGTCGTTTGTAGCGCTGCGCCACTTGTCGTTAGGTCGTTATCGTTAAAAACAGTATAGAAAGGGAAAGGCAGCCGCCAGTTTTGGCGGCTTTAGCAAGGGACTCTCTGAATGACTCGGTGCCCGCTCTGGATGACAGGGCGAAGCTGAGTCACGAAGCTGGTTTGCAGGCCTGACGGGTCAAGTCAAAAATCAGCGACACAGAGTCAGCAAGACCCTGCCATCCCCGCAGGGCGCGGCCTTCAACCCGCCAGAACAGCGTTGGCGAATTTGGATATGGTCAGCCATTCCGCAGCATTCGCCGCCTTGTTCTGACAATCTGCAGAACTCGCGCACGACTGCATGGATGCGGGAGGTCGGGCGAAGCAGGAAGCCAGAGCCGAGAGCTGTGCAGAGTTATTCAGAGAGTCCCTAGAAAAGATAGAGGAGATCAAACCTCGGCTTAGCCACAGCGTTTGCGGTATTCGTCCTGAATGCGCTGGCGTTCGATGTCGATTTGCTCGTCGTTCAGGAATTCACGCTCACCGGCTTCGTTGTAACGGTACATACGGCGACCGCCTGCTGCGGCTTCGGTGGCTTTGGCTTTCAGCTGGTTACACATGGAGGCCATGGTTTCTTCTTTCTGACGAGCTTCTTCGGCTTCCGCTTCCCTGGCGGCCTTTTCAGCACGGGTTTCGTCCAGTTGCTGTAGATATTGCTGTTGAGATTCAAGCCGCGAGGCAGAGCTACCGGAAGACACCGGAGCACGGCTGCCCTGGGAGATGTTCATGCTTTGGCTGTCGGCCGACTGGGGAGGCATATCACCGTAGTGCACCCGCCCCTGATCATCGGTCCATTTGTAAATCTGGGCCGAAACCGATGCCGAAAACGAAACACCGGCCAGACAAGCCAGTAAGGTGGCGACATGCATCAAGCGAGTCATTTCCTGATCCCTGAACGTGAGAAATAACCGCAAGATTAATGGAATTTGATGACGGCAGCGAGAAGCAATTCCACACAAACTGACATTGCTCTGCTGGCCCTGCTCTTCTGACACTGCCGTGCTGGCACTGTGGTAAAAGCCCAAAAACAAAAACGCCTCCCGAAGGAGGCGTTCAAGCGAATCCGCAAAGCGCTTAGATGTGCTTCACTTCGTCAATTTCATATTCCACGCTACCGCTTGGAATCTGAACAACCACAACGTCACCTTCGGACTTGCCAATCAGCGCACGGGCGATTGGAGAAGAAACTGAGATACGGTTGTTTTTGATGTCGGCTTCGTCGTCACCAACAATCTTGTATTCCACTTCTTCATCGGTATCCAGGTTGATGATGGCAACCGTAGTGCCAAAAATCACCTTACCGGTGTGTGGAATGCTGGTCACGTCGATGACCTGACAGTTGGACAGCTTGCCTTCGATGTCCTGAATACGGCCTTCGATAAAACCTTGCTGCTCACGGGCAGCGTGGTATTCGGCGTTTTCTTTCAGGTCACCGTGTTCACGAGCGTCGGCAATGGCCTCAATCACTTTCGGGCGTTCAACGCTCTTCAAGTGTTGCAGTTCTTCGCGCAATGCCTTTTCCCCTTCCAGAGTCATGGGAAACTTTTGCATGCTTGAACTCCTTATCTATTCAGTTGGCACGCGAGCGTATTAAACGCTCGCGTGCAGCTCTTGCAGGCGGTGTACTTCTGCCAGACCGTCAGACTGCAGGGCTTCAACAACGGCTTCTGCACCGGCCATGGTGGTGGTGTAGTAAACCTTGTGTTGCAGCGCGCTGCGACGGATATCAGCAGAGTCCTTGATTGCCTGCACACCATCAGTGGTGTTGATGATCAGATCGATCTCATCGTTCTTGATCATGTCGACAATGTGTGGACGGCCCTGGGTAACCTTGTTCACACGCTCAGCTTCAACACCCGCGGCTTCCAGTACCTTGTAGGAGCCTTCAGTACATACCAGTTTGAAACCGGACTTGATCAGGCCCTGACCAACGGCAACCAGGCTGCCCTTGTCGGCATCGCGTACAGACAGGAACGCAGTACCGCTTTCTGGCAGGTTGGCACCGGCCCCCAGCTGGGCTTTGTAGAAAGCTTCGCCGAAGGTTTTGCCAGCACCCATGACTTCACCGGTGGACTTCATTTCAGGGCCGAGGATCGGGTCAACTCCCTGGAACTTGTTGAACGGGAATACCGCTTCTTTCACAGAGAAGTATGGAGGTACGATCTCGGAAGTGAAGCCCAGTTCCGCCAGAGTCTTGCCAGCCATCACCTTGGCAGCAATGGCCGCCAGGGAAGTACCAATACACTTGGATACAAACGGCACAGTACGGGATGCACGAGGGTTCACCTCGATCACGTAGATTTCGCCGTCCTGGTAGGCCAGCTGGGTGTTCATCAGACCCACTACGCCCAGTTCCAGTGCCATCGCCGCAACCTGTTCACGCATTTTGTCCTGCAGGTCAGCCGGCAGGCTGTACGGAGGCAGGGAACATGCGGAGTCACCAGAGTGAATCCCGGCCTGTTCAATGTGCTGCATGATAGCGCCAATCACAACCTGTTCACCGTCACATACGGCGTCAATGTCGACTTCGATAGCGCGATCCAGGAAGTGATCCAGCAGTACCGGAGAATCGTTGGATACGGAAACCGCTTCGGTCATGTAACGACGCAGGGCTTCTTCGCTGTTAACGATTTCCATCGCACGACCACCCAGTACGTAGGATGGACGAACTACCAGTGGGTAACCGATTTCGTTGGCTTTGGTCACCGCTTCTTCAGTAGAAGTGACGGTAGCGTTCACAGGCTGCTTCAGACCCAGACGCTGGATCATCTGCTGGAAACGCTCACGGTCTTCAGCGCGGTCGATGGCTTCCGGAGAAGTACCGATGATAGGAACACCAGCGGCTTCCAGTTCGTTAGCCAGTTTCAGTGGCGTCTGACCACCGTACTGAACGATCACGCCTTTTGGCTTTTCTTTCTCAACGATTTCCAGCACGTCTTCCAGGGTGACTGGTTCGAAGTACAGACGGTCGGAGGTATCGTAGTCGGTAGAAACGGTCTCAGGGTTACAGTTAACCATGATGGCTTCGTAGCCCAGTTCTTTGGCAGCGAACGCCGCGTGAACACAGCAGTAGTCGAACTCGATGCCCTGACCAATACGGTTCGGGCCACCGCCCAGAACGATGATCTTGTCGCGATCGGTTGGTGCTGCTTCACACTCTTCTTCGTACGTGGAGTACATGTACGCAGTGTCGGTAGCGAATTCGGCAGCACAGGTATCAACACGCTTGTAAACCGGACGCACGTTCAGTTTCTGACGGTGCTTGCGGAAGGCTTTCTCGGAAATACCCATCAGCTTGGCCAGACGAGCGTCGGAGAAACCTTTGCGCTTTAGACGGTATACCGCGTCGAAGTCCAGTGCGGTCAGAGCGGTGGCAGCAACCTTCTGCTCTTCTTTCACCAGGTCTTCAATCTGCACCAGGAACCAGCGGTCGATCTTGGTGTAGTTGAATACGTCTTCAACCGTCATGCCCAGACGGAAAGCGTCGGCCACGTACCAGATACGTTCGGCTTGTGGGGTTACCAGCTGAGCGATCACGGTTTCACGAGCGTCTTCAGCGGCTGGATCAACCTTAGGATCGAAACCGGTCGCGCCTACTTCCAGACCACGCAGGGCTTTCTGCATGGATTCCTGCTGGGTACGGCCAATGGCCATCACTTCACCAACGGATTTCATCTGAGTGGTCAGACGGCCGTCAGCTTGCGGGAATTTCTCGAAGGTGAAACGAGGAATCTTGGTCACTACGTAGTCGATGGACGGCTCGAAAGACGCCGGGGTCGCACCTCCAGTGATGTCGTTTTGCAGTTCGTCCAGGGTGTAACCCACCGCCAGCTTGGCCGCTACTTTGGCGATCGGGAAACCGGTTGCCTTGGATGCCAGTGCGGAAGAACGGGAAACACGAGGGTTCATTTCGATCACGACCATACGGCCGGTGTTCGGGCAAATACCGAACTGAACGTTGGAACCACCAGTCTCAACACCGATTTCACGCAGTACCGCCAAAGAGGCGTCACGCATGATCTGGTATTCCTTGTCGGTCAGCGTCTGGGCAGGCGCAACCGTGATGGAGTCACCAGTGTGAACACCCATTGGGTCGAAGTTTTCAATCGAGCAGATGATGATGCAATTGTCGTTCTTGTCGCGAACAACTTCCATCTCGTACTCTTTCCAACCGATCAGGGATTCGTCAATCAGCAGTTCGTTGGTTGGCGACAGGTCCAGACCACGAGCACAGATTTCTTCGAATTCTTCCTTGTTGTAAGCGATACCGCCACCGGAACCACCCATGGTGAAGGATGGACGGATGATGCACGGGAAGCCCAGACCTTTCTGTACTTCACGAGCTTCGTCCATGCTGTGGGCGATACCCGCGCGTGGGCATTCCAGACCAATGGCCTTCATGGCCTTGTCGAAACGATCACGGTCTTCGGCCTTGTCGATGGTGTCGGCGTTTGCGCCGATCATTTCAACACCGAACTCTTTCAGTACGCCAGCGTCTTCCAGACCCAGTGCACAGTTCAAGGCAGTCTGACCACCCATGGTTGGCAGCAGCGCGTCTGGACGCTCTTTTTCGATGATCTTGGCAACCGCTTCAACCGTGATTGGCTCGATGTAAGTCGCGTCCGCCATGGCCGGGTCGGTCATGATGGTAGCCGGGTTGGAGTTCACCAGAATGACGCGGAACCCCTCTTCGCGCAGGGCTTTACAAGCCTGGGCGCCGGAGTAGTCAAATTCACACGCCTGGCCAATAACAATTGGGCCGGCGCCGATAATCAGAATGCTTTTAATGTCAGTACGTTTTGGCATGACTCAGTCCTGTTCTCTTACGCCTTGGCTTTTTCAATCAGTTCAATGAAGTGGTCAAACAGTGGCTGCACATCACGTGGGCCTGGGCTCGCTTCAGGGTGACCCTGGAAGCTGAACGCTGGCTTGTCGGTGCGGGCGATGCCCTGCAGCGTACCGTCGAACAGGGATTTGTGAGTGGCCTTGATGTTGGCAGGCAGGGATTCTTCATCAACCGCAAAACCGTGGTTCTGGGAAGTGATCATCACCTTGCCGGTTTCCAGATCCTGTACCGGGTGGTTGGCACCGTGGTGGCCGTGGCCCATCTTCACGGTCTTCGCACCGGAGGCCAGCGCCAGCAGCTGGTGACCCAGGCAAATACCAAATACCGGAATATCGGTTTCCAGAATTTCCTGAATCGCCTTGATGGCGTAGTCACATGGCTCCGGGTCACCAGGGCCGTTGGACAGGAACACGCCGTCCGGATTCATTGCCAGCACTTCGGAAGCCGGAGTCTGGGCTGGAACCACGGTCAGGTCGCAACCGCGCTCGGCCAGCAGACGCAGGATGTTGAATTTAACGCCGTAGTCGTAAGCAACAACCTTGTATTTTGGTGCTTCAACCTGACCGTAACCTTGACCCAGTTTCCAGTCGGTTTCTGTCCACTTGTAAGCTTCCTTAACGGTCACTTCCTTGGCCAGATCCATGCCTTTCAGGCCTGGGAAAGCACGAGCTTCTTCCAGTGCTTTCTGTTGGGATTCTTCAGACCAGGCATCGGCGCCCGCCAGCAGACAACCGTTGAGGGAGCCTTTTTCGCGCAGGATGCGAGTCAGTCGACGGGTGTCGATGTCAGCGATGCCCAGAATGTTCTGGCTGCGCAGGTACTCGTCCAGCGCTTGCTCGCTGCGGAAGTTGGATGCAATCAGTGGCAGGTCACGGATAACCAGACCCTTGGCTGCAATGCTGTTGGATTCCACATCTTCCGGGCTGATGCCGTAGTTACCGATGTGTGGGTAGGTCAGTGTCACGATCTGGTTGGTGTAGGAAGGGTCCGTAAGGATTTCCTGGTAACCGGTCATGGAGGTGTTAAACACAACTTCACCAACGGATACCCCTTCAGCACCAATACTGGTGCCTTTGAACAGGCTGCCGTCTTCAAGAGCAAGAATGGCTGGCGTAGACAAAACGTTATCCCCGAGCTAAGAAAATCAGGTGACGTGAGGCACAGGAGCGCTGTACCCCATGCGTAAAAAAGCGGAATGCTGATCAAACAATCGGCATCCCGCTATTTTTGGAATTCTGTTGGAGGTTGCTACCGGATGCTTTGGCATCTTTAACCCCGCTTAAATTAACCGCGAATTATACGCAAACTGAGCAATCCTGTCCACGCTACTTACTGCTGCTTTGCAGGGGTATTGCAGTGGAAATTCACCTTTCACCCTGTCTCAATGACAATATTCTCGGCAACTGCCCCTAAACCCCAAAGACTGATCAAAATTCATACCGATCATCAGGCATAGCACAATTTTTGAGACACGCATCACACGATTACATTCTGTAACATACAAAATTAAACCGTAAAAAACTTCACATCATCTCAGGTAACTCTTTACATAGTAGCCATGGAACAGCTCTGGATGACTTCAAGTGACCCAGCAGGCCGCCTATTGTTCGTTTGAGCTCATCAAAAGCACCGGTTTCAAACGCCGATTTCCGCTACACCAGGGCACTGGCGACATCAATGCCCTGATTTAACGGTCGTCAGCCTACCGGCCAAGCCAGACGTCAGAAGCCCTGCCGGAGCACCCGCGCGATCCGCGAGTCACCAACCCCAGAGCCCAGGCAAATCGACAAACCATAGATGAGGGACACTATGCCTGTAGCCGTAGAAGGAAGAAGGCGTTTGGCTCCGGAAGAACGCAAACGTCTGCTGATGATTTACGCGGTTGAGATTTTTTCCCGTCGGGGCATTGGCCGAGGTGGTCATACCGACATCGCAGAACTGGGTGGCGTTAGCGTCGCCACCGTATTCAACTACTTCAAGACTCGCGAAGCTCTGGTCAACGATGTATTGGCTGAAGTTGCCCAGTTCATGCTGAACATTGCGCAGTCATCTTTTGAAAATCAGGAGCTGTCGCCACTGGCCCGCATCCGCCTCTACTTCCACCGTTTTCTGCGCAGCTGCGAAGAAACGCCAGACTACATCAAGGTGTGGCTGGAATGGAGCGCCTCCCCGCGCGAGGAAGTGTGGCCACAGTACCTGAGCTTGCAATCCGAATTGCTGGCGATGCTGACCGAGCAGTTGCAAGCCGGTATCGACAGCGGCGAACTGAAAAGCGGCCTGCCTGCCGACGAGCGCGCTCGCTGGTTACTGGGCAACAGCCAGATGCTGACCGGCATGATGTTCGACCCGATGGGCAAACCAGACAACATGAACGAAATGCTCGACCGGGCGTTGGATCACCTGTTGATCGTCAAATAGCCTGGCTCGTGACGCCAAACAGCTGCCCTGAAAAGCAGCCATAAAAAAACCGGCATTTTCGCCGGTTTTTTTATGCGTTTTTACACGCTTACGATCGCTTTCCGCCTCGGCATCAGAAGCCCAGTACGTCCTGCATATCGAACAAGCCGCTGTCTTTACCGGTTACCCACAGCGCAGAGCGAACCGCGCCCTTGGCAAAGGTCATACGGCTTTGAGCCTTGTGCGTGATCTCAACGCGTTCGCCTTCGGTGGCAAACATCACAGTGTGGTCGCCGACGACGTCACCACCACGAATGGTTTCAAAACCAATCTGCTTGTGAGGGCGCGCACCGGTTTGACCTTCACGGCCGTAGCAAGCCACTTCGTTCAGATCCCAACCCATGGTTTCGGCAACCACTTCGCCCATGCGCAGCGCGGTACCGGATGGCGCATCCACTTTATGGCGGTGGTGCATTTCAATCACTTCAATATCGCTTTCATCGCCCATTACGGATGCCGCCATGCGCAGCAGGTTCAGGCACAGATTCACGCCCACGGAGTAGTTCGGAGCGAACACCACGCCAGTTTGCTCAGCACCGGCTTGCAACTCGACTTTCTGCGCCTCGTCCAAACCTGTGGTGCCGATGACGATTTTTTTACCGTGCTGGCCACAGATTTTCAGGTTCGCCAGCGTCGCCGCCGGAGAGGTGAAGTCGATCAGTACGTCAAAGTCGTCGACGACAGCTTCCAGGCTGGAAACCGCTTTCACGCCCAGGTCTTTACCCAGGCCGGCAATGGCACCCGCGTCCACGCCTTCCATTGCATCACCAGGTAATACAATAGCGGCGCCCAGCTCGGCACCTTCAGCCGCATCGACTGCCTGAATCAATACGCGTCCCATTCGACCGGCAGCACCGGTTACCGCAATACGTGTCATGGTTATTTTCCCAACAATAAAAAGCCCGTGACGGCAGTGTAACCGAGCACGGGCTGATGTTTTTCAAAAAATTGAATCAGATCTCTTCGAAGAACTTCTTCACGCCTTCGAACCAGCTCTTCTTCTGCGGTGAATGCTTCTCACCGGTCAGGGATTCCTGGAACTGACGCAGCAGATCTTTCTGCTGTTCGGTCAGGTTCACCGGCGTTTCGACCTGCACACGGCACATCAAGTCACCAGCACCACCGCCACGAACCGGGGTTACACCCTTGCCGCGCAGACGGAACATCTTGCCAGACTGGGTCTCGGCCGGAATCTTCAGCTTCACACGGCCATCCAGTGTTGGCACTTCCAGTTCGCCACCCAGTGCTGCATCAACAATGCTGATTGGCACATCACAATACAGGTTACGACCGTCACGGCTAAACAAGGCGTGGTCACGTACCGATACCTGCACATACAGGTCACCGGATGGGCCACCCATGGAGCCGGCTTCACCCTCACCTGCCAGACGAATGCGGTCGCCAGTATCCACACCAGCCGGAATCTTCACCGACAGGGTCTTGGTTTCTTCTTTTACGCCACGGCCATGACAGCTGGTACAAGGATCTTCAATTATGGTGCCCGAACCACGACAGGTCGGACAGGTTTGCTGTACAGAGAAGAAACCCTGCTGCATGCGTACCTGACCCATACCGTTACAGGTACCACAGGTTTTTGGATGCGTGCCCGGCTTGGCACCAGAACCGTCACAGGTTTCACAGCCAACCAGCGTCGGGATGCGAATTTTCTTCTCAACGCCACGAACGGCTTCTTCCAGGGTCAGGTCGAGGGTGTAGCGCAGGTCGGAACCACGCTGCGGGCCACCACGACCGCCACCACCACCGCCGCCGAAAATATCGCCGAACACATCGCCAAAAATGTCACTGAAACCACCAGCGCCTGCGCCACCGCCAAAACCACCAGCGGCGTTAGGATCAACACCCGCATGGCCGTACTGGTCATAAGCGGCACGTTTTTGTGGGTCACCGAGAATCTCGTAAGCTTCGGTGGCTTCCTTGAACTTGGCATCGGCGTCTTTATCGTCCGGGTTACGGTCCGGGTGATATTTCATCGCCAGTTTGCGGTAGGCCTTTTTCAGGTCTTTACCGTCTACATCCCGGGAAACACCCAGAATGTCGTAATAATCTCGTTGGGCCATTGTCTTAAACGCCTCAAATCAGAAATATTCTTCTGTGTTCTGAAGCAGACCTCCAGAAACAAAACCTCCAAAAACAAAACAAGGGAGTAGCCCGCCGGGGGCGAACTACTCCCTGTTTCAGGAAGCGACCTTACTTGTCCTTCACTTCTTCAAATTCAGCGTCAACAACGTCATCGTCGTTGTTTTTGCTGGAAGAGGAAGCACCGGCGTCAGCGCCGCCTGCCGCTTGCTCGGCCTGAGCCTGCTCAGCGTACAGTTTCTGGGCCAGAGTACCGGACGCTTCGGTCAGCGCGTTGGTCTTGGCTTCGATATCATCCTTGTCATCACCTTTCAGGGCTTCTTCCAGATCAGTGATGGCTTTTTCGATGGCTTCTTTTTCTTCAGCAGTGGCTTTGTCACCTGCTTCTTCCAGAGTCTTCTTGGTTGCGTGGATCATGCCGTCGGCAGTGTTACGCACCTGGATCATCTCTTCGAACTTCTTGTCCGCTTCAGCGTTGGCTTCAGCGTCCTGAACCATCTTCTCGATTTCGTCATCGCTCAGACCGGAAGAGGCCTTGATCACGATGGACTGTTCCTTGCCAGTCGCCTTGTCTTTGGCGCTAACGTTCAGAATACCGTTGGCGTCGATGTCAAAGGTAACTTCAATTTGTGGCACACCACGTGGTGCTGGCGGAATGTCGGCCAGGTCGAAACGACCCAGCGACTTGTTCTGTGCCGCTTGCTTACGCTCACCCTGAACAACGTGAATGGTCACGGCAGTCTGGTTGTCGTCAGCAGTAGAGAACACCTGAGACTTCTTGGTCGGGATGGTGGTGTTCTTCTCGATCAGAGGAGTCGCCACGCCACCCATGGTTTCAATACCCAGCGTCAGCGGGGTAACGTCCAGCAGCAGTACGTCTTTCACGTCACCGGACAGAACCGCACCTTGAATCGCAGCACCAACGGCAACGGCTTCGTCAGGGTTCACGTCTTTACGTGGCTCTTTGCCGAAGAAGTCAGCAACGCTCTTCTGTACCAGTGGCATACGGGTCTGACCACCCACCAGAATCACTTCGTCGATTTCAGAAGCAGACAGGCCAGCGTCTTTCAGAGCCATTTTGCATGGTTCCAGGGAACGGCTAACCAGCTCTTCTACCAGGCTTTCCAGCTTGGCGCGAGTTACTTTTACGTTCAGGTGCTTGGGACCGGTTGCGTCTGCAGTGATGTACGGCAGGTTCACGTCGGTCTGGCTGCTGGAAGACAGCTCAACCTTGGCTTTTTCAGCCGCTTCTTTCAGACGCTGCAGAGCCAGTGGGTCGTTGTGCAGATCGATGCCGGATTCTTTCTTGAATTCTTCCGCCAGGTATTCGATCAGACGCATGTCGAAGTCTTCACCACCCAGGAAGGTGTCACCGTTGGTGGCCAGAACTTCAAACTGCTTCTCGCCGTCAACGTCTGCCACTTCAATGATGGAGATATCGAACGTACCACCACCCAGGTCGTATACAGCAACAGTGCGGTCGCCGCCTTCTTTATCGATACCGTAGGCCAGTGCCGCAGCGGTTGGCTCGTTGATGATACGTTTTACGTCCAGACCAGCGATTTTACCGGCGTCTTTGGTGGCCTGACGCTGAGCATCGTTGAAGTAAGCAGGAACGGTAATAACCGCTTCAGTTACTTTTTCGCCCAGGTAGTCTTCAGCAGTCTTCTTCATTTTCTTCAGAATTTCTGCGGAAACCTGTGGCGGCGCCATCTTGTTGCCTTTCACTTCAACCCATGCATCGCCGTTGTCGGCTTTAACGATGTTGTAAGGCACCATTTTGATGTCTTTCTGAACCACGT
Source organism: Oceanobacter sp. ABM4_470 (assembly GCF_056158645.1). Classification (NCBI taxonomy): domain Bacteria; kingdom Pseudomonadati; phylum Pseudomonadota; class Gammaproteobacteria; order Oceanospirillales; family Oceanospirillaceae; genus Oceanobacter; species Oceanobacter sp. ABM4_470. The sequence goes on from NZ_JBSWTR010000001.1 coordinate 2,559,415, forward strand.
CGTCTTCAAAACGACGGCCGATCAGACGCTTGACAGCAAACAGGGTGTTGGTTGGGTTGGTTACCGCCTGACGCTTGGCAGACTGACCTACCAGAGTTTCATCATCGGTGTAACCAATGATGGAAGGAGTAGTACGATCGCCTTCTGCGTTCTCGATAACCTTGGTTTTTTCACCGTCCAGGATGGCCACACAAGAGTTGGTGGTACCGAGGTCAATACCAATAATCTTACCCATGATAAATCTCTCCAAACTTGGGCAGCCCTTGCTGCCTGCATAATCTTGATTTCGGTGGCAACCCGTTCTGAATCACTCTGCCGGGTTGTCGTTGTCTCATGTCTTCTATCTGGGCCCGAAACATTTTGTTTCAAGAGCCGACGGTAAATTTTTTTAACAAATTTACCGTCTGTTCACGCCATCCAATCAGGCGTTTTCATCGATGGCCGGGCCACCTTTGCTGACCACAACCATGGCAGGACGCAGCAAACGACCGTGCAGGGTATAACCCTTCTGCATCACATCAATAACGGTGTTTGGCGCAGTGCCTGGTACTTCAATCATGGTCATTGCCTGATGCAATTCCGGATTGAAGGTTTCACCCTGTGGGTTAACGGTTTCAACACTGAACTTGGACAGTGCGCTGGTGAAACCGCTCAGGGTCATTTCAATGCCTTCACGAATCGCTTTGGTGGCGTCTTCTTCTGGCGCTGCGGCCAAACCGCGCTCCAAATTGTCGACCACGTTCAGCATTTCATTGGCAAATTTCTCAAGACCAAACTTGTGGGCTTTTTCAACGTCCATTTCGGCACGACGACGAACGTTCTGCATCTCTGCCTGAACACGCAACACCTGCTCTTTCAGCTCAGCGATTTCAGCCTGTGCCGCTTCCAGCTGGCTTTCCAGTTCATTGCCCTGCTCAACGACGTCTTCCTGGGTTTCTACCGTCGCTTCTGCTTGCTGCTCTTCCGCAGCCTGAACTGCTTCTTCCTGAACCTTTTGCTCTTCAGACATGAATGTTTCCTCTCTCGAAAATCTGCACTGGAGCCTATATGGGGCTGCCAAATCGGGATTCAAGGGCAAAATGGAACAGGTTTTTTCAAATTGATCATTTTTTGAGTTGACAGATCAAACCACTGTATATAAAAACACTGTATATCCATTCAGATACGGAGCCCGTTATGCTCGCTCATCTGTCAATTCATCAGTTCGCTCTGGTTGAACACCTGGAGCTGGAATTTTCCAAAGGCATGGCCGTGATCACCGGCGAAACCGGTGCAGGCAAATCCATTTTGCTGGATGCGCTTGGCCTCACCCTGGGGCAACGGGCCGAAGGCGGCATGGTGCGCAAAGGTGCAGATAAAGCCGAAGTATGCGCCAGCTTCCTGCCAACGCCGAATGCCCGTGCCTGGCTCAAGAGCCGCGACCTGCCCGATGAAGAAGACCAGATTCTGCTTCGCCGAGTGATCTCTGCCGAAGGACGCTCCCGTGGCTACATCAATGGCCGCCCGGCATCCGCCGCCGATCTGAAAGACGTGGCTCAGCATCTGATAGAAGTACATTCCCAGCACGCTCACCAGCGCCTGCTGGAAAAAGACACACCCCGACAAATTCTGGATGCCTACGCCGGTCTCAAGCCACTGGCCAAACAGGTAGCCGAGCTGTATTCCAACTGGCAAACGAGCCGCAAACGGCTGCTGCGCCTGCAGGAAGAAAGCAGTGAAATTCAGGCTCAGCGACAGCTATTAAGCTATCAGGTAGAAGAGCTGCGGGAACTGGCGCTGGGTGAGCAAGAACTGGATGAACTGGAGCTGGAGCACAAGCGACTGGCCAACGCCGAATCCATGTTGCTGGACGGCCAAAACGCCCTCGCCGCCACCAACGGTGGTGACCATAGCGACAACGGCGCAGCCCAGCTTGCCTACATGGCACTGCAACAGCTCGAACGCATCGACGATGAACACCCAAGCCTGGCCGAAGCCCGTGACCTGATGCAGCAAGCCAACATCCTGCTGGAAGAAGCTGGCAGTTCGTTGAACCGCTATCTGGAACAGGTCGATATCAACCCGCACCGACTGCAACAGGTGGAACAACGTCTGAGTGACATTTTCAGCATGGCGCGCAAGCACCAGATTCAGCCGGAGCGACTGTACGAGCACTGGCAAGAACAGGAAGCCGCATTGGCCGAACTGAATCTGTCAGACGATGACCTGGAACAGCTGGTCGCCGATGTAAAACAGCTGGAGCTGGACTACCGGGCTGAAGCCGAGCAACTGAGCCTGCAACGTCAGCACGCAGCACAGTCGATGGATGCCGACATCAGCAGTCATTTTGAAGCCATGTCGCTGGGGCGGGCGATTTTTGAAACTCGCGTAGAAACCTTGCCAGACAACGAGCACAACAAGCACGGCATCGATCACATTCAGTTCATGGTACAAACCAACCCCGGCATGCCATCAGGGCCGCTTGGCAAAGTCGCTTCTGGCGGTGAATTGTCACGCATCAGTTTGGCGATTCAGGTAGTTACAGCGGCAACCAGTGATATTTCCTGCATGATCTTTGACGAAGTGGATGTTGGTATTGGCGGTGGCACTGCCGAGCGCGTTGGACGCCTGATGCGCACACTGGGTGATCGAGGCCAAGTAATGTGTGTCACTCACCAGCCGCAAGTGGCATCCCAGGCCCACCAGCACTTTATGGTGAGCAAAATTGCTGGCGATGAGCACACCCACACCCGCATTCAGGAACTGAACGGCGACCAACGCATACGCGAAGTTGCTCGCATGCTGGGTGGTGTCGACATCACCCGCAGCACCCTTTCACACGCCAAGGAAATGCTCTCCCTGGCGAAACAACAGGCAGCGGTTTGAGCTTCACTCCCCCCGAAGCTTAAACCAACGCAGAAACAAAAACGGCGCCTTAACAGGCGCCGTTTTTGTTTGAGTCTGCAAGCAATGCCCCAGGGCAACCCACTTACTTCTTCTTACGGATGTACAGCACCAGCGAGTGGTCAACCAGCTCGTAGCCATGCTGCTCTGCAATTTCGTGTTGCAGACGCTCGATTTCCTGATTAGTGAACTCAATGACAGTACCGTCATCTACATCCACCATGTGGTCGTGGTGATCACCGCGGTCCAGTTCGAATACAGAGTGGCCGCCATCAAAGTTGTGACGGGTAACCAGACCTGCGCTTTCGAATTGGGTCAGAACCCGATAAACCGTAGCCAGACCAACGTCTTCGCCTGCGTCAATCAGGGAACGGTATACATCTTCCGCGCTCAGGTGGGCTTCCGGATTGTTCTCCAGAATGCTCAGGATTTTGATACGCGGCAGAGTGACCTTAAGTCCCGCCTTGCGCAGCTCTACGTTTTGATCGGACATTGCAACCCTCGAATATTTCACAGCAAGTTGATTCTTCAGTTATCATCCACCGCCACTGCCCAAAAGCAAACCACCGGACGAGACAACAGCTGAATGATACGTGCGACAATTCTGACTTTTTTACTAGGTATTGCAACCCTTTCAGGCTGCGTTTTCCCCGGCGTTTACAAGCTTGATGTTCAACAAGGTAACATCGTTACCCAGGACATGCTGGATAAGCTGCAACCCGGCATGACCCAGGACCAGGTTGAATTCGTGATGGGCACCCCGGTGCTGAAAAACAGCATGGAAGCCAACCGTTGGGACTACCTGTACACCCTGGAACAAGACGATGAGATAACCAACCGCTACCTCATCAAGGTGTATTTCGATGCCAACAATCGCTTCGACCATTACAGCGGCAGCTTGCCAACCAACGCGGTTGACGAAAAAGACGCGCTGGATGCCTTACCGAAAGAAGAAACCAACCTGAACACAGTGCCTGCCGACATGGTTGAATAACTCATTAAATCACCAGCATCGCTCACAGCAGTTGTCTGCTGTGAGCCTGATCGTGATGAATAGGCTCCGTGCTAAAAAAACACAAACAAAAAGCCCGTACTGTGAACAGTACGGGCTTTTTTGATACTGCGTTTCAGAACCTTCAGCGTCAATCCTTGGTTTTGGCCGCCCGGTTGGCACGAGCCTGCTTCGGATCGATCAGCAACGGACGGTAAATCTCAATGCGATCGCCATCGTTGACGGCATCGCCCAGATTACGCACCGCCTTACCGAAAATACCCATCTTGGCATTTTCAACATCCAGATCCGGAAATTCACGGGTGATTCCGGACAGCTTGGCCGCTTCCAGAATGGTCGTGCCTTCCGGCACCGTTACGCTGAGGATACGCTGCTTTTCCGGCAAGGCGTACGCCACTTCAACGGTAATCTGCTCAGCCATAAATTTCCTTCGCGCGTTTTACAAATGAATCAACCATCATATTGGCTACCTGCTTGAACACGGCACTGAGGGCCATGCCGGTTATCTTGTTCGCCACTTCAAATTCCATGTCCAGGGATACCTTGCATGCATCGTCAGACAGTTTTTGAAAGTGCCAAACGCCGTGAAAACGGGTAAACGGGCCGTCCAACAGCTCCATTTCCATCTTCTCGGGATGCACCAAACGGTTATGCGTACTAAAGCTCTGATTAATCCCGGCCTTCGAGATCGTCAGCGTGGCTTTGATAAAATCATCGCCCTCATCAATCACTTCCGTTTTCTTGCAGCCATCCAGAAACTCAGGATAGCGACGCACATCATTTACCAGATCAAACATTTGCTCGGCACTGTGCATTACCAGCGCACTGCGTGTAATGGTGGTCATGATACCTCGTTGCTTGGCCAAAACAGCACCAGCGCCCGAAGGCGCTGACGCATGCATCTAACGTTGGCTGATCACGCGGATCAGAAGATGCCCAGACCTTTAATGAAGATGTAACCCACAGCCAGTGGAGAAACAAACTTCAGCATGAAGATCCACAGGCTGAACAGTACAGGAGACTGCACACGGGCTTCATGAGCGATGGTTTCCTTGCGAACAAACCAGCCAACAAATACAGCAATCAGGATACCACCGAGCGGCAGCATGATGTTAGACGTCAGGAAGTCCAGGCTGTCAAAGAAGGTTTTGCCGAACAGGGTGAAGTCGCTTGCCACATTGAAAGAAACAACAGTACCCAGACCCAGCAGCCAGGAGAAACCACACACAGCAGTGGTTGCAACCAAACGGGAATGACCCTTTTCAACAGCCCAGGCAATGGCTGGCTCGGCGATGGAAATCGCAGAACTCCATGCGGCAATCGCTACCAGAACGAAGAACACAGTACCGATCAGATCACCCAGTGGCAGACCCGCGAAAGCAATTGGCAGAGTCTGGAACATCAGACCCGGACCAGCACCTGGCTCCAGACCGTTGGAGAACACCACCGAGAAAATCACGATACCGGCAACCAGAGCCACCAGCGTATCCAGGATCCCCACGGTCAGAACGGTTTTACCCAGAGAAGCCTGCTTCGGCATGTACGAGCCGTACGCCATGATGGCGCCCATGCCCAGAGACAGAGTAAAGAAGGAGTGACCCAAAGCCACCACCACGCTCTCGCCAGACAGCTTGCTGAAATCAACACTGAACAGGAACGACAGTGCTTCACCAAAGCCAGGAGTGGTCAGCGCGTAGCCCAACAGCAGAACCAGCATGATGAACAACAAAGGCATCAGCATACGCAAGCTGTTTTCCAGACCCTTGTGAACACCACGAACCAGCACCACGCCAACCAGCACAGTAAAGATGGTATGCAATACCGTCAGCTGAACCGGGTCGCCCAGCAGGCCACCAAATTGCTCACCCGCTACATCGGCATTGGCACCGTCAAAAACGCCAGTCGCCATTTTAACGATGTACGACAGAGTCCAACCGGCAATCACACTGTAGAAAGACAGAATAAAGAAACCTGCCAGTGCGCCCATCCAACCGATGGAACGGAAGAACACCGGAGCATTTTCAGACTGCGTAATGTTACGCATGGTATTGATTGGGCTCATGCGGCCCTTACGGCCCAACATGACTTCCGCCATCATCACCGGAATACCGGCACACAAAATACACGCCAGATACACCAGCACAAACGCTCCACCGCCATTTTCGCCGGTGATATAAGGGAACTTCCAGATGTTACCGAGTCCAACTGCCGAACCGGTAGCAGCCAATACAAAAGTCCAACGGCTTGCCCACACTCCATGCATACCGGTTTTGTCAGAATTCATGTTATTCTACTCCGCTTTACGAATCGCGCTATTGTCAAAGATTTGTCATTTAGCCTCAACCCAATGTCGACCCAGTTTTGAACCTTTTCGCGCTAACGCGGAAAGAAACTGTGCGATATCATGCCGGCAAGCCCGAATTTCAGTTAGTGCCCTATGAGTGCCAAGAAAAAACCAAAAGCATCCAGCCCGACCATCGCCCTCAACAAAAAGGCGCGACATGACTACTTCCTGGAAGACAAGCTGGAAGTCGGATTGGAGTTGCAAGGCTGGGAAGTAAAATCCATGCGTGAAGGCAAATGCCAGCTGGTTGACTCGTTTGTCGAGTTTCACCGTGGCGAAGCCTGGCTTCACGGAGCCCTGATCACACCATTGAATCAGGCATCGACCCATGTTGTGTGCGAACCTCGTCGAGAGCGCAAGCTGCTGATGCACCGCAAGGAAATCGAACGCCTGCAACAAAAAGTGCAAGCCAAAGGCTACACCTGCGTGTGCACCGCCATTTACTGGAAAGGCCACATGATCAAAGGCGAAATCGCCCTCGCCAAAGGTAAGCAGATGCACGACAAGCGCAACAGCAGCAAAGACCGCGACTGGGCGAAACAGAAAGAACGCATCATGAAGCACTCCGTGCGCTGATTCGTAACTCTTATTGTAAAAACAAATAAAAACAGGGGCTTGGCAAACGTACTGAATGTGCTTTACCATTCCCCTCTTGCTCGAGAAAGCCAAACTTTCTGGTTCCACAACAGGAACTTTTGCAGTAAAGCAGCCTCGTAGCATGACTGGCGTCAGTTAGCAGCCAGTAACACGGTTCTGGGGATGATCCGGATTCGACGTTGATTACAAAGCTAGCGGTGCATGTCGAGAGGGTAAGACGATCTCGTAAATAAACGTCCTACAAAGTTATAGTCGCAAACGACGAAAACTACGCACTGGCAGCCTAATAACCCTGCCTACCTCCGAACTCAGGTGCCTATGACTGGGGGACGAGGGCTGAGCCCCATAGGATCGCCTGGATGTTTCGCTCGGAACTGAACGGCTAAAACCTGATCGAGCTCGCTGGTCATGCCCTGTCACTCGGGTCGTGCCTGGCTAAATCAATAGAGATGACTAAGCATGTAGATCTTCTAGTGGAGGATTGGCGGACGCGGGTTCAACTCCCGCCATCTCCACCATATTCCACGAAAGCCCAGGTGATTCGTTCACTTGGGCTTTTTTGTGCCTGAGAGTTGAGGTTGCAGAAGTTGCAAGGCTTGTAGAGGGTAGGCTCACGGTACAAGACAACAAATATTAGGCTTTATTAAACCGTCCGTGAAAACGGGGTAGAACCCTATCTGGCGTTAGTCGATGAAACCGGGCGTATTATTCGCTCCAACAAACGCGGAGCGATTGACGACAAGCTCGCACTAATCCTGCGTCGCATCGGGCTGGACGACCAGCAATGGCTGAGCATGACCCAGCAGTTTGAAAGCTGTTTCAGCACCTTTGTGGGCAATGAAGCCGACGTTCGGCAGGTCTGTGAACAGCTGGGCTACAAGCGACCAACCGGAGTAACCCAAGCCAAACGCTTATTGGCTGGCTAGATCACTCCATTCCCTGCTCCGCCACATCATCAGATCTATCAGCTCAAAACCTGTGGCAAACACTCGCCCCTGTGGTAGCGATATCAGCTCAAAGCCGCCGTGAAACACGCTGTATCACCAGCCCTCAAACAACGACAACGAGCAATGCTGAAAGTCGAGCAAATTCCTCAGTGAGCACGAGGATGCTGAGTTTGGAGTGGGTGTCCTGTTTGGGAGTTCTGAACCTGACGGCGGGACGTACACACAGAAGGGCGCGAAGTTTTCCATTCAGTGGTTCAAAAAAACCCTGTATTCGACGGGGCTGCTGGATCGGATGTCAGAAAAGGAAGGGCCTCGAATTAACACTGTACAGGCTGACTGCCATTGGCGTATCCTTTAATTAAACCAAGTAGTTTAATTAATGCGATGGAAGACATTCTATTCAGTCAGTTTGATATTCAGCAGCGTCAGCAGCCACTCAAGCGCCGCCGTGGGCGTCCGTCGAAAGACAGTCAGAGCAGCGACGAAACCCGACGCTTATTGATATCCAGCGGTATCGACATTCTCACAGCACAAGGTTTTAGCGCCACCGGCCTCGAACAGCTGTTACAGCATGTGGGGATACCCAAAGGCTCTTTTTATCATCTGTTTAAAAGTAAGGAAGCCTACGTGTTGGCGGTCGTGGAAGCCTATGATCAGGCGTTCTGTCGATTGCTCGTCAGTTGTTTTGGTAGCGACGACCGTACACCGTTGCAACAGCTGGATCTGTTTGTTGAAAAAGCCGTGGCGTGGATTGATCACCACGAATATCGCCGCGGCTGCATCATTGGCAATCTCGGCCAGGAAGTCAGCCAGTTACCCGACAGCCTGCGCGCGCCCATACAACGGGCGTTCGAGGGCTGGGAAAAACAGTTTGCCGAATGCTTAGGCCGCGCCCGCGCTGCCGGGCAAATAAGCGCCAGCGAAACAGACGCCGAACTTGCCCACCTGTTCTGGATTGGCTGGGAAGGGGCGGTGATGCGCTCCCGGCTGGATCAGTCGAACAAGGCACTGCAGGACTGGTATCGCTGGTTTCGTAAAGGGCTGGGAGCCTGAAGTTCTGTGCCTGAAAAGCTCTTTGCCACAAGACCTTTCTTCCAGAAAAAATGAACACCAAACTCCGCCATGCGGAGTTTTTTTAACACTTTAATTACACGATCGGTCTAATAAAACCGAACCACAAAACGACCCGGAGACACCCCATGTTCAAAGCAATTCAAGTCAACAAAGACGACAGCGGCTACCACGCTGAACTGGTACAACTGAACGAAAGCGAGCTACCAGAAGGCGACGTACGTGTACGCGTGGAATACTCCACCCTCAACTACAAAGACGCCATGGCCCTCACCGGTCGGGTATTCCCGATTGTGCAGACATTCCCGCTGGTGCCGGGCATCGACCTCGCGGGAGTAGTGGAAGAAAGTAGCAGCGACCGTTTCAAAAAAGGCGATCGCGTACTACTCAACGGCTACGGCGTGGGTGAAGCCCACTGGGGCGGCATGGCCGAACTGGCACAGGTGAAAAGCGAATGGCTGGTGCCCGTGCCAGCCGCACTCAGCACCCACGACACCATGGTGATTGGTACTGCCGGATACACCGCCATGCTCAGCGTGCAGGCACTGCAGGATCAGGGCGTGACCCCGGATCAGGGCGACATTCTGGTCACCGGAGCCAACGGCGGCGTCGGCAGTTTTGCCATCAGCCTGCTCAGCAAACTCGGCTACCGCGTGGTCGCCTCCACCGGCCGCCCGCAAGAAAGCGGCTACCTCAAGCGTCTGGGGGCTGCCGACATCATTCACCGTGACGAACTGAGTCAGCCGGGCGAGCCGATGCAAGCCGAACGCTGGGCCGGTGCCGTAGACTGTGTAGGCTCCCACACCTTGATGAACGCACTGGCCAGCACCCGCTATGGCGGCGCTGTCACCGCCTGCGGACTGGCCCAGGGACTCGACCTGCCGGGCAACCTGATGCCGTTCATTCTGCGCAGCGTCAAACTGATTGGCATCGACTGCGTTACCCGTCCATACGCCGACCGCCTGCAAGCCTGGAGCCGTCTGGCCGAGCTGGTAACCCCGGATATGCTTGGCGAAATTAGCCGCGAAATCTCCCTCTAAAGCGCTGTTGATACTGCGAACGACCTACTCGACGGCAAAATTCGAGGTCGTGTGATCGTCAATCTGAACGGCTGACGGCAACAACACAGCCTCTACGGAGGCTGCCTTTGCTGAAGAAGGATTTGCAGGGGGGATTAGCCAAGGCCGTCATGTAACCCTCCCCAAAAACTGAGCCATTCATAACTGGAGATTTTCCGGGATAATCAACGCACTAAGGAGATCGTCTCATGCGTAAATCCCGCTTCACTGAAAGCCAGATCATCACCATCCTCAAAGCCGTCGAAGCCGGTCGAACCGTGAAGGACGTATGCCGTGAACACGGCGTATCCGAAGCCACGTATTACAACTGGAAAAGCAAATACAGCGGTATGGAAGCTTCCGACGTCAAGCGGATGAAAGACATGGAGTCCGAGCTTTCCCAGCTCAAACGCCTGTACGCTGACCTGGCCCTGGAAAACCGAGCGCTCAAGGATGTGATCGAAAAAAAGCTCTGACACCCGCAGAGAAGCGCTTATTGGTCGATGCCCTGAAAGGCGAGCATCAACTCAGCGAACGTCGCAGTTGCCGAGCGTTGAATATCGCCCGAAGCGCCTATCACTACAGTCCCGATCCGCATCGGGATGATGCTGTCATTGAGGCTTTGCAAAGTGTCTCGGAGAGGTACCCGAGATATGGCTTCCGCAAACTCTTCGTGAAGTTGCGAAAGCTCGGGCATCCGTGGAATCACAAACGGGTGTATCGGATCTATTGCCAGCTCAAGCTGAACCTGCGACGCAAAGGCAAGCAGCGGTTGCCGAACCGGTATCCGCAACCACTGGCTGTGCCTGAAGCCGAGAATCGTAGTTGGTCGATGGATTTTATGAGTGATGCGCTCAAATGCGGACGGCGATTCAGGACGTTCAACGTCGTCGATGACTTCAATCGTGAAATACTCGGGATTGAAATCGATTTGAATCTACCTTCCAGACGAGTCATCCGTACACTGGATAGAATCGCAGAATGGCGAGGCTATCCTGCTCAGATCCGTATGGATAATGGGCCTGAATTTACAGCACTGGTGTTAGCGGAATGGGCTGAAGAGCATGGCGTGAAATTGGAGTTTATCAAACCGGGGAAGCCGACCCAGAATGGCTACGTAGAACGGTTCAACCGAACTTACAGAACGGAAATACTGGATTATTATCTCTTCAGCGATCTGGACGAAGCCAGAGACATTACCAGTCGCTGGATGAGGGAGTACAACGAAGAACGACCACACGAATCACTCGGGGATCTGACACCAAGCGAGTATCGTGAACAAACAAACACCCCGGAAAACCTCTAATAAAGAGTGGTACTAATCAGGGGAGGGTTACACTGCGAACGGAGGAATCAGCCCTCGCGCCGCAGAAGAAAAACTTAAAACCGTGTCCGGAATCAGTTGACCACTACAGAACTTAAAGTGGGTGTCCTGTTTGTTGCCGTCCTGTCAGTGCTCCAAAATCACTTCAACGCGACTATCGCCATCATATTTCCAAGCCTTAATATTTCCCATAAAATCACTCAGGCTTTTCCACTCAGCAATAACCTCAGGCTCCCCCTCGATAACATAGAATATCAAAGAAACGTTACCATCATCATTTTTAAACGCAAAGTAATTACCACCTCGATCACAAGCAAATGGAATTAGGCTACTAGGATTAATATCATTTGGCACAGAGTATTTATCTAATTCTTCATGACTGGACAACACTTCATCAAAACTGAAGAATTCATGTATAACGACACGTCCTTCACCATTGTCAAAATCAACGCTATAGAAAACATCTTCTAACGAGTCAGAGAGATTCCAATCCCATGCAGGAAAATTCGTACCAAAACACGAACTAACATAATTTGCTATCTCTTCATTCATATATCACCAACTTTTGAACGTGTATGAATTACCAGTCGAAGATTTATACTGGGAAACACCACCATTGTGAGGTATACCTTTATGGGCCTCTCGTTTAACCAGCTGCATAGTGCCTTTATTGGTAGCAGGATCATAATCATCTAAATGATGCCAAACGTACCCACTAGGAGTAGACTTTTGATCTAGAGCTGCTCTACTAGCGTTTTCGAAATCAGTCAAATAGTCTCCAGAATACTCAATTTCAACGATAGGATTAACGCCTTCTTTTTCAAATAAGGCGTTACTATCGGAATAATCTAGACCACCGTTGTCTGTAACCTTAACACCAGAAAACCCTCGTTCTTTAAGCCTCTGAACAGAAACTGTATCTACGGTTTCTTTACACACCAACCCCCACGGATCAACCCATCCCACCGGGTTCGGCACATACAGGTAGTTGTTGTTGCCACCCAATAACCCAATCGGGTCCTGGTTGATAAACTGGCCGCACTCGGGATCGTAATAACGGAAGCGGTTGTAGTGCAAGCCGCTTTCTTCGTCGAAGTATTGGCCCTGGAACCTCAGGTTGTTTTCGACTTTTCGAATGGGTGCCAATGCCAACGAGCCGTAGGCCTTGTATTGGGCGGTCCAGACCAGTTCGCCGCTGGCGTTGGTGATTTCCTGTGGTGTGCCGAGGTGATCCAGATGGTAGTGATGGATTTCTTCGTGCTGAACAAAGGCTAATGGTTTGAAGCTGTTGGGTTCAAACACGTAGTAGCGGGTTGGCTGGAGGTCGCCTGATCTTCCCGACTCAACGGCGTTTGGATCTTCGGCCGATACATCCAACGCCTGTTCGGTCAGCAGGACGTCGTCGTTCCAGTAGAACTCGGTGCCGCCGGTGGTTTGGTCGTTGGCGTTTTTGTGGATTTTACGGATACGGCGGCCGAGGGCGTCGTATTGGTATTCGGTTCGAGTCAGGTGGTTGCGGTTTTCACTGGCATTTGGGCTGGCAGCGTTTTCCTGTTCGATTCCGATTAAGCGGTTCTGATGATCGTAGCGGTAACGGGTGATCTGCTTGCCGTCTTTGCCTCGGCGTTGTTCAACACGGTTGCCCTGGGCGTCGTAGGTGTAGTGTCGGTCGCCCTGGAAGTTTAGGCGGTTACCCGTGACCTGCGGGGTTTTATTGCCCGAGTTTGTTGTCGCTGTACTGGCATCTACATCGTCTTTTGTTCCCAGCAGGTTACCGGCCGGGTCGTGTACAAACTGCTCCGGCTGCGGGCCTTTTACCTGTACCAGTCGGTCGATGTTGTCGTAGTGGTACTGAGTGCTGCCGCGCAGTTGGTCGTCGATCTGGCTGATTTGGCCAGCGGCGTTGTAGTGGTATTTACGCTGGTTGATCACCCTGTCTTGTTGGCCACGGTGGTTGCTCAGCGTTTGTTCTAACAAGCGCCCTTGCGGGTCGAAGCTGTTCTGTTGCGACAGGCCGTTACCAAACAACCGTGCCTGTTCGCCGCCGGACTCATCGTGAACAAAGCCGGTAATCAGTTCGTTATTCCAGTGAACGGATTCGGTTTGTCCGGCTGGGTTGAAGCTGTGGCGGATTTCATCGCCACTTGGCAGTCGAGTGCTGCTGCGCATGCCTGCTGGAGTGTAGGCATGGGTCAGTTCGTGCTGATCTTGCAGCGCTTTGATGACCTGGCCCGCCGGGTTGTACTGCCAGCTGAGTTCCCGATGCGGGTTGTTGGCTTGCAGTAAACGACCGGCCGGGTCGTAGCGGTAGTTGGCGAGGTACTGGTAGCTTGACTGGCCGTTGTCGGTTTCGAGTTTTTTGCGACAGCAGTTTGCCTTCGGCGTCACGGCGGTAGCCGATGCGTTTTTGCACCATGCTATTGGTGCCGATTGGACCCAGCTCTTCACTGGCAACCAGATGACCGGCAGCGTTGTATTCATAACGCTGAACACGGCCGTCGAAACCGATTTCTTCGATCAGGCGTTCGTTGCCGTCGTACTTCAGCTGATATTGCTCACCGTTTTCGTTGGTGAGGCCAATCAGGTTGCGTTCGGCGTCGTAGTGGTAGTCGAACGACTGTCCGCTGGCGTCGGAGCGTTTTACCACCTGCGACAGCTTGTCGTACTGGTATCGGGTGGTGCGGCCGGTGTGGTCTGTTACTCCCGCCAGATGCCCCAGCGGGCTGTATTCATAACGGGCGCGACTGCCGTCGCTGTTCAGTACCGCGATGCACTGACCAGCGTCGTTGTATTCAAACGCCTGGTATTGCTGGTTGGGGTAACGAACACGGGTGAGCTGACCGCGTTCGTTGTAGGTGTAACGAGTATGGGAACCCAGTGGGTTGCGAACGGCCGTTACCCGGTGGTGATGGTCCCACAGGTAGCTGGTTTTGTTGCCGTTGGCGTCGGTGATGCCTGCCAGCAGTCCCGCAGGGTTGTAGTCGAACCGAGTGGTTGTGCCAGTGGGGGCGGTGGTACTGATCAAACGGCCAGAACGATCGTAACTACGCTTCCATACCGCACCGGTTGGGTCCGTCGCTTCCAGCATTTGGCCCGCGTCGTTGACCTTGAATTTCTGGCTATGCCCCAGTTTGTTGGTGTGACGAATCAGGTGGCCGTTGTGGTTGTACTGGAATAATTCAACATTGCCTGCTGGATCGATCAGTTTGATCAGGTTGCCGTCGCGGTCGTATTCGTAGAAGGTTTCATCGCCTTCTGGCTGTCGAATCCATACCGGCAAACCACTGTCGTTGAAACGGTAAGACAGTCGGCCACCACGGGAGTCGGTGGCGTGGCTGAGTCAGGCAGGCTCTATCAGATAGATAGAGCCTGGATAAGAAAATGCTTAGTCAAATTTTGGTCGTAAAGATTCGCGAATTTCTTTCAAGTTACCAGGGCCAATCGACCAGCGCGTTGGATCATCGAATTCGAAATCAATTTTTATACGACCTGATTCCTTCTCTACCTGAATTAGCATTTGCTTCACCAAACGCCCACTGTCTCTCGCTATAGATTCTTGCAATTTACGACAGTTATTTGAGAACTGCTTACGATTATTTGTTTTCACCGTACATGGCTCGTAGTCGGAAGCACGGTAGAGAAATCCGCTCTGAGCAAAATGCCCTTCACTAATATCAACAACCACCGAAACCAGATCCCAGTCTATAGAGGATAAATTACTCTCCTCAAGAACATCACGGCAGATATCCATGACAACTTCATTATTCATTACTTTCCCCTATATTTAGAAATATCGGCTTTGGGCATACGATCAAATTCCTGCCCTGCTATATTATCGAATTCATGAGAACGTTCAAAAACCTTTCGTCCAGAGCTTGGGTCATAAACTTCATAATCAGCGAATACTGTATCAGGTCGCGCAGCCCCTGGAGGGTCCAATTCGACTTTTAACCTCACTTCAAAACCTTCAGATGTCCAGTCCGCCCATTCGTTCTCCATTTTTTTGTAGGCGCTACGATTCAGGTTTGAGTTTTGAGGGAACAGGTTTTTCTCTCCCTGATCTGCCATAAATCGATGACCAACCATGTGCCCACCGTCATCATCGGACAGTCGGGCCTCTCCACCAACAGAGCCTTGAAGTTCTTTTTCTGCACTAGACCTGGCTACTGAAGATGTTTCTTTTAGCGTCGCTTCAACAGATATGGGAAGACCATTCTCATCAACGGTCCAAGTAGCTTCGTTGTTTCCAAAGTTTTCTTTGATAGTCCTATGACTAGGCCTGCTGTCTCTTACACCTTCTTTTTTATCTTTACGGCTCTCTGGATAAATCCTCACTTCTTCAACCACGTCATCCGCTTTCATCTCGGCCTTACGCATCAACCTCGCCATGTCGCACATAAGGTCGATCATTTCGAGCGTGAAAGGGCCGATTCGGGAAAGTTTCGCAGCTTTTACCGCACCAGCAGAGAATGCCTTGCCTGCTTTGGCTGATACCTTTGCTAACGTACTACCACCACCACTGGCCAATGCCAGAAGCACCTCAACACCCACCTCTAGCACCAATCGGGTTGGAACCGTTCGACTGTCACGGAACGGAAGGCTTTCGTAGCGTGCATCAAGGTAGTCGGTCAGAAGCTGACGGGTCAGCGGGTCGTTCATCATCAGATTGAAGAGATCCAGCCCCTGCTGAATTTTTGCGGCCACTGTTTCGGCACTCTTCATCCAGCCATCGACCTTGATACCAATAGCTTCGAGGTCTTTTCGAGCGGCTTCCTGATTGCCCTTGAGATAATTGGCAAACGCACGTTGAGCGAGCATCTTGACCTGTGCACGAGCCACAACAACTTCGGCCGTCACTTCTATGGCAAAGATCAATAAATCAAGGATTCCGACGATCGTATCGTAAGCAAAGTCGACAACCTCTGCCCCACTATCAACGGCTTCGACCAATTCACGATGAATTGCGTTCTTGTCCCAATGCAGCTTGTCGGCTTTGTCTTTGCCGATCCAGAATTCTTCCAGATCTTTTGCAAACTTATCGGCGAGTTGCGCTCTAAGCGCATTGACGGGTGAGCTTTCAGTAGATTCGTATCCTGTAGCATCGCTGAAAATAGTATCGTTCCGGTTAGACATACGACGCGCAGTCTGCTCATCCAACTTGAATGCCCGCAACTCTCCGGACATGATCAATTCACGCAGGTCATTCTGTGTGGAACCAAAAAGCCAATGGGTTTCTATTTCTCTGCCAGAGAGCCGATAGAGATCGAGAACCTGACCATCGTCGAGTTCTTCAAGCAACCAGTCCAGTTCTGTTGAAAAGCTGAAGATGGATGGGTCACCAGCAAAGCCCTGGCGCTTGAACAATAGAAACGTTGAAGGCTGAAAATCCTGTGCCGCAAAGATCCAGAACTCTTCCCCTAACTGAAACCCCAGCAAGGAAGGATGAGCGACAGGCACCACAGTGGCAGACATTACGCCACCTCCTGAAAATATTCAGAAGCCGGTACGACTGCGTTTTTCATAGATCTGGTTCTCATTTTGACATCCATATCGGCCACTGTTTTTCCTTTTTATGACGTAAAACACAAAAATATTATTTTTGTGAAACGCGCATAATCTCACCTTAAAATTTCGTATGGGGATTTTTGTTTCAGGTCATCTTCAAGTCAAACCGTAAATAGTGACTCCATTCTCGATTTCATAAATCCAGACAATAAAACAAAAATTAAATCGGTATTATTACGTCGTTAAAAATCCAGAATTATTTGACTTGGTTCACATATTCACCTGATCAGCGGTTTGGTTAACGAATGATTCCGAAAACCAAAAATCACCCTGAAGGCCCCATGGATACAGGGCCAATAAATAGAAAGGAGCCGACATGGCAAGCTTGCAAACCCAGGATAAACGCCTTTTCCGTATCGAAACCACCCTGGGGTCAGGGGTTTTGGTTGCCGATAACATGGAATGTCAGTTTTCCATGTCGCGAGGATTTACATTTAAGGTCAATGTATTTTCGGAACAAAATCACAGTTTAAAACCAGAAGACATAGTAGGTACGTCCGCCACTATTGAATTGATTAAAAGCGATGACAGCAAACGCTATTTCAATGGACTGGTTTCAGAATTATCAGCCAAAGGCACCAGTAATGCGGGCGAACGCAGCCTGTATCAACTGACCATTACTTCCTGGTTGGAATTGCTACTGGCTCACCGCTCCGATTGTCGTATTTTTCAGGACGAGCCGGTCGACAAGGTCATCAACACCATCTTTGCGGACTACGGCGACAACGCCAAATTCAAGGTCGATCTGGCCAACAGCCACAGCAACAAGCGCTTCTGGGTGCAGTACAACGAAACCGACCTGGAGTTTTTCAAGCGTATTTGCCAACAGTCGGGCCTGACCTTCTACTTCACCCACAAAAATGGCCAGCACACGTTGAACATCACCGACGATGCCAACTCATTGCCCGCCATGAGCCCGGCCAAGGTGCGAGTGCAGTCACACACCCCATCTGTCGACCATCTGACCTATTGGCAGAACAGCGGCCGTTTTGTGACCGGCAAGTACAGCGAAACCTCGTACAACTACATGACGCCGCAGCAAAAAGTAGAAGTGAAGTCCAATGCCGCTGGCAGCATGGCGGGCGCCACCGGCGTTATGGATCTGGAGTCGTACGTATACTCCGACACCATCGAAACCAAGGGCGATGGCAAGCTGCGTGTCAGTGCCCGTCGAGATAACGAAACCAATCGCTCGTCCATTTTCCATGGCGGCGGCGACTGCCGTGGCCTCGATCTTGGTCATCACTTCAGTGTCGAGCTGGCCCCAGTGGGCGGCATTATTGGTGCCTTTGAACAAAAGGACGAAGAGTTCACCCTCACCCGTATGGTGATCAGCGCCGACAACAACCGTGGCCTATTCAACTGCCGGGCAGAAGCCGTGCCACGCGGCACACTGATTTTCCCGGATGCTGCGGCACCCAAAATTCAGGGGTTGCAAACCGCCGTTGTCACCGGCCCCAAAGGTGAAGAAATCCACACAGACGAATACGGCCGTATCAAGGTGCAATTCCACTGGGACCGGCTGGGCAAATCTGATCAGGAAAGCACCTGCTGGCTGCGTGTCATGCAGGGCTTTGCTGGCAGCGAGTTCGGTGCCTATTTCTTGCCACGGGTAGGCCAGGAAGTGGTGGTCGCGTTTGAAAACGGCAACCCCGAACGCCCGTTCGCTTTGGGCTCGCTGTACCACACCGAACACAAACCACCTTACTCCGCCCAAATGGGCACCCGTTCGGGCATTCGTACCCGTTCGATGAAAGGCGGCGGTGTAGACAACTGCAACGAGCTGTACTTTGAAGACAAAAAGGGCGAGGAAGAGGTCTATTTTCAGGCTGAAAAAGACCACAACGGTCTGGTAAAGAACGATCAGACCTTCACCATTCAGCATGACCAAACCCTGACCATTCAGAACGATCAGAAAATCGATATTACCAACAAACACACCGAAACCGTGGGTGCGGATAGCTCACTGGATATCGGTGGCAATCAGTCGGTCAGTGTTGGTGGCGATGGCAAGCAAAAGTTTGGTGGCAACCTGCAACTGGAAGCCGGTGGTAGCATCACCATCAAGGCTGGCAGTAGCATCACACTGCAAGTGGGCGGTTCCAAAATCACCATCGACGGCGGCCAGGTAGCAATCAAGGCTGGCGCCATTATGCTGAACTGATCGGGAGGATCGAACATGGGAAAACCCGCTGCCCGACTGGGCGATATCGCTTCCAACCACGGGCCATGGCCGCCAACACCGATTTTGATGGGCAGTGGCAATGTGCTTATTAACAAACTGCCCGCCGCCCGACAGGGGGATATGGTGTTGCTGCACGTGATTCCTTTTAACCCACCACACCCGCGCAGCATTTCTGCAGGTTCCGGCTCTGTGATGATCAATGGAATGCCCGCGGCTCGTGTCGGCGATGCAATTTCATGTGGCGGCAAAGTCGCCATGGGCTCGGGGAACGTGATCATTGGCGGCTGATCATCACCATCATCATCACGATGAAGACGACAACGCGCCGCAAGCGCCGGGCACCATTGAAACCCTGCGCTACCTGGCCGTTCGCGATCACCTGAATCAGGCAATGGGCGAACAAATCGTCTTGCTCGCCGATCCGGATGCCGTCTGCAATCAGCTCAATGCCAAGGCCGACGAGTTGGAAAGCCTGCCCGAAGCAGAGCGGGAAGCGTTGGCACCTATTGCCATTGCGCAGGTATTTGCCCAGGCTGGTTTCGGCGAAGACCCACAGCGTGCCAACAGCAGTGATGGCCCCGTCGCACCAACCTCTGGTGCTGCCAATGTGCTACCACAGAATATTTCTCCCGAAGACGTTCCCGCCACACTGGAAGCCTCTCAAACCGGAGTCTACGGCTATGTGCCTGGCCCGGATTCCCGTTTTCACAGCAGCCGTTATCAAGTGGACTGGACCAATGCCCAGCAAGTCGAATGGGTACGTCACCAGCGCTTGCTGTATCTGCAAACGCTGGCATCGAGGCAGCAGTGGCTGGAGCAGCAGGGATTTGATTCAGAAGCAACGGGGGCAGATGTTGAGCAGGGCTACCTCAATATTGATCTAACGAGCGCTTCAGGCAGCGAATCGGATAACGAACATCCGAATTCACTGAGTCACTCGCTGCATCATCCAATAGCACCACGGAGTGCCCTGTACCCCACAGCGGCGGACTACCAGCAGTTTTTGCTACGACGGGATATCGAGCTGGATTTGCTGACTGGCTTGGCTGAAGTTGTCTGAAGCCCTTGTGAACAAGAAGCAGCCGTTTTGAAAAAGGACATCCAATGATTCTGGCCAGACCATTCAATCGTTGCGGCACTGGAGTCGAGTTCGACCCCATGACCGGGTTTTGGCAGCCCGTCGAGCAATCCCAATCCGCAACAGAAGCACAGCCAGACGTTAGCGGCTGCCTGTTTGCCTTACCCCATCAGATCTGCGCGATTTACCGACAAGACCAGCAACTGGTGTTGCAAATCAACCATCGTATCTGGCATTTGAACAGCAGCGACTGTGCGGTGAAGTATCTGCACTGCGTCAGCTCAGGCACCACCACTTTCACCATTGCAGACACTATCAGCAGCAAAGACATTACCTACACGGCCTGGTGGCAACAGTTCGGGTTGTCACGCCCGGGCCAACCAGAGGAAGACGAGCAAAACGACTTCTTCGCCTACGTAGCGGAAGTGGCCAACAACGCCGAGCTGCAACAGAGCTTACTGACTCATTGGAAATAAAGGCACTTGGCGGCATGTTATTCCGCTGCCGCCTAACGGCCGTCACACATCCACAATAATGCTGCTGAAGTTATCCGGCGCGCCCCGGCGCAAGGCATCGTAGACCAGTCGGTTGTTGATCTGGTCGATGTCTTCGTGCCATTGGCGCAGGGTGTTTTCCAACTGCTGGTCGGTTATGACCTTGTTGATGCCATCCGTGCATAAGTAGAAACGGTCGCCTTCGTAGAGGTAGCCGTTAACGTAATCAATAAAAGGCTCGGGGTCGATGCCAATGCCGTGCAGCAGGCCGCCTTCGTCAGCGTGGTCGCGGCTGAGCATTTGCAGGCGGTCGTCGCGCAGCAGGTAGCAGCGGCTGTCGCCGGTCCAGAAGCAGTGAAAGTGCTCCCCTTCCAACACCAGCGCCACGAAAGTGGTGCCGACGATGCCGTCTTCGCTTTGCCATTTCGAGAAGTCGTACACTTCGCGGTTGGCGCTTTCTACGGCGCTGGCCAAGTGCTCGACCAAACTGGCACCGCTGTGAGTTCGGGCCGCCTGCTGCAAGTGAGTAACCACACACTGGCTGGCATAGTCACCTGCTTCATGGCCACCCATGCCGTCGGCCACTACCCATAAGCCGGATTCCGGGGCCACCAGAATGCTGTCTTCGTTGCGCGCCCGTACCAGGCCTTCATGGGTCACACCCGTGGACGCAATGCCACCTTCGATCATCAACACGCTTACCTTTCACCGTCCATGGGAAGGTTCATTGGCCATCCCCAATGTTGCCAGCGGCCATCCAACAGTGCCGCAAACTGCCCGGCGTCCGGCATTTGCGCCGATACCGCCAGACAGGGTTCGATATGTTCCGAGCCTGCGGTCCACCACAGGCCAAACGGGCCGAACGCGCGTTCGGTCAGGCCCTGCATCAGTGTGTGCATCAAGCCGGAATGGCTATGACCACCCAGATTGCTCACCAGACCGGCGCGGGCCGATGAGTGACCTGCGTCCATCTGGTATTTATCCAGCAGTGCAAATCGCGGTTCCGGGATGCCTTCTACCTGACCAATCCAGTGGTTGTAGCTCATGTCTTCGTCGAGCACGTTCAGCAGCACCGACTCAGCACCATGAAACCATTGCTCGCCGTTCAAGTAGGCCGACCACGGATCGTGGTCAGCGGCGTGCATCATGGTCACAGGGAAATACCGCCCCACTTCGTCAACGCTGGGCATCAGTAACCCCACTACGCCATGAGGGCTGATCAACCCCGGCGACAAGGCAAAGTGCCAGATCGGGCTGGTGAGGTAATACTCAATCCATTGATCACCCAGCTGCTCCTTGCTGACGCTGATGCTGGCTTGCAGCCACTGGTGCCACAGCTCGGTCAGTTCCTTGTCGAGGAAGTGGTTGATGAACTCGGCCTGCTGGGGAACCTTCCCGAACAGGCCACAGTTGGCCGAGAAACTCACAGGCGCTCCGGCAGTTCGAAGTTGCGCACGTCGTTCTGGTCGAACGGGTTGTAGACGCTGCCCGGCAACACCAGGAAGCTGCTATCAATACCGGAGACTTCAAACGATAGCATCCAGTCGTCCTTGCCCTTGCGCTTCTTCAGTTTGCCTTCGCGGTCAATCAGTCGGAACCAGCCCCATTCGCCATCGGCACGGGTGCTGATTGGCGTGCCTTTGCTAACCAGTGTGTACGTCAGTCGGCTTTGTGGCTCGCCGCCCGGCCAGGTCATTTCCGTTGAGCGGATCGGGCCATGGCCGTAATCCATCGACTCGCCATCCATCACCAGCGTGACCTTGTTGACGCTGCTGTTCAGTTCGTCCGGTCGAATGGTCATCGGCACCTGCAAGGCATCACCGCCGTTAAACCACGACTGCTGAATCCGATGAGCGCGTTCAAACATGCGCAGGCTGGATACGCTCAGGCCAATGTTTTTCTTCCAGCGCCACGGAGTGCGGGTGGTGTCCACAAACGGCGCAATGTATTCACCAAAGTAGCTGTCCAGCGTGCCGCCCGGGCCAAAGAAGGTAGCGAAGTCGGCCAGTCGAATGTCCTGATCGCTGTTCGGATTGATCGGGTAGCGGCCTTCCAAAGCGACTTTGTAGAAGCCGACAACATCGGATTTCCAGGCATTGTTCAGGTGGCCTTTGGCAGCAACCACGGTCACTTGAGAGGTGTTCTGAGCAACGGATTCAAACCAGCCCTGAACGACCTGCGGCGATTCCGCCATGGCTTTCTTGACGGCATTGAGCGCCTGGCCACCAGACTGGGAGTTCAGGCCCGCTTCAAAGGCAGTAGCTTTTACGTCATCGGAATACGACAGCGACTGGAAGTATTCATACAACCCGTTGAACGACTCTTGCAGTTGATCCAGCTGGCGGCCCTTGCCTTCCGAGGTGTAATCGTTGATTTCGTAGAAGTGATCGCTAACTTCCTGCCCCGGCAGCTCAGCGCCATCGGCCAGATCAGACGGCACCAGACGCTTAAGGCGGTTCAGCTGATTAGGACCAAATTCTTGCGAGGCTTCTTTAAGCGACTCTTTCTGCTCTTCAGAAATACCCGGCAAGGTGCTCAGTGCGGTGTGCTTGCGAACCGCATCCAGCACTTTCACCAGCGGCTGGTCGGCACCGGCCAGCATACGCACCACGGCCTGACCACCATCGACGGTGCTGAACGAGCGAATGCGCAAATCGCCCAGGTAGTCGTCCCAACGCTGGTTGTATTCGGCGTAGTAGTACTCGGCAACGCGCTTGCTGATAGCGTCGATGTCGTCATCGCTCAGCTCGGCGTGCATGTCATCACCGTAAATCCATTGCTCATCGGCCAATCGTTGGGCCATGCGCTGACGCTGTACGTTGAAGTTGGTGTGGAAGCCGTTGTAGGTGAAAAACTCCGGAATACCTTCTGGCAGGGCTTTGCCACTGCGGCGGTAGAACAGGATCTCGGCTTTTTTGCCCAACACCGATTCGACGTCAAAACCTTCCTTGCCGGTTGCCAGTGCGTCCAGTTTCAGGCGACGGTACAAACGCTGATCCAACGGCGTGCGAGCCAGAATGTCGCGGGCGTCTTCCACCACTTCTTCGTTCATGGAACGAGGGTAACGTGCGTTAGCCAAGGCTTGCTGCAAGTGCATCGCCAGGTTGTCACGCAGTCCCTGATTGAACTCACCCGGAATGGTGCGCGCCCACAGCAAGCTGGCCCACACTTCAAAGCCTTCGGTGTCCATGTGCTCCGGGCTGAACAGCATCAGGTAATACTTGAGCGACTCGTACAGTAGCTCGTCATCGTCTTCGGCGTTGCGAATCTGCTCGGACATCATGCGAGCCACGTCACGCATAAAGTACACACTCAGGGCATCCAGATAGGTAGCGCGCAGCTGAACGCCAACCTTGTCACCCTGGTACAGACCAAAGCCTTCCGCCAATGCTGGTGATGCATCGGCATCGCTGTAGCCCGTCGGTGCATCGCGCAGGGTGTCCATGGAACGCGACAGGGTTAACCAGTCGGAAGTAGTGTCCAGCGAGCCACCGGATTCCTTCTCGAACGCCATAACGGTCTCGTCGACCTTGGCCAGATACTGCTCGTTCAAATCCATGCTGTTGTTCCACGCATACAGCATGCCGGCAAAGCCGGACAGTCCCAGCATCATGGCACCACGATACAACCATTGATTCCGTTGCCGCACACGGGCATTGAGCGATGCCAAATCAGCCTCCGCAAAGATCACATTTTTAAGCAGGTTTTGAACAAAGTAAGAGCGTGATTCACGTGCCGGACGCTCGGCCGGTGCGGTGCAGTATTCCGCCGGCAATACCCCACCCGCCCAACGCGACGGCATGGCGGCCTGGGTGCCACTGACGAAATACACCCCACGCAAGATAAACGGCTCTTCAAACTGGTTGGGGCTGAAGATGTTGCCAAGGAAACCGGCAATCGAGGCCTGCAACACGTGCATCTGACGTGGGAATTCAAAAACCAGATTACGTTTGCCCGGCGACGATTCGTCGTGCAGTCGGTTGCGCACCTGACCATTCATGCGCTGCACCAGATCGTCGTAATGGGACGGGAATTGCTCCAGAATCTGTCGTGCCTTGTTAGCACCCAGCTCTTCAAAGGTAATGCCCCACGGCTGTTTGCGGTCTTCATCACTCATGCTGGTGAAGAAGCTGTTGAAGCCGGTAATGCGGTCCATTTTGGTGAACATCACGTACACCGGCAGCTCCATATCCAGGTGCGCGTTAAGCTCCTGAATACGCTGCTTGATGGCAGTGGTTTGCAAGCTCAACTGGGTGTCGGTTTTGGTAATCAGGTCTTCAATGCTGACCGCCACCATAATGCCGCTGAGCGGCCGCTTCGGACGCGCCTTTTTCAAGCGGGTAAGAAACGACAGCCAGGCGTGGGATTCCACTTTCTTGGGGTTATCCTGGGTGGTGTAACGACCGGCGGTATCAATAAAAATGGCCTGATCGGTAAACCACCAGTCGCAGTACAGCGTGCCGCCCGCGCCCTGAATGGGCTCTTCGCCCATCTGGCTTTTGAGCGGGAAATCCAACCCGGAATTTTTCAGTGCGGTGGTTTTACCGGAACCCGGTGCGCCGATGATCATGTACCAGGGCAACGAGTAGAGCTTGTCCTTACCAAGCGAGAAGCCGGATTTGCGCCCCTGCATCAGGCCGATGGCTTCTTTCAGACGGCCGCCTAACACCTGCTCTTCATGGCTGCTTTCCGCCGATGGTGTTTCGCCGTTACGATTTTGAACCGGCTCATCAATGGCTTCTTCCAGCGCTTCACTGGACTTGCGGGCCGAGTGGTTGCTGCGCAGATTGTTCAGCCCCCACAGCACCAGCACCACAAAAATCACGCCCAGACGCACCACGTCGGACTCCAGCGGCTTGTAGTCGGCAATGGCGATCACCGGGCCGATGAACCACACCACCGCCGCCAGCAGAATGATGCCGATCAGGGCCAGAAACCATCCCTGGGTAATAAACTGAATCACTTTCTTCATGACTGGTTACTCTCCGCCGCTACTGCAACCGCGACATCGGTTGCAGCCGGGCTTTCCTTGGCTTGCGGATAAAGGCTGGACGCCTGATCTTCTGAGCTGGCGCGGGCACCGCTGTGGTACACATCAATCACCACCCGACGGTTTTGCGCACGGCCTTCGGCGCTGTCGTTACTGGCTACCGGCTCACGGTCGCCACGACCTTCCGGCAACAACCGGCCGGTCAGATCGCCCGAATGACCCAAATAGCGAGCCACGGCCGACGCGCGCGCCAGCGACAAATGCCAGTTGGATGGGTAACGGGTCGTACGAATCGCCTGGTTGTCGGTATGGCCGGTGACAACGATGCGGCCGGTGGTGGTTTCCAGCGCCTTGGCAATTTTGTCGAGCACCGGATTGAACATGCTGTTGAGTTCATCCGTGCCCGAGCCGAACAGCTCACCGCCTTGCAAGGTCAGCGAGGTGTGGGTCATGTAATGGTCAATTTTGATCAGACCACGTTCCACTTCCGGCGCCAGCAAGGTCATCAGGCGAATAGCTTCCGGGTGCGGCTCGTTGGTTTGCGCCATGGTGACGTTTTCATGGGGCACCAATGCGGCCACACGGCTGGCGGTGGCATCGGACTGCTTGTTGAGATCCATCAGCAGCCAGCTGTAAATACCAAAGCCGCCCAGCAGCAGCACCGCCCACAGCATCCATACCGGCAGGAAGGTGAAAATCTTGCCCTTCAGGCCAGCCGCCGGCTTGATCGACGGCGACAGCTCTTTCGGCGTGTCGTCATCACGGCTGCGAATCAGCAGCTCGTACATCTGGCTGCGAATCTGTTCAATCTTGAACGGGCCTTGCGGGTGTACCCGGTACTTGCCCATGAATCCCAGCGACAGCACCAGATACATAAGCTCAATCAGCTCCATGTGCTGACCCGGGGCAATCATCACCTGGTCCAGCAGGCTGAAGATTTTCTCGCCGCCGTAGGTTTCGTTGTGAATGGTGCTCAGCACGCTTTTTTGCGACCAGCTGCTGTGCTCACCCCAACTGGTGTTCAGTGCAGTTTCGTCCAGCAGTGAACACAAAATGTAGGACGCCTGGTGGCGCGTATCCGGGTCGATGGCCGCCGCCGACAAACGGTGTTCAAACTGCTTCACCAGAGACACCACCTCACGCTGCAGCGAAGCAACGTCAACCTGACCGTTCAGCTGCCGCAACTGCGGCACTAACGCCAACAGCGGGTCGGCGGCGGCCAGCAATTTGGCATTAGGCACATCCAGCGAGCCGGCTTCGGGGTCGAGGCTGATGTTTGGGTCGAGGGGTTTTTCGCGCCCGCGAATCACCGTACGGTCGTCTTCCAGCGGCATGGCTGCCGCCGAGCGTCCCGGTTTGGGTCTGGGCTTGATGATGGTTTGATCCGGATTTACAGGGGCCGAAGGCCTGCCTCCCGGACGAGGCTTGATAATAGTCTTGTCGCTATCCATACCGATTTCCATACTGCCAGCGCGCGATATTACGAAATAAATACCCGGCAAGACGCTGCCATATATCCCTGAGTGATATTAAATTCAATATTGCCTGAAGCGGCACTGGCGCACAAAAAATAAATCAAACCAACGTTAATTTATTGAATCCGATCACACTACTTATGTGAATAAATTCCGGCCAATACAAGATAAACACAATGCGTAAAACGCAAAATGCCCGCGCAAGGCGCAGGCATTTTTAACTGCATCAGAAGAGCTAAATTGAAACTTAGCGCTTGCTGTTGGTCGCAGTGTCGTAACCAACGGCGATAGCAGCTTCGGCGTTGCCATCTTCGTCGTATGGAGTGTACTTAACTTCAACGTCAACGAAGCTCACAGTGATGTGCTCGGAAGGACGCTCGTTGGACTGGGAAGACGCGTGAACAGAGTAGTTGCTGATCAGAGCGTTCTTCAGGGTGTACTCCATGTATACGTCGGAGCCAGAGCCAGTACCGGTTTTGGTCAGGTGGATAACCACGTCTTTACCAGTACCGCAGCAGGATTCGATGAACACTTTAGGGGTAGCGCTGTCCATGCGACGGGTCAGAACCAGGTCGGTAATTACCGCGTTGGAAGACTCACGGTCGCCCTGGGTAGAAGTAGAGGAAGTGATCTGACGAGCCACGCCCCACTGGATATCATCTACATCCATCCAGCCTTCGTGACCTGGATCGGAAGCTTCACCGGTAATACCATCGTAGTTAACAAAAATAGACATAAGAAATCCTCTCTATCGTCCTTTATAAATGAGTGAGAATTGCTGAAAGCGGGTGCATTCTATAACAACCAAATTGATTGAATTTGAGCAGTAGTCCCGCTTTTATAAATCCTGACAAAATTAATTTTATTCTCTGAAAGAGCGTTAATTATTTGATATCAACTTCAAATTCGCGGCTTTCAGATAATGAGAGATATATCTCACTAACGGAGTCATTTTTTGTGAGCCAGGCCAGAACTTTTTCAGCCAAAAACGGTAGCAGCGAATTGTTCAGCAAAATGGCAATTCGGCGCGCACCGGTATCCGACTGCTGGCACTGCTCGATGATGTAATCCACCACCTCGTCGCTGTAGTTCAGCTCGGCCTTGTAGTTCTCGCGTACCCGCTTGGCAATGGAAGCCAGCTGCATACGGGCAATCACTGCCAGGCTGTCTTCGTCCAACGGGAAGTACGGAATGATGTTGATACGACCCAGGAACGCCGGCTTGTAGGTTTCGCGCAGGGTTGGGCCAATGGCATCCAGCAGACCTTCCGGTGTTGGCCGGGTGTCCGGGTCCATACACAGCTGCTCGATCTGATCACTGGCGGTGTTGCTGGTCATCAGGATGACGGTGTTTTTGAAGTCGATGTCGCGGCCTTCACCGTCTTTCAGCATGCCCTTGTCGAACACCTGATAGAAAATATCCTGCACGCCCGGATGGGCTTTTTCCATTTCGTCCAGCAGCACCACGCTGTAAGGCTTGCGACGCACAGCTTCGGTCAGCACACCGCCTTCGCCGTACCCCACGTAGCCCGGAGGCGCACCCAGCAGCATGGACACCTTGTGCTCTTCCTTGAACTCGGACATGTTGATGACGGTAATATTTTGCTCCGAGCCATACACCTGCTCGGCCAGGGTCATGGCGGTTTCGGTTTTACCGACACCGCTTGGGCCCACCAGCATGAACACACCCAGTGGCCGTTTTGGATCGCTGAGGCCTGCACGGGCAATCTGCATCGACTTGGCAATGCGGGCGATGCCGTGAGACTGACCAATCACGCGCTCTTCCATCACTTGCTGCAGTTGCAGAATGCTGTTGATCTCATCGGCCTGCATGCGGCCTACCGGAATACCGGTCCAGTCAGAAATCACGCTGGCAATCACATTGGTATCAACGCACTCGTGAATCAGTGGCTGCTGTTCTTGCAAAGCCAACAACTCTTCGCGACGGGCCGCCAGTTGCTGCACCAGCCCTTGCAGCTCGCTGTTGTCGCGGAAGGCATCCGACAGGGTGTCAGCGGCGGCTCCGTTTTCTTGTGACTCGTCTGCGTTAGACGATTCAGACACCGCCAGACGAATGGCTTCGATTTGCTGGCGCAGTTCGATGATGGCGTCGATGACGGTGCGTTCCTTGTCGAACGCCGCTTGCAACGACAGCTGTTCATTGGCGTTTTTATCGAGCTTGGCGTTCAGCTCGGCAATCAGCTCCTGATGATCAAAGCCGTCGTGCTGTTCTTGCTCCAGGCGCTGGATTTCAAAGGTCAGGTTTTCAATCGCAACCTGGCATTGCTCCAGTCGGGCCGGAATCGTGCTTTGACTCAGGTTCACCCGAGCGCAGGCGGTATCCAGCAAGCTGACACACTTGTCGGGCAGCTGACGGCCTGGAATATAGCGATGCGACAGGGCCACGGCGCTGACGATGGCTTCGTCCAGAATCACCACGCCATGGTGTTGCTCCAGCGACGGCGCAATGCTGCGCAGCATCACGGTGGCCTGATCGACCGTTGGCTCTTCCACTTTCACCACCTGGAAACGGCGGGTCAGTGCAGCGTCGGATTCAAAGTATTTTTTGTATTCCGCCCACGTGGTTGCAGCAATGGTGCGCAGCTCGCCACGAGCCAATGCCGGTTTCAGCAGGTTGGCCGCATCGCCGGAACCGGCCTGATTGCCTGCACCAATCATGGTGTGGGCTTCGTCAATGAAGATCACTACCGGCTTCACCGACTGATTAACTTCCTTGATGACGTTTTTCAGACGGTTTTCAAACTCGCCTTTCACACCGGCACCGGCTTGCAGCAGGCCAATGTCCAACGAGTGAATTTCAACGTCCTTGAGGGCATCCGGCACGTCGCCGCGCACAATGCGCTCGGCCAGGCCTTCCACCACGGCGGTTTTACCCACACCGGCTTCACCGGTCAGGATCGGGTTGTTTTGCTTCTTGCGGGTGAGGATATCGACCATCTGGCGGATCTCGTGATCGCGGCCAATCACCCGCGGCAGTTTGCCGTCACGAGCCATGTCGTTGAGGTTGATGGTGAACTGATCCAGCGCCGGGGTTTTGGTCGGCACTTTTGGCTCGCCTTCGGCAGCCGCGGTTTGCGGTTCGCCGTGGGTCAGCAGGCCATGGCACTGCTCTCGGAAAGACTCGACATCAATGGCCAGCAAGCACGGCGCGGCGTTTTTCAAACGCAAACGCAGCACATCGCTTTCAACCACCGCCAGCAGAATGTGCACCGGGCGAATACTGAGGGATTCGTAACGGGTAGACGCCACCATCCAGGCTTCAAACAGCAAACGGATGATGTCTGGCGCGATTTTAGGGAAGCCCTCGCCGCTGGCGTTCAGTAGCTCCAGCGCTGCCAGCGATTCGCGGTGCAGTTTTTCCATGTCGATATCAAAGTGCTTCAGCACCAGGCGGATATCGTTAGGTTCGTGCTGGGCGACTTCCTGCAGCAGGTGTTCAACGTCTGCCGCCGCGTGGCCACGGGAAGCGGCCGTTTTGACTGCGCTTTCCAGCAGGCTACGGCTCTCGTCCGAGAGGTTTTTGATCAGCTTGTCCAGTTCCATAATGCTTCCTGTCTTGGCTCCCTGTGGCGCCCTGCCCGGTTTGCCGAGCGCCGGTGCTTCGGTGGTTTTGATTTATCGAGTGAAGGTTCGTAGTGCGAACCTTCGGATACGGTTTGGGGCTGGCTGGCCATTCAGGCGGCCATCAGCCAATTTTTACTTTTTCGACCATCAGGCCATGGTCACCAGATGGCTTCAGCCAGGTGGTTCGGCCCAGTTGCGCACCGCCGCCCAGTGTCGGCAGCGAGTCGCTGCGGTCGCGGAATTTCAGCAACACGTCGACGCTGATCTGGGTCGGTACGTACAGACGGATCAGCCGTTGTAACTCGTCGAAGGTGTCAGTGCCGCGGCGAATACGGGCATAGGTCGGGGTATCCATTTCGCCAACTTCCACCGAGATGCGGCTTTGCACATCCCAACAACGGCGACCCGGTAACACCCCGGCACCCAGTTGGTTGTTAGCCCCACGACCACGACTACCCAACTTCAGACGGTCGTGCTTTTGAATGGGCAGCCAGTGGCCAACAAAGCTGTTGACCTTTACCGGCAGCTCCAGAAAGTCCCGCAGTACGTCTTCCAGCGCCGATGCCGAACGAATCGAACGGCTGTACTGGCCGGAGTAATACAGGCTGGCTTCGCTGCCTTCGTCGGCATGTTGGCCAGACAAATTGCGCAAGGTGCGGCTGTACGGGTCCGGGGTTTTCAAACCAACGTGCAGGTCGTACTGACGCGGCAGCCGGTACTTGATCCAGCCGCGATAAAACAGCGAGATCAACCGGTGGTTAAAGATGTCGAAAAAGTCCGCCAGGGTGCTGTCACGACGGCGGCTGCGTTCCATCAGCAAGCGTGAATAGTGCTGCGGCAGCACGCCACTGGGGCCTGCCAGCCCCATAAAATTCACAAACAGTTCCTGCCGGCCACTGCGCGGTTTGTCGTTCTGACGCGCTGCCGCCTCGGCAAAGCCCAAACCAGTGGAGGCGCGAAATTTCACCACCTCGCGGTTAGGCGGGCCGTCCTGGCCCAACAAGACCCGGCGCTGATCGCTTTGATCGGCATCACTGGAACCGGCTTCGGCCTGACGTTCCAGCTCCCGCACCAGAGTGAAAAAATCGACCGCGTCGGTGGCCACCGGCATCTTGCTCATACCAGTACCTGCGAACCGTTACGCGGCGGCCATTCGATGTGTGGCTGGGTTTTATGCTGCAACTTGACCACCAGCTGGGTGAAGCTATTCATCGAACACATGTGAGAGAAGAATTCGCTCAGCAGCGCACTGAACAAATACAGGCTGTTACTGCTGTCGAACAGCGGGTCGAATTCCAGCGTGATACGGGTGCCCTGCACCAGTGCGGCACGCCCCTGCTGAATGATCCGGGCAGTGGTGATTTCGGTGCTGAGACCAGTAATGCCGTTAATGATGGCACCGGAGCTTTTGCTGCCTTGCAGGTCGTACAGGCGCAATACTTCGCGCAGAACTTCGACGCCGTCGTCCTCGCCAAAACATTGCAGCGAGATATGGTGAATCAGCTGCCAGCGAGTGGCTTCCTGCAAGCGCGGTTGTAACGACGGTGTGGGTGGCAACAAGCAGCTTTGGCGCAAGCCAGAACCGCCTTCGTAAAACGCCACCCGAGGCTCGCCTGGACCAAACGGCAGTTTTGACGGCAGGTCGCGGTTGGTGGCGACCACATCGGCTTCAATCACCCACTCCTTGCGGTCTTCTACCGGGCCAAAACGGTCGTCGACCAGCGCCAGCCAGGTGTCGGTGCCCCGGCTTGGCAGCCCGCTGTGCCAGTAGCTGTTTTCGCGTCGCACACACCAGTACATGTCGCTGGCATCTTGATGATGGCGACGTACCTTGTGGGAACCGTAAAACGGGCTGATTTCCAATCGCTCGCCGTGTGGCGGACGAGCGTTTACCTTCTTGATGGTGTGAATATCCGCCAGTTGGCCGTAGTTGGGCGCAATACGCAGTTTGAATTCGTCGCCAATCTTGGCCATGCGCACCGGTTCAGAGCGCTCGTCAAACAGGTTTACCACCGGTGTACAGCCCGGCTGCAAGGTGGTGCTGTCGACCGCCTGTACCAATTCCGGATCGGTATCGGAAAAATAGAAATACAGCTGGAAGCCTTCCGGCAGTTTTTGCCAGATATTGCGCAGGCCGCTCAGTTCGGCAAACAGGAACTTCTCGGGGAAGACAAAGAATTCCGACAACAACCGGTGGCCACGACTGCTGCGACCGTCGAACGGCACCAGCGATTCGTTATCGCCCAAACCAATTGGCTTGAGGCTGTCCGGCGTCAGGTACAGTACGTCGGTGGCCATCGGGTCCTTGGCCACGGCAACGCCCAACAGGTTGTTGAACAGGTATTCGTACAAACGGAACGCCACTTGTGGCTGGGCGTTGATGTAAAACTGCACGGAGTCGGCTTCGATACCGGCCAGATCGTTCAGTTTGATCGGCTCAATGCTGACCTTCATCACCGACTGCAAGCGGCCGTTGGCCATGTAACTTGGCAACGGTGGTGCTTTCACCGGTATCGGCGCAAAACTGGCATCGCCCACGCTCAGTGGCAGCACGGTGTTGTCCATGGTGGTGCGGAAGTGGCAGATGGTGTCGCCCCCCCCCAGCTCCATGCGGGTTTGGGCAGGCACTTGCGCAGTGTGGGCCATTTGCGGAATCACCCGCTGTTGAATCACCGAGCAGGACGGCACCGGCGCGTGATAGTCCGGGTACAACAGGCCCATCATGGCTTCGGTCAGCTCCGGAAAGCTGTCGTCGATGTTGCGACGAATGCGCGAGGTCAGAAAGGCGAAGGATTCAATCAGGCGCGAGACGTGCGGGTCTTCAACGATGTCCTTGTCGAGACGCAAACGACCGGCAATTTTCGGGTGCTGGTCGGCAAACTCGGCACCGGCCTTGCGAATGTAGGTCAGCTCACGGTTGTAATAGGAGAGCAGTTTCTCATCCATGATTCAGTTCCCTTAACCGCAGGGAGCGGTCGATCGTTTTTACCCGTGAATCGAGAATCATGTGGATGGGGTCGGGTTCGACCAGCAGCATCCCGGTGATCTTGATATACAGCGTGCGTTCGTAGTCTTCGCCCACCGGCACCATGTCAACCTGAACACGCGTTAGTCGCGGTTCGAACTGTTCAATCAGTTTGGCGATGGTCCAGCGGAATTTCTGGCGGTCGTCTTCGGAGTCGAACTGAATGTGGCTAAAATCGCGCAGGCCATAGTTAATGACCGACTCTTCCACTTCGCGGTGACGTTCCAGTTCGTATTGATGAGACAGACGGGTATTGAGCAGGTTCTCCAGGTCACGGCGAACCCCCTCTTTCATCTGTTGCAGCAACATGCTGTTGGTACGGTGCCCGTCGGACGGCGTTGACGGGTCCTCGTCGATCAAGCGATCGAGCAAGGAAGGCAATACCGGTTGATGTGCGGACACCCGTGCCATCAGGCTTCTCCTGCTTCAGCGGTTGCCGCTTCCGGGGTCAATTCGGTTTCCAGCCAGGTAACGTTTTCCAGCTCATTGATGCTCAGCACCGCTTCGCCCGCCAGCCAGTTGCGCAAGCCCTGGCCACGCATCACGTCGCCCTGTTCCTGCCAGTCGGTCGCCAGACCCAATTGCTGCTGGTCGTTGAGCTCATGGCCCGGCAGATTGGGGTAAATAGCCGGTACAAACACTTCGCCTTCGGTGCCGTTCGACAGCACCAGCGTGGCCTTGCGCCAGATCACATCCAGTGGGCGCTCCGGAGCGTGCAGTTGCAGTTCGCGGATGTCGTTGTAATCAACCCAGAAGTACTTGCCGTTGGCGCCCATCACTTCCAGGATGCCGGCGTTAACGTCGTCGAGGTCACGCAGCCACACACGTTCACCGTTAACGGTGAACGGGCTTTGATCGTCTTCCGGGGTATTAGCGTCGACCTTGGCCAAACACTCGCCAGTGGCCTCGGCGTTGTTTTCTTTCAGCGCCAGCAGCAGTGCCAGGGCGTTTTCAATGCGCGGGCTTGGTAGTTCGATCACATCCGGAATCGCGCTTTGTTCATAAACGTCCTTGCGAGACTGCGACGCACGAATCAGCTGGCGCCAGGTGTTCACCATCAGCAGGCTGGCCGGTTCCAGTGTTACCAGTGTATTGAGCTGGTTGTCGGCACGTTCAAAATCCCCCTGAATGCACAGCAACTCGGCCAGAAACGCGCGTGCAGCGGCGTCTCCCGGTTGCTCGCGCACTTCCTGCAACGCCTGTTCGATTGCTTCCTGCAATTTGCCTTCACGGTACAAAGTGTGGGCTGTGGCCATGTGGGTTCTCCTGATCATTCCGTGTTCGTTAATTCATTGTTGGCACTGACCTATCTGTTTTGGGTCTCAGCCGTTCTCTCGGTCTTAGCCGTTCTCTCGGTCTTAGCCGCTCTCGACATTGCCCACCGCCAGCTCGGTCACCAGCTTGATGCTGGATACCAACTGGTCGAGCTGGAAATGCGGTTTCAGATAGATCACACAGGTGAAATAGCCCTGCTTGCCCGGCGCTTCGCGTACTTCAACGCGGGATTCCGATAGCGGGTAACGGGCTTTCAGCGCCGGTGAAGAGCCTTCACTGGCGGTGGTGTACTGGTTCAGCCAGTTCTGCAAAATACGCTGGCAGTCGTCGGCACCGATGTAGCTGCCAACCTTGTCGCGGCCAATCATTTTGATGTAGTGGCCAAAGCGGGCGACACACATCATGTACTGGATCATCGCCGACATACGGGCGTTGGTATTGGCAATCTCGGTGTTCATGCGGGCTGGCATGTGCAGCGAACTGTTGCTGTAGAACACGCTCACGTCGTTGTCGTGGTAGCTGCACAGCGGAATAAAGCCCAATTCGCTGAGGTCACGCTCAAGGAAGTCGTCAATCTGCACGATGGTGGCCGGCTTGCTGGCGATGTCTTCGCGGCGTTCGCTGTAGTCGCCGTGCACCATGTTGCGGACGATGCCGCCTTCGCCAAATTCGTGGGTACCGCCACGAATGTCGGCAAACCAACCGTTGTTGGCAAACGCCCGAATCAGCACGCCACCCATGGCATAACAGGCGTTACCCCAGAGGTAATCGGCCACGCCGTTGTGCAGGCCTTCGTTGTACGGCAGCGGGTCTGGGCGGGTTTCGTCGGCGCGCCAGGGTTTGCGCATCAGCACATCCGGCAGCACCATGCCGACAAAACGGGTGGATTCCATCTGACGCAGACTGCGCCAGCGGGTGTATTCGGTCTGGTCGAACACATCGTGGTAGTCGGCCACGGTGGCCAGTTCGTCCATGGAATCGAGGCCAAACAGGCTGCTGTCGACCCCGACCAGGAATGGGCACAGGGCGGCGGTGGCCACCTGTGACATCTCCCGCAGCACATCCACGTCGGTCATCGAGTTGGAGGGACGCGCCTTGTGGGACATGCGGTAATCCCCCAGCAGTACGCCAAATGGCTCACCGCCCGGGGTATCAAATTCGTCGCTGTAAATGCGTTGGAACAGGTTGCTCTGGTCGAACTCGATCGCCTTGCCAAGATCGCGGGCCACTTCGGCCCAGCTGATGTCGAGCATCTTGATCTTGACCATCAACTCTTCGTCGTAGTCGGCTTCGGTTTCCACCAGATACAGCAGGCCACGCCAGGAAGCTTCCAGCGCCTTGAACTGTTCATGGTGGATGATTTCGTCGAGCTGGCGAGCAATGCGCTCTTCAATTTCAACAATGGCCCGGCGCAGCAGGTATTGCAGCTGGCCCGGTTCGCCGGCAGCGGTTCGCACGGCCAGTCGTTGCAGCCAGGCCGCATCGCCCGAGCGCGATGGCGCTTCTGGCTTGCGGGCCGACACGGCACTGTCGGTCGGTACATCCAATACCGTTTCCAGCAGCGTGCGGGTTGGCTGATTGTCCGGTTGTAGCAAGTTGCTCATCTTCCGTGTTTCCGGGCTCTTCCGTTAAGTCGCCAACAACAAGAGCCCTCGCGGGTGCGAAGGCTCTGCTGGCATCAGGTATGCGTTTGGTTATGGCGTCAGATCGGCATTAGCCGCCAATCTGTGGAATACGGGCCACCATGCGCAGGGAGGTGGTCAGTTCTTCCATTTGCAGCCATGGACGCAACCAGGCTACGGCGTTGTAGGAACCCGGCTTGCCCGGGATTGGCTTCACCTGGATCTTGGCTTCGCGCAGTGGGTAGCGGGCACGCATGTCCTGGCCACCTTCTTCGCTAGCGTTAACGTAGCCGTTCACCCAACGGTTCAGCCACACCTGCATGTCTTCCGCTTCCATGAAGGAGCCGACCTTGTCGCGCGCCATCACTTTCAGGTAATGGGCAATACGGGAGGTCGCCATCACGTATGGCAGACGGGAAGAAATCGCCGCGTTGGCTGTGGCATCCGGGTTGGCGTATACCGCTGGCTTCTGGGCCGTCTGACCACCGAAGAACACGGCGTAGTCGGTGTTCTTGTAATGCGACAGCGGCATAAAGCCAAGGCCGCTCAGCTCCGCTTCACGACGGTCGGTGATGCCGATTTCAGTCGGGCACTGCATATCAACGTCGCCGTCGTCGGTGGTGGTCAGGTGCACTGGCAGGTTGTCGACACGACCACCGCCTTCGGCACCACGAATGGCAGTACACCAGCCGTATTCAGAGAACGCCGCCGTCAGACGGGTCGCCAGTACGTAAGCGGCGTTGGACCAGCAGTAGTCTGCGCTGCTGGCTTTGTCTTCCGCACCGATTTCTTCGTAGGAGAATTCTTCAACCGGCTTGGTGTCTTCGCCGTATGGCAGACGCGACAGCACCCGTGGCATGGCCATGGTGACGAAGCGGGAATCGTCGGATTCACGGAAAGAACGCCATTTCACGTATTCAGCCGAGTCGAAGATTTTGGCCAGGTCACGCGGCTTGGACAGCTCGGTCCAGTTGTCGAAACCAAACAGGTTTGGATCGGCAGCGGTCAGGAACGGGCAGAAAGCCGCGGCTGCGACGTTGGACATGTTGCCAAGGAACTCAACGTCGTCCGGGTGGTTGGTGAATTCATAGTCGCCGATCAGGGCGCCATACGGTTCGCCACCTGGTGTACCAAATTCGTTTTCGTACAGCTTTTTGAAGGTCTGGCTCTGGTCGAATTCCACCGCCTTGGACAGGTCGCGGGCGACGTCTTTCTTGGTCGCGTTCATCACCTTCAGTTTCAGCGTGGTGCTGGTTTCGGTGTTCATCACGAAGTAGTTCAGACCGCGCCAGGTACCTTCCAGCTTCTGGAATTTCTCGTGGTGCATGATTTCACGCAGCTGTTCGCTGATGGCACCGTCGATGGCTTCGATGGCCTTGCGGAAGGTAACGGTCAGGTTCTTGTTCCAGCTGACGGTGCCTTTCATGGCTTCGTCGGTCAGTACCTTCAGCAGTTCCTTGGCGTCGTCGGCTTCGGTTTGCTTGGTGGCCTGCAACGCCTGTTCGAACAGGGTCAGGGTTTGTTCTTCCGCTTGTACGGCTTCCTGTACTGCATCAGTCATGGCTTAGCCCTCCTTACCTTCGCCCAGTGCTTCGGCCAGCTCGTTGAGGTCGGCCTGGTTGTTCAGCACACGTTCCAGAATGTCTTCCAGCTGCTCGGAGCGATCTGCCTTGGTGGACAGGTCGCGCAGCTTGTTGCGGGTTTCCATCAGTTTCTTCAGCGGCTCGACCTGGTTCACAATGGCGGCCGGCTCGAAGTCTTCCATGGAGTTGAATTTCAGATCGACGGCAAATTCGCTGCCATCGTTTTCCAGCGTGTTCTTGACCTTGAAGCTCAGACCCGGGGTCATGCTCTTCAAAACGTCGTTGAAGTTGTCGCGGTCGATCTGCACAAAACGACGGTCTTTCAGTGGCTTCAGTGGCTGGGTTGGATCACCGGAGAAATCCCCCATCACACCCACTACAAAGGGCAATTCCTTTTTCTCTACCGCATCTTCGGTTTCAACGTCATAGCTGATGTGAACGCGAGGCTTGCGCACCCGGTTCAGTTTCTTGTGAATGCTTTCCATGTTGGTTCCCCTAACAGTCGTTCTACAAGGTTGTTTTTGAGGTTGCCGGTTTCCGTTTACTGGCCGGTATCACCGGGTTGAATACCGGACAGAGTCTGAAATTTCTGGCGCGCGCCATCGTCCGGAATCAGCTGGGCAATCAGCTCCGGCAACGACAGTTCACTCCAGCGGATGATTTGTTCTATCGAATAGGAAATGGGCGAATGGGGCTCGGACTCACGGAAATAGTCCGCCACTCGCTGCAGGGTTTTAACGGCATCGCGACGGTTGCCAATAACGCTTGGCAGTGCCGCAGGCTGCGCCGTTACCACCACTTCTTCACCGGATTCAGCGTCCACGGTGACCACCTCCTCGACGGGTTCTTCTTCCTTCAGGCGATCGCCAGCGACGTACATCAGCATTTGCTGACAGGCCTTGAGGGTGTCGGCAATTTGCACGGTTGGCTGCGGATCGTCGTTGGCGTATTCATCGACGATTTGCTGGAACAGCTCGTAGGCGTCGATGGCTTCCTGCAACTGGTTGCGGGTCATTTTCAGGAACGGCACCGAGGTACCGGCAGAAATGGCTTCCAGTTCGGCTTTCGACAACACGCCTTCTTTCAGGCGGGCGTCTTTTTTCTTCTGGTCGACCATGCGGTCGGTTTCCAGCGCCTGTTCGTACTGCCACATGGCCACCGGGCCAGACATGTCGCTGTCAGCAATCGGGATCGACTTGATCGGTACAATCAAGGCACCTTCGTTGCCGTAGCCGTTGAGGCCAATCAGCGGTCCGAGCTGGGTCATCAGGCCGTCTTCGTCCGGCTTTGGATGCAGCTGTTCACCGAATTCCCGAATCAGTTTGGCGGCCAGCAAATAGCCGCGCGCCAACCCCTGAAACCCGTACTGACGAGTCAGAGCCTCGATGTACCAGGCAACCATTTCGATGTCTTTACTTTCGCCAGACAGCACACCGGGCACACGCTCCAGAATGACTTGCCAGTCGGAGGCATCAATAAAGTTCTGCTCGCCACTCTGGGAAGCCGAACGTTCGCCATTGCGCGCCAGCGTCCGGGCGTCGCGCAACAGCTGGTAGCTGGAATCCGGCGCGATGTTTTCGCGCAGGTCTTCGCCGGTCATGCCAAACGGCGACTCCAGCGGGTCCAGCAGGTCGTTAATCGCCTCAACTGAAATACAGCTCATCAGGAAGCATCTCCTTCAACGATGGTGTTGGTTACAGGGTTTTGCGCCGCCACAATCGACTGCTTGAGTTTGCTCATGGTGGCGTAGGAATCGCGGAAGCCGCGCTTCTTGTGGTATTCCAGCTTGCTGTCGAGTTTGCGAATGGCCGTACCGGTCATGTCCTGGAACAGCTTCGACTGCGGTGGCATGTTGTACTGCTGAATAATCTTGTCGAGACGCTGCCAACCGGCGCTGATTTCGCGGTCGAGCCAGGCATCCGACATGGCTTTCATGGCGCTTGGCAACTCGTTACCGACGAAATAACGCACGGCGTCGTCCGGGTATTCCGCTACAGACGGATCAGCTGCGGCTCCGGTCAGATAACGGGAGATAGCCAGACCCGCGTCAATCTCGTTCTGCGGATATTCGCCCCACACGGCCTTCACCTGTGGGTACTGCTGTTGCAGGGCTTCGGCAAAGTCGTACAGACCCGCCAGCGCATAAAAATCCTGCTGCTCGACGCTGCGGGAAACATCCGCCAGATAGCCTTCCAGATAGGCGTCATCCCAAGGGAACGAGGCTTTCAATTCATCCAGACGGGCCTGAGCCTGCAGAATGGTTTGTGCAGACTCGGCGCTGTAATCAATGCCCGACCAGGACTGTGCCATCTGATAGCTGTACAGATCGACCAACTGCTCATGGCGCTGGGTCACCTGACGACGTAATTGATCCAGCTGCAAGGAATCGGGGAAGTAGGCTGCCACTCGGTCGATCTCGTTGGTCAGCGCCTGAAAATCCGGAATTTCATCGCCTTCCGAGAACGACAACGCGGTATCAATCGAGGTTGCCAGTGGTGCCACAAACAAAGGCTTAACCTGCTGCAACAAGCCAGCATCGACACCGTCCAGTTCAGACACATGCTGCAATCGCTGAGCTGCCGCCATGGCTTCAAAACGGGCTACAAATTCGCCCGCGGCCAACTGCTGGCCCCAGGCACTTTCCAGGTGCGACTGATGAGTCAGGTGTTGATCTACATAGCCCTTAACCCAAACACCGCCAGCACCCAGCAATGCAACCACACAGATGCCCGCCGCCATGCCCGGCCAAACACGGCGCGAGGCATTCCACAAACGATGAAAACGAGCCACCGAGGCGATGCGCTTGTCGCGATCCACCTGCAAGGCGTTGCGCAGCACCATCCAGCTCCAGATGTTCATTCCAGCGGGACGAGAGGGCTTGTCGGCATCGGTCAATTCGTTCGAGGCCTTGCGGCCAAACGGGTGAGCGCCGGTGAGCATTTCGTAAAAGATACAGGCCAGCGAGAACACATCATCCGCCGGAGCTGCTTCGAGCGAGCGAGCAATATCCGGACTGGCGTAAGACAGGGTGTAACCGTACAGCGACGATTCTTCGCCAACATTGGATTTACCCACTGCAGCCACCTGAATAAACGAGCGCGCGGTGGCAAAATCGATCACCTTGACACTACCGTTCTCCAGAATCAGCACGTTACTGGGCTTGATGTCGGAATGAATCACGCCCTCAGCATGGGCATATTCCAGCGCCTGGCACATTTCGGTAAAAATTCGGCAGGCTTTCTGGCGACCAATACCGCCATCCGGCGAACGCTTCAGCAGTTCCGATAGCGGCTCACCTTCCAACAACTCCATGGACACATACGAAAGCTCATCTTCCTTATGAAAATCAAACACTCGCACGATATTAGGATGCGACAAATGGCGCGTTGTCAGGGTTTCATAAAATGTTAAATCTTCCGCATATCCAGCCATCTCTGGCTTAATGACCTTAATAGCAACATGACTTTGCTCGTCATTCGGACCGGTAATTGCGAGCATATCGCGGGCGCGATATATGAGACTGGTCCCACCTTCCGAAAGGCGTTTCATCAACAGGTAACGACGCCCCAGAACATCACCTTCCTGCGGTGTTTCACGAGTGTCGTCGGATTCAGGAGAAACCCCGAAAACCTTAGTATTTTCAATAGCTTCCGTACTCATATCAGTCTTCAGAAAGGTTTTTGAACATTGAAGAAACGTGCGTCCATCGCATTGCGTCCGCACTGGGACGAGGCCGTATTATTAGTACTACGACGAACAATTTCACGCCTTTAAATGTAAAAAGAATCGAATAATAGACGCACTTCTCAAAACGAAGGTTCAATATAAAACCAGCTAACACTTTCAATAAAAACCACGTCACACCCTGCTTGCCAACTGGATTCGACTTGCATATCGTCAGCGCACAATTTGATATAAATATGGCTATCGAGTCACATATTCGATGTGATTCAGGTCACAACCAGAAACCGTCCGATCCGGGTAATCAAAGAGCACCTGGGACGATGCAGATGGATATTGTTCAAGAACTGTAAGGGTATAGTCGGAAGCAAATGGAATTAAAACTTGTCGCCCAACGTACGGATAACGGATTCAGACAGGAAGTCCCACTGGGCACCAGCGACGTAAAAATCGGCCGCAACAGCGACTGTCAGCTGACCCTTCCTTGCGACCAGAAAATCGTTTCCCGGGTGCACGCCATTGTGCACTTCAACAACGGCCACCATGAGCTGGCCGATGCCGGTTCCGCCAATGGCGTTACCCTGGTCAGCAAAGGCACGCAACTGGACCCACAACGGCCACACCCTCTGTCTGAAGGTGAAGAGTTTGCGATTGGTCAGTTCCGCATTCGGGTAGAACGCGTACAAGCGGCTAAGTCATCTCCAACGGCTAACCCCGGCTCAACAGCCAGCGCCGGTCAGGCCATTGCCACTGCCAGCGAAGCGGTTGCCCGTCAGCAGCCACTGCCGCGTCCCGGCGGTGTATCCCGCACACTGGGTCGCCAACAGCCGGAACCCAAGCCAGCAGCACCGGCCGCTGACATACCGTCAGCCATTGCCGACACAAACACAGACAAACGGACCAGCACCGAAGCCAAACATGAGCCAATTGGCGACCCGTTTGCAGCCCCCAAGGAAGAGCCTGCGGTATTCACTGCCAACAGCTCCGATCATTTTGCGCCGCCATCAATCACCATTCCGGATGACTGGGATCTGGACGGCGTGGCTGAAACCGCCACCGCCAAACCCACCGAACAAACCCTGCAACTGCAACAGCAAGAGAAAAAACGTCAGGCAGACGTGCTGTCGTTCAACCAGCAACAGCATCGACTGGTGGCCTCGCTGCTGAAAGGTTTACATGCCGGCGACCAGTTTCAGGCCGCCGACATCAATGGCGAACAATTGGAAGTGGTTGGCCAGACCCTGCGGGTACTGGCAGATACCGCGCTGAAAGCCCTGCACGGCCACCGCGAAATCAAGTCACGCCTGTGCCTGGATGCACCCGCGGTAGAGCGGGAGCTCAGCAAGGACCCGATTTACAACATCAGCAACGGCGATGCCCTGCTGAACATCCTGCTGGATAACCGTCACCCGCAGCAGAAAGACATTCCGGCCATGTTGCTGGAAAGCATGGAAGCGCTGATCGAAGACGAACAGGTGCTGGAGCAAACCACCCTGCACGCCTTTGATCAGGCCATTGATGAACTGTCTCCGGCGCGTGTGCAGCAACTGATGGAAACCCAGTCCGAAGCCGACAGAACGTCCATCAGCTTCAAACACAAGCTGTCGCCGGGCGCTGCCAAATGGTCGTTCTTTGAAGACCACTGGCCGAAGGCCGGTGATCGCATTCGCCAGGACATTCACAAGACGTTTGAAAAACGCATCTTGCAACTCACCGCTCGTCGAGCCAAACGATAGTGCCGGAACTATGAAAACACTGCCCCATTATCTGCTGTTAAAGGCCCTGATTCTGATTAGCCTCGTGATGTCGGGCTGCACCGTGGTGAAAACCGTGTGGAAGCCCTACGACGAAATCGAGCTGATTGCCACGCAAGACGTCAATCCTGATGGCAATGATCGGGCATCTCCTATCCAGCTGCGCATTTACCAGCTGACGTCCCGTACTACCGTCGACAACCTTGAGTTCGACGAACTCTACTTCAACGGCGAAGCACTGTTGTCGGACGAACTGCTGAGCCTGGACGAAGTGATCCTGCAACCGGGCGAAAGCCTGTCACGCAAGATCGCCCTGCAAGACAGCGCGGGTTTTATTGCCGTGGTCGCTGCCTTCCGCAACCTCGACACCAGTAAATGGAAGTTTGTGTACGACGTTCACGACTACGGTCACTACCGTCATCCGGTCACCATCGAAGCCAACAGCATCCGCGCTGGCCGTCCGCATATCGATGAACCGGTTACCGAACAGGAATTGAGCAACGGCGCCAAATAAGCGCCGCTTTCAGGTCTTCGCACTCCGCAAGGATTCACCCGCTACACCGAATGGAATGAACCCATGAGCAACGACAACAAGGTCGCCTGGCTGGAAAGCCTGTATCTGTTTCCGCACCACTTCCAACAGCAGGAGCGCTATCTGGAAGCCCGCATTGAACAACGCTCCCGCGCCATCGCCCCGTTTATGTGGGGTTATCTGGATCTGATTCTGGACCTTGGCCTGCTGAACAACGGCCAGGTTGGTCTTTCCCGGGCCCGAGGCATCATGCCGGATGGCTGCCCGTTCGAGCTGCCGAAAGACGCCTCGCTGCCGCAACCGCTGGAAATTGACCGCGACGTGCGCAACCAGCTGGTGTACCTGACTTTGCCCATTTATCAGCCCGGTAACAAATACGTTGCCGGCCATGAAGAAAGCGACAGCATCACCCGCTACGGCATCCAAACTCGCGATGTATACGACTACAGCAGCGACAACAACGACAGCGAACCGCTCGACCTCGCCAGCCTGCAATTCCGACTGGCGCTGGAACGCGAAGAACTGGGCGGCTTTACCACCCTGCCAGTGGCGCGCATTCAGGAAGTCACCGCCGAAGGCGCGGTGATCATCGACAAGCACTACATCCCGCCAGTACTGGCGGTACGCTGTAACGGCCAGCTGCAACACTTCCTCACCAACACCATTGGACTGGTGAAACAACGTGCCGACGTGTTGTCGCATCGGTTCGCGGCCTCCAACCAGGAAGGTGGCTCATCGGCCATTGCCGACTTCATGCTGCTGCAAATGCTCAACCGCTACGAGCCACGCCTGCGCCACATGAGTCAGGTA
Source organism: Oceanobacter sp. ABM4_470 (assembly GCF_056158645.1). NCBI lineage: Bacteria > Pseudomonadati > Pseudomonadota > Gammaproteobacteria > Oceanospirillales > Oceanospirillaceae > Oceanobacter > Oceanobacter sp. ABM4_470. The sequence continues at coordinate 2,604,304 of NZ_JBSWTR010000001.1, forward strand.
CCGCAATTCCACCCGGAAGCCATGTACCGCGAACTGCTGGGGCTGGCGGGCGAGCTGTCGACCTTCACCACCCTCGAGCGACGCCCCAAACTGGAACCGGACTACCAGCACGACAACCTGCAGGAATGTTTCCGACTGGTGATCGACCACCTCGGCAAATACCTCAGCACTGTGCTGGAACAAACCGCCATTCCGCAGAAGATCGAAAAGCACAAGTACGGCATCTACGTATCACGCATCGCCGACCACAGCCTCATCAACCAGGCGCGCTTTATCCTGGCCATCAAGGCCGATATGCCAACCGACAAACTGCGTGAATACATGCCGAAGCATGTGAAAGTGGGCTCGGTAGAAACCATCCGCAACCTGGTCAACAACCAGCTCAGCGGCATTGGCTTGTCGGTGATTCCGGTCGCGCCACGGGAAATCCCATACCACACCGGCTTTGTTTACTTCGAACTGGATAGCCAGGGCGAACAGTGGCAATCCCTCAAAACGGCCGGCGGCTTCGCCTTCCATATCGCGGCAGAACAGGAAGGTCTGGAAGTCGAATTCTGGGCGATCCGGCAGTAACCCACGCGCACTAATTGCTCCAGAGACCCTGCCCCTGACCTTTCACATAAGGTCAGGGACAGGCTTTGTCGAAGCAATCACTCCAGCTCAGCCTCGATTCTTGCTTTGGTTCTTTTAAGACGTTCAGTAACAGCAGGCATGATGTTTTCCTCAATCTGATGATTCAGGTACTGAACTGCATCGGGATAACTGACCAGCCGATAGTCCAACTGCTGCGCCGGAATCGTTTTGAACTTCTTTTGAAAAAGATCGCTGTCTCCTTCAAACACAACAACGCGAATATCAAACTCTTCATCCGGGCCAGATACAAAATCCTGCCACTGCCAGACCTGCATACCGATAAGCTCATAAGCCATCGCCTGTGGGCCGAAGTCCTCATATTCCAAAACAACATAATCAGGGTTGTGTTTTCCAGAATAAGCTGTACAGCCATTCAATAAAACCAGCAATATCAGAATGACAAATCTGCTAACCATAATCTATTACCTTCACCCACACTTTAAAGCGGATGTTTGCGACAGGTTAATCGCTTGGGCTGGCGGAATAATGATTGCTCCACTTAACCACGGAAAGTCGCGGAGATCGGTCGCTTCATATAGACCGGGTCCAACTTTATCCCAGTGCACCTCGTACACTTTTCCCAGAGAGAAAACCCATGTATGCATACCTCCTTTTGAAATTCCAAAGCCAAACTTAACTTTCTCCAAGCTACTGATATCTATAGAGTTTAATTTCGTGAGTGCTTTTCCAGCAGCATAGGGGTTATCAACGGGTGTTGGAGAGTAATTACGCACCGCATAGCTTAGGGGGATTTGGTAGTAGCGACACGTTTTGCTGGCAACATGACTAGTGTAAGGGTGTTCATTTAGCCCGTCGCTGGGAATTCGTGAATCAGGATTTATATATATCGCTTTCCAGTTTTTATCATTGACTAGGTACTTAGCCAAATCGACACCTTTACTACCATACTTCCAGACTGCTTTTGACGCATTCTGGTCTCCAGTTTTTTCGAATGCAAAGCTCAAAACTCTCAATGAGTATGTAATACAGTCTGTAGCAACATAGTCTTTATATTTTTCAGGTTCGACTCTTTTCAGCACACTTCCGACTTCATGGGAGTGATTTTGATAGAGGTCTTTCAGTTTTTCAAACGCGTAGTCAGAGTAATTTTTCATATCCAATTCCTATTGATATATAGAATTTAAGATATTGAAAAGTTTTGGAGTTTTCTGATAACCCAGTATCAATTCAATCATTCATCAGCCCCCCTATTGTAAGTATCAATTTGTTGAACCATGAAAACCAACCCTTGACCTCAAGTTAACTTGAACTCATAGAATCGTTTTCCTGTTCTTTCAGGAGAAAACACCATGAGATTTTTCAGGCTCAGCCTTTCACCCCACCATTCGACGGGCGCTTTCCTCTTTGCATCAAAGCAGTCACGACCTCAACCACAGTGCAATCCAATGCCATTGAGCACTATCAGAAAAGGAGTCGTACGATGATTCCCAAACGCTATGAGCAGGTTTTGTTTGTGCTGATTCTGTCTTGTTTGATGTCGTCGATTGTATCGGCGGTGAGTACGGTTCGGGCTGCGGGTATGACGGATCAGTTTCTGTGGTTATGGAGCAGCGCCTGGGGTGCGTCCTGGCTGGTGGCGTTTCCGATTGCCTTGCTGGTTGTGCCGGTCGCCAGGCGTCTGGTACAGCGTTTGGTTGCCAGTCACTGACCAGCTCTCACCTCGCTGCAAACATGGTAATACGGCCCGGGGTCAGGCCCCGGACTTGCGATTGCGGTTACGGCGAAACACCAGTTTCATCAAACGTTGGAAAACCGGACATTCGAAGTGATTCGGAGCCGGGCAAGCGGCCGCGTGCAACAGGCCGTCGCGCACTTCCGTCAGCTGTTGAATTTGCTCGTCCAGCTCTGCTGCACGGCGAATAAGGGTTTGCCGGTTGATATCAGGAAACCGTTGGTCGGCAAGCATGGCAGCGCTTTCGTCGAGGCTGAATCCGGCGGTGCTGCCCATGGAGATCAGAGCCAGGCGTTGCAGCACGTCGGGGTCGTACAGGCGTTTGATGCCTTTGCGGCCCACCGATTGAATCAACCCTTTTTCTTCGTAGTAGCGCAGCGTTGAGGCGGGCAGCCCGGATTGACGCGCTACCTCCCCGATTTCCATGCTGATCATGTTATTGCTCCTTCGCACAGTGGCTTTTGCAGGGCAGCGCATAGCGCTCCAGCCAGCCATCGACTTGCTGCTGTACCCGGCCTCCGGCGATGGCAGCACGCTCGCGCATTTGCTGATGCCAATCCGGGTCGTTGGTGGCAGCCGGAGCCAGTGGTGCATCCCGGTATTCCGGACCAAGGTAAAGGTAGGCGTCGGCAACGTCGTTCAACACATGGTGATTGCTGGCGTCGATTCGACGGGAATATTCCGTGAAAGGTTGTTGCCCCAGTGATGAATCCTTTAGTAGCAATAGCGCCGGTGACCGGGTTTTGCCAACCAGATTCTCGCTGTCATCCAGTTGCGGCAGCACCACAAAGAGGTTGTTCCGACCAATCCGGTCGCCCAGCAAGCTGACCAGTGATTCAAATGGCTGACCAGTAGGTTTTCCCATCAACTGAATCGGTTGTTTGAACATATGAAAGGTGCCAAACAGCAGGATGCCTTTGCGGTGTTTATCCACTATTTGTTGCTGAATGCGTTCGGCGTAGGCCGGTTCGCGGTCTTTGCCCCAGGCAACCCACTCATCATGCGTGAGGGTATTCCAGTCAAAAGCAGGTTCGGCCAACACCAGCCGAATTTTGTGGCTTCGTTGCTGGTTGAGCTGACGTAAACCGACCACAAAATCTTCGTACACCTGATACTGCCAGGCCATAAAGTAGAGCGTGTCGCGCCAGATTGCCCGCACCTCTTGCAGTGGAATATCGTCACCGTCCAGCAGGTAGCGGTCGGCCAACGCCTGATGCTTGGCATTGCCCATCTCGACGGCAATGTCGTCCACCTGATTCCATACCTGTGGGTCTTGCAGTGCAGCCAACAGATACGGCACAACCTGCTGACTGCCGTGCACATCGCCCAGCGCGACCAGCGAGTGATGTTGAAGAGCGTCACTGATCCATTCGGGATCAGGCTCGACGGCCACTGCCTCGTGATCGGCTGTGGCGGTCATGGCTGTATCGGTGGAGGTTGTAGGCGTGCTACAGGCAGATAGCACAGCCAACAGACTGGCTAGCAAGGCAAAGAGAGCGGGTGTTCGTATGGCAACAGGCATGGGGATGTCTTACTTATTGAAAATAATTCTCACTATAACCAAATTCGATTATCTTCGGCAGGCACAGAGCCCATTGCTGGCGGGAACATTCTGTCCACTAACCGTCTGCTATCAGCACCACCAGCAACGTGCGGCACAGATGCCTGCTGCCGTGATTGAGTTTTCTTGCATCACAAGTAACGGCTGTTATAGTCGCGCGCTCTTCGTTCCCGCCGATGCCGCACGCGAAGAAATTTGATGGAACTGATGTCCGCTTGTGTGTCAGAAGTTTGTCAAGAAGTCCGCCAGATCGGGCTTAAGATTCCGAGCCAATTACGCAGATTGTCAATGGTCGGTCTGCTAGAGTTGGCTGATAATTAACCTTTTTCGGCAGGGAGTGTGCTCGCGTGAGTTCCTCTTCGTTTTTATCACTGAAACAGGTCACCAAGCGGTTTGAATCCCAGGCGGTGCTGAACGACTTTGACCTGAACATCCGGGATGGTGAATTTTTTACCATTCTTGGTCCTTCCGGTTGTGGCAAGACCACGGCCCTGCGCCTGATTGCTGGCTTTGAAAGCCCGGACGAGGGCGACATCCTGCTGGATGGTCAAAACATCACTCATCTGGATGCCGAGAAGCGTCCGACCAATACGGTGTTCCAAAGCTACGCCCTGTTCCCCCACATGACGGTATTCGACAACGTGGCGTTTGGCCTGAAGATGTCGAAAGTGCCCAAGGCCGAAATGCGCAAGCGTGTGCAGGAAGCTTTGGCGGTGGTGCAGTTGTCGGACTTTGAACAGCGTAAACCGCATCAGTTGTCCGGCGGTCAGAAGCAACGGGTAGCCATTGCCCGTGCCATTGTGAACCGCCCCAAAGTGCTGCTGCTGGACGAGTCACTGTCGGCGCTGGACTACAAGCTGCGCAAGCAAATGCAGTACGAGCTGAAGCGCATTCAGCGCCAGCTTGGCATTACCTTTATCTATGTGACCCACGATCAGGAAGAAGCCCTGTCGATGTCGGACCGAGTATTGGTGATGCACGACGGCCAACCACAACAAGTAGGCACTCCACGGGAAATCTACGAGTCCCCTTGCAACCTGTTTGTGGCGCGCTTTATTGGCGAGATCAATGTCTTCGACGGCACCATTACCGAGTGTCTGGAGCCACAACGCTATCAGGCCACGATCCATGGCAAGCAATGGCCGCTGAACACTGCGCAAACCTTGCAGGTAGGCGACAAGGTACACGTGCTGCTGCGCCCGGAAGACCTGCGTATTGAGTACATGGAAGACGAAACCGACGGCCTTATTGGTGAAATTGTTGAAAGCAATTACACCGGCAAAACCCTCGATTCCATCATCCAGCTGGAAGACGGTACCCACCTGATGGCGAGTGAGTTCTTCAATGAAAACGACCCCGACTTCTCCTACAAGCTGAAACAGCGCGTTTGGGTGAACTGGGTGCATGGCTGGGAACACGTCATCAAAGCGGATGAGCAGTCCTGATATGAATGCGCTTCTGGCTCACATCAACTTCCGTAAGCTGGTCATCACCCTGACCATCAGCTGGCTGGGGATTTTTGTCCTGATGCCACATCTGATGGTGGTGGGCACCAGCTTCCTGACCCACGACAGCGATCACTTTTCCAGCATGCCGCTGACGCTGGAAAACTACCGTCAGGTGCTTGATGCCACCTACGCGGGGGTGTTCTGGAACAGCCTGGTGCTGTCGGGCATTACCACCGTGATTGCCTTGCTGATTGGCTATCCATTCGCCTACCTGCTGTCGCGCATGGGCCGCGTCAGCCGCACGGTATTGCTGTTTATGATGGTGATTCCGTTCTGGACCAACAGCCTGATTCGTATCTATGCCATCAAAATGCTGCTGGGCAAAAAGGGCCTGTTCAATACCGTGCTGGTGAGTACTGGCATCGTCGATAAACCCTTGCAGCTGCTCTACACCGACTTTGCGGTGATCTTCGGGCTGGTGTACATCCTGCTGCCGTTTATGGTGCTGCCATTGATGGCCAGCTTCGACAAGCTGGATCAGTCGCTGATCGAAGCCGGGCGGGATCTGGGTGCCAATGCCTTCCACCGCTTCAGCCAGATTATTCTGCCACTGACCATGCCAGGCATCGTTGCAGGCTGTCTGATTGTGTTCCTGCCAGCCATGGGCATGTTCTATGTGGCCGACCTGCTGGGCGGAGCCAAGAGCCTGCTGCTGGGCAACATCATCAAGAACCAGTTTCTGGTCGCCCGCGACTGGCCGTTTGGCTCGGCCTTCAGTGTGTTCCTGATTGTATTAATGGGCGCCTTGTTATGGGTTTACTACAAAGCCAACCAGTATGTGCAGAAAAAAGGAGGCATGGATGACCAGAACCTCTAAATCCCGCACATTCAGCAGCGTATTCCAGTGGCTGTTTATCGGTTTGGTGTTCCTGTACCTGTATTTGCCGATGGTCATTCTGGTGACCAACTCGTTCAACAAATCCAAGTACGGTCATAAATGGAGCGGCTTTTCGTGGAAATGGTACGAAAAGCTATGGGAAAACGATTCCATGATGCAGGCCTTTGGCCACTCGCTGCTGATTGCCGGACTGGCGGCCACCGCCGCCACTCTGATCGGCACGCTGATGGCACTGGCCATTCATCGTTACAAGTTTCCGCTGAAAAACACCGCCAGCTCGATGCTGTTTGTGCTGATGATGTCGCCGGACATCGTTCTGGCGATCACGTTTCTGATTATCTTTATTGCGCTGGGCATTCAGCTGGGCTTCTGGTCATTGCTGATTGCGCACATCACCTTCTGTTTGCCCTTTGTGGTGATCACCGTGTATGCGCAAATGAAGAATATGGACCCGAATGTGCTCGAAGCCGCCAAGGATCTCGGCGCCAGCGAGTCACAAATGTTCCGAATCATTATATTACCCATATTGGCGCCCGCCGTTCTTGCCGGCTGGCTGCTAAGCTTCACGTTATCGTTGGATGACGTAATCATCAGCTCGTTCGTCACCGGGCCGGGCTTTGAAATTCTCCCGATACGCGTGTTTTCCATGGTGAAAGTGGGTGTATCACCTGAAGTAAATGCATTGGCAACCATCCTGTTGGTGATGTCACTGACACTGATTGCCGTCACCACTTATCTGATCAAAAGGCAGAACCCACAATGACTTTGAACTCGCTGTTTCGTAATGCCACCGCAGCCGCCGCGCTGTTGGTTGCCGCTACCACCCAGGCGGCCAACGACAAGGTGGTGATCTATAACTGGAGCGAATACGTTCCGGAAGGCGTACTGGAAGAATTCACCGAAGAGACCGGCATCGAGGTGGAATACAACACCTACGAAAGCAACGAGGTAATGTACTCCAAGATCAAGATCCAGAATGCCAAGGGCTACGACGTGATTGTGCCGTCGTCCTACTACATCTCGAAAATGGCCCGTGAAGGCCTGCTGGCCAAGCTGGACCACAGCAAGCTGCCCAACATGGATCACCTGTATGGCACCCTGCTCGACAAGCCATACGATCCGGGCAACCAGTACTCCCTGCCGTACACCTGGGGCAGCACCGGCATTGGTATCAACACCGACGACATCGACAAAAACAGCATCACTGGCTGGAAAGACCTGTGGGACAGCAAGTGGGAAAACAGCCTGCTGCTGACCGACGATGTTCGTGAGGTGTTCCAGATGGCACTGGCGGTACAGGGTCACTCCGCCAACACCCGCGATCCACAAGAGATCAAGCAGGCATTTGAGCTGCTGAAAAAGCTGATGCCAAACGTACTGACCTTCAACTCCGACGCCCCACGCGAACCCTACATGGCGGGTGACGTTAGCCTGGGCATGATCTGGAATGGCGAGGTCATCATGGCGCAGGAAGAGATGCCAGAGATCCAGTACATCTACCCGAAAGAAGGTGTGATTCTGTGGGTCGACAGCTTTGCAATTCCGGCTAATGCCGAAAACAAGGACGCAGCACACCAGTTCATCAACTTTATGATGCGCCCGGACATTGCCGTTCGCACGGTTGAATACACCGGCTACGCCACCGCCAACAAAACGGCGATTCGTCAGCTCGACCCGGAAACCCGTGGTAACCCGACCATTTTCCCAACCTGGGAAGTGATCAACCGTGGTGAGTTCCAGGAAGACGTGGGCGATGAAGCAACCGCCCTGTTCAACCAGTACTGGGAAGAACTGAAAGCCGGCATGTAATTCCAGCTCCGGTCAAAATCCCGGCTTCATCACCGTGGATTCAGAACCCCCAAAAAGAGAAGTTCCGGCTTCTCTTTTTTGGGGTTCTCTTTCTCCAGTTTCTCTTTTTCTGGCTTATCTGTTTCCAGTTTCTCTTTTTCTGGCTTATCTGTTTCCAGTTCCTCTTTTACGGCTTCTGTTTTTCCAGTTTCTTTTTTGGGGGCTGCGCAACCATTCTGCAGGTCAGCAACGAAGCCGCCACAACCCGAAAACTCAGTAAGTTAACTACCTTTTCATCCTGCCAACCTCTCCCGCTATCCCAGCTAGTCGCTCCCACCGATCACTTCCTTCTATCAATCCAGACAGCCGATTCGTCACAGTAATTTTCATCTATTGTTGCAAAACCTTGCATCGTTGCTCCCATGGATCAGTGTGAAACACGCGCCCACGGGAACTCTGCTGTATAACGCCGGTTCTACCGGACGTACTACTGAAGATTCCAATAGTTCCCATTTTTTTGAAAATTTACCAAACAGGCGATCACTGACCCTGCGATGACTCTATGAATACGGTCACTCGGAACAGCGACGCCTTGAGAGGATTGCGCATGGTTATTTACTCAGCTTTGCTGTCCCTGGTGGGTTTGGCGTTGCTGCTTGGCGGCGGCTACCTGATCACACTGGGCGGCAGTTTCTTTTATGCACTTTCCGGTATCGCCTTGCTGGCGACCGGCTTACTGGTCAAGAAAAACCCACGATCCGCGCGCTTTGTGTACGCTGTACTGCTGGTTGCAACCCTTATCTGGTCGTTGTGGGAATCCGGCTACTACTGGTGGGCGCTGGCAACCCGTCTGGGCATGTTCCTGATTCTGGCCATCCCACTGCTGTTTGCAGCCAGCGACAAGCGCGGCAAACTGATTTTGCCAGTGTGGGCTTTGGTCGCCGTGATTTCACTGGGCTCAACCCTGCATGATCCCTATGCCGTCGACGGCAAAATGAGCACCGCCGAGAAGATCACCAACGCCGATACCGGCACCGCGGGTAACAACGACTGGTACGCCTACGGCCGCTCCAACTATGGCCAGCGCTACTCGCCACTGGCACAAATCACACCCGACAACGTAAACCAGCTGGAGCAAGCCTGGCAGTACCAGACCGGCGACCTGAAAGGACCAAAAGACGTGGGTGAAACCACCTACGAAGCCACACCAATCAAGGTCAACAACACCCTGTTTATCTGTACCCCACACAACTGGGTGGTGGCGCTGGACGCCGATACCGGCGAGAAAAAATGGCAGTACACCGCCGACATTGGCCCCGATATGTCACGCCAGCACCAGACCTGCCGTGGCGTTTCCTACCTGCCACCGGCATCCGGCATTGATCCTGTGATCCAGACCGTCAGCCAGGCCTCCGAGAAACTGCCAGCGGTTGAATGCGACGCACAGATCTTCCTGCCAACCTCCGATGCTCGCCTGCTGGCACTGGACCCGGCAACCGGTGCCCTGTGCAGTAACTTTGGTTCAGACAGCAACAAGCCTGGCAGCATCGACCTGACCCAGGGCATGCCGTTCAAACAATCCGGCTTCTACTACTCTACGTCGGCTCCGCTGGTCGCTGCTGGCAAGGTGATTGTGGCCGGTTCGGTGAACGACAACTACGCCGTCAATTCGCCATCCGGTGTGATTCGCGCCTTCGATGCCAAAACCGGTGAACTGGTCTGGAACTTCGACTCCGGCAACCCGGACGACACCGCGCCGCTGGGCGAAGGTGAAACCTACACCGCCAGTTCTCCAAACAGCTGGTCTACCGCATCAGCCGATGAAAAGCTGGGACTGGCCTACTTCCCGATGGGCAACCGCACCCCGGACCAACTGGGCATGTACCGTAGCCCGGCGGAAGAAAAGTACGCCACCTCGGTGGTGGCGCTGAACCTGCAAACCGGCCAGCCTGAATGGGTACAGCAGTTTATCCACCACGACCTGTGGGATATGGACACTCCGGCACAACCGTCGCTGCTGGATTTGAACACCAAAACCGGCAAGCAGCCGGCGCTGGTGATCCCGACCAAGCAAGGTGATGTGTACGTACTGAATCGTCAAACCGGTGAGCCGATCTTCCCGATCACCGAGCAGGCAGCACCGCAAGACACCACCATTCCGAATGAGCACACGGCGGCGACCCAGCCAAGCTCGGCACTGAACTTCAAACCAGCCAGGCTGCAGGAATCCGACATGTGGGGTGCAACGCCACTGGACCAGCTGGTGTGTCGTATTGAATTCAACAAGCTCAAGTACGACGGCCAGTACACCGCGCCATCAACTCAAGGCACACTGGTGTATCCGGGTAACTTCGGGGTATTCAACTGGGGCAGCATTGCCGTTGATCCCAACAAACAACAGATGTTCGGCATGCCCTTGTATCTGGCGTTTGTGTCGACTCTGGTCGACAAGGACGGCGCTGATCTGGGTGAAACCAACAAGGGCGAAAGCGGCCTCAATTCCAATGAAGGCGCTCCGTACGCGGTTAACATGCACCCCTTCCTGTCGCCACTGGGCGTTCCTTGCCAGCAGCCACCATGGGGCTATGTTGCCGGTGTCGATCTGACCACGGGTGAGAAAGTATGGCAGCACAAAAACGGCACCATTGAAGACCTGTCGCCACTGCCACTGCCTATCAAAATGGGGGTTCCAGGCATCGGAGGCCCGGTAATCACTGGCAGCGGTGTGGTGTTTATGTCGGCAGCGGTTGATAACTACCTGCGCGCCTACGACCTGTCGACCGGTGAACAACTGTGGCAGGCCCGCTTGCCAGCCGGTGGTCAGGCAACACCGATGACCTACCTGAACAGCAAGGGAGAGCAAATGGTGGTTCAGGTGGCCGGTGGCCATGGCTCGATTGGCACCACCATTGGCGACTACATTGTGGCTTACAAGCTCAAGTGATCATCGCCACGAGCCTGTCGGTTCACGGGGCATCATGCCCCTGAAGCCAAAACCATAAAACAGGCACAAAAAAGCGGCCTTGAGGTTCACTCAAGGCCGCTTTTTCGTATTAAGCCACAGTTTATTTATCAGTCATCAGTCGATAAACACCAGCTTGGCCAGCAGCAGTGCAGCAATCACCAGCACACTGACGTTCAGCTGAGAAGCTTTACCGCCCACCAGCTTGGCAATGGCGTAAGTGATAAAGCCCAGCGTCACACCGTGAGCAATCGAGAACGTCAGCGGCGTCATCAGTACCACCACGGCCACAGGCGCCGCTTCCGTCAGGTCTTCCCAATCAACGTCTTTGAGGGTGAACAGCATCAGCACCGATACATAGAAAATCGCACCTGCGGTGGCGTACGCCGGAACCATGCCAGCCAATGGCGCCAGGAAAATAGCCGCCAGGAACAGCACACCGGTGGTTACGGCTGTCAGACCAGTACGGCCGCCAGCAGCCACACCTGCCGCACTTTCAATGTAGCTGGTGGTCGTGGACGTACCCAGCGCAGCACCAGCAACGGTAGCCGAGCTGTCGGCCAGCAAGGCACGACCCAGGTTCGGCACTTTGCCGTCGGCCTTGGCCAGACCGGCACGTTGAGTCACGGCGATCAGGGTGCCAGAGGTATCGAACAGGTCGACGAACAGGAAGGCGAAAATCACGCTCAGCATTGCCACATCAAAGGCAGCACTCAGGTCCAGAGCCAGGAAAGTCGGCGCCAAAGACGGCGGCGCAGAAACAATACCACCGTACTGAACTTCGCCCGCCAGCAGGCTGATACCGGTTACCGCCAGCACTGCCAGCAGTACCGCCCCCGGTACATTGCGCTGCACAAAGGCAATAATCAGGAAGAAGCCCAGAATCGCCATCGCAGGGCCGAAGTCGTGCAGGTTACCCAAGCCCACCAGAGTGGCCGGGTTGTCGACAACGATGCCTGCGTTTTTCAGGGCGATCAGCGCCAGAAACGCACCAATACCCGCCGCAATGGCTTTCTTCAGGGTTTGCGGGATCGCATCAATGATCCATTCACGCACCTTGAACAGGCTCAGCAGGATAAACAGCACACCCGAGAAGAACACAGCACCCAGTGCGGTTTCCCAGTTGTGGCCCATGCCCAGCACCACGCCATAGGTGAAAAAGGCATTCAGGCCCATACCCGGCGCCAGCGCCACAGGCAGGTTGGCCCACAAACCCATGATGAAACAGCCAATCGCCGCAGCCACACAGGTGGCAACAAACACGGCGCCATGATCCATACCGGCATCCGCCAGCATCGCCGGGTTAACGAAGATGATGTACGCCATGGTCAGGAAGGTGGTGACACCGGCAAGAATTTCAGTGCGTGCGGTGGTACCGGTACGACTGAGCTGGAAAAGTCTTTCTAGCATGTGAGGCTCGTTTCTTTGAGTGAATGGAGTCGGATTCAGAAAGGGGCGCGATTATATTCGTAACAACAGCGTCACAAAAAGACTTCAGCGCACTAAAATTGACCACGTGGACAAAATAGTCCTGTCATTCCCTTTGTCCTACGTTAAACTGCGCCGTTTTTTGCGCCGCAATCGGCCAAAATACGATCAATGTCACCTCAGGAGTCATTCATGAGCCTTTATAGCCAGCAAATCAAAGACGCCATTCGTACCGTGCCGAACTGGCCTGAAGAAGGGGTTATGTTCCGCGACATCATGCCCTTGCTGGCTGACGCCACGGTATTTCGCAAACTGATCGACAGCTTTGTGCACCGTTATCAGAGCATGGAACTGGACGCCATTGCCGCCATCGACGCCCGTGGTTTTATCCTGGGTGCACCACTGGCCTACGAACTGGGCCTGAGCCTGGTGACCGTACGTAAGAAAGGCAAACTGCCGTTCGACACTGTGACCCAGGACTACGCGCTGGAATACGGCAAAGCCACCGTTGAAATCCACACCGACGCCTTCAAGGAAGGCGACCGCGTACTGGTGATGGACGATCTGATCGCCACCGGCGGCACCATGCTGGCGGCCTGTGAACTGGTTACCCGCCTGAAAGCTGAAGTGGTGGAAACCGCCGCCATCATCAACCTGCCGGACCTGAAAGGTGCCGACAAGCTGAAAGAAAAAGGCTTCGACGTGTACGCCATTTGTGAGTTTGACGGGCTGTAAGCTTCTCTAAAGACGTAAAACAGTGGCCTCTGGTGCGTTGCCAGCGGCCTGCAGTCGTTGCTGCTGCGTACAGACACTCATATCAAAACACATCATCCGATGTGTACACCGAGACCTCTGCGCCGCCCATGCCATCATCGTGGGTCACCATGGTGATCGGCCGACAGCAGACGCTGCAGTCTTCTATGTATTGCTGGTCAGGTACCGATGCATCGAGCAGAATTTCGATAGGCTCGCCGCAATAAGGACACCCCACCCGTCGTTGCTGAAGTTGCAAAGCAGTTTGCTGGCCTTCGTCATCAAAGGTCGGGAATTCATCTTCGAACGCCCGTTCGTCCCATTCATCAACCATGTTGGCTACCTGCTGAGATGTATTGCGACCGGCTTCAATGAACCGTTGGCGGGTTGGACCGGTATTGCCCCAGTTTGTCCCCCAGATTTTGAGGCGAACCCAACTTGTTGTCGCCCAAGGGCACTTCCATCACATTGGAACCTTCGCGCGAGGGTTGCCCAACCATTTCATCGTAGCAGCTCTGATGACGCAGCACTTGCTTGCCAATGGCCAGGCCTTCGAACACCGCCTGCAACGACACGATGTTATAGCTGCGCAGGTAGCGTCCCTGATGATCCAATATGAAATGCTCGGTGCCATCCACATGCACCGAGGCCTGATAGAGCGACAGGTCGATGGCGTGTATCACCAGTTTGTCTATGCGGGGAATCTGGCGCAGTTGTTTTACGGTCAGGGCTTTGCCCATTGGCAGGCTGTCTGTGCTCATGGTGTGCTCCGGCGGTAGTAGTGACTTCTTACGAACAACTACCGCCTGATGCTAGTCGCTAAATCCGCGCTTAACAACACTTTTGAATCGGTTTTGTATAAGTTTTTATAAACACCGTACAACTTATAAATGCAAAGCCTTGAATGCACAGCCCTGAGTCTCAGCCCATTCGGGTGACATCCACCGCTACCCGCAATACCGGGTTTTGCCCGCCGCCGTAAATCACCCCACACAGAGGGGTCACGTCGTAAAAGTCACGTCCCCACGCGGTAATAATATGCTGCTCGTGGGCCATGCAGTTATTGGTTGGGTCGTATTCAAACCAACCCTCCCCCGGTACATACACCGACAACCAGGCATGGGTCGCGTCTGCGCCCACCAGCTTCTCCTGTCCCGGCGGCGGCAGGGTTTCCAGATAACCGGATACGTAACGGGCAGCAAAACCTAACGACCGCAAGATCGCAATTTGCAGGTGGGCAAAGTCCTGACACACCCCTTTGCGGTTGGCCATCACTTCCTGCAAGGGCGTGGCAATGGTGGTTGAGGCTGGGGAATATTCAAAGTCGGTGAAAATACGACTGGTCAGCTCCATCACAGCACTTAACAGGGGCTTGTCGTCGGTGAACAGGTCACGGGCAAAGTCGGCCAGTTCCGGCGCGCTTTTGATCATCGCAGAGTCCATCAGGAACTCACGCGCCAGCAGTACCTCCGGGTCGCGGGAAGACTGCATCGCCAAGCGGGCATCACGACAGCTGATGCCCAGATCCAGGTCCGGCGCATAGGCCTGGGATTCGGTACGCACATCGCTGGTCGACGTGATCACCAGTTTTTTGTGCGGCTTCTGAATCTCGAAGTGGTAGGCCTGATTGCCAAAATAATCGGTACGCTGAGACGAAAAGTTTGCCGTCGGCAGCACATCAACCCGGCTCGACAAACATTGCTGTCGACGGCTGGTGCGTGGCGTCACGTGGGCCATGTTGTAGCAGTGGGATACCCGACTGGCATACACATATTCGGTGGTATGACGGATTCGGTACAGCATCAGAAAGCCTCCCAGTTATTACGAACCAACTGCTGGGACGCTTCACGGTGATCAAAGTATTTGTCGGTAATCAGATCGCTGAGGCCGGTGATCAGCTCGGCCAGTTTGCCCACTTGCTGATCCAGTGTCTGACGCTGAATATCGCCCTCTTCCACATGGGAAAGTTCGGCCAGGGTGGTCAGCTTGAGAATGGTCTCGCACTCCAGCACCCGCCGTTCTTCCAGTGGCAGCTCGCGATACTGGGTCGGTGTTTTTGGCAGCGCCCTCATGTGATTGGCCAGTTGTTCCAGCTGGTACGCCAACGAGCGCGGGTTGGAGCTGTCCATCATCACCAGGTCGAGGGTCGGGGTGACGCCCACCCGGGCACGATAACGACGACGGTAGCTGATCAGCGATTCCATCGACAGCAACAGCGCTTCGCAGACCTTGCTCTGGTCGGTTTCGTTCATCACCGGCACCAGCAGGCTGGTGACCGCGATGGAGGTTTGATAACCACGTTCCAGACGCCGTCCCATATCCATAAAGCGCCAGCCGAAGCCACGCATCATGCTTTCCTGAGTCAAACCGGAGAGCGCCATCAGCGCCGTTACCAGCGGGTCCAGCGCTTCTTCCGGCGCGGAGGCCAGACTGCCTGAGAACGTGGTGTCCAGGGTTGTCAGGGCATCGCGGATGTCATTGATGACGCGGAAGGTGTCCGACGATAACAACTCCTTGGTTTCGTTGGCGCAGAACAGCATGGCATTGAGGTTGCCGGAAATGCTGCTCATCACGGCACCGTTTTCGATGATGCCGCGCAGTGCGTCTTCAGCGGTTTGATCATCGGTTGGCCGCGATGGCGTGGCAGTGATCATCGACACCGAGTGCAGCAGTTGATGCTGGGTGGCTTCGCTGATGCGTTCTTCGCCGTTCAGCATCATAAAGGCGGTCCGCAGGATACGCAGCGAGGCTTCCGCTCGCTCGGCATAGCGCCCCATCCAGAACAGGTTTTCCACCACCCGGCTTGGCAAGCTGATCAGGTCCGCCTCACGGCTGACAACGTCATCGACCTGTTCGTCCAGAACGTCGACTTCCGGCTCTGAGGCAATAACCCAGGTGTCTTTCGATTTCGAGCCGGTCTGGTTCGAAATCATAAAATCACGTTCTTGCAAACCAATGCGGGTCAGACCACCCGGCATCACACTGTAGGAGGTGGCGTTGGCGACCGCAAAGCTGCGCAAAATCGTCGGTCGGGGTTTCAGTTCGCCATCCACCCAGGTTGGTACATGGGAAGCTTCAACAATGGCCTGGGCAACAAACCCGGCCGGATTGGCCTGAATACGCTCGGCCAGCTGTTGCAGTTCTTGTTCGGATTGCGATGGGCCATACACGCTGCTGCTTTCAGTACTGCGGTAGGTCGGTTTGATCACCAGCTCTGACAGGTGTTCGATAACATACTGACGGTCGTTGTCATCACCACACCACCAGGTTTGCACCGACGGCAAGCGCAGTTCGCGGCCGAGGAAATGACGGCTGATGTCTGGCAGGTAACGCAGCAATACCGGGTTTTCCAGAATGCCGGAGCCCAGCGGGTTGGCGATCACCAGATTGCCCGCCCGTACCACGTCCAGCAGGCTCGCCACTCCCAGACGGGAATCTCCACGCAGCTCTACCGGGTCGCAGAACCAGTCATCAACCCGACGCAACAGCACATCAACGCGACTCAAGCCATCCAGAGACTTCATCCACAGGAAGCCGTTGCGCACCACCAGGTCGTCGCTCTGGACCAGATGGTAGCCAAGGTAGTTGGCCAGATAGGCGTGTTCGAAATAGGTTTCGTTGTGCGCACCGGGCGTCAGTACCGCTACTCGCGGGTTGGACTGCTCAGCCAGAGAGTTGAGCTTGCTGCGCAGGCGCTGGAAGAAGGTCGACAGTCGGTGTACTTCGCTGTCGCGGAACAGGCTTGGGAATACCCGCGACATCACGTTGCGGTTTTCCAGTGCATAACCGGCGCCGCTCGGATTCTGGGTACGGTCGCCCAACACCACAATGTTGCCTTCGTGATCCCGCACCAGGTCGACGGAATGCACAATCAAATCGTGCTCGCCCGGCAGCTGAATACCATGACACGGGCGCAGGAATCCGCGATGCCCGAAAATGGCTTCCGGCGGAATAATGCCCTTTTGAATCAGGCTGCGTTCGCCGTAAATATCGCGCAGCAGCAGGTTCAGCAGTTCGGCTCGTTCCTGCAAACCGGACTCAATCTGTAGCCACTCATTGCTGCCAATAACATGCGGTACCAGATCCATGTTCCAGATACGGGTAGGACTGGTCGGGTCGCTGTAGATGTTATAGGTGGCACCGTCATCCCGCAGAATGCGCAAGGCCTTGGCTTCACGGTCGGCAAAGGCGTCTGGCCCCAACTCTCGCATGCGCTCCAGCAGGCTGGCCCAATGTGGGCGTAGGGCTCCGTTGCTGTCGACGGCTTCGTCGTGCAGCTGCGGATTCGCTTGGTAAATCAATCCGGGCTGATCGTCGGCGTCAGTCGGAAAGTCGGTGGATGACATGCGGGTACCTGAATGTTGTAAATAACGCGGGCTGCGCGCTTTGGCCGTTCAATAACAAAAGCCGATATCTGCGCCAGGTGCAAGTAGGATCTAGGTGGCACGCCTACCCGGTGGCCAACAGACAAGAACAAAAAATGGCCGCACCTGAACGGGGCGGCCATTATGTCAGATCACGTGCGATTGCTCAGCAATTATACCGAACGGGTATTCAGTCGTTGCTGATTAACGCTCTGGATCACAGCCGCTCAGTCAGGCTGACGACGCAGATCCAGCGTGAACGGATAATCCCCCGGAGATTCTTCCGCCGGCGGCGCCATTGGGCGAGGCTCGGTGTGCGGGAAGAATTCGCGCAGGGCATCCAGGTCCGGCCGTGGCGAGCTGGCTCCTTGAGTGTGCTCCGTGGTGGTAAAACGATTCACACGGCGGGACTCGGCCTCGAACGAGTTGACCGGGAAGGTATCGTAGCTGCGGCCGCCCGGATGCGACACATGGTAGGTACAACCGCCGATGGAGCGGCCAGTCCAGGTGTCGATCAAATCGAAGGTCAGCGGTGAATTCACCCCGATGGTCGGATGCAGGGCCGAGAACGGATTCCAGGCCTTGTAGCGCACACCGGCCACGTATTCACCATGACGGCTGGTTTTCGACAGCGGTACGCGACGGCCATTACAGGCCAGCACGTAGCGGTTGCCGGTCATGCCGTACACTTTGACCTGCAAACGCTCGACCGAGGAATCCACGTAGCGGGCGGTACCGAAGCTGGTGACTTCTTCACCCAGTACGTGCCATGGCTCGATGGCCCAACGCAGTTCCAGTTTCATCTCAGCCAGTTCTACCCGACCGTAATGCGGGAAGCGGAATTCCTCGAACGGCAGCAGCCATTCCGGTTTGAATTCCAGCCCATGGTCTTGCAGGTCCTGGGCAACTTCCTTGATGTCTTCCCAAATGAAGTGCGGCAGCATCCATTTGTCGTGCAGCTGGGTATTCCAACGTACCAGCTTGTGCTTGTACGGGTTTTTCCAGAAACGCATCACCAGCGCCCGGATCAGCAATGCCTGCACCAGCGCCATGCGACTGTGCGGCGGCATTTCAAAACCACGGAATTCCAGAATACCCAAGCGGCCTGATGGCGAGCCCGGCGCAAACAGTTTGTCGATACAGAACTCGGCGCGGTGGGTGTTGCCGGTAACGTCGATCAGCAGGTTGCGCATGATGCGGTCGACCAGCCACGGCAGTGCCGCTTCCCCTTCCGGCATTTGCTGGAAGGCAATTTCCAGTTCGTACAGGCCTTCGTCACGACCTTCATCCACACGAGGTGACTGACTGGTCGGGCCAATAAAGGCACCGGAGAACAGGTACGACAAGCTTGGGTGGTGCTGCCAGTAGGTCACGAAACTGCGCAGCAAATCCGGACGACGCAGCATCGGACTGTCGGCCGGTGATGCGCCGCCCAGCGTAATGTGGTTACCACCACCGGTGCCGGTGTGACGACCGTCCAGCATGAACTTTTCAGCGCCCAGACGGGACTGACGAGCGGCTTCATACAGCTCGGTCATGTTGCTGACCATGTCTTTCCAGTTGTTGGCCGGGTGAATGTTCACCTCGATCACGCCCGGGTCCGGCGTCACCAGCAGCTTTTGCAGACGCCAGTCTTTCGGTGGCTCATAACCTTCGATGATGACCGGCAGTTCCAGTTCGGCGGCGGTTTCTTCCACCAACGCCATCAGCTCAACGTAACTTTCCAGATACGGCAGCGGTGGCAGGAACAGGTGAATCTTGCCATCGCGTGGCTGGATACACATGGCGGTGCGCACCAGGTTCTGCCAATAGCCAGAGCCCTGATTGTCTTTTGGAGACTGCTCTTTGGAAGACTTGCCAGCCTTTTGCTTCACCTGTGGCTGGAAGGCCGCGGCAGGCGCGGGTTCCGGCTGACTGATGTGGTACTGGGAAGCATGGGCCAGAATGTCTGCACGGCTGTGCAATGGCTCATCCGTGCGCAGGGCATCGGCTTCCTGTGGCCAGCGGGTTTCTTCCGAATGCGGCAGGCTTTCCAGCGGCAAACGCAGACCCATCGGTGAGTCGCCCGGAATCAGCACCAGACGACCACGACGCACTTCCCATAAGCTGGATTTCCAGTTTTGGCCATACAGGTCCCACTCAACCGGCAAGACAAAACCACTTGGGGTATTCAGCCCCTGCTCCAGTACCTTGGCCAAACGGCGACGGGACAATTCGTCCTTGGCGTCGGCAATTTGGGCATCGAGGTTGGCTGGCAGGCTTTGTTCCTGCAAGAGGTAGTGCAAACCGTCCTCATAAGCCGGTTGTACGTAGTCGCCATGCAAGCCGAGTTTTTCACCCAGACGCTTACCAAAGCGTTCAGCGTCTTCAACGGTGTGGCCGTAATCCTTGTCGACCCGGGCCAGCAGCTCCGGACGCGTCCACATTGGCTCGTTGTCCTTACGCCAGAACACGCCCAGTGCCCAACGCGGTACTTCTTCACCCGGATACCACTTGCCCTGACCGTAGTGCAGCAAGCCTTGCGGTGCAAAATGGTCGCGCAGTTTCAGCAGCAGGGTTTTGGCCAGGCTGAGCTTGTCTTCACCCAGCGCTTCGGTGTTCCACTGCGCCGATTCCATGTCGTTGACGGACACAAAGGTCGGCTCGCCACCCATGGTCAGGCGTACGTCATTGGCTTCCAGCAGCGCATCGACCTTGTTACCCAGTGCAACAACGTCGGCCCATTCGGCTTCGTCGTACGGCTTGGTAACGCGTGGGTCTTCGTGGAAACGGGACACCTTGTTTTCGTAGCTGAATTCCACTTCGCACTTGTCGGTGTAACCCTGAATCGGTGCGGCAGACACCGGGTGCGGGGTACACGCCAGAGGAATATGGCCTTCGCCAGCAAACAGGCCCGAGGTTGGGTCCAGACCAACCCAGCCGGCGCCCGGCAGATAGGCTTCGCACCAGGCGTGCAGGTCGGTGAAATCTTCCGCCGGGCCGGATGGGCCATCGATGGATTTTTCATCCGGGGTCAGCTGCACCAGGTAACCGGAGGCAAAACGGGCAGCAACGCCCAGGTGACGCAGGGCCTGAACCATCAGCCAGGCGCTGTCACGACAGGAGCCTTTCGACAGTTCCAGCGTTTCTTCCGGCGCTTGAACACCCGGCTCCATGCGAATGCCGTATTCGATCAGCTGTTCCAGCTGCGAATTGACATCCACCAGAAAGTCGATGGTGCGGCGCTTTTTCAGCGAGATGCCATCGACAAATTTCTTAAACAGTGGCCCTTGCTCGTCCAGTTCAAGATACGGCTGCAGTTCCTTTTTGGTCTGCTTGTCGTAAGTGAACGGATACTCTTCGGCGCTTTCATCGAGGAAGAAGTCGAACGGGTTGATCACTGTCATATCAGCGATCACTTCCACTTCTACCGAGAATTTGGTGGTTTTTTCAGGGAAAACCAAACGGGCCAGGTAGTTGCCGTAAGCATCCTGCTGCCAGTTGATGAAGTGGTTTTCCGGTTCAACCTTGAGGCTATAGGCTTCAATGGGGGTACGGCTGTGAGGGGCCGGACGCAGTCGCACGACGTGCGGGGAAAGGTTGATGGGCCTGTCGAACTCGTAATAAGTGTTGTGCTCAATCGCAACACGGATAGTCATAACGGCTCCCGAATAAGGAATACGGAGAATGTCGAATAAGGTCGTATTTAAAAGTCGTGCAAAAAAGCCGGGCGCTTGAGAAAACCGCGCCCGGCTTGTGGTTATCAATCCCTGATCTGTCTGGTCGACTTATTGATCCGACAGGAACCAGGTTTTCTGAATCATGCTGTGCAATTCGCCCAGGGATACCTGCAATTCATTGAGGTCGTCACGGAACTCGGCACCAAACTCTTCTGCTTCAAGGTCACGATCAATTTCCTCTTTGATCGCCTTGGTACGCTCGATCACGTCCTTGCCTTTTGGCAGGTGAGCGCAGCGTGCCACGATTTGGTTCAAGCAGTATGAAATGGAACGAGGAAATTGCTCATCGCCCATCATAAAGGTCACCACCGGAGTGCCCTTGATGGACGAACGCATGGTGCGACGGAATTGCTGGTCAGCGTTCAGGGAACGTAGCATGTTGCCCCAGATGATCTGGCGGCTGTTGACCGAGTATTCGTCTTCTTCCACCTGCAACATGGCCGCCAGTGCGGCATCCAGGTTACGAGTGGTCATGTCAGCACGTTCGAGGTTCTGGCCCAGACGCATCATGTCCCAGCCTTCGTCACGCATCATGTTCACAAACAGCAGACCAACGATTTGCTGACAGGATTTGATGATGGTTTCGAGAAACTCATGGCGGTTGCTGCGGTTGATGCCTTGCGCCATGTTGTCCTGCACGAACATGCTCAGCTCGTTGACCATTTCCCAGGTATCCGCTGGCACCACGTCACGAGTGGTACGAATGTTTTCGCGGATAGCCTTGAGGGAATTCACAATCGAGCATGGGTTGGTGTCGTCGCCAACCAGAAACTTCACCACGTTGCGCTCATCGCGGTTGGAGTAGCGCTGGTTGAAATCGTCTTCGAGGCTGTTGATCACAATCAGGTTGTACCAACCGAGGTTGACCCGGCGAGGCAGGTCGAACAACAACTTGTCGTAGATGCTTACCAACCGTGCGATACTCTCAGCACGTTCCAGGTAACGGGCTGACCAATAAATTCGTTCTGCAACTTTGGAAAGCATCAGTCTTTTCCTGTTCCGGTATCGACAATCCAGGTGTCTTTACTGCCACCGCCCTGTGAGGAGTTCACCACCAGGGAGCCTTTTCTCATCGCCACACGGGTCAAACCACCGGTTGTGACGTAACTGTTGCGGGACTGCAACACAAATGGACGCAAGTCCAGATGGCGCGGTTCCACCTTGTTTTTACCCACCAGCGTCGGTGCCGTCGACAGCGCCAGAGTTGGCTGGGCGATGTAGTTACGAGGGTTAGCCTTGATCAGTTCAGCGAAGTGCTCACGCTCTTTTTTGGTCGAGTGCGGGCCAATCAACATGCCGTACCCACCGGACTCGTTGGCAGGTTTGACCACCAGTTTGTCGAGGTTGTCGAGTACATAAGCGCGCTGTTCGTCGTCGTAACACAGGTAGGTTTCAACATTAGGAATCAGCGGTTCTTCGTCGAGATAGTATTTGATCATTTGCGGCACGTAGGCGTAGACCACCTTGTCGTCAGCCACACCGGCACCCGGTGCGTTGGCCAGCGCCACATTGCCCGCTTTCCAGGCACGCATAAGACCCGGCACGCCCAGTACCGAATCCGGCTGGAACACTTCCGGGTCGAGGAACATGTCATCGATACGTCGATAGACAACGTCAACGCGCTCCAGACCAGCGATGGTCTTCATGTAAACGCATTCATCTTCACCTACTACCAGATCACTGCCTTCAACCAGTTCAGCACCCATACGCTGAGCCAGGAAAGAATGCTCGAAGTAGGCAGAGTTGAAGATACCCGGAGTCAGCACCACAACAACAGGCTTCTTGACGTCACGTGGCGACAGTTCAGCCAGCGTCTCGAACAGGTGTTCGGGGTAATCACCCACCGGAGCAATGTTCACTTTCTCGAACACTTCCGGGATAACCCGTTTCATGATGGAGCGGTTTTCCAGCATGTAAGACACACCGGATGGCACCCGCAGGTTGTCTTCCAGTACGTAGAACTGACCATCACCATCGCGCACCAGGTCAGTACCACAAATATGTGCCCAGACACCAAATGGCGGACTGAAACCCTCACATTCCTTGCGGTAATTGGTCGACTGCTTCAGCACAAACTCCGGAATGATGCCGTCTTTGATGATGTTCTGATCGTGGTACAGATCATCAATAAACATATTCAGCGCTTTCAGACGCTGTTTCAGACCGGCAGCGGTCTTATCCCACTGTTGTTTGGAAATAACCCGCGGCAGGATATCAAACGGCCAGGCGCGGTCGATATTTTCGCCTTCGGTATACACCGTAAAGGAAACACCCATTTCCTTAATGGTTGATTCGGCGGCGGTTTTACGTGAGTTGATATCTTCGTCAGAAAACGATTCCAGATAGGAAATCAAGGCTTTGGCGGGGTCTCGAGGGGTCCCCGGAGCACTGAAAAGTTCGTCGTAAAACTCTCCCGGTGCGTAGTCCTTCCATTCGATTGACATACTGCTCCCTGAATTTTGCCATCAGGTTGATTGTTAAGTCGCGGCACCTTGCGTGGCGGCGACTCGGATAAGGCAATGGCAAAATAAGACACCAGTATCATTGCTAATTCAAGCAAGCACAGGCGTCATTTTCTCTCAAATTTGATCGGCAACAGGGATATTTTTCAAAACGGGGAATTTCTTGAAATAAAATGTTACATGTAAATTAAAAACGCACCATAAAGGTGCGATTCATGATTAATTACTGACAAATCCATTTATATCTTTTCGGGCGAATATAACCCGCTCAGAAGCTATCCAAGGGCCTTCTGAATAACTCAATGCGCCGCCATGGTCTCACGATCAACGGCATACCAAAGCATCAGATCGTCCAGGCTCATGGGCTTGCCAATGTAGAATCCCTGAGCATGATCACAGCCTTTCATTTTCAGCAATTCCATCTGGGACAGGTGTTCGATTCCTTCTGCCACCACTTCCAGGCCAAGCGCATGGCCAAGATCGATAATGGCTGAAACAATACGAGCATCGGCGGCATTGTTGCTGGCATCCTGCAGGAAGTGGCGGTCGATCTTGATGATGTCGACCGGCAGATTGCGTAAATACGCCAGTGACGAATAGCCCATGCCAAAATCGTCGATGGCAATTTTGACCCCCAGCAATTTCAACTCGCGCAGCAACTGCAGGTTTTCGCCCTGGGTGTTCATCAGATGCCCTTCGGTGATTTCCAGCACAATGCGCTCGGCCGGAAACCCCACCGAGTTGAGCAAGCGCCTGACGCTGTATACCAGTCCATCGTCCATAAACTGCTTTGGCGACAGGTTGATCGACATCGACAGCGGGTCTCCCTCACGCTTGTACCAACGTGAGGCGGTTTCGAAGGCTTGCATCATCACCCACTCGCCCATCTGACAAATCAGCCCACAATCTTCTGCCACGCTGATGAATTCATCCGGGTAAATAATGCCGCGTTCCGGATGACGCCAACGCAGCAGGGCTTCCACACCAAGCAACTTGCCTGTGGCAACTTCAATTTGTGGTTGGTAATACAACTCGAACTGGTTTTCCGCCAATGCGACCCGCAGCTCACTTTCGGTTTTCAGCCGCGCTAGCGTGCGTTCATTCATCTCCGGGGTAAAAAACCTGAATACCCCTTTGCCATCGGCTTTGGCCTGATACATGGCCTGGTCAGCGCAAAAGATCAGTTTGTCGGCATCGCTGGCATCGTCCGGAAACTGGGCAATACCAATACTGCAATTAACAAACACCGGCATGTTAAACACTTCGAACGGCTGTGAGATGGCGTCGAGAATCTTTTCCGCCACCGTGATCGACGAGCGGCTGTGGTTTTGCTCGGGCAACAGAATCACAAATTCGTCACCAGCCCAGCGTGAGATGGTATCGGAATTACGGCAACAGCCACGCAGACGCTCCGCCACCTGCCGCAACAAATCATCACCGGCGTCATGGCCATAGTTGTCGTTGACGCCCTTGAAGCGATCTAGGTCGATAAAGAACACCGACAGGCTATTGCCGCTGCGCTGGTGGGCCTTGAGGGTGCTGGTGAGGATTTCGGTGAACGAAAAACGGTTATACAGACCGGTCAGGCCGTCTACCCGTGCCATTCGATTGAGCTGCGCTTCCGCCCGTTTTTTTTCGGTAATGTCGCGCACAAAAATAAAGAAGCGACTGTCGTCCTCGGCCATTGGAATGGCATTGGCCGAGACGCTGACCGGAAACTCGCTGTCGTCATTACGAACACAGTTCATTTCCCGCTCTTCGCCGGAAGCCGGTATCAGAGCCTGAATTTCCGCATCGCTTTTGTCCGAACCAAACTGGCTGGCGCTCAGTTCTTCAAAAAAGTCGTAAAGGTGTCGACCTTCCAACTGCCCTGCTCCAGCGGGTTCCGCCAACATGGCCTCAGGAGCCGCCAGCTCAAACAGTTCCTGCTGGTCGCTACCGGGCTCCAATGGCAGTGGCGCAAACATCTGCACCGCGGCCCGGTTGGCACTGTGAATCAGGCCTTTGCGATCAAAAATCAGGATGCCGTTTTGGGTGTTTTCAAACAGCGCCGTCAGCTCGTGTTCCTTTTCCTGCAAGCTGACCACCAGCTCGGTCAGTACCACTGACTGTGTACGCAAGGCGCGCTCGCGCATGTCGGATGAGCTGATATCAAACACCGAGATCACACAGTACTGGCCTTCTTCGTCGGTATAAAGTGGCTTGATCTGGATGGATTGCACCAGCCGCTCCGGCTGTTTGGCGGTGCTCAGCGGCTCACGGTACAAAGGAAAAGATACGTTCAGTAGCCTGGCTGACAGCACCGACGGGCAATTAAGCTCCAGCGCCTTGTAGATAGCGCGGTCGATACGGCTATTACTCAGCTCGGGAAACAGGTCCAGCAGCTTCTGGCCTTGCACCCTGGCTTCCTGTAAGCCCGAGTGACGTTCCATCCACTGGTTCCAGGTGACAATGCAGCCCTGACCATCCAGAACCACGATGCCGGTATCAACCAGTTCCACAATATGACGATAGAGTCTGTCCATGTTGGCGCCTCTGGTTCAGCCGAATGAAAGGCGCTTCTGGATACGGTCGTAGAGTTTTTCGAGCGTGTCCTTGGGCTGGAAAAACATCAGCTGGGCGCGGGAGTTTTTCTTCACCACGGTAAAACTGATGGTCAGGAACAGAATCATATCTTCGGCATTATCGAGCAACTGAGTACTGCCGCTGATGTCGTCAAAATGTCCGTATTCGCAACGCGGAAGTTCGGTATTTAGCCGAATCCCCAGCAGGTTAGAAAGCGCATAAATCACGCCGCACACCGCCACATTGGTGAGGTCGAGCATCATTTCCTCTTCCGTAGCAGCAAATTCTATCAACGCCTGCTCATTGTCTTGCAGTAAGCCGTTGAGCAAGTTGAGGCTTTCCTCTTCACTGAAAAACAGCAGTGCTTCACCGCTGATTTCGCCAGAAAATTGTTGTTGTACGAAAATGGCTTTGCCAGCGTCTCGTAAAGCCGACGTGAAGGAGAGTGCTTCAGTTTTGGGAAGCATGTTCACTTCCGGTACGTGCAGCTCAATCTTGCTGTTCGAAATTTCCGACAACTCTTCAATTACCTGACCAAGGCCAAGATTGAGAGATTCTGCCAACAGATCCAGGCTGATCGCCTGCGCTTCAGCGTCAATGGCCATGCTCAACCCCTACTGAAAAACGCCCGCAGTCGTTCCATGAATGGGTCTACATCTTCCGGACTGATGGCCTTGTTGATGTACTGAACCCCAAGCAGGTTGGCTTCGTCCATCAGGTTGAAGGAACGATTACCCGTGACCAGTGCAATTTTATTGGCTGGCACCCCTCGCTCCATCAGCATCTTGCTGGTTTCAACGCCGTCCGGCGGCGTCATGTTCACATCCAGAAGATACCAGTCAAATTCATAGCCGGTTCCTTCTGCCACGCTCAGCGTCTGTTCGCCAGAGCTGGCCTCATGGAATTCGGCGGCAGGGTAAATCCGACGTACAACGTCCTTGACCACCATTCTGGCGTAAAGGCTGTCATCCGCGATAAGACACTTTGGGGGCATGAGAGACACCTGTTCCTGTGGTTTAACTACTCTTTGAAAACTAGTTCAGAAAACAGGGAAAGCAAGAAAATGACGAAACCAATGATCCTGATTTAAACCGAAAAATCCGCCAATACGCGCCACAAGGCCGACGGTTGCGCTTTACCAAGCATCGACCTATTAATACATGGCGTGATATCAGCCATATCGCGTCCATCCGAAGCAAGGCGTCTGACATCGTCCGTTAAACCGCCCAGCCCAGAAGTGCTAGCTCAGAGGTTTTAGCCCACAGACGATTTGGCTGAAACGACTCAGCCAAACCGCATTGGGAGAAACAGCCTCAGTCATTCACCTCGGCGGCCATACGCTTGCGCGAGGCATTGTACAAATCAGAAATACGCGTACTGGTGCCATCAGGTTGAATAATACGGGCGTGTTCACGCTTCAGAGCCCGTGGCTCATCAACCCCACAGGAGTGCGCAATCACGCCCACTTCCTGTACCAGGGTTTCAACAAAGTGCTGTACCCGGGAGGCCTTGTCGGCTGGTACCAGACCCGCTTGCAGGTGTGGGTCATGGGTGGTGATGCCGGTCGGACAGGTGTTCTTGTTGCATTGCAGCGCCTGAATACAGCCCAGTGCAAACATAAACCCACGGGCGCTGACGACAAAGTCCGCACCCACACACAAGGCCCAGGCAACCCGGTCAGGTGTCAGCAGCTTGCCGGAGGCAATCACCCGGATACGAGGGCGCAGCTGGTACTCGTCCAGCATATCCACCAGCATTGGCAGCGACTGATTCAACGGCAGCCCCATGTAATCCATCAATGACTGTGGCGCGGCACCGGTACCGCCCTCTGCGCCGTCAAGCGTGATGAAATCCGGCGCGCTTTGCAGGCCGCGCTGCTGGATCGCCTTGCAGAGATCCCGAATCCAGTCGATGTCGCCCAGTACGGCCTTGAAGCCGGTTGGTTTGCCGGTCACTGCCCGCACGTGTTCAACCATGTCCAACAGGTCGTCTACCGAACGAATTTCCGGATGTCCGTTGGGGCTGATGGAATCCTGATGCAGGGGAATGTGACGAATACGGGCAATTTCTTCATTGACCTTGGCCGCAGGCAGAATCCCGCCCTTGCCCGGCTTGGCACCCTGACTGAGCTTGATCTCAATCATCTTCACCTGCTCATGCTCGGCCACCGCCTTGAGCTTGGCATCGTCCAACTTGCCGGTTTCATCCCGTACGCCGTATTTGGCCGTACCAATCTGGAAGACGATGTCGCAGCCACCTTCCAGATGATAAGGCGACAAGCCCCCTTCGCCGGTGTTCATCCAGCAGCCTGCTTTGCCCGCGCCGCGAGACAAGGCAGTAACCGCAGGTTGCGACAGGGCACCAAAGCTCATACCGGAAATATTCACCAGCGACGATGTGGTGTACGGCATACGGCAATGTTCACCAATGGTGATAGCACCAGATTCGGCAAAGTCTTTCTTCAGCGCGGGAAACGGGCTGTTCACAAAGATCACCGTGCCGGGCACATCCAGACGGCGGGTAGAACCGAAAGCAATGGTGGTGCTTTCGTTTTTGGCAGCGCGATACACCCAGCTACGTTCAGCGCGGTTAAACGGCATTTCCTCGCGGTCCATGGCGAAGAAGTACTGCCGGAAGAACTCCCCCATGTGTTCAAAGAAGTACCGGAAGCGGCCAATCACCGGAAAGTTTCGACGCACCGTGTGGCGGGTTTGCCGCACGTCGATGAAATACGCCCAGATGACCCAGCCGATCACCGCCAATGAACCGATGGCCAGAATAGCCAACAACACCAGCACGCCATAGGCGGCCAGTTCAAACACAGTATCCGTCACGATTGTTCCTCAAGCACGGTTGTACAAGGGCCGGATGGGGAGTTGTTGTTATAAAAGGCCCGATTTTCGGCCCTATCCTAATGGGGACAGGTTAGACATGAAAGTCAGGAAAATGGAGAGAGGTAACATGCACCGTTTCCAGGCCAGTACCCAGCGATTCAAACCGGATCAGGAACGCATAAAAAAAGCGGCCGTTTGGCCGCTTATGGGGTACTGCTTCGACTGCAAGTTGGGTGCTGCAGCGTCGGGTGACTGCCGATCGTCTTCCTGAGTCAGGCGGTCGGGGTAATGTTCTTCACGGTTCGAGCGGTGAAGTACACAAAATTTCCTTCACTGTCACCAACCTCTACGCGGTTGGGTGACAACGGCGAACTCTTGATGGTGGCAATGTACAGGCTTCGACACGCCACCAGATTCTTGTCGATGTCGTTGAACAACGGCTGCGAGAAGGCAAAGGTCTTGCGTTCGTTTCCACGTTCTAGCGTAAGTACCAATTGAGCATCCGTCAGGTCACTGGCACGGCTGAAGTTTACATAGCTCACCCGATATCCCTGGTCGAACTCGTACAAATAATGATCAAGGGCTTGGCGACTTATACTCATTGGTATTTCCTGCAGTCAATTCAACAACTTGTACAACAAGTTCTAGTTGAGAGCGGGACGGTCTGCCATCACTAATAACAGAAAGCTACAGTTCTTTTGCAAACGTCAGTTTTCAGTCCGTTTTCGATGACAAACAGCGCCTTCACGCAGGTTAGACAGGTCACCGGGGCGTCAAGTTTCCGGTCGTCAGGTTTTTGACCCGATCCATCGGCCCAACTTGCCTCCTGCTCAGCAACTCCTGCTCAGTAACTCCTGCTCAACCACAGACAGGTCACCAATGGTTGTGAATATCCCCCAGGGCGTCAGCCAGCTGTGGAAAATGAAATTCAAAACCATGCTGTTGCAAGGTCACGGGCTGCACTTTCTGCCCCTTCAACAGCAAGTCCGACATCTCACCTAACGCCAGCTTCAATGGACAACCGGGCACAGGCAGCAGTGCGGGACGTTTCAATGTTGCCGCCAGCGTACGACTGAACTGCGCATTGGTTTGAGCATAGGGCGAGGTCATGTTTACCGCTCCCTCTACTGGCTGATGCAGCAGAAAGTCGACGGCCCCAAGATAGTCATCCATATGAATCCACGACAAATACTGTTCACCAGAGCCAATTCGCCCTCCAAGGCCCAGTGAAAACGGCAGCCACAGCCGCTTCAACATGCCGCCGCCGGGGCCGAGCACCACCCCCGTACGCAACAGCACCAGCCGTTGGGTCAGAGGTTTCAGTGGGGCAGCGGCTTGTTCCCATTCGGCGCACAAACTGGCGGCAAAATCACTGCCATACGGACTTTGCTCATCCACTTGCTGCTGTTCGGCGGTGCCTTCCAACGCCCCATAGATGCCGATTGCCGATCCACTCAGAACCACCTCAAAGCGCTGGCCAGTATTAATGGCCCACTGGGCCAGAGTATCTGTCAACTCGATGCGGCTGTTACGCAATACCTGTTTACGAGCTTCCGACCAGCGCTGGTCGGCAATGCCCTCACCGGCCAGGTTCACCAACCAGTCAAACGGGCCATGAAAGTCGTCGAAGCGTGAGGCTGCCTGCTCCAGTTGCGGCCAACGTTGGCACACGGCGTCCGGGCGACGGGTATACACAGACACCTGATGGCCGTCAGCCAACCATTGCGACACCAGCCGGGAACCAATGAATCCGCTCCCTCCGGTAATCAGAATACGTTTGCTCATACAACCTCCAGCGAACCCGTTTATGACATTTATATATACAATACCTATACAAGATAATTCGCAATGCTAGAATGCAAAAACTTGTACAAACATCCTGTTGGAGACGCCCAGTGGCACATTACGCAATTATTGGCGCCGGCATGGCCGGATTGTCCGCCCTGAATCAACTCGCATCCCAGGGCCACAAGGTCACCGTTTTCGACAAAAGCCGTGGCAGTGGTGGCCGCATGGCCACCAAAAAAGTCGGCGCTGCCAGCTGGGACATGGGCGCACAGTTTTTCCGTGCCCATACCGAAGCGTTTCAACAGCAGCTGGAGCAATGGCAACAGGACGGCATCATCAGCGAGTGGCAGGCCAACATCTGGCAAATTGCCAACAATCAGGCCAGCCCTTCACCCGACACTGTTAAACGCTACGTCGCCACCCCGCGCATGACGGGCCTGAGCCGCTACATGCTGCGTTGTGCCAGTGCCTTTGAAACCGAGAGCCGCATTGTACGGCTGCTCAAACGTCCGGCTGGATGGCACCTGTTCAGTGATGACAACCGTGAGTTTGGCCCCTTTGACAAATTGATCGTGGCGATTCCACCGGAACAAGCCAACGCCTTACTGAAAACCGCCGACGACCTGGCCAGCCTGCGCGATGCCACCCATGTGGACATGAACCCATGCTGGACCCTGCTGCTGTCGTTTAATCAACCACTCGCCACCGACATCGACGCAGCCTTTGTAAAAGACGGCCCCATTGGCTGGATCAGCCGCAACAACAGCAAACCCGGCCGCGACGCAGGTGAAAGCTGGGTAATCCAGGCCAACCACCACTGGAGTAAAGTCCACTGCAATGGCGAGCGCCACAGCTTGATGGAGACCTTACAAAACGCCTTCTGGCAAGCCTTGCAGTTGCCACCTCAGCCACACGCCGAAATCTGGCTGCATCGCTGGCTGTTTTCAATACCAAATGTAGTGGAACAACCCGGCACCGTGGTGTCCAATGATGGTAGCGTCGCCCTGTGCGGCGACTGGTTGCAAGCGCCCAACATAGAGGGAGCCTGGTTGAGCGGTGATCTGGCAGCGCGTCGACTCAGTGGAAAGCCTCTTATCCAGCCGAACACGCTGAAAGCCTCATAATGAATCAGGAGATGACCATGCCCTCACCGAATCTGCGTCAAGCCACTGTATTGCTGGCCCATGGCAGCAGCGACGCCAATTGGCTCAAGCCGTTTGAGCAATTGACCAGCAGCATTCGCCAGTCTGTGGGCGCTACCGCCCGCATTGAGCTGGCCTACATGGAACTGGCCGAGCCATCGCTGGAAAGCGTCACCGCCCAGTTATCAGATGAAGGTTACGGCGTGATTGAAGTGCTGCCGCTGTTCTTTGCCGCCGGAAGACATCTGCGCAAGGACGTGCCAATGCAGCTGGACGCGTTGTCGCAACAACATAAGGTTCGTATGACTCTGAAGCAGCCGGTCGGACTGGAGCCTGAAGTAGCTGGCGCTATCAGCAACGTAGTGCTGCGTTCGTTGCAGGAAAGTAGCGAAAGCTGAGTTTTTTAGTCTCTACCAGAGCCTCCGTGCTGCATCACACGGGGCTCTGAAGCCAAGACCTATTCACCATCGCAGGCAAGCCTGCCCCGCCACATTTCTTCATGGTATAGGGGACATCTATTTAATCCGGTGCTCACTCTGGGCTGCCGGATGGTTTCGAATCACGAAGCCGACTTGCAGGCCTGACGGGTCAAGTCAAAAGTCGGCGACACAGAGTCGAGATCATCCGGCAGTCCCCGTAGGGCGCGGGTTGCCGCCGCCCAGTGCTGTGTTGACGAATTTGAAAAGGACTCGTCATTTCGCTGCATTCGTCGCCTTGCACTGAACAACGGCAACACTCGCGCAGAGCCGTGCAGGATTAAATAGATGTCCCCTATAGCCCCCTTTTCCACCAGGAACCCAAAGCCCATTCCCCGGACAATCATTTCCTATCTTGTGCGCAATTCTCCGCTAAAGAACTAAACTTGGACAAAGAAACTACTACTTATACAAAATTGTATTTTTTGTACAAGAAAGGCTTGACCAACAACCGCATCAAGGACCACACTAAAACCTATACAAAGCACACCTAAAGGTTATACATCGATGAAGGAATCCATAGAGTCCAACATCAAGATCGGTATCAGCGCCTGCCTGATGGGACAGCCCGTGCGTTTTAACGGTGGCCACAAGCGTTCCCGCTTTTGTACAGACGTGCTGTCAAAGTACTTTGAATTTGTTGGCATTTGCCCGGAAGTGGGTATTGGCATGAGCACACCTCGCCAAGCCATTCGCCTGATGAGCGCGAATGCCGACGACACGGACATTCGCGCTGTCGGCTCCGACGACGCCAGCCTCGACGTGACCGAACAGCTGGTTGACTACGCCGAGCAGAAAGCCTCGGAGATGAACGACTTGTGCGGCTTCATTTTTATGCAAAAAAGCCCCAGCTGCGGGGTCTTTGGCGTCAAGCGTTACCTGGCCAACGGTCATCCGGAAGGCACGACCAGCGGTATTTTTGCCCGCGAATTTACTGCCCGTCATCCGCTGCTGCCGGTTGAAGAGGCGGGCCGCCTCAACGACGACGCTCTGCGGGAAAACTTCATGGTACGGGTGTACACCTACCACGAATGGACCAGCTTCCGGCAGCAAGGCCTGACCCCTGCGGCACTGATCGACTTTCACAGCCGCTACAAGTACCTGGTGATGGCCCACAGTCTGGTGCACTACAAAAGTATGGGACAGTTGCTGGCCAACCTCACCCGCGACACCCTTGAGCACATCGCCGACGAATACTTCGAGCAACTGATGACAGCCCTGGCCAAACCAGCCAGTCGCAAGATGCACACCAATACCCTGATGCACTTGCAGGGTTACCTGAAGAACCTGGTATCACCGCAAGACAAACAAGAACTGACCGGCATTATCGAGCAGTACCGAACCGGCATTGTGCCCTTAATCGTACCGCTGACGCTGTTGAAGCATCACCTCAACCACCACGAGGAAGCCAACGCCTATGCGCGCCAGCAGGTGTACCTGAATCCGCATCCATACGAACTGGGATTGAGGAACAGCCTGTGAGCAGCGTTATTCCGGAAGGCAGCTACCCGATTCGGGACTTTGCTCGCATGACCGGTGTTAATCCGGCCACCTTGCGGGCATGGGAGCGTCGTTACGGCATCATCAAGCCATTGCGCACGCCGAAGGGTCATCGCTACTACACCAAGGACCATATTCAGCGGGTAAACCACATTCTGCACTGGCTCGAGCAGGGCTACCCGATCCGTCACGTCGAACTGCTGATGTCCGAAGCCGAAATCGACCAGCAGCAAGACAACAGCGCCGCGCTGGATGAATGGAAACAGGAACAGCAGCAACTGCTGGCCGCGCTGCGGTCGTTGAACCCGCGCCGCTTGTTCGACCTATGGAGCCATGCCTTTTCCAACTACCCATTCGCGGTCTATTACCAGCATTGCCTGCTGCCCCTGATGGACTCCCTGCGAGGTCAACCAAGTCACCCGATGCTGCTGAAAACCCTGACGTTCTTGTTGCATCAGCGGCTTACCTGTCTGATGGCCCAGCAACAACAACACACCGCTGACCCGGTGCTGTTATTGGCCACCAACCATCCGGATGGTGAACTCGACGTATTGATACGCGCCTGTTCCATCGGTGCGGCCGGGCTCAAGGTCGAATATCTGGGGCCGCACCTGACCCCCGCCGAGCTGTCGATTGCGGCCGAGTCCCTCAATGCCGCTGCCGTCTGGGTGCATTTCATGCCCCACGACAAAACCGAAGACAGCGCATGGCAGCGTCAACTGGACAACACCGAACTGCCCCACTGGCTGTCAGGTACCGCTCCGTTGCACAGCGGCGGCCGACCTCACATCAAGACCCTGACCAGCCCACTAAACCAACAAATACACACTTACATTCTCGGCTGTGGAGGCCGTCTGGATGAACTCTGATTTGAACCTGGTTTGGTTTCGCACCGACCTGCGCTGCTACGACAACCCGGCCTTGTTCCACGCCTGTGCTCAGGGACATCCGGTGATCGCGGTGTATTGCCACACCGCCAGCCAATGGCGGCAGCACGGTCTTGGCAAGCGCAAGGTTCGCTGGATGGAAAACGCCGTCGCCGCCTTGCAAAACAAGCTGCGCGTACTCGGTGTTCCGCTGCTGGTGCTGGAAGCTGACACCTTCGACAACAGCGAATCCTTGCTGCAAACCCTGATCAGTGAACTGGGTGTTTCGCGTTTGTTGTTCAACAACGAATACGAAGTGAATGAACGCAAGCGCGACATCAACCTGTGTCGTTGGGCCAAGGATCAGGGTGTTGAAATCAGCCGTTACCATGACCAGTGTCTGGTGCCGCCGGGTGAGGTGCTGACCAAATCCGAACAGCCGTTCAAGGTCTACAGTCCATTCCGTAAGGCTTGGCTACCAAAAGCCGAGCAACGGCTGACAGCGCCTTTAGGGCTGCCACAACCATCGGCCGAGCAACAAGCATTGGCCGATCAGCGAATGCAACAATTGCCATCGCGCTTGCGAACGCTGGAGTTGCAGCTGTCCATCGAAACCGATGATCGTTGGAGCCACTGCGAAACCGAATTGCACGAGCAACTGCAACGCTTCGTGGATGAACACGGCCCTGACTACGACCAGCAGCGCGACCTGCCCGCCAAGCCCGGCACCAGCACCCTGTCGCCGGCGCTATCCATTGGCCTGATTTCAGCGCGGCAGTGCATTCACACCGCGGTACAGGCCAACGAAGGCCGTCTGATTGGCGGCAACAAAGGGCTCGACAGCTGGATCAACGAGCTGACCTGGCGTGATTTCTACCGCCATCTGATGGTCGCCTTTCCGCAGCTGTGCAAGCACAAGTCGTTCAAGCCGGAATACGAAGGTGTGCGCTGGCGCAACAGCGAAGAAGACTTTCAGGCCTGGTGCGAAGGCCGCACCGGTTATCCGATTGTCGACGCCGCCCAGCGCCAACTGGTGCAAACCGGTTGGATGCACAACCGCCTGCGAATGATCACCGCCATGTTCCTGACCAAGCACCTGTTGATCGACTGGCGACGCGGCGAAGCGTTTTTCAACCAGCACCTGATGGACGCCGACCTGGCATCCAACAACGGCGGGTGGCAGTGGAGTGCGTCTACCGGTGCCGACGGAGCGCCCTACTTCCGTATTTTCAATCCCATTGCGCAGTCGGAAAAATTTGATGCCGACGGTGAGTTCATCGGTCGCTACGTACCGGAACTTGGCAAGTTGCCAGGCAAGCACCGCCACGACCCTAACGCCTTTGAACGCCAGACCTGCGGCTACCCACAGCCGGTGGTTGAACACAAATACGGTCGCCAACGCGCCCTCGACGCCTTCAAGGCGCTGAAAGACGCAACCCCAGCCTGAGCAAGGCTGATAACCAAGGTTGATAACGAAGGAACACCGCCATGACTGCCAAGCCGCTATCACCCACAGACCGACACGCCCTGGTCACCGGCATCTACGACCGACTGGATGCCGACTCGGTCAACAACGGCCTGCTGGCGCAGCTGTACCACCCGGATGCGGTGTTCCACGACCCTTTTCACCGTGTCGAGGGCCTGCAACAGATTCAACAGTACTTCAGTGCTCTGTATCAGTCGGTCGAGTCCATCGTGTTTGAATACGATCAGTTCTGGCCCGGCAGCAGTGACGACAGTGACGAAAGCGCCGACATGCTGCGCTGGACCATGACGTTCAGTCACCCGGCCATAGCCTCCGGCAAACAAATTAGCGTTGAAGGCTGTACCGAACTGCACTGGCAGGATGGCAAGGTGATTCATCACCGCGACCTGTTCGATGGCGCCGACATGCTCTACAACCATCTACCGCTGATCGGCTGGGCACTGCGCAAAGTGCGGGAGCGCATGGCATGACTCACAAAGCGGCCAAGCCGCCACTGGAACAACAAGTCATCTGGCTGATTGGCGCCAGCTCCGGCATTGGCGAAGCACTGGTTCACCAGCTTGCCGACAGTTGCTTGCAACTGGTAATTACCGCCCGCAACGAAGAAAAACTGCATCAGCTCAGCTGCAAATACCAGCGTATTTCATCGATCGTCGCCGACGTCACTGATCTGTCTTCCATGCAGCAAGCGTCCCGCTATATAGAAGAGGGCTTTGGCCGCATCGACACCGTCATCATCAACGCTGGCACCTGCGAATACGTCGACGTTCAGGCGTTTGATTCTGCCTTGTTCCAGCGAGTGCTGGACACCAACCTGATGGGCACCGTACACAGCATCGAAGTGGCCTTGCCACTACTCAGAAACAGCCAACGTGGTTATCTGGTTGGCGTTGCCAGCAGCGTGACCTATCTGGCCTTGCCAAGAGCGCAAGCCTACGGAGCGAGCAAGGCCGGTATGCGCTACTTGCTGGAATCCATGCGAGCCGATCTGGCCTCTGAACAGATCGATGTGTCGGTGGTGTCACCGGGCTTTGTCAAAACCCCACTCACCGACCGCAACGATTTTCCAATGCCCATGCGCATCAGCGCCGACGAGGCCGCCGTTGCCATCGTTAAGGGGCTGCAACGTCGACCGTGGGACATCCATTTTCCGAAACGCTTTACTAGGCTGATGCAATGGCTGGCAGCACTTCCTGCCTGCGCCCGTCTGGCCATCAGCCGCAAGACGTCAACCAATTCTGTAAAGGAAGCCTCTGATGAGCGATAAACCGTCCATTGCCGTTGTTGGTGCCGGGATTTCCGGTCTGACCAGTGCCTGGCTGCTGCGGGAGCGTTACGACGTCCACCTGTTTGAAGCCAACGACTATTTTGGTGGCCACACCCAAACCACCGACGTCGAGCTGGATGGCCAGGTGTGGCCGGTCAACACCGGTTTTATTGTTTACAACGACTGGACGTACCCAAACTTCATCAAGCTGATGGACACCCTTGGTGTTCAAACCGAAGCCTCTGACATGAGCTTCAGCGTGTCGTGTGCGCAAACCGGTATGGAGTACAACGGTGCCAACCTCGACAGCCTGCTGGCCAAGCGCTCGAACATTTTTAATCCGTCGTTCTGGCGCATGGTGAAAGACATCTTGCGCTTCAACAAGGAAACCCGTGCCCAGCTGGATGCCGAGTCCCTTGACCCCAAACAGACGTTAGGTGAATACCTGACCGAACACGGCTACGGCGACTACTTCCGCCGTTACTACGTCATTCCGATGGGCGCTGCGATCTGGTCGGCCAGTGAAGCCATGATGATGGACTTCCCGGTGTACTTCTTCTTGCGCTTCTTCAACAACCACGGCTTGTTAAGCGTCAACGACCGGCCGCAGTGGCGGGTGATTTCCGGCGGCTCGCGCGCTTACGTAAGCCGTATTCTGGAAGACCTGCCGTCGAGCCAGATTCATACCAATGCCGCCATTGAACGCATCGAACGAGACAGCGACGGCGTCGAACTCGTGATCAACGGCCAGCGCCACCGCTTTGATCAGGTGATTCTGGCCTGCCACAGCGACCAGGCTCTGCAACTGCTGGTACAGCCAACAGATGCCGAGCGAGCTATTTTGGGGGCAATTCCGTATCAGGATAACGACGTGGTGCTGCACACTGACGTCAACATGCTGCCGAAGCGCCAGAAAGCCTGGGCCAGCTGGAACTACCACATCGACAGCGAACAACGCAGCACGGTCGCCGTGACCTATCACATGAATCGCTTGCAGAATTATCAGGCCGCGCCGGAAGAGTTTTGCGTCACGCTGAACAAAACCGACGCCATTGATCCAGACAAAATCATCCGCAAGTTCAATTACGCCCACCCGGTGTTCACCCTCGAGGGCATGGCCGCGCAGCAACGCCATCATGAAATCAGCGGCGCTAACCACACCCACTTCGCCGGTGCCTACTGGTTTAATGGCTTCCACGAAGACGGTGTGAACTCGGCCTTGCGAGTTTGCAAGGCATTGGGAGTCACCTTCTGATGGTGCGCCACAGTGGTCAGGGCTTCGAGGGCAACAGCGCCATTTATGAAGGCTGGGTGCGGCATCGGCGCTTCAAGGGCAAGCCCAACGATCTCCATCACAAGGTGTTTATGATGCTGCTGGACCTCGACGAGATAGACGAGGTCATGCAACAGCACCCGCTCTGGCGCAGTCAGCCTGCGTCCGGCTGGAAAGCCCGTTTTATCCCGGCCTGCTTCACCCCAGCCCGTTTTGATGCCGCTGACTATTACGGCCAGCACGGCGATGCCCGCGCCCTCAAGCGCAGTTTGCTGCGCACTTTCGAGCAGGAGTTTGGCCTTGCCGTCGAACGCATCGAAATGCTCACCAACTTGCGTTACTACGGCTTCATCATCAATCCGCTGACGCTCTACTTTGGTTATGACGCCAATGGCCGTTGTGTCGGCACTCTGGGCGAAGTGACCAACACCCCTGGAAACAACGCTTTCACTACAACCTGTTGATGCCAACAGATGATGCTCAACGCCAGCCTCATCCACCCAGAGCCATCAAGCCGCAGCGGCTGATTGGTAAAAACCGCTACCAGTATCAGTTCAGCAAGTCGTTCCATGTATCGCCGTTCAACAGCCTGGACATGCAGTACCGCTGGACCCTGAATCCCCCCGAAGCGCAAACCGGCAGCCGTCTGGCAAGCCAGATGGACGTGATACAGGACGGCGAAAAGGTCATGGACGCCACCATGAAACTGCAACGCCAGCCAATCAGCCGGGCCGCCATGAGTCGCATTCTGTGGCGCTACCCCATGATGACGGTGCAGGTGGGACTGGGAATCTACTGGAACGCCGCCAAACTGTGGCTGAAAGGCAACCCGTATGTGCCGCATCCGCACAACGAACCAGAGCAGGATCATGCAGAGCAGCTGCGCAGCAGCGAGCCCAGTACCAAGAAAAGTACCGAAAACAGCAACCCGCCAGACAACCGCCATAAAAACAACGACCCGAACGCTATCAGCGATCGCCCAACGGCAACCGAATCGACTTCAGACGCTGCCAAGGCAGCCCAGCCGTCTTCCACAGGAGCACGATAATGAAAAGCCTGACGACCTCGTCCACCGACATCGCCTGGATTGACCGCCTCTGCCGCAACGCGCTGTGCACCCGACTGAGCCAGCTGCGCCGAGCCCACCTGACCATTCGTGAGCAAGGCCAGACGCTGACCTTTGGTGATGCCAGCAGCGACCTCCACGCTACCGTCACCCTGCACGACTCCGAAGCCTGGCGCACCATCGCCCTGTACGGCAGCGTGGGAGCTGGCGACGCCTACATGACCGGCGATTTCAGTGTCGACGACCTGCCTGCTCTGATTCGAATCCTGTGCCGCAACAAGGACGTACTCGACACCATCGACAGTGGCTGGGCCAACGCCGGTAAATGGGCGCTGAAGCTGTGGAACCATTTCCAGCGTAACACCGAGAAAGGCTCCCGCCGCAACATCGCCGCTCACTACGATCTCGGCAATGAGATGTTCAAGCTGTTCCTCGACCCGACGCTGATGTACTCCAGCGCCATTTTTCCAAGCCGCGAGGCCAGCCTTGAAGAGGCCTCCCTGTTCAAGCTCGACCGCCTGTGCCAAAAGCTGCAACTGACCCCCGACGATCACCTGATTGAAATCGGCACCGGCTGGGGCAGCATGGCGATTCATGCCGCCAAGCACTACGGCTGCCGGGTAACCACCACCACCATTTCGGAAGAGCAGTACAAGCTGGCGCAACAACGGGTCGAGCAAGAAGGCTTGCAGGGTCGCATCACATTGCTGAAAGAAGACTACCGCCAGCTGCAAGGCACTTTCGACAAGCTGGTATCGGTGGAGATGATCGAAGCCGTTGGTCACCAGTACCTGAATACCTACTTCCAGACCATCAGCAAGCTGCTGAAACCCGATGGCATTGCGGTGATTCAGGCCATCACCATCGACGACTGGCGCTACGAAAAAGCCAAGAACAGCGTCGACTTCATCAAGCGTTATATTTTCCCCGGTGGCTTCCTGCCATCCGTGACGGCTATCCAGAACGCCATGGTGACCGCTGGAGACCTGAAAACCGTGCACCTGGAAGACATCGGCACCCACTACGCCGAAACCCTGCGCCGCTGGCGAGCCGACTTTCTGGCCAACCGCGACGCCCTGCGCCAACAAGGCTACGACGATACTTTTTATCGACTGTGGGACTTCTACTTCAGCTACTGCGAAGGGGGGTTCGACGAGCGCGTAATCAGCACTGTGCAGATGGTGTTCGCCAAGCCGGACAACCAGCGCGACATGCTGCTGGGAAGTTTGCAGGCACCCGCTATCGCGCCCTCTATCACACAAGCGATCACACAAGTTATCAGCCCGGAGGCAACGACCACGGTAACGGAAACCGTCGAAGCGACTATGCAAGACCCTATGCAAGACCCGATGGAAGCGCCTGTGAAAGAAGAAACGGTGGAGGAAACAAAAACCACAGCAAACGAAAGCAAAATCAACGGGCTTTCCCGGGCGTCCTGAAATCTGCTCGGGAATAAAAGACAAGACAGAACAATAAAAAACACAGAGGCCCGGCCATGAACAAGCAGCCGCTTCGGTTAAAACGCAGCCACCAGCTGATACTCAACATCGCCATGTTTCAGCTGGTTTGGTTTGCCTGCATTCTCGGCGGCAACCTCTGGGCCTTGGCCGTCACGCCGCTGCTGGTGTTGTGGCATCGCACCCTGTTGCAGCCCGGAGAATGGCAGTTGATTGCCGCCTATCTGTTGGCGGGTGCCGTGCTCGACACCCTGCTGATTGGCTCGGGTCAGCTGCAACTGGCCAATCATCAAGGGCCGTTGCTGCCGTATTGGCTGTGGCTGTTGTGGGGCGCGTTCGCCACCACCTTGCTGCATTCACTGCACTGGCTGGTATTGCGACGTAATGCCCTGATCGTGGCGGGTGGCCTACTGGCTCCGCTCAGTTACTACACCGGAGCCCAACTTCAACAAGCCACGCTGACCACGTTGGGCCTGCTGGTGATTGGCTTGCAGTGGGCCATGCTGATGGCATTGACCCACATTGTCGTCATTCGACGAACAGCACAGCAGGCCGAGGGTGAATCATGATCCAATGGCGGTTTGAAATGCCCCGGCAAAATTGCCAGACTGCGAACCCTTACGATTCAGCGAACACGGAAGCTCAAGGATGACCCCACTCGCTTATACACTTCGGCCTACCAAATCATCTGGGCCTGCGACAGCTCGAACTACCAAGACCCGGCCAACCAAAGCCCGGCCTATTTGGGCAATGGCGATACTTGCCGTCGGTATGCTGCCTGTATCGGCGTTCGCCAACACCGATTCCTCCGACATTGCCAACACTAACTCAGACCCGGACCTCACCTATCAGGATGCCGAAGTGGTTGAAGTGCTGGGCATCAAGGAGCCACTGACCACGGTAAAAACCGAACGGCTGCTGAAAGTTCCCGGTGCCGGTAACGACCCATTACGAGCCATCGGCAGTTTGCCCGGCGTAGTGTTCAGCTCCGCGCAAAGCTCCGAACCGGCGGTGCGTGGCTCATCGCCGGACGACAACGCCTTTTACATCGATTTCTTTCCGGTGGGTTATATCTTCCACACCGATGCCTCCAGCATCCTCAGCGACAACGTGATTGGCGATTTTGCACTGCTGCCAGCGGCCTTTGGCCCGGCGTATAACGGCTCCACCGGTGCCGTCATTGACGCCCAGTCGCGCCGCCCGGATTTTGGTAACCGTCAGGCCGTAATCGACTTCAGCTTGCTGAAAGCCGGGATCTTTTTCGAGCAACCCACCGGCGACAATCAGGGCTTTTACCTGTCTGCCCGCCAGAGCTTGTTCCAGTACTACATCGAAAACCTGCTCGACGATGAAGAGTTCGAATTCACCACCGTGCCGGAATACTACGACTATCAGGGCAAGTACGAGTACGCCGTCAGCACCACCGAATCCATCACCTTTAACGTCATTGGTGCTCGCGACAAAGCCGGCTTGCTGTTCGACGAAGACTCCGACCAGGTGCAGCAAGACCCCGGCCTGGATGGCGGCATTGGCTTTGAACAGTACTTCAACAGCCAGGCCTTGCTGTGGGAAAAGATTTACCCTTCCGGGCTGCAACA
The DNA here is from genome assembly GCF_056158645.1 of Oceanobacter sp. ABM4_470. Classification (NCBI taxonomy): domain Bacteria; kingdom Pseudomonadati; phylum Pseudomonadota; class Gammaproteobacteria; order Oceanospirillales; family Oceanospirillaceae; genus Oceanobacter; species Oceanobacter sp. ABM4_470. Next base: position 2,647,331 of record NZ_JBSWTR010000001.1, read on the forward strand.
AAAGCTGGGCCTGGCCCAACTGGAGCAGAAGCTGCAATTCAGCATTGGCAACAGCAACCGCATTGACGTGAAGGTGAACGACTACACCGTCAAAAGCCAGTTCAGCCAATTTGTGAACCTCGACCACGAACTCAGCTGGGGACTGGAGTTTGGCCAGGCGCATATCGGCGGCAGCGGCCGTTACGCCGGTCCCCCTTGCGACGAGTTTCAACCAGACTGCCGACTGGTAGACGGCACCGAGACCATCGACAGCCGCTTTGATGAGGTGGTCAACAGTCTGGACCTCAGCCTCGCCGACCGCTGGCAGGTGAACGAAGACTGGGAGCTGACTCCGGGCGTACTGGTGTCCGTTGAGGACTACACCGAAGAGTGGTTTATCGAACCCAAACTGCAAAGCCGCTGGCGCTTTGCGCCGTTCTGGAACCTCACCAGCGGTTACGGCCAATACCACGACTTCCCGGACAACTTTGGCCAGTACGCTGAGGATTTCGGCAACCCCGACCTGAAACTGCCCACCGCCAACCATTGGGTACTAGGGCTAGAGCACGAATGGCGAGACGACCTGCTGGTCAAGGTGGAAACCTATTACAAAACCATGGATCGGCTGGTGATCGCTCGCCAGTCAGCGGACAACTACCCCGATCTCAGCAGCCAGCAATACAGCGAATTGCCCCGTTACAGCAACGATGCCCACGGCAAGGCTTGGGGCGTGGAGTTGTTTATCAACAAGGATCTGACCGATCAATGGTACGGCTGGGCTTCATTGGCCTGGTCTCATACAGAACGCACCAACGACATTACCGGCGAAGACTTTCGCTACGCCTACGACCAGCCGGTGGTCATTAATAGCGTCATTGGCTACGAACTCAGCGACCGCACCACGCTGGGCCTGAAATGGCGCTATCAGAGCGGCCAGCTGGTCACCCCATTGCTGGGAGCTGAGCAGGACAGCGACAACCCCGAGCTGTACAACCCGATCTACGGCGACATCAATTCCGAGCGCTTGCCCGCCTATCACAGCCTCGACGTTCGCATGGATCGGCTGTACCTGTTCGAGGGTTGGGAAATGACACTGTACGGAGAGATTCTGAATCTGTATGGCCGCGATAACGTGATCGACTATGAATACAAAAATGCCGATTACAGCGAGCGGGAAGAAGTCACCGACTTGCCCACCATTGTTTCTTTGGGCGTAAAAATCGAGCTGTAGCCGCACTCTTTCGATTGACGCATTCATGTCACCAATCGGAATTTTTCGGCCACTCAGTCAGGATTTAATGCACTAATCAGCGATATATAGATAAATTCGAAGATACCTATCAGAACAATAGCTACAATTTACCTTCTATTGTTCCAGTTATTATGGCAAATTAGTTAAATACTAAATGCCACCTGTTTTAGCGATTGTTGCACTGCTTAGCCTGACTCAACGGTAAGAGCTGTCAGAAGCGACATTCGGCTCACTGCTCAGCGGGAGACCCACATGCAGATCGGAAAAAGAGAGGAATTTGACCTGAACGAAATGGCCATTTTCGTTCATGTTGTCGAAGCTGGTAGCTTCACCGGTGCCGCGCGCAATCTGGGTCTGCCAAAGTCGACCGTCAGTCGCAAAATCACCCAGCTGGAAGAGCGTCTGGGCGTGCGTCTGATTCAACGTACCACCCGTTCCTTGCGCCTGACCGATACCGGCAACGCTTATTACGGCCACTGTTCCCGCATCCTCAGCGAAATCGAGGAAGCCAACATTGCCGTCACCCAGATGCAAACCACGCCGACCGGTACCCTGCGCATCACCGCCCCTGTACTGTTTGGCTCCACGGTGCTGTCGAGCCTGATTTCAGAATTCATGGATTTGCATCCACAGCTGAACATCGATCTGGTGCTGTCTGACCAAATGCTGGATCTGGTGCAGGAAGGCATCGACATTGCCTTCCGTATTGGCCAGCTGGAAGACTCCTCCCTGATTGGTCGCTACCTGGGCGACGTCCGTGCAGTGATGTGCGCAAGCCCGGAATATCTGCGCCGCTTTGGTACGCCACACCACCCTGACGACCTGTCGAACCACCGCCTGATCACCGCCTCCCGCTGGTTGCAGTGGAACATCGAAGGCCCGGCTGGCGAGGAAATCAACATTCCGGTGAAACCGAAACTGCAAGCCAACGACTTTGCTTCACTGTATGCACTGGCTCTGTCTGGTTCCGGTGTGACGCCACTGCCAGCCCTGATTGCTGCCCCAGCCATTCAGGCCGGTGAACTGGTACCGGTACTGGCCGACTACCCGTTTGAAGCCAGCCCGATTCACGCGCTCTACCCAAGCAACCGCCACCTGTCCGCCAAGGTACGCAGCTTTGTTGAGTTCGTGATTGATAACATTCGTCCAAACCCACCCTGGGAAGTGGACCTGCCAAGCGATGAAGTGAGCGAGGCAACGGTGCTTAACTGATTAAGCCCAACAAAAAGAAAAGCCCGCGCTACTGACGAAGCGCGGGCTTTTTGTTAAGCGAGTATGTCCAGTGTCTTAAGTCTTAAGCCATCGACTTGCGAGTGGTTTCTTCCAACAACTCCAGCAGTTGGTTCAATTCGCGGGTGTCACCGTGCTCACTCGACATGGCCGAGTCGATCTTTTCCAGCAACTGGGTAAGGCCATTATCGATCCGAACGCCCTGATTAAACACCCGGGTGGTTTCCGAGATACCGGTTTCCATGATCTCCTGAATCGATTTTTCCTGATACTCATCCATCCCCAAAAACTGCACCGTGTGCTCTACCCCCGCCGCCATGGTTTCCACCACCCCGGCAATGTCCTGCATGACGTGCTGGTACGAATCATCCACCGTGCGCATCAGTCCACGCATGGATTCCGCCAACTGCATCACCACTTTGCTTTCCAGCTGCATGGTGTAGATGTTGTCCAGCGCTTCTATGCGCGCATGAGCCCCCTGCAACAGCGAGAACACGTTGTCCTTGATGGCACCGTACTTTTTTGAATCGTTCATTGGCATGTTTTTCACCAACAGCGACACCTTGCCGTAGTTCATGATGGAACGCTTGCCAAAGTCGACGTAACGCCCCTGATCCCGACATTCCATCAACAGTGCCGATTCCAGCTCCTTGGCCATGCCGTTGGCTTCCATGTTCTTGACCGCGTAGCGACCACGCATTTGCAGGCTGCAATTCAGGCCGTAGTTTTTCAGCGCCTGAAACAGCCTCATGCCCAGTTCATCCAGGTTGTCACAGTTGTTCACGTCCAGCAGAAACTGGATGTTAACCCCCAGGTCGGAGGTATCAGACATGGCGATAAACGCCATTTCGTTGGCTTGCTTGAGCTGCACTTTCAGCTGGTCGCTGGCAACCTTGTTGAACATTACCCGGTCAACACGTGCCCGTAGCTCCTGCATGTCGGTGTCGGTTACATAGTCATCACAACCGGCTTCATAGGCATCCATACGGGAATCCAGACTGGCACCCGCGCCCATCAGGACCACTGGAATATCGGCCCCCTGCTCGGCTTCCTTGATGTGTTTGCAGGCCTCAACGCTGCCCACGGCACCAAAACTGGCAATATCGATCAGTATCATCCTGACCTGGGCCAGCTCACGATGCTGTAAAGCGGCTTCTGCTGCGTCGCAATATTCGACCTGATAACCGCCCTCCAGGGCAGTTTCTACTTGCTCCAGAGAATGGGAGGCCAGAATCAGGGCGCTGTAGGGTGTCCTCATGCGTCACGTCCATTTTGGTGTTGGTAACTCTCCCTTAGGTTTAGACGATAGCTTTACAACTTGCCAATCTGGTTGCTGTTCAAAATACGAGCAAAAGTGCTCTGTTTTTCTCAGGCAAATACTGACAATTACAACAGCAACAACTCCTTTGCCTTGCGGATCGCCTGGGTGCGGTTCTTGACCCCCAGCTTCATGTTGATTTTGCGGGCATGGCTTTTGACCGTATGAATCGAGATAAACAACTGGGCGGCAATTTCCTGATTTGAAGCCCCCTCGGCAATCTTGCGCAACACATCGTGTTCACGGTCACTCAGCTGCACCCGCACCGTGACACTGGCCGGAGTTTCCGATGAGGCAGTCGAGTTGTACAACTCCGGCAACCAGGCACGGAAGCTCATGCCAATGCCTTCATGACGCATGTGATGACCCAGCTGATTAAACATGTGCTGGCTTTCGGCAATCTGGTTTTTACCGCGTAGGGCTGCGGCCCGCATCATTTGAATCAACAGCTTGATCAGCGGGCTGGAATTACAGCGCAGCCACTCGTCGACTTCGGTGAGGCAGTCGTCGTAACGACCGCACAGCAAATACAAACGGGCTCGGGTAGCGGCAACAAAATCCGGCAGCATCGGGAAAATCTCCGGCCGCTGCACGTGCGACAGGTGACGACTGCCCAGCACTTGTTCAATGCCTTCTTCAGCACGGTGATATTTGCCCTGAAAGATCCACACATTGGCTTTCACCAGCATCAGCCAGAGATATACCTCGGTATCGACACCCCAGCGTTGCATCAGCCGCTCGGCATCGTCCAGACAGTCCAGCGCCTTGCTGGCCTGACCGTGGGCTGCCAGCTCCATCGCTTGCAGGCCGTAACCGTAAGTCACCAGCACATCACCGGATTTACAGCAGTGGCTGATGCCCTGCTCCAGCAGAGTCAGCAAGTGTTTGGGGTCTTCCCCTGTCACCCACTGCAAAAACGCCTTGTACAACAGCAAGCGCCCCATCGGCATCGCCGACAGGTGTTCGGGCAGGCTTTGCAAACGTTGAATGCCGCCATCCACCAGGCTCTTGCTGAACGGGAAATGGCCGCGATGCAGTTCAATACGGGCCTGATCAAACAGCGCCAGGGCTTCCAGCGTCAGACTGCCATACTGGCGGGAAATACTGACAGCCGTGCGGTTGCAGGCCCGTGCAGCGTCGAGGTCGGTTTCAGCCAACGCCTGATAAGTCAGCGTGCTGGCCATCAAAAAGCGCACGCTGTAGCGCTCCGGGGGTAACTCTTGCAGCGCCTCGGAGCACAGGCTGCTGGCCGATTTGCTGTTGCCTTTCAGCCGCGCCATATAGCCTTGCAGTGATTTCAGCTCGGCGGGTTCCAGCTGCTGCCCCTGAGCCAGATGGCGCAGCAACGACTCGGCCCGTCGCAGTCGATAAGTCAGCATCCAGGCCCAACAGGCCAGCTGCATCAAGCGTGGCGATTGACGTAGAACGATCTCGCCGGCACGGTCGCACCAGTCCACCAGCCCGGCAATATCCAGACTGGCCAGCAAGGCTTCAGCACGGGTTTCTACCCACACTGCCAAGCCACCGTGAATGGCCGAACGCTGACCGTGCTCCAGTGCCTGCACAGGCTGCTGGTGTTTGTCGTACCACTCAAAAGCCCGTTGATGCCAGATCTCCTGATCTCGTTCGGTCACAGCGGCAGCCGCGACCTCTACAAAAGCAGGCTCCAGCTCGGCCCAATTGACCCGCTCCTGTGCCACCAGAAAACCACTGCGCACCATGGATTGCATCAGGTCCCGACAGGCATAGCCGTTGACATGCGACAGCAGCCCTTCGCACACAGGCCCCAGCACCGCCGCCTGTTGCAACAAGCGGCGTTCTTCGCGACTGATGCCAGCCAGAGTGTCGGTCAGCCAGTAATCCTGCAATTCAAAATTGGCCAACCCCACCGACACCGTGGCCAGATTCCCCGAGGCACGTAAACACGCCGCCCAGATAGCAATCGCGGCGGGCCAGCCATGAAAACGTTGATCCAGCAGTCGTTGGTCGTCGCTGTCCAGCACCAGCTGCTGCCCTTGTAACCAATGCTCGGTATCGACCCGACTCCAGCGCAGCTGCTGAATACCAATATGGGTAACGTCTTCGGCCATCAAAATTGCCGTGGCCGACGGCGGCAACGCCCGTGAGGCCACCACCAACGACAATGCCGCAGGCTGCAACCGAATCAGTTCGCACAGCAGCCGCCATCCGCTGACATCCATCAGATGAGCGTCGTCGAGACAGAGACAGTATTCCAGTGGTTTACGAGCGCTGTCCGAGGCTTGTTGCAATAACGCCGTCCAGCAGCCCAACAGTCCAAGGGTGCCTGAACGAGGCTGCCAGCTTTGGCGGGCTTGTTGCGCCAGTTGCAGAGCCTGCTCGGAGCCGTCCAGGTGCATTAACAGCGGCAGCAGTTCGTTGTCAGAATCGCCAAACTCACAGTTGATCCAGACCGCCTTGCGGCCACTGCTCTGACGGTCCCGATAATAGCGCCGCAGCCATTCCGATTTACCAAATCCAGCAGGGGCCTGAACCCACACCAGTGCAGCAGACGTTGCGATATTCGCGTCCGGTTCGGCACGCTGAAGCGGTACCCGTGGCGCATTGGCGGGGCGATGACGAGCGGGCAAGTTCAATGCGCCCGTCGCAGAAGCGAGCGGTTCTTGGTCGGAGGGTGATGCGTACATGGCTGCCGTGCCTGACGTTATTATTGTTCGCCAAGAGTATCACCACAGCCACTGGCGCGTGTCATGTCGTGCAGAAGATGAATGGCAGTTACGGGTAAATTTGTTCGCTCTGGTGGTTGTTTGGTTCGATGAGGTAAAGCCCTATATCAATCAGCAGTGCCGGCCAGAAACAAGAAAAGGAAAAAAGGGAAAGGTAGAGGAGCAGAGCAGAAGAAAAAGAAGCAGGGGAGAAACAAGCAGAGGGGGAAGAGGAAAAGAGGGAGAGAAACAGAAACGGAAACCACCGGAGCCGGTGGTTCCCTGAATCAGCGATCAGGCTTCTGGAGCCGCTTCTTCCAGCAGGGTTTTCAGTTCACCCTTTTCGAACATTTCGGTCACGATGTCACAACCGCCAACCAGCTCACCCTTTACCCACAGCTGCGGGAAGGTTGGCCAGTTTGCATATACCGGCAAATTGGTGCGAATTTCCGGGTTGGACAGCACGTCAACGTAAGCGAACTTCTGACCACATTCCATCACCGCCTGCACAGTGCGAGCAGAGAAACCACACATAGGCTGGTTAGGAGAACCTTTCATGTACAGCAGGATGGTGTTGTTCTCAATCTGGTCTTTGATGACGTCCATAATTTCCATGGTGATGTCTCTCTTTTAGCAAGGCATTAATCGATTCTTGTGGAATATGGGGATGATGCCCGGTGTTTCAAGCGACCGCCCCCGCACACATTCCGGATTGGTTCTGAGAATACCACAGAGTCGAATATTCCCGACAGTTGCGCTTGGGCTTTCAGTGTTAGCCGTCAGTCCCACCCCTGAATCAGCAAACTGTCGTCAGCATCCAATAAAATCCCATGCTCAACATCCGGCGAAATCCTATGCTCAACACCCGGCAAGATCCGCTCATCGGCTTCCAGAATCATGTCGTTGGCGTGGGCCAGAGGCGCAACGCTGCCACGCAGGCCGTAGCTGGTGATCCAGACATTAACGGTAGGGATTGGCGAAGCGGTCATGAGGTGATGCACCCAAGGAACATGTATCCAGAAAACATTTATCTAAAAAACATCTATCCAAAAAACATGGGCACACTGTAACAAAGAGCGATGGCCAAAGCTCCAGCGCCTGGCCATCGCAGGCTGGCATCAAGGCATATGCGCAACGTAAGAGGCGACTTCTTTCAGTTGTTGCTCGGTCAGGTTCTGCACCACCGCGACCATCGGAGATTGGGCACGCTTCGAGTTTTTGGAGAGGAAGTTCAACAGCGTGGTTTCCAGATATTCGTAGGGCTGACCGGCAATGCGCGGGTATTCGCGGGAGCCATGGGCAGACTGTCCATGACAGGCGAAACACATGGAGTCGTACAGCTGTTTGCCCTTCTCGGAAGGCGCAACCGGTTGCTGGCGGGGTTTCACTTCCTTGTCGGCAAAATACAGCGCAATCGCCACCCGTTCCTTGTCGGTCAATTGCTTGGCCAGTTTGCTCATCACGTAGTCCTTGCGAATACCGTTGGCAAAGTGCTCGAACTGGGTAAACAGGTAGGCGGCGTTCTGGCTGGCCAGATTGGGAATGTAATCACGTTTGCTGTTGCCATCCCGGCCGTGACAGGAAAAACACAGGATGCCGCGCTCTTCCCCTTGCATGATGGCTGCCTGATGGGCTTGCTCGTTTTGTTCAATATGGATCATGTCACGAATCAGCTCGTCGACCGTCTCATCTGCGACGACCCGGGCGCTGAAAATACTTACCAACAAACCAGTAAACAGAAAGATCGCACAGCGGTTCTTCATTGATCATCAGACTCCTTTATCCAGGAGGCTAACTTAACGACACAGCCGCCACCGACCAAGAGAAAACCCGCCCTTCACGGCCATTAGTTGAACACTGAATGACCTGTATCAAAATTCGTCAGACCAATTGTCATGATGTCCCGTAATCGCCCGGCCAGCAGCCCGCCAATACACGACAGCCTTCGCCCTGAAGGCCCGCAACACAGAGTATTTACCGGATTCGAGTGTCGCCTTTGAAAGTGATCGGGTAGACTGTCCGCCTTCTTTTATTCACGCACTGATTGTTTACAAGCCGACATGATGCAAGAAACCTACGTACCCCATGAGATTGAACCTGCTGTCCAGCAACAGTGGGACGAAAACCAGGTGTTTAAAGCCGTTGTCGACAGCAACAAAGAGAAGTTCTACTGCCTGTCGATGTTCCCGTACCCAAGCGGCCGACTACACATGGGTCACGTACGTAACTACACCATCGGTGACGTGATCTCCCGCTACCAGCGCATGCTGGGCAAAAACGTGATGCAGCCAATGGGCTGGGACGCATTCGGTATGCCTGCCGAAAATGCCGCCATCAAGAACAACACGGCCCCAGCGAAGTGGACCAAGGAAAACGTTGGTTACATGAAAAACCAGCTCAAATCGCTGGGCTTTGGCTACGACTGGGATCGTGAAATCGCCACCTGCGACCCGGAGTATTACCGCTGGGAGCAATGGTTCTTCACCAAGCTGATCGACAAGGGTTTGGCCTACAAAAAAACCGCTGCGGTAAACTGGGACCCGGTTGACCAGACCGTCTTGGCCAATGAACAGGTGATCGATGGCTGCGGTTGGCGTTCTGGCGCACCGGTTGTGCGCAAGGAAATCCCGCAGTGGTTCATCAAGATTACCGACTACGCCGAAGAACTGCTCGAAGACCTCGACCAACTGGACGGCTGGCCGGAAAAAGTAAAGGCCATGCAGCGCAACTGGATTGGCAAATCCCGCGGTGTCGAATTCAGCTTTGACCTGGCTGGTCGTGACGATCAACTGGAAGTCTACACCACCCGTCCAGACACCCTGATGGGCGTTAGCTATGTGGCTGTGGCTGCCGGTCACCCGTTGGCAAAAGAAGCCGCCGCCAACAACGCAGAACTGGCTGCCTTTGTAGAAGAATGCCAGCAATCCGGCACCGCCGAGGCTGATGTTGCTACCAAAGAAAAGAAAGGCATGAAAACCGGCTTCAAAGCCATTCATCCTTTGAATGGCAAAGAAGTGGACGTCTGGGTTGCCAACTTCGTACTGATGGAGTTTGGTACTGGCGCCGTGATGGCTGTTCCTGCCCACGACCAGCGTGACTGGGAATTCGCCCAGCAGTACGGCATTGAAATCCAACAGGTGATTGAACCAGCGGCGGGTGAAGAGATTGATCTGACCGCAGCCGCCTTCACCGAGAAAGGCAAACTGGTAAATTCCGGCGAATTTGACGGTCTGGAATTCGAAGCCGCGTTTGACGCCATCGCTGCCAAACTGGCTGAGATGGGTAAAGGTGAGATCAAGGTTAACTACCGCCTGCGTGACTGGGGTGTCAGCCGCCAGCGCTACTGGGGCGCTCCAATCCCGGTAATCCGCACCGAAAGCGGTGACATGGTTCCAACACCAGACGATATGCTGCCGGTTGAATTGCCAACCGATGTTGTCATGGACGGCGTTAACTCACCGATCAAGAACAACCCTGAATTCGAAAACATCGAACTGAACGGTGCACCGGCTTTCCGCGAAACCGATACCTTCGACACCTTTATGGAGTCGTCCTGGGACTTCGCCCGGTACTGTTCGCCAAAAGCCGATCAGATGCTGGACCCGGCTGAAGCTAACTACTGGCTGCCGGTGGACCAATACATCGGTGGTATCGAACACGCGATCCTGCACCTGCTGTACTCGCGCTTCTTCCACAAACTGCTGCGGGATGCCGGTCTGGTTGAAAGTGATGAACCGTTCAAGTCGCTGCTGTGTCAGGGTATGGTTCTGGCCGATGCCTTCTACTACACCGACGAAAATGGCGGTAAAGAGTGGGTCAATCCGAATGACGTCGAAATCGAGCGCAACGATAAAGGTGGCCTGGCTGCCGCCAAGCGCAAGTCCGACGGTCTGGAGCTGAAGTACGACGGCATGAGCAAAATGTCGAAGTCAAAAAACAACGGCATTGACCCACAGGAAGCCATCAACCAATACGGTGCCGACACAGTACGTGTTTACACCATGTTTGCAGCGCCACCAGAGCAAACCCTGGAATGGGCAGACTCCGGCGTTCAGGGCGTACAGAAGTTCCTGCAGCGCGTTTGGCGCCTGGCCTTTGAACTGAAGCAGCACGACGCAGTCACCGTTGCTGCCGACCAGCTGCCAAAAGCCGACAAGGATGCCCGTCGCAAGCTGCACGAAACCATTGCCAAGGTATCTGACGACGTAGGCCGTCGCTACAACTTCAACACTGGCATCGCTGCCATCATGGAGTTGCTGAAAACCCTGACCAAGCTGGACCTGAGCGTAGAGAGCAGCCGTTCTGTTGCCCAGGAAGGTATCGATGCTGTCATTCGTATGCTGAGCCCAATGGCACCGCACATGACCCAGCAACTGTGGACTGAATTCGGCAACGAAGGTCTGGTGGTTGATGCCGCCTGGCCAGCGGTCGATGAGTCCGCCCTGGTGGCCGACAGCATTCAGCTGATCGTTCAGGTCAACGGCAAGCTGCGCGCCAAACTGGAAGTCCCGGCCTCTGCTGGTAAGGATGAGCTGGAAGCCATGGCCATGTCCGACGAAGCGGTACAACGCCAGATCGAAGGCAAGACCGTTCGCAAGGTCATCGTGGTGCCGGGCAAACTGGTCAACATCGTGGCCAACTGATCGGGATATTCCGTGAGCTTTCTGACATCACGTTTGAAAAATGCCACCGCCCTGCTGCTGACACTGTGCCTTGCCACCGTGCTCAGCAGCTGTGGCTGGCAGCTGCGGGGGCAACACCAGCCTCCGGCGGCCTACAAGGTACTGACCCTGAACAGCAGCCTTTCCGATGCCAACCAGCTGCAACTGAGCTACCGGCTCAATGAAGGTGGCTGGATCGTCAAAGACACTCCTGCCGACAGCCAGGCCTTGTTGAACCTCGACAAGCTCAACATCCGGCAGCGTACCCAAACCATCAACAGTGCCGGTGAAGTGGCCGAGTACGAACTGGTGGGCCAACTGACCGGACAACTGGTCTCCCAACATGGCGACGTGACGCCCATCAGCATCACCACTCAGGTGTGGTACGACAACGACGTGACGCGTGTTGCCGCCACCCAGTTGGGAAAAGAAGCCCGCACCCGCGAACTGGTCGACAAGCTGTTCAATCTGTTGATCCTGCGTCTGCAAAGCGTCGACAACTGATATGAAACTGCGCCTCGACCAACTCGATGGCCAACTGGGTAAATCGCTGGCCGGTATCTATCTGGTCACTGGCGATGAGCCATTGTTGGTAATGGAAGCCTGTGACCGAATTCGAGCCAAAGCCCGTACGGCGGGCTTTGACGAACGCCAGCTGTTTCATGCCGAAGCCGGTTTCGACTGGAACCAGCTACGCGATGAAGCCGAGGCCATGTCGTTGTTTGCCAGCCAGCGCTTGCTGGAAGTGCGGATTCCCAACGGCAAACCCTCCGACAAGGGCGAAACCCTCAAATCCCTGGCCAAATCCAACAACCCGGACAACCTGGTGTTGGTGATGTGCCCTCGCCTCGACAGCAAAACCCAGAACACCGCCTGGTTCAAAGCCATCGAAAAAGACGGTGTGGTGGTGCAAATCTGGCCGATCGAGCGTAACCAATACCCCGGCTGGCTGAAAAACCGGCTGCAACAGGCGGGTCTGCAAGCCGATCCGGCCGCCGTCGCCATGCTGGCTCACCATACCGAAGGCAACTTGCTGGCAGCGGTTCAGGAAATCGAAAAGCTGCGCATCAGCGGCGTACAGGTGGTCACCGAAGAAATGCTGTCCGGCATACTTGGTGACAACTCCCGCTTCGACGCTTTTGGTTACGCCGACGCCTGCATGGTCGGTAACATCAAGGACGCCAGCCGGATGTTGTCTCACCTGAAATCGGAAGGCGTGGACGCCTTGTCCATTCTCGGCGCATTGGTGCATAAACTGAGACAATTACTCGCCTTGCACGGTAAAACCGGTCAGCAGCTCAGTGAGGCGTTCAAGCAGTCCCGTATCTGGCCACGACAGCAAAATGGTTACAAATCGGCCATCTCCCGACTGACCCGACAGCAACTTCATGAAGCCATGATGATGGCCGAAAAAGTCGATGCGGCAGCCAAGGGAATGGGCGGCGACCCTTGGTTATTACTGGGTGAACTGACGGTTCTGATCACCGGGACACAACTGTATCGTTCCTCCCATTCAGGCCATTCCTTTGGCTCTTATTGAGCAATAGCTCACAATTGGATAAAAACGATTGTGACACAATGAACGGAACAGAAAGTTTATTGTCTCTGGTCTGAACCCTTACAGATTTGTAAGGATATGCGGTATCTTTGTTTGCACTCCGTTCATAATGGAGTAAAGTTCATAAGGTTAAATAGAGATAACCAGCAAGAATATCCATACTCCTGCAGGGGAACCTATCACTGGGAAGGTAATCGGGATGTACTCTGTAAAGCAGCAACGTAACGCAGACCTGGTCTGGGATCTTCAGAAGATCCACCAGCACAAGCGTGCCGTTAATTTCGTCAAACAGTTCGAAAACCACTTTTGCGTTTTCTCGGCTTCCGTACGCCAGTTGTACACCAACTACAGCGTATTCTTCCCGGAAGAAGCCAACCGTCAGTTGGTGATCCTGCCAGATCCCTACGCGTTTCATGATACGTTCAGCCACCTGTCACCAGAGGCTGTTCAATCAACCGGTTTGCACGTTATTCCGGGCAACCTGATCGGTAAAAGCGGCTTGTACCTGATCATCTCTCACCGTGACAAGAACGTTCGTTCGGTACCAATTCCCTTCCAGGAAGGTATCCGTCAGATTCTGCGCCGTTCCAACAGCGAAGATCCGTTCCTGCCGGTGCTGATGAAAGGTGACTTGCGTGAGTTCAACGAACAGCTGCCGTGCTTGCATCTGCATCGTTTGCGCCTGAAAGAGCTGCGTGCCATGTCATCACTGGATCGTGAGAGCATTCGCTCTGTGATCACCGACAAACTGATGACTCTGTATCAGGAATCCGGTGCTTTGAATCTGAAAGCCTGATTCAGCACCAGACATAAAAAAACGAGCCTTGAGCTCGTTTTTTTATGTCTGCTATTTGCCGTGACCGATTTGATTTGTACCGATTAATCAGCGGCCCTGAAGTACCCTCGAACCAAACGGCTAAGACCGGTACGCCATGGCTTTTTCTTGATGCCAAAGGTATGAAACAGGTGCTCTACCTCGCTGTTGGCCGTCATCAAGGCCGGTCGGATGCCCTCTTCTGCAACGATTTCCAGACGAACTTCGGTGAAGTCCTCATACTGGCTGGCTTCAGACAGCAGCGCCTCAGCAAAAGCGTACGACGTCACTGGCTCAACACCATTGAAGTGATAGGTTCCCCACAAATCGTCCGAGCAATCCGCCTGCTTCAGCATCGCCAACAGCACACTGGCAATGTCGTCTTCCGGGGTTGGACTGAATGGCAGTTGATCATCCAGCGACAGTGACTGATCCTGGCGTAACTGCGTCAGCAAAGCGTGGGCAAAGTCGCCGCTGCTGACTGAAAACTGCTGGCCAACCCTCAAGATCAGATGCCGACGGGTCTGTCGCACTCGGGCTTCGGCAGCCAGCAGACCTTTGGCAATCGCCTGCTCGCTGAACACCTCGGTTGCTTCGCTGATACGACCGTCTTTCTCGTAGGGATACACCGCCGTAGAGGAAACAAACACCACCGCGGCATCGTTTTCCTCAGCCAATTCCAGCCAGTTTTCCAGCTCATTGAGATCGGCGGCGGCAAACAGTGAAGGGGTGATAATGAAAAACGGCTGGCCGCTGGATTGCAGGGTTACCCGCTCCTGGCTTTCAATCGCCAGTCCCTTATAGAGGTAGTTCTCCGCTGCCAGCGCCTTGATCAGGTGTTGGCCAATCGGACGGTCGGCACCAATTACATAGCTGTAAAACGAATTCACAGAAAAAGTCTCGTCAGGTGATCAGTGTTGCAGCGACATGCGAAGCTGTTCGTTGGCGTTGCGTAGCGCATCGGCCTTATTGGAAAACATACGAACATCATTGAGGCCAATCAGCAATACCTGTTCGTCCGCCAGCCCAACATAGCCAGCCCGGGTTTCACGTATCAACGGAAAGTCCCCTTCAATACGCAGTCCTTCCGGGAAAGGTTGCAGGCGAATCAGGCCGTTACCCAGAGCGTCAGAGAGCTGGTCTTTCTGGCGGTACAGGGCAATGGCATCACGGCCAATCACCAGAACCGTACCATTCACCAGCTCCGCCGCGGTCACATCGGTGCCGGATGCCAGTTGATCGTCCCAGACGGTATTAATCAGATCGGATGATCCTGCTGCAAGAACCATAGCGGGCTTCCACAATCGAAAACGCCTAGTTTACGGCATCGCGCTGCAATATCCGATAGTGACAAGGCGATCAGAACAGCTCGATGTCGTCGTTGCTGGGGGCCGACTTTCGCCGTCGATCATTTTCTTCGGCCAGCACCAGGTCTTTGAGATCGGAGAGTTCGTTGTCCGTCAGTTCGGTGATGTCGATGGAGCGGAAGGTACGGCGCATGGTTCGATAGGCTTCATAGCAATTTTTATGTGCAGGGCCCATCGACGGAACGGTGACACCACCGACGCCAAACACGGGCTGCTTACAAAAAACGCATTTGAGGGACATATGAACCACAACCGGTAAATTCACTGATGAAATCAGTTTAGGCAGCAATCCGGATGTTCTCCAGCAAGGCTGCCTTTTCTTTGCCAATTGTGAGCCACATCAGCTCAGTTTTCTGGCAGCCGATTGGTATCTGAAGGGACGAATCCAATCTCACATTCAACCGGGCGGTTCTTGTCATCCACCAGAATGCCTGCCACCGCAACGCCGTTGGTCGGTCGCATCAGCAGGTAGCCATCAACACAGAACGATTCCTTACCAGAGCTTTTCGGCGATACCTTGACGTTGTAGCCCGGGTCCAGCGACAGCAGCTGGAATTCATCGATCAGCGCCTTGTCGGCTTTGGACGGGTGATTGACGAAGCCGTAATACTCCATCGCCAGCACTGCGATCACCACACCGGCTATGAAACCGATGCCCGTGGCACGCGCGGTATCCGGGCGTTCTGGCTGCTTGCTTGATTGATCACTCACCCTGCTGCTCTCCTGTTGAATCCGGTCCGCCCCATTTGGGCATTAATGATTGCGGTACACCAAGCTGGTTAAGAATGCGCGCCACCACAAAATCGATGATGTCCTGCAAGGACTGCGGCCGATTATAAAACCCCGGACTGGCGGGAATAATGACCGCGCCCATGCGTTTGAGCGATAACATGTTATTCAGGTGAATTTCCGAATACGGACTCTCGCGCGGTACCAGAATCATTTTGCGACCTTCCTTCAGAGCCACATCTGCCGCCCGTTCGATCAGGTTGTCGCTGGCACCCACCGCAATCGCCGAAAGAGTACCGGTGCTGCATGGGCAAATGACCAGCGGCCCCGGCTGGCCAGAACCAGATGCCCATGGAGCCATCCAGTCGTCGCGGCCAAACACCCGAATCAACTGGGAGTCGGCTTCGAGTTTGAGGTACTGCTGCAAAGCCAGTAGCTGCCCTTGGGGTTTGCCTGGCAAGGTCAGATCGGTTTCGGTAGCAGTTACCAGCAAAGCCGCTTTGGAGAAAATCACATCCACCGGACGCCCTGCGGCCACCAGCACTTCAATCAGCCGCAGCGCATAAGGGGCTCCCGAGGCGCCGGTCACCGCCACACAAATACGTTCTGCCGGATTTGGAGTTGTCATCACCGCGGTGCTCCTTCGTTTGCCCAGTCGCCATTTACCCAGTTGCCATTTACCCAATCAGCAAAGCGATGAGGCAAACCGCTAAAGCCGCCGTTCGACATAAACACCACCCGATCACCCGGCTGCACCAGCGCCTGTAACGCCTGATAGAGCGTTTCAGCATCGTGGTAACAGCGACCAGAGTCATCCAGCTGCGGCTCGATGGTCCAACCCAGATTCGGCGCTTCCAACCACAGGGTTTGATCCGCCACGGCCGCAGAGGCCACCAGCGAATCCTTGTGGACGCCCATTTTCATGGTGTTGGAGCGCGGTTCCAGCACGGCGATCAAGCGCTGCCTCTCGGCCAGACCCGCGCGCGCACCGGCCAATGTGGTTTCAATTGCGGTCGGGTGATGGGCGAAATCATCAAACACCTCAATCTGGCACCCGGCATCCCGATGCAGGGCTTCCATACGTCGTTTGGGTAAACGGAATTGCGCCAGTGCTTCGGCCGCTGTCGAGATTGAAACGCCGACATGATGCGCCGCCAATACTGCTGCACAGGCATTGTTGATGTTGTGCTGCCCGGTAAGGCCCCAATTTACCGTTGCTTTGGTTTCGCTTCCCAGACACAGCTCAAAGGCACTGCCGTCGGCTTGCAGCGGCTTGCCATGCAGCTGGCTGCTGCCGCCAAAGGCTTCGCTGTCTGACCAGCAGCCACGTTCCAATACTCGCGTCAGTGCGGTTTCTGATTGCGGGTAAATGATCTTGCCGGATGCCGGAACCAGTCGCACCAAATGATGGAATTGGGTTTCGATGGCGGCCAGGTCGGCGAAGATATCGGCGTGGTCAAATTCAAGATTGTTGAGCACCAGCGTACGCGGTTTGTAATGAACGAATTTGGAACGCTTGTCGAAGAAGGCAGTGTCGTACTCGTCCGCTTCGATCACAAAAAATGGCGTCTCGCCAAGCCGTGCAGACACCTCAAAGTTACCCGGCACACCGCCAATAAGAAATCCCGGTGCCATACCGGCGTAATCCAGAATCCAGGCCAGCATGGAAGAGGTAGAGGTTTTGCCGTGAGTACCAGCCACCGCACACACCCAGCGTTGGCCCAGCACGTGGTCGTGCAGCCACTGCGGCCCCGAGCAATAAGGCAGGTTGCGCTCCAGCACATACTCCACCGACGGGTTGCCGCGGGACATGGCATTGCCAATCACCACCAGCTCGACATCGGCAGGAATGTCAGCGGGATCAAAGCCGCTGATCAGTTCAATCCCGGCCGCACTCAGCTGGTCGCTCATTGGCGGGTAAACCCCTTGGTCACTGCCCGACACCTGATGCCCCAGAGCCTTGGCCAGCTGTGCCAGCGAGCCCATAAACGTGCCGCAAATACCAAGAAAATGTAACTTCATATTCCGTCTCATCGCTGGGCTGTTAACGCCCCAAAGCGGATAGTTTATCGCCTATAACCTGCGAACCCTACCCCTGTCATGCAGACTGCCACGCAACAATTCCACTGAAATCCGCCCCCCAATCCGGTACTATCCGGCCTATCACGAATCTGACCAAATCGAGGGCGAGCACATAATGCTTAGACTAAGGAGCTTTTTACAGCAGCACTGTAACGACATGGAGCTGGTTGATGTTATTGATCAACTGGGTGTCACCTGCAAGGACATTGCACATCAGCTGACGCTGGGTGATCTGGCGGGCATTTTGGGCAGCGCTGAACAGGAAAATGTTCAGGGCGAATGCCAGAAGAAGCTGGACGTCATCGCCAACGATTTGCTGAAAGACGCCCTCGCCGCCATGCCAAGCGTGAAAGGCATCGCCAGCGAAGAAGAACCGGACCCGGTTGCTTGCAACGACAACGGCAAATTCCTGGTGCTGTTCGATCCACTGGATGGCTCTTCCAACATCGACATCAATGTGTCGGTTGGCACCATTTTCTCCATTCTGAAAGCACCAGCCGACAAATCCGGTGGCGACGAGCAAGCCTACCTGCAATGCGGCCGTGAACAAGTGGCGGCTGGTTACGTGCTGTATGGCCCATCCACCATCATGATGCTGACGACCGGTAACGGCGTTTACTCGTTCACGCTGGATAGCCGTCAGGGCGAATACCTGCTGATGAAAGAGAATATCCAGGTATCCCCGGACACCAAGGAATTTGCCATCAACATGTCGAACCAGCGCTTCTGGCTGGAGAGCATGCAAAACTACGTGGCGGATCTGCTGCAAGGCGAAGAAGGCCCACTGGGCAAACGCTACAACATGCGCTGGGTTGCAGCGATGGTGGCTGAAATTCACCGCATCCTGACCCGAGGCGGTATTTTCATGTACCCATTCGACAACCGCGATCCGTCCAAGCCAGGCAAGCTGCGTCTGATGTACGAAGCCAACCCGATGAGCATGCTGATGGAACAGGCTGGCGGCAAATGCAGCACCGCATTTGAATCCATCATGGACATTCAGCCGGAAGGCATTCACCAGCGGGTTTCCGTGGTGATGGGTTCGGCCAACGAAGTCGCTGCCGCTGAGAAATACCACGCCTGATTCAGGACGGTAAATTCAGCACAAAAAAGCCAGCATCCGGGCACTGATGCTGGCTTTTTGCGTTTCAGGGGACCTGTTTTCCGTCAGGAGACGATTTCCTGCTCGCCACAGGCGTTCCAGCGAGACACCATCTTTTGCATTTGCGCCAGCGACACCGGCTTGCTGATGAAGTCGTCCATCCCCACCGCCAGACAGCGCTGCCTCACCTCATCGGAACTGTTGGCTGTACAGGCAATAATCGGACATCTGATTCCTCGTTGACGTAACGCTTCGGTGGTTTCAAAGCCATCCAGACCCGGCATTTGGCAATCCATCAGGATCAGATCAAAGGTGTGCGCTTCGATCAACTGTAAGCAACGCTCGCCACTTTCGGCGATGGTGATGTCGGCATCGGGGCAGACCCGATTCAACATCTTCTGAGCCACTTTCAGGTTCACCTGATTATCTTCCACCACCAGAATCCGCCCACGCTGCTCAGATGCCTGGCCTGAATGCTCGGTCTCTTGTTCCCCTGCCAGTTTGAGCGGCAGATTCACCACCACATGAGTGCCCTGACCGTGGTTGTCATTCAACTGAATGCCGCCCCCCAGTACATGGCAAATATGATGGGAAATGGTCAACCCCAGACCCATGCCGTCGTACTGGCGGTTGAACGATGACGATACCTGGGCAAACGCCTGGGTTACCTTATGGCGTTGATCGGCAGGAATACCAATGCCGCTGTCGATGACATCCACCACCAGCCAGTGATGCTCCAACTGCGGGTACAACGAAAACTTGATCAGCACATAGCCGTCGTCGGTGAATTTAACGGCATTATCAATCAGGTGTCGCAGCGCCTGACGAATCAGGGAAGGGTCCATCAGCAGCGATTGCTGACACAATTGCGGGTCAAATTCGACCACAAAAGAGAGCTCTTTCTCCATCGCTTTATGGCGAAACTCTTCCATCAGCGGGTCAAGCTCTTGCGGCAAACAATGCGCCTCGAACGCAATCGGCATGTTGATCTTGTCGGTATCAACGACGATCAGGATGTCTTCCAGAATTTGCGACAAACCCGCCAGCGACTTCGCTGCCATACTCCGATACTCGTCAAATTCGGACGCTGACACGTCCTGGCGAATCAGCTGCAAGGCCCCGCTGATGCCGTTCAGCGGGGTTCTTACTTCGTGGCTGATCATGGACAAAAATTCGCTTTTGGCCCGCAAAGCCTGTTCGGTCTTGAGCTTTTCCGAACGCAGCTGGGCGGTGTAGCGACTCTGGTTTTGGCGGGCGCTTTCCAACGACTCCACCAAACGGTTGGCACTGAGTTGGAGCTCACCTATTTCTGCACCGTTATCGACATCAATGCTGCCATCGGTCTTGCCATTGGCCAGCAAGCGAATAAACGACGTCAGTTTTTCCAGCGGTGGAATCATGGTGGTGGAGATCGCCCCAGCGACCATCATGGATACCAGAATCACCCCGATGCCTGTCATCAGCGACTGAACCAGAATGGCGTCCTGGCGCTGAAGGTTGAAGGTGTCGGTAATTTCCAGCCGCACCCGACCAATGGTTTCCAGCAGCATGTCGCCTTCGCCCATGTCGTTGAAGGCATCAAACGCCGGGATTTCCTGGGTGATCGGTTGCTCTACAAAGCGCATGTCAGCGAGAGGAATTTCGGCGTATCGATCAATCTGGCGATAGAACACCCGCTCGTCGTCGAGGTTACGAATCTCAACCGAGGCAATCGCTGGCTGCTTCAATACACTGCCAACCACAGGTTCCAGCATGGCGTAATTGCCAGAGAACAGCGGGTATTCCGCCGAGGCGGCGAGGTTTTCCAGTGCGATTTCCGTCAGCACCCGGGTTTCGCGCTGCATTTCTTCCCAGCGCTTGAACATGTGGTAACTGGTAATCAGCAACGCCGCCACCAACACGGGTACGGTGCCTACCAACAGCACACGCATCCGGATCGGCCAACGGCGCACCGAAATCATGGTTGCTCCTGTTGCCGCAGAGTCTCGGCCAGTTGCTCTGCATCTGGCAAAATCAGGTTCAACGAGCGAGCAACCTGCTCGTTATAACGCACCTTGAAGTACGGGTTGTATCCCGCCGTGGGCCAATCGCCCTGTTGCCCTGCCGTTACCAGCTCAGCCAACCGGCGGGCAGTGTCACCAAGGTCACTGTAGGTCGACGCCAGCGCACCGGCCCGAATGTAGGCGCTCGAAGGGCCAATCAGAGGTCGACTCTGGCGATAGGCGGTAATCAGGATGTTCTTGATATTGGCGGCGCTGTAGAGCGTCGTATCGTAAATACCGATCAGCGCCTGGCTGTTTTGCAACAGATCGACCAAAGCACGATTCAGGCTGTCGTAGTCGTCGAGGTAATAGGCCTGAAGACGCTTGCTGTTCAGACTGTCTTCGCAGTCGCACAATGTCAGCAGCGACTGCTGGTTGGTCGCCAGTACGCCCAACGGCTGATCATCACCGATCAGGGCCTGCGCCAGTGCAATTTGACGTGCAAACGGGGGTTCCAGATAGATGGCGCTTTGCAGTGCCAGTGCGGGGACTTGCTGAGCCGGTATCAGCACCGCCAGAGTCGGGATATTGGCCGGAATACGGTCACGGGCAGTCAGTGCTTGCTGGCCGACCAGTACCACCACATCGGCTTGCTGAACACGGTCTTCAAAGCGAGGGCTGCTGGTCAACACCACGGTTGCCTGGGCGTTGGCCAGCTCGGCGGTATTGGCCGCCAGACGGGATACAGAATCGGCCTTCTTGTGGCTGACAAATGCCAGTTCAAGGGCGCAGGAGGCGTTGAACACCAACAGCAACGCCAGGGTCAGCAGCGCTGTGGTCCAACTCCTCCTGTTTTCGTCACTGAAACACCTTGCATCCATGCAATCTGTCTTCCTGTTAGAAATTGATACCAGCCTGAACGTAGAACAGGTTACTGGTATTGTACCTCTGATTACTGTAGATCAGCGGGTTGCGATCAATCACATGATGCACGAAGAACCCGAGTGACGGTTGGTATTTACCAATCCGATCAAACACCTTGAAGTTCACTTCGGCACGACGATAGCTGTTGTCGTTACTTTTGGCGTACTGGTTGTAAGCGTCATACCAGAAGTAGGAACCGGTCAGGCTCCAGTTTTCTTCACGGTGACTCCAGCTTGCAACCAGGCTGTTCTGGGCACTCAGCCGGGTATCCGTCAGGTAAGAGCGGTACACATCGCCATCCGGCTCAATGGTGTCCTCGCCTTCCACATCCACATTGATGTAGGCAGCCGTTAACCACAACCAGTCTTTCGCCGTCGCTTCCCAATTGAGTTGCATCTCAACACCTTCGATGTCCATGTGGGTGTTAGCGTTCAACTCCAGCGTCTGGATATTGATCGGATCTGTGATCAAATTCTCCATATGCTCGCGGAAAACCTTCACGTCCAGTTCGATGCCCGGCTCATTGAAGCGACCATAATACCCCAATTCCAGGCTGGTGATGCGTTCGTGATCAAGATCCCGTGCGCCCGGCCATTGATGCAGATAGAAGGTTCCTTCATCGGCATTGAGGTAATTGTCGCTCAACCCGGTAACGTCAATCTGGAAGTTCGGGTTCTGTTCCAGCAGGTCCGGCGAACGGGTCGCGCGTGAATGAATCAAACGCACACTCTGCTGCGGGGTAATCAGGTAATTCAGGCCGATACGCGGTGAGAACACGCTGTCGTTGGCGTCTTCCTTCTCCCAGGTACCGCCAGCGTTCAGCAGCAGGTCGTCCAACAGCCAGTATTCCAGATTACCGAACAAGCGATAGGTATCGTTTTTCACCGTGCCGTCAAAGTAGGTGCGGGAATACACCTGATCGCGGCGCAGGTTCAGGCCCATCACGGTCCGCAGGGACTCGGTCCAGCGGCGGGTGTCCTGAATTTCGATATCAAAACGCTCGTCACGGCTGGTGTTCTCAATGGTGCCTTCGGTGCGTTGGGTCAGCAACGACAAGTCGCCACCGCTATTGGCCAGAATCTGGCCAATGTAGCCCATGCCTGTTGTGTCCAGACCATAGCCCATCAAGCGCTGCATCAGCTCACTCTGCGCGTTGGAAGCCGCTACCGTACCAGCATAGACTTCACCAATCAGATTTTGCAGTTCATACACAAAACCGTCCGCCAAAGTGTTGTTGTAACGGTACAAATCGAACAACGCCGGATCGATCATCAGCGTATACGGATTCACCGTTGCCGAACTCTCACGCACTTCGCGCTGCCAGTAACCACGCACATAGGCGGAATGGTCGACGTCAAAGTCTTTCGACAACTTCGCCAGCACCATGCCCTGACGGGAATCCACATCCGGGGCTGAGGTATAGAGATCGTTCTGACGAATATCGGTGTGACCGGCCTTGTAGGACGCCTGGGTCTGCAGTACCCAACCGCTGTCGAAGGTCTGGTTACGCGCCAGCGACACAAAGCCATGACGTACGCCGTCGCGGTACTGGTCACTGTGGCTGTTGCGGTCAGAACCATCAAAGCCATCGCTGGCGGATACTTGTCCGGTCACCCGCCAGGCTGCGCCACCGGCAAGCCAGGAATGACTCAAATAGCCGTCATCGACGCCGTTGTTGCCATTGCGATAACGCAACTGGGTTCCCAGCGAATCACCCGGGTGCTTGGTGATGATGTTGATCACGCCCTGGAAGGAGTTCGAGCCATAGGTGGCTGAACTGGGGCCGCGGGTCACTTCGATGCGCTGAATGTCTTCCAACGCCACCGGGATGTCGTTCCAGGTGACCGAGGCAATCGCTGCCCGGTAAACCGAGCGACCATCCACCAGCACCTGCAAGCGCCGCGACACGCTGGGAGCCCCTGCGTGATACGCCACCGACGCGTTGTTTTCGTCATCGCCATGACCAATAAACATGCCAGGCACAAACCGCATCAAATCCGGCAAGGTACGGACACCCCATGCCTCGATCTGTTGTGCCTCAATAATGGTTACACTGGCTGGTACTTCTGCCCGAGGTTGACGTAATCGCGTGGCGGTCAGTACCACCGGCAATTCGTGATCCTCGAAAATTCCTTCTTCACCTAACTCGTCCGTGAGCAGCATCTCGTCCAGTTCATCAGCTATAACCTGATTTGCTCCCGCCAGGCCGGCGCAAAGCAAAATTGAACTCGCCAAAAATTTCATAGGGTGTTTTGTAATTTCGCTGCTCTTTTCCCGCCGCCCTCTGTCAAGAGTGTCAACGGGTTCTACTAACGGCTTTATACTGATGTAGGCCTGACAGAACAAGTATCAGGCGGCTATAATCCGGCCCAAACCAAACACTGACCAAGGGAAAACAACATGAGCTACAACTCAGTGTCCGCAGGCAAAGACCTTCCAAACGACGTTTACGTGGTAATTGAAATTCCTGCTAACCATGCGCCGATCAAGTACGAAATTGACAAGGACATGGACTGCCTGATGGTTGACCGTTTTATGGCAACCCCGATGTTCTACCCAGCCAACTACGGCTACATCAACGATACTCTGGCGGGTGATGGTGACCCTCTGGACGTTCTGGTTGTGACTCCTTACCCAGTACAGCCAGGCTCCGTGATCCGCGCTCGTCCAGTGGGTGTTCTTAACATGGAAGACGAGGGTGGCGAAGACGTCAAGCTGTTGGCCGTTCCTCACACCAAGCTGACCAAGATCTACGACGACGTTCAGGACATCAACGATGTTCCTCAACTGCTGCGTGACCAGATTGCTCACTTCTTCGAGAACTACAAAGATCTGGAAGCTGGCAAGTGGGTTAAAGTCCGCGACTGGGGCAATGCCGACGACGCTCGCAAGCTGATCGAAGAATCTGCCGCTGCCTACAAGGGCTAAGCGACGGTTGTTCAAACAGCACGCACAAAAAAGCCGGGTTACCCCGGCTTTTTTGTGGCTGTCAGCTTTGTAGCTGTCAGCTTTGCTTGGCCTGCAGCGCCTCGAACTGGCGTTTCAGCTCGACAAATTCCGATACATCTTTTTGTACACCAATGTAATACATCAACTGTTCATCTTCGCTGTACACAGGTGACAAACTCAACTCGTTCCAGAACATCGAGCCATCCTTGCGGTAGTTGCGCAGGGTCACCCGGGCCGGCTTGCCTTCCTTGATGGCCTGACGAATCTCTTCAATGCCCTGTTGCTCACGGTCACCAGCCTGCAGGAAACGGCAGTCCTGGTAGAGAATTTCATCCGCGCTGTAGCCGGTGAGCCGCTCAAATGCCTTATTCACATAGATCAGGATGTTGTCTTCGCCTTCCTGTTCCGCAATGACGATGCCATCATTGGAAGCGTCGACGGCTTTTTTAAGCAGATCGAGGTTGATTGGGCCCTGCGGGTCTGTTGGCTGGTCAAACATGAAATATCTCCGCGTATGATGCTGGAAAAGTAATCAGCATGGCGCGTCGGGTCAAGTATTGACGCGCCAAAGTCGCGGCGGGTTTTTACATTAGCGATAGCAACGAATAGAATCTGTACAACCTTGTATATTGGTTGTTTACCTTGTTTGATCTTTTCCACGTCCGCAAGCACCTGTCCCGCTTGCCAAGCACGAGCGCCCTATCATGACTGGCAGTAGTTCCGAGTCGACTGCGGCTTATTACCCAATCCGCGTCGTAGCATCCGAAACCGGCATCAATGCAATCACACTGCGCGCCTGGGAGCGTCGCTATGGATTGATCGAACCCAAACGCACCGCCAAAGGCCACCGCCTCTACACCGAGCAGGACATCAAGCTGATCAAGCAGATTGTTTCCTTGCTGAACCGCGGCATTCCTATTTCCCAGGCTCAGGCTATGGTCGCCAACGGCGAAACCCTGCCCGACTCCGGCACTGGCGTCAGTAAACCATCGCAGTGGCAGGTGTACCGTGAACAACTGGCCAACGCCTGCCAGCAATTTGATGAGCGAGCACTGGCGAAGACCTTCGACGAAGTGTGCCAGTTCTTCCCGGTCGAAATGGCGCTGCGGTTTCTGTTTATCCCCTTTGCCCAGCAGCTGCGTGAGCAGTCCACCCATTCTCTTGGCCCTGCCCGCATCAGCTTGTACGAGTCGTTTCTCTATTCGCGACTGGCGTGGCGTCTGTCTGACAACAGCCAACCCGCAGATACCCGGGTATTGATCGCCAACTGCACCCGCGATTCTGAAATTGATCTGCTGTTTGTGGGCTTGCTGGTGCGTCAGTTTGGTCTGGGCATTACCCACTTGTCCCACCTCACCACCGCCGAGCAAATCATTCAGCTGATCAAGGAATGCAAGCAGTGGCCAGTGATGGTGCTGCAGGTTGAACGCATGCCCGACAGCAACCACGTGCAGCAATACCGTAAGGTCGCCATCGAAACCGGCATGCCGGTGTTTGTGATTGGCGCTGCCATGGACGCCCACCCGCGCCTGAAAGAAGCCGGTTTGATTCCGCTGATGTCGGACGATTTACAAAATGCGGCCCTCACGGTTCGCGATATTATTGAAGGAATGACGGCATGAGCCAGGCCCCGTATCAACTACTGTGCCGCCACGAAGATTTACACACCGACCGCACGCTGGTGATCAGCGCCGAAGCCAACCTCGACCCCGACTGGGTAAAACTGGCTCGCGACACCGGTGTCAGCCTGCAAAGCTGGAACTGGACCACCTACCAGAATGCCAAACGCCAACTGGGCGAAAACAAGGTCAGCTTTGGGGTGCCGGATAACGAGCTGCCGGACAACACCGAACGAGTGATTCTGCTGTGGCCAAAGTCCAAGGTATTGGCACAAGCTCTGGTTGAGCAACTGGCCAAAACACCGGACCACCGCTACCTGCCTGAACTCTGGATCGTTGGTGCCAATGACGCTGGCGGCAAGAGCATCAACAACGCGTTGAAATCATTGGCTGACTGCGAAAAACAGGACAGCGCCCGTCGCTGTTCGCTGTGGTCGGCCCTGCTGAAACCACAGGAAGGCAGCTTCAACTGGTTGCGACTGGCCAAACCGACCCCGTATAAAGACGATTCTTTCCTGTCGTTGCCCGGCGTCTTCAGCCAGGGCAGCCTCGACGCTGGCACCGAGTTGTTGCTGGAAACCCTGCCGCCACTGCATGGCAATGCTCTGGATCTTGGCTGTGGTAGCGGCATCATCGGTTTGACCACTGTGAACGACAAAACCACCATGACCCTGTCAGACGTCGACGCCATGGCACTGCGCAGCGCCGCACTGAACAGCGCCCGCAAGGGGCTGGAAGTGACCATTGTGCCAAGCGACGGTTTGGCCGACATCAGCGGTCGTTTCAACTATATTTTATCCAATCCGCCGTTCCACAGCGGCAAGGAAACGGATTACAGCATTGTTGAAACCCTGTTCCGTCAGGCCCGTGATCACCTGACTGTGAACGGCGAAGTCTGGCTGGTGGCCAACCGTCACCTGCCATACGAAGAGTTGGCCAAGGGGCACTTTTCCCAAATAGAGGAAATGGCTAGCGGCCGTGGCTTCAAGGTGATTCGCCTGCGCCGCTGACCCAGCTCATCGCCGCTAATTAGCTTCATTACCACTATCTGGCTCCGCTGTTTAAGGAAGGCCCTATGGATGTTACGCCGACCACTGCCGCCTTCCGTTCAAGTAGGCTCACCTGCTTTCGGCTACCTCGGCTTGCTGCACTGCTGCTGATTATCTTTGGCAGCAGTGCGCCACAAGCTGCCGAACGCCTGTATCAGGCCAGCTGGTTTGAAACCAGCCACCCTGATACCGCCATGGACATGCTGACCCGCATTGCCGGCGCCGGGCGGGTCAAAACCGCACTGGCCACTGACGATCTGCTGATCGACGGCCTTAATTCCGACTACCAGCAAGTTGAGATTAACGGCATCACGGTGCAGTCCAGCGCCAACAGTCTGCATCGACTACTCGACCGCATTCCCTTCAGCGAAGTACAAGCCATTGAAGTGCGTCGCAACCCCGGTTACGACAGCGACTTTGGCGGCGGCGCTGCGGCCACCATCAACGTTATTCTGAAACAATCAGAACGCCAGCAACTGGACGTGAGCTGGTTACCGGCCACCAGCGACCAGCGCAGCAATCACAGTGGCTCCCTGCATCTGGCCAGCGGTGCTGACGAACACTGGCAATTAGCGGCCTCAAAAACCCAGCTCAGCGACACCGTCAGTGGCTACTTTACCGATGACAGTCGTCGCCGCTGGCAACAGCAACGGGAACAACAGGATCTGTTTCTGCGCGCCGGTTATCGCGGCATGCGCAACGCCCGCGCCAGCTGGGCGGCCAACCTGCTGTACTTGCAGGGCCGCCGTCAGTTTCAGCAAAACGCCCTGCCGCTGTCGCTGCGTTTCAACGTCCACGAGCCAGACCTCGGCGCCAGTGACTACGACAGTCACAACGCCATGCTACTGTGGAATCTGCAAACCAGCATCAACTGGGACACCATCAAAAGTCGGCTGATGCTGTCAGGCCAGCAAACCACCGAAGACGTGAACTCCGACTTTTTTGACGACAGCAATCGCCAGCACAGATACAAACTGGAATGGCGTATTCGTGAAACCTGGGATGAGCACCGCTGGTCCGGCAGTGCTTCCTGGCTGATTCGCAAGATGTCGTCACGGCTGTCCAACCCGCAACAACCGGACAGTCAGGTGCAATCCTTGTCGCTGTTGGAAAACCGTCTCTCAGGCCATCTGGCCGACCACTGGCAGGTTACCCCGGATACCCGCCTGACGGTTGGCTTGCGCGTCGACAGCTACGAGCTGAAACAGCAAAACCAGAGTGGCAGCGACAGCGACATTGCCACCGGCACCGCCTGGCTGCCGAACAGCACACTGGAATATCAACTGGATGATCGCGAGAGCATTGCCTTGTCGATCGGCCAGTCCGTCAAGCCGATTCCAGCGGTCGACCGCATTGAACACCAGGTGCGTGGCTCGGGTAGCACCACCTGGCTCGGCAATCCGGATCTGGATGACGAAATCACCACCCAAAGCCGTATTGAATACCGCCGCCGCTTTCAGCCCGACCAGCCCGCTCACCACTACGGCTTTACCCTTGCCGTCAGTCAGCGTTTGATCAGTCGAGCGCTGTACTACGAGTTTGAACGCAGCAGCCAAAACAGCACCGGCATGACCACCATCACGCCCAATAACAGTGACCAACCGACGGTAATACGCGCGATTTCGGCCAGCTATGAAAGCCGCCCGGAAGTGTTCGGTGTGCCCTTTACACTGGCGCTTTCAGGCAGCCTGTTCAAAACCGAAGTCCAGCACGACAGCGAGATCAATGGCAGCAACCGCTCACGCATCAGCCAGACCCCCGACAGCCAATGGAAGCTGTCGTTGTCGCATTGGTTTAACCGTCGACTGAACGCTGGCGTCAGCTGGCAACATCAGGGGCAGTCACGGCAAATTGCCAACGGTGACGACGGCGAAGTCAGCATTCATACCTCGCGCACTGGTCGGTTTCAGGGGCACTTGCACTGGGGCCAGGAGCGCGGTTGGTACAGCGCGCTGAAGTTTACCTATCAGCGTGGTGAGCGTTACCAGTCTGACGAAGCCAACTTCACCGTTGACGCCAACCCCGGCTGGCACTGGAGCCTCAATGGCGGCTGGCAGTACTAATCTGCCAGCCCTGCCTCAGAGCCAAGCCAGAAACAAAAACGGCAGCCCAAAGGCTGCCGTTTTGCAAACTACCTACCTAGCTACCTGGCTAGCAACCTACCAGCACTTACTCTGGCATATTGCGGGAGTAGAAGATTTCCAGCATCTCACGACGCAGCTTGCCTTCAATTTCCGTACGCTCTTCGGCTGACAGGTTTTGTGCCGCTTCACCAAACAGGTAGTTGTCCAGCTCGAAGTCCTTCAACAGCATCTTGGTGTGGAAGGTGTTCTCCTGATACACGTTCACGTCGATCATCTGATAGGCGTTCTGGGTATCTTCGGTCAGGTAGTTCTGGATCGAGTTGATGTCGTGATCAATGTAGTGCTTCACGCCGTCCACATCGCGGGTAAAACCACGCACCCGGTAGTCACAGGTCACGATGTCGGAGTCGAACGAGTGAATCAGGTAGTTCAGCGCTTTCAGCGGTGAAATCAGACCACAAGTAGACACGTCGATGTCGGCTCGGAAGGTACTGATACCACCATGCGGGTGACTTTCAGGATAGGTATGAACAGTCACGTGACTCTTGTCCAGGTGCCCCACCACAGAATCACGCAGCGGACCTGGCTTTTCTTCCATCAGGTCTTCGCTGGGTGGTACTTCGTGTTCTGCGATCAGAATCGTTACGCTTGCGCCTTCCGGTTCATAATCCTGACGGGCCACATTCAGAATGTTGGCACCGATAATATCCACTACATCCCCAAGAATCTGGGTCAGACGGTCTGCGTTATATAATTCGTCGATGTATTTGATGTACTCCTGACGTTCTTTCTCGTTTTGCGTATAGCAAATATCGTAGATGTTGAAGCTCAGGGATTTGGTCAGGTTGTTGAAGCCGTGAAGGCGCAACTTGTTGTTCAATAGAGTGTCCTCAATTACCCCGCAAAGCGGTGGAGTCAGGTTTTAAACGGTTGCCAGGCAGCCCCGGCAGCCTATATCGATCAGATGTTGTCGATCTGTCAGTCTTCGATCACTTCATGGCTGTGGGTAATTTCCACGCCCGCTTGTTCCAGCATGATGGATGCTGAGCAGTATTTTTCGGCCGACAGCTTCACCGCACGCTCGACGCTTGCGGCTTTCAGGTCCTTGCCTTTCACCTTGAAGTGAACATGAATTTTGGTGAATACCGACGGTACGCTGTCAGCGCGTTCTGCTTCGATGGAGGCCACACAATCGGTCACCTGCTGACGTTGCTTGGTCAGAATGCTCATCACATCAAAGCTGGTGCAGCCGCCCAGACCCAGCAGCAACATTTCCATCGGCCGTACGCCCATGTTGCGACCGCCGTGATCTTCCGGTCCATCCATGACAACGGAATGACCGCTGCCGGATTCGCCCAGGAACATGGCACCATCTACCCATTTGATTTCTGCTTTCATATGTCCTTCCCGACCAGTCACCATCGCCACAACGCATGACGATTCAAGGTTGCGGAGGGTATCACATAGAAGGAAGTCAGTTAAAACAAAGGTCCCTCTACAACGCGGCTGCGGCCCGGCTTTTTGGGCCATGGTGATTGCAAAAAAATTGTGCTGTTTTGGCAATGACAGGGAACCGGTCATGACTGACGCAGTCGGAACAGGCGCTTGAATCGCAGCCACAGTTACAGATATGGTTTCAAGCTGCTACTTAACAAACTGCACCGATTGTTTGTGACAGGCGTCACCGCCTGAAGCAAAATCGCTAACAGAACGAGCGATAGAGTGAGATACTGAAGCGCTTCTTTAGCTTGATTGTTTCATCATTTCGCAAATGGATTGGAAGCCCGATATGAGCCTGGTTAAACCGCCGCAAAAGGACCCTTACCTGGAAGACTTCCTGAGCCAATGTCATCGTCGTCGTTACCCTGCACGTAGTACGCTGATTTACGCTGGCGAGGAAAGCAACACTCTTTATTATCTGGTCAAAGGATCGGTCAGTGTCATCATCGAAGATGAAGACGGCCGCGATATGATCATGGCCTACCTCAACCCGGGGGATTTCTTCGGTGAAATGGGCCTGTTTGAAGAAGAACAGTCGCCACGCACCGCCTGGGTGAAAGCCAAAACCGAATGTGAAGTGGCTGAAATCAGCTACGCCAAGTTCGAAGAAATGGTCAAACTGAACCCGTCACTGATGTTCAAGCTGTTCCGTCAAATGGCCAACCGCCTGAGCCACACCACCCGCAAAGCCGGTGACCTGGTGTTTATGGACGTGACTGGCCGCGTCGCCCGCACGCTGCTGGAGCTGAGCAAGCAGCCAGATGCCATGACCCACCCGGACGGTATGCAGATCAAGATTACCCGTCAGGAAATTGGCCGCATCGTGGGTTGTTCCCGCGAAATGGTTGGTCGGGTTCTGAAAGATCTGGAAGACGGTGGACTGGTGTCTGTGAAAGGCAAAACCATGGTGGTTTACGGCACTCGTTAATCCCTGCCTTCATACCGCCGATGCTCATCGAGCAGATACAAAAAAGCGCTGACATATCAGCGCTTTTTTCGTTTTGGGCAGGGCTTCAGGGCCGCTTTTCAAACGGCCCTTCAATCCATTCAGAAACCCATTCAGAAGAACAGCTTCTGCAACTCTTCGCCTGGCTCTTCAGCACGCATAAAGGCTTCACCAACGAGGAAACCGTGAACGTTGTGCTGACGCATTTCAGCCACTTCATCGCGGCCAAAGATACCGCTCTCGGTTACCAGCAATTTGCCCTGTGGCACCATGTCCAGCAAGCCGTAGGTGGTTTGCAGGGTCACGTCGAAAGTGTGCAGGTTGCGGTTGTTAATGCCCAGCAATGGCGTTTGCAGCTTCAGTGCGGATTCCATCTCCTTGGCATCGTGCACTTCAACCAGCACATCCAGCCCCAGCTCCAGTGCCAGACCTTCAAGGTCCTGCAGCTGCATGTCGGACAACGCCGATACAATCAGCAGTACACAGTCAGCACCGATCTGACGGGCTTCATAAATCTGATAAGGGTCAACCAGAAAATCCTTGCGGATTACCGGCAGCGAGCAGGCTGCACGGGCTTCTTTCAGGTAGTCCTCATGGCCCTGGAAGTACTCGGCATCGGTCAGCACCGACAAACAGGCAGCACCGCCCTTCTCATAGGACTCGGCGATTTGACCCGGGACAAAGTTCTCGCGGATCACGCCTTTTGATGGCGAGGCTTTTTTGATTTCAGCAATCACCGCTGGCAAACCGGCGTCGACCTTGGCTTTCATCGCCGCGTGAAAACCACGCAGCGCGTCCGGGTCCATATCCAGTGCCTGAGCCTTCAGCTCGCTCAATGGCAGGCTTTTGCTGCGCAAGGCAATTTCTTCCTGCTTGGTCAGCAGGATTTTTTTCAGAATGGTTGGCGTATCGTTGTTCACTGTCAGTTACCTTGCTGGCTATCAGCTTTGCGCGTCTTCAGCGAGGTATTCAGAGAAACTCGCCAGTTCTTTCATTTTTTCCAGTGCCAGACCCGAGTAAATCGCGTCCTGCGCCATGCTGACACCGTCTTTCAGGTTCATCGCCAAACCGGCAACGTAGATCGCCGCACCGGCGTTCAGCGCCAGCATGTCGGCGGCTTTTTCACCCGCCGGGGTTTTGCGTTTGCCCAGTGCGTCACGGATCAGCTCCAGACTTTGCTCGGCGCCATCAACGCTCAGGCCTTCCAGACTCTGGCGCTCAATGCCGAGGTCTTCCGGGGTGATGGTCAGCTCACGCAGCTCGCCCATGTAGAGTTCACAGGCGTGAGTTGGACCCGCCAGGCTGATCTCATCCAGTCCTTCGTCGGAATGCACCACCAGCACGTGGCCAGCGTTCAGACGTTGCAGGGTTTCTGCAATCGGCTTGATCAGGTCTTTTGAGTACACACCAATCACCTGATTCGGCACACCGGCCGGGTTGGTCATTGGGCCCAGAATGTTGAATACGGTGCGCATGCCCAGCGACTTGCGCACACCAATGGCGTGCTTCATGGCGCTGTGGTGCATTGGCGCAAACATAAAGCCGACACCCAGTTCTTCGATGCAACGGGCAACCTGTTCGCTGTTCAGTTGCAGGTTCACACCGGCCGCTTCCAGCAAATCGGCACTGCCGGATTTGGAAGACACACCACGGTTGCCGTGTTTGGCCACCTTGCCACCGGCCGCTGCCACCACAAAGGAAGACGCGGTAGAGACGTTGAACATGTTAGCACCGTCACCGCCAGTGCCGACGATGTCGACGGCGTGCAGCGGGTGTACTTCAACCCCACTGGCCAGTTCGCGCATGACTTTCACGGCACCGACGATTTCGTCGATGGTTTCGCCTTTCATGCGCAGGGCGACCAGAAAACCACCCACCTGGGCAGGATCGGCCTGGCCGGTCATGATCTGGTTCATCACGTCGATCATTTCTTCGGTGGTCAGGTCTTCACGCTCGACCACTTTGGACAAGGCTTCACGAATTTCCATTTTGGTCTCCTGTTCAATCCAGTCGCATTTGCAGAAAGTTATTCAGCAAATCGTGGCCGTGTTGGGTAAGAATTGATTCCGGGTGGAACTGCACGCCTTCAATCGGCAGTTCCTTGTGACGTACGCCCATGATTTCTTCCATCGAG
The DNA here is from genome assembly GCF_056158645.1 of Oceanobacter sp. ABM4_470. NCBI lineage: Bacteria > Pseudomonadati > Pseudomonadota > Gammaproteobacteria > Oceanospirillales > Oceanospirillaceae > Oceanobacter > Oceanobacter sp. ABM4_470. The sequence goes on from NZ_JBSWTR010000001.1 coordinate 2,681,294, forward strand.
CCATCTTCGTTTTCCGTCCAGGCGGTAATTTCCAGGCAGTCCGGAATGGTGTCCTTGTCGATCACCAGCGAATGGTAACGGGTGGCCTGATACGGATTGGTCAGCCCGGCAAACACACCCTTGTCGCTGTGGTGAATGGCCGACAGCTTGCCGTGCATCACTTGCCCGGCGCGAACGATGTCACCGCCAAACACCTGACCAATGGACTGGTGACCCAGGCAAATGCCCAGAATCGGCAGTTTGCCGGCGAAATAACGAATGGCCTCCATCGAGATACCGGCTTCGTTGGGCGTGCATGGCCCCGGTGAAATCACCAGGTGATCCGGGTTCATGGCTTCGATTTCTTCAATGGTGATTTCGTCATTGCGAAACACCCGCACATCGGCACCCAGTTCCGCAAAATACTGTACGACGTTGTAGGTAAAAGAGTCGTAGTTATCAATCATTACCAGCATGTTGTGCTCCATCGCGGCCAGCCTGTGCGGCCGCGCTAAAATTCGGTTGAACGGCTATTCGGGAAACTGACGGATCACTGATCCAGTCCGGCTTCGGCCAGAGCCACGGCTCTGAACATCGCACGGCCCTTGTTCAGGGTTTCCTGCCATTCCATCTCAGGTACCGAATCGGCCACCAGACCGGCACCGGCCTGAATGTTCAACACACCGTCCTTGATCACCGCAGTACGAATGGCGATAGCGGTATCCATGTTGCCGTTCCAGCTCAAATACCCCACGGCACCGCCGTAAACGCCACGCTTGGTGTGTTCAAACTCGTCGATGATTTCCATTGCACGGATTTTTGGAGCACCGCTCAAGGTGCCAGCCGGATGCACTGCACGCAGCACGTCCATGGCCGTAATGCCTTCTTTTACCTGACCCGTGACGTTGGACACAATGTGCATCACGTGGCTGTAACGCTCGACCACCATCTGTTCGGTGAGGTTAACCTCGCCGGTTTGCGCCACCCGACCGACATCGTTACGGCCAAGGTCGATCAGCATCAGGTGTTCGGCGATTTCTTTCGGATCGGCCAGCAGCTCTTCTTCCAGCGCCTTGTCTTTTTCCGGGGTATCGCCACGCTTGCGGGTACCGGCAATCGGACGCACGGTGACTTCGCCGTCTTCCAGACGCGCCAGAATTTCCGGCGAAGAACCCACTACGTGGAAGTCGTCGAGGTGCAAACAATACATGTAAGGCGACGGATTCAGGGTGCGCAGGGCGCGGTAGATATTGACCGGATCACCACTGAATGGCACCTGCATGCGCTGCGACAGCACACACTGCATGATGTCACCGGACAGCACGTATTCCTTGACCGATTCCACCGCCGACTTGAACTCATCCGCACCGTACACCGACTGGAAATCTTCCTCGGCAACAGTACGGGATTCCGCCAAAGGCTGGCCGATTGGGCCGGAATACGGCGTCCGCAGGGTTTCGCGCAGCTGCTCCAGACGTTGCTGGGCCTTGTTGTAAGCGTCGTCCTGTTCTGGATCGGCCAGTACAATCAGGTTGAGCTTGCCGCTGAGGTTATCGAACACCACCACTTCTTCTGACACCATCAAGAGGATGTCCGGGGTGCCGATTTCATCCGGCGGGCAGGTTTTCATCAAGCGCGGCTCAATGTAACGCACGGTGTCGTAACCAAAGTAGCCGACCAGACCACCCTGGAAACGTGGCAGACCTTCAAGGTCGGGCACCTTGTAGCTTTGTTGCAATTCGGAGACGTATTCCAACGGGTCTTTTACGTCCAGCTCGCTGACGATTTGGCCGTTTTCAAGGCGCGTCACACGATGGCCAGAGACCTTGATCACTTCGCGGGCAGGCAAGCCAATAATCGAATAACGGCCCCACTTTTCGCCGCCCTGGACAGACTCAAACAGGTAGGAATACGGCGCATTGGCCAGTTTCAGGTAAGTGCTCAGTGGCGTGTCGATATCAGCCAACACCTGGCGTGCAACAGGAATACGGTTATAGCCCTGCTCAACCAGTGAGTTAAATTCTTGCAGTGTCATATGGGTAGGAACCTGATAGAAGTTGTAAACGCAATTAGAGATGCCCACGCGGGCAGATAGGCGATGCGTTTACCACCATCGACGGACGAGCAGTTGACCTTTTTGCAGAGGGCAGTTGAGTGGGTAAAACACCACGAGCTCCCGGATAATTATTTTGACAAGACCTGCATCATAACAGATGACCGAAACACGGCAAGCAAGCCAGCAAGCCGTTTCTGGCACAGCGGCCAGCCCAACAAAACGCCGCTCAGTTACGCCAGTCCAGCGACGGCCAACCGTTCAATTCCGCAGCTTCACGCAACCGATTGTTGGGATTCAAAACCACCGGCTGACCAACCCGTTCCAGTAACGGCAAATCGGCGTGACTGTCGGTGTAGAAAGCGGCATCACTGAAGCGAAGGCCCCGCTCGCGCAGAAACGCTCGCGCCAGCCCCACCTTGCCATTGCCGTAACACAGCGGTCGTTGTAAACCGGTGATTTTGTTATCGACCACCCGCAGACGGTTACTGATAACGTGCTGAATGCCCAGCGCGTCGGCGTAGGCCCGGGCAACGTACTCGTCGGCACCGGTAATCATCACCGGCTCAATGCCCTGACGCTGGTAGCCGTACAGCAAGGAAGCCGCCTGGGGATAGATATGCAGATGGCCACGCTCCAGAAAAAACTCGTCCACCCGTTGTTGGTAATCGGTCAGAGCCATGCCGCGAGCGCGGGTTTTGTAATAGTGCGACAGGCGCCAGTGAGTCACCCGGCCTTTCTTGTAGGCACGGTACAACGACGCCAGAGCCAGCGTGGCTTCAACCAGCGCCCAGCGTTCGCGGCGAACCCGCCACTTGATCCAGAGGCTATTAGCATCCTTGTTAATCAAAGAGTCGTCGAGATCAAAAAAAACGACCTTGACTGGATATACCTGCATGACCTGAATTCCTGTCAGTTAAGGACCCTCTGAGCAACCCTGCACAGCTCTGCGCAAGCCCTCCAGGGTGTCAGAACAAGGCAGCGGATACAGCGGAATGGCTGGCCCTTTCCGATTCGCCAATACCGGTATGACAGCCTGCTGGCCGCGCCCGAAGGGGATGGCAGGGCCTTGCTGACTCTGTGTCGCTGATTTTTGACTTGACCCGTCAGGCCTGCAAATCAGCTTCGTGACTCAGCGTCGCCCTGTCATCCAGAGCGGGCACCGGGTTATTCAGAGGGTCCTGAACCGCCAGACTAACACGCATCCAACCCGCGCCGTAGCTTGAAACACTCTAGTCAACAGACTTATGAACAAAGCCACATTTCATTTGGCTGAGCCACAAACCCACATCAATTTGGCTCGTTTATTCACACAAATATGACAACCAGACGATTGACGTGATGACAACTTGATGTAATCTGAAGGTGAAGTCGCGGAACAAATCGACTTCCGAATGATCACAAAATCAGGCTTTGGCAAAAACAGAATTTAGCTATCAAGCCTATGATTTTTAAGGTTTTTACACTCTACAACTTTGGCTACCAAAGAGGAGGACGCAATCCGAACAGGGCATGCGGTAAAGACTGAGGCCATCGTCAACAAGGCCCGGCCATTCGTATGCCAGCAAATAAACCGCGGGCGACAGGTCAACACGCCGTCACCCACCGCCGAATATCCGGCATCGCCTTATGCTTGTTACTAAGGAGCGTTTATGAAAGGTCTGGCAATCAGTTTTCGTGACATCGAACATTCAGATGCGATTGAGAACACCATTCGCGAAAAAGCCGACAAACTCACCTCCACCTATGACGACATCACCGGCATTCGCGCCGTCGTCGCCATGCCACACAACCACAGTTACAAGGGCCGACTGGCGCATGTATCTCTGGAAGTCGGTTTACCCGGCGAGACCGTGGCAATTACCCACGACAGTCACGACAGCCCAGAGCATGAGGATATGTATTTTGCCGTGCGCAATGCCTTCGACAAGGCCCAGCGCAAGATTCGCAAAATCCACGAGCGTCGCGTCGACAGCAAGCGTCGCTCCGGGCCAACCGCCCACACCGCCTGAACCGGCGCGTTAACTCACCGACTTGAAAGCCAGCCTCGCGCTGGCTTTTTTGTGCCCAGCCGTTTTGTCGGATGGCGCAAGCTTATCCGACCGACATAACGGTTCAGTCTTGCAGGTGCGATGAGACCCGCAGCGACTGCCATCGGACGAGCCACAAAAAAGCCGCTCGGGTGAGCGGCTTTGATGTGGTGTATGAAGGCAGCAATGCCTTACAGAAAGACCTGCTTACAGGAAAGCAAAGTCGTCTTCTTGCAGGGACATCAGGCTGGCAGAGCCAGCTGTCATGGCAACTGCATGGGCCTTGGTGCGCGGCAGAATACGGTCGAAGTAGAACTGGGCCGTTTGCAGCTTGGCCTTGTAGTAGGCTTCTTCCGTGGTACCTGCATCCAGTTTCTGCTGCGCCACTTCGGCCATACGTGCCCAGAAGTAACCCAGTACGATGTAACCGGAGTACATCAGGTAATCCACTGCTGCTGCACCCACTTCGTCACGGTTTTTCATCGCGCCCATACCAATTTTCATGGTCAGGTCGCCCCACTCTTTGTTCACTTCAGCCAGTGCTTTTTGCAGCTTGGTCACCTGCTTGCTGGAACCGCCAGCTTTGCAGAACTTGTGAACGATCTTGGTGAAACGACGCAGGCTGGCACCCTGGGTCATCAGCACCTTACGACCCAACAGGTCGAGGGCCTGAATACCGGTGGTACCTTCGTAGATGGTGGCAATACGAGTATCACGCACCAGCTGTTCCATGCCCCACTCGGCGATAAAGCCGTGACCGCCGTAAACCTGCATGCCCAGGTTGGTGGCTTCGCAGCCCGCTTCTGTCAGGAAGGCTTTGGCGATTGGCGTCAGGAAGCTCAGCAGTTCTTCAGCTTCTTTACGCTCGTCTTCGTTTTCTGCTTTCTTGACGATGTCGTTCTGCTGGGAAGCGAAGTACACCAGCGCACGGCTGGCTTCGTTCAGCGCTTTCTGGGTCAGCAGCATACGACGCACGTCCGGGTGAACAATAATCGGGTCAGCGGCTTTTTCCGGTGCTTTCGGGCCAGTCAGGGAACGCATGGCCAGACGTTCTTTAGCGTAAGCCAGTGCGCCCTGGAAAGACGCTTCCATCGCAGAAGAACCTTGCAGTGCAGTACCGATACGGGCGGTGTTCATAAAGGTGAACATGCAGTTCAGACCTTTGTTCTCAGGGCCAATCAGCCAACCTTTGGCACCGTCGAAGTTCATCACGCAGGTGGCGTTACCGTGGATGCCCATCTTATGCTCCAGCGAGCCACAGCTCACGGCGTTGCGGTCACCCGGCGTGCCGTCTTCGTTTGGCAGCTGCTTTGGAACGATGAACAGGGAAATGCCCTTGGTGCCTTCCGGAGCACCCGGCAGACGCGCCAGTACGATATGGACGATGTTCTCGGCCATGTCGTGTTCACCAGCGGAAATAAAGATTTTGGTACCAGTAATGCTGTAGCTGCCGTCGGCATTTGGCTCAGCTTTGGTTTTCAGAATACCCAGGTCAGAACCGCAGTGAGGTTCGGTCAGACACATGGTGCCGGTCCACTCACCAGATACCAGTTTGGTCAGGTAGGTTTCTTTCTGTTCCTGGGTGCCGTGCAGGTCGATGGTGTTCATCGCACCGTGAGACAGACCCGGGTACATGCCCCATGACCAGTTGGAAGAACCGACCATTTCAGAAATAACAATGCCAAGGGACTCCGGCAGGCCCTGACCGCCCCACTCTTCTTCGTGGGCCAGCGAAGGCCAACCGCCTTCAACGAATTTGGCGTAGGCTTCCTTGAAGCCAGTCGGGGTTTTCACCGAGCCGTCTTCTTCATTGCGCACACAACCTTCGGTGTCGCCAACACGGTTCAGTGGCGCCAACTCCTGCTCACAAAAACGGGCACCTTCAGCAATGATGGCATCAACCATTTCCGGCGTTGCGGTTTCCGCATAGGCTGGAATGCTGGCGTAGTGCGACGGCATATCCAGCAGTTCATCCATTACGAATTTAATTTCACGCAGGGGAGCTTTGTAATCTGGCATCTCGTTTACCTCGTCGCCTTACTCGTTGTTTGGCCGGTTTGGGAGTTCCGACTCAAATTCAGTTATCAGTGTAGCTGTTTGTTTTTATATCTGATGGTCGTTAGCAGAGGACCATCTTAACCTTTGATAATTTCAAACAAGTGTTTGAAACATACGTTCGCTTCATGGCGAAGTCAAGCGTTTGCTGTGCGAAAGTCAGACAAGTGTTTGAATCAGAATATCCACCCGGGCAAGCGGCGGCGAGAAATATTGCGTAGCAAAATTGTGTCGGGATGCTTCAGAGGATCATCAGGGAGGATGACAGTGGCAGATGTGTCTTACACGTGTTCGTCGAGCAAGGCTTCAATGTTCACAGGGCCGCCCAGCTGGCTTACCTGCAACAGGGTTTCGGTGGCCTGACGCAGTCGGGCATTGGTTTCGGCAAAGCGTTCAGCGGCGGTTGGTTTGTCTTGTTGCTCTGCTCGTTCTTCTTCCGCTCTGGAGTCAGATTGGCTTTCATCGATTGAACGGGCCTCGGCGATAGCATCATTGGCGGCGTCGTTGGCAGCATCGCTAGTCAGTCCAAAGGCTTCGGCCGCATCAACGATAAAAACCCGACCGTCCATTGCCGCTTGTTCCATTTGGCTCAGGGGCAGCTCGGGTGCCGCGGACTGTGTGACGATGTCCATGTCTGTGTCAGAAAACATGCCCATGCTGACCGAGCCAACATCAACAATCGGGGGCGCTGACAACGCGGCAGCACCTGCACCCGCAATACCGGAATTATTTGCAGGCAGCAGCGTTCCCGTGCCGGATTCAGCCGCGAGGACAGCGCCAGAGGAACTGCCAAGGGAAGCCGACGACAAGTCAGCCGCTTCCCTCAGTTCGTCTTCGCGCTGTTGGCGATACTGATCCACACGTTGTTGTTGCTGGAGCTCCTCCAGCATCTTCTGTAGGGATTCTTGATCCCGGGCGGAGTCGGTCGTCTCGTCAGGAGACGTCAGGCTTGGGTATCCAACAAACTGCCCAGCTGAGTATTCTGAGCTTCGATTAGCTTCCCGGCTGCGCCCACCAGTTGCTTTCCCTCTTGCATGTCCACAACCGCTTCGGAAATGGATGAGGTTTCGTCAACGGGCCTCTGGGTCGTCGAATCGGCCACTTGTTGCGCGGCGACCGTCAGCTTGTTGTCCGCCTGGCCAAATGCCTGGCTGGCCTGGGAATAGCCGTTGGTCATTACCGAGCCGCTGGTAGAACCAATATTCATGGCGTGCTCCTGTGTTGAACGGGTGAATAAATACATGTGTTCTGAATCAACACTACGCTTTGTTCAAAAAACAACCACAGAGTTTGGTAACAGCCCTGTACAAAATGTAAGCTGAGTTCAGATAGTCAGTCAGATTTGTACAAGGATGTACTTATGGCCCCCTCAAGTTTTCTAAACAGCGTCAGACAGCGCTGGCAACAAACACAAGCGAACGTTTTTCAATCCAACGCCCAGTTGAATCCGGCTCGCGGTAGTTGTAACCCACTGAGTTTGAATGCCTTCGCGCTGTGCGAAATCTGTTTATCGTCACTGCAAGGCTGCGCCGGATTTATCTGCAACGAATGCGAACACTGGTTACTGCAAGTCGCACCGGCAGCGCAATCCAGCTGTAGCCAATGCGGCGAAATCAATCTGCAACAAGCGACGCCATCGAACGGTTTCTGGCGCTGCCGCCCTTGCCAACGGCAGCCTCCTGCGTTTGACTACAGCCATCACACCGCACTCTACGCAGGTCCCGTCATGCACTGGGTTCAGCAAGCCAAGGACAAGCACAACAGCCAATGGATGCTAAAGCTGGCGCGCTGGATGGCCCGTTACCCACCACCACAGCTACGTACTGTAGACCGCCTGATTCCGGTGCCGTCCAACCGTTGGCGTCGCTGGCAGCGCGGCTTTGACCCGGCCGGAGTGCTGGCCGACGAGCTCGCCCGGGTTCATCAACTGACCATCGACAAGCAGCGCTTGGAACGACTCCCCGGCCATGGCCAACGAGGCCTGAATCGAGCCGAACGACTCGACAACATCCGCAACAGTTACCGCCTGACCAACGTCGAATCCGACAGTAGCCAGCCCCTGGCAGGCCAGCATGTCATGATCGTCGACGATGTGATGACCACCGGTGCCACGGCCGATGGGCTGGCGCAACTGCTGAAACAACAGGGCGCTGCCATTGTTGGTGTCTGGACGCTGGCCCGAACCCCACCTCCCGGTTGGTTTGTGCGCACACGCCGGGAATGATCAAAGCAAGCGGGCCGCGTGCTTGTCAGGCATAATCCGGCCATTATTGCGGAGAACCTCATGACCACAGACAGCCACCCTTATTCCCGATTGTCCCAGGAAGACGTTATGGACGCCGTGGAGGTATTGGGCCTTTACACCGACGCTCGCGTATTTCCCCTCAACAGTTACGAAAACAGGGTGTACCAGGTGGGCATCGAAGACGATAACCCGGTGATTGCGAAGTTTTACCGCCCCGGCCGTTGGTCGCGTGAGTGCATTCTGGAAGAACATCAGTTCATGCTGGAGTTGCAACAGGAGGACATTCCCGTGGTCGCACCGCTAGAGTTCGACGAGCGCAGCCTGTTTGATCACAAGGAATTTATGTTCACCCTGTTTCCCCGCCGTGGTGGCCATGCACCAGAGCTGTCATCCAAACAAGATCTGGAGCTGCTGGGCCGCTGGCTGGCGCGTATTCATCAGGTCGGTGGCTGGCAGGCATTTCAGCATCGCCCTCGCATTGCCGGAGCTGACGATATTCGCTGGGCTGCGGAAACCGTGCTGAACTCTGGCATGATGCCGGAAGACTACCGCGCGGTGTACGAAAGCCTGTGGCCACAACTGCAAACGCTGGTGCAACAGCAGTTTGATGGCTGCGATTTCCGCTCCATTCGCCTGCACGGCGATTTGCACACCGGCAACCTGCTGCTGCGTGACGAACAACTGTGGTTGGTCGACTTCGACGACTGCCTGCAAGGGCCCGCCATGCAGGACATCTGGATGCTGCTGAGCGGCTCCCGCGAAGAGCAACTGGAACAGCTGCAGGCCATTCGCCAGGGCTATGAAATGTTCCGCCCATTCCCCTACCACGAGCTGCGTCTGGTCGAAGCCTTGCGCACCTTGCGGGTGATGAAATACGCGGCCTGGTTGAGCCAGCGTTGGGACGACCCAGCCTTCCCGATTGCTTTCCCGTGGTTTGAAGGACACCGCTTCTGGTCAGAGCATTTGCTGACCCTGCGCGAACAGGTTGCGGCTCTTTATGAGGAACCTTTGGCCCTGTTTGGCTGACACATAGGGACATTCAGTAATACAGGACTCGTCATTTATGGCATCCACGTTGAATAAGACCCTGATCGCCGCCGCCATAACAGCGGCATCTGCTACCGCTCTGGCCGATGACCACACCGACCGTTTGTATCTGGGCGGCAGCTTCAGCTACAACACCATCGACTCCCCGTTTGATGGTGGTGACAGCATTGATGCAACGGGTATTCAGGGTTTTGGTGGCTACCAGCTGGGGCAGTATTCCGGCGGTCTGTCGACCAAGGTGGAGCTGGGCTTCAGCCAAACCGATGACTTCGATAACACCAACGAAGACATTACCGGTGTCTGGGTCGCCATGGTGGGTGAAAAAGAACTGCCGGAAGTCGATCCCAACCTGTCACTGATTGGTCGCGTCGGCCTCGACTTTGGTGATGACGATGGCCTGCTGACCGGTTTTGGCGTTGGCTATGACATCAGCGACCGTCTGGAAGTGCGTGGGGAGTTTGTTAACAAGGATGCTTCCAACCAGTATCTGGCGAGCTTGCTGGTTCACCTGTAACAGTCTGCCAAGCCTATTCCTGGCTGACGTCTCGCTGGCCGGCGTCTTATTAAACAGCCCAGCAAGACGCAAAATCCAGGCACAAAAAAACCGGCAAGTTAGCCGGTTTTTTTGTGCCTGAAAGTCGACGTTTAGCGACGACCAGAGCGACGCAGTGCCGAGGTGGTGTAGTCACGGGAAGAACGCTCGATACCAAACTTGTAGGTACCGTCTTCCTCGTTATCCAGCCCCAGCGCCAGATAACGGCCAGAGGTCAGATCGTACAGCACTTCCAGACCGGTCCACGGCACGTTAGCCTGGTAGTAGCTCACCTCGTGACCTTCAGCCACACGCCACAACACACCACGACCGTCGTAATGGTCGATGATGCCGGCTTGCCAGGTGTCTTCATCCAGATAGAAGGTACGCTTGGCGTAAATATGGCGGTTGCCGTCTTTCAGAGTGGCTTCCACTTTCCACACCCTGTGCAGTTCATAGCGGGCATGATCCTGATTGATGTGACCTGCCTTGACGATGTCATCGTACTTCAAGTCGCCGGATTCCAGCTTGTAGGCGTTGTACGGAATGTACATTTCCTGCTTGCCCACCAGTTTCCAGTCGTAGCGATCAGGCGCACCGTTGTAGAGGTCGAAGTTATCCGAGGTACGCATACCGTCGGAGGCCGTTCCCGGAGAGTCGTAGGCAATGGTCGGTGCGCGACGAACCTTACGAGAGCCGGCGTTGTAGATCCACGCCTTACGCGGTTCCTTCACCTGATCCAGAGTTTCGTGCACCAGCAGTACGTTACCGGCCAGACGCGCTGGCGACAGTACATCCTGCTTGAAGTAGAACAGCACGTTGTCGTCTTTGCCCGGTTTGTAGTCGGTCAGTTCTTCACGGAAGGTAAATTCCTCACCGAACTGCACCAGCGTGTAGTCGCCGTTGGCCTGCGGTGTTACCTGACCCACAGTACGCTCAACGCTACCACCACGGTAACGAACGATATGGTTCCAGATGGCTTCCAGACCGTTTTGTGGAATCGGGAATGGCGTGCCCATCACGTAGTTCTTGAGGCCGTTACCGCCATCTACCAGCTCGGTTTTGCTGGCGTTTTCAACGCTGGCATCGTAGATGGCCTGTGGGTAAGCCGCTGTACGATGGGTTGGGTACACCGGCATACGATAGGTATCCGGGTACTTCTTGAACATCGCCTTTTGGCCTTCGGACAGCTTGTCGGCGTACTGCATGTAGTTTTCAGCAGTGATCACAAACAGCGGTGTTTCGTCGGCAAATGGGTCCACCAGCTTGCCGCCTTCCTTGTAGCCTGCTGGCGGGGTTTGCAGACCGCCGTTCCAGGCTGGAATATCACCAGCGGCGGCCTTTTGCGCGCCTACCGGGGTCAATTCACCGCCCAGTTTGGCGGCTTCTTCCGCAGACACAGCGGCATTTGCCGATGCGCCCAACAAGGACAGCAACACGGCACCGCTCAGGGTTCGAATCGATGTTTTCAACATTCTTATATCCTCACTAGGTCGCCTGAGCCAATCAGAAAGAGTACTTCGCAGACAGGGTGATATTGTCGCGATCTTTCATCTGGTTGTATTCGCCACCAGTATAGTTGGTGTAGCTCAGGTCGATGGACGTCTGGTTCATGTATACAAAGCGCAAGGTACCGCCGGTGGTCAGACGGTTGTTAATGAACTGAGCACCCGGCTCAGGACCATTACCCTTGTCGTAGGCCAGTGACAGAATCGGTGTGATGTTCACCCCTGCAAAGGCGTTGTTGTAATCCAGTGCCGCACGCAGGCGAATACCACCGGACCACTTTGTGACATAGCCATCGTCGGTACAGTTCGCCAGATGGGCGTTTTGGCCGGAATTATCAGCACCAGTTGGTGTGGTATCCGCAGTACAGTAGTTGGTGTCGCCGAACACGCCGCCGTTGTTACCGACACCCCAGGCACCGGAACGGCCATAACGGGCGTCGTCGGTGGATGGCAGGTCTGGAATGTAAGCCACACCGGCCTCACCCACCAGCGCCATACGGTCTGCACCGAACACACGGTCGAAGATGGTGATATAAGTGGTCTGGAACTGCCACATATCGTACTCGTCGTAGCCTTTGGCCAGCTCACCGCTCAATGCGGTTGGATCGCCACCCACTTCTTCCAGACGACGCTGGTACATACGGCTGTATGGCGCCGCGTTACCTGCCAGCAGCAGCTCGAACGCGTTCCACTGCAACGGCATATCCGGCTTGTAGCTCAGCTCACCGGAAACCGATGCACCGCTTTCGGTTGCCGTGGCAAAGCTCAGACCCATGATCTTCAGATCTTCCGGGTAGGAAATCTGATACATCGGATATTTGCTCTGATAGGTCGCGTTGGCGTTGTAAGCCGCATGTTCTTCGTAATTCACCACCACGCCGTTGATGTACGGCAGACGGCTGTGAATATTCATGTAGTAGGCACCGAATTCGGTGTCGCCCAGTGCTTCGGAATACCAGCGGAAAGCCAGACCGTACTGGCCCTGGTTATCCGGCGTATCGTCTTTCATGCGTTCGGCAACCGGAGCAACCCGGTCGGTCATGGCAACGCCATTGGCAATTTCGTTATCACGGAATGCAATGATGTCACGCTCGTCAGCAACACCGGCCAGAATTACCGGTCCACATCCGTCTGCAACAAAGTCAGCGGTAGAGAAGAAGGTACCGCAAGCGTCGGTACGGGTCTTTTCCCACTGCAGTTGATAGAAGGCTTCAAACGACAGATCTGGCGTCAGGCCAACGGAGGTGTACAGCATATTGACCGGCAGCAGTGCTTCTTTCAGCTCAGCACCCGGCTTACGGAATGCCGAAGCATCAACCGGGTTAATGCTGTTCACACCACCCTGAATAAAGGTGCTTTCACCCCAGCTCAGAACCTGACGACCGGCACGTACCAGCACCGGGGTGTAACCAATTTCGAAATCGGCCCAGACGTAGGCGTCCAGCAAGTCCCAGCCGCTGCCGGCAGCGTCTTTGGTCTCGTCACTGTATTCCTTGAACTGCGGATCGCCGTTCATGATGGCATCGTCATAGAAAGCCCGGGCACGGAAGAAACCGCCGTAGTTTTCGTAACTGATGTCGAGGTCACCGCTCCACTTGATGGTGCGGGTGTACATATCGCCCTTGTTGTAGTTCAGGGTGCCATCATCGTAGTTGTACGAGGAGCCGGAGCCGCCGTTACCCGTCGCCGTGCCGTTGGCAGGCATGATCTGGTAAGCACCCGGGTCCTGGGTTCGCCAACCAACACCCGCACTGATGGTGTTGTCGATGCGTACATCGGCACCGGCCAGTTCAAATTCCAGGGCGTTAGCGGATGCCATGGTCACCGCCGTTACAGCCAACGCCAGCGGGGCTTTTTTGAAGACGATATTCATCGCTTTGCTTTTCATATTGTTCTTCTCCGCAAAGGCTTAGTTGGATTCAAGTACTGAAGTATTAACCGTACCAAAGGCACCGTTAATCATCAGAACCGACTCGGTAACCATTTCGGCAAAGGCCGTCAGGCTGTCCGCGTTGGCAAAGGTTGCGTGGGTGCCAGTCGCAAAGCGGGTTTGGGCACGCAGCGGCGTCGACAAGCTGGTGGTGTCTGTCGAGGCATCAACGGTTTCCAGACCCAGCAACGCGGCCAGACCATCGGTACCCGCCATCGGCGCACGGTAGCCTGCCAGACCACTGGTCAAACCCAGAGCAGGTGCATAGGCCGCATAAGGGTTAGTGTCATTATCGTAGAAGTAGTCAAAGTTCGGCACTGTATGATCCGGCAGAAACATGCCAGCCAGTTTGAAGCCATCCGGCAGGGAAATACCGGATGCGTCCGTTGGCAGTGCATTACCACCCACCATATTGAACAGCAGTACCGGCGTATCGGTGGCTGCCAAGGTCGCTGCCGCGTTGGCCGGGTCGATCACGTCCACCGCTGACTGGAAGACATACATGTATTTTTCATAATTGGACGTACCCACGGCAATACCAGACGCTGCCAGCGCGCCGGAAATGGTCGGACCAAAGGCCGGTGAATTATCCAGCAGTTTGGTCAGGTGGGCACCACCGTTGGCCAGAATCACACCCTGCAGTTCAGACAGGTTGTCGTTGGCCGCCAAAACAGCAGCGTCGTTGTTCACCGCAGCATAAGTCGTTGCCACAATCGCACCCAGGGAGTGACCCGCCAGGTAAACGCGATCCAGATCGAAGCCAACGCCGGTAGGCTGTGCTGCAACCGCATCGCTGATGTTGCCAAGGCTGGCGTTCACATTCAGCAGGTCGGCCACGGCCTGACGCACATTGTCGCGGGTGCGGGTGAAGTTGGACAGGTTAATAAAGGTGGAACCCGACGTGCCGCTGGCTACGTCGCCATCGGTGCCTGCCGTATCGACCGTGCCATCAAAGTCCATTTCCCAACGGATACCGTTGCTATCCTGCCAGATGTTGCCGTGGCGCTCGGTCGCGCCGGTGGCCGCAGAAGCACCGCCGGAAAGCGCGATCGCAGCCGCCCATGGAGAGCCGGTGTAGGAAGCCTGACCGGCATCCATGCTGAAACGGATGGTGCTGTTATCGACTGCGTTACCGTTGGAATCTGACGTAATCGGCGCAATACCGTGAACCGGCAAGTCGATGGCGACCGTGGCCACACACTGGTCTGCAAGCGCCGCAGAGTACGCAACGCTGTTAGCGCGGCTGCCTGTAATGCCGTGAACGTAGATCACCACTGGCACTTCGGTAGCGCCACCACAAGCTGTGCTGTCTGGCACCGTCACCAACAATGGCGCCTGGTTCATGCCACTGCTTTCTTCAGAAGCTGCCGGGAATGGATAACGCCATGTGACGTTGGTAGAGCCATCGGCGTCCGTCGGTGGCGTGGTGCCAGCTTCGTTACCCAAAGCAGAGTCCAGCACAGCGCCGACATTGGCGTTGGCTGACCAATCGGCATCCGCAGCCATTGCCGCAGAAATGCCAGCGGCGGTGTATTCAGTGGTCAACTCAGGTAAATCGAGGAAGTTTGGCAGCGCAATCTTGCCTTGGTAATAACGGGTTGTGGTACTGGTGCCCGTGCCCAGCGTGGCTGGAGAAGCCCCGGTAGTGGCACCCAACGCCTGATAGATCACACCATCAACCGTTGCACCATCAACCAGACCGACATCGCGAGAAGCCGGCGCATAGCTGAGGTCTTTCAACGAAATTTCGATATCAGAACCCAGCAAGCTGCTGATATCTGCCGAAGCGATGGCGTCATAAACGTAGCCTGGGTAGGCATCCAGCGATTTCACATAGGCAATGGTGGTCTCGTCAACAGCTGCCAATTGAGCCGGATTGCTTGAATCACCACCTGCCCCGGCCACAGCGACTGAACGAGCCACAATGTCTTCGAGCTGGCCGCCGGCAAATTGATCGGTCAGTGCCTCAGCCGCAGCCAAAGACAGGTTATCCGCCACAAACAGTGCCGGAGCCGCATAAGACTTCAGCGAACCCAGGCTGCCATCTGTGGTAAAGGCCTGAGTGAAAATCACGCTGTCCTGATTCAAAGCACCACCACTGGCAGCGGTCAGGAAGGCACCAGCCAGACCTTCCCAGGCCTGAACAGCAGTACGCACCGGTGCCAGAGCATCGGAAGGCAATTCCAGATCACCGGCCAACAAATCGTATTCCGCCGAAGGCGCAACAGAAACACCAGCGGTATCGGTAACACCACTGGTTACAGCAACGATGTACTTGGTTTTTTCATCCAGCGGTTTTAGCGGCGTCACCTGAATAGTATGGGAACCGTCTTCCAGCTCAACATAACTGGCAGCGTAGTCCGCCGCGGTCAGCTGATCGGAGCCTTCCGCAAACGGGTTGGTCGGATTGGCGGCAACGATGCTGCTGACGTCAAGCGAGTCGATGCTGCTGTCGTCTTCATTGCTTTTAAGTTCAATCAGGAAAACCGTCTGTCCAGCTACCACAGAGTCGGCGTCCAGGGCACCGTTAAACGGCAAGTAGAAAGAAGCAGTGGTAGAGAAACCCGTCAACTTACTGATGGCAGTGGTGACAGGCGGCGTGGTGTCGTCTGTTTCAGCTGTGCCGTCGGTTGTCGACGCTTGAGCAAACAACAGGTCGCTGTTAACGGGAACGTCGCTGTTACCAGCGGAGAAAATGGAAGCGACCTGACTTGGCGTTGCGTCTGCTGCACCAGAGTCAATCGGGGCTTGGTTTACGTCACTGTTACCGCTGGTGCTGCTGATATTACAACCAGCCAGTCCCAGGCTGGCAGCCGCAATTGCCAGTCCAAGAATCTTCTTGTTCACCATAATGCTACCTGTCTGTTTGTTGTTATTTTTGCTGTTAATAGGTTTGAAGCGTCCATATTCGCAGCATTGAAAGAAATATAATCTGCATAAGGTTGCATCCTAATCCCCTGAAAGTATGAAACCCACCGATTACTGCGTTGCTTTTGTTACATTTTGTTAACAAAACATCGCCCTGCTCGACACACGTTGATTTTCCACCCAGAGAACTGTGATTTCCTTCACACGCCATTACACAGGGTAGTACAAAAACCACCATATGAAGCCTGCCAGCCGCGGCCACCGCATCCGCAGATTGTTCCGCAGATGCAACGCCTGTGGCATAACAGCAGCTGGCAAATCAGAGATGCAGGGTGACTCAGATGAGTTTGATCGTTTTTGATATGGGGCAACGGATTGCGACACCCGAGCACAGCCCCAGACGCCGCATCAGCCGGGCGCAGGCCGCCAGTCATACTGGTGCATTGGGAGAACACGCTGAATTTTCGTCGCCAGATGAGCAGGCCCATGATTTACAGACCCACACGTCACAGTCAGAGCAGCCACAGAAGCGCCAACCCCGCCCTGCTTCCCAACCATCCCGAGGCCATAACGCTGGCATCGAGCAATACCAGCACGTTGAAGATGCCCTGCCCAAGCCGATGACGCTCACCGCCGCCGACCTCATGACCAGCGGCGTGGTATCACTGGCGGTAGACGCCACGCTTTTGCAAGCCTGGCAGCTGTTTAGCCAGCACCGGTTCCGTTACCTGCCATTGCTGAGTGATCAGCGAATTCAGGCGTTGTTGTCCATGCGGGATTTACTCGACAGCGCCGTTAGCCTGACGGCCGCAGAGCTTGAGCAAACTCCGGTGCTGCCACTGGCCAGCCGCCCGGTCTTTTGTGTGGAACCGGACACACCGCTGAGCGGGGTGATTGAACTGATGGTCGAACATGGCTGGGGCTGTTTACCCGTCGTTCACGACGAACAGCTGGCTGGCATTATTTGCCGATCCGATTTACTGCGTGCGGTTGCCGGACAAATCGAACTTGATCTGACAACCTGACGTCAAAGAGACAAATCGCTCTTACACCCGTTACATTGATCGTGTGATCCCTCTCAGGGTCCACTAAACTGAAAGGGGACATCTATTTAATCCGGTGCTCACTCTGGGCTGCCGGATGGTTTCGAATCACGAAGCCGACTTGTAGGCCTGACGGGTCAAGTCAAAAGTCGGCGACACAGAGTCGAGATCATCCGGCAGCCCCCGCAGGGCGCGGGTTGCCGCTGCCCAGTACTGTGTTGACGAACTTGGAAAGGACACGTCATTTCACTGCGTTCGTCGCCTTGCCCTGAACAACGGCAACGCTCGCGCAGAGTCGTGCAGGATTAAATAGATGTCCCCGAAAGCATTGGAGTGCGGTTTACGTAACACCGTCATCGCCCGGCCATGTCAGCACTTGGTATGGAATTGCGGGTTTTACATCGTCCGACTGACATGGGCAGGGCCTGACGGCTGCAACAGAGAGGATGTTTTATGAAGCAATACGAACTGATTCACCCGAAAACCCATATGCGGGTACTGTCCCGCTACGAAATTCAGCAACTGCGCGATGTCAGCAGCGAAGCTCACGATCTGGTACGCCGCTGCTGCTATGCGGTGCTGAGCGCCGGCAGCATGCAAGACAGCTATGTTGAAATTGAAAAGGAATACCAGCAGTTTGATGTTCAGTTTGAACAGGAAGATCGCGGTCTGGTACTGAAACTGGTCAACCCACCCGCCAGCGCCTTTGTCGACGACGAAATCATTCGCGGCGTGCGCGAGCAGCTGTTCTCGGTGCTGCGCGACGTGCTCTACGCCCGCGACTCCATCATCAAGGCGCACCGCTTCAATCTGGACAACAGCGACGACATTACCAACGCCATTTTTCATTTGCTGCGCAATGCCGATGTGCTGAAACCCGAACGACTGCCCAATCTGGTGGTGTGCTGGGGCGGTCACTCGATTCCCCGCAACGAATACGAATACACCAAGGAAGTTGGTTACCAACTGGGCCTGCGCGGTCTGGACGTTGGCACCGGTTGTGGCCCGGGTGCCATGAAAGGCCCAATGAAAGGCGCCATGATTGGCCATGCCAAGCAGCACAAACAGGACGGCCGTTATGTGGGTATTACCGAGCCCGGTATCATTGCCACCGAAGCCCCCAACCCGATTGTTAACGAGCTGGTGATCCTGCCCGATATTGAAAAACGTCTGGAAGCCTTTGTGCGCATGGCTCACGGCATTGTGATTTTCCCGGGTGGCCCGGGCACTGCCGAAGAGCTGCTGTACCTGCTGGGCATTCTGTCCCACCCGGACAACCAGGACATCCCGTACCCGGTGGTGATTACCGGACCGAAGGAAACCGAAGATTACCTGCGTGCCATCGACCGCTTTATTGGCATGACGCTGGGCAACGACGCCTGTCGCCGCTATGAACTCATCATTGATGATCCGGCTCGGGTCGCCAAAACCATGAAAGCCGGTGTGGCCCGCGTTAAAGCCCATCGCCAGCAAGGCGACGATGCCTACTTCTACAACTGGTCGTTGCACATCGACGCCGATTTCCAACAGCCGTTCGACCCTACCCATGAGTCCATGGCGGCGCTGAACCTGTCATTGTCTGCCCCCAAACACGAGCTGGCCGCGGACCTGCGGCGGGCGTTTTCCGGCATTGTCGCTGGTAACGTCAAGGCTGAGGGGATTGAGCGGGTTAAACAGAACGGGCCTTACTTGCTGAACGGCGACCCACAAATCATGCAGGAAATGGATCAGCTGTTAGGCAGTATGGTTGCCCACGGTAGAATGAAGATTACCGGCAACTACGTGCCGTGCTATCGGATTGAGGCGCAGCAATAACAATATAAAAACAGCCCCGCGGGGCTGTTTTGCAGTTTTTCGCAATACATCTGCTGATTCATCAACCGACCTCTCAACCGACCTCTCAACCGACCTCTCAACCGACCTCTCAACCGACCTCTCAACCGACCTCTCAACCGACCTCTCAACCGACCTATTAACCGACCTACCAAACGTCCTATCAGTGACGATGACCTGCACCAATGTCCTGGCCGTCAGCGTTATAGAAACCGGAAGCACCGTGGGAAACAAATCCCAGGTTAATCAGGTTACGGAAGAATGGGTCCGTTTCGTTATCTCCGATGTCAGCATAGTCGGTTGACAGATAACGCTCACGGGACTCGAACACCTGTTCAACCGCTTGCGGGTCGT
Organism: Oceanobacter sp. ABM4_470; assembly: GCF_056158645.1. Taxonomy (NCBI): domain Bacteria; kingdom Pseudomonadati; phylum Pseudomonadota; class Gammaproteobacteria; order Oceanospirillales; family Oceanospirillaceae; genus Oceanobacter; species Oceanobacter sp. ABM4_470. Next base: position 2,700,771 of record NZ_JBSWTR010000001.1, read on the forward strand.
TGACCACCTTGTTCAGCGTCCAGCGGGTTTCACGCTTGCCCAGTACGCTGTCGAACGACTGCGGCAATTTCAGCTCCGGCATCCATACCAGCGTGGTCTCGCCCTTGTCATCTTTCTGCTGGTAAGTCACCGTGCGCTCACAGCCACTGCCCTGCTCGCTGACTTTTTCGAGCGAAGCAATATAGGCATCGGTGAACAACTGATTCTTGCCCTGCCAGTCGTGATCTCCCTTGCCGCGATTCACATCTTCCGGCGCGTATTCAATCGCACGCTGGTCGGCATCGAAGTAGCGGATTGGTCGAACCCGGCCATCCCGGACCTGATTCCATATTTCGGCAATATTGTCTGTCGGATGCACATGAGCCACCAGGCCGTTGTGTCGCCAGATTTCCAGCTCCACATTACGCTCAGTAACATCGTCCATATAGCTGTACAGCTGACTGACAGAATGGTCGAACTTGCGAATTTTGGTTTCAATGGTATAGCTCGCGCCCAGCTCAGCGGCCTGTTGCTTGCATTGCTCTGCGCCCACCGCCCAACCGGACACACTCAGGGAAACCGCAACCACTGCGGTACCAATCAGGTTTTTCATACACTTCTCCAAATACACAAAAAACACAGGGCAGACGGGCTCCCCTGTGTTTCAGGCCGCAAGGCACATCACGGATCAGTCATCAGCGATGCACCATGCCAGCCCGTTTTGCTCAGTCTTCTGCAACCGCATCTGCCAGACCACTGAGGTCAGCGGCATAATCCATTACGTGGAAAATGATGCTTTGCTCGTTGGTACCGGATACCAGGTGTGCCCCCGGACCATTGGCGTAAATACCGACGTCTTCACCAGAGTGAGTCTCTGAACCCAGAGGAATCAGAGCTTCCTGATGGTAACCGGCAGCGGTGGTATCTACGTCGGTCAGATCCATACGGCCAGTGTTGGCGGCATAGCTGTAGATAGCATCGGAGTTGGTTTCGTCACCCAGGTCCTGATAACCCAGACCGTTCATGTAACCCACGGTGGTGTAAGGCAGGCCGTCGGAAGCGGTCGCCGCTTCTTCAGAACCAACAGCAACCACTTTGCCCAGAATCGGGTTACCACGCTTTGGATAACCGGCGATGGTGAACACATGACCGTGGTCGGCCGTGACGATGATCAGGGTATCTTCAGCATCGGTCGCATCTACCGCCGCCTGAATCGCATTGGAGAACTCAATGGTATCGGTCAGGGCACCGTGCGCGTTGCCGGCGTGGTGGGCGTGGTCAATACGACCGGATTCCACCATCAGGAAGAAGCCATCGTCGTTGTTGTCCAGAATGCCAATGGCTTTCTCGGTCATCTGGGACAGCGAAGGCTCGCCCAGAATGTCGTTGCCACGGTCCGCTTCGTACTGCATGTGGGATTCATTGAACAGACCGAACACTCGTTCGGTAGTTTCAGTATCGATGGCGTCGAAATCAGTACCGGCAGGGGTATTACCCGCAGCGGCAGTCGCTTCGGTGCCGAAAGTCACAACGCCGCTGGTGTAGGCCGAGGCCCATTCGTTGATCAGGTTGCGGCCATCGGTACGGTCACCTTCGGTGCTGGATACGGCGTCAACGGTGTTATCGGCAGCATCGTTTGGCAGGAAGTGGCGACGGCCACCACCAAATACCACTTCAATACCGTCTACGTCGTAGCCGCTGTAACGGGTTTCCAGGTTGGTTTCAAAGTTCACCAACTGGGAGGCGATGTCTTCACAGGTACCCTGAGCTTCCGCAGGCTGGTCGGAATAGTCTTCCCAGTTACGGTCAGCCGACTTGGCATAAGTCGCTGCTGGTGTGGCGTGGGTGATACGAGCGGTGGATACCACACCGGTCGACTTACCCGCCAGCTCGGCCAGTTCCAGTGCGGTAACCAGCTCGTTGCCGCTGACAGTGCTGCAGTCGCTACGCGTGATGTCTTCATCCACACCAATTACGCCAACGTCGGTTTTAACACCAGACATCATCGCAGTCATGGTACCGGCAGAGTCCGGCGTCTGGGCATCAACGTTGTAGGTTTTGGCCAGCCCCGTGAATGGGAACTCACCAAAGCTCAGAGTGTTGTCCTCACCCATGCCACCTTCATTCTGGCCTTCCAGAATACGGGATGCCGTCACTGTGGACATACCCATACCGTCGCCGACGAACAGAATCACGTTTTTGGCAGCGCCACGCGCATTTTTGATGGCACTAACAGCCGCTTCAGTAGAATCCAGCTTGGCAGCAGACTGAATGTACCAGTCGTTAGTCAGGGTGGTCGCCAGTTCGCCGTTGGTCAGATCGCTACGGCCCGCGTTACATACGTATTCGGTCGCTGTCACTTCAGACTCGGACAGCACGCCATCGGCGTCGGTATCCACACCGGAATCAATCTGAACACCACCATTAGTACAGTTGCTATCGCCAGCCTCCAGAGCAGTCTGGGTAATCAGGCTGTTGTAACCATTGGTGCCATCAGTACCGGCAGTGCCATTAGTGCCTGCGGTGCCGTTGTCACCGTCGGAGCCACAGCCGGTCATCAGCACGGAGCCAGCCATTACGGCCAGGAAAAGCTTGTTGAATGTCATTGTTCTGATCTCCTTATTCACTTACCAGACCCAGCGCACGGCTGATGATGTGGAATACAACGCTCTGCTCTACTTCGCCACGGGCAAGCTGGCTGCCTGGACCTTTGGCGTGAATGGTGATGTCTTCACCAGCGTGAGTTTCAGAGCCCAGCGGAATCAGTGCTTCCTGGTGGTAACCGGCAGTGGTGGTGTCTACACCAGAGATATCCATACGACCAGCATTGGCGTCGTAGCTGTAGATGGCATCGGAGTTGGTTTCTGCACCCAGGTCCTGGTAGCCCAAACCGTTCATGTAGCCGACCGTGGTGTACGGCATGCCATCTGATGCGGTCGCCGCTTCTTCAGAGCCCACGGAAACCACTTTGCCCAGAATCGGGTTACCACGCTTTGGATAACCGGCGATGGTGAATACGTGGCTGTGGTCAGCGGTGACCAGAATCAGGGTTTCGCTTGGGTCGGTGGCATCCACAGCGGCTTGCACGGCTTCGGCAAAGGCGATGGTTTCGTTCAGAGCACCGGCAGCGTTACCAGCATGGTGAGCGTGGTCAATACGACCGGATTCCACCATCAGGAAGAAACCCTTGTCGTTGTTGTCCAGCACCTCAATGGCTTTGCTGGTCATCTCGGCAATCGATGGCTCGCCGGCAATGTCGTTGCCACGGTCAGCTTCGTATTGCATATGGGATTCGTTGAACAGGCCTAACACACGTTCGACACTGTCAGTATCCAGCGCATCAAAGCCGGACTGGTCGATGATGTAGTTGCCGTTCGGGTACATTTCCTGCCATTCAGCGGTCAGGTCACGTCCGTCAGTACGGTCACCTTCAACGGAGCTAACTGCATCAGCGGAGTTGTAGGCCGCCTCTTTTGGCAGGAAGTGACGACGACCGCCGCCAAACGCGACTTCGATACCGTCAACATCCACGCCTTCAAAACGCGCTTCCAGATTGGCTTCCAGATTCACCAGCTGTGAGGCGATGTCTTCGCAAGTGCCCTGGGCGGCTTCCGGCATATCGGAATAGTCTTCCCAGTTGCGATCGGCAGCATGAGCATAGGTTGCCGCTGGTGTAGCGTGGGTGATACGGGCGGTAGATACCACGCCGGTCGACAAGCCCTTGATTTCGGCCAGCTCCAGCGCGGTGACTACTTCGTTACCTGCTACGGTAGAGCAGTCACTGCGAACGATGTCTTCGTCCACACCAATCACACCAACGTCGGTTTTCAGGCCGGACATCATCGCGGTCATGGTGCCTGCGGAATCCGGCGTTTGCGCATCGACGTTATAGGTTTTTACCAGTGCGGTGTAAGGGAATTCTTCAAACGACAGGTAACCTTCTTCACCAGAGTTACCCTCACGCTGGCCTTCGAGAATACGGGAGGCAGTCAGGGTGGAAATGCCCATGCCATCCCCAACGAACAGGATGACGTTTTTAGCGGACGTGCCAGCAGCCGCATTGGCAGCAGCCACTTTGGCTTCAAGACGGGTTTGAGCATCGGTGTACCAGGCATTTTCACTCTGGTCGGTACCCACAACAGCAGCATTGGCAGCAGCGGACACAGACAGCGCGATAGCCATGGAGAGCTTAACGCGAAGCAGTTTCATAGTAGTCCCTCGTGATTATTGAGCGGTGCCCGAAGGCACCTCTTTTTTGGTAACGAGGGCACGCTAGTCAGCAAAAATGACAGTGCCGGTTAACTTAGATGACACATCCCTTTCAAAAAGATGACAACCATTATCATTTGATTTGAAAACCCGCTTAACGCCTACATTAACAAAACCTAAGCAACAGTCTGTTCCAGTTATTTTACTTGAACTTTTATGACCACCTACAAGTTATTGTTATGTAATAACTTTTTTATTTTAGTTAAACCTCCTCCACCCAATAACTGGCCGACCAAAAACAAAAACGCCGCCGAAAATGCTTCCGGCGGCGTTTTAAAACAGGCTTCACAAACCAATAACTCAACCGCAGGGAATCTGCTCCTGTGAGGTATTAATAGCGGGTCAGATCCTGCTGGATGCCGGTTTCCTGATCCATTTCAACCGCGTCGTGAACGTTGTTGTGTGGATCAAGAATGGCATCACGGCCGAGCTTGAAGCTTTGCTCTTCCACCACCGCCTTGTAGGCCTTGTTCAGCTGCATGGCCCGTTGCGGGCTTGGCATCAACAAGTAGCTGATGTCGTTTTCCAGTTTGGCAAACGCCGCTTCTTTGGGGCTACCGTCCTGATTGAAGAACTTGTTGTAGACCTCCATGTTGGTGCGGTATTCATTCCCGGTCGGGTTGTTCTGCAAGTAGTAGGCGTATTGGCCGGTGCCGTCTTCCCGTTTCGGGTCGGCAACCCCTTGCAGGCTCTTCTCCATCCAGTGGTACCAGCCTTGTTGGTGGCTGTCGGCACCGAACTTGCGGGCAAACGACAAGGTGGTGTCGGTCTGGGCACCAATGTTGCCGTGACAGCCCATGCAGAACAGGGTTTCTTCGTAGTTTTGAGGTCGCAGTGTGCCCTCGGCGTCTTCAATAAAGCCCTGATAACGCCAGCCGTACTGCGCCACCATGCCTTCTTCCATATTGCCAAATACGGTTTTCTGGCGATCCGGGAAATCGTGACGCTCCTTGATTTCCTTGTTCACAATCTGACGCAGCTTGTAGTAGTTGCGCCAGGATTGCTTCTGGCTGTAGCGCAGTTCTTTCATGCGTTTGGCCATGGTGACCTGGCCGTCTTGTACATCAAGGTAACGCACCGAATGCACAAACTCGGTGCCTTCCGGGTACAGGCCCTTGGCAAGGTGAACGTCACCTTGTTGCAGCTGCTGGCGAGCAAGGCCAACGTAGCTCATAAAGCGTTTTTCCAGCGGTGCCCAGTCGTAGGTTACCTGACGGGCTTCACCCAGCTTGCCGTCCTTGTCGAGGTCAACCCCAAAGCGGTTTTCGTCGACGGCGCTGATGGCAATGCTTTCCGCCTTCACCATGGCTTCGACGATGGCGAGGTTCACCTTGTAGGTGGCCAGGTCGAATTTGCCCTCTTCGGTTTGCTGGAACGCCGGTGCCAAACGGATCATCACATCATCCGTGGAGCCGTTGGTGGGGAAAAAGGTGCCCTCGAACGGGTAATAGGCAAACACCCGCCAGCCGCTGTAATCGCCTGCAGGTGTGCGGTCGAAGCCTTCACTGTCGAAGTTGAACCACACATCCGGGGTGTAACCATCCCACTGGCCATTGCTGTTGCGGTCCCACTGCTGGGGCGGCTTGGCCAAGGTTTCGGCCAGTTGAATACGGCCTTTTTCGTCAAAGTAGTTGTCTTCCCGAACGTAGTTCAGCATCGAGGCATCGGAGGTTTTTTCGATGAACTCCGAGCGGTCGGCGAACATGTTCAACCAGCGATTGGTGGTGGCGTTTTCCGGGAAAGCGTAGGCCAGCTGAACATCAATATCGTTAAAGAAATTCGGGGTTTTGCTCATGGTGTGACAGGCGTAGCACGGGTTCTTCACCGAACCGTCTGTGTCCACCGGATCGGTGAAACATTGCGGCGGAATATAGGCAAAGGTGTTATCGCTGATGTCTGCGGCAAAGCTACCCACCGCTGGCACCGAGTGCGCTGAAGCGGTGTCTGTGGGGGCAGTACTGGCAATGTTGGTGGCCGCCAGGCTGTGATGGGCAGAGGCGATCAGACTCGCTGCCGCCACTGCGGTCCAAAGGGTCTTGTGTGTTGTCATTCCGGCTACTCTTCTCTGTCTGAGCTGGGTAATTCGAGGTGGGAAAACCACCGGCAGAGCCTGCCGGTGGTCGTGCTTCCGTCGGACTTACTCGGCAGCAATGCCAGGGAAAGGACCGATGTAGCCGGTGTAGGCACGTGCTTCGCCTGCGCCGGTGTCCTTGTCGGTATCGGATTCACCGTAAGGGTGCTGTACCACAGACATCATGTAAGACCAGCCGTTGATGTTCGGGTACCAGTACGGAGAAGTGGTTTCAGAACCGTACGGGGTGGTCTGGATACGGGTCAGCTCTTCAGAGTCGAAGTCGTAAGCCCAGATCACGTCGTTCTGGTGGCCGGAGCCGGTGTCTTCACCCACGATCAGGTAGTCGTAGCCAGACATGTAGGTCACGTTGTCCGGAGAGGCAATGCCGTCGATGTGACAGGCGTTCACGCTGACTTCAAAACCGTCAACCTGCGGGTCCTCGTCACTGACCGGGCGACCGGCAATCAGACCGCTCATGTTGCTGGCAACGTAGTCGGAACCCATGTCGGCATTGGCCGCTACATCCAGCTGATAAACACCGCCACAAGAATTGTGGTTGGCCAGACGGATGTCGTTGTTGCCACCCAGGTCGTAGGAGTTGGAAGCTGAGCCGTTCTTGGCAAAGTCTTCCATGCCACGAGCTACTTCAGAAATGGCCAGGTACAGCTTGCCGCGAGTCTCGTCGAAGGTGATGCCTTCTTCCTTACGCAGTTCGGTGGTACCGCCCAGCATGGCCGCATAGCGACGGGTTTCCAGACGGGAAGCCGCGACTTCCATGCCGTCTTTCACCGCCAGACATTCCTGACCAACACCGTTGGCGTTGATGGAGGTATAACCGTCGGCACATTCGCCGTCAGTTGGATCAACAGAATCGAAGATATCGGCAAACGTGGTGCCGTTGTCGACGTAGGTTTTAACGTCGTCGTTGGTGGCGTGACCCAGGCTGATCCAGCTCAGGTTGAATTCACCCAGACCTTCTGCGGACTGCTGGTCGAACTTGGCCACATAGGTGGTACCGGCGCTGAGGTCGCCCGCTTCGTCAGCCACAAACATGTACAGACCCACGTTGGTGCCGTCGTCGGTCATGTAAACGGTTTTGGAATCTGGCATCACGTACGACAGTTCGAACGCCAAACGCGCCATGGCGTAGTGCTTGGTCAGTTCGGTGGAGCTGTCTTCGTTCACTTCGATTTCGATGTTCCAGCCGTAGAAGTACGGGTTCCACTGATTCTCGACGGTGTAGTAATCCAGCATGCCAGCCGAGTAGCTGTCAGCCGCTGCGTCGGTTGCGGTTACCAGCTCACGAGCGTCTGGCTCGTATTCTTCGGAAGCCAGGTGAGTGGTCCATGGGGTTACAGAAGCCGCACAGTGAACCCAACCACCGTTAACGCTGGACTGGTCGATCTGGCTCATGTTCTTGACGGTCAGTTCGCCGTTGGTTTCGTTCTGGTTCAGTTCCATCAGGAACATGGCACCCGGACGGGATTCCATTTGCGATACAGAGAACAGCTTGTCGCCCACAGGCAGCAAGGAGGTGTGCTCGTTGGAGTCGGTAACACGAATACTGCCGTCTTCTTCTTGCAGCACAGTGCCGCTTTCATCCACCAGCTGACCGAAGGTAACGCCGTTGTAGTCGGTACCGGAGCGAGCCAGCAGGTTGAAGGAACCACCGAAGGTCTCACCGTTAATGGTCGCGTTGGAAGCGAAAATGGCGCGCTTGTCGGCGTCGGTTTGTGGCGCTGGCACACCAACAAAGGTCAGCTCGGTGCCGTAGGTTGCGGTGGTGGTGTCTTTGGCCGTCAGATCCTGACCGTCTGCACCATCGTTACCGGCCTGGCCTTGTTCACCCTGAGCGCCCTGAGCACCGTCATCACCGTCTGAACCACAAGCGGCCAGACCGGTTGCCAGAGCTGCAACCAGCATGGCTTGCAGCAGTTGGTTTTTCTTGAATTCCATATCACTCTCTCTCATCAGATGTATGGTTTTTTTGGAGAGCGCGACCTTAGACGTCAAAAATGACAGGTTGAGTTATCTTATGTGGCGTAAAAAAGTCAGACCGATGACCACTGTCAGGTTTTGTAAAAACTCGACTATTCAACCATTTATGTAGATTGTGAGTGATTTATAACCAGCTCACACCCCCCAACCCTTGAAGCCACGGCTTTCCTGCCATTTTTACCCCTGACTTTGCGTTCAATCAGCCCCATTTAAATGAGAATCATCATTGGTCGATTATTCAAGTATCTGGCACAAACCTTCCTACCGATAGTTATAAAGTAACATCATGTGCAGCAGGTACAAAAAAACCGGTGCTGTTGCCAGCACCGGTTTTCAGGATAGACCAGCGGGTTGGCCAATGGCCGACCGCTGACGATTCAATCCATTACTGCACTTCTTTCGCCGCAATACGGGCAGACCACTCGATTGGACCAGTGATGTGTACGGATTCACCTTTGGTGTCTACCGCAACGGTTACCGGCATATCGACTACGTCGAACTCGTAGATGGCTTCCATACCCAGGTCGGCAAAGGCCAGCACCTTGGAGTCTTTAATGGCCTGGGATACCAGGTAAGCAGCACCACCCACAGCCATCAGGTAAACGGCTTCGTTGTCCTTAATGGCTTCGATCGCCGCAGGACCACGCTCGGACTTACCGATCATGCCCAGCAGACCGGTTTCTTCGATCACGGTACGGGTGAACTTGTCCATACGGGTAGCAGTCGTCGGGCCAGCTGGGCCAACCACTTCGTCACGCACTGGATCAACCGGGCCTACGTAGTAGATGAAGCGACCTTTCAGATCCACTGGCAGTTCTTCACCTTTGGACAGCATGTCGACGATGCGCTTGTGAGCGGCGTCACGGCCGGTCAGCATCTTGCCGGACAGCAGGATGGTTTCGCCGGTTTTCCAGTCTTTAACGTCTTCCGGAGTTACGGTATCCAGGTTCACACGACGAACGCTGTCGCCCACTTCCCAGCTGATTTCCGGCCAGTCTTCCAGGCTCGGAGCTTCCAGCTTGGCTGGGCCAGAACCGTCCAGTACAAAGTGAGTGTGACGGGTCGCAGCACAGTTCGGGATGATGGCAACCGGCTTGTTAGCGGCATGAGTCGGGTAATCCGCAACCTTCACGTCCAGCACGGTGGTCAGACCACCCAGACCCTGAGCACCAATGCCCAGCTTGTTCACTTTCTCGTACAGTTCCAGACGCAGTTCTTCGGAACGGGTTTCCGCGCCTTTTTCCTGCAACTCGTGGATGTTGATCGGGTCCAGCAGGGCTTCCTTGGCAATCTGCATGGCTTTCTCGGCAGTACCACCGATACCAATACCCAGCATGCCTGGCGGACACCAGCCAGCACCCATGGTCGGAATCTGCTTCAGAACCCACTCCACCACGTCATCAGACGGGTTCAGCATGGCGAACTTGGACTTGGCTTCAGAACCACCGCCCTTGGCTGCCACATGAACGTCAACGGTGTTACCCGGAACCAGTTTCATGTGAATAACCGCTGGGGTGTTGTCCTTGGTGTTGGCACGCTTGCCATCAGGATCGGCCAATACAGAGGCACGCAGTACGTTGTCCGGGTGCAGGTAAGCACGACGAACACCTTCGTTGGCCATGTCTTCAACGGACATATCGCCTTCGAATTTGACGTCCATACCAATGGTCAGGAATACGGTCACGATACCGGTGTCCTGACACAGTGGGCGCTTGCCCATGGCACACATACGGGAGTTGATCAGAATCTGCGCCATGGCGTCCTTGGCCGCCTTGGATTCTTCGCGCTGGTAGGCTTCGTGTACCGCGTCAATGAAGTCTTTCGGGTGGTAGTAGGAAATGTACTGCAGGGCGTCAGCAACGCTCTCGATCAGATCTTCTTGCTTGATCACGGTTGTCATGGCGAGTTCTCTCTCTGTGCTCTTTGTATGCCAGCAAGCGGCTTTTTTCGCGGCTGTTCGACGTTTTATTGTTCAACAGCATGGAATTCTTATGCCCCGGGGCCGGACCGGTTGAATCCGACCAAGGGAACTGCGTCAGTCTGAGGCTGACGCGAACGGAGCAGGATTGTACCCCAAGGGCACGACGGCGGAAATGTATTGCGTGTAGGGCTTTGGTAGGCAAAGCCAATCACTGAGGCTCTGTTAGCCGTTGTTCGCCACTGTCAGCCAGATTAGAGACCGACGTGGAAATCAGGCTTGAGAAATCAGACAGTGCGCGCCCTACACCATTCTGGTTACGGCGTTGTGGTGGCTGGTGCGTACAGCGTGTTGACCCGCTCTTCCAGCATTTTCAAACGCTTGGTGAGGGAATCGATCTCCTGATCCTTGCTGGCCAGCTGCTTCTTCAGGGTCGCCATCGTCTTGCTGTTCATTTCCAGCGATTCGGTGTTCTGGGCAATGCGCAGTTCGGATTCCGGCAACGACAGCACTGAGGCTTCGGTGGACGACACCCGGTCGGTCAGGGCAGACACATCCAGCTGCTGCTGATCCAGCACCAGTTTCTGGTCAGCCAGCGCGGTCTGTTGGGTTTTCAGACCGCTTTCCAGTGTGGTGGTGTCTTTCTTCACCGCCGCAATGGCATTCTTGTTGTTGGCCACACCAGTGGTGTTGGCCGCGATGTTCTTCTTGTTGCGCTTGTTCGACACATCCCACAGCTTGCGGATCTCGGAGTCGTGCTCCTTGATCAGCACCTTGAGAGCATCCAGCGACAGGCTGGCGCTCTCGCCCGTGGTCGACAGTCGCTCGTTCAGGGTATCGATGCTTTTCTTTTGCTCGGCCAATACCGCATTGGCGTCGGTCAGTTGCTGTTGCAGTTGCTGGGATTGCAGATACAAATAACCACAACCGCCGACCGCCAGTAGCGCCACCAGCGTTGCGACGACCGCCATGCCCTTGCCGCCACCGGAACCTGTGTTGGCCTCGGCCGCCGGTTTGCTGTTGGGCTGCTTGGGAGATTTGGGTGTAGAGGCGGAGCGACGGGACTTCATTTGACGCTGACGGATTTCAATGTCGTCCTGGGAAGGCGTCATGTTCGGAACGATCGGGTCTTTTGCATTGTCCATGGAAATACCGGTTGGGATAAATCAACTGCTTATCCGGTCGAGTATACAGACAAGCGCCTGAAATACTCAGGGCCCCTCTGAAAAACTCTGCACACACCGGACAGCGTCTGCGTCAGATGCCAGGTTTGCTTTTGCGTTCCCTGTTCTGTTACCCGGCTACTGTTCCATCAGCGACACTCAGTTTCTGACCATAGCGCATGACTATCGCAGCGAAACCACAGCCGGTGTTATGATTCAATGAGATAAAACAAGAGACGACATCATCCGCTTGCGGCTACTGCTACGATCTCTTGAAAAATAACGCAACGGCCCTCATAAAAGGCCGACAACCACTAGCTTGATAAATGGAGACGTCACATGGCTTTTGAACTGCCAGCACTGCCGTACGAGAAAAATGCCCTGGAACCACACATGTCCCAGGAAACTCTGGAATTCCACCACGGTAAGCACCACAACACCTACGTAACCAAGCTGAAAGGCCTGGTTCCTGGTACCGAATTTGAAGGCAAGTCCCTGGAAGACATCATCAAGTCCTCTTCCGGTGGCGTATTCAACAACGCTGCTCAAATCTGGAACCACACCTTCTTCTGGAACAGCCTGTCTCCAAACGGTGGCGGCGCTCCAACTGGCGCTATTGCTGACGCCATCAACGCTTCCTTCGGTTCTTTCGAAGAGTTCCAGGCCAAATTCAATGACATGGCTGTGAACAACTTCGGTTCTTCCTGGACCTGGCTGGTTAAGAAAGCCGACGGTTCCCTGGACATCGTTAACACCTCCAACGCCGGCACTCCGCTGACTGAAGAAGGCCTGACGCCAGTACTGACCGTTGACCTGTGGGAACACGCCTACTACATCGACTACCGCAACGTACGTCCAGACTACCTGAAAGGTTTCTGGGCACTGGTTAACTGGGAATTCGCTAACGCCAACATCGCGTAAGCTACCGGTTAACGTCGGGCGGCTTTATCGCTGCCCAGCGGCCAATAAAAAAGCGGATGGTTTTGCCATCCGCTTTTTTTGTGTCTGGGGTCTGGCCCATATTGTGGGAGAGAGCTTGCTCTCGATAAACATAATCCCTCGGCAGCAAGCTACCTCCTACAGCTGTCCTGTAGGTCGGATAAGCTTGCGCCATCCGACAAAGGCCGGCCCAAAAACGTCAGATGGCAGCCGCTTCGCGTCTTTATCGGACCTTGTATCTCTCCAGGGATCTTTGGTTAGCTACCAAAGGTTCCACAGAACCCGGTGAAGTTGAATCGGACCTTGGCACTTTGATGCCGCTTTGTAGATTGACTCCCGGGTTCTGATTTCTCTACACATTGAATGGTATCCAAGCGCCTGCTCGACAGTGACGCTGAATGGACAAGGGTAATGAGAGATGCACTACGTCGGTATTGATGTCAGCAAAGCCAAGTTGGATTGCACCTGGTTGCGTGATCCCGCGACAGGAAAAATCAAAAGCAAGAAACACGACAACACCAGCTCAGGTCATAAAGCACTAGTTCAGTGGTTGAGCAAGAATGTCAGCACTGATCCCAGCGAAATTTTAGTTGTGATGGAAGCCACCGGCATCTATCACGAAGTCGTGGCCTACGCACTTTTTGAAGCAGGTGCTCGGGTCTGCGTGGCAAATCCCGCCCGCACCAAAGAGTTTGCCAACAGCCTTGGCAACACCCATAAAACCGACGCCAAAGACAGCGTCGTATTAGCGAAGTACGGCTATCTTATTAAGCCTGATCCGTGGCAGCCAGAACCTCCAGAGGCCAGAGAACTCAAGGCTTTGAATGGTCACATTGAAGCTCTGGAGAAAGATATTCAGCGCTCACAGAACCGTCTTGAAAAAGCCGAGTTCAACCGCGCTTCAGAGCGAGTCATCAAGTCACTTCATATCCTGATCGAACAGTTACAGGCTGAGAAAAAACGCCTGGAAAGTGATATCGATGACCACATCGACCGCCACCCACAGCTGAAAAAAGACCGGGCTTTGATGGAGAGCATCCCGGGAGTAGGAAAGGTTGTCTCGCGGACGATGCTCAGTGTGATACATAGCCGATCGTTCCAGCAGGCAGGTCAGTTAGCGGCTTATATTGGCTTGATCCCCCGAATCCAGGAGTCTGGAACGTGGAGAGGAAAAAGCCGCTTGAGCAAACAGGGCTCGCCGAAAACGCGAGCCAAGCTGTATATGCCTGCAGTGGTATCAATCAAGCACAATCCGGACATTAGGGCGCAATACGAACGCTTGTTGAAGAACGGAAAAAGCAAAATGCAGGCAATAGGTGCTGCGATGCGCAAGTTGGTCCAGATTTGTTTTGGTGTTGTGAAACATCAAAGCGAATACCGTCCTCAGGTGGCAATTTAGCCTCTTGAGGACGGTTGGGAGAGATGGTATCTACTTGAATACAAGCGCGCTAATCAGCTCAACAAGCCATCAAACAGCTCGACTTTCACCATCTCGCCTTCTTCAAACCCGGCCACATCGGCGTCGACCACCAGATAGGCATTGGCCCGCGACATGGTGCTCAGCAAGGCCGAGCCCTGACGCCCCAGCGGCGTCACTTCCAGATGGCCGTCGGCATTGGTAGCCACCACAGCGCGCTGGAATTCCAGCCGTCCCGGGCGGCGTTTTACCGAACGGGTAATGCGTGCTTTCAGCTGCACCCGGCCACGATCCCCGCTGACACCGGCCAACTGACGCAAGACAGGCACCACCAGCTGGTCGAAGGTCACCACGGTTGATACCGGGTTACCCGGCAAGCCGGTGAACAGGCTGTTTGGCAAGCGTCCGAACGCAAAGGGTTTGCCCGGTTTCAGGGCCAATTTCCAAAGGCCGACTTCGCCCATCTCATCCAGAATCTGTTTGCTGAAATCGGCTTCTCCCACCGATACACCGCCAGAAGCGATCACCAGATCAGCCTGGGTATCCGCTTGCTGGTAGGCATCCCGCAGCGCCTGAGGGTCATCCGGAATAATCCCCATCGGGATCACGTCGCAGCCCATGCGATGCAGCAGCGCACACAGCACCTGACTATTGGATTCGTAAATCTGACCACTTTGCAGCGGCTGTCCCGGTGGCACCAGTTCGCTACCGGTGGCCATCACGGCGACTTTTAACGGCCGTTTTACCCTAACCGTTGCCACGCCCAGGCTGGCCAGCAAGCCGATGTCAGCAGCGCGCAGCACGCGGCCTTCGTCGAGCACGGTTTCACCGCTGGCAATTTCCTCACCCTGACGACGAACGTTGGCACCTTCATTCACCGCCGCAATAAAACGCACACTGCCGTCGTCGGCCACTTCAGCGTCTTCCTGCATGATGACCGTGTTGGCTCCTGGCGGAATCATGGCTCCGGTCATAATCCGTGCACATTCACCGGCGTTCAGCGGTTGGGTTGTGGCATCGCCCGCCAGAATCCGCTGATTCACCGTCAGGCGATCAAATTCGGTCAGGTCTTCAACTCGCACCGCGTAGCCGTCCATGGCGGAGTTGTCCGCTGGAGGCAGGTCGATGGGGCTTTCTATGCGTTGCGCCAGCACCTTGCCATCGGCCTGATACAGGGGCACGTCGAGCGTGTCACTTACCGGCTCAATACCGGCCAGAATCCGTTGCAGGGCATCGGCCAGCGAGATCAATCCCGGGGCATCACATGACGACATGGTGTCTCCTCAAAGCGTTTTCACAGTGGCCTGGCTAACCACCCAGTCCTGATTCAGGCAAGCCTTCAAACGGTCACCGTCCTGTAATTGGCCAACCCCTTCCGGGGTGCCCGTCAGCACGATATCGCCCGGGTTCAGGCTGAAGCAGTGGCTCATTTCTGCCAGCAATTGCGGAATCGGAAACAACATATTGGTGCTGTTGCCGTCCTGACGCGACTGCTCGTTAATATCCAGCGACAACCCCAGATTCGCCCATTCCTGTACCCGGCTGGCGGCGACAAAATCGGACACCGGACAACTGCCGTCGAAGGCCTTGGCGCGTTCCCACGGGTGAGCCTTGGCTTTCAGGCCCGACTGCACCTCACGCAAGGTCAAGTCCAGCGCTACGCCGACACCGGCAACCGCCGCCAGCGCCTGCTCCGGGGTCGCCTTGCTGATGCGCTCGCCAATCAACAGGGCGATTTCCAGTTCGTAATGCACAGCGCCCTGGTCCGACGGAATTTCCACCGTGCCCTGCAAAGGCACGACGGCATCGGCGGGTTTGATAAACAGCAAGGGTTGCTCAGGAATCGGGTTGTTTAACTCGGCGGCATGGGCGGCGTAATTGCGGCCTACACACACGGCTTTACCAACACCATAAGAAAAGGGAGCGTCATCCAGTTTGGGCGTGAACATAGGGCGTCTCTGTGATGATGAAGCCCTTAATATACCCGTGAGTCCGTTCAGGCCCAACCAGCCTGAACGTGTTTGGGCCCACGTCTGGCCGCACACTCTGTTGCGCGACCAGGCCAGCAAGCTGTATCAGGAGGCCTGATGCAGGCGTTCTTCCCGAATCAATTCAGCCAGTTCGCGCTGAATCTGCGATGGGTCGGCAGAATTCAACTCCAGCACCCGCCGCAAGGTGATCATGCTTTCCAACGCCAGCGAATCACAGGCACAGCCGACCACATCGTCGTCGATGTGCGCCACAGAACAGTCCATCACAATTTGCTCGCGCTCGCCCAGCGTTAACGTAAAGCGGATGTGCTGCTCCAGCGACCACTGTTCCTCCGCGGGGCGAACCAGCAGCACACCGCGCAGACTGAGGTCCATGCACTGTACCTCAAAGGTCTGACCGCGAGTTTCTATCTGTGCCCGGCGCAAAAACGGCACCCGACTGTAACGACGATTATTCATCCAGCAACCCTGATCATAACGGCCACAACAGCGTGACCATCCTTTAGTTTTAGCAGCCGTGGCGGTATTCGCCAGCCTGTAACCCGCATAGAGTCACGGGTGACGTGTCTGTCATTACATTCCATAACATTTGCCGCCAGATCCATCACGGGCCGGCGCACGAACTTGCGGCGGCTGTCGCGCACACTTCCTGAAAATTATCAGGAGGTTGTATGAAGCCATTGTCACCCAAAAAGTTGCTGCGCGGTTGCCGTCAGGGAATGCTGTTGAGCGGGTTGGTCTGCCACACTCTGACCGCCCATTCCGAGAGCATTTCAGACCAAAACAGCCAAAGCCAGAACAGCCCGCAGCCTGTCATCGAAGAAATCATGGTGCATGGCGTGCAGGAAGACCTGCAAGTGGTGAAGCCGGAACGGCTGCTGAAAGTAGCCGGTGCCAGTAACGACCCAATGAAAGCCATCGGCTCTTTGCCGGGGGTGACGTTTTCCGGCAGTGCCGGGGCAGCACCGGCGGTGCGAGGCTCCTCACCACAGGAAAACCTCTACCTGATCGACTTCCTGCCGGTCGGCTACATCTTTCACGTCGATGGCAGCTCGATCATGAGCGACAACACCATTGGCGACTTCAAGCTCGACAGCTCGGCCTTCAGTGCCCGTTACAACAACTCTAACGCAGCAGTGATCGAAGCCAATTCGCGGGATGTGTACGACACCAGTCAGGCCATTGTGGATGTCAGCTTTCTACGCGCCGGGGTATTTCTGGAGCACGGCGAACAAACCGGGTACGGCAGCCATGGCGGCTATTTTTCTGCCCGCCAGTCGCTGTTCCAGTACTACCTGGAACAGACCATGGAAGAAGACGACCTTGAGCTGATTACCATGCCGCAGTTTTACGACTATCAGGGCCGCTATCAATGGCGCTGGGGCAACAACGACGTCAGCCTGCAATGGATCGGCGCCCGCGACAAAGCCGGACTAGAATACGATGAAGACTCTGACGAAGTGCAGCAAGACCCGGAGCTTCTGGGCGGCGTCGAAATGTACCAGCGCTTCAACAGCCTCGGACTAGTGTGGGACAAGGTCTACGACTCCGGCCTGATCCAGCGCATTGGCGCCTACCGGTTAGGGCAGATGATTCGCTTCGAGCTGGGAGCCAACAACGACCTCGACATCGACTTCGTCGACAAGGGCCTGCGCAGCGAATTCAGCCAGAGCCTCAACGCCAATCACACCCTCAGTTGGGGCCTGCACTACGTTCATCGCACCATGACCGCTGCAGGCCAGCTTACCTACCCACCCTGTGACGAATTTGAACCGGACTGCCGCGCCAGCGCCGGTAATGAAACCCTGCTGATCGACGAAGATCATCCGTTCAACAACTGGGACCTGTTTGTTGAAGACGAATGGCAAATCAACGACCAGTGGCGTGTGACGGCTGGTTTGCTGGGCAGCTACGACGATTACACCGAACAACAGTTTGTCGAGCCCAAACTCAGCACCGACTATCACTTCAACGATCAATGGTCGATCAACGCTGCCTGGGGCAAGTACCACAAACTGCCGGAAGACTTCTTTGCCTACACTCCGGACTTCGGCAACCGCGACCTCAAACAGCCGCAGTCGACCCACTACGAATTTGGCATCGCCAACCACGTCAGCGACACCCTGCTGGTGAAACTGGACACCTACTACAAAACCATGAGCAATCTGGTGGTCGGGCGTCCGGATGCCGACAACTACCCCGACCTGACCGAAGAACAGTATCTGGCGCTGCCAAGCTACAGCAACGATGCCGAAGGCCGTGCCTGGGGAGCGGAGCTCTTTATCAACAAAGACCTGTCGGAACACTGGTACGGCTGGATGTCGGTGGCCTGGTCACGCACCCTGCGCCACAACCAACTGACGGATGAACACTTCACCTACGCCTACGACCAGCCAGTGGTGGTCAATCTGGTGGCCAGCTATGCGCCCAACGACAACTGGACCTTCGGCCTGAAGTGGCGCGCTCGCAGCGGCCAGCTGATTACCCCGATTGAAGGCGCTAGCTACAACGACGAGCAAGGTGCCTATGAACCCCAATACGGCAGTCTCAACTCGGAACGCATGCCCATGCAGCACAACCTCGACCTGCGCGCCGATCGCAGCATAGAAAGCTTTGGTCAGCCGGTGGATCTCTACTTTGAAATCATCAACCTGTACGGCAGCAAAAACGTCGACGGCTACGAATACAACGGCGACTACAGCGAGCGAGATGAAATCAACGGCTTGCCCACCATGTTTTCAATCGGGGCAAAAATTCATCTGATTTAGCAGGTTTTGGAATCAAGCTGGTCAATAAACAACCAGAAGTTAGCACCCATCCCCAGAGCAAATTGCGCTTGGCAGCCAGGCTGGCCACTATCTACCGCATCATAGAATCAGGATAACGGGGTTTTGCCATGTCGAGCACGGCAAGCACAGTCAGTCAATTGGACCGCAACATTCGTCACGACTGGACACTGGATGAAGTACAGGCACTGCTGAACAAGCCAATGAACGATCTGCTGTTTGAAGCGCAGACCATTCACCGCCAGTACTTCGACCCTAATCAGGTACAGGTCAGCACACTGCTGTCGATCAAAACCGGTGCCTGCCCGGAAGACTGCGCTTACTGCCCGCAAAGCGCCCGTTACGACACCGGCCTTGAAAAAGAACGTCTGATGGAAGTTCAGGCGGTGATTGAAAAAGCCAAGGCCGCCAAGGCCGCTGGCTCTGACCGTTTCTGCATGGGTGCCGCCTGGCGTTCCCCGCGTGAAAAAGACATGCCATACGTTGAAGCCATGGTGCGCGGCGTAAAAGAGCTGGGTCTGGAAACCTGCATGACCCTCGGCATGCTCGACGCCGGCAAAGCCGAACGTCTGGCCGATGCCGGTCTGGACTACTACAACCACAACCTCGATACCTCACCGGAATACTACGGCGAGATCATCACCACCCGTACCTACAGCGACCGTCTGGATACGCTGGATAACGTGCGTAAAGCCGGTATGAAGGTATGTTCTGGCGGTATTCTGGGCATGGGAGAAAGCCAGCGTGACCGCGCAGGCCTGCTGCGTCAGCTGGCCAACCTGCCACAACATCCGGATTCCGTGCCAATCAACCAGTTGGTAAAAGTATCCGGTACGCCACTGGAAAAAGAAGACGACGTTGACCCGCTCGACTTCGTTCGTGCCATCGCCGTGGCTCGCATCCTGATGCCGAAATCCCACGTGCGTCTGAGTGCCGGTCGTGAAGAAATGACCGACGAAATGCAGTCCATGTGTTTCTTTGCCGGTGCCAACTCCATCTTCTACGGTGAATGCCTTCTGACCACGCCAAACCCGGCGGCCAACAAGGACGTCGAGCTGTTCAAGCGTCTGGGCATCAACTCCCGTCACAAGGTGACCGAAGCGCCAGAAGAACTGGATGACCTGATTCCAGAGCCAAAAGACGAAAGCGAACAATACGCTCGTCTGGGTGCCTGATCGCACTTGGCACTAACTCTAAAGCCCGCCGATTCTGAAATCTGCGGGCTTTTTTGTAGTCGTTCGCTTTTTCTGGCCGTTCGTTTTTTCAATCACGCTCGCTTTTTTCATCGTGGTCACCCACCATAGGGCAGCCTCCTTCCCCACGCCCAAAACGGATACCAAGGACCCTCTGAATAACTCGGTGCCCGCTCTGGATGACAGGGTGAAGCTGAATCACGAAGCTGATTTGCAGGCCTGACGGGTCAAGTCAAAAATCAGCGACACAGAGTCAGCAAGGCCCTGCCATACCCGTAGGGCGCGGCCTGCAGACTGCCAGAACGGTGTTGGCGAATTTGGAAAGACTCGACCGGACAGGTTCGTCATTCCACTGCATTCGCCGCCTTGTTCTGACAACCTGCAGAACTCGCGCACGACTGCATGGATGCAGGAGGTAGGGCGAAGCAGGAAGCCAGAGCCGAGAGCTGTGCAGAGTTGTTCAGAGGGTCCTTATCAACTGACTATCTATCAGAGGCTGACAAAACCCTTCGTACTATTCCCATTTTGGCGTAGCTGGTATTAACATAATCAGTTAGACCCATTCGAGATACCCGCATGCTGTCAAACGTCGAGGGCGAGCAACGTCATTGCACCAGCCCGAGCCGGATCGAACTGCTCAAGGACATGCCGATATTCGGCGCACTTTCCACGGAAGCCATTGCGTTTCTGGAACAGCGTTGTGTGCAAATTCACCTCAAGTCCGACGACTACTTCTTCCACGAAGGCGACCCCGCCAGCTCCTTGTTCATCATGGAACGCGGCTACGCCGAAGTGATCAAACAATGTGGCTCGGAAATGCGCACCTTGCGCAGTCTGGTGTGCGGCGACAGCTTTGGTGAAATGGCCATTGTGGATATGAACCCGCGCGGCGCATCGGTCAAAGCCGTTACCGAATGCGACGCCCTCGAACTGCCCGCTGCGGCACTGTACGAGCTGTACCAGTTCGACCTTGAACAGTTCACCCTGATTCAGATGAACATGCTGCGGGAAATCAGCCGCCGCCTGCGCTACCTGAACGACAAACTGGCGCACAGCCAACCTGAAATTCTGGAAAAAGCGTCGCGGGTTTAGCGGCGCTTTTCAATTCAACGCTCCCCTGACTGCAATCCCCCGCTTCCTTCGCTGACGTCCTCTCAACCCGCTCAATAAACAAAACTCAGCATTCCAACCACTCCTGAGCGTTTTTCATGGCTTGTTTTTGCGTGTCTCTTTGATTATTTTGTTATGTCATAACATTTAATAAGAAGTCAGAACCGCAACCCGAACCCGAACGCTTTTGATGGACATCGCCATGAACGCTTTAACACACCGCCTCCCTGTCACCGTCCTGTCCGGTTTTTTGGGCGCGGGTAAAACCACCGTACTGAGCCACCTGCTGAATAACCGTGATGGCCTGAAAATCGCCGTCATCGTTAACGACATGAGCGAAATCAACATCGACGGCGCCACCATTCAGCAAGAAGTGGAGCTCAACCGAGCGGAAGAAAAGCTGGTTGAAATGAGCAACGGCTGCATCTGCTGCACCCTGCGTGAAGACCTGCTGATTGAAGTCTCGCGACTGGCCCGCGAAGGTCGCTTTGACTATCTGGTGATTGAATCCACCGGCATCTCCGAGCCACTGCCTGTTGCCGAAACCTTTACCTTCGAAGACGAAAACGGCGAGTCGCTGTCTCAAGTCGCCAAGCTCGACACCATGGTCACCGTGGTCGACGGCGTGAACTTCCTGAAAGACTACGACGAAGCCAAATACCTTCAGGAAACCGGTGAATCCCTCGGCGAAGAAGATGAACGCAGCGTCGCTGACCTGCTGATTGATCAGGTCGAATTCTCCGACGTCATCCTGATCAGCAAAACCGACCTGGCCCAGCCAGAAGACCTTCAACGGCTGCAATCCATCCTTAAAACACTCAACCCCGAAGCCAGGGTCATCCCGATCGCCGAAGGCGCAGTGCCTGCCAACGAAATCCTCAACACCGGCCGCTTCGACTTCGACCGCGCCGCCGCCGCCCCCGGCTGGCTGAAAGAACTGCGTGGCGAACACACACCGGAAACCGAAGAGTATGGCATCGGCAGCTTCGCCTATCGCGCCCGCAAGCCCTTCCACCCAGCGCGCTTTTACGACTTCCTCCACAATACAAAGAGCCACGGCAAACTGATCCGCTCGAAGGGCTACTTCTGGCTGGCATCGCGCCCTGAATTTGCCGGTCAATGGAGTCAGGCAGGCGGCATCGCCCGCTACGGCTTTGCTGGCATGTTCTGGAAAGCGATTCCGCAAGAACGTTGGCCAACCGACGAGGAATACCTGCAATCCATCAAGGAAGTGTGGCAAGAACCGTTCGGCGACATGCGTCAGGAACTGGTATTTATTGGCCAGGGGCTGGATCAACAACAAATCATCGCCGCCCTCGACGACTGCCTGCTGAACGACGACGAACTGCTGCGCGGCAAGGAATACTGGCTAACACTGGAAGACCCGTTTCCAGCCTGGCAGCCAGGAGCGTAATTATGGGAGTTAACCAGCCTGTTTCCGGTGGCGTCGCTGCCCTGATGAACGCCCATCTGACATCGCCAACAGCGATCAGTAGCAGCAACGCCAACGAAGTGCTGGCCGACATTTACAACCCGGCAGTGAACCTGGCCATCTGGCAGCGCTCGCTGCCGGGTGCCGTGCATGCCGAAGTCAATGCCCTGCTGAACAGCCAGCCAACCTTGAAGCTGTCGCGGGAAGTCACCGCCGACAACTGCATCGAGCGCTTGACTGCCGAACTCGGTCCCTTGGCACCCGAGCTGTACCGCGACATTCAAACACTGGTAGACATGTACAGCTGCCTGTTCGAACTCGACGCCGTTGGCCTGCGCCTCACCGCCCTCGACCGCGCCATGTGCCCGCGCTTTCACGTTGACAAGGTACCGTGCCGACTGGTCACCACCTACACAGGCCCAGCCAGCGAATTTCTGGATAATCGCGACGTCGACCGCAGCAAACTCGGCCCCGGCCCAATTCAGGACTTTGCCGGTGGCTTGTTCGAAACCGAAGACGCCATCATCAAAACCCGAGCAGGCGACGTTTGTTTGTTGAAAGGCGAACGCTGGATCGATAACGAAGGCAACGGCATCGTCCACCGCTCACCACAAGTGCCCGAGGGCGAAAGACGATTGGTGATGACGCTGGATATGGGGTGATGCTGCTGTAACTTAGAGAGGGATCAAACCAGGAACAGAGTAGATTCCTCTCTGCCGTCAGAGGCAGAGAGGTGGAGGTATTAACGCCTTGCTGAATTAGCCGTCAATGTTGAGCAATTTGTTAGATTATACACTCTTCAAATAGCTGTAAAGCTGTCTTGTTTTGAAAGATTTTTTCATTTTTCAATACAGAATTTCCACTACAAATAAAATCAATTTTTTCTTTTAAGTTATACAGATTGTGTTTTTTCATAGCAAACCCATAGACGAACAATTTCGTCATCAGTTTGTAAAAATAGCTTGAATATTCCGACATATCAACAAACCATTTATTATCTATTTCATCTAGGCTATATAAAATTATTTCAATCTCTTGAACAACTACCTTTTTATCCTGAAAATCTCTTATGTAAACGACAACTAAATCTATGATATCGGTCAAAATTATACTTCCGAAATAGTCACTGGAACTATCTATGAAATTTAGCCATCTTAGAGATAGAGTCTCCAAACAATATTTTTTCATCTCATCTTTTTGAATATTTAAGAAACAACTGCTTAGTGCTTCTTTACTCTCACTTGATATGAATTTAGTTATTCTGATACCATTAAGTAGTAAATCTATGCTTTTTTCATCTAATTGAATGATTATTTTTGAGAGCAGTTTAAAGAGTTGAGGATAACGTGATGGATACTCTAAATAGAAACTTATAAATTGCTGCCACAACTCCGATTTCATAGAAAAATCTATTATAGTTTTACAAATAAATTCGTCATTATCACCATGCAGCAATATGTCTCCTAGTAATTTTATTTGCAGCAGAGTTTTATTATTACTAATATTATCAAATATTTTTAGTCTTTTATCAAATCCCTCTATCTGACCATACTCCAAGCCGCTTAAGAAAACTAAAAATGTGAAACCATCTTTTTTATCTAAAGCTTGGCAATATTCATCAAAGAAAAATCTATTTGCAACCAAATAAATGAAATTATTATATTGATAATTACCCATATTTGGATTCGTGTTAAAATCAGATATTGTTTTAAATTCTTTTTTTTCAATCCGATTTATTGTGTCTTGCTGATCTTCATAAGCATGAGAAAATCCATTAATTTTACTAAAGTCAATTTTAAAAGATAATGATTTAAAATCATCTAACAAAGTTAAACATATGTCATCAAAAAAATTCATTTCCATAAAATTTTTCCAATACTCTTCACCGAGAAACAATATCAGAGGAATTAGTTTAATTTTTAACTTTAAATCTTTTATTTCTACAATGATTTTCTCAAACTCTTCGTTGATCGTATGTTGATTTAGTAATTCACCCTCATCATATTTATATATTTTGCACTCAATAAAATGACCAAATATTGAACCATATGAAAATTCATAAAATTTTTCTTGGTAGTTCTTATCTTCATATAATTTAAAGTATTTATCTAAAATGCTCAATTGCTCTTCCACACCAAGCACTCCTCACTATTTAACTCATTCCATAGCTTATTAAAGGCATTCAAAATATGCTGAGCATTTTTTACTTCGTGTAAAATATGATGTGAAGCTCCTAATTGATTTACTGAAATACCAAGAGACCAAACTTTTGGTTTTTCCAAAGGAAATATTAAAAACCTATCGTGGAAATCATAGCCATTAGCTCCAATCTTTCCTCTGACTTCCAGATTTAAGAATAAGAATTCTTTTTTATCTTTTTCAAACTCTCCTATCATATCGCTTTTAGCTTGCTCTTTTCTATTATGCTGTTTCAATGCACTAATGGCCTTCATCTGTACATATTTAGCACTGCAATAATACAACGTATTTTTAATATCAATCGCACTTAAATATGGATCCCAAAGATAGACACCTTTTCCACCATGTTTATTAATAAGCTCTCTTACATCATTGAAAGCTTTTTCTTCCTCATTACCAAAATATTGAATAAATGACTTAGTTGTTTCTAAGTTTTTTAGCTCCTGCTCGTACTTTCTATTTCTTATCCATTCGTCAAAAGATTTACTCTTTTCATTGCCAATAACAGAGTTATTTGCATTTGTAGATACTTGAAGTCTATGTGCATTCCCATTAATTTGAAAAACTCGTTTTTGATTTTCAACAATGTTCATAGACGTGTGCAATAGTTTTGGAATAGAAAATTTATATTTACACAGAATTAGCGAAGTATTTTTATCAATTAGTTCAACATGAGTTCCGAAACAATCATCAAAATCGATATTTGTAATAGCACCATCAATATTTATAAGCCTTTGTCTTCCAATAAGTTTGTCGCCATCTTCTTCATACAATCTAGCTACTAACTTTTGGATATCAAAAGTCTCTGATTGTGGAATAATTTCAAGCTTAATCCCTTTGTATCTTCTTGGATTATTTCCCAAGATAGATTCTTGATTAATCTTAAAGTTATTTATAGGAAGTTGAAAAATAATATTACCCAATCTATCCGATGTAGTTCCAATTTTCATGGGTAATATACTACTGACATCTTCACTAAACCGATTCAATAACAACGGAGAATCTAATAAATATTTAACATTATTTTTTTCTTCATCAAAAAACTCAATAATATATGAGCCATTTTTAAAATTATTTTTCAATATGTTATTCAGCTGTACTTCATGGTGCATATCTTCTCTTGAAGGAACATATTGCTCTTGTAATAATTTGACTTCTCCAATTTTTAACGATTCATCAATTCTAAATTGATTGTTTTGTAAAAGCTGAAGATAAAGTTCTTGGGCTACCTCAATATCAACGATTCTTCTTTTAATGCCCCAAGATAGATTATTATGACCTTTAAATATCCGTAGCTTTTCGGTCATTAATTCTTCAATGTCTAATTGTTTTGTATTTTCAAAAACAACTAAGGTGTAAATATTGAATGCTTCTTTTTTTTCTTTATCAAAACCAAATATCTCAACAATTTCACACTTATTATAGTTTCCAATATCCGCCTGATTTAATAAAAAATCTAATTTAGAATGGATAACAACCTCCTTTGAACCATGGTAATCTAACGAGACTGTAGAAAAAGTATTTTCGAAGCTGACATTGTACAAATATTAGGAAACCATCGAAAATCAGAGCCCACCGTCTTTCTTAACATTTCAAAACAACTGGAGATGAATAAAACACGATATCGTTGCATATTTAACCTCCTTTTCTTTTGACTTCCCTGCTATTGCCCCAAACGCGGTATCAACTTCTCAATATTGTGTGCCGTGGCATATAACTGCCATTGGGCTTGTACCTTCTTTTTACCCCGCAGGCTGAACCGCTTCAAGCCTTTATTGTGTTCCAGGTTGGCAAACACTGGCTCTACTGTCGACATTCGGTGGCTGTAAATTCGTTTGCCTTCGTCACTGTCGATTCTGGCCTTCATCCAGTCCGTATACGTCGGTGTCGCACTGTAAACCCGGAACGATACCTGTCTACCAGAACCTTTTCTGTGATCCGCTGATTCCGGGTTCGTCATGCATTGAGCCTTGATTGGACAGACCCGACACCCCAGTAACCTGCCTGTAAAATAGGCGGTTTGGTTCCCTTCGTTATCTTCACGAATACCATTAAACGTCAGGGCTTTTTCCTGCGGACAAATGCAGGTGTTTTTCGTTGGGTCAAAGTCAAATTCGCTCGCCGGGATTTGCTTGTAGCGAGTGCTTTTACGGTTCTCTTCGTGGCGGTGGCCGTACTTGTCTTTCTGATCATCGAAGCGTTCATCCCTGCTACGAAAGCGGTAATCCGAGATGTAGGCGTTGATCTTGTTGCTGTACAGATAGTCGTTGTTGGCAGCGCTGGCAAAGCCGGTATCTGCCGTGATGATCACGCCATCCTTGAGGATATTCTCCCGGATGCGCAGTCGCTGAAAACGCTCCCGAACCTCTGCCAGAATGGGCTTTAGCGTGTGCTGCTCCTGACCGTGACCAAAGGCCTGGGCATCAACGATGATCTGGTGTTTTTTATCGACGGTGGCGATGCCATTGAAGCCCTGAATCGTTCTTTTCGAAGTTTTCATCTTCGCCGACTCGTTGTCGGTAATGTTGCTTTTAACTTCAGCCCCTCGTTTATTGACGCCCGTCCATGGGCTTTGCGTCTTTAGGAACTGGTCGATTTTATCGAAAGCGTTATTCAGGGTGCTGACCGTTTTTTCGATGCGTTCCTGACGGCTATTGTCGTCAGATTCCTTGTCTATTTTCTCGTGCTCCGACATCCAGTAACGAATTTGACGCTGGATTTTATCTCGCTTCTCAGCCAGTTCCTTGAAGGTGCCCGACCACTCTTTGGAAGCGTTTGAGGGCAACTTGCAGCCATCGATGGCAAAGAGTTCTTTGCCCAACAGGCCTTCCTGATCACAGACCAGCAGCACCTGTTCGAACAAGTGTTCGATCTCCAATGGATAGCTGCTAACGAAGGCAGCAATGGTGGTGAAATGCGGGACGGAATCGCAGGATAGCGCCTTAAAAATAATGTTGTGCTCACAACACCATTGGATCTCTCTGCTTGACGTGATGCCTTTGGAATACGCGAACAGGATGATCTTCAATAGAATCGCAGGATCATAAGCAGGACGCCCACCGGCCTTACCATCGTTGCAGTACAAGTCGTCGAACGGGGTTAAATCCAGCCGATCCGTGATCAAGTGATGCAAAGCATATTCGAACGTACCAGGCTGAATCTGCTCTTCGAAGTTGATTACTACCATCGACGTCTGGCTGTAATCGTAGTGCTTGTACCTTGGCATATCACTTCCTCGCTGCTGCCAGGAATTTTACCGCAGAGACGCGGTTTGGAGGGGTTTTTCTACAGCTTCAACGCTCAATTAAGGGGCCGAAAAAGCGTAGCTTTTGAGGTCCCAGCCCGCTTGCGGGCAAACTTTAATTTCTTGTTATGCTCTGACACCAAAACCCATACCTTTCATAAGCCATTTGGTGGTTCTATTGTCGAGAGAGTCTGCCCTTCCTTTAAATCCTTTCATATTCCCAAAAGGTTTAAAGCTAGCTACTGAAGAAACCTCATCATTAAGTAACTCGGCGTATTCTAGTACATCGGCTATGGCTTCGCGTAACTCAGCATCTGATACTTGTTTACCATGAATAACCTTGTCTCTGACAACTTCCGCCTCACTTAATTTATTAGTTGTTATATCTCTTATCGACTGCCCAAAAACATTTCTATAAATTTCTTTAAAACCATCTCTGGTTAAATGTTGAAAATTCATAACTCTAGAGACAAAAGCACTTTTACCTCGATGAATTTTTACAACCCCACCATAAAGGGCTCGATTTTGAGCCTGTTCAGTCTTTAAGAAAACATATGCAAGACCAATATCATAAGGTAAGTTGGCCTCTAACAGTGGAAGAAGGTGCTCAAAATAAATTTTTACTTCTTCTGAACGTTCTTGGTAAAATTTTTTCAGTGCTATCCGTGTTGGAATTCTCGCCACGTTCATTCCTTATGCATAACAGTTTATTAGTGCGCATGCGCGGTTTCTCAGTCAGGCTGTTTTGAATAACCTTCCACAACCTGTTGATTTTGAAGGCCATTCCATTCAATACCGACAATTCCATCACCAGGTTAATGCGCATGCGCACTAACTCCACTCTTCTGTGCGCATTAACTTGTAAACCTTGCTTAACAAGGTCTCTAAAATCAGCCACTTACGCTATCAGCTGGATGCAAAACGAGCAAACATTTCTGGCTAAATGCGCATGAATGTTTGATGCAGGTATGGGCATCGCTCCAATCGAGGGCTGTTCATCTTCGTCTGTTTGGTTCTCTATCCGGCTTCGACTTTAGCTCATGTGCTGTTGCAGGTAGTCGATTAAGGCGGTGGTTTTGGCGGGTACAAACCGCTTCGATGGGTATAACAGCCACACGGCGGTGTCAAAATCGGCGGCGGCGATCTGCCACTCTGGCAGCAGCTTGGTCAGTTGTTGTTGCTTCAGTTCATTTTCAACGATCCAGTCGGGTAACAGGGCGATTCCCATCCCACTGGTAACGCAGCGTTTAATGGTGGAGGCGGTGGTGGTTGTTAATGCCGGTTCTATAACAACGCTCTGCTCGTCTATGCTGCTGGAGGCGGCGGGCGAGTTGTTGGAAGCGCGGCGGAATTTCCATACCTTGTCGAAGGGGCTGTATTCAAAGCTGATGATGGTGTGGTGACTGATGTCTTGGGGTTGCTTGATCGCGGGATTGCCCGCAAGGTAATCCGGGCTGGCCACCAGCCGATAGCGAACGTCTCTGAGTTTGCGAGCAATCAGGTTGCTGTCTTGCAGGCGGCCGTGACGGATGGCGATATCACACTGTTCTTCCACCAGGTTGATTTGATGGTCGGTAAGCCGCAGCTGCAAACGGATCTTCGGGTATTGTAGATAGAAGTCTTTCAGCAATGGCGCCAGCACGGCCTCGCCAAACGAGGTTGAGGCAGACACCCTTAAGGTACCAAAGGGCTCAGCTTGCTGACTAACCACTTCCTGACCGGCCAATTCCAGTTCTTCCAGCAGGGCTTCAACGCGGTGAAAATATTGCTCACCCAGTTGGGTTGGCGACAGGTTTCTGGTGGTGCGCTGAAACAGCCGAGCCTGCAGTTGATCTTCCAGCGCTGCCACCGCCCGCGAGACCGATGACGGCGCCATATCCAGCTCGCGGGCAACGGCAGCAAAACTGCGGCTTCGGTATACGGCAACAAAAAGTCTGATCTGATCCAGCGTCATTGTCCCTCCCCTTCGTGCGTATTACGCACGAATCCAATTCATCCATTCTGATTTATTGCACTGCCACTGCCAAATATTCTGCTTCTGAACCATTCACGGACTTTTCAAACCGTAAAGGAGCATGTCTATGTCAGACCCAACGAACCAGACTCATGCACACACTTGGCCATCGAATGTTACTAACGGCAGTGGCCTGCCTGAGCTGAATTTCAACCGCAAAACCGCGCTGGTGATGGGCGCCAGCCGAGGCATTGGCCGCGCCATCGCGGAATTACTGGCAGAGCTGGGCGCGACTGTGGTAATCACCGCACGTTCTCAAGCCGCCCTGGAAGATGTTGTCGAAAGCATCAAGAAGGCGGGGGGAAATGCGTTGGCCATGTGTTGCGATGTCAGTGATTACGCATCGGTTCAACGAGCGGTTGATCGTAGCCTTGAACAGTGCTCTCGCATCGATTTTTTGATCAACAACGCCGGGCTGATTGATCCGCTGGCGCATCTTGCCGACAGCGATCCCGAACAGTGGGCATTGGCCGCCGATGTCAATTTCAAGGGCGTGTATTTCTGCATGCGAGCGGCGCTGCCGCACATGCTGGAAGCGGGCGAAGGCGTGATTGTCAATATGAGTTCGGGGGCCGCCAACAGCGCTCTGCCGGGCTGGAGTCATTATTGCTCGACCAAGGCTGCCGCGAAAAAACTGACTGAAGTAGCTCAGCGCGAATTGCAGGGCAGGAATATCCGCGTGGTCGGATTATCACCGGGCACCGTGGCAACCGATATGATGGCCAAAATACGCGACTCGAAAATCAACGTCGTCAGTGAACTGGACTGGTCGGCCCATATACCTCCCGAATGGGTGGCAAGAGCGGTGGCTTTTTTATGTGGGCCAGAAGGTGAGGCGTTTGCCGGTAGCGATTTTTCGATCAAGACCGACGAGGGCCGCCGCCGCGTGGGATTACCGCTGACAACAAACGCTTGATCATTTTGGCCAGACTGACGTCAGTGCCAGAACCGCTGCCCACACGCTGATGTCACCGAACGTCAGTCGTCGTCTTGCATGGGAATGCTGTAGATCCCGGCATCCAGTCCTGTCAGGCGTTTGTTGACTTCCGCCTGTTCGACCTCGCTCAAGGTTTTGACCTCGGCATCCTGCTGAAACCGATGTTTACCGGTATCGGCATTGAATCGGATGCGGCCAATGATGCGGCCGTCGTCGCTGATGCAGTCGAGTTCTTGCTGGATGGGGAAAAACAGCACGGTGTGGTCCTTGGTTAATTATTGTTGGGGCGCGATGATGGTTCGGATTTTCTCACGTTCAAGCGCAGCCGTCCTCTTTGAAAAGCCACCCCGCAAGCCATAAAAAAGCCGCTCTACCTTGCGGTTGAGCGGCTTTTTATCCATTACCAATCATCAGTTACCGGTCATCTGTCGCCAGTTACCTGCCGCCAGAAACCGATAACGAGCTTGCGCAGCAGTCAAAACCGCTGCGCTGGTGATCACTGGGCCAGTCGCTTGTACTTCACGCGCTTAGGCGCAGCATCGGCACCCAGACGCTTCTTACGGTCGGCTTCGTACTCGGTGTAGTTGCCTTCGAAGAAGTTGACCTTGGAGTCGCCTTCGTAAGCCAGAATATGGGTGGCAATACGGTCCAGGAACCAACGGTCGTGGGATACCACCATCACGGTGCCCGGGAAGGCGTCGACCGCTTCTTCCAACGCACGCAGGGTTTCTACGTCGAGGTCGTTGGACGGTTCATCCAGCAGCAGTACGTTGGCGCCCTGCTTCAGGGTGTAGGCCAGTTGCAGACGGCCGCGCTCACCACCGGACAGCTCACCCACGCGCTTCTGCTGGTCACCGCCCTTGAAGTTAAAGCGACCAATGTAGGAGCGGCTTGGGTATTCCTTGCCGTTGATGTTGAGCATGTCCTGACCGTCGGAAATGGATTCCCATACGGTTTTGCTGTCGTCCAGTTCGTCGCGCAGCTGTTCTACGAAGGCCAGCTTGACGGTTTCACCCGTCACCACTTCACCGGAATCCGGCTGTTCTGTGCCAGCAATCATGCGGAACAGGGTGGACTTACCGGCACCGTTACCACCGATGATGCCAACAATGGCACCGGCCGGAACGGTGAAGCTCAGGTCGTCGATCAAGACGCGGTCGCCGAAGGACTTGGTGACGTTGTGGAATTCAATCACCTTGTCGCCCAGGCGTGGACCAGGCGGGATGTAGATTTCGTTGGTTTCGTTACGGGTCTGGAATTCGCGGGAGTTCATTTCCTCGAAGCGAGCCAGACGGGCCTTGGACTTGGACTGACGACCCTTGGCACCTTTACGAACCCATTCCAGTTCGTGCTTGATGGCCTTGGCGTGGGCATCTTCGGCTTTCTTTTCTTGCTCCAGACGCTTCTCTTTGGCTTCCAGCCAGGTGGTGTAGTTGCCCTGGTAAGGAATACCGTGGCCGCGGTCCAGTTCCAGAATCCACTCGGCACAGTTATCCAGGAAGTAACGGTCGTGGGTAATGGCCACTACGGTGCCCGGATATTCTTCGAGGAATTTTTCCAGCCAGCCTACGGAGTCAGCATCCAGGTGGTTGGTAGGTTCGTCCAGCAGCAGCATGTCTGGCTTGGACATCAGCAGGCGGCACAGGGCCACACGGCGACGCTCACCGCCGGACAGTTTGGTCACGTCGGCATCCCATGGCGGCAGACGCAGGGCGTCGGCGGCAATTTCCATCTGGCGGTCGAGGTCGTGACCACCAGCGGCTTCAATGATGGCTTCCAGACGACCCTGCTTCTTGGCCAGTTCGTCGAAGTCGGCATCCGGTTCGGCGTAGGCAGCGTATACCAGGTCCAGTTCAGCTTTGGCGTTCACCAGCTCGCTCAAACCGTCTTCAACGTTGCCTTTAACGTCTTTGGCCGGGTCCAGTTCCGGCTCCTGTGGCAGGTAGCCAATGTTCAGCTCTGGCTGTGGACGGGCTTCACCAATGAAGTCCTGGTCGACACCGGCCATGATCTTCAGCAGAGTGGATTTACCGGAACCGTTCAAACCCAGCACACCAATCTTGGCGCCAGGAAAGAAAGAAAGTGAAATATCGCGCAGAATCTGACGCTTGGGCGGAACAATCTTGCCCAGACGATTCATCGTGAAGACATACTGTGCCATGGTGAACCTCATAACTTGATAAACCGCGCCAAACTACTCAAAAGCACGGTCATTGGCAAACAAAGGGTGGCCTGTCTCGCAATTCCTCTGCATACCGCTATCTTCTGAAGGGCCGAGTCTTCTGAAGGGCAGAGTAAACACCAGCAGCCAAGGTTACGGTAAGAGAAACCGGGATAGTCAGGTTTGATCTGATCGACAAATGATCAAACAGTTGCCATTCTAGGGACCCTCTGAATAACTCTGCACAGCTCTGCGCGTGTCCTGCAAGCTGTCAGAACAAGGCGGCGAATGCAGTGGAATGACGAGTCCTTTCCAAATTCGCCAACACCGTTCTGGCGGCCTGCAGGCCGCGCCCTACGGGGATGGCAGGGCATTGCTGACTCTGTGTCGCTGATTTTTGACTTGACCCGTCAGGCCTGCAAATCAGCTTCGTGACTCAGCTGCACCCTGTCATCCAGAGCAGGCTCCGAGTTTTTCAGAGGGTCCCTGGTTGGCTTCCGGGTCTTTCCAAGTAGAATCAGCAGGCTCAGGACAGGGAAAGTTTTATGTCGAGTGAACCACACACCGGAAATGGCCAATATCAATGGCCAAGCCAAAAGCGCCTGCTTACCATCTCCTGGTTGATTATGGCGGCGCTGTCGCTGATCAACCTGTACAGCATTTATGTCGACGAACAACGCTATCTTTTAACCCAGGCGGAAAACAGCACCCGCGACCACGCCCGTCAGGTCACCGCGATCTTGCAGGCCTATTACGCCGTTCAATGCGACGACACCCCACAAACCGGCCTGCTGCCAGACGACCCCACCCCAGCCGCACTGTTGATTGAGACCGCTGCCAACGCCGTCTTCCTGGATCGTTACGGAGCTATTTACCACCGCCGTGGCGACTTCATGCCCGACATCCTCAGCTTCGAGCAATTGCAGCGCGAACTTGGGCTGATTGCGCCCAGCATGAGCAGCCCGGTGATTGTTGGTGACGCCACGTATATGGTCAGCCACTGTGTCAGTGGCGAAAGCAACTGGGCCATCAGCCAGGTGCCCACCGGCATCCTGCAAGACGCCCTGCTGGAAACGGCCCAGCCCGCTATGGTGTTCGCATTGGAAGACAGCAGAGGGCAGCGCTTGCCGCCGAAAATTCGCGGCCACGCCGAGCTGGCGCGGCTGCCGATTCCCAACAGCAGCTGGCAGCTGTTGGCTTGTGAAGTGGAAGGCTACATCGCCGGGCAAATTGCCGAGCGCCTGATGAGCCCACTGATTCTGATTCTGGTGATGAGTTTGGTGGTACTGACGTCTATCCGACTGCAAAAGCAAACCGAGCAAACCGCCCGACAGGCAGAAATTGCCAGACTTCACGCCGAAGCCCGTGCCGATCTGGTGTTGCAGTCGATTGAAGACGCGTTGGTATCGACCGATTCAAAAGGCAACATCACCTATTACAACCCGCGCGCGGCCACCTTGTTTGGCATGTACTCTGCCTCTTCTCAAAACAGGCCTGCAAACGCGTCTCCAGTAACCGATCCGGGCTCGACCGCTGCTGCAGCCTATTTAAATGGCAGCGACGGCCGCTGGCTGAACCAGCCACTGGAACAGGTTTGGCCGCACCCACGCGCACTGTGGACCCACGGTTTGAGCATTCGGGAACTGGAAGCCTTGCAGGATCAGGGGCGTACGCTGTCTGTGGTGGTCGGTGAAGAAGCCCGCGTGCTGGAGCAGAACTACCACCCGCTGTACCGCGACAACCAGATCGACGGCATCGTCTGGATTCTGCGTGATATCAGCACCTCGGTGCGAACCCGTCAGGAGCTGGAGCGCAGCCGCCAGCGCTATATGTCGTTGTTTGAAGAAGCGGGGGTCGCGCACTGGGTGCTCGACCTGTCTGGCTTTCACAAAAGCCTCGACTCCATCGCTCTAGTCAACGCCAACAACGCCGCCGTTGAACTGGCTGGCGCGGGCAGCAAACCGCAAATGCAATTGCAGTTTGCCGAGCTGTTCCAACTGGGCTGCGACAAGCTCATGGAATGCTTGCAACAAATGCAGCAGTCGCCCCATCGCCTTGTCGAAGCCGAGTTGCAATTAAAGCGGCTGGATGGCCCGGTACGGGTGTTGTCGGCGCACTTCAGCAGCGGCATCGACCAGCAGGTGATGGTTAGCCTGATCGACATTACCGAGAAAAAGCGCGCCAACGAATTAACCCGCGAGCAGGAAGCCTTCTGGGGCGCGGTGATGGCCGCCATGCCGGACACTGTGCGTGTCGCCAACCTTGATGACGAACTGCTGCCAAGCATCGTCTACAGCAACCGCAGTGCCGCCGAAACCCTTGGTTACCTGCCCGACAGCAGCGTGGACGCCTACGACTGGCCACAGTATTGCGCCACCCCGGAATGCAAACAGGGCATGCAGGAAACCCTGCGCCAGCTGCGCAATTGCGGCAGCAACGAGCCGCTGCTGTTTCGGGGCAAGTTCCTCGATGCTAACGGCACTCACCGGGTCATTCAGCTGGAATACACCCCTTTCAGGCGCGACATTGAAGGCCAGGTCGACCGCTATATCTGTACCTCACGAGACATCACCGAAGAGGTCACCAAGCAGCAACAGATTGTCGATAGCGAAGCGCGCTACCGTCTGGTGGCTGAAAACATGACCGATATTGTCTGGTCCACCGACACCCATCTGAATTTCACCTTCGTCAGTGCCTCCATCGAACGGCTGCTGGGGTACACCTCGGCCGACCTGTTTGAGCTGGGTATCGGCACGATTTTCGACAAGCGCGATATTCGTCGGCTGTTCAAGGAATTCCGGTCGCGCTTGCGGGTTGTGCTGAAAGCCGGTGAAGAAGAGCACCACAAGGTGCTGATTCAACGGGACATCACCGCCCGCGCCCGCAATGGCGAACGCTACATTCTGGAGTTACAGGCCACCCTGCTATGGAATTCCAATGGGGTGATGGAAGGCATTCTCGGGGTTTGCCGGGACGTGACCGAAGCCCGTCAGAACCAGCGCGAGCTGATGCTGGCGTCCGACGTATTTGAAAACTCCAACGAAGCCATTCTGGTTACCGACGACAAATTCCGCATCGTCAAAACCAACCGGGCATTCTCGCTGATTACCGGCTTTGACAGCAGCGAGGTGCTGGGCAAAACACCGGAAACCCTGCTTGGCCCGGAGCACAACAACCACGACTTCCTGTCGGAAATGATGGAAAGCCTGCTGCACGACAGTTACTGGCAAGGGGAGCTGAAATTCCTCTGCCAGAACGGCGCTGTGCGCACCTCCTGGACCGGGGTCAGCATCATTCGTGATGATGAAAATAACATCCAGAGCCTGACCATCATTATGTCGGACATCACCGACCGCAAAGTAATTGAAGAACGTATTCACAGGCTGGCTTACTTCGACCCGCTGACCGGGCTGGCCAACCGCACCCAGATGCACGAACGCCTCGACCTGATGATGCACCGCGGCGACGGCAAAAACCGTACAGCACTGCTGTTCATCGACCTCGACCGCTTCAAGCCCATCAACGACTCGTTCGGCCACCCGGCCGGGGACAAGATTCTGGTGCAAGTGGCCGGGCGTTTGCGCCAGTGCGTCAAATCGACCGACATTGTGTCGCGGATGGGCGGCGACGAATTCACCGTTTGTCTGAACTTCAGCGCCGGGGATAAGGACATCGCTACCCTCTGCCAACAGGTTGCCGAACGCATTCTGAAAGAGCTTAACAAGCCCTACTACATCGACAAACACCAGCTGTTCCTCAGTGCCTCGGTCGGCATCGCTATCTACCCGAACGACGCCCTGACGGTGATTGAACTTCTGAAAAACGCCGACATGGCGATGTACCACGCCAAGGAATCCGGCCGCAACAACCTGCAATTTTTCAACGCCGACATGAACCGCCGAGCGGTCGAACGCATGCAGCTGGAAAACGACCTGCATCAGGTGATTCAGCGCAACGAGCTGTACATGATGTTCCAGCCGCAGTTCGACTCCCGTTCCTTGCGTCCGGTGGGGGTCGAAACCCTGCTGCGCTGGCATCACCCGGATCGCGGCGACATTCCACCACAACTGTTTGTCGACATTCTGGAAGACACCGGTCTGATCGTGCCGATTGGCCGCTGGGTGATCGAACAGTCCTGCATGCAATTGGCGCAGTGGCTGGAACAGGGCATCGACCTCGACCTGATCGCCGTCAACGTCTCAGCCCGGCAGTTCAACCACCCGGATTTCGTCTCCGAAGTGAAAAACGCCATTCTGCGCTCGGGCATTCATCCCCATCAGTTGGAGCTGGAGCTGACCGAATCCATCCTGATCGACGACATCGACTACACCCTTACCCTACTGCACGAGCTGCGTGAGCTGGGTGTACGCATTGCCATCGACGATTTTGGCACCGGCTACTCCTCGCTCAACTACCTCAAGCAGTTCCCGGTCGACATGCTCAAGATCGACAAGAGCTTCATTCAGAACTTGCCGTCCAACCGCAACGACGCCCAGATCACCCGCACCATCATCGCCATGGCGCACAATCTGGGGCTGGCAGTGATTGCCGAAGGGGTAGAAAACAACGACCAGCTCGATTTTCTGGTGCGCTCTCGCTGCGAGAAAATCCAGGGCTTCCTGCTGTCGCGGCCAGTGCACGCAGAACAGCTGGTCGACTATCTTAAAACCGGTGCACCGGAAGACATCACGCTGGCAGACGCCGAGGCTGAAGTGAATTCAACTCACCCCGCAGATGAAGAATGATCACGTGCCAGTGGCGGGCATTTTGCGGTAGAATGCCCGCCCTTTTTCTTTAATCTGGCGCAAATCGGCATTTCCTTGCCGTTTTCATGCCCCCATTAACTCTATTGAGGATGCCCGGATGTTTAGCCGCGATATGAACATTGCCGACTTCGATCCTGAACTGTGGACTGCCATGCAGGCAGAAGATGCCCGTCAGGAACACCACATCGAACTGATTGCTTCCGAGAACTACACTAGCCCACGCGTGATGGAAGCACAGGGCTCCCAGCTGACCAACAAGTACGCCGAAGGCTACCCGGGCAAGCGTTACTACGGTGGTTGTGAACACGTTGACGTGATCGAACAACTGGCCATCGACCGCGCCAAGGAACTGTTTGGTGCCGGTTACGCCAACGTTCAGCCTCACTCCGGCTCCCAGGCCAACGCCGCTGTATTCATGGCGCTGGTCAAGCCAGGCGACACCGTACTGGGCATGAGCCTGGCACACGGTGGTCACCTGACTCACGGTGCATCCGTATCCTTCTCTGGCCGTATCTACAACGCCGTTCAGTACGGTCTGAACGCCGAAACTGGCGAGATCGACTACGAAGAAGTTGAGCGTCTGGCCAAAGAACACAAGCCAAAAATGATCATCGCAGGCTTCTCTGCATACTCTCGCGTGGTTGACTGGGCTCGTTTCCGCACCATCGCTGACGAAGTAGGCGCTTACCTGTTCGTTGACATGGCCCACATCGCTGGTCTGGTTGCAGCAGGCGTTTACCCGTCTCCAGTTGGCATCGCTGACGTTGTCACCACCACCACTCACAAAACCCTGCGTGGTCCACGTGGTGGTCTGATCCTGGCCAACGAAGACGAAGAGCTGAACAAGAAGCTGAACTTCGCTGTATTCCCTGAATCCCAGGGCGGCCCATTGATGCACGTGATCGCCGCCAAGGCCGTGTGTTTCAAGGAAGCGCTGAGCGAAGAATACAAAGCCTACCAGGCCCAGGTGGTTAAAAACGCCCAGGCCATGGCCGAAACCTTCATCAGTCGTGGTATCAACATTGTTTCCGGCGGTACTGACGACCACCTGTTCCTGGTTGACCTGATTGGTAAGGAATACTCCGGTAAAGACGCTGACGCAGCCCTGGGCCGCGCCAACATCACCGTGAACAAGAACTCCGTACCAAACGACCCACGCTCCCCGTTCGTGACCTCCGGTATCCGTATCGGTAGCCCGGCTGTGACTTCCCGTGGCTTCAAGGAAGAACAGTGCGCGCAACTGGCTGGCTGGATCTGTGACGTGTTCGAAGGTCTGGAAAACGGCAACTCCGACGCCGTTGAAGCCGACGTTAAAGCCAAGGTTGTTGCCCTGTGTGAAGAATTCCCGGTTTACCGTTAATTCAACACACAGCGTGTAATGCGCTGTGGCAAGACCAACAAACGCCCCGTAAGCGCCGCTTACGGGGCGTTTGTGTTTCTGGGGTCTGGCGTCTGGCGTCTGGCGTCTGGCGTCTGGCGTCTGGCGTCTGGCGTCTGGCCAACATTGTGGGAGAGAGCTTGCTCTCGATAAATACAAACCATCGGCAGCAAGCTGCCTCCCACAACTTTCCTGTAGGTCGGATAAGCCTGCGCCATCCGACAAAGGGACAGCCCAGGCACGTCAGATGGCAGCCGCTTCGCGTCTTTATCTGACCTACAACCCAACTCCCGACACCCGATTTCAAACAAGGTATTTTGCGCCACAGTAGACAATTTAAGACACCCAATTTTAGTGCCAGTTTTTATCAACAGATCCTGACAAAGCCTGTGCCTTCAAGGCCAAACCAGATAACTATCAACAACTTGCAGACACCGCTGTCACACGCTCGCAACAATTGAGTAACACCTTTCCATCAGGGGGCGTTTTTTTGGTTGCCCCTTCAAGCATTTTTCATAGAATTGCGAGCAATTTCCTTTCTGTCAGTCACCCACAAAGGAGGCGTCATGGACACTGTTTTTGGCAAAGCCCAAACCCAATGGACACCGATCAATGAAACTGGCCTGCAACAACGCATCAAAGCCGCGGTTGCTCGTATTCCGGAACGCCAGAAAGCCCTGTGGGAATTGA
The DNA here is from genome assembly GCF_056158645.1 of Oceanobacter sp. ABM4_470. Classification (NCBI taxonomy): domain Bacteria; kingdom Pseudomonadati; phylum Pseudomonadota; class Gammaproteobacteria; order Oceanospirillales; family Oceanospirillaceae; genus Oceanobacter; species Oceanobacter sp. ABM4_470. The sequence continues at coordinate 2,740,429 of NZ_JBSWTR010000001.1, forward strand.
TTCGATTGCCGTCGCCGGAAATCTGGCAGCAGCATCCCTGGGCCGATGAAGGCTGTGGTTTCTGGGTTGTCGCCACCTACGGCCGTTGCTGTGTGTATTTCAACGACGTCACCCACGGTTTCGCCGTTAGCCGTTTCAAACGCTGGGGCAATATCGACCACTTTGAAACCAAACCCGACGGGCTGGACGACATTCTTTCTGAACTGGTGCAGAACGACGCTGAAGTCGTTGCCTGAACCCGGTCGCAGGAGTAGAATTGCGCGCTTTGGCCAAAGCGCCTCCATTCGCTCTTTAGATCACCGTTCAGCTTATGCACTGTCCATTCTGCTCACATTCAGAAACCAAGGTGGTCGATTCCCGCTTGATGGCCGACGGAACTCAAATCCGTCGCCGTCGCGAGTGCTGTGACTGTAGCCAGCGCTTCACCACCTTTGAAACCATCGAGCTCAATCTGCCGCTTGTCGTCAAGCAAAGCGGCGAACGCGAAACCTTCCTCGAAAACAAACTCCGCAGTGGCGTATTGCGTGCCCTCGAAAAGCGTCCGATTGCTGCCGACGCAACCGACGCCATGATTAACCGGGTACTGCAAACCCTGCGCAACCTGCACGAAAAAGAAGTCAGCAGCCGTCATATTGGCGAGCTGGTGATGGCCGAACTGCGTCAACTCGACGAGGTAGCGTTTGTGCGCTTTGCCTCGGTGTACCGCAGCTTTCAGGACATTGAAGAATTCCGCGCCGAAATCGAACAGCTGTCGCAGCAGGTTCCGGCCAACCAGCCAATCGGCGAATTCAACACCGACATCAAACCGGCGGTTTCCGGAGAGCCACTGCCATGAGCACGCTGTCTTGCGAAACCCCGGATCAGGTATGGATGGCCCGTGCGCTCAAGCTGGCCGCCAAAGGCCTCTACTCCACCAGCCCCAACCCTCGGGTTGGCTGCGTGATTGTCGGCAGTGACTCAGACGGCAATGAGGTTGTGGTAGGAGAAGGCTGGCATCAAAAAGCCGGTGAGCCCCACGCCGAAGTCAACGCCCTGCGCGCGGCTGGTGAACGTGCCCGTGGTGCCACCGCCTACGTCACGCTGGAACCGTGCAGCCACTACGGCCGCACGCCGCCGTGCGCCAAAGGCCTGATTGAAGCAGGCGTAACCCGTGTTGTCGCCGCCTGCGCCGACCCCAACCCTCAGGTTGCCGGCCGTGGCTTTGGCATGTTGCGCGATGCCGGTATCGACGTCACAGAAGCCTGTCTGGCGGCAGAAGCCGAACAGCTTAACGTTGGCTTTATGAAGCGCATGCGCACTGGCTTGCCGTACGTGCGCATCAAGCTGGCCCAGAGCCTTGACGGCCGCACCGCCATGCAAAGCGGCGAAAGTCAGTGGATTACAGGACCACAGGCCCGTAGCGATGTGCAACGACTGCGAGCCCGCAGCTGTGCTGTGATTACCGGCGCGGACTCGGTATTGATCGACAACCCGTCGATGACTGTCCGACCGTCTGAGACCGGCATTGAACAAGCCGAATACTTGTGGCGTCAACCTCTGCGAGTGCTGGTCGACAGCCGTCAACGAGTGACGCCTGAGGCTAAACTGTTCAGCCTCGCCGGGGATATTCTGATTGCCTGCCACAACGAACCAGGTGCCGACTTCAGTGCCTGTGAAGCCCGGGTCAGTCACTGGCAAGCCGCTGCCAGCAGCGACAAGGTCGACCTCGAAGCCCTGCTGCGCCATTTGGCGACGCAAGGTTGCAACGAAGTTTTAGTCGAAAGCGGCGCTCAACTGGCGGGCGCCTTTGTCGCCGCCGGTCTGGTCGACGAACTGGTGGTGTACACCGCTCCGACGCTGTTGGGCAGCAACGCCCGACCGCTATTGAATTTGCCGTTCGACCGCATGCAACAGCAAGTGCGCTGGCAGTGGCAGGATGTCCGTATGGTTGGCAACGACCTGCGTCTGACCCTGACTCCGGCGGCCACCGAACAAGAGGAACACTGATGTTTACCGGTATTATTGAAGCCGTAGGCACCATCAGCCAGGCCCAACAGGTTTCTGGCGATATCCGGCTGGTGATCAACACTGGCGCGCTCGATCTGGCCGACGTGCAATTGGGCGACAGCATCGCCACCAACGGCGTCTGCCTGACGGTGGTGGAGCTGACCGGCTCAGGCTTTGCCGCCGATGTATCACGCGAATCGCTGGCTCATACCCGCATTGGCGAGTGGGCCGCGGGCACCAAAGTGAATCTGGAAAAGGCCTTGCTGCCGACCACCCGCCTTGGCGGTCATCTGGTCAGCGGTCATGTTGATGGCGTTGGTATTGTGCGCAGCCGCGAAGCAGACGCCCGTTCGATCCGTTTCAGCATCGAAGCACCGGCGCAGCTGCGTAAGTACATCGCTGCCAAAGGCTCCATTACCGTGGATGGTGTCAGCCTGACGGCCAATGACCTGACCGCCGACGGCTTCACTCTCAACATCGTGCCGCATACAGCCGCTGAGACAACCCTGATTTCCATTCAGGCGGGTGATCAGGTACACCTCGAAGTTGATATGATTGCCCGCTATCTGGAGCAGCTGCTGAAACCGGAAACGGCGACACCGCAATCCCGCCTGACCGAGGGATTTCTGGCCGAACACGGCTTTATGAAACGCGGCTATTAGTCAGAGCACGTGCCCCTTACACGGACACGTAGATCCGGCAAAGAAAAAGTCGGCACCAGACCGACTGCGTAATGCAAATGGCTGTAACATCAGCCAGACTTGAACGTTGGAACCAGCAAACAGGCTAGAGCATGGCACTGAACAGCATTGAAGACATTATTGCCGACATTCGCGACGGCAAAATGGTCATCCTGATGGATGACGAAGACCGCGAAAACGAAGGCGATATCATTGTCGCAGCCGAAAAAGTAACGCCAGAAATCATCAACTTCATGGCCACCGAAGCCCGTGGTCTGCTGTGTTTGACCCTTACCGGCGAACGCTGTGATTTCCTTGGCCTGCCATCCATGGTAGCCAGCAACGGCGCCAGCTTCTCGACCCCGTTCACCGTGTCGATTGAAGCCGCCGAAGGTGTCACCACCGGTATTTCGGCTGCCGACCGCGCCAAGACCATTCTGGCCGCAGTCAACCCGATGGGTAAACCGGAAGACATCGTTCAGCCGGGTCACATTTTCCCGTTGCGTGCGCGTCCGGGCGGTGTACTGAGCCGCGCTGGTCATACGGAAGCCGGTTGCGACCTGTCGCGTCTGGCAGGTCTGATTCCGGCGGCGGCTATTATTGAAGTCATGAACCCGGACGGCACCATGGCCCGTCGTCCGGAACTGGAAGTGTTTGCCGAAAAACACAACATCAAGATCGGCACCATCGCCGACCTGATCCACTACCGCATCAACAACGAAAAAACCGTTGAGCTGGTTAGTGCAGACGATGTTGAAACCGAATTCGGCACTTTCAAACTGCACACCTTCCGCGACACCATCGAAGGCAACACCCACCTGGCACTGACCATGGGTGAGATCAACGCCGACGACCCTACCGTGGTGCGTGTGCAAACCAACAACTACCTGCGCGACGTGCTGGGCATGCGTCCGCAACAGGGTTCCAGCTGGTCTTCCCAGGCGGCCCTGAAGCGCATTGCCGATGAAGGCAAGGGTGTACTGGTGGTGTTGTCTGCGGGCCAATGCGAAACCATCGACGCCAGCCTGGACGATTTTTTCGGCCGCGCCCGTCCGGTACGCAGCCCCAACAAGGACAGCTCCGGCGCCTTCCTGACCATTGGTACCGGTTCGCAGATTTTGTGCGAACTGGGGGTTCAGAAAATGCGCCTGCTCAGCTCTGAAATGAAGTACAGCGGTATCTCCGGTTTCGGTCTGGAAATTACCGAATACCTGCCGTTTGATGCCGACTAACGAACGTTATACGAATTATTGGAAGCTCACATGAAAGACATTCAAGTAATCGAAGGAAACCTGACCCCGAACGATGGCAAGTACGCCATTGTCGTGGGTCGCTGGAACGCATTTGTTGTTGAAAGCCTGCTGGAAGGCGCAGTCGACAGCCTGCTGCGTCACGGTGTTGAAAAAGACAACATCACCATCATCCGTGCACCGGGTGCTTTTGAAATTCCGGTTGTTGTACAGCGCGTTGCTGCTTCCGAGAAATACGACGCCATCATCGCCCTGGGTGCGGTAATCCGTGGCGGTACGCCACACTTTGAATACGTTGCTGGCGAATGCACCAAAGGTCTGGCCTCCGTGTCACTGGAATACGGCCTCCCGGTTTCCTTCGGCGTACTGACCGTAGACAGCATCGAACAAGCGATCGAACGTTCCGGCACCAAAGCCGGTAACAAGGGTGAAGAAGCAGCGATGTCTGCCTTCGAAATGGTTTCCCTGCTGAACGCTCTGGAGGACTGATTCGAATGTCCCGTGCTTCCGGCAACCACAAACCAAGCCCTGCTGCGCGTCGCAAGGCGCGTCGCTTCGCGGTACAGGCACTGTATCAATGGCAACTGTCTGGCGCCAACCTGGGCCAGATCGAAGCTGAGTTCCGTGCCGACAACGACATGAGCAAAGTCGACCTGGAATACTTCCACGACATTCTTCATGGCGTGCCAAAGGATTGCGCAACACTGGACGAGAAAATCACCCCACTGCTGGACCGTCGTCTCGACGAGATGACTCCGGTTGAAATGGCCATCCTGCGTCTGGGTGCATTTGAAATGCTGCACCGCATCGACGTGCCATACAAAGTGGTGATTAACGAATCGGTAGAACTGGCCAAAACCTTCGGCGCCACCGACGGACACAAGTTCGTTAACGGCGTACTGGACAAACTGGCCCAGCGTACCCGCAGTGTCGAAATTCGCGGTGGCAACAAGCCTGCCTCTTCCGGCAAGCCGTCCCGCCCAAGCGAACGCTGATCATCAGCACTGCGTCGATGAGTTCCGAATTTGAACTGATCAAACGCTGCTTCAGCGAAGGGTATCCTCACAGCGAGGATACCCTTTTTGCGATTGGTGACGACGCCAGCCTGGTGCGCCCACCGGCCGACGCCATTCTGGTGCAAAGCCTCGACACCCAGGTCGCCGACGTCCACTTTCCGGCCAACGCCCCCGCCAACCTGATTGCCCAACGTGCCTTGCGTTGCGCCGTCAGTGATCTGGCCGCCATGGGCGCGCGCCCACAAGCCTTCCTGCTGGGCCTGACCCTGCCCCACAACCAACCCGACTGGCTCGATGATTTTGCCAATGGCCTACGTGCCGGTGCCCACCAGTGCGGTATCGCCCTGATTGGCGGCGACACCACCAAGGGCAAACAACTGGTGGTCAGTGTGTCGGTACAAGGCTGGATTGATAGCGAACACGCCAATGCCCGTAGCCTGCGCCGCAACAACGCCCAACCAGACGACGACGTTTGGGTCAGTGGTGTGATTGGAGAATCGGCACTGGCGCTGCCACAAATTCTGAAACGACCGGACTGGCAAGACGGCCTCGCCGAGGCCTATTACTACCCTCAGCCCAGATTAGCGCTTGGCCAGGCACTGCATGGACTGGCCCATGCCGCCATGGATATTTCCGATGGCCTGCTACAGGACGCCCGCCACATTGCCGCAGCCTCTGGCGTTGCAATACAGCTCGACGGCGAACAGATCCCAACCGCAGCGCCATTGGGCCACCCGGAATGGATGACCTGCCTCAGCGGCGGCGACGATTACGAGCTGCTTTTTACCGCGCCTGCATCGGCACGGGCAGCACTTCAGCAGCTGTCCCACACGCTGGATTTACCGCTTAGCCGCATTGGTGTTTGTTCAGATGTTGGTTCGGCTGGTTCTTCAGAGACTGGCTCAGCTAAGCCTGACCTGAGTAAACCCCTGACAAATAAGCCAGAACCCGTCACCTTACTGCTGAACGGGCAGCCGGTGGTTGCCCGACAAGGCGGTTATCAGCACTTCTGATCCGCGTCGCCGTTTGTTGAAATCGGTCAAGGATTCAACAGGAACCAAATCTGTAAAGTGCGGGTCAGTGCTTCTCAGAACAACGACTCCCGGATGCCCGACCATGAAATTTCTGACCCCAGTGTACGCACTGATGCTCGCCAGCAGCTCGCTTTACATCAGCACCAGCCACGCCGACACCTCCGTGACGCCGTCTTCCGCCATGGTGCAAGCAGCCACCGTGCAGGTATCGGCCAGCTCGGAAGTCAAATCCATGCCCGACTACGTGCTGGTTAACCTGCAACTGAACGACACCCAGCCAACGCTGGAAGAAGCCAAAACCAGTGTCGACAAAGCCTTCGGTCAGCTGCTGAACATCACCAATGAGCTGAACATTCCACAAGGCATGGTGCGGGCTGAACAAATCCGCAACTACCCGCGCTATCAATGGAACCGCGGCGACCGTCGCTACACCGGTGAAGAAGTCTCCCGCAGCGTGCAAATCAGCCTCTATGACCTCGACCAATACACCAGCCTGATCGACCACCTGCTGCAACTGCCACTGGCGCAAATCCAGAACAGCAGCTTCCTGTTTGAAGACCCGACCAAGCTGGAAAACGAGGCCCTGAAAACCGCCCTGCTGAAAGCCCGCGACAAAGCCGAGCTGATGGCCGCCACCATGAAACGTGAACTCGGCGGTGTCATTTCAATGGCCGAAAACGGCAACCACGCGCCATCACCCATGGTATTCCGCTCGGCCTTTGCCAAGGCAGAGTCAGCCGACACCTCCTCCAACATGATGGTGCAGGAACAAAGCGTCAGCACCTCGGTGACGGTGCAGTTCGAACTGAAATAATCCGGTGGCTCACCGGCGCTTGCATCGCAGCGGGCTTAAGGCGCACCATTAGCGGCTTTGATGTACCAACAGGAACACCGAATGACCGCCAACACCAACACTCCGAGCATTCAGCCAGGCCACTACCGCCATTATAAAGGCGCCGACTACGAGGTATTTGGTCTGGTGCGTCACAGCGAAACCGAAGAATGGCTGGTGCATTACCGCACCCTGTACGGCGACTACAGCCACTGGGTGCGACCGTATGAGATGTTCGTCGAGCAAGTGGTGGTTGATGGTGAATCCGTTGACCGCTTCGCCTATCAGGGCCCGGCCACAAACAAAAACGATAGCGAGAACGCCTGATGACACCGGCCATCAAGCTCGCTCAGAAGCAGAAAATTGCCCACGCCGTGCATGAATACAACCACGACCCAAGGGCGGAGTCCTACGGGTTGGAAGCGGCTGAGGCGTTAGGCATCGCCGCCGAGCAAGTGTTCAAAACCCTGCTGGTCGCCCTCACCGGCCACAAAAGCCCATTGGCCGTTGCCATTGTGCCGGTGAACAAACAGCTGAGCCTGAAATTGATCGCCAAAGCGCTGGGAGCCAAAAAAGCCGATATGGCTGATCCCAAAGTCGCGGAAAAAACCACCGGCTACGTAGTCGGAGGCATCAGCCCGCTGGGGCAGAAGAAAGCGCTGCCAACCGTACTCGACAGCAGCGCCGACGCCCTCGCTACCATCCATGTATCGGCTGGCAAACGCGGTTTGGAAATTGAACTCAGCCCCGCCGATTTACTACGCCTGACCCGAGGCAGCAGCGCCGCCATTGCGGCCTGATGTTCCAGCACAGCATCTGGTTTTATCCCCTAGCGTCCAAACAAACGCCCCAACCAGCCGCTTTGCTGCACTGGTGGGTGGCCAGGCGGCTGGGAAAGCGGCTGATTGCTGGCTATGGAAGCAACCGCTGCAGCCGGGTCAATCACTGTCGAAGCATTAACAGCATCATGGAAGAACAGCAGTAACTCATCGATCAGCTGCTCCTCAAACAGGTAGGGGTTAAACACATCCATACCGTGTCCTTTCAAAAACTGCTGAACATCCTGCTGCGCTGGTACGTACTTCATCGACCAGTTTGAGAACATGCGAGTCATGGTCACATGGGTACGAATCACCCGCGCATTATAATGGCGGCTATCCGCCTGGATTCTGGCATAGGTCGACTCAACCGCTTCTCGCTCCCCTTCCAGACACTGAAAGAAAAACCCATCGCCGTAATACAACACACCACCGATATGATCGCGGCTGTTGTTGCGACGACTTTGGGTAAGAATACCTCCAATTGCCGGATTCACCGTCGCGCCCTCAGCCGCGTCTCTTGCCTGACTGGCGTACACCAGCCGAATCATGTCGCTCATATCCACTCCGAATGCCCAATGTGATACAAATGCTATACAAAAGCGATTCAGAATATGATTAATTCACCCTATCAGCCAGATAAAGGGCTCAATGCGCTGATTGCGGAACGCCCGAGCCAAACACGGAATAACTCAGCCCTTGCCTTTCAGCTTTTTCATAAACTGCATAAAGTGCGGCCCCATTTCTTCAAACAACGGATGGCTCTTGTTCTCCAGAATGGTTTCGCCAAACAGCTTCAGGCCCAGCGCAAACGGTACCGCTTTGTCTTCTGGTAACCCGGACAGTTTTTTGACCTTCTCGACCACGGCGAAAATGTCATCGTGATTGCCCACTTCAAATACCAGCGGTTCTTCGTAGCTGGAGGGATTCCCCTTGGCGTCCGCCAGGTGTTCAACCTGAACTCGATATTGATGTTGTTTCATACCTTCTCCTTCTTGCCCGAAAGCCCGAACTCAACCGCGGTAATGGTGTAAAAAATGGAAACTGGCTGCTGCGCCAGATGCTCCATCAAACGTTGTTTATCTGTCTCATTCACCACCACCATGATTTGCAGCGGTTGCTCGGCACTGTCGAACATGGTGATGGCATGCAACTGGCCGTCGTGACCGATACCTTCGATGGACCCGTTCATGGTGGCCCCCTTCAATCCAAGCGATGCTGCCTGTTGCAACAACCACGCCGCTTCAGACTGCTGACCTACGGTGCGTTGCTGCAAGGTATAAAACGTAATCTGGTAACCTTTCATGTCATCTTCCCAGCATAATGCCGCCATCCACTGCGATGGCCTGGCCGGTAATAAAGCCATTGGTGATCAGAAACAGGTAAGCCTGTGAAATCTCATCCACTTCGGCAGTGCGCTTCATCGGAATACTGTCGGCGAAGTGTTGGCGAATCTGCTCTTTTTGCTCCGGGTTCATATCGCGCCAGAAGGTGGTGACCGTCCAGGTCGGCGACACCGCATTCACGCGGGCTTTGGGTGCCAGCTCAACCGCCAGCCCTTCTACCAGAGCATTGATTCCCAGATTGCCAATGTAGCTCGCGCAAGCATCCTGGGCCCGGCCTCCGGTGCCGGACGTAAACACCAGGCTGCCGCCCTCTTTCACCTTGCTGGCAGCCAGTTGGCCGATCCGAACGTTAGTAAAAAATTTCGACTCCATCACCCGGCGGATTTCGGCCATATCGGCCGCCAGAAACCCACCGCCCATCACGTCGCCAATCATGGACACCAAGTGGTCAAACGGTTGCAGGTCGGCAAACCACTGCGCCAACGCTTCATGGTCATGGGCATCCAGTTTTTGGGTGGTAATCTCAGTGCCAAATTGCAGCAAGGATTCCCGCGCCTCTGCCAGGCGGTCGTCATGACGGCCAACAATCAGTACGTCGGCCCCCTGTTCTGCCACCAGTTCTGCCGTTCGCAAACCAAAGCCGGAACTGCCGCCAATGATCACAACCTGCTTGTGCTTGAGTGATTGAGTCATGGATTGCCCCTTACTGGTCTGCCAGCGCTTTGGCCGCGACTTCTGCAACCTGCGAATCGTTTGGACCATGGGCACCGCTAACACCCACAGCACCGATGAATGAACCGTCCTTCAGGAACAGCGGCACGCCGCCTTCAAGCGGCGTCACACCGGGAGTGGCCAGAAAGCTCGGCTTGTTATGGTCATTGATGTAATCCTCAAACGCCTTCGACGGCTTACGCAGCAAGGCGGCGGTTTTGGCTTTGCCGATGGCAACCGATGGCGAAATCGCAATGGCATTATCATCACGGGCCAGCGCCACCAACTCGCCGCTGTTATCAACCACGGCAACCGTAATCACCCAGCCGTTTTCTCGGGCTTCGGCCAGCGCCGCGTTAACAACCAGTTCCGCTCCCGCCAGTGAGACTGTTTGCTGTGGCAGTGCCAGTGTTGCCGGTTCCGTTGCGGCCATGGTATCTGCCCCAAACGTCAGGGCTGCAGCCATCGACAAGGCCGCCGTACCATTTTTCAGTTGCTGTGCTGTTTGCTTGAGCATGATCGAAGTTCCTTTTGTATTTAATGAAGAGAAGCCAGTACGTCGGCACTCACCTGCGAGTTCACATCGACAGAAGTCTCTACTGACATCCCCACTTTCAGGGCTGCCAGATTGGCGCTGTCGTCCAGCAAGCGAATGCGAACCGGCAGACGCTGAACCACCTTGGTGAAATTACCCGTGGCGTTATGTGCTGGTACCGCCGACAGGCTGACGCCACTGGCCGGGCCAAGGCGCTCGACAACACCACTGAATGTCCGGCCCGGTAAAGCATCGACCCGAATCAGCACCGTTTGACCGTTCGACATTTGCGCCAGCTGCGTTTCCCGATAGTTAGCTTCAATGTAGAGGCTGTTATCCGGCACCAGCGTCAGCAGTTCCGAGCCGGTTTGCACATAACCACCGCTGCGAGCGGTGCGGCGTGCAACCACGCCATCCACTGGTGCAACGATGCGCATGTAGGACAGCTGCAGTTCAGCCTGCTGCTGTAATGCCACTGCTTTAGCCAGACCGGCTTCGGCCTGCAAAATATTGGCTTTCAGTACCTTGATCTGTTGCTCGGCGGCAGCCAGTAATGCCCGATCTTTCTCGAGTGTGGCCAACTCAATCTGGTATTCCGCGTGGGATTTTTGTTTGTTCTGGCTGGAACCGGCACCGGTCATGGCCAAATTGTCGAAGCGGTCCATTTCCAACTTGGCCAATGCCAAACGAGCCTTGTCCATTTTCAGTGAAGCCCGGGTCTGATTAATCGTTTGCAGCTGCATATCCACGCCCGCCAGTAGTGAACTCAACGCGGCTTCGGCGGCTTTGACATCGGCGCGCGCCTGCTCAACCGCATTGCGCGCCAGATCGTCGTCCAGCTGCACCAGCACATCACCGGCTTTCACCTGCTGGTATTCCTCAACCAGCACCTGTTCAATGACGCCATTGATTCTTGGCGCAACACGCACCAGATCGGCCTGTACATAAGCATCGTTGGTTTGCTGAATTGCGGCTTCAGACTCATGCTGATTCAGCACTACCGCCGCAACGGCAATCACAATGACTGCCGCCGTAGCAATCGGGTATTTCATGTTCATGATGGTTATTCCTCACCCGGAGATTTCGGTTATTCGTTATCAGGCCAGCGGTTATCAAGCCGGAATTGGTTTGGAGCCGCCCCTTGTCTCTGTATCAACAGGGGCATTGACGGTTGGAGGCCTGGGAATCACCGGCGCCGGAATTTTTTGCAGACACAGCACCAGTGGAATCAGCAGCAACGCGGTCCAACCAAACAGGTAAAAGACGTCGGCAATCGCCAGCACCGCCGACTGCCCCGGCAATACCGACGCCAGAGTGGCATCGGCGCTGTGCAAGAACACAGCGGCATCGGCTAACAGGCGGTCAAAGTGATAGGCCGATCGCTGCTGGATCAATTCGCTGATCAAGGCACCACTTACGACCGTACCGAACGCTCGTAAGGCATTGATGATGCCCGCCACAAACGGCCCCTCCATAGGGGCCACCACGCTGGTGCCCAGAAACAGCATCGACACCACCGCCAGCGGCTGGCCAACCATTTGCAGCAACAAGGGGGTTCGGAATTGAAGGACTTCCCACTCCGGTGTCAGACCCGCCGAATAGAAACAGGCTGCCGCAATACACAGCAGGCCCAGGGCAAACAAATAGCGGGCATCGATCCATCGCTGGTACAGCAGAATGGCGACCAAAGACCCCAACACAAGCTGTGGCATACCGACCAGCAAACCGATGCTGTAAAGCTGTTCCATGGTGAAACCGTGCATTTGTTCAAGCGCCTGTACCGGCAGTACGACCCCGGTCGATAGCGTCAGTAGCAACACAAAAAAGACACTGAATCCGAGGCCCAGATTACGGCGTCCCAGCATCTGCAGCTTCATGAATGGCGCCGGATGGAACCACTCGGTAATCAGGTACAACACCACCAGCCCGCCACCAGCCAACAGCAATGCCGAGATCAGCGGCGACACCAACCAGTCCAGCCGAACAGCCTCGCCCAACCCCAGCGCCAGCAGCACCAGACCCGGCATCCCCAATGCCATGCCCAGCCAGTTGGCCTGTTTCAGACGAGGCAAAATCACTGGCAGCTTCGGAATGCCGTATCCCACCAGTGCGGCGGCCAGCAAACCGATCGGGATGATTTGCCAGAAAGCCCAACGCCAGTCCTGCATGATGTCGATACTCCAGCTCGCCAGCCATAAGGCTACATTGGGCGCCAATGTCGCGGTCATGGCGTACAGCGCCAGACCATGCAGTCGAACTGGCAGCGGCAGGAATCGCAGCGCCGCCATCATCAGCAGTGGAATCAATGCACCCGCTGACAGCCCTTGCAGTAATCGCACAACCATCAGGACTTCCAGACTGTGGATAAAGGGGACCAACAACCCCAGTGCCAAGGTGCTGAACAACATGACGAGATGAAAACGTCGTAATGAGAAAGTAATCGCAAACCAGCTGGCAAATGGCATGGCGGCCAGCTCGCCTGCGGCATAAATACTATGCAGCCAGGACGCCGCATCAGCAGAAATGCCCAAATGGCCTTGAATATCCGCTTCCAGCAACCCTGGCACCCGGTTACTCAAGCCCGCGACCATGGCTGCCAGCAATACGCCCAACAAACCCATCGCCAATCGAGGGCCAAAGGTCGGTCCTGCTGGCGGCCCACCTGCCGGTTTGCCCGGGGCAGCAGCAGGTACTAGGGTGTCCGAGCGATGATCTGAAGAAGCGGATGCTGCGGTCATGACGAGACAAGTCCGGTTATCTGGGTTCGAGATAAAGTATACCGATCGGTACACCATCAAAATACAAAGTAAACCGATCGGTACATCTTGAGTCAAGCATCCTGATGGCGATATAGTCTGAAACAATCCTTATTGAAAAAAGACACTATCAAGATGAGCACCAGTAATCACTCTGGCGACGTATCAGAGCAGCCGTTGACTGCAAAGGCAAAAACGGTTCTTGAAGCTGCAACCAAGGTATTTCTTGAGCATGGCTTCAGTGCTTCAACAACCGATATGATTCAGCAACAGGCAGGGGTTTCGAAAGCCACCGTCTATAAGCATTTCGGCAGCAAGGAGGGGTTGTTCAGCGCTATGGTTAAACATGAATGCGACAGCTTTACCGGCAGCCTTCAGAGTATTTTCGGAAGCGGAAGTGAACTTAGTAGTACACTTGAAACACTGGGGCAACGGTATTTACAAATCCTGCTGTCGCCTCGCCGCCTGGCACTCTACCGGGTGGTGGTATCCGAGGCACCGCGATTCCCGGAACTGGGCAAGAACTTCTACCAAACCGGTCCCATGGTAACCCGCACTCTGCTGGCGGAGTACCTGGGCCTGGCCGCCAGAAAAGGCGAAATCGACATCCAGCAAGTGGGTGCCGATGGGGCTGCTGGCATGCTGTTAAGCATGTTGCGTGGTGAAACCCAGCAGGAATGCCTGACGCATCCGGACAGCCATCCGTCTGAGGTGTTTATCCAGCAGCACAGCCATCGGGCGGTTGATGCATTTTTGAAAGCATTCCGGCCCGCTTGAGCCAGAATGCTTAAGGCGTAATCAGACCGAGCGCTTTTCTGACTCAACTGGCATCTGGCTGGCAGCACTTCCCGCCGCCCGGTACAACCAGCGTTGCACGCTATCCAGTCCCACATAAGCCGCTGGCAGTACCAGCAGGCAGATGAAGGTGGTGAACAGGATGCCAAAGCCCAACGACACTGCCATCGGCATGATAAAGCGCGCCTGACGGGAGTTTTCGAACAGCATGGGGGCCAGCCCAAGGAAGGTCGTCAGGGTGGTCAGCAGGATCGGTCGAAAACGTCGAACACCCGCTTCAATGGCCGCCTGACTGGCGGTCAGCCCCGGCCGCAACAAACGCTGACGGTTGGCATAATCCACCAGAATCAGGCTGTCGTTCACCACCACCCCCGACAGCGCCACAATGCCCATGATGCTGATGATCGACAGGCCATAACCCATTGCCATATGGCCGAGTACCGCGCCAACGGTGCCAAACGGAATCACCAGCATAATCAGCAATGGCTGGCTGTAACTGCGGAATGGCAAGGCCAGTAGCACATACACCAGTGCGACGGCCAAACCACCATAAATGGTCATGGCACCGACGCTTTCGCGGGTGTCGGCCTGACTGCCGTCAAAGCCAAAGCTGATGCCAGGGTAACGGGCTTCCAGTACCAGAAACTGGTTGGTTTCCAGCTGGCTCATCAGTGCCGGAATCTGCTCGCGTGGCTCCACATTGGCTTCGACGGTGACAATCTGCTGGCCGTTGCGACGGGAAATACGCGCCGGTGCGAAGGTCTTGTGCAGGGTCGACACTTCGGCCAGTGGCACGTAATCACCTGCAGGGGTCCGAATCTGTAGCCGCTCGATATCGGCGCTGTAACGCCGCTCGTGCTGCGGCAGACGCACCAGTACCGTCACTTCGTTGCTTAAACGCTGCTGACGCAACGCCCGTGCGCCATACAACGCGGCACGAATCTGGCTCGCCACTTCATCGGCTTGCAGCCCCAGACTGCGGCCCAGGGCGTTCAGCTCAACATCCCACATGGGTTTGCCGCTGGTAAAACTGTTGGCCACGTCGCTGACGCCACCCAGCTCTTCCAGCATGTTCGCCATATCCGCGCTGGCAGCAGCCAGAGTACGGGTGTCGGAGCCACGCAGTTCAATGGTCAGGTCGGCACCACCGGATGGACCGCCGCCGCGCTCGGATTCAAAGGTCAGGCTGCGGATACCAGGAATATCGCCAATGGCTTCCCGCCACAACGCCGTGACCTGATAGGACGACACGGTGCGTACTTCTGATGGCATCAGCAGGGCTTCAACTTCCACGGAAGACCCTTCAACATCGCCTTCCATGCTGACCACCACCTGAGTGCCATCGGCTTCCAGCGGTGCGATGGCCTGACGTAGTTTGTCTTCCAGAATCTGGCGAACCTGTTCGGCCTGCTCAAACGGTGCATTACTGGCCAGTTCAACATTGGCGACGGCGTAATCGCCCTCTACCCGAGGGAACATGCTAAAGCCCATACGACCGCTCATCGGCCACGCCATTACCGCTACACCAAAGGCTACGGCCACCGCAACGGTCAGGGTTGGCTGTGCCACACAGGCTTTTAATGCCGGCTGGTAAAGTCGTTCAATAAACCGGCTCAGGCCGCCGTCGACCTTTTGCTGAACGGCGTCCATTTTGCGGCCAATACGGCTGTTGGATTCCTTGTCCAGGCTGGCCAAGTGCGTCGGCATGATAAACAGGGCTTCAATCCAGGAAATGATGAAGCAGCAAATCACCACAATCGGAATGGCGGCAAACATATCGCCCATACGGCCGGGTAAGGTCAGCAGCGGCATAAAGGCAACGATGTTGGTCAGAATGGCGAACGCCAGTGGCACAGCGACTTCCCGCGCGCCTTCAATGGCGGCTTTCGGGAACGACATGCCTTTTTGCATGTGCTCGTATATGTTTTCGCCGGCAATGATGGCGTCGTCGACAACGATGCCCAGCGCGATAATGAACGCGAACATCGAGAACATATTGATCGATACATCGAAGATCGGCAGTAGCAGTATCGCCCCCATAAACGCCGTCGGAATCCCCATGGTGACCCAGAACGCCAGCCGGTACTCCAGAAACAGACTCAGCAGCACAATCACCAGAATCAGACCCACAATGGCGTTATTCAGCAGCAGGCCGACTCGGTCGGAATAGGTTTTGCCATCGTCGTCGGTAATGACAATTTGCACTCCCGGCGGCAGCAGCTCGGCCTTGACGTAATCGAGCCGTTCATAGGCAGCCGCCACGACGGTGGTTGGCGTTTGGTCTTCCGAGCGATACACCCGCAGCCGCACGGCTTCCTGACCGTTGTAAGTCACCCGTTCATTGGTATCTTCAAACCCTTCCACCACGCTGGCAATGTCGCCCAGCCGTAGTTGTACACCCTGGGCATCCTGCACCACGGGCAAGTCGAGGTATTCCTCGGCCCAGTAACGGCGCTCATCCAGTGTGACCAGAATATCGCCACCCGGCGTACGCACGGTGCCCGCGCTTTGTTCCACCGCGTTGCCACCCACCAGCTCGGCAATATCGGACAGCGTCAGGCCGTAGCGTTGCAGCTGTTGCTGCGACAGCTCGATGTGAATCTGTTCGTCGGGCAAGCCACGCATCACCACCTGAGAAATTTCCGGTGCCTGCAACAGCTCGGCCTTGATGCGCTCACCGAGGCGCTTCATTGAAAACGCATCCACCGGGCCGAACACCGCAATTTCCAGCACGTCGATGGTACGGCCTTCAATGCTGACCCGCGGCTGTTCCATGCCACCGGGAAACGTGCCAATGCGGCCGACCGCCTGCTGGATGTCGAGATACAGCTGCTGCAAATCGGCGCCTTTTTCGGCTTCTGCCGAGACTTCCGCCATACCCTGCGACGCCGTTGAGGTCAGCTCCTTGATGCCGTTGATCGACGCCAGCTCGTTCTCAATCGGCAGCACAATGCCTTGCTCGATTTCCAGCGGTGTGGCACCGGGATAACTGGCTTCAACGTTGATGACCTGCTCTTCAAACGGCGGAATGTATTCCTTGCGGATCAGCAGTGACATAACAAAACCACCGATGATCAAAAACGCCATCAGCAGGTTGGGGGCCACGCCATGGCGCGACATCCAGGCAACCGGGCCCTTGTAGCCCGCCACTTCCGGGGTATCTGCGCGCGCCATTACTGGCCTCCCTCACTGCTGGCCAGACTGCTGTCGTTATCAGCAGCGGCTTGCGGATGCTGGGCAACCCGTACAGGCATGCCAGCGGTAATGGCATCAAGCTGGCTCATCAGTAACTGATCCTGCTGTTGCAGTCCCTCGGTGACCCAGGCATGGGTACGGCCGCGCCAGACGACTTGCAGCTGGCGTTGCTGCAAGGCGTTGTTATCCACCACCCAGACACGGTCGAGTTCATCCAGCTGTGCCAACGGAATACGGATGGCACCGGCAATCGCTTTGCCCGGCAGTACCACATCCAGATAGTCGTTCAGCAGCACCGCAGGCTGTTGCTGGTCCTGACTGGCCAGCGGGTCTGACAGCTCCAGCACCACCCGCGCCAGGCGGTCGGCCGCGTTCACGGCTGGTACCACATCCAGTACCGCCGCGCGGCGATGATGCAGCCCCCATGCAGGGTGCGACACCAGCGCCTCGCCGTCGCCATCCAGAAACGGCAGGAATTGCCTTGGCACTTTCACTTCAATCCAGAAGGCGTCGGTATTCACCACCTCGAACAGTGCGGTACTGCTGCTGGCTTGCATGCCGACGGCAATATCACGGCTGATCAGCTGGCCATCGAACGGCATGGTGATGCGGGTGCGTTGCAGGTTCAGCTCGGCTTGCTGCACTGCTGCCTCGGCGCGAGCAACCTGTGCCCGGGCGGATTGCAGCTGTGGTTCACGCAGTACCAGGGCTTTGTCGGCCCCTTGCAGCGAACGACCGGCCAGTTCGTACTCTTCCTGCGCCAGCGACACTTCGCCCTGCTCAATTGTTAGCGCCGCTTTGGCCTGGGCCAGATCCGCCCGCGCTTGTTGCAGCGCCAGTTGATAGTCGGCCGGGTCCAGTTGTGCCAGCACCGTGCCCTTGCTAAAACGAGCTCCCGGGCGGGCATTGGCGTTAATCGACACAATCTGACCGCTAACCCGAGGAGTCAGGCTGACCTGTTCTACCGCCGTTGCCTGACCGCCTGTCGGCCACTGCGGATGCGCTTCGGACGATACCAGCGGCATGGCCTCGACCAACCGGGCCACCGGCTGTTTGGCAACCTTTTTCGGCTCTGGCGTGGTGCTGAATACGGCCCAGGCAATCAGGCCACCAACAGCCAAGACTGCCACTGAAAGCACCAGCGGCAACCGGCTTTGACCCCGTTGGCAGATCAGCCCTGAGCGCTGACTGAGAGAGTAAGAAACAGAAGTCATAGCGGGTTACTCCCTGCTGCTACTGAGGTAGAAGGTGCTGAAGTAGAAAGTGCAGATTGCGAGGACTCGAAGCGTCCATGGCTGACCGAGCGATAAAGTTCGATGCGGTTATTCAGACGCTGCCATTGCAGCGCCAGCAGACTTTGCTCCATCGACAGTACGTCCTGATTGGCGCTTAGCGTCGCCAGAAAATCACCGACGCCACGACGATAGCGGGCTTGCTGATATTCGAAGGTGCGACGGGCCAGGTCGAGCTGTTTTTGCAGGCTCTGCTGCTGTTGCTGCAAGCGTTGTTGCTCAACCAGCAGCCCCTGTACTTGCTGCGCTGCTGCCAACAGGGTTTGACGATAGTCCGCCAGCGCCGCCTGACGGTTGGCTTGCTGACGTTCAACCTCGGCATTGCGGCTGCCGCCGTCCAGTAAAGGCGCGACCAGCCCGGCGGCGAGGTTTGCCGCCCAGTTATCCAGTGCCGATGTCAGCGAAGTGCCACTGCCCTCCAGCCCGGCCGACAGCGTCAGCCGTGGATAGCGATTGGCAGCGGCTGCCGCCAATGCCGCATCGCTGGCCTGCAAGGCATACCAGCTTTGTTGCACATCCGGTCGTGCTTGCAGCTGCTGGACGCCAATGGCAGGCACAGCGTTCTTGTTCAACGTCGTAGCCACCAACACGTCGGCCAGATTCAGTTCAGCCCCTTGCTGCTGCGCGCGATTCAGCCAACGACTGTCGGCCAGCCACAATGCCAGCTGCTGCTGATACAAACGCAAATCGGCCTCGGCAGCGAGAGTATCGGCATTAAGGCTTTCCAGCAGTTGCTGCTGTTGCCAAACGTCCGACACGTCCACCAGCCCCCGTTCAAAACGGGCGTTGGTGATTTTCAGTGACGATTGCAGGCGTTCACGCTGCTGTTCAATCAACCCTAACAGCTGTTGCTGATAGGCACTGCCAAACCAGGCCAGGCTGATTTCCGCGGCAACGCTGTTGGCGACCGTGTTCATGGCTGCACGCTGCGCCTGCGCCGACAACTCGGCTTCGCGGCTAAGGCCGTCCAGACGGCCCCAGAAGTCCAGTTCATAACTGGCCGCAGCCCCCAGCGACCAGCGGTTGCTGTGGTCTGGCTGCCATTGTTGGGTGTTTTTGAGGGAGGCTTCAGCCGTCAGCGACTGATCGGCCCGGGCACTGGCCAACACTGCGCGGCTGGCCTGCCAGCTGGCGTGGGCCGAGTCCAGGCTGTAATTGTTGCTCAGGCCTTGCTGCACCAGCTGGTTCAGCTCGGCGGAATGAAATTGGGTCCACCAATTGGGCACTTCGGTGCCATCGTCGCCCTGCGACGTCATCAGCGTTTCCAGATTGAGTGGCGCTGCCGGGTCTTCAGGCAGCGGAGTAACCGTGCTACATGCGCTGAGCGCGCTTAAAAACAAGGCTACCAAGGGCGCTGCCATTGGCTTGCAGGTAAGGACCGACAACGACGGGCGGCCAGTGTTGTTGCTCGCCATCAGGCGTGGAAGCCGCGTCCCATGGGGCTTCGGCTGGCAATTCGACATGGTTGAATGCTCGATGCGTATGGTGGCTGACAGTAATCCATCAGGAGTAAGCGTTGAATCGAAAAAGATTACTATTCAATTTTTCAAGGAAGGTATAGACAGTCAAGTTAAGGCAAAGTTAAGGACTCTCTGAAAAACTCGGTGCCCGCTCTGGATGACAGGGCGAAGCTGAGTCACGAAGCTGGTTTGCAGGCCTGGCGGGTCAAGTCAAAAATCAGCGACACAGAGTCAGCAATGCCCTGCCATCCCCTTCGGGCGCGGCCTGCAGCCCGCCAGAACGGTGTTGGCGAATTTGGAAAGGACTGGTCATTCCGCTGCATTCGCCGCCTTGTTCTGACAACCTGCAGGACTCGCGCAGAGCTGTGCAGAGTTCTTCAGAGGGTCCTTACGCATGGGAACACGCTCGGTTTTTACAATACGGAGTTGCTGCCACTTGCCTGTTGAAGGATCAGCGCTGGGCAGGCCAACGCATCACAAAGCGGGCGCCACCCAGCGGACTGTCTTCAATATGAACGCTGCCCTGATGGCGTTCGAGGATTTGTTTGACGATGGCCAGTCCCAGTCCATGACCACCGGTTTCACGGGTACGGCTTTTATCACCACGTACAAATGGGTCGAACAACTGCTGACGCTGGGCCAGCGGTATGCCGGGGCCGTCGTCATCCACCATCAGCACACAGCAGTGCGGCTGACCATTCTCTAACAGGTATTGCGCTGTAACCAGCACTCGGCTTTTGGCGTAACGGCAGGCATTGCCGATCAGATTATCCAGCGCCCGCTGCATGGCTTCCGGATTAAAAGCGACGATATCGGCGTGGCTTTCCGGGGCCGCAGACGACGACGGCAACACCAGTTCAGCAGCCAAATCCACAGCAACGGCCGGTTCTGCCAGACGTAACTCCTGGTGCCATTGCTGCAGCCATGCCGTCAGCGACTGGTGCGTCATTGGCAGTTGCAAATGATCACGCTCATAGCGAGCGTACAACAGCAGTTCGCTGACCATTTTTTCCAGCTCGGCGGTGTCTTCGGCAATGCTGTCGAAGCTTATTTTCATATCATCCGGCCCTTCCAGATAACCGGCGTGGTCGAGCTCAAAGCGAATGCGGGCAATCGGCGTACGCAGCTCGTGGGACACCGCATTGACCAGCATTTTATGGCTTTCGATCAGCTGCTGAATTTGCTCGGCCATGGCGTTGAAGTCCCGATTCAAATGCCCCAGCTGATGCAATCCATCGACCTTGGCGCGAACGTCAAAACGGCCTTCTCCAAAAGCCCGATTGGCGTTCTGCAAATGGCGGATACGGCGAAAAACATCCCATGCCCACAAGCCCATCAGCAGGATCAGAATCAGAAAATACGCCAGCACAGCGGTACTGCGAGCGCTGTCCAATTCTTCAATGGTCGAGACCGGGCCAAAGCTGATCACGTCGTCGCTGCCCGGCATTTTGCGCAGCAATTCGTCATCGCCCAGTATCACCAGGGTGTCGCCCCGAAGCAGGGTCTGGCGCTGGTCTTCCGTCAGCTTCAGCGACGCCAGCGGCCTCACCTGAAAGGGAATGTTGCGGCTCGACATCCTTTCGGCTTGCTGCGGCCACTGCGCTCTTGGGGTATTCAACAGCAGTTGCTCGGCCATATAGAAGCCGCCTTCAAAGTCGGCAATGGCATCGTCTTCAAATGCTCCGGTCGATACCGAGTCCACCACCTCCGTTATAAAGGTATCGAAGGTGAACAGCGGTAAGATCAGCAGCAAATAGAGCGGCGCAAAGAGTTTCAGCATGAAGCGGCTTCCGGATGTGTCAGAGCCAGTTTAGTGGCAAGCCGTTGAGCCACTCAGCAGGATGCGCTGAGGGCATATGTTATCGATTGTTATGGCCCAATTGTCTGAGATCAGCCCCAGGCATCGGGGATAAACAGGTAACCACGGGCCCGCACGGTAATAAACCGACGCGGCTGGCTGGTGCTGTCGCCCAGCTTTTTGCGCAATGATGCTACTTTCACATCCACCGAGCGGTCAAAACCGTCGTACTCAATGCCCCGCAAGGATTTGAGGATATCGTCCCGGCTGACCACTTCTTCGGCCCGCTGAGCCAACAGCAGTAATACATCGAATTCAGATGGCGTCAGCACCACGTCGTCGCTGGCCAGCGTCACCCGGCGTTGCAGTGGATAGATGCTCAGGCTGCCAAACACCAACGGCGCATTACCGCTACCATTGTGACCATCGCTCTTATCAATAACAGCTTGTAGACCCGTTTCCTTAGCACCTGCGTCAATAGATTCAGACCCGGCACCAGACTCAGCCCCTACAGCCATAGTCACATTGGCAACCGCCGTCACACTGGCAACAGCAGCCAACTGCCGTTGCAACAAACGTACATGGGCCAGCAGCACTCGCGGATGCACCGGCTTCACCATGTAGTCGTCAGCCCCCAGCTCCAGGGCCGCCACATGATCCATATCGTCTTCACTGGCCGTCAGCATCAGCACCTTGCCATGAAAATGCGCGCGAATGTCCCGACACACATCAAAGCCATCGGCCCCTGGCAGCATCAAATCAAGCACCACCACATCCGGCTGCCATTGCAGAATGCGCTCACTGGCGGCATCGCCACGGTGCTCGATCAACACCTCGTAGTGATAACGCTGCAACATGCGTTCTATCTGGCTGGCCAGTTTGACGTCGTCTTCCACCACCAGAATGCGACCGGCACTTTCCATTGTTTGAGGCTCCATGTTGGCGGGTTTTCCCCCGATTTGTCCGCGGCGGGCAGCCGTTGAAAGCAGCGCCCATAACATTCCATAACCGTCGCGAATATATCACTAACGCATGCACGGCAGAACGCGCAGCGCTCTCTGAAGACAATGGCGTCAGCACTCGGAAAACAATGGCGTCAGTACTCGGCGATTCCACCAGCCGAACTTGCGCTGCTTATATCAAGAAACAAGGACTGCCCGATGACGATTACTCCCTCTCATATGTCAAACACCTGCCGCTTGCGCCAGACACGTAATGCGTTCAAAAAAAACCTGTCTTGCGCCCTGCCCTTCACGCTGACCGCCTTGCTGTCTGCGGCCCTGATGGGCTGCGGTTCCGATTCTGATTCCAACACCACCGACAGCAACCAGAATCAAAGCCAGCGCAACGTCAACGACCAATCGCTGCAAGGTATCTGGTTGGCAGCGGCCTATGGCGATGCCATGGTGGTTAGCGCCAATCGCGTCGAGCAATATCAATATGTAGATGGCTTTTGCCAGCTGACCGACACCCTCAGCGGCAGTGAGGCCGACCTCAGCGCCAAAGGCTATGTATTGCTGGACGACACAAGCACGCCTCAGCTGACCCAGCAGTTCAATATCCCCGGACTGATGACCGTATGGCAGCGATTTCAACAAACCGATGTTTTGCCCAACGATTGCCAGCCTGAACAGCGACTGCTGAGCGCCGATGACGACCGCTACCTGTTTGACGCCAGCCAGGAGCTGGAGGTGTTTATTGCCACCTTTGAACAGCTGTACCCGTCGTTCCAGCGTCGTCAGGTCGACTGGCAAGCACTGGCCGAAGCTGCTCGCACAGACGTCGCCACCAACCCCGATGTTGCCACTCTGTTTGGTGCCATGGCTGCCATGATCACGCCATTGCAGGACAGTCATGTGGAAGTGCGCATACCGGAAGACGACGAAGCACTCAGCTACAACGTGATGGCAGGTCTGCCGTTCGAGTATCGGCTGCTGAACGAATTTATCGACACTCATGGCGAGATCAGCACCGAACAGCAACAAACCGCCGCCATGGACTATCTGGAACAACAAACCGAGCTGATGAACGCACTCCGGTTTGGTTACGCCAGCAATGAGCCCGTGATCACCGCCAACGACTCCATTGGCTGGTATCAGATAGATGCCGACGGCCAGCGCATCGGTGTGCTGGTGATTGATTCCATGGAAGCCTTTGCCAGTAACATTGAGCGTTCATCCGAGCCAACGCTGGCCGACGTACAGGCAGACTTTGCCGAACTGGAAAGCATCATCGCCAGCGCTATTTATGCGCTGGCCAACAGCGACGCCATGATTGTGGATATCCGCCACAACAATGGCGGATACGACGAAGCCAGCCAGTTGATCGCCCGCCATTTTATGGACACCGAACGACTGCTTTACAGCAAGCAAGCGCGTCTGGGCAATGACCGCACCGAGCTGATCGAGGTACGGCTAAGCCCGGCTGAACCGTCTTATCTGAAGCCGGTTGTACTGCTGACCAGCAACAGCACCGAAAGCGCCGCCGAAGTCTTTACGTTGGCGATGTCGGCACTGCCCCAAGTCACCCAAGTCGGCGAAACCACGCAAGGGGCATTGGCCGACGTGGTCAGTAAACAGCTGCCGTCCGGCATTGAGTTTGATCTGGTAACGGAATACTACCTGAACAGCGAAGGAGCATGGTTGGAGGGCAGCGGCATTGCACCAGCGGTCGAGGTGCCGTTCAGCACCCTAGAGCAACGCCAGCAGCAGCGCGACAGCGCCATTGAGCACGCTTGGCAGCTGCTGACTCAATAAGCAGAGAAGAGCGCCGCAAAGAAAACGACAAGAACAGACGAGTAGCAATACTCGTCAGTTCAGAATGTGCCCTTCCGGCTGCAGCAGTTCCGGTGCCGATACCCCTTGTGCCTGTGCCAGTGAGCGGTCGTTTACGCGGCACAGGGCTTCCAATGGCAAGGCATTGGGACTGCCGGAAAACGGACTTTCCAGCTCTTCCCCCAAAGCATCCAGGCCCAGAAAGGCATACGCCACAATCAGGCTGAACAGCGGCGTCATCCAGCCCATGCTGCCCACCAGCCCCAATGGCAGCAGAAAGCAGTACAGGTAGGCGGTGCGATGGGTCAGCAAGGAATAAGCGAATGGCAACGGCGTGGTCGCCAGCCGTTCAGACGAGGCTTGCACGGCGGTCAGCCGGGCGATGTGTTCATCCAGAATCCGCACACTCAGGGTGTCCAGCCGTTTCTGGTGTAACTCATTGCGGATGATCAGCGCCATTTGCTGTAACGCCGCATCGGCCGGGTTGGGCGCAATCAGCACACGGTCGAGTTGGTCCGGGTGAATGCGTTGGGTACACCAGGGCGGCAGTTCTTTCATTACCGTTGTGGACTCCAGCTTGCCATTACGTAGTTGCAGACGCAGGCAGTGGTAATACACGCAGCACCACTTCATCAGCCCTTGCGCGGCGTAAGCCGACATCAGGATTTTGGCCGAACGCGATAGCGAACGAACATCAGATACCATGTTGCCCCACTGCTTGCGGCCTTCCCACCAACGCTCATAGCAGGCGTTGTTGCGAAACCCCAAAAACAGCGACAACGCCACCCCCAACAAGGTAAACGGCGCCACACTGTAATGCGACAGGTCGGCCAGATGGTCGTTGTGCAGCAACACCACCAGCGACGAAAACACCAGCAGTGCCCCCAGCGACGGCGTAATTTTGGGCAAAACCGATCCCCGCCAGGCAAACAACAAGGCGAAAGCGTTGGGGCGTTCTCGAATAATCATCAGTCACCTTTTGATTGGGTGGAGTGCGTCACGATGGTTGGTTAGCGCGATCTGGTGCCGCTTTGTCTGGAGTCACCTTATCTGGAGTCCCTTGTCTGGAATCCCTGGAGGCTCTGTTACCAGCCCTGTCCTTGCAGGGTGGCCACGATGCGGCGGGAACCGCCATGGTCGCGGTGCTCGCCCAGATAGATTCCCTGCCAGGTGCCCATATTCAGCATGCCGTCGGTGATCGGAATCTGCACACTGTGGCCCAGCAAGCTGGCCTTGATGTGGGCTGGCATGTCGTCACTCCCCTCGTAGTTATGAAGGTAGTATGGCTCGTCTTCCTTTACCGCGCGGTTAAACCAGGATTCAAAGTCCTGCCGTACAGTACGGTCGGCGTTTTCGTTGATGGTTAACGACGCCGAAGTGTGCTGGATAAACAGTTGCAGCATACCAATACGAATATCAGAAAGCTCGGGCAAGCCCGCTTCAATGTCGCGGGTTATCAAATGAAAACCCCGGCTGCGGGGTTTGAGTTGCAAGGTTTTCTGAATCCACATAACAAGTCTCCGGCTGAGCCCGCAGTGTACCCTGCGGGTTCAGCCAGTCCAGCTGTTGTAGTATCAGGCTCGGAGTTCTGCCATCTCACCAGCAACAAACTCCCCCTGCTCATCAAATCGGGTGTGACTGATACGAGCCGTGTTAAATTGCAAATCCACAAACGCCCGACAGTAATGCTCGCCGTGCCGCCACGCCATATCCACACTGGCGTCGTTGGAATAATTCAGCTCAAAGTGACCATCAAAAGCCGGATGGCTATTGCGTAACTGCATTAACTTCAACAGACGCTGCACCACCGGTTTTTGCACAGACTCTTCAATTTCATCAAAGCTGTAATAATGGCGGTTAATGTCACGTAGCTCGCCGGTTTGCTCCATCAGTTCGTGATCATTCTCACCGGCCAGCAGACCAACGTAATACACCTGTGGAATGCCCGGGGTGAAGAACTGGATGGCGCGGGCGGCAATATAGGCATCGTCGTTCTGCATCAGGGCGTCGTAGAAGGTACAGGTCAGCTGATAAATCGCACCCACACTGTGAATATTGGCCGCCGAACGCCGCAAAATCGGGTCAGCGGCACGGTCGTTGATGTTGTCGATCAGGATGCGGATTTTCTCGTCCGGCAGCACCCCTTCTACATCCGGAATGCAGATGCCATCGTGGGTATCCAGCACGGTGATCATGTTGCGTGGGCACATCCGCAGCCAGTGCTTCAGATACACGCTATTACCATCCAGCAAGGAGTACAGCATCAAGGGCGGCAAGGCGAAGCCATACGGGTGCATATTGCGGCGGCCGATGGCGTACTGATACGACGAATGATCATGGACTTCCGGCAGAATCTCCGCACCCAGACTATGAGCAACTTCGTTGCACCAGTCGAGGGTTTGGTATACCTCTGGCTCAACCAGAAAACAGCTGGTACCAATGCGCTTGGTGGTGTAGCCAAAGGCGTCCAGCCGGAACAGCTTGACGCCCTTGCTGGCCAAAAACCGAAAGGTGTTGGCAACGTAGTCATAGGTCTTTTGGGATTCGTAATTCAGGTCGATCTGGTGTTCAGTGAAAGTGCACCACACCCGGCCCTTACTGCCGTCCTCGAAGGTGATCTCCCGAAATGGCTCTTTCTCCTTGCGGATATGAATCTTCATCAGGTCGTCGTGACTGATCTCGCCCATGGCATCCACGTCGACGAACAGGCTGGCGAACTCCGATTTTTTACCGTGCTTCAGGTAGTCCTGAAATTCTTTCGACTCGTCAGAAATATGGTTCACCGTAACATCGGCACAGAGGTCGTAGTCGCGGGAAATGGCTTCGATGTCGGCCCAGTTGCCATAGGCGCTATCGACCTGCTTGTGGGTCAACGGAGAAAAACCGGCATCGGCGTTGGATGGGTAAAACGGCAGGATGTGGACACCACCAACAGCATCAGCGAAGTGAGTATCAAGCACCTGTTTCAGGTCTTTGAGGTTATTGCCCATGCGATCAGGGTAACAAATCAGTTGGACGGCATTGCGAAGAGCCATATCAATCCTCTCGGCGGTTGCAGTCCGATCCAGAGCCGTTACTACCAGCCCGTTTTTTACAGGCAATAACAACGACCCATTCACGAACGGGTGTTACGGAATGGATAGGGGACATCTATCTAATCCGGTGCTCACTCTGGGCTGCCGGATGGTTTCGAATCACGAAGCCGACTTGCAGGCCTGACGGGGCAAGTCAAAAGTCGGCGACACAGAGTCGAGATCATCCGGCAGTCCCCGCAGGGCGCGGGTTGCCGCCGCCCAGTGCGGTGTTGACGAACTTGAAAAGGACATGTCATTCCGCTGCGTTCGTTGCCTTGCCCTGTACAACGGCAACACTCGCGCAGAGCCGTGCAGGATTAATTAGACGTCCCCTCTGGGGCAATAGATTAGCCACAAAATTCCGTCAGTCTTTGTTTGGAAGGGCCTATTTGTGGCTTTGAGCTAACAATCCCGACACGTACAATGGCGGCTTGAAAACCAGCCGGACACCTGCATGAAAGTCGATCTCGCCAAAAAGCTGAACCAGAAAAAATACCGCACCGAAACCGGCTGTTATCTGGTCGAAGGCGAACACCTGTTACTGGAATTGGAAAAAACCGCCATCAGCCAGGCGGAAATCTTTGTTACTGAAGCCAACCAGAACTGGGACACCCGCTTTCGCAAAACCGTGATTGGCGAGCGCCAGATGGCACAGCTGTCTGACACCAAATCGCCGCAAGGCATGGTGGCGGTGGTACCAATGGCAGAAACCCGCAAACTGGCACAGCAGCAAGCGCAAAAACAGGCCCGCAGCAAAACCGATCAAAAACTGAAAAGCCTGTACCTTTTCGAAGTACAGGACCCGGGCAACCTGGGCACCATTTTGCGCACATTGGCATGGTTTGGTGGCTGGCAACTGGTAATGAGCCCGGAGTCGGTCGACCCTTTCAACGCCAAGGTGGTGCGTTCCAGCATGGGCGCCATCTTCCATGTACCGATGGAGCTCGACGTGCCGCTGGACGACTTTATGCAACGTCACGACCGCGTCGCCACCCTCGACATGAACGGCGACGCCCTCAGCTCGCCGGTATTCCAACGCTTTGACGCCTACCTGTTTGGCAACGAAGCCCGCGGTGTGCCCCGCGAACAGCTGCAAGACTACAACGTCAGTCCGTTCACCATTGCCGGTAGTGGCGCGATTGAATCGCTCAACCTGGCATCGGCGGTGAATATGGCGGTGTATGAAGTGAACCGTTAAGACATAAAAACACCCGCCCCGGACGGAGAAGCCGGAGCGGGTGTTTCACCTATCGCCTGTCAGCGATGCTTATTTGGCCGGTTTCCAGTGGGAAGCCGCCATAAAGAAGCCGAAGGTTTCGCCCATCAGCATGTCTTCATCCACATCCAGCGGGAAGTAGCTCAGCTTGACGATCACGGTATTGGTGGATGGATCAACAAACACGAACTGACCCTGCAAACCAATGGCCGAGTAAGCCGGTGTGTGGGATACCGTCCAGAACTGGTAGCCGTAATCCACCACTTCATGTTCGTCACCCGCTGGCTTGGATGCCGCTTTTACCCATTCTTCAGACACGATACGACGACCGTCGATCTCACCGCCGTGAAGCATCATTTTGCCGAAGCGGGCGAAGTCACGCAGGGTAGCGTTGAAACCGGCACCGCTGAATTCACGACCAACACCTGGTTCACCGTCCATGATGAAGAAGCCATCGTGCTCGGCGCCTAATGGTTCCCACAGGTTTTCGGCCATAAAGTGCGCCAGTTTCTGGCCGGTTACGCGTTCCAGCAGCAAGCCCAGCACGGCGGTATCAATGGTTTTGTAGGCAAACACTTCACCCGGCTTGTGGGCACGTTTGATGGTTTTGGCCACATCGACAAAGCGCACCACGTTCTTGACCAACGCTTCTATGTGGTTGGTGGCTGCGATGCCCGGCTTGGCGAAGTCGTAGCTTTCCTCGTAATCGACGCCAGAACGCATTTCCAGCACCTGACGGATGGTCACGCCCTTGTAGGCGCCTTTCTTCAGTTCTGGCAGGTAGCTGGTAACGTCGGCGTCGATGTCCTTGATCAGACCCTTGTCTACCGCAATACCGACCAGAATGGCGACCACGGATTTGGTCATCGACCACCCCATAAAGGTGGTATCCGGCTTGCTGTAGTTAAGGTAGTTCTCGTAGACGATCTTGTCGTCTTTCATGATCAGCATGGCGTTGGTGTAGGTACGGTCGAGGAAATCGGCCGGGTCCAGCTGCTGACCATTGAACTCGTATTTGAAGTCCAGCGGCTGTTCGTTTTTCCCAAGTGGCGTAACCTGGCCGGATCGAGCCACTTTACGGGTAGAGAACAGGGTATCCATGGAACGGAACGTCAGGGTATTTACGCCCTTGTCGTTCATGTGCCAGCGAGCATTCTGGATCGCGACAGGCACTGAGGATTCAGCGCCGATGCTGGCCACAATCGGGTTCAGTTCAACGCCGTAAACCGGCAGGGACAAGGCAACTGCGGCGGCAGCGCCGAGCAGAGGTTTGCTATTGATGATCGGCATGGGAAGCTCCATACGTGCCGCCTTCAGAGGCAGCGGGTTAACGTTGGAACTGATGTTAGAAAGCCGCTATCGCAAGCTCTTATCCCAAATGGGATATGCGCACAGCGCTGGCTTAAAACGACCTGACGGCCAGTTGCCAAAGTCGGACAAAGAGAAAAAACGGCCGTTAGATTCAGACAGCCAATTAACCCAGTGCTGTCACCGTGCGGGTAATCAGGCTGACCAGATCGGCCTGCCGGTTGATGCCCAGTTTGAAGAAAATGCTTTTCAGCTGGATCCGGCAGGTACCCACACTGACCTGATACAAATCGGCATGATCCTGCAGGCTGAAGCCATGGCAGAGCGACGCGGTCAAGCGGGCCTCGGCAGGGGTCAGACCAAACACACTGCAAATAACCTCTTGCTGGATGCCCGACTGGTTCAGCGCCAGATCATCACCACCATCACTCAGATTCAGCAGCAATACCGGTTCATTACCGGTGCAGGTTAATGGCGCTTGGGGCAGTCGCCGCACCCGTACATATAAAGGGTCGCCGCCACCGCCATCCAGACGACTGAAGTTGTCTTTGTCTGACGCTACTCGTTCAAGCAGTTGCTGCAAACGCTGTTGGTCGCTGTTGTAACGGCAGCGCAGCCGACCATGTTGCAGTTGCAATAACGGCGATTGTTCGAGCAACTGGCGAGCCGCCTGATTGAACCACTCCACCCGGCCATTCGAGGCCAGCAAAATGGTGTTGGATTTCATGCTATTGAGTGTGCCTGTCAGCAGTTGTTGCTGTTGCTGCAACTGCCCCAGCTGCTGTTGCAGGCTGACGGTCTGGCGCAGATGCGGGGCCAGCCGGGTTAACAGTTCTGCGGTGTCGGTATCGAAGCAAATGTTTCGCTGCAGCGGTCGATGCAGAATCATACTGAGGTAACTGTCGGCACCAAGATTCATGGTGACACTGATTGAACGCCCCAGCCCAATCATCGCCAGCCGCTCGCGCAGCAAGCGGAAGTCTTCCGGTTCGTGAGGGCTACTGTCCGGTTCGTGATACACCATCACCGGCGGCAGGTCGACCAGATAGCTGGCATCAAGACGAGGGTTATCGGCGTTGTTGACCACCTGATCGTGCCACTCCGACATGTCGGTCGAGGCGCTATCACGGGCGGTCCAGGTTTCGGTCAGACGATCGCCATTACGCTGGAATAACTGCACCGCCACATTGGCGGCACCGGCTTGCTGTTTGAGCTGATCCAGCACTGGTAGCCATTGCTGTGGCTGCTGGGCAGCTCCATAGAGATCCGGCAGCAGGGATTCCATAAACATCAACAACTCCCTTCTTATATAGCCAGAATATTTCTAACGCTATTTGATGAGCCAGGGACCGATCAGGGTTTCCAACATCGAGCGCAAGTGCCCTTCCAGCGTCAAACTGCCTTCGTACTGGCCGCTGACGTATTCCTGAAACTCGTGAGCGGTAATACAGAACAGGATGTCAGCGATCTTGTCGAGCGGACACTCTGCCTTGAGGCTGCCGCTGTCTATCAGTCGTTGCATGGCGACCACCGTCTGCTGGCTGTAAAAGGCCCGTTCGGAACCCAGCCCCTCTACCCGTTCTTCGTCGTTCTGTAACAGTAACGACGCCGCCAGGATTTCCCGCCACAGTACTTTATCCAGCGTCTCATCGGCGGGCTGCAATGCCGCCAGAATGATGCTGAGCATGAAGTCGACCGGGTCCTCGATGTCGGCCTGGGTAGCACTGGCCACGGCTTCTACCGAGTTCTGTTGCTCATCGTCGAGCAAGCCGAGCAGCACCGACTGCTTGGATTCGAAGTAATTATAGAAAGTCGCGATCGACACCCCGGCTTGCTTGCGAATGCGGGTAATGGTCGCCGCTTCGTAGCCTTCTCCTGAAATCAGCTCACGGGCTGCATCCAGAATCTTGCGACGAATCGCCAGCGCATTGGCTTCGCGTTTACCCATTTTTGGGTTGGCTGCGGCGGATTTTGCCGAATTGCTGCTTTCTTGACCTGCTTTGTCAGCTTTGGCCACCTTGCCTGGTGCTGCCGTCATATTTTGTCCCGCTTTGCCGCCTTGTTACGAAAAAAAGAATGTGTTCTACTTTTTTAAAATCAGAACAGGTTCTACTTTTTAATTTTAATCGATCGTGGAAGATTATCAAATGACCCCGGATATCGAAAAACGTCTGACTGCCGCGGACGACTCCCAACGCTATGAAGTGGAGTTGTCATTTCGCTTGTACGTGGAAATTGGCGACGAAGAAGTCATTGGCGAAACCCACGATGGTTTCCGCCGCAATTATCCCATTATTGGCGGCCGTTTTATTGGTCCCAACGGCCTCACTGGTCGGGTAATTCCGAGCGGTGCCGATATTTCACTGGAACGCAGCGATGGTGTTCATGAATTGCACGCGCTGTATCGCCTGGAAACCGACGACGGCGTGGTCATCGCCATCGACAACCGCGGTATCTGGCGTAAGGCAGAAGCCAACGACCACTCCGCCGACGATCACTACCTGCGCACCACGCCACGCTTTTTTGCCCCCAAGGGCAAGTACGCATGGCTCAACAACAACGTTTTCATCGGCACCGTTGATGACTACGACGAGCACAACCTGATTATTTCCATTCACCGTGTTTTTGGTGCCTGAGACGGCAACTCTGTAACGAAGGAACGAGGCTGATATGAACGTACTGAACACCGCGACATCCTCCCTGCTGCTGGCATCCGCGCTGGTTGCCGCCACCACAGTCAACGCAGCGGAGCAGGAACTGCACCTTTATACCTGGGCAGGCATTTTCGACAGCAAGGTCCTCGGTGACTTCACTGAAAAAACCGGCTATCAGGTGCGGGAAGACAACTACGATTCCGACGAAATGCTGGAAACCAAGTTGCTGGCCGGGGCCAAGGGCTACGACATTGCTATCCCGACGGCGGTGCCTTTCCTGCAACGCGAGATCAAGGTTGGCGCCATGCAGAAGTACGACCCCAAGCAGGTTCCGAACATGAGCAAGGTCGACCCTGACGTTCTGAAGCTGCTGCAAGTAGCCGATCCAACGCTGGAATATGCCTCCATTGCCGCCTGGGGCACCACCGGCATGGGTCTCAACAAGGCCATGATCAGCCAGCAAATGGATAATGCCCCGCTCAACAGCTGGGATCTGTTCTTCAAGCCGGAATACGCCAGCAAGCTGTCACAGTGCGGCTTCTATATGGTCGATTCCGCCACCGACGTCGTGCCTGTGGTGGCCAACTATCTGGGCCTCGACCCAACCAACCTCGACAAGCAAACCGTCGATACCGTGATGGAAACCCTCTACAAGATCCGTCCGTATGTGTTCCTCGACGCCGGTAAATACGGCTCTGAACTGGCCAACGGTGCGATCTGTGCAGCACTGGGCTGGTCCGGTGATGTGATCCGCGCCCAGATGAACGCCGACCGCGTCAACAACGGCGTACAACTGGATTACGTGATTCCGCAAGAAGGCTCGATGGCCTGGCTGACCACCATCGCCATTCCGAAAGGCAGCGCTAACCCGCAAGCCGCCAATGCCTTTATGAACTATATGCTGGAGCCGGAAGTGGCTGCCTATATGTCGAAGCAAACCGGCTTCCCAACCCCGGTGATGGGTGCGCGTGAGTTGCTACCAGACGAAATGGCCAACAGCGACATCCTGTATCCACCCGCCGAGGTGATGGCCAAGCTGTTCTCCGGTTCGGCCCAGACCGACCGCAACAGCCGCTACCTGAACCGTAAATGGGCGCAATTCCGCAGCGCCGAATAACCTGAAACCTGACCGCGGGGGTTAGCCCCGCTCGCAGATAACGGCAACGCCGCGCGCCGTCCTCCGCCAGTGACCATCACTGTAACTGCCACCGTGCCAGTAACCAGCTGGCCTGACGGGGGGAGCGGCTTGCCCTGTGAATTGAGGAACGTATGTCTGAAATACAATATGCCGACGTAGTGAACACCACGTCCGGCCCTGTCGTTGGCCGCGTACTGCAGGACGAGGATTTGTCTGCTTACCTGGGCATTCCCTATGCCCAGCCACCGATTGGTGAATTACGCTTCAAACCCACCGTGCCAGTAGAACCATGGACCGAAACCCGCGAAGCCATCCGCTTCAGCCCGGCGTCCATGCAGGTGACCTGGCCGGATATTCCGGTGAACGACTTCATCGATGAGCCGCTGCCCAAAGGCCAGTGCTATCTGGGTTCGGAAGACAGCCTGACCGTCAACGTCTGGAAGCCGAACCAGCCAATGATCGGCAAGCGCCCGCTGTTCATCTGGATTCATGGTGGCGCCAACCACCTGGAAGGCAGCCGCAGCGGCATGTACAACGGTGCAGCGCTGGCGGCCAAAGGCAATCTGGTGTTTGCCTCGCTGAATTACCGCCTTGGTCCACTGGGCTTTATGGACGTCAGCGAACTGGGTGGCGATGAATACCGGGGCTCTTCCTGTAATGGTCTGCGCGACCAGCTGATGGCGGTGGAATGGATCATCAACAACGCCGACGCCTTTGGTGCCGACCCGGATAACATCACCCTGGCCGGCGAATCTGCTGGTGGCATGGACATCAGCTGGCTGCTGGCCAGTGGCAAGCTGAAAGGCCGCATCAAGCGCGCCATCATCATGAGTAACGTCAAAGGGCCATGTGGCTTTGGCGAGAACGTGGATCGCATGTCCCGTCACGACAAACGCTACTCCCAGCGTATTGCCCGAGAACTGCTCGAGCGGCTGGATTACCCGGATTTCGCTGCGCTGCGCGACGCCCCGGCCAACGAGCTGTTCAAGCGCCTGAGTGAAAACAGCGCCGATGCCGACCTGATTTTCGACCTCGACGGCATGTTCTACCCCTGTGACGACGGCAGCTTTGCGCCCCACGAACCGTTCCGCGCCATTCGCAACGGCATGGTCGACGGCATCGACGTGATGATTGGCTACACCAACTACGAAGCCGGTCTGTGGTTGATCATGGAAGAAGACATGCTCAACTGGCCAGCGCAGAAAATGGTCGACAATTTCGGCAACCTTGGCGACAAGCCAAAAGCCGAAATGGTCGAGGCCTATCGCAGTTTCCACCCGGATATGAGCGAAGGCGAACTGGCCGTCACCATCATGAGCGACTGTGGCTTTGTGTTCCCGCAAATCTGGTTCGCCGAAGAACTGGTCAGGCGCGGTAACAAGGTATGGATGTACCGCTTCGACTGGGAAGTGAACGATACCCTCAAGGCCATGCACTCGGCGGAGCTGCCGTTCTTCTTTGGCCGCCCTAACGACAAGGCCGCAACGGACTCCATTGGCGCCGCCGACAGCGAGGAAAAACGTATTGAGCGCGAACGTCTGTCCAACGAGTTCTGCTCACGGGTGATCAACTTCATCCACTACGGAACCCCTGCACCTGGCCCGAATAACTCCGCGCTACGGTGGCCACTCTATAACGAAGGCATGCGCCCCATGCTGCGACTGGATAGCGAGACGTCACTGATCTTCGATCCCGACGCCAACAAGCGCCAGTGGTGGACCCGTATGGTCTACAACCCGGTCATGAATCCACAAAAATAGGCAACAACCGCACGATATCGATGACGATATATAGCGTCATCGATATCCCGGCTCAAAACGACCAATACCTGACAATAAAAAATATCGATATCCATCGACATATAAAAACGAATAGCGAGTTATTCAGCAGTACTGAGAAAGGCACGATCGGCTGATATTACGGCCATCACAGGAAGTCCGATTACGGCATGCAGATATGGCAAGCACGCTATTGCCGTGCCTGTTTGGCGCATAACCGGGCATATAACACGCCATATCCCAGCGGATTTGGCCATTGGAGAGATGTCATGAAAGACCTGAAAAAACTGATGTTCGCTGCCTCACTGGCAACCCTGGCCTGCCAGCCTGTGTTTGCAGAGGAAATGCCACCGGCCGACGGTGAAGCACCACAATTCGGTATGCCACCGGAAGGCCTGCTGATTGCCGGTGTCACTGCCGCCAGTAACTATATGATTGGTGGTATCAGCCTCAGTGGCAACCAGTCGTCACTGCAACCTTTTATTGAATACAACTTCCCGTTTGGTCTGTACGTCGGTGGCTGGGCTGCCAGTGGCATCGTTGATGTTGACGGCAACAAATGGGAATACGACTACTTCATGGGTTACCGCGGCATGCTGCTGGACGGCCTGCATCTGGACACCAGCTACTGGGTCTACAACTACGACAAGACCGCTTACTTTGGCGAAGCAGCGTTCGTAAATCTGGATTACGACGTCTCCCGCAAGCTCAGCATGGGTCTGGGCGTTAAGCATGACACCTTCTTCGACAACCAGATTTTCACAGCGCGCTTTAAATACGACCTGGGTAACGGCTGGAGCGTGTCCGGCAAGGAAGAAGCCGTCAACAAGCGCAGTACCCTCGACGTTGGCGGTGGCTACGAAGTGGAACTGCAATCCGGCACCGAGCTGAACTGGGACCTGGGCCTGACCCACCAGTTTGACCGTATCTGGTCGGTTGACCTGCGTGCCTTTGACTCCAACTTTGAAGATCCGAATACCGGCGATACCGGCAGTCGTTTCGTGCTGGCGATCAACGCCTATACCGACTTGCTGCACTAGGAGCATGGGGCCTTTGAAAACTGCCGGTAGCCAGAGGGAGCCGGTGGATTTCAAAGCGTCAGTCACTGGAGCCATGCACCGGCTCCAGCCATTCTCCTGGTCACAAGAATGCCGGTATAAGAGCCCTCAACGCATTGCACACTACCGCACTGCTACCACGGACTCTTTATAGTGCATTCCGGCATTGTCCGTTGTGAAACGGATGTTCTTCGTGCTTTGGGGTCCATTTGGGCCCCCTTTTTTGATCCCTGTTTTCGGGTTTCAAATAACAAGGGACCCTCTGAATAACTCGGTGCCCGCTTGCCTTAATCACCACAAAATACCCCCGGTTTTTATGTGGCCAGGAGTCGGATTACAGGGATTCTGCTCGGGCAATGATTACAAATCTTTTGCTCTCTATACCCCAATAGGTATTCAAAAAAATACAGAATGTATTCTACTATTGATTATCAGATGTAATTCCGGAATAGCAGGAAATATTCCGCTATTAAAAAAACCAGACCGGAATACAGGGAATAAATACAGCGGTTTCCAACCGCATTCATAACAAACATGGCGAGGGCCTCCGAATGTTGGCTTTATCAGAAGCACCCGCAGTCGGGTCAGAAACATCCACACCGTGGACCAATGCACAGGCGACCCCATTGGTTGAAATCCGCTCGGTATCCAAGCAATACGGTGATTTCACAGCCATTGGCGATTTGTCCCTGAAAATCTATCCGGGTGAATTTTTCGCCCTGCTGGGCCCTTCCGGCTGCGGCAAGAGTACCTTGCTGCGTATGCTGGCCGGGTTCGAAACCCCGACCTCCGGCGAGATTCTGCTGAACGGCGAGGACATGGTGCCAATGCCGCCGGAAAAGCGCCCTGTGAATATGATGTTCCAGTCCTACGCGCTGTTTCCGCACCTGACCCTGGAACAGAACATTGCCTTTGGGCTGAAACGTATGAAGCTGCCGAAGGGTGAGATCGACAGTCGCGTGGAAGAAATGCTGCAGCTGGTGCAAATGACCAGTCAGGCGAAGCGCAAGCCGCACCAGATATCCGGTGGCCAGCGTCAGCGTATCGCGCTGGCCCGTTCGCTGGCCCGCCGCCCGAAAATGCTGTTGCTGGACGAACCCATGGGCGCGCTCGACAAGAAACTGCGCCGCGAAACCCAACTCGAACTGATGGACATCCAGCACCGTCTGGGCACCACCTTTGTGATTGTGACTCACGATCAGGAAGAAGCCATGACCGTCGCCAGCCGCATTGCCATCATGGATCACGGCAAGTTGATGCAGGTGGCACCACCGATCGACACCTACGAGACTCCAGCCAGTCGTTATGTCGCTGAATTTGTCGGCGACACCAATATCTTCACCGGCGCCGTTACTGCCGCAGGTTCCAGCGCACTGGACTTCACCCTCGAAGTCTCCGGCCAGAAACTCAACGCCATACCGCAAACCGGTATTGCCGCCGCCGATGCCAGATACCTTAACGTGCGGCCCGAAAAAATGGCGGTCAGCAAGGATCGGGTCGACGACGGCTCCAACTACCTGCGCGGCCGCATCGACGAAGTTGCTTATCTGGGCAACCTGTCGACCTACTACGTCGATGTCGGTCTGGATCAACGGGTGCTGGTGCAGATGACCAACAGCCAGCGTTTTGGCAGCGAACGGTTTGCCGAAGGCGATAACGTCTGGGTGTCCTGGTATCCGCAAGACGGCCAGTTGCTGGATTGCTAAGCGGAGACCTGTTATGAACTTACCCATCTCCCGACGCAACCTGCTGATCAGCATTCCCTACACCTGGCTGCTGCTGTTTTTTCTGATTCCGTTCGTGATCGTGATGAGCATCTCGCTGTCCGATCCGGCCACCGCCATCCCGCCTTACAGCCCGGTGCTGAAGACCGATGACGGCTTCGCAGGGCTATGGCATTACCTGACCCAGCTCGACTTTGAAAACTTCGCCATTGTGCTGGAAGACGACGTTTACCTGTCGTCCTACCTCAACAGCGTGCAAATGGCACTGACCACCACGCTGCTGTGTTTGCTACTGGGATACCCGATCGCCTACGCCATTGCAGCGTCACCGACGCACTGGAAAACGCGCTTTATCATGGCCATCAACCTGACCTTCTGGTGCTCGTTCCTGATTCGTATCTACGCCTGGATCGTACTGCTGAGTAATCAAGGGGTGATCAACCACATACTGTTGTCGCTGGGCATCATCGATACTCCGATTCGCATGCTCAACACCACCTTTGCGGTGTATCTGGGACTGGTATACGCCTACTTGCCGCTGATGATTTTCCCTGTCTACGCCACGTTAGAGAAACTCGATAACAGTGTTTACGAGGCCTCCCGGGACCTGGGCTGCAGCCACATTGAATCCTTTTTCCGCGTCACCCTGCCACTCAGCAGGCCGGGCATGCTGGCTGGCGCCTTTCTGGTGTTTGTGCCAGTGACCGGTGAATACATAGTGCCGAGCCTGCTGGGCAACTCCTCGACTCCGGTGATAGGACGGGTGTTATGGAACGAGTTTTTCTCCAACGGCGACTGGCCGCTGGCGGCCTCCATTTCAGTACTGCTGATGCTGGTACTGGTGTTACCGATTGTGCTTTACCAGTTCTTCAGCAACCGCAACGAGGAGAAATAACATGAACCGACATCTGAGCTGGTTTGGCATCACCTCGCTGACTCTGGGGCTGGCCTTTATGTACCTGCCGATTCTGGTACTGGTGGTTTACAGCTTCAACGATTCCGAGATGATCACCCTGTGGTCACACCCGTCGCTGCGCTGGTACGAAAAGCTGTTTACCGACGGCAACTACTGGGGCCCGGCCTGGACCACCTTGCGCATCTCGCTGGTGTCATCGGTGCTGGCCACCGTTCTGGGCGTGATGATCAGCCTGGTGGTGACCCGCATGCGCAAGTTCAAAGGTCGCTCGCTGTTTGTCGGTATGACCATCGCACCGCTGGTACTGCCGGAGGTCATTACCGGTCTGGCGCTGCTACTGCTGTTTATCGCCATCGGCGTTGAGCGGGGCTTTATGACCGTGATCATTGCCCACACCACCTTCGCCATGTGTTTTGTGTCGGTGATTGTGACGGCCCGTATGGCCGAGTTTGATATGTCCACCGAAGAGGCTGCCCGTGATCTTGGCTGCGGCCCGATCATGGCCTTTTTCCACGCCACCCTGCCGGCAATTCTGCCTGCCATTGTGGCGGCCTTCCTGCTCGCCTTTGCGCTGTCGCTAGACAATCTGGTGGTCACCACCTTCACCACCGGACCCGGCATTACCACCTTGCCGATGCGGGTGTTCTCGGAGATTCGAACGGGCGTTAAACCGGAAATCAACGCGCTGTCGACCATGGTGATTTTGCTGGTGACCTGCGTTGCGATCACCAGCTCGCTGCTGACCAAGCGTTCGGCTGCAAAACGAACAGCGGAAACCGACTCGCCACCAGCGACCTCGCAGTTGGCCAGCGCATGACGCCACCGACCCATTTAAATCAACACACCGCAACCAGCAGCGCCGTTGACCCCGTCAGCGACGCTGCTGTGTACGGCGCTGGCACAGAAAATAGCGCTGAGCATGAACAACATCACCTCGGCGAACACCATCATCCGGGCGAACATCACCCTGGTGCAGGCGCCAGTGATGCCGAGCTGCGGCGGGAATTCTGGCGTTATACCATTCCGTCCATCGGCGCCTTGCTGGTCAATGGCGTTAACGAGCTGGTCGACGCCGCTTTTGTTGGCAGCCACGTCGGCTATCAAGGGCTGGCGGCCATCACACTGACCTGGCCGGTGATCTGTCTGGTAATTGGTATTGGTCTGATGATTGGCGCTGCCGGTGGCAGTCTGATGTCGATTGCCCGTGGTCGCCGCGACTGGCAGCAATGCAACCGTGTCCTCAACCACAGCGCCGGGCTGGCGCTGTTGCTGGGGCCATTGTGCGGCGTGCTGGTCATCGCCATTGACCAGACCGTGCTGCAATGGCAAGGGGCCAGTGGTGCAGTGGCTGATATGGCGTTGCTGTACTCTGAGGTGTTTGCCGCCGGTTGTGTCATCAACCTGATTGCCATTGCGCTGGCCATGATGGTGCGCAACGACAACAGCCCGATGATCTCGACACTGATCATGGCCATCAGTGCATTAGTGAACCTGCTGTTCGACTGGCTGTTTGTTGCGGTGCTCGACCAGGGCGTTGCCGGTGCCGCGCTGGCCAGCATTTTCGCCAAAGCCGCTGCATTGGCGGGCGCCGGGTATTACTTTTTACGTCACAGCCAGCGGCTGCAATTGCAGCTGTCATTAATGAAACCCGACCTCGCATTCAGCCGCCGCATCTGCGCCCTGGGAGCCTCAACCTTTGTGATGTACATCTACGCCGGTGTCGACATCAGCGTACATAACGCCCTGCTGATGCATTACGGCAGCGCCATCGACGTCGCCGCCCTGGCGATTGCCGGTTACATCATGATGCTGTTCTATTTTCTTTCGGAAGGCGTCGCCAACGGCATGCAGCCACTGGTGAGCTACTACCATGGCAGCCGTTTGCTGCAGTTGCAGAACCGCATGCGTGATATGGCAATTCGGGTGCTGGTGATTTGCGGTATTGGCTGGACGACTCTGGTGTACGCCGCGCCGGAATGGCTGATCAGCCTGTTTTCCGAACACAACCCGGAGTTGACCGACGTTGCTCGCAACGGCATGCACCTGCACCTGTTCGCGATGTTGTTTGATGGCCTGTTGGTGCTGGCTTCGGTGTACTTTCAGGCGGTAGACCAGGGCCGTCGCTCGCTGCTGATTTCGGTGGGTAACATCGCCGTGCAAATCCCCTTCTTTCTGGTGTTGCCACAATGGCTGGGGGTCACCGGCGTCTGGCTGGTGTTGCCAGTGTCGACCACACTGCTGTTTCTGGTGGTGCTGGCAGTGATAGTACGGAGCCACAGATAACAGCTTCTGCGCCAGAGTTAAAACGACCGCGTCAGCTCGTCGAGGTTGCTGGTGATTCGGCCCAGCTGCTGGTCCAGGTTGAGACCGCTTTCGGCCAGTTCCAGCGCCTCATTAAGCTTGCGTTGAACGATTTCGGTCAGAGCGGCTTCCTGCTCCTGGGTCAGGTCCTGACGATTGAATTCTTCTTCAATTTCATGCACCAGCGTGTTCATCAATTGCATGCTGTCGTTTTTGTATTTTTCCTGATATTTCTGAATATCGCCCATGGCTTTCTGGCCATCTTTCAAGGCATCCATCACCAGGCATAAACGCTGTTCGGCGATGGCGAGGTCATCACGGATTTTCTGGATCAGGTCGTTGGCATTTTCGGCCAGAATCGTTAAATAGTCGCGCAGTTCCCCTTCCCGGCCCGGGTTACTGATGGGCTGATTTTTCACGAAGATAGTGACGTAGTCGTAATTGATGATCATGCGGGATTCCAGCTGGATGATGCGCTGCTCCATCATGTGCACTCGTTCCAACAGCTGTTCTTCCATGGGTGCCAGCTGCTCGCTGGTTGAGGCATTCCAACACTCGCCACCAGAGCGCACCTGGGCCATGCCACTGAGGCCATATTGGGCGATGGTTTTGGTCATGCGTTCCACCAGCACTTGCTGGTTGGGCGCTTTCACGCCTTCCCGTACAAAGTTCAGAATGATGCCGATATCTGCCGCGTTGCTGAGTGCCGACATCGCCATTTGCGAGACTTCCTGATAGCCGGTGCGCAGGTTTTTCAGTTCTGATGCTTGCTGGCGAGTGGTATCCAGCCGTTTGGCCAGCAGCGCTTTTTCAACGGGTAACTTGATAAAGTCCTGACCGCCAGCGTCGTAGCCTTGCAGTATGTCGTCGGTGCTGCAGTGGTTGGACATAAACACCACCGGCACATCGGCCTGTTCCGTTTTCACCTCACGACATTTGGCAAAGCCACTTTCCGGGGCTGGGTCGAGGGCGATCACCACCAGATCGGCGTCGGCCAATTGAGGCTGCAACGGCGCATCCGGCTGGCACAACTGCAAGGAAAATCGGTCGTCAGGCAGGTGGGATAGCAGCCGTTGAATATCGCTGCTGTCGCCGATCATGAGTAGCCGGGTGATGTCAGTCATGGGTTCTTCCTGTTTGTAACTTGCGGGTCAATTCCAGCTCCAGCCCATCAAGGTCAAAGTCGAGTGCCAGTTCGCAGATAGTTGTGACGTCCTTGCGCTCGGACTCAGGTACCCTAGCCTTCTGCAACTGACGGGCAATGTCTTCCACTCTTAATAAATCCTTGCCCAACCATTGCAGCATGGCGGTGAGCTGCTGGTTGATCTGGGCGGATGTCATGGTGTCTGTTGAGTCTAGCGGTGGCGTCGGAGCGGCAGGATCGGTAATCAGGAAGTCACGCAGGATACTCCCCAAACGATCAAGTTTGATTGGCTTGGATATGTGCTCGTCCATGCCTTGCTCCATGCTTTCCTGGCGGTGCTCGTCGGTGGCATGGGCGGTCATGGCAATGATTGGCAGGTCTTCAAATTCCGGACTGATCTGGCGGATTCGGTGGGTGGTTTCATAGCCGTTCATGCCGGGCATTTGTAAATCCATCAGAATCAGATCGACGATGACGCCATCGTTGACCAGGGCGGTAATCGCCTGCTGACCACCGCTGCACACAAAGGTTTTTACACCCAGCTTTTCCAGCATGTGACGGGCAATAACCTGATTGACCTCGTTGTCTTCCACCAGCATCACCCGAAAACCTTTCAGGCTGGCGTTGCTATGAGGGCTGCCTTTATTGGACTGTCGGGCGATGGCTTC
The DNA here is from genome assembly GCF_056158645.1 of Oceanobacter sp. ABM4_470. Taxonomy (NCBI): domain Bacteria; kingdom Pseudomonadati; phylum Pseudomonadota; class Gammaproteobacteria; order Oceanospirillales; family Oceanospirillaceae; genus Oceanobacter; species Oceanobacter sp. ABM4_470. Next base: position 2,783,686 of record NZ_JBSWTR010000001.1, read on the forward strand.
CTCGATCGGCAGCGACACGGTAAAGGTTGAACCGCTCCCCATTTCGCTACGAACCGTCACAGTGCCGCCCATCATGCGCACCAGTTTATGGGTAATGCTGAGGCCCAGACCGGTGCCACCAAAACGTCGGCTGATGGTCGAATCAGCCTGATTGAAGGCATCAAAAATGCTGTCCTTGACGGCGTCCGGTATGCCCATGCCGGTGTCGGCAACCTCAATATCCAGCCATTGTTTGCGACGGCTGGCGTGCAGCCTGACCGCCCCTCGTTGGGTAAACTTGATGGCGTTGGAAATCAGGTTCAGCAGCACCTGTCTAACCCGCAGGGCATCCAGCATCAGTGCAGTTGGTAAATCAGCCTCAATGTTGAGCGTCAGCGCCAGCTGTTTCTGATCGGCCATGCCTTTCATTGAAGAGACAATGTCTTCCAACATGCCGCGTAGCGGCACCGCCGTTTGCTCCAGTGTCATCATGCCCGCTTCGATTTTGCTGAAATCGAGGATGTCGTTAATGATGCCCAGCAGGTGCTCGCCCGATTGCGAGGCGGTCATTAATAGTTGCTGCTGTTGACTGTCCAGACGGGTTTCCGACAGCATGGTTAACATGCCCAGAACGCCGTTCAGAGGGGTACGGATTTCATGACTCATATGAGCCAGAAAATCGGCTTTGGCGCGTGCGGCTCGCAGGGCTTCATCCCGCGCGATGGAGAGTTCGGTGGTACGTTCAACGACTTTTTCTTCCAGGTTCACCGTAAGCTTGCGCAACTCTTCCGAGCGGTCGTAAAGCTCACGGCTTTTCTCCGCCAGAATAGATTCTGCTTTTAATCGCGCAGATTTTTCACGCTCGTAGCGCTTCAGCAAGCTGTCGTAATCGGGCACAGCGTCTCCGGTATTGGAAATTAGGCAGCGTTTATCACACAGAACCGGTGGCGGTACGGAATTTACCTGCGAGGTGTTGCCGCTTTGTGATTTGAGTATAGAAGATCTGCGCCATTGCATCGGCGCGGCAGTGCACAGTGCGCTAGCATGTATGCAAAACAATCAGAACACGCAGGAAATACAGGTTAGCTGGGCGGTACTTTGGGCATTGCCCTGAGTGCGGCTCTGAGCGACAATGCGCAGCCTTTCAGGCAGTGCAATGTGCTCCGGCCAAAAGCCCGCATTCCACTACCCCGTCTACTACTCTGAAGCCTGCTTAAATAATCCGACATTCAGGAGTCAAAAATGACCTCTCGTACCGAACTGGCGAACGCTATCCGCGCCTTGAGCATGGACGCTGTCCAGAAAGCAAAATCCGGCCACCCAGGCGCCCCAATGGGCATGGCAGATATTGCCGAGGTGCTGTGGAACGACTTTCTGAAGCACAACCCGAACAACCCGGAATGGGCCGACCGCGACCGCTTCATCCTGTCCAACGGTCACGGCTCCATGCTGATTTACTCGCTGCTGCACCTGAGCGGCTACGAGCTGTCCATCGACGACCTGAAAAACTTCCGTCAGCTGCACAGCAAGACGCCGGGTCACCCTGAATACGGTTACGCGCCAGGCGTTGAAACCACTACCGGTCCTCTGGGTCAGGGCATTGCCAACGGCGTGGGTATGGCGGCGGCTGAAAAAGTACTGGCTGCCCAGTTCAACCGCGACGGTCACGACATCGTTGATCACTACACCTACGTATTCATGGGCGACGGCTGCATGATGGAAGGTGTTTCCCACGAAGCTTGTTCTCTGGCCGGTACCCTGGGTCTGGGTAAACTGGTTGCGTTCTACGATGACAACGGAATTTCCATCGACGGTGAAGTAGAAGGCTGGTTCACCGACGATACCCCGGCACGTTTTGAATCCTACGGCTGGCAGGTTATCCGCAATGTGAATGGTCACGACTCTGAAGAGATCAAGATGGCCATCGAAACCGCCCGTGAAAACACCACTCAGCCAACCCTGATTTGCTGCAAGACCATTATTGGTTTTGGCTCTCCGAACAAGGAAGGCAAGGAAGACTGTCACGGTGCGCCACTGGGTGACGACGAAATCAAACTGACCCGCGAGCGTCTGGGTTGGGAACACGGTCCATTCGAAGTACCTGCCAACGTTTACGAAGGCTGGAGCGCGAAGGACAAGGGTGCCGCTGCCGAACAGAGCTGGAACGACAAGTTCGCCGCCTACACTACCGCCTACCCTGAACTGGCTGCTGAATTCGAACGTCGTATGAAAGGCGACCTGCCTGCTGACTTCGCCGCCAAGGCACAAGCTTACATCGAAGAGTGTCAGGCCAAGGGCGACGTGGTGGCTTCCCGTAAGGCATCCCAGAACACCCTGAATACTTTCGGCCCGCTGCTGCCAGAATTCCTTGGCGGCTCTGCCGACCTGGCTGGCTCCAACCTGACCCTGTGGTCCGGTGCCAAGGGCGTTAGCGCTGACGACGCATCCGGCAACTACCTGTTCTACGGCGTACGTGAATTCGGCATGAGCGCCATGATGAACGGTATTGCCCTGCACAAGGGCTTCGTACCTTACGGCGCAACCTTCCTGATGTTCATGGAATACGCCCGTAACGCCGTACGTATGGCCTCCCTGATGAAGCAGCGTGCTATCTTCGTTTACACCCACGACTCTATCGGTCTGGGCGAAGACGGTCCGACTCACCAGCCGGTTGAGCAAGTAGCGAGCCTGCGCAACACCCCTAACCTGGAAACCTGGCGTCCATGTGACACCGTGGAATCTGCGGTGGCGTGGAAATCTTCCGTTGAACGTGCCGATGGCCCGTCTGCGCTGATCTTCTCCCGTCAGGGTCTGCCTCACCAGGCACGTGACGCCGAACAGCTGGCCAACGTTGCCAAGGGTGCTTACATCCTGAAAGACTGTGAAGGTACTCCGGACGCGATCATCATTGCTACTGGTTCCGAAGTGGGTCTGGCAATGGACGCCGCTGCGGCCATCACCGACAAGCAAGTGCGCGTGGTTTCCATGCCGTGTGCCGAAGTGTTCTGCAAGCAGGACGCCGCTTACATCGAATCCGTACTGCCAGCTTCCGTAACGGCCCGTGTTGCGGTTGAAGCCCTGCACAAGGACTACTGGTACAAGTTCGTTGGCCTGAACGGCGCCATCGTGGGTATGGAAACCTTTGGTGAGTCTGCACCTGCCGCTGACCTGTTCAAGGAATTCGGCTTCACCGTTGAAAACGTGGTTGCCGCAGTCAACAGCGTAGCCTGATCATTCAGGGCTATGTCCTTCACAGGCCTGTATTACACGGATCTGTGCGGGAAAGACACATGACAGCAGCCGCTGCTGTCAGCGTGATATAAAAGAACCGGGCAATTCGCCCGGTTTTTTTGTGCCTCTGAAAAGCCCTGCGTCTAACCCTCTCGCGGCCTGCGCCTTCTACCCAATCTCTCGCTAATTGTTATCTCACCGCCTGCTATTTGTGTTCTCGTGAACCTTTGCCCTGTCCGATTCCCCCTACCCCAGGCTTGAAACACCATCACTTTGGAGCCGCAACTTAAGCCATCACAATGGTGACAATCCACCACTTTGAAGCCTGATTGCCCCACTGACATACAAAATAAAATTCGGCCCAAAAAATGACAAATTTTGCCAGCCATAAATTAAACGGGTGATCGTTAAGGAGGGTGCACCAATACGACTGCATGTCATTTAAAAACAGCCGAAAAAACCCGCTATTTGCCATTTTCAGCGCTCAGAAAACCCGCCTTTTTAACGAAATTTATTTCGTCAGACAAAACAGTAAATGATTCTATTCAGGTCCGTTACATCGGCTTTGCGAAAAACCTAGAATATTTTTCATCGCTTCAGGAGACGCTCAATCCCGGCCTCGAAAGACGTTCCTGAAGCCCGTCACAGCCAGCCCGACTGGTTATTCAGAAACATGGGGAACACGATTAAAAACAGCAAGGAGCGCAGCAATGAACTCACCTCAAGCGCTGGAACAACCACACCAGCATGTGTTGGTTTTCAATCGATTCAGTATTCGTGGGGCTATCCACCACCACACCGACCTGACACTTCACCCGGACGGCCAATGGCAGGTTGAAAGTCACATCACATCCGTCGTGCGTTCTTTCAAACCGCGCATCTCCGTTCATGTGGAGTTTATGGACGAATTTAATATGGGCCCGCTGGAATTTGGCTGCGATGACATTGAGTGGCACCCCAAGTGTCTGTGGTCTTCTGCTTTCCGCAAGTTTCAGGATCGCACCATCAAGATGTCGGGCTGCAGCGACTTTATTCGCGACCACTTTGATGAACTGAGCCAACGCTCAACCGGAAAACTGAAGCTGAAGCTCGCAAAGCAGCCCAGTCTGCTGGCCCGCCTGTTCTAAACCCTCTGAAGACCCCTGGTTCGACCCAACGCTGATACTGCTTTCCCCTCCTCTCAGAGCAGTATCAGCGTTCCTGCCAGACTCCGTTCGAGAGCCCCCGTTCAAGAACCAACCATACTTCTGTTTGACGATCTGAAAAATTTCAACCTGACAGATCCGTCATTCCCTACACTCGCTACCTTCCTGTTGCACCCGCACGGCGCTATTCTTTCAGAGTGATTCTCAATAACTTGGCGCTTGCCTCGACTAACTGGTCACTTATGAATCAGAAAGTTGTTTTCGGGCCTGACGGGGCACAGAAACCAGATAACGGGTTCGTGACAATCGGCGCAGTTTTACAGATCATTAAGAAAACAGTCCGAATTTGAGACGTGGTTCGAAAGCTGGCTGAAACCAATCGGGGTTTAATCCCGTCTATTCTCACAGGAACATCCGCCATCAGCGGACGACAGGCAAGCAGGAGCGCAGCAATGAATTCACCCCAGGCTTTGGTGCAACCGCACCAACACGTTTTCGTATTCGAACAATTCAGCATTCGTGGTGCCATTCACCACCATACCGATCTGACCATTCACGACGACGGCCACTGGCAAGTAGAAAGCCGGGTGAGCTCGGTGGTGAATTCGTTCAAGCCACGCATTTCATTGCACATCGAATTTATGGACGAAGCCAACATGGGGCCGTTGAGCTTTGGTGAAGAAGACACCGAATGGCATCCCAAGTGTTTGTGGTCGGCGTCGTTCCGTAGCTTGCAGGAACGCACCATCAAAATGTCCGGCAGCAGCGACTTTATTCGCGACCACTTTGACGAGCTGAGCCACCACTCCACCGGCAAACTGAAGTTGCAACTGAAGAAACAAACCAGCCTGCTGGGCCGCTTGTTCTGATTGTTCTGATTATTCTGGCAGCTCTGACTGTTTTTATTAGTGGACAGTCTCCAAACAGCCAGCCGATTTGAACACTCGCCGGTCCTGGCCTGGGCTTACCTTACTGGACTTCTCTTATTGGGGTTGCCTCATAAGACCGAGACCGGCGGTGCTGTCTGAAATCAGCCAGGCATGCCAGGGGCCGCCCCCGAGAACATGGCCGTCAGCTGGTCAAGATCGGCTTGTGGTACCAGATCCATGGTGGCGAACTGCTCTGGCGTAAAAGGCGCAAAATCCCCGGTTGCAGTCGCTACCAACTCATCCTTCTGATTAAACAGCTGCCCCTGAATGATCAATTTGCGGCGGCGTTCATCCAGACTTTCCAGCGTGGTAATGGCATACAACTCGTCACCCACGTATACCGGCTTTTTAAAGCGCACCTGAATGTCCCGCGTCAGTGGGAACTGATGCAGGAAGTAGATACAGGCCCAGGCCATGGTTTCATCCAGAATGGTGGTGGTCACACCACCGTGGGCCAGATTGCTCCAGCCGCGTACATGCTCCGGAATAACCACTTGCGAACGTATTTGTTTGCCATTGGTGGCGAAGGTCATGTGCAGGCCCTGATCGTTATGGGCACCGCAAGCAAAACAATGAGGATCAACCGTCGGCAAGGCTTGCCACAACTCTGTTAGCTGCCCGGTTGGGTTCTCGGCCAAAGCCCCGGTCAAGGAATGAGACACATCAGTCGACATATATGCTCCGCTATCGTCGAATCAAACAATCCCCCGACTATACCGCGGTCAGCGTCACAAACCGTGCAAGGGTCCAACAACAGCCTGACTCACAGAATGAACAATGCATTCAGCGATGCCACCGGCACTGTGTTCGGGTTACACTTTGGGGTTTCCACTTTTCTATTCAGCCGTCCTGACATCCTGTGCGTCGGCGGCGGTTTTGGCAGGCAGTATGAGTAATCACCCGTTGTTTACAGACACCACCATTCCCTTGTCGGTGACGCTGGCGGCCACCATTGGGTTGGAGGAAGCCTTGCTGCTGACCATTTTCAATCAGGCAGCGCAACTGCAACCTCAGAGCCAGCGCAATGGCATCCGCATCAGCCGCGAATGCTTGCGTCAGCAATTGCCTTTCTGGGATGACGTGACCATTCGCCGTACCCTCGCCAGCCTGATCGAGAAAGGCATGGTGCAATTGCATGGCCCCATGTATCCGGAAAGTGCCGAAATGCTGTTGGGCTTTGACAGCCAGAACACCAGCAGCCAGCCGTTGCCCAGCGATGTGCGTGCGGCTTATCCGCCACAAGGTAATGGTCAGAACCATCACAGTGGCCAACCAGTTGCTCACAGCCCCCAACACGGCAGTCCTCAACCAGGCAGCCCTCAACATGGTAGCCAACAGCCAAGCCAGCACAATACGCCGCGTTATTCATCCATTGGCGCCGACTGGAAACCGTCGCAAGACACCCTCACGCGACTGCAACAGCGCGGTATTGGCCAGAGTTTTGTGTGGGCCCAGCTCGACAGTTTTATCCTCCACGCACAGGAAGCCGGCCCCAATCGTAACGACTGGAACGCGCGCTTTTTCAATCACGTGAAAAATCAGTGGGTGTACGCCCAGAACGATGCCGAGCGGCAAAAGCAGTTCCAACAGGAGCGCGAAGAACAGCAGCTGAATCGCAGTGGTTTCAAGGTCGCTCAGGACGAAGCAGCTCCTATCCAGCCAAGCTGGCGTCCCAGCGCCGATGCCCTGCAAATTTTGCAACGTGCCGACATCGACCAGCAGTTTATTGAAGACGCCATTCCGGAATTTGTACTCTACTGGAGCGAACGCGGCGACGCGGTGAAAACCTGGAACACCAAGTTCCTGCAACACGTGCGCTCCCAGTGGGCTCGCTACTCGGCATCGATGGAGCACTCCAACGTGCCGATGCCTATTGATCGTAACTGGCAACCGTCCAGCGACTGCTACGATATTCTGGCAATGGCCCATATCGACACCCAGTTCGCCCGTGAACGGGTGGCGGAATTTGTGCTCTACTGGCGCGATTCCGGCCAGGTGCACAACAGCTGGAACAGCCGCTTTCTGCAATACGTAAAACAGCAATGGGGCAAACGTTTGGCCCAGTCAGGAGATGCTCATGGAACCGCAAGCAACCAATCAGCTGCTCAACCGGGTTACACAACAGCTGAAGCCAGCGTCCAGCGACTCAACGACACCAGTTGGTAGTACCGAGGCCCAGAAGCAGGCGACGGTGGAACAGAAAGAAGCCATCAACCAGATTTTCGAGCTGTTCCGTTTCAACTACCACAACCAGTTTCTGAAAGCCTTTCCGGATCACGACACCCTGATCATGGCCAAACGGCTGTGGTCACGGCTGCTGGTGGATTACCGTGGCGACGTCATCATGCGTGCTGCGGAACAGGCGGTAAAAGAAAACGGCTGGCTGCCAAACGTGCACGAAGTGGTATCGCGCTGTGATATTGCCGGCACCCTCGGTGTGCCGGGTACTCACCGCGCCTACATGGAAGCCTGCCGGGCACCGTCGCCGAAGAAAGACTTCAACTGGAGCCACCCGATTGTGTACTACGCCGGGCGCGCCAGTGACTGGTTCTATCTGGCCAACACACCGGAAGAGCAGGCCTTCCCGGTGTTTAAACACAACTACGAACTGCTGCTGCAACGACTGCAAGCAGGCGAAGATATTCAGATGGAAATCCAGAAGGCGCTGCCGGAAGAAGTGATCACGCCGCTGCCTCGCAAAGAACAGCAGCAGCGCTTACAGGATTTGAAGTCGTTGTTATAAACAGCCGACTTTCATGCATTCGACAAGCGAGCGAACGAACCAAAGAGCCTCTGATTTATCGGCCTGCAGATATCACAATCTGCTGTTCGCTCACCTGCATATCCAACCCGAACAGGTCCGTCACCAGCTCCAGCGTCCCTTCCACATCCTGCTGCCGGTATTTGCCGGAAAACGTCTGCGTCCCATCAATATCGCGCAACTGAATCTGCTTTTGGGTGTGGCTTTGCAAATGAGCCACCAGATCGCTTAACGGCTCGCCACTGACCTTACGCCAGCCGGTTCGCCAACTGCCCGCTTGCTGATCCTTGAAGGGCTGAGCCTGATCACCGTCCAGTCGCACACCCTCGCCAGCGAACAAGCGCCAGCTCTGGCCCTCGTGAGTGACTTCCACAATGCCGTGCTCAACGCTCACCACCAGCCCGTCGCCGGATGTATCGACGTTAAACGCCGTGCCCAATACCCGGATTTGACCGCGCTCCGTACTGATAACAAACGGCCGCTGGGTATCTCTGGCCACTGAGAAAAACACTTCCCCCTGCTGCAGCTGCACCCGGCGTTCGGTGTCGGACAGTGCCACCGACAACTGGCTGTTGGCGTTGATCGCCAGGTCGGAACCGTCAGCCAGGGTCAGTTGTTGCTGCTCTGCAGTATCGGTTGCGTAATCGACGGCCACAGTTTGGCTGACCTCATTCGAGGCGGAACCGTTAAGGCCAGTACCCAACACGAACCACAGCAGCGGCGCCAGCAACAGCAGACTGGCAGCGGTTGCCAAACCAAGACCCCAATCAAAGCGGTTGGATGTACTGGTCTCACGTTTAGCCCCGGTTTCTGTATCTGGCTCTAGCCCCCCGACAGAAGCAGAACCCACAGCCGTATCTGAACCGTCGGCCAACAGCCGCTGACGGGCCGTCCGAATATCCGTGACCTTTCTATCCGTGACCTTTCTATCCAGGACTTTTCTATCCGTGACTGTGCTATCCGATTCATTGCTATCTGAGCGGGTGTCGCAGCGCGGTTGTGCCAGCGCCAACAGCAAGGCTTCGCTGTCGCCAAAATAATGCGCAATGTATTCCGCCGCCGCCCGATGGCGCTCGTCTTCGGCCAGCCAATGATGGTAGTCACTGCGCTGGACATCATTCAGCTCATCCAGCCGGTCGTACCAGTCGGCGGCCTGCTCCAGGATTTCATCTGAAAAGAACTTCAGGTTCATAGGCCGTTACTGCGCCTCCGCTTGATGGCAGCGCATGACTCAATCGTCACGTTCATGTTTTTCCACCGTGCGGGCGATATCCAGCATCGCCCGGGTAATGTGTTTTTTCACCGATGCCTCACTGAGGCCCAACTGTGCAGCAATGGCATCACGGGACAGGCCATCCATTCGACGCATTAAAAACACCTGTCGTCGCAGCGGCGGCATCGCTGTCAGGGTCGCCGACAGTGCTTCCAGCTTGCGTCGCTCCATGTGCTGTTGGTCCAGCGGCATGCTCTCCTGCTCTGGCAGCTCAGCCACGTAATCCGGCTGACGCTTGCTGCAACGCCAGTGGTCCAAAACCACCGAGCGAGCCACTTGCAGGCCATAGGCCAACGGGTTGCTGACTCGTTCCCGTGCAGTCGTTTGCAGTGACCGCACCATGGTGTCTTGCAGCAGGTCTTCAACGTCGCTGGGGTTGGAAATCTGACTGCGGATGTAGCCACGAATGCGCGGTATCTCACTGGTCAGTTGTTGCTCGTAATGGCTATCCGGACCATCAGGCGTTAGCGCCGGGTCGTCCAGCTGGCGATCACAAGACTGGCGGATCATTTTCATTGCCATTCCGGTTTTCACAGACGAGTGGTCGCCATGAGAACACGTCAAAGTGACAGTTTATTGAAGCTAAAAACACGCATGCACAGCGCTTTCAAGATAAGACGTGCCGAAGAGCTAAAAGGGGACAGGGTAATTTGGCGAGAATAGCTTAAAGGGGACATCTATTTAATCCGGTGCTCACTCTGGGCTGCCGGATGGTTTCGAATCACGAAGCCGACTTGTAGGCCTGACGGGTCAAGTCAAAAGTCGGCGACACAGAGTCGAGATCATCCGGCAGCCCCCGCAGGGCGCGGGTTGCCGCCGCCCAGTGCGGTGTTGACGAACTTGAAAAGGACTCGTCATTTCGCTGCATTCGTCGCCTTGCACTGAACAACGGCAACACTCGCGCAGAGCCGTGCAGGATTAAATAGATGTCCCCTAAAGGTGTCGAAGAGGAAGGAGAAAGAGCAATAGGCTGATCTTTCTCCTCTGGTGCTTTTGGGACGACACCTATTGATCAGTCCGCTTTGATAAAGCGACGCGCCAGCCAGTAATCCACACTCACGTAACGGCCAGCGCCGGTGAAGAACAGACTCAGCAACATCACAAAATAGGTCGCGGCAAACTCAATGCCGTTGTTCAGAATCACAAATGAACCACGGCCAGTCAGCCAGTCGTAATGGCCATGTTGCTGCAACAGACTGCGTCCTGCCTGCAAGCGATCCGCCGCTTCCATCACACGGTCGTTAGCCAGCCAGCTGGAGGCATCGGCAATCGCCAGCCAGCCGTTTTGCCAATGCACCGTCAACGCCGCCACCAGCATGGTGATCATCAGCGGGATGCTGATCCAGCGCACCGCCAAACCAAACACCAGCAACCAGGCGCCGATAAACTCGGTGCCCGCCGCCAGCGCCACCATCAGCTCGGGGAAGAGCAACCCCAGTCCCCAGTCCGGATTCCCAAACCAGGCCACCGTATCGTCAAAGGCTACCAGCTTGTTCCAGCCAGCCTGCATCAGCACCGGTGCCAGATACAGACGTAACAGCAAGGGAGCCAGGCCGTCGGCAAAGCGGGTGGAATTCAGTGCCTGATGGGCAGGACGGTATAAATCAATCAGGGATTTCATGGCTGGCTCCGCAAACCTGTGTCTTGTTTTCTACACAGTCGCTGGAGCAGCCTGATTCTTACAAAGTATTTTGCCTGAGCAGAAAACATCAACAAATACGCGGCAGCTGCTCGCCATTGAGCCAATCCACCATACGACGACCACCGAACTTGGTGGTCATCTGCACAAAGTGGTTCGGGTCTTCGGTGATCTCACCCACGATGGCAGCATCTGCGCCTTTTGGATGTGTGCGCATCACGACTAACAGCTGTTCGGCGTGTTCAGCCGAACAAATCGCCAACAGCTTACCCTCATTGGCAACGTACAGCGGATCAAGCCCCAGAAACTCACAAGCCGACGCCACCACGGGTTTGACCGGAATCTGCGCTTCCTGCAAATGCACACCCACGCCGCTTTGATGGGCAATTTCGTTGAGGGTGTTAGCCAGACCGCCACGAGTGGGATCTCGAAGGCATTTGATGGTTGGCACCGCTTCCAACATAGCGGCAGTCAGCTCGTGTAGCGCCTGGGTATCAGACTGCAGCTCGGATTCAAAACCGAGGCTCTCACGCATCGACAGAATCGTCACACCATGGTCCCCCATCGAACCCGACACCAGAATTTTGTCGCCCGGCTTGGCATTGGCACCCGAAAGCTCAATGCCCTCCGCCACATACCCCACGCCGGTGGTGGTAATAAACACACCGTCGCCCTTGCCCTGCTCGACCACTTTGGTATCACCGGTGACAATCGCCACACCAGTGTCTTTGGCAGCGCCCGCCATCGATTGCACGATGCGCTTCAGATCAGCCAGTGGATAACCTTCCTCCAACACAAACGCCGCCGACAGATACAGCGGCACCGCGCCGTTCATGGCCACGTCGTTGACTGTGCCGTGCACCGACAAACAGCCGATATCCCCGCCCGGGAAAAACAGCGGCGAAATCACATGGGCATCGGTCGCCATCACCAACCGACTGTTGGCAGGCGGCTGCGGCAGCACCGCACCGTCGTTTCCCTGATTGAGATAATCGTTACTGAACTCGGCGGCAAACAACTCCGAGATCAACTGCTGCATGGCACGACCACCGCTGCCATGCACCATCTCAACCTTGCCTTTATTCCAGTCTATACGTGCCATGGTTTATTCATCCGTCGAACGTCCGGGCAAAAGCCAGACGCAGTGTTTATTCAAAAAGCCGCCATCGTTGGGCAACGCCCAACCTACCCTCTGTAGGAGCGAATTTATTCGCGAAACCCGTAGACTGGGCCCCGCCCAGCAAGTGTTGGTAAATACTGTGGGAGCGAGCTTGCTCGCGAAAAAGCCGCTAAAACCATCGGCAGCAAGCTACCCCCCACATGAACGCTTCCCTGTAGGAGCGAATTTATTCGCGAAGCAACATCAGCCCGTAGGTCCGATAAAGACGCGCAGCGGCTGCCATCTGACGCCACCGCTGTTGGATGGCTTTCGCTTCGCACATTTATCCAACCTACAGGAGAATGCCTGAGCCCAGTCAGGGGATGCAGTGCAAGGCGTCCCGCAGCGAGTACCCAAGACATACCGCACATTCAGCCACTCTGAAGCGCTACGAGCGATGGTAAGACAAGGCATAAAATGGCCGGAACGACGGAGTTTATAAGTTATAAATGAGTAAGTTCCGGCCATTTTTAACGCAGTATTAACGAGCGCAGTAGCTTCAGCTTCGCGTTCAGGCCTCCAACGCCCGGCCATACTGGTAATACGCCGCACACGCCCCTTCACTCGACACCATGCACGATCCCAGCGGGTTGTCCGGAGTGCAGGGTTTGTCGAACAGCTTGCAGTCACGAGGATTTTTCAGGCCCCGCAAAACCTGAGGGCATTCGCAGGCCTTGTTGTCTTTCGGCACCAGTTTGATCTTTTCAGCGTGGGCTTTTAATCGCTCGGCAAAGCGTACTTCGGCGTCGAACGTTCGGTACTGCTCACGAATTTGCAGGGCGCTGCTGGGGACAAAACCAAGGCCACGCCATTCAAAGGTATCGCGCAGTTCCAGCACCTGGTCGGTGATGCGTTTGGCTTTTTCGTTGCCCGTTGAGGTCACCGCTCGGGTGAACTGGTTTTCCACCACACAGCGGCCTTCGTTGAGTTGTTTCACCAGCATCAGGATGGCTTGCAGCACGTCCAGTGGTTCAAACCCGGCAATCACCACCGGTTTGCCGTAGTGCTTCGGGAAGGGTTCATACGGTTGTGAGCCAATCACGGTGCTGACGTGAGCCGGGCCGATAAAACCGTCCAGCTCGACGCCCTGCTCGCCTTCTTCGGTGTGCAAAATGCCATGCATGGCGGCCGGGGTCAGGACGTGGTTGCAGAACACCGAGAGGTTTTGCAGCCCGAGCCTGGACGCCTGTTCGATAACAACGGCCGTTGGCGGTGTGGTGGTTTCAAAACCGATGGCAAAAAACACCACCTGCTTGTCCGGGTTTTGCTGAGCCAGCGCAATGGTATCGGCCGGTGAATAGACCATGCGAACATCGTTACCTTCGGCTCGGATTTTCAGCAAACTGGTACGACCAGAGCCTGGCACCCGCAGCATGTCGCCATAGGTACACAGAATCACATCCGGCTGTTTGGCCAGCGCCATCGCCATATCCAGACGAGCAATCGGCAGTACGCACACCGGGCAGCCGGGGCCGTGAATCAGCTTGATGTTGTTTGGCAACAGATCCGGCAGGCCGTAACGGAAAATCGCGTGGGTATGGCCGCCGCAGAACTCCATCAAGCGGTACTCTCGGCCCGCCTGCACTTCGTTTTTGATGGCATCGGCCAACTGTCGGGCCAGCTCACCGTCGCGGAATTCGTCAACGTATTTCATTCGCTGGCTCCTGCTAATGCGTTTTCAGAATCGACCAGATCACTTTCCAGCTCTTCGGTGACGTCGATGCCCATTTCGGCAAACATCGCGAGGGTTTTCAGCGCCTCGGCTTCGTCGAGTTTCTTGAGCGCAAAGCCGACGTGCAGGATCACGTAGTCACCCACTTGCAGGTCGTCCACCAGCGAGATGTTGATCGACTTTTTCAGGCCGCCAATGTTGGCGACGGCGTTGAAGTCGTCGGTGATGGATGCAATTTGTACCGGTATGGCGAGGCACATGGAGATCTCCTGATAGCAAATCGGTTGCTTGCAGTCACAGCGTTCTGCAGTTCTTATTGGTTGTTATTGATGGTGTTGGCAGCACTATGGTGGTCATCGTCAAAGCAGTTGCTCAACTGCCGGGTTGCCAGCCAAAGCTGCCCCAGCGACAAACCGGCATCGTTCAACGGCACCCGGGTGGGCAGCAATACCTTGATGCCCTGCTGCTCCAACAAGCCCTGCAAACGATGGCGCAGCAAGGCGTTCTGAAAACAGCCACCCGACAACACCACCGCCCGCGGCAACTCCGCACCCATGGCCCGCTGTGTATCCAGCTGCTGCGCCAGCCAGTCTGCCAACATGGCCGCCAGTTGCAGGTGAAACTGAGCCGCCAATTGGGCACGGCAAGCGCCTGTTTTCAGGCCATCCAGCAATTGGCTGAACAGTGGGTAGAGGTTCAGCTCGACGGTGTTGGAGGGCGACAAAACAGCGTCGGGATGTTCATATTCAGAAGCGGTTTCCAGTCCTTGCTGACCCCACGCTTCCAGTCCTTCCCGGGCCAGAGCCTCCAGTCGCATCGCGGCTTCGCCTTCGTAACTCTGACGCAGCGGGTTGCCGTCGCGGTCAATCAGCTCCGCGCCAATACCCAGCAGCCCGGCCACGGCATCAAACCAGCGTCCGGCACTGGTAGTGCGTGGGCAATTGATGTTCTTCTGCATTTGCAGCTTCAGCATGGCCAGCGCCTGCTCTGACGGTACATTCAGACCGGTTGCCAGTACCTCTTCAGTGCTCAAACCCAGCTCAAACAGTACAGCTGCGGTTAACCGCCACGGCTCGCGGCTGGCAGCATCGCCACCCGGCAGTGCCAACGCGGACAAAGAGCCCAGATGCTGGAATTCAGCGCCGTTGATCAGCAAACATTCACCCCCACGGGCTTGCCCGTCCCAGCCCAGCCCAAAGCCATCCAGCGCCAGCCCCATGATCGGTTGTTCTGGTCGCCAGCCACGGTCAGCCAACACCGAGGCGATATGGGCCTGATGGTGAGGAATTTCCAGCAGTGGTATATCCAGTTCAGCAGCCAGCTTGCGGCCCAGTACTGCCCCGAAGCCTTCTGGATGCAGATCACAGGCAATGGCTTGCGGTGTCACCTTCATCAGTTGTAACCAGCGCCGTGCCGTGTGTTCCAGCAAGGCGCAGTTATCCGGGTGGTCGAGGTCGCCAATGTGCTGGGAAATCGCCACCTGCTGCTGGCTGTTCAAGGCGATGGTGTTTTTCAGAAAACAGCCCAGCGCCAGCACCGACGGCAACGGTCTCTCTTCGCCTGCTGTATTGCGAGCCGGCAGCAGCGACAACGACAGCGGCGCAAAGCCCCGACCAATGCGTTGTACCAGCGGCGCACGCTCGGTCAGGCAAGCCACCACACTGTCGTCGTTGCGGGTTTCTATATCGCGGTTGTGCAGCAGCCAGACATCAGCAATACCGGCCAGCTGATCCAGTGCTTGCTGGTTGTCGGTAATCAAAGGTTCACCCGACAGGTTGGCACTGGTCATCACTAACGCCAGTTCAGGGCAATCCAACTCGGTTCGGGCAATTTCAAACAACAGCCAATGCAGCGGGCTTTGCGGCAGCATCAGGCCAATGGCATCCAGCCCCGGGGCCAACTGTTGCAGGCTGTCGTTATGGAAAGTTCGGGCTGCGCCGCCTTGCGGTACCAGTACCACCGGAGCCCCCGGTGCCATCAGCTGTTTGCCGGCGTAGCCACTGAGCTTACCCCACACCCGCGCCTGATCATGATTGGCGACCATCACCGCAAACGGCTTCGACGGCCGATGTTTGCGCTGGCGTAAATTGGCAATGGCTCCGGCATTAGTGGCATCACACACCAGATGGAAACCACCAACGCCTTTGATCGCAACGATATCGCCCTGCCACAAGCGGTGAATAACTTGCGCCAAAAGCTCACTGTCTGAACCCGTCAGTTGACGTTGTTCGCCGCCCGGTTCAGTCACAACCAGTGACAACGACGGTCCGCATACCGAGCAAGCGTTAGGCTGGGCGTGAAAACGTCGATCGCTCGGATCCTGATACTCAGCACCGCAGGCATCACACAGCTGGAATTCCGCCATCGAGGTATTCGGGCGGTCGTACGGCAGCTGCCGAATCAGGGTGTATCTGGGGCCGCACTGGGTGCAGTTGGTAAAAGGATAGTGATAGCGGCGATTGTGGCGGTCGGCCATTTCCGCCAGGCAGTCGGCACACGGCGCGGTGTCGACTGTGATCGACAAACCGGCATCGTCCGAGCGGTCACTGTGGTCGATAAAGAATTCGCTGATTTCCGTCAGCTGCGACGGCTCGAACGACTGACTGTCGAAGCGCTGAATGTGCGACAACGATGGCGCTTGCTGCTGTAGGCGCTGCTCGAATTGCTGCAAGGCCGTCCAGCTGCCCCCGGCTTCGATAATCACATCTGCGCCACGGTTGAACACCCGTCCAACCAGCTCCAGCTCGATGGCCATGCGATAAACGAACGGTCGAAAGCCAACGCCTTGCACCTGCCCCTGAATATGAATCCGGTGGGCATGGGCTGGCAGCGAGGTTGCAGCCGTTGCCATCAGGCCAGCGGCTCCAGGCCGTAGCGGTCCAGCTTGGCGCGCAGGCCAACGCGAGACAGTCCCAGCTCATCGGCGGCGCGGCTCTTGTTCCATTTGTGGCGGATCATGGTTTCACGCAGCAGTTGTTTTTCCAGCAGCTCGGTTTTGTCCTTCAGAGTACTGCCTTCGCTCCAGCCTTCCTGACGACGCAGCACGGCTTCCAGAATTGGTTCCGGCTCGGTGTGTTCAGGCAGGTTGCGCAGCAGCCTTGGACTGATCAGCTCAGCCCCCAACACGTCGCCTTCGGCCAGTACCAGCATACGGCGAATCTCGTTTTGCATCTCACGGACGTTACCCGGCCAATGCCATTGGCTGAGGGCTTCTATCGCACCGTCACTGAAGCCAGCGGCGGGTTTGTCGTAATCACGGCTGGCCTGACGCAGGAAGTGATTGGCCAGCGTCGGCACGTCCATTCGACGGGCTGCCAACGCCGGTAACAGCAGCGTCATTTCTGCCAGTCGGTAATAGAGGTCTTCCCGGAATCGTCCAGCGGCCACTTCGGCTTCCAAATCGCGATTGGTGGCGGCGATGATGCGCACATCCACCGGGCGGCGTTTGTTGTCGCCAACACGGCGCACTTCGCGCTCTTGCAATACCCGCAACAGCATCACCTGAAAGGCCGGTGACACATCGCCAATTTCGTCCAGAAACAGGGTGCCGCCATCGGCCTGTTCAAACAGACCGGCGTGGTCGGTCATGGCACCGGTAAAAGCGCCCTTGCGGTGGCCAAACAGCTCGGAGGCCAGCAGGTCGTCGGGCATGGCACCACAGTTTTCCACCACAAACGGTTGGTCCGCACGCAGGCTGTTGTAGTGCAGTGCCCGCGCAAACAGCTCCTTACCGGTACCGGACGGGCCGCTGATCAGCACCGAAATATCGTAAGGGGCAATTTGCTGTACTCGCTCACATATGTTGTTCAGCGGACTGGATTCGGAGCGCACGATTTCGTCCAGTGCAAACTGCTGACGCAAACGGGCTTTCTTCTCTTCAATACGGGTTTCGGCCTGATTGGCCGTGAGCCGAATTTCAGTGGCCAGCAGGGCATTTTCGCTTTCCAGCGACACCAGCCGACAGGCATTGCGCAACGACAGCAGCAAATGATCCGGGTGCCACGGCTTGGTGATGTACTGGAAAATTCCGGCCTCGTTAAGGCCGCGGATAATGTCTTCGGAATCGGTATAGCCGGACAGAATCAGCCGGGCGGTGTTGGGCCATTGCGCCCGTACCTGAATCAGCAGCTCAACCCCGGTGGTACCGGGCATACGCTGGTCACACACCACCGCAGAGACCGGCTGGCGCTCGAGGATTTGCAACGCCTGTTCGGCGCTGTTGGCGGTAATGACGTCGAACTCTTCGTCCAGCGTCCGCTCCAGGGTTTCCAGCGAGCGCAGTTCGTCATCGACGCACAACACGGTATGACGACGCATGGCATTCATCAGAGCAAAGCCTCCAGCTGATTCATCTGACTTTTGAGTGCCTGAATCCGTTGTTGAATACGCTCGGCGCGACGCTCGGCGATCCAGCCCAGCCATTGATCCATGCCTTCGCCGCTGCGGGCAGAGCACTGGATCACCTGGATGTTTGGATTTACACGGCGGGCCGCAGCGATACAGGCTTCGACATCAAAATCCAGATAAGGCAGCAGATCAACCTTGTTGAGAATCATCAGATCAGCGGCGTGGAACATGTCCGGGTATTTCAGTGGCTTGTCTTCGCCTTCGGTGACCGACAGGATCGCTACTTTATGGGCTTCGCCCAGATCAAACGCCGCCGGGCACACCAGATTGCCAACGTTTTCGATGAACAGTGCGCCGCCTTGCAGTTCGTGTAAACCTTCCAGCGCATGACCGACCATATGGGCATCCAGATGACAGCCCTTGCCGGTATTGACCTGAATGGCTTGAACACCCGTTGCACGGATACGGTCAGCGTCGTTGCTGGTTTGCTGATCCCCTTCAATCACTGCCATCGGCCATGGCGATTGAGCCTGACCCAAGCGCGTGATGGTTTCAGTCAGCAAGGTGGTTTTACCGGAGCCCGGGCTCGATACCAGATTCAGTGCCAGCAGATTCAGCTGCTCGAAGCGAATGCGGTTAACGGCGGCGTAGCGGTCGTTCTTGCCAAGAATATCCTGCTCGATTTGCACCATGCGCGCCTGGGTCAGACCCGGCGCATGGGCATGGGCAGCGCCTTTGCCATAATGCAGGTCGCCATTGCTGGCGGTCTCGACCACGCTTTCCTGCTCGTGACTGTGTTGATGATCACGGCTGTGAGCGTGCGAGTGGCTGTGGCCATGGTCGTGATGGTTATCATGGCTGTGATCGTGTTGATGATCATGAGAATGACCATGAGAATGACCATGAGAGTGGCTATGTGAGTGATCATGAGCATGTGCGTGTCCTTCAATTTGGACTTCGCCTTCACTGCAACCGCATACCGTACACATTCAAACCACCTCCAATTCTTTGATTCGTAACTCGTCACCCGAAGTGACCTGTAGCTGATAGCTGCCGCAATGCGGGCACTGATCGTAACGCTGATTGATTTCGACCGTTTGGGCACACCCCAAACACCAGGCCTGACCGGGCAAACGGATGATTTCGAGTGTCGCCCCTTCGGCCAGAGTCGAGCGGGTCACGGCGTCGAAACAAAACACCAGCGCATCCTGCTCGATGGCGGCCAGCGGGCCGATTTCCAGCCACACGGCTTTCACCCGTTGAAAATCCTGGGCTTTGGCCTGATCTTCAATCACCTGAATAATGCCTTCGGCGATCGACATTTCATGCATTGTGTTTGGCTCCTGAATCGACGCTGACGTTTGCCTGCGCCAATGTGGTTGGCTTATCCGTTTCGGGCTCTCTGATTTCGAGCTCACGGATTTCAATATCAAAGCCGACGCAAGGGTCCAACGCCCGCACGATCCAGCGTAAGGCCTTGTCGACCGTACCGTTGGGTACGCTCATCCCCATCAGGCATTGCGTCACCAGCGGGCCATGAAAATTCACATCCGTAGGAGCCTGAATCATCCAGCCTGCATTATCCGTGACTACGCCTTCCGCCACTCCATGCTGCTGCACCTGATGCAACAGCCAGCCCCGCGCCGTACGCACCCAGCCCTGCTGAACGGGCTTGCCATCAGCATCCTGAGTGCGATGGCAGCGTACCCAATCATGGGGATTGGCGGCCTGCATCAGGGCTTCCATCACTCGCAGAGTTGCCTGCCATTGCTGCTGCGCCACGGCCAACAGGGCCTGCGCCAGCGGCTGGCCAGCATGATGCAACAGGGCGTCGGCTCCGGCACCACTGAACACCCGTCCGGATTCCGGCATAAGCCCCGGCTGGCGGGCTTGCCAGCTATCCGCTTCGGTGTCTGGCAACACCACCCCAGCCAGTTGCTGTTGCAAGCTGTCTTGCAGCTGCGGCAGCCATTGTTGCTGGTGGATATTGCGCTCCAACTGTATCAGCAAGGCTTCCACCGCCAGCGAGCGGGCAACGTCGTCGCCGCGTTCCATGGCAAAACTGATTTCTTTCATGGCCTCGGCAAAGACCTGGGTCGGCAATGGCAAATGCCAGAACTGCCGCATCTGCATCAGATGCTCGCGCAGATTTTCTCGCAGTACGCCTGCTAACGCCCGTTGCATAGCAGGGTTCCGCCGGGATGATCCTTCCGGCGTACCACTGTTACCACACCCATCAATAGCTGCATCGTCTTCAAACAGACCGCAGGCCAACTTGCCTGCCAGCGCGTGGGCTTCACCACACACCGCGAACAACAACGGCAGCATTTGGCAGGCTTGGGCAGGGCCTTGCTTGAGCAACAGTCGCTGCATGCTTTGCAACGGTCGGGTCAGCTCGCAGGATGCTGCAACCACCTGTTGCTGATCGACCTGAACCTGAATATTCAAGGCACCGGCAGCGCGATTTTCCGTCGAGTTCAACATACTGCGTACTCCTGCTCTGATTGACCGCCCGGGTTGCTGCTTTTTCTGGTTCTGGTGCTGTTTCAGCGACCAGCCAGAGAGCGCAGTAACCCGCGTCGGCTCAGCGTTTTTTGTTGTGTATTGCTACGGTCTTCTGCGTTCGATGGTGGCGCTTCTGTTTGGGTTTCTTTTGCCGGTTGTTTTTCTGTTTTCGGTTTTTCTGCTTGCTGTTTTTCTGCTTCAAGCCGTTCAGCTTCAAGCGCTTCCAATCGCTGTCGCTCGGCAGCCAGCTGCTCCAGCTCGCTTGGGCCAGTGTCTGGCAACTCGATACCGGTGCTATGAATCAGCAACAGCACCTCGTTAGCAAACCCCCGGGCGGCTTCCATGCTGTCGAACTGCTGCATTAGTGACAGCAGCGAACCAGAAGCATAATGGCCCAGAGCTTCACTGTGGGCCCGGGTCAGTTCAAAGCTGTGGTCGTTAACTTCCAGCAACCACTGGCTGCCGGGTTCACCAGCGGCCATGCCACTGGCCATCAGGTTCATGCACCAGGGCGTAATCAGCACCCCGGCCCACTCCGGCCGGTCGTCTGCCACGGGCTGCCACCCCAGCAACTCCACCGTTAATGGCGGGTGATACAGCGGCAACGACTGCATGGAGCTGGCGGCCTGTTGGTATACGGCTTCAATTTTTTCCCGACTGAGCTGTTCCTGACCCAGCTCTTCCTGCCCCAGCTCTATTCGGCTTGGCTCTTTGCCGCCGGTCTGATTCCCACCAACCACGTGCTGTCGCCCCCTGACCCTGCTGGTGACCTACAGATCGACCACCATAAATTGGTCCTTGTCGCCGTCACATTGTGGGCAACGCCAGTCACCCGGCAATTGGCTGAAGGGCGTATTGGCGGCAATCTGGCGGTATTCATCGCCTTCGCTTGGTTGGTACTGATACCAGCAAATCTTGCATTCCAGCACGGTGCTGTCGTCCAACTGGCTTTCGTCGCCGAGGTAACTGCCTTCAAAACCCTTGGTTTTTTGAGCCTGGGTCTGGGTCTGGGAGCCGATCGTATTGTCCGTCATGGTCAGGCTTCCTCAGCAGGCATCAGGGCATCGAAGATTTCGCGCAGACGTTCAGCGGAATCTTCCAGGTCTTCACGGGCTGCGCAGGCAACTTGCGGCACCGCAATCACTTCCAGGGTGTCCAGAATCAACTGGTCGGTGCTGTTGAAGTACTGCACGCTCCAGACCCCGGCCACGGCGGTGCTGTGGATGCGGCAGTTACCGTAACCACGCGACAGAATGGCCACCCGACCGCCACCCAAACGCTGATGCAGGAAGCTCTGATCTTCCGGGGAAAACGGCAGCAAACTGAGGTTCACCACATGGGGCTGCTGCAACGGTGTACGCGCATGCTCGGCGGCTTTTTCCAGCAGCTCCAGCACCACAGAGGCCCCGTTCAGCAAGTTACCCGGCAAAGGCCCAAGCTCGAACGTGCTGGGTGTTTGAGGCGGGAAAGCTTCATCCAGCACGGCTTCCGGAATGGCGCCCACTTCCAGCCATTGGGATTGCAGCTGTTGCTGGTCGTCCAGTTGCTGAATCCACCACACCCCGGCCAGTACCGTTTCCTGCACCCGCAAACGGGTCGTCAGCTGGTCGTTCAGAACCATCAAGGCCACTTCGCCTTCGCCAAGGGTTTGGTACAGCAACGAGCAAGCGCCCGGCTCAATGCCATCGAGCGACAGCTTTTGGGTGCCTTCTGTTAGGGCTCCCCCTTCCGTCGCACCGTCTTGCGCAACCGCCATACGATCGGCAGTCACGTCGAGCAACAGCTGCAATTGTTGCAGCGCAGCGGCCGCTTGCGGATGCTCGCTGAGCTCATCGGATTCTGGCAGCACCGGAATGTCGAAGGTGTCCATTTCCTTCGGCATTTCCATATAGTTCAGAACCAGCTCTTCCTGATGGGAACCCGGGCCAACCAGCCCTGCCCCCGACAGCGGATTGGCAAAACTGGACATGCCGGAATTAATGCCCAACGCATCGGCTTCGTTGGTTTTCGAGCCGATGTCCGTGCCAAGACTGGTGCCCAGATCAAACAGTGGAATATCACCTTTCATAATGTCACTCCGGAAATCAGGCGTCGGTGCTGGCCAGCGGTTCCACTGGCTGCGGCTGGCGGTTCAGGATTTGGGGAATCTGCTGCATGTAGTCGTCCCAATTCTGGATTTTGATCATGCTGCCGAGAAATTCACCGTGCTTAAGAAACACCAGCGCCGGCCAGGTCACAAAGTGATAGCGGCCCTGTAGCTGTTTCTCGTGCTGGCGGTCAATCACAGCCGCGTGCAGCTGTGGAAAAGCCGCCACCAGTTCGGGCAACACCACCGCCACGTCCAATGCTTCTTTCACCTTGCTGGGGTCTTCACTGAAAAACAGCACGCTGTATTCATGGCCGTCGGCAAAGGCATCAACGGATTCGGTGGTCAGCATGGGGTAACCGAATTCATCGGTCAGTCGCTGGATCAGGGGATGAACAGACATCAGGCGTTTTCCTTGGAATTATTCTTTAACTGCGCTTGCAGGTGTGGCGGTAGCTGTGGCTCTCGGTCGAGGTCGGCAAACAGTTCGTCAAAACCATCCAGCTCGCCGAGTTCGGCTTGCTGCAAGGCCCGCAAAGCCAGCCCGATCTGTTCAGCCCGCTGTGGCGTCAGGCATTCACGGGCAGCACCCAAAAACACCAGCAACCACTGGCCAACGGCCACCTCGCCCACCAGGGCGATATCCACCATCGCAGGGGTTTGTCCGGGCATTGCCCCCCACGGCAGGCATTCGGCACGCTCCAGCGTGGTGCCATCGCCGTGCAGGCGAGTCACCTGCATTGGAATGCCAATACACATCAGTGGCTGGCCTCGGTTTTGGGCATAAAGCGGCTATCGCCAATGCGGCAGGCATCGTCCTCGTCCGGGCGGCCGGATTCGTATACGTGAATGGCTAATTGGTTGGGGGACAGGTCTTCGGCAACCGAAGCTTGAGCTTGCGGGCGCGGTACCAGCAAAGTGTCGCGTTCGGCGAGGTAATCCACGGCGATTTGAACCGCCGGTGCAATCTGGTCTTTCACCACATCACGCAGGCTGCCGCCGAAGTCTTCCAGCGCTTCCGGCTGCACGCCCAACAGCAGCAGTTCATCGGGGTAGCCACCAGCAAATTCCGCCAGCGCCAACACTTCCTGAAAACCGGTCTGGTGCAGGCTCATCTTCTTGGCGCCCATGAATTTGGGCACCTCGTCGCCTTCCACGATTTTCAGCGAACCGGGTTCAAGGCCGTAATCGACGGCATCAAACACCACCAGAATGTCGCAGTTTTGGACGTGCTGAACCAGATACAGCCCCTGGGTACCACCGTCCAGAATCTCGACGTTGTCGGGAAGTTCAAAGTGTTGATTGATGTGTTCGACGCAACGCACACCAAAGCCTTCGTCGGCCCACAGCACGTTGCCAATGCCCAAAATCAGAATGTGTTGCTTCACGGTTAGCCTCGATCTCTCACTCGGGCAGGTTCGGACAAACACGGCCGGTGAGTTTTTTTATGTTATCGAGTGTTAATCAAGAGCTGTGCCAAACGGAAAAAACCGCGTAAACGCCGCTGTAACGGCAGGGGTTACAGGCTTGGAGAAAGGGTGATGGAAAGTTAAATTGCATTACCTAGCAAAATTGGAATATTAACTACCACCAAATATAAACAGTAAATCGATAGAAGCGTTTATCGAACTGGACGGGCTGAACTGCCCGGAAAACAGATAACCACCTGCGGGTGGTTATCTGCGGCTTCGCGTTTAAGGAACCCACCAAGTAATCAGCGGAGCTTTTAACGAAGCTTTTAACGAAGCTTTTAACGAAGCTTTTAACGAATCATTGACCGCACCAGCGGCAAGCGGAACTTGTGCTGAATCCACAACACCGCCGACACATGCACGACCACAGCAGCCATCACCAGATTGGCGCTCCACTCATGCAACAGCTGCACCCACTGTTCGCCCCAATAGCGGTCGGTTTCCTGCAACCAGCCCGAGAAACCCACCAGCGCCAACCCCAGCCAAAGCCCGACCACCATCACACCCGCCAATGGCGTATGGTGAGGACGATAGCCTTGCGGCTGATGTTCAGCGTCGAAGTGGCGAATGCTGTGGCGCACCCGCGCTGGCGTCGGAAAAAAATCCCGCCAGCGGGCATTGGCAGGGCCAACAAAGCCCCAACCCCAACGAATCACCAGCACCGCCAACAAGCTGTAGCCCAGCCACTGGTGCCAATCGTCACCGTCGTCTGGCCAAAGGTAATTCCACAGGAAAACGGCGGCGACCCACCAATGGGTGAGTCGCACCAGCAAATCCCAGCGGCTGGCGTGGGAGTTAGCTGCCATGATCAGTCGATTTCTTTCTTCACAATGGCACCGGTTTTGGTATCGAAGTACACCTCAATACGCTCAAACTTGCTGCCATCGTCGCTCAATCCCCAGCCGTAGATTTCATAGCAATCGCCGGAGCGCAGGAACTTCTTGATCGCAAAACCGTATTCATTAACGATTTTTTTCTGCATATCCAGAATGTGCATTTGCTCGGCTTCCGGGTGTTCCTGACAGTCTGCCCCAGCCATTGCTACGGACGACGCTGCCATCATCGCTGCCGTCATCAAAATCTTACGCATGTTTCATCCCCTTTTTTTGATTTTCAATGGTGGGGACATCTATTTAATCCGGTGCTCGCTCTGGGCTACCGGATGGGTTCGAATCACGAAGCCGATTTGTAGGCCTGACGGGTCAAGTCAAAAGTCGGCGACACAGAGTCGAGATCATCCGGCAGCCCCCGCAGGGTGCGGGTTGCCGTCGCCCAGTGCGGTGTTGACGAACTTGAAAAGACTCGACCGGACAGGTTCGTCATTCCGCTGCATTCGTCGCCTTGCCCTGAACAACGGCAACGCTCGCACAGAGTCGTGCAGGATTAAATAGATGTCCCCTAGTGATTGGGCGAATTCCTCTGCGTCGAACCGCCCAGGTGGAATGTGATAAAGATTATCAAGCGCAAATATAAGAGATTCGTTTCCCTAATAAAACGATCAAGAGACGCTCATCGAAACCCGCAGCGGGTCAGGCTATGATGGCAAAGCCCGTTTTTGCCCATCACCGCACGGAGTCCGCGTGAGCCAGTCACAGTCAGCCCAGCCACAATCAAACTCTAGCCAGCCCGATCTTCAAAGCCGCATTCAATCTCTGGTTGAACACATCAGCGCTGGCATGTTCGAGCGTGAAGAAGTCATCGCCGTTGCCCTGCTGAGCGCCCTGTGTGGGCAGAACTGTTTTCTGTTTGGCCCACCGGGTACCGCCAAGAGCCTGATCTCCCGCCGAATTGCCTCAGCGTTCGCTGAACCAAGCTACTTTGAATACCTGATGAACCGCTTCAGCACGCCGGAGGAAGTGTTTGGGCCGGTGTCGATCAAGGCGCTGAAACAGGACCAGTACCTGCGCAAGACCGAGCACTACCTGCCGAAAGCCGAGTTCGCCTTCCTGGACGAAATCTGGAAATCCAGCCCGGCAATTCTGAATACCTTGCTGACGCTGATGAACGAGCGGGTGTTCCGCAACGGCGAACGGCTGGAACAGGCACCGTTGAAAGCCCTGATCGCCGCTTCCAACGAAACACCACAGCCAGATCAGGGCCTCGAAGCGCTTTACGACCGCTTTATCGTACGCCTGTTAGTGTCACCGATTCTGCACAACCACCACTTCGACGCCCTGCTCAACAGTGCTCCGTCTGCCGATAAGGTCGACATACCCGATGGACTGGCCGTCAGCTCAGATGAGTGGCAGCAGTGGCAAAGCGAGATTGATCAGGTTGCTATCAGCAACGACTGCTTCACCATCATTCACCTGATTCGCAGCCAGCTGGAGCAACAACGTGAAGAATTGGGCGTGTATGTGTCCGACCGCCGCTGGCAGCGCGCGGCACGAATGATGAAAGCCTCGGCGTTTTTCCATGGCCGCAACAACACCAACCACAGTGACGCCCTGCTGCTGCGCCACTGCCTCTGGACCCAGGAAAACAATCGCGATGGCGTTGGCCTGATTGTGCTGGAGGCCGTGCAATCGGTCGGTTTTGAAGCCGGAATGCAACTCTCTACGCTGGATCAGGCCAAGGATCGCCTCGACCGGGAAATCAACGACGAGCTGTTTTACTCCCAGGACGTCTACAAAACCGAACGCATCGAAGACCGCGAATTCTTCTTCCTCGACGCCCAGTTCGAGCTGGTGAACTACCGCGACGTGAAAGAAGTCGAGCTCTATATTCCGGTGGAAAAACTGCGCACCCGCGATGTCTTCTCGCCACTGGACGACCGCGGTAATGAAATCAGCGAAGTGACTGCCCAGTTCGAAGGTCAGGGCAGCTGCCGAATGGAATACCGCGACTATTCCTATCGCTACGAAGAACTGATTTTCCAGCCGGAAGTGCTGTTCTACCGCGGCGACCGTAAGCCGGATGTGAACCGCCGACTGGTCAACTCACTGGCGCAATCGGTACGGGAATTAAAAGCCGAGCTCAGCGAACTGGTGGCCCGTGCTGAAGCCAGTCAGGCCGAATACCGCCAACAACTGCGCTCGCTGTTTGTACCCGGCGAATTGACCGACCAGGCGTTAGTCGGCGTTGAACAGCAGATGAACAGCCTACGTTTGCGCATCAAGGACTGCGAACGACTGGAAGCACTCTGTCGATGAAAAATCTTGCGTCGATGACAAATTCTGGCTTTCAATCCAGCCAGTCGGACGCCGACAAGGTTCGTATCGCCGGCCACAGTATCAAACAGCAGCTAAGCCAGCAGCACGACCACTGGCTGCGCTCCAATCCGCAAGCGGAAGACCTGATCAAACGCAAGCTGCAACGCTGGGACGAAGACACCCGCGTCATCATGATGCGCGAATTTCCGTTCAAGCCACAGCTACAACGTTTGCGCCGCTGGGAAGGCCGGGTATTTACACTGGGCGCTGATTTAGGGACTGGACAGAAACAAACCACCGACCAAACCACGATCCGCAAGCTGTTCGAACAGATCTTCAAGGAATTCCGCCAGTTCTGTCAGGTACTCAGCCGTCCGCTCGACGAAGACTACTGGCTGCACCTGGACGAAGACATCGTAGTCGATTCCGGTGAAGTCGTCGAAGTCGATGAAAACCCGATTTTCCACCTCGAAATGCTGCTGGCCGAATGGCAGAAAACCCTCGACCACGCCCGCAGCGAATGGGAACTGCAACGCATCAGCGAATGCCGGCAGCAGTTCCTTGCCGACATCGACGAACTGCTGTCGTTACTGGGCCAACTGCACCACCAGCTGGAGCCACTGGGCATGAGCAGCGGCCTGCTGTTCGACCTCTCCGCCACCGACATCAAAGCCGACGACCTGCGCGAACTGCAACGCTGGAGCCACTACCTCGATAACGACGACGGCGTAAAAAGCATCAGCGAACTGCTGGGTAAACTGCGCCAGCTGGAATTGTCTCAGCAGCTGGAGCAGGTGAATGCCCGCGACCTCAACAACGGTAACTGGTACGACAACCACGCCCGCGACGAACTGGTCGGCCTGCGGCTGGGACGCGACCTCGAACACGTGTTACCCAGCGAGCTGGCACTGCTGTCCGATCCCACCACCGAGCTGTTGTTTGACCTGAAATTTATTGAATCGCGACTGATGTGCTTCGACGTGCAAAGCCTCGATCATCAGCCCGAAGAAGACGACGACGGCGACCCGACCGACATCAGCCGAGCCGTGCGCGGCCCGATGATCATCTGCGTCGACACCAGTGGCTCCATGAGCGGCCCACCGATGACCGTCGCCAAAGCTGTCACCCTCTATCTGGCCAGCCAGGCCCGCGAAGAAAACCGCCCCTGCCTGCTGATCAGCTACTCCACCAGCGTCGAAGAATTGTCACTGTCGGACGAGCACGACCCTGAACAAAACCGCCACAACCTGATGGCCTTCCTGACTCGCAGCTTCGAAGGCGGCACCGACATCACCCCAGCGCTCGAACGCTCGCTGGAGCTAATGCAAACCGACCAATATCGCCGCGCCGACCTGCTGGTGATCTCTGATTTTTTAATGGCAGAACTGCCGGAGCCACTACTGGAAAAAATCGAAACCACCAAACAACGCGGCAACCACTTCCACTCGCTGGTGATTGGCGAAACCTACATGCTCGACCGCATGAAACACCTGTTCGATCAGGAATGGGTCTACGACCCGCACAGAAGCGAAATCAAGGAACTGGTGACGTTTAAAAAGCGGATGGTTGAGGACGTTTAAGCCGGGAAGGCTTGTCCGGGAACACGGCCCTTCACATTTGAGTAACGAGTCTTCCAGGAAGCGCGGGCCTCGTATATTTGAATAAAAGCACCCTCTGGGAGCGCGGGCGGCCCGCCCGCATTGTTGCCACACAAGGCTATGGCTTCACGACATGAACATAAAGATTCATCATAAAACCCCACATACATTCAAGGCAGGAAGCCATGAATACTCTTCCCAAAGGACTGCATAGCCGCGGCTACCTTCCCCACGTCGATGGTGCCGAATACCAGACGATCACTTACCGCCTCGGCGACGCCCTGCCTCAAAACGTATTGGAAAGCCTCAAAGAACTACCCGAAAAACAGCGCCGCATTCAAACCGAAACCATCATGGATTCAGGCCTCGGCAGCTGCCTGCTCGCCAAGCCGGAAATTGCTTCCATGGTGATCGACAACTGGCGCTACTTCGACAACAACAGATACCAGCTCATCGCCTGGATCATCATGCCCAACCACGTGCACATTCTGATTCGGGTGTTCGAAAACCAGTCACTGTCCAACATCGTTCAAAGCTGGAAGTCCTATACCAGCAAACAAATCCTCAAGCATTTGCATCATGCGGGCGGGCCGCCCGCGCTCCCGGAAAAAACAATTGCGACCTATGCAGAAAATGAGACCCGCAAAATCTGGCAAGCGGATTACTGGGATAGATACATTCGTGATGAAAAGCATTACCGACAAGCGATTGACTACATCCATCAAAACCCGGTGAAAGCCGGGTTGGCAAACTCCCCGGAAGAGTGGCGTTGGAGCAGTGCCCATTGCGGGAAATGAAATTAACGGCTCGCGTTTAACTCAAACAACATTTCCGGGAGCGCGGGCCGCTGGCCCGCATCAAGCGGCAAAAATACGTACAATTATCGACCCGCCAGAACGTCCGGATGCTCCGCCAGCAGCCCTTGTTTCCAGGCACCCACTTCAATCGCTCCCCGCGGCCTCGGCAGTTCAACCGCAGTATCAAGAATCAAGCGCCCCGGCGCTGCCGATAAAAACAGCACGCGGTCGGCCAGTTGTATGGCTTCGTCGAGGTCGTGGGTAACGAAAATAACGGTGGGCTTTTGCTGCTGCCAAAGATTCTCCAGCATGCCCCGCAGGTGCTGGGCGGTTGGTTGATCAAGGGATACAAACGGCTCGTCGAGCAATAACAAATCCGGTTTGGCCAAAAACGCGCGGGCAATACTCACCCGCTTTTGCATACCGCCAGATAGCTTGCGTGGGTATTCAGCGCCCTTTCCTTGCAGGCCAACGACATCCAGCATGGCATAGATGTCGGTACGAGCGATCTCCGGAGCCGTCAATCGCAGATTTTCCTCAACCGTCATCCAGGACAACAACCGTGGCTGTTGGAAGATGTAGCCCAGCTGGCAGGGAGTTTGAGCCTGGCTTTGGCCGTTCACCTTGATACTACCCGCTTCGCTGGGCTCCAGCCCGGCGATCATATTCAGCAGTGTGGTTTTCCCCGTACCAGAGGGGCCGACCAGCGCAACAAACTGGCCTTCCGGTATGCTGGCTTTGATTTCCCCGAGCGCCGCCTGCCGGGCATTGGCGTAGTATTTTTGTTTCAGATCGAAATCAAGCCTGACCATAACCACCCCGCGCAATATAACGGTCGATAGGCCGCATGATGACGGCTTCGATCAGCAAGATCACAATGGCAAACGCCAGGGTGTAAGCGAGGATGCTGGCAATATCGAAGAAGTGGAAAAAGGTACCCAGCTGGAAGCCAACGCCGTCGCTGCGACCAAGCAATTCCACCACCAGCACAATCTTCCAGATTAACGACAGCCCAGAGCGCGCCGCCGCCATAATAAATGGGTATAACTGCGGCAAATACACATGGAAGAAAGTCTTCCAGCGCGATACCTGATACACCTGCGCTACCTCCAGCAGCTGACGATCCACAATGCGTGCACCTTCTCGCACCATCACCACCACAGTTGGAATCTTGTTGACCGCAACCGCAGTCACCGCCGCGGCTTCGGTCAGACCAAACCAGATGTAGCACAGCAGAATCGTCACCAGCGCAGGTACGTTCAAGGCGATCACCAGCAAGGCATCGCCCGCCAGATTTAGCCGCCGATAAGCGCCCATCACAATGCCAATCAACACGCCCAACAGCATGGCAATGGCAAAACTCACCGCGACACGCAATAGCGTTACTGTCAGATGGTGCAGCATGTCTCCTTCGAACAGGTGTTCGTACAAACTTCCAAGCACGGCAAACAGGCCCGGTAAATTGCTGCTGTCGAGGATTCTGGCAGCCACTTCCCAGCCAGCCAGCACCAGCAGCAGTGGCACCGATGACCACAGCAGGGATGACCAAACACCGGGAGGATTACCCTGCTGACTCATGGAGAAACCCGTTGAACCTCACAACGGCTTGCTGGCTGACACTCAACCGGCATCAGAAACATGCTGTTGTCCAGGGAATTGGCACCGCCGGTCAGTTGCTTGCCACCTTCACGAGCAAAAATGTCGTAGAGTTTGTTCAAGGCCTGAACGTTGTCGGCGTTGAAATCCTTCAATACCCCTTTACGGTACTCATCGCGCAGAGTGATAAAAATGGCGTCGTCCTCACTTTTGGTCAGTGGCTTGATGCGTTGCCATTCGGCGTCGGAGGTCAGCAGAATCTGACGGGCTTCGCTGGAGGCTAGCAGAAACCGGTTCAGCAGCGCACTGTTGTCTTGCGCCCAATCATCACTCACCACCCAGCCCACCAGGGGCACCTGCACAGCTCCCTGGGAAGTAATACCCAAACTTTCCAGCGCCTGCTGAACAGTGATCAGGGGCCGGTAACCACGGGCCTTCAGACGGGCACTGTAGTGCCAGAAATTCAGCGACGCTTCGAGCTTGTTGTCGAACATCAGCTTATTGAGCAACGGCGGTGCGGCAAATACCGGCTGCACTGTTTTCTGCAAGTCCACGCCATTTTGTTTGGCATAGGCTTGCAGCAGCAGCCAGCTTTTATCCACAGCGCCACCGGCGATGCCCAACCGCTGGCCATCAAAATCCTTCAGCGAACCGACGTTCAGATCAGGCTGCAAGTACACCCCACCCGCAGCGGCCGACACCGGCGAAAAGCTGTACATACGACGGGCGTGACGCTGACGGTTCACCCACACCCAATCGCTGTAAATCAGATCTACGGCGCCGCTTTGAAGTGCCACCGAGCTGGCGTTTTTACCGCCGACGGGCGTCACATCCAGTTGGAAGCCGTGCTTGCGATCCAACTGGTGCTGGCGAATAACGTCCATTTCCCAATTCAGCGTGCCGAATTGCAGCACAGCCACTTTAACTGCTGGTAACGTGGACTGGGCGTTCGCAGCAGAAAAGGTCAGCAGCAAGCTCGTAAGCAGTGCCACAAGAAGCAAAGCCTGCGAAAACAAAGGCGAGCTGGGAGGCCGGACCGAAGATGGAGAAAAACGTGATGTAACCATAGGCGCTTCGTTGTTGTTATTGGCTGCATTGGTTGTATGGGCAAGGGCTCGCCACTGACGCGCCCCGTCAGTTGAGTATAGCCAGCGGTAACAAGCCGCTCCTATGCCACCATCGTTGCTGATAAAACGCTGGAATGTGTACCAAAGCAGTATTGGCGCTGTGTTACTAGGGACCCTCTGAATAACTCTGCACAGCTCTCGGCTCTGGCCTCCTGCTTCGCCCTACCTCCTGCATCCATGCAGTCGTGCGCGAGTCCTGCAGGTTGTCAGAACAAGGCGGCGAATGCAGCGGAATGGCTGGCCCTTTCCAAATTCGCCAACGCTGTTCTGGCGGCATGCAGGCCGCGCCCCACGGGGATGGCAGGGCATTGCTGACTCTGTGTCGCTGATTTTTGACTTGACCCGTCAGGCCTGCAAATCAGCTTCGTGATTCAGCGTCGCCCTGTCATCCAGAGCGGGCACCGGGTTATTCAGAGGGTCCCTAGCACAGATTAACAGGCGGATTCCGAATGCAACGCCCGGTACAGCTCCCACAACTGCTGTTTTTCCAGCCAGAACATTGGCGTGGTGTTGAAGTGGGCGGTAAGTTTGAGGGCGGTGTCGGCGCTGATGGCGCGCTGGCCGTTGACGATTTCGTTCACCCGTCGACGGGATACGCCGAGGATGCGGGCGAGATCGGATTGGGAAATACCCAGCGGGGTCAGGTAACAACGCTGCAGAAAGACGCCGGGATGCTCGGGTTTACGCATCGGGAAAGCGGCAGGTTTGCGAATGGCGGAAGTCAGCGGTTTGATGGCCGTTGCGGTATTGATGGCTGTTACCTTGTTGGTTGTCACGAGAGCACCGTGTGCATTCGAGAATGCGGGCCAGCGGCCCGCGCTCCCGGCAGGAGTTACATCAAGATGTTTTATTCGGTGTGCACCGCGCACCAAAAAACTGTCGCTCCAGTGTACTTTGCCCGTAGGAGCGAATTCATTCGCGAATAAATTCGCTCCTACAAGACAAGCAGTAGCCATGAATGCTCAGTCTGGCTTGTCGTCCTTGAACATTCTCCAGCCACCTACCATGGTGGAAATCAGCGACTGGCGCGACATGATGTCTTCCCGAATGGCCACGTACACGTGGGTCATGACGAAGACGATGATGTACCACATGCCCAGGTGGTGCCATGTGTGCACGTCCTGGCTCTGGCCCATCAGCGGGATCACCCAGCCAAACCAGCGGTCGGCCCAGCTGCCTACCCCCAGACCTTCACCGTACAGCGCAAAGCCGGTAACGATCATAAAGATGGTGCCCAGCACGAAGAAGCTGAACATCGCCAGCTGCCCCATCGGGTTGTGGCCAATGTATTTCTTCGGGGTTTTCTCGATGAACAGGTACCAGCGCAGTTCGTGCAGCAGTTCGCTCCACCACTTCTTCTTGTGGATCGGCACAATAAACAGCTCACGGGCGTGGTGATTACCCACAAAAGCCCAATACACCCGGCCAACGAAGGCAATAGCAAAGACGTAGCCAGCGGCAAAATGGGCAAAACGGATGTAGCCCATCAGAAAGTTATCAATCGCTTCACCCGGCATGGTAGGCAGTGGCGAGCCGATAAAATAACCGGTAACACACAAGACGATGATGCACAGCACCGTCACCCAGTGCCACAAACGCAGCGGCCATTCGTAAACGAAAACCGCGGTCTGACGGCGTACCTGTTCTCCCTGAACCGTGGTGTCTTCCACCTGAGTAACAGTGGAAGCGGACACTGCTGCAGCCGGTACGTCGTTAGTTTTTATGCTTTGTTCAGACATAACCTTTCTCCTGTCAGTGGTACACCCGCAAGCTCAAGACTAACAGGTGTTACCGACTCCGGTTTCAGCGGATTTTCACCTTGCTCAGCTCCTGACCATCCGGTGCCATCACGTGGGTAGAACACGCCAGGCATGGATCAAAGCTGTGCAGGGTACGGAGGATTTCGACCGGCTCGTCCGGGCGTTCCATCGGGGTGTTCAGCAGCGACGCTTCGAACGCACCAATGTTGCCTTCGGAATCACGAGGAGAACCGTTCCAGGTGGTTGGCACCACGGCCTGATAGTTCTCGATCTTGCCGTCCTTGATCTTGATCCAATGGCCCAGCGCACCACGCGGCGCTTCGTTGATACCCACACCTTTGGCTTCTTTTGGCCAGGTGGATGGGTCCCACTTCTCAACGTTGGCAGTGGAAGAATCACCGGCCTTGATGTTCTGCACCAGCTGGTTCCAGTCATCAATCATGGAGTCGGCACACAGCTCTGCGTCCAACGCGCGGGCCAGGGTGCGACCCAGCGTGGTCGGCAGGAACTGCTTCAGATTCAGATCCAGACCATTGTTCTGGTTGAAGGCAGACAGCGAGCGATCCACCTGATCACGGACATATTCCTTACCAGACAAGTAGGCAATGATGTAACGCGGCAGCGGCCCCACTTCCATCGCGTGGCCTTTCCA
Organism: Oceanobacter sp. ABM4_470; assembly: GCF_056158645.1. NCBI lineage: Bacteria > Pseudomonadati > Pseudomonadota > Gammaproteobacteria > Oceanospirillales > Oceanospirillaceae > Oceanobacter > Oceanobacter sp. ABM4_470. Next base: position 2,818,566 of record NZ_JBSWTR010000001.1, read on the forward strand.
GCGTGGTGCCTTGATCCAGCTGTACTTGTGGGCTTCGTCCAGTTCCTTGATGTTGGTCTTGGTACCCTTGGTGTTTGGCCCCAGCTCGAAGGTTGGCTGGTCGGTTTGACCGTCCCATGGGTGCAGGCCCTTGGCGCCATCGGCGTAGGTGTACCAGGAGTGATCAACGAACTCCTGTACCTGGGATGGATCGCGCACATCGACTTCGTGAATCTCGTTCCAGTTGCCACCAATGATGGCACCAGCTGGCAGCAAGTCAGTGGATTTATCGCCCGGCACCACAGTGTGAGTGCCGTAGGACATCACGTTTTCAGCCGCCAGACCACCACCGTACAGCCAGTCCTTGTAGATACCGGCAATGGCCATCACGTCGGGGATGTAGACGTTCTTGATAAATTCCTGGGCTTCCTGAATACGGGCCAGCACGAAGTTCAGGCTCACCATATTCACTGGCGCACCGGCAGCGCCAACGTCATCCAGGTTAATAGCACAGGCCACACCGCCCACCAGATAGTTCGGGTGTGGGTTTTTACCGCCAAAGATGGTGTGGATCTTGACGATCTCTTTCTGCATGTCCAGCGCTTCAAGATAATGCGCCACCGCCATCAAATCGGCTTCTGGTGGACACTTGTACGCAGGGTTATCCCAGTAGCCGTTGGCGAACAGGCCCAGCTGACCAGACTGCACAAACTTCTTGATGCGATTCTGAATGTCACGGAAGTAGCCCGGCGATGACTTGGCGTGGGCCGGAGAGACCATTTTTTGCAGCTCAGACGTGGCTTTGGGGTCAGCCTTGAGGGCGTTTACCGGGTTGATCCAGTCGAGCGCGTGCAGGTGATAGAAATGCACCACGTGATCGTGGATGTTCAGCGCCTTGTCCATCAGGTGACGGATAATGTGAGCGTTGAGCGGAATGTCGATGCCCAATGCATCTTCTACCGCGCGTACGGACGTCAGCGCGTGACAACCGGTACAAACGCCACAGATACGTTCAACAAACGCCCAGGCATCGCGTGGGTCACGGCCTTTCAGAATCACTTCCAGACCACGCCACATGGTGCCGGTAGAAACGGCGTTACGAATGATGTTGTTCTCGTCAACGTTCACTTCGCAACGCATGTGACCTTCAATACGGGTCACCGGATCGACCACCACCCGGCGGCCGCTGTTATCCAGCTGACTGGCGTTCAGTGGTGTGTTCATGCGTGATCCTCATGTTCTTTCTTGCTGGAGTCTTGTGGCTTGTTGTCTTTGCGAGTGGCTTGCTTCAGCGCGCTGACAGCCGCGTGGGCAGCAATCGCAGCGCCCACGCCACCAGCAACGGCAGTACCGATTTCATCGGCATTCTTCTCGATACCGAATTGCGGAATATTGCTCAGACGATCGTAGAAGGAGCCCTTATCCCAGAAACCGTCTTCAGAACAACCGATACAGCCATGACCGGCCTGAATCGGGAAGGACACGCCTTCGTTCCAACGAATGGTCGAACAAGCGTTATAGGTGGTTGGGCCTTTACAGCCGACTTTGTACAGGCAGTAGCCCTTGCGAGCGGCTTCGTCGTCCCACTGCTCAACAAACTGACCAGCATCGAAGTGTGGGCGGCGATAGCATTTGTCGTGAATACGTTGGCCGTAGAACATCTTCGGACGGCCCTGACGGTCGAGTTCCGGCAGCTTGCCGAAGGTCAGCATGTAAGTGATGACGCCAGTCATGACTTCAGCGATGGGCGGACACCCTGGTACCTTGATGATGGGCTTGTCTGTGATCACCTTGTGAATCGGCACCGCCTGTGTCGGGTTTGGACGCGCAGCTTGCACACAACCCCAGCTGGCACAGGAGCCCCAGGCAATGATCGCCTTGGCGTCTTTGGCGGCGTGCTTGAGCTGATCGAGGAATGGCTTACCGCCAACGATGCAGAACATGCCGTCTTCGTTCAGCGGCGGGTTACCTTCCACCGCCAGAATGTATTCGCCCTTGTACTTTTTCATGGTTTCTTCGAGGGCGGCTTCAGCCTGATGACCGGCAGCCGCCATCAGGGTGTCGTCGTAATCCAGCGAGATCATCGACAGCACCACGTCTTTAACTAACGGGTGTGCGGATCGAATAAAGGACTCTGAACAGCAGGTACATTCCAGTCCATGCAACCACAGCACCGGTGTACGCGGTTTGTTTTCCATGGCGTTGGCAATCTGCGGAACAAAGCTTGGGCCAAGGCCCAGAGCAGCAGCGGTGAGGCTGCAATACTTGAGAAAGCTGCGTCGGGTAATCCCCTGTCGCCGCATTACTTCATAGAAGGTTTCAATCTGAGACATGCGGTGTCCTCTGGCGTCCGAACCACTCACGGTAAGAAGGGCTGAAAAGAAACCTTCCAGGGTGGTTGTTATCGTTATATGCGTTGCACCGCTTGCCTCAGCAAGAACCGAACCAAGACTATTTATTGAATAAAATCAGATGGTTACAGGGTTTATAGAAAATAGAAGCGGGGATAATTCAAAAACAAAAAGACAGTTAAGACACAAACCGGAAAGTTGATTTGCAGTAGCAGAAGTAATCAGACAAGCATGGAATTACGACCCGGAACGGCATGTGGATAGCCGCTTTCCAGAGCGGCCCAAAAAACGAAGCTTTCCAGAGCAGTCCTCGAGATGAGTGATATAGATGAGTCACGTAGGTCAGATAAACCCGCGAAGCGGGTGCCATCTGACGCCGCGCCTCAATACAGCATGCCTCGATACACCATGCCTCAGTTCACCGCACCTCAATGCACCGTACACACCATGCACGGGTCGAAGCTGCGGACGATGTGCTGAACGGCAATCGGGTCTTTTTCAGCGGCCATCACAGGGGCACCTTCTAACGCCTGTTCCAGCGGGCCGGGTTGGCCTTGTTCATCGCGAGGGGAGAAATTCCAGGTGGTGGGCGCGACGATCTGGTAGTGGCTGATACGACCGTTTTTAAGCCGAATCCAATGGCCTAGTGAGCCTCGGGCGGCTTCCATCATGGCCGCGCCTTCACCCTCTTTGGCCAGAGGTGCGTTGTTGCAGTACGGCTGATCGACTTGCAGGTCTTTGGCCCACTGCTGCATTTGGGGCAGCATCCACGCCAGCTCCAGCAAACGCGCCAGCATGCGGGTGTGTACGGTCGCGCCTTGTTGCTGCATCAGTTCGGTCATCAGCGGTCGCTCACTGACCACCGCCCGGGCCAGTGCGCCGGTTTCCACGACCTCGCCATTCAAACGCGGCGCCTTGCACCAGCTGTAGGCATGGGGCTTTTCACTGGAGGCCAGTGACACTTCGGTATGGCCCTGGGCCGGATGCTGGGCACCGCTACCGTCTTCCACCCAGCTGTGGGATACATCTTCCTTAATCGCTTCGGTATTAAGCGGCTGCAATCCTGCCGTCGGCAGCCATAGGCCCCGACTCACCTGTATGGACGGGCTGCTACCGGCAAGATCTGGCTGTGGATAATTACCCATGCTCATCAGTTTATCGGTGGCGTGCCCCAGCTGGCTGAAGGCCAGCTGGTCCGACAGGTGCAGGAAGGTTCTCAGGTCGGAAGACTGCCAGCTGTCTTGCGCCGCCCAGTTGCTCAGTGCCGATACCGAGTCCAACTCGTTGATGTCATCGAGGTCGGCACCAAACAAAGTGGTTTCCAGAAAGCGGCGAAACTCCGCCAGAATCGAGATCACCCGCAGGCGTTCCTGACGCGTCACGGCCTTGCTGCTGCCACCGGGCTGAATGGCCATGGAATGCGGCCAGTGTCCGGCCATCAACCCCATCAAGTGCAGAAATTGAGCGCGAGCGGGTAACACCTGTTTGGTGGCGTTGCCCTTGATGGCCTGAAATCGCTCGGCCACTGGTTCATACCAGCTCTGCTGCTGATAAACCGGCCGCGCCATATCGGGCATAAAAAACAGGTAGAAGTGGGTCAGCAAATCGGTCAGGGATTCATTGGCCAGCAACAGGTTTTGGCTACGAATGCCGTTGGCTGTTGGCTGCACGCCGCCTGCGTTGGCCAGTGCATTGGCACAGGCAACGGACTGCGCCACCGAGCAGATTCCGCAAATACGCGGGGTGTACACCAGCGCATCCATGGCGGGTTTGCCCACCAGCATTTGTTCAAAACCCCGAAACAGGGTCGAGTTCACCCGGGCGCTGCTTACCCTTCCCTTTTCCTTGCCTTTGCCCTTGCCACTGGCATCGCTGGTGTCTGTAGCGATATCCAACCGAATATCGAGGTCACCTTCAACCCGGTTGAACGGGCCGACCTGTAAGCGGCGAGTGTTGTCGCTCATTTGTGATTCTTCTTATGCAAAGTGGGCGGATAAATCAGGTGGTCGGAGCGGGCATTTTCTTTCAGACGCTCTGGGGTAGCGGCTTTCGACAGCGACGCCAACGCCACAAACCAGGCCTTGGGCATATCGGTCGGCAAGCCCACCGGAATACCGGCGATTTTCGGGGTTTCGACAAACGACTGCCGTGGCTCCTCAAACTCCGGTGCAGTGCAATTGATGCAGGCGTGCCCGGCCCGGGTACAGGAACCTCCGCCATTCCACAGTCGGCTGTTGCAGTCGGCATGGGCCTGAGTACCAAGGCAGCCCATGTGTTCCATCATGCAGCCCAAGTCCCCCGGCTCTTCGGCACTGGCCTTGTATTCGTAATATTCGTTGCGATTGCAGCCGTGGTGCACCAGTTGGTCGGTGTATAAGCGCGGCCGGAAGAAGGCATCAAAGTCGTCTTCATGGCCTTCATCCAGAGCCAACTGCATCAGGGTTTCGGTGACCCAATCCGGGTGCGTTGGGCAGCCCGATACGTTCACCACCGGCAAGCCGCCGCTGGCCTTGTAGTCACTGCCCAACAAACCACCGCGCAGCTCGCCTTCAAACTGCAAGCCGGTGGCGTCGGTGATGTTGTCGGAGGAGGAGCTGATGCCACCAAAGGCCGCACAGGAGCCAATGGCCAGGGTGTAGCGGGCCTTTTCGGCCAGTTTGCTGACCCACTGAATCATTGGAATGCCGGTGCCACCCAGCAGGTGAAAACGGCCGGTACCGGCTGGGCCACGCAGCATCGAACCTTCAATGCAGAGAAAATCCAACGGGGTTTCGCCGGCAATGACGCTTTCCAGCAAGGCCTGCACTTCGGCACCGGTTTGCTCGCTGAGCGACGGGTGCCAGAGGATATCAATACCGGCGTTTTCCAGCGTCGACACCAGATCCGGACGTTCGGCGTTCAGCAACGACATGGTACAGCCGCCGCAACCACCGGATTGCAGCCACAGTAAATTAGCTCTGGCCATAAATACCTCCTGATTCTGCGTCGCTGGCAACCGGCTGCACCGGCAGTTCCAGGCGGGCAATTGCACCGCCCTGCTCACCGTTTTGGATGGTCAGGTTGCCGCCGTGCTCGCGCACTATGCCGTAGCTGATCGACAGCCCCAGACCAGTTCCCTGCCCCGGCGGCTTGGTGGTAAAGAAGGGATCAAAAACATGGGCCTGATCCTGTTCAGAAATACCCGCGCCGTTGTCGGCCACTTCCAGCCAGAGCCTATCGCACTGCTCCGGTGAGGCCGCCGAGGCAGGCAAGCTGCCCGCCCGAATCGTCAGCCGTGCATCGTCCTGATAGCGAATGGCGTCGACCGCATTTTGCACCAGGTTCACCACCACCTGATGAATCTGACCGGCGTGGCCCTGCCCCATTAACTGATCGGGGAAGTCGCGCTTTACTTGTACCTTGGGGTGTTCTTTCAGAATCCAGTGCAACGCTGACTGCGCTACATGCACCAGATCATAGGGCAGTTTTTCGCTGCGCTGGGTCGAAGAAAACTGCTTCAGGTCGTTGACGATTTCCCGCACCCGATCCGCGCCTTCCAGCGTGCCTTCTACCAAAGAGTCGAGATCGGCAATGGCCTTGTCGATGCGCAGCTCTTCGCGCATTTGCCGCAAGGCATCACGGCTAGCGCCGCTTTGTACCGTGTCGAAATACTGCACCAGTCGGCGGGTGTAGCGTTGCAGGGCGTGCATATTGCCGTACACAAAGCTGATCGGGTTGTTGAGTTCATGGGCAACCCCCGCCACCAGTCGACCCAGCGATGCCATTTTTTCGGCCTGCACCAGACGCTCCTGTGCGACCTTGAGCTCAGCGTGGGCTTCGTTCAGTTCCTTGAAGGCTTTTTGCAGTTCACCTAACGGTCGTCCGGCAACCACAACGCCGATCAGTCGACCGCGCTTGTTAAAACGGGGCGAGCAATTCAATGCCATCGGCACAGGGCCATCGGCGCCGGTCAGCATCAGCTCCTGATCCCGAATGGCTTCGTGGCGAACCCGGTTCATGCAGTCTTTCAGCACCGGTCGGCTTGCTTCCGCAACCAGCGTAACAATCGACTCTCCGGCCAGCATGGCGCCGGTTTTACCGGTCAGCTCTTCACAGGCCCGGTTTACTTGCTGGATACGACCTTCGTGGTCACAGGCAATCAAAACGTCGCTCATGGCCGCCAGCACACCGTCGAAGAAGGTGCGCGACTCTTCCAGCTCAACGTTCTGTTCTTCCACCTGCACCTGGTAGTCCACCAGGTCGGCGTAGGCTTCGTCCATTTTCTGGATCACACTGAGCCAGGCATCCTCACCGGTACGAGGAAGCGCAGCGTCTGTCACCTGATCTGTTTTCGTCATAACGTCTGTGCTCAATCGAGCCATAACCATTCCGATCCATTGCTATGCCAGTGTGGGGCCAACTTCTGCCAAACCGGAGCAGAACCGACGACATGCCCGCCAATGTCGGCCATTGAGTCGGCCATTGAGTCGGCCACTGGCGAGTGTGTGAGTCATGGCTGTGGAAATCAACTTTTCAGTTAACGGACGTACCAGCAAGGCTACTTTCCACTGAGCTTCTGGCCCGTATCGAACTGCGACGCACCCCTGCTACGTGTGTGGTTACCTGTTGATACATAAGCCATTTGTCTGAACACCTACCTGAACAGCGGCCGTAACACGGTCAGACACGCAGCCAGTCTCGTCACTGGCCTGCCTTCAACCTCCCTCAGGCTACTGAATCCAACGGGCGAACAACAAAGCTGGCATTGGCCTTGCTAATACCCTGATCAGGAGCACGGCCCAAACGTTCTCGCCATGAGTCCAGAGCCTCGACTCAAAGTCTCAAATATAAAAGTCTCAAATATAAAAGGCGCCTGCCTTGATCGTTACGGTCGGCGGCCCACACAACAATAATGAAGGAATTACCATGTCTCGCACTGTGTTTATCGCTGGCGCTTTGTTGCTGGCCTCGCCAATGGCGATGGCGCACCCTGCGCACGGTTCCGGCATCGGCGCCGGTTTGCTGCACGCCCTGACCGGCATCGACCACATGATCGCCATGCTGGCGATTGGTTTGTGGAGCACCAACATGACCAACGCCAATCGTCAGCGCCTGATTACCGGCCTGCCACTGGTACTGGCCGCCGGTTTTGCCCTTGGTGCCCTGACCGGGCTGGGCAATCTGGTGGCGACCGCCGACCAGGCCATCGCCCTGTCGCTGGTATTGCTGGGCGGTCTGATTGCTACCCATAAACTGGGTTTGGGACAGATTCCGGCATTGCTGCTGGCAGCCGCGTTCGTCACGGTACACGGCATTGCCCACACCGAAGCGCAAATAGGCCACGCCGTTGGCTTTGTAGTGGGTTTGATGGTGACGTCGACCCTGCTGGTGGCACTGGGCGCCAACATCGGCCAATGGCTGAAATCGGAAGCCAAGCCTGCCATGACGGCGCTGGGCTTGCTGGTATCGGTATCCGGACTGGTGTTTATTCGCGGCTGATTAACCACGTTTTGATCGGAGTGCATCGACTCGATGTGATGCGCTCACCTTGCCTCGGCCGGTACCTGTTCCGGCCACCCTTTCTCCCGGGCTGGGGCTGACCGAACTCAGCTCGGGAGCTTTTACCCTAGCGCTCTGACTTGTCAGCGTCCGGATCGGACGGCTTACGCAGATCGTCCTGCTCAGGACGGGCATAGTCCGACATAAACGAGCGCAACGACGACATCTGTTTGCCGAAGTTTCGACAACCACTGCACATCATGGTGTGAAACTTGAGCTCGACGTTTTCCGCCAGGGTTAATTTTCGATCCTGCGCTTCTGACAGCAGCCGGGTCGCTTCGCGACAATTCATCATGACGACGCTCCCATCGGTCCGGTGAACCAGTTATTTTCCAGACATTCGCGCAACTGCACACGAGCCCGGTACAAGAGCACGTGCAGGTTGCTGACCGTCAGTGAGGCTGCATCGCAGATTTCTTCCGACGTCAGTTCCAGAAATTCCCGCATCATGAATACCCTCGCTTGTTTGGCTGGCAAATGATTCAAACAGGCATCGAACACCGCCCAGAACTGGCGCTCGTGCACCAGTCGCGTGGGCGCATTCCATTCCACGGGCCGCTCTTCAGCGTGCCAATGGCCGGTTTGATTAAAGAGTTGGTCGTCCAACTCCTCGCCATTCTTACAAGCATCTGCTTCGGCCAGCATGTGTTCTTGCTCGCGGTACTTGCTGCGCAGGCTATCGGTAATCTTGTTCTTCAGGATTGAGAAGACCCAGGTCTTCAACGCCGCCTGACGGTTAAACGACGCCGCGTTCTTGAGCGCGCCAGCCAGCGCCTCCTGTACCGCGTCTTCGGCTTGCTGGTCATCGTTCAGTTGCAAGCGTGCAAACGACAGCATCTGGCTGCGCAGGGATTTGAGGAACTCAGGGTCCAGCAAGGCAGCGGCTGCCGTCGTCGAGGATGTGGGTTCAACGGTGGTCACGATCGTTATCCATAATGAGTAGTTATTGCTGGTATTGACTGTCGGCCACGCACTTCGTTTCTTACCCACTGGCTGAATTTTGGTCAAAAATCCGGGCCAGCAACGTAAACGCTACAGACAGAGCACAACAGAAAGAACACCAGCATCAGCTGCCGACGGTGCTACTGCGCCGGAAAACTGACGATCCAGTGTGCCATAGCGATGTTGTTGGCTCCTATGGCAAATGTCTCAAATAGCAGCACCAGATACGTCGTTTGTGCAACCCGACCAAAGCCCCAGAGCAGCCTAGCAGGCGTGGGCACAAACAACATCAAAAGCTCTACACAAGTCACTGCAAAAAATCTGACAAGCTTTTCCAATAGCATGGATGTCCCCTGAATCTTTCCTGACTCTGGAACCGCGCACCATGCAAACGAAAACCACCGGGTTTAAACGCTTTTACTACGCCTCTCGGTATTCCTGGCAAGGTATTAAAGCCGCCTACTGCAATGAACCGGCGTTTCGCTACGAAGTCTGGGCAGGGGCGGTGCTGCTGCCAGCCAGCTTTGTGGTGGCCACCAGTGCCAGCCAATGGGCGCTGCTGCTGTGCAGCTATTTGTTGATTCTGGTGATGGAGTTGGTCAACACCGCGATTGAAGCCGTGGTGGACCGAGGTGGGCTGGAATACAACCCGATGGCGGGATTGGCGAAAGATCTGGGATCGGCAGCGGTCACTGTAACCATCGCCATTTGCACCCTTTGCTGGCTGGCGACCCTGATTGATAACGCCTGACAGGGCTGACTCACACGCAGTGAGCCAGCTGCGGCATATAGTCGTTCAGTCTGACGACAGGCGCGAATAAAGCACCTGATCAATCCAGTTGCCTTCAAACTCCAGCTGGGCTGGCAAGACGCCTTCGCGCTGGTAACCCAGTGCTTCGGCCAGTTCGGTGTGCTTGGTGGCGCTCGGCAACATGCGCAGTTCAATACGGTGCAGTTCCAACTCGCTGAAGCAGAACTGTTCAATGGCACCAATAAACTCCGCCAGCTGTTCGGCGTTGACGGAATCGTCCAGCTCCCACTGTAAACGAGCTGAAGCCTGCATCCAGTTGATGTCCTTGATCACCACCCGGGCAGCCAGCTTGGCGCGTTCTTCCAGGGTGCCGGTCAGGCGTTCAACCACCCAGGTCGCCGCTTCACGGGCCTGAAAAGTCATGGTGGCACGGCGCAGTTCATCCAGCACCTGCACGTTGGCGTACAGCTTGGATTTCGGCAGGTGCGCCCCAACCGTCGGGTTTTGCAGCAGGCCGTAGAGCGATTCTTCGTCCTGATCGGTGATCGGCAATCGAATCAGGAAGTTGTCGGTTTCAAAATTCCAGTTCATGCCTGATCCCCTTCTGCCTGTTCGGTTGCCAGCAATACCTTGTGATACTGGCTGACATCCAGCCATTCGTTCTGGCCAATGCGCCAGCCTCCCCGCAGCGTGGCTGCCAGCTCAAAACCGGCGTCGCTCAGCATGGTTTTTATGGACTCGTTCTGGCCGGCAATCCACTGATAACCAAAGTTACGCAGGTGGTATTTCTCGGCCATAAACGCCATGCACTGTTGCAAGGCTACGGCCCGGATTGCCATGGTGGCGGCTGGCAGGGCATCCACACGCAGCATGACTTTCAGGTGGGATGGCTGCCAGTCGAAGGCACTGACCTGACCAACCAGCTGGTAGCCGTCGCTATCGTTGCCAATTTCCAGCGCCCACATCATGCCACGCTGGGTGGCTGCCATTTGCACGCTCAGTTCGATCATGCGGTCAAGCTGCTCCGGCTTTTCCAGAGGGCGTTGACCCGGCAGTTCCGGTTGTTGATATACCTGAAACAGGGCATCGCGGTCGTCGGCCTCTAACGGCCGTACACGGCCACCGTCAAAGGACAATGCTGGCGTAAACTTCATGCTTTTCCTCGGTCGTTAAACTCAAAGCGCGCAAGAGATGATCCGGAGCCAACCTATTGGGGAGAACTTCCCTCCCCGCAGGGTGCTCATCTGCTCGACGCTTGAGGTGGTCAAATCAATCGCTCATCAGCATCACAGCGGTTACTCGTCGTCGTAATCGCCGTAGCCATGGGCCAGATTTTCAAAGCGGGTGTGCTTGCCGATAAACGCCAGTCGGTCGGTACCAATTGGACCGTTACGGTGTTTACCGGTGATGATTTCGGCGACGCCTTTTTCCGGGCTGTCTTCGTTATACACTTCGTCGCGGTAGATAAACTGAATGATATCGGCGTCCTGCTCGATGGCACCGGATTCACGCAGGTCGGAGTTCACCGGACGCTTGTTAGGACGTTGCTCCAACGAGCGGTTAAGCTGCGACAGCGCGATCATCGGGCATTCAAATTCTTTCGCAATGACCTTCAGGGTCCGGGAGATTTCGGAAATCTCCTGGGTACGGCCTTCAGACTTGCCAGTCACCCGCATCAGCTGCAAATAGTCGACCATGATCAAACCGAGATCACCGGCTTCGCGGTATACCTGACGGGCACGGGCCCGCATTTCCTGAGGGGTAATGGCGGGGGTGTCGTCGATGTAAAGCGGCAGGTCTTTCAGCATGGTCACCGCCGCAGATAATTTTGGCCAGTCTTCGTCAATCAGCTTGCCGCTACGAATGCGGCTCTGGTCGATCTTGCCGAGCGACGACAGCATACGCATCACAATGGATTCGGACGGCATTTCCAGCGAGAACACCAGACACGGCCGCTTGGTGGCCAGCAGCGCGTTTTCAATCAGGTTCATCGCGTAGGTGGTCTTACCCATGGAAGGACGGGCGGCGATGATCACCAGGTCGGCCTTCTGCCAACCAGAGGTGCGCTGGTCGATGTTGTCGAAACCGGAAGTCACACCGGTCAGACCTTCTGGCTGGTTGAACATCTGGTCAAGCTGGTCCAGCGTCTTCTTCAGAATCGGTGCCACTTGCACCGGGCCACCGTCCTTACGGTTACCCTCGGCAATTTCGGCAATGGCCTTTTCGGCGTCGGATACCAGCGTCAGGGCGTCGTCGCCGCCTGGCTCATAGGCCTTTTCCATGATTTCGGTGGCGGCTTCAATCAGGCGACGCTGCTGCGAACGCTCACGCACGATTTCGGCGTAGGCGGTGCAGTTGTCGATCGATGGCGTCATGTCGACCAGACGGGCCAGGTACGAAGCCCCACCGGCCTTGTCCAGCTGGCCACGCTCTTCCAGCTCTTCCGCCACGGTAACCACGTCGATGGCTTGTTCTACCGATGACAAATGGCCGATGGCGCGGAAAATCAGTCGGTGGTCCTGACGGTAGAAGTCGGTGTCGAGCAAGGACTCACTGACGGTTTCCCAAGCTCGTTCGTCCAGCATCAGCGCACCCAGCACCGACTGTTCGGCTTCAACCGAATGTGGCGGCGTACGCGAACTGGAAGGCTGATCATCGGACTGATAGTCGTCGTTCATGAAGTCGGTCCCGAAAACTGGAAAGCAGGCGCCGTGAAAAACAGCAGCCATAAAAAAAGCACTACAGGATAACCAATAGTGCTTTTTTCTTAAATGTCGATGTCTGCAATTCAGACATCGACACCTGCGTTAAGAACGTCAGTTGCGATTATTCAGCAACAACGTGCAGTTTCAGAACTGCTTCAACTTCAGCGTGCAGGTGGATGGCAACGTCGAATTCGCCAACTACGCGGATAGGACCGGTAGGCAGACGAACTTCAGACTTGGCCAGTTCAACGCCAGCCTGGGTAGCCAGTTCAGCGATGTCACGGTTGCCCAGAGAACCGAACAGTTTGCCTTCGTCGCCAGCGCGAACAGCAACAGACAGTTCGATTTCTTCGATTTTCTCTTTACGGGACTGAGCTTCAGCCAGCTTGGCATCAGCAGCAGCTTGCAGTTCAGCGCGACGGGTTTCGAAGTGCTCAACGTTAGCCTTGGTCGCAGGAACAGCTTTGCCCTGTGGTACCAGGAAGTTACGAGCGTAACCTGGCTTAACGTTTACCTGATCACCCAGTTCGCCCAGGTTTGCTACTTTTTCCAGCAGAATAACTTGCATCTTGAATTCCTCATTACAGGGCGGGTTATTTGTCCGCCGTGTCTTTTAGTCGCGACCGGATGTCCAACAGGCTATCCAGAGCCGCTACGAAAATTAGTAATGTGTACATGTAAGGACCGAACATCAGCAGTGCCATATAGACAGGCATCAACCAGTTCGGACTGGCGTTGGTGTTGAACACCACACCATGAAACACCGCAAGACCCGCCAGCACCATGACCACGGTTAATACCGGAGCCATGCCTGCAATGGCCGGACTCAGCTGGGCCGCAACAAACACGGCCAGCAAGGCAGGCGCCGCGTATGCCAGAGGCAATCGCAACTGCCGGAATTCCTTGCCAAACCCACCAGGGTTGTACAAGGCTCCTTGCCAATAGCGTCCCAATAACAGACACAAACAAATTACCAGCGTATGCAAAGCCGCCAACACACCATGAATCATGGGGCCAACCAGAGGTTGGAGCCGGGCCTGAGCCTCAGGACTGGCTTTAAGCGCCTCGCTTACAAGGTTTTCGCCCTGCTCGACCACCGTTGGCAATAGATCCGCCAACAGCAACGGCAAACAGAGATAAATGATTTCGCCCAGCACCACCGCTGCCAGCAAGGCCCATGAGAGCCGAACACTAGAGCGCAGTACCAGAGCCACCAGCACCGTGCTGGTTGCTACCAGGAATGGTGTCGGGTCACCCGCGGCCAGCCAGGCCAGCGCCGGTAACACCGCCCACATCACAACGGATGTGGCATCCCTGCGTTGCTGGCGCAGGATAACCAGTGCCAGCAATGCCGATCCCACCCAAAACAGCAGTGGAACCGCCAGAAACGCAGCGGCTGCAAGGGTTACTTGCAGCCGACTTTGCATGGCCCATTGAGCCAAAGACTTCATGATTCAACTCCGGAACAGTAACCGTTCGGCAAGGCCGGGGTTAGCGTTCCGAACCGATCAATTGTCGTGTGCGTCAGAGTACGGCAGCAGTGCAATGTAGCGCGCGCGCTTGATTGCAGTAGACAGCTGACGCTGATACTTGGCGCGGGTACCAGTGATACGGCTTGGTACGATTTTGCCAGTTTCAGTGATGTAGCCTTTCAGAGTGTCCAGATCTTTGTAATCGATCTCGGATACGCCTTCAGCAGTGAAACGGCAGAACTTGCGACGACGGAAAAAACGTGCCATTGGAAAGCTCCCTATTACTCTTCTTCTGCTGCAGCTGCTTCTTCAGCAGGTGCTTCAGTAGTTGCTTCTTCGTTCTGAGGCTTACGCTCTTCACGATTGTCGGAACGACGACGATCTTCACGGCTTTCAGCCGCTTTGATCGGGGACATTTCAGTCACAGCTTCGTCGCGACGGATCACCAGGTTACGCAGAACAGCGTCGTTGTAACGGAAGTTGGTGGTCAGTTCTTCCAGAGCTTCCTGGGAACATTCAACGTTCATCAGGATGTAGTGAGCTTTGTGAACATCGTTGATTGGGTATGCCAGGTGGCGACGACCCCAATCTTCAAAACGGTGGATAGCACCGCCGGTACCTTCGATGGTAGAGGTGTAACGCTCAACCATGGCAGGAACCTGTTCGCTTTGATCTGGGTGTACCAGAAAAACGATTTCGTAGTGACGCATTGTCAGCTCCTTATGGGTTTCAAAGCCTTCCGGCCCATCCGGTAAGGCAAGGAGTCCGCATTGTTCCGGGCTGGGGTGCAGGCACCTTTGCCAGGAACACGGATAAAAAGGAGCGCGGACTATACCCGAAGGTTGCTCATCATTCAACCAGCGACCCATCTCGGATGTGGTTTGGTCTATTGACGGCAGAATGAACACCGCAAAACCGAACATTCCCGGCCTATCAATTCTTTACACAATTACTCAGGTATTGCGGCAACTTGCCACATGGTTTGGCGTCATAGCCGGGCGTAAGGTGAAAACATGGACCATGAGGGTGGTTCTTTCACCTACCCAGCGAAGGATTCCACGTTGGGTGCAGAGCGATTAGCCCGCTGTTTGCCAGTCCCCGTCAGAGATTGGCCAACAGCGGGTATTTTTTTGCCTGCGATAAAGCCAATCTTTCATCCAGCCAGTCGTACCCAGCCACTCATACCCAACCAGATAATGTCAGATAGCAGCCGCTGCGCGTCTTTATCTGACCTACGAATATCCATCTGGACATGAGCACCAGACACCAGAATTCTGAACTAGACTTAATCCATTCAAGCGACCCTGGGGTTAGGCAATGTGGCGACGATTCTATTTCTGGATACTGAAGCGTGCAGAGGACGACCGCGGTAATCTGGGCTTGTTTGTCGCCGGAGCAGTGGTGTTTTTTGCCGGTGGTGGTTTGATCTACGTTGCCAATTTGCGCATGTCGCCATCGCTGTTACAGGAACTGGTGGCACTGACCGGCTTGCTGACCGCGATAGGCGGAGCAATCACCGCGGCCATGGGGTATATTGCGCTGAGCGTTTTCCGAATCATAAGGCACAGCCGCAAACATGACCTCTAGCTCATCCGATATTGAAATCTACCTGCTCAAAGCCGAGCCAAGCGCCATTCTGGAATGGCTGGCCAACGAGCTGGGCGATGTCGAGCAACAACAGCAGAAAGGCGACAGCCATCTGTGGACCATCAACGGCATGAACATCGTGTTCACCCCTAATGCCGAAGCCAACTTTGGCTGCCTCTGGATCAAACAGAACAACACCGATTGGGCAACCGACCTCGACTGCGCCCGCTCTGCTCACGCCGCGCTTGAACGCGAAGTACGTTGCGCCGCCAGCGAATGGAGCGAATCCAGGGCCGATGAACAGCCAGGCTGGGTGAAAATCACCCGTGGCGTCGAAAAGCCTTTCGACTGGGACTAAGGACCCTCAGAACAACTCGGTGCCCGCTCCTCTATATGCCCCGTGCACTCATGCCACGGGGCGCAAATTTCTTTCTGTAACACCTTATTTGCAAATCATGACCTGAATCTCACGAAAAGCGGGATTCAAATCAATTCCGACTATTGCAAATGAGAATAATTATTATTAATGTGGTCTTGACGTTTATCGGAGGCCACCATTATGTCCGCCACCCTGCTGAAGTTTCCTACTCCCCAAACCAGTGCCCAGGACGCTGCTGGCCCACTTGCCTGCGCCCGCTTTGAAGCCGAAACCTGCCGCCTGGAGCTGCTGGAGCACCGCATCCGCAGCGAGCAAAATGAAACCCGGCTGGCCATGTGGATCGACAGTTATCTGGACATGGGGCTGGAGCTGGCATCCCACGCCGCGCTGAACAAGCTGCCCTGCTTGCAGGAAAGCTGGCTGCGACGCATGTACAACCTGCTGCGCGATGCCGCCTTTCTCAATCACAGCCGTGCCGTTAACCGCACCCTGTGCCTCGAAAACCTTTACCAGCCGTATTTTGCCCTGCGTCATTTATACAGTGCCCAACCGGACCGTCGGGCCTGTTTGAAGAACTTGTCTAGGGATATGGCGGTCACTGCCCAATACCTGTTCTGATCGCGAGTAATCACCATGCCTGAAGTCGCCATTCTTTATGACAGCAGCTGTCGTTGCTCTACCGCAACGGCGTGTGCTCTGGAACATTATCTGGACTGGACCGATGTGGCACTGTGCAATCTGTTGAGCTGCCTGCCGGAAGACATCCAGCCCTATAACACCCTGATTCTGGCGCTGCCGATCCATGCTTTCGGCACCCCGGAGCAGCCATGGGCGGATGCCTGGCCGATTCTGGAAGACGTCAGTTATCAGGGCAAACGGGTGGTGTTGTGTGGCACCGGCAGTGACTTTTGTTTCGATGACGACCGGCTGGCAGCTCTGGCGGCGCTGAGCCTGACCCTGCAAGGCTACGGTGCCGAACTGGTCGAAGGATTGGCCGATATGCCGATGCCGCTGTTGAATGAATGGATGCAAAAAGGCAATCGCTGCCGCTGGCAGCAAACCCGGCTGATCTATTCCGAAAACCAACAACACGCCTGCTCTACCCGCCAGCAGCCCATGAACGATGGCGAACTGCGCCAGTTGAGCGAGCGAATTCGACTTGCCCATCAGGGTACTGGCGCGTTGGTCGAGCAAGCCAAACAGCCCGGCTTACATTAACAAACCGGGCAAGTCAGTCATGCTGCTTGCCCGGCAAAGTTTGAACATAGGGGTTAGATAGAAGAACTAACTCCTGCGATCAAGCACGACGACGGGTACGCAGAGCCGCTGCGGCCAACAACAGCAATCCCCAGCCAGACGCCCCCGCCGAAGAATCCGAATCACTGACTTGTTCAGCAACGCTGTCATCAGCCGCCGTATCCTCTGTCACATCGGCTTCCACATCATCTACCGAACCATCAGAACCCGTGTCTGAATCGTCTTCATCCACCGGAATTTCAACCGCAGCGGCTTCAATACGCAGACCAATCACCACTGGGTCGTGGTCGGAAGAACGGTACGGGTCAACATTGGCATAGTTGTCTACCGAGCGGTAGCTTTGGCCGTTGGCTTCGGTTTCATAATCCATCAGCGAATCTTCCACCGAGTTGATGTGCCAGGCTCCGACACTGACCACCCAATCCGCCAGGGTTTGCGTTGCCAACGCATGGTCCAGTGAACCCAGCAAACCGCTGTAGCTGTAGGAATACGGCTGTGCTTCGGTCGCCGCTTGCGAGGTTTTCAGGTTCACATAGCCGCCATCCAGCAACGTCTGCACTGGATCTTCCATACGATAGGCATTGAGGTCGCCCATGATCAGGTTGGCATCGGATTCAACCCCGGTCGGGCGCTGTTGCAGGTATTGCAGCAAGCCGCTGGCGGCGCGGGTGCGGGTCTGGTTGCAATTGCCCTGACCGTCTTCGCCTTCGTTGGCTTCATCACAGGCCGAACCTTTCGACTTCAGATGATTGACCGACACCGTGAAGGTCTGGTCGTTGAAACTGAACGACTGAATCAGCGACGGCCGGTTCTTGTCATCCCGAAACAGCACGCCATCGTCATCGGTTGGCGAATTGCTGCTATCCAGTACCACAGCGGTCCCCGTGGCCGTTACCACTGCCGGACGATACAGCAGCCCCACCGCAATGGCGTCGGTGCCGATCATGCCGCTGGCGGTTTGCGGATTCACAAACTGATACTCATCGCCTTCGGCTTGCAGCGCGTTCAGCTCATCCACCAGATACTGAATGGCACTGTTGGCGGTAAAGCCGTCGTTCTCGATTTCCATCAGGCCAATCACGTCGGCGTCCATGGCGTCGATGGCCGCGACAATCTTGTCGCTTTGCATCTGGAAGGCGGCCTGCGTTTTGGCCCCCCGAGCCGTCGGGAAACCGCCCCCTTCGCCATCCCCATTGAAGTAATTCAGAACGTTCATGCTGGCGATGCGCAGATTGGCGTCTTCGCTCACGCTTGGCTCACTGCTGCGCGGATGCGTTGCCGTAATGGTGTAAGTGGCAGGAATCACGGCGTAATGGCGTCCCAGCACGTGCATTACGCCACTGAGGTCATCGACGGTGTCGCCAATGCGTACCGGGTTATCCACACCGTAGCCGTTCACGGCATCCGGGAAAGGAATAAACGCCGGGTAAGCCTCGGCGCTGCCGTCATCCACCAGCAAGCGGTCAAACGCATAACTTGCGCTCAGGGCTGCGGCTTGATCACTGCCCGGAGCCGCCAATTCGGTTGGTTGGAACTGCAAGGCAGACGACACCACCAGCTGGCCGTAGTTACCAAAGCCGTAGCCGGTGCCATAGAAGTCGGATACCAGCAGCGACTGCGAGGCAACAATGCGCATGCCTTCGAGGGCTTCAAACGCCAGTTCCTCACTGACTGGTAGCACCAGTGGTTGCGCTTCGGGCAGCTCGTTGCCAGTGCTGCACACCGTCATGTCGGTGACGGTTTTCAGTTCCGTCAGGGTGTTGTACTCCGCCACGGTGGCGGCCAACCGAACCTGATCGCCCACCGCCACTTCAAGATTGCGGTCGTATACAAAGATGCCTTCCGAGGTGCTGGCGTCGTTGTCTGAATCGGCGCTTTGTTCCTGCAACCAGAAACCGTCAAAAGCGCTGTCAGAGCCGTCATTGGACACCCGGGTGACAATGGCATCCACCACCACGCTATTGCCGGTCATCAGACTGGCACTGCCGCTGCCTTGTATCGAGCTGATCAGGTTGATGCCGCTGCTGTCGCTACACGCCGCCACGTCGGCATTGCTGGCCGCGTGACAGGCATTGACCACAACGGCCATACCGAGAACAGACATGATCATGCGCATGTTGGATACCTGCTGAGTCGTCAGAATGAACGCTGACGGTCTTCCCCAAAAGCGGGTCATCAGCGCGGAACGCAGCAGTGTGGATAGTGAGTGTGGCATTTCTGTAAGGATTCGATGACAGATTGATCAAGAAGCCGGAGACTGCGAACCCGTTCCGACACACGCCTGCCATGCCTGTAACAAGCTGGCTTCGTCCAGTGCCTTGAGGTCGATCAGCTCAAGTCGGTTTTCCCAGACGATGGCATCGACCTGACCAAGATATTGTTCACTCAGCGCGCCTTCGCGGAAGTTAAACGCCAGCACGCCTTCGTCGGTGGCCAACACCGCCTTGGCGCGTTCAACATCGAGACCGTACAGCCAGTCCCGCACCTTGCTGGCGGAAAAGCGCCAGCGGTCAGTGATCAGCCAGCCAACGGCAAAGAAACCGTCGGCCTGCTGGTGCAAGGCCCGGTACGATTCATCGTTTTTCAGCGTCAATGGCTGGGTTAAATCCAATACCGGCGGCAGCTTGGCCGCGCCAGAAGAAGCCTCACCAGAGTCCTCAACAGAAGCTCCGAAAGAAGTCGCAACAGAAGCCCTGCCGGTCACAGACAACAAGGCAGTGTCGAGCTCGCCGTTCACGATCTGACTGGTTTGCAAGGCGGGCTTACTGGCTTTAAGCGATTCGGCCAACTTGGCAAACGCCGCCATATCCTCGTCATTACAAAGATCGGTTTTGTTGGCAACCAACACATCCGCCACCGCCAACTGATCCTGATAGATATCGTGTTCGCGGTAACGCGACTGTGACAAATGGCGCGGGTCGACCAGAGTAACGGTCGCGCCGGCATGCAAAACGTCGGCGTAACCATCCTGTCGCAGGATATCGAGAATTTGCTTCGGGTGACCCAGACCGGTGGGTTCAATCAGCAGCACGTCTGGCCGCTCGCGGGCAATCAGGCTGTTCATGCCAATCTGGAACGGCAAGCCGGACACACAGCACAGGCAGCCGCCAGGCACTTCACGTACCGCCACACCGTCCCCCAGCGACTTCAGAATGGTGCCATCCACTCCGACTTCGCCAAATTCATTCACCAGCACCGCCCACTTTTCATTGGCAGGCTTGTGCTTCAGCAAATGCAAAATCGTGGTGGTCTTGCCGGTTCCGAGAAAGCCGGTAATCAGGTGCACACGAACGGAAGAATCAGACATAAAAAACCCACCACAAATAAACCGTTACAGGGTAACAAATGCGGCGGGGTCAGAGAATGCGGTTCAGGAAATCAGAGATGCCATCTGATCGGCCGACAGCTCGGCCAGCGGCGTAATGCGCCAGTGACTGTCGTCGTCCGTATCCCCCACCGGTTCAATCAATACCGGCGTGGCGTTGGGAAAGGCTTCGCACTCGGTGGTGTTGTAGAAAATATCGTAGATACAACGGTAGACCGCGCCGTGGGCAACAAACAGCGGCAACGTGTATTGATCAAGAATGGCGTTCAGGCCGTCGGCGACGCGGTTGCGAAAATCTGCCCAGGGTTCGCCTTCTGGTGGCGTTGCCAGATGGTTGATCGGCCGTTGAATCGGCTGGCCTTCGTCGGCGCCAAAATGGCGTTCATTGAAGCGCGTGTCGATCAGCAGATCGGTATTCGGCACCGCCAGTTGCGCGGTACGCTGGGCGCGCTGCAAGCCGCTGGCCACCACCACCGACCAGTCGCGATTCAGCAGCGCTGCCGCGTTGCGGGCCTGCTCTTCCCCTTCCGGGGTCAGCACCGCTTCGCTGCTGCCGCAGTACCAATCGTTAACGTTGTAGTTGGTCTGGCCGTGACGCATGTACACAAATGGTCGCCGCAAAATCATGCCGTACTCCTCAGAATCCATACGGCTATCTTGCCTTATCAGCATGACGATTCCAAAACGCCGGGATGAAAATCCCCGCCGCTTCACTCGTTGCGGGTAGCGGCAAAGCCGTTCAGCAGTCGATCCAGCAAGTGGGCGCAGATCATCAGAATCACCAGCGCAAAGATCACCGAAGTAACGCGATAAACGCTGGAATACAGAATATCGCCGCCGGGCTGCATGTATTGGCCAAACAGAATGCCAATGGTGGTCAGCGCACCAAAGCCCGTTGCCGAGCCTGCGCGCTCGGCCAGATGCAGTCGTGCCGCCACCAGAATGGTCATGAACATCGCCAGTACCACCAGCGCCAGATGATCAATCAGGTCGTACATCAGCACCTGTACCAGCATGGCCATGGCGCAGCCATACAGCACACCGCGAGCCCGGTTCCAGGCGCTCAGCAGAGTGCCTTGCAAGGTCATCGGGAACAGCACCAGCACCGTCGCCACTTGCGCCGACAGCGAGTCCTGCAAGTCAAACACCTGAAACACCACGTAAGAGCCCGTACAGAGGATCGCGCCCATCAACATGCGGTGGTTGATCTGGGCCTTGCTCAAGTGCTGCTCTGGCGGCCGCCCTGGACTGTCCGGTTCAGGAATCAGCCAGAACATCAGCGCAGCCGCCACCACCGAAATGATGCTGGCAAGAGCGGTTGCAATCATCATGTTGTGAATGCTCTCGGGCTGGTAGCTGCCCAGATTCAGCACCGTGGTGGTGGTGACCAGACTCGAGGCCCACAACAGCAAATACGGCGTGGTGATCATCCAGCGAAAGTGGCAACCAAAGAAAAACGCCACCACCATCAGCATCAGCACCGGGTACGGCACCAACAGGGTTTGCAGCAGCCACACTTCCAGCGCCGACACCACCACCCCACCAAGGAACTGGGCTGCGATCATGGCGTTGAACACCGGCACCATGCCCATCAGCAACATGGGAAACACGGCAAAGAACACCCCATAGGGCCAGCCCATGATCTTGCAAATGGCAAACCCGGCAACACCGCTAAAGGCAATGCGCAGCAAGCGCCGTTGTTCAAAGTCCGACAACGCCAGCGTGTTGGCCGTAGTGCTGGTCAGAGCAGGCTGGGCTGTCTCAGTAGACATAACGCAGCCAGCTGATGATGTGCATCTGGGCCGCCGCCAACCCGGCCAGCAGTCCGCTGTCTGACGCCGACATCATTACCGTCGCCCGTGAACCACTCACCAGCGCATTCGGCAGAGCACCGCCATCGGCTTGTAAATACACCCGTACTCGCTGGGCATCACGAACCCAGCGGTCGCTGTCGTCCGGTTGCGCCAATTGACCATTAGCGAGTAACTGCCCTTTGGCAACACCCATATCACGGCTGTCCAGATGGGCGTGGACGACCTCACCCGGCAAGGCATCAAACACCACCCAGGCTGCCGCGTCCGGGTCGATGTTCAGCAAACTCTTTTCACGATAATCCGCAGCAATACGGCCATTACCGGTAGCGACAAGGGAAATCAGCGACTGGCCAGCATTGGCCTGGGTACCCGGCAACAGTTGCAAGTTGGACACCACACCGGCCTCTGGTGCCACCACCGTGGTTCTCGACAGGTTCAGTTGCGCTTGTGCCAACGCATTGCGTGCCTGACGCACCCGCAGGTTATCTTCACCGTCGTCCCCCAGCTGCACGCGGGTGGCGTTACGGTTCTCCAGTGCCGCCTGATAATGGGCTTTGGCAGAATCCAGTCGGGTCTGGGACTGATCCAGTGCTTGCTGGCTCGATAGTTTGCGCTGGTGCAACGACTCGGCCCGTTGCAGCTCGCGCTGCGCTTCGGTAACCGCCACATCGGCCTCCTGTACCGCCGCCTCGGCTTGCGCCAGTTGCGCCTTCAGCGCGGCATTGGTCTGGCTCACCTGCGACAGCGCCAGCTCGGCTTTTTCCAGCGCAATGCGGTAATCACGGGCATCGATACGAAACAGCACATCGCCCTTGTTTACCTGAGCGTTGTTTTCTACCAGCACTTCGGTCACGACACCCGACACCTGGGGTGCGACGGTAACCACCGGCCGCTGCACCATGGCATAAGACGTCAGCGGCAAGGCAATATCAATAAACAGCAGGTAAGCCAAAACCAGTAGAAACAGGATCGCCGCCCGCTTCATCCAGCGGTTAAAGTGAATATCAGGTGTCATGTGAACTCGTTAATTGCGTGTATCAGGAAGATCGCTGGCAGTCGTCGCCACAGGTAGCGACTGACGACGCGGACAGCAAAGAGAGCCTGGCCGCTGCGTTGCCCCATGGGCGTTTTCAAGTAATTGCTGCAACACTGCCCGGAACGCCAGCCGTTGATCCGGACTCAGCCCATCGAGCAAATGACTGCGGCCTTCGACAGCGCGGGCCTCGACCTTTTCGAGCAAGGCCGTGCCTGCTGCGGTAAACCACAAGGTGCGACGACGGGCATCCTGCTGGTCGGCGCGACGCTCAATCAGGCCGCTGTCTTCCAGCTGATTGAGGGTGCGCAGCATCGACGGTTGTTCGATGCCGATATCCGCCGCCAGCTGGCTCTGGGTGACGCCTTGGCCCATCCGCTTCAGGTGCAACAAGGCGATCCAACGCGACTGGGTCAGCCCCAGATCCTGCATCCACACATCCACCACTGTTTTCCAGCTGTGGGCAGCACGCCCCAGCAACCAGCCGATATCACTGTCCATGTTTGCGATCCCCGTTACCAACACAGCAACTGATCCGACGCTGTTCAGTGCCTGCAGGTTAAATTACTTGAATAGTTAACTAATACACACAGAGTAAATTAGTTAGCCTGCTAACAAAATATCGACCTATCGAACGGACTATTCCCATTTACGGCAACAATTTACACATAAATACGTTCGTTGTTTCTTCAGAAGCAAGAAAAACTACTTAGGGACCCTCTGTTCCAAACTGTGAGCCAGTTCGTTAATTGACGCATTGATCGTTACAACTCGACAAATTGGAACCACGTTCCCGTTTGTCACTGGCCCTGGCAGGTAAGCTGCCCGCCAATTAACACAAGGATGTCGATCAGGGCATCTGAAACAAGGCACTCCAAAAAGAAGGCTCGGGAATGAAATTGTGCGCCGTCATTTTGTGTCTCATCAGCCTGAGTGCATGCGGAGAAAACACAGTGGGACTCTTTAACGCAGACAAGGTCTGCCTGTTTTCAGCCTTTGAAGGCCAGCTTTTCAACGATGGCAAAGCGCTTGCCAACGTCACCATCACCCGTACCGCCGACTACGGCGGCAAAACCTACACAGACACAGCCACCACCAACAGCGACGGCGTGTTCCGGTTTGACGCTCGCTGGAGCGAAAACCGACTCGGCGATCTGGTCCAGTTTGTTTCCCATCAGGCCATGTTTGTTGAATACCAGGGCGACAGGCAACAGATCTGGGGCGGTGGTAAATCCAGCCCGGAAGAATATGCCGAGTTTGGCGGCAAGCCAGACAACCTCACCTGCGACCTGCAAAACCCACTGCAACGTTCCGACAAAACCGACAGCATGATCGGCGGTTTGTGTCGCTGGGATATCTGACATTTCACCTTTCACAGGGAAGAACCGCACGATGCAAGCATCTGAAATCGCCCGCATGGCAAAAGAGGTCTACGACGTACAGTCGGACTTCGACATGCAAATCTTTGGTCAAAGCTTTGGTCTGGCCGAGCAAAGCGGTCGGGTTGTACAAGCCCAAACCGGCTTCCGTCTGATCAATGCCCAATCGGCATTTGCCATTTGTGCGCGAGGTAAAAACGCCAACAACGGCGATGTGTTTATTGTTTTTCGCGGTACGACGAGCAGCAACTATGGTGCCGACTGGATCACCGACGCGCGCATGGGACTGAATATTTCTTCCACTGGCGAATTTGTTCACTCTGGCTTCAACCATACGTTCAACACCTTGAGAGAACAGCTGGTCGAATACCTTGCCAGCCAGAAAGACGTTCGCACGGTTCACTGCATTGGCCATAGCCTTGGCGGTGCCGTTGCCAACCTGGCGGCGGACTGGATTGCCAGCAATTATCAGGTCAAGGTGAAATTGTATTCCTTCGGGGCGCCAAGGGTTGGTTACGGCGAGATGGGCTTTGCCCGCAACATCACCACCAAGCTCAGCCCTGATAATATTTTGCGGGTCTACCACAGCGCCGACCCGGTCCCGATGGTGCCACTGTTTCCCTACGCTCATGCGCCCGCCTGGGGGCTGCCGTGCTACATGCCGAATGCCGGACAGGTATTCAGCTTTTCCCAGCACAAAATGGGCAACTACCTGAACTCTGTTGGCAGCAAGGCCTGGAAGGAATTACGCCGCGCAGAACCCCAATTCTCATTCAGCGCGATCAAACAATGGCTCGACAGCGACGCCATCGACTCCACTGCCAACTCTACGGTATGGCACAAACTAAACGCCGCAGCCTTCTATCTGGTGAAAGCGGTATTGGCTGTTGTGGCGGTGCCATTGGTCGCTGGCATGACGGTGGCAGACTACCTCGCTATGGTACTGAGCAAGGGACTGGAGCTGGCGGTGGATATTTCCGGCTGGATTCTGAAGTTCATCCAGAAGCTGATGCGAATGGTCGGCTACACCGTCGTCAAGGCCAAGGAAGAAGTCACCACCCAAATCCTGCAATCCCTGCTGTATCGGGTTAGCGAGACGATTTATCGCGAAGTACGCAAGGCGATGAAGTCGCTCTAGGGCCACGCGGAGCCCTGGACTCCGGCAAACATCGCAACGCTTGCCAGCCCCCTCACCAAGGGGCACTCTGAATAACTCGGTGCCCGCTCTGGATGACAGGGCGACGCTGAATCACGAAGCTGATTTGCAGGCCTGGCGGGTCAAGTCAAAGCAGCAATGCACTGCCATCCCCGTAGGGCGCGGCCTGCAGGCCGCCAGAACGGTGTTGGCGAACTTGGAAAGGGCCAGCCATTCCGCTGCATTCGCCGCCTTGTTCTGACAACCTGCAGGACTCGCGCAGAGCTGTGCAGAGTTATCCAGAGTGTCCCAGGGGGCTTTCTGTCATTTTCCTTTTACGTTCCGGTACATCAAACCATGAGTCTGATTCTGAACCTGTTCATCACCATGCTGGTCACGCCCTGGGGCAGTGCTGTGATGATGTCGCCGATGATGTTTGCCGCACCGGGGAGCCATGACAGCCTGCGTGGGCTCATCACCGGCATGGTGTTTTTGGGCTACCCATTACCGATCTTCCTGATTGCAGGACTGTTCGGCGTAAATTTTTGGGGATTCAACAGCTTCAAGGTCGCCGGGGCTGTTGCCGTTGTCTGGGTGCTGGCCATCCTCTTTCTGGGCATACCAGGCGCACTGATCAACCTCGCTCGAGGCATTGCCAACGAAGGCTATTCCGTGGTGGATAACGTTGCTTACTACAACGCACGCCCCATCGCAGAAAGCGATGCCGCCACCTTTACCAGCTTCAATACGATTGAAGAGTTCCACCTCCGCTACTTTGCCCTCGACAAGCACCACCTGTACAAATTTGGACGCCCGGTAGAAGGCGTCGATGCCAACAACCTGCATCTGGTGGAGCGTCGGGGGCAGGATTACTGGATGAACGACCACCAGGTGGTGTATGGCACCGACATCGTCAAAAACGCCAACCCAGCTACGTTCCAGCTGTTTGAAGAAAACAACTGGGCCCACTCGGAAACCGACGGTGCCTACACCCTCTACTACCAGCACGAACCCATCGCCAACGCAGACTTTGCGACCTTTGAGCCCATCGATTATTGGTTTGCCAGAGACAAGCAGCAGGTTTACTACCGAGGTGAGAAAGCTCCGGTCGACCTCAATCCTGCCACTCTTGTCGTTATGGAAAACCGCCTGGTCAGAGATCATCGCAACCTGTACGCCTTCGAGGACATGAATTTCACCCCATTCCCAAACATCGACATCAGCACGCTTGAGCAAGTAGACAGCCTGTTTGTCAGGGAGAAGGAGCAGTTGTTCTTTCATCAGGATGCTCATGTTGAACGCCTCGAAGACATCGACCCCGACCACTTCAAACCGCTGGGCCGACAATACTACCGCGCCGGCAATCGCATCTTTTTTGCCAGCCATAGTGACGGCCTGATCGAGCTGACCAGTGCGGATGCGAACAGCTTTGAAGTACAGCCAGACGACTCAGACACCCGCTTCGATGCCCAGGACAAACAGCAAACCTACCGCTTTGGGGAAGTTCACGAGGCAGAAGCACAGCCCGGCAACTGATTTCCGCCGCCAGACTCCACCCACACAACCTGACAATATTGATGGACAATCCTACAAATTGACGCTGAATTTCCATTGAAGCGTGCCCGTTCAGGTTTAGGATTAACCGTACGAAAAATGTGTAAAAGGAGTTTGGTATGCGCAAGTCTCAAATGCTGTGCACTCTGCTGGCAGCAGGTTTTTCCTCTACCGTCCTGGCCGAGACGATTTCCGACGTGGAAGCCGATTACCTGTCAGGCCACTTGTGTGCGTTATCGCAACGCATCACCAAGGATTACCTCGCCATTGGCGCCGGTATTCGCCCGCAAGCCATGCAAGCCGATATGCAGGAAAGCATGGCGGTGTTCAGTGATGAGCTGGCCCAATTGCAACAGTACGCAGTCAAGCACCAACTGGAGCAACCGTTAGCTGAACTCAGCCAAAACTGGCAGGCCTTCAGCCAGCGCATCGCCGCAGAGCCAGAGCTCGAATACGCCAACGCCATGTCGGTCATCAACGACAGCAACGCGTTGCTGGCCAAATGCAACAACACGGTGGACGCCATTAATCATCAGTCCAGCTCGGCCAATGCCGACCTGATTGATATGTCAGAACGGGAAGCAGCGCTTACGCAACGAATCGCCCGGGACTACATTGCCTATTACTGGAAAGTACCATCCGAGCGGGTGGAACAGGATTTGATGGCGTCAATTTCGCAGTTTGACGAAACCCTGACGGCGCTGAACAACCGCGGTAATACCTCGGCAGAATCGCGGGAGTTGTTGGGCCAAATACAGGCACAGTGGAATTTTTCGCGCCGCGGTTTAACGTTGGAAGAAAACGCGCAACTGGTGCCGGTGGTGATCAACTCAACCACCAACTCCATTTACACAAAAATGACAGCGCTATCAAAGGCCTACACCAAAGAGAGCTAAGCGGTGGTCTGGAGTCTGGAGTCTGGAGTCTGGAGTCTGGAGTCTGGAGTCTGGAGTCTGGAAGCAGAGCTGTAAAAGTCGCTTGCCGTCGATCATCCATCGGCAGCAAGCTACCTCCTGCAACCACACCGGTTCCGTAGCAGGTCGGATGAGCTTGCGCCATCCGACACACCACAAACGGCTGCATCCGCCGATCAGCCCAATTCGCGAATAACCCGCAGCGGTGCCACCCGTACGGTTTTGCGCAGCAAGCCACTGCCGAGCAGTGCCAGTGCCAATGCCGCGACCACTGGCAACCACAGCCAGATAAGGCCCAAACCGTTGTACGGAATATTGAGCGCAAAGGTGTACAGCGACCAACACAGCAGCTCCGCCGACACCAGCGCCATGACCGAAGCGACCAGTCCCAGCAAACCAAATTCAGTCAGTTGCGCCTTGCGAATCACATCGGTACTGGCGCCCAGCGTTCGCAGTAATGCGCCTTCCTGCAAGCGTTCACGCAGACTGGCCACCAGCGCCGATACCATCACCAGCACCGCGGCAACCAACACCACCACCAGAATCAGCTCAACCGCCAGGGTAATTTGCTGCAACAGGGTATGCAGCTGGGTCAGCAGTGCCTGCATATCCAGAATATTCACCGCCGGGAATTCCCGAATCAGGCTGGTCAACTCGGCTTGCTCGCCATCTGGCACGTTAAAGCTGGTGATATAGCTCGGTGGCAGTTTTTCCATAATGTCCGGCGAGAACATCATAAAGAAGTTGGGGCTCAGCGAGGTCCAGTCCACTTCGCGGAAGCTGCTGACTTCGGCGTCAAAATCGACCCCGGCCGCACGGAACGCCAGCGTATCGCCCAGTTTCACACCCAGGCGCTCGGCCAGTTCGACTTCCATCGACAACTGTCCGGGCTCGGACATACTCCAGTCCCCCGCCACCACGCGGTTGGAGTCCGGCAGCTGATCATCTGCGGTGAGTGCCAGATCGCGGTCAATGGCGCCAACACGGTCGAGTTTGAGTTCCTGAATGCTGGTGCCGTTAATTTCCAGCAACCGCCCCGGCACCATTGGATAGAGAGTTTTCGACACAAAACCACGGGACTCCAGTGCCTGTTCAAAGCCGTCCTTGTCGTAGCTCTGAATGTTCAGCGCGAATACGTTGGGAGCGTCCTGCGGCAGGCTGTTTTGCCAGTCGGCCAAGAGGTCATTACGCAACATGGCAATCACAATCATCACCTGCAAGGTCAGCGAGAAGGCCAGAATCTGGCCGGCGGTCTGGCGGCTATTGCGGCTCAGATGCTGCCAGGCGAAGCGCAGGTTGAGCGGTAAATCGCGATTGGCCAGACGCTTGCGCAACAGCACAATCACCCCTTGCAGCCCGGCCAGCAACACCAGCACCAGTGCCGTGCCACCGCCCATCACCAGTAATGTCAGTAACAGGTCACCGGTGAACACCCACAGCAGCAGCGCCAACGACACAATGGCCACGGCAGTGATCATCCAACCCGCCAGCGGCACCGGCGTCAGGTCCCGACGCAGCACCCGTAACGGCGCAACGTTGGCCAACGGCAGCAGATGAGGCACACCAAAGCCCAACAGAGTAACCAGCCCGGAGCTGAGACCCAGCAGCCAGGCCAGCGCCGGAGCAGCAGGCAGTTGTTCTGGCAGCACCTCTGCCAACAGCGAAATAATCGCCGCCTGAAATCCCAGTGCCAGCAACGCACCAATGGCAGCGGCGGCCAGTCCCAGCATCAGCAATTGCCACAAATACAGCTTGAGCACGTCGTTACGCTTGAGGCCAAAGGTGCGCATCAGGGCACTGATGTCGAAATGGCGCTGGGCATAGCGCTGGGCCGAAATTGCCACCGCAATACTGGCCAGAACCACCGCCAGCAGCGATGCCAACGCCAGATATTCCCGCGCACGATCCAGCGAGCGCGACATCCGCCGGTTACCTTCTTCGAGGGTTTCAATACGCTGCTTGTCGGTCAGCGGGAAGCTGTCTTCAAACTGCTGTAATTGCGCTGGCGAACCTTCCAGCAGCAGTCGATAACGCAGACGGCTACCGGGGCCCAATAGTGGGCTGTTTTGCACGTCGTCCCAGTGCACCATCATGCGTGGCGACAAGCTGTAAAAACCGCCGCCGCGATCGGATTCTTCGGTGATTTCCCCGGTTACCCGGAACACGCTGTCGCCCAGTTCAATGTCATCCCCCACGCTGGCGTTCAGCAGCGCCAACAAGCGTGGTTCCACCCAGGCTTCGCCCTGTGATGGGCCATGGTTTTGCAGTTGCGGCTGTTGGTTGCCCGCGGTAATCACGTTCAGACGCGCTTGCATCGGGTAGTTGTCATCGACGGCCTTGATCGCCGCCAGCGTCATATCGTCGCCATGCAGCACCACACTTGGAAACGTCAGTGCCTGTGCTTGTTTGAGGCCCAGCTCAGCCGGTATCGCCAGCTGCTCGTCACTGAACGCCTTGCTGGAGCGCACCCGCATATCAGCACCAAGCCAGGCCGAGGATTTGTCGTCCAGCGCCAGTTCCAGCCGTGAACTGAACAGCGAAATCGCGGTGGTAGAAGTTACCGCAATCAACAGTGCCAGAAGGATCAGCGTCAGCTCGCCACTGCGGGCTTCGCGCCACAGCAGTCGCCAGGCCAGCGCCCACTGTCGCAACAATGGCATGGAGCGGCTTGCGGGTGTTGCTGAAGCGTTGCCAGAGTAAGTCGTGTTCATGACCCCTCCTGCACAGTGTCCACGGGGCTAACGTCTTCCAGATGGCCATCGGTCATACGCACCTGACGCTGACAACGATCCGCCAGTTGCGGGTCGTGAGTGACCAGCACCAGCGTGGTGCCGCGTTCACGGTTCATGGCGAACAGCAGATCTTCTACCTGCTTGCCGGTATTGCGGTCTAGGTTGCCGGTCGGTTCATCGGCAAAGAGGATTTTGGGTTCACCGGCAAAGGCCCGGGCCAAAGCGACCCGCTGCTGTTCACCGCCAGACAGCTGGCTGGGGTAATGGTCCAGACGATGGCTGAGGCCAACGCTCTCCAACAGCGCTCGGGCTTCTGCCCGGGCATTGCCAGCCTGGGCACGGATTTCCAGCGGCAGCATGACGTTTTCCAACGCGGTCAAACCCGGCAGCAGCTGGAAGTTCTGGAACACAAAGCTGACGCCTTCCGCACGTACCGCGGCACGCTGGTCTTCGTCCAGCTGTTGCAGTGGATAACCCAGCAGCTGAATGGCACCGGAAGTCGGCAAATCCAGCCCGGCCATGATTCCCAGCAAGGTCGATTTACCACTACCGGAGGCACCCACAATGGCCAAACTGGTGCCTTGTGCCACTTGCAGCGACACCTGATTCAACAGTGTCAACGAATCGCCACTGGCGGCTTGCACGGTTTTGCCAACCGCGGTTAACTCAAGCACATTCACGGCTGCCGAGGCGGCGATGGAATCTGTTGCAGCCGCTGCTGTCCCAGTCTGGTTGCCCTCTGATGGCTGTGAACCTTCTGAAATCGAAAAGGAATCCCGTGTGCTGGCGTCATTTTCTACTTTACTCATGAATCGTTCCCAATCCGTGCGGTTATTGGTGCTGACGTGCTTGTTGGCGCTGGCTTCAGGCCCGGCTCGTGCGGCGTCAGATCACCCGGTTATTCTGATCGTCGGAGACAGTATTAGTGCGGGTTTTGGCGTCCCGGTTCAACAGGGCTACGCCTCCCTGCTGGAACAGCAATTACAGGAACACATGGCGGGTATACAAGTGGTTAACGCCAGTGTCAGTGGTGATACTACCCAAGGTGGCGTGGCGCGATTACCGCAACTGCTGGAACAGCACCATCCAGATCTGCTGTTGATTGAACTGGGCGGCAATGATGGCCTGCGCGGCACACCGCTGAAACTGATCCGCCAGAACATCGAGCGAATGATCCGCATGGCTGAAGAGCGCGGCACCATGGTGATGTTGCTGGGCATGCAGATTCCGCCAAACTATGGCCAGCGTTACACCAAGGGCTTTGCCGATATTTATCCACAACTGGCTGAGCAGTACGACACTCTGCTGGTGCCGTTTTTACTGGAAGGCGTTGCCACTAACCCTGAGCTGATGCAAGGCGACGGCATTCATCCCACCGCCGAAGCCCAACCGATATTGCAGCAGCTGGTCATGGATGAACTGCAACTGTGGCTGGAGCTGCATCAAGGCAAATAACCCGAATTTTCATCACGTTTTAGAGATAACCCATGAGCCAATACCAACCCATGATGGATCTGGCGCTCACGCTGGCACGTGATGCCGGTGACGAGATCGCCCGCCAGCGCAGTGCACTGGAAATCAACTTCAAATACGACGGTGCCGAGCTGGTAACCCAGGCCGATGTTGCCGCCGACAAACTGATTAACGAAGGCATCAAAGCGGCCTTTCCGGATCACGATATTCTGTCGGAAGAATTGGGGCCGGATAACGAAACCGACTGCGAGCACCTGTGGATCATCGACCCCATCGACGGCACCGTGAACTACGCCCACGGCCACGCACAGGTGGCGGTATCCATTGCTTACTACCATAACGGCGACTGCAAGGCAGCGGTGGTTCATAACCCGTTTGCGGAAGAAACCTTTGAAGCCATGACGGGTAAAGGCGCGTTCCTGAACGACCAGCCGATTGAAGTGTCTGGCAAGCAGGACATGCGTCGAGCCATTGTTGGCACCGGCTTCCCCTACCAGAAGGACGGAATCGACGAGCTGATGAAGCGCGTTACTGCGGTGCTGAAACACTGTGGTGATATTCGTCGGCTCGGTGCGGCGTCACTGGATATTTGCTGGGTCGCCTGTGGCCGTCTGGATGCCTATTACGAAACCGTCAAACCGTGGGACTTTGCTGCCGCGCAGTTGATTGCCCGCGAAGCAGGCGCTCAATTTGGCCATATCTACCCCATTCCGCAGGGGCTGAACCCACAGATTTACAGCCACAACATTATGGTTGCCACACCGGATCTGTTTGAACCGATGCAGCAGCTGTTGATCGATGCGGATCGCTCTTGATCGTTCAGCTTTCGGCAGCACTTAATCATCCGATGTCGAAAGCGTCAGCCACTGCAACGCCGCCGTCAGACGGCGTTGCTCTGCCGCACTGAAATTGGTTTGGCGGTAGCTTTGTAACTGACGTTCGCGGGCTTCTGTGGTTTGTTCACTGGCTAACGACTGCTCGAATTGTTGATAGGCCTGCAATCGTTGTTGCCACTGCTGCTGATGGCTGTCCAGTTGCGCCAGCCGCTGAGCGGCAGCCTCGCCATATTGCCGGGCTCTCTCCTGATAAACCCGTTCCTGATCAACCTGATCCTGAGCGACCTGCCCCTGAACAACTTCGCCCTGGGTTGCATCACTGCCATCAGCGGTCTGATCACGGTAAGCATTCCCCGACAGCAGCGGATTATCCAACAACAGCTGACTTTGCTGGCGGGCGTGCTGCAAGGCCTCCGGCATTTGCGCCAACGCCTGTTGAACCTGCTCGTCAGAGGCTTGCCCCAACTGCTGCTGACGACGGGCCAGCAAGTAGCGATCAAGCGCTTCGTCGTCGGCAAAAAACGCACGAACCACATCAGCCTCGAAATACTGACGGCGCAAACGTTCCACCCAGTCCAGCCGCTGTTGCAGATCGGTCAGGGTCATTTGCGACAAACTGCGGGCCGAGCGCTCGTCGTAGTCGGCCAGCGCCCGTCGGTAATCCATCCACTGGCTCATCAGCGACAAGGCCTGATCCCGCCCCGGCTGTGGCAGCTGGTTAATCTGCCGAATCATTTCAGCCGTCACCTGCTCCAGCGACCATTCCCCCTGCACCGACAACCAGCCATCCAACCAGTGACGCAATTGCCGATCAATAATCAGCTGGCTACGAGCATCCACTCGCAAACGACCATCGGGCGAGGCCCCACGAAATGTGTTCAGTTGCAGCGCCTGCTCTGACGGTATGGCCTCCCGACGCCCGGCCAACAAGGCCAGTTGATCGCCAGCATTAATTGAGGACGTTCCGTTGGAAGACGGCTGCGCCAGAGTATGCACCGGCACCGGCTGCCAAAGCGTCAGTACCAGCCAATACGCCCCCAGGCACAGCAGGGTAGAAACCAGCAACAGCACCAGCAAGCGCAACCGGCTTGCTGGTGTGTGGTTCAGCACAGAAGCGGGCATTTACAGACCGGCCTGCTGCAAACGATTGGCATGGGTACGGAATACCGCCAGCGGATCGGTTTCGGTGAGGTGATGAATACCAAAGGTCTGGTTGATTTCATCCAGATGGTTCATGCGGAAATCGTTGCGCACCACCATGCCCAAATTGGCATCACAGGCGCCGACCAAACCGTCGTTAGGGGTGTTGCTGTCAAAGAAAACAGACGCCACCACGGTAACGCTTTCGAGCGGATCAAGAATATTGGTCAGTGGCTCAGCGCCTGCCCAGGAGTAGTAACGCACGCCGTTGTATTCATAGTCGCCCTCGCCACAGGCGGAGGCCGGAATGCCACCCGGATGCTGCTGGTTGAACGCCATCGCATCGGCGGTGGTCATGGACGCCAATGAAGCGATCACATCCTGCTCATAGCCGCCACCCGAGAGGAAATCGATGGCCGTTGCCAGCGCCGTGGCCAGCCCCTCCACCGCACCAGTCAATGGCGAGCCGCCCTGATACCAGTCGTAGACGCCATCCGCCACCGGGGTGCCTTTGTTAACACCCGATACTGAAGTCACCGAAGCAATGATGTCCGGGCGGACCGATGCCGCATAACGGGTGGTCGGGCCACCGTGGCTGTGGCCAATCAGGTTGACCTTGTCGGCACCGGTAATGGCCAACACCTGTTCGATTTCCAGAATCAGCTGTTCTCCCCTCACCTCGGGTGAATTGGAGTTGGCCACCGAGGTAATAAATACCTGGGCGCCGTCGGCTTGCAGGGTTTCCGGCACCTTGTACCAGTAGTCCACCCCAAGAATGGCATCAAAGCCAAACAGGCCGTGGGCCAGCACAATGGGATAACGGGTAGCGGTATAACCGCCATCTGACTGGTCAGACATGGCATGGGTCCAGGCCGGCAGGCACACCAGTGCCAGCAGCAGTGCTCGTGTTGCTCGGGTCATGAGGTCGTCTCCTGTGAGCTTCTCTGGCAAGCGAGCCGATACCCGCTTGCAGAAATTCCCTGAATTATTTTTATTAGTGAGTTTTTCTCAACATGGTATTGAGATTTGAGAACATCTAACAAAGCCCCGAGCAGGACATAGGACAGACTGGGCCAGCGCCAACGGATTCTGACGGCGAACCGGTGCTTGTCTTATTGCAGCACAAAAAATGATCAAAACGGGACAACCAGTCAGATGACACTGAGCGCCTTTTTCAACCCACTCGCCCGCGTTCTGACAAAGACCTGCGTTCTGGCAAATACCTGCTTTACTTAAGACAGGCTCCCAATCACAGATACTCGCCATGAAACACGTTCACGAATTGATGAAAACCGAACTGCTGACGCATACCCCGGATGAGACCCTGCGCGATGCGGAACAGACCATGGGTGAACACAAGATTCGCCACCTGCCGATCGTCGATGGCGACGGCCATTTGGTGGGTTTGATGAGTCAGAAAGAGTTTCTGGCAGAAGCGTTTAAAATCACCGATAAATTCGGTGCGCATCATTTGCAGGAATATCTGGCCAAAACGACCATCGACAAGTGCATGCAGACTGAGCTGCACACGGTCAAAGCCGACAGCCTGCTGAAAGACGCTGCCGAGCTGATTCGCACCAATCGCCATCAAGGCTGCGCTCTGGTAGTCGATGACAGCAACAAATTGGTAGGGCTTTTGACCTCACAGGACTTCGTCAAACTGGCCGCTGAACTGCTGGGATAGATCCCTCAGATCAGAGCAGGTATAGGTCCCACAGATCGGAGCTGGACCAGATCCCTCAGATCGGAATATCTTCACGAAAACGGGCCAGCACCTGCTCCACCAGGTGGCCCCACAACGAGCAATACACCACCATGGTGTCGTCGAAATAATCGATCTGATGGGAATTCAGAAACAACACCCCCATCAGTTGCTCGTTTTCAAACAAGGGCATGGTGAAGCTGGCCCGATACCCCTGCCCCAACAACTGTTCCGTGTGTTCACTGGAATCAACCGAGCGGAAGTTGCGCATGTCGTTCACCACTCGAATGCCGCGGTCATCCACCAGCTCCTGCAATGACGGAACTGCCGCCAACGGTGCGCTGTAGCCCGCCAACACCTGACGGCTTTCGCCATCGCAACTGAACGCTGACAACACGCCATTAGCAGAGTCGTACAGGGCAATGGAGAACCGGTCCAGCCCGGAATATTGCAGTCGCAGCGCCCAATACAAATGTTGCAGTCGCTCGGTCATGGAGCCAGCAATGCCGGAATACTGGTCGCGGTAACGTTGTTCTGAGAGTTTCATAAGGCGTCTCCGGAGTCAGCTTGAGCGGAACGGCGTACCACATCACTCTATCCGAGCCATGCAGCCCAACGCCTGACGCACATCAAGATGCGCCGGCGCAAACAGGCAGATTCTGGAATCGACAACAACAGCGGTTAACGCTACAGGGGACATCTATTTAATCCGGTGCTCACTCTGGGCTACCGGCTGGTTTCGAATCACGAAGCCGACTTGCAGGCCTGACGGGTCAAGTCAAAAGTCGGCGACACAGAGTCGAGATCATCCGGCAGCCCCCGCAGGGCGCGGGTTGCCGCTGCCCAGTGCGGTGTTGACGAACTTGAAAAGGACTCGTCATTTCGCTGCATTCGTCGCCTTGCACTGAACAACGGCAACACTCGCGCAGAGCCGTGCAGGATTAAATAGATGTCCCCTACAGGAGGCGATCATGGATCAGGATGTATTGCGCAAACGACTGGAATTGGAACTGTACGAACTCACGGAGCGTTCACAGCGGGCAGAATCGCACGCTCTGCACACCGATGCCGCGGTACCGGGAGACTTCGCCGAGCAAGCCACCGAACGGGAAAACGACGATGTCTTGCTGGAAATCAGCCACGAGGCGCAGACCAAGGCCCAACAGATTCGTCAGGCCATTCAGCGCGTTGATCAGGGCGTCTACGGAGAATGTTTTGAATGCGGCGAAGCCATCAGCGATGCCCGGTTGGCGGCTGTGCCTTACGCCTTGCGTTGTTATCAGTGTGAGTCCATTCAGAAGGCTTGAGCCTGCATCGGCTCAAGCCTTCCGTGCGACTAAAAAACCGGTTCCACCACCACATCACAGAGAATGGAATTGGCAATAAAGCAGTGTTCATGGGCTTTGTGGTGCATAGCCACGACCGCTGCCTCGTCCGGCTGCTTATCGCCGCTGAACACCACTGCGGGTCGTAGCCGAATGGTAGCAACGGCAAATTTGCCGTCATCACGCTTGACCAGTTCAGCGACGGGCTGGTCATCATAGGATTCAACGATCAGGCGCTTTTTCGCCGCCAGCGCCAGAAACGTCAACATGTGACAGCTGGCCAGTGAGGCCGCCAACAGCTTTTCCGGGTCGGTGCCCATGTCGTTGTTGGCCGCCGCTGCCGGAATCACCACGTCATTACCGACGTCGAGCTGATGACCCTTGTTGTAGCCTGTGTGGCTGAAGTGGCCGTCGGAGCGCCAGCTCAAACGGGTGCTATGGATTGATACGGTTTCCATCATCTTCACCTGTGTTTGCGAGCACGTTACTGATACTGGCCCGGATCAATTTCGACCTGATGCACGTCCCCTTGCCAGCCATCAAAGCCCCCCACCAGCATACGGACCTTGTCGAATCCCATCTGCTTCAATGTGTGTGCCGCCAGCGTACTACGACCACCGTTCTTGCAGTACAGCAAGATCGGCTGCTGAGGATCGGTCAATGCAGGGTGAGCCCCCACCCGGAATTCCAGTACACCGCGCGGCACATTCACCGCCGTGGGCAAATGGCCCATGTCGAACTCGGCGGCCTCACGGACGTCCAGCACCACCACGCCCTGTTGCAGCCATTGCTCGGCCTCATCCCCCGTGATGGGAGTTACTGAGGCCTGCGCCTGTTGCAGCATGTCTTCTTTGGTTATTGCCATGTCACCTCTCCTGTTAGGGCCAGAGCCAACTGTCCCGCTGTACGATGTACCAACAGAATACAACACCAGATAAACATAAAGGAATATAGATTGTAAAAAAACAGCCCGGGCGCAAGTAAAGTAAGGCCCGGGCTTATTCTGCCTGCGCTACCAGCCTATTGAGCCTGCTGGTAACACTGTCGCCAGCTGCCGCCTTCTTGCTGACAATGGGCAATGCTTCTGGCCAGCTCGATGCGTTCATTGGTCATCGGATGGGTGCTGAGGTATTCCATCAGTTGCTGACGATTGGATTCTTCCAGCCAGCCGCTGCTGTCCGTGTCTTCCGAGGCAGCCGTTGCTTCCAGCTCACGGTTATTCCCTTGCAACAACAGCATGGCGCGGGCAAAGTCATTGGCATCGCGGCCACTGTCGGCCAACTTGCGGAAGGCATACAAGTCGGCTTCGCGTTCCATATCCCGCGAAAAGCCGTTCTGCACCAACCCCACACCAGCACCCAGCATCACGTCCGCAATCCCATCCACCGAGCCCAACATCATGGCAATGGCCAGCGACATGGTCGCACTCTGGGCCATCATTTCGATGCCGTGGCGATGATGCACATGGCCAACCTCATGCAGCAGCACCGCGTTCAGGGCATCAGGGTCATCCTGCATCAGGTGTACCAGCCGGTCGGTGAGCACCAGCGTGCCGTCCGGCAAGGCAAAGGCATTGGCAACCGCATCGTCATCGCCCCACTGACGGAAGGTCAGCTGATAGCGTTGCGGTTCCAGCCCAGCCCGGTCTGCCAGTTGCAGCCATTGCTGATTCACCGCCAGGCGCTGTTGCTTGCTCAGTGTCGAGGGAGAAAACAGCGTTGCATCGAGGGTATCCAGCGTCCCGCTACTGCTGCTTTTGATGACCACTTCAGGAACGTGATCGGCCACCACCACCGACAGCATGGGAACCCCTTTCACCAGCGTCCAGGCGGTGACGACAGGCACCAGCAAGGCTGCGGCAAGAATCGCCAGCCAATGGTTTTCCAACCACTCCAGCCAGCGCGAACGCAAGGCCGCCGATGGCCAGCGCCAATCAGGATCATCGGGGATAAAGCGCGAACCGTCGGCAAACAGCACTTCCTGCGGCAAACCGGGAATGGCAGCCGCCAGATCGAATTGCTCTGGGCTGGCGTAATGCAAACCGGCGTTGTCCTGCTGTTGCAGCACCTGAATCGCACCGGTGTCATCAGAACGTGCAACGGCGGCCGTTGAACGGGCCGCCGCTGCAAATTGAAACACGCCGCGAACGGCAGTCAGACCATCGGACATTAGCCCAGCACTGCCGTACCAACGTCCAGCAGATCGGCGGCTTCTTCACCGAAGGCACTGTCACGGCTTTCAACGCGGTTTACTACGGCGTCAGCAGCCACCGGATCGACGGCGATTTCAGTGTGCTGACTCAGCAAACGCGCCATGCGAATACGAGTTACCGGGAACGCCAGACCCAGTGTAAAGACCAGCATCAGCAAGTTGGTCAGCATCATCAGTGCGGTGGCGCCAGCAGGCACATCGCTTTTGAAGCTTGCCACATGGCCAACCGTCAGGTTGTTCATCACGTGGTTGCGAATACGCGCTACCCAGATACCACGAATCAACTCCATGCCGGCAATGAACACCAGATATACACCAATAGCACCCAAAATCACGCTGGCACTTGGGGCATCGGCTACCGCGATGGCAAAGAAGGCAGCGCCACCAGCGGCAAAGATCACCGCGTACAAGACCACCATGAACGCACCACAAATCAGGGCGGTGATGTAGTACTCACCAGTGCGGTTGTTCAGCTCAAACGCCTGATCGCCCCACTTGACGTGGTTATGAAGGTAATTGTCGATTTCCCTGGTCACCCATGGCATCGCCAAAAACAGGGTAAATACGCTCAGCATCGGAAACACAAAGAAGCGCAGCAGCATGCCGCCATACGTGCCGGTGAAGTCAAAGCGAACATTGCGGTAAGAGGTCATACGCAGCGCAAAACGGACGCCTTGCAGGATCAGCCACGGCAGCGCGCCGATAAACACCAGCGAAATAACCAGTTGGATCGCCGGGTGAATGGCACCAATAAAACTCGCCACAACAATCACCGCCAACGCGATCAAACGGCCTTTCAGAATCTGGATAGGTGTTGCCAGAAAAGCAAAGCGATGGCTATCTACCGAGGTATGACCGTACAGGTATTGGGTGTTGCGTACTTTCGCCCATGGGCTGTACAGCCCCAGGGTAACCAGTGTCAGCAAGGCGTTCACGATCCACAGACGGAAATATTCGCCGCCTTTGCCACTGAATTGAATGCGAGAAACCCGAGCGTTCGCCGGGGATGAAGACGCTGCCGCGGCAGCCGGTGAGTTCGCTTCCATACGATGCTCCAGGAAATCCGTTGAATGGTGTTCAGGCTATATTCAGCCAACACGACGCGTTATAAGCAGCGCCGTTTTCCTGAACAAGCCGTCATCATTCTGTTTGAGAACCAGTGCCAGCTTCCTTGCTCACAACGGTTACTGGTTCTCGTTTTCAGATGGAACCAACGCCCAATCAGGCGTCGGCATCGCGGTCCATGTCTTCGTAAAATTCCAGCCACATGGCATTCATGATGCCAAATGAACAGGCCAGTAATACACCAAGAATCCAGGCAAAGTACCACATCGTATTTTCCTCTCTCAGGTGTCTCACAGGCCCATCCAACCAGACCTGCAAGACCAGTCAGTATCAGTAAGTGCTGTATTTGTTGGCTTCAATAAAGTCAGTGGTCAGACGGCCCCACATTTTGTAGTAGCCCCACACGGTGTAAGCCAGAATGATGGGCACAAACACCATCGCTACCCAGAACATAATGGTCAGCGTCATCTCGCTGGACACCACGTCCCACATGGTCAGGCTGTGGTTGGCGTTCAGACTGGATGGCATCAGGAACGGGAACATCGAGAAGCCCGCTGTCAGGATGATGCCAGCCACCGCCACAGAGCTGGAGATAAACGCCAGCGTGGACTTGTTGGACGCCGAGAACAAAGCCGTTGCCGCCAGCCCCAGGAAGCCCAGCAGCGGCGCTGCAATCATCCATGGGTAGAGGCCGTAGTTATTCAACCAGCCACCGGTTTCAGTGATCACGGTTTTATCCAGCGGTGTGATCACACCGGCGGTGTCTTTGGTGGTGGCCACAATGCTGTAACCATCAATGCCCATCCAGATCCAGATGCCCGCCAGCGCAAACAGCGCTGCCACCAGCACCGCCAAAGCGGCACCCCAACGACGGGCACGGTTATGCAACTCGCCCACAGTACGCATTTGCAACCAGGTCGCCCCGTGCATCATCAGCATGCCCAGCGATACCAGTCCACACACCAGCGCAAACGGGTTCAGCAGCGCCCAGAACGAACCGGTATAGAAAGAACGCATGTACTCATCAAAGTGGAACGGAACCCCCAACAGCAGGTTGCCAAACGCCACACCAAACACCAGCGAAGGCACCGCGCCGCCAATCGACAGGCCGGTATCCCACAGTAAGCGCCAGAGGTCGTCGTCGACCTTGGCGCGGTATTCAAAGCCTACCGGACGAAAAAACAGGCTGAACAACACCAGCAGCAAGGCCCAGTAAAAGCCGGAAAACGCCACCGCATAGACCACTGGCCAAGCCGCAAAAATCGCCCCACCGGCGGTGATAAACCACACCTGGTTCCCGTCCCAGTGCGGGCCGACGGTATTGAGCATGACCCGGCGCTCGTTATCGGTGCGACCAATGATGCGCAGCAGGGCTGTGACACCCATATCGAACCCGTCGGTAACGGCAAAGCCGATCAGCAACACGCCAATCAGAACCCACCAAACGACTTTTAATACTTCGTATTCCATTGTTGGCTCTCCTGATCAGGCGTTGTCTTTGCGAGACAGCATGGGTTGAGTGGCTGGGGTAGCAGCGCCGGTCAGGCCGCTGTCTGGCTGTTCAGCACCGGTTTCGTGGTGGTAACGGCCAGTGTGCAGTGCCGACGGTCCCAGACGAGCGTACTTGAACATCAGGTACACCTCGGCAATCAGGAAGCCGGTGTACAGCAGCACAAAGAAGGCGATGCTCAGAATCAGATCCAGCTCGGAACGGGTAGACGCTGACAGGAAGGTTGGCAGCACTTCGCCAATCGACCATGGCTGGCGGCCAAACTCGGCCACGAACCAGCCCATTTCACAAGCAATCCAGGGCACAGGAATCGCCCACAGCAGGGCTTTTTGCAGCCAGGTTTGCTGATCGATGGTCTGGCGGGCGGAGTGCCAGAACGCCAGCGCCACCAGAATCAACATCAGGAAGCCCATCGCCACCATGATGCGGAAGGTGAAGAACATAGGCGCTACCGGAGGAATGGAATCCCGTGCCGCCGCCTTGATTTGCTCGTCGGTAGCGTCCACGACGTTGTCGGTGTAACGCTTCAACAGCAGGCCGTAACCCAGGTCGTCTTTCACGTCGTCAAAAGCAGCAATGTTGGCTTCCGATTTGTCTCCGGCTTTCAGGTCATTGAACAGCTGATAGGCATCCATGCCGTTGCGAATGCGGCCTTCGTGCTCTACCAGCAAATCGGAAATACCGGTCACTTCCTCGGTGGTCGAACGGGTGGCAATCAGGCCCAGCACGTAAGGAATCTTGATGGCGTAATCGGTTTCCATGGTGTCTTCGTTGGGCAGACCAATCAGCGTAAACGCCGCTGGTGCCTCGTGGGTGTGCCACTCGGCTTCAATGGCCGCCAACTTGGTTTTCTGAACGTCGCCAATTTCATAGCCGGATTCGTCACCCAGCAGAATCACACTCAGAATCGCTGCCATACCAAAGCTGGATGCAATGGCAAACGAGCGACGGGCAAACGGCAGATCACGCTTTTTCAGCATGTAGTACGAAGAAATCCCCAACACAAACATGGCACCGGTGATGTAACCGGCTGACACGGTATGAACAAACTTCACCTGCGCCACCGGATTAAACAGCACGTCGGTAAAGCTGGTCATTTCCATACGCATGGTGTCAATGTTGAACTCGGCACCCACCGGGTTTTGCATCCAGCCGTTGGCAATCAGAATCCACAGCGCCGAAAAGTTGGAGCCCAGCGCCACCAGCCAGGTGGTCGCCAGATGCTGCAACTTGCTCATGCGGTCCCAGCCAAAGAAGAACAGGCCCACAAAGGTGCTTTTCAGGAAAAACGCCATCAGACCTTCAATCGCCAGCGGCGCACCGAAGATGTCTCCAACATAGTGAGAGTAGTAAGCCCAGTTGGTACCAAACTGGAATTCCATGGTCAGACCTGTGGTAACGCCCAGCGCAAAGTTGATACCGAACAACTTGCCCCAGAACTTCACCATGTCCTTATAAACCTGCTTACCCGTCATCACGTAAGCAGATTCCATAATGGCCAGAATGAACGACAACCCCAGGGTCAGGGGTACAAACAGAAAGTGATACAGCGCAGTAATCGCAAACTGCCACCGCGACAGCTCCACCATGGTTTCACTGATCATGGCTATCCTCCAAAGGCAACGCCCCAGAACGTTGATGATTAAGATGTGAGTGAATGTCACTGAATAACCGGCGCGTCACTCGCCACGCCGGGTCTGAACGATGATCGATGGGTGCTCAGCTGCCGCCGCAGCTTACCCGCCGCCCCTCACGGGACCGATGCGACCGGAAGTCGCAGCCATGAGAGATGTCAACCAACGGGTCCCTGTTTCTGAGAGGAGTAGCAAGCCGAGTGCCAGACTTTGAAATGGATCACAGGAAAGTGGTCAGTCCAATTTTTCATTGAGACACATCAATAAGCCGACTGGATTTGGACAT
This sequence comes from Oceanobacter sp. ABM4_470, assembly GCF_056158645.1. Taxonomy (NCBI): domain Bacteria; kingdom Pseudomonadati; phylum Pseudomonadota; class Gammaproteobacteria; order Oceanospirillales; family Oceanospirillaceae; genus Oceanobacter; species Oceanobacter sp. ABM4_470. The sequence goes on from NZ_JBSWTR010000001.1 coordinate 2,862,595, forward strand.
TACGAGCCAGATAAATCGACTCACAAAAGATAACTTTGAAGGAAAATTAACTGGCCAATAAAAGCTGGTCTAGAAGATTTGTGGAAAGCTACTTGCCAATATGTCAAACCTGTCGCACCATCAGGACAAATTTGTCATAAGATTTGCCAACTATGTCAGACAACGCCTACCCAACCATTCCGGCTATTTCGTCCCTGCTGGACGCTTTTGCCTCACCGGCGATTCTGATGGACCGCAACTACGTGATTCGGGCCGCCAACCGCGCCTACCGGGAAGCTTACTCTGGCAGCACGGCATTGCTGGGCCGACACTGTTATGAAGTCTCCCATGGCTACGAAGCACCTTGCGACCGCGCTGGCGAAGACTGCCCGCTGCAAGGCTGTCTGCGCACCAATCAGCGCCAGCGGGTACTGCACATTCACAACACCCCCAATGGCAAAGAGCACATTGATGTAGAACTGACCCCGGTGCACAACAGCGCTGGCGAGATCGAATACTTCGTTGAAATCATGCATCAGGTGCATGCCCCGGACCGGTTTGAGAAAAACCGCATGGTTGGCTTCAGTCCGGCCTTTAATCAGATGCTGGAATTATTAAGCCGCGCCGCGCCGTCAGACATCAGTGTGTTGCTGCTGGGCGAATCCGGCACCGGCAAGGAACTGGCTGCCCAATACCTGCATGAACACAGCGACCGTGCCAAACGGCCGTTCGTGACCGTGGAATGCTCTGGCCTTAGCGAAAGCCTGTTTGAAAGCGAGCTATTCGGCCACGAAAAAGGCGCCTTTACCGGTGCCAGCCAGCGCAAACAAGGGCTGGTTTCGTCCGCCGAAGGCGGCACCCTGTTTCTTGACGAAGTGGGCGACATTCCACTGCCTATGCAGGTCAAACTGCTGCGTCTGATCGAAACCGGCACCTATCGCCCGGTAGGCAGCGTGACCGAACGCAAAGCCAACTTCCGACTCATTTGCGCCACCCACCGCAACCTGCTGGAAATGGTCGCCGAAGGGCGCTTCCGCCAGGACCTGTACTACCGTATATCGCCGTTCCCTATCTTGCTGCCGTCCCTTCACGAACGCCGTCAGGACATCGTGCCGATCGCCGAACGGATACTGAAACAACTGAAACACGATCGGCCGATCCAGCTGTCCGACAGCGCCCGCCGCTGGCTTGGCCAACAACACTTTGCCGGCAACATCCGCGAACTGCGCAACCGCATCGAGCGGGCAATATTGCTGTGCGACAGCGACCGCATTGAACCGCAACATCTGCAACTACCCGCCATACTGGCCTCAACCAGCCGCAGCGCTGTCCCGCTCGAAACCCGGCTCAATACAGCGGAAACCTCAATGCAGGATGGCATCGACGGCCATATCAACAACCCGACCGACGCCATTACAGACGACATTACAGACGCCTTTGCTGAAGCCTTCGCCGACCTCCCCGCCGTGCCGCTGGAAGAACTGGAAATGCACTACCTGAATGGTCTGTTGGAGAGCTACAACGGTGACAATGCCGAACTGGCTGCCGCACTCAACATCAGCGAACGCACCCTCTATCGCAAACTCGCCAAAGCCAAACAGCAGGGCTGAGGCGTCGGGCATCGGGCATCGGGCATCGGGCATCGGGCGTCTGGATTCCGGGAGCGCGGGCGGCCCGCCCGCATGGCCACATCCGCCTACTTTCCATCATGTTCTCCAGTTCACCCCACGCTGACATTCCTGTATTCACCCGGCAAATTTGCTTGCAGAGTCCAGACTTAAAATCAGGCATTCGCCCCCGGCTGCCTACCCTAATGTCAATTACTGTCACCAGCAAAACAGTGATTTACAGCCCCTGCTGACGAACCGTCAGGGCCCTTGTGAGTCAGGGTCATTAAACGGCCGCATTAAGGTGTGTACAATGGCGCGCAATTTTGAGCATTCCTGTCCGGTTATAAAGTTAATCTCGATGAGAACGTGTGAAGCGAAGTCTGTGATGAAGAAACTGATTCTCTGCCTGGCGGCCCTGTCGCTGGCTGCCTGTTCGGTTGGCAACCTGCCGAAGAACCTGTCCCGTTCGATGATGAACAACCCCAACCCGGAAGTGGTTGCCGCCGGCGCCCCAGCCTACCTGCTGCTGCTGGACGCACTGGTCCTGACCTACCCGGAAAACGAAGACTTCCTGATCTCGGCCGCCAAACTCTACGGCGCCTACTCCGGCGTATTCTCCAAAGACCCACAGCAAGCCAAAAACATGGCCGACCGCGCACTGGAGTACTCCACTCGCGCCTTGTGTGAATACGACGACGATGCCTGCGAAGCCGTCAAACAGCCACAGGACAAAATGCTGGCGGCGCTGAACGAAGACTTTGACGAAGATGACATTGAAGTCTTTTACGCCTACGCAACCGCCAAAGCCGGCTGGATTCAGGCCAACAGCGACGACTGGGGTGCCATTGCCGAACTGGGCAAAACCAAGGCCCTGATGCAATGGGTTGCGCAATACGATCCGGGTTACGACCACGGCACCTTGCAGGTGTACCTGGGCGTGATGGAAACCCAGCTGCCGCCATCACTGGGCGGCAAGCCAGAGGTTGGCAAAGCCCACTTTGAACAAGCGCAACAATACAGCAACGGCAAACACCTGATGGCCAAGGTACTGTACGCCAAGCAGTACGCCCGTCTGATGTTTGATCAGGAACTTCACGACCGCCTGCTGAACGAAGTCATCAATGCCGACCCCGAAGCCGAGGGTCTGACCCTGATTAATCGACTGGCCCAGGAAGAAGCCAAGGTGCTGCTGGCCGGTTCTGCTGAATATTTTGAATAACAATTTCAAGCAACTACTGAGAGTCCATTCATGAAGACCAAACTGATTGCCCTGGGTCTGATGTTGATCAGCTGCTGTAGCCTGACCCAGGCTGCAACCCTGAAAATCGCCACCCTGGCACCGGACGGCACCGGCTGGATGAAAGCCATGCGCGCTGCCGCCAGCCAGATCAAGACCGAAACCGACGGTCGCGTAAAAATGAAGTTCTTCCCGGGTGGCGTACAAGGCAGCGACAAAACCGTACTGCGCAAAATGCGCATTGGTCAGCTGAGCGGCGGCGCAGTATCCGCTGGAGCCCTGACCGACGTTGCCAACGAAGTGCAGCTGTACAGCCTGCCATTCACCTTCCAGACACCGGAAGAACTGTCGCAAGTTCGCGCCGAGTTCGACCCATTCATTATCAAAGCCGTTGAAGACAAGGGTTATGTGGTACTGGGCCTGACCGAAGGTGGCTTCGCCTACCTGATGGGCAACAAGCCACTGCGCACCCAGGCTGATTTCAGCGGCACCAAGGTATGGGCACCAGAAGGCGATGTGGTCAGCGCCACGGTGTTCCAGAACGCCGGTATCGACCCGATCCTGCTGCCGATCTCTGATGTGTACACCAGCCTGCAAACCGGCCTGATCGACACCGTTGGCGTCAACATGACGGCTTCCATTGCGCTGCAATGGCACACCAAACTGAGCCACACCACCGACCTGCCACTGCTGTCTTTGACGGGCATGATGGTGGTCAGCGAGAAAGCCTTCAAAAAGCTGTCCGCTGAAGACCAGGCTACTGTTCGCCGCATCATGAAAGACACCTACGCGGCCATGGACAAACAAAATGCCAAGGACGAAGCCGGTGCTCGCAAGGCACTGGAAAACAGCGGCATGACCTTCGTACAACTGACCGACGACGAAAAAGCCACCTGGCAGTCGCTGGCCGACCGCGCTCTGAAACAACTGGCCACCGAAGGTGTTTACCCGGTTGAACTTTACCAGCAACTGCAAGCCCGTCTGACCGAGCTGCGCAGCGTGCAATAATCGCTAAACCACCGGCTCCGACTGCGCCGTTCGCCGTTGGAGCCACGCCCTGATTTGAGTGATTCCCTGTGAATAAATCCCCCCTACAACGGCTGTTAGCCGCGATCCACACGCTGGAAGACAGCCTGCTGGTGATCGTGCTGGCGGTGATGGTGGTACTGGCCGCCACCGATATTCTGTCGCGCACCTTCTTTGGTGGCGGTGTGCTCTGGATCTCTCCGGCCCTGCGGGTGATGGTGCTGTGGTTGGGTCTGCTGGGCGGCATGGTGGCCACCCGCTCCCGTGAGCATATTTCGATTGATCTGGTAAACCGACTGGCCCCTGCCAAAGTCGCCCAGATGCTGTCCATCGTGACCAACGCCTTTGCGGCGTTTATTTGTGCGCTGGTCGCCTGGCACGCCAACGCCTACGTTGAAATGGCGCAAGAATTTGGCGACATCGCCTTTGGCGATATTCCAGCCTGGCCTCTGCAAGCCATTATTCCGTTCAGCTTTGGCATCATGGCGCTGCGGTTTGCCATTCAAACCCTGCAAGCCCTGTTCAATACCCTGACTGGCCGCCTGCCTGACAGCGAGCACAAGCAGGAGGCCGACGCATGAGCATTCTGGTTCCACTGATCTTGTTGCTGCTGGCGCTGTCCGGCACCCCGCTGTTTGTGGTGATTGCTGCCTCTGCCATTTGGGGCTTCTACCAGACCGACGTCGACCTGATGGTAATGGCGGTAGAAATATGGCGCATCGCCGAAATGCCGGTGCTGATTGCCATTCCCTTGTTCACCTTTGCCGGTTACCTGTTGGGTGAAAGCAAGGCCCCACAGCGTCTGGTGCGCATTACGGATGCGTTCCTCGGCTGGATGCCGGGCGGTCTGGCCATTGTCGCACTGGTCACCTGTGCGCTGTTTACCGCTTTCACCGGCGCTTCGGGTGTCACCATTGTGGCGCTGGGCGCACTGCTGGTTCCGGCGCTACAGAAGTCCGGTTATCCGGAACGATTTAACCTGGGTTTGGTCACCACATCGGGGTCATTGGGCCTGCTGTTTGCGCCGTCACTGCCGCTGATTCTGTATGGCGTTGTGGCCCAGCAAATGTCGCTGGACGTGCCTGTATCCATCGACGACCTGTTCATCGCCGGTTTGCTGCCGGGTGCCCTGATGCTGGTTGCCCTGTCGCTGTACAGCGGCTGGGTGTCTCGTAACGCCGAGCGCGACCACCAGCCATTCGACAAAGCCGAAGCCTGGGCTGCCCTGAAAGACGTACGCTGGGAAATGCCACTGCCATTTTTGGTCTTGGGCGGCATCTACGGTGGCTGGTTTGCAGTTTCTGAAGCGGCGGCCATTACGGCACTGTATGTGTTCGTGGTGAGTGTGCTGATTCGCCGTGAAATTCCATTCGGCCAGCTGTTTGGCGTGATGCGGGATTCCATGAAACTGGTGGGTGCGATCCTGTTGATTCTGGCAGTGTCCATGGCCTCCACCAATTACATGATTGATGCCGGTGTGCCAGAGCAAATCTTCGGATTTATTCAGCAACACGTATCCGACGGCTTCACTTTCCTGCTGCTGCTGACTGTGTTCCTGCTGATTCTGGGTATGATGCTGGATATCTTCTCCGCCATCGTCATTATGATTCCGATCATTCTGCCGATTGCGCTGGAGTACGGCATTCACCCAATCCACCTCGGCATCCTGTTCCTGGCTAATATGCAGCTGGGTTACTTTACCCCGCCGGTAGGCATGAACCTGTTTATTGCCAGCTTCCGCTTCAATAAACCGGTGATGGAACTGTACCGGGCAACCTTGCCGTTCTTCTTTATTCTGCTGGTGACCGTGCTGATCATCACCTTCTGGCCGGCACTGAGCCTGGGACTGCTGGGGATTGAGTCCTGAGTAACGCGGGGTCTTCGGCACCAACCAGCAGACCCCACAGGTCAAATACGACGAGAGGCGGGCTCAGTTCATCACCATGGGACTGGGCCCGTTTTCGTTTCAGTCGCGTGATACCTGCTGCTTCCGTCTGGCTTCACGATCGGCCCGATTAAAACGCATCACGTTTGCCCCCAACCAGGCAACCGCCATACATCCTATACACGCCATAAATACCATTGCGGGCTCCATAACAGTTACCTCCCTGATGACTGCTAATGAACGGGTGTGTTATTGATCGTTTTATTCTTAACAAATGCTCAAATTTCAACCAGTTTTACCACTACTGGCACTGTCTGTAAAAGCATACAGCCCATATTCCCCATCTTTGTGCACAACACTTCAGCAGACCTTCCATTGCTCTATGTCGTCATAGCGTCACAAACACGTTTTATTTGGTAACTGTGGCCAAGCAAGGCCTGAAAAGCCCTGTACGCTGTCATTATCCGATTGCATGGTTTCTGGCATGAGGCCAGGTTCACAAGGCTCGCTCGGAAGGAATTACCAAGTTATTTATCACTATGATAATTCCCGCACATTTTGTATTGGATTCGCCAATCGACGCTATAGCGAGAACCATCAACAAAGATGCGGAACTGAACCGATAATAGCCTTTCCGACTGTGCAGTTTCGCGGAAGGTAGAGAACCCAATAACGATAAATTCACATTAACTATCAGTTTTATGATTTTAATTAAATTTATCAAATAAAGCTTACCCCATAGAGTAAGCACATAGCCGTCAGATACTGATCGCACAGTCACTGACATCAGCAGGAAATGCGGTAACAACCGTAAGACAAGCATCGGAGCTGGCTTAGCCAGACGCTCTAACCAAAACAATGAGGAGCATCACCATGTCGAACACCACACCATCCACAGGCAAGTGCCCGGTCATGCACGGCAGTAACACCAACGCCAGTCAATCTGCAACCGACTGGTGGCCGAATGCCCTGAACCTCGACATCCTTCACCAGAACGACACCAAAACCGACCCGATGGGTGAAGACTTCGATTACCACGAAGAACTGAAAAAACTCGACGTTGAAGCCCTGAAACAGGATCTCCGCGAGCTGATGACTTCCAGCCAGGACTGGTGGCCAGCCGACTGGGGCAGCTACGTCGGTATGTTTGCCCGCGTGGCATGGCACACTGCCGGTTCCTACCGTCAGCAGGATGGCCGTGGTGGCGGTAACACCGGTAACCAGCGCTTTGCACCACTGAACAGCTGGCCAGATAACGTCAACACCGACAAAGGCCGTCGTTTGCTGTGGCCTATCAAGAAAAAGTACGGCAACAAGATTTCCTGGGCCGACCTGATTTTGCTGTCGGGTACCATTGCCTACGAAGTGGCTGGTCTGAAGACCTTCGGTTTTGCCTTCGGTCGTAAAGACATCTGGGCACCAGAAAAAGACGTGAACTGGGGTTCCGAACGCGAATGGCTGGCCGCCTCTGACAACCGTTATGAAGAAGTGTCCAAGCCAGACACCATGGAAAACCCACTGTCTGCGGTACAGATGGGCTTGATCTACGTGAACCCGGAAGGTGTGAACGGCAACCCGGATCCACAACAGACCGCCTACCACATTCGTGAAACCTTCGCCCGTATGGCGATGAATGACGAAGAAACTGCCGCGCTGACCGCCGGTGGCCACACCATTGGCAAGTCTCACGGTAACGGCAATGCCGAAGACCTGAGCGCCGAACCGGAAGCCGCCGACATCGAAGCGCAAGGCATGGGCTGGATGAACACCAAAGGCCGTGGCATTGGTCGCGACACCGTGGTGAGTGGTATTGAAGGTGCCTGGACCAAAGAGCCTACCAAGTGGGACATGGGCTACTTCGAAATGCTGTTTGGCCACGAATGGGAACTGACCAAATCACCTGCCGGTGCCCACCAGTACAAGCCGGTGGATATCAAAGAAGAAGACATGCCGGTCGACGTGGAAGACCCGTCCATCCGCGTGATGCCAATGATGACCGACGCCGACATGGCCATGAAGGTTGACCCGATCTACAACGAGATCTGTCAGAAATTCATGAAAGATCCGGCTTACTTCGACGACTGCTTCGCTCGCGCCTGGTTCAAACTGACCCACCGCGACCTTGGCCCGAAAGCCCGTTACATGGGCCCGGACGTACCGGCAGAAGACCTGATCTGGCAAGACCCGATTCCGGCTGGCAACACCCAGTACGACATCGGTGGTCTGAAAACTGCCATTGCCAAACTGGTTGAAAGCGGCGACATGAGCATCGACGAACTGGTGTCTACCGCCTGGGACAGCGCTCGTACTTTCCGTGGCTCTGACTACCGTGGTGGTGCCAACGGTGCCCGTATTCGTTTGGCTCCTCAGAAAGACTGGGAAGGCAACGAACCAGAACGTCTGGCCAAGGTACTCAACGTACTGGAACCGCTGGCTGAAAAGGCAGGTGCCTCCATCGCCGACACCATCGTACTGGCCGGTAACGTGGGTATCGAACTGGCCGCCAAAGCCGGTGGCGTAGAAGTGAGCGTGCCGTTCACACCGGGCCGCGGCGACGCTACCGACGAGATGACCGACGCCGATTCATTCGACGTACTGGAACCATTGGCCGATGGCTTCCGCAACTTTATGAAAGGCGGCTACGTACCAGCGTCTGAAGAAATGATGCTCGACCGCGCACAACTGCTGGGCCTCACCGCCCCTGAAATGACCGTACTGGTCGGCGGTATGCGGGTGTTGGGAACAAACTATGACGATGGCGACAAGAACGCCAAGCACGGCGTGTTTACCGAACAGGCTGGCGTACTCAACAACGCCTTCTTCGACGTCCTCACCGACATGAAGTATAAGTGGGAACCGGCCAGCAAGAAGCACTACAACATTGTTGACCGCACCACCGGCGAGACCAAATACACCGCCACCCGCGTGGACCTGGTATTTGGCTCCAATTCCATCCTGCGCGCCTACGCCGAGGTGTACGCACAGGACGACAACAACGCGAAGTTCGTAAACGACTTCGTCAAAGCCTGGACCAAAGTGATGAACAACGATCGCTTTGACGTTTGAACCGACGGACGCTGGAAGTCTGAAGTCGGACGCTAGTTCGATAAACCCGCTCATTCCCACGCTCTACGTGGGAATGTTGCTGACCAATAAAAAAGCAGCTTCGGCTGCTTTTTTATTATCTGACTTAAACCAGGCCAGAATCGACCGGGCCCGGCGTTAAAGCCAATGGCATCAGACAGATTCCCAGTCAACCCGTTACCAAATTTCACGACCAAAATCGTTGGGCAACACTTTGTATAGTCATAAGGGGACATCTATTTAATCCGGTGCTCACTCTGGGCTACTGGGTGGTTTCGAATCTCGAAGCCGACTTGCAGGCCTGACGGGTCAAGTCAAAAGTCGGCGACACTGAGTCGATATCATCCGGCAGCCCCCGCAGGGCGCGGGTTGCCGCTGCCCAGTACTGTGTTGACGAACTTGGAAAGACTCGGCCGGACAGGTACGTTATTCCACTGCGTTCGTCGCATTGCACTGAACAACGGCAACACTCGCACACGACTGCATGGATGCAGGAGGTAGGGCGAAGCAGGAGGCCCGAGCCGAGAGCCGTGCAGGATTAAATAGATGTCCCCATAAGCTGCAGACAGGGAATGAAGAAGGTGTGGCAAAGACTCAAAAAGTACCTGCCATTAATTGCCATTGTCATGGCAAAAATATACACAAATAACAAGTATTATCATTTGTATTTATGAGGCTTCGTTTTATTCTCTGTAAAAGAGCCCAGCATATAAGTTTTGAGTTTCATATCTACATTTTCCGTGGGTCTTCGTAAGTATTAGCAGGAGTAACACCATGAAGAAGTTAGTCGCCATACTGGCTATGGCAACGATCACCATATCCGGTTGCAGCAACAAGCCGGAGAACAATAGCGCATCCGCTCAACCAGCTGATGATTCAAACGCAAGTAGCTCGCAAAGAGAACACAAAGGGCCACAGTCTGGCAGAGAGGGCCGCGGCCGTGGTCCCGAGCTGAATAAAAGCGCCGACAAACAGTTAGCCGAAATGATTAAAACTGTACCTCAGCGGTTTCAGAGCTTCAGCTTCACTGACCCGGATAACGGCAACGTTATGCAGTACAACCTGTTTATCCCGGACAACTACGATGGCAGCCAGAGCTATCCATTGGTACTGTTTATGCCGGATGCCAGCACCGTTGGCCGCGGCACAGAATTCGCTCTGACCCAGGGCTGGGGTGGCATGATCTGGGCAACAGAAGCCAGCCAGAAAGAGCACCCGGCTTTTGTTCTGGTGCCTGCGTTTAACGGACCAGAATGGGCTGTCAGTGGTAAAAACCACACCACCAGTGAAGTCGACACGGCTTTCCGTCTGCTAACCAAAGTTGTCGATGAATATCAGGTCGATAAACACCGCATCTACACGACCGGCCAGTCCATGGGCGGCATGATTTCTTTCTATTTCAACTCCATTCACCCCGATCTGTTTGCGGCCAGCCTGTTCGTTGGCAGCCAGTGGGATATCGATGTTCTCAAACCACTGGAGCAAATGAATTTCTTCTACATCGTCAGCGGTGGTGATGAAAGTGCCTCAGGAGGCATGAAAGAAGTCGGAACCATGCTCGATAAAGATCAGGTCGATTATGGCAAGGTGCAGTTCTCTGCAAAGCTACCGGACGCAGAACAGGAAGCCAAAGTCCAGTCACTGATTGATCAGGGCCACAAGATTAACTTTGTGATGTTTGATTCGGGCAGTGTCCTCCCGGAAGGCGTAAGCGGTGGCCGTGCGGGCGACCACATGTACTCGTTCGACTACGCCTACAAACTCGACAACGTCCGCGACTGGCTGTTTGCCCAGTCAAAGGAGGATGCCGTAAAAAAGCCCCGTAACGGCACTCCGGGCCGGCGCCACAGCCAGCGTCCGGTTGCCGAACTTCTACCACTCGCCAACGCCGGTGACAGCCGTGCTGCCAGCCAGCTCGGCGATGCCTATGCTCACGGAGAAGGTGGCGTGGAGCAGGATGACAGCCGGGCTTTTCGCTGGTATCGGCAAGCAGCCAAAGCGGGTGAACCCCGCGCGCTGTTGAATCTGGCTCTGGCTTACTATCAGGGGCAGGTGGTTGAACAAGATTATGCCCGCGCCTTTACCCTGTTCCAGCAAGCCGCAGAGGCCGGGGATTTCAAAGCCCCTCGCTATCTGGGCATGCTCTATGAGCAAGGGCTTGGCGTGGCACAGGATAACAGCTACGCGATGGCCATGTACCTGCAGGCTGCCAACCATGGCGACATCACCGCCGCCGCAAGAGTGGGCTGGATGTACGAGCGAGGTATAGGCATCAAGCAAAGCGATAGCACCGCCTTGCAGTGGTATCGCAAAGCCGTTCCGAGTGAAGCCGAAGCCAGGCAAAACATCCACCCTCGGGTGCTGGCGCTGCTGCGCATGGGCTATCTGTACGAACATGGGCTGGGCACCAGCAAAGATCTGGCTCAGGCCAGGCGCTACTATACCCTGGCGGCACAGGACACCAAGGCAGAAAACGGCGAAGCTGAACAGGCTCGGCAAGCATTGGAGCGTCTGGCATCCGAACAGGATGATCAGGAACGATAACCTCGTTCCTGATGCATGCCTTTCGGCAGCAAGGTGTGATGCTGCCGTTTTCTACCTGCCGATACGATTTATTCCTCATTACCGCCCAATCCTTTACTCACAGAACACCTGAACGTCCTCACCGACATAAAGTACAAGTAGGAACCCGCCATACAACATTGTTGATCGCACCACCGGCGAGACCAAATACACCGCCACCCGCGTGGACCTGGTATTTGGCTCCAATTCCATCCTGCGCGCCTACGCCGAGGTGTACGCACAGGACGACAACAACGCGAAGTTCGTAAACGACTTCGTCAAAGCCTGGGTAAAAGTCATGGACGCCAACCGCTTTGATGTGAAGTAAAAGTCGGGAGCGTCAGCAGTCTGAAGACGGACGTCTGACGCTTTCCGGGAGCGCGGGCCGCTGGCCCGCAATTCTGACTTAAAAAGCAGCTTCAGCTGCTTTTTTATTGCTTATAAAACAGGCTACAACGTCCTCCAGAGAGGAATGACTCACTACAGGAGTAAACACCAATAGACGATCAAGCTGCTGTAGCAATGCGCTATCCAGACTCAATCAACTGCCTTTCAAGCTATTAGGCTTGTCCTGAAGGCGAGCGCACACAATAAATCAAACTTCGAAAAACCGGATAAATAAGATAATCAATTGTCAATTAAGCTGATTGAGCAAAATCAGCAAATTCCACGCTCAAAGACACTTGTCTTGAATCTTACAAACGGAAACTACGACATCATTTGTTTTCGCAGCAACGCCTAGCGGCTTCATCTCATCATGTACATCGAAAACAGCGCCTTCTAATTTGCCACCCAGCTCTGAAAACTCGCCTTCCCCTAATTTCCCAGCAGTCCAGAGATGGATATCATTTCCTTCAAAGTCTGCATAGATATCTTGAAATGATACAAACTGGGTCAAATCGTCAAGCAATGGGCGAACCCACATACTTTTAAATCTGAAAGTACCATCTTCACCCGTAACAACCCTGTCTTCATAAAGCTTTTCTCGGTATTCAACTATACGGTGTAGCTCTACATTTGCTAAAGGAGAGCCCCTGCTCACCAACCTTCCCGACATGCTTGAAAACAAGCATTTTTTATTCAGAAAAATCCCCATATTTTTCCTTGCTCTTGGTATTTTGGGCGTGATATTCCAAACAAACATCAAGATGAATCTGGCTCTATCTTTACGGACAACCCGTCCTTAACTTTTAATCGAACCAATGTTAATACGGGGCAACTGTCTCGCAGCAACGGGGGCTTAAAATTGAGAGATACGTTTCGCCACACCAGAAAAGAATGATGTTTATTTGAAGTTGAACACAAAATCTCAGAGGCCCATCTGCGATGGCAGGCTCTTTGACAGCTTTGATCACACTCAAAGCAACCTGGCTTAACAGCCCTACTGACCTACCAACCAGGCATTAGCAATTTCGTTCCTAATAAATTGGATGCTACAACAGAAGCCAACGCATCTATTCAGCAATTTTTTACAAGCTCAATAGTCCCTGTAGTCATTGATATCAAAGCCTTCGTCCAATGGGATAACAAAAGCGAGAATCACGTAGGCAATAAAGGCGTAACCACCACTAATAAGAAAAGCCAAAACCCACATCGCACGAATTTGCCGCGGCAACATTTTTTGTTTTTCCGCAATGCCTGCAGCGACGCCTGCGAAGACCGAGTTTCTGGATCTCTTGAATTTAAAGTCCATTTAATATCCTCTTTCCGGGAATCATTCCTATATAACACATCTCACACTGCGGGTGCTGCTGCAAAATACTCGCAGCTGCCAAAGCAACGACCACAGCAACCGCTACAGCAATGGCCACAGCAACTTGCCTAGAACCGGGACGACAGTTTGGCATTCCGCAGCATGAGCTGGCGTACTTCCAGACCTCTTTCATTTCTTACAAGGCGTACCACTCTTGGCGAGGTCTCATTCCTTCACACAGGGCCACATCCAAATGCCCTGATTGCTGAATTATTCAGGCCATCGTCTCTGCTTTCCTGTTTTCAGCCTACCTGATTACTTGACGGTTACCGTATCGAGTTATGCAATAGCCGCCTTTGACATTATTGCTATTACTGTTGTTTTTCGTTCTGCATCCGAGCACTGTTGGTTAGCCATGGCTGCGCGTTCCAGAGCCCTTGTTTTCTCGGAGTCCTTGTGGAGCTTTTCAGTTTTTTGTCCGATCTCGTTGCTTCCGGCCAATTCCCGGCAGACGTCCTCGCCTTTTTATTTGTTACCGCACTGGTCGCCGGTTTGCTGGATACCCTTGCCGGTGGTGGAGGCTTGATTGTGGTACCCGCGTTGATGATGAGTGGTGTACCACCGTTGGCGGCGCTGGGTACCAATAAGCTGCAAGGCAGTGTTGGCACGGCAACGTCGTCATTAATGATGCTGCGTAAAAAGCGGGTGCAATGGCCGGAAATCAAGCCGTTGATGATGGCGGCGTTTACGGGCTCGGTGGGCGGTACGATTGCGGTTCAGTTTATCGATACCGACGCGCTGGCATTTGTGATTCCGGTCGTGCTGCTGATGATTGCGGTGTATTTCCTGATTTCCCCAACCCCGGTGGCCAGCAGTGAAGCCCAGGTATCAGCCGCCAGTTATCGGCGTTATATCGTCCCGGGCATTGGCTGTTACGACGGCATGTTTGGTCCCGGCACTGGCTCGTTTTTCACACTGGCCGGAGTGTCGTGCAAGGGACTCGAGATGATTGCCGCCACCGCCATGGCCAAGCCGCTGAACTTTGCCACCAACATTGCTTCCTTGATGGTGTTCTTGCTGGCAGGTCATGTGGTGTGGTCAATCGGCTTGTTGATGATGCTTGGCCAAGCCATCGGTGCCTGGTGCGGCGCGCACTGTCTTGTTCGCATTAACCCTGCCTGGCTACGTGGCATTGTGGTGATTATGTCGCTGGGAATGTTGCTGAAGTACGCCAGCTCGATGGGTTGGATTGGTTGGCAACCTGTCTGACCCAAGGCCGACCCGCTTACCATTACTCACACGAAAATTAATTTTTTATGAAAGCACTCTCCTCCTGAATTTTGAAGTGAGCACACGCTCACTTTATAGCCCTTTTCACCGTTACACCTAAGCTCATCCCATTCCGAATAACCAATATTCCTGCACTGTTCCGCCCCATGCCTTTTCTGACAAACACTTGCCTTTCCCCCGGGTAGTTATGATACAACATTACAGTTGTTACGTAATAACAAACCTGACTCCCGGATTGCCACCATGCCAAAACATCTTCACTTACTCTTGCTCGCCGCTGCTGTTTCTTCCCTTACCGCCTGTGGTGGTTCCAGCAGTGATTCATCTGACGACACCACGGAAGAAGAACACGAGCACGCTCAGCGCCTCTTGTATTCCGATAGCAACGCTTCTGACCTGATGGTATTCGACCATGCAGAAGAAGCCTTTGAATTGGTGGGCCAGGCCAGTGAGGTTGCTACTCAACTGATCAAATCTGACGATGGCCTGACCGCGGCAGTGATCAGCAGCACGGGCGTCCAGTTTGTGGATGGTGGCGTGGAAGAGCACGACGAGTCCGAAACAACCACCGAAGAAGAGCACGAAGAAGCCAGCCTGCTGGATCTGGCCATTACGCGCGACAACCCACAGGTGGTGATGACCGCCAACCACTACGCGGTACTGAACAACGGCAATACCGACTTCTACCCAGCCAGCACCTTAGCCGACGCCACTGATGCCGAGGAAGACATCAGCATCGAGGGTTACACCCAAACTGCTCCGGCACTGATTCTGGACGAAGAACACGGTTTGTACGCGCTGTTTGATGGCGATTCCGTTGACGTATATGAAGGTACCGAAGAGACTGGCGTATACGAAGCCACTGGCGACAGTTTCGACTGTGCCGACCTTGGCAGCGTGGTTCACTCCGGCAGCCTGGCGCTGGTTCAATGCGGTAGCACCGTGAACTACTTGCTGCTGCAAGAAGACGAAACCAGCGGTGAAGCCACCGTCAACACTGGCGACAGCGGCGTAACTGGCACGGTACTGGGCATGCAAGCCGCTGGCGGTCTGGGTCTGGTCTATACCAGCGAGATGGCTTATGTGGTTCATGGCCACGATGACCACGTTCATGCGGAAGATTCTGGTCTGAGCCTGGAAGACGGCCAGCAAATTTGCCTGGCAAGCATTAACCCAACTGGAGGCTACCTGCTGGCCATTCGTGATGATGCCACAGGTGCCGTGATTGATCTGGCTGAAGAAGACGCAACTGCGACCGTCAGCATCACTCTGAGCGATGCCACGGCCAACTTCAACTGTGACAGCCTGACCGTAGGCGCTGCCGACGAAGCCTTTATGGTTGCCGATAGCGACAGCGGCAGCCTGTACGTCATCGACGCCCACGATGGCGGTGCCTTCCACCTGCACGGTGTTGAAGCACTGCCAGCCAATACTAGTATCAGCAGTGCTGTTTTGTTGTCAGCAACGGAAGCCGAAACTGATCACGTTCACGAGTAAACTGTTGTTTTTCACAGACAGTTGACAAAGGCCGCATCTATGCGGCCTTTCGTCGTTTTGAATCTCGGCCATTTATGGCCTGAATGCCGATGCTAACTTATGACTAACCTGACACCCGTTACCCGTTCCTCCCAGCGAAAGCCTTTTCATCTGAAGTCTTTGCAATTGCAGCCCTTGATCATACAGCCACTGTTACTTCTGCCACTGGTTGTCGTTTCTGTCCATGCTGAAGACGTTGAGCACAACCAAGCACACAGCCATACACATAACCATGCAGAAACTCATTCAACCGATGGCGAACAGCCGTTAGAAGAGGTCGTGGTTAAGCAAGCCGCGCCATCGTCTTCAGAGCTGACCAGTGAATGGATGGGGGCCGAGGAGCTAGCTGGCAACCGCAACAAGGCGTTGGGCGAAGTAATGGAGGCCATTCCCGGCGTCAGTAACGCCTCGTTTGGTCAGGGCGTGGCCCGCCCGATGGTGCGGGGATTGTCGGGAAATCGAGTGGAAATTCTGAATGGCGGCTCCGATGCTGCGGATTTGTCGTCACTGAGCGCGGATCACGCGCCTATGATTGACCTGGCGGCTGCCGACGGTGTGGAGTTACTGCGCGGCCCGCTGGCACTGCGTCAAGGCAATTCCAGCCTGGGTGGTGTGGTCAATGTGCTAAGCGGTCGCATTCACGACGTCGAGTTTGATGGGGTGGCCGGCTCGGCAACCGCAGGCTACAGCACCAACAATAATGGCAAAACCCTGATCGCCCGGATGGACGCAGGCAATGGCCGCAACGTGCTGCACATCGACGGTTTTACCCGTACCACTGACAACTATCACGCTGGTACGGGCGGAGCTCGCTCTGGCGAAGTCATCAACAGCGACGCGGATGCTGCGGGTGCTGCCGTCGCCTATAGCCATATTTTCAATTACAGCGACTACGTTGGCATCAGCGCCAGCCGCCTAACCAGCGACTATGCCATTCCCAATGAAGACAACGACGATATTCGGGTAAAGCCCGAGCAAAACCGCTACGACTTCAAGGGCAATATCGGCCTCAGCGGCGGGCTGTTCGCTGATGTTTTCAC
Organism: Oceanobacter sp. ABM4_470; assembly: GCF_056158645.1. Classification (NCBI taxonomy): domain Bacteria; kingdom Pseudomonadati; phylum Pseudomonadota; class Gammaproteobacteria; order Oceanospirillales; family Oceanospirillaceae; genus Oceanobacter; species Oceanobacter sp. ABM4_470. Next base: position 2,879,537 of record NZ_JBSWTR010000001.1, read on the forward strand.
AGACTTCAGCTGGCACGCCAGCTACGCCGATTATGAACATGGCGAGCTGGAGGGCGATACCGTCGCCGGTTTGTTCCTGCAAGACTTTGCCGACCTGCAAACCGAACTGGCCTGGAGCGGTCTGGCTGGCTGGTTAAGCGGCTGGGAAGGCCATCTTGGCTTGGGCGCGAACTGGCGTGAATTGCAGCTGTGCCACGACCATTCCGGCTGTGACGACGTACCAGACTTCAGCGATGCTGAATGGGATGGCACCGAAGGCAGCGACTTCTACAGTTATGAAGGCGGCTCCTTTGCCCACGACACCCCCATGCCAATTACCCAATCGCGGGACATCATTACCTACGTAACCGCCTCTGGCGAACTGGAGTTGAACGGTCGTTATATAGGCCAACTGGATCTGGCTGCCAGATATCAGCCTCGCCACATTGAAGCTGACCCAACCAATATTCGGGTGAACTACCGTCGCTCCGCCAGTTACTACGACGACCGCGATTTTCACCCGCTAACCCTGTCTGCTGCGCTGACCACGGACGTGACCGACAGCAGCACGCTGACCACCACATTGTCACGGGTACAGCGAGCCCCCGTCGCCGATGAGATTTACTGGAATGGCGACCATCATGCGATTTTTGCGTTTCAGCTGGATAACCCAAACCTGAAAACCGAAACCGCCTACGCCATCGACCTCAGCTGGCAGGGCCAAACCGACCGCAGCGACTGGCGCATTGCTACCTATCTGTACGAATACGACGGCTATATCTACAACGAGCTGCAAAGCTATCGAGATCCATTCCACGGCCGCCATGTGTATAAACACGTGCAAGCGGATGCCCGCCTGGCTGGTTTGGAAGCCAGCTGGCTCTATCAGCTGTCAGATAACTGGGAAGCCCACCTGAAAGCAGCGACCAGCCGCGGTTGGCTCACCGACGGCGGAGACCCGTTGCCACGCCTGCCAGCAGACAACGTCAGCCAGTCTGTTCAATACCGCTACGACGGTGGCTCATTGAATGCCGAGTGGCAGCTGCATCTGCGTCAAACCCGATTGGCCGATGCCGAGACCGAAACCCCATCCTGGTATCAGCTGAATCTGAGTTGGAGCCAGCAATTGGGCAGCGACCTGGACGCACCACAGTTGATGCTGAAAGCCACCAACATCACCGACCAGTACGGCAAGCAGCACACCACCACGCTGAAAGACTACGCCCCGGTAATGGGCCGAAATGTCTCACTGGAGCTGACCGTACCCTTTGGCTAAGACCGCCCCCCAACATCTGTAGGAACAGGCTTGCCTGCAATGTTTAGCAGGTGGTAGCAGAAGGAATAGATACCCACCGCTGGGTATCTATTCCTTGCTCAAAGACTTTTAGACTCGTGTGGATTATTTACTGCAGCAGCGAATATCCCATGAGCAAAAACCTCTCCGACCTGATCTCTTTCGCCACCAGCAACGCCGAACGTGAAACCTACCCCACGCCGCCCGACCGTTTGGTAAAAGGCCAGCCGCAACAAAACAACCAACTGCACTATGCCGCCGAAGATCGCTTTTTTGCTGGTGAATGGGGCGCAGAGGTTGGCTGCTGGCAGGTCGAATACACCGAGCATGAGTACTTCCACATTCTTAGTGGCAAGTCGATTATCCGTGATACCGAAGGCAACGAACTGGAGCTTAACCCTGGCGACAAGGTATGCGTACCGGCAGGTTTCAAGGGCGAGTGGGAAGTCATTGAACCAACGCAGAAAATCTACGTGGTGTATGAAGAGCCGCAGGGCTGATTGTCAGAGTCCGGTACTGCGATAGCCCGGACGGTGCGCAATGCGCACCCTACTTCACAAAATATCCGTAGGAGCTGGCTTGCCTGCAATAAACAGACAAGCATGGCTCCTATTCTGGCTAATACCAGGAATCAGGCTTTCTTGACGAACGCCGCAGTTACCATCATTTCGCCATAACCATCGACCTTACAGTCCAGCTCGTGGTCCTTGGCATCAACAATGCGACGAATGGTCGCCTTGGTGCCGACCTTGATCACGGTAGAGCTGCCTTTCACTTTCAGGTCTTTGGCGGCGGTTACCTTGTCGCCGGCTTCCAGCTTGGTGCCGTTGGCGTCTTTTGCGGTTGGCTCATCGTCTTCAACCACTTCGTTCGGGTTCCACTCGTGGGCACATTCCGGGCAGATCAACAGCGCCTGATCTTCGTAAACGTATTCAGAGTTGCACTGTGGGCATGGAGGCAAGGACATGGTCACTCTCTCGTCGTGGTTGAAAACTGAGGCGCGGATAGTAGTCGGTATGGCGGGATTTGGCGAGAGTTGGCTTACAAAATGTGTGGGATTTCTAACAAGAACGTCCTGATGAATGCCGGATAGAAACCGTGCAAGCCAACACTACCGTCAGGCACCCACAAAAAAGCAGCCCTAAGGCTGCTTTCTGTGTCACTACTAACACCTGTTCAAGAACCAAAGAATCAGTCCTTGATGCGGCTGCTTAGTCCTTGATTCGATACTCGGCAGAACGCGCGTGCGCAGTCAGGAATTCACCACGAGCCAGTGTCGACGCGGTTTTACCCAGTTCAGAAGCACCGTCAGCAGAGCACATGATCAGTGAAGAACGCTTCTGGAAGTCGTATACGCCCAGCGGTGACGAGAAACGCGCAGTGCCGGAAGTCGGCAGTACGTGGTTCGGTCCAGCGCAGTAGTCGCCCAGTGCTTCGGCGGTGTAACGTCCCATAAAGATAGCGCCAGCGTGGCGTACGTTTGGCAGCCATGCTTCCGGATCTTCCACCGACAGCTCCAGGTGCTCTGGTGCAATGCGATTGATGATGGCGATGGCGTCTTCGTCGGAGCTGGCGTGAATCAGCGCGCCACGATCGGTCAGGGACGTCTTGATGATTTCCTGACGCTCCATGGTTGGCAGCAGCTTGTTGATGCTGGCTTCAACCTGATCAAGGAAGTCGCTGTCGGTCGATACCAGAATCGACTGGGCGTCTTCGTCGTGCTCGGCCTGGGAGAACAGGTCCATGGCAATCCAGTCCGGATCGGTCTTGCCGTCACACACCACCAGAATTTCGGATGGGCCAGCAATCATGTCGATGCCGACCTGACCGAACACCATACGCTTGGCAGTAGCAACGAAGATGTTGCCCGGACCAACGATTTTATCCACACCCGGTACGGTGTCCGTGCCGTAAGCCAGCGCAGCAACAGCCTGTGCACCACCGATGGTGAATACACGGCTAACACCTGCGGCAGCGGCGGCAGCCAATACCAGCTGGTTCAGTTCACCACCCGGGGTTGGCACTACCATGATGATTTCCTGCACGCCAGCAACGTGGGCTGGAATCGCGTTCATCAGTACGGAAGACGGGTACGCCGCTTTACCACCCGGTACGTAAATACCAACGCGGTCCATCGGGGTAATTTTCTGCCCCAGTACGGTGCCGTCGGCTTCGGTGTAGCGCCAGGAATCCTGAGTCTGGTGTTCGTGGTAGGCACGCACACGGTCAGCGGCCTTGATCAGCGCTTCACGCTGGGTTTCCGGCAAGGTGTCCAGTGCTTCCTGCAGCTGCTGCTGGTTCAGTTCCAGCTCAGCCATGGATTCAACGGACATGCGGTCGAACTTGTTGGTGTATTCGATCACCGCGGCATCGCCACGGCTACGCACGTTGTTAACGATGTCGGTTACCGCTTGCTGTACGCCAGCGTCAGACACGGCTTCCCATGCCAGCAGAGTATCCATCTGGCTGGCGAAGTCGTCCTGGGCAGAACTGAATCGACGAATGCTGATAGTCATATCCACGTCCCCTTATTTGGCTTGCTGCTGACGCTCAACCGCGGCAGCAATCTGATCGATGATGGGCTGAATCTGGGCGTGCTTCACCTTCATGGAAGCGCGGCTGGCAACAAGGCGAGAGCTGATGTCGCCAATGTGCTCCAGCGGCTCAAGGCCGTTGGCCTTGAGGGTATTGCCGGTATCAACGATATCCACAATCAGGTCGGCCAGACCCATGATCGGCGCCAGTTCCATACCACCGTACAGCTTGATGATGTCGACCTGACGGCCTTGTTCAGCAAAGTACTGCTTGGCAACGTTGACGAACTTGGTGGCCACTTTCAGACGACCTTCCGGCAGCTGATAGCCTTTTACACCAGCAGTCATCAGTCGACAGGTGGCAATCTTGAGATCCAGTGGCTCGCACAGGTTGCTGCTGTTGTATTCCATCAGCACGTCCTTGCCAGACACGCCCAGGTCCGCTGCACCGTACTCTACATAGGTTGGCACGTCGGTCGCACGAATCACGACCAGCTTGATATGCTCATGGTTGGTATCAAAAATCAGCTTGCGGCTTTTCTTGATATCTTCCGCCGGATGGATGCCCGCTTCCGCCAGCAGTGGCAGGGTATCATCCAGAATGCGGCCCTTGGATAGAGCAATGGTCAACGGTTGGGTCATGGTGTCCTCAATATTCCAGGGTGCCCGTCAGGAGATCCGACGAATGTTGGCACCCAGCTGCTGAAATTTTTCTTCAATGCATTCGTAACCACGGTCGATGTGGTAAATGCGGTTCACGTCGGTGGTGCCTTCGGCGACCATGGCGGCAATCACCAGTGACGCCGAAGCGCGCAAATCGGTTGCCATCACCGGAGCACCATTCAGTTTTGAACGGCCGGTAACAATGGCAGTGTTGCCTTCAACGTGAATGTCAGCGCCCATGCGCACCAGTTCCTGGGCGTGCATAAAGCGGTTTTCAAATACGGTTTCGATCACAGTACCAACGCCTTCGGCAACGGCATTCAGCACCACAAACTGGGCCTGCATATCGGTCGGGAATGCCGGGTGCGGTGCGGTGCGAATGTTCACGGCCTTCGGACGACGGCCAGTCATATCCAGCTCAATCCAGTCGTCACCACAGGTGATTTCGGCACCGGCTTCGCGCAGTTTTACCAATACGGCGTCCATGATCTCCGGGTCGGTATCACGACAGCGTACCTTGCCACCGGTGACCGCAGCGGCCACCAGGTAGGTGCCGGTTTCGATGCGGTCTGGCAGTACTTCGTAAGAGCAGCCGCGCAGTTCTTCAACGCCTTCAACGGTGAGGGTGTCCGAACCAATACCGGAGATTTTCGCGCCCATGGCGTTCAGGCAGTTGGCCAGATCCACCACTTCCGGTTCACGGGCGGCGTTTTCAATCACACTGGTGCCGTCGGCCAATGCCGCCGCCATCAGGATGTTTTCGGTGCCGGTTACGGTCGGTGTATCCAGGAAGATACGCGCACCTTTTAAGCGACCACCCGGCACATGAGCCTTGATGTAGCCTTCCAGCACTTCCACTTCAGCACCCATGGCTTCCATACCGCGCAAGTGCAGATCCACCGGGCGGGAGCCAATGGCGCAACCGCCTGGCAGGGATACTTCGGCTTCGCCGTAGCGAGCCAACAGCGGGCCCAGTACCAGAATCGAGGCACGCATGGTGCGCACCAGATCGTACGGAGCAACGCAGCTGTTGACGTTGCGGCAGTCAGTTTCAACCGCCATGTCTTCGGTAATAGCAACTTCAACACCCATGCAGCCGAGCAGTTCGAGCATGGTGGTGATGTCGTGCAAGTGCGGCAGGTTGCCCACTCGCATCACGCCTTTGGCCAACAGGGTGGCCGCCAGAATCGGCAAGGCAGAGTTTTTTGCGCCCGAGATACGAACATCGCCGGCCAGACGATTACCGCCGACAATCTGTAGCTTTTCCATTAAAGGGTCCTGATCAGAGGGCAGCGAATTCTGCTTCGGTGTAGGTTTTGATGGTAATCGCGTGCAGGGAGCCGCTGGCAATCATCGGGTTCAGCACCTTGTATACCGCTTGCTGACGCTTGACGGCATTAAGGCCGTCGAACATGTCGCCAACACCCTGCACCTGATATTGATAACCGTCACCACCGACAGTCCATGTTACGTCAGGCAGTTCGGATTCCAGCAGAGTCTGGATTTCGCTTGTAGAAGGGGGTGTGGTCATGTAGCTCCACCGGGTTGGAAAATTTTGGAGCTACGAATGATACCGGAATTAATGAAACAGAATAAGTATGGATCTGATTGAGTGATGTAATAGTGAACCCGTTTTGAGCCACTGAGCACTGCTTGTCAGCTTTTAAGCAACACACCGGCAAACACCGGCTCCAGTTCACTGACCTGAATGATTGGCAACAGCGACTCCGGCACGTTGCTCACGGTCATCGCCACATCAGCAGCCTGAGCCGCTCGCAGCCACTCCAACAACAGCGCAACAGCGGCACTGGAAACCTGCTCAACGGCTGCCATATCGAGGTTCCAGTTGCTGCCAGCGTTGGCGATCAACTGTTTACCTTCATCCACCAGAGCCACCACCGAGGTGGCATTCAGGGTGCCGTTAAGGGCGGCGCTTTGTGCCGACAGGGATTCCAGTGACGTCACGTTCAGGTTCCTTGAATCACAGCCCGCTGGCGCAGCTCGCGTCCCTGCTCTTGCAGGTTTTCGATCCACTGCTCAATGGCGGCACCAATGTTGCCGTCGTTGTCATTCACCAGCTGGGCGAATTGTTCATTAAATAGTTGGCCCACGTTAATGCCGTTGACCACCACGTTCTGGGCTTTCCAGGAGTAGGACGACAGATCGTAGTACATGCTCTGGGTAATCGGGAATACCTTGCCACTGGGGGTAATCACCTCCAGATCGACCAGGGTGTTGCTGGACGTGTGCTCAAAATCATCACGCGGTGGCAACATCCGTACTTCGTAGTCAGTGAATTCAATCAGGCCGGTGGCATAAGAACTCAGCAAGCTGCGTTTGAAGGCGCGAGCAAAGCGGATGCGCTGCTGCTTGGTGGCCTTGAAGTAGTGCTTGCCCATGATCTTGCGGGTCAGCCGACGGAAGTCGACCATCGGGCCCAATACGTCTTCCAGCTCCCAGTAAAAACGGGCCTTATCGCTTTCGTACAGATGGCGATTGGTATCAATGCGTTCCATCACCTGCGTCGTCACGCGACGTACGACTTCATGGGCGTGTTCGCCCAATTCTTCCGATTCGAGGGCCTGACTGACAGGGGCCAACCACGACAGCATCAGTGCCATCGCCAATGTGATAATCCGGATCATCATGTCTCCTTGTTGTGAATGGCGCGGTTGCTTGCAGGGACACACGTCCCACCACAAGCTCCCCCAGGCACACGTTGACGAATGCCTCGGTCCATGCGCGCTTTGCCTATTCCGGTGAGTAAAGGAATGTAGGCAAAGTTTATTACAAAAAGATACAAACTGCGTAATCTGACAATAGCAATAGCGCCAGATTTCGCCTAAAGAATCAGAAGTGGCCCATTCAAAACAAGGCTTAGCCTTCTTCCGCCTTATTGAACAGGAAGCGACCAATCAGCTCTTCCAGCACAATGGCAGACTGGGTGTCTTCAATCCAGTCGCCGTCCTTGAGGAAATCGGTTTCTGCCCCCACCGTCAGGCCAATGTATTTTTCGCCCAACAGGCCTGCGGTCAGGATCGCGGCGGAGGTATCAATCGACAGGTTGTCGACGTCCTTGTTGATCTCCATTTCAACCACGGCGCTGTACCAGTCCTTATCGAGGTAAATATTGGTCACCCGACCAATAGTGACGCCCGCCATCGACACCTTGGCACGATCATTCAGACCACCAAGGTTTTCAAAATGCGCTTTCACGGTGTAGGTATCACCGGCATCACTGACCGACAGCCCGCTGACGCGGAATGCCATCAGCACCAAAGCCACAATCCCCATGACCATAAAGATACCAACGGTAAATTCCAACGAACGCTTTTGCATAATCACACGCCTCCAAACATGACTGCAGTCAGTACAAAATCCAGTCCCAATACCGCCAGTGATGCAATCACAACGGTCTGGGTGGTTGCCTTGCCAATGCCTTCCGAAGTCGGCATGGAGGCGTATCCCTGATAAACAGCAATCCAGGTGACCACCCACCCGAATGCCAATGATTTGATGATGCCTTTCACAACATCGTTATAAAAAGTGACCGACGCCTGCATGTTGCCCCAGTAGGCGCCATCATCAATGCCGAGCATATCGACGGCCACAAACGCGCCGCCCCAGATGCCGACAGTGCTGAAAATCAGCGCCAGTATCGGCATCGAAATCATGCCCGCCCACAGTCGTGGCGTAATCACCCGTTTAAGTGGGTCAACGCCCATCATTTCCATCGCCGACAGTTGCTCGGTGGCTTTCATCAGGCCAATTTCAGCCGTCAGCGCCGACCCTGCCCGACCAGCAAACAGCAAGGCGGTTACTACCGGGCCCAGCTCACGCAGCAGCGTCAGAGAAACCAGCGTGCCCAGGGCCGCTTCGGAGCCGAAGTCGACCAGAATGGTGTAACCCTGCAAGCCCAGCACCATGCCGACAAAGAAACCGGCAACGGCAATAATGCTGAGTGAGCGCACCCCCACCGAAAACAGCTGTTTGACCAGATCGCCAAACCCGGCGCTGCCAGGGCCGCCCCACATCAGCGAGTTCCACAACAGCATGCTGGAGGCACCCAGCGATTCGATCATGCCAATGCCGGTGCGGCCGAGGGCGCGAATACGATCCATCATCAGCCCTCTCCTCCGGCCAGAATATCGTTACGGTAGTCGTCTGCCGGGTAGTGGAACGGCACAGGGCCGTCAGGTTCGCCCCGCAAGAACTGGCGAACCTCGTCGTTGCCGTCGTGCATCAACTCGTTGGGCGTACCAAAACCGATCACCTTGCCACCGGACACCAGACAGAGGTAGTCCGCGATTGAGCAGGATTCCTCTACATCGTGGGACACCAGCAGGCTGGTCAGCCCCAGCGCCTTGTTAAGACCGCGAATCAGCTTGACGATCATGCCCATGGAAATCGGGTCGAGGCCGGTGAACGGCTCGTCGTACATGATCAGTTCCGGGTCCATCGCGATCGAGCGAGCCAGTGCAACCCGCCGCGCCATACCACCGGACAATTCGGCCGGGTTCAGATCACGGGCACCACGCAGGCCAACGGCTTCAAGCTTCATCAGCACCAGATCACGGATCATGGATTCCGGCAGGTCGGTGTGAGTTCGCAATGGAAAGGCAACGTTGTCGAAGACGTTGAGGTCGGTAAACAGAGCACCGGTCTGGAACAGCATGCCCATTTTCTGCTTACGCAGTTCAAACAGTTGCTGACGCTTGAGCTTGGGAACTTCCTGACCAGCCACCACGATGGAGCCGGAATCCGGCAGCAGTTGTCCACCAATCAGGCGCAGCAGCGTTGTTTTACCTGTACCACTGGGGCCCATGATGGCGGTGATTTTTCCTTTCGGAAAATCCACCGACAGGCCGTCGTAAATAAGGCGTTCGCCGCGTGAGAATGTCAGGTCGCGAATCGACACATAGGCTTGTTCAGCCGCCATGGAAGGTTCCTTTCCTGGGCGTTTGGGAATGATCGACAGAATAGCGGATTGTTTTGGCTTAACCAACGATACATGGGACATCTATTTAATCCGGTGCCCGCTCTGGGCTACCGAATGGTTTCGAATCACGAAGCCGACTTACAGGCCTGACGGGGCAAGTCAAAAGTCGGCGACACAGAGTCGAGATCATCCGGACGCCCCCGAAGGGCGCGGGTTGCCGCCGCCCAGTGCGGTGTTGACGAATTTGGAAAGGACGCATCATTCCGCTGCATTCGTGGCCTTGCACTGAACAACGGCAACACTCGCGCAGAGCCGTGCAGGATTAAACAGATGTCCCCGACCCTTATGGAACTGTCACAAAACGCTTTATTCCAATTGCTTGTGCCTACCCCTTCGGTACAATGCTGCGTCTTCAATTCTGCCGCAGATTTTTTCTGACTTTTCGACAGGAGTTCTATGATTCTTCCTCTTATAGCCGTTGTGATTGGCCTGGTGGTACTGGTCTGGAGTGCAGACAAGTTCGTACTGGGGGCTGCGGCGACTGCCCGCCGTCTGGGCATGTCTCCTTTGCTGGTTGGCTTAACGATCGTTTCCATCGGCACATCTGCGCCTGAATTATTCGTTTCTGCGGTAGCGACCCTCGATGGCGCCGGCAACCTCGCCATTGGTAACGCCATTGGCTCCAACATTGCCAATATCGGCCTGGTGCTGGGTATTACCGCCCTGGTAAGCCCCATTCCGCTACGCAAGAAGTTGCTCAAAAAAGAACTGCCGTTACTTCTGCTGGTGAGCATTCTGGCCGGCCTGACACTGGTTAACCTGGAGTTGGGACTGATTGACTCACTGCTGTTGCTGGCTGGCCTGGTGGTGGCCATGTACATCATGTTCCAGGACTCCGATGACGCTGGCGAATCACTGGTCGACGACGAAGAAGCCGAAGCCATTGAGTCCATCTCGACCAAAATGGCGGTGTTCTGGCTGGTAACCGGTCTGGTTGCCCTGATGGCCAGCTCCAAGTCGCTGGTGTGGGGCGCGTCTGAAATTGCGATGTCGTTTGGCGTCAGTGAGCTGGTGATTGGCCTGACCATCGTCGCCATTGGCACCAGTTTGCCAGAACTGGCTGCCTCGGTTGCCAGTGCTCTCAAAGGCCACCACGACATTGCCATCGGTAACGTTATTGGCTCCAACATTTTCAATTTGCTGGCGGTGATGCCAGTACCAGGCCTGATCGCCAAGGTTGCCGTTGAGCCGGATGCGCTCTACCGCGATCTGCCGGTGATGCTGGGCCTCACTTTCGCACTGCTGGTGCTGTTCCTGATCAACCGCAAAAGCGGTGTGATGGGTCGCTTCAGCGGCATTGCGCTGACACTCAGCTACCTTGGGTATATGGGTGTCCTGTTTGCTACGGGTACGAATGGATAACAATGAATACTGAATTTAATTACCTCGAATCTGCCAAGCGTTCTATTGGACTGGAACGCGACGCCATCAACGATCTGATCGGCCGCCTGACTGACGATTTCAGCAAGGCCTGCCGCCTGATCATGGACTGCAAGGGCCGTGTTGTGATCACCGGCATGGGCAAGTCCGGTCATATTGGTAACAAGCTGGCCGCCACGCTGGCCAGTACCGGTACCCCTGCGTTTTTCGTTCACCCGGGCGAAGCCAGCCATGGCGATATGGGCATGATCACCCGCGAAGACGTGGTGATTGCCCTGAGTAACTCCGGCGAAACCTCCGAAGTCACCAGCCTGCTGCCACTGCTGAAGCGCCTGTCTGTGCCGCTGATCAGCATGACCGGCAATGCCGCATCGACGCTGTCCTCTGCTGCCGATGCCCACCTAGACACCGGTGTTGAACAGGAAGCCTGTCCGCTCAACCTGGCCCCAACCTCTTCCACCACCACAGCACTGGTGATGGGAGACGCACTGGCCATTGCCCTGCTGGAAGCCCGTGGCTTCACCGCTGAAGATTTTGCTTTCTCCCACCCGGGCGGCAGCCTCGGCCGTCGCCTGCTGCTGAAAGTTGAAGATATCATGCACAAGGGTGACGAAATCCCGGTGGTTGCACCGGCCGATAGCGTATCCCGTTCTTTGCTGCAAATGACCTCCAAGGGCATGGGCATGACCACCATTCAGGACGCCAACGGCGAACTGTTGGGTATCTTCACCGACGGTGACTTGCGTCGTGCCATCGACCAGGGAGTTAACATCCAGACCGCCACCATTTCCGACGTGATGACCCGCAACGCCAAGAGCGTTCCGGCCAACATGCTGGCGGCCGAAGCCCTGAAGATCATGGAAGACGTGAAAATCAGTGCATTGGTTGTGGCTGAAGAAGGCAAGATTCTGGGGGTACTGACCACTCACGACATGTTGCGCGCCGGAGTTATCTGATGCGTAAGCGTTACCTGCTGCTGGTTCTGGCCGTCTTTTTTGGCATGTCGTTGCTGGCAGTGGAACGCTATACCAACGAACTGGTGATTGAAGAAGTTCACCAGTCCGTTGATGAACCTGATTACTACGGTGAAAACCTGCGTCACCGTCGCTTCAACGACGCCGGTGAACTGGAACAGTCACTGCGCGCGGAAGCCTCACGTCACTTCGACCAGAGCGGCGAAAGCATTCTCGACCAGCCAGTGGTGGAAACCACTGATGCCAATCAGCAACGCTGGCAGGCCTCTGCCGACCGTGGCCTGATTGCCGACTCCGATGCCGAAATCCGCCTGCAAGGCAATGTGTTGCTGGAATCCCGCGACCAAAGCAAGCCGATGACCATCACCACCGAATCGCTGATCTACAATCCGGATCAATCCCGGGCGTCGACCGACGACTGGGTTATCATCACCGACGGCACAAGTGAAACACGCTCCCAGGGTCTGAGCGTGGATACCAACCGCCAACGAATAGAACTCAAGCAACACGTGAGTACCCGTTATGTTCAAGAATAAGCTGGCCATGCTGTTAATGGCAGTGAGCCTGTTGCCGTTGACCGCCCAAGCCCTCGAAAGCGACTGGCAGCAGGAAATGGTCATCCAGTCCGACCGCGCCGAGCTTGACCGCAAAACCGGCATGGTGGTGTACGAAGGTGACGTTGAGCTGACCCAGGGCACCCTCAAGATTCAATCCGACCGTCTGGTGCTGATTCTGGAAGGCAAAAGCCTCAAGCAAGCCATTGCCGAAGGCGAGCCAGCCCGCTACGAGCAGCAAGTCAGTGCCGATAAGCCGGTGACCAACGCCAGTGCTGAACGCATCGACTACTTTGCTGCCGACAAGCTGATCAACTTCAGCGGCAACGCCGAACTGACCCAGGAAAACAACAGCTTCAGTGGCCAGCAGATTCGTTACGACATCACCGCCGAAACCGTCTCTGCCAGTGGTCAAACGCCAGCCTCCGACCAGTCGGACGCCAGCGGCGAATCCGATAGCCAGCGTATTCGCGTGATCATCCAGCCGCAGCAAACCGGCCAGGCTGACAGCGCCAACAACAACCTGGTGGACACGGACGAGGAGACAGCTGCGGAGACCAGTGAATGAAGACCCTCAAGGCGCAGCACCTGGCCAAAAGCTACGGCGGCCGGGAAGTGGTAAAGGACGTATCGCTGGCAGTTTCCAGCGGTCAAATCGTCGGTTTGCTGGGCCCCAACGGCGCCGGCAAAACCACCTGTTTCTACATGATTGTGAACCTGGTGCAGGCCGACAAGGGCCGTGTCAGCATCGACGATGAAGACATCTCCCACTTGCCGATGCACGGCCGCGCCAAGAAAGGCATTGGCTACCTGCCACAGGAAGCCTCGATCTTCCGCAAGCTCAGCGTTGAAGATAACATTCTGGCCATTCTGGAAACCCGCGACGACCTCAACAAGGCCGGCAGGCAGCAGCAACTGGAGCAATTATTGGACGAATTTCACATCCAGCACATTCGCAAAAGTGCCGGTATGGCCCTCTCCGGGGGCGAGCGCCGACGGGTCGAAATTGCCCGCGCACTGGCCGCTGAACCGTCCTTTGTGTTGCTCGATGAGCCTTTCGCAGGGGTTGACCCGATTTCTGTCGCTGACATCATGGACATCATTCGCCAGCTCAAAAACCGCGGTATCGGCGTGTTGATTACCGACCATAACGTGCGGGAAACATTGGCAATTTGCGAAAAAGCCTACATTGTAGGCGGCGGCCACATCATTGCCGAAGGCACCGCCGACGAAGTGTTGGCCAACGAACAGGTACGGGCTGTGTATCTGGGACAGGATTTCCGTCTCTGATCCGCAACGCTGCCAGAGATTCCGGTATTTCGCTGTTTGCAAAGCGAAACCATACAGGCATAGGCAGGGCGCAAAGCTTGCGTATAATGCACAGAACATGCCGATCATTGATGAACAGTAGCGCAGTATGAAAGCATCGCTTCAGTTAAAAATGGGTCAGTCGCTGACCATGACGCCACAGCTGCAACAGGCCATCCGCTTGCTGCAACTGTCGACTCTGGATCTGCAACAGGAAATCCAGGAAGCCCTGGACTCCAATCCCATGCTGGAACATGACGAGTCCGAGAACGAAGACTTCTCCTCCGAAGCCAGCAGCAACAACGACAATAACGAAACCGAAGTCACTGCCAGCACGCCGGAACCGGAAACCCAGGAACTGGGCGACCAATGGTCTGACGACAAAATGCCGGACGACCTGCCGGTTGACAGCGACTGGGACGACACCTTCCAGACCACCGCCAGCATTGCCGCAGGCCCAGGTCCTTCCGGTGACGATGATTTCGACTATGACTCCCGTCATGCCACCACCGACGACCTGCAAGGTCATCTGGAATGGCAGCTGAACCTGACGCCCATGAGCGACGTCGACCGCGAAATCGCCACTATGCTGATCGACGGTGTCGACGAAGACGGCTACCTGCACACCACCATCGAAGACGTGCTCGAAGCCATGGACCCGGAATCCGAGGTGGAACAGGAAGAAGTCGTTGCGGTACTGAAACGCCTGCAACAGTTCGACCCGGCCGGGGTGTTCGCTCGCGACCTGCGCGAATGCCTGTTGCTGCAACTGGCGCAACTGCCAAAAGACACCCCCTGGTTGACCGAGGCGCAACTGGTGATCAGCGATTTCATCAATCTGCTGGGCAGCCGCGACTACCCGACCCTGATGCGCAAAACCAAATTGAAGGAAGACAACCTCAAGGCGGTACTGCGACTGATCAAGGAGCTCAACCCGAAACCGGGGGCAGGCATCAGCGGCGAACAGTCCGAATACGTTGTCCCCGACGTCATCGTGCGTAACATCCGCGATGAATGGCGCGTCGAACTGAACCCCGACATTGCGCCGAAACTGCGCGTCAACGCCGACTACGCCTCGCTGGTGCGTCGCTCTGACAGCAGCTCCGACAACACCTTCCTGAAAGACCACCTGCAAGAGGCTCGCTGGTTCATCAAGAGCCTGCAAAGCCGCAACGACACCTTGCTGAAAGTGGCGACCAAAATTGTTGAATACCAGATCGAATTCTTCGAAGAAGGCGAAGAAAAGATGAAACCACTGGTATTGCACGACATTGCCGAAGCCGTTGGCATGCATGAATCCACCATTTCACGGGTCACCACCCAGAAATTCATGCACACCCCACGAGGCATTTTCGAGCTCAAGTATTTCTTCTCCAGCCACGTCAGCACCGACACCGGCGGAGAGTGCTCCTCGACCGCTATTCGCGCCATGATCAAGAAACTGATCAGCGAAGAAAACGCGCGTAAGCCACTGAGTGACAACAAAATTGCCACCATGCTGAGCGAAAAAGGCATTCAGGTGGCGCGACGCACCGTCGCCAAATACCGTGAAGCCATGATGATTCCACCATCAAACGAACGTAAACAGTTGATCTGATGTCAACAACAGGTCTAGTCTCAGTATTGGATCTGTAAAGGAGGAGCCGTTTTATGAGCATCACTATTAGTGGCCAACACGTTGAAGTAACGGAAGCCATGGAAGCCTATGTGAAAGAAAAACTGGTGCGCCTGGAGCGCCACGCCGACATCACGTCGGGTCAGTTTATTCTCAAGCTCGAGAAGGATCGCAAGATTGCCGAAGGCACCCTGCACGTAGCAGGTGCCGACATCAACGCAACGGCGACTCACGACGACATGTACGCAGCCATCGACCTGATGGCCGACAAACTGGATCGTCAGGTGCTTAAACACAAAGAGAAACTGGTTGCACGACAGCACGGACAAGGCTAACGCATGACCCTCCAAATCGCCGATATCCTGACCCCGGAACGCACCATCAATGACGTGACGGTTTCAAGCAAAAAGAAGTTGCTGGAGTTCATCTCCAGTCTGGTTGCGGAAGAACTGAGCGATAGCTCATCGGATGAAGTGTTCGAACGACTGCTAGGGCGCGAGCGCCTTGGCAGTACAGGTATCGGCGAGGGCATCGCTATCCCCCACTGCCGTTTGCCTCAATGTAACGAAGCCGTTGGCGTGCTGCTGCACCTGAACAACGCCATCGACTTCGACTCGATCGACCGCCAGCCGGTCGACCTGGTGTTTGCCCTGCTGGTGCCGGAAGAAGCCACCGACGAACACCTGCAAATTCTGGCCACGCTGGCGCAAAACTTCAGCCAGGCCGATTACCGTCAGAAGCTGCGAGATGCCTCTGGCAATCGCCCCCTGTTCGACGCTGCCCTGTCCTGACGGGTAGCCGAACCAGTCACTCAGCCACCGACAACCACTGGAGACAGGTTATGCGTCTGGTCGTCATTAGCGGTCGCTCCGGTTCCGGTAAATCCAGCGCCCTGGCCGTGCTGGAAGACCTGGGTTTCTACTGCATCGACAACCTCCCCGTCGACCTGCTGCCAGCCCTGGCAGAATTGCCATGCAGCGCCGAAAAGCGTTCATCGGTCGCGGTCAGCGTTGACGTTCGTAACCTGCCGGACGACATTGAGCACCTCACTGAAGTACTGACTGAGCTGCCACAACACTACCGCCAGCTCGACATCGTCTTCCTCGACGCCACCGAAGAAGTGCTATTGCAGCGCTTCAGCTCGACCCGTCGCAAACACCCGCTGACCGACAACAATATTTCGTTGGCTGAAGCCATCGACCGCGAAACCGAACTACTGGGTCCGGTGGCCAACATGGCCGACCTGACGCTGGATACCACCAGCATGTCGGTGCATGACCTGCGTGGGCTGATCAAAATGCGCGTTGCCGGTAAAAGCACACCGGACATGGCGGTGCTATTCCAGTCATTTGGCTTCAAGCAAGGCATCCCGCTGGACGCCGATTTTGTGTTCGACGTACGCTGCCTGCCCAACCCTTACTGGCAACCGGAACTGCGACCGTTTACTGGCCAGGATGAACAGATTCGCACCTTTCTGTCCGGCAAGGACGAGGTCAACGAAATGTTCACCGACATTGAAAGTTATCTGCTACGCTGGCTGCCTCGATTTGAACAAAATAACCGTAGCTACCTCACCGTCGCCATTGGCTGTACCGGTGGCCAACACCGCTCGGTATACCTGTCCGAACGCCTGACCGAAGCCTTCCGCGAACGCTTCAGTAACGTTCAGGTTCGCCACCGCGAACTGAACCGCCTCGGTCACAGCTAACCCGCACTATCAGGAGTTTCATGGATGGTCTCGACCACGATCACCATTATTAACCGCCTTGGCCTGCACGCCCGCGCTGCTGCCAAACTGGTGTCCACCGCCGCCGCCTACGGCAGCACCGTGAAAGTGGGCTACCCCGACCGCATGGTGGATGCCAAAAGCATCATGGCCGTCATGATGCTGGCAGCCAGCAAAGGCACCGATGTCCAGATCATCGCTGAAGGCGATGACGAGCAAGCCGCACTGGATGCCCTGTGCGATCTGATCAACCGCAAATTCGATGAGGGCGAGTGAACTTTCGCCCTTTTTCTGCTCTAACTCTCTTCTGAAATAATTCTTTTATTTCAATCTGATAGCGACTATTTCGGTAGTAATTTCCAACTCTTGTACATGGCAAGGCCTGAGCTTTCAGGCTAAAATCATGCCATCCCTACTGGCGGTGAATCCTCATGGCAGAACTCAGCGAAAAGGCAAAAGCAAAACTCCATAGCCTTAATGAAGCGCTGGAATCCGGTGCCATGGCCAAGGTGCGTCGAATCATCAACTCTGGCCTGGCGCCGGTCGACGTCGCCCACCTGATCGAATCCTCTCCACCGAAGGCCCGTGCAGTCATTTGGGAGATGGTCGACAAGGAGATCGAAGGTGATGTCATCCAGCATCTGTCGATCGACATCCAGAGCCAATTCCTCAGCGACATGAGCGCCGAAGAGGTTGTTGACGTTACGTCCGACCTTGAAACGGATGATGTTGCCGACATTCTGCAGCAGCTGCCTGAGCGTGTGACTCAGGAAGTGCTGGACTCCATGGACCACCAGGACCGCGCCCGAGTAGAAGCCATTCTTGGCTACCCGGAAGACAGCGCCGGTGGTCTGATGAACACGGATACCATCACCATCCGTGCCGACATTACCCTCGATGTAGTACTGCGTTACCTGCGCCGTCACCAGTCGCTGCCGGACATGACCGATAACCTGTTGGTGGTTAACCGTCAGAACGAATACATCGGCATGCTGCCAATCCGCAAGCTGCTGGTCAGCGACCCGCAACAAAACGTACGGGAAGTAATGTCTACCGGTGGCCACGTGATTCAGGCCACCCAGCATGAAACCGAAGTGGCGAAACTGTTTGAACGTCACGATCTGGTATCCGCCCCGGTGGTGGACTCCAACGGCATGCTGCTTGGCCGTATCACCATCGATGACGTGGTTGACGTAATCCGTGAAACCGCCGACCACTCGTTAATGAGTATGGCCGGTCTGGACGACGAGGAAGATACCTTTGCGCCGGTGATGAAAACCACCAAGCGCCGGGCCGTGTGGTTGGGGATCAACCTGATTACCGCATTTATTGCTTCCGCTGTGATTGGCCTGTTCGACAAAACCATCGAAGCGGTAGTGGCACTGGCGGTCTTGATGCCAATCGTTGCCAGCATGGGCGGTATCGCTGGCAGCCAGGTACTGACGCTGGTGATTCGTGGCCAGGCCACTGGCCACCTGAGCGGCGCCAACTTCAAATGGCTGTTCAACCGGGAACTCGCTGTGGCCGCTCTTAACGGCGTGTTGTGGGCGGTGGTGATTGCCTTGCTGGCTTACGTCTGGTTCCGCGATGCCGGTATCTCGGTGATTATGGCGGCGGCCATCCTGATCAACCTGCTGGCGGCTGCCATGAGCGGCGCAGCGCTGCCGATGATCCTCAAGGCCCGAGGCATCGATCCGGCCCTTGCCGGTGGTGTTATTCTGACCACAGTGACAGATGTGGTAGGATTCATGTCTTTCCTGGGTCTGGCGACCCTCTTCTATCTTTAATACCGTCAAACCCGATTGTGGTTTTTCGAGGTGCAGCCATCGCTGCACCAACCCCTATGACCTTGCGAGACCTGTATGAGCGACTTTGATTACGATGCCTTTGACGAACAGCCAGAAGAATACGAGCTGGTCAGCAAATCGGAAATGAAGCGTGAAATGGAGCGCTGGCAGGCACTGGGCGAAAAACTGACCCAACTGCCGGAGTCGCTCTGGAAGCAGCTACCAATCAGCGACACCCTGCTGGCAGCCCTGAACGAAAGCAAACGCATCAAACAGTTTGGTGCCCGCAAACGTCACCTGAACTACATCGGCAAAGTCATGCGTGACGAAGACGTCGATGCCATTCAGCAGTTTGTCGATATGCAAGACCCGTCCAGCGAAGCCTATGGCCGCCGTCAGGGACAACTGGAAATGTGGCGCAACCGCCTGCTGGCCGACGGCAAGGCACTGAACGAATTCATCGAACAATACCCACAGGTAGACCGCCAACAACTGCGTAACCTGGTCCGCAACGCCCAGAAAGAAATTCAGGGCGAAAACGGCAAACCGGGTAAAAGCTACAAGGCGCTGTTCCAGCTGATCAAATCCGAGACGGAATAATTTAGTCTGAAGTCTGAAGTCTGAAGTCTGAAGTCTGAAGTCAGGTGTCTGGTGTCTGGTGTCTGGTGTCTGGTGTCTGGACAGTAGTGTGGGAGAGAGCTTGCTCTCGATAAGCTTATTCGAGAATGACTTATCTCCAACACCGCACTTGTCAGATGACAGCCGCTGCGCGTCTTTATCTGACCAACAAAACTCATCAAAGTCTGCCGTTGTAGGGTGCGCACTGCGCACCAAACGGACTCCTGACAATAAAAAACCCGCGAATGCCTCTGTGACTACCACAGCAACAAACGCGGGTTTGAGCCCAAACGCTTATCCCCAAGCGGGAATCAATCTTCCTCTGGCGTCAGCAGCAACACCCCGGCACCGGTATTGGATATCGGTGCATGGTAGTGCTTGTGCAGCACATTCACGTTGTCTGGCAGCGCGCCGCGCATCACCATCCACATGATCACTTCAATGCCTTCGGTACCGGCTTTTTCCATGATTTCGCTGTTGGACTGATTGCACAGCCACTCCGGGTTTTCGATCACAGAGTTGATGCACTCAATGTCGTATTCAACGTCAATCAGGCCTGAGCGTTCACCTTGCAGCTGGTGCGACAGACCGCCAGTGCCGATGATCACCACCTTCATATCTTCCGGATAGCTCTCGACCGCTGTCCGCAACGCCTGCCCCACTTCATAACAGCGACGGGCACTTGGCAGCGGATGCTGAACGGTATTCACTGCAAACGGCAGGGTTTTCAGCGGATAGTCACCATGATGACGCCAGAACAGCTGCATCGGTACGGTAAAACCGTGGTCTACTTTCATTTCCTGGCAGGTGCACATATCCACACCCTGATTAATCAGCTTTTCCGCCACGTGCCATGAGAAAGCCGCATCGCCCTGAAATGGCTTCAGTACCGGAATACCCCAGCCTTCATCGGCGTTCTGGTACTGATCGGCACAGCCCATTGCAAAGGTTGGTACCTGATTGAGGAAGAAATTCAGGCCATGGTCGTTGTACACCACGATGGCCAGGTCCGGCTTGACCTCATCCAGCCACTTTTTAACCGGCTCGTAGCCGTCGAAAAAGCGCTTCCAGTATTCGTCCTGCTCCAGCCCTCCGGCAATGGCGTTGCCAATGGCCGGGATATGAGATGTGGTCAAACCCGCAATGATCTTAGCCATGCCAGAATCCTCCTTCCTGCTTCAACTTGTCTTCAAAACCTTCGGCGTTGTTGGCCAGCATCTGAATAAACTGGTCGCGGGTAATGCCATGAAACGCGGCACCGGCATCCTGTACGTTCAGGCCATGGAAAACGGCGATTTTAGCGAGGTAATACACATTGCCGCCGAGGTGCATCAGCTTGAGGAAATCTCCGGCCAGCACCGCTTCGCGCTGCTCGTCACTGAGCTGGTACTTGCGGCAGTAGGCATCCATATCCGCTTCAAATTCGTCGCGGTTGTGCTTGTGGATAAAGGAATACGCCATGCGATTGAGGTTGTAGCCTGAGTGGGAACGTTGGCCGTCAAAGACGTAAGTCCCCGGAATACTGTCGTAATCGTGCTCTTGCCAGCTCATGGATTACCTCCGGTCAGTTTCTTATTCGTGGTGGTGATTGCTCGATATCAGGATTGCAGTTTTCATCATAAAACCGGCTAAAAACATGGATCTTTCGATGCCATATTTGTACATTTCGCATATCTGATATCAGACCACCAGCCAAAACTGACGTGTATCAAGGTTCGATATGACAGCTCCCGAAATCACCTCTGCGATCCAGATCCCCGTCGTTCACTATTATGGCGAAGCCGCCAGTGGCTTTTCCGCCGACCTGATGCACTGCGAGCCACTCAGCATTCGCAGCCGTGAACACCAGTTCACCATCAAGCCCCACCGCCACCACGGCCTGACCCAATTGTTCTGCCTGACCCGTGGCAGCGGCGATGCCAACATCGACGGCGAAAGCCTGGAAATCAGCGCCCCGGCGGTGATGGTGATTACCGAACTGTGCGTGCACGACTTTCTGTGGAGTCACGACGTCGAAGGTTATGTGCTGTCGCTCAGCCACTCGCTGCTGGCACAACTGGACGACCAGCAACGGGTTTTGCAACACACGCAAATCATTGAAGACGAACCCGGCTGCCTGCTGCTCGCTGGCTACTTTCAGGGCTTGTGTGAGGAGTACCAGAACACCGCCGATCCACAGCGGGCGCTGGCGTTGGGAAGCTGGTTAAACCTGCTGCTACTGACCCTGCAACGCCAGCAGCTGAACCATAATCAGCGCCACAGCGGTGTACACGGCCAACCACAGCAGTACCGCGCCAGCCAATATCTGCAACGGTTTAACCAATTGGTGAATCGGGATTATGCCCGTCAACGGACGGTAGAAAGCTACGCCAACGAGCTCGGGGTCAGCGCCCCGCATTTGAACAGTCTCTGCAAGCAGCAGCTGGGGAAAAATGCCCTGGCGCTGGTGCATGAGCGGCTGACACTGGAAGCCAGCCGACGGCTGAGCTACACCATTCAGCCCATCAGCGTGATTGCCGATCAATTGGGGTTTGCCGACCCGGCCTATTTCACGCGTTTTTTCAAACGCCAGACAGGGCTATCGCCGAAGCAATTCCGGCAGCAATCCGAGGCGTGATCAAGAGGTCGTGTGGGAAGAAAGAAATGCAGAACAGGTGTTTTGGATAAAAACCATGGAAATACCAATGGTGCGCGGTGCACACCCTACAGTATCACCTGTAGGGTGCGCACTGCGCACCTTGGTTAACTACAGACTCAAACCCGCCGGTGGCCAAGCACCGGCATACTGTCACGGACGGTCTGGATGTGATCGTGGTTGATGTCCACCACCACCACGCCGGGTTCGTGTTCGAGGCTGTGTTGCACCTTACCCCAGGCATCGATTACGCAGGAATGGCCCCAGGTTTGGCGTTTGTCGTCGTGCCAGCCACACTGGTTGGCAGCTACAACGTAAACCTGTTCTTCAATGGCGCGGGCGCGCAGCAGCGGCTCCCAGTGGGCTTCGCCGGTTTTGTAGGTAAATGCCGCAGGCACCGAGATAATATCAGCGCCTTTTTCACGCAGCTGGCGGTGCAGCTCCGGAAAACGCAGGTCATAACAAATGCTCAGGCCGAGCTTGCCGACCGGGGTGTCGACCACCACGACCTCATCGCCGGGACAAAAGCGTTCGGACTCGCGATAGCTGCCCTGGGCATCGCCGACGGCGACGTCGAACAGGTGAATCTTGTCGTAGCGAGCCACCAGCTCACCGCTGTCATCGAACACCAGGGAGGCAGAGCGTACGCGGGTTTCCGCCGGGTCGGGATCACGTTGCGGTACAGCACCGGCAACAATCCACATACCCAGCTCCTTGGCGGTATTGCCCAAGGTGTCGAGCCAGGCCAGATCTCCGGCCAGTTCCTGATAACATTTGCCGTCCATCGACAGAAACATTTCCGGCAGTAGCGCAAGTTCAGCCCCCTGTTCTTTGGCTTGCTTCAGTAGCGTCAGGGCCTGCTCGAAGTTCTGTTGTGGGTCTGACTGACTGCTCATCTGAATGGCAGCAACACGGCTCATTTTGATTCCTCCAGTCCGAAGATGCTCAGGAAACGATCCTTGAATGAGCGCACTCGCTTGCCTTCAACCTCGTTATCGAAGGCTTCACGAATTTTCATATTCGGCTTGCCCCAGGTGCCGGTCACGTCATAACTGGCACTGGTGAAGCGTTCCAGCTCATCGCCGATCAGCTTTTCCGTCACGTAGATGGCACCGGCCACCGGGGCGGCAAAGCCCGCCAATACGGCAACAAGTGGTAGTGATCCTGTGACAGGAAAGGTCACCGCCAGTTTCATATCCAGCGTCTCGGTGCTGAGGTTTGAGGAGCCGGAAGCCAGCACCTTGGCACCAGGGCCGTCGACCACCAGAGGCTCGGTGAAGGTCATCATGCCGTTCTCGACCTTGGCTTTGGCTTTGGTCACGTCAAAGGCGATACCAGATTGGTACAGGTCTGAGAAATCCAGCTGCAAACGCCGCGAAATGGAATTCACATTCAGTGCGCCAAAGGCTTTCAACGCCCCTGCGCCTTCGGTTTTCCAGCTGCCGTCTTCAATCCGTACCGATACCAGGCCGTTAAGGCTTTGTGGATTAAACGCCATCGGCGAGCCGCGCCAACTGAGGCTGGCGGTGGACTTCAGGCGCTTGCCTTCGATCATCGGGTCTTGTCGGAAAGCCCGCTGAATCTTGCCTATGTCGCTGCCGTTAATTTGCATCAGATCGAGGCTGGTCAGGTGTCCGTTGGAATCCACCAGCCAGCGGGCATCACCGGTAATGTGCAGCCCCTTGAGATTGGAGTCATTGACGGTAATGGCCGCGCCCTGATCAATCGGGCGGCTGCTGAGGTTCCAGGAACCAAAATTCCAGCCCCCCAGCATGATTTCCTTCAGATCAATGTCCATTGGCAGCAAGTCAGACGGCAGCAAATCCTTGAGGGTATCGTCAGCCAGCACTTGCGCCAGCGGCACGACCTGTTTGGGCCTACCAGCGTCCTGATTTGCTTGTGCCGAGGAGCTGACATCCATCTCTTGCTCGGACTGGGGAATATGGATGTAGTCCATGGCGATTAGCACCGGGCTGTCATCGGCAGGCATAACCACAGCGCCCTTAGCCAGCTTACTGTCGATGCTGACGTTCCATTCGCCCCATTGCTGGCTCGCGACCAGATGGGCGTTGCCGGTTGGCAACGTCCAGGCGTCGATGTTGCTGAACTGCAAGTCCACCAGTCGGAGCGGATTTTCAGAATGCGCCGCCTGACGGGCTTCTGCGCTGTCCTGATCCGAGTTTGTTGCGGATGAATCAGACCTATCAGGCGACGTTACCGGGGCATTTTGGCTCGACTCCGCTTCCGCCAACGGCAACAGCCGCTGCCACATGGCCCACCAGTCTTCGGCAACCACCGGCTTGTCGATCTGACCCCGAACCTCAATGCCGCTGTCGCTCGGCAGGAACGGCTTGCTGCCGCCCAGATACACCTGACCACGATCCACACCGTCATCGTCGAGGGCAAACACACCGCGAATGCGGTTGTCATAGTTCAGCGAGATACGCGTTTCCCGCCCTGGCCGTACTTCAACATTAAGGCTGTGGTCAGCATCATCGGCAGCCTTGCCCAGCGGCGCCGGATAATCAATTTGGGTACCCGCCAGATTGCTGTCGAGGCGGAATACCACGTCACCAGAGCCGGTGTTGATGTCGAGGGCGGCCTCGTAGTTCAGGGTGCCAGACAGTGGGTCGAGCAGAAACATCGGCATCCACTGTTTAAAAGCTGCCACGCTGGCATCACCGCGGCCGTGCAAGTTGGCTTTGAAAGCACCGTCGGCACCGGTCATTGCCGATTCCAGTCGCGCATACACATCGCCGCCCATCACCGAGGCGGTGAATTCCGGTGACTGAATACCGCTGTTGGAATCGTATTCAAACGGCCCCGTCACCCGGGTCAGCGTCAGATTCAGATCGTTAAGCACAATGCGGTTGTTTTCCAGATCGGCTTCCAGATGCACATCCGGTGCGGCATCTTCTGACCCCAATGGCATATCCAGTTGCAACGACGCCGTCAGCGGCCCTTGTGCCTGCCACTCGTCAAAAGTGTGGTTCAGCATTTGCTGCAACGGCGTGTCGGTGAAATAACGAATGGCTTCACGGCTGTCACCCACCAGCTTGCCAGCAACTTTCAGTTGGGTTGGCTGGCCAGTTTGGTTACGAATACGAATGCGGGTGCTGTTGGGCTGCAAATTACCGCCCAGCGTTCGGCCGCGCTCAACCCAGGCATCCACCGATGGCGCATTCACAAGCACCCGGCCCTTGAGGTTGTAGATGATTGGCCAGTCTTGCAGGTACTCCAGCTCGCCGTGGTCGACATCAACGTACAGTTGCGTGGTGAGGCTATTGGCTGGACGATCGGCTTCCAGCTCGCCGTTCAAAACCAGTGAACCGTTCTTGAGGTCCCCTGCCAGCAAGGCAGTGCCAAGCCAGTTGCTCAGATCGGGTTCCAGCAAATCCGGCAACAAGCGGCTGCGGTCGTGAATGCTGGCGTCCGGCAGACCCAGCAGCAGGCTCAGGGTTTGCGGCTTGCCAGAGGCCCGCGACGGCAAGAACAGGCTCAGTTCGCTGCGCAGGTGCAAATGATTCCAGCGGGCTTTGATGTCGCTGAGCCAAACCTTGGAAGCATCCGGCTCAATCTGCCAGCTGAACACCCCGGAGAGGTCATCCATATCCCATGGCTGGTCGTACACCCCCTTGAGGTCAACCACCACGTCTTCGTCGTTAAAGCGAATCTTGCCGCGCCGGGGCTGCAAATGCAGGCTGCCGTTCAGCCCCTGTATGCCGGGAATGCCACGGTAACTGAGGCCATGCACATCTCGAATCTCTGCACGAACATCCAGTTGCTCCAGCTCGCCGGGCAGCACCGACACCCGAATGTCCTGCGCCACACCGCCGGGCTGAATATTCCCCAGATACTGATCGAACGGTGCCGGCAATAAACCGTGCTCGAGCAAGTAATCGACGGCATCGCCCAGTTGCAGCTCAGCCAGCCCCAACTGCCAGCCACGCGGGTGTGGGGAGGACTCATCCAACTGAATCAGGCTGATGGTGAAGTCATCCAGCGGCACGGAATCGCCCAATTGGGGCTTAACCCGCATGTGCCAATCGTTGCCATCCAGTTCGCCGCCAATCTGAATGCGGCCGCTATCCAGCTCCAACGGTTCTTCATTGGTCACCAGATTCAGGTGGCTTAAGGAAAGGTCGGCGTACACTTTCTGCAAGGCACCTTCACGCACGGTCAGCCACACTTCGGCACCGGCATCCAGTTCCTTGAACTGCAAGCCCATGGGCAAGTCGTCCGGAATCCAGCGGGTCCAGCTTTGTGGCTCAACATAGGCAACCACTTCGCCGTTTTGCGACTGCCACGGCCATACCTGCCCGGTAAGCGCTGCATTGATGGAAATATCCGCCAGTTCCTGACGGCCCCAGGAAATATGGCCACGCACCGACTGGCTGTTGCCCTGATGCCGCCACAGCCACTGGTTGATGTTCAGGTGATCGAGTTTACCGTCAGGGTTGGTGACGCTGATCTGCCAGTTCTCCAGCTCCACCATTTGCTGCAATTCCAGCAATCTGGCCCACAGCGGACGGCTGTCTGGCTTGGCTTCGGCGGAGCTGCGGCTGTCACGGGAAACGCTATCCTGAGCGTTGCCCTCAGGCAGTGGCAGTAACTGCCAGTCTCCGGAAAACCATTGATGGTCGTCGGTGCGGCGGACGTCGGCTTGCAAGCCGTCCACCTCAATGCGCTTGAAGACCGGTAGCTGATAGAAGGCCGAGGCACTGACGTCGAGTTCGGCTTCCAACCGTTGCAGTCGCACCGGGTGATCCAGCGGGCCAACTTCGATGTCTGTTACCCGGATCACCGGCGACAAATAGCGCCAGTCGCCTTCCAGCTGACCGATGGACACAGGTTGTCCCAACAGCTGCGATAGCTGTTGCTCAACGTCCGGCCGCCAGGTTTCTACCAGCGGGATCAACTGGCGACCAATGCTGGTGTACAGAGCCAGTAATACCAGCCCGACCACCAGCGTGATCCAGATTTGCGTCCAAACGGCCGCCAGAAACCTCATTACCGGGTCCTATTGAAGGATGATGTCGTAGTAGTCCTGGGCGTACAGGCCTTCGACCTGCAACTTGATGCTCTTGCCGATAAAGGCTTCCAGATCGGCAAGGCCATCACTGTCTTCATCCTGAAGGCGGTCCACCACCAGCTGGCTGGCCAGTACCAGATAATTGCCAGCACCGTAGGCCCGATCCTCACGGAGGATTTCACGGAAGATTTCGTAGCATACGGTTTCCGGGGTTTTCACCGAACCGCGGCCATCACAGGCCTTGCACGGCTCCATCAGCATTTGCTCAAGGGATTCACGGGTACGCTTACGGGTCATTTCCACCAACCCAAGCTCCGACACACCGCTGATCTTGGTTTTGGCGTGGTCTTTTTCCAGCACTTTTTCCAGCATGCGGTGGACCTGACGCTGATGTTCGGTGTCCATCATGTCGATGAAATCGAGAATGATGATGCCACCCAGATTGCGCAAGCGTAGCTGACGGCCAATGGCGGTGGCCGCTTCCAGGTTGGTTTTGAAAATGGTTTCTTCCAGATTGCGACGGCCGACAAAACCACCGGTGTTCACATCGATGGTGGTCATGGCTTCGGTCTGGTCAATCACCAGATAACCGCCGCTTTTCAGCGGTACCTTGCGCTCCAGAGCGCGTTGGATTTCATCTTCAACGCTGTACAGCTCGAAGATTGGACGCGGGCCCGGGTAGTAACCCAGACGCTCTTCCACTTCCGGCACGTACTGATGAGCAAACTGCTGGATTTTCTCGAAGGTTTCGCGGGAGTCGACCAGAATCTTGTCGACCTCCGGGCGGGCGTAATCACGCAGGGTGCGCAGCGGCAGCGGCAGCTCGTCGTAGATAACCGATGGCGGATTAAAGTCCTTGATGCGCTCTTCCAGCTTGCGCCACAAACGGCGCAGGTAGCGGGTGTCGGCCAGAATTTCTTCCTCGCCGACGCCGTCTGCAGCGGTGCGCAAAATAAACCCGGCTTCGCCAGTCAGGCCTTCCGCTTCCATGCAGTTTTGCACCATCTGCTTGAGGCGGTCACGCTCTTCGTCATCGTCGATGCGCTGGGAAACCCCGACGTGGTCGGCCCCCGGCATGTACACCAGGTAACGGGAAGGAATGGTCAGCTGGGTCGTCAGGCGTGCACCCTTGGTGCCAATCGGGTCCTTGGTGACCTGCACCACCAGCGACTGACCTTCGTGCAGCAGCTGATTAATGGGCGTTTGCGGATCATGTGAACCCAGCTCCGCAGCGTGAATAAACGCCGCGCGCTCCAGACCAATATCCACAAACGCGGCTTGCATGCCTGGCAGCACCCGCACCACTTTGCCCTTGTAGATATTGCCGACCAAACCACGATGATTGGTACGTTCAATGATGATTTCTTGCAGTACACCGTTTTCGACCACACCCACGCGGGTTTCGGTGGGGGTCACGTTCATCAGAATTTCTGCGTTCACAGCGAGGTCCCTTTAATTCTTAATATGGGGGCACTGCCATCCTCAGCGTAGCAAGCACGCGGAGTGTGCACGGGCACAGGCGCTGACATCCGGGTCTCTGCCTGACAACAGGTTCAGAGTCGCTCAGGACTGCCAGTAGGCGATGCCATGTTGTTCCAACAAGCTGGCGGTTTCTGCCAGCGGCAAGCCCACCACATTGGTGTAGCTGCCTGAAATTTTCTCGACCAGCACGGCGCCACGACCCTGAATGCCATAGCCACCGGCCTTGTCGTCTCCTTCTCCGGTAGCAACATAGCGGGCAATCAGCTCGTCATCCAATTGGCGAAAGGTCACATCCGTAACCACCAATTCACAACTTTCCCGTTCAGCCGACACCACAGCCACCGCAGTCAGTACCTGCTGAGTATGCCCTGATAACTGCTGCAACATAAGCGTGTGATCGGCGCGATCTTGCGGTTTACCAAGAATCGCATCGTTGATGATCACACTGGTATCCGATGCCAGTACCACATCGTCCGGGTTCATTGCCAATACTGTGCGAGCCTTGGTCAGCGCCATGCGCACAACGTAATCCCGCGGCGGCTCATCCGGCTGTGGCGTTTCATCAATGTCGGCCGGTTGAATACGGTGAGGGACGCCAATCTGATCCAGCAGCTCACGCCGACGGGGAGATTGGGAAGCAAGAATCATCATCGGCCAAACCTGTGCATTACTAATCGGGTCAGCGCAAACAGCCATGGCCATACAAACGCCGAACTCAGCGCCGGGCCCCAGATGTCTACCGGATGGGCGAAATCAAACAACACCCGCGCCAGCCAGAAGCGCAATAACTGATGCAGTAACGCCAATACCAGCACCACCGCCAACTGCTGAAACACATTGAAGATTTCCATGCGACGGAAAAACAACTGCACCAGAAAGATATGAATGGCGAGGGTAAAAACATGGGTGCCCAACACGGTCCCCTGCTCGGCATCCATCAGTAGCCCCAATGGTACGGCAAGCCACAAGCCAAAGGTGCTGGGCGCCTGGAACACCAACAGGGTAATGATCACCAGCACCCACAACGGCTGGAACCAGATAATCAGATCCGGCACCGGCAGGTGCTCCATCACAA
This sequence comes from Oceanobacter sp. ABM4_470, assembly GCF_056158645.1. Lineage (NCBI taxonomy): Bacteria > Pseudomonadati > Pseudomonadota > Gammaproteobacteria > Oceanospirillales > Oceanospirillaceae > Oceanobacter > Oceanobacter sp. ABM4_470. The sequence continues at coordinate 2,909,192 of NZ_JBSWTR010000001.1, forward strand.
AGCCGAAGAATATGGCCACCAGGCCGATCAACAAAGCCGCAACAGACATCAGCGCGGAATCCTCCAAAGGTCTTCTGGTGGAACCTGTCCGGCACCCTGACTGAAAATCAGCAACAGCATGCGGCTACGATCCAGATGCGCACTTGGGGTTGCCGTCACGGTGGCAAACATTTCACCGGCGTTGTGCTCTACCTTGTCGACCACTGCGACCGGGTAACCCCGTGGGTAGCGGCCGCCAAGGCCAGAACTCACCAGCAAGTCGCCTTCCTGAATATCGGCGGTGTTGGGCACGTAAATCAGTTCCAGTCGATCCAGCGAGCCAGTACCCGTGGCAATGGCGCGCACACCGTTACGATTAATCTGCACCGGCATGGCGTGGTTGGAGTCGGCAATCATCATCACCCGCGAGGTATGCGGCAGCACATCCACGACCTGCCCCAGCAGGCCGTAGGCATCCAGCACCGGCTGGCCAATAAAGACGCCGTCTTCGCCGCCCTTGTTGATCAGGATTTGCTTGGTGAAAGGGTCCGGGTCAACCGCCACTACGGTGGTGACCAATACCTTGTCGTCGACTTGCTCAGACGCACTGAGCAGCTCGCGCAGCTCGATATTTTCAGCTTCCAACGACGCCAGCCGCTGGGCTTTCAGTTCCAGCACCAGATTACGGGCCGACAGCTGTTTGTTTTCGTCCAGCAGGTCACGACGGGACGTGGTCGACTCGCCCATCCATTCCGCCAATGACGACGGCAACAGCGACAGCTGCTGGGCAGGGTACAGGACATAACCGGACAGGTAGCGGAGTGACTGAACAAAAGGATAGCGTTGGTCAGCCCACATCAGGGCCAACGCCAACAGGCAGATCAGCAAGGTTCGCTGACCCTGATAGGGAGGCATCTGAAATTGCGGTTTGATAACCCAACTCCCACGTTACAGAAGGCAGAGATTAAAAACAGAAAAGCCCTGCCTCGGCAGAAGCAGGGCTGAATACAGTGCGTGTTATTCCAGAGCCAGGATTTCCAGCGATTTTTCAGAGGCTGTTTCGAGGAATTTACCACCACCACGGGCCACACAGGTCAGCGGATCTTCAGCAACCAATACCGGCAAACCGGTTTCTTCGCTCAGCAGCTTGTCGAGATCACGCAGCAGTGCGCCACCACCGGTCAGTACCATGCCGCGCTCGGCAACGTCGGACGCCAGTTCCGGTGGGGATTGCTCCAGCGCGCTCTTGACCGCCTGAACAATCGCCGCCAGAGACTCTTGCAGGGCTTCCAGAATCTCGTTGGAGTTCAGGGTAAAGCTGCGTGGAATACCTTCCGCCAGGTTACGACCACGAACGTCGATCTCGCGAACCTCAGCACCCGGATACGCGGTACCGATTTCCTGCTTGATGCGTTCTGCTGTGGATTCACCGATCAGGCTGCCGTAGTGACGACGAACGTAGGCAACGATGGCCTCGTCGAAACGGTCACCACCCACCTTGATGGATTCGGCGTATACCACACCGCTGAGAGAGATAATGGCGATTTCAGTGGTACCACCACCGATATCCACCACCATGGACCCCCGGGCTTCGTCGACTGGCAGGCCAGCGCCAATAGCCGCCGCCATTGGTTCATGAATCAGGTACGCCTTGCTGGCACCCGCGCCCAGTACGGAATCACGAATGGCCTTACGCTCCACCTTGGTGGCCTGATACGGCACACATACCACCACGCGTGGGCTTGGCGTCAGGAAGCTGGATTCGTGAACCCGCTTGATGAATTCCTGCAACATTTTTTCGGTGACTTCGAAGTCGGCAATCACACCGTCTTTCATTGGGCGGATGGCCTGGATGTTGGCCGGAGTACGACCCAACATACGCTTGGCTTCCATACCAACGGCGGCAACGCTGCGCTGATGTCCCTGAAGTCGAATAGCAACCACCGAAGGCTCGTTGAGGACGATACCCTTTTCTTTCATATAGACCAGGGTATTTGCGGTTCCCAGGTCGATCGATAAATCGCTGGAGAACATGCCTCGAAGTGCTTTGAACATCCTGCCGTATCCTGTGTATATCTGGCGCAAAAAATTGCGCTAACTCTAGCAATGGCAGGGATTTAGAGCAAGGCGCATTTGTGCTAGGCTCGGCTGCTTTGCAACCAAGTCAAAACACTGGAGAACCTGCATGGCTCTGGATCAAGATCAGGTACGGAACATCGCCGAACTGTGCCGTCTGCAAATCGACGAAACCCAAATCGCCGACTATCAGAAGAACCTCAGCAGCATCCTGGATCTGGTCGATCAGCTGTCTGCCGCCGACACCGACGGCGTTGAACCCATGGCTCACCCGCTGGACGCCGTTCAGCGTCTGCGCGCCGATGTGGTTACCGAAGAAAATCAGCGCGAGCATTTCCAGCAGATCGCCCCTGCCACCGACCGCGGCCACTATCTGGTTCCGAGAGTGGTCGAATAAGGCCGGACTGTTAGCGCAGCTAACACTACCAGCGAAAAACAACTGGTGAGCTTATTGGGTTAGCGGCACAGGCAAGAGTTCCCGCCTGTGTAAAGATTTTCACAAAGCGTCCAATTAGCCCCGAATTACTACAGGATTCACGTTGTGATCGCCGCGCGACACAACGAACAGGACTGGCTCCCATGCACAACAAAACCATTGCCGAAATTTCGAGCGATCTGGCTGCTGGCAAATACACCAGCGTTGAGATCACCGAATACCTGCTCGACCGCATCGAACAACTCGATAGCACCTACAACAGCTTCATCACCGTGACCCGTGACGAAGCACTGGCACAAGCCAAAGCCGCCGACGAAGCCCGCGCTGCTGGCAACGCAGGCCCATGGACTGGCGTGCCGATTGCACACAAAGACGTGTTCTGCACCAACGGCGTGCTGACCACTTGTGGCTCGAAAATGCTCAGCAACTTCGTTGCCCCGTATGACTCCACCGTTGCCGCCAACTTCAAGGCCGCCGGTGCGGTGTCACTCGGTAAGCTGAACATGGACGAATTTGCCATGGGCTCGTCCAACGAAAAATCCTTCTACGGCCCAGTGAAAAACCCGTGGGCGCAAGACCACGTACCGGGCGGTTCTTCCGGTGGTTCTGCCGCTGCCGTTGCCGCACGTCTGGTTCCGGGTGCTACCGGCACGGATACCGGTGGCTCTATCCGTCAGCCAGCCTCGTTCTGTGGCGTGACCGGCATCAAGCCGACCTACGGCCGTGTATCCCGCTGGGGCATGATTGCCTACGCTTCCTCGCTGGATCAGGGTGGTCCAATCGCCAAAACCGCCGAAGACGCCGCCATGATGCTTAACGTGATGGCCAGCTTCGACGCCAAGGACTCCACCTGCGTTGACCACGAAATCCCGGACTACACCGCCACCCTGAACAACTCCGTTGAAGGCCTGACCATTGGCCTGCCAAAAGAGTATTTCAGTGACGACGTCAGCGCCGAAATGAAAGACCACATTCGTGCCGCCGTAGCCGAATACGAAAAAATGGGCGCCACCGTTAAAGAGATCAGCCTGCCGAACACTCACCTGGCGATCCCTTCCTACTACGTAATTGCCCCGGCCGAATGTTCCGCCAACCTGTCCCGTATGGACGGCGTGCGCTTTGGCTACCGCTGCGAAGACCCGCAAGACGTGGCCGACCTGTTCAAGCGCTCCCGTGGCGAAGGCTTCGGTGAAGAAGTGAAGCGCCGCATCATGGTCGGTGCCTACACCCTGTCTGCCGGTTTCTACGACGCCTACTACAAGCAAGCCCAGCAGGTACGTCGTCTGGTGAAAAACGACTTCGTTGAAGCCTTCAAGGAAGTTGACGTCATCATGGGCCCAACCGCCCCGACTCCAGCCTTCAAGGCCGGTGAAAAGACCGACGACCCGGTGGCCATGTACCTCGAAGACATCTTCACCATCGCTCTAAACCTGGCCGGTTTGCCGGGCATGTCCATTCCATGTGGCCAGATCGACGGCCTGCCGGTTGGTCTGCAAATCATCGGCAACTACTTCGACGAAGCCCGTCTGCTAAACCTGGGCCATCAATTCCAACAAGTAACCGACTGGCACCAGCAAACGCCAGCGGATCTGGCATAAGGAGCGCAATCATGGAATGGGAAGTTGTAATTGGCCTTGAGATTCACGCTCAGCTGGCCACCAAATCCAAAATTTTCTCTGGCGCTTCCACCCAATACGGTGCCGACGCCAACACCCAGGCCTGCGCCGTCGACCTCGGCCTGCCGGGCGTATTGCCAGTGTTCAACGAAGAAGCCCTGCGCATGGCAGTCAAATTCGGCCTCGCCATCGACGCCGACATTGGCAAGCGCAGCGTGTTCGACCGCAAGAACTACTTCTACCCGGATTCACCGAAGGGCTACCAGACCACCCAGCTGCACTACCCGACCGTTGGCATGGGCCACATCGACATCGAGCTGGACAACGGTGAGACCAAGCGCATCAACGTAACCCGTGCGCACCTGGAAGAAGATGCTGGTAAATCCGTGCACGAAGGCTTTGACGGCATGTCCGGCATCGACCTGAACCGTGCCGGTACCCCGCTGGTAGAAATCGTCTCCGAACCGGAACTGCGTACCGCCAAGGAAGCCGCCGCCTACTTCAAGAAGATGCACAGCATCGTCACCTATCTGGGCATTTGTGACGGCGACCTGTCCCAGGGCTCCATGCGCTGCGACTGTAACGTTTCCCTGCGTCCGAAAGGCCAGGAAGAATTCGGTACCCGTACCGAAATCAAGAACGTGAACTCCTTCCGTAACGTTGAGCGTGCCATCGAATCCGAAATCGAGCGTCAAATGGACATCCTCGAAGACGGCGGCAAAATCACTCAGGAAACCCGCCTGTACGACGCCGACAAAAACGAAACCCGCTCCATGCGCTCCAAGGAAGTAGAAAACGACTACCGCTACTTCCCGTGCCCGGACCTGCTGCCAGTGATCATCGACGACGACTACATTGAAGCCGTACGTCAGACCCTGCCAGAACTGCCAGACGCCAAACGCGCTCGCTTCGTCGCCGACCACGGCCTCAGCGCCGTCGACGCTGGCGTACTGTCTGCCGACCGCGCGTTAGCTGACTACTTTGAAACCGCCGCCGAACTGGCAGGCGACTACAAACTGGCCGCCAACTGGGTACAAGGCGACGTCTCCGCCACCCTCAACCGTCTGGAAATCAGCATCAGCGAACTGCCAGTGACCGCCGAACAACTCGGCCGCCTGCTGACCCTGATTAAAGACAGCACCCTCAACAACGGCGGCGCCAAGGAAGTCTTCAATGCATTGGTTGAAGGTAAGGGCGACAGCACAGTTGAGTGTGTGGACGCACTGGTCGACAGCATGGGCCTGAAACAGGTGTCCGATACCGGCGCTATCGAAGCCATCGTTGCTGAAGTACTGGCCAACAACCCGAAACTGGTTGAAGGCTATCTCAACACCCCGGTTGAAAAACGTGGCAAAGCCATGGGCCCATTCATCGGCCTCACCCGTAAAGCCGCTGCTGGGGTAAACCCGCAAGTGGTGATGGAAGTACTGAAGAAGAAGCTGGAAGAGTTGGGGTAAGCTTTTAGCTTGTCGGACGTCTGAAGCCAGACGTCCGACGCTTTCAGGCTTTGTCGGCCTTAGAGCGAATCGAAACGCGTAACGTCATTCGCGAATAAATTCGCTCCTACAACGAGCTTCTACCGCGAAGCCGTAGGGTGTAATAGCCGGAGGCGTATTACACCGCTACATTTGATGTATTACGCGTTCCGTTAATACATCCTACGGCACTGAGATACACAACCAAGGGACTGCCTATGATTCAGAAAATTCCTGAAATTTTATTGCCTCAAGACCCGACAATAAAATCCAAGCTCTACACACCTTTCACAACCTTCACTATTTTCTTCGCCATCTACTTCAATGCCGAAACATTGGGAGATATATTTTTATCAGGTGACTGGGAGACCCAAAAGTCAGCATTATCAAATTTAAAAACACGCAGCATCATAGACTGGCTAGAATTCTTCTTAAAAGTAATATCATTTTCCTTAGGAATGCTAACTCTATATGGAGCAGGCCAAGCATTATCCGCCTTAATATGGGGAGGAGCAAATAGAGCTAACATTGCACTAGCCAGAATAACAAATCTAAAAGGCTTTGTGTCTATCGACGAGTACAACAAGCTAGCCAAAAGAGAGAGTGAAACAGCATCAAGAGAAAGAGAATTAACAGAATTAGTTTCGAATTATCACAACTGGTCACCTTTCAAAATAAAACAGCTTAACGAAGAATTAGAAGAACTGAGAGAGTATAAAATTCAAAACAATGACGAAACAATTAGAGTAAATGAAATATCAAATGAGGCCAACTTCCTCAGAGAGAAGCTTAACCTAGCCGAGGAATCACAAAAATCAGCCCAACAAGCATCAGAATTAAACATAAAGTCTTTAACCCATAAACTAACAATAGAACAAGCTAAATCAAAGTACTTCCTATCCGCCAGTCGTACAAACTCCAAGTTAATAAAACAACCTTCAAAAGATTTAAAGTCACTGATTTATCGAGAGAACGCCGTACAAGAACTCTTTGACTTCACCGACAAAAGACCAAACAAAATAACCAGTAACGAAGTAACTGATCAAACAGGTGCGCTAATATCAATCCTGGAAAACTGCAACCTAATAGAAAACGTTTCCTTTCAAACCCAAGACACATTCTTCATATCATTCAAAATATCACCAGGAAAGTGGCACAAAATCAGAACAATTAGAAATGAAATCTCCAATGAACAGATCAGTGAAAAATATAATAGTATTGAAAAATAAATTATTGTGGTTTTCTATTCAGTATCACAGCAAGTAGAACGCATCACCGCTGCCCGGGCAATCGCCTCGAGGTATGGAACACCCGCAAGATTTCAATTTGCTGCAATCCGGAGTTAAGCCGATAAGGAATGATGTAGCGGGTATTGGGAACCACCAGTTCACGAGTGCCATCAATACGGCCGGGGTGGCCAAGGTTCGGGGTGGAGTGTTCATTTTCTGCGTCGTTTCCCTCCCCCCATCATTGAGGAAGTATTTCACAACGGTCAATAAATAAAGATGAAAGCCTTTCCAGTTTCTCAAGTGACAACCCAGAACTCGCTGTAGAATCCACGACTTTACCTACAACTACATTCGGTCCGAGTTTCCTCACCGAGAGGCCGATCATAATACCACCTATACTTTCACTCCAACCACGGAATTTAAAAGCCGCCGAGCTCTCCGAGTTAGTTACTTTCTTCTCAAGAATATAGGGATAGCTACTTTCAAAGGAAATGACATAGCCAGAAAGTAGCTGAGATGTACCTTGACATTTACCGTTAAAGGCCTGACCACATAGCTTACTATCCAAAACATCTGCCCCCATCCGGAAGCTCTCGCCCTGAAAAACCACGTTGTAATAAGCAGCATTATTGAGCAAATCAATATCCGTCACACGGATTTCTTCTTGCCCAGAAAAGTCACACAATACATCACCAGCCAAAGCAGCGTGAAAAAATAACATTTGAGCCAATACAAGCCCAAAAAATTTAATCATTTCCTCATCCTCCTCAAAACCTCAAAAACAGGCTCACGAAAGACCATCATAAAAAGAACAATAAAAAAAATAACTGTCCTTCGTTCCGGCGGAGACTCCAAATAGAAGAATGATATCGCCGCCGCAACAAAAACCAAATAGCCAAAAGCCAGAATCATCTATAGAGTTCCGAACTTTTAATTGAGGATCTTCTCGCAATCTCCTCATTACTTTTATCCAGTTCTGTGTGATTGAAATAAAAAGCCCCCCAAATGGCAACCATCGCCAACCCACCCTTTGTCATCTTCTTGCTTTTCACTACTTTTTTAAACTGATCCAATATACCCAAGCCACTAGCAGTCAGCCCAATAAAGCCTGCATATGAATCGACCATCGAATGAAATCGCTGATCACTTAGTAGCTCTTCAGTTGTTAGAGACCAAATCCCCCACTGAGGGTTTACCTTAGCATCAATAATTAAACCAACAAGAGACTGGGTCAATTTGGGATTTCCAAGGCCGTAAATATTTTCCATTGCCTTGTGCTGATCAATTCGATCCAAATGCCGATACATGATAACGCTTGCCATAGCGCTTACTTCTTTGTCACCGGGATTTCTTCCCAATAGAGTTTTTGGCAATTTTAGAATTTCTGCCAACTGAAATGCTTGTGCTTGTAGATTGCCTTCAAGATGGTATGGCAAAGCGTTATAAGATTTTTGCACAGATCACTCCTTAATCAATGTTTACGGAGCGGCAGATTAATCTATAGATAACCAACGGACCGTGACACCGTTCACTTTGGCGCAATCAGATGCTCACACTTCTCTTTCTAGCAGCCTACTTCCCAAGCGCTTCCTTCACTTGAGCTGCTGTGGCAAATTCGCCGCGATCGGCTTCCTTGATCGCGTCTTGCAGTTCCTGCGACTAACATTCATTCAATTCAACAAAGTCTTTCAACACATTGGACGCCAGCGCATCGCTGGATTGCTGATTGGCAGCAGCCAGCCGATCAAGGCGCTGCTTGAGATCAGAGTCGAGTTGAATGGTCATGGTGGTGGTCATAATGAGCCCTCGCGCAGGAATTGTTCAAAAATAGCACAGTGCCGTAGGGTGTAATAGCCGAAGGCGTATTACACCGCACCAGAGCCAAGATAGGCTACGTATGGCAATGAGTGGATCACACTCAAGCGGCGATGCTTTCCAATGGAATCCCGTTACGAGCCGTTTCCAGAAAGGATTCAGGAGCTGAATTGATGTCGAGGATATCAACTTTCCAGGGCAGTTCGGATTCATCAAACGCCATTGCCAGCTGGGCAAGCAGGCCAAGGTCGAGCGTTTTTCCACCTTCCAGTTCGATGGCCAGATCAAGGTCTGAAAATCGTTTGGCATTGCCGTTGGCACGGCTGCCGTATACCCAAACATGAGCCGCTGCTGGCAGGTGTTGCTTCAGAATCTGCTTGACGGTTTGAAGCTCGGACGAACTGATAGCGAGTTGCTTTTCCATACACCCACTCTTCACAGATCTAGTCCTCAAAGCTGCTGGCGTTCAGGCGGGCCAACAAATGTTCAGACTCTTTCAGAAAGTCCGGAATTTGCTGGAAGACTTCCAAGGCCTTGGCTTCGTTGTAGCTATGACTGGTGATGTTTCTGGCCAGCCGGTATTTGGCCCAGCAGTCCCAACTATTCAACAACAAACCTCGTTCAGCGCCAGTACGAATCAGCTCCTGAAAGCTGTAACCATCAACAGCCGCCGGGTTTGCAGAGGTCATCTCAAGGTGGCGTTTCAGCATTTTGTGAGAAAGATCGTAGGTATATTCAAACCGCTGAATACAGGCATCGCGCACAAATTCATTGGCCGTGCGCTCATACTCATCCATTGCACGTTGCAACGAGGAAATGGCATTGGCAAAGGATTCTGTTTGCAGCATTGGGGTGCCCTTTTGAGTAGTTCGCTTCAGGTTAACCCAGAACACGCTGATATCGCTATAAAACCACGGCATCACTACCTTGAGCGCAGCACCGCCCCAATGTAGGTCGAATAAGCCGAAGGTGCCATCCGACACATGCAACACGTCGGATGGCAGCCGCTTCGCGGCTTTATTCGACCTACCATGGATTATTTTCTCAGCCTAGGAAGAACATAATGAACATTTACAATTCACAATGTGCAAATTGAACACAAAAGCCTAAAATAAGGTGTGTTTAATCACCGCTTGGAGTCGTTATGTCTGCTCAGTCACAGCTTCAACCAGATCCTGCTGCCGTGCTCTGCAAGGCGTTATTTCGGGCTTCCGAGCAGCTGACGCTAAAGCAAGCGGAGTTGGGTCAGGTGATCGGTATCAATCGCAGCAGTGTATCGCGCCTGAAGGATAAAGGGGTGCTGGACCCGGCTTCGAAGCAAGGCGAGCTGGCATTGCTGTTGATTCGGGCTGCCCGTGCCTTGTATGCGCTGGCCGGTGGCGATGGTGCCTGGATCAAGCATTTCATGCGCTCCCCCAACACGGCCACTGGCGGTATTCCAGCGGAACAAATGCAATCCGTACAAGGGTTGATGACGGTGGTCACCTATTTGGATGCCATGCGAGGCAAGATCTGAGCATGACTCACACAGATACGGATATCTGGGCGCAATGTCAGGGTGAAGTGCATATTCGCTCCATCGAAGGACGGTTGTGGCGCTTGGTAGAAAGCCAGGAGCAAGTTGCTACGCTGAACTATGTCGATTCGCTCGACGAGCAAGCGGTACTGGAAGACTTGCTGGAGTCCGCCAAACCACCCGCCCCGCACCAGTACCACCCACTGACCAACGAACCACTGCATTATTTGCTGAAAACCCCATTCCGCTACCCGCCGTTGAAGTGGGGATCGCGATTTGGCCAACAGCACGAGCCCAGCTTGTTTTATGGCGGCTGTTCGGTTGAAGCCACGCTGACAGAATCGGCGTACTACCGTCTGGTGTTTCTGCATGCGATGCCACTGCCGGGGCCATCGGACCGTTTAACCACCGAACACACGCTGTTTTCTGTGTCTTACCGCACCACGGCTGGCGTGTGCTTACAGCAAGTGCCGTTCGATCAATTTCAGGCAGTGCTAACTCACCCCAGCGACTATCGCGCGTCACAGCACACCGGCAGCAGCATGCGCGCTGCTGGGGTTGAGGCATTCGAGTATTTGTCTGCTCGCAGTGCAGCGCCACTGACATGCGTCGCCTTGTTTACCCCTCGGCCGTTTGCTGACAGCAGTCCAGAGTCGATGGAACGCTGGCTGTGTGAAGTCAGCCGCGACAAGGTCACCTTCAAAGCGGTAGGAAACCCTGAGACCGTTCACTTTCCGCTGACGTCCTTTCTGGTTGACGGCATGCTGCCGCAACCGGCTTAGCCAACACACGTAGCCCGTCGGGCTGTGCAACGAAAGAAAATCAATGCCCTCTAAGGGTTTCCCACGCCAGGTTCTGGCTTAGGAACACTTGGCCGCTGAGTTCTTCCAGGAAATGGCTGCGGCGCAGTTGGTCCATCACCGGGCCTTTTACTTCAGTGAGGTGCAGTTTTACGCCGCCGTCTTTCAAGCGTACGTTGATGGCTTCAAGGCTTTCCAGAGCCGAGGCGTCGATGCCGTTAATGGCCGGGCACATCAGAATCAGGTGTTCGGCTTGCTGGTTTTTGGCAACCAGATTGTAGACACAGTCTTCCAGGTAACGGGCGTTAGCAAAGTAGAGGCTTTCGTCGATACGCACGGTGAGTATTTTCGGGTCGGTTTCTACGTCAAAGCGTTCAACGTTGCGGAAGTGTTCAGTACCCGGTACGCGGCCCACTACGGCGCTGTGTGGTGTGGAGGTGCGGTACAGGTGCAGCAAAATCGACAAGCTAACGCCCGCTATGATGCCTGCTTCTACCCCTTCTACCAGTGTCAGAATGATGGTCGCGGCCATGGCGGCGAAGTCGCTGCGTGAGAATTCCCAGGTGCGTTTCAGTGCGCCCAGATCCACCAGCGACAGCACGGCAACAATAATGGTGGCAGCCAGCGTGGCTTTTGGCAGGAAGAAGATCAGTGGTGTCAGCACCAGTGTGGCAATGGCAATACCGACGGCGGTAAAGGCCCCTGCGGCTGGGGTTTCAGCACCGGCATCAAAGTTGACGACGGAACGAGAAAAGCCTCCTGTTACCGGGAAACCGCCGGAAATTGCACTGCCGATATTGGCGCTGCCGAGGCCAATCAATTCCTGATTCGGGTCGATACGCTGACGGCGTTTGGCGGCCAGGGTTTGCGCCACCGACACCGATTCCACAAAGCCCACCACGCTGATCAACAAGGCTGACATCGCTACCTGCTGCCACAGTTCCAAATCAAACCCCGGTAATGTGAGCCCCGGCAAACCAGTCGGAATATCCCCCACCACTTTTACGCCAGATTCCGTCAGTCCCATCAGGTAGGTAACGCCGGTAGTAACCGCAACCGCCAGCACCGGTCCGGCCTTGGCGACGATGTCGGCGCTGCGTGGACCAAGTCCGGCTTTGACCAGTAGCGGTTTCAACTGCTTGCGTACCCAGAACAGGAACACGGTCGCCGTGACGCCAATAATAAGGGTTGGGTAGTTCACCTCTGACAGGTGTTCGAACAGCGAAGAAACAATCTCGACCAGATTATGGCCATGGGCGCTGACGCCCAGAATGTGCTTCAGCTGGGATGCCGCAATGATGATGCCGGAAGCAGTAATGAAGCCCGAGATCACCGGATGGCTAAGGAAGTTGGCCAACATGCCGAGCTTCAAAAATCCCATCAAGATCAGCATCAGGCCGGAAATAAACGCCAGTGCAATGGCGGCGGTGATGTATTCAGGAGTCCCTTGAGCAGCCAGGTTCCCCGCTGCCGCAGCGGTCATTAACGACACCACCGCTACCGGGCCAACTGCCAGTGTGCGGCTGGTACCAAAAACGGTGTAAAACAGCAGCGGCAGAATGCTGGCGTAAAGGCCAATTTCCGGCGGTAACCCGGCCAACAATGCGTAGGCAAGGGATTGTGGAATCAGCATGATGGTCACGATCACAGCCGCTACCAGATCACTGGTCAGCGTCTGTTGGTTGTATTGTCGTGCCCACTGCAGCATGGGTAGATAGCGTTCCAGCATCTACAGGCTCCTGATGAAAAATCCGGGACAGACTGCTCGCTTGTTCCCGCTTGTTCCCGCTTGAAACCCGCCTAACGACTGTCAGATCTATTGAGCTGTCGTTTGGCGGGCCGTTGTTACTATTGCTGTTACTGTCGCTGTTGTAGCTATACGAACAACAAGGTTATTTTTTGCCGCTGAAGTCGCAGGCTGGCAGCGCTTCGTGATCCGCCGGGCGATGGGCCAGAATATTTGGCTCGGCCAGCCATTCGTGGCCTTTCAGCATGCCGTTCCAGTAAATCCACGGCAGTGCCTTTTCTTTCAGCAACCAGGCCAGCCGGGTGGCTTCGGTGCCTTTTAGCAACCAGCTTGGGAAGGTCGGGCTGACCTTGCCGCCGTAACAGAATTCAGCCAGTACGATCTTGCCGCGCTCAACGGTTAGCGGGCAGGAACCGTAACCGTCGTACACCGCTCTCGGGGCCTCACCGTTCAGTACCATCAGTACGTTTTCGGCGACGGTAGGCGCTTGCTTGCGCACTGCTGCCGCGGTTTTGGCGTTGGGTGTATTACCGCCGTCACCCAGCCCAAATACGTCACCGTATTTCTTGTGCTGAAGGGTTTCCGGGTTCACATCAATCCAGCCACCGGCGTCGGCAAGCGGACTGTCGGCGATAAATTTGGGCGATTTCTGCGGCGGGCAGATGTGCATCATGTCAAACTGTTTTTCGACCTGACTGACGTTGCCTTCGCCATCGGTAACGTCGAACACTGCAGTTTTGCTGTTGCCGTCCACCCGCGTCAGGTTGTGCATAAAGTTGAGCTGTATGCCGTACTTTTTGACGTACTCCATCAAGGCCGGGACGTAGTCAGCAACGCCAAACAGCGCACCACCCGCATTGCAGAATTCGACATCGATGTTGTTCAACGCACCGCTTCGGCTCCAGGCATCACACGACAGATACATGGCTTTTTGCGGTGCACCGGCACACTTGATAGGCATTGGCGGCTGGGTAAACAGCGCCTTGCCCTTGCGGGTGCTCTGCACCAGCTCCCAGGTATACGGCGCCAGATCAAACTTGTAGTTGGAGGTCACGCCATTTTTACCCAGGGTGTCGCTGACGCCTTCAATCGCATCCCAGTTGAGCGACAAGCCCGGTGACACAATCAGCACCCGATACTGCAATACTTCGCCATCTTCCAGCGTGACCTGTTGGTGCTCTGGCTGGAACGTCGCGGCGGCGGCGTTATACCAGCGGGCTTTGTCTGGCATCACTTCGGCCATGTGACGCGCGGTATCACTGCGCTTGAATACGCCACCGCCTACCAGGGTCCAGCCGGGCTGGTAGTAGTGCTCGGAGCGCGGTTCCACGATGGCGATATCAAGGTCTGGCTGGCGTTTCAGCAAACTGGCGGCCACGGCCTGGCCACCAGCACCACCGCCAACAATCACAACTTCATGGCGCTTTCCGGCAACTTTTGGTGCAGCACCAGACTGTTGTTGGCGAATGGCCGTTAGACGATCACGCTGGGCACCGAGGTCATACCCTGCGTTGCTTGTGGCCTGCAAAATGGCATCAGCATCCAGATGTGCGGCTTCAGACAATGCCCACAAGGTGGCGCAGCGAGTACCGGTACGACAGAACGCCAACACTGGACCTTGCATCGCTTCTAACGCCTGCTTGAATTCAGCCGCGTTTTCATCGGTCACCTTGCCGGAGATGACCGGCATATAACGAAATTCCATGCCGTGGCTTTCAGCCGCCTGACGGATTTCATCGGTGGCCGGCTGGTCAGTCGATTCCTTCTCCGGTCGATTACAAATGATCGACTTGAAGCCCATGGAAGCCGCTATTCCTACATCACCGGCGGTAATTTGCGGGCTGACACTGATAAAAGGTGAAAGTGAACGTACTTCCATATTGAACTCCTGCTGCTGAGTAAGTTGTTGTTATTGTTTTGGTTGGCCGATCAAAACAGGTTAATCGGTACTTTCAGGTATACCTGGCCATTTTCCTCTGGCTCCGGCATGTCACCGGCACGCATATTTACCTGCACCGACGGCAGAATCAGCCTTGGCATTCCCAGAGTGGCGTCACGCTCGGAACGCATTTTCACGAAGTCCGCTTCACTGATGCCATCTTTTACATGGACGTTGCTTTCACGTTCGGCGGCCACGCTGGTTTCGCAAACGTATTCATCACGACCCGGCGCCTTGTAGTCGTGACACAGGAACAGACGGGTATCGCCCGGCAAGGCGAACAGGCGTTTGATAGAACGGAACAGGGTTGTGGCATCGCCACCGGGAAAATCACAACGAGCCGTGCCGTAATCCGGCATAAACAGGGTGTCGCCCACAAATGCGGCATCGCCAAATACGTAGGTCATACAGGCTGGGGTGTGACCCGGGGTGTGCATGGCCTGACCTTTCAGGTTACCCACTTCAATGGTGTCACCGTCGTTGAACAGCTGATCGAACTGGCTGCCGTCACGGGCAAATTCGGTACCAGCGTTAAACGCCTTACCGAAGGTTTCCTGCACTGTGGTGATATGGGCACCAATGCCGATTTTGGCACCGGTTTTTTCGGCCAGATAAGGCGCTGCCGACAGGTGATCGGCATGCACGTGGGTTTCCAGAATCCAGTCGACGGTCAGTTTGTTGGCTTCAATAAACGCCAGAATCGCGTCAGCAGATTCGGTATTGGTGCTGCCGGATGCGTAGTCAAAATCCAGCACTGAGTCGACAATCGCACAGTGGTTGGTGTCTGGGCACTGCACCACGTAGCTATAGGTAAAGGTAGGTTCGTCGAAAAAGTGAGTAACGATCGGTTGCATCCATCAGCCCTCTTAGAGTTATTTCGTTTTGGAATAACGATAGATCAATAAGAAATATACTAGACCGATGAATCTGAAATTGCCAATAGCGTTTGGTCGGATAAACAAGCATTTTTATGAGCTTTTGAAGTAAACAGTTGTCGTGATGAACATAAGATAATGCCTCCAGAACCTTGCCATTCGATCCATGGAATGCCGCAAAGCCCAGTAATAATCGGGACTTCCGATCGATTGGCCTGGGGTAAAAACGGCGCTGGCTTTTGAAGTCTGCGGCCGGGATTTTCAGACAGCTATTGCGGCTTGTGGCAGATTGCCACAGCCCCTGATTTTCAGCGTAGTACCGTAGGGTGTGACCCGAGCACCATCCTATGCCCCGCTCGAGCACAGCACCCGATCGTTACCAAACCCCAAAACGCTCTGTCCCTGCTATCAGCACAATGTTGGAGGATGTTTAAATATACAATTCGTATATGTTTTGTATTTCGAAGCAGGCACTGCTTCCATCCTTAAAGGTAGACACCATGGGAATCGTCAAAATCTCTGACGAACTGCATGAAGAGATTCGCGACGCCAGCGCCGTGATGGCGCGGTCGATCAATTCGCAGGCAGAGTACTGGATCAAGATTGGTATGTTGGCGGAGTTTTATCCACAGCTGAGTTATGCCGAATTAACCCGCAAGCTGTTGATGAATGAGGCTTTGCCGTTGGCGTCATTGCGCTCTGAGCACCATCAGGCACGAACGCAAGAGGCCAGCTGATGAATGCGGTTGTGAAAAACCCTGAAGAACTGGAGTTGATGCGTGAATCCGGTCGTTTGCTGGCGCAGGTGTTTGCGATGCTGGACGACTTTGTGCAAGCGGGTGTCAGTACCATGGACATCAATCTGGCGGTGGAAGACTTCATTGAAAACGAGTTGAACGCCCGTCCAGCCAGCCGAGGCCAGTACGATTTCCCGTATTGTTTGAACACCTCGGTGAACCATGTGGTGTGCCACGGCATGCCGAAGGCGAGTCAGATTCTACGCAACGGCGATATCATCAACTGCGATATTACGCTGGAGAAGAACGGTTTTATTGCCGATTCCAGCAAGATGTATTGCGTAGGCAAGATCACGCCAGTGGCCCGTCGTCTGGTGGATAAAACCTACGAGGCCATGTGGGCCGGTATCAAAACGGTGAAGCCGGGGGCGACACTGGGCGATATCGGTTTTGCGGTGCAGCAGGTGGCTCAGCAAGCCGGTTACAGCGTGGTACGTGAATACTGTGGCCATGGTATTGGCCGCGAAATGCACGAAGACCCGCAGGTGTTACACTACGGCGCGCCGGGCACTGGCATGAAGCTGGAAGAAGGCATGACCTTCACCATCGAGCCGATGATCAACCAGGGCGACCGCAAGCTGAAGCATATGAAAGACGGCTGGACGGTCATCACCCGTGACAAGAAGCTGTCGGCTCAGTGGGAGCACACCATTGCGGTCACCAGGGACGGCTACGAGGTACTGACCTTGCGCGAAGAGGAAACCGAGGCCCGCTTCGGCCGGGTCGAATAAAACTTTTCGGCCGGGCTGCTCTCCAAGTAATCATATCTATCAACTGGTGTGTGTATGTCTGGCCTAGGGCCCCCCTGAATAACTCGGTGCCCGCTCTGGATAACAGGGCGACGCTGAATCACGAAGCTGATTTGCAGGCCTGACGGGTCAAGTCAAAAATCAGCGACACAGAGTCAGCAAGCCCTGCCATCCCCGTAGGGCGCGGCCTGCAGGCCGCCAGAACAGCGTTGGCGAATTTGGAAAGGACCCGTCATTCCGCTGCATTCGCCGCCTTGTTCTGACAACCTGCAGGACTCGCGCACGACTGCATGGATGCAGGAGGTAGGGCGAAGCAGGAAGCCAGAGCCGAGAGCTGTGCAAAGTTATTCAGAGGGTCCCTGGGTTCTGACGGCAATGTCCTTGCCGCATTATGTAGTGTGTTTATTCCCGGTTTGGGGCAGCTGCTGCAAGGCCGTTTGATCATGGCCATTTTGATGTTTGTGCTGGCAGGGGCTCTGTGGACCATCATGCTGGGCTGGATCATTCACCTCTGGTCCATCATTGATGCGGCCAAATTCCGGCCTTCCGCGTTTTAAACCAGCGAGGGCACAGCAACTCAATTGCTTTTGAACAAGCCTTTGAGGATGTAGCCCATCAGGGCAATCACGCCGGAGCCTGCGCCAATAATGCCCAGCATCACGCTGCTGGGCACAGGCTCTGCCAATGTCTGCATCTGGCTGAAATAGCTGCCAATAAACCAGAACAGTCCCACAAACCAGCCGACTATTAATAGGCAAATAAACATCGACAGGCCAATCTTGAGGTTGGTATTGGCTTTCACATCTCCGGTCAAAGCCCGACTATGGGCCAACTTGACCAGTTGTTCGTCTTTTTTAAGGGAGTAATCCACCTGCTCCTGGGTTTCCTTGACGGTCGCAGGACGGCTGGGTACGGCTTTGGTAAACGGGTCCATGTCTGCGATTCCTTTCAAAGTCCGGATACGTTGTCAGGGCAGCTGATCACCTTGCGGTAGTGATCCTTGATCATGTCATTCGGTATGCGGGCAAACAGGTCGCGCTTGCCATCTTCTTCTTCATACACGCTATACCAGGGTGTGTTGGGCTGATGGGTGAGGTTCACCAGGTCCATCGGATCGCGGTCGCCGTAGAGTTTCAGGGTGCCTTCCAGTGCTTCGACTACGTCATGGTCGTCGACTCCCGCTTCCACCGCACCGACCGGAATTTTCTCGGCTCCAAATTCCCGAAACTGGTTGTACACCCCCAGAATCACCGGGCCGTATTTCCAGGCGCTGATGTCGTCCTTGAACATGGGTTTGTTTTTCCACGCCAACAAATAGCCGTGGGCAATATAGAGCAGCTTTTGCAGCTGTAAGTTGGATAGCGCCAGCTGACGTTGCTGGGCCAGTTCGAGCATTTTGTAGGCTACGTCGACGGCGCGATACATGCTGCGTTCCTGCAGTCTGAATTTGGCCACCAGTGTAGTTAGGGTTAGCGTGCTTGTTCAAGAGCCCTTAAACCAGTGACGCCTCCCCCCTAGCCACGGTCTATTTATTGACATAAATCAACAAAATATAGGGGCCCTCTGAATGACTCGGTGCCCGCTCTGGATGACAGGGCGAAGCTGAGTCACGAAGCTGGTTTGAAGGCCTGACGGGTCAAGTCAAAAATCAGCGACACAGAGTCAGCAATGCCCTGCCATCCCCGTAGGGCGCGGCCTGCAGGTTGCCAGAACGGTGTTGTCGAATTTGGAAAGGACTGGTCATTCCGCTGCATTCGCCGCCTTGTTCTGACAACCTGCAGGACCCGCGCACGACTGCATGGATGCAGGAGGTAGGGCGAAGCAGGAAGCCAGAGCCGAGAGCTGTGCAGAGTTATTCAGAGGGTCCCTAGGCTTGTACACAGTTGCATACTTCAAATATCCATATTTGTGAAACAATTCGTACTAGATAGACGGATTTATCCCATAATTGCCCAGCTTTAACATGGAAGTCATATTAATAGAACAACCGTTTTAAACGGGCACTGCAATGACGCAAACGATTAGTATTAACCCTGAATTATTGATAGGCCGTGGCAGGGACAGAGCTTGCTACCGCCATCCTGATGATCCCGACTTTTGCATCAAGGTCGGCACCAAGCCGGAAAAACAAACCCGCCGCGAAAAACGCTATTTCCTGTACTTGCTGCGCAAAGGCGTGGATATGCGTTTCATCGCTCCTTATATGGGAGACATCAAAACCTCCCAGGGCACGGGCGCGCTGTTTCCGCTGATTCACGATGACAATGGCGAGGTGTCGTTGACGCTGACCCAGACCATCAAAGCCAATCAGATTGACCGCGGCACCCTCAACCGCAAACTCGATCAGTTGTATCGGTATCTGGTCGACAACCATATTTGTACCCGGGATGTCAGCCCGAACAACATTATGGTGCGCCGTCGCGCCGGACAGATCGATTTCATTCTGATTGATGGCGTTAGCCGCCCTAACCTGAATCCGTTGTCGATTCGTTTGCCAGCACTGGCCAAACGCAGCGTCGACAAGTGCTGGGTTAGCCTGATGCAGAAGGTCAACAAGCTGACGACTGCCACTGTTGTGCCACTGCACGCTGCTTGAGCAGGTTTTGCTCCTCCCGTCTGCTATCTACAACAAGATATAACCACCAGCTCGCACTGCACCAGGCTGGTGCTGTTATAAGGCAAATATGCCTGCCACCGCGCTTTAAACGCTCCTGAATATCCTTCCCTACTTATCGACTGCGAAACACCTGACTGGCTGCATCCTCTCAAGAAAGGCAATTGTCCACATCCGCCGTAAGGCATAGATGACAATGCTATCCAAAAGTGTGATCAGGCCGACCTTCGGTCAGTTGGAGCCAGACAATAGCCGATATTTGGCACGGCTGTTGCTATGTTCAGTCAGGTTCGGGCCAACGGCGGCCCAACCATAGATCGCGTTCAAGATCGTTTAATGCATGTATCTGGATAACGGTGTCCAGCGACTGTCAGTGTGTCTGACGGCCGCGGGATACCGTTTTTTTATGCCTGAAGAAAAAGCCGGCCCGGCAAACAGGGCGCGACAGCCAGGTCGTCGCACAGAAGAAACAGAACCGCCTGCGGGCAAACCATGATCAAGAGGAACTGACAATGTCCTATCTCGCGCCTTCCGAATTTGCCACCAAGATGGTGGATGCTGGTGAAGAAAAAATCTTTATGTCCACCAAGGACACCCTGATCCGCGCCTTTATGGCCGGTGCTATCCTGGCTCTGGCAGCCGTATTCGCCATTACCGTTGCCATGAAGAGCGGCTCCCCGATTCTGGGTGCCTGTTTGTTCCCGGTTGGCTTCATCATGCTGTATCTGATGAAGTTCGACCTGCTGACCGGTGTGTTCACTCTGGTACCGCTGGCGCTGATCGACAAGCGTCCAGGCTGCAACATGCAGCAGCTGCTGCGTAACTGGGGTCTGGTGTTCTGCGGCAACCTGGCTGGCGCATTGTCCGTAGCCATCATGATTTCTTTCATTCTGACCTACGGTTACAACACCGACGGCGGCGCACTGGCGGCAAAGGTCTCTACCATTGGTGAATCCCGTACCGTTGGTTACGCCGCTCACGGCATCGATGGCTGGTTCACTATTTTCATCCGCGGCATGCTGTGCAACTGGATGGTATCCATGGGTGTGGTTGGCGCCATGATCTCTACCTCTGCTACCGGCAAAATGGCTGCCATGTGGATGCCGATCATGCTGTTCTTCTTCATGGGCTTCGAGCATTCCATTGTGAACATGTTCCTGTTCCCATTCTCCATGATCATGGGTGGTGACTTCACGGTAATGGACTACATCATCTGGAACGAACTGCCGACGGCTCTGGGTAATCTGGTGGGTGGCTTCCTGTTTGTCGCCTTGCCGCTGTACTACACCCACGTTCGCCAGGATGCCAAGCGCACACTGGGCGGCGGTGCTGGCAGCATGACCGCTCCGGCTGACAAGGCCAAATAAGGGCTTTTGCCAACATGGATCGTGGCTCTGGATATTGAAGCTTTGGGTATTGAAGCTCTGGATAAAGAAAAACACGCTCACAAGTCCCATCCACAGCCATCATCATGACATAAGCCTCAACACTGGCCCCTGCGGATACCCGTCGGGGCCAGTGCTGTGTTTGGCCTGAACAACCATGCCTGAACAACCTGCCCCACTCACTTCAGGAGCATTGATGACCAGCCAGTTGCAGGTCCGCTATGGCCACTATTCCGACAAGGGCCGCAAAGCACACAATCAGGATTTCCACGATGGCAAGCTGCCTCAAGGGAATGAACGCACGCTAAAGGGCCTTGCGTTTGCCATCGCCGATGGCATCAGCAGCAGCGAGGTCAGCCGTCAGGCGGCCGAAACCGCGGTTGGCAACTTTCTTAGCGACTATTACTGCACCCCGGAAAGCTGGTCGGTGAAGCAATCGGCCAACAAGGTCATCTCCGCCACCAATGCCTGGCTGCATTCCCAAACCTTGCAAAGCCCCTTTCGCAACGACTTCAACCGCGGTTATGTCTGCACTCTCTCTGTGCTGATTCTGCGCCAGCGCAGTGGCCACCTGTTCCACCTGGGCGACAGCCGTATCTATCGGTTGCGTAATGGCTCGATGGAACAACTGACCCGCGACCACCGGCTGTGGGAGCACAACCGCAAGAGCTATCTGGCCAATGCCATGGGCATGCGGCCGCTGGCAGACATCGATGAGCACAGTGTCGAGCTGGAGTGCGGCGATGTGTTTTTGTTAACCACAGACGGTATCCATGACTTTGCCGACCCGTCATTCATCGACCAGACCTTGCAGCTGCACAGCGATAACCTCGACGATGCCGCCCGCCAGATTGCCGAAGACGCGCTGGAACGAGGCAGTGACGACAACCTCACCTTGCAGGTGATTCAGGTAACGGGGTTGCCGCCAGTTCGAGGTAATAGCCCGGTGGCTGAATTGCAACAGCTGCCATTGCCACCGTCACTGGATGCCCGCATGGAGTTCGACGGTTATCGGATACTGCGCAATCTGCATACCTCAAGCCGCAGCCACGTGTGGTTGGCGGAAGATCTCGACAGCGGCAAACAAGTAGCCTTGAAAGTCCCTTCCGGGGAGTTACAGCAAGACGCCGACTATCTGGATCGTTTTCTGATGGAAGAATGGATCAGCCGTCGCATCAATAGCCCCCATGTGCTGCAACCCCAGCTGCCCAATCGGCCCCGCAACTATTTGTACACCACCACCGAATACGTCGACGGTCAGACTCTGACGCAGTGGTTGGAAGACAACCCCAAGCCGTCACTGGAGGTGGTTCGAGGAATCATTGAGCAAGTTGCCCGAGGGTTGCGCGCCTTTCACCGCTTGGAAATGCTGCATCAGGATCTCAAGCCCGGTAATGTGCTGATCGACCACACAGGCACCGTACGAATCATCGATTTTGGTTCGACGGCGGTACGTGGTTTGATGGAAGCCGGGATGCAAACAGAAGAACCACTGCCCGGTACTGCGCTGTACATGGCGCCGGAGTATTTTATTGGCTTGGGCGGCTCGACCGAATCGGATCAGTTTTCGCTGGCGGTGCTCACCTATCACATGCTCACCGGCCAGTATCCGTATGGTACTCGGGTGGCTCACTGCCGTTCGCAGTCGGCGCAACGCAGGTTGGAATATCGCAGCATTCTGATTGACGAACACACCGAAGTGCCCGCCTGGGTCGACAGCGCCATTCAACGGGCCTGCCAGATCGATCCGCTGAAGCGCTACGATGATCTGGCCGAATTCGTCTACGACCTGCGCCACCCCAATCAACAGTATCTGAAACACACCCGACCACCGCTGGTACAGCGCAACCCGGTAGCCTTCTGGCAAGCTATCGCCGCACTCGAACTGCTATTACTGCTGGCGCTCTGCTATCTGATGGGGACATCTATTTAATCCTGCACGGCTCTGCGCGAGTGTTGCCGTTGTTCAGTGCAAGGCGACGGATGCAGCGAAATGACGAGTCCTTTTCAAATCGGGCCGCGTAGGTTCGTCAACACAGCACTGGGCGGCGGCAACCCGCGCCCTGCGGGGGCTGCCGGATGATCTCGACTCTGTGTCGCCGACTTTTGACTTGACCCGTCAGGCCTGCAAGTCGGCTTCGTGATTCGAAACCACCCGGTAGCCCAGAGTGAGCACCGGATTAAATAGATGTCCCCTGATGCTCAACTGACGGAACCCGGTTATGCTGTTGGCGCTCCAAGGACTGGTTGGGTTAACCAGCCAGCGTCAGGATCAAGGATATGCAACAACAGGACTTTCCATGAAAACCCCGTTACTGGATGGCATCAAAGCTGCGGCTGTTGGCATCGCGGCGTCAGTGATCGCTATTGCCGCCACCTTCACCAGTGCCAACGCCGAAGTGATTGGCGAGGTCGATACTGCGTTCAAATTGATCGGCAAAAACCACCGCATTGTGATTGAAGCCTTTGACGACCCCAAAGTAGAGGGTGTGGCGTGCCATTTAAGCCGCGCTCGCAAAGGTGGAATTTCCGGCTCGCTGGGATTGGCTGAAGATACCTCGGATGCGGCCATTGCCTGCCGTCAGATAGGCCCGATTCGCATTGTTGATGAACTGGAAGACGGCGAGAAAGTGTTCAACGCTCGTACCTCTATTTTGTTCAAAACCATGCAGGTGGTGCGTTTCCTCGACAAGAAACGCAACACGTTGGTGTATCTGGTGTATTCCGACAAACTGGTGGACGGCTCGCCGAAGAACAGCATTTCGACGGTGCCTATTCAGCCGTGGTAATCAGCCTTGGTAGTCAGGCCTGATAACCAGCTCGGCTGGTCATACCAAGCGGTCAGCCTTTGAAATCGACCTTACAGCTCTGGCACACCTGATCACCGTAGTAGTTGTTGTCGTAGTTGCACGGACTCTCGTCACGACGACGGGTAGCCGGTTGGGCAGAGGCTGACACTTGGTTGTTGCTGGCAGAAATACCAGTGGAAGCGGCAGCGAGGTAACGGAACACATTGCTCATGGGATTTCTCCTGACTCTTGGATAGTCTTTTAAATAGCTATTGGGAATCGATTTGATTAATTTGAAAGCCTCAATCAATCGATAGAGTCAGATTAGTCCCCTGATGTGTGTTTCGGAAATCACTTTTTTCTCTGCCTTAAATAGCTACTGGCAATCAGTATTAGAATTACGATAGTCAAAGATAAAAATCTTATCCAGCAGCCAACACAGTGTCAGCAGCGTCCACTTGCTTGCGACGCAATACCCACGCCCAGAACATCAGCCCGGCTCCGCCAACCAATGCGGTCGTTTCAACCGCCAACGACAACATCGACACCTGTGTGTGCCCAAGCAGCAGCCATAACAACCCACAGGTCGGAATCAGCCAGATAACCAGCGCCGTGGCCACCAGCATTTCGATGGCATTGCGGGCTGGCGACATCCGTCGTAGCCAGGCCCACAACAGCCAGCCCAGAAACACCGCATAGTAAGTATTCACCAACCATTGGTTCACCGCGCCCTGCCCGGCTGAGCCTGTGGACAACAGCTCACTGGAAACGGCCGCAAACAGGCCTGCCGATTTGGCCACCACCATGGCGGCAGCCACCGCTGCTATCACGCCCAGACACACGCCGTTTGTGAGTGCTCGCATCACGGTGACGGAATGAAACCGACGCCGATGGGGCTGCGCCTGTTGCAGCTTTTTGCGGCGGCTTTCGGTCCACAGTAAGTTGCCGCTGTAGAACACAAAGGCACCGCTGATGCCCAACAGGAAGTACAGCCACTTCATGGTCAGGCCACCAAAACTGCCAAAGTGAATGCCAAAGAAAGTCGCAACCAATCCACTCCAGACATCTTCCTGCCCCGGCACAATGTTGCGGTTGGTCACTTCCCCGGTGTACGGATTCAGCACCAGATAGCCCTCGCGGGCACCACGGGTAACGAAGTCGTCAGTACTCAGCGCCACTCGCGCAACCGGACGGGCCGACTCCAGGTTAAACAAATCCACCGACTTGATGCCAAAGCCCGGTGCTTCGGCCTCAATGTTCTGCAATATCTCGTTGAACGGTGGCAAGGCTTCTATAGAGTAACTGCTCGCGGGTGCGCCGCCACGGCCGCCAAACATCGGCTGTTCGCCGTACACCAGTTCGGCCATGGAGTCGTAGAACACATCGTGAAAGGCAAACACCACCACCGTCAGCGCAATCACCAGATGAAACGGCAGACTGGTAATGCCAATCAGGTTATGGGCATCGAGCCAGAAGCGCTTGTTGCTTTTCTCTGGCCGCAACACCAGAAAGTCCCGCACGATGGCAGGCAACACCAGCACCAGACCGGACACCAGCGCCAGACTGTACAAGAACGCCGCAATGCCCATCAGGTAAACGCCTAACACATCGTGGCCAACATCACCGGGAATCCCGGCGCTGCGATGCAGCTGGTCGATCAACTCCGCCAGTTGGCCCGGTACGTACTGACGCGCCTGCAGTTGCCCCTGTGCATCCAGCGATGCCTGAAACTCGCTGGCCTGCAAATCAATATCGCGGCTGAACGGCCCTTCGTGCCACACCACCGGTGCCGGGCTACCGTCTTGCAGGTGCACGGTCATGTCCTTGCGCGCAGCGGGGTGCTGTTGCAGCACGGTATCCACCAGCTGGCCCAGTTCTGCGGTCGTCATCTCACTGGCCGGGCGCAGGTTATCCTGCGGAGGATTGGCCCAGCGTTGCAGTGGTTCCTCGAACATGGTCAAGGCACCGGCAAAGAAGCCCACAAACAGCAGCAACCCCGAGCAAATGCCCACCCAGGTATGCAGGGTTTTGTACATTTTCAGCCATTCGCCACGTACCTTGATACCTGCTTTGGCCATCACTGAATCCCCCATTGCGTGCGGCTGAAGTAGAGTAAAATCTGCGTCAGCAAGGCCAGCCCACCAATCCAGCCCAGTGCTTGCCAGCCTGACCGCATCGGGTAAACCAGATTCAGCACCACCAGCCACACCAGCGGCACCATCCACATATTGAATTGCACCTTGTTCGGGGCGTCGATGCCGCCCGGCCCCCACCAGGCAAACAGGCCCACCAGTCCAATCGACAAGGCAAAGCCCGGCCCCAGAGCAACAAGGGTTTTCAGCCACCAGTGGTTTCGGAATACGGCTTTGGATTCGGAAGTCTGTTTCATTGTGCTTTTCCTTTATCCGCTTTGCCTTTATCCGCTGTTCCTTTCACCTTTTTATTCACTTTCTCAACCGCCGTGCGGTGACTCTGGCTGGCAGGTCCCGCCTCGAGTGTCGGCCGAACAAGTGCCAGCGCAGGAAACAATGACAGCGACAGCATCACGGTGGTCAACCAGCTCAGCACAGCCGCCAGTATTTCAATACGCCAGCACCAGACAATCAGCAGCAGCGCCAGACACAGTAAAGCCCCGCTCTGCCACCGGGCAGATAGGGGCTGATGTCGCCATCGCTGACCCGGCAACGTCAGGCAGAACGCCGACGTTGCCAGGGCCGTGGCCAATACAAGCAATAAGTGGGTCATAGAATCAGAACTGGTAGCGGGCACCCAGATACACACTGCGTCCCATCACACTGCCGTTGTAGTTATCGTTGATGTTATCCAGACGGGTATTGCTGAGGTTCTTCACCCCGTAGGTCAGTTTCAGGTCATCGCCGATATCGCTGGCCATGCCCAGATTCCAGACGTAGTAGCCCGGCAGTTTGTTGTACACCTGCACCCAGCTGCCGCTGGCGTTACTCCAGGCGGAGTACTGCATACCCGCCTTGTAGGCCACATCGAGGTTAACGTTGAAACGATCCAGCGGTTGCCAGTTCAACTTCACGCCGGCCTCATGTTCCGGGCGATGCTCCAGTACCACCTTGTTGCCATCGGCGTCTTCGTACGACGTCATCAAACGGGTGTAGTTGGCGCTCAGAACCATGCTGTCGGTCAGATCATAGGAACCCTGGGCTTCGTAGCCTTTGGTGGTGGCCTTGGCGACGTTGATCCACTCAGCAGAGATCGGGTTGCCATCGGTGTCGTAACCGACTTCGCGCTCAATCAGATCCTTGATGCGGTTGTTGAAGTACGCCATGGTCAGATCAAAGCGGCTCAGGTTCAGCTCGAAACCGGCTTCGTAGTTGATGCTGGTTTCCGGTTCCAGATCCGGGTTGCCCGCCAGCGTGCAATCACCGCCACAGGAAATAATGGCGTATTCGGCGCTCAGTTTGCTGCCGTCCGGGGCTTTGAAGGCTTTCGAAACACCGCCTTTCAGGGTCAGCGCTTCGGATAGCTGGTACACCGCGTAGGCTTTTGGCGAGAAGTTCTGGCCAAATAATTCGTGGTCATCCAGACGACCACCCAGAGTGACGCTGAAATCATCGGTCAGGAAGGCTTCACCCTGGGCAAACCAGGCATTGGTGGTCACATCGTACTCACCGGTGTCCAGATAGGTCGCGGTGTCCTTGATGGTCTGGGTGCGACGGTCAAAACCGGCCAGCCAGTCAACAAAGCCGATCGACCCCGACAGCCAGGCCTTGGTGTAGAGGTTGTCTTCTTCCAGATTGCGCGACTGCGGATCATCGTAAGAGCTGTTGTAGTCGTGAATATCGGAGTGCTCGCTTTTGATGTAAGCCTGCGCTTGCAGATTCTCCCACTGACCCGTCCAGTTAAGGCCGATGTCGGTACGGGTAATGTCCTGTTCACGGCTGGCCGAGCCACCGGAATACAGTGCGTACGGACGTTCATCGCGGTTACGCGCCAGTTCCAGCTGCAGCCCGTGATTTGGATTCACCTGCCAGCTGATCGTACTGTTGAGGTTCAGGGCTTTCTTTTCTTCACGATCCGGCGCGTCCGTTGAAGTACTGGCATCGCCATCTGCGTACCAGGCATCCTGCCCCAGCTTTTCCGCTCCCAGCGCCAGGTCCACCGAATCACTCAAGGCACCGGAGATCGAGGCGTTGGCACGGTACTGGTCACCTCCCTTGCCGGAGGTTACGGCACGGTATTCCGCGCCCAGCTGACCACTCCACTCATCGGTCGGCTGCTTGGTAATGATGTTCACCACACCACCGATGGCATCGGCACCGTACAACGACGACATTGGGCCACGAATGATCTCAATACGCTCGATATCACCCAATGGCACCGAGTTGAGGTCAAAGTCGCCGCCACGCCACATGGCGCCGGCCGAAGATACCCGCTTGCCATTCACCAGAATCACGGTGTATTCGCCACCCAAACCGCGAATTTGCAGTTCGTCGCGGCCGGAGGCATCGGCCAGATTACTGATACCCACGGCCGAATCGAGAAAGTCAGACAGACTGTTCACCGGTGCTTCGGCCAGATCTTCTGCGGTAAACACCGACGAAAATGCTGGTGCCGACGCCACGCTACGAGCCTTCATGGTCGCAGTGACCACCACTTCTTCCAGCACGTCCTCACTGTCGGACTGCTCGGCCAATGCCGGATTGATCGCCAGAAAACTGATCAAGCCCAAGGAAACGGGCAGGGTTTTGAGTTCAGAATAGGGAAAACGTGACGTGCTCATGGGAAAGCTGTGCTCCTTGGAAACGGTCTGTCCATCGAATGGAACACATGCTATTTGATAATAAATCCCATTAACAACAATGATTGAACTTTTTTACATTTCACAAAATAAAAAGTCAGATTTAATAAGTCCATAAAAAGTCAATGGGTACCTTGAGCCAACAGACAAGCCTGCGCCCAACCAATAACATTCTGTTACCTGGGGACACTCTGAATAACGCAGCACCGTTTTGAACGAGATCCCAAGCCAACGACTGTGAGGAAACCATAACAATGATCGCTGTTGTCAAAGCGTTCCAGCATTGGCTGCTGAACCGTAATAGCCTGATTTTTATCGCCAACGTCATTCTGATGCTGGTACTGCTGAACACCCTGCCCTACAAGCACGATGTGGTGGTCGGCCTCAGCATTCTGACGTTCTGCGCCATTTTGTGGCTTACCGAAGCCGTGCATGTGTCCATCACCGCGCTGATGGTGCCGATTCTGGCGGTGTTCCTTGGGGTCTTCGATACCCCCAAGGCGCTCAGCAATTTCGCCAACCCGATTATTTTCCTGTTTCTGGGTGGTTTTGCCCTGGCAGCCGCCTTGCAGGTACAAAAGCTGGATCAGGCCATCGCCGATAAGGTCATGGTGCTGGCACGAGGCCGTATGACCATTGCCGTGCTGCTGATCTTTGCCGTTACCGCCGGCCTGTCGATGTGGATCAGCAACACCGCCACTGCCGCCATGATGCTGCCACTGGCGATGGGCCTGCTGAACCAGATCAACAACGATGACGACCACGGCACCTACCTGTTTGTGCTGCTGGGCATTGCCTACTGCGCCAGCATTGGCGGTATCGGTACGCTGGTGGGGAGCCCGCCGAACGCCATTGCCGCCGCCGAAGCCAAACTCAGCTTTGCTGACTGGATGGAAGCGGCCATGCCGATTGCGCTGATTCTACTGCCGCTGTGTGTGGGTCTGCTGTACATCATCACCAAACCGAACCTGAGCCATAAATTCGAAATTGACCATGAGCCGCTGGAGTGGACCCACAGCCGCATTCTGACCCTGTGCATTTTTATGGCAGCGGTGGTGTGCTGGATTTTCAGTGGCCAGATCAACGCCATGCTGGGCGGTTTGGCCAAGTTCGATACCATTGTTGCTCTGTGTGCCATTCTGGCACTGGGCGTGACCCGGGTAGTGCAATGGAAAGATATTGAACGAACCGCCGACTGGGGTGTGTTGTTGCTGTTTGGTGGCGGTCTGACCCTCAGTGCGGTGCTGAAAACCACCGGTACCAGTGTGTTTCTGGCCGAATCCATCGGCGACATGCTCGGCGGTGTCGGCGGCATCCTGACTCTGGCTGGCATCATCACCTTTGTGGTGTTCCTGACCGAATTTGCCAGTAACACCGCCAGTGCCGCCTTGCTGGTGCCGGTATTCGCGGGCATTGCCGACGCCATGGGCATCGACCCTGTGATCATGAGCATCATGATTGGTGTTTCTGCGTCCTGCGCCTTTATGCTGCCGGTCGCCACGCCGCCGAATGCCATCGTCTTTGGCACCGGCTTTGTGCCTCAAAAAGACATGATGCGCATTGGTATGTGGCTGAATCTGGTTTGCATCCTGTTTCTGGCCCTCTACAGCTGGCTGTTCTGGTAAGGGCCCCTCTGAATAAGCCTTTTCTGGTTAGCCGCAAGTTGTTCTGCCATCCCTGAATTCTGTTAAACTGCGACTTACCCGAGCTTAATACTCGGGTAAGTCAAAGCTGACAAACGTATTCCAATAACGCCGACAGGCGGATCAGCACTCAAGAATTCAATCGCTAGAGGTTTGTATGAAGTCCTTCTGGTCACTGTTCGCAGCCGTTTTCATGGTCATCGCCATGGTCTCCCCTCAGCCAGCTGAAGCCAAAAAGCGCTTTGGCAGCGGCGGCTTTGGCAAAAGTTACTCCACCGCTCCGGCCCAGAAAAAGTCTACGCCGGACAGTACTCAACAAAATCAATCCGCTGCCCAAACCGGGCAAACCAGCAAAAGCGGCATGGGCAAAGGCCTGATGGGCGGCATGCTGGGTGGTTTGCTGGCCGGTGGTCTGTTCGCCTACCTGCTGGGCAGCGGTGCCTTTGAAGGCATCCAGTTCATGGACATCCTGCTGTTGGCATTGGTGGCCTTTGTGCTGTTCAAACTGTTGCGAGGCTCCCGACCGCAACAGCAAGGCCATGCCTATCAGGGCTCAGCCCCTCATTCACAAGCACGGTCACCGTTCCCGAATGGTGCCAACACCCAGCAACGCACCAGCTCGGCCACCAGCCTGGGCGGTATGATGGATGCGGCCCGTCAGGCACCACCCATGAATCTGCCTGCCGACTTCGACCACGTTGGTTTTATCGGCGGTGCACTGGATCATTACCGCAAGGTGCAGCAAGCCTGGAACGATGGCGACCTGGAAACCATTCGCGAGTACGTATCGGCCGACCTGTACGAAGCGCTGGCCCAGCAACGTGCAGCCATGAACGATGCACCGCCGCAAACCGAAGTGCTGGATCTGGCGGCAGACATCGTCCGAGCTGACGAAGTCGGTAGCGTCCGTCAAATCAGCGTGCTGTTCCGTGGCCGTAGCCGCGATCTGGGTGACAACTCCGAAGACGGTATCTTCGATACCTGGCATCTGGAGCGTGACACCAGCAACAGTGCCAACCCATGGTTGGTGGTTGGTATCGAAGCCGAATAAGTCCTTCTGATAGAACCAAACAAAGCCGCTGATTCAGCGGCTTTGTTGTTTGTGCCGCACGGTTTTTATCTTGCAGTTGCAACAGCTATAATCGGCGCAAATTTGTCCGTCCACAGCCCGGCTGTGAGTTTTACAAGCAATTGGTGCGACATGAATCCGGATCTGAGCAAGCTGCAACCCTACCCGTTCGAGAAACTGGCCAAACTGAAGGCCGCAGTCACCCCGAACGCGGCGCTGGAACACATTTCCCTGTCTATTGGTGAACCCAAACATCCGGCTCCGGCGTTTGTTCAGCAAGCCATGATCGACAACATCCAGAGTCTGGAAAACTATCCGACCACCAAGGGCATGCCAGAGCTGAGCCAGGCCTGTGCCGAGTGGCTGGAAAAGCGTTTCAAACTGAACGCGGTCGATCCGGTATCCCAGGTGATTCCGGTTAACGGTACCCGCGAAGCCATTTTTGCCTTCACCCAGGCGGTGGTGGATCGCAGCAAAACCAACCCGCTGGTGCTGAGCCCGAACCCGTTCTACCAGATTTACGAAGGTGCCGCCTATTTGGCCGGCGCCACGCCGTACTTCCTGCCATGTCTGGAAGACACCGGTTTTAATGCCGACTTCGATTCCGTTTCCGACGAAGTCTGGAACGACTGTCAGGTGCTGTTCGTATGTACGCCGGGCAACCCGACCGGTTCTACCCTGACCACCGACGACTTCAAGAAGCTGATCGCGCTGGCCGACAAACACGACTTCGTGATTGCCTCTGACGAGTGTTATTCCGAGCTGTGGGTCGACGGTAAGGAAGCACCTGCGGGCCTGCTGCAAGCCTGTGCCGAGCTGGGCCGTGATGACTACGACAAGTGTGTGGTATTCCAATCGCTGTCGAAGCGTTCCAATTTGCCGGGACTGCGTTCCGGCTTTATTGCTGGCGATGCCAAGATCATGAAGCCGTTCCTGCTGTACCGCACCTACCACGGTTGCGCCCAGCCGATTCAGACCCAGCTGGCTGCCATCGCTGCCTGGAACGACGAAGCCCACGTGGAAGAAAACCGTCGTCTGTACACCGAGAAGTTCCAGACCTTCCTGGAAATCCTGCAACCGGTGATGGACATCGAACAGACCGACGCCAGCTTCTATTTATGGCCAAAAACCCCGATTGCCGACGACCTGTTTGCCCAGCGTCTGTTTGAAGAACAGCACATCACGGTACTGCCGGGCTCTTATGTTTCCCGCACCGTCAATGGCGTGAATCCGGGTGCTGGCCGTGTGCGTATGGCTTTGGTCGCCAGCGTCGATGAGTGCCGCGAAGCCGCCCTGCGTATTCGTGCCTTTGTTGAAAAACTGAACTCAGAAGCCGAACAGGCGTAAGGAGAAGCCCATGAGCCTGACACCGAACCCGTTTGGTACCGACATCACCGTTGAAGACGTGCTGGATACCCTCGGCTTCTTCGACGACTGGGAAGAGCGCTACAAGTACATCATCGACCTCGGCAAGCAGCTGCCCGCCATGGCCGACGACAAGAAAACCGACGAGCATCTGATTCGTGGTTGCCAGAGCCAGGTGTGGATTGATTCCGCCATCGTTGACGGCAAGCTGATGCTGGAAGCCGACTCCGACGCCCAGATCGTCAAAGGCCTGCTGGGCATGGTGCTGACCGCCTACAACGGCAAGACCCCGGCTGACGCTTTGGCGTTTGATATCGAAGGCTACTTTGCCGAAATCGATCTGATCAAACACCTGAGTCCGACCCGCGGCAACGGCATTCGTGCCATGGTGCAGCGTATCCGCGAAATCGCTGCCAACGCCTGATCTGACGCTCACCGCAAGCACAAAAAAACCGCCCGGGTGTTCACACCGAGGCGGTTTTTTTATGGGCGGTCAAAAATGGCGATTAGCCGATTTTTGGGTCCAGCTCACCGGTCAGGTAACGCTCGAACATGTTGTCCAGAGAGATCGGCTTGATCTTGCTGGCGTTGCCCGCGGTACCAAAGGCTTCGTAACGCGCCACACAAATGTCCATCATGGCATCAACGGTTTTGGCCATGAATTTACGTGGGTCGAACTCGCTTGGGTTCTGGGCCAGGAAGCGGCGGGTCGCACCGGTAGAAGCCAGACGCAGGTCGGTATCGATGTTCACTTTACGAACGCCGTACTTGATGCCTTCAACGATCTGCTCAACAGGCACACCGTAGGTTTCCGGGATTTCACCACCGAATTCGTTGATCACCGCCAGCCACTCTTGTGGCACAGAGGACGAACCGTGCATCACCAGGTGAGTGTCTGGAATGCGCTTGTGGATTTCCTTGATGCGGTCGATCGCCAGGATGTCGCCTGTTGGTGGACGAGTGAACTTGTAAGCACCGTGAGAAGTACCACAGGCGATTGCCAAAGCATCAACACCGGTTTTCTTGACGAAGTCAGCGGCTTCTTCCGGGTCGGTCAGCATCTGGTCGTGAGACAGAATGCCTTCCGCGCCAATGCCGTCTTCTTCGCCGGCCTGACCGGTTTCCAGGGAACCCAGACAACCCAGTTCGCCTTCTACAGAAACACCACAGGCGTGAGCCATTTGAACGGTGCGCTTGGTCACGTCCACGTTGTACTCGTAGGAAGTCGGGGTTTTGCCGTCTTCACCCAGAGAACCGTCCATCATCACAGAGCTGAAACCCAGCTGGATAGAACGCTGACACACGTCTGGAGAGGTGCCATGATCCTGGTGCATACATACCGGGATGTGCGGGAATTCTTCAATGGCAGCCAGGATCAAGTGACGCAGGAAAGGGGCACCCGCGTACTTGCGCGCACCGGCAGAAGCCTGCACGATAACCGGAGAATCGGTCTTGTCTGCGGCCATCATAATGGCGCGCATCTGTTCCAGGTTGTTGACGTTAAACGCCGGTACGCCGTAACCAACTTCGGCGGCGTGATCCAGCATCTGGCGCATGCTAATCAGGGCCATGGGGTTTCCTTTGCATTATAAGATATTGTGGTCGCATGATTGTATCACTCACGCCGCCGCTTTCAGACCCTGTTAATGCATGCTTGTCAGGAAAATCTTCAACCAAAACAAAAAGATAACAATTATCATTTTTACTTTAATGGTATAAATAGCCAAAACTGGCGACCAACGCGGAGACCACACGTCCTATCGACCTGCCGCGGCCAGCCCGAACGAGCACACCACTCACAACCGACCAACAACACGAGAACAGGGAGTAGTCACCATGGTTTCACCCGCCCAACTTGCCATGCTGGACAAAGTCACCCAACAGAAAGGCTTCGTTGCCGCCCTTGACCAGAGCGGTGGTAGCACCCCCAAGGCGCTGAAGCTGTACGGTGTAGAAGAAAACGAATACGACGGCGATGAGGCCATGTTCACCAAGGTGCACGAAATGCGCACCCGCATCGTCACCAATGACGCGTTTGACGGCCAGCGCGTGCTGGGTGCCATCCTGTTTGAAAACACCCTCGACCGCGAAATCAACGGCAAGCCGTCTTCCCACTACCTGTGGCAAGACAAGCAGGTGGTGCCGTTCCTGAAAGTCGACAAGGGCCTGGCCGACGAAGCCAATGGCGTGCAACTGATGAAGCCAATGCCACAACTGGATGAGCTGCTGGCCAAAGCCAACGCCAAGGACGTGTTTGGCACCAAGATGCGCTCGGTGATCAAGCAAGCCAATGCCGACGGCATTGCTGCCGTGGTTGCCCAGCAGTTTGAGATTGGACGCCAGATTCTGGCCGCCGGTCTGGTGCCGATCATTGAGCCAGAGGTGGATATTCACTGCGCCGACAAAGCCGATGCCGAAGGGCTGCTGAAAGCCGCGTTGCTGAGTCAGCTGGACCAACTGGCCGACGACCAGAACGTGATGCTGAAGGTGACCCTGCCAGAACAGGACAACTTCTACGCCGAGTGCATCGCTCACCCACGGGTAATTCAGGTAGTTGCTCTTTCTGGTGGTTACAGCCGTGAAGAATCCAACCGTCGTCTGACCAATAATGAAGGCATGATTGCGAGCTTCTCCCGAGCCCTTACTGAAGGTTTGTCTGCACGTCAGAGCGATGGTGACTTCACTGGTACGCTGAACCGCACCATCGAGTCGATTTATCAGGCGTCGATTACTTGATAGCTAATACCTGATAACAACTACCTGAAAGCCAATTCTGTCAGGCACAAAAAAGCCGCTCAATTCGAGCGGCTTTTTGCTTTCCGGGTGTCCGGATTAACCCTTGGCGCGTTCTTCCAGAACCGCTACCGCAGGCAAGGTCTTGCCTTCCACAAACTCCAGGAAAGCACCGCCACCAGTGGAGATGTAGGACACCTTGTCGGCAATGTCGTACTTGTCGACAGCGGCCAGGGTGTCGCCGCCACCGGCAATGGAGAAGCCGTCAGACTCGGCAATCGCCAGCGACAGGGCTTTGGTGCCTTCGCCGAACTGGTCGAATTCGAATACGCCTACCGGGCCGTTCCAGATGATGGTTTTGGCTTCTTTCAGCTGTTCAGCCAGAGCTGCGGCAGAATCCGGACCGATATCGAAGATCATATCGTCTTCAGCCACATCGTCGGCAGACTTCAGGGTCGCTTCGGCAGACTCGGAGAATTCCTTGCCACATACCACGTCGGTTGGTACCGGGATGGAAACCTTTTCCATCAGCGCCTTGGCAGAATCAATCAGGTCCGCTTCGTACAGCGACTTGCCCACAGGCTTGCCAGCGGCGGCCAGGAAGGTGTTGGCGATACCACCACCAACGATGATCTGGTCGCAGATGTCAGACAGGCTGTTAAGCACTTCCAGCTTGGTAGACACCTTGGAACCGCCAACGATGGCCACCAGCGGACGGGCTGGCTTGTCCAGCGCCTTACCCAGCGCGTCCAGTTCAGCAGCCAGCAATGGGCCGGCAGCAGCAACCGGAGCAAATTTGGCAACGCCATGAGTAGAAGCCTGAGCGCGGTGCGCGGTACCGAACGCGTCCATTACGAATACGTCACACAGGGCCGCGTAGGCTTTTGACAGTGCTTCTTCGTCTTTCTTTTCGCCTTTGTTAAAGCGCACGTTTTCCAGCAGCACCAGTTCGCCTTCGGCTACTTCAACACCCGCTTCGAAGTCTTTAACCACCTTCACTTCGCGGTTCAGCAGGCCGCCCAGGTGGTTTGCTACTGGCTGCATGGAGAATTCATCAGCGTATTCGCCTTCGGTCGGACGACCCAGGTGAGACATCACAATGACTTTGGCACCGGCTTCCAGCGCGTGCTGGATGGTTGGCAGGGAGGCGCGAATACGCGCATCAGAGGTTACCTTGCCGTCTTTTACCGGTACGTTCAGATCTTCACGGATCAGGACGCGTTTTCCTTTCAAATCCAGATCGGTCATTTTGATCACAGACATTGTGCTTTCCTCAGTAGTTGTGTTGCTGGCCAAAGCCAAGCCTTTTATTGTGAGATTGCATGGCAACAGTCGCTAGCCTCTTATTGCTAGCCAGTGTCGCCAGAATGACAACGCTTGCCCACCGGGTGCTCGTCCGTCGAGGCAAGCGCCTTGAATCAGTCGTTCGAGCCGTACAGCTGGCCCATCCGTACGGCGGTATCCAGCATGCGGTTGGCAAAGCCCCATTCGTTATCAAACCAGACGAACAGCTTCAGCATCGAACCGGCGCTGACCCGGGTCTGGGTGGCGTCGATGATGGCGGAACGCGGATCGTGGTTAAAGTCGGTCGATGCATGAGGTTCATAGCTGATACCCACCAGCCCTTTGAAACGGTCGTTCGCGGCCTGCTGCAATAACTGGTTCACCGCCTCGACCGTGGTGTCACAGCCAAGTTGCAAGCTGACATCCAGCACCGAAACGTTAATGGTCGGCACTCGCACGTGCAGGCTTTCCAGCTTGCCATCCAGCTCTGGCATCAAGCGGGCAATGCCCTTCGGCAAGCCGGTATCGACCGGAATGATGCTCTGTACAGCCGAGCGGGTTCGACGCAGGTCGCTGGAATAGGCATCGATCACCGGCTGGTCGTTCATTGCCGAGTGAATGGTGGTGGTCACCCCACGCTCAATGCCAAAGGCCTCGTTCAATACCGTCAGCAGTGGCACCAGACAGTTAGTCGAGCAAGAGCCGTTGGAGACAATCTGCTGCTCGGCGGTCAGGCTGTCCTGATTGATGCCGTAGATAATGGTGTTATCAACGGCGCTGTCGGCCGGGTTGGAAATCAGTACCCGCGCGGCACCGGCCTGCAAGTGGGCCTCGGCATCGTCACGGTTGCGGATCTGACCGCTGCATTCCAGTACCAGGTCGACCTGATCTTCGGCCCAGTTCAACTGCTCGGGTTCGGCTTCGTGATAGCAACGGATCAGGTCGTTGTTAATGCGTAACAACCCCGGGCCTTCAACCACCACTTCGCCGGGAAAGCGCCCATGGGTGCTGTCGTAGCGCAGCATGTAGCTGAGTGAGTCGATATCGGCGAGTTCGTTAATAGCCACAATTTGCAGCTGCTCGCGGTAACGGTTTTCATACAGCGCGCGTAATACCGAACGTCCTATCCGGCCAAAACCGTTAATGGCAATGCGAGTGGTCATATCGTCAGGCGATCCTGAAATGGGGTCTGTCGTCAGGGGCGGCTATTGTCCGGCAATTGGCCAGGTGTGGCAAATGTAACCAGCCATCAAAATCGTCCATCGAAATCGTCCAAAGCCTGACTGCCCTGCTTTGAACGCGGTTCGCTGCGACTTTCTGCTACGACCTGATTTGCCAAAAAACACCCCACTGACGCACTCCGTTTGATGCAAGTCACACAAAGGGCAATTTCTACTCCTTTGGAACTACGACCAAGGTTCCGTCGAATTAAACAAGGATGCCAAATGACCGGGTCGCAAACCATCCAGCAAACTGGTCGGACTCGCATTGACGCGGACCTGACGTCCGAGCCATCAAAACTCTGTTTGCGATAACAATAATTACCCGGAGAACCAACATGACCATCTATGCAAATCCTGGCCAAGAAGGCTCAGTCGTAACCTTCAAAGAACGCTACGGCAACTTCATCGGCGGTGAGTGGGTTGAACCAGTAAACGGCAACTACATGGACAACATCAGCCCGGTAAACGGTCAGGTGTTCTGTCAGGTTCCTCGCTCTGATGCAGCGGATATTGAAAAAGCACTGGACGCAGCACACGCGGCCAAAGACGCCTGGGGCAAAACCTCTGTTACCGAACGCGCCAACATCCTGCTGAAGATTGCTGACCGTATCGAAGCCAACCTGGAAAAACTGGCAGTAGCCGAAACCTGGGACAACGGTAAAGCCGTTCGTGAAACCCTGGCTGCTGACGTACCACTGTCTGCTGACCACTTCCGTTACTTCGCTGGCTGTGTACGCGCTCAGGAAGGCACCATCGGTGACATCGACGAAAACACCGTTGCTTACCACTTCCACGAGCCTCTGGGTGTTGTTGGTCAGATCATCCCTTGGAACTTCCCACTGCTGATGGCAGCGTGGAAACTGGCTCCAGCACTGGCCGCCGGTAACTGTATCGTTATGAAGCCTGCCGAGCAGACTCCTGTTTCCATCCTGATCCTGATGGAATGCATCGGCGACCTGCTGCCAGCGGGCGTACTGAACATCGTAAACGGCGTTGGTGCTGAAGCCGGTCAGGCGCTGGCGACTTCTACCCGTATCGCCAAGATCGCCTTCACCGGCTCTACCCCGGTTGGCGCGCACATCATGAAGTGTGCTGCTGAAAACATCATTCCTTCCACTGTAGAGCTGGGCGGCAAGTCCCCTAACATCTACTTCGAAGACGTCATGGATTGCGAAGACAGCTTCATCAGCAAGTGTGTTGAAGGTGCGGTACTGGCCTTCTTCAACCAGGGTGAAGTATGTACCTGTCCTTCCCGTCTGTTGATTCAGGAAAGCATCTACGAGAAGTTCATCGCCAAGGTGGTTGAGCGTATCGGTCAGATCAAGCGTGGTAACCCACTGGATACCGACACCATGGTGGGTGCTCAGGCTTCCCAGCAGCAGTTCGAGAAGATCATGGGCTACCTGCAGATTGGTCGTGACGAAGGCGCTGAAGTACTGACCGGTGGTGACGCTGAAGCGCTGAACGGTGACCTGGGCACTGGCTACTACATCCAGCCTACCCTGCTGAAAGGCACCAACGACATGCGCGTATTCCAGGAAGAAATCTTTGGCCCTGTGGTAGCGGTAACTACCTTTAAGGACGAAGCTGAAGCTCTGGCAATCGCCAACGACACCGAGTTCGGTCTGGGTGCTGGTGTATGGTCCCGCGACATGAACCGTGCTTACCGCATGGGTCGTGGTATCGAAGCTGGCCGTGTATGGACCAACTGCTACCACGCTTACCCGGCACACGCTGCCTTCGGTGGTTACAAGAAGTCCGGTGTTGGTCGTGAGACCCACAAGATGATGCTGGATCACTACCAGCAGACCAAGAACCTGCTGGTTAGCTACAGCACTGATCCACTGGGTTTCTTCTAATCGAAGCCTGATTGCCCGCACTGCGTGCGGGCAACACCCAGTTGTGAAGTGAATCGCAACAGGAGCTTCGGCTCCTGTTTGTGTTTGTGGAGTGGTGCCCTGCTCACCACTTCCCATACTTCTATTTTTTTCCTTTTCCTTTTTCTTTTTCTTCTGCCCCTACTTCTACTCTGGCCTTATGACTCTCTGGCTTTTTCGCTATCTATCACCCAGTCTCCATCACCCAATCCCTGTGTCTAACAGCCAATAGCTAAATCCCAAGAACCCGATGATCTTTCATATTTCTCGAACGGTTTTTCGTATTTATTGAGCTTTTTTCGTTTAATTGATTGCCTACACTGTCAGCACTTTCAACGAATGACGGGAGCTTCCAATGGGATTGCTGGTTAATGGCGAATGGCACGATCAATGGTACGACACCAAAGCCTCTGACGGCGCCTTTCAACGCGAAGACGCCCAGCTACGCAACTGGGTAACCACCAATGGCGAACCCGGCCCCACTGGCAAGGGTGGCTTTGCCGCAGAATCCGGTCGCTACCACCTGTATGTGTCACTGGCTTGTCCGTGGGCACACCGCACGCTGATTTTCCGCAAACTGAAACAGCTGGAAGCCCACATCGATGTATCCGTTGTGTCTCCGGACATGCTGTCCAACGGATGGGAATTCGACACCGAACACGAACAAGAACGCTTTCGCTCCAGCGGCGATGCGCTGTTCAACTCGGACTACATGCACCAGGTGTACACCCGCAACAAGGCCGATTACAGCGGCCGCGTGACCGTGCCGGTACTGTGGGACAAACAGCAAAACTGCATTGTCAGCAACGAGTCGTCCGAGATTATCCGGATGTTCAATTCAGCATTTAACGAGCTGACGGGCAACCACGACGATTACTACCCCGAGTCCCTGCGTGAACGCATTGATACAGTGAACGAGTGGGTGTACCACGACATCAACAACGGTGTGTACAAATCCGGTTTTGCGACTCAGGCGGATAAATACGAAGCCAATGTAGCGCGGGTATTTGAAGCCCTGAACGAAGCCGAGACCATTCTGCAGCAGCAGGATTTTCTGGTAGCGGATGACGATGGCAACGCCGTGCTGACAGAGGCCGACTGGCGTCTGTTTACCACTCTGGTACGTTTTGATGCCGTCTACGTTGGTCACTTCAAATGCAACTTCCGCCGCATCGAGGACTACCCGGCGCTGTCGGCGTACCTGAAGCGTTTATACGACCACCCGGGCATTGCTGAGACGGTCAATATGGATCACATCAAGCGTCACTATTACTACAGTCACGACATGATCAACCCGACCCGCATTGTGCCGGTCGGCCCAGAGCTGTCGTTTATGAAACGCTGATCAAGCGCCTGTTTTTGCAAATAAAAACGGCAGGCCCGGATAGTCAGGCCTGCCGTTTGACGTTTTAAGGACTTAAAACGGACTCAGAAGCTCAGTTGAGACAGGATTTTTTCGAGGGTTTTCTTACCCAGACCTTTCACTTCCAGCAGGTCTTTGGCCTTGTAGTAAGGACGACCTTCCACCAGCGCCTCGGCCAGCTTGCGCGATACGCCCGCCAGCGACTGTAACTGGGTCAGACTGGCGCTGTTCACATTAACGCTGGTCGTTGCACTGCTTGTTTCAGACACTTCGGCCTTAGCCGCTGACGCTTGGTTTTTAGCCGCCGGCGCTTTTATAGCAACCGTTTTTTGGGTAACAGACGCTTTTTTAGCAGCAGGCTTTTTGGCAACAGGCGCTTGTTTCACCGCAATTTTCTCTGGCTCTGTCGCTTTGGACGCAGGTTCCTTCACTTCCTCAGGCGCAGCAGCACTACCAAACGCTACTTCAATCACATTTTTGCCGTTCAGCACATCCAGCTCGGGCTCAACCACGTAGTCACAGGCAAAGGTCATGCTGTCGACCAGCTGGTATTCCACACCGTCCCATTCACGCAGTTGCAACGACAGTTGCCACTGGCCGACCGGTGGCTCTTCAAACGGCAGCAGGTGTTGGCACTGCGGGAAGAAACACTGGCCAGCCAGTGCCCCCAGTACCGTGTGCGTCAGCACGTGCTGTTGACGATCGCCCGTTCGGGACGCACGCAGTTCCAGCAACAATGTGCCACTCAGATTGCCTTCCGAGCGGTCGTTGTTAATAGCTTCGATGTTGAGGGTAATGGTGTTGCCGTCAATGGCGTAACCGCAGTCACCTGACAGGTATACCGAAGGGTGTGCGGCGAATGAATTGGGTTGGTTGTCAGCGAACATGTCTTTTCTCCCGTATAAAGACACGTCCAATATAGACCCTGTTTCCAATCGGCGGCGAGAAGTTTTGATTAATTTCCGCACAACTGAGAAAAGCTTCAATAATTGCCTGAGTTTTTACCGATCAGCTGTTAGAAAATCGGCACTGCGAACGGCTTTATGCACCCACTCCGGCCACTGATCCGACAAGTTAGTATCCGTCACCGAGTACGCTTCACCGTACAGGTTCAACTGCAGTTGCCAGGCATGCAGCAGATGATGGTTTGCACCCAGTGTCTGGTAATCCGCATCGTCCAGATCACGCTCCAACCGTTGCAAATAAAACGCGCCATCATGGGAGTAGATTTTATCCCCCACAATCGGGTGGCCAAGCCAGGCCAGCTGGGTTCGTATCTGATGTCTGCGCCCACTGTACAAGCGGCATTCAATCAGGCTTTGGCCGTTGTTTGAAGCCAGCACGGTAAAGCCAGTGCGAGCCCACTTGGGCTTGATCCATTGCGTCCCGTCGGGTGGCTGATCCGCCTGTCCGGCAATGCAATGCACCCGGGATCGAATTGCGCTGTCGCCGCGTTCTGCCAGCCAGCATTCCAACTCTTGCTTTTGCCACGACGGCACGCCATCAACCAGCGCCAGATAGCGCTTGGACGTCATCAGGCGGTCGAGTTTTTTCTTCCACTTGCGGTCGTAATGGCTTTCCAACGCCAGCAAGGTGATGCCAGAGGTTTCGGCGTCCAGCCGGTGCAACAAGTGCGCATCATCGTAGGGGCTTTCGCGCCGAACCCGGCCAATGAGGGTATCGAACAAATTGCGGGTGGTGCGACTGACCGGCAGATTGGCCGGCTTGTGAACCGCCATGACTTCATGGTGCTGCCAGAGGGTTTGCCACCGGGAAGACACCGGTCCTTCCTGATGGTCAGGCAGCCAGAAGCGCCATTGCTGGCCAATGGCCAGCGGGCTGTCGGCATGCAGCTCAATCGTCTTGCCCTGTCCCGTGACCTCGATCCAGCCGCATTCTAACGCCTGATCGAAGCCGTAATGCTCAACCTTTTGATGCCAGTGCGCCCACAGCTGCGCTAATGGCTGTTCAACAAATACCTCGCCCGTCAGCCAGTAACCCGACTCATTGCTCAAGCGGTACCACCCACATCACGCCCACTTCGGTTCGGTCTACCCGAACCCGGGTACCGGCAGCCAACGGTTGCTCGCTTTTCAGTTTCCATTCAATGCCAGAATATTTGCGCGTTACGTTGTCGTTCAAATGCACGTCTTCGTTCAACACAAAGGCATCACGGGCAAAGTCGGAATTGAGTTTGTCCGGTGCCCGGTTGTCTTGCAGTCGTTTGAACGGCTTCCACAGCAGTACCGCCAGTACCGTGATCAGGATGGCGTTGCTCCAGAGCGCCGCTGTCAGGGTTTCTGGCAGCACACCGAACATCATCAGCAGGCCATTCACACACAGTGAGATACCGGCAAAAAACAGCACTATCGAACTGAAGCCCAGCAGCCCAACCTCAATGATCAGCGCCACAATCCCCAGCACCAGCAGGCTTTGCGACATGTGTGACGAAATAAACTCCATAATGACCTCCTGATAATCCGTTAGACAAAAACAACCTGGGCCTTAAACAAGGCTCCAAACAAGCAAGCCGCCAGCATACACCAGCAACGCCAGTGCATGCCGACCCGATCAGGCTCAAACGCCTGTTTTTTGCTTGTTCAACGACTGAATAATGGTTGTGGCGCTGGCCACCATGCTGCTGGCGTCGGTGCCGTTGTCGGGAAGCAATACCACGGAAGATTCCCTGGCAATGGCTTGCTTGGCTTCGATGGCCTTGGTCGCCAGCTCCAGCTGCACCGCGCTCTGACCGTCCGGGGTATTGGCAGACTCACCCACCATACGCAGGGCGTCGGCCTGGGCCTGAGCTACGGCTACGATCGCCTGGGCTTCACCTTCGGCCTTCAGAACCTGCTCGGCTTTTTCCGCTTCAGCCGCCAGTACCCGCGCTTGCTTTTCGCCTTCTGCAACGTTAATGGCCGACTGGCGGTCACCTTCGGATTCCAGAATCTGCGCACGTTTAACCCGCTCGGCCTTCATTTGCGCTTCCATCGACTGCATCACGGACTGCGGCGGCACAATGTCCTTGATCTCGTATCGCATCACCTGAATGCCCCATGGCTCGGCGGCTTCGTTAATGGAGGACACA
The DNA here is from genome assembly GCF_056158645.1 of Oceanobacter sp. ABM4_470. NCBI lineage: Bacteria > Pseudomonadati > Pseudomonadota > Gammaproteobacteria > Oceanospirillales > Oceanospirillaceae > Oceanobacter > Oceanobacter sp. ABM4_470. The sequence goes on from NZ_JBSWTR010000001.1 coordinate 2,953,445, forward strand.
ATATTGGTGTTGAGCTGGTTACGTTCCTCGAAGGTTTTATCCAGCTCCATTTTACCCAGCTCGGAACGCATGGTGGTTTGCGCCAACTGGGTTACCGCGAACACGTAGTTATCAACGCCATAGGTGGCTTTGTACGGGTCCAGCACCCGGAAGTAGAGCACGCCATCAACGCTGAGGGTAATGTTGTCCTTGGTGATGGCAGACTGGCTTGGAACATCAACCGCCTGCTCTTTCAGCGAGCGGTCAGCCGCCACCTTGTCGATGAAAGGCACAATGAAATTCAGACCGGCTTCCTTGGTTGAGTTGTATTTACCAAAACGCTCAATCAACCAGGCACGGTTCTGCGGTACAAACTTGATCGAACTGCGCAGCAGCACAATCACAAACACCAGTGCTACAAATTGCACTGACAACACCATTGATAAAATCTGATCCATGGGAAAACGTCCTCTTTTGTCCTTTCTACTGGTTCCGGCCAAGCCGGAGGTCTATGGTGATACGGTTGGTATTCAAACGCCTGAGCGGTCATTACAGATCGTCGCTGGAGCACCTTATGTGGAACCCTTGGCTGGACAACCCCTTGCTTAACACTTCCTGGCTGCAACCCGATTACTGGATGCAGGAAACCGGTGCGCTGCCGCTGGAGCAGGTGCAACAGCGCTGGCAACTGCCCGACAGCCGCTATCTGGAGGTCGACGGTATGCAGGTGCACTACCGCGATAGCGCCGACCAGCAAGATTCAGACAAGCCGGTGCTGCTGTTGTTGCATGGGCTGTTTGCCTCCTTGCATACATGGATGCCCTGGACCGAACGGCTGGCCGACGACTTCCGCGTCATCAGTCTCGACTTGCCCAATTTTGGCCTTACCGGGCCACACCCGAGAGGGATGGTAAAGTATCTGTACAGCGACTTCCTTGCGCAATTTATCAATCAGTTAAATCTTTCTCATTGCCATGTGGCAGGGAATTCACTGGGCGGCTGGATGGCGTGGGAGTTTGCCGCTCGTTATCCCCAACACGTGGATAAACTGGTACTGGTCGACAGTGCCGGCTTCTTCTTTGTACCACCGGCTTTCATGTTGAATCTGTCGATGCCTGGCGGTGGCTGGCTGTATTCCCGCAGCAAGATTGATCCTGCGGTGATTGGCGACCTGCTGGAGCAGGTGTTTCATAACCCGGAGCTGGTGACTCAGGAACAGAAGTCCCGTTACTACGACATGATGATGCGAGAAGGCAACCGCGTCGCCGCAGCGCGGGTGATGCGCTTTATCCGTGACCAAATGGGTTTTGATACCACGCTGCTGGATATGGTGACGCAACCCACCCTGATTTTGTGGGGACAAGACGATCCCTGGATGCCGGTCGATCATGCCAAGCAATTCCAACAAAAACTGCCCCATAGCCAGCTGTTGCTGTACCCGGAATGTGGCCATTTGCCGATGGAAGAAAACCCGGACGTCAGCGCCGACGACTGCCGCCGCTTTTTGCTGTCAGAGGCCCAGGTGTCCAAACCTTAGAGATACGGGGACATCTATTTAATCCTGCACGGCTCTGCGCGAGTGTTGTCGTTGTTCAGTGCAAGGCGACGAATGCAGCGAAATGACGAACCTGTCCGGTCGAGTCTTTTCAAGTTCGTCAACACAGCACTGGGCGGCGGCAACCCGCGCCCTGCGGGGGCTGCCGGATGATCTCGACTCTGTGTCGCCGACTTTTGACTTGACCCGTCAGGCCTGCAAGTCGGCTTCGTGATTCGAAACCATCCAGCAGCCCAGAGTGAGCACCGGATTAAATAGATGTCCCCATACAGTGATATCTAATAAACAGCTTCGGAATGGACAGCAAGCATCTGCTCGCTGCTGTCCTGAGTGGCTGGCTGCCAGCGCCTCAGGAACGCCAGATCGTTGGCAAAGGCCGGTGCCAGTGGCGCACTGGCCTTCGCCTTCGACAAATTGACCGCATCCTCTAGTTGGGCCGAACCTGCCTCCACCGTCACGGCTCGCAAGCAATCACTGCTGTAACGGTGAGAAGCGACGTTATCGACCACCCACCACTCGGCCTGCAAACGTTCATGGGTGATATCCAGCAGCACGTAACCGCGATAGAAAAAATCGACAAAGTGCAGGTGTGGTAACAGTGCCTGAACCGAACTGGCGGCCAGACTGGCGCGGGTCTGGTTGGCAATGCCCTCTGACGTAACCGCCGGAGTCACGAACTCGACGCCAAGCGGTGTGGCTTCGCCCTCTGCGAAGGGGTCATCGTACAGCTCCAACGCCCACGATGAATGAATGTCGCCGGTAAGCACCACGAAGTTATCCACCTGGCTTTGCCGCACGCACTCGAACAGGCGCTGTCGCGCTGCCGGATAGCCATCCCACTGGTCGTAATTAATCGGCATAGTGTTGGTGCCCAGCTGCGCCACCATCACCTGCTGCCCCATCAGTTTCCAGGTAATCTGTTGCTGTTGGGCATTCACCAGTTGACTGTAAAACCAGCTTTCCTGTTCAAACCCCAGCAAGGTACGGTCGTTACGATCACGCTCTGCCAACGTGTCAGCCTGTCGGTCGCGGCCGGCCAAGCGGGTATCCAGCATGCTGAGGTCCACCAGATCGCCAAACCGGAAACTGCGATAAATGCCCATGGTGCTGCGATCCGGCTCACGAATCGGCATCCATTCCAGGTACGCCCGCACTGCGCCATTCAACCGCTGACGCCAGTCTCCAGAGTTGGCATCGCTGTGCTGTTCGGCACCGCCGACCCAGGCGTTGTTCGCCACCTCATGGTCATCCCAGATCACCATAAAGGGATGCTGACGATGGACCTCTTGTAAGTCCTTGTCGCGCTTGTAACAGGCGTGGCGGGTGCGGTATTCATCCAGGGTCCGAACTTCCTTCAGAGGCTCATTCACACGGCCTGTGCGTACGCAATCTTCCAGCTCGGCGTATTCGTAGATGTAGTCACCAAGATGCAGCACCACATCGAGGTCAGCACGCTTGGCCAACTCCTTGTAAACGTTGAAAAAACCCTTGGCGAAATTCGAGCATGAGGTGTAAGCAATGCGCAGGTGATCCACTCTTCCACTGGGCAAGGTGCGGGTACGGCCGACGTCGGACCAGTGGCCATCAACTTCGAACGCGTAATAGTAGCTTCGCCCGGGCGACAGGCCGTCAACATCCACCTTGGCGGTGAAATCCCGCTGCGCGGAGGTTTGCCCCTGACCGGAGCGCACCACCTGCGTTAACGCCACATCGGAGGCCATCAACCAGCGGTAGCGAAGTGTCAGTTCGGAATCCGTGGTTTCAAGCGCGGGAGTGATCCGGGTCCAGAGAATGACCCGGTCGGTCAGTGGGTCGCCACTGGCAATGCCATGGCGAAATGGATAGTTACTGCGCTGTTTGCGTTGCGGGCCTGCGGAGGCAAACAACGTGGTTCCTGCGCTGTCGAGCAGAAACTCCCGGCGAGTCAGAGGCATGGCGCGTTCGACGTAAATCCCTAGTGCGTCGATTAAGCATCTGGCCGATGACAGTCGGGTTGCGGCTGGTTGACGTTCCGGTGGCGATTTGGTGTCACTGATGTGACATTACGACTCTCCTGTCAGCCGCCAGTCTATTGACCTACTGCAAACCCGAACTCTTGCTCGCCTTTGGTTTCCAGCCTCGATCGTTTGTCGTTGCCAATACTGCCGGGGTAATCAACGCGCCGGACCGATCAACCAGTGCGCCAACCGATTACCAACCAGCAGGGCCAGCACAAACAACAATACATCGCCGTTCATGGTAGCGATATCAACCAACGCAGGCCCCGGGCACAGTCCAACCATGCCCCAGCCAATGCCAAACATCGCTGCTCCGGCCATTAACCGCACGTCGATGCGGGTCATGGTCGGCGTATGGAACTGGCGTTCAAACAGCGGTTGCCGCCGTTTACCGATCAGCCGCCAGCCAATCGCAAACACCAGCACGGCAGCGCCCATGACAGCCATCAACGCAGGTTGCCAGGCACCAAAGATATCCAGAAAGCCACGTACCTTGGCCGGGTTATTCATACCAGACAGCAGCAAGCCAATGCCAAACAGCAAGCCCGCCAACAATGCACTGACCAATGAGCCGATGTAACCCGCGCTGATCGATGGGTTGCTTTCAGATACCGATCTACTCATAAGCCGGCCTCCATCAATCGTTGCAATTGCGCCATAACCGCCACCGTGAGAATTGCAAACCCCATAAACACCAGGGTTGCAACCACCGAGCGCAGTGACAAACGCCCCATACCACAGACACCGTGACCGCTGGTACAGCCGTTGGCCACATAGGTGCCCACACCAACCAACAGTCCCCCTGCGATGATCAACCCCTTGTGGCTGGTCATGTCGACGGCTTCCGGCATGTATCCCAGCAACAACAATACCGGCATGGATAACACCAACCCGAAGGCAAAACATACCGCCCACAAGCGATTGGGCTCGCCGTGGCCAATCCAGCTGAAGCAACTGGAGATCACCCCGGTCATGCCGCTGATGCGGCCATTGGCCAGCCAGAGCCAGATCGCCGCCAGGCCGATCAAGGCGCCACCTATGAATTCTGCAATCACTCTGTCCCCACATGCACTACGGATTCAAACGCCGCAAAGTCTATCACTGAACGCTGATTCTCCAGAGTCTGATCATCGTCTGGAACGCGTAAGCCGCTACCCCGAGGAAAATAGAGCCTACAGACGTTCCACACCGTCGAGCCTACGGGCGTTCCACAGCATGGACGCTGTTGCCGGCGTGCAGGACAGCGGGAGGCTCGAATTAAAGCGCCGAACCGGCTAGTCTGAACTCACTTATTGAGTGGATATTGTTATGGACATTATTGATCAGCTGCAAAACGGCAGCGAAACCCGCCCAATCACCTTCCTGACCTGTGCTGAATACCCACAATGGAAGGCCGAACACAGCCATGCCGAAAGCTGGCTTGACGCCAACGGCTATGAGGGCAAAGGCCTGATTCTGATTCCTGGCGAGCACTGCCTGGAAGCCCTGTTTGTGGCCGAGCAATACGATCAATCCTTCGTCTGCGGTGACCTTGCCAACCAGCTGCCGGCAGGCCACTACACCGTTGAAGGCGACCGCAGCGACGACGAGCTGTTTAACATCGCCTTTGGATGGGGTGCTGGCGCCTATCGTTTCACTCGCTACAAGGAAAACACCAAGCCGCAGGCCCATTTGCTGTTAACCGACGAAGCGCTGCTGACCCGTGTGAACAATACCCTGACGGCCGTTTGCCTGACCCGTGACCTGATCAACACCCCGGCCCAGGACATGATGCCCCAACACTTGGCGGACGCCGCCAGCAAACTGGCCGAGCAGCATGGTGCTGAATTCCACGAAATCATTGGCGACGATCTGCTGGAGCTGAACTACCCGATGATCCACGCCGTTGGCCGCGCCAGTATTCACGAACCGCGTTTGCTGGATCTGAGCTGGGGTAACCCGAACGCGCCCAAAGTCACCCTGGTGGGTAAAGGCGTCTGCTTTGACTCCGGTGGTCTGAACCTCAAGCCCGGCAATTTCATGCGTCAGATGAAAAAGGACATGGGCGGCTCTGCCCATGTACTGGGACTGGCCAGCCTGATCATGGCCAGCAAGCTGAATGTACGCTTGCGGGTACTGGTGCCGGCGGTTGAAAACGCCGTCAGTGGCAACGCCTTCCGTCCTGGGGATGTACTGCCAACCCGCAAGGGGCTGACAGTAGAAATCGACAATACCGACGCAGAAGGCCGTCTGGTGCTGTGCGACGCGCTGGCAGAAGCCATTGAAGACAAGCCTGAAATCATCATCGATTTCGCCACTCTCACAGGGGCCTGTCGTGTGGCCCTGGGCACAGAGCTACCGGGCTTCTTCTGTAACAACAAAACCGTCGCACAGGCTCTCTCTGACGCAGGTGAACGAGTCACCGACCCGGTATGGCAACTGCCATTGCACCAGCCCTACGCGGATATGATGAAAAGCGACATTGCCGATCTGGTAAACAGTGCCGCCAGCCCATTTGGCGGAGCTATTACCGCAGCCCTGTATTTGCAGGAGTTTATTGATGACACCCCTTGGGTGCACTTCGATGTGATGGCGTGGAACAACCGCAAACTGCCGGGTCGTCCAACCGGTGGTGAAGCCATGGGACTGCGCGCGGTGTTTGAATACCTCAATAGCCGCTTTGCGGACTGATTAAGCTTGAATATTCAAGCAATGACGATTCCTTACAAGCTCCGCCTGTAACTTACAGGCGTTTCACATACATTGGTGAGGTGTGGTTAACACCACATCATGATCGTCACTCACGGATGAGTACCTTCCTTTGATGCGAACCCCGGTTCGCATTTTTTATGCCTGCCTTTTGCCACTAGCATATAACGCTCCGACTTCCGACTTCCGACTTCCGACTTCCGACTTCCGACTTCCGACAAGAGATTATCGACGCTCAAGTAACAGGCACAAAAAAACCCGCCGAAGCGGGTTTTTCTGTTGGCGAGCCAGTCAAATGAGCTTATTCAGCTGCATCGTCCTGAACTTCAACCACGTCTTCTTCAGCAACGTTCACTGGACGGTCAACCAGCTCAACGTAGGCCATAGGAGCCGCATCACCAGCACGGAAACCGCACTTCAGGATACGAATATAGCCGCCTGGACGCGCTTTGTAGCGTGGGCCCAGTTCGTTGAACAGTTTACCAACAGCTTCTTTGCTGCGAGTACGGGAGAACGCCAGACGACGGTTCGCAACTGAATCCTCTTTAGCCAGAGTGATCAGCGGCTCAGCGACGCGACGCAGTTCTTTTGCCTTAGGCAAAGTCGTCTTGATTACTTCGTGTTCGAACAGGCTCACCGCCATGTTTTTGAACATGGCTTGACGGTGTGCGCTGGTACGATTGAAGTGACGACCACTTTTACGATGACGCATGGTTTAAATTCCTTACTAACTGAACGTTCTGATCAAGCCAGTACTTTGTCGTCGTTACGCAGGCTGGCTGGTGGCCAGTTTTCCAAGTGCATACCCAATGACAAACCACGGGAGGCCAGAACGTCTTTGATTTCAGTCAGAGACTTCTTACCCAGATTAGGTGTCTTCAGCAGCTCAACTTCAGTACGCTGGATCAGATCACCAATGTAGTAAATGTTTTCTGCTTTCAGACAGTTGGCGGAACGAACGGTCAGTTCCAGATCGTCTACAGGACGCAGCAGAATCGGATCAATTTCCTCTTCTTCACGTACCTGCTCAACCACTTCGTCATTCTCAAGATTGACGAAGATTGCCAACTGCTGCTGCAAGATGGTCGCGGAACGACGGATCGCTTCTTCCGGATCAATAGTGCCGTTGGTCTCCAGATCAATCACCAACTTGTCCAGGTCAGTACGCTGTTCTACACGTGCAGAATCTACACTGTAGGAAACGCGCTTGACCGGGCTGTAAGTGGCGTCCAGCTGGAGCTTGCCAATTGCCTTGGTCTCTTCGTCGCTCTGGTAACGCGCTTCAACGGTTTCATAACCGCGGCCGGAGGCAACTTTCAAAGTCATCTTCAGCTCAGCGCCTTCACCCAGTTCAGCGATGAAGTGATCAGGGTTGGCGATATCAACACCGTGATCCAGTTGAATATCAGCAGCTGTAACCGTAGCCGGACCGACTTTGGTAACGGTCAGGCTGGCTTCATCACGCTCATGCAGTTTGACTGCAACACCCTTAAGATTCAGCAGGATTTCAATAACATCCTGTTGAACGCCCTCGATTGCACTGTATTCGTGCAATACGCCATCGATTTCACATTCAACCACTGCCGCACCCGGCATGGAAGAAAGCAAAATGCGACGCAGGGCCGCACCCAGAGTGTGACCGAAGCCGCGCTCCAGAGGCTCAAGGGTGACCTTGGCGTGGGTAGCGCTAACTTCGTCTACCTGGATGTTTCGAGGTGTCAAAAATTCGTTCACTGCACGCTGCATAGCTGCCCCTAAGCTCCTCTATTACTTGGAGTAAAGTTCCACGATCAGGTTTTCGTTGATCTCTGCAGGGAGATCAGCGCGTTCCGGAACGTTGGTGTAAGTTCCTTCCATCTTGCTGGAATCCACATTGATCCAGCCACAATCAGGACGTTGACCAGCCAGCTCAAGAGCGGACTTGATACGAGCCTGGTTTTTGGCTTTTTCGCGGATACCAATCACATCACCAGCATTAACCTGGAAAGACGGAATGTTTACAGTGCGACCGTTAACGGTGACTGCCTTGTGAGAAACCAGCTGACGGGATTCTGCACGAGTGGAACCGAAGCCCATGCGATAAACAACGTTATCCAGGCGGGATTCCAGCAGTTGCAGCAGGTTTTCACCGGTAGCACCCTTGCGGCGTGCTGCTTCCTTGTAGTAGCTACGGAATTGCTTTTCCAGAACGCCGTACAGACGACGAACTTTTTGCTTTTCACGCAGCTGCAGACCGTAGTCTGACAGACGACCACGACCAGCGCCATGAACGCCAGGTTTGGTTTCTGCTTTACATTTTGAGTCAAGTGCGCGAATACCGCTCTTCAGGAACAGATCAGTTCCTTCACGACGGGACAGTTTACACTTAGGACCAATATAACGTGCCATTTATTCTGCCTCCTTATACGCGACGCTTCTTAGGTGGACGACAGCCGTTATGAGGAATCGGAGTCACGTCAGTGATGTTTGTGATTTTGTAACCACAAGCATTCAATGCGCGAACTGCAGATTCACGGCCAGGACCAGGACCTTTTACTTCAACGTCCAGGTTCTTCAAGCCATACTCTTTAGCAGCTTCACCAGCACGCTCTGCAGCCACCTGAGCGGCGAAAGGAGTGCTCTTACGGGAACCACGGAAACCAGAACCACCGGCAGTTGCCCAGGACAGAGCATTGCCTTGACGGTCAGTAATGGTCACGATGGTGTTGTTAAAAGAGGCATGGATGTGGGCGATGCCGTCCACTACCTGCTTTTTAACCTTCTTCTTGGTTGTTCGTTGTGGCTTAGCCATTCTTTAAATCCTGCTTTTAATATCAACACTGCAACAAGTGAATGCAGCTACACTAAAAGACCAACTCGTAATTACTTACGGATTGGCTTGCGCGGACCCTTACGGGTACGAGCATTTGTTTTAGTACGCTGACCGCGAAGTGGCAGGCTACGGCGATGACGGATACCGCGGAAGCAACCCATGTCCATCAAACGCTTGATGTTCATTTGTACTTCGCGACGCAGGTCACCTTCAACCGTGAACTTGGCAACTTCATTACGGATAAGGTCAAGCTGATCTTCGCTCAGAGTACCAATCTTGGTGTCTTCTGCGATGCCAGTAGCGGCACAGATCTGCTTGGCAGTAGTCTTACCAACGCCAAAAACGTAGGTCAGGGAAATTACTGCATGCTTGTTGTCAGGAATGTTGACACCGGCAATACGGGCCATGTCTAACTCCGTTACACTTTACTTGATGAAAGGGCGCGAGATACTACAAGCTGATCAACTAAAAAGCAAGCAACTTGTTCTCGCACCCGCCTCGACAGGAAATTAACCCTGACGTTGTTTGTGCTTTGGATCTGTACAGATCACGCGCACACTGCCGTTACGACGAATGATTTTACATTCACGGCACATTTTTTTAACAGACGCACGTACTTTCATGACTGTCTCCTAAAATGGGCTCAGCGAGCTGAACCCACATTCTTGAGGTTTGCTTTCTTCATCAGGGACTCATACTGATGAGACATCAGATGAGATTGCACCTGTGCCATGAAATCCATGACCACCACAACAACAATCAGCAAGGAAGTACCACCGAAGTAGAAAGGCACGTCGGCAGCAACCACCAGGAATTGTGGCAGCAGACATACGGCAGCGATATAGATCGATCCGAACAGAGTCAGTCGACCCAGCACACCGTCAATGTATTTGGCAGTCTGGATACCAGGACGAATCCCAGGGATGAAAGCACCGGATTTTTTCAGGTTCTCAGCAACATCTTTCGGGTTGAACATCAACGCCGTGTAGAAGTAGCAGAAGAAGATGATACCGGCAGCAAACAATACGATATAAAGCGGCTGGCTAGGCGCCAACGCCAGGCTGACGTCTTGCAGCCATTCCATGCCCACACCCTTGCCGAACCACTGACCCAAAGAGGCAGGGAACAACAACAGGGACGAAGCAAAGATGGCCGGGATAACGCCCGCCATGTTCAGTTTCAGCGGCAGATGGCTCGACTGCTGTTGAGCCATTTGACGATTGCCCATCTGGCGCTTGGCGTAGTTGATGGTAATGCGACGCTGTCCACGTTCAACGAAGACAACAAACGCAACCACAGCTACAGCCAGAGCAGCGATGACCAGCAACAACAGGATATTCAGATCACCCTGGCGGGCAGATTCGAACGCCTGACCAATTGCGCTTGGCAACCCGGCAACAATACCGGCGAAGATCAGGATAGAGATACCGTTACCGATACCCCGTTCAGTTACCTGCTCACCCAACCACATCATGAATACCGCACCGGCCACGAAGGACGGTACAGCAGCGATGTAGAAGTCGAGGCCGGAGGAGAAGGTAACACCCTGGCCAGCCAGACCCGCAGACACACCGAACGCCTGCACCGTAGCCAGAAGCACGGTGCCGTAACGGGTGTACTGGGTAATCTTGCGACGACCGGATTCACCTTCTTTCTTCAACTGCTCGAGCTGCGGGCTCACTGCCGTAAGCAACTGCATGATAATGGATGCAGAGATGTACGGCATGATACCGAGCGCAAGAATACTCATACGCTCAAGTGCACCACCGGAAAACATGTTGAACATTTCAAGGATGGTTCCCTGATTTTGTTCAAACAACCGAGCAAGTGCATCCGGGTTAATCCCTGGTACCGGAATATGGGTACCAATCCTGTATACAACAATTGCCAGGAGCACGAACCGGATCCGAGCGAATAATTCGCTCAGACCCTTGTTCATTCCTTGTGGCAGTGAGCCTTGGGTAGCCATTAGTCTTCGACCTTACCGCCTGCTGCTTCGATGGCAGCTTTCGCGCCTTTAGTGACTTTCAGACCTTTTACGGTCACAGCCTTGGTGATTTCACCAGACAGGATCACACGACCAGACTTGAACTGTTCGCCGATCACGTCTGCGGCTTTCAGAGCTGCCAGATCAACTACATCGCCTTCAACCAGGGCCAATTCGTTCAGACGGATTTCCGCCACGAAACGAGCCTTGCGAGAAGTGAAGCCAAACTTTGGCAGACGACGGTGGATAGGCATCTGACCACCTTCGAAACCAGGAGCAACGCTACCACCGGAACGGGATTTCAGACCTTTGTGACCACGGCCACCAGTCTTACCCAAACCAGAACCGATACCACGGCCAACGCGCTTGCGGTTTGTCTTGGAGCCAGGAGCTGGGCTCAATTCATTGAGACGCATATTACTCCCCTTCTACCTTAACCATGTATTGAACTTGGTTGATCATGCCGCGAACGGAAGGAGTATCTTCCAGTTCAACGGTGTGACCAATGCGACGCAGGCCCAGACCTTTCATGGTTTCGCGGTGCTTTGGCAGTTTGCCAATAGTGCTGCGAGTCTGGGTAACTTTGATAGTTTTATCAGCCATTTCAATTACCCCAGAATGTCTTCTACGGACTTACCGCGCTTGGCAGCTACCTGTTCAGGAGACTGCATCTGCGCCAGACCGTTGAAAGTTGCACGAACCACGTTGTTCGGGTTGGTAGAACCGTAGCACTTGGCCAGAACGTTCTTGATACCAACCATCTCCAGTACGGCACGCATTGCGCCACCGGCAATAATACCGGTACCTTCAGATGCAGGCTGCATGTAGATGCGGGAACCGGAGTGGCGAGCCTTTACAGGGTACTGCAAAGTGTTGCCGTCCAGCTGAACGTTAATCATGTTGCGCTTGGCCTGTTCCATTGCTTTTTGAATAGCAGTTGGAACTTCACGGGATTTACCGCGACCGAAGCCAACACGGCCATTGCCGTCACCAACAACAGTCAGAGCAGTGAACGCGAAGATACGACCACCCTTAACTACTTTGGCTACACGGTTAACCTGAACCAGCTTTTCCTGGAATTCGCTTTCGTTACGATCGTTATTGCGATCGTTATTACGTTCGTTATTTGCCATGATCAATACCCTTAGAATTCGAGGCCGTTTTCACGAGCCGCGTCAGCCAGAGCTTTAACACGACCATGGTATTTAAAACCGGAGCGATCGAAAGCGACCTTGGTAATGCCAGCAGCTTTAGCACGCTCAGCAATCAGCTGGCCTACTTTGGTAGCTGCACTTACGTTACCGGTTGTATCGTTACGCAGATCCGCTTCTACGGTAGAAGCCGTTGCCAGGACGCTAGCGCCATTGGCAGAGATGATCTGAGCATAAATGTGTCGTGGTGTACGGTGTACACACAGACGGACCGCGCTTTTTTCACGGATGTTAATCCGGGTTTTCTGGGCACGGCGCAGACGAGCTTTTTTCTTCTCATTCATGGCCTAGACCTTACTTTTTCTTGGCTTCTTTACGACGAACAGTTTCGTCAGCGTAGCGAACACCCTTGCCTTTGTATGGCTCAGGCGGACGGTAACCGCGGATTTCTGCAGCAACCTGACCAACCGCTTGCTTGTCCGCACCTTTGATCACGATTTCAGTCTGGCTAGGAGTTTCAACAGAAACGCCTTCTGGCAGAACGTAATCGATTGGGTGGGAGAAGCCCAGGTTCAAATTCAGAGTGTTACCAGCGGCTTTGGCACGATAACCAACACCTTGCAGAATCAGTTTCTTTTCGAAACCAACGCTTACACCAGTAACCATGTTGTTAACCAGGGAACGGAAAGTACCAGCCATAGCGGTAGCTTTCTTATCGTTTTCCTTGGTAGCAGCAAACGTCAGGGCGCTTTCTTCCTGGTTGATGGCCACGTAAGAGTGGACAGCCAGTTCCAGAGTGCCTTGTTTGCCTTTAACGGAGATTGTTCCTTCACCCAGCTTGACTTCAACGCCAGCAGGGATTTGTACAGGAGCCTTAGCGACGCGAGACATGGTATCCCCCCTTAGAATACAGTGGCGATAACTTCACCGCCGACACCCGCAGCACGGGCAGCGCGATCAGTCATGACGCCTTTGGAGGTGGATACGATGGCTACGCCCAGACCTGCTTCAACTTTAGGCAGTTCTGCAGCACCCTTGTACTGACGCAGACCAGGACGTGAAACACGTTGGATGCGCTCAATAACAGGCTTGCCTTCGTAGTATTTCAGTTCGATAGACAGAGTCGGCTTGGCCGCTTCGTCTACTGAAAAACCACTGATGTAGCCTTCTGCTTCCAATACTTTGGCAACAGATGCTTTGATTTTGGAAGACGGCATGTTCACAGTCGTATGTCCAGCTTGCTGGGCATTACGAATGCGGGTGAACATATCCGCCAACGTATCTTGCATACTCATTTAATATTTACCTCTGTTGTACAGCGGCCACGACGACAAAACCGGGGCTCTTAACCCCGGTAATGCGAAGCGGGAGTGCTTACCAACTAGCTTTTTTCAGGCCGGGTACGTTACCTTTCATGCCTTCTTCACGCAACTTAATACGTGACAGCTTGAACTTACGGTAAACGCCATGTGGACGGCCAGTCATTTGACAGCGACGCTGCAGGCGGCTCGCGGAAGAATCGCGAGGCAGCTTTTGCAGTGCCATCTGTGCATTCCAACGTTCTTCATCAGAAGATTCTGGATTCTTGATGATTGCCTTCAGCTCAGCGCGCTTGGCAGCAAACTTGTCTACCAGTTTCTCACGCTTGGCTTCACGCTGCTTCATGCTAATTTTAGCCATGACTAACTCCTATTAACGGAACGGGAACTGCAGCGCTTTCAGCAAAGCACGGCCTTCTTCGTTCGTTTTGGCTGTCGTAGTGATGGTCACATCCATACCGCGAACCTTGTCTACTTTGTCGTAGTCAATTTCCGGGAAGATGATCTGTTCCTTCACACCCATGCTGTAGTTACCGCGACCGTCGAAGGACTTACCGTTAATACCACGGAAGTCACGTACACGAGGCAGTGCGATATCGACCAGACGGTCCATAAATTCCCACATACGATCGCGACGCAGAGTCACTTTACAGCCGATAGGCCAACCTTCACGAACCTTGAAGCCCGCTACTGATTTACGTGCCTTGGTGATAACAACTTTCTGGCCAGCGATCGCTTCCATATCGGCAACGGCGTTGTCCAGCAGTTTCTTATCGCCCAGAGCTTCACCAACACCCATGTTCAGGGTGATTTTGGTGATTTTAGGCACTTCCATAATGTTTTTGTAACCAAACTCTTCTTTCAGCTTGGCTACTACTTCTTCTTTGTACAGGTTTTCTAAACGTGACATAGCAGTATCCAGCTCCTATCAGGCGTCGATGACGTCGCCAGTGGATTTGAAGATACGTACCTTTTTGTCGCCTTCAACTTTGAAGCCAACACGGTCAGCTTTTTCAGTTTTAGGGTTCCAGATGGCTACGTTGGAAGCCTGAATACCGGCTTCCTTCTCAATGATACCACCTGGCTGCTGCAGGTACGGGTTTGGCTTCTGGTGTTTTTTCACCATGTTAACACCGGTTACGATCAGACGACCGTCAGCCAGTACTTTTTGTACTGAACCGCGCTTGCCTTTGTCTTTACCAGCGATAACTACCACTTCGTCTTTACTACGAATTTTCAACATATTCTGTCCCCTCCCCTTAAAGCACTTCTGGTGCCAGGGAAATGATCTTCATGAACTTTTCAGAACGCAGTTCACGAGTCACAGGGCCAAAGATACGAGTACCGATTGGCGCCAGAGATGCGTTCAGCAGAACTGCAGAGTTGACGTCAAAGCGGATAATAGAACCATCCGGGCGACGGATACCTTTACGGGTACGTACAACCACGGCGTTCATTACCTGGCCTTTTTTCACTTTACCGCGAGGAATTGCTTCCTTAACGGATACCTTGATCAGATCACCGATGCCGGCATAACGACGATGAGAGCCGCCCAGTACCTTGATGCACTGAACACGCTTCGCGCCGCTGTTGTCGGCAACGTCCAGCATGGATTGTGTTTGGATCATGCTATTCGCTCCTAACTAGCTCCGCCAGGTCTTAAACCTTGGCGGCGCGCTCGTCGATTGATACCAGCGCCCATGTCTTGTTCTTGGACAAAGGACGCGACTCTTTAACTGTAACAGTGTCACCGATCTGACATTCGTTTGCTTCGTCGTGAGCCATCACCTTGGTGGACTTCTTAACGAACTTCTTGTAAATCGGGTGCTTAACAAAGCGCTCAACACGCACAGTGATGGACTTGTCCATCTTGTTGCTCACGACCTTACCACTCAGGGTACGAACGGTCTGTGTGTTCTCAGTCATGATTATTCACCTGCCTTCTGTGCCAACAGAGTCTTAACTCGAGCGATGTCGCGACGAGTCTGACCGATCAGGTGAGTCTGACCCAGCTGGCCAGTGGCCTTCTGCATACGCAACTTGAATTGTTCGCTCAACAGTTCATTCAGCTGAGATTTCAGCTCAGCCACTGACTTTTCTTTCAGTTCACTTGCTTTCATCACAGCACCGTCCGCTTAACAAACGTGGTATCGAAAGGCAGTTTTGCAGCAGCCAGTGCGAATGCTTCGCGAGCCAGCTCTTCAGAAACGCCTTCCATTTCATACAGAACCTTGCCTGGCTGAATCTGGCATACCCAGTATTCAACGTTACCCTTACCTTTACCCATACGAACCTCAAGAGGTTTTTCGGTGATCGGCTTGTCAGGGAAGACACGGATCCAGATTTTACCGCCACGCTTGATCTTACGAGTCATAGCACGACGAGCTGCTTCAATTTGACGCGAAGTCAGACGGCCGCGGCCAGTTGCTTTCAGAGCGTATTCGCCGAAAGAAACCTTGGAGCCACGAATGGCCAGGCCACGGTTACGACCAGTCTGGACTTTGCGGAATTTGGTACGTTTTGGTAACAACATAACTCAATCCCCTTATGAACGGCCGCCAGACTTCTTCTTACCAGTATTCTTGGCGCGTTCACGAACTTCCTGAATACCACCCAGGATTTCGCCTTTGAAGATCCAAACCTTCACGCCAATAACACCGTAAGTCGTGTGTGCTTCGTAGGTTGCGTAATCGATATCGGCACGCAGAGTGTGCAGAGGCACACGACCTTCGCGGTACCATTCGGCACGCGCAATTTCAGCACCACCCAGACGACCACTCACCTGGATCTTGATACCTTCAGCACCGCCACGCATAGCGTTTTGTACCGCACGCTTCATAGCGCGACGGAACATAACACGACGTTCCAGCTGAGAGGCAACGCTCTGGGCTACCAGTTTGGCATCCAGATCCGGCTTGCGAACTTCTTCGATGTTGATGTGTACTGGAATACCCATCACTTCGCTCAGGTCCTTACGCAGAACCTCAACGTCTTCGCCTTTCTTACCGATCACGATGCCTGGACGGGCAGTGTGAATGGTAACTTTGGCGTTTTGAGCAGGACGCTCAATTACAACTTTGCTTACTGAAGCCTTTTCCAGGCGCTTTTCGATCAGGGAACGAACAGCAATATCAGTCAGCAGGTTGTCTGCATACTTGTCCTTACCGGCATACCACACAGAGTTGTGGTCCTTGGTAATACCAAGACGGATACCGGTTGGATGAACTTTCTGACCCATCTGACCAACTCCTATTTTTCTGAAACTTTCACAGTGATGTGACAAGTGCGCTTGAAGATACGATCGGCGCGACCTTTCGCACGAGGGCGAATACGCTTCATCGTCAAACCTTCATCGGCGTATACGGTGCTGACAATCAGCTCGTCTACGTCGGCGCCATCATTGTGTTCAGCGTTGGCGATGGCAGATTCCAGAACTTTCTTGACCAGGTCAGCGCCTTTCTTGGTGCTGAAGGACAGAATTTCCAGAGCGTCATCCACTTTCTTGCCGCGGATCTGGTCAGCAACCAGGCGAGCTTTCTGAGCGGACAAGCGTGCACCACGCAATACAGCGGCTACTTCAGACATGATTCACCCCTTACTTATCGCTTGGCTTTCTTATCCGCTACGTGACCCTTGTAGGTACGGGTCAGCGCGAATTCGCCGAGTTTATGTCCAACCATGTCTTCGGTTACGAAAACAGGCACGTGTTGTTTGCCGTTATGAACAGCGATGGTCAGCCCCACGAAATCCGGGAAGATAGTGGAGCGGCGAGACCAAGTCTTGATCGGACGCTTGTCGTTCTTCTCAAGAGCGGTCTCTACCTTCTTCATCAAGTGATGGTCGATAAACGGACCTTTTTTCAATGAACGTGGCACAGTTCAATCCTCTCTTAGTTATTTCGCAGAACGACGACGTACGATCAGCTTATCGGTACGCTTATTCTTACGAGTCTTGTAACCCTTGGTTGGAACGCCCCATGGAGTAACAGGGTGACGACCACCAGAGGTACGACCTTCACCACCACCGTGTGGGTGGTCAACCGGGTTCATTACCACACCGCGAACGGTAGGACGAACACCGCGCCAGCGAGAAGCACCAGCTTTACCCAGTTCACGCAGACCGTGCTCAGAGTTGCCTACTTCGCCCAGGGTAGCGCGACAGTCAACCAGGACCTTACGCATTTCACCAGAACGCAGACGCAGAGTCGCGTAAGCACCTTCACGAGCAACCAGCTGAGCAGAAGTACCCGCGGAACGAGCAATCTGGCCGCCCTTGCCTGGCTTCAGTTCAACGTTGTGGACTACAGAACCCACTGGAACGTTACGCAGTGACATCGCTGAGCCTACTTTGATAGGCGCGTGATCACCGGAAACAACTTCGTCACCAGCATGCAGGCCTTTAGGAGCCAGAATGTAACGACGTTCACCGTCAGCGTATTTCAGCAGAGCGATGTTCGCAGAGCGGTTTGGATCGTATTCCAGGCGTTCAACAACGGCTGGGATGCCATCCTTGTTACGCTTGAAGTCAACGATACGGTAGTGATGCTTGTGACCACCGCCAATGTGGCGAGTGGTGATACGACCGTTGTTGTTACGACCACCAGACTTGCTGTTCTTTTCCAACAGAGCTGCGTGAGGCTTGCCTTTGTGCAGTTCGTTGTTTACGACTTTAACCAGGTGACGACGGCCAGCTGAAGTCGGTTTAGTTTTAACCAATGCCATAACTCAGCTCCTTATTCCGCGTCTGCAAAGTCGATGTCCTGACCGTCGACCAAGCGAACGTATGCTTTGCGAACATCGTTGCGCTTGCCCATGCCGCGGGCAGTGCGTTTGGTTTTGCCTTTGATGTTTACAGTCTGTACGGAGCGAACTTTCACTTCGAACAGAGCTTCAACGGCGGCTTTGATCTCTGGCTTGGTAGCGTCAGCAGCAACACGGAATACGTATTGGCCGTGCTTCTCTGCTACCCAGGTAGCTTTCTCAGAGATCTGAGGTGCCAACAGCACCTTGTAAAGACGTTCACGGATCATGCGTAAGCCTCCTCAAGCTGCTTCAGGGCCGGCACAGTCACCAAAACCTTCTCAAACGCGATCAGGCTTACAGGATCGATAGAAGTCGCTTCAGCAACACCAACGTGAGGAACGTTGCGAGCAGCCAGGTACAGCTTCTCGTCGATCTCTTCAGAGATGATCAGAACGTTGTCCAGTTCCAGTTCGTTCAGCTTGGCAACGAATTCCTTGGTCTTGTGGCTTTCTACAGCGAAGGAATCAGCAACAACCAGGCGTTCCTGACGAACCAGTTCAGACAAGATGGACTGCATCGCAGCGCGGTACATCTTCTTGTTAACTTTCTGTTCGAAGTTACGTGGCTTGGCTGCGAAAGTTACACCACCAGAGCGCCAGATTGGGCTGCTGGATGTACCAGAACGAGCACGGCCAGTACCTTTCTGACGCCATGGCTTGATGCCACCGCCAGCAACTTCGGAACGGGTCTTTTGAGCTTTGGTACCCTGACGGCCACCGGCCATATAGGCGGTAACAACCTGGTGAACCAGAGACTCATTGAATTCACGGCCAAAAGTAGCGTCGGAAACCGCTACCGCAGCACCTGCGTTAGTTTTCAGTTCCATCGCTTACCCCTTGACTGCTGGCTTAACAACTACGTCAGAACCTGGAGCACCAGGAACCGCGCCTTTGATCAGCAACAGTTTGTTTTCCGCATCAACGCGTACAATTTCCAGGCTTTGGGTAGTCTGCTGTTCAGAACCCATGTGACCGGCCATTTTCTTGCCTTTCCAGACACGGCCTGGAGTTTGACACTGACCAATAGAACCTGGTGCGCGATGAGACAGGGAGTTACCGTGAGTAGCATCCTGAGTACGGAAGTTCCAGCGCTTAACGCCACCCTGGAAGCCCTTACCTTTGGTGGTACCGGTAACATCAACTTTCTGACCAGCTTCAAACTGTTCAATAGACAGTTCTTGGCCAGCTTCAAAAGCTTCTTCAGTACGGAACTCGATCAAGCCACTGCCCGCTTCAACATTCGCCTTGGCGAAGTGACCGGCTTCCGGCTTGGAAACGCGAGACGCTTTCTTAGCGCCATAAGCAACCTGAATTGCACTGTAACCGTCAGTTTCAACGGTCTTTACCTGGCTAACACGGTTAGGTGTAACTTCCAGGACAGTAACAGCAACAGATTGACCTTCTTCGGTAAATACGCGAGTCATGCCCGCTTTTTTACCGACAATACCAATTGCCATTTTATATACCTCTCGTGTACGGGGCTAAAACCCACTATGGCCGCCCAATCTTCTAAATACGGGCGTTACACAGAGCACTGTGTAAGGTTAAACGGTTCGATTAACCCAGACTGATCTGAACTTCCACACCGGCAGCCAGATCCAGCTTCATCAGCGCATCAACAGTTTTTTCAGTTGGCTCAACAATGTCGAGCATGCGCTTGTGCGTACGGATTTCGTACTGGTCGCGCGCGTCTTTATTGACGTGCGGAGAAACCAGAACGGTAAAACGCTCTTTACGAGTAGGCAGTGGGATAGGACCACGTACCTGAGCGCCCGTACGTTTAGCAGTATCGACAATTTCCTGAGTCGAAGTATCGATCAGGCGATGGTCGAACGCTTTCAAACGGATACGGATTCGTTGGTTCATTACCAAACTCCAAATTTATGTGCCAGAGCTCGTTCTCCCCCAATTCAAGGGGACGCGAATTGTATGCGGCTGTACAAAAAGTGTCAACCTAGAAAAATAAAAATGCCACAAAGGCGAGGTAAGGCAGGAATCTCGCGGGGAGAAAACAAAACCCCGATGCGAATGATCGGGGCTTTGATGAGGACCAATCAAAGAATGATCGGTCCGTGGGCATCATTGATTACTCAACGATTTTGGCTACAACGCCAGCACCAACAGTACGGCCACCTTCACGGATCGCGAAGCGCAGACCTTCGTCCATGGCGATAGGAGCAATCAGGGTTACACCCAGCTGCACGTTATCACCTGGCATTACCATCTCAACGCCTTCTGGCAGCTCAACAGCACCAGTTACGTCAGTGGTACGGAAGTAGAACTGTGGACGGTAACCTTTGAAGAATGGAGTGTGACGACCACCTTCATCTTTGCCCAGTACGTATACTTCGGATTCGAACTTGGTGTGCGGAGTGATGGAACCTGGCTTGGCCAGTACCTGACCACGCTCAACTTCGTCACGCTTGGTACCACGCAGCAGTACACCTACGTTCTCACCTGCACGGCCTTCGTCCAGGATCTTACGGAACATTTCAACACCAGTACAAGTGGTCTTGGTAGTTTCCTTGATACCGATGATTTCAACTTCTTCACCAGTACGTACGATACCGCGCTCAACACGACCGGTAACAACGGTACCACGACCCTGAATGGAGAATACGTCTTCGATAGGCATAATGAATGCACCGTCGATCGCACGCTCTGGTTCTGGGATGTAGGAATCCAGGGCTTCAACCAGCTTCTTAACAGCGGTAGTACCCATTTCGTTGTCGTCCTGGCCGTTCAGAGCCATCAGAGCAGAACCCGGGATGATTGGAGTGTCGTCGCCTGGGAAGTCGTATTCGGACAGCAGGTCACGCAGTTCCATTTCAACCAGTTCCAGCATCTCTGCGTATTCTTCAGAGTCTGCGCCACCGCAGTCTTCAGCCAGCAGGTCAGCTTTGTTCAGGAATACTACGATGTAAGGTACACCAACCTGACGGGACAGCAGGATGTGCTCACGAGTCTGAGGCATTGGGCCGTCAGTAGAACCACATACCAGGATCGCGCCGTCCATCTGAGCGGCACCGGTGATCATGTTTTTAACATAGTCAGCGTGTCCCGGGCAGTCTACGTGCGCGTAGTGACGGTCAGTGGATTCGTACTCTACGTGGGAAGTAGAGATGGTGATACCACGCTCACGCTCTTCTGGAGCGTTATCGATACCGTCAAAAGCAACGGCTTGGCCGCCGAATACTTCTGCACATACGCGAGTCAGCGCAGCAGTCAGAGTAGTTTTACCATGGTCAACGTGACCGATAGTACCTACGTTTACGTGGGGTTTGGAACGCTCAAACGTTTCCTTAGCCATAGAACACCTCGTTCAATATCTTTAACTGATTAAGCTTTTCTGATTACTGCTTCGGCAACACTTGCAGGCGCTTCCGCATATTTCTCAAATTCCATGGAATATGTCGCGCGCCCTTGGGTTGCGGAACGCAGGTCAGTTGCGTAACCAAACATTTCCGCGAGCGGCACAGACGCATTCACCACCTTGCCAGACGGTGTGTCGTCCATTCCTGAAATCAGACCTCGGCGACGATTCAGGTCGCCTACCACATCACCCATATAATCTTCGGGTGTTACAACTTCAACCTTCATCATCGGCTCGAGCAATACTGCATCGCCTTTTTCTGAAAGCTGTTTGGTTGCCTGTGAGGCGGCAATTTTAAACGCCATCTCGTTAGAGTCAACGTCATGGAAGGAGCCATCAAACAAGGTTGCCTTCAAGCCCAACAACGGGTAGCCAGCCACCACACCGTTCTTCATCTGTTCCTCAATACCCTTCTGCACAGCAGGGATATATTCACGAGGAATAGCGCCACCTACAATTTCGTTCACAAATTCCAGCTCGTCAGCATTCTCGTCCTCTGCAGGCTCGAAACGCACCACCACGTGACCGTATTGACCACGACCACCGGACTGCTTGGCGTATTTGTGATTGATCTCGACATTGGCCGTGATCTTTTCGCGGTAAGCCACCTGAGGCTTACCAACGTTGCATTCCACCTTGAACTCACGACGCATACGGTCAACGATAATATTCAGGTGCAGTTCGCCCATACCGGAAATAATCGTCTGACCAGACTCTTCGTCGGTTTCAACGCGGAACGACGGGTCTTCCTGGGCCAGTTTGCCCAATGCGACACCCATCTTCTCCTGGTCCGCTTTGGACTTCGGCTCAACAGCAACGGAAATTACCGGATCCGGGAACTCCATACGTTCCAGGGTAATGACTTCTTTCAGGTCACACAGAGTGTCACCGGTGGTGACGTCTTTCAGACCAATCAGAGCAACAATGTCACCCGCACGAACCTCGTTCAGTTCTTCGCGGCTGTTGGCGTGCATTTGCACCATACGACCAACACGCTCACGACGACCCTTGACCGGGTTGTAAACACCATCACCGGAATTCAACACACCGGAATACACACGCACAAAGGTCAGCGTGCCCACAAATGGGTCGGTGGCGATTTTGAAGGCCAGACCAGCGAAGGGCTCATCATCAGAGGAGTGACGTTCAGCAACGGTTTCGTTGGCGTCGTCCAGATGACCTTCAATGGCTTTTACTTCAGTCGGCGATGGCAAGAATTCAATAACGGCATCCAGAACCGCCTGCACACCCTTGTTCTTGAACGCAGAACCACAGGTGACCAGTACAACTTCATTGGCCAGAGTACGAGCGCGCAGGCCCGCCTTGATATCTTCCTCGGAAAGCTCGCCTTCCTCGAGGTACTTATCCATCAACTCTTCGTTGGCTTCTGCTGCTGCTTCAACCATTTGCTCGCGCATGGCATCGGCTTTGTCTTGCAGTTCGGCCGGAATGTCTTCCAGTTCAAACGTCATGCCCTGATCTGCCTCATTCCACATAATGGCTTTCATCTTGATCAGGTCGACCACGCCTTTGAATTGATCTTCGGCGCCGATATTAAACTGGATAGGTACTGCATTGGCTCCCAAACGGGCCTTCAGCTGAGAGACCACCATATCGTAGTCAGCGCCAGTACGGTCCATCTTGTTGACGAACACCATACGAGGCACTTCATACTTGTTGGCTTGACGCCATACGGTTTCGGTCTGGGGCTGAACACCCGAGGAACCACAAAGGACGACGACAGCGCCATCCAGAACACGCAACGAACGCTCCACCTCAATGGTGAAGTCTACGTGTCCAGGAGTGTCAATGATGTTAATACGGTGCTGTTCAAACTGCTGCGCCATACCCGACCAGAAACAAGTAGTCGCTGCGGAGGTAATGGTAATACCACGCTCCTGCTCCTGCTCCATCCAGTCCATCGTTGCTGCACCGTCGTGTACCTCACCAATTTTGTGAGACACGCCGGTGTAGAAAAGCACACGCTCGGTCGTTGTCGTTTTACCGGCATCTACGTGAGCGCAGATACCAATGTTACGGTAACGTTCGATAGGTGTAGTGCGTGCCACTGCGTCGTCCTCAGGTCAATTAAAAGCGATAGTGAGAGAATGCTTTGTTGGCTTCTGCCATACGGTGCACGTCTTCACGCTTCTTGACCGCTGCGCCTTTACCTTCGGCGGCGTCCATCATTTCGTTCGCCAGACGCTGAGCCATGGATTTTTCACCACGACCACGTGCTGCGTCTACCAACCAGCGCATGGCCAGTGCGGTACGACGGGATGGACGAACTTCTACTGGCACCTGGTAAGTGGCACCACCCACACGACGGCTCTTAACTTCAACCATTGGCTGAATAGCTTCCAGAGCAGCATCGAACAGTTCGATTGGATCACCGCCCTGTTTGCTTGCCATCTGGTCCAGTGCACCGTAAACGATTTTTTCGGCTACGGATTTCTTACCGGAAACCATCACGTGGTTCATAAATTTGGCCAGAGTTACGTTTCCGAATTTCGGATCTGGCAGAATCTCGCGTTTCGCTGCGACGCGTCTTCTTGGCATGATAAGCCCTCTTAGGTCTTCAGGTGAGTCTGAGCATCTATCAACAGAACAGGGAGCCCAGCCTTACTCTTATCTAAAACGATAGAGCGTTCCCTTGATTAATCCGTAAGGATTACTTAGGACGCTTGGCACCGTACTTAGAACGTGCTTGTTTACGGTTCGCAACGCCGGACGTATCCAGGGAACCACGAACGGTGTGATAACGCACACCTGGCAAATCCTTTACACGACCGCCACGGATCAGAACAACGCTGTGCTCTTGCAGGTTGTGACCTTCACCACCAATGTAGGAAGTTACTTCGAAACCATTGGTAAGACGCACACGACATACTTTACGCAGTGCCGAGTTAGGCTTTTTAGGGGTAGTGGTGTATACACGGGTGCACACGCCACGACGCTGAGGACAAGCCTGCAATGCAGGTACGTCGCTCTTAGCCACTTTGCGCTTACGAGGCTTACGAACCAACTGGTTGATTGTAGCCATATAGCAAACTCCAACTATTACTAACAACATGCCCATACAACATGGGCACAATAAAAGGGGCGGAGATAATAATCCCCGAAACAGGTCAGATCAAGTATTAATCAGCCCTGCCGCCCCACCAGACAAACAAAAAGGAGGCCGGGGCCTCCTTTTTGCGCTAAAAGCCCGACAATTACTTGTCGCTGAACGCTTCGCTCAGCTTGGCTTCCATATCTTCTGCAGACACGCTCATTACCTCAGGCATTGAACGGTTACGTTCTGCATCGCGGTTCTGACGCTTACGCTTACGCTCAGCGTGGTAAGCCAGACCGGTACCCGCAGGAATCAGTCGACCTACAACCACGTTTTCTTTCAGACCACGCAGGGTATCTACCTTGCCGGTTACCGCACCTTCGGTCAGTACTCGTGTGGTTTCCTGGAAGGAAGCCGCAGAGATGAAGGATTCGGTCGCCAACGAGGCTTTGGTGATACCCAGCAGCACGCGCTCACCTTTGGCCGGGATCTTGCCAGCCGCTTCGATGCGCTCGTTCTCGTTCAGGAACGCCGCGTATTCAACCTGATCGCCTGGAATGAAGGTGGTATCACCGGCATCCAGAATCAGTACCTTACGCAGCATCTGACGAACGATCACTTCGATGTGCTTGTCATCGATGCCTACGCCTTGCAGTCGGTAAACTTCCTGTACTTCGTTAGTGATGTACATGGCCAGATCACCAACGCCTTTCAGACGCAGGATATCGTGTGGGTTCAACGGGCCGTCGGAGATGATCTCACCACGCTCCACGTTTTCACCTTCAAACACGTTCAGGTGACGCCACTTGTGGATCAGCTCTTCGTACTGATCGGCGCCATCGTTTGGCGTGATCACCAGACGCTTCTTACCCTTGGTCTCCTTACCGAAACCAACGGTACCGGAAGTTTCTGCCAGGATGGCAGGCTCTTTCGGCTTACGCGCTTCGAACAAGTCAGCAACCCGTGGCAGACCACCGGTAATATCCTTGTTACCAGACGACTCCTGAGGAATACGGGCGATAATGTCACCCACCTCAACTTCGATGCCGTTTTCCTGGTTCACCAGAGCGTTGGCTGGCAGCAAGTACTGTGCTGGCGCATTGGTACCCGCCAGGAATACATCATTGCCTGCCGCATCAACCAGCTTCACCATCGGACGGATGTCCTTACCGGCCGCTGGGCGATCTTTAGGATCGATCACTTCGATGTTGGACAGACCCGTCAGCTCGTCGGTGGTACGCTTGATGGTGATGCCTTCATCCATACCCACGAATTCGATGCGACCCGCTACTTCGGTCACGATCGGGTGAGTGTGTGGGTCCCAGCTTGCCACTTTCTGACCAGCTTCAACCTTGGCACCGTCTTTCACGCTGATCACAGCACCGTAAGGCAGCTTGTACAGCTCACGCTCACGACCGGCGTCATCAGCAATGGCGATGGAACCGGAACGGGATACTGCTACCAGATCACCGTTGGTGCGCTCAACCGTCTTCATGTTGTGCAGACGAACAGTACCGGCGTTCTTAACTTGAACGCTGTCAGCCGCGGAAGCACGGGATGCCGCACCACCAATGTGGAACGTACGCATGGTCAGCTGTGTACCCGGCTCACCAATGGACTGTGCAGCGATAACACCCACAGCTTCACCACGGTTAACCAGATGACCGCGACCCAGGTCACGACCGTAACACTTGGCACAGATACCGGCGCGGGATTCACAGGTAATCGCAGAGCGAACCTTAACTTCATCCACACCTTCCGCTTCGATGTGCTTGACCCAACGCTCGTCAACCAGAGTGCCAGCCGGCGCTACCAGTTCCTGAGTGTTAGGCTGGTAAACGTCTTCTGCGATCACACGACCCAGAATACGGTCACCCAGACCAACCACAACATCACCACCTTCAATCAGCGGTGTCATTACCAGACCCTTGGCGGTGCCACAGTCGTCTTCGGTAACCACCAGATCCTGGGCAACGTCAACCAGACGACGCGTCAGGTAACCGGAGTTCGCGGTTTTCAGTGCGGTATCCGCCAGACCCTTACGAGCACCGTGAGTGGAGGTGAAGTACTGCAGTACGTTCAGACCTTCACGGAAGTTCGCCACAATTGGCGTCTCGATGATGGAGCCGTCTGGCTTGGCCATCAGACCACGCATACCCGCCAACTGACGGATCTGAGCCGGGCTACCACGAGCGCCGGAGTCGGCCATCATGTAAACGGAGTTAAAGGATTCCTGTTCAACATCGTTACCATCACGGTCGATCACAGGCTCTTTACCCAGATTCTCCATCATCGCCTTCGCTACCAATTCGTTAGCGCGGGACCAGATGTCGATTACCTTGTTGTATTTCTCGCCGTGAGTTACCAGACCGGAAGCAAACTGGCTTTCGATCTCTTTTACTTCGGCGTCAGCGTTGGCAATGATTTCAGCCTTCGCATCCGGAATTTCAAAGTCGTTCACACCAATGGAAGAACCAGACTTGGTGGCATACTTGAAGCCGGTGTACATGATCTGGTCAGCAAAGATAACGGTATCCTTCAGACCCACACGGCGGTAAGCGGTGTTGATCAGACGGGAAATCGCCTTCTTCTTCATTGGCTGGTTAACCAGATCGAAAGACAGACCACGTGGCACGATGCGGAACAGCAAGGCACGACCAACGGTGGTTTCGATCAGGCTGATGGACTCTTCGGAGTTACCCTCTTCGTCGATCACCATCTGGTCGATACGGACTTTCACACGAGCCTGCAGGTGAGCACGGCCAGTCTGGTAAGCGCGTTCCACTTCGTCCAGATCAGCAAACACCATGCCTTCACCAGTGGCGTTTACACGCTCACGGGTCATCCAGTACAGACCCAGTACAACGTCCTGGGACGGTACGATGATCGGTTCACCGTTAGCAGGCGCCAGTACGTTGTTGGTTGCCATCATCAGGGCACGGGCTTCCAACTGGGCTTCAATGGTCAGCGGCACGTGAACGGCCATCTGGTCACCATCGAAGTCAGCGTTATAGGCCGCACACACCAGTGGGTGCAGCTGGATCGCCTTACCTTCAATCAGCTGTGGTTCGAACGCCTGGATACCCAAACGGTGCAGGGTTGGTGCACGGTTCAGCATCACCGGGTGTTCACGAATCACGTCAGCCAGGATGTCCCATACTTCCGGAGTTTCGCGCTCTACCATCTTCTTCGCAGCTTTGATGGTAGTGGCCAGACCACGGTGTTCCAGCTTGGAGAAGATGAACGGCTTGAACAGTTCCAGAGCCATTTTCTTCGGCAGACCACACTGGTGCAGACGCAGCTGAGGACCAACGGTAATTACGGAACGGCCGGAGTAGTCAACACGCTTACCCAACAGGTTCTGACGGAAACGACCCTGCTTACCCTTGATCATGTCGGCCAGGGATTTCAGAGGACGCTTGTTGGAACCGGTGATGGCACGACCGCGACGGCCGTTATCCAGCAAGGCATCGACCGCTTCCTGCAACATACGCTTTTCGTTGCGCACGATGATGTCAGGGGCGTTCAGCTCAAGCAGACGCTTCAGACGGTTGTTACGGTTGATCACACGACGGTACAGGTCATTCAGGTCGGAAGTCGCGAAACGACCGCCATCCAGTGGAACCAAAGGACGCAGATCTGGCGGCAGCACTGGCAGCACAGACATGATCATCCACTTTGGATCGTTACCGGACTGGAAGAAGGCCTCCAGAATCTTCAGACGCTTGGACAGCTTCTTGATCTTGGTTTCGGAGTTGGTCGCCGGAATTTCTTCACGCAGGCGGTTAACTTCGTCTTCCAGATCGATGTGACCCAGCAGAGCCTGGATGGCTTCAGCACCCATCTTGGCTTCAAACTCGTCACCGAATTCTTCAATGGCTTCGTAGTACTGTTCATCAGACAGCAACTGGCCTTCTTCCAGCGTGGTCATGCCCGGCTCGGTCACTACGAAGGACTCGTAGTACAGAATGCGTTCAATATCACGCAGGGTCATGTCCAGCATCAGACCGATACGGGATGGCAGTGACTTCAGGAACCAGATGTGAGCAACCGGAGAGGCCAGCTCAATGTGACCCATGCGCTCACGACGCACTTTGGCCTGGGTTACTTCAACGCCACACTTTTCACAGATTACACCGCGGTGCTTCAGGCGCTTGTACTTACCACACAGACATTCGTAGTCTTTGATAGGACCAAAGATGCGAGCACAGAACAGACCATCGCGTTCTGGCTTGAATGTACGGTAGTTGATGGTCTCTGGCTTTTTAACTTCACCATAAGACCAGGAGCGAATCATGTCCGGCGAGGCAAGACCGATACGGATCGCATCGAACTCGTCGGCATTATTCTGGCTACGCAGAAAATTGACTAAGTCTTTCATAGAGAAATGGCTCCACTTGGCGTGAGCGGGAGAGCGACCAGGGAACTACCCCTGCCCGCTTCCACAGCTAGACCGATTATTCGTTTTCCAGTTCGATGTCGATACCCAGGGAACGGATTTCCTTCACCAATACGTTGAAGGATTCCGGCATGCCTGCTTCCATACGGTGGTCGCCATCCACGATGTTCTTGTACATCTTGGTACGGCCGGCCACGTCGTCGGACTTCACAGTCAGCATTTCCTGCAGGGTGTAAGCGGCACCGTATGCTTCCAGTGCCCACACTTCCATCTCACCGAAGCGCTGACCACCGAACTGCGCCTTACCACCCAGCGGCTGCTGGGTAACCAGGCTGTAGGAACCGGTAGAACGGGCGTGCATCTTGTCGTCTACCAGGTGGTTCAGTTTCAGCATGTACATGTAGCCCACAGTCACCTTGCGGTCGAAGGCTTCACCGGTACGACCGTCGTACAGGGTAACCTGACCAGACTCAGGGATATCGGCCAGCTTCAGCATGCGCTTGATTTCGGTTTCCTTGGCACCGTCGAACGCAGGGGTTGCCATAGGCACACCGCCACGCAGGTTACGAGCCAGTTCCAGAATCTCGTCATCGCTGTAGCTGTCGAGGTCTTCAATACGGCCATCGCCACCATTGTAGATCTCATCCAGCAGTTCACGCAGTTTGGCCACTTCGCGCTGCTGCTGCAGCATTTCGTTGATCTTGTCACCAAGACCCTTGGCAGCCATACCCAGGTGAATCTCCATGATCTGACCCACGTTCATACGGGACGGTACACCCAGCGGGTTCAAACAGATATCAACCGGCACACCTTTCTCATCGTAAGGCATGTCTTCGATTGGCTTGATCGCAGAGATAACACCCTTGTTACCGTGACGACCCGCCATCTTGTCACCAGGCTGGATCTTACGCTTGATAGCCAGGTAGACCTTGACGATTTTCAGTACGCCCGGAGCCAGGTCGTCGCCAGTCTGCAACTTGCGCTTCTTGTCTTCGAACTTCTCGTCCAGCTGCTTCTGACGGTCGATCAGGGACTGCTCGGCTTTTTCCAGCATTTCAGCCAGAGCTTCATCCTGAGGGATGATGCGCCACCAGTCGTCTTCACTCAGACCTGCCAGGTAGTCTTCAGACAGCACGTCGCCTTTCTTCAGACCTGGAGCCACGTTAACGGCCTGACCAGACAGAGCACGAGTCAGACGCTCGAAGGTTGCGCCACGAACGATGCGCATTTCTTCGTTCAGGTCCTTACGGATCTGATCCAGCTGCTGACGTTCGATGTCTTTGGCACGCTGATCTTTCTCAACGCCGTCACGGGTGAACACCTGCACGTCGATAACGGTACCGGTGGTGCCGGTCTTGACGCGCAGAGAGGTGTCTTTCACGTCAGAGGCTTTTTCACCGAAGATCGCACGCAGCAGTTTTTCTTCCGGAGTCAGCTGGGTTTCGCCTTTCGGAGTCACCTTACCAACCAGGATGTCGCCCGGCTTCACTTCAGCACCGATGTAAACGATACCGGATTCGTCCAGTTTACCCAGCGCGGCTTCACCAACGTTTGGAATATCGGAAGTGATTTCTTCCGCACCCAGCTTGGTGTCACGCGCCACACAGGTCAGTTCCTGAATGTGGATAGTGGTCAGACGATCTTCCTGGGCTACACGTTCGGACAACAGAATGGAGTCCTCGAAGTTGTAACCATTCCACGGCATGAAGGCAATACGGAAGTTCTGACCCAGAGCCAGTTCACCCAGATCCACAGAAGGACCATCAGCCATCACGTCACCGCGGGTAACCATGTCACCAGCTTTTACCAGCGGACGCTGGTTGATGCAGGTGTTCTGGTTGGAACGGGTGTACTTGGTCAGGTTGTAGATATCCACGCCCGCTTCACCAGCCAGGGTTTCTTCGTCGTTCACCTTAACCACGATACGACCAGCATCTACGGAGTCGATCACACCGCCACGCTTGGCAACCACACACACACCGGAGTCTTGTGCTACTGCACGCTCAATACCGGTACCAACCAGCGGCTTCTCGGCGCGCAGGGTTGGAACGGCCTGACGCTGCATGTTGGAACCCATCAATGCACGGTTAGCATCATCGTGTTCCAGGAACGGAATCAGGGATGCGGCGATGGACACAACCTGCTGCGGGGATACGTCCTGCAGGGTTACGTTGTCCGGCGACATCATGGTGAATTCGTTCTTGTGACGTACGGAGATCAGGTCGCCTTGCAGACGGCCAGCTTCGTCAGTCGGCACAGAAGCCTGTGCAATTACGTAGTCCGCTTCTTCAATGGCTGATACGTAGATGATTTCCTCGGTCACGATACCGTCTTTAACGATACGGTACGGGGATTCCAGGAAACCGTATTCGTTGGTACGGGCGTAGGAAGCCAACGAGTTGATCAGACCAATGTTTGGACCTTCAGGCGTTTCAATAGGACATACACGGCCGTAGTGAGTGGCGTGAACGTCTCGAACCTCAAAGCCAGCGCGCTCACGAGTCAGACCACCTGGGCCCAACGCAGAGATACGACGCTTGTGAGTCACTTCGGACAGCGGGTTGTTCTGGTCCATGAACTGGGACAGCTGGGAAGAGCCAAAGAACTCTTTAACCGCGGCTGCAACCGGCTTGGCGTTGATCAGATCCTGCGGCATCAGGCCTTCGGATTCCGCCATGGACAGACGCTCACGTACTGCACGCTCAACACGTACCAGACCCACACGGAACTGGTTCTCGGCCATTTCGCCAACAGAACGGATACGACGGTTACCCAGGTGGTCGATGTCATCAACGATGCCTTTACCGTTACGGATATCGATCAGGGTACGCAGTACCTCAACGATGTCGCCACGATCCAGTACACCGGAACCCAGAATCTCTTCACGACCGATACGACGGTTGAACTTCATGCGGCCAACCGCAGACAGGTCGTAACGTTCTTCGGTGAAGAACAGGTTTTCGAACAGGGCTTCTGCAGATTCCTTGGTTGGCGGCTCGCCAGGACGCATCATGCGGTAGATTTCTACCAGAGCTTCCAGCTGGTTGCTGGTTGGGTCGATGCGCAGGGTATCGGACAGGAATGGTCCACAGTCGATCTCGTTGGTGTAGATCGTCTGGAAAGAATCGATACCGGCTTCGCCGAAGCTGGCCAGGATTTCTGCGGTAATTTCAGTGTTGGCAGGAGCCAGAACTTCACCGGTACGGGTATCGATGATGTCGGAAGCAACGGCTTTACTCAGCAGGTATTCGGCCGGTACGTCCAGTTCCTGAACGTTGGCTTTTTCCAGCTGACGGATGTGACGTGCAGTCACACGACGACCGGCTTCAACGATCACGTTGCCGTCGTTGTCCATGATGTCGAACTGAGCGGTTTCACCACGCAGACGGGATGGAATCAACTTCAGCTTGGCGTTGCCAGCAACGATACGGAACTCGTCGTTATCGTAGAAGGTTTCCAGAATCTCGCCAGTGCCCATACCCAAGGCGCGCAGCAGGATGGAAGCAGGCAGCTTACGACGACGGTCGATACGTACGTATACCAGATCCTTCGGATCGAATTCGAAGTCCAGCCAGGAGCCACGGTAAGGGATAACGCGAGCGTTATACAGCAGCTTACCGGAAGAGTGGGTCTTACCTTTGTCGTGGTCGAAGAAGACACCTGGGGAGCGGTGCAGCTGAGACACAATCACACGCTCGGTACCGTTGACGATAAAGGTACCGTTGTCGGTCATCAGAGGCATTTCGCCCATGTAGACTTCTTGTTCCTTGATGTCTTTGATCGCTTTGGTTGACGATTCTTTATCGTAAACGATCAGGCGCACCTTAACCCGGAGCGGCGCGGCATAGGTAACGCCACGCAGCATGCATTCTTTTTCATCAAAGGTCGGGGTACCCAGGCGATAGCTCACGTATTCCAGAGCTGCATTGCCGGAATAACTTACGATTGGGAATACAGACTTGAATGCAGCATGAAGACCGACAT
Source organism: Oceanobacter sp. ABM4_470 (assembly GCF_056158645.1). Classification (NCBI taxonomy): domain Bacteria; kingdom Pseudomonadati; phylum Pseudomonadota; class Gammaproteobacteria; order Oceanospirillales; family Oceanospirillaceae; genus Oceanobacter; species Oceanobacter sp. ABM4_470. The sequence continues at coordinate 2,986,545 of NZ_JBSWTR010000001.1, forward strand.
CGAGTCTGTCGTCGGCATTGCTACCCTGTTGCAGGAATTTTTGGTAAGAATCGATTTGAATGGCCAACAAATAAGGCACATCCATTACGCTCGGCAATTTGCCGAAATCCTTACGGATACGTTTTTTCTCAGTATATGAGTAAGCCATCAGTTATCCCCGGACTGTTTCGTAGACGAGATCGTTTTGATCTGTCATTCAAGGGCTAGCCTTGCAGTGAACCTGGCGCGGTTGCCAGTTTTGCCACGTTTTCCATAACGCGAAAAAGGCCGACGGAATTACTTCCGTCAGCCCTGTGCCGAAACCATAGACAATTTCGGCAGCAGCGTATAGCAGAGATCCAGATTACTTGATCTCGACGATAGCGCCAGCTTCTTCCAGTTTGGCTTTAGCTTCTTCAGCTTCTTCCTTGGAAACGCCTTCTTTGATAGTTGCAGGAGCACCATCAACCATGCCTTTGGCGTCTTTCAGACCCAGACCAGTGATTTCACGTACGGCCTTGATCACGTTTACTTTCTTGTCGCCAGCGCCAGACAGAATTACGTCGAATTCAGTCTGAGCTTCAGCAGCAGCTTCGCCGCCAGCAGCTGGACCAGCAACTACTGCTGCAGCAGCAGAAACGCCGAATTTTTCTTCCATCGCAGAAACCAGTTCTACAACGTCCATTACAGACATTTCAGCGATAGCGTTGATGATATCTTCTTTAGTCAGAGACATGAGAATTTTCCTGAATTTTGAGAGCCAGTATTTAGCTCGTTAAATCGATGTCGATGCCAACCTGAAATCAGGCAGCTTCTTGTTCTTTCTGATCGCGTACTGCAGCAAGAGTACGAACCAGTTTGCCAGCGGCAGCTTCTTTCATGACGCTCATCAGCTTCGCGATTGCTTCGTCTTGTGTTGGCAGTGTTGCCAGCATGTCAACGGAAACCACGTTGCCTTCGAAGGCACCACCCTTGATCTCGAACTTATCGTTGCTCTTGGCGAACTCCTTGAAGATGCGGGCAGCCGCACCTGGGTGTTCGGTAGAGAACGCGATCAGGGTAGGACCAACCATAACGTCGTTCAGACATTCATAGTCGGAGCCTTCAACAGCGCGTTTGGCCAGAGTGTTACGGACAACTTTCATCCAAACACCAGCTTCACGTGCTTCTTTACGCAGAGCGGTCATGGCACCTACTGTTACGCCGCGGGAATCCGCAACAACAGCAGACAGAGCATTTTGAGCTGCTTCCTGGACTTCAGCGACAATCGCTTTTTTATCTTCGAGTCCTAAGGCCACGATTAACTCCTAACAAGTTAAGTTATGCTCGCTAGAGCCAGTCTCGGTGTGACAATTCAGAAAACTGAAGGGGCCACACACTATCTACGCAGGAAATTAAGCATTGATAACCAAGTCATCGCCGCACCTGCGGTCTTTGACAGCTACCGTCTTGCAACGGCAACCCCAAAGATGGTGTCGGGGTGCAAGCACCCCGGCTCTCTTCCGGATCAGAAGTCCAGAGAAGAGTGATCTACGATCAAGCCAGGACCCATAGTGGTGCTGACTGTAACCTTTTTCATGTATACGCCTTTGGCGGAGCTTGGCTTGGCCTTTTTCAGGTCAGCCAGCAGTGCAGTCAGGTTGCCCTTGATTGCGTCTGCGGAGAAATCCAGCTTACCAATAGTGGTATGGATGATACCGTTCTTGTCGTTACGGTAACGAACCTGACCCGCTTTTGCGTTCTTAACCGCAGTAGCAACGTCTGGAGTTACAGTACCAACTTTCGGGTTTGGCATCAGACCACGTGGGCCCAGAACCTGACCCAGCTGACCAACAACGCGCATTGCGTCTGGAGAAGCGATTACAACGTCAAACGCCAGATCGCCACCCTTGATCTTTTCAGCCAGATCTTCCATACCAACTTCATCAGCGCCAGCTTCTTTAGCCGCTTCAGCGTTAGCACCCTGAGTGAACACAGCAACACGCATGGTCTTACCAGTACCGTTTGGCAGTACAGTAGAGCTACGTACGTTCTGGTCAGATTTACGAGCATCGATACCCAGGTTCACTGCAACGTCTACAGACTCAACGAACTTGGATGCTGGCAGAGAAGCCAGAACAGCAACGGCTTCTTCTACAGAGTAAACCTTGCCAGCTTCTACTTTTTCAGCGATCAGCTTCTGACGCTTGGTCAACTTGGCCATTATTCAACTCCTTCCACGTTCAGACCCATGGCACGAGCAGAGCCCGCGATGGTACGTACCGCTGCGTCCATATCGGCAGCAGTCAGGTCAGGAGCCTTGGCAGTTGCAATCTCTTCCAGCTGCGCACGAGTCACAGTACCCACTTTCTGGGTGTTTGGACGAGAGGAACCAGAAGTGATACCAGCCGCTTTCTTCAGCAGGAAGGAAGCTGGCGGGGTTTTCATTTCAAAAGTGAAAGAACGGTCGTTGTAAGCAGTGATTACAACTGGCACTGGAGCGCCTGGCTCCAGATGGGAAGTCTGGGCGTTGAACGCTTTACAGAATTCCATGATGTTCAGACCTTTCTGACCCAGAGCCGGACCAACTGGCGGACTTGGGTTTGCTTTACCAGCCGCAACCTGCAGCTTGATATAGCCTTCGACTTTCTTAGCCATGATTTACTCCAAATGGGTAACTAGCGCCCTTACGGGCTCCCCGCCCCGAACGAGCCGGGGCAACCAAATATCAGCCCGCTTTTTCGACCTGGGTAAATTCCAGTTCGACTGGTGTCGAGCGACCAAAAATCGTAACTGCAACCTGCAGACGGGATTTCTCGTAATCCACATTTTCCACAGTGCCGTTGAAATCTGCAAACGGACCATCAGTAACACGAACCACTTCACCTGGCTCGTATACGGTCTTGTGAGTCGGACGATCAACGCCTTCTTCAACACGACGCAGAATGGCATCCGCTTCTTTTTCAGTAATAGGAGCCGGCTTATCGGCAGTACCACCAATAAAGCCCATCACGCGATCGGTTTGCTTGACCAGATGCCAGGAGTCGTCATTCATCTCCATTTGCACCAGCACATAACCAGGATAGAAGCGACGCTGACTCTTGCGCTTCTTACCATCACGTACTTCTACTACTTCTTCTGTAGGAACCAGCACATCACCGAAGTAATCCTGCATTCCCAGACGCTCAATACGCTCTTTCAGAGCAGACTGGACACGCTTCTCGTAGCCGGAGTAGGCGTGTACCACATACCAACGCATTGCCATACTCAACCTCAACCAATCAGCGAAGAAACAGCCCAACCCAACAGGGAATCAAGGCCCCACAAAACCAACGACATCACAACCACAACAACCAGGATCATCAGCGTGGTCTGCTGGGTTTCCTGACGGGTTGGCCATACAACCTTGCGACGCTCAATATTGGCTTCTTTCAGCAAGACCAAGAATGCCTTACCTTGAGTACTGGTCAGCGCTACTGCCGCACCGGCACCCATCAAAGCCACAACCGCCAGAATGCGGTAGATGAACGCCATGTCGCTGTACATGTAGTTACCAACCACTGCCGCCGCCAAAAAGGCGATAGCGAGCAGCCACTTGATAACGTCCAGCGGCGAACCAGCTGTTTTGCTTTCGGAGCTCATTTGTATTTTCCCTGAAGCCGAAAATGGCAGCCGAAGCTGCCATCAGGATGTTTGGCAGGCCAGGAGGGACTCGAACCCCCAACTTTCGGTTTTGGAGACCGACGCTCTACCAATTGAACTACTGGCCTATAACTCTACAATAAGGGCGCTGCACTATACAGCATTCAGAACGCATTTCAACTGCTTCGTTGAGATTCTGCCCTTTTTCTTGAAAACCCAGGACGGGCTTTCAGAAGTGTGCTCATCAAAGCGAGACGAATAGTACACACAACGAATTCAAAATGCCAAGAGATTTTAAAAAACATTTTTGTAATGCCTTTTTCACTACTTTCTAACGGCCGTTTTCCTCGCTTTTCGGGCTTCTTTTGAAAAAAACCCACTATTTTTCAATATTTCTTCAGTTTTCTTCCGTCAGGGTGATCAAAAGTGACGGAAAAACCTGTAAATTGGCGGCCGTTTTTTCACTTAGCTGATTGAGTGCGATATGACTGACTTATCCAAATACCGCAATATCGGTATCTTCGCTCACGTAGATGCCGGTAAGACCACCACCACCGAACGTATCCTGAAACTGACCGGTAAAATTCACAAGACCGGTGAGGTTCACGACGGTGAGTCCACTACCGACTTCATGGAGCAGGAAGCTGAGCGTGGTATTACCATTCAGTCTGCGGCTGTTACCTGTGAGTGGAAAAAGCACCGCCTGAACGTTATTGACACCCCTGGACACGTTGACTTCACCGTCGAAGTATACCGCTCCCTGAAAGTACTGGACGGTGGTATCGGTGTATTCTGTGGTTCCGGTGGTGTTGAGCCTCAGTCCGAGACCAACTGGCGTTACGCCAACGAGTCTGAAGTTGCTCGTGTTATTTTCGTAAACAAGCTGGACCGTCTGGGTGCTGACTTCTACCGCGTTGTTGACCAGGTGAAGAACGTTCTGGCCGCCAACCCGCTGGTTATGGTTCTGCCAATCGGTACTGAAGACGAATTCGTTGGTGTTGTTGATCTGCTGAGCCGCAAGGCTTACGTGTGGGATGATTCCGGCCTGCCAGAAAACTACGAAGTACTGGACGTTCCAGCTGACATGGCTGATGACGTTGAAATGTACCGCGAGCAGCTGATCGAAACCGCTCTGGAAGTAGACGAAGACCTGATGATGGCTTACCTGGAAGAAGGCGAAGAGCCATCCATGGAAGACATCAAGCGCTGTATCCGTGAAGGTACCCGCACCCTGCAGTTCTTCCCAACCTACTGTGGTTCCGCGTTCAAGAACAAAGGTGTTCAGCTGGTACTGGACGCGGTGGTTGACTACCTGCCAAGCCCAACCGAAGTTGATCCTCAGGAATTGACTGACGAAGAAGGCAACCCGACTGGTGAAGTTGCTACCGTTTCTGCCGATGAGCCGCTGCGCGCACTGGCGTTCAAGATCATGGACGACCGTTTCGGCGCCCTGACCTTTATCCGTATCTACTCCGGTGTAATGAAGAAGGGTGACACCATCCTGAACTCTGCCACCGGCAAGACCGAGCGTATCGGCCGTATGGTTGAGATGCAGGCTGACGACCGTAACGAAATCAGCGAAGCACAAGCTGGTGACATTCTGGCCGTTGTTGGTATGAAGAACGTTCAGACCGGTCACACCCTGTGTGATGTGAAGCACCCATGCACTCTGGAAGCCATGGTGTTCCCAGAGCCAGTAATCTCCATCGCCGTTGCTCCTAAGGACAAAGGCGCTGTAGACAAGATGGGTATCGCGATCGGTAAGATGGTTGCAGAAGATCCATCCTTCCGCGTTGAAACCGACGAAGATTCCGGTGAAACCATCCTGAAAGGTATGGGCGAACTGCACCTGGACATTAAAGTCGACATCCTGAAGCGTACCTACGGCGTTGAACTGATTGTTGGTGAACCTCAGGTGGCATACCGTGAAACCATCACCATGCCAGTTGAAGACAGCTACACCCACAAGAAGCAGTCTGGTGGTTCCGGTCAGTACGGTAAGATTGACTACAAGATCCGTCCTGCTGAGCCAGGTACCGGTTTCGCGTTCAGCTCTTCCGTTGTTGGCGGTAACGTTCCTAAGGAATTCTGGCCTGCAGTAGAAAAAGGCTTCCAGGCCATGATGAACGAAGGTGTTCTGGCTGGCTTCCCGGTACTGGACGTTGAAGTAGAACTGGTTGACGGTGCATACCACGCAGTTGACTCCTCTGCTATCGCGTTCGAAATCGCTGCCAAAGGCGCTTTCCGTCAGTCCATGCCAAAAGCTGGCGCCCAGCTGCTGGAACCTACCATGAAGGTTGACGTGTTCTCTCCAGAGGACAACGTAGGTGACGTAATTGGTGACCTGAACCGTCGTCGCGGCATGATCAAGGACCAGGAAGCTGGCGCTACTGGCGTTCGCATCAAGGCCGACGTTCCACTGTCCGAAATGTTCGGTTACATTGGCCACCTGCGTACCATCACTTCCGGTCGTGGTCAGTTCTCCATGGAATTCAGCCACTACACTCCTTGCCCACAGCAAGTAGCTGAGAAAGTGATCGCTGAAGCCAAAGCCCGTAAAGAAGCCAAGTAATTGGTGAATCTACCGGCGGGGCTTCGGCCCCAATAAAAAAACCGCCTTCGGGCGGTTTTTTTATGTCCAGAACTTGCTGCACAGAGCCCCAGGCTCGCACGCTTCAGTCTGGCCAGTTTTCCCGATTATTCAGACTTGCCACCAGTAGCAAACCCGGGATAAACAACGCCGCCCAATCCGACTTTCCCTCTACCACCAGTTCAGCCCAAGCGTGCTGATCATGCTGCTCACGAGTTTCCTCGCTACGGAAATGGTAATTGAGCCCGATCCCCCAACTGTCTTTCCAACCGGTTTTCACCCCAATCGTCGCCGAGGCAATCAATGGATTACGGTGCACATGGCGGGTACCACCGGTCTTCATGATGCCTGCAGCTGCCGGATCAGCATTGGCTGGAATATGGATACCATTGTCGATCAGATAGTTGTACGCCACGTAATGGCCCGTGGCATTACCAAACACCTCGGCGTACATCCCACCGGGATGACAGGATCGCAACGCCAGATTGCGTAGCTCATCGTTCAGAGCCGCCACCTCGTGCTGCAAACGCTGCAAGAAGCGAAAGCCATCTGTCGCCGATGCATCCGCCGCAAGGAAGGCATCGATGCCCTCTTCCAGCGCCAGCAATTTATTGCGCTGCACATCCGGGATGTAAGCCGCAGCAGAAAGGTAGTGCTGCAAATCCTCCCGGAAACGCCATACGCGCTGCTCCACCGTTAAATCCGGCAGCGCCAGGGTATCTACGAACATCACCTCAGAAGCCCGGTACACATCACAGGAGGCCGATTCCGGCCATTTGGCGGATAACTCCAGACCATAACCAATGCGGTCAATCACGGTGCCCAGCTCCAGCCGGGCAAAATGGGATACCTTTACCCGCCCCGCCAGCATTGGCTGCTGCAACAGATGCCAGGCCAGCTTTCCGCTGTACTGAATCGCCAGCCGGTTGTGAACCTGACTGCGCCAGCCCTGAATCGGCATGGCACCGGTGAACGGATAGGAATGAGCGCTTTCCTGCACCCAACGACCAGCCGCCGCCGGGCCAACCATGCCAATCGACACCTCGTGCTCACTGTAGCTATCGAGGTCCTCAAGGGTCAGGTTACGGGACAAGTACAACCAGGCCGCATAAGGTCGGTCGTAATGAAGGGCATTTTCAAGGTATTGATAGCCAGCCGGCGTACGAAACCCTCGCCCGGCATGCTGGTAAGGGGTATACATTTTGTGGCCAAAACCAAAGCCATAGGTGACCAGCTTCAGATCGCGGGTCTGCACACCCCGCCGGGGTGCTTCTACGCATTCGGCGTATTCCTCAGCGTCCAGAGCCGTTGACTCAGGATTGCTCTTCAGGGCTTCAGGACCGCACAGATAGCCATACAAGCGGCCATTTTCATACAGGAAGGCACCATCGACACTGACGTACGAACGTACATTCAGGGCGTTGGTGTAGTACTGATCGGTGATGTTACTGCCCGTCAGGGCATCATTTTCAATCTGGCTGCGCCAAATGCGCTCCGACTCATCAACATAACGGTGTTCAAAGTCGCTGTCGTTGGTGAGCAAATCAAACAGCAAGTAGCTGTCACCAGCCCCCTTAGCCATCACAGCCGATGCGCAAGAACCCAATACCAGCGCCAACAAGCTCATACAACTGCGGGTAGAAACAGACATACAACCAATCCCTGTTGCTCATCTTCAAATCCTTTGGATGAATAATAACCAAACGTTCTTGAATAGTTCAGGGGTATTCCGGGCCGATACTGACTTGTCTCAAATTAGCACCTTTGTGCAGCCGTTATTGCGGCCAGGTCCGAGCAGAAGCCTGTCAGGGCAAGCCCAAATTACAGCCACAAAAAAACCCGCCGAAGCGGGTTTTTTCTGATGCAATCATCGGTATCGAGCAGGTTAACCTGCTACAGATTACTCAACGATTTTGGCTACAACGCCAGCACCAACAGTACGGCCACCTTCACGGATCGCGAAGCGCAGACCTTCGTCCATGGCGATAGGAGCAATCAGGGTTACACCCAGCTGCACGTTATCACCTGGCATTACCATCTCAACGCCTTCTGGCAGCTCAACAGCACCAGTTACGTCAGTGGTACGGAAGTAGAACTGTGGACGGTAACCTTTGAAGAATGGAGTGTGACGACCACCTTCATCTTTGCCCAGTACGTATACTTCGGATTCGAACTTGGTGTGCGGAGTGATGGAACCTGGCTTGGCCAGTACCTGACCACGCTCAACTTCGTCACGCTTGGTACCACGCAGCAGTACACCTACGTTCTCACCTGCACGGCCTTCGTCCAGGATCTTACGGAACATTTCAACACCAGTACAAGTGGTCTTGGTAGTTTCCTTGATACCGATGATTTCAACTTCTTCACCAGTACGTACGATACCGCGCTCAACACGACCGGTAACAACGGTACCACGACCCTGAATGGAGAATACGTCTTCGATAGGCATAATGAATGCACCGTCGATCGCACGCTCTGGTTCTGGGATGTAGGAATCCAGGGCTTCAACCAGCTTCTTAACAGCGGTAGTACCCATTTCGTTGTCGTCCTGGCCGTTCAGAGCCATCAGAGCAGAACCCGGGATGATTGGAGTGTCGTCGCCTGGGAAGTCGTATTCGGACAGCAGGTCACGCAGTTCCATTTCAACCAGTTCCAGCATCTCTGCGTATTCTTCAGAGTCTGCGCCACCGCAGTCTTCAGCCAGCAGGTCAGCTTTGTTCAGGAATACTACGATGTAAGGTACACCAACCTGACGGGACAGCAGGATGTGCTCACGAGTCTGAGGCATTGGGCCGTCAGTAGAACCACATACCAGGATCGCGCCGTCCATCTGAGCGGCACCGGTGATCATGTTTTTAACATAGTCAGCGTGTCCCGGGCAGTCTACGTGCGCGTAGTGACGGTCAGTGGATTCGTACTCTACGTGGGAAGTAGAGATGGTGATACCACGCTCACGCTCTTCTGGAGCGTTATCGATACCGTCAAAAGCAACGGCTTGGCCGCCGAATACTTCTGCACATACGCGAGTCAGCGCAGCAGTCAGAGTAGTTTTACCATGGTCAACGTGACCGATAGTACCTACGTTTACGTGGGGTTTGGAACGCTCAAACGTTTCCTTAGCCATGACCTTCTCTCTCTTACGTGGTGGTAGATTTCAGACCGACACATACACAAAAAGGCAGGCCTATGGCCTACCTTTTTGGTGTTTAAATAATGGTGCTGATGGGCAGAATCGAACTGCCGACCTCATCCTTACCAAGGATGCGCTCTACCGACTGAGCTACATCAGCGAAACTTCTTGTTCCGACTGCCTGACAACTGGTCAGGTCAGTAATACTGGAGCGGGTAGCGGGAATCGAACCCGCATCATCAGCTTGGAAGGCTGAGGTTCTACCATTGAACTATACCCGCGAACCTTTAGGCCTCAAGCCAGGAACCGCAGGCTCCTGCCTCGCTCCGAAGCACTGCCTTGGCAATGCTTTAAAATATGGTGGTGGGGGCTGGATTCGAACCAGCGAAGCTTTCGCGTCAGATTTACAGTCTGATCCCTTTGGCCACTCGGGAACCCCACCTAATTGTTATCAAAGAAGCTTCAATAGCTGCTGGCCGTTGCCGCTGCGTCTTTGATGGCGCGTACTATATGTATGGAGCCTTGGGTCGTCAACACTTTTTTAAAATTTTTCTTATTTTTTATCAACTTAGCCGCTTTCGAGGGAGAATTGAGCAGTTAATAATCAATCAAGGCCAATTTTGTTCAAGGTTTAATCAGAAAACGGCTTGCTCGCTATTATTCCTGGCAATCGGTCATTTGCCAGGCCACATCGCGGTCATCCGCGAGGATACGTTGACGCAAACGCTCGCCGAATTCCGGGCTGGCGTTCACTTCCAGCCAGTGTTCTTCCTTTATGTCGTTCTTGATGCGTACTTCAACCGGAATGTTGTAGGTCTTCACCTTATCGGCAACTTGCTGGGCCGACTCTTCCTTACGGAACAAGCCGAGGGAAATCCCTTCTGCCAATTCACCGGCATTAATAATGTAGGAGTCGACTTTGCGTTGCTGCAATTCACGCAGCACTTTGCGGGCTTCTTCGCGGCTGGCGCGAGGCGGAACAAAGACCCAGAACTCCTTGGCTTCCTGGGTCGGCAACTGCGTGGTCTGAGTACTACCGGCAACGCCCAGTGCTTCTGCACGGGCGCGGGCGTAATTGGCATCAACAATGTCCTGATATGGCCCCAGCAGGAAACAACGTTGCTGAGCCACTGCCTGCGCTTCCGGCTGGCGGGTAATACGAGGCAATGCCACCGTTGCTTCCGAGGTCAGCGTCAGACGTTGGCCCGAGGCCATAACCACCGGCTCATTATTGGCCTGTGGTTGCTGCTGCTTGCCCCAGTACAAGGTCAGTACGGCAATGTTCAGTATTACCAGACAGAAGAATATCCAGCGCATAAAGCATCCAATCCATCGAAAATCAGTTCAGGGGAATAGGTCTGATCCAGGCTGAGTGCCAGCCACTCACCGTCACCGCCGGTAAAGAATGGCGTGTGATGACGATATTCCTGCATCAGTTGATGCACCAACGCCACTTGCTGACGACGTACACCAGCGCTGACACACCCCACGGTATCGGTTCCGGGTTGCAGTTTGTCGCTCATCTGCTCATCGGTATAAGGCCGCACCCGCTCGGTGTTCTGCCACAGCGACTGCTGCGCCAGCGTCAAACCCGGTACGATATAGCCGCCCAAATGGTGATTGTCGGCATCCATCAGGTCCAGCGTCAGCGCCGTTCCCGAGTCGACCACCAGCACCGGTCCATCACAATGTTGACGCGCGCCCAGCATGGCCAGCCAGCGGTCCACCCCCAAACGCTCCGGGTTAGGGTAACAATGTTTGAAATCAGGGTAGTCAGCCAGCGCTCGCGACAGCCACACAAGACTGGCGCCAAATTGCTGTTCCAACTGGTGGCGCAACCACGGATTGTCGTGAACGCTGGACACCAGCACCCGGGCAACCTTCGGCCAGGCCTGATCCATCACATCCGCATGATCACAGCCGCCGCGCACCATAACGCCGTCGTCGGCCTGATAACGCCATTTGATTCGGCTGTTACCAGCGTCAATTAACAGGACGGACACTTAATTCTCCAGCGACAATCACTTCCATACCACGGTCGGTGTGCAACAGCAGTTCACCCTTACGGTTAACGCCTTTGGCGACACCAATGCGCGGCTCACTTCCGCCGGACAAGATAACATCCTTCTTATAGTAGATGTCGCGCTCGGCCCAGTGGTTGATCCAGGGGCCAAAACCTTCCCGTTTGAATTCATCCAGAATACTGCCCAGCTGGTCCAGCAGAACACTGGCCACCTGATTGCGGGACACGCCCGGCAAGTACTGTTTCAATGCCGCCCATGGCTGCTCGATGCGCTCGGCATCGCGGTCACTGAGTGCCACGTTAAGGCCAATACCAATCACAATCTGGCAGAAATCCGGCTGGGTTTGACGACCTTCCAGCAGAATGCCAGCCACTTTGCGGCCATCCAGATAGACATCGTTGGGCCACTTCAAGCCGACACCATCCATTCCCAGTCGGGCTAACGCTCGCTCCACAGCAATGGCGATCATCAGGCTAAGACCTTCCTGATCGTTGAGACCGCCCGGCAAGGTCACCAGATACGACAGGTAGATGTTTTTGCCAAAGGGGCTGACCCAATGACGGCCACGGCGGCCACGACCACTGTTCTGCTTTTCTGCCAGTACGGCGTAACGCTTGCCCAGATGATCGGGAGCACGCTCAAACAGCCAGGTATTGGTGGAATCCACATCCAGTAGAATATCGAGGCAATCCAGACGTTGCGTCATGGATTCCTGAATGTCTTCTTTATCCAACAGTTCAATGGCATCGTGCAAACGATAACCTTTGCCTTTCACCGAAGAATAAGGGATGTCCAGCTCGTCGAGCTTTTTCATGTGCTTCCAAACCGCAGCGCGGCTAACGCCAAGGGCTTCACCCAACTCATCGCCGGAATGGAAACGACCGTCTGACAGTAATGCCAGCAACTGACCCAGCATTGTGGAACTCCGAAACCGTAATCTGGCGACTATAACAGAAGGTGTGCGGGGTCAGAATGGTCTGCCGGATTTGAAAAGAAACGAAATCTGAAAGGAAACGAAGCGACGCCGGAGAACTGTTGAACAACAAGCCCGCAGGACAAAGGCGGCAAGCCAATCGTTTAACGTTCGCGCGCGTCTTCAGGGCGCGGTTGCGAGATTGGTTGTACTGACCCAATGCCAGCGGGCGCCAGCACAGCAGGCTGTAAATCCAGAATCAGCGCCGACAAGGACACGACCAGCGGTGGCAGATGACCATCCACTCGCGACAGAGCACAACCATCACAAGAGCCGTTGCGGGCTCCACTCAGCTGCTTGGCGATGCTGTTGACACTGGCAATCATAATAACGGCCACGGCCAGCACCAATGCGGCGGTTGAATGTCGGCGTTTGCGGTTCATGGCAGGCAGATCGCTCGGCGGTTAAGAGTGATCCGACAGACTACCCTGCTTCAATCGAGATTAGCGAGGCGCTTATTGAAGTGGATCTCAATAGCGCTCTGAATGTCACGAACGGACGGTACTTTTTCAGTGTGCACCAGCACAATCAGCGATTGCGCCACCACTTTATCGTCACCATCCGGATGGGTGTTCACTTCCCCTTCCTTGGTCACAAACGCCAGAGGAGTGCCCAGATTACTCTGCACCACGGCATTCACCACATCTGCCCAGCGCTCGCCTTCCAGCCACACCGGAAAGCGCACCGCGTGGTCGTTAGCGTGGGTGAACATATCCTCAATGATCAGCTCGACCCCGGGTGCCACCATCGCCCGCACCACCATTTCCGGGTAGGAGCGGATCGGCCGCAGCATGGTTTTGATCTTCAGCTTCTTGAGTCGCTCGCGGTTTTCGTCCTCAACCACTTCAGCAATTACCCGGTGCCCAAGATGCAGTTCGAACAGGCGGTGACACACATCGAAGGTAAAGCTGTCGCTGTCCGAGGAATACTCATCCCGCGCCAGCACCACAATATGTGTGGCCCGTTCCGCTGCCGCCCGTTTGAGGTCTTCCGGCCGACTGGCCGAGCCCGTGACGTGCACCACCCCCAACCGGCGCAAGCTGTCAGGCAGACCGTCAGCAAAGTCTTCGTTCAATAGCATGATGGGGGTTTCGCGGTATTCATCGCTCTGACGAATCTGGCTGATCATGCGCCAGAAATAGGCTTCCAGATTATTTTTCGGGGCGTTGATAATCAGAATGTGATCGGCCATGTTCCAGTCCCAATGTCCTGTGCGTATGCGTTCCCGACGGGCAATGCGAAAATCGACGTAATCACTGACCAAAAAGGTCATCAGTGTGATGCCGGCGAAGAAGATCAACACCACCGTAGCGATTTGCCCGGCCACGGTGCTGGCCGACAGGTCGCCATAGCCCACCGTCGTCAGCGTCGTCAGCGTCAGCCACAGGGCTTGCCAGAGCGTCATACCCTCCAGCCAGATCATCGCCAATGCGTGCAACCCCACCAGGGCTGACAAGGTCAGACCGGTGCGCTTCAGTGAACGAATGATACCGAACTCGGTTTGATAGACCGCGTGGCGAACACGTTGATGGTGTTGGATAAATCGGGATACAGAATTCATCGCTGCATCATAAACCCAAACATTGGCTTACGGGCAGGGGCACATGCAAGCGGCTGTGATTTGTTACACTTGGCCCAACAGCTAACACAGCGTCATCAAGGTAGATAAAAATATGGGTTATCACATTTTCGGTATCGGCAACGCACTGGTCGATAAAGAGTTTGAAGTAGACGATGCCTTCTTTGAACAGGCGGGCATCGAAAAGGGCCTGATGACCCTGATCGACGAAGACAAGCAACACGAACTGCTGGCGCTGCTGAGCGAGCAGTACGGCTTGAAGAAACGCGCCTGCGGTGGCAGTGCCGCCAACACCATTATTGGTGCCAGCTACTTTGGTGCCAACACCTACTACACCTGCAACGTTGCCAACGACGAAGCTGGTGACTTCTACGTTAACGACCTCAAGGCCGCAGGTGTAGACACCAACCTCGGTGACGACCGCGAAGAAGGCGTGACCGGCAAATGCCTGGTGATGGTGACTCCGGATGCCGAACGCACCATGAACACCTTCCTTGGCATTACCTCCGACCTACACAGCCGTCACATCAACGAAGACGCCATTGCCCATTCTGAATACGTCTATATTGAAGGCTATTTGGTCACCGGCGACACTTCCCGTGCAGCGGCAGTTGAAGTGCGCGAGCTGGCCCGCAAGCACAATGTGAAGGTTGCCATGACCTGTTCCGACCCAGCCATGGTGCAATACTTCCGCGATGGCATTCTGGAAGTACTGGGCGACGGCGTCGACCTGCTGTTCTGTAACGAGCAAGAAGCCATGCTGCTGACCGAAACCGACACGTTGGAAGCCGCCACCGAAGCCCTGAAGAGCAAGGCCAAAAGCTTTGCCATTACCTGTGGCGCTGACGGTGCACTGGCCTGGGACGGTTCACAGCTGCACACCATTACCGGCCATGTCGTTACCGCCAAAGACACCAACGGCGCAGGTGACATGTTTGCTGGTGCCTTTATGTACGCCATTACCCATGGCCACGACTTCGCTGCCGCCGGTCGTCTGGCCTCCGCAGCATCGGCACAGGTTGTCAGCCAGTTCGGTCCCCGACTGGACGCAGAACAGCATGCACCTTTGAAAGACCACTTGGGCTGATTTAACGATCTTCCAAACCGAGGCCCGCGATAACCGGGCCTCATCCCTGCTCACAATTCACTCGCCCTTCGCCACCCTGTTCATTTTTTAAACAATCCAACAACAAACGCCAAGCCTACTGCCACCCCCGCCGTTGTCTTCAACTTACCACCAATCTTATCCACAGAATCTGTGGATACCTTGCAACCCTTTCTTCATAAAACCTGCACAAATAACAATCAAAGTTTGAAATACCGTTTGGAAATAAGAGACCAGCAATGAACTCAACCACAACAACGCCCACCACCTCTCCGTTCCAAAAGTCACAAGAGGCTGATTTTTAAGGCTATTTTCCGAGCACTCAGATCGTCTCAAAAACGATCAACAATCGTTCAATAAAATAAAATCGTGCCACGCCGGGCTGTGTACAAACGGGACAGCTTCTTGCACTTATTCACACACTACTGTGGATATCCACTGACTAAGCTGAGGAGCAGATATGCGCAACCTGACTGTGGACGAATTTCAGCGTTTCATCGGTGTGCCCTTGGCGGATATGGGTTTGTTGTTATTGCAGCGGTATGCTGGCGGTTTTTGACGGGAAGTTACCCATGCTGAATGTCATCCGTCGCTTGCTCCTTAAGCGCGCGCCCAAAGCAATTCTCGCCAGTGTGTTGCTGCTCCTGGCTCTGCCAAGCGCAGCAGCCAGCAATAACGGCCATGAAAACCACAACAACGCTGGCGCTGAACACATCAACATTGCCGTAGCCTCCAACTTTGCCGCGCCCATCAAGCAGCTGGTAAAGCAGTACGAGCAACAGCACGACATCGACATCAAGGTTTCTCTGGGGTCCTCGGGCAAATTACTGGCCCAGATTCAACACGGCGCGCCCTTTCAGTTATTCCTGTCCGCCGACCAGCAAAAGCCCCAACGACTGATTGCCAGCGGCGATGCCGACGGTGCCTCACGGGTGACCTACGCGCGTGGCCAGCTGGCGCTCTGGAGTCCTTCACCGAGGCCCGAGCAACAGCGATCTGGCGCTCCACTGCAAGCCCGGCTAAAACAGGGTGACTTTAACAAGCTGGCCATCGCCAACCCACGACTGGCTCCCTACGGGCTGGCGGCTCAGCAGGTGCTGCAATCCATGAGCTTATGGGACAGCACGCGGGACAAACGGGTGATGGGAGAAAACATTGGCCAGACCTGGCAATTTGTCGCCAGTGGCAATGCCCAACTGGGCTTTGTGGCACTGTCGCAAATCCAGCAGCCGGGCAAGCCGTCTTCAGACAGTGTATGGGTCGTACCGCCAGCGCTCTACTCGCCGATTCTGCAAGATGCCGTGGTGCTCAGCCGTCAGGGCACAGACGCCCAACGGCAGGCCGCCCGGGACTTTCTGGGGTTTCTGATGTCTGCCGACGTCCAACAGCAACTGGCGCAGTACGGTTACTTACCCGCTGGCGATGTACCTGCCCGCAAATAACCTGACAACCACTGATGCAGCACGGCGACCCCTGTGGCCGGTTTACCAACCCGTCCGGCCACCTTACTATGACGTTCAACCCGGTTTATTAACGATGCCATAAGCAAGCGCCTGAATGCCGGAGCCTTTCGTTGACCACTACCGAGTATCACCATGGGCCTGTCCGCCGCTGATATTGATGCCCTTTGGCTGACCCTGAAACTGGCCACCACGGTGACCCTGCTGTTGCTGCTGTTATCAACGCCTCTGGCCTTGTGGCTAAGCAGCGGCCACAGCCGCAGCCGTTCGGTGGTTCAGGCGGTGGTAGCCCTGCCGCTGGTGTTACCGCCCAGTGTACTGGGGTTCTATATGTTGATCGCCATGGGGCCGAACGGTCCACTGGGCTGGCTCACCCAGCAGCTGAACCTGCCGACGCTGGCGTTCAGCTTCACCGGGCTGGTACTGGCTTCCTTACTCTATTCCCTGCCCTTTGTGGTGCAGCCATTGTGCAATGCCTTCCGCGCTTTGGGACAACGCCCGCTGGAAGTGGCCGCCACACTCGGAGCAGGCCCATTCGACCGCTTTTTCAGTGTGATTCTGCCGCTGTCCAAACCCGGCTATCTGACCGCAGCGGTGCTGGGATTTGCTCACACCGTCGGTGAGTTTGGTGTGGTACTGATGATTGGCGGCAATATCGAAGGAGAAACCCGGGTTGCGTCGGTGCAGATCTACGATCATGTGGAAGCACTCGACTACGCCAGTGCCCATACCTTATCGCTGCTGCTGCTGGGCTTTTCGTTCGTGGTGCTACTGTTTTTATATGCCCGTCCGGCATCAGGAAAACACCAGGCTCAAAAGGATAACTGGCTATGAGTCTGCAACTGGATCTGTCGATTGTCCGAAGCGGCTTCGAGCTGGCGGTTAATACCTGCTTGCCGGGCGATGGCACCACGGTGATTTTTGGCCCCTCCGGCTCTGGTAAAACCAGCCTGTTACGCTGCATTGCCGGGCTCGAAAACGCCAGCGGCAGCATCTGTTTTAACGACCAGCCATGGCAAGGCCCAGGACAAAAAACGCTGGCGGTACACAAGCGTCCCATCGGCTATGTGTTTCAGGAGGCCAGCCTGTTTGAGCACCTGAGCGTTCAGGGCAATCTCGATTTCGCTCGAAAGCGGGCCACGGTCACACCAGCCACCTCACTAGCCACCTCACCATCCACCAGCGCCACACCAACAACTGCGGGCAACAACACTCACCACCTGGCCGAAGGCGACATTATTGTCATGCTGGGCATTGAGCCATTGTTACAGCGCGCGCCGCAGCAATTGTCCGGCGGTGAACGCCAGCGGGTAGCCATTGCCCGCGCGTTACTGAACCAGCCACAGCTGCTGCTATTGGACGAACCACTGGCGGCACTGGACGACGCCCGTAAGGAAGAAATTTTGCCGTATCTGGAGCGACTTAAACGCCATCAGATTCCAATGCTGTACGTGACGCATTCCAAGGCCGAATTAAGCCGACTGGCAGATCACCTGCTGTGTCTGGATGGCGGCAAGGTGGTGCTGCAAGGGCCGATGTCAGCGGTGTGCGATGCCCCGGAATTTCCGCTCAACAGCGGCGAAGATGCCGGCGTGGTGTTGGATGCTCGTATAGACAACGTGGATGAACACTGGCAGCTGGCCAGCGCCCGAATCCAAACGGCCAACAGCACCGACTGCATTGCACTACGCAGTATGCACTACCAGCCACAGCAGGCCGTGCGGCTGCGTATCATGGCCTCCGACGTTAGCCTGGCGGCAGATAATCCCAGCCAAAGCTCCAGTGTGAATAACTGTCTGCCCTGCACCATCGCCATGGAGTTGGCCGACAGCCACCCGGCCACCGTGCTGTTTGAATTACACAGCCAGGCCGGAAACCGGCTGCTGGCTCGCGTAACCCGCAAATCCGCTCATCAACTGGCGCTTAAACCCGGCAGCCAGGTCTGGGCCATGATCAAATCCGTTGCGGTGCTGTGAGCAGGTCGGGTGTCGGGTATCGGGTATCGGGTATCGGGTATCGGGTATCGGAACAAGATTGTGGGAGAGAGCTCGCTCTCGATATAGCTTGTTCTCAATAGTCTGAAACAAAACCTCGAACTCACTCCCCACAAACAAAAACCGGCGCTCGAAGCGCCGGTTTTTTTATTTGCAGTCTACTGTCTGGCAGATCAAACGTAGGTCAGCCAGCCATGACGGTCTTCGGTTTTACCCCACTGAATGTTGTTCAGTTCTTCACGCAGGGACTGAACTACAGGGCCTGGCTCGCCGGAGCCAATGGTGTGTTCTTCACCGTCGATGATCAGGGTGCCTACAGACGTCAGTACCGCCGCAGTACCAGACAGTGCTGCTTCACAGCCCGGCTTGCTGGCGCGTTCCACCAGTTCAGCCACAGTCAGTTCACGCTCGGATACGGTCATGCCGCGATCGCGTGCCAGCGTCAGGATGGAGCTGCGGGTCACACCGTGCAGGAAGCTGGAGTCCAGTGCCTTGGTGATGATTTCATTGCCGTCGATCAGCAGGAAGTTGGCCGCGCCGGTTTCCTGAACATCGCCACCCGGTGCAAACAGCACCTGGTCGGCATTGAACTGCTTACGTGCTTCCATGGTTGGGTGCATGGCCGAGGCGTAGTTACCACCGGATTTCACCATGCCCATGTGTGGCGCACAGCGAGCAGCGCTTTGTTCAACCAGCAAGCGCAGTGCCTTGGCACCACCGGCAAAGTAGTCACCCACCGGCGACAGCAGCACAAACAGCAGCGATTGCAGGGATGGCGCAGCGGCCTTGCCAATACAAGGTTCGGTGCCCATGTGGGTTGGACGAATGTAGAGGGATTCCGGCGGTGTCGGAATTTCATCGGCGTAGCGAGATACAGCGGTGGTGATCATGTCGGCCAGCGCCTGCGGCTCAAACTCCGGCAGGTAGAGCAGGTGCGAGCTTTGCGCCATACGGGCAATGTTCTGATCCATGCGGAAGATGGCAATGCGGCCATCTGGCTGGCGGAAGGCCTTCAAACCTTCAAAACAGGTGCTGGAGTAGTGCAGCACATGGGCGCCCGGGTGCAGGGTCAGGCGGTCACTTGGGACCCACTCTGGCGCTTGCCATTCAGAGCCATCAAAAACGGCGGAAATCATTTCCGGTAGAAAAACAGAACCAAAACTCGACATGAACGGAGTCCCAACACAAAGCCAAATAAAGAACCTGTTGCCGTAACCCTGTTACGCAACGGCCATCAGTTTATAGTTTTTTGACGCCGACGGCACGATCCCCATTGGTATTACGCCCATTGTTGCTCTAAAAATTTGGGAAAAACCGTTGCAGTCAGCGTTCAATCACAGCCTCACGACTCTTCCGAATAGTTGATGATCGACAGTAGCTGCAACGGCACTTCAATCAGCTTCTCGGGGCCGTGCGGGGTTTCGGCATCAAAGGTGAGGCTGTCGCCGGGGCCCATTTCGTACAAATGGTTGCCGTGGCGATAGACGATGCGGCCTTTCAATATATAGATGAACTCTTCCCCCGGATGCGAGAAGGTCGGGAACACTTCCGACAAATCGTCCATGGTGATCAGGAAGGGTTCAAAATTACGCTTGCCGCCGCGCTGGTACGTCAGCAGCTGGTAGGTGTGGCCCTTGTCGGTGCCACGACGCACCACTTCCAGCCCTTCTCCGGACGGCGTGAAATGGGCGCCACCGTCTGGCCGATCGTAATCATTGAACAGTTTGGAGATGGGTAAACCAATGGCGGTACACAACCGCGACAGAGTCTCCAGACTGGTCGACACCTGCGCATTTTCGATCTTGCTGACCATGCCCTGACTGATACCGGAGATCCGCGCCACATCGGTAATTTTCAGCCCTTCTTCCAATCTGGCCTTTTTGACCTTCATGGCAATGTATTGGTCGAGATTAAAGCGCTCGCCGTTTTCGCTCATCACTACTACTCCTCATCCTCACCAACCCCTGCTCATGCCAGAAAACCGTGCTCAGTCGTGGTGCTTTTGCGTGCACTCTGATTTTTTTTGGGGCGCAAAATCCATCCATTCTGGCCCACCAGGCACTGAAATCGGTTTTCTTAAGGGGAAAATTTCTTAACTAACTATAGGTATACCAAGGGCTGCAGAGCAATTTGAAAAAAATATTCCTGACAGGAAATAAGGTGGCACAGGCTATGCATTCACTTAAGGGAAAATAAATTTCCTATTGAGAAAACTTGATCGGTAGCTACACTGGTCAGCACTTGAGGAGCAAGACATGGCAAGTTCGAGTATGTCACTGAGCGAAGCGCAACAGTTTCTGGAAGACAACGAGATCAAGTACGTACTGGCTCAGTTCGTCGACATTCACGGTGTCGCCAAAACCAAGTCGGTTCCGGCTGCGCACCTGAAAAGCGTGGTGGAAAGCGGTGCCGGTTTTGCGGGCTTTGCCGTGTGGGGTCTGGGTATGGAACCACACGGCCCGGACTTCCTGGCGCGCGGCGACCTCAGCAGCATAAGCATCGTGCCATGGCAGCCTGGCTACGCTCGCATTGCCTGTGATGGCCACGTTAACGACAAGCCATACGGCTACGACAGCCGTGTGGTGCTGAAGAATCAGCTGGGTCGTCTGGAAGATCGTGGCTGGACCCTGAACACCGGTCTGGAACCAGAATTCTACGTATTCAAACGCAACGACGATGGTTCACTGGCCACCGTTGACGATACCGACGTGCTCGACAAACCTTGTTACGACTACAAGGGCCTGTCCCGCTCCCGCGCTTTCCTGGAAAAATTCGTGGAAAGCCTGCAAGCGGTGGACATGGACGTGTACCAAATTGACCACGAAGACGCCAACGGCCAGTTCGAGATCAACTACACCTACTCCGACGCGCTGACCTCTGCCGACCGTTTCACCTTTGTACGTATGGCCGCTGGTGAGATTGCCAACGAAATGGGCATGGTGTGCTCGTTCATGCCGAAGCCAATGTCTGACCGTACCGGTAACGGCATGCACTTCCACCTGTCGATTGCGGATGAAAACGGCAACAACCTGTTTGGTGACGACAGCGACAGCAACGGTATGGGCCTGTCGAAACTGGCTTACCACTTCTGTGCCGGTTTGCTGCATCACGCCAAGGCGCTGTGTGCCATCGCCGCACCGACCGTGAATTCCTACAAGCGTCTGGTAGTGGGTGGTTCTGCTTCCGGTGCAACCTGGGCGCCAGCCTACATTTGCTACGGCGACAACAACCGTTCCGCCATGGTGCGCGTACCGTACGGTCGTCTGGAATTCCGTCTGCCAGATTCCGGTTGTAACCCGTATCTGGTTCACGCTGCCATCATCGCCGCCGGTATGGACGGTGTAGAACGCCAGTTAGATGCTGGTGCGCCAATCAACGAAAACCTCTACACCATGCCAACCGCCCAACGCGAGGAGCTGGGTGTGGAAATTCTGCCGCAGAACCTCGGTGAAGCGATTGAAGCACTGGCCGCCGACAAGATTCTGACCGAAGCCATCGGCCAGCCAGTGATGGACGAGTTCATCAAGCTGAAGCGCGATGAGTGGATTGATTACTGTCGTCATGTGTCGGACTGGGAAGTGAAGCGTTACGCCGAGTTCTTTTAATTTGCTGGGAGCGCGGACGGCTCGTCCGCATTAAAAGCGGGCCAGCGGCCCGCGCTCCCGGAAAACGCAATATCAAAAATTAAACAGGCTGTTTTTGCTTTGGCAAATACAGTACGGCTTCGTGCGGCCTGAATCTGCATATCGAAGCCAAACGATGCGTCAGACGTCCGACTTGCGGCGTCCGACAAAAGAATTAACCCGGCGCCAGACTCCCGACCACTGACGCCCGACTTTTTGCGAATTAACGAGGAAAACGCCATGTGTGGAATCGTTGGTCTTTACCTGAAAAATCCGGCTCTGGAGAGCCAGATCGGCGCCTTGTTCGAGCCGATGCTGATTGCCATGACCGACCGTGGTCCCGACAGTGCAGGCTTTGCCATCTATGGCGATGAAGTAGAAAACGGCACCAAGCTGACCTTGCGTCACGAAGACATGAACTACGACTGGGCGGCATTGGCCGAGTCGGTGAAAGCCGGTCTGGATACCTCGGTTGATTTCTTCCAGAACGCCACCGTAGCGGTGTTCAAACTGGGTTGTGACGCGGCTGCTGCAACGGCTTTTATTGAAGAAAAAGCGCCGGACGTACTGATTCTGAGTGCGGGTCACTCCATCGAGATTCTGAAAGAAGTGGGCTTGCCTGAGCACATCGCCGAGACCTTCAACCTGAAGGGCATGAAAGGCTCCCACATCATTGGTCACACCCGTATGGCGACGGAATCTGCGGTGACCATGGCGGGTTCCCACCCGTTCTCTACCGGTGAAGATCTGTGTCTGGTGCACAACGGTTCGCTGTCCAACCACAACCGTTTGCGTTTGGAGCTGAAGCGTCAGGGCATTCACTTCGAAACCGAAAACGATTCTGAAGTAGGCGCCGGTTACCTGATGCATCGTTTGCAGCAGGGCGACACCCTGACTGAAGCGCTGGAAAACGCGCTGAAAGAACTGGATGGCTTCTTCACTTTCACCATTGGCACCCGCAACGGTTTCGCTGTGGTGCGTGATCCGATCGCCTGTAAGCCAGCGGTGCTGGCCGAAACCGACGACTACGTCGCCATGGCATCTGAATATCAAGCGCTGACCACCCTGCCGGGCATCGAAAACGCCAAGGTATGGGAACCGGAAGCAGCAAAAATCTACGTTTGGGAACGCAGCTAAGCGCGCGGATAGAGAGGAAATCACGATGAAAACTCTGGATTTGGCAAACACCTCGCTGCGCGAGATCAACCAGGCCCTGCACGATCAGGCCGGTGAATGCACCGAGCGTGAATGGAAAATCACCGGTGCCAAAGGCGATCACAACATTGCTTGTGGTCTGGACGCCGCGCTGAGTGTCGATATTGAAGGCCATGCTGGCTACTACTGCGCGGGCATGAACAAGAAAGCCCATGTGGTTGTGCACGGCAATGCCGGTCAGGGCGTGGCAGAAAACATGATGTCCGGCACCGTGCGTGTGAAAGGTCAGGCATCCCAGTCTGCTGGCGCCACTGCTCACGGCGGTCTGCTGGTGATTGAAGGTGACGCTGGTGCTCGCTGCGGTATTTCCATGAAAGGCGTTGAGATTGTGGTGGGCGGCAACGTTGGCCATATGAGCTGCTTCATGGGCCAGGCCGGTGCGTTGGTAGTGTGTGGTGACGCTGGCGATGCGCTGGGCGATTCCCTCTATGAGACCAAAATCTTTGTCAAAGGCAGCGTGGCTTCGCTGGGTGCGGATTGCATCGAGAAGGAAATGCGCGACGAGCACATCGAGTACCTGACCGACCTGCTGAACCGCGCTGGCATGGATGAAGATCCAAAAAGCTTCAAGCGTTATGGCTCCGCTCGCAACCTGTACAACTTCAAGGTGGACAACGCATCCGCTTACTGACCGGATGAAAAACCTATCTGCGTTGCCATAGCGGCGTTAAAAGTGAACTCAAGATGCTCATTTAGCATTTGTAAACTCCGCTCTTTCGTTCACTTTATGCCTTGCTCTGGCGGCCTCGAAAACGATTTTTCAACCGGTCAGGTACCGGTAAGAGGATTCTGAAATGTCTGATAAAGAAAAAGCCCAAACTGCTCTGCGTGAATCGGCCACTTTCGACCACGCCACCATGGCTGAAATCCGTCGTGCTGCCGAAACCGGCATCTACGACATCCGCGGCTTCGGCGCCAAGCGCAAGGTTCCGCACTTCGACGACCTGCTGTTCCTCGGTGCGTCCATGTCACGCTACCCGCTGGAAGGCTACCGCGAGAAGTGCAACACCCAGGTGACTCTGGGCACCCGCTTCGCCAAGAAACCAATCGTCATTGAAACGCCCGTTACCATCGCCGGTATGAGTTTTGGTGCGCTGTCTGCCAACGCCAAGGAAGCACTGGGTCGCGGTGCTTCTGAAGTGGGTACTTCCACTACCACCGGTGACGGCGGTATGACCCCGGAAGAGCGTGGTCAATCCACCAAGCTGGTGTACCAGTACCTGCCATCCCGTTACGGCATGAACCCGGACGACCTTCGCAAGGCCGACGCCATCGAAGTGGTGCTGGGTCAGGGTGCCAAGCCAGGCGGCGGCGGCATGCTGCTGGGCCAGAAGATCACAGACCGTGTTGCCAAAATGCGTACCCTGCCAATGGGCGTCGATCAGCGTTCCGCCTGTCGTCACCCGGACTGGACTGGCCCGGACGATCTGGCCATCAAGATTCAGGAACTGCGTGAAATCACCGACTGGCAAGTGCCGATCTACATCAAAGTGGGCGCTACCCGTACTTACTACGACGTCAAACTGGCAGTAAAAGCCGGCGCTGACGTGATTGTGGTCGACGGTATGCAAGGTGGTACTGCGGCGACTCAGGAAGTGTTTATCGAACACGTCGGTATCCCGACCATGGCTGCCATTCCACAAGCCGTACAGGCGTTGCAGGAAATGGGGATGCACCGCAAGGTTCAACTGATTGTTTCCGGTGGTATCCGTAACGGTGCCGACGTTGCCAAGTGCATGGCACTGGGTGCTGACGCCGTTGCCATCGGTACTGCTGCCTTGGTGGCTCTGGGCTGTAACCACCCGCAGTGGGACGACGAGTTCAAGAAAATTGGCTCCGCCGCTGGTTACTACGACGACTACCACGAAGGCAAAGACCCGGCTGGTATCTCCACCCAGGACCCGGAACTGATGAAGCGTCTGGACCCGGTAGCCGCCGGTCACCGTCTGGCCAACTACCTGCGCGTGCTGACCATGGAAGCCCAGACGCTGGCGCGTGCTTGCGGCAAGAACGACCTCCGTAACCTTGAGCCGGAAGACCTGGTGGCCCTCAACGTAGAAGCCGCTGCCATGGCACGAGTGCCGCTGGCCGGTACCAGCTGGATTCCGGGTCAGGGCGGTTATTGATAAAGGGGCTATCCGCGGTGAATAGGATGGGCACTCGTGCCCATCAACGGCTGAGCAGATTCGCGATTGAAATCGCTCCTACAAGATAAATGTAGGAGGGAATTCATTCCCGATCAGCTGTGAATAAACAAGGAGCCGGAATGTTGATTCAATTTTGCGTTTTCATTCCGCGCCTTGAGGTTCGCCCTCTGGCACAAGATTGAGCAGGACCGACCGGCATGGATGCCGGAGAGCCGACTCTGGACATGGATGTCCAGTGAAGGCGGGTCCGTCGCGATATCGCAGAGACAGAGGAATTAGCGAAACGGAAGCGCAAAGCGGGGGCTTGCCCGTCTGGCCTGGGGGTAAGACCCCCAAAGAAGACAACGGACTGCCTTCAATCTGGTTCTCAAACCAAGGCATGAGAAACGGAACAAACAGAACAGCGGATCGCTCATCCCCGATTCAACCCGGCAGCCGCCGCTACCGGCTGCCGATAAAAGCTATAAGCGGGTCGTCTGAAGCCATGCAGTAAACCAACAACCCGCTAGCGTCCCAAGAGCGGAGCCATCCGCCAGGACGTCGGCTGAAGCACACAGTAAGCGCAGTACAGACCGACATTTTTTACACGATATAGCAGGGAGCCATCTCTGCGGGTGACGCTCGGCCGCAATCCACAAATCGGCGGTGTCATTCGGGGATTACTCCAATTGATTAATGCAAGGTGAACAAGATGCCACACCAGAACGAGAAGACCGAATACGTACTCAAAACCACCTGCCCGGCGGGCAGCGGCATTGTTGCAGCCGTGTCCGGCTTTCTGGCTGACAAGGGCGCTTATATCAGCGAGCAATCGCAGTTCGACGATCAGGACAGCGGCAACTTCTTTATGCGTACCCGCTTTCATTTTGAAGCGGCTACCGATATCGACAATATCCGCGCCGGTTTTGAAGACGTCGCCGCCAAATTCAGCATGAGCTGGAGCCTGCATAACGCCTGTTCGCCAGTGAAGACCCTGATCATGGTGTCCAAGGCCGATCACTGTCTGGCCGATTTGCTGTACCGCAAGAACAAGGGCGACCTGAACATGGAAATCACCGCTGTGGTATCCAACCACCAGGACCTGCGCCCAATGGCCGAGCGCGAAGGCATTCGCTTTGTGCACCTGCCGATCACCAAGGAAAACAAGCTGGATCAGGAGCGTGTACTGCTGGATATCGTCGAGGAAACCGGCTCCGAGCTGGTGGTTCTCGCCCGCTACATGCAGATTCTCTCCAACGGCTTGTGTGTGGAACTGGCGGGCCGCGCCATCAACATCCACCACTCCTTCCTGCCAGGCTTTAAGGGCGCTCGCCCTTACTACCAGGCCCATGATCGCGGCGTAAAACTGATTGGTGCCACCGCCCACTATGTAACCGCTGACCTCGACGAAGGCCCGATCATCGAACAGTCGGTACAGACCGTTGATCACACCATGGACCCGGAACAGCTGACCACCGCAGGCCGCGATACCGAAACCGTAGCACTGGCTCGCGCGGTGAAACTGCATACCCAGCACCGGGTGTTTATCGACGGCAACAAGACCGTGGTCTTCAAATAAGGAGACCATCATGGCTATTCGAATTGACGGAAAAACCGTCGCCGCCCAGGTACTGGATAACGTCGCCACCGCCGCCACCCTGTTCGAGAAAGACTTCGGTCTGAAGCCCGGACTGGCCGTGATACTGGTCGGCGAAGACCCGGCCAGTCAGGTGTACGTGCGCAACAAGATTGCCCGCGCTACCGAATCCGGTCTCAACTCGATCGAACACCGACTGGCTGCCGACACCGACCAGCAAACGTTGGATCAACTGGTGGCCGACCTAAACGCCGACCCTGAAGTGCACGGCATTCTGGTGCAGCTGCCCTTGCCGGATCACCTCGACGAAGACCGCATCATCCGCGCCATCGACCCGGCCAAGGATGTGGACGGTTTCCATCCGGTCAACGTTGGTGCCCTGCACATTGGCGAAGAATCACTGGAACCCTGCACCCCGCAGGGCTGCATGATCATGCTGGAACAAATTCATGGCGACCTCAGCGGCAAACACGCCGTCATCGTCGGTCGGTCCAACATCGTCGGAAAACCCATGGCCGCCATGCTGCTGCGGGCCAACTGCACCGTCACCATTGTGCACTCCCGCACACCCAACGCCGCCGAACTGGCCCGCCAGGCCGATATTGTGGTGGCCGCTGTGGGTCGTGCCGAAATGATCGACGCCAGCTGGATCAAGCCCGGTGCCACCGTGATCGACGTTGGCATCAACGTGGTCGAGCGTCCGTCTGGTAAAGGCGAAGCCCAACGCAAACTGGTGGGCGACGTGAACTACGCCGACGTAGAACCACACGCCTATGCCATCACCCCGGTACCCGGTGGTGTTGGCCCCATGACCATTGCTTGCTTGATGAAAAACACACTGATTGCTGCTCGTCGTTTACAGCGCAAGTAACGCCTGTTCGACGACACATCCTTTAGGAGAAGGCCATGCCTTTTGCACTCTTGAAATACGGGCTCAGCAATAACTACCCGTTCGAGAAAGACGCCGACTTGCCACCGCCAACAGCGCTGAAGAAGCGCTACGACGTGGTCATTATTGGCGGCGGCGGTCACGGTGTGGCCACCGCATACTACCTGGCCAAGTACCACGGCATTACCAATGTCGCGGTACTGGAAAAAGGGTATCTGGGCGGTGGCAACACCGCTCGTAACACCGCGGTTATTCGCTCCAACTACCTCACCTCGGACGGGGTGAAGTTCTATTCCGAATCCGTGAAGTTGTTCAAGGAGCTGTCGAACGAGTTCGACTTCAACATCATGTATTCCCAGCGCGGCCAGCTGACACTGGCGCATACGGATTCTGCCATTCGGGCTTTCCGTCAGCGGACCGAAGTGAACACCCACTTTGGCGGCAACACCGAGCTGATTGATCCGCAGCAAATCCGCGAATTGGTGCCAACCCTGAACATGAACCCCGGCCACCAGCCAGTACTGGCCGGCCTCTGGCACAAGGACGGTGCGACCGCCCGTCACGATGCCGTGGCCTGGGGTTACGCCAAGGGTGCAACCCAGCGCGGCGTGGAACTGCACCAGCTCACCGAAGTGACCAACATCGTAGTGGAAGGCGGCAAGGTGACGGCGGTGAAAGCCAAACAAGGCAGCGCCGAACACACCATTGAATGCGGCATTGCCGTGCAGGCGGTCGCAGGCCACAGCACCCTACTGGCCGAAAAAGCCGGTTTCCGTTTGCCAATTACCACCTATCCGCTGCAAGCCATGGTGACCCAACCAGTGAAGCCATTCCTCGACCCACTGGTCAGCTCGCCGGCGTTCCACTGCTACGTGCAGCAAACCGGTCGTGGCGAACTGGTGTTCGGTGGTGGCTCCGACCCTTACCCGCTCTATAACAGCCGTTCGACACTGGAACTGAAAGAACAGCTGCTGGCCCACGCGGTCGAGCTGTTCCCGTTTGTGGCCAACCTCAAACTGATGCGTCAGTGGACCGGCCTGACCGACATGACCTCGGACTACTCACCGATCATGGGCCTGAGCCCGGTCGAGAACTACTACCTCGACGCCGGTTGGGGCACCTGGGGCTTCAAGTCGACGCCAATTTGCGGCCAGACCATGGCCGAACTGGTCGCCACCGGCAAAGTGCCGGAATTGATCAAACCGTTTGGCGCCGACCGCTTCAGCGAATTCCGTCAGGTTAACGAGATGGGGGCCACCGCGGCGTCGCATTGATGGCTCAGCAATTTAGCGCCGGGAGCGCGGGCCGCTGGCCCGCTTTGAGGGTGGATGCGCCATCCGCGCTCCCAGCTGGAGGATCACTATGAAAATCATGAATTGCCCGCTTAACGGGCCACGCAACATCAGCGAATTCGTTTACGGCGGCGAAGTCACCGAACTGCCGGATGTGGATAACGCCCCCGACAAGGAGTGGGCCGAACACACGTTTTACGCCTACAACGGCACCGGTGTGGCCAAGGAATGGTGGTATCACGTGGCTTCCGGCTACTGGTTTATTGCCGAGCGTCACCGGGTAACCGACAAGATTCTGGCCACCTACGACCCGTCGGAAGATCCGGCGTTTTCAGTAACACCGGCCACTGCCAACACTGAAACCAACACCGGCACCACAACCCCAGCGGAAACCGTCAGCGCCAGCAACAGCGCTGCAGCCAAACCCGAGTCCGAAGGAGTCACCGAATGAGTACCGCTTCCGCCTCCAGCGTGCCTTACGCCACCGCCGGCCACATGAGCCAGCAGCGCCTGCCAGAACCCATGGGACTGATGCTGGACCGCAAACACACGGTGGAATTCCAGTTTGAAGGCCAGAGCATTCGTGGCTACCAGGGCGACACCATTGGCAGCGCCTTACTGGCCAACAATTTCTGGATGTGGTCCCGTTCGTTCAAATACCACCGCCCGCGTGGTCCGCTGACCATGGCTGGCCACGATGCCAACTCACTGGTGCAATTGCCGAGCGAACCCAACGTGCTGGCCGACCGCATCAGCGCCACCAGCGACATGGTAGTAACCGCCCAGAACGTCAACGGCTCGCTGGCGAAAGACAAGGACGCCATCCTTAATCACTTTGGCCGCTTTATGCCGGTGGGCTTCTACTACAAGGCCTTTTACAAGCCGAAGGGCATCTGGGAATGGTGGGAAAAGAAAATCCGTGAAAAAGCCGGCCTTGGCATCGCCGACCTCGACTTCAAACCGGAATACTACGACAAGCAATTCCTTCATCACGACCTGGTGGTGGTTGGTGCGGGCCCAGCGGGCATGAGCGCCGCCTTGAAAGCCGCTGACGGCGGTGCTGACGTGCTGCTGCTGGAAGAAAACCCGATTCTGGGCGGCGCCCTCGCCTACGCCGATTTTGACGACGTATCCGACCCCGAAGCCCTGCGTCGGGAGCTGATCCACCGGATTCAGTCGCATGCCAATATCAGCGTGATGACCAACGCCGTGTGCAACGCCTGGTTTGCCGATAACTGGCTGCCCGTGCTGCAAGGCAAGCGCCTGTTCAAGGTACGCTCGAAGCAGTGCATCATGGCCACCGGCAGCTACGAACAACACGTGGTATTCCGCGGTAACGACATTCCCGGTGTGGTGATGTCATCCGCCGCCATGCGCATGATGAAACTGTACGCCGTCAAACCTGGCAACAACGCCGTGGTACTGACCGGCAACGACGACGGCTACCTGACCGCGCTGGCGCTGCATGCCCAGGGCGTCAAGGTAAAAGCTCTGCTCGACATGCGCGAAAGCCGCGCTTCCCGCGCTAACAGCCCGCTGGCGAAACAGGTCGAACAAGCCGGTATTCCAATCCGCACCGGCTACACCGTATACGAGGCCTTGGGGCACCAGCATCTGGAAGGCGTTGATGTACGCCTGATTACCGGCAAGGGCGAAGTGGCTCCAGTGGGCGACACCATCCGCTGCGACCTGCTGTGCATGAGCGCAGGCTACATGCCCGCCTATCAGCTGCTGTGTCAGGCGGGTGGCCAGTTGTCGTACGACGACCAGCGCGCCGAATTCAACATCAGCAACCTGCCAGACAACCTGCACATTGCCGGTTCAGTAAATGCCAAGCACGGCCTGAAACAGGTTGTCGCCGATGGTGAACAAGCCGCCATCAAGGCCCTGCGTTTGCTGGGCCTGAGCGATGCCATCGAACAGCCGGTAGAGTGCGGCAAGTTGGTCAACTTCGAGTGGCCAATCTTCAAGCATCCCAAGGGCAAGGATTTCGTTGATTTCGACGAAGACCTGCAAGCCAAGGACATCATCAACGCCACCCGCATGGGCTACCGTGATGTGCAGCTGGTAAAGCGTTTCTCGACCGTCGGTATGGGGCCAAGCCAGGGCCGTCACTCGGCACTGCCGACTGCCCGTCTGGTCGCCAAGGCAACCGACCGCAATGTCACTGAAACGGGTGTTACCACCGCGCGACCACCCTTTACCCCGGAGAAACTGGCGTATATGGCGGGTCGTAATTTTGATCCGTACCGTCAGACCGCCATGCACCACCGCCATGTTGGGCTGGGTGCCAAAATGATTCCTGCCGGTGCATGGGCACGTCCGGGCTTTTATCCACCAGCCGGACAACTGCTGACAGGGCCAGAAGGCAGCCCACTGAACCCGAAAGCCAAGGCCATTCGCAACGCCTGCATTGAAGCCGAGTCCCTCCATGTGCGCTCGAAAGTCGGCCTGATCGACGTATCGACCCTGGGCGGCATTGAAGTGCGTGGCCCGGATGCCGCCGAGCTGATGAACCGCATCTACACCTTCGGTTTCCTCAAACAGCCGGTTGGCAAAACCCGTTACGCCATTCTGACCAGCGATCAGGGCGTGGTGGTCGACGACGGTGTCGCCTGTCGCTTTGCCGACGACCACTACTACGTCACCGCCACCACCTCCGGCGTGGATGCGGTGTACCGCCTGATGACCTTCTGGAATACCCAGTGGCGTTTGCAGGTCGACATTGCCAACGTCAGCGCCGCCTTTGCCGCAGTCAACCTGGCAGGCCCAGACTCCCGCAAGGTGCTGGAACAGCTGACCGACCTGGACCTCAGCCCGGAAGGCTTCCCGTATCTGGCCTGTCATGAAGGCAGCATCAAGGTGCCTGCGAAAAACGGCCAGCCTGAACGCAGCATTCCAGCTCGCCTGCTGCGGGTTGGTTTTGTTGGCGAGTTGGGCTACGAAATTCACGTACCGACACGCTACGGCGAAGCCCTGTGGGACCTGCTGATGAATGCCGGACAGGCGTTCGATATCAAACCCTTTGGGGTCGAAACCCAGCGTCTGCTGCGACTGGAAAAAGGCCACATCATCATCAGCCAGGACACCGACGGCATGAGCCATCCGGGCGAACTGGACCTGGGCTGGGCGGTGAGCAATAAAAAGCCGTACTTCAACGGCAAACGTGCCGTCGACATCGTGATGAAGCGGCCACAAAGCCGCAAACTGGTGGGCTTCAAACTGCCATCCAGCGTTGTTGGCAAAGGCACCAAACCGGAAGAAGGCCACATTGTGCTGGCGGAAAACCTCGCAGGTGCCGACATCACCGGCAACGTCACCTCCTGTGAATACTCCCCCACCGTCGACGCCGTGATTGGCATGGCGTACGTGGGCTATGGCGTCAAAGGCGACCAATCGCAACCGGGCAGCCTGATACCGATACGGGTTGATGGCGGCCAGATGGTGATGGCCGAAGTGGTTGAATTGCCGTTCTTCGATAAGGAACAGAAGCGGCAGGAGATGTGAGGAGCGCCGTGTCTACACGACATGACTACGCGATTACCGTTTGCCTCTTGGGAGGTCTTACCTCCCAAGAGGCAAGGCCCCCCTCCGCTTTGCGCTACCGGTTCGCTATCTCCAATGTCGCTGCTGTTTTGCGACGGGCCGCCTCCACTGGACATCCATGTCCAGAGTCGGCTCTCCCGGCATCCATGCCGGTCGGCCCTGCAAAACAGCAGAGCCATTGGGCGAACCTCAAGGCGCGGTGAAGAGGGCGCAAAGTCCGTGTGTAAAACATCCTACAGGTTTCTTGTAGGAGGGAATTCATTCCCGAAACCCGCATGCAACCGGCGTCGCCAACCCAATAACGTAGGTTGGGCCCCGCCCAACAGCAACATTTAACAAGCAGGAGACACCCATGTCTGAACTGTACAAAACCGAACAACCGGCCCACGTAGACTGGGCGGAGCAAGACATCGCCCGCAGCGCCAACTACCGCCGCCTGGCGCAAGCACAAACGGTCACCACCGCTTCCGGTGCTACGGTGGTCAGCCGCGTTGATCACAACGATGAAGAACGAGCCCGCAACGGCGGCGTACTGGAGCTCAGCATGCTGCCCCACACCGGTTTCCGTGGTGCAGGCACAGCCGACTGGCTGTCGTCGATGGAATACCCGATTCCGCTGAAGCCCAACATGGCGACCGCCTGTTCAGAAGGTAACTGGGTACTGCGCCTCAGCAAAACCGAGTACTGGCTGCTGGCAAACCCCAACGATCTGGGCAAGGCCATCGAGAGCTTGCCAACCGATATGGCCGACACTCCAAACGCCTGCTACCCGCTGTTCTGCAAGGACTCCCACGCCTGGCTGATGCTGACAGGCGTAAACACTGGCGAGATTCTGTCCAAGCTCAGTGCCGTTGACATGCGCGAGTCAGTATTTCCGGTGGGTAGCATTGCCCAGACCTCGATCGCCCGTATCAATGCCATTCTGGTTCGTCAGGAAATTAACGGGCTGGCTGCGGTGTCGATTTTGTGTGATATCGCGTCCAGCGACTATTTATGGACGGTGTTGATGGATGCCGTGCAAGAATTTGACGGCGGTGCCGTTGGCCTGGATGTATTAACTAACGGCTGAACCCGGCTATTGAACTCAATTACGGGTCAGGCATCCGGTTTGTCTGGCCAGGCAACATTGCTGGTGTAACTGGACACCAGTTCGGCAAGGCGGCTGTCATCCGACAGTACGTCTTGTTTCAACAAATAGCCGGCAACCAGATGATCGTAGGCAGCGGCCATATCGCAAGCGTTATCAGACGTACTCAGCACAAACACCGGCGCTCGCTTTAGCGCCACGTCTTCACGCAACGCCTGTAAGAATTCCAGGCCGTTCATCCGTGGCATGTTGATGTCCAACAGGATCAGCGCAGGCCAAACACCTTCGTCCGCCTGCAGATGCTCCAACGCCTCAACGCCATCGCGGGCTTCAATCAGACTGTTTTCCAACGCCACCTTACGCAAGCAACGACGTACCGCCAGTCGATCGATATCGTCATCGTCGACCAGCAAAATCGCTGGAGAAGATCGTGTTTCCATCTGACGTACAGCCATCTTTGGCGGCTACCTTGGCGAAAGCACCTGCCATTTAGACAGGCGCGTGATTAGGGTACTGCAAACAGAACGTAGTGCCTGATTGCTCGGAGTTTTCCTGTGAATCTGATCCATTGTGAACCGATTCAACCTGCGACACCATCGAAAATGGACATAACTTGTCCACAACCTCTACAGAGCCACCGGCCAGTTGCATCGACTTGGCCACCAGAGCCAATCCCATGCCGCTGCCCTCCACTTCATCACGTGGTTTCAGGGTGGTGAATATTTCGAATACTTTCTGACGGAACTTCGGCTCAATGCCAGGACCGTCATCGGCGACATACACACAAGTCACATCGTCCGCCGGTTCCACCCACACCCGGATATGACCGACATCGAGATGGTGGTGCTTGACCGAGTTCATCAACAAATTACGCGCCACCAGCTCAAACTGAGGCCGGGCCGCGAACACCTGACGGGTGTTACCCAGCACCTCGATGGTAAAGCGGTTGTCGGGCAAATACAGCTGTCGCAAGCCATCAATGACATCGTCCAGATCCAGCCATTCCGGCTTGGATGCCATACGCCCAACACGGGAATATTCCAGCAGATCATTCAGCAACATATCCATACGCTGGACCCGACCTTTCAGCAAGCTGAAATGCTCGGCGGTTTCGCCTTGCAAGTGGTCTCCCAGGTCTTCCTCAATAAAGCGAGCCAGGCTGGTGATTGCCCGCAACGGCGCCCGCAAATCGTGAGAAGCAATATAGGCAAACTGATCCAGCTCCTTGTTACTGCGTTCAAGCCCATCGAGATGGTACTGAACCTCGGTGCGGTCGCTGATCGCCAACAGGGTTTGCTGGCCATCCAGGGTATCGATGGGCGTATGGCTTACCTCAACCGGAATTTGCGTCCCGCTGCGCGCCGTTGCCACCAGTCGCTGCTGGCTCTTATGGCTGTTCGTCTGATCATTATCAGGATCAGAATCGTGGCCGGAATCAGATTCTGCCTGCTGCTCGCTGGAAGCGGCATCACGAATGAACGGCTTGCCATCAGGCACCAGGCTGTCGACCGACATGTTGTGCAGTTCGTCACGCGGGGTATCGAACAGCTTTTCCGCTTCCTGGTTCGACGACACCACCCGGTTTTTCTTATCCAACAACAAAGTGGCAACGGGCGAACATTCAAACAGATCCCGAAACTGCGACTCGCTGACCCCCAACTGCTGGATAGTGCTGTTCAGATCATCTTCGAAACGCCGTAAACGCAACATGGAATAGGAAGTCAGCGTTACGCTAAACCACATAAACGCCACCATTACGATAGCAAACAAACTTGATACGTCTCGGGTTTGGGAGAACAACACGCCATACCCCACCACCAACGGGAACAACAAACTGGCTATTAACTGAATCTGCCCGACCCGCGACACACTGGTGTTGCCCAGCAGCACATTCATCACCCAACTATCGGCTGTTAGAAATAAGCAGGCCAGACCCATCCACAACGTCAGCAAACACGTGATGGGAGACATTTCGCCATAAAAACCCTGCAAGCCGTAGGAATACCCCGCCAGTGACGTCACCGGAAAAAACAACGACCCGAACGCCCACAACTGGGACATCCGCGCATGGCCGAATGAACGCATCAATAACGACGCAGCTACCAGCATCATGGTGATCGCCGTATTGGCCCCCATCGCATTCGACTTACCCGCCGCCAGCTCATCATCCACCAGCTGCTGAAACGGCGTAATGGCATGCAGAATAACGGTGCCGGAAACATCCTCGAGCAAGCGCACCAGCGCCACCAGCAAGGCCGCAAACGCCAGTCCCCGCGCCGCTGCAAGACTCAATGCTTGCTTGTCCGAAACCGTCGAACGAGCTACCGGAACACACTCCAACAACACCGCCACACCACAGCCCAACAGCGTCAACGCCGTTAGAGGATGCGTCGCCACCCCGTCAGCCAGCGGCCGATACAAGGCCTCAATACCGACGACATAGCCAACCAGACTCAGCAACACCAGCACACACACGCCCAGCGCCAGGGCAACGGCGATCAATAAGATTTTTGGCATAAGAAAGCGTCTTGGCTAAGGAGGGATGGCTCAACGCTAAAGGGCAACACCGGAAAAATCCAGCCGCAAAGCGCATCCCCATGATTTAATATGCCCGCCAGTCAGCAACGCAAACAACACAGGGAAGTGACGTACCGGATGACAGACCACAGTAGTACCATCCTGCACCGCATCAAACAGCTTAAAACCGCTCAGGTTGGCGGTAAGCGTGCACCGCACAAGCCGCTACTGATCTTGCTGGCGCTGGCTCAATATCAGCAAGGTCGACACATCGTTCGTTTTGCTGACATTGAACAACCCCTGACTCAGTTGTTGCGATGCTGGGCACCGCCGATAAAAAGCGCTCCCAACCCGACCAAGCCGTGGTGGCACCTGAAGTCGGACGGCTTTTGGGATATTCACGACCTTGAGAAACTGGGCTCTGAACACACCATCAAAGCTTATCGCCAGTCCACTGCCAGCTTCAGCTCCGATGTGCTTCATTGGCTGGATACCGACGACAGTGCGCTCACCAGCATCGCCTGGCTGGTGTTAGAGGAACACTTTTTTGAATCGACCTGGGACGATGTACTGACCCAATGCGAACTGGATATCCCCGCACCATTTGCACTGAGTAGCTCACCGTCGAACACCGCCGCAGGAGTACAAGACTCCACCAGCGCCGCCAAACGCTACCGCGCAAGCCACTTCCGCCGCGATGTATTGAAAGCCTACGACTACCGCTGCGCCGTCAGCGACTTCCAACTAAGCATCGGCGGTGTTGCCATTGGGTGTGAGGCCGCACACGTCAGAGCTCACAGCTTTGAAGGCCCTGACAGCGTCGACAACGGCCTGGCGCTGGAGCCAACCCTGCATCAACTTTACGACCGCGGCATTTGGACGTTAACCGACGACTGCCGGGTACTGGTATCGCAGGAATTCAGCGGCTCTGGCAGCGCCCTTGATCGCATCAGAGCCCTACATGGAAAGCCGATTCGAAGCCCAATGCCCGGCCAACCGAAGCCTAATATCGAGCATATTCGCTGGCACCGCGAATCCAGGCTTGGTGGTGTGTTTAGGGGGCCTGCGTTGCCGTTGTGATTTTTGAATATTTCCGAGAAGGAGAATAAAGGTCAAACCCACGCCTACCAACAAATCAGTCACGAAAACCGTGGACACGGGATGGTCACTGCTTGGTCACCGAGAGATGTATGTTAGTGGATACTATCGCCAGAGCGGCCGTAGAAATGGCCCGCCCGAGAGGATTACTTTCGCCCTTCGGGCCATCGTCGCAAGCTCCGATGTTTTTTCCACTCGCAAGCTCGTTACGAATCGAACCTGGCAGAGGCTCTCGTCCATCTCGGGCTAAACGGTGTGTTCAAATTCAGAGGAGAGGTATTTGAAGCAGGACGCTTCGGACACATCAAAGAAATGGCCCGCCCGAGAGGATTCGAACCTCTGACCTTCGCCTCCGGAGGGCGACGCTCTATCCAGCTGAGCTACGGGCGGATGCTTTCGCAAGGCGCGCATTGTACCCACGTTACCGGGCGTTGACTAGTGATGTAACGTGGTAAAAGCTCACAATTGAAACCGATAGCGATGATCAACCGAACCTCGCCTCCGGAGGACAGCGCCCTGTTCCCTCCCTGTAACCGGGTCGCTCCTCAGGGTTTCATGAATTTTCCTCACCAGCCCTGCCGAATTACCCCAGCTAATCAATAAACCACTTCAGGCGTACGGTCTTTTCATCACCCTCATGCAGACAGTTGCTGTTCTGCTTTGAGTCCTGTTCTGGAGGAAATTTGAATACCATTTGAAATCAAAGCCATTGGCACGGTTAACAGCGCTGAACCCATGCACCTGCTGAACATCCGACGCCGCGATTTGCAGTCTGACGATGTGCAGTTCGATATTTTGTATTGCGGTATCTGCCACTCGGATTTGCATCAGGTAAAGAATGACTTTGGGTTTTACAACTACCCGATGGGGCCGGGCCATGAGATTGTCGGCCGGGTAACGGCGGTTGGTAGTGATGTCACCCGATTCAAAGTCGGTTATTTGGCTGGCGTTTATCCCATAAGCGCAACATGATGCCACGCCCCAGCAACGCCCACTGCAGTACGTTCTCGCCACTGTTAGACGACAGCGGCCCGCTACCTTGCTGAAGAATCCGCCAATCGTCAGCATGGTGATTGCCCTGACCTTATTGGCACTGGATCTGAAACTGCCAAAACCGGCACTGGATACACTGTCGACGCTGGGGCAGATCACGCTGCCCTTGATGCTGATGCAACAGGGAGTTGGCAGCGGCCGCTGAGATTGGCGCTGTTGCGTACCATCGCCGGCGCTATGATCGCAGCGTTGGTGTTTTCTGGCTGGCCGATGGCCTATCGGGATTATCTGATTTTTGTGATTCTGGCGGCGATGCCGGTGGCCGTCATCAGCCACGCCATGGCGCAGTATCACCAAGGGCCTGCCGACGACATTGCGCTGACCATTTTGCTGTCGTTACCGCTGTCGCTGTTCAGCATTGGGGCGATTCAACAGTTGCTGTAACCTTGAACCTGTTTGCCATTTTGCCCGGACCCTCTGTGATCTCATGAACTCCACCCGCCTGCTCTCTTACCTCAAGGGCTACAGCCCGGAACTGCAACGCCAGGCGCTGGCGTTGCTGCAAGCCAACAAGACCGGCGAGCTGCTATTGAAGAAGTACCCTCGCCCGCACGATCTGGCCTCCGAAAAAGCCCTGTATGTGTACGCGCAGGATCTCAAGAATGAATTCATGCGCAGCTCGGCGCCGATCAGCAAGGTGATTTACGACGACAAGATTCACGTCATCAACAACGCGCTGGGGCTGCATAGCTATGTGTCGCGGGTGCAGGGCAACAAGCTGAAAGCCAAGAATGAGGTGAGGATTTCGTCGATGTTCCGACGAGTGCCGGAACCCCTGTTACGCATGATTCTGGTACATGAACTGGCGCATCTTCGCGAGAAAGAACACAACAAGGCTTTCTACAAGCTGTGCACGTATATGGAGCCGGATTACTTCCAGCTGGAGTTCGATTTGCGACTCTACCTGTGCCACAAGGACGAATACGGCGAGCTGTGGGGATAAGCCGAAGTTCTACCTACTCATGCAAACTATTCATTATGAGAAGAAACGGCAGCTGGTTTTTCCATGAATGACAGCTCCGTAAAGTGATGCCATTACGTTCTCTTTCAAGGATTCTGAATGGCCAAAGCTTCTCATCACCCAGCTTCTCATCACCCAGCGTCGTCCGGCACCACTTCTCCGGAGCCTTCTCCCCTTACCCCCACAAGAGCACCCACAGATAAAGCACCAAATAGCACCGAGACAGCGCCCGCCTGGAGCGCGGTCATTGCCATGTCGATGTGTGTGGCCTTGCTGATTGCCTCGGAGTTTATGCCTGTCAGTTTGCTCACCCCGATGGCTGCCGGTCTGAACGCTTCGGAAGGGCAAACCGGCCAGGCCATTTCTGTCAGTGGTTTGTTTGCTGTGATCTCCAGCTTGCTGATGTCCACCGTTGCCGGGTGCTTGAACCGCAAAGGCGTATTGCTGGCCATGAGTGCGTGTTTGCTGGTGTCGCTGGTTATGGTGGCAACGGCGTCCAACTTTGCCTTGCTGATGGCCGCTCGGGCACTACTGGGGGTGTGCGTTGGTGGTTTTTGGGCCTTGGGCACCGCGGTGATTATGCGTTTGGTGCCAGCCAACCGGGTATCGAAGGCACTGGCGGTGATGTTTACCGGGCAGTCCGTTGCGGCGGCGTTTGCCGCGCCGCTAGGAAGCTATTTTGGCGACATCATCGGCTGGCGCGGTGTGTTCTGGGGGCTGGTGCCACTGACATTGGTGAACCTGCTGTGGTTGTCGTACGCGCTGCCATCAATGCCCACGGAGCAAAAGCAATCGTTCGCCAGCCTGTGGGCGCTGATGCGCGAACGCTGGTTTGGCCGGGGAATTCTGGCGGTGATTCTGGCATTTGCCTCGGCGTTTTCGATGTTCACTTACCTACGGCCATTTCTGGAGCAACACGCCCATACCACGGCGAACCAGTTGTCGGTATTGC
This sequence comes from Oceanobacter sp. ABM4_470, assembly GCF_056158645.1. Taxonomy (NCBI): domain Bacteria; kingdom Pseudomonadati; phylum Pseudomonadota; class Gammaproteobacteria; order Oceanospirillales; family Oceanospirillaceae; genus Oceanobacter; species Oceanobacter sp. ABM4_470. The sequence goes on from NZ_JBSWTR010000001.1 coordinate 3,026,956, forward strand.
TGCTGGTGCTCGGCTGTTGTGGGTTTATCGGCACCTGGCTTGGCGGCAAGCTGTCGCAAACCCGCTTGATCGGACTGCTGCGGGCACTGCCTGTGGTGATGGCGCTGGTGACTCTGGGCCTGCTGGTCAAACCGGACATACTGCCACTGACGGCCATGCTGCTCGCGGTGTGGGGCATTTGTAATACCGCGCTGTCGATCGCCTGGATGGCCTGGTTGTCGCGCCATGCCCAACACATGCCGGAAGCCGCCGGCAGCATCATGGTGGCCTCCATTCAGGCGGCCATTCTGGTCGGTGCGGCATTGGGCGGTGTGCTGGTTGACCATTTCAGCGTGCAAACCAGCTTTACCACCAGCGCTCTGCTGGGCGCTCTGGCGTGGCTGGCGATCGGCTTTCGTCGGGCCATTGAAAACCCACAGTATGCAAGCGTGGCTATTACTCGATAGCAAACGATAGGCTCGCTAGCCGGCAGTCAGCTCAATAACCCGGAAAAGCAGATTTCGCAAAGGGAACGCCAGCGGTCGCTTTTGGCAGCGCAGTGGCGTTGTCTTTATGGTTTCTTCGTTTACTCGTTTCTTTTCCTGATGCACCGCCGAGGTAATGCCCATGATGATTGTCGACCTGCTGGATCTGGACGACCTGATCAGTCAACTGATTGACCAAGGGCTGAATCTGCCTGCCACCGCGGACGCCGACGCGGTATTGGCCGCCGTGACGACGCGGCAACAACAAGCCAACGCTGCCCAGCAGGCTGAGCTGTGTCGTTGGGCTGAACAGCTACTGGTTCAACACGAAGGCATGGTGCTGCCCGATGCCAAACGGGTGCTGCTGGCCTGTTCTGTCAAAGAGTAATCACCGCTGCATCACCTGTCGCATCACCTTATGAATGCGGCTCATCAATGGCGGTATTACGCTCCTACCCAGACGGAATAAGGCCCAAGGCACGGTTAGCAATAGAGCAACAATATGATCCGACGGTGGCACTCTACGGAACAATCGCTGTTGCTAAGATGGTTGGCTTGAGAATACTTATTTTTCGGAGCCTTCGCCTTGCTGAATCTTGTGCTTAAAACCCTGCTGGTACTGGTCGGACTGGCCGCTGTGCTGGCCATTGCTATCTGGCTGTATCTGCAACAAGCCCAATTTGCCGATCCCAAGGTGGATACCGAACGCCTGTCAGGCGAGGATTCCGCCACCGGCACCACGCGCTACCAAGACGGTAAGTTCGAGAACCTCGAAACCACCGAAGTGATGGTAGAGCAGCCACAAGACCCCGCACAACCTCGCTCCCAGAGCGGCTTGTTCCGCACCCTCTACAAGTTCCTGTTTGAAGAAATCCCCGGTGCCGTGCCCGCTGAGCCGTTGCCTTCGGTGAAAACCGATTTGGCCAGCCTCGATCGCAACGACAACCTGGTGGTGTGGATGGGTCATTCCAGCTATTACATCCAGCTGGATGGCAAACGCATTCTGATTGATCCGGTGTTCAGCAGTTATGCCTCACCAGTGCCGGGCACCAATGTGGCGTTCAAGGGTTCCAACATCTACACCGCTGACGATATTCCCGAACTGGACTTCCTGCTGATCAGCCATGACCACTGGGACCACCTGGACTACCCCACCATCAAGGGGCTGGAAAACAAGGTGAAACAAGTGGTCGCGCCGTTGGGCGTCGGTTCTTACTTCACCCAGTGGGGCTGGCCAAAAGAGAAGGTATTTGAAGGTGAATGGGGTTCCGTCTTCGACGACAACAACGGCATGCAGGTGCACATTCTGCCGTCCCGTCACTTTTCTGGACGCTTGTTAGATCGTAACCGGACCCTGTGGGCATCGTTCGCCCTGATTACGCCGCAACACCGCTATTACCTCAGCGGCGATACCGGCTACGGCGAGCATTTCCGCAACATTGGCGAAGCGCTGGGGCCGTTTGATCTGGCGGTGCTGGAATGCGGCCAATACAACGTGCAGTGGGCCAATATTCACATGATGCCCGAGCAAACCGCGCAAGCTGGTGTGGACTTAAAAGCCAAAGCCGTAATGGCGGCGCACAACAGCAAGTTCAAACTGGCCTACCACCCCTGGAAAGAACCACTGGATCGGGTCAGTAAGGCCAGTGAGGGCAAGCCTTATCGGCTGCTGACGCCATTGATCGGCGAACGGGTCGATACCGACAATCCAAACCAGAGCTTTGGGAAATGGTGGCTGAACGTTAAGTAAGAGCTGACGAACCCTGCTCAACGGCGCTGATGAGCATCCAGACATCAGCGCACCTTATTTACCTCCACTCAGTTCACCTCCTCCCTGTTTACTTCCACCGTGGTATGGGCCAGCTCGTGAATGCCAGCCAGCGCCTGCTTGATGGCGTCCGGGGTAACGCTTGTAGCAGCGGCGTCGCTGGCAACGGATACCGCAATCACGCAGGAGTAATGCTGTTTGCCCACCCGCCAGATGTGCAAGTCGGTCAGGGTGGTGTCTTCCAATGTTGCCAAGGCGTGGCTGACCCGCTCGACCACCGGGCGGTCCATTTCGGCATCCAGCAACACCCCGCCGGTTTCTTTCAGAAGCCCGACTGCCCAAACAGCCACCACCACAGAACCAACAATGCCCATCACCGGATCAAGCCAGTCAGCACCCCACCATTTGCCGCCAAACAAGGCCACAATGGCCAGCACCGACGTCAAGGCATCGGTGAGTACGTGGATATAAGCAGCACGCAAGTTCAGGTCGTGGTGTTCATTGCTGTGATGATCATGGCTGTGATGATCATGACCGAAGTGGGAATGATCGTGCCCAGGGGCGTCGTGATCTGAATGGGCCTGATGTGAATGGTCATGGTGTGAGTGGTCATGGTGTGAATGACCGTGATGGTGGTGATGATCGTCTTTCAGTAACCAGGCGCAGGCCAGATTCACCAGCAGGCCCAGCACCGCGACGGAGATGGCCTGATCGTATTCAATGGTTTCCGGAGCGAATAACCGCTCGACCGACTGAAACAGCATCAAACCGGCAATCGCCATCAGGAACAAGGCACTGGAATAGCCCCCCAGAATTTCAATTTTCCAGGTCCCGAAGGCAAAGCGCGGGTGATTGGCAAAACGTCGCGCAGCGGCATAAGCAGCCACCGCCAATCCAAGGGCCAGTGCGTGTGAACTCATGTGCCAGCCATCAGCCAGCAGCGCCATGGAATTAAACACCAGGCCGCCGGCAATCTCGGCCACCATCATCACTACCGTCAGCAACACCGCCCAGCGGGTCTTGCGTTCGGCCATCGGATTGCCTTCATCAAAGGCGCGATTGTGCTGACAAGGAGCCATTGTTTGACTGGACATAATGCCATTTCCTGTGGAATTTTTTATACTATACCCCAGTATACCTATTACGAGAATATTCAATGGCTCACATCTCTCACGATCGCGACAAACTGCTGACCCGAGTGCGTAAAATTCGTGGTCAGGCGGACGGTCTGGAAAAACTGCTGAACAACGAAACCGAGTGCACCCGCGTACTGCAACAAATTGCGGCCTTGCGTGGTGCTGTTAACGGTTTGATGTCGGAAGTACTGGAAGGCCACCTGCGTGAACATCTGGGCGACAACGATTTGACCCCGGAGCAACGGGCGGAAGAAGTGGACGATGTGGTTAAAATTCTGCGTTCTTACATGAAATAAACCCACACACCCAACAAGCCCGGCGGACCGGGCTTGTTGGTTTATTTAGGAGGTTGTTCAGGAATTGCTGCGTTGTTTGAATTGAGCAGCAATCAGAGCTTCTTCACTTCCTCGTTGATGCTGGCTGCCAGCTCATCCATACGCTGCTGTACATCAGCATCACGCACGATGATGTCTTGCAGGGCTTCAGCCCACTCGGTGGTGGTGTGGAAGAACTTGCTCTGCGGGGTGAATTTGATGCTGGTGTTCTGAATCACCGCACCAAAGGTCCGGGCATAACCAGTGTGGCGACGAATGCGCTGTTTCCATTCGCGGGAGCGCCACACGGAACGACGTACCGGGTTAACCACGTCGGCTTCAATGGCTGCCCACTGCATGTGCTCACGATTGGTGAAGAACTGCATAAATAACCACGCCGCGTTTTTCTGCTCGGAAGCGTTGTTCATGGCAATGGACCACACCCATTCATTGGCTCCCATCACACCACCGTCGGTAATCGGCATTGGTGCCCAGGCGAGGTTACCCGCCTCGTTGGACGCCCCGGCAACGTTCTGGAAAAAGCCAATGATGTCAGCATCCAGTGCCATCGCCGCTTTGCCATCGCCAAGGTCTTTGGACACCTGATACCAGGTGTAATCGGTCCAGTCGTGCGGGCCAGCCTCACGCACCATATCGGCAAACTGGCGGGTGATATCCACGGCTTTTTCGCTGTTAACCACCGAGTTAAGTTTGCCATTGCGCATTTCGAAGTCTTTGGCGCCAGCATTACTGAACAGAGTCATGTAGCCCGGGTGAATGGTGGCCCAGGACTTGGTGCCGCGAACGGCTACCCCATAACTGCCCGGGCCATTCCAGTTGTTCAACTGCTTGGCCGTTTCCACCAGCTGCGCCAGCGTGGTCGGTACTGGCAACCCCTTTTGCTCCAGCGCGCGCTTGTTGTACATCAGCACATTGGCCTCAAAACCCAACGGCAGCGCCCACAAACGGCCGGTGCCCACCAGGTCACCTTGTTGCAGGCTCCAACGGTTAGCTCCCAGCACACCACGGAACATGTCGTTAAGATCGTAATCCGGCGCGGTGAAGCGGTCAGAGTCCAGGTAGCTATCCAGTGCCTGAACGTGCCCTGCAGAGGCATAATCCCACAGCTGATACGCACCGGTCATAAAGACATCCGGACCTTTGGCGCCCTGTTTCAGCCCTTTGGAGACGCCATCAAAGTAGGTTTCTTCGCTGGTAACGGTGTAACGCACCTTGATGCCGGTTTGCTGCTCGAACAGCGGCAGACGCTGGATGATGGCATCGGCGTAAGGGTGCTTGTTCAGCATCACGTTGATGGTTTTACCCTGCTGGGATGCCCAGTTATAACCATCGGCTGCCTGTGCCGAAAATCCGGCAAAGGCCAGCAGGCAAGTTATAATGACGCCCTTCCAGAATTGGAAAAGCGTTCGTTGTTGGGGTTCGGTCTGCTCTGGCGTGCTCAAGAACATACTTCTTCTCCGGCATTATTCTTTTGTAGGATTGTCGGACAATTACGAAGTGTATATTAGTTCTCAAACCTTCAAACCGGAAGCACAAGCCAGCTGACTTTCCAGCGCCTTACGACAATACCGTGCATCCTGCCGCTCGAGTTCAGGTTAGAAGTCAAAACCGCTTGGCACGATCACCATATCGCGAATGGTCATGCCCCGTGGCCGCGTCAGCATAAACAGAATGGTTTCGGCAATTTCCTCGGCGGCGATCAAGGTGCCCTTTTCCTTCGCCTGTTGCAGTTTTTCCTCCGGCCAGTCGGCCAACAATGCGGTTTCGACCGGCCCCGGAGAAATCGTGCCCATCCGCAAACCGTGTTGCAGCACCTGCCGACGGGTGGCCTGAACAAAACAGTCCACCGCCCATTTCGACGGTGAGTACACGGGTTCCCACTCCACCGCCTTGGTAGCCGCCGCTGAGCTGGTGACAATGATGTCGCCTGTTTGGCGCTCGATCATATGGGGCAGCAGGTCGTGGACATTTTTCATCACCACATTGACGTTGAGGTTCAACATTCGATCGATGGCATCGCTGCTGTTGTCGATCAGATCGCCGCCCAGATACATACCGGCATTGGCGTGAAAGATGTTGATATGAGGAACCCGTTGCAAGGTTTGTGGAATCAGCTGGCGACACTGCTCAACGTCCAGCAGATCGACTTCCAGCGGAATCACTGCCTCACCGAGGGACTGCTGTGCCGCAGCCAGCGCAGCGGCGTCACGGTCGGCCATCACCACGGTGGCACCAGCGGCCACCATGGCGCGGGTACTGGCCAGACCAATGCCGGACGCGGCACCGGTGATCAAGGCGTATTGATGTTGCAGGGGCAAGTTGGCGGCCAGTGAGCCGGTCAGGGAAGCTGTCATTATTATTGTCTCCGCTTGGCGGTGGAAAACCTCCACTGTCGCAGAGCCAATCAGCGACCGCTAAACCGCTGTTGCGCAATCTTGATACTCTATTTCTCTTTACTTGCTTTGGTTTCTGCTTTGGTTTCTGCCCGTTCCTCTGAACGGGTTTTGGGCGTATTGTCCGGATGAGCCGGTTGCGGAGTGTCTTCCACCAGCGGCTGCTCGTCGGTGGCGCGTTCAAACAGCCCCTCGAAGCGGTCGCTGTAGGCTTCAACAAAGGCATTTTGCAAGGCATTTACCACCGCATCCCAGGTGCTGATTTGCGGGTCGTCTAGAGTGCCTTCAACGTCAATCTGGGTGGCGATCTGATCGGTTTCACCGTCGGTGAACAGCGCGGCCAAACCGCCATCCAACCCTTCCCAGGCCAGTTGAAACGGGCCGTCGCCCTGTTCTTTCACGTCTTGATCCCAATTCAGGATGTCGACGTTTTTCAATAACGGCCGCACATACCCCGTCAGCTTGCCATCGCGGGCTTGCAGCTCGCTGACCAGCTCCCCCGTGCCCGCAGCGAAGTCGAGCGATGCATAGGCCTGTGCCAGCGGGTTGAGCATCGGCAACGAGAAACGGTTGAATTTCAGCGCCACCACAAAGTCCTTTTCCTTGAACGGATCAAACTCGGCTTTTAACGACAAGTCGGCGTGATTCAACACCAGCCCGGTGGCCTCCAGGCTGGCCACCCGATTACCATGAATACCGTTGACGTTGGTCAAATTGGTGGCCGACGCGTTCAGCTCGGTCAGCTGCACATTCACCGGAGGCTCGGATTCAAAATTACGGAAAGCGACAACACCGTCGACGATATCGACCCGGTTAATGGTCACCGGCACCAGTTCATTCAAGACTTGTCGCCAGTCAGTGCCCTGACCGGCCTGATCCCCTTGTTCAGAGGCGCTGTCGACAAAGTTGAGTTCGGGGCGGTCGAAGCGTAAATCGGCCAGCACATAGCCATGCCACAGGGCACGCCAGCTGACGGCAATGTCGATGCTTTCGGTTCGAAAAAAGGGCACCGGTTGTTGATGGTCGGCTATTCTGGCAATGCGTAAATCGCGGATTTGATAGGCGCCCCGGTACAGCGCAATGCCAACGTCTTCAACATGGCCGGTGTAATCCCCCATGTCTTCTAGCTGACTGTTAAGAACCCGCTTCACCACCACAGGCAGTATCAGTTGCGCCACCAGCAGTGTCGCCAGCAGCAATAACACCAGTGCTATGCCCCAGCGTCGTTTGTGCGTTCGAGCCATGAATCCTCCCACCCCGATTGCTTTCCGTTTCAAGGAATGGGAGTGGATTCAGGCGGTTTCGTTCCTTGTTTAGCCCGCCGCCAGCCACTGCAGCAGCGCTTCAAAGCCGCTCAGATCGGTCAGTCGCTCGGCAGCGCTGGATTCGTGCGTCATAAAGCGGCCTTTGGCCAGCTGGATGCCACCTTCAATCATCAGGTTGTCGCTGAGGCTGAAGTCTTCAATGCTGTTGCCATCGCGGTCGATCATGGCCAACTCGCCAGAGGCACTGTACACCGCCTCGGCCGGGCCAAACATGGCATAGGAACGCTCGGCAAACGGTCGAACGTCGTTGCTGTAGGCCAACAGGGTTTTGCCCAACCCTCGCGCCAGACCCAGTTCGTACACGGTGCCCACATCGGCACTGACGCCCCGAAATGGCGTCAGGTTGGCAATGATGACGTCTGCCTGCTGAATCAACTGTTCATTGCCACGGCTAATGGCAAACGCCATCGCCTGCAAGCTGTCGTAGGCATCCGGGTCCAGCTCGGCATCCAGTGGATACAGGCCAGTAAAACCGTACTGCTCGCACAGGGCTTTTTTCGCTGCCCCTTGCTCCACGGCGTTGGGCAAAAAGACCTCTGGCCCAGCGAGATAAATCAATGTCATAACACACCTTTTGTGAACCCAGAAAAGTATCAGATTGCAACGACAGTCCGCTGTTCCGGATCAAGACACGTTCAATGAGGAATAACACACCACCCGATTACGCCCCTGATGTTTGGCTTCGTACAGTGCCGCGTCCACCTGCTTCAACAGCAAGGAAGGATCAGACGAGCACTGCACTTGCAGCACCCCGAACGACATACTGGTGCGAATAGCGACGCCATCATAAAAGCACGGCCGCACCTCAATGGCATGACGAATACGCTCCGCCAGCTGCAATGCCTGTGGCTGTTCACAGGCGGGCAAAATGGCAATCAATTCCTCGCCGCCAAAGCGCGCCACAATGCCATCTTCCGGTGCCAGAATGTCGCGCCACAGACTGGCTACCATCATCAGGCAAGCGTCGCCAGCAATGTGGCCATAGTTATCGTTAAGCTGCTTGAAGTGGTCGATATCGCCCATGATCAGGCACAGTGGTTCGTCGGACTGCTGCGCCATCACCACCTCCCGCACCAGCATGGTGTCGAAATAGCGGCGATTGGCCAAGCCAGTCAGACCGTCCATTTTGCTGCGCGAATCCAGTTCGGCGTTCACCGCCTCCAGTTCCGACACCGCCATGCGTAATTCACGGGTACGACGGTCAACCTGATCTTCCAGCTGGCTTTTGGCCTGCCGCTCGACTTCCAACGCCCGAATACGGGCCTCGTCGGCCTTGCGGTAATACAGCAACGACATTTCCTGCGCCTGCTGCCGCTGCTTGCGCTCGCGGTTAATTTGCTCCGCCAGCGCCAACGACAGCAGCATGGTTTCCAGCACAATGCCGATATTCTGGAACGGCTGGAACCAGCCCTGCATCGGAATCAGCCCACTGAGCCCGGCCATCAGCAAAAACGTCGCCGCAATCAGAATCGACCAGGCAATGGTGACGTACTTGGCCGACACATTGCCCTTACGCCACACCGCAATCCCGGTGGCAATGGCAATAAAGCAACTGGCAATGGCACCGATGTCTTCCAGCACCATCAGCCAGGCGGTGGGTTCAATCAGGTAGCCCAGCACCATCAAGCCCCAGAACAGCGCCAGACTGACGCTACACACAATCAGCCAGCCACCGTAATGCCACAAATTCAGAAACCGTTGGATAAACAGCGTGGCACACAAAAACGCCAGACTACTGCTGACGCCGTAGACATGCTCGTCGAGCCAATAAGAGCCGCTCCAGACGTAGGTTTGCCCCACTCCCGTGACCCCCAGCGTGTAAAACAGCATCGACAGTACATACAGCCCATAAAAGCCGTAGCTGGAGTCACGCACAAACACCGTCAGCGAAAAGTTATAGACCGCCATCGCCAACAGCACGCCGAAGAACATCCCAAGCCATAAAGTGCGGGTGTTGTCCCAACTTTCGTAGGCGTGACTTTTCCAGATTTTCAACGGCACGATCAGCTTGGCGGGCGACTCCACCCGCAAAAACAGCTCAACGTCCTGAAAGCCATCGTCGACCAACGGCACCACGTGGGGCAGGTAATTATGCTCACCAGCCCAATGCGACTTGGCCGACGCCATCGACACCCACTCGTTACTGCGGAGATCACGAACGTGCGTTTCTACCCAAGTCAAATACGGCCAGGCAACCTGCAGCCAGCGCGCGTCCTGTAACGGCTGCCGCCACTGCAAACGCACATACAGCCATACCGGCTGATCCAGATGATTCACCAGCGATTCACTGACCAGCGGCTGCCAGCCGGGGTCTTCCAAGGCCAGTAACTGAGGTAAATCCAGCCAGCCAGCGTCACCGGCAACAACATGCGTAGCACGAATCGAAATCGCGTCCTGCTGGTTATCCAGCAAAGCAGGCGAAGCAGGGGCTGTATAATCAGCGAGAGTATGAGTCGTGAGAGACTGATTAGCGGCAGCTTGATCAGAAAATGCAGGATGAATAGAGATTGGATCAGTCGCTTGATCAACCGAAGACTGTCGTAACGACAACAACCACGCAGGCACCGAGGATTCAGATGGTACATCTACCGGCGCTGAAACAGGCGCCGATACAGACAAGGGAGCAGCCTGCATAGAAGCAGTGGTTAAACGCGCCACTTCGGCAAAAGCGACCTCGTAAGCAGTCATCCAAAAGGCAACGACCAACCAGAGAGAGTTGTTCACAAGCACCTCACGAATGCGTGGATTACTGTAAACATAAGTCAGTCACTGGTAACAAACAACGCACTTAACGTTACGACTGGAAGCTAACAGACCACATAACAGCCGTTAGATAAAAAACAGTACTCTGGTAGTAGAAACTGGCCAAATACCTCTATGCCGTGGTGCCTGCGCAAAGCGGACACAGAGGAACCATAGGACTATTTGGGCCACAGAATGAAGTGAGGTCACGGAATCCCCTAAAACAAAAAACGGCCCTGAAGGTTTTCCTTCAGGGCCGCTTTTTACCGTCTCAGGGTCAGTAATAGCTAACTACCGTTAGTCTCGTACCACCATCACGCTGCATTTGGCATGACGCACTACCCGTTCGGCATTGGAGCCAACGAAGTAGGCACTCAGTCCCGGCTTTTGCGCCAGCATGATAATGGCGTCGGCCTGGATCTTTTTGGCTTCTTCCAGAATCTGCTCGTGAATGGTGCCACGGCGTACATGGCAAAAGCTGTGCAGGTTGTCTGGCATCAGGTTTCGCACCAGTGCCAGCAGCTTGTCTTTAACGTCCTGGCGGCGTTCTTTTTCCTTGTGGGGATCAATGTAAGGCGAACCGGCTTTGTGGACGCCGCTTTCATCCACGTACAGGAAGTTGAAGTCGGCGTGCGGGCTGTCGCTGGTCAGGTGACGGGCGGCATCGACCAACTTTGGCAGCTCGGTTTTATGGGCCAGATCGACCGGAATCAGAATTTTGTAGTACATGTCCAGCTCCTAATCAGCCTGTTAATCCATTACTTTGTTTGGCAGCCACAACACAATGTCCGGGAACACCATGCAGAGTATGAGCACAAACAGGTTCACCAGAATAAACGGCGTTACCGAACGGTAGATTTCACCCATGCCCACATCCGACGGCGCGATGCCCTTGAGGTAGAACAAAGCGAAGCCATACGGCGGCGTTTGTACCGCAATCAGGATGTTGATGATCATCAACACACCAAACCAGATCGGGTCGTAGCCCAGTGACACAGCAATTGGCGTAAACAGCGGCGCGCACATCAGTACGATGATGAATTCGTCGATGATGAAGCCCAGCAGCAACATGATCAGCTGGAACATGATGATGATCATGATCGGCGGCAGATCGAGACTGTTGGTAAAGTCGGCCACCATGGACTGCACGCCCATCAGCAGGTGGAAGTTACTGAACACCGAAGCACCCAGAATAATCCACATCGCCACGCTCACCAGAATGCCGGTCTGCAGGCCCGCGAAGCGGAACATATCGACTTTAAAGCGTTTGAAGATGATCGCCAGGATCACCGCACCCACTACGCCCAGCGCACCGGATTCGGTTGGTGTAGCAATACCGGTAATGATGGAACCCAGTACCAGTACGATCAGCAGCATCGACAGAATGCCGTCACGGGCAATCTTGATTTTCTGCGGTACTGGCAGCTGCAGGTTTTCTTCGTCAGCAGCGGTCTTTGGTGCCTTTTCCGGGTTCAGCTTGCAGCTGATGACCACGTAGGCAATCAGACAGGCAACGGTGACCAACGCCGGAATCATGGCACCGAGGAACATACGGCCAACCGAGTTCTGGGTGGCAGCAGCAAACATAATCATTGGAATGGATGGCGGAATCAGGATACCCAGCGCACCACCGGCCATGATCACACCCAGCGCCATACGGCGGTCGTAACCACGCTCCAGCATCGGCTTCAGAGCAATGGAGCCGGAGGTCATGATGCCAGCACCAATGATGCCCACCATGGCGCCAATCATGGAGCACACGCCAATCACCGAGATCGCCAGTGAGCCACGAACCTTACCAATCATCATCTGGCTGGCGTTGAACATGGCGTCGCCAATACCGGATTTGGTCAGCAGCTGACCCATATAGATGTACAGCGGAATCGCCAGCAGAATAAAGCTGAAGAAGGTCGATTCAATGGTGCTTGGCACCAGGTTGAAAATGCCGTCACCCCAGGTCAGGTAGCCAACCGCCATGGCGATACCGCCCAGCGCCAGACCCACCTGTGCACCCAGTGCAAAGGCCACAAGAATACAGCCGAGCAGAACGGCAGTGAGCAATTCAATTCCCATTGCGGATCTCCTCAGGAAGTCTTCTGGGCTGACTCGGACGAGTCAGAGGTGTTGTCGGAAAAGTCGTCGTCGCTGTCGTCGGCTTCGTCGGCGGCCATCAGAGGCTGGCCGGTAACCAGACGGTAGACGTTGGCAATGAAGTCACGGATCAGCTGCATCAGGAACAAACCGGCAGCAATCACAATCATCACCCAGAAGTGCCACATCGGCGCCGACCACTCGCTTTGGGTGCGGTAGTCAAACTCAATGGCTTCTTCGTATTTGCCCAGCGCCATGATGATCATCACGTAGAGGAAGAACATTGCCAGCGCGCCGGTGAGCAAATCAAAAATACGGCGTGAGGTACCCGATACCTTCAGGTACAGGATGTCGACGTTGATGTGAGCGCGTTTTTGCTGGGCGTAGGCACCGCCAAGGGCGGCAATGTAACCAAACAAGAACAGGGCTGTGTCGTAGCCCCAAATGGTTGGTGCATCGAGGACGTAGCGCGAGAACACCTCAAACGCTACCACACCGGCAAGAACCGGCATCAGCATGGCGGCAATGTGTCCGGCCACCATCACGATTGCATCGCTGGCGCGACACAGGAATTTCAGGATTGGAGTCACCATAAAGGGGTCACCAGGGAGTTAAATAACGATCTTCAGAGCGAACGACGCTTGTGGCATCGGGGTTTGGGGCTCCCGTACGCGCTGCGCTGACGATTCGCCATTTTGGTTTGCACGGCAAAATCACGGACTGAGGCCATGGAATCCCTGCCACAGCTGGCCTGTTCGACTGGCATCCTTACCAGCGTGTCCGGGTCTTTCTTGTTTGACTGACGCATCGGCGGCATCGCTGCTGCTCGTGGCCATTTGTTATTTACTTCAGTGGCGTTTTGAAACTCGTGTTGGGGACCCCGGGCTTCAGTGCTGTTTACGCCTCTAACGGCTGTACGATATTTCGTGCAGCCAGAAACAACAACGCCGCAGAGCATTCCTGCCCCTGCGGCGTTGTCGTCACATCAGTGATCAGGAATCTTTTTTCAGAATCTCGATCAGCTGCTTGCTGTACTTGTCTTTGGCAGCGTACTCGTCGTACAGGCCAGCACCAGCGGCTTTCCAGGCAGCCTTGTCAGCTTCGCTTGGCTCTGGAGACCACTTCAGACCTTTGGCTTCCATTTCAGCCACGGCTTCAGCTTCCCACTTCTTGGAGTTTTCCAGCTGCTCTTTAGCGTGGATTTCAGTGGCCTTGCGTACGGCAGCTTTCTGATCCTCGTCCAGCTTCTTCCAGGCGTTGCGGTTAACAACGATTGGCAGTACCTGAGCGCCAGCCAGAGGCAGCTTGTACATGTACTTGGCGACTTCAACGTGGTTACCGTCGCGGTGGTCGATCATGTTGGAACCGATGGAACCGTCGATCACGCCAGTGGCCAGGGAGGTGTAGATTTCAGACCAGGCCAGGGAAACCGGGGAAGCACCCAGGTTACGCAGGAACTTGCCGTAAGCGCCTGGCGCACGGATCTTCATGCCCTTGAAGTCTTCAACAGAGTTGATTGGCTTCTTGGTGATGATGTAAACCGGTGGCTGAATGTATGGTTCCAGCCATACCATGCCCTGGGAACCGTAGGCTTTTTCCAGCACCTTGTCCCAACCCTTGTTGTGGAACAGGTCATACAGTTCGTCGGTGTCAGCGGTGCCGCCTGGCAGACCGATTTCAACCACACCGGCAGGCAGTTCACCAGCGTGCATGGACTGGAATGGAGCACCCATGGTGATCAGACCGGTTTTAACCGCACCCAGCAGACCTTGGGTACCAACGCCTTCACCAGAGTACAGAACCTGTACCTTGATCTCGCCGTCAGACAGCTCTTCGATGTTTTTGCCCAGGTTTTCGTACAGCTCACCGAACGCAGTGCCACGGCCGTACAGGTTGCTGAAGCGCCAGTTGTGCTCAGCAGCAGCGGCAGTTTCAGCGACCAGGCTTGCGCCCGCAGCCAACATCATGGCAGAGCCCGCCAAAGCGGAGCGAATGCTCTTTTTTATTTTCAACATAACAGCAGTCCCATTTTTGTGGTTGCCAGCCTCGATCGTCGAAACCGGTCTGAATGTTTGGACACAGGCCATTTTTCCCAAACGGCTGATCTCTGTGTGGAATTCATATTTTCAAAAGCCAGAATCTGGTTAAATCCAGTGCGGTTTACGTAAAGGTTGATGAAGCTTTACGTAAGTACAAAAATTAACCACCCCGCAAAACCCGATTTAAACGTAAACTGGCATCTTTTGCCCCGAATTTGCACTAAATTGAGGCGTGCACCATGAACCGCAAATATTCGCTTGGCCAACTCGGTGATTACGAAATCAAGCAGCTGAAAATTTTCAAAACCATTGTCGAATGCGGTGGCTTCAGCGCAGCCGAGGCGCAGCTTAACATCAGTCGGCCAACGATCAGTATCCACATTGCCAACCTGGAATCGCGGCTCAACCTCACACTGTGCAAACGGGGGCGTGGTGGTTTCTCGCTGACCGAAGAAGGCAAGGTCATCTACGAACAAACCCACCATCTGCTGGATGCGCTGGAAGGGTTTCGTAACACCATCAACAACCTGTCGTCGTCCCCTTCCGGCCAATTGAAAGTGGCGTTAAGTGATACATTTTCCACCGACAGCCGCTGCCAGCTGACCGACATCATCCGTAATTTCAACGCCGAAGCGCCGGATGTGGAGCTGAAAATCACCGTCGAACACATGGTCGATATGGAACGCAAGGTGCTCAGCGACGAGCTGGATATCGCCTTCATCCCCTACCACCGCAAGCTTGAGGGGCTGGAATACATCCACCTGTTCAGCGACCGCTGCTACCTCTACTGCGGCCCCGGCAACGCCATGTTTGACCTCGACGACGCCGACATCAGCGACCAGCTGATCAACAGCATTCCGCTGATCCACGCCGGCCTCAAACCCCACGAAGAGGTATACGCCCAGATTGCTGAAATGAACCTGATGGCGGTGTCCTACCACTACGAAGCCCGCATGGCCTTGCTGCTGTCTGGCATCTACGCCTCGTTCCTGCCAGAAACCTACGCCCAGCCTTTTGTTGAGCGCGGGGAACTGCGCCGGGTTGCACCAGACAAACGCTTCTACACATTGGGGGCTGCGGCCATCAGCAAGAAGAGCGCACAGCCAAACAGAGCCCGAACCCTGTTCCTCAACACGGTTCGTGGCATCCACCCGGACGGTGGAAAGTTGGCTCCATATTGATCAAAGTACAGAGTATTTACCCATATACCCATAAAATCTGTAGTGAATTCAGCCGATCAAAAATCAAGCACCAGAATGAAACACAAGGCGTTTTTCTGGTGCAATTTACCCTCTGAAAGCGGTTGAACAAACCGTAACCAACACGAGACAAAGTCGACAAAAACGTTGAATCATTCAACCTAAGCACCGATGCCAAAGTAGTAATTTACGTTGTAAAAACCGCGGGCTGCCATCCAGATCACCAGAAATACCCATCAGGGCATATACAAGCGGCCAAATGAAACGCGGCACAATGCCTTAATCTGAAAACCATCGCACCAGTTACGCACGACTGAAACGGGGAGCAACATGAGCAACAACACGCTTGAGTACTGGCAAACCAAAGCCGCACAAACCGCCATACCGGCTAACGCCTGGATCAACGGCAAACCGGCACCGGCCCTGTCTGGCAAAACCCGCTCCTGCATCAACCCGGCCACTGGCAAGGTGCTGGCCGAAGTCGCCGAATGCCAGCCGGAAGACGGCGATCTGGCCGTCAACATCGCCCGCGACACCTTCAACAGCGGCGTGTGGTCTAACATGGCACCAGGCGAACGCAAAAAGATTCTGGTGCGCTGGGCTGAATTGATCGAAGCCAATCTGGAAGAAATCGCCATTCTGGAAACCCTTGATGCCGGGAAGCCGATCTCAGACACCACCAGCGTCGACGTTCCCAGCGCCATCAACACCATTCGCTGGACCGCTGAAGCCATCGACAAGGTATACGGTGAAATCGCCCCCACCGCACCGGGCACTCTGGCACTGATCGAACGCCTGCCATTGGGCGTGGTGCTGGCGATTGTGCCGTGGAACTTTCCGCTGTCGACCACCGCCTGGAAACTGGCGCCGTCACTGGCGGCCGGTAACTCCGTGATTCTGAAGCCTGACCCGAAAACCCCATTAACCGCCCTCAAGCTGGCCGAACTGGCTACCGAAGCCGGGCTGCCAGATGGCGTCCTGAACGTACTGCCGGGCGACGGCCTGCCACTGGGCCAGCACCTGAGCCTGCATCCGGACATCGACGGTCAGACCTTCACCGGCTCTACCGCTGTTGGCAAACTGCTGATGCAATACTCAGGTCAAAGCAACCTAAAACGCACCTTCCTCGAACTGGGTGGCAAGAGCGCCAACATCGTCTTTGCCGACGCCGACCTCGATAAAGCCGCCCTGTGGGCCGCCGTTGCGGGCTTCTATAACTGCGGCCAAACCTGCACCGCTGGTACTCGCCTACTGGTGCAAGACAGCATTTACGATGAATTCCTCGAAAAAGTTGCCGAGTACGCCAAAGGCTGGCAACCGGGCAACCCACTGGACCCTAACACCAGCATGGGTGCAGTGATCGACCAACGTCAGATCGACACCATTCAGAAATATATTGGTATTGGTAAGGAAGAAGGCGCTGAACTGCTGTTTGGTGGCGAAGCTGTTGATGGACTGGGTGGTGAACTGGCAGGCTGCTACCACCAGCCAACCCTGTTCAAAGGCGCCTGCAACGACATGACTATTGCTCAGGAAGAAATCTTCGGGCCGGTAGTGTCTGCCATTCCATTCAGCGACGCCGATGACGCCATTCGTATCGCCAATGACAGCAAATACGGTCTGGCTGGCGGCGTCTGGAGCCAGAACATCAGCACCGCCTTAAAAGTCGCCAACGGCGTACGCACCGGCACCATGGGTGTGAACAACTACTTCGGTGGCGACATCACCGTACCGTTCGGCGGCTTTGGTGAATCCGGCAACGGCCGCGACAAATCACTGCATGCACTGAATGACTACACCGAACTGAAAACCACCTGGATTGAGTACTGAGCAGTTATAACAGCTGATCCAGCAGTCGGCGCGCCTTCAGCGCCGACTGCAAATCTCCCCCGACATAGGCCTGCACAATCGCTCCCTCTTTTAGCAGCGCCACATGATTGGCAACCGATTCATCGCCCCCGGCCAACACCACCTGCTCACGAATTTTCTCCAATATCGCTTGCTTATGTTCAGCACATTGCTGGTGTATGGGGTGCTTCAGGTCAGAAAACTCGGCACTGACGTTAATAAAGTAGCAGCCATGAAATTCCGGCATCACAGCGACGCGTCCATTAAACCAGTCATCCAAAGCCATAAAGGCTTCCATCAGCGCCGGCTTGCCTGCCGCAACCGTATCCATTCGACCAAATAGCCACTGTCGGAACAGAGAGTCGCGATAACTGACCGTCGCAGCCACCAGCGCTTCCTTGCTGGCGAAATGGTTATAGAGCGTTTTCTTGGCAATACCCGACTCGTCCAGCACCTTATTGATGCCTACCGCGCACACCCCTTGCCGATAAAAAAGCCGGAATGCCTGCTCAACCAACTGCTCTCGTTTATCCAATGCCAAGGCCCTGTTGTCTGTGAATGAAAAGGATATTGACAGAGGTAGACCACTCTGTCTACCTTGAAAGAAGACCGATCGGTCTACCTGACTATAAAGACTCGAAAGCTGTCTCACTACAAGGAGCAAACATGACTGCACTCACACGAACAAAATTCCACACGGCGGCATTGGCCGGACTGGGCGCGTTTGCCTGCATATTCATGCTGGCCGCACTGGGAAAACTGCAACACGGCCTGTGGCTGATGGCACCGTTTGGCGCCACCATGGTGATCCTGTTCGGCTTACCCGCAAGCCCATTAGCTCAACCCAAAAACATCGTTGTTGGCCATTTACTGACTACGGCCATCGGCATCGCCTGTGCTGGCATTTTCGGAGTCAACGAATGGAGTCTGGGACTGGCCGTTGGCATTGCCGTCATGGCCATGATGATGACCCAAACCGTTCACCCACCAGCGGGAGCCAACCCACTTCTGGTCATGTTGACCGGGGCCGACTGGCACTTCCTCGTGTCGCCGGTAGCGATTGGTGTCGCCATGATTATCCTGTTTGGCTTTGGCTATCACCGCTGGGTATCAAAACAACGCTGGCCACAGCAGTGGTTTTAACACTATTGGCAGCAAAACCTTCAATCTCTGCTATCTATTAATAGACCTGCCTGTTTTTTAGCCACCCCAGTCGGGAGGTCTGTATGAGCCGCTTGGGCGAACCCTACATCACTGCGCTGCTGATTCTCGTTGCTATCCTGACGTTCAGCTCCATTAACCAGAGCCACAGCTCGACCACCGATTGCAGTCAGATGCCCGGTGTCTGGTCGGGCAAACGCACCTGGACCGGGGGCGATGTCAGTCATTGGGTGGCGCGCTCGCAGCCGGATGGCCGCTACTATCTGGACGTGATGAAAACCGACGGCTCGGTAGACTACCGCCTGCAAGGCAGCTGGGTGTGCGACCCGTTCACCCAAACCCTGCAAACCAGCACCACCGACATGCTCGGCCAGCAGCACATCGACCAGTATCGACTCCTGACCCTGAATGAAGATCAGCTGGTGTACCAGCAGCTGAACGAGGACGGTGTGGGGCTGGTGTTCAAAAGCTGGCGGGTGATGGGCACGCAGGATTTCTAGAGGGGACATCTATTTAATCCGGTGCTCACTCTGGGCTGCCGGATGGTTTCGAATCACGAAGCCGACTTGTAGGCCTGACGGGTCAAGTCAAAAGTCGGCGACACAGAGTCGAGATCATCCGGCAGCCCCCGCAGGGCGCGGGTTGCCGCCGCCCAGTGCGGTGTTGACGAACTTGAAAAGACTCGACCGGACAGGTTCGTCATTTCGCTGCATTCGTCGCCTTGAACTGAACAACGGCAACACTCGCGCACGACTGCATGGATGCAGGAGGTAGGGCGAAGCAGGAGGCCCGAGCCGAGAGCCGTGCAGGATTAAATAGATGTCCCCTAAAGGCCCGCGTTCGCCGAAGATATCAGGGGGATGTGGACTGATTCAGTCACCCTGCCAACAAACCCGCGGATTGTTGCTCAATGGCAGCGACGAACCAGCATTTTTATACGATTTTTCCATTGACCAATAGGTCAATATTACCCGTTAATGAGTCGCATGGACTTTTGTAATCGATGGAGAGAATCATGCTTCTCAAGGACGGTCGCCTGCCGCTGAATACCCGCGAACTGAAACAACAACGCAAGCGCCTTGGGCTAAGTCAGGACAAACTGGCCGAAGCCTGTTTTGAACAAGGTTTTGTTGTTTCCATCTCCTCCATCAAACGGGCCGAATCCGGTGCCAACGTGCTTTACCGTACCGCGAAGAACCTGGCCGAGTTCTATGGCATAGCAGTCGAACGCCTGCTGTTAAATACGTCGCAGCCTGACGATGCAGAAACACTCGCCCCTGCCACGCTCGCACAGCAGGAACGACAACCAGAGCGTCTTTCCGACGGGCAAGCCAGCGCCATTAACAGCCTTCCCCATCTGTCTCTGAAGCTGCAATATCACTCCTCGGTCAATCCCCATGTGTTGCTGTCGCTACTGTCGAACCAGCGTGTTGTAACCCCACCAGAGTCCGGCTTTATGTGCATACACTGGCAGCCGGATGACGAAGATGAATACATTTTTGAGCGCATTCGCAGCCAATGCGACATGCTCTTGCGCACCTTTCCAAACCAGCTGAAGCTGGTTCTGGAAGCCTTGGCCCCTGCCAACCATGCCGAATCTCCGGTGTTTCCATGTCTTGATTGGGGCGACATCGCTGCCTGTTCTGTGTTTGTGTCATCGGATGACTTCACCCCCGTTGCCCGAATGGAATCGGCGCAATACAAGGACATGTACAGGGTGTCGCTGCTGAAGACAGAGCAGGAGGATTTTGTCGGCAGAAAGAATGAAACGTCCCAACTGGAAGCTGCCATCAATCATTTGGTGATTCAGCAACAAGGACAGGCAATCTGCCTGTCCGGCATGGCCGGTATTGGCAAGACCCGTTTGCTCAAGGAAAGTCTTCGTCACGCCCATCGGCTCTCATGCCACATCAGCCAATTGCAGCTGCTGAATCGGGGCGTGGTCGACAACCATGCTCCCATTAATGCACTGGTACGAGCGCTGCACGAGTTTGACCTCGACGACGAGGATCACTTTATTCGCAATCAGATGCTGCTGTCTGCCGTCCCCTCCCAGTCCCATCTGATACTGCTCTGGTTGATGGGGGTGGAGCTGAATCTGACCGAAAAGCGCCTGCTTGAACTGATGGACTTCCAGACTCAGCAATCCGCCATTGCTCATGCTATTGAGCACATTATGGCTGAACGCACCTCCTATCCTCCGCGCATTATTTGTCTGGAAGACATGCACTGGGCCGACGACCGATTACTGACGGCCATCAAAGCCATGCTGCCTGAGCTTCAGTCCTCCAATATTCTGTTGCTGATGACCTTTCGTCAGCAACATCAGCTGTCCCAGCATCAGGACTGGTTTCATCACGTCGATCTGATTGAACTGACGCCGCTTTCCGATTCAGAAGCCGAGCAACTGGCCCACCAACTTTGTCAGCAGCAGTCCCATGCAATCAACGCCAGCGCCACGGACAGCACCCATATCCGGCACTGCCTTGCCATGGCAAAGGGGCATCCACTGTATCTGCGGCAGTCGTTGCTGTGTGCGCAAACACAGCAAGTCGTGCCCGACTCGATGGAACACCTGGTCGCCGCCCAACTCAGCCGACTGACCAGTGCCGACCTCAGAGCCATTCAGGTGGCCTCGGTACTGGGGCAATGCTTCCAGCTCGAGCAACTGCGTGCCATCACAAAAAATCCGGGGTTTGTGCCCGACCAACTGCTTACCCTCGGCCTGATCAAACGCCAGGGCAGTCAATTTATGTTTCATCACGACCTGATCTGCAGTGCGGTCATTGCCCAGATACCGGCCGCTGAATTCAAAACCATCCATCAACACTGTGCACTCTGGTTCAGCGATAAGGATCGCTACGAATACGCGGTACATTACCTCCGCGCGGGCGCACCAGATGCAGCCGTCGTGGTGCTGGAAACGACCCGGCAATTAATGGAGAGCTTCCAGCCACAAAAAGCGCTATCGCTACTGGAAGCGGTACTCGACAAGGACAATGGCCACTCCACCAGCAGGGAGCAAAAAGCACAGGCACTGAACCTGAAAGGTCTGTGTCTGTTCGCCATGGGCAGGGTGAATGACTGTATTCCTGCGCTGGAAAGTGCCATCAAAAAGTCTTCCGGCCATACAGCATCCACGAGCCATTCACCGTTACCCACCTACCTGCTGGACCTGGCCACCACGTACCGCATGACGGACCGCAATGAAGAAGCCATGAGGGTACTGGACGAGTCCCAGCAGCTGGCGCAACAGCAGCACCAGTTTGCGGTGTTGGCCGACATCCACAGCATGCGCGGCAATATGTTGTTCCCGACCGGTGACCTTGGTGGCTGTGAACGTGAGCACCAGCAGTCACTGGCTTACGCAGAACGACTGAAAGACCCGGCGGCCATGGCTCAGGCAAAAGCGAAGGCCCTTGGCGGCCTGGGGGACTGCGCTTATGCACAGGCCAAAATGACCACCGCCTACCAGGCTCTGCAAGCCTGCCTCGACCTGTGTAATGAACATCAACTACTGAAAGTGGAAGCCTCCAACCGCTATATGTTGGGCACCGTTTTGATCTACCAGCTGAAATTTACCGACGCCTTGCAGGAGCTTCAGTTAGCCTCCAATCTGGCGCGCCTGACCGCTAACCGCCGTGCCGAAATTGTTTCCCGACTGACCACCGGCTGGATACTGCTGGACCTTGGTGCATTGGCGCAGGCAGAACAGGAAATTCAGACCGCCATGACGCTGGCCGAGCAATTACAAGCCAGCCGATTTGTCGCCTTTTTACTGGAATCCAAAGCCCGCTTGTTGTGGCAGCAAGGTAAACAGCAAGAAGCACAAAGTGCCATCAGCAAGGGCATGACGCTGGTGAAAGACAATGGCATGGAGCGCTTTATAGGCCCGTGGCTGTGCGCAACACAGGCTTTGGTCGGCAACCAACGAGAAGCCATAGAAGCGGCATTGGAACAAGGAGAGGTCTGGCTGCAACAGCCCTGCGTCGGCCACAACTACCTGCGCTTTTATCAGCAAAGCCTGCAAACGGCCTGGCGACTCCAACAACCCGATCGCATCAAACGCTACCGCGACCGGCTGGAAGAATTTACCCGTGCTGAACCAAACCCCTGGGCCAATCTGTACATGGAACAGGCCGACCTGATGTTGCGACTGATCCACCAAACGGCTTTTGCACATGAACTGCTGGCGTTCAATCAGAAGCTGGAAACCATGGGCATCGAAACCGCCAAGGTGGATATTCGAATGATGCAGGTTGAGAGCGGTACTGCCAATCAGGGCCACTGAACACACGCTACTCAGCTAAAAACAGGCAGCCCTAACAGGAACAATAATTCAGGAACAATAAAAGGAGTGATAAAAGGAACCACATACAAGCGTGGCTCCTTATTGACTGGCTCAATCGCACTGTCGATCAATCGCAAAGCGTCGAGCCAGGGTGTGACTTGAGGCAAGAGTTTGCATTCAGAATTCCCCACACAAAGTCGGTCTGAACAGCACTGAATTCATTGGTGCCCGCTTCAAAGAACCAGGACGGGTCCGGGCTGCCGTTGAATACATTGTTGTAACCGATTTCGCTCAGGAACCAGGCCTGACCAACCCCCGGGTTAGCGGGCTCTCCGGATGCCTGTACCGATGCCTGAACATGACAGGTCATACACGAGGAGGTATTCACAAAACCACCTTCCGTCACCGACTGCCCCACCACCGTTGGAATCCCGTAGTTGGTGGTGAACGTGGTTTGGGAACCCTTCAAGCGGTAGTTCAGCCAGGCGGATTGCTGCGGTGCAGGCTTGTTACCAAAGCCGACTTCGCCATGGCCAATACCCACGCTTGCAAGTAGTGCAACAAGATCATCTGCCAGAGGCTCAGCCTTGTAGACCTTGCCAAGATCGAAGATCACATCCCTCAGCCCATCAGGCATGGTGTGCGGGCTGATGAAGTTCGCCGGATCAGACCCACTGTTGGTGTTCAAATAGCCAAAGGAATCGTTACAACCAATAAAGTCACAACGCCCCTTGTTGTTAACGTGCTCAAACGCATACCAGTGCCAGGTTGGAATGGCCTTGGAAGACGCCGTCACAGAAACCAGATAATAAGGTGTTAACGGGCCACCCGCGTCGCCATTCTTTTGATACGGCATCAGTGTGGTGATGTAGGGGTTCTGTTTGGGCTGCGGAATAGGCCGACCTTTTTTCCAGCTGCCTTCCGCAATCAGCCCCTGCTGTTGCATCACCGGCAGTGGAATCCAGTCGACCTTGAACATCACCGAATCCACTGGAAACTGCACGCTATTGCCCCACCGCCTGCGCGTTGGCGAGGAGTCCGATTCCCCGGACGCTTTACTGAACGCATTCGCCAGACCTTCGGTGTAATACAGGCCGTTGTCTTTTATGTAATCGAACATGGGTTTGTTCCGATACACAATTTCCGACTCTTGCTGACGGATAACCCGACCGGCATCCACGCTCGACAGCGGGCCATTGGGATGGCCAGCGGTTTCATCCAGTTTGTAATTGGCAAGCGGTCGCTCCGACGTGCCCTGATAAAAATCGGCCGGATAGTATGGGCATTCGCTGGCTTGCTCGATGAATTGGCCGGGCGTTGTGGGTTGGCCAGTTCGACTGCCGCCCCAGCCTACCGTCTGGCAGTTGAGGAAAGACACCGGGTCGGTTGGCCAAATGGTTTCGTCTGTCGCCCAGTTGACCCAGAATTCACCTTTCACGGCTTCGATAAAGCCTTTCCAGGCCCAGGCATCAGGGCAAGAAATGGCGGGCGCTGACGTTGCTTTGGGAAACGTCAGCTGGCCATCCGAGTAAGTCATCTCACACGCGCCACAACCGGCATCTTTAATCTGGCTATGAAAGAACATAGCCGACTCGATACGGTTTGGACCTTGCTCATCACGAGGGACCCTCTGAACAACTCTGCACAGCTCTGCGTGAGTCCTGCAGGTTGGTAGAACAAGGCGGCGAATGCAGCGGAATGGCTTGCCCTTTCCAAATTCGCCAACACCGTTCTGGCGGCCTGCAGGCCGCGCCCTACGGGGATAGCAGGGCATTGCTGACTCTGTGTCGCTGATTTTTGACTTGACCCGTCAGGCCTGCAAATCAGCTTCGTGACTCAGCTTCGCCCTGTCATCCAGAGCGGGCACCGGGTTTTTCAGAGGGTCCCTAGATACATACGGTGCAATCATGATCAATGAAAACACCATCCATACGTTGCTTAATTTCATGATATTCATTCCTGCTGATTGATAGTTATTATTGAAGGGACTCTCTGAATAATCTGATGCTCGAGGGGGTGGCAATGCGGGTTACCTGGAGAGTCCTGAAATTACAATTAACCGTCATCACCTCCTCTTTTGATTTTACAAACGCAATCCCTGAAGGGTTTTTCGTTAATGGAATCGGCCAGATCCAGAACCGCCGGCGCAAGGTCTTTTTTATTGAGCCGGACTTCAACCAAATAGGGCTTGTCCGGGTTGGCCTGAATTGCGCTCAATGATTTCGACAGATCTGCGTTGTACTCAACAGCGCGATATTCGATATCCCAGGTCGATGCCAGCTGTTGATAATTCCACTTTGGTAGCTCATCAAACAGCGCAAAGTCCCCCGCTGGGCTGAACGCGCAGATGTTCACAAAGGATTGCTCAATGGCGTAAACGCCATTGCTCATGACAAACACCACGCTGTTCAGACGATTGCGTTTAATGGTCGATAGCGCCTGACTCATCATCATGAAACCGCCATCACCGGCAATCACCACCGAGCGTTTCGACGTGCCATCCACATCCGTCAGCCCCGCCATATCAACGCCAATGGCGCAGCCGGTTTCGTGGCCCAACGATCCCCAGGCGGCGTCGCTGACAAAGCTTCCTTGCGGCATTCCGTTCATACGAATCGCCATATACAGGGACGAACTTTCGCCCAACAGGGTCGTGATACCGTGCTTTGGCGCACGACTGTCAGGCGTGTGTTCTGGTGCCGTGTTCACGAACTGATTCCAGATATTGAAAAAGCTCTCGTACGACACCGCCTCGGCTGGTGACTGTTCTGCTTGATAGCTATCAGTGGCAGGCAAGCTACCGGGATCAATGGGAAATTGGCTGCTGGTTTCAAACTGTGCCAGCAGACCTGCAATCGCACTTTGCAGCGAGACCGGTTTCATCGGCGTGTTGCCAACACGAGTGCCACTGTCCGCTACGGCGATCATGTCGTCGTATTGGTTGTTCAGCAGGTCCAGATAGTCGTCGGTGAAAATCGCCCCAAGGCACAGAATCGCATCACATTGGGCAACATAGTCTGCGGTTTCCTGCAGTGATGCCGCGCCCGCATAGGTGCCAATAAACCCAACGTCAGTTGCGTTCTCGTCCAATACCGTCTTCGCCAACGAGGTGGTGGTGTACGGAATACCAGAGGCTTTGAGCAGGGCAGTCACGTCATCCTCTAGACCGTAGCGGGAAACCTCAATACCCAAAATCACCAAAGGCTGGCGTGCCGAGCTCAGCTTGCTAAATGCAGGATTCACAAACTCAGCCAGATCGGTTTCGCTCGTATCCTGCAGCGCTTTATCCAACAAGCCAACAGGCTCATCGCAAGGATCAGACCAAACGTTACTCCAGGCCTCCAAATAAATGGGCCGCTTGTTCTGTATCGCCA
This sequence comes from Oceanobacter sp. ABM4_470, assembly GCF_056158645.1. Lineage (NCBI taxonomy): Bacteria > Pseudomonadati > Pseudomonadota > Gammaproteobacteria > Oceanospirillales > Oceanospirillaceae > Oceanobacter > Oceanobacter sp. ABM4_470. Next base: position 3,053,122 of record NZ_JBSWTR010000001.1, read on the forward strand.
GTGTCAGCGCCCGGTCGATTTGTGCCGGTGCACCGGTGGCACTGACGAGCACTTCCGAATACACAGTGACCGCTTCAAAGACGGTTCGATCGGCGTCCAGATTGCCTGTTGAGTGGTGAAACAGCGCACCGGTTTTGGCGATGATTTCGCGTTCAGAGGCGGATGGACTGGCAGAAATCACCACCACCGGATTACGTTCAACGTAGGACCCGGCAATGGCGTTGAGCACACTGAAGGTGCCGACGCCATACTGAACGGACACCGCCCCCAAACCACGATAGCGGGCGTAACCATCAGCGGCGTAACCGGCTTCCAGTTCATTGACCGTACCCACCGCATCAATGCCATCGAAGTTGTCCAGCGCCGTCATAAAGCCGGTGACGTAGTCGCCCGGAACCTGAAAGACCTTTGCCAGTCCCTGCTGCTGCATACGGACCAGAAGATAATCCGCAACGGTGAATGGGTTACTGTTGGGCATGATTGATCCCCTCGTACGCAAAGGTAGTCACTTCATTCAGGGTTGCCCGAATGGCCGCGTTGGCCTTGGTGGCAGAGTCGTTCTCAGGAACGGGGTACGGCTCTGTCAGCAACTGAGGCACCCAACGGCTTAACGATGGCAAGAAGGTATGTGACGCGTCGCTGACCTTGAGCCAGGATGGCGCATCCAAACCGTAAAACTCCTCCAGCATGGATTCCGCCACCACCAGCGCGCCTTCAACCCAGCCCTGATCGTAGGAATAGGCTTCTCCCACGATGTAGATGTCTTCACTCTCAACCGGGTGACGCATCTTTTGCATCACCTTGTCGAGTTCAAAGCCGGCCTTCCACTCGTGCCAGCCACCACCATAAGGCTCATGGCCCCACTCCTGATAAACGGCGGAATACGGCTGCGGCAGCTGCTTCTGATTGTGCACCGCTTCAAGCTGGCGCTGCGCCGCTTGCACCATGGCGTCGGAAATCTGGAATTCGTGATTGGGCACAATGCTTTCACCGGCGGCCAGCGTCACACCGGCTGGGGTATAGCCTCTGAAGGGCTGACCAGCTTCAAGACCTTTCCAGTAAGGCACGGTGCCAATGTCGTTATAGGAAGCCATCAACAAGGAATTGGTGCTGACTGAAACGTCGCTGGCGTCACATTCGGTGCCCATGTAATAAGTCTGACGAATCGGCAAGTCAGTCACCGAGCGACCGTATACCAGCCCGAGGCTACGCCACCACGGCGATTCATAGGCCATGAACATTTTGAAGGCTTTCTGGATCAGCACCGACGGGATGTTGCTTTGCAGCCATTCGTCCTCGAAGTAATCCGATTTGATCAACTCCAGCGAACGACGAGGCATGGCCAGGATGACTTTCTTTGCCTGCACTTCGACACAAGCGTCATCGGTGTCGATGGTTTTGCCGGAATCGTCGGTACTGGTGGGCTGGAAAATCAGCGTATAACGGGTATCTGAGCCAGGGTCTATGCGGATTTCAGCCAAGCGCATATCCATATGCACCGCACCACCCAGCTTCTCGAAACAATCGCACAAGGTCAGAGGAAGCGTCTGGAAACCCTGTTTCAGCCCCAGGAATTGGGTATCGTCCTTGTATTCGGTGGCAGGTAACTGAGTCACCGCGTTGGCATTGGCGACGTTGGCCTCGTAGCCACCGGCGTCTTTCATAAACTGATAGGCTTCGTTGCTGAGTACACTCTCCAGCAAATTCCAAAAGCCGTATTGCCACATTGGCTTGCCGTTCACCTCAACGGCCATTTGTTCTGCCAGACTCATATCGGCAAAGCCCGGGCAAATCAGGTTCATCACCTTCACTTGCATGTCTTCCGGGCCATAGCCCCGTTCCGACCAACCGAGGTTGTAGGGAATACGGTTCGGGCATTCGGTAAAGTCGCGATAACGGAAGTACTGGCCGCGCAAATAGAAGAGATTGTTTTCAGTGCCTGCTTTGGGCGAGTCCTTCACCTTCGGGTCCAGTGGCAATGACGACCCCATTGGAAACTCTTTGATTGCCAGTTTCAGTTCATGGACCAGGCTATTCACCATTGGGTGATCTTCGGCAATCCAGCGCATGCCACCCAGCTCGGCCACCACATTGTCCAGCCCCGGGATTTTGCGACTGTAAAGCCGCCCACCAATACGGTTGCTGTATTCGAACAAGGCAATGCTCTGTTCAGCGCCACTTTGCTGCTGCAACCGCCAGGCGCTGTATACGCCCGACACACCGCCACCAATGATTGCCTGATCCAGCACCTGCGGTGATTGATTGTTTGAGTCCATCCGTTTGCTCCAGTCACTTGGGGTCTACCGGAAAAAACTGTAGCAACCACCAGCACCGGACTCGGTATCAGCTTGGTATCAATAGCAGCCGTTGTTGCAAATCTGCAGTCGCACGCTGCGGGGGCAACTGATACTGCGGGCGGTCACAAAATTCGTTATCAATAGCGGCACACTCCAACAAACGGATTTTGGTATGCCTTCCGAAAAACTGACCGCCCTGTCTCAAGCTCTCACCAACTACACCCCGGAATTACAGCGCCTCGGTGTATTGGAAACCTATGCCCTGAACATCCATGAATCCCGTCGCTTCCGGGATCAAATGATCGAAGCGGGCTTTCCACCAGCCCGACTGCTGATGCAAGGCGACCCCAAAGCCGGACTGATTCCGGGCCTTAGCGCCTATCAGGCCGAGTGCCTGGTGTTCAATACCCGTTATCAGTACCAACCCTTTGCCATCGTCATGTGCGAGACCACCCGCGAAGTGCAACAGGCCTATCAGTTGGCCAGCCAGCTCAACCTGCCGATTCGTTTGCGGGCCGGTGGCCACGACCATGCCGGTGAAAGCAGCGGCGACAATGTCATCCTGATTGATGTCACCGGTATCCGGGATTTCACAATGGAAGGCGATGAAGCCCAAATCGGCGCTGGCTACCGCTTCTACCAACTGACCCCTGAGCTGGCCAAAGTCGATCGCATGATCGCCCACGGCACCTGCGCAACCGTAGGACTGACAGGGTTTATTCAGGGGGGTGGCTGGGGTCCATGGACACGTAAATACGGCATGTGCTGCGAGCATCTGATGGGTGCCATACTGGTGCTCGGCGACGGCTCGGTGGTCAAGGTTCACGAAGATGGCGGCGAGATCATTGAGCATTTCGACAACCAGGGTCAGCCTATCCTTCTGGGAGAAAAAGGCACGCAACTGGACGCCACAGAAAACAGCGACCTACTGTGGGCATTGCGTGGCGGCGGCGGCATGAGTTACGGCATTCTGACCCGTCTCTTTATCAAAACCTTCCCGCTGCCAGCCACCATTCGCCGCTTTCAGATTTACTGGAACAACGAGCCAGACAGCAAGACCCCGTCTGCCGATTGCACCACTCTTGAAGTACTGCAAACCTGGGAAAACGTCATCAACAGCAACGCCACACCGGGCCTGCTGGGAACCAACCTGCAAATCAATGCCATGAACAACACAGGTTGCGGCGATGACTATGCCAACTGGAAACATACCTGTCTGATGTATGGCTACTGGGAAGGAACCGAAGACGCGTTAAAAGCATTCGTCGATGCGCATTTTGGGAAAACCGGCGTCAACGTCGATACCGACCTGCAAATTGGTGCCGCCAGCGGGGCCGACCACGAAAGCAATAAATACGAACACCGCCTGATGAGCGACTGGGGTCGTGACTCCCTCTACGACAGAATGCTCGACAAAGGGCTGGATAACCTTCCCTTGCTGCAAGGCACACCCTTCAAGCCCGACTACGATGCGCCGGCACCGCATAAAATCACATCGCGCTTTGTCACCGCCGACGGCCTCAAAACAGGCAACGGCTACCAACAATTTCTGCAGTCGCTGACCTCACCGCTGGTGCTCAAAGACAGCCGCGATCATGGCTTGAACAGCTACGTTACACTGGGCGCGATTCAGGGAGATTTCTACATTGAACAGCAACAAAGCCTGGATGTGGCCTTCCCCTACCGGGACTGCCAATACACCATCCAGTATCAAACCTGGTGGAATACCCTACTGCTTGAAAAGCTGGCCCAACAAGACAGCCCGGTATTCGTCGACACCAACCGCGCCATGGACTGGATTGATGAGGGCCGAATGGCAGACATCGACGGCACCAAAGGCGCATTCATTAGCTTCAAAGACCCGGCAGTACCCACCGAACAGTACTTCGACAGCAGCTACGAACGGCTGGTATCGGTGAAGCAGAACTGCGTCAAAGACACCTTCAACCACCTGAGAACCCGCAAAACCATCGTCTAATTGGGCTTTAACGTCAAGCTCAGCCACTGGATGGCGTTAATCGTCATCCGGTTCGCTGCTCACCCCAACGCATCACGCAGACTGAAGTACAACATCGCCGCCGCCAGGCCGGCGTTGTGAAGGACGCCGTTGTTCGGCAGCGGCGCGCAGGGAATTTTCGACAGCACATCCAGCTGTTCAGCCTGTCCGCGAATCGCGCTGGCCAGCGTAACGCCACCGACGGCGGCCATCACCATGCCATGGCCGGAATAACCATGGGCGTAGAGCACATTGCCTTGTGGTTTGCCCTGTACCACCAGCTTGCCAATGCTTGGTGTTCGATGGCGGGTCACGGATACAAAGCCGCCCCACTCGCGGGTGAAAGGGGTTTCTTTTAGCTGTGGATAAACCGCTGCCATGCGGCGGTGCAGTTTGGTTTTCAGGTTCACCGGTGGCTTGTTGGTAAGACCTACCCGGCCACCCCACACCAGCCGACCAGCGGCGTCCTTGCGGAAGTAATTGAACAGATTGCGGGTATCAAACACCGCGCAGTTGGCAGGCAGTACAGAATCCGGCACCGGCTCAGTGGAGCAAATATAGCTGCCCACCGGCATCGCCTGTTTGCCAAGTTCCGGCACCAGTTTGTCGAGGTAGGCATTGGCGGCGATCACCAGCCAGCGGCTGCGAACTTCCGCCGTCGCGGTTTTTACCACTACGGTTGCACCGTATTGAATCGCCGTTACCCGGCTGTGGCCGAATATTTTAGCGCCAGCTTGCTGGGCAGCACGGGTTAAACCGAGGGTGTAATTGAGAGGGTGCAGATGACCGCCATTGGGGTCATACAAACTGCCAGCAAAGGCCGTTGAGCCGGTTTTGCTGGCGGTGTCGGCGGCATTGAGTAACTGCACCGGGTAACCAAACCGGTCCAGCTGTTCGGCGCTGTGCTGCAAGTGTTCGAGATGGGATGGGCGAATGGCGGCTTCCATTTGTCCGGCCTGAAAGTCGCATTGGATCTGGTGCTGCTGAATGCGCTGGCGCAGCCATTGGATGCCCACCACCGAAGTATCGAACACCTGTTTGGCCAATTGAGTCCCCAGCTGACGTTGCAGAGCAGCGCCGTTTTCTCCGGCACCAACAATGATCTGACCACCAGAGCGACCGGAAGCGCCCCAACCGGGTTGTTCGGCTTCCAACAGCACGACGGAATAGCCTTGCTCGGCCAGTTCCAGTGCCGCGCTGATGCCCGTCAGTCCACCACCAATAATGGTGACATCGGCGTCCAGCGAGTCATTCAGCTCAGGGAAGTCCGGCAGCTCGTTGGCAGTTGCCCGATGCAGACTGTGCTCAGCGTTCACGCCCAGACTCCCTGTGTTTATTGATGGGTCAGTACTGTTTTTGCAGTACGTCGGCCAGCCATTCGGCAATCACTGGCGAATCGATGCAGGCATCGCTGGCGGTGGCAGTCACCACACCGGCTTTGGCGTCGTCGGCCGGAATGCCGTCACCACCACGGAACGTCAGCAGGTCGGCTTCAAAACGCAGGGTAAATTCCGGGTGTGGCTGCAAGCTGACCATACGGCCGTTGTCGTAGCTCAAACCGGCGTATTGGCAGAACTCGGAGCTGGCGATCACTTCCGCGCCTTGTGGCAGTACCGTTACCTGATCCTGATGCACTGCGTTGACGCGAATGCGATCCGACAGGCGATTGGCCAGCACGCCGTGAACGCGGTACTTGTGAACACCCACGCCCCAGCCGCCCTGGTATTTTTCGACCTTGCCGCCAAAGGCTTCGGCCATTAGCTGGTGACCAAAACAGATGCCGACCAGCGGCTTGCGAGACGCCTGAATCTGGCGAGCGACATCTTTCAGGTTGCGAATCCAATCGAGGTCTTCGTACACACTGAATTTTGAGCCGGTGATGATCCAGCCATCGCACTCGTCTGCCGACATCGGCAGCTCGCCCAGTCGGGCTTCGTAAATGCGGTATTCAAAGTCGGTTTCCAGCGGCTCGAACAGGCGTACGAACATGTCGGCGTAGGTGCCGTATTCAGGAATCATTTCATCCGGTGTGATACCGGTGGCGAGAATACCAATTTTCATAACGTGCTCTTGGGGTCGTTCTTACAAAACAGAAAACGGGGGCTGCTGCCCCCGCACACACTTATTCAGGCTGCGGCCGCTTGCGCATCTGGAACATGGCCACCAGCACACCGACGGCCACAATCAGGATCATCAGGGTCGCCAGCGCGTTCACTTCCGGGGTCACGCCCAAACGTACCTTGGAGAAGATCACCATCGGCAAGGTGCTGTTACCCGGCCCGGACACGAAGCTGGCAATCACCAGATCGTCCAGCGACATGGTGAACGACAGCAACCAACCGGCCAGAATGGCAGGCATGATCAGCGGCAGCGTCACCAGAAAGAACAGCGACGACGGCTTGGCACCGAGGTCCATGGCCGCTTCTTCCAGCGTTTCATCAAAACCCGCCAGACGCGACTGCACAATCACCGCCACATAGGCCATACAGAACGTGGTGTGAGCAATAATGATGGTCAGCGTGCCACGGCCGGCAGGCCAGCCAAACAGGCTTTCCAGCGCCACAAACAACAGCAGCAAGGACAAACCGGTAATCACTTCCGGCATCACCAGCGGGGCGGAAATCCAGCCCGAGAAGATCAGTTTGCCCTTGAATTTGCCCATCCGTTGCAAGGCAAATCCAGCCATGGTGCCCAGCACCACCGCCAGGGTGGCGCTGATAAACGCCACCTTGAAACTCAGTGCCGCAGCGTTAAGAATCTGCTCGTTGCGGAACAGCTCGCCGTACCATTTCAGCGACCAACCTCCCCACACCGTCACCAGCTTGGATTCGTTAAAGCTGTAGATCACCAGCGACAAAATGGGCAGGTACAGGAACAGGAAGCCCAGAGCGGCACTGCCCCATAAAATCCAGGAACCTTGCTTCTTCATGCGTGGCCCTCCTGATCTTCTGAACGGTTACGCACCAGCATGATTGGCAGCACCAACAACACCAGCATCACAGTGGCAACGGCGGAAGCCATCGGCCAGTCGCGGTTGATCGAGAACTCGTCCCACAATACGCGGCCAATCATCAGGGTGTCGGAACCACCCAGCAGCGCCGGAATCACGTACTCGCCCACCACCGGAATAAATACCAGCAAGCAACCAGCAACGATGCCCGGCAGAGCCAATGGCACGATCACCGCAAAGAAGCTTTGTACCGGCCGATAGCCCAAATCCGCAGCCGCTTCGACCAGCGTCATATCGAGTTTTTCCAGCGCTGTGTACAGCGGCAGAATCATGAACGGCAAGTAGGTATAAACAATGCCGATGTAAACGGCGAAATCGGTTTGCAGCATCTGGATTGGTTGGTCGATCAAACCCGCCGCCATCAGAATGTCGTTAATCGGACCGCTCTTTTTCAGCAGCGCCATCCAGGCGTAAACGCGCAGCAGGAAAGAGGTCCAGAACGGCAGAATCACCAGCGCCAGCAGTATGGTACGGGTGGTGCCTTCGCTACGGGCAATCAGCCAGGCGATCGGGAAGCCCACCACCAGTGTCAGCAGGGTGGAAATCACCGCGATCTTGATGGAGCTTAAATAGGCATCCAGATAAAAGCTGTCTTCCCACAGGAACAGGTAGTTACCCAGATTGATTTTGATGTTGAGATAAGCTTCTTCCAGATCCCAGTCCAGCAGGCTGCTGTACGGCGGCACCGCAATGGCACTCTCGGCCAGCGAGATTTTGAACACCACCACAAATGGAATAAAGAAGAACAGCGCCAGCCAGAAATAAGGCACCGCGATCACCATCAGACGACCCCAGTTAACCCGTCCCAGACCGATAAACTGCCACAGCATCGAAAACAGCTGTGCCAGACGAGCCAGGCCGATGGCTGGCTCTTGATGTGAAGTAGATTGCGTCATCCTCGCCCCCTCAGCTGGTCAGAACCACGGCGCTGTCCACATCCCAATACATGTGAACACGGTCATTCCAGGTGAAACGGGCACCCATGTCGCGGGCGATGTTGGGTTGGGTCACGCGGATTTCCTTGCCGCTGTCGAGGCGGATACGGAAGATCGACATGCTGCCCATGTAGGCGATGTCTTCGATGATACCTTCGCAGCGGTTGTCGGTTTGTTCTGGCAATTCGCGGCTGAGCATGATTTTTTCCGGACGAATGGCCACGTTCACCTCCTGACCCGGCGCACAGCTGATGCCGTGGTTCAGGTACAGCGGTGCGTCCATGTCCTGACTTTTCACTCGCACGCTGTCGACTTCGTCTTCAACAATACGCCCCGGCAGCAGGTTCACCGAACCAATGAAGCGCGCTACAAAGGCGGAGTTCGGGTATTCGTAAATATCGTGCGGCTCGCCAATTTGCACGATGTTGCCGGTGTTCATCACGCCGATACGGGTTGCCAGCGTCATGGCTTCTTCCTGATCGTGCGTCACCACCACGAAGGTCACACCGGTGTCTTCCTGAATGTTCATCAGCTCGAACTGGGTTTCTTCACGCAGCTTTTTGTCCAGCGCCCCCAGCGGCTCATCCAGCAACAGCAACTTCGGTTTCTTCACCAGCGACCGCGCCAACGCCACACGCTGACGCTGACCACCGGACAACTGATGCGGCTTGCGCTTGCCCAGATGACCCAGCTGCACCATGTCGAGCATATCGGCAACGCGCTTCTTGATGTCGCCGTCGGCCAGACCTTCACGCTTGAGGCCGAAGGCGATGTTCTTTTCGACACTCAAGTGTGGGAACAAGGCGTACGACTGGAACATCATGTTGACCGGACGGTTCCATGGCTTGATGCCTGCCATATCGACACCATCAATCAAAATACGACCCGATGTTGGCTGTTCAAAACCGGCCAGCATACGCAGCAGGGTACTTTTACCGGAACCCGAGCCTCCCAACAGGCAGAACAGCTCACGCCGATAGATATTCAGGCTGATATTATCGACCGCGGTGAAGTCATCAAACTTCTTGGTGACATTATCAAACACCACAAAAGGCTTGGCATTGGGGTCGCGCCAGAGATCCGGTGCCGGAGCGGTCAGCGGGTTCTTGGCAGCTGCCTTGTTGGTGTCTTTCTGTTGCTCGGGGGAAAGTTCTGCAGTTGTCATAGCCTTGCTTCCACAGACTGATACTCAGTCAGTTGGTAGAGACCGGGCTCGGTCTCTGTTTTTAGTTATGTTCTTTGCGCCGCTAACGGTCGTTACCGTCAGCGGCATACCGGGATCAGCGACCGGTTTTAACGTTCGACCAGGCGCGGTTCAGCAAACGGTCAAATTTGGCAGTGTGGGCCTGCTGTGGGAACAGCTTGGCTTTTACAGCGTCGGTTGGGTAGATGCCCGGATCATTGATCACTTCGTCAATAATCAGCGGCTCAGCAGCCTTGTTGGGTACCGCGTAGTAGACGTAGTTGGAGATACCGGCAGCCACTTTGGGCGACAGGATGTAGTTGATGAACTGGTAGGCTGCTTCCTTGTGCGGCGCATCCTTCGGGATAGCCATCAGGTCAAACCACACCAGCGTGCCTTCTTTCGGGATGGTGTAGGACACCTTCACACCCTGACCGGCTTCATCGGCACGACCAACAGACTGCATGATGTCGCCGTTGTAACCCACTGCCACACAGATTTCGCCATTGGCCAGATCACCGATGTACTGGCTGGAGTGGAAGTAACGGATGTTGTCGCGGGTACCTTTAAGCAGCTCTTCCGCTTTCTTCAGATCAGCCTTGCTTTCAGAGTTAGGATCCAGCCCCAGGTAGTTCAGCGCGATGGCCATGACCTCGGCCGGAGAATCCAGCACGCCAATGCCACAGTCTTTCAGTTTGGCCGCCACTTTTGGATCAAACAGCAGATCCCAGCTGTCGGTTGGCATATCACCCAGACGCTCGGACACCTGTTCGGTATTCAGGCCCAGACCAATGGTGCCCCAGGCGTAGGGTACGCTGTGGGCATTATCGGCATCATGACGAGCAACCTTGGCCAGCAGTTCCTTGTCGAGGTTGCCATAGTTGGACAGCTTGCTCTTGTCGATTTCGGTGTACACACCCGCCTGAATCTGACGTTCCAGGAAGGAACCGGTTGGGACTACAAGGTCATAGCCTGTATTACCCGCCATGATCTTGCTTTCCAGCATCTCGTTGGAGTCGTAAACGTCATAGTTCACATGAATACCGGTCTCGGCTTCAAAGCGTTTGACGTCTTCCATGTCGATGTAGTCAGACCAGTTGTAGATATTCAGCTGTTTGCTGTCGGCAAATGCCGCCGCAGACAGGCCGAGGGAAGTCGTTGCAAGTGCCGCGGCGGTCATTGCCGCCAACCAGTTTTTCTTCTTCATGCGTTCGTTCTCCGGATCTCGTGTAGTGATAGGCAGGTCTTGGCCCGATGGTCTTGATGCCATTTTGATTAACGCTACTGATGGGCGGGTGCTGTTCCCATACCCCCTGGGGGTTAGGTACGTTCGTTCACCCGAGGATCAATGCCCAAGCCCCATGTTTACTGGCTTTGGCAGATTGGCAGCGCCGCGGGACCGCGACGGTTTTGTGACAAACAACTGACAATGTCTTCAATTGGCACATCCTGTTGCACTTTTACTGAGTTGCTGAAGGTAAGGTTTTTGGCCCATTGGCCTATATCGAAAAACGCGCTTTGCAACCAAAAACGGGAAGCCTGAAGGCTTCCCGTTTTGCTGTAGCAACCATCTTCCTGACAAGCGTCAGAGTAAGCCCAGATAGGCTTCGTACTCAATATCAGAAATGCGGCTGCACAAATCTTTATATTCGGCGCTCTTCACCGCACCGTACACCCGTACGAACTCTTCGGTCAGGTAGTGCGGCACCTGCTCGCTGCCTTCCAGCGTTTTGATGGCGTCTTCCCAGCGGCTTGGCAAGCGGGTCGATTCGTCGGCTGCGGCATAGGCATCCCCCACCATTGGCTCTGGGGCTTCAAGCTCGTTTTCAATGCCATACAAACCACCAGCCAGTACCGACGCCAGCACCAGATACGGGTTGGCATCTGCACCCGCCACACGATGCTCAATACGACGAGCGACCGGCTCACTCTCTGGAATACGGAGCGACACAGTACGGTTTTCATAGCCCCAGCTGGCAAATACCGGCGCGTGGGAGCCTTCCATAAAGCGGCGGTAGGAGTTCAGGTGCGGCGCAAACATCAGCATGCACTGCGGCATCATTGCCAGCATGCCAGCGACCGCATGACGCAGCATTGGCGTGCCGTCTTCACCGCCGTCGTCAAACAGGTTGTTGCCGTCAGCATCCACCAGCGAGTAGTGCACGTGGAACCCGTTGCCGGACTCTTCAGCGTATGGCTTGGCCATAAAGGTGGCGCTGTAACCATGCTTACGTGCAATGCCTTTCACCAGACGCTTGAACCAGATCGCCTGGTCACCCGCCGCCAGTGGGTCTTGCACGTGCTTGAGGTTAATCTCGAACTGGCCTGGGCCCAATTCGGAAATAATGGTGTCGGCCAGTACGCCCTGCTGTTCACAGGTGTCGCGTACTTCGGCAAAGAAAGATTCCAGACCGTCCACATCTTCGATGGAATAAGCATCAGTGGTATTCAGGCGACGACCATGGCCACGGTCCAGCACTGGCGGTTGTGGGCGCTGAATTTCTTCCGACGAACCGTCCATCAGATAGAATTCCAGCTCGGTGGCCATTACCGGATACCAGCCGCGGTCGTGGTATTGCTTGACGATATGAGACAGACACTGGCGCGGGTCGGCCGTAAATTCGGTGCCGTCCGGGTTCCACATCATGGCGTGCAGCTGATGACGGTCCTTTTCCGCCCACGGCACAGGCACTGGCTTGTCCTGAACGGGCATGCAAACACCGTCGTTGTCGCCGGTTTCGAACACCAGACCGTTCTCAGGAACGTCGCCGCCCCAGAAATCCAGACCGGACACCGAGCGAGGCAATTTGACGCCTTCCTCATACACCTTGTCGAGGGAGCTGCCGAGCAAACGCTTGCCGCGCAAATTGCCGTTCAGGTCCACAATAAAAAGATCGAAATCGTTTTGCATAACCACACCAGTAGTGTTTTTGTCTGTTGGGCCAAGCATAATTGGATAAAGTGATTTCAGAAATTCTTCATCTGACAATTGCACAAGGCCTTTGAATTGTGATCACATTAATGACCAGTAGCAAGATCTGCTGCCCGAAGTAACGAAAAATCCGATGCGGTAACCACAAAAGACACCGGTATGGACAAGCACTCGCCGATACAGATCACCCTAGAGCAGCGCGACGACGCTGTAACTATCACCCAGTGGGTATACAGCACCTTGCGTCAGGCCGTGATGCTGGGCCAACTGCCACCGGGTCGGGCCGTCACCATCCGTGAAATGGCTGCCCTGCTGAACGTTTCACCGATGCCGGTACGCGAGGCCTTGCGCCAGCTGGCTGCCGAAGGCGCACTGGAAATCCAGGGCAACCGACGGGTCATGGTGCCACGTATGACAGCGATGAAATTCAGCGAACTGGTGGAAGCCCGAATCGCGCTGGAAAGCCACGCCGCTGGGCAAGCACTGCCCTACATAGACGCCCAACGGTTGGCGCAAATGCGCACACTCGACGAGCAGATTGATGCCGCCGAAGCTGCAGGCGACGCCGAAACCGTGATGCGGGTGAATCAGGATTTTCACCGCCTGATCTACACCGCCAACCCCCATCAGGTCACCATGCCCCTGATCGAAAGCCTGTGGCTGCAACTGGCGCCGTTCATGCGCGTGGCAGCCGCCTACCTTGATGAGTACTACCAGGTAGACCGCCACCACGAAGCCATGGATGCCATCACCCGTCAGGACCCCGTTGCCCTGAAACTGGCCGTCGCCGCCGACATCCGTGATGGCTGTGCCTTTGCTTCATCGCCGGAAACCCTGCAACAGCTGCTGAGCGCCTGATTTGTCGGGTGTCTGGCGTCTGGCGTCTGGCGTCTGGCGTCTGGCGTCTGGCGAAATTGTGCGATGCCCATCATCGGCAGCAAGCTGCCTCCCACATTTCCAACATTGCTTGTCCGATTATTGTGGGAGAGAGCTTGCTCTCGAAATCCAGCTGCATGTTCAACAGAGCGTTGAAGAACACACCGCAATGTCAGATGGCAGCCGCTTCGCGTCTCTAACAGACCAGCACAATCAGATCTGTACACCCGCACCATGTAGGGTGCGCACTGCGCACCGTCCTCCCCTCTTCAAATTAACAATGATGACAATTTGAGCCAGTTGACGTTTTTCCCATTGCACTTTGAATTTTGTGATCACAATATTGTGATCACAAAATAACGACACTCACTCAGCGTCAGGAGGACCCATGGCCTCACCACTGCAACAACTGGATGCCAAACACCATCTGCATCCTTTCACCAATACCGGCAGCCTTAACAACAAAGGCGCCCGTGTTATCACCAAAGCCGACGGCGTGTACCTGTGGGACGAACAGGGCAACAAGATCATCGACGGCATGGCGGGTTTGTGGTGTGTGAATCTTGGCTATGGCCGTAAGGAACTGGCGGACGTTGCGTATCAGCAAATGAATGAGCTGCCGTACTACAACACCTTTTTCCAGACCACCCACGGGCCGGCGGCAAAACTGGCAGAAGCCATTGCCTCGGTAACACCGGGTGATCTGAACCGCATTTTCTTTGCAGGCTCCGGCTCCGAAGCCATCGACACTTTGATGCGTCTGGCTCGTCATTACTGGGCTATTAAGGGCAAGCCGTACCGCAATATTCTGATTGCCCGCGAAAACGCCTATCACGGCAGCACCATCGGTGGCACCAGCCTGGGTGGTATGAGCGGCATGCACAAGCAAGGCGGCCCACTGGTTCCGCACATCGCTCACATTCGCCAGCCATACTGGTACGGCGAAGGTGGTGACCTCAGCGAAGAAGAATTTGGCCTGCAGGCAGCACAAGCGTTGGAAGAAAAGATTCTCGAAGTTGGCCCCGACAACGTCGCCGCCTTCTTTGGCGAGCCGATTCAGGGCGCTGGCGGCGTCATCGTGCCGCCAGCCAGTTACTGGCCAGAAATCCAGCGCATCTGCCGCAAGTACGACATCCTGCTGGTTGCCGATGAAGTGATTTGTGGCTTCGGCCGCACCGGCAACTGGTTTGGCAGCCAGACCTACGGCATCCAGCCAGACATGATGTCCATGGCAAAAGGCCTGTCATCCGGCTACGTACCGATTGCCGCCGTTGCCGTTGGCGACCGCGTTGCCAACGCCTTGGCTGCCCACGACGAAGACTTCAACCACGGCTACACCTACTCCGGTCACCCGGTGGCTGCTGCCGTGGCACTGAAAACCATCGACGTCATGAAAGACGAAGGCATCGTCGAGCGAGTTGGCAACGACATTGGCCCTTACTTCCAGAAAACCCTGCGCGAATCCCTGGCCGATCATCCGTTGGTTGGCCACATCGACGGCATTGGCTTGGTGGCAGGTGTTGCCCTGATGATGGACAAGGCCTCAAAAACGCCTTTCCCGAGCGATATCGATATCGGCACCATTTGCCGCGATCACTGCTTCAACAACGGCCTGATCATGCGCGCCACTGGCACCCGCATGTTGCTGTCGCCGCCGCTGGTGATCAGCCATGAAGAAGTGAACGAAATGTGCGAAAAAGCTCGCCATTGTTTCGACCTGACGCTGGAAAGCGTGCGCAAGCTGGGAGTAGAGATATGACCGACAGCATCGATAGCAAACTGAGCCGCCAGCTGGCGGCGCTGATCGACCACGTGCGTCTGGCCGGCTTTCCCAACCAACTGGCCGCCTATCTGGAAGACGTGTGCCTGTTCGACACCTGCCTGATGACCATTTATCACGCTGAACGTCGCCCGGTATTGCTGTACACCGAAACCGATGACGTCAGCGACACGCTGGAACAGTACCTGACCAACTGCTACCTGCTGGACCCGCTGTTCAACGCCATCCAGAAAGACGGCTTCAGCGGTGTTGCCCGCCTCGACAGCATGGCACCGGACTCCTTTACCCAAAGCGAGTACTACCACACCTGTTACCAGGATTTTGGTCTGGCCGATGAAATCAATATGGTGGTCGCCCTCGACGACGGCTACAGCTTTGCCATCTCACTGGGCCGTAAGCACGGTATTGGCAGTATTACTCGCGCCGAACTGAACCGCCTGCAGGAACAATACATAGTATTAGCCGCCCTGATTCGTCAGTTCTGGCTATCAAACGCTGATGAATTCCGCCCGGTAGACAAAAGCCGCAGCACCCTGACCCATGCCTTACGTACGTTCGGCCAGGGCGTACTGACCCGCCGCGAACAGGAAATCACCGCGCTGATCCTGCAAGGCCACAGCTCCCAGTCGATTGCAGAGCAACTGAACATCAGCGTCGGCACCGTGAAAGTACACCGTAAGAACATTCACGGCCGCCTCAACACCTCGACCCAGAGCGACATTTTTACTCTGTTCCTCAGTCACCTGAGCGAAATGGATATGCGCATCGTTGCCTGATTCCAGCCAACGAAAAAAGGCCAGCATAGCGCTGGCCTTTTCCCTTTGAAGGCGGGTGCAATCGCCCTCCCCCCCCCACTCCTGACACACTCAGAAATTCGATTCAGATGCCGTTTTTACGGAATTGGCGTACTGGTCAATCAGCGCATTGGCCCGTTCATACAAATACTTCCCCTTGTGGCCATCGTCGCTCATGTCTTCAATCCAGGCATCAGTGACCGGCTGGATCAGCTGCTGGATCGCCCGGGTCTCTTCCGCGGATATGGTATAGATTGGGTTATTGGTCGCAACGGCCAGCGCCTTGCCGCGTTCACCCATTTCATCCAACAGGCGGCCAGCCTCGCGAGCCAGTGGCAATCCGGAATGACGGTCAATCAAGGCTTTCAGATCGTCCGGCAGTGACTGATAGCTTTTCTTGTTCATGGCAAACAGGAACACCTGAGCATACAAACCACGGTCTCCGCTCAACTCGGAATGAGAGCTCACCAGTTCATGCACCTTCATGGGCCCCAAAATGTCGTATGACAGCGAAGCCACATCAATCACACCCTTGGACAACGCCGATGCCAGCTGTGGCGCAGGCATAAACACCGGCATGGCGCCCATCTCGCTGTAGGCTTCGGCGATCGGTTTGTTTGGCGCCCGTACCTTGATGTCCTTGAAGTCGTGCAAGGTACGAATCGGATTATCGCGGGAGTGCAGGACACCAGTAGCATTGGTATGAATCGTCAGCAGCTTTACATCCCGGAAAGCCTCTGCCATTTCTTCATCCGCAAATTGCTGAATCGCCTGACTGGTGGCTTCAGCACGAGCGGCCATAAACGGCAGTTCAAACACCTCGGCCTTACGGAAACGACCCGGCGTATAACCGGCAACGGTCCAGACGATATCGGCGGTGCCACGACGAGCCTGGTCAAACAGCTGTTGTGGCTTGCCGCCCAGTTGCATAGCCGGATACACATCGATCTTTATACGGCCGTTGGATTCCTGCTCAATGGTTTTGGCCCAGGGTTCCAGAATCAGCGTATGTACCTCAGATGCCGGTGGCAGCTGATGGGACATACGAAAATGGTATTCCGCTTCAGCATTGGCAATACCGGGTATGGCCAATAGCGAAACCCATGGCAAAACAGCGCGTTTGAGTACCTTGAAAGAAAGCATAATCACCTCGAATTTTTATTGTTTGAGCGGGTGTTTTTGATCTGTTGTTACAGCATATTTTTACTGAAATGAAGTGGACGTCAGACGGCCACCTCCGGGCTTGCCTTCATTTGCTCGATAATACGACGAGCACGGTTAGGGCCAACGTCCACATGAATATCGATCATGGGGGTGCCGGCGAACCGCTTCATGTTGGCGTACTGGGCTTCGATAACGACCTTGTCTTCATCGAACGTCAGTTCGGTTTGCTCCACTACCTTGGCTTTGATTTCCTCGACGTTTTGAGTCGGATTGGTCGCCATGGTCCAGAAGTAGTGAGCAGAGGTGGATGTCTCTGGTGTAATGCCGTGGAATCCACGCATATGGAAGCCACCACGGTTCGGGTCACTGATGTCATCGGTGCCGTGATCCACCGCACCGGTCCAGATTTCCAGATGTGACGGCTTAAACAGGATTTCCTGCCAGCGGTCGATTTTGCCCTTGAACGGGTAGGCTTCAAGATACGTTGGCGGCGCATCGGAATTGGGCATATGGCGCACCACGAGGACCGAGCGTTCGTCACTTTCGACCTTCATTTCGGCGTTCATATGCAGCTTGGCATTGCCACCAATGGTCTTCAGATGCACATAGCCCAGATGACTTAGGTCCAGCAGGTTGTCGTGAATAAGCTGATACGGTGCGTCGTAGTGATATACATCGCCGTCAAAGACGTATTGAGGGTCGTCATGAACCGGATATACCGGCGGCTCACAATTCGGCGCACTATCGACCTCACTGCCAAACCAGATCCATACCAGGTGATTCTGTTCACGCACATGGTAAGCATGTACACGGGCCTTACGCGGTACCTTGGCCTGGCCCGGAATTTCCAGACACTGGCCCGCTTCATCAAACAGCAAGCCGTGGTAACCACAACGGATTCCCTGATCTTCGATGATGCCGTTGGACAATGGCAAATGCCGATGGCAGCAGCGATCTTCCACCGCCGCAACCTGGCCATCGCCCTTGCGGAAAAGCACCACCGCTTCGTTCAGCAAGGTGCGAGCAACCGGTTGGTCTTTCAGCTCCTTGCTGTGGGCAGCGACGTACCACATATCCAGTGGGTAAGCGCCCTGCTGGCGACCGCTGTCGTTTTTCACTTCGGCACTGACACCGGGAATGTAAATGGATACAGACATATCAACTCCTGCTTGTTGTTATTGGAGGGTGAGTCGGAACCCGGCTCAGAGATCCAGCACCAATCGGTTGCCTTTGGCCCTTGAGCAGCAAGGGGTAAACAACTGATTGGATGCCCGTTCGGTTGCGGTAAGAAAGCTGTCCCTGTGATCGGGAATACCATCGGCCAGGCGCGTGACACAGGAGCCACAAACGCCCTGCTCGCACGACGACGGGATATCGAAGCCTGCGTCTTCCAGTACCTCCAAAGCACTGTATTGCTCGCTCACTTCAAGTACCTGTCCGGTGCTGGCGATCACCAGTTCAAAAGCACGATCGCCGTTTTCCGACACTATTTCAGGGGCTGCAAAAAATTCGCGATGCAGGCGCTCTTCAGTCCAGCCCAGTTGACGGGCTGTACCAAAAATATGCTCGATGTATCCGGCCGGACCGCAGACGTACAAATGGCTGCCCGCCGGTGCCCGGGTCAGAACCGTCATGGAATCCAGAGAGCTGTCTTCATCGTTGAAATAGCAAAAGCAATCAGCCTGCGACGACAGTTGATCAGCAAAGGCGGCTGACTTGCGGCTGCGAGCGGAGTAATGAAGTTCGAAAGATTTGCCATCCGCACCCAGGCTGGAAGCCATGGCAACAATGGGCGTAATGCCAATGCCGCCGGCAAACAGCAACGCGTGTGGCGCATCGACATCCAGAGCAAACAGATTGCGCGGCTCACTGATCTTCAGCGCATGCCCCACTTCCAGTTGATGCACTTCGGCTGAGCCACCCCGGGACTGCGGGTCCAGCAGCACACCAATCTGGTACTGGTCATCACGGGATGGATCAATCAGCGAGTACTGGCGCACCAGCCCTGACGGCAGCTGGATATCGATATGAGCACCGGCCTCAAAAGCAGGTAAGCAACTGCCATTGACCGATTTCAGCGTCAAACCACAGATTCCCTGCGCCAGCGGTTGCGTGTTTGTGATGATGACATCAAGCATGACGATCACCTTTCGTTGTTATTGTTGATATATCAACAATATTTTTAGTTTAGTTGTCATGTCAACGATAACCGCAAAATAAAACACAACCGATGACTCAGAAAATAAGCCACACTGACAACATAAAATTTGATAAAAAATACGTTAAAACAATCGCTTGGGTGATTTCAGTCGCACTGAAACCGAGCGTCACGCAGGAGGAAAAAGCAGAACGACTGGCCCGAATTGTCCCAGCCAGAAAATCGGTTTTGATTACCCGGATCAGAGATCCGGCTGATAAGCGTTCACCACAGCGACTCTGCGATTAAGGTGATTCAGAATACGGATAAGCGCTTCTTTGTCTTCAACTGCCAGTTCTTCCAACAACAGTTGCTCACGCTTGATCGCTACTTCAAAAACCTGATCATGCAGCTGCTGACCACTGTCAGTCAGCTCCACCAGAGACTTGCGCGCATCGGTGGGATCTTCCAAAACGGTGACCAGCTGTTGCTGCTGCATCTGCTTGATCGATCGGCTCACAGCAGCCTTATCAAGCCCAATCACCTGGCACATGCGATTAGGGGAGATGCAAGGCTCAACCTTTAACAGCGCCAGCAAACGCCACTCCACAATCCCCACACCAAACTTCTCACGGTACAAGCGCGAGGCTCCCGCAGACAGCTTGTTCGCCAGAAAGGTAATCAGGGCTGGTACGTAATTATCGAGTTCGAGCGTGTGTCCGTTTTCAGGGGAGTCTTTCATGGTGTCCGTTATTACTGATCGGCCAGCGGGAGGGACAGGTTACATCACTGCTCGAAGAAGCTGTAAATAAAAGAAGCCAGAAACAAAAAAGGCCAGCACCGCGTTGCGGTCTGGCCAATGGGGGTTTGGAAAATCAGAACTCTCAAATCCGTGCTGCGGACTAAGCGGTTAACGTACCCACTTCAAGTGTCGCGCGCAGCGTCCGGGCCTTCAGCTCGGCCCGGTGAGCATGGGCAGGTCTCTCACCCCCTGCCCGGTTTTTCAAGCTAACCGTTTTCAGATCAGGCAGTCAGTGTCGCCAGTGCGTCTTTCAGCTGAGCGGCCAGATCGGCATTGGTCAGCTCACCTTTTTCAGCGTCAAAATTGTCGCCGAAGTTTGGCACAGACAGCTGGGCTTTCACGTCCATGGCGAAGTAAGGCGCGGAACCGGCAGCGATGCCCAAAACGCTTTGTGCACCGCCAGGGCCTGGGGAAGTCGCCAGCAATACGGCTGGTTTGTTCTGGTAAACCTTCTGGTCGATACGGGAAGCCCAGTCGAATACGTTCTTGTAAGCCACGCTGTAGTTACCGTTGTATTCGCCGAAACCAATCACAACCGCGTCGGCTTCGCCAATCTTGCTGAAGAACGCTTTGGCTGGCTCAGGGATGCCGTCGGCCACTTCGCGGTCAATGCTGTAGATCGGCATTTCGAAATCGTTCAGGTCCAGAATCTCAACCTCAGCACCAGCGTTGGCGGCCAGCAAATCAGTTGCGTGGGTAACCAGCTGCTTGTTGATGGAAGCCTTGTGGTTGGATGCTGCAAAAGCCAGTACTTTCATGGTCAATCTCCTTCGGCGTGTGCCAGAAAATGGTTGTCGGCAGGCTGCTTGGCAGGCCTTGCCGAACCGATAAGCAACACTATAGATTCGCCCCAATAAAAGATTAATATCAAAATCGTGTAGTTATTGTTTCCATTTGACTTTGAATCACACATTATCAAACGAGCAACCTGACTGGACCACTCCATGAGTTACAACGCCGACCTGCTCGATGGCATGGTGATCTTCGCCGAAGTCATCAACGCTGGCAGCTTCACCAAAGCCGCCGACAACACCGGCCATTCGACCTCCTACATCAGCAAGGAAATCAACCGGCTGGAAGCGCGTTTGGGGGTACGGCTGATGAACCGCACCACCCGTACCCAGCACCTGACCGCCGAAGGCGAGCTGTTTTACCAGCAATGTCAGCAAATCATTGCCGAGGCCAACGAAGTGCAGAACGCGCTGATGGGTCACCAGCTGCAACCCACCGGTACCTTGCGCATCAGCTGTCCGCCCAGTCTGGCGGTGGCGCGTTTGCGGCACATATTTGCGGGCTTTCTGGTCGAGTACCCACAGGTCGACCTGGAACTGGATATGAACAACCGCAAGGTCGATGTGGTGGCCGATGGTTTTGATGTGGTGGTGCGAGCCACCCCGCAACTGGAAGACTCCAGCCTGATCAGCCGCAAGATCATGTGCTCACGGGCGGTGACCATCGCCTCGCCCGCCTATCTGGAAAAATACGGTACTCCGGAAAAGCCGGAAGACCTCAAGCACCACCACTGCATCACCTACAGCAACCTCAAACACCCGCGCCTGTGGCAATACAAAAACCAATACGGCATGGACATTGAGGTGGAAGTAAACAGCCGCGTCAGCCAGAACAGCTCGGAAATGGAGTTGGCACTGTGCAGCGCCGGTATTGGCATCGCCCGGGTGCCCGACTTTTTATTCACCGATGAATTCGACACCGGCGAACTGGTAGAGCTGTTCTCCGACTACCAACGCAGCCCGATTGATATTTACCTGATATACCCCAGCCGCAAACACATGTCGGCCAAGGTACGCAGTTTTATTGATTACGTGGTGGGCGTATTGGAGCAGGGCTAAGAGAATAATCAGCCGCCATCTGACAGCGCCGTGTCAGATGGCGTCAGATTGGGACAATAAGACATGCCCCAAAGCGGAGTTGCAGGAGCGGATTTATCCGCGATTCAGTGCGGCAATACAGCCACTCAGGATTTGCCCGCCGCCACGGCGTACATAAATTCCAGCGCGATGGTCGCTGCGGCCAGCGCCGTAACGTCGGCGTGGTCGTATGCCGGAGCCACTTCCACCACGTCGACACCACGAATATCCATGCCCGCCATGCCACGAGCGATTTTCAGCGCGCAGTCGGTGGTCATGCCGCCGGATACCGGTGTGCCAGTGCCCGGCGCGAAGGCTGGGTCGAGCGCGTCGATATCAAAGCTGACGTATACCGGTTTGTCGCCGACACGGGCCTTGATGCGTTCCAGTACGCCTTTGGCACCGAGGTCGTTGGTTTCTGCGGCATCCAGCACTTCGAACGGGTGGCCGTCACGATCCCAGTTGGTACGGATGCCAATCTGGATGCTGTGTTCGGTATCGATCAGGCCTTCCTGCACAGCATGATGAAACAGGGTGCCGTGGTCGTAGGCACTGCCACCATCGTAGGTGTCGGTGTGGGCATCAAAGTGCACCAGCGCCAGCGGGCCATGCACTTTGGCTACCTCACGGATCACCGGCAGAGCGATAAAATGATCACCACCAAACACCAGGCTTTTCTTGCCGCTTTCAGCAATTTCACGCACCAGTGCCTGCAGGTTATCCACCATGGTTTGTGGCTCACCATGCTTGAACGCCACGTTACCGGCATCGGCCATTTTCAGGCGTTCATCCAGAGCGAAATTCCACGGCCAGCGAGCACCTTCCCACAACAAATTGGCCGACGCCTGACGTACCGCAGTCGGGCCAAGGCGCGCGCCAGGGCGGCCGGAAGTGGCCATATCAAACGGTACACCGGCAACAATCACATCGGCGTCGCTTTGGCGGATCTCTTCAGCGTTGCGCAGAATTGGGCTGTTCATAAAGCCCATGCCCATCATGCCGTAAAGGGCCAGATCGGCATTGGCGGAACCGCCAGTCGGAGCAGAAGGAGCGAGCATGGTGTGAACAGCAGCCTGAGACATGATGAATCCTGTTTGGCATTGGCCAGAAATAAGTGACTGGGTGCAGATTAGTCGCTGTTCTTTAATTCTTGAAATGCATAATATTCCTGAAGACATGCACAGTATTAATAGTTTTTTACAGGAAGGTCCCATGCCAGCGTCGTTCCATCAGTTTGACCTGAACCTGCTACGCGTCTTCGAGGCGCTGGTATCCGAAGCCCACGTTACCCGTGCGGCAGAGAAAGTCTTCCTCAGCCAGTCGGCCACCAGCCACGCCCTCAACCGTCTGCGCAGCCAACTTGATGATCCGATTCTGGTGCGCTGCGGCAATGGTTTGCAGCCTACCCCCAGAGCCTTGGCAATGTTGGGTGAAGTACGCGAGGTATTACGGAAACTGGAACAGACGCTGGCACCGCCGAAGGTATTTAACCCGGCCACCAGCAAGCGTGTGTTTACCCTGGCGGTGACCGACTACTTTGAAGCCGTGGTGCTGCCCGACCTGATGCCTGTTTTAAATGAACAAGCACCAGGACTGGTATTCAATCTTGAAATGATCGGCCCACAGGCCTCGCTGGAGCGACTGGAAAATGGTGATGTCGATCTGGTGGTTGGCCTCGACGACAGCTTCAAAATTCCCTCGCATCTGTTAATAACCAACTGGCGTGATGAGGAGCCCGTGTGCCTTGTCGGCGAGCAGTTTGACGACATACCAGACCAGCTCGATCTGGACGGCTACCTCGCCCTGCCCCATGTGGTGATGGTTGATCAAACCGACGCCGACTCCATCAGCATCGACAGCGTTGACCGCTGGCTATCAAGCCGCAAACTGAAGCGTCAGGTGGTGGTGCAAATGATCAACTACCTGGCCGCCGCCCGCATGGTCGCCAACCGCAAAACCGTGCTGACACTGCCACGTCAGATGGCGGAAATGTTCAGCAGCTGGCTGCCGGTGCGCGTGGTCGAAGCCCCGGACGAATTGCCCAACTGGAGCATGAAACTGATCCAACACCCGTTATATCAACAGGACACCGGCATTCAGTGGTTATTGCAGCAGCTGCAACCCCACCTGAAATACCAGACTTAACGGATCACACAGCAACGGCTCGATTGCCGATGCTCTGAAAGAATTCACAAAACATTGCAGCCTTTCACTTTACATGAGCACAACCATGAACGAGAATTATTATCGTTTATGGTATTCTCAAACGGAAGGCTGGCTATGCTGTCGCACCACACATTGACCAACCCGTCATCGGGCCGTTACTCACTGACTGAATCCGCTCAGGGTTTGAGTCAGTCTTCGTTGGCGTTGCTGGTGCATATGATTCGTCATGAACAAAGCACCCGCTTTTTGTACGCAGCCCTGCTGTGTCACCCGGAGATTGCCCAAAGTCCACAGCGGGATTACTTCAAGCAGGCACTGGAAGAAGACGCCGCCCATGTCGATGAGCTGACCGACCAGCTTGATCCCAAGGTACGTCAGCAGCTGATGAGCAACAGCGAGCACATTCAGTACACTGCGCTGCCGGCTACTTCCACCACCGACCTGTGTCAGCCGTTAGCGGCCTCGGGCAACGAAGATATCCTGCAACAGCTGTATCAGAGCGAACTGGCCGCCGTGGGCGCTTGCCGTCGTTTGTGCACCCTGACGCTGGAGCAGGACTATCGACTGTTTGATCTGGCCTACCGTCATTTGCAGGAAAACCTGCTGCACCTTGAAACCGCCGCCGATCTGTTGGCACAGCAGCGGAGCATCTGATCCATGGCTGCCAGCCTGAACCTGTTGCTACGCATGGTCGGCAGCAAGCTAAGACCCTTCCACATGCGCCAATACCAGTTCCAAATCCCGCTGTTGATGGCATCGTTGTTGGCGGTTCAGCTGTTGAACCCGGCGCTGTTCCAGCTGGTTGTCAGCACCATGGCCGATGCCTGGTATGGCGTCAGTGTGTTTGTGGCGGTCACGTTGGCGGGCTTTTATGCCATGGACCGCTATTTCAAGCAGGGTCTGAGCCAACTGCTGGCCCATCACCAGAACTGGCAGGTGCCGGTGGCAGCCATTCTGGGAGCCTTGCCCGGCTGTGGCACCGCCATCATCGTGGTGACCCGCTTTGTGAATGGCCATATGAGTTTTGGCTCGCTGGTGGCGGTGCTGATCTCGACCATGGGTGACGCCGCGTTTCTGCTGTTGGCACGGGAGCCGCAAACCGCCCTGCTGGTATACGCCATCAGCCTGGTGGCTGGTATTGTGACCGGCTATCTGGTCGACGCCTGTCATGGCCGTGATTACCTGCGCCACAGTAACGTCAGTACGGATCAATGCAAACACCCGATTCCTCCGCTGCCCCGAGGCCTGGTGTGGGCCTTTATGGCGTTGCTGGCTCCGGGGGCGGTAATTGGTCTGGCGAGTGCCATGCAATGGGACACTGCCATGTGGCTGACGCCCTGGATGAACCACGCCCATGCCGAAAGCCTGATTGAATGGATGGGGTTTCTTGGGGCCGTGTGCTGCTTGCTGTTGTGGACCAGCCAGCCGCTGGATTCCTGGTCGTCGCGCTTTGCCCAAAGTGGCCGCAGCACCTGTTTGAACAACTCGGTGGTGGCCGAAACCAGCTTTATCACCGTGTGGGTGATCGTCGGCTTTCTGGCCTATGAGCTGCTGGCGTTTTACACCGGCCTCGATTTCCACAACCTGTTTGCCAGCATGGGCGCCTACGCCGTACTGCTGGCGATTGTGATTGGTTTTGTGCCCGGCTGCGGGCCACAGATTCTGGTCACCACCCTGTATCTGAATGGCGTTATTCCGTTCGCGGCGCTGCTGGCCAATGCCATCAGCAACGATGGCGACGCCCTGTTCCCAGCCTTGGCGCTAACGCCCAAAGCGGCCGCCAAAGCGACGCTGTACAGCGCGATTCCGGCTTTTGTGGTGGGCTTTGGCGCCTGGTGGTGGCTGGCGGTTTGATCGACGGCCTGAGGCAGTAGGTTAGATGCAGGCTTGAGGTAGGTCAGATAAAGACGCGAAGCGGCTGCCATCTGACACTGCGCTGTTAGATGGCGCTCACTGCGTTCGCTTATCTAACCTACAGGGGACATCTATTTAATCCTGCACGACTCTGCGCGAGCGTTACCGTTGTTCAGGGCAAGGCGACGAATGCAGCGGAATGACGCGTCCTTTCCAAGTTCGTCAACACAGCACTGGGCGACGGCAACCCGCGCCCTGCGGGGGCTGCCGGATTAAATAGATGTCCCCTGCATTCTTTTTTTGCCAGAAATCCCAGCCCCAGAACGAAAAAAACCCGCGTTCAAACGAACGCAGGTGAGGGCCTTTGTAGGCAAGGTGAGAGCTATACACAGGGTTGCATAGCTCAACAGGATGAAACTGAAAAACGAGCCTGACCGGGCTTGATCCGGGGAGAACAGGAACCCCAACCTCAGGCAGTCTGAACAGCAATCAGAGGCCTGCCTGCACAGCTGTGATTCACCACAGCCAGACTCAAAAAAGTCGTCGCTCTCTTAGCTGCGGCGCTTGCCTGAAAGCCAGCGCCGCCCAACTTGACGACTGCGAGGAACGCGTTTACTTGCTAACGAACGCTTGCGTGTCGTCCAGCGCTTTACCCATTTTCTCAACGATTTCGTCGATCTGGGCCTTGGTAGTGATCAGCGGAGGACACAGCGCCAATGAGGCACCCGCTACCGGACGGCTGATCAGACCGTGGTTCTGACAGGCGTTAGCGGCGAAGCCACCAACCGCACCGGCGTTTTCAAACGCAGCACCGGTTTCCTTGTTGGCGACCATTTCAACGGCGGCAATCATGCCTGCGCCACGTACTTCGCCCACCAGTGGGTGGTCGCGGAATTCGGCCAGACGGGTTTGCAGGTAGTCACCGGTTTCAGCGGCCTTGGCGAACAGGTTTTCACGCTCGTAGATTTCCAGGGTCTTCAGTGCTACTGCCGCGGCAACCGGGTGCGCAGAGTAGGTGTAACCGTGGCCGAAGACGCCGTTTTTGGCGGTTTCTTCAATCATGGCGTCGTACATCTTGCCCGGAATCACAGAGGCAGAGATCGGCACGTAGGAAGAAGACAGCTGCTTGGCGAAGCTCATCAGGTCCGGCTTGATGCCCATAGTGGTAACACCAAAGTCGTTACCGGTACGGCCAAAGCCGGTGATCACTTCGTCGGCCCAGAACAGGATGTCGTACTTGGCCAGAATCGCCTGCACTTTCTCGTAGTAACCGGCTGGCGGCACGATCACACCGGAGGCACCGGTAATTGGCTCGGCAATGAAAGCAGCGATGGTTTCAGGGCCTTCGCGCAAGATCATGGCTTCCAGGTTGCCGGTGATGCGGTCAACAAACTGGGCTTCGGTTTCGCCTTCCAGACGACCACGGTAATAATGTGGCGCGTCGGTACGCAGCACGCCGATGGCGTCGATTGGCAGGTCAAAACCGGTCTGGTTCACTGGCAGGCCAGTCAGACAGGCGGCCGCGACGGTCACACCGTGGTAAGAACGCTCACGGGCGATGATCTTGCGCTTCTCTGGCTTGCCGATGGCGCTGAAGTAGTAGCGCAGCATCTTGATGTGGGAGTCGTTGGCGTCGGAACCGGAGCTACCCATGAAAATATGGGCGTTATCCACAGGCACCATGGCGGCCAGCTTATCGGCCAGCTGCATGCCCGGCTCGTGTACCTTGCCACCGAACATGTGGGCGTAAGACAGCTTTTCCATCTGCTTGGTGGCTGCTTCGATCAACTCGGCATTGTTGAAACCGAGGGACGCACACCACAAACCAGACATACCTTCGAGGTACTGGTTGCCGTTGTTGTCGTAAACGTAAACGCCATCGCCACGTTCAATTGTCAGTTGCTCAACCGCCTTGAAGTTGGTGGTTGGATAAACCATGTGAGACATACGCTGCTCCAATCGCACAGCTGCCATCAGCTGTGAATCATAAATACCCCGTTGGCGGTGTTCGGTATGAAGGCCACCGGAGAGTTGTTGCTGTACTGGCGTTTGCCCGCTGGACAACCGCCGAAATTCTTTTGCTGCAGGAGCGGATTCATCCGCGAATCAGATCAGGATGACCACTCCGGTTTCTGAACACAGTCAGGCAAATGCAAGGCGTCCCGCAGCAATGCGCCGCTGCAAACGCTTCAAAAAATTACAGGCCGCCCAGACAGATGTATTTGGTTTCCATGTAATCGTCCAAACCGTACTTGGAACCTTCACGGCCCTGGCCAGATTCCTTCACACCACCAAACGGAATCACTTCGGAGCTGATGGCGGTTTCGTTAACGCCAACCATGCCGTATTCCAGTGCTTCGGATACCTTCCAGATGCGCTTCAGGTTGTTGGTGTACATGTACGCCGCCAGACCAAACTCGGTGTCGTTGGCCATGGCGATGGCTTGTTCGTCGGTTTCAAACTTGAAGATCGGTGCTACCGGGCCAAAGATCTCTTCCTTGAACACGCGCATGGCAGGAGTCGCTTCCGCCAGAATCGTCGGCTGGAAGAAACAGGCACCCTGCTCGCCACGAGCACCACCGGTTACCACGCGAGCGCCGTCTTCAATGGCAGACTCGACCAGTTCAGCCACACCGTTGACGGCTTTCTCGCTAACCAGCGGGCCATGAGTGGTGTTGGCATCGGAACCGTCACCCACCTGGAACTTGTTCACTTCCTCGGCCAGACGCTCGATGAACTTGTCGTAAATGCCCGCCTGAACCATCACACGGTTGGAACAGATACAGGTCTGACCGGAGTTACGGAATTTGGAGATCAGTGCACCGTTGATGGCAGCATCCAGATCGGCGTCATCAAAGATGATGATTGGCGCGTTGCCACCCAGCTCCATGGAAGTACGCTTCACAGTGTCAGCACACTGCTTCATCAGGATCTTGCCCACCGGGGTAGAACCGGTGAACGTCAGCTTCTGCACGATCGGGTTAGAGGTCATTTCGCCACCGATATCACGGGAGCTGGAACCCACAATCACGTTGATTACGCCAGCAGGCACACCGGCTTCTTCGGCCAGCAGGGCGATAGACAGAGCAGACAACGGAGTTTCAGTCGCTGGTTTGCAAACGATGGTGCAGCCAGCCGCCAGTGCCGGCGCGATCTTGCGAGCCAGCATGGCAGACGGGAAGTTCCACGGCGTAATGGCCGCAACCACACCCACAGGCTGTTTGATCACCAGATTACGACGACCCGGCTGGGCAGCTGAAATGATGTCGCCATAAACACGGCGGGCTTCTTCAGCGAACCATTTGATATAGGACGCACCGTAGGCGATTTCGCCCTTGGCTTCGAACAGTGGCTTGCCCTGTTCGGCGGTCAGAATGGCAGCCAGGTCATCCTGGTTGGCCATCACCAGGTCGTACCACTTTTCCAGAATGTCGCTACGTTCCTTGGCGGTCTTGCCAGACCACGCCGGGAAGGCATCTTTTGCAGCTTCAATCGCACGCTTGGTTTCAGCGGCGCCCATGTTAACCACGTCGGCAACCAGCTCGCCGTTGGCCGGGTTTTTTACCGGTACGGTGGTGCTGTTGTCAGCGTCGACCCACTGGCCGTTAATGAGGCCTTTGGTTACCAGCAGCTGGCTGTTCTGAAGTGCAAATGCCATAGCGCTAATCCTGTTGTTGAATTCGATTTACGTTGTTATAGCTGGCCGAAAAGGGCCGTTAAATAAGTCCATTCCACCGCTTACGTTGAAAAGGCTTAACGCAACGATGGAGAACGCCCGCAATGGCCCGAAATTCAGGCCCTTACTGGCAACAATCATGGCGGCGGTATTACAGCGCGCCTGCGGCTAAAAATTTCCACCGTCGGAAACATACGCCAAAGCCGCCAATTCCGTCGTATAAAGCGCCTTGTTATGGCCCTATATATCCACTCTCTGGCAAGGATTCTCGCAACCCTGTTGAGACCCCTGAGGTAGTGGCAGGAACGGCCGTCATGACAACCACCCGTTACCCCACAAATAAAAGCATCGACCAACACCCAGCGATATATCCCTGGGTAGGTATGGTGCAGACAGGCCCGTATTCACTATCTTTGATGACAGATGCCCTCACTGGGGCTGCAACCATTTGAGAGAACAAAATGACCACAACCTATCCGGATTCCTATTACGCTGCCTCGATCAACGAAGCCGACCAGCGTGAGCCTCTGGTCGGTGACACCCGAGCAGACGTCTGTGTGATTGGCGCTGGCTTTACCGGCCTGTCGACCGCCCTGCATCTGGCCGAACGTGGCTTCAAGGTGGTGGTATTGGAAGCTGGCCGCGTGGGCTTTGGTGCCTCCGGCCGCAACGGTGGCCAGATTGTCCACAGCTACAGCCGCGACATGGACTTTATTGAACGTAACTACGGCAAGGACATGGCCGTTGAAATGGGCAAAATGGCCTTTGAAGGCGGCCGCATCATTCGCCGCTTTGTCGACCAGTACAAGATCGACTGCGATCTGAAAGACGGCGGTATTTTTGCAGCCTGCAACCGCAAGCAAATGAAAGAACTGGAAGGCAAAAAAGCGCTGTGGGAAAAACACGGCAACACCAGCCTGGAGTTGCTGGATGCCAAACAGACCCAGAATTACGTCGGCACCGAACGCTACGAAGGCGCTCTGCTGGACAACAGCGGCGGCCACCTGCACCCATTAAACCTGGCCCGTGGCGAAGCCAAGGCCTTTGAAAGCCTCGGCGGCAAGATTTACGAACAGTCCTCCGTGACGGAAATCCAGAAAGGCGAACCGGCGGTGGTGAAAACCGCCAGCGGCCAAGTGACCTGTGATTTTGTTATGGTGGCTGGTAACGCTTATCTGACTGGCTTGCTGCCACAGCAGGAACAGAAGTCGATGCCGTGCGGCACCCAGATCATCACCACCGAACCGCTGAGCAAAGACCTGCAAGAACAGCTGCTGCCCAAAGACAACTGCGTTGAAGACTGCAACTACCTGCTGGATTACTTCCGCCTCAGCGGCGACGGCCGCCTGATTTACGGCGGTGGCGTGACCTACGGCGCTCGAGAGCCAGACAAGATTGAAGCGCTGATCAAGCCGAAGATGCTGAAGACCTTCCCGCAGCTGAAAAACGTGAAAGTGGATTACGCCTGGACCGGTAACTTCCTGCTGACGCTGATGCGCTTGCCGCAGTTTGGTCGGATCGGCAGCAATGTGTACTACGCCCAGGGCTACTCCGGTCACGGCGTGACGTCGACGCATTTGGCCGGTGAGCTGATTGCCAGCGCGATTCAGGGTCAAGCACAGCGTTTCGACATCATGGCCAGCCTGCCACAGCATCCGTTCCCGGGAGGCCGCATGATGCGGGTGCCGTACACCGCCATGGGTGCGTTTTATTACGATATGCGCGATAAGCTGGGGATTTGATTTATCCGCGAAGCCGCGCTTGCAAACACCTAATCGGGAATAAATTCCCTCCTACAGCAATCTGCATGTAGGAGCGGATTTATCCGCGAAGCCACGCTTGCAAACACCTAATCGGGAATGAGACTGCGCGTCCCGATTTCTCCTACAGCAATCTGCATGTAGGAGCGGATTTATCCGCGAAGCCACGCTTGCAAACACCTAATCGGGAATGAGACTGCGCGTCCCGATTTCTCCTACAGCAATCTGCATGCAGGAGCGGATTTATCCGCGAAACCGTCAGGGCCAAAACCGCATAGGATGGGCGCTCGCGCCCATCAGTAGGTGGGGTGAATCAATCCACATCCTGCAAATGCCGCTGCAAGGTGTTTACCAGCGTAAAGCGTAAATCTTCCAACGTCCGTGCCGCCCGGTTGGGGTTCTGGTTCACAATCACCAGATACACCGCGTGGCTGACTTCCAGCACAAAACGACCAATCCGTTCGCGTTCCTTCACGTGGCGGTTGATGCCCAACCGTTTGAACACCCGTGCCAGGCTCTGGATCACCTGGTCGTCGTGGCGTTCGTCCAGCTCATGCAATTCCGGAATCGAGAACATCGCCTGCACCAGTGCCAGTACGGCTTTCTGGCGTTTGTACACACGCAGATTACGGGTGGTTAGCTGTTCAACCAGCTGTTCAACGCTGAGGGTTTCTACCGGCAGGGCTTCGACGTCCGCCAGCATCGCGGTGATGTCTTCCAGCCAGCGTTGGCCCATGGCGTAGAGGATGGCGTGTTTGTTGGGAAAGTAGTGGTACAGCGAGCCCACGGAAATGCCGACTTCGCGGGCAATCACATTGGTAGTGAGGTCGTGCATACCTACCCGCTCCAGCAGTTCGCCAGTAACATCCAGAATCTCTTTCGAGCGCTTGATGGAACGGCCCTGAACCGGTGCGCTGCGCGGTTTCAGGTTGTCGCGCTTGCGGGATTTTTGCGGTTCTCCGCTAACAGTATTAGCGTCGTCGATGGCATCGGAAGCGGGACTGCGGGTGTCGCTCATGGAAGTAAAAATCCGGAAATATCAGACCCACAAGCGTCGGGCCGCAACGCTTGTGTGTCAAATATTATTGCCCACCGGAAGCAGGAAAAATTCCTTTAAACACATCCCGAAACCAAACCGGACCTGGCGCTTTCAGAAAAAACGGTCACGCATCGAGTAGTACAACATACCCGCCACCAGCCCCGGCCAGCGCAAAAGGGTCCCGCCCGGGAAAGTCGGTGTAGGCACCTTGGCAAAGGCATCGAAACGTTCAGCCGAACCGGCAATGGCTTCGGCCATCAGCTTGCCCCCCAGCGTTGCCAGTGCCACACCGTGGCCAGAGTAGCCATGGGCCACAAACAGGGTTTGATCGAGTCGTTCAAAATGCGGCATGCGATTCAGCGTAATCGCCAGCGTGCCGCCCCAGCCATAGTCGATGCGGGTGTTCTCCAGCTGTGGATAAAACGCCAGCATGTACTTGCGCACAAACGAGCGAATATCGGCCGGAAAGTTGGGGCTGTAGTTTTCCCCACCGCCCCACAGCAGGCGGTTGTCGCCAGAGATACGGAAGTAGTTGATCACAAAGCGCGAATCCGCCACCGCATAGTCGTTGGCGTTGATCTGTTTTACCACCTCATCCGACAACGGCTCTGTCGCCAGAATAAAGTTATTGATCGGCATGATCTTGCCTGCCACACGAGGCTCCAGCTTGCCCAGGTAGCCATTGGTGGCCAGCAAGATGTACTTGCAGTTGATCGCCCCGGTAGCGGTTTCAACCCGCGGTTTGGCACCGGACTGATAACCCGTCACCCGGCTGTGCTCGAACAAACGCACGCCAGCTTGCTGAGCCGCTTTCGCCAACCCCAGCGCGTAGTTCAGCGGATGCAAGTGAATCGCCTTGGTGTACAGCTCGCCCGCGAAGTACCTGTCAGTACCTAACATCTGTTGCACATCGGCAGGGGCGACGTATTCCATGTGTTCGTAACCCAGCACCTTATGAGCGTATTCCACCGCTTCTTCAATATGATGACTGTGGCCCGGTTTGGCCGCCACATGCATCACACCGTCCTTCTTGTCGCACTGGATGTCGTGCTTGTTGATCAGCTCGCGTACCAGCTCAACCGACTCCAACGACATCTGCCACAGCAGGTCAGCGGCGTCCTTGCCAACCTTTTTCACCAGAGTAGCGTGGTCCATGTTGTGGCCCGGCGCGACCTGACCACCATTACGACCGGAAGCACCATGGCCGATGGTTTCGGCTTCCAGCAACACCACCGAATAGCCCTGTTCGGCCAGATGCAAGGCCGCCGACAGACCGGTGTAACCACCACCAATCACACAGACATCCGCCTGAACCTCACTATCCAGCGTTTCACATTGCAGCTGCAGGTTGGCACTGGCCTCGTAATAACTGCCATTGGGTTGCGCTGTTGTCATTGCCGCTTGCTCCTGCCTGAATCCTCAAAAACCGAATAATAGTTCGGTTTTAGACTAACAACAAGATGGTCATTTTGAGCAATCCTGTGAATAACAAATTGACTCTGACCAGTCTCAATAATATTTTAAAAACCGAATGATATTTCGGTTTTTACCCATCAGGGGGTAGCGACTTGTTCAGGAATCAATCGTAACTTCCCGAACAACCGGGTGAGAAAACCGGGATTACTTTTGAGCAACAAAGGCGCAAGCTGACCCTGCTCAACCCCATCCGCGCCAGGGGCGCACAACAAACGTCAGACAGGTGATTTATGGAAGCCGTCAAACGCTTTCTCGAAGAAAATGGCATCAGTGAAGTCGAATCCACATTCCCGGACATGACCGGTAATGCCCGTGGCAAGTTTTACCCGACCCAGAAGTTTCTGGCCGAACAGGGTGGCAAGATTCCTGAGACCCTGCTGGTACAAACCGTCACCGGCGATTGGGCCGACAACCACTACGATCTGGTCGACTCCAGCGACCGCGACATGAATCTGGTGCCCGACGCCAGCACCATGCGCATTGTGCCCTGGGCCGACGAGCCAACGGCGCTGGTTATTAACGACTGCTTCGCGCCCAGTGGTGCGCCACACCCGCTGTCGAGCCGTGCGGTACTGCGCCGTATTCTGAAGTTGTACGAAGACGAGGGTCTGAAACCCATCATTGCTCCGGAAGTTGAGTTTTATCTGGTGCAGAAAAACATCGACCCCGACTACGAGCTTAAGCCAGCCACTGGTCGCTCTGGCCGTCGCGAAAACGCCCGTCAGTCCTACAGCATTGACGCCGCCAACGAATTCAACCCGGTGATCGACACCCTCTACAGCTACTGCGATGTGCTGGGTCTGGACGTCGATACCCTGATTCACGAATCCGGCGCCGCCCAAATGGAAATCAACTTCCTTCATGGTGATGCCCTGAGCCTGGCCGATCAGGTGTTCGTGTTCAAACGTGCGCTGCGTGAAACCGCTCTGAAGCACAATATGTACGCCACCTTCATGGCCAAGCCAATGAAGAACGAGCCGGGCAGCTCAATGCACCTGCACCAGAGCCTGGTCGATATCAAAACCGGCAAGAACATTTTTGCTGGCGACCAGGAAGGTGAATTCTCGGAAGCCTTCTACCACTACATGGGCGGGTTGCAGCGCTTTACCCCGGCAGCGATTCCGTTCTTTGCGCCCAACGTGAACTCCTATCGCCGCTTTGTGCCGGAAAACGCCGCGCCAGTGAACTTCAAATGGGGTATCGACAACCGTACTGCCGGTCTGCGGGCACCCCATGCTCCACTCAATGCCACACGGGTAGAAAACCGTTTCCCGGGCGCTGACTGCAATCCGTACCTTGCCATTGCTGCCAGTCTCGCTTGCGGCTATCTGGGTATGAAGATGAACATCAAGCCGTCCGCCCCAACCGAAGGTATGGCGGCAGAAGAAGGCGATACCGTAGAAGTGTCCCGTACGCTGGAAGAAGCCTTGCGTCAGCTGGAAGACTGTCCGGAACTGCAGGACGTCATTGGCTCACACTTCGTCAAAGCCTACGTGGGTGTGAAACGCGCCGAGTTCGAAACCTTTAACCGTGTCATCAGTTCCTGGGAACGGGAATACCTGCTGATGAACGTGTAAAACCTGACGCCTATTAGAGAGCCTGCCAGCATTCATCCACATGATTGCTGCCCTGCAGCAGCGGCAGCGCTCGCTCTGAATATGCGTCAAGGGAGCTTATGGATCATTGATCAACAATGGCCAAACAAGGACGGCCGGATAAACCGGCCGCACATGCCCAATGAAGAAAAGAGGCAACATCGCATGAAGAAGAGTTATTCCACGCGCACGACCCTCCTCTCCTCGGTCCTGTTGGCGGCCGCGACCCTGTCACCTGTTAGCCAGGCGGAAGAGGTGCTGAACTTCTACAACTGGTCCGACTACATTGGCGAAGACACCATCGCCAACTTTGAGAAAGAGTTCGGCATCAAGGTCAACTACGACGTCTACGACAGCAACGAAGCGCTGGAAGGCAAACTGCTGGCCGGTAATACAGGCTATGACCTGGTCGTGCCGACCTCCAACTTCATGGCATTGCAGATCAAGGCAGGCATTTTCCAGAAACTCGACAAGAGCAAGCTGCCAAACCTGAAGAACCTTGATACCGAGCTGATGGATCGCCTCAAGAAGAAAGACCCAGGCAACCAGTACGGCGTGCCTTACCTGTGGGGCACCACCGGCATTGGCGTGAACTACGAGCAAGTCCAGAAGGTATTGGGTGACGACGTTGAGATCGACAGCTGGGCTTACGTGTTCGAACCGGAAAACATGAAGAAGCTGGCCGAGTGTGGTGTAACCTTCCTCGATTCTTCCGACGAAATGTTCCCGCTGGCGATGCTGTATAACAACATCGATCCAAACACCAAGAGCATGAAAGACTTCAAGGGCGACAGCGTAACCGCCAAAACCCTCGCATCCGTACGTCCTTACCTGAAGCAATTCACGTCATCCGGCTATATCTCTGACCTTGCCAACGGCGACATCTGTGTGGCGGTGGGTTACTCCGGCGACATCTTCCAGGCCGCCTGGAACGCGGAAGAAGCTGAAAATGGCGTTGAGGTTTCCTACATCATTCCGAAAGAAGGCTCGGAAGTCTGGTTCGATATGATGATGATCCCGGCCGATGCCAAGAACGCCGAGAACGCCCACAAGTTCATCAACTACCTGCTGCGCCCGGACGTGATTGCCGAGGTAACCAACTACGTGTGGTACGCCAACCCGACGCCGTCTTCACTGCCAATGGTGGATGAAGAGATTTCCTCTGACCCGGCGATTTATCCGACCGACGAAGTCATGGCCAAACTGTTTATCAGTGAAGAGGAAGACCCGAAAATCGCTCGCGTACGTAACCGTACCTGGTCGAACATCAAAACCGGTCGTTAATCCGATCGGGTGTTGTTGGGTGCTGCCGCTTATTGCGACAGCACCAACCCTATTCCGGTTACCACATCGGAATCTCGTGTTGCCACCCCAAGGGGTGGCTTTTTTGTGGCTGACGGACGGTCATAAAAGAGCCCGAAACGAGGCCCAGTGCGCACCCTGCAACGAGCGCGAAAATGGCTTGTAGCAAAGCCGTAGGAGGGAATTTATTCCCGAATCTTGTATCCGCAAACGGGGCGCAGTGCGTACCCTACAACGAGCGAAAAAATCACGTGTAACAACGTCTGTAGGAGGGAATTTATTCCCGAACCTTGTACCCGGAAACGGGGCGCAGTGCGCACCCTGCAACGAGCGCGAAAATAACTTGTAGCAAAGCCGTAGGAGGGAATTTATTCCCGAACCTTGTACCCGGAAACGGTGCGCAGTGCGCACCCTACAGCGAAACCCAAGATGTGTAATTCGTAGGGCGGATAAGCTTGCGCCATCCGACAAGGACACGGCGATGAACACGCCAGCAGAAAAGTAGATTCGGGGAACAGCCAAAATCGGGGCGCAGTGCGCACCCTGCAACGAGCGCGAAAATGACTTGTAGCAAAGCCGTAGGAGGGAATTTATTCCCGAACCTTGTACCCGGAAACGGTGCGCAGTGCGCACCCTGCAACGAGCGCGAAAATGACTTGTAGCAAAGCCTGTAGGAGGGAATTTATTCCCGAATCCTGTATCCGCAAACGGGGCGCAGTGCGCCCTGGATACAGACAAACCTAAAACATCGACATCATGGGCACGGAACACCAGCCGCCGCGGTTACACAGCGCACCAACCCACAGTTTGTGCATCATGCGGGTGGTTTTGCGGTCCCGTGGCGCCAGCGCTTCCATATGGTGAAGCGCCGTCATCGCCGGATAGATGGTTTCGTTGTTGAGAATTTCCGGGTCCACATACGGCGCCGAGCTGGCCATCGGGTTCGGATACTCCAGATAGTTGGAATTTTCTGCCGCCACTTCGGCTTGCATCAGAAAATTCATAAACTGATAGGCGCGATCCGGCGACGGTGAGTTGGTCGGGATGGCCATGGCGTCAATCCACAGGGCGTTGCCTTCACGGGGAATAAAATACGCCAGCTCCGGGTCATCCCCTGCGGCGACCAGCAAGTCACCGGAATAGCCCACGGCCACACAGATTTTCTTGTCGGTCAGGTCCTGACGAAACTGCACTGTGTGCAGGTAGGTCACGTCGGCGGCAGTGGCTTTCAGCAACTCCCCTGCTTGCTGCAATTCGTCCTTGTTCATAGTGTTCACTGAATAGCCCAGGTAGGCCAGAGCACCAGCAAACAGCTCATCACGTTCGTTCAGCAGGCCAATACCACACTGCTTCGCTTTGGCGCGCACTTCCGGGTCAAACACCAGCGCCCATGAATCGATGTAATCACCCAGCCCCAACGCCTGCAATTTGGCGGTGTTGACACCCAAGCCAGTGGTGCCCCACATATAAGGCACGGCAGAGCGGGCACCTTCGTCGAGCATGTCGTATTCATTGGTGATGTCGGCCCGAATGGCCCCCAGTTCCGGCAGACGCTCACTATCAAGGTCACGAATCAGCTTTTTCTCGGCCAGTTTATTAACCACATGGGACGGCGGGAAAATCAGGTCAAACTGTTTCTCGGGGTCCAGAAACTGCTCCACAAAACCGTCCAGGTTGGCGTAGTAGCTGTACTCCACCTGCACGCCGTATTGCTGCTCGTAGGCGGTGATCACTTCCGGGGCAATGTAGTCATCCCAATTGAGGATTTTTAATACCGGTTGATCGTTGCTGGTATCGGCAACACTGTGGGACGGCAATGCGCATGCCGCCACCAGGCCTGCCACGAGGGCAAGCGGTCGAAAAGGGTTCATCTTGATGTTCTCCGGCTCGGCCACTCGTTGGAATGGTCACAGGGCGTGACCGGCACGCGGTATGGGCCCGGTGCGGATGGTAGCCGTTATGATTGTTTGCACTGCTTTGATTGCTTACAAATTGTTTAATTTACAAGCACGCTGGATATATACCCCCAGGGGGTAATTGGGGCTTGCAAAGGCGACGGTGATCGCGTTTTTCTACTTTGATGGCTTTGTCATCACCACTATTCATCACCAGCCATTCCTCACGGCCAGCAATACCCGGGAAACAAAAAAACCGGAGCCTGCGAACAGGGTCCGGTTTTCTCTGCACGGGCGATTACAGCGCCAGTACGGCTTCCACTTCGATGTCGGCATCTTTTGGCAGCGCTTTTACAGCAAACGCAGCACGGGCCGGGTATGGCTCGTCGAAGTAGCGCGCCATCACTTCGTTCACCTGTGGGAAGAAGCTCATGTCAGACAGCAGGATGGTCAGCTTGGCGGCGTCGGCCAGAGAACCACCAGACGCTTCGGCGATGGCTTTCAGGTTTTCGAACACGCGTACGGCCTGAGCTTCGAAAGACTCGGTAACCATTTCCATGGTTTCAGGGTTCAGCGGGATCTGACCGGAAACGAATACCATGTCGCCAACCTTAACGGCCTGGGAGTAAGTGCCGATCGCGGCTGGTGCGTTTTCGGTGCTGATGATGGTCTTGTTGCTCATAATAACCTCAGTTAATAGATCCATTCGTGGTCCAGTGTGGTGACGACTGGACAATGTGGGTTCGGAGTTTATATCGAAACCGACGGCCCTTGGGATACTCAGGGCCGTCGGTTTGTTGATTAATCAGGCATCTGATCTGAAGAACTTTGCCTCTTTGGGGAGGGGTTAACCCGGAGCGCCGTATCGCCCCACGCCGGCGGGCTGCAATCAGATATAACGATCCACCGACAGGCCTTCGGTAGACACTTCGGTTTCCTGCTCGTTGATGATATCAGCCAGCAGCTTGGCGGAGCCTTGCGACATGGTCCAGCCGAGGGTGCCATGGCCAGTGTTCATGTACAGTTTCTTGATTGGGGACTTGCCAATCACCGGCACAGAGTCCGGTGTCATCGGCCGCAGGCCACACCAGAACTCGGCGTTTTCAATGTCACCAGCGCCCGGGAACAGGTCGTTCACGACGAATTCGGTCGGCTTGCGGCGTTCCGGTTTCAGGCTCAGGTCGAAGGAAGCAATTTCGGCGGTGCCGCCGACCCGAATACGATCGTCAAAGCGCGTTACCGCCACCTTGAAGGCTTCGTCCATCACAGTGGATTGCGGTGCCTTGTCGGCATCGATGATCGGCAGCGTCAGCGAGTAGCCTTTCATCGGGTAGATTGGCAACTTGATGCCTAACGGACGTACCAGCATCGGCGAGTAGCTACCCAGACACAGTACATAGGCATCCGCACGGCGCTTGCCACGGGAGGTAATCACCGACTGGATTTCGTCGTCTTCCGACTCCAGCGCCATCACCTTGGTATTGAACTCAAACTTCACGCCCAGCTTCTTGCACTCTTCCGCCAGACCGATGGTGAATTTGTGACAGTCGCCAGTCGCGTCTTTCGGGAACAGCAGGCCACCGACGAACTTCTCGGACACATTGGCCAGTGCCGGCTCGTGCTTGATACAGGTATCATGATCAATCACGGCGTGCTCAACGCCACATTCACGCAGGG
Source organism: Oceanobacter sp. ABM4_470 (assembly GCF_056158645.1). NCBI lineage: Bacteria > Pseudomonadati > Pseudomonadota > Gammaproteobacteria > Oceanospirillales > Oceanospirillaceae > Oceanobacter > Oceanobacter sp. ABM4_470. The sequence continues at coordinate 3,093,336 of NZ_JBSWTR010000001.1, forward strand.
ATTCAAGGTCAGCACCGATGGAGTCCATCTTTTCCTGATCGCGGAACAGCTCGATGGTGCCCTGGTTACGATGATCAAAATCCAGCGCGGTTTCCGCTGTCAGACGGTCCATGCACACACGGCTGTATTCGGAAATACGCAGCATGCGGTTCTTGTTGGTACGGTACGCCTCGCCGGTGCACTCGTGCAGCATTTTCATCATCCAGCCTGCAGTGTGGCCGTTCATGGCAGAGGAGCTGACCAGAATGGGCGCCAGGTCCTGCATCATCCATTTCATCGCCTTGAATGGCACACCAGGAGCAGCCCATGGGTTGGTATAGCCATAGGAGAGCATGCCCGCGTTGCCATAGCTGGTTTCGTCCGCGACACCGGTTTGACGCTCAATCACGGTCACTTCATGGCCAGACTTTGCCAGATACCAGGCAGACGACACGCCCAGCACACCACCACCCAATACCAGAATTTTCATCTTGTCTTTCTCGCTAAAAGAATCGTTGACCTGAAATTTTTTGAACACCCAAGTGCTCATCCATGTTTTAAATTCTAGTAACAAACACACAGTAAAAGACTGCGTTTTTAAAACTTTTGCAGATGAAATAACCTTTATTTAAAAAATATCCAGTTCATAAAACCAGATACTCAAAGAGCTGGACATTATTGACCAATTCACTGACAAGGGTCATGGGTTGGCATATTTCCAGCTAGATGATGAATCCAACCAGCCGACACCGGCACCCTTTATGCACAGCCTTATATATCAAACGTCTTCCCCCGAACGCATCATCAGCCAGGGTAGGCCAGGCTTTACACCTGGGAAGGGTCGCCAACGCGATCTGGCTAAAGGTTAGTACTGACTGACACCACAGTAATTGCGGATGGGTTGGCTGTAGTAGTGAGGCTACCGCTTTTGCTGTGGCCATTCAGTAGCTGCGAACTTCGGCCACCAGTTTGTAGCCGGAGCCCCACTCGGTTTTGATCAGTCTGGGATTGGCCGGGTCGGCTTCCATCTTGCGCCGCAAACGACTGATGGTGTTATCTATCCCCCGTTCGAATGGCAGGCTGTCGCGGCCGCGAACCAGGTTCATCAGCTGGGCACGACTGAGCGCCTGGTTGGGGAACGCCAACAACACTTCCAGTAAGCGCGCTTCGCCGGTCGACAACTTCACCAGCTGCTCCTTGCGCCGGTGACTCAACTCGCCGTGGCGAACATCCATCTGCCAATCGTCAAACTCATAGCGGTTGGCCAGTGGCGCTACACCTGCGGGCTCTATGCCCCGTCGCAATACCGCACGAATACGCGCCAGCATTTCACGAGGGTGAAAGGGTTTGGCAACGTAGTCATCGGCGCCCATTTCAAGACCAATGATACGGTCCATTTCAGTGGCCATCGCCGACACGATAATCACCGGCAGCTGACGGCTGGAACACAGGTGACGGCATACCCCCATCCCGTCTTCTCCGGCCAGCATCACGTCCATCACCACCAGATCCGTTTGATGCTGATCCAACAGTTGTCGCGCTTGTTCGGCCGTGTCGGCCAGCAGGATATCGAAGCCGTTAATCACCAGTTGATCTGCCAGAAGATCCCGGGTGGCTTCGTCGTTATCCAGTACCAGAATGCGCGTTGCTGAAGTCGCCATTAAAACTCCACTCGCCGGTTCAAATGTCGCAATTTGTCGCAAGCATGCCACAAATAACCACACTTTGCGCGTGGGTCGTCGCAAGAGCAGTCATTAATCTAAGGGGACATCATTACCAGTGGGCTAATCCAGAAGAGGCTGCTTCATGCATAAGGTGTTTTGCGCGTTGGACTGACAACGTCAGCCAGTCAGGCAGCCGAACCCGAAAACCAGCAGGCAGCTCTGGTTAAGCCCTCCGGGACTGTTTTCACGGAAGATCATGGACGCAAGGGGCGTCGTGCAATCACGGTGGATGCCGGTTACGACAAGGTGGTTGTTACCGGCACTACCGTGATTCTCAGCGGCACCAGCAATGCTGGTTCCTTGTATTGGCATCAGGTTGGTGGGGCGACGGTGACGCTGTTGCAGTTCAGTGGCCAGGTACGGTTTGTCGCACCCGCAAACAACCAGACGATTGTGTTTGAGTTAACTGCCACGGATGGCGGTAACACTGGTTCCGACCAAGTGGCGATTACCGTTCGCCGGCCTGACGAACCGCAAACGTTCAATCCCGCCTGACCCGTGACTCTTCCATCACCTGATTTATCGCTGAAGAGTTTGCCGTATGTCACATCCACTCACTATATGGGCGCTGGTTGGTTTCTTTCGCAGCTTGCCGTTTCTGTTGGCCACCTTGTTGTGGTTGCTGTCAGGCATCGTAATGGCTGATACCAGAATAGAGATGGCCGATATCCGGGGTCCCGACCAACGCTTGAACGTTCTGGTCAACGGCCGCACGGTAACCGTTACCACCACCCTTGATCATGTGCAGTTACGCCATTTCGACGACGACCAGAACGGCCGTTTGAGCAAGGCGGAATTTGAGCAGCACATTGAAGACATCAACGATTATCTGGATTTTCACTTACGGCTGATCTCGCGTTTTGGCCAGCATGTCAAAAGCCATTTTCGGGACCTTGCGGTGGCCGGTTTTGAACAGCTAACCCCCGACGACGATATCAATCGGGTGCTGCTTTTGCGCCGCTATCAGCTCGATCCCAGCGATGCTCCACGGGCCTTGATCGTTGCTCTGTTCCCTGGTGGCTTGGGAGATTTGGCCTATCGGGTGCGCAACAATCACGAGTCGTTCAAAGGGGTATTGCACAAACGGGATGCACGCATCATTGCCCTGCAATCGTCGTTGATGCACCACGCTCCACCCGGTCATCGCCGCGACCGTCTTTGATTTGGGGTTGGCTAACAGGCATAAAAAAGGCCACCCGATTGGGTGGCCAATTCATAATGAAAACATCCGAACAGGGATCAGAACTTCTTGGTGAAGCCCACCAGGAAGCTGCGGCCCGGTTCGTTGTAGGTGTTGGCACCGGCGTTCAGAGAAGTACCTTCACGCTTGATCTCGGTCTTGAACAGGTTCTTGATGGAGAACGTCACGTCCAGATCGTTTGGAGCCATCCAGGTCGCTGCCAGGTTGGTAATGGTGTACGGCATGCGGTCGTCCTGGTTCGCCACTTCGCCACCACCAGTGGTGTAGGTCGGGCTTGGCGTACGGCCGTAGTGAACCGCGCTCAGGGTGGACTCAATGCTGTCGGTCAACTGTGCAGTGATGCTGGAGTTGATGGTGTAGTCCGGTACCAGAGACAGCGGCTCGCCGTTGCTCTTGTTCTCGGAGTTCAGCATCACAGTCGCGTTCAGGCTGAAGTCGACGGTGTCACCGAATGGCACCAACAGGTTACCTTCCATACCTTCGATCACGGCTTCCGGAATATTGCCCCATACGAAGACCTGGGTGTAATCCATCACGCCGTCGTCGCCTTCGCCGATATCAACAACCCACAATGGTGATTCGCCTTCGGTGCTTACCTTGTTCTTGTAGTCGTTGTGGAAGTAGGTCAGACCCACGTTAAAGCCGGACGCTGCCAGGTAGTTGAAACCAATTTCCTTGTTGATCGAGGTTTCGTTTTCCAGATCCGGGTTACCCAGAATGGAACAACCGCCACCGCCGCTTGGGTAATCGGTAGGACAACCACGACCACGGGTGGTGTATACGTAGTTCGGGTTCAGCTGGTACAGGTTAGGGGCTTTGAACGCCTTCGACACACCGGCCTGGAAGGTCAGTTCGTCAGAAGCGGCAAACGCCAGGTTCAAGCTTGGAGACCAGTTGTTACCTGTGATGTCGTGGTGGTCAAAACGCAGACCCAGCGTTGCAGTCAGCATGCTGCCCAACTGCAGGTTGTCTTCCAGGTACACGCCCAGCAGAGTGGCTTCGGTGGCTGGATCACGCTCGGAAGCGTCCAGTGTGTTGTCACCCAGCTCTGTGCCTTCAGGAACGTTAATGCCGTTCTGGTTGTTAATACCATCGTTGAGGATTTCGTAACGGGCTTCAGCACCCAGAGTCAGGGTGTGGGTATCAAACGCCAGATCCCACTCGGATTTGGCGCTGATGTTGTTCATCGCCACGGTGGTCCACTCGTCACTGTTGATCAGACCTTCGCCACCCCCAGCGTTACCTTCACCCAGACGGGTATTAACAGTACGCTCGAACTGGATGTAGCTGAAGGTTTTACCGAAGTCGTAGCTGCCATGGTGAGTCACACCGGCGGTGGCGCGCTGCATCTTGTTGGTAGTACCACCAATGTTATTGATGGTGTAGTCGTTGCGCTCAACACCCTGGAAGGAGTTATCGCCAGCGTAAATGTTGTTCTGCTTGCTGACACCGACTTCCACGTCCCAGTTGTTGCGCTCGTCTTGCTGGTAGCTCAGGGAGGAGTTGATATCGATGTTTTTCACACCTTCACGACCAGCAGCGATATTGCTGCCTTCGACGGTATCTTCGGCGTTGACGTACTGATCATCACCGTCGGTCTTGTTGTAGTTCATGTAGGTGCGCAGGGAGGCTTTCTCACTGACCGGGCCAGCCACCAACACGTTGAAACGACGGGAACCGCCTTCCAGTTTGTTTTGCGGACGTTCCAGCTGGGCAGAAATCTGCGCCATGGATTCGCTTGGTTTCTTGGTGATGATGTTCACCACACCACCGGATGCACCGGAACCGTAACGGGCCGCTGCAGGACCACGGATAACTTCGATGCTTTCGATCATTTCAACCGGCACCCAGTTACTGTCGCCACGGGTGTTACGCTCGCCGGAACGACCCATCTTGACGGAGTTACGGGACATCACCGGCTTACCGTCGATCAGGATCAGGGTGTTTTCCGGGCCCATGCCACGAATATCAATCTGACGGTTGTTACCGTACTGACCGGTGCTGGAGTTACCGGTCAGGTTAACGCCCGGCATGGTACGAACGATTTCAGAAATGTCGTTGGAAACAGGACGACGACGCAGCTCTTCTTCGGTCACTACCGACACACCCTGTGCTTGCTTCAGCTTCTCGGAAGCCGCTTCCACTTTCAGGGTATCCAGCATGATCGGATCTTCAAATCCGTCATCTGCTGCATGTGCATTGATTGCCGTGATTGCGGCGGCCAGGGGAAGCAGTGTTGCAAACACTACAGAACTGCGAGAGCGTGCCATCCAGGACTCCTTTTGAAGTGCTGTAGGTCACATTTTGTCAACTTACAGCAACGAGTGTCATAAAAGTTGGCGCATCTTAACACTCATGTGAAGTATTATGTAAATCATTATCATTTGTATATTTTCTTTCATTATGAAACGGTCAGTTTCCAGTATTGGAGCTAGCCTTTGGGAGTGATTTTTGCTAGTCATTTTCAGTGATTCAGGCAAAAAAAAGGCCACTCGCAAGGAGTGGCCAATCATCATGAAACACAGCGCTGTGGCTGAGTGTTGATCCCGAAGCAGATCAGAACTTCTTGGTGAAACCCGCCAGGAAACTGCGACCCGGTTCATTGTAGGTATTGGCGCCGGCGTTCAGCGAGGTGCCTTCACGTTTTACTGAGGTATTCAGCAGGTTTTTCACAGAGAAGGTGACGTCAAAATCGTTCGGTGCCATCCAGGTCATCGCCAGGTTGGTGATGGTGTACGGCGCGCGATCTTCCTGATTTTCAACTTCATCACCAGTGGTGGTAGTGGTCGCACTTGGGGTACGGCCGTAGTGCACCGCGCTCAGAGTAGATTCAACACTGTCGCTCAGCTGGGCAGTGATGCTGCTGTTGATGGTGTAATCCGGTACCAGAGACAGCGGCTCGCCGGTGGTTTTGTTTTCGGAATCCAGCATCACGGTGGCATTCAGACTGAAGTCGATGGTTTCACCCACTGGCACCATCAGGTTGCCTTCCATACCTTCAATCACGGCTTCCGGAATGTTGTCCCATCGGAACACCTGGGTGCTGTCAGCAGCATCACCGGTTGAGGCTGCAACCGTGTACACCGGATCAGTACCTTCGGTGCTGACCTTGTTTTTGTAGTCGTTGTGGAAGTACGTCAGGCCGGCATTGAAGCCAGACGCCGCCAGGTAGTTGAAACCGATTTCCTTGTTGATGGAGGTTTCGTTTTGCAGGTCCGGGTTGCCCAGAATCGAACAACCGCCACCCAGGCTTGGGTAATCGCTTGGACAACCATTACCACGGGTTGTGTAGACGTAGTTCGGGTTCAGTTGGTACAGGTTAGGCGCTTTGAAGGCCTTCGATACACCCGCCTGAATAGTCAGCTGCTCGGTAGTGGCCCAGGACAGGTTCAGGCTTGGGGACCAGTTATTACCGGTGATGTCATGGTGGTCATAGCGTAAACCGGCGGTGGCGGTCAGGCTATCCAGCAGTTGCAGGTTATCTTCCACATATACCGCCAGTAGCAGTGCTTCGGTTTCCGGATCACGGTCTTCGACGTTCACCTCGGTATCACCCAGATCCACATCGTCCGCTACTCGGGTTGAGGCCTGGTTATTCACGTCGTCGTACATGTTCTCGTAGCGAACTTCCGCACCCAGCGTCAGCGTATGGCTTTCATAAGCCAAGTCCCACTCGGACTTGGCGCTGATGTTTTTCATCTCAACCGTGGTCCACTCGTCGCTGTTGATGGCACCTTCACCGCCACCAGCAGAGCCTTCACCCAAACGCTGGTTAACCGTGCGTTCGTACTGGATGTAGCTGAAGGATTTACCAAAATCGTAGCTGCCATGATGGGTCACCGCGGCGGTGCTGCGGTCCATCTTGTTGGTAGTGCTGCCAATGTTGCTGGTGGTGTAATCGCTGTTTTCCACCCCCTGGAAGGAGTTGTCACCGGCGTAGATGTTGTCTTGTTTGCTCAGGGCCACATCAAAGTCGACGCTGTTTTCGTCGTTAACGTGGTAGGTCAGAGTCGATTTCCAGTCGAGGTTGATCACCCCTTCGCTACCAGCGGCGATGCTGCTGCCTTCAACGGTATCATCGGCATTGATGTACTGATCATCGCCATCGGTCTTGTTGTAGTTGAAGTAGGTGCGCAAGGAAGCGTTGTCGCCCATTGGCGCTGCCATCAGAATGTTCAGACGCTTGTTGGCACCTTCGTCAGAGTTCTGCGGCATTTCGTACTGAGCAGAGATTTGCGCCATGCCGGTGTCTGGCTTTTTGGTGATGATGTTGACCACACCACCGGATGCACCTGAACCGTAACGGGCCGCTGCCGGGCCACGAATCACTTCAATGCTTTCGATCATTTCGACCGGCACCCAGTTACTGTCACCACGGGTATTACGTTCACCGGAACGGCCCATCTTGACGGAGTTACGCGACAATACCGGCTTGCCGTCGATAAGAATCAGGGTGTTTTCCGGGCCCATGCCACGAATATCAATCTGACGGTTGTTACCGTACTGACCAGTGCTGGAGTTACCGGTCAAGTTAACGCCCGGCATAGTACGAACGATCTCAGAAATATCGTTCGATACCGGCCGGCGCTTCATGTCTTCTTCAGTGACGACCGACACCCCCTGGGCTTGTTTCAGCTTTTCGGACGCTGCTTCTACTTTCAGGGTATCCAGCATGATGGGGTCGTCATAACCGTCATCTGCCGCATGAGCATTAACCGCTGTAATTGCCGCAGCCAATGGCAACAGGGTTGCCAGAAATACTGAGTGTCGGGAAGGGGCCATTCAAAACTCCTTTATATAATGCAGAGCAAATTAATTCGTCAGATATATGAGCAAAGGCTCAAAAAAGGAGTCGCAGCGTACCACCAAGAAACATCGAAATAAAAACAATTCGCATTAGTTATTATACTGTTTATTTGCAACATTCCGTTGCTATTAACACGTCATGTACTTACAAAACAAAAATTAATAAATATTTGAATTTTCAGATCTTACAATGCATAAAAACGTCAGGCACCGTAAGGGTTTGTGAGAAAAACCCACACAAAAACGCTGCTTATCCGTTTTAAAAAACGGCCTAAAAATATAAAAAGACAAAATCCCCAATACCCTTATAGAAAACAGTGAATAAACAGCTAAAAAAGACCCACCTGACTCTTGGAAATTCGACATTTAATGACACCGGGATACATATAAAACACAACAACCACCCGCGCCCCCTGCTTATTTAATCCAGACCGACAACCAGAAGAAGAACAATCACTTATAAACGCTCTAAATTCCGGACATAAAAAAACCGGCAAATTTGCCGGTTTTATTTAGGTACGAGTTCATCGCTATTGCGTTACGCCAACCACTTCTGCCCCAAACGCCCGAGGCAGCCAAAGCGCCAGCTCTGTTTGAACAGGACCGGAGCGTAAGTCAGCATCATGGCGACCAGAACAGCCGCCAGATGCAGCAAGCCAACCCAGATCAGAATCGCCACATGGTCCTGGCGGAACTGATAGCAAAGCCACAGCCCCAGTGCCAGATAACCGTACCCCACCAAATGCAGCCAATTACGAGCTGCCTTGCTCGGGAAGCCTTTGCCAAACACCACTTTGTAGAACGAACGGGTCGATACCGCGAAGTGCACAAAACCCAGCACCAGCACCAAAATCGTCAGCACAATCATGCCTGGCCCTCCTTCAGTTGTGGTTTCGCAGGTTTGCTGTCCTTGCGCTTGCCACGTTGTGGCTGTTTGGCTTTTTTGCGTTGGTGCAGCACCGCCGTGGTCAGGCCCGCCGCCGTAAACCAGGCCACAAGGTCAAAGCTCAGGCGCATCCAGTCACCACCGCCAACGGCTCCAATCAGGCCTACCGGCGAGGTCATAAAGTCGAGCACTGGCAGCAACAGGAACATGGCTGCGGCAATCGACAACTGGATCAACCAGCCCTGCTTCTGACGCAGGACCGCAGCGTGCAGCAAGCACAGGCCCCAGGCCGCAAAGAAGCAGTAGATTTCGGCATCGCGGCGCTCGGCCATTTCGACCGGTAGCAAGCGGTTGGCCCAGAAGTAAGTTGCCAGCGCTACAAACAAACCGGCAACACCCGCCAGGTTCAGGGCACTGACCAGCTCAAAGCCCTTGTTCCCGGCTTGCTGACGCTCACGTTTGATGCTCCACAACAGCGCACCACTACCCACCATCACAGTGCCCAGCACGCCCGAGAAAAAGAACATCCAGCGTACAAAAATGTCGGCAAACTTGGCTTCGTGCAGAATCTTGAACATGCCGCGCAAGGCACCCAGCACCGAGTCCGCTTCCGGAGTCGCGGTTTCTTCAACCACGTTGCCGCTGGCATCAAAGGTCATCGATGGCACACCCCATTTACCATTGTTCAGCTTGGTACGATGGGCTGGCTGCAAGGTAACCTGAGCGGCCTCGGTCATCGGCTTGCTGATGGAAATGTTGTAGCTTGGTTGTTGCCAACGTTGTTCAGCAACCGCCAGCATGGCTCGCAGGTTGAGTTCAACCGCTTCACGCTGAACCGCCTGACGACGCTGGCCGCGCTCTCCACGAGGGCCTTCACCTTCTACACGGGCACCACGTCCTGCGCGAGTACCGTCAGCGGAAACACCGTTAGCAGCGGCTTCACCTCGGCCAACGCGTTGCTGACCACGTTCGCCGACACCGTCAGCCATTGGTTGGCGACCCTGACGACCCGTGCTGGCCACTTCGTTGAGTGCTGCCATATCGGCATGGCCACCTTGATGGCCACCTTGCTTGCCACGTCCTTCGGGGTTTTGAGCGTTCTCTGCGTTTTCGCGCATGGCCATCGCACCACGTTCAGCACCACGTTCAGCACCACGTTCAGCACCACGTTCAGCACCACGCTCGCCACCCGGTTGTTCCATCGGTGCACGGCCCTGGCCTCCTTGACCGCCTTGTCCACCGCCGCCACCACCACCGTGACCGCCGCCCTGCCAGAACAGTAAAGTGCCCGCCAGCAGGATCAGTCCAGAGAAGGTAATCATGATGTGGAATGGCAGCGCCAGAACACTGCCCACCACGTGCGCGTCGACCCAGGAAGCGGTTTTCTTGCCTGGACGGAAAGTGAAGAAATCAGCAAAAATCTTACGATGCATAATGATGCCGCTGATGATGGCGATAAACATCAGCATACTGGCGCTACCGACAATCCAGCGTGCGACATCGCGTGGCATGCCCCACAGTTCAAAGTGGAAGCGGTAGAGAAAGTCGCCGCCAGCGGTTTCCCGGCCTTCAATAGGCTGACCTGTACCGGCGTCCAGCTCCTCACGCGGCCCACGACGACGCTGCTGTTCTTCGCCTTCGCCCAGCCAGCTCAGGCCCAGGGTGCGGCTACGATCGTCCGGCAGGTTGATGCTCCAGTTTTGGGCAAAAGGTGCCACGCTTTGCAGCCGTTCGACCGCCACATCCAGCGTGTGCTCGGACGGTACCGAGGCGTGTTCTTCCGGTGTCATCCAGTGGGTGATTTCATCTTTGAAAAACGCCGTGGTGCCGGTCAGGAAGATGGCAAACAGCAACCAGATAACAATCAGACTGCTCCAGGTGTGGAGCCAGGTCATGGATTTGCGCAGGCCACCTTTCATAGCGAACCTCCCAGCGCGTACCAGATTTCCCAAACCACGCCATTAGCGATGATCATTCCGAGAATGGCTTTTTTATGGGAAGCAATGGAAAACATCACAATCACCAGCACCAGATACACCAGAAAAAATACCATGCTGTTAAAGGTCTGTGCTTCGCGGTCGGTCAGCTCCATGGCTTGACCCAACAGCAAGCAAATCACCACCGACAGGGCATAGCCCCCTACCGCGGCCGCCAGTACCCGTCCGCTTAACAGCACCTTGTCCATTGCCAAGGTCATAACCATCCCCTTTCCTGTTCAACACGTCCGGCAGCGGCCGGAAAGCGCGCAAAAATAAAACACAATACAAGTAAGAACAATTCACATTCAGTGAATGTCAGGCGTTTTTATCCATAGAAACACAGGGTTTCCTGATTGATCCTGACGCTTGAATAACAAAGCGGGCCCCCAGACCCAGCTTGGTACGGTCAAGAATGGCAAGACACAGGTAAAGAAAGAGTTAAAGAGAAGATTAAAATGCGAAGAATCCGCGTGAAAAATCAAGCAATGCGCTATGCCGCAGCGCGGCATAGCACGGTGGAAGTGCGGACTTCTACACCTTACCCAGCCGGAAAGACTGAGCCAGTGCCCGATATTTTTCGGCCTCTTCTTCCAGCCGGAAGAAGAGCTCAAGGTCGGTGTCGTATGAGGGTTGCAGGGCATTCTCGCCGAGCAGCTTTGAATAGTCGCGCGCAGACACCGCGAATTCCACTGCGGTTTTCAGCTCGCTGTAAATCGCGTCGGGGAGCTGTTGGTGTACAAACCAGCCGTACCAACCACCAACGTCCATGTCATCGATGCCTTGCTCACGGCATGTCGGAACATGATCCCAATCACCGTAGCGGACCCGAGAAGTCGTCGCCAATACCCGCAAGGTATCGTTTTCATACAAATCCAGACGACTACCACCAATCACCATGCCGGCAGCCAATACCCCGTCAAGCATGTCGTCGATCATCATGGCGGTTTCACGGTACGGCTGTGGCCGAATGGCCGGTTGTTTGGCGCGGGCAAAAATCAACTGGGCAAAGTGTCCGGGAGAACCGTACTGGGTGAAACCCATAGAGGCGTATTCCGGGTTGTCTCTCACCCAATTGATGAAATCATCAATGGTTTCAACCGAGTCGTCCACCACCGGGCCTACGGTGAAAAACAGTGTATATTCAGCCATGATCGCCAACGGTTTAAAGTCGGCTTGCACGTAAGGCAACTCGCGATACAGCGCCGGAAATGAACTAAAAGTTGGGGAGTGAGCCTCCAGTATGGTGGTGCCGTCCGCTGGTGCGTATTTGGCATTGAGCGTCGCCCGAATGGTGTTATCCCCCGGCATGCTGACGTGCTGATATTCGATCGGAGTATAAAACTTCTGCATCTGCTCAGCCCCCGCATGAGCCAGCCGCGATGCCAGACTTTCTTCGCCAAAGCCGGTCAAAATGCGGCCAGAAGGTTTGCCGCTGGGTGCCACACCAAACTTGCGCTCCCAGCCAGGCTGCAGTACCTGACTGCCCTCCTCGGCATAACTCCAAAGCGGCAGACTGGCTGCTGCCAGACCACCCAGCCCCTGTTTGAGCAAACGTCGACGACTGATCGTCATAGGATTATCCCTCCAGATCCGTCAGCAGGATGCTCCACACGTGGCGGGCCACTCGCTGCCACACAGATACCGCATCTACCTGAATGTTTATTTTTCCGGTCAGCGACAAATCCGCTGGCCAGTCACTGCCGGCCGCCGTCAAGCGGCCAATGTGTAACGCCTGCACCGGTACCTGGGCACCGTCGGCGTTTTGGTAGGCCGCAACCGGGCCACCAAAATTGGAGCTGAGTTGCAGCTCCGCAAGGGATTCCACCGCAGAGGCATCCACCTGCTGCAGACTGGCTGCCAGCGGCGGCAGCTCAGGGTCGTTGGCAATAAACAGCCCTTCGACGCCGTCGCGCAGCCGACTCATGTAGTTTTCCGGCACATAGGCCAGCACTTCCACCACCGCCGGGTTCTTGATTTCCAGTAGTTCGCTGTCTTTTGCCAGCCAGTCGCCCGGCTTCAGTTGCAATGGCAGGTTTTCAACCCGTCCCGCCGCCGTGGCAACCACCCGCAAGGCCCGCATCTGGTTCTGGATGGCCTCAATCTCGACACTGGCCTGCTGGATTTGCTCGTTCAGTACCTGCCACTCGACCCGGTCCAGATCAGTTGCAGAGGCCCGGTGCATGCGCCGACGAATCAACTCGCCGTCCAGCCGAGCAGTTCTGAGCTGGTGCTCAAGCTCCGGCGACTCCAGCGTCAGCAACAGCTGACCGGCTTCTACCCACTCGCCATTGGCGACCCGCAACGACGTAATCCGACTGTCGTGGGGCACCAGAAAACGCTGCTGCAACTCGTAGCGTGCAACGGCCGGCGCCACCAGCCGATCGTCCAGCGGCATAAAAATGCCCACCAGAAAGGCCCCAAACAGCCCAAGCAGTATCACTTTGCGGCGAATCAACATGGCTCGGCGCTGCTGCCAACCGGCCCCTGTAAGACGAGCCAGCGGCATGATCAAAAATTTCACAGCAATCGCTCCCCAGGCCAACAGGCCCAACCAAACCGCAATAAATTCATAAATCAGGTACCCCAGACTCGACATCACCAGCATCAGGTAAAGCCAAACACCACAGCCGTACAGCAACATCCAGCGCTTGTCCGGATCGTCAGCGGCCTCGGGCACACTGGCCATGGCCTTGTGGCCCAAAAACAGACTGGCGACGCGCCAGCGCAACAGTTCCAGAGAGCGGGTTTGCAGGTTTTCCTTGCCCCACCAATCGGCCAAAAAGTAGTAGCCGTCAAAACGCGACAAGGGGTTCATATTGATCAGTAAAGAAGTCGCCAAACTGGTGGTGGCCAACACAAACGCCAGACTGCGCATCACGCCGTCCGGCAGCACAGCCCAGGCCAGCAAGGCCATGCCTGCCACCATGGTTTCGGCGTACACGCCACCGGCGGCCACCATCATGCGCTTGCGGCGGCTGCGAATTCGGGCCACACCATCCAGCTCGGTGTAGGCCATCGGGAAGCCGAAGATAAACGCCACCCCGATCTTGCCGGGCGGAGCCCCGCTGCGCATGGCGGCCAGCGCATGACCCATTTCGTGCACCAGCTTCAGCACAACCAGAGCCAACAAATACGCCAGCAGGCCCAACCAATTGAAAAAGTAGGAGAAGGTGTCGAGAAACTCCTGCCACTGTTCAGAAATCAACAGCAGTGCGACCAGTGTGAGAATCTTCCAACCCAGCATGTACACTCGCCACTGGCGCTTGTGCCAGCTGGCAAACGGCGCCAAAAACGGTTTCGGGTTCCACAGCGGGATGTACACCGCAGGGGACACCGGTGTTGGCTCCGCGGGGCGGTGATCCACCAGCAAGCCGTTATCGACCAGGAACTCTTCCAGGCTTTGCAAGCGGTTGCGGGCATCGTCGTAGCCCTCGTTTTCCAGCGCCCGAATGACGGAATCACGGGTCATATCGCCGAAATAACGCAATAACTGCACATCGAGTTCAGAGACGATGAAAAAGCGATTATTCAGTGGATCGAACAAGTGCCAGCGTCGATTGCCGTCACGAGCGGCCGGAGCAGCTTCCAGACGTAGCTCCTGGCGCAGTGGCGGCAAGGGTTCAAAGTCACGCGGGTCCTGTTGCGACGCGGCTTGCCGGGTAGCCCCCTGCAAGCCTTCGGTCAGGCTGAAGCTGGTTGCCATGGCTCACCACCCGATCTGCTGACGCAGCAGTTGCAGAGGGTGCCGCACTAACTGATAAATCAGAGGTACCCGCTCGCCGGTTAAATGCGCGGTTCCCTGACTACCCAGTCGCGGCAAGGGAGCGTCGGCCTGCAAACGCGATTGATCCAGTTCAGCCATCAGCCGATACACCATACCGCCAGCGTCCGACACCACCGGGCTGTAGCTGATGACTGTCAGCTTGGCGGGTAAGCCGCCATTGAGGCTGTCGTTCAACAACACCCGCACCGACTGTCCGGTACTGACCTGCACCGCAGACGACGTTGGCAGGTCAATGGCGAAGCGAATCTTTTTGCCGGTGGCAACCTGCAGGATTTCTTCCCCAACCATCACGCTTTTGCCTTCCCAATCCCGACGAGAGGAGTACATCACCATGCCGTCCATCGGCGCGTAGATGCGGGCTTGTTTGAACTTGGCTTCGGTATATCGCGCCTTTTCTTCCGCCAGCAGGTACTCGGCCTGTCGAATCGGCAACAGGTAAGCAGCGTCCTGACTGGAGAACGCCTCAACGTTCACTTGCTCGGCCCGGGCCTTGGCAATGGCCCGCTCCTGCCGCGCCAGACTGGCGCTACTGCGCAGCTCCAGGTCTTCAAATTCCAGCAACAGGTCACCGGCCTTTACCGTCTCGTTGGGGGCGACGTTCATACGGCGGATAACCCCATTGAGCGGCGACTTCAACTGCCAGCCATCGGCGGGTAACACGGTGACCGGAGCCAGCACTGACAGATGCACCGGGATGCAGGCAACCGCGATGGCAAACAGCAGCAAACCACGTCGCCACCAACGGCGCGAACTGCTACCACTGCCAAAATGACGACGGCCGGACACCGCCGCCAGCGCGTGTCCGTAGACGTCAGACAGTCGTTCGATAAGGGCTTTCTGCTGCTCATTGAATGGGGTTTCCCGCATAAACAGCACCAGCATGGTGTTGGGGTTCTCGGCGTCGCCCAGACAGGTCAGGCAGCCATAGGGAAAGGGATATTCAGAGACGCCCTTCTGGTCACCTTCGAGGGTAAATTCAAGCCGGGTTTCATCGGTTCCCCGGAGGTCCCAGCTCTCTTTCACCAGATGTTCTACTGTGCTGATCAACTCTGAACTGGAGTCTACGCTACGCACATCCGAGACGCGTTCCACATGCCAGCCGCGACCGGACGGCCGCAGCAGCATCACCTGATTGCAGTCCAGCACCGAGCGCGACTGGTTCAATAAATGCCCCAACAGATCGTCACGTGTATCTTGCTGGCGTACATCGGCTTCAAAAGCCAGCAGTTTCATCGCGGACATCGCGGCCTGATTAGCGGCCTGATTGGGCACAGAAGGGCCTGAGCGAGCGCTGTTATTGTTAGCACCTGTATTCATGTTTCCCATGCCTCACTTCTCCGCCGCTGGTGGTTGCCTTAAAGCAGCGGTTTCCTGTAAGTCGAAGGTTGCCGTACCGCTCATGCCCGGCAATTCCGTGCTGGCAAATGCTCCCTGAATACGGCCAATGACCTTGACGGTTTTACTGATGGGATCGACTTCCGGCAGGCTGCGCACCACCTTGCCTTTAAGCACCGTACCGGTTTCATCGACGGTGAACTCAAACTCAGGCGACTTCAGCACATCGGGCAGTCGTACCGAGTCGATGATGAGTTCAATTTCCATCCGGCGAGTATCAACGATTTCAATCAATGGCTGGTTTGGAGCCGCCAGTTCATAGGGAGTAATCAGCCATTTTTGCACCCGCCCGGAGAATGGCGCTTTCACTTCACAGTGATTGGCCTGGATTTGCAGCGCTTCCTGTTCGGCGACTCCCTGACGGTAGGCAGACTCCGCTTCCAGCAACTCGTATGAGCCAATCGACTGGAAATTGGCCAGTTCCTGCGAGATCAGCATGCGGTTGCGCAGCACTTCGGCGGCTTCGGTTGCCGCCTTCAGGCGGGCTTCCGGCAAGGCGCAGTCAAACACCACCAGTAAGTCGCCTTTGGCGAAGGGTTTGCCTTCTCGGTACGGCACATTCAGCACCTGGCTGTTGATTTGCGCCGACAGGGTCGACGAACGGGTGGAGCGCAGCACGCCCCGAGTGACGTTGCCCACAAATGGATTTCGTTGCTGTTCGAAGTCGTACAGATAGGGCCGCAATGGCTCTACCAGACCACCATCTTGCAGTACCCGATCGGCCTGCACAGCCATCGGCATCAGCAACATCAGTAGCACTAACACGTGTTTCATCAGTTGTCTCCATTCAGGAATTGCAGTCGACGGCGATCAAATGACACGTCACTGCCGTTACCTTGCTTGAGCGATTCATCACGAGCCGCGTCATCGCCGGTCTCATCTTCTCTATTGGCATCCGGGTCAGTAACTGAATCCGGTTGTTCGGCGTTTTCGCCCAGGAAAGCCCGTAACCGCTTCTGGAATTCCGCATCGCTGAGGTTGCCCTGCCCGCCGACGGCGCTCAGGGAGGCGCTTTTTTCCGCTTCTACCTGTTCATCCAGCTGCGGGATGCGTTTGGGAGGCTCAGGCAGGGTGATGGCCTGCTCGGTCCAGTGGTCTTCCAGCCGCGCAGCCAGATCAGCGACGCTTTCACCGCTGTTTGGGTCAAAGGCAAAATTATCCAGGCCCATGGAGGCATAGAGGTTGGCGTAGGCGTTTTGCAGGTCGGCGAAGGCGGCGTCGTATTCCACTTCGGTCAGGATGCTGGTCATGTATTCCTTCACCAGATCCTGTTGTCCCAGAAAACCGACATTGGCCTGGGATTGGCTCAATTGCAGGATGCGCGACTGCACTTCGTGCTTCAGGCGAATGGTGCGCAGCTCGTGACTCATGCGAATGAACCGGGCCCGCGCCACATGAATCTGGGTCATGATGGCCATTACCAATGAGTTCTCACGGGCCAGCAGCAAATTGCCCTCGCCCTTGGCTGCATCGCGTTCCGATGGGTAGCGGAACAGCGACATCAGATCCCAGGACACACGCGCGCTGTAGCTTTGCCACTGGTTGTTGTACAGGAACGGGTTGCTGTCGTAGTTCAGGCCGAATACAGAGGTGAAGCTGGGCAAGGCTTTCACCAAGGCCAGCTGCTGTTCTTTTTCGTTGATTCGACGGCGCAGGAAGGATTCGGCCAGCTCTGAGCGGTATCTGAGGCCAATCAGCACCATTTGGGTGGCAGAACCGGGTAGGTCGGGGGCCACTTCGCTGCGGCTTGGCAATTCCAGTGAAAAGCGTTCGTTGGGAGACAGGTTCATCAGAGCCGCCAGCTGACGCTTGGACAGCAGCAGTTCCCGTTGCAATTTTTGTACGTTGGCCTGGATTTGCAGCAATTCACGTTGATACGCCAGCACCACCAGCGGTGACACCCGTCCGCGCTGTTCCAGCTCCTGGGCTTTACCCAGAGCCTGAATGGCATCGGCTTCCAGTTCCAGTAAACGTTGTTGGGTACGCTCGGCCGAGACCGCACGCCAGTATGACGTACGGACATCTTCCAAAATGCGGTTAATCACCTTGCGGCGCTGCTGACGGGCAATGGTGAGTTCGTCTTCTGCTTGCTGGGATTGAATGTAGGCAAAGCCAAAATCCAGCAAACTCCAGCTGGCCGTCAGATCGGCAGTGTAGCCTTGCTGTGGGCTGGAAAACGAGGGTTCGAGCGATTCCGTACCGGTGCGCAGGGATTCCGAGCTGGACGCCGCCTTGTTGCTACGGCCACCCCACTGGGCATTACCCTGAATAATTGGCAGCATGCCAAGCCGTACCGACTCCATTTGCTCGGTTCGATACAGCATGGATGCTTCTTCGATCTTTTCATCGAGGTTGTATTTAAGCGCCCGCGCCATGGCTTCGTACAAGCCAATGGCGCCTTCGACCGGTTCCTGTTTGGCAATGATTGCATCAACCCGGTCGTAGGCTTCCAATGCCTGCTGACCGTAGTCGATCTCAGGCATTTTGGTTGCACAGCCCGCCAGCATCAGGACTGATGTGGTAAGCAGTATTCCAGTAGTCGGCCGCAAAGCAGCACCCCTTCCCCGTGACAGGGGTTAACTCAGAATTTTATAGATTCGTTCCATAGCCTCTCGGGTTTGGTTATCGGCGGTTTCCAACTGGCGCCCCAGTGGCGCTTTAGCCAACTGTTCTGCTGGTGTACCGCGCTGCTCAATGGTTTCTGCGGCATCCGTATCACTGATGCCTGCAACGTCTTCCGTGACATCCAGCGGCGTACGGGCACTTTCATTCAAGTCGCCCACGGCCTGCTGCATGATGTTGTTGTCTGTGGCTCCCAGCTCAACCGTTTGAGTATCACCATTCCCCAGGCTGGCCACCAAAGCGGCAGTCGGAGAACCACTGCTGAGGTCGGCCAAACCGTTCAGACGTTTCACGCCGTCAACGGCCTGTAGTAATACTTCAGAATAGTCGTCCAGTTGCAGTTCAACCTGTTCTGCCGCTTCCGGGACAGGAATGTCACTGTCTGAATCTTGAGCCTCTGTGACAAACGCTGGACCATCAATGTCGACCGGAATCGTGCCGGTAACGGTGGTTTCGCCATCGGTCACGGTGAACTCAATGGTGCCTTCACCGCTGCTGTCAGGATCGGGGGTGAAAATGATGGTGTTGTCGTCGGTAATCTCGACGGTACCCTGGTCAGACGTGGCCGATTCGAGCGTCAATTCGTCGCCATCCGGGTCGGATACAATCGCGACTGGATCGATCTCAATCGGTTCGGCAGCCACCACTTCCACCACGTCCGGATTATTGTCGACAACCGGTGCATCGTTGACCGGAGTGACATCCACCACGATGGTGGTGGTTGTCTGGCCACCTTCATCATCGGTGATTACCAGCTCGATGGTATCAGTGCCAGTGAAGTCCTCAGGTGGTGTGTAGGTGATGGTGCCGTCTTCAGACACCTCTGCGGTTCCGGCACCTGCGCTGACTTCCTCAATACGCGGAGTGGTGCCGTCCGGATCAGAGATTTGCTCGGTAATGTCGATCTCAACCTGGGTGTCTTCTTCCACCGACACAGTATCGAGATCCGCAACAACCGGGTTGTCGTTTACGCCTTCCACAATCACAGTGATGGTTTCGGTAATGGTGCCCCCATTGCCGTCATCAACGGTGTAAGTGATGGTGTCTTCACCAACAAAGTCCGGATTTGGCGTGTACGTGGCTACGCCGTTGTCATCTACCGTGACCGTGCCGTTCAGGGCATCTGCCGCGTCTACGGTCAGAACATCGCCGTCGGCATCCGCAATGCCATCTAGCAGATCAATAGCCGCCGGCGTGTCTTCCGTTACAGTTTCCGTACGGCCACTGGTGCTGTTGGTTGGCGCATCGTTTCCAGCGGTGACGGTAACCGTGATGGTTTCAGTAGTAGTACCGCCGTTCCCGTCACTCACGGTGTAGGTGATGGTATCGGTGCCGTTGAAGTCCGGGTTCGGCGTGTACGTGGCTACGCCATTGTCATCCACCGTGACCGTACCGTTCAGGGCATCCGCAGTGTCTACGGTCAGAACATCGCCGTCGGCATCCGTAATGCCATCCAACAGGTCGATAGACGCCGGCGTGTCTTCCGTCACGGTTTCCGTACGGCCACTGGTGCTGTTGGTTGGGGCATCGTTTTCAGCGGTGACGGTAACCGTGATGGTTTCCGTCGTGGTACCGCCATTACCGTCACTCACGGTGTAAGTGATGGTATCGGTGCCGTTGAAGTCCGGGTTCGGCGTGTACGTGGCTACGCCATTGTCATCCACCGTGACCGTACCGTTCAGGGCATCCGCAGTGTCTACGGTCAGAACATCGCCGTCGGCATCCGCAATGCCATCCAGCAGATCAATAGCCGCCGGCGTGTCTTCCGTTACAGTTTCCGTACGGCCACTGGTGCTGTTGGTTGGCGCATCGTTTCCAGCGGTGACGGTAACCGTGATGGTTTCAGTAGTAGTACCGCCGTTCCCGTCACTCACGGTGTAGGTGATGGTATCGGTGCCGTTGAAGTCCGGGTTCGGCGTGTACGTGGCTACGCCATTGTCATCCACCGTGACCGTACCGTTCAGGGCATCCGCAGTGTCTACGGTCAGAACATCGCCGTCGGCATCCGTAATGCCATCCAACAGGTCGATAGACGCCGGAGTGTCTTCCGTCACGGTTTCGGTGCGGCCGCTGGTGCTGTTGGTCGGCGCATCGTTTTCAGCCGTAACCGTTACCGTGATGGTTTCCGTCGTGGTACCGCCATTACCGTCACTCACGGTGTAAGTGATGGTATCGGTGCCGTTGAAGTCCGGGTTCGGCGTGTACGTGGCTACGCCGTTGTCATCTACCGTGACCGTGCCGTTAAGGGCATCCGCAGCATCTACAGTCAGGGCATCACCGTCGGCATCCGTAATGCCATCCAGCAGATCAATGGCCGCCGGAGTGTCTTCCGTCACGGTTTCCGTACGGCCACTGGTGCTGTTGGTTGGGGCATCGTTTTCAGCGGTGACGGTGACGGTGATCGTCTCAGTTACCGTGCCGTCGTTACCGTCACTTAAGGTGTAGGTAATGGTGTCCGTGCCGTTGAAATCGGCGTTAGGCGTGTAGGTTGCTACGCCGTTAGCGTCGACGGATACCGTGCCGTTAAGGGCGGATGCTGAGTCTACGGTGACGGTATCGCCGTCTACGTCAGCGGAACCGGCCAACAAGTCGATAGACGCTGGAGTATCTTCGGCGGTGGTTTCAGTCCGGCCACTAGGAGTGGTAGGTGCTTCGTTATCACCAGTAACCGTTACCGTAATGGTTTCAGTTACCGTGCCGCCGTTACCGTCACTTAAGGTGTAGGTAATGGTGTCCGTGCCGTTAAAATCCGCATTCGGTGTGTAAGTCGCTACGCCGTTGGCGTCGACAGTGATCGTACCGTTCAGCGCGCTGGCGCTATCTACAACCACTGTGTCTCCGTCTACATCACCGGAACCGGCCAACAAGTCGATAGACGCTGGAGTATCTTCAGCCGTAGTTTCCGTACGGCCACTTGGAGTGGTCGGTGTGTCGTTTTCAGCAGTTACAGTGACTGTAATCGTCTCGGTCACGGTGCCGCCGTTACCGTCACTCAGGGTGTAGGTGATGGTATCGGTGCCGTTGAAATCCGGGTTTGGTGTGTAGGTTGCCACGCCGTTGGCGTCGACGGAGATAGTGCCGTTCAGAGCGGATGCTGAGTCTACGGTGACGGTATCGCCGTCAACGTCGGAAGAGCCTGCCAGCAGATCAATGCTCGCCGGAGTGTCTTCGGCGGTGGTTTCAGTACGACCAGACGGTGTAGTCGGAGCGTCGTTCTCAGCAGTGACGGTTACCGTGATGGTTTCAGTGACGGTGCCGCCGTTCCCGTCACTCAGGGTGTAAGTGATGGTATCGGTGCCATTGAAGTCCTGGTTCGGGGTGTAAGTGGCAACGCCGTTAGCGTCAACGGTAACAGTACCGTTCAACGCACTGGCGCTATCCACAACAACCGTATCGCCATCCGCATCATTGCTGCCTGCCAGCAGATCAATGCTCGCAGGAGTATCTTCAACAGTTGTTTCAGTACGGCCGCTTGAAGTCGTTGGCGCGTCGTTTTCAGCAGTAACCGTGACTGAAATGGTTTCAGTCACGCTGCCGCCGTTACCGTCACTCAGGGTGTAGGTAATGGTGTCCGTGCCGTTGAAATCGGCGTTAGGCGTGTAGGTTGCTACGCCGTTAGCGTCGACAGATACCGTACCGTTGAGGGCACTGGCGCTGTCCACAACCACGGTGTCACCGTCTACGTCAGCAGAGCCTGCCAGCAGATCAATGCTCGCTGGAGTGTCTTCGGCGGTGGTTTCAGTGCGGCCGTTTGGCGTAGTTGGTGCATCGTTTTCAGCAGTAACGGTTACCGTAATGGTTTCAGTCACGGTGCCGCCATTACCGTCACTCAAGGTGTAGGTGATGGTATCGGTGCCATTGAAGTCCTGGTTCGGTGTGTAGGTGGCAACGCCGTTGGCGTCGACGGAGATAGTACCGTTCAGAGCGGATGCTGAGTCTACGGTGACGGTATCGCCGTCTACATCATTGCTGCCTGCCAGCAAATCAATAGATGCTGGGGTATCTTCCGCCGTAGTTTCAGTACGGCCACTTGGAGTTGTCGGTGCGTCGTTTTCGGCTGTAACGGTGACTGTAATGGTTTCAGTTACCGTGCCACCGTTACCGTCACTCAGTGTGTAGGTGATGGTATCGGTGCCGTTGAAATCGGCGTTAGGCGTGTAGGTTGCTACGCCGTTGGCGTCGACGGAGATAGTGCCGTTCAGAGCGGATGCTGAGTCTACGGTGACGGTATCGCCGTCTACATCATTGCTGCCTGCCAGCAAATCAATAGATGCTGGGGTATCTTCCGCCGTAGTTTCAGCACGCCCACTTGGAGTCGTTGGTGCGTCGTGTTCAGCAGTAACCGTTACCGTAATGGTTTCAGTTACCGTGCCACCGTTACTGTCACTCAGGGTGTAGGTAATGGTGTCCGTGCCGTTGAAGTCAGCATTCGGTGTGTAAGTCGCTACGCCGTTGGCGTCGACAGTGATCGTACCGTTCAGCGCTGACGCGGAGTCGACAGTAACCGTATCGCCATCAACATCAGCGGAACCGGCCAACAAGTCGATAGACGCTGGAGTGTCTTCGGCGGTGGTTTCAGTGCGACCGCTTGGCGTGGTTGGTACATCGTTTTCAGCGGTGACAGTGACTGTAATCGTCTCGGTCACGGTGCCGCCGTTACCGTCACTCAGGGTGTAGGTGATGGTATCGGTGCCGTTGAAATCCGGGTTTGGTGTGTAGGTTGCCACGCCGTTGGCGTCGACGGAGATAGTGCCGTTCAGAGCGGATGCTGAGTCTACGGTGACGGTATCGCCGTCTACATCATTGCTGCCTGCCAGCAAATCAATAGATGCTGGGGTATCTTCCGCCGTAGTTTCCGTACGGCCACTTGGAGTGGTTGGTGCATCATTTTCAGCAGTGACGGTTACCGTGATGGTTTCAGTTACCGTGCCACCGTTACCGTCGCTCAGGGTGTAGGTAATGGTATCAGTGCCGTTGAAATCGGCATTCGGTGTGTAAGTCGCTACGCCGTTGGCGTCAACAGAGACAGTACCGTTCAAGGCACTGGCGGTGTCCACAACAACCGTGTCGCCATCGATATCATTGCTACCCGCCAGCAGATCAATGCTCGCCGGAGTATCTTCAGCGGTGGTTTCAGTACGGCCACTTGGAGTCGTTGGCGCATCGTTCTCAGCAGTAACGGTTACTGTGATGGTTTCGGTTGTAGAACCGCCATTGCCATCGCTAACGGTGAACGTAATGGTGTCGGTGCCGTTAAAGTCCGGGTTGGGTGTGTAAGTGGCGATGCCATTTGCATCAACAACAACCGAACCATTGTTAGCCGATGCACTATCAACTGTTAGAGGGTCTCCATCCGGGTCTGCCATGCTTGCTAGCAAATCAATATTTGTCTGACCATCCTCAGCAACGGTTTCAGGCTGGGCACCGGTTGAATAAGGGTTACTGTTCGAGCCTGCTGGATCGACAGACACGCTGACAGATCCTGTTGCCGTAGCACCATTACCATCTGCAATGTCGTAGGTAATGGTGTCGCTGCCGGTAAATCCATTGTTTGGCGTGTAGGTAAGAGAGCCATCAGGTTCAACAACAACCGTGCCGTTCGCTGCGGTTGCCGATGTGACCGAAATAGCATCACCGTCAACATCATTGGCTT
This sequence comes from Oceanobacter sp. ABM4_470, assembly GCF_056158645.1. NCBI lineage: Bacteria > Pseudomonadati > Pseudomonadota > Gammaproteobacteria > Oceanospirillales > Oceanospirillaceae > Oceanobacter > Oceanobacter sp. ABM4_470. The sequence continues at coordinate 3,117,365 of NZ_JBSWTR010000001.1, forward strand.
GAGACAGCACATCGATATTGATCGCTATATCTTCCTTCGTAGATGCAGACTGTGATCCTGCTGTTGGTGCATCGTTTTCAGCAGTAACGGTTACCGTAATGGTTTCAGTTACCGTGCCACCGTTACCATCGCGCAATGTGTAGGTAATGGTGTCGGTGCCGTTGAAATCAGCATTCGGGGTGTAAGTCGCTACGCCGTTAGCGTCGACAGATACCGTACCATTCAGCGCACTGGCGCTGTCCACAACCGCGGTATCGCCGTCTACATCATTGCTGCCTGCCAGCAAATCAATAGATGCTGGGGTATCTTCCGCCGTAGTTTCCGTACGGCCACTTGGAGTGGTTGGTGCATCATTTTCAGCAGTGACGGTTACCGTGATGGTTTCAGTGACCGTACCGCCGTTACCGTCACTCAAGGTGTAGGTAATGGTGTCCGTGCCGTTGAAGTCCTGGTTCGGGGTGTAGGTTGCGACGCCGTTAGCGTCGACAGTTACCGTACCATTCAGCGCACTGGCGCTATCCACAACTACGGTGTCGCCATCAACGTCGGCAGAACCTGCCAGCAGATCAATGCTTGCCGGGGTGTCTTCCGCTGTGGTTTCAGTTCGACCACTTGGGGTGGTTGGTACGTCATTTTCAGCAGTAACAGTGACAGTAATCGTCTCGGTCACGGTGCCGCCGTTACCGTCACTCAAGGTGTAAGTGATGGTGTCGGTGCCGTTGAAGTCGGCGTTAGGGGTGTAGGTTGCTACGCCGTTGGCGTCGACGGAGATAGTGCCGTTCAGAGCGGATGCAGAATCAACGGTGACAGTGTCGCCATCAACGTCGGCAGAACCTGCCAACAAATCAATGCTCGCCGGAGTGTCTTCAACAGTGGTTTCAGTGCGGCCACCTGGCGTAGTTGGTGCGTCATTTTCAGCAGTAACGGTTACCGTGATGGTTTCGGTTACCGTACCGCCGTTACCGTCACTCAACGTATAAGTGATGGTGTCGGTGCCATTGAAATCCGCATTCGGCGTATAGGTCGCAACGCCGTTAGCATCGACAGATACCGTACCGTTCAGCGCACTGGCGCTGTCCACAACCACAGCGTCACCATCTGCGTCAGCAGAGCCCGCCAACAGGTCGATAGACGCTGGAGTATCTTCGGCGGTGGTTTCCGTACGGCCAGACGGTGTCGTTGGTGCATCGTTTTCAGCCGTAACAGTGACTGTGATGGTTTCAGTGACGGTGCCGCCGTTACCGTCACTCAGCGTGTAGGTGATGGTGTCGGTGCCGTTGAAGTCGGCGTTAGGGGTGTAGGTAGCAACGCCGTTAGCGTCGACAGATACCGTACCGTTCAGCGCACTGGCGCTGTCCACAACCACAGCGTCACCATCTGCGTCAGCAGAGCCCGCCAACAGGTCGATAGACGCTGGAGTATCTTCGGCGGTGGTTTCCGTACGGCCAGACGGTGTCGTTGGTGCATCGTTTTCAGCCGTAACAGTGACTGTGATGGTTTCAGTTACCGTACCGCCGTTACCGTCACTCAAGGTATAGGTGATGGTGTCGGTGCCGTTGAAGTCCTGGTTCGGGGTGTAGGTTGCGACGCCGTTAGCGTCGACAGTGATCGTACCGTTCAGCGCTGACGCGGAGTCGACAGTAACCGTATCGCCATCAACATCACCGGAACCGGCCAACAGGTCGATGGACGCTGGAGTGTCTTCAGCGGTGGTTTCAGTTCGACCACTTGGGGTGGTTGGTACATCGTTTTCAGCAGTAACGGTGACTGTGATGGTTTCAGTCACGGTGCCGCCGTTACCGTCACTCAGCGTATAAGTGATGGTATCCGTGCCGTTGAAATCAGCATTCGGTGTGTAAGTTGCTACGCCGTTGGCATCCACGGATACCGTGCCGTTCAACGCAGATGCGGAGTCCACGGTAACCGTATCACCATCCGCATCAGCGGAACCGGCCAGCAGATCAATGCTTGCTGGAGTGTCTTCGGCGGTGGTTTCAGTACGACCAGACGGCGTGGTTGGTGCGTCGTTTTCAGCGGTGACAGTGACTGTGATGGTTTCAGTCACGGTGCCGCCGTTACCGTCACTCAGCGTATAAGTGATGGTGTCCGTGCCGTTAAAATCAGCATTCGGTGTGTAAGTCGCTACGCCGTTGGCGTCGACAGTGATCGTGCCGTTCAACGCGCTGGCGCTATCTACAACCACTGTGTCTCCGTCTACATCACCGGAACCGGCCAACAAGTCGATAGACGCTGGAGTATCTTCAGCCGTAGTTTCCGTACGGCCACTTGGAGTCGTTGGCGCATCGTTCTCAGCAGTTACAGTGACTGTAATCGTCTCGGTCACAGTGCCGCCGTTACCGTCACTCAGGGTGTAGGTGATGGTATCGGTGCCGTTGAAATCAGCATTCGGTGTGTAAGTCGCTACGCCGTTGGCGTCGACAGTGATCGTACCGTTCAGCGCTGACGCGGAGTCGACAGTGACCGTATCTCCATCAACGTCGGAAGAGCCTGCCAGCAGATCAATGCTCGCCGGAGTGTCTTCGGCAGTGGTTTCCGTACGGCCAGACGGTGTCGTTGGTGCATCGTTTTCAGCAGTGACGGTGACGGTGATCGTCTCAGTTACCGTGCCGCCGTTACCGTCACTCAGGGTGTAAGTGATGGTATCGGTGCCGTTGAAGTCGGCGTTAGGCGTGTAGGTAGCAACGCCGTTAGCGTCGACAGTGATCGTACCGTTCAACGCGCTGGCGCTATCTACAACCACTGTGTCTCCGTCTACATCAGCGGAACCGGCCAACAAGTCGATAGACGCTGGGGTATCTTCCGCCGTAGTTTCAGTACGGCCACTTGGAGTCGTTGGTGCGTCGTTTTCGGCGGTTACGGTGACTGCAATGGTTTCAGTTACGGTTCCACCATTACCGTCACTCAAGGTGTAAGTGATGGTGTCCGTGCCGTTAAAATCAGCATTCGGTGTGTAAGTCGCTACGCCGTTAGCGTCGACAGTGATCGTACCGTTCAGCGCTGACGCGGAGTCGACAGTAACCGTATCGCCATCAACATCACCGGAACCGGCCAACAGGTCGATGGACGCTGGAGTGTCTTCCGCCGTAGTTTCAGTTCGGCCGGACGGTGTCGTTGGTGCGTCGTTTTCAGCAGTAACGGTGACGGTGATCGTCTCAGTTACCGTGCCGCCATTACCGTCACTCAAGGTATAGGTGATGGTATCGGTGCCGTTGAAGTTCTGGTTCGGTGTGTAGGTGGCAACGCCGTTAGCGTCGACAGATACCGTACCATTCAGCGCACTGGCGCTATCCACAACTACAGTGTCGCCATCAACGTCGGCAGAACCTGCCAGCAGATCAATGGAAGCTGGGGTGTCTTCGGCTGTAGTTTCAGTACGGCCGCTTGGAGTCGTTGGCGCGTCGTTTTCAGCAGTTACAGTGACTGTAATCGTCTCGGTCACGGTTCCACCATTACCGTCACTCAAGGTGTAAGTGATGGTGTCGGTGCCGTTGAAGTCCTGGTTAGGTGTGTAAGTTGCTACGCCGTTGGCGTCGACGGAGATAGTGCCGTTCAGAGCGGATGCTGAGTCTACGGTGACGGTATCGCCGTCTACATCATTGCTGCCTGCCAGCAAATCAATAGATGCTGGGGTATCTTCCGCCGTAGTTTCAGTACGGCCGCTTGGCGTGGTAGGCGCATCGTTTTCAGCGGTGACAGTGACTGTAATCGTCTCGGTCACGGTGCCGCCGTTACCGTCACTCAAGGTGTAGGTAATGGTGTCGGTGCCGTTGAAGTCCTGATTAGGTGTGTAGGTGGCAACGCCGTTAGCATCCACGGATACCGTGCCGTTCAGGGCGCTGGCGCTATCCACAACCACTGTGTCACCGTCTACGTCAGCAGAGCCTGCCAGCAGATCAATTGAGGCTGAAGTATCTTCGGCGGTGGTTTCAGTACGGCCGCTTGGTGTTGTCGGCGCGTCGTTGACGTTGTTCACCGTCAGGGTAACGGTGGCTGTTGAGGTGCCGCCATCCGAGTCGGTTACTTCGTAAACGAAGGAGTCGGTTCCGGCAAAGTCAGCATTTGGGGTGTAAACGAAGCCACCATCGGGTTGCAGCACCACGCTGCCGTTGGCTGGGCCGGTTACCGGTGTGGTGTTCACCGACAGGGTGTCGCCATCCGGGTCTGAATCGTTGGTCAGTACGTTGCCGCTGATACTGGTGTCTTCATTACCACTGGCACTGTCGTCCACCGCGGTTGGCGCCGGGTTCAGAACCGTCATGGTGAAGCTGGCCGCTACGGAGGCACCTTCGGTGTCTGTTGCGGTGACAGTAATGTTGTATTCACCGTTGGCCAGTTGGGTGGATGCATCGGCATCCAGGGTGCCGCTGATCACGCCGGTATTGGGATCAATACTCAGGCCGTTCGGCAACCCGGTTGCTGAGAATGTCAGGCTGGCGGAATCACTGTCGGCAAATTGGCCACTGACATCCAGCGATACCGTACCGCTGTCCTGTGCGTTGAGGTCTGGAATGCCGGTGGTCGTAGGTACCGCGTTAACGTTCACCGTAACGGTGGTGGTTTCGGTGGTGCCGCTGGATGTGACCGTATAGGTGAAGGTATCGCTGCCGCTGAAGCCGTTGTTAGCCTGATAGGTCGCGTTGCCGTTGGCATCAATCGTAACCGTGCCGTTGGCTGGCTGGGTGTATGAAGTCACCGCCGCTGCCGGGTTTTCAAAGGTGTCGTTGGCCATCACGTTGAAGCCGACCGGATCACTGCCGTTGGTGTACACCGTATCGGCCTCAATATCGACCACAGGTGTGATAGTAATCGGCAGTTCCAGGCTCACCAGAGGCAAACCAAGCAGGCTGTCAGTTAATGCCAGATCGATGGTTACCGGGCCGTTGTAATCCGCTCCCGGGGTGTACACCAGACTTTGCAGCGCCAGATTAATATCGGCAACGTTGCCGCTGAGCGTGACGGTGCCGGGTTCGGTTTGCGACAGCGACACACCGGCGGTTTGATCCACAGACAGCGCACCCAAAGGTACATCCAACGTCACATCAACCAGGCTGGCGTTGATGTTGCCCGCTTGCAGTTCAATCAGGCCCACATCAGCAAAAATCAGCGATTGGTCTTCCGCCAGAAGAGGGATCGTTGGCAGGTTCACCAGCGCCGACACACTCAGGTCGACGTTGAGGTCGAAGCTGCTGGAAATCTGAGCGCCTTGTGGATCGGTGGCGGTGATCGTCAGCGGGAAGGTGCCATCTGCGGAGGCTTGCAGTTCAGCCTCTGCCACGGTGCCGGACAAAATGCCGGTGTTCGGGTCCAGCGACAGGCCATCTGGCAAATCAACGCAAGTGTAAATCAGCGGATCGCCATCCGGGTCACTGAAAGCGCCACTCAGATCAATCAGAACGGCTTCGCCACGGGTGGTATTGCTGTCGGAGATACCGGTAGTTTCCGGAACACCATTGGTGTTAACGGTCACCGTGGTGGTTTCTGTGGTGCTATTCGACAGCACGGTGTAGGTGAAACTGTCACTACCGGTATAGCCGTTATTGGCCTGGTACACCGCATTGCCGTTGGCATCGATGGTCACGGAACCGTTGGTTGGCTGAGTGTAGCTGTCGATGGCTGCACCGCTGTTCTCAAAGGTGTCGTTGGCCATGACGTTAAAGGCCACCGGGTCGGTGCCATTGACGTTGACGGTGTCAGCGACGATATCCTCCACCGGAACAATGGTCAGTGGCAACTCCAGGCTCACCAGCGGCAAACCAAGCAGGCTGTCAGTTAAAGCAAGATTAATCGTAGTGGGGCCGTTGTAATCGTCACCGGGGACATACACCAGGCTTTCCAGTACCGCGTTGATATTCAGAGGGCTGCCCGTCAGAGTGATCGTGCCTGGTGCTGTTTCAGACAATGACACATCAGCCGACTGATCCAGTTCAAACGACCCAACCGGAACGTCCAGGGTCAAGTCCACCAGGCTGGCGTTGATGTTGAGTAAATCCAACTCGATCAAGCCCACATCCAGAAACACCAGTGACTGATCTTCCGCCAGCAAAGGCAGCTCTGGTATCGACAACAGGCTATTAACAACATTATTGGTGGTTTCCAGAACGCCACCGACGGTGTCCGTAACGGCACCGATCAACCCACCCAGCAGCTGCGGTTGTACCAGCGGGCCGCTGTTTTTGTCAGCCATCGGCTCGGCTGGCTCACCACTGCCACTCAACGCATCCAGCGATGTAATCAGCCCAGCGCCGTCAAACATGCGACGACGTTCAAGAGCCAAACGAGGGGTGTTTTTGTGAATTTTGCGAGCCATCAGAAACCTCTACACGGTAATTCATACCTTTTAAGTCAGGTAATAGCGTAGGTTCCCGAGCGCAATAATGATGTGAGTGTTAGGTAACCGGCGGTTGCGCTTTTGTACAATCTATCAACAAAACGACGGAGAAATGGCGGCATTTTGCCGGAAAATGATCACCCCCAGGCATGCGCGTTTCCGTTCCAGGAGGCTGTGAGTGATAGCGTCGGTTCAGGCATCTGACAGCGAAGCCAACCACTCCCCCAGCGCCTTGAAACGGTACTGCCCCACCAGCTCCTGAGCCTGATCGCAGAACACCTGATAGTCAGGCTCGGATTCCAGCTCGGTGAGCAGTTGCCGCACCCGCAGAATGTTGTGCTGCATGGCCGCCTCTTTCAGCTCCATCAGCAATTCATCCGGCGGCAACACCAGCTCGGCAGCGGCAGTATCAGTCTCGTCGGCTTGTGTCTCTGGCATGGGTTTGATGGTGGAGGTCATTTCCTGGCTCAGCAGCGGCAAGGTCAGGTCGAACCAGAATTCCGAGCCTTTACCAACCTCACTGTCCACATGCAGCCGTGAGCCCATTTGTTGCAGGATGCGCTGGCAAATACTGAGCCCCAGGCCCGAGCCTTCAGCGCGGGTAATTTCGTTATCCAACTGCTGAAATGGCACAAAGATTTTCTTCATATCCTGTTGGGCGATGCCGATACCGGTATCGACCACCCGCCAGCGGAAGGTTGCCGTTTTGTCGTTCTGTTTGAGCACTTCCATGAACACGGTAACGCCGCCTTCAGAAGTAAACTTCAGCGCATTGCTACACAGGTTGAGGGCAACCTGACGCAAGCGTTTTTCGTCCACCAGCACGTAGCTGGGTATCTTTTCCGGACCAATAAACGCCAGCTTCAGACCTTTTTCACGGGCCCGAACTTCGGTCATTTGCATGATGGTGAGCAGGAAAGATGGCAGGTGCAGTTCACCGGGATGAAGCACCAGCTTTTCTTCATCGGCTTTTGAAAAGTCGAGAATATCGTTAATCAGCAACAGCAAGTGACGGGCACAGCGGTCAATGGTTTTGATGCCTTTGCCATGCTGCGCTGCCAGCGACTCATCGGCTTTCATCAGCTGGCTGTAGCCCAGAATGCCGTTCAATGGCGTGCGCAGTTCATGGGTTACATTGGCCATAAAGCGGGTTTTGGCACGGTCGGATTCTTCGATCTGGCGTTTGGCCAGATGCAGCCGGTGAAACACCGCCAGCATCAACATCCACACCACCACCAGCAATGCCACGACCAGGGCCGATTCCCGAAACAGTCGCTCGCGCATGTCTGCGGCTAACTGCTGGTAGTTGGCGTCACTGAGGTTAAAGTCGACCAAGCCGAGCAGCACGCCGGCTTCGTTGATCAACGGCAGGGAGGCCTTGAAACATTCGCCACACACCAGGTCTCCTTCGGCCATGTCGAGGGTTCCAACCGGTACGCCAAGGGTGTCGTAGTCAACCAGTAAGCCTACGCCCTTGACCATGGCAGCGCCCGTCGCCGGGTCTTCCACCACCAGCATTTCCTGCACTGCATCGTACAACTGCCGGGCCATGGTATCGGGGTTGCCGTGCTCGAGAATCTCGACCAACACCGAAGTTTGCGACTGCGCAATAATGTTGGCCTGAGCGCCCGTGGTACTGCGCAAGCGTGGCTCGAGGGTGTTTTTCCAGTAGCTGTCGAGAGAATTGAATTGCGCTGCCACCAGCCCCACAAAGACGGCGGTAATCAGCAGGTGCTGCCGCAGCTCACGGAACCGCCGTTTGGCGCAGTCGACGCAATTGAACAACCGGTTCAGGCAACGCTGCCAGATGGATTGGCCGTTGTTCCCTATATCCCCGCTATTCCCTTTATCCCCTCTATTCATAGGTACGCGCCACACTCAGGTAAAACGATTTGATCGACAGCTTGCTGAGCTGCAAGGTGGTCAGATTGACGGTGGGTTTCACGCTCGACGTAACCGACAGCCCCCCAAGAATGCCGGCCTCCACATCCCCTTCAAACGGCGAGAATACCGCCACCTGATGTTTGATGGTCAGCTCGACCAGCTGCTGACGCTCCTGCACATTGAGTCGTTCTGTCACAAACACAGCCGCAGGCATGTTTGCATTCGGTTGTGCCAACAGCTGCTGCAACGACACCACCTGAATCTCCGTTTGATAGCCCTGCACCGACGGCCAGGTTTGCTCCAGCTGGTCGCGGAATTCACGTGCCTGAAGGTTGGAGGTCAGATACAGCATGGCCACCGGAATGCGGTTGTTTTGCGCATGGCTGTCGAGGGTCAGATCGGCATTAACGAAGGTACGAAACAAATTGAGGCCAACACGAGCCCGGCGGTCGCTTGCAGCGTCCGCAAACAGGCTGTGTGTGGGCGTGGACATCAGCAGTGTGACTAGCATCAAACGGCTGACCCAGCGCAGGCAGGCATCCATGCCCGGCCGCAGCGTCAGGGGGTTCATTAACAATAAATGCTCTGATCAGAATTCATATTTAACGCCAACTCCCAGTTGGCGGTAGCCGTTGTTCAACCCTTCCGGATACTGACTTGGGGAAGGTACCGAGCGATACTGCCGGTCGGTCAGGTTCTGACAGCTAGCCAGCATGTAGAGGTCATCGATGGCAAAGGCATGACGCCATTCCAGCGACACATCGAACAACCAGTAAGCCGGGAAACGACGTTCATGGGGCACTCGACGACCCACTTCCCAACCTTCCTGCTGGCCAATGTAACGTACGTTCAGGTTAGTGCTGACGCCATCACTGAGATACCAGCGGCCTTTGATGTTCGCCATCCAGTCGACAGCTCCCAACAAGCGCTGATCCGGATCGAAGTAATCCTTGGCATTGGCGTAACTGAGGTTACCACTCCACTCCAGTGAACGACTGACCTGCTGTTGCCACTCCAGTTCAGCGCCCACCGTCATGATATCTCCGCGGTTGCGCCACACAGGTGGACGTCCGGGATTGATATAGAACTCGATCAGATCCTGCACTTTGGTGCGGAACACCGTCGCCGACAGGCGTTCGTCATCGCCACGGTACACCCAGGCCGCTTCCCAGGATTTGATGATTTCTTCATTCAGGGAGCCGCTGCCCGCAAGGTTGGAATCCGGCCCGGGATTCGCCTCTTCCAACGATGGCGGCCGGAACGCTTCGGCGTATTGCAGCTTGAGAATGTGGCCGCCGTCCAGTTGCCATACCGCCGCCAGACGTGGCGAAACATGGTTGCCCCAGTCGGTGTACTGGTCGACACGCACACCGGTGGTAATGGCCAGAGCTTCCGTCACTTGCCACTGGTCTTGCAGGCCAAACGCATTAACGTAGCGGCTGCTGCCTTCAATCACCGGGTCACCGCCGTCGGCAATATACTCATGGTTCTCGCCATTCACCGATCGCAAGGTGTAGGAAGAATCGACTTTCAGGTGTTGGCTGGATAGCCCCCCATGCAACAAATGAGCATCCGACCATTGCCAGGTCAAATCCGTGCGCAAGGCGTAAGCGTGATCCTGACTGCCCGAAGAACGGAATACGTCATTACGAAGTGGCTGAGTAAGGCCCGGCGGCGTAATGCCCGCTGGCAACGGCAACGACAGTGCCTTGTTCAAGCCGGTATTGAGATAGCTGAACTCGCTGTTGAGGATTACACCTTCAGCTAACCGCCACTGCTTGCCCAGTCTGGCCGCTACCGATTGTTCAATTCGAGGATCAGATTCATACGGCAACGCGGCGGATTCACCATGACCCGGGCCTCGCTCGGTCGACACCATGCTGATGTCAAAACGATAGCCCTGCCAGTCGATACCGGCCACCATCATGGCACCCTGCTCATGGTCATAAACACGCCCCGGCGAATGCGTTGCCGACGGCCGGAAATTATCCGGGCCGGTTTCAAGACCAGAGTTGCCCTTGCGCCAGAACGAAGCTAACAGACGGGTGTTCACGCCAGCGTCGGTCGATTCACTGAGGTTCAGAGCCAACCGGCGCTGCTGTTGGCTGCCGCTGAAGGCACCAACGGAATTTTCGGTTCGCGGGATCACGTTCACCACGCCGGAAAAGGCAAAACCGCCATGTACCGACGAACCCGGCCCACGAATCACTTCCACCCGATCGACCATGGTCAACGGCATGCGGAATAGCCAGTCGGCAGAGCCATCGGTTGGCCGATTGACCGCCACTCCATCCAGCATCAGCTTCAGGTTACTGGCGTTCTGGGTCGCGCCGACACCACGCACAATCACGCGCTTGTCGCCGCTATTGGTTTCATTAACCATAAACCCGGCCACATCCGACAACACATCCGCCACCGTATGCTTGCCGGAAACCAGCGCATCCTCGGCGTACAACACCGACACCATGCCCGGCACGTAGTCAGCGTTCATGCGAGTTTGGGTTGCCAGCTCGGTTTCCTGTTGCAGCAAGGCCATCAACTCACCCAGCTCATCCTGGCTGGCTAATTCGTCCGCCATCGCCGCGGTTGCCATGGTTATTGTCGCCATGGTTGTTGTCGCCAGCATCAATCCACGGCACAGGCCATGCAATGGAGTTGGTAAAAGAAGTGATCGTCGTGCAGGTGTGTTGGAGTTATTTCCTGAACGACCTGGGTCGCCGCCATCAAAAGCCATCATGGTGGTGGTGTTTCCGGTGTTGAGGGTGGATTAGGCTACGGCCAGATTATTCCAGACACTGCTTTTCAATTCTTCTGCCACGAACGGCTTTTGCAGATAATCGGCCCCACCAACCCGGAAACCGTGATCACGCCGTACCTGTTCGCCCAGCGCCGAAAGGAACACCACCGGAATATTGGCCAACTGAGGATCTCGCTTGATGCGACGACACACCTCATAACCGTTCATATCCGGCATCAGCACATCCAGCAGGATCAAATCCGGCTCCAGAAAACGCGCCAGTTCCAGCCCTTCCATACCGGATGTTGCCGCACGAACATCAATGGCTTCTTTGCCCAGGTGCTCGATGACCACATCCAGGTTGGTCGGGTTGTCGTCGATCACCAGTACCATAGGCAAGGATTCGTTGTAATTTTGCGCCAGCATCATAAGTAACCCCCAAATCGTTTTTATCTTCGTTACAGCTGACATAGCAGGTTACGGGCCAAAAAATAATTTCATTTAAAATCAATGATTTATAAAAATACTCATGATTTTATAAGCAAAAAACCTTATAGAATTTCATACTGACGCTTATAGAAACCTCATAGATTCGCGATAGAATCGACAGGATTTTCTTATAAAACTCTTATAGATTGCTGACGTTCCCTGGCTAGCAGACACCCGACCCCATGACCCAACTGCCCAAATTGCTGATCGTTGACGACCAGCCCGATAACCTTGATGTGCTGGTCAGCTATCTGGCCGAAGCCAACCTGCAACTGTCAGTAGCCACCTGCGGCGAAGATGCTCTGCAACTGGCCAGCCAGCACCAACCAGACCTGATTCTGCTGGATGTGATGATGCCGGGCATCGACGGCTACGAAACCTGCCGTCGTCTGAAGCAACTGCCACAAGGCAGCAAAACCCCGGTGATTTTCATGAGCGCGTTGTCTGACCCGCAACATCGGGTCAAAGGCTTTGAAGCTGGTGCTATCGACTATGTCACCAAACCGCTGCATCGACAGGAAGTACTGGCGCGCATTCAGGCCCAGCTGACCATTCAGCAACAGCAACAGGAACTGCTGCAACGTAACCAGCAGCTGCAAGCACTGAATCAGGAGTTGCAGGCCCAGATCGACAAGCGCCAGCAAGCAGAAGCAGCCCTTAACACCAGCCAGAACACCTTGTCGGCCCTGACCCGTCAGGAGGCAGAACGCTGGGGACTGGATGCGTTTGTCGGCCAAAGCCAACGCATGCTGGAGCTGCTGGAACAGCTCAGAAGCCTGCAACAGGCACCAGATACCAACGTGTTGGTACTGGGCGAAAGCGGCACCGGCAAAGAGCTGGTGTCGCGGGCCATTCACTACGGCAGCCAGCGTTCGGCGAAACCTTTTATTGCAGTGAACTGCGCCGCGATTCCGGCCGAATTGGCCGACGCCGAGTTTTTTGGCCACACCCGTGGCGCCTTCACTGGCGCCATCAACGACCGTACCGGCTATTTCGAACAAGCCAACGGCGGCACCCTGTTTCTGGATGAAATTGGCGACATGCCATTAGGGCTGCAAACCAAGCTGCTGCGCGTGCTGGAAGATGGTTTGCTGACGCCGATTGGCAGCAACAAACAAAAGCAGGTAAACGTTCGGGTGGTGGCAGCCACCAACGTCAACCTGCAACAGCGGGTCAACCGTCAGGAATTCCGTCAGGACCTGTACTTCCGACTGGCAGGCTACCGCATGGAATTACCGCCCCTGCGCGAACGCATGAACGACATTCCATTGCTGGTGAACCACTTTATCAGCACTCTGAGCCGTCAAATGGGCCGCCAGCGAGAACAGGCCGACGCCCCGTCATCGGCAATTAGCCCTGAGGCCATGCAGGCTATCCAGAGCTACGGTTTTCCGGGCAACGTGCGTGAGCTGCGCAATATGATTGAATTTGCGCTGATCGCCAGTCGCGGTCAGTGCATCACTCGCCGCCATCTGAACTTTGTCGAAGCGCCAACCGAAGCCGCTGTTCAGGGAATAGCGGTTGAGGAAAGTAATGTTGAAGAAAGTACTGCTCAGGAACGAGCCTCTCAAACAGCGGCATCGACCCACAGAACCCACCCGGTCTCAGGCCAAGGCCCGGGTTCTGGCTTTGCTTTTGCCCCGCCGGGGACACAAGTGGATAACGACGAGGCTATGCTGCTGGACTTTGTTCGTCACAACGACCGCATCAACAACGCCACCGCACAGCAACTGTTGGACGTTGACCACGGCCGCGCCTCATACCTGCTGAAAAAACTGCATAAAGAAGGCAAGTTGAGCAAACAGGGCGAACGCCGATGGAGCTATTACGTACTGCCAGAAGTCTGACTCGTTGGAGCCTATGACTTACGCCGGCCAGTACCAGAGTGGCTGCCGGAGCTTTTACTGGTACTGCTGCGGGAACGGGTGCTGCCGCTTGAACCCGCACGACGGCCGCGTCGATACGGCGTTTGGGCCGGTGCAGGAAGCCCCTGAAACGCCCCGATATCCAACTTGCCAGCTTGGCCCACCAGCAACCCCAACTCGTTCAGCATCGGCTGCATAAAGCCGTCGTAATTTAACGTCCGCTCACTGATGTCGTTCAGCTGCCGCTCCCAATGGGCGGTCATGTCCGGCACCGTGGTTTGTTCTGGCAAGGCATTGATCAACGCTCGCCCCAACGGCGTCGACTTGATTTGTTTGCCCTGACGTTGCAAGAACTGCCGTTTGAACAGCAGTTCGATGATGGATGCACGGGTCGCTTCAGTCCCCAGGCCATCGGTGTCCTTGAGGATTTTTTTCAGCTCCTTGCTTTGCACATAGCGGTTGATGCCCGTCATCGCCGCCAACAGGGTGGCGTCGGTAAAGAACTCCGGCGGCTGGGTATGCTTTTCGTCAATTTTGGGGTCGCCGCTGAACAGCAGCTGCCCGGCACTGACATCAGGCAACGGCGGACGCTGCTCGTCGGACGGTTCTTCGCCAGCAGCAGGTTTGCGCACCGGCATGATGGCTTTCCAGCCCAAATCCAGAGCGCTGCGCTGGCTGGCAACAAACAGCCCACCGGCAATATCGAGTTCGATTTTATGGTCCGCATAACGATAGGGCGGATAAAACTGCAATAGGTACTGACGCGCGACCAGCCCGTAAATTTGTTGTTCGGCGCGCCCCAGTTTACTGATATCGCTGCGCTTTTCGGTCGGAATAATGGCGTGGTGTGCACCCACCTTGCTGTCATTCCAGGCTTTCGATTTCAGGCTCAGATTCACCTCAGCCACGGCCTTGCCAAGGCCGGCATCGGCAACGTTATTGCCAATCGCCGCCACCACCGACTGGCGCTGGCCAAAATGCTCCATCGGCAAGTAACGACAGTCAGAACGCGGATAAGTAATCAGCTGATGCTTCTCGTACAGGTTCTGACAGGCGTCCAGTGCCACCTTGGCACTCAGGCCAAAGGCCTTGGCCGCATCAATTTGCAGGGCTGACAGGTTGTAGGGCAAAGGCGCAGCTTGCTGCTTTTCCTTCTTGTTGCAGGACAGCACTCTGGCGGCCTGATGGCGTATACGCTCGGCAACATTATGCGCCAGCCTGGGGTTCAGCACCCGGCCGTCTTCATCCTGATGAGCGGCACAGGCTTCACTGGGCTGCCATTTGGCATAGAACGCCAACGGTTGCCCTTCGGCCATATGAATGGCAGCACGCACTTCGTAAAAAGGCCGAGAGACAAATTGCTCGATGGCCTGATCCCGCTTAACAACAAGGCCCAGCACAGGGGTTTGCACCCGCCCCACCGACAGCACCTGCTTCAAGCCGCCTTGCTGCCCTTTGATGGTACAGGCACGGGTCAGGTTAATGCCGTACAGCCAGTCGGCCCGACTGCGCGCCAATGCCGAGACCGACAGCGGCACAAACTCGCTGTTGGGTCGTAACTGGTTCAGCGCTTTTTTCACTGCCGCCGGGTTCAGGTCACTGACCAACAAACGCTGCATGGCCTGCTTCTTGTTGGCCGGGGTCTTCAGATAGCTGATCACCTCATCGACCAATAACTGCCCTTCGCGGTCGGGGTCGCCGGCATGCACCAGCTGACTGGCTTCTTTTACCAGTTTGCGCAGCACCGACAGCTGCTTGCGGGTTTTAGGCTTCGGCTGCAATTGCCACTGTTCCGGCACAATCGGCAGGTGATCCAGCTTCCACTGTTTGAAAACCGGGTTGTAGGCATCCGGCTCGGCCTGCTCCAGCAAGTGACCAATGCACCAGCTGACCACATCGCCGTTGGCCGCCCGTACAAATCCTTCCCCTTTTTGATGGGGTTTTGGCAATACCGCGGCAATGGCCCGGCCAAGTGATGGCTTTTCAGCGATGATCAATCGCATGGAAGAATTCCAGATACTGTTCAAACATCCAGTTAATTTACCGATTTTGCTGCAAAAACAAAACCTTATGACTAAAAAACCACCAAATCGGAAAAAATTTCAGATTTTTTTAAATTTTCTAAGCTTTTGATGTTGCAGGAATTTTTTCTCCTGATAATATGCGCGTCCTGAAGTTGAGGCACAGCTTGAACTTCTTCGAGAAAGCTTTCTTGCTTTTTCATCTGCTGGGGTGTCGCCAAGTGGTAAGGCAACGGGTTTTGATCCCGTCATTCGCAGGTTCGAGTCCTGCCACCTCAGCCATTAACTATTCCTTGTTTTTATCTTCCCAAGTCACATAAGCAGCCTTTGGTTAGTCGCGTCTATTCCGGAGCTCTACTCCCGTTTCAGCTCATCTGCTGCCTGACATTCTGCCGTTTAAAAAACGGTTATGTTTTTTGTGAATTGCGACACGTTTTGACGCTTCAACCCCGCAAGATGCCCTCATTGTTTCCTGAAGGATGATGGAGAAAGCGATGAAAGTATCTCAGCCTGCATTTGTTTACCATGCCCAGTGTTCCATCTGTAACTGGAACTATGTCTACTCGGAGCTGAGCGCTTTGCCCGATTGCTGCCCCATGTGCCAGGCAATCGCGTTGCATGTGGACATGATCGACCCATCAACCCAACCTCCTGTGACCGATCCCGAGGAAGTGGACTTACACGACACGTTCGGTGCATCCAATGACCCTGTGTTCTTCGCTCAACGGGCAGCGCCTGCATCGATGCTGATAAATACTCAAGCACGACTGCCGGGCATTTAAGGTTCATTTATCAATCAATTCAGATTCAAATGTGATAGAAATCACATTTCATCTACTTATAATCAGGCCTCGAAACCCGTCCCAAGCATAAGGAGTTGCTTAGCATGGCCAATGATTACCTGACATTCGCACGACGAATGGAAATGTTGCGCCTGATTCCCGAAAAGCCATCCGACCCAATCAGCACCACGTTGCTGCACCAAAAGCTGGAGCGGGATTACCGCTGCACCAAACGCACGGTGGAACGGGATCTGGAATCCCTTTCTGTTGCTTACCAGCTCTATACCGAGACCAACGGCCGCAGTAACTCGTGGGGGTTTGTCGCCGGAGGTAAGCAGCTTCTGCATCGTTCCAACTCAGCCGCCGCATTGTCTTTCATTTTGGCAGAGCCGTATCTGAAACAGGTTCTACCGGCCTATGCTTTCCAGCAAATTCAGCCCCAATTTGAAGAAGCCAAAAGCAGCCTGAACAGCTTCAAAGGCAAGGCATCTGTGTGGCCAGATCGCATTAGGGTTCTACCGGAAACCAAACAGCTGCTGCCACCCGAACCGTGCGAAGCCACCTGGGAGAACATTACCGAAGCCTTGTTGCAGAACAAACAACTGGCGGTGTCCTACGCCAGCCGTAGCCATCAGGACACCAAACAGCTGAATCTGACGCCGCTGGCTCTGGTTGCAAAAGGCGCCACCCACTATCTGGTCGCCACTGCCAACGACTACACCACCCCTTACATCTATGCCTTACACCGCATCGCCGATGCGCGCTTGACCGACGCCCTTTGCCCGGACAACAGCAACTTTGATATTGATGATTTCCTGCGTAATTTTGGCTGGGGACACAGCGGTGATATCGAGCTGATCGCCGATATTTCAGAGAGTATTGCCTCACGCTTGCAGGAAACGCCAATCAGTCATCAGCAGGAAATTCACGGGCCAGCCGACAATGGCCGCTACCGCCTGACAGCGATAGTGCCTGACGATCAGGAAACCCGTTGGTGGGTTTATGGGCTCAATGAACACATTCGGGTTGAAGCCCCAGAGCACTGGGTAGAAGAATTCGCCAGCAAGGCGCAAACCATGGCGAAACTGTACGGCGTGATACCTGATGATTCAGAAACAGCCGGCAGCCAAAGTAATAACAACGCAGAAAGCCTTATCAAATAACCCGTCGAGTAACCTTGTCGAATCACCAATCAAGGGCCTGACCAGGCGTCGGGCCGCTCCTGCATCGCTGGAGTGATGAACGCAGGCGTTTAAAACGAGAGCAGCTTCCTTGCTGCTCAACTTCTTCCTGAATCCCGCCTCCCTGGCGTGGTCCATCACAAGAGCGTCTTGCTCTTATCGTCCTTGTTCCTGTGAGTCATCCTGACTCAGACGGCATAGTGACAAGCCAATGCGACAAGTAACGTCGCTTGATTCAAGCGAATCCTTATTCTGCTATTACAGTCACAAAAAAGCCGGGACATGCCCGGCTTGTGTTATTGCCAATTGCAACGCTATCGATTCAGCTGACTCAGGACACCGCGCTGAAGACTCGCGCAAAGCTGGATTGCTCCTGAATATTCAGCGGCAGGCGCAGCTTGCGGGAAATATCACTGGCGGAGAAGATACCGCGAATCTGGTGATTCTCGGCGTCCAGCACCAGGCAGTGTTGCTGGTGCACTTCGCGCAGGAAGTTAACCACATCACCGATGGTGGATTTTTCGACTTCGCTGATGTCGAAGGCACTCAGATCACTCTTACGGGTCATCAGATCAGACACCAGCACATCGCTGCGCAGGCTGCCGTTGTTGACGGCTTTTTGAATCACGTTTTGCTCGGCCAAATCTTCCGCTGTAATCACACCGGCAAAGCGGTTGTCGTTGTCGAGCACCAGCTTCAGACGGACATGGGTACGAATCATGATGCGGCGGGCGTTATCCGCGGTCACAGACGATTCGATCACCAGCGGCTCGTTGTCGAGGAAGTCAGTAAAGAACGCCAGCGCTGGGCTACGCAGGGAAATATGGATCGGTTTTGCTGGTTGAACCAATTCGTCGATGCTGGATACGGTGTGCAATTTCAGCTTGTGCATAGGGAGTACTCCTCACAGAACTGCTGTCGGCCAAAGTCAGTAAAGGGCCTACGACAACAGTTAAATTTTTGATGGTTTGATTGTGTTAAAAACGAAGCAGAGCGAATCAAACCAGCGGAGGACTACGGGCTCGTCGGGCTTCTGGACGGGTGTCCAGTACCTGAGTGTTGCTGACCAGCGCAGGCTGCCAGTGCTGTGGGATAACCAGAGGCACAAACGCATCATCAGGAACAATCCCTTGTACCTTGTCGGCCTCGCCGGTGGCCAGGTCGATCGGGTAGTCGGAAAGATCCAGTGTGGATGCGGAGTTGAAGCCTGCGGGGCTGGTATCAGGAAGCAGCATGAAGCCCAGTAACAAACTGAGCATTAGAATCACTCGAGTCATGGGCGCCTCCTGACGTTGGGGCTGTTGGCAGACGGGTTTCTGTGATTCAGATTCCGACATTCAACAGCAAGGGATTTTTAATCTGTGTAACTGATATGAGTCACGTTACTCCTGAATAGTTTCACTGACCAGAGTGCAATTGCCGATTTAATAACGCGCAACAGAATTGTTCACTATTCAAATAAATTCCAGCAAAGAAAAAGCCGCAATCGAGTGCGGCTTTTTGTGAATTAGCGTTAACTGTTGGCTCATCAGTCCGTCAGTCTTCCCCAGCCCACTTCCAGGTCTGCCACAATCTGGCGGCTGTCTGGCTGACCTCCGGTGCGAGTAGCCACACCTTGCAGCCAGCCGGTCACGGTGGCTTCGTTGTCGTGCATCCAGATACGCACCGCCCGTAGCGGTGGCACAAAGCCATTTTCAATTTCATCCATCAGCTGCTCTTCCATTTCCTGACTGAACACCATGTTTTTCATCAGCCGAGCAGCATTTGGGCAACGTTGGGAAAAGCCATCCTGTGCCACGGTACGCACGTAGGACGCACCTTTGTTGGGGCCAAAATAGTCATCCGCACCATCCAGATACTGCAATTCCAGATTACGATTCATTGGGTGTGGAACCCAGCCCAGAAAAGCCACCCACTGCCCTTTGCGAATCCGGCCTTTTGCCTGTGCCAGCATCAGCCGCTCTGAAGTCGGGATCAGCTTGAAGTCACCCATGCCTATTGACGGGTCTGCAATCATCTTCTTGACCTGAGCATTACCGGTATTGCCTTTTTCAAGGCCATACACCCGACCGTCAAATTGCTCTGCATACTTGCCCAGATCCTGCACCCGGGTGACGCCCTGGTCGTACACGTACTGTGGCACCACCAGAGTGTAAATGCCGCGTTTGAGGTTGGTTTGCAAAACCTCCAGCTGGCCCTGTTCCAGATACGGCGTGATCATGTCGGTGTTGGCGGGCATCCAATTCCCCATGAACAAATCGTTTTCGTCATTGGCCAGTGATTCATACACTTCGCCAATACTGGGCCTGACATCCATCTCAACCTGATAGCCGAGTTTTTCCAGCAACACCCGGGAGGCCGTTGACGTTACTTTCAGATCCGCCCAGTCCAGCATGGCAAAGCGGATGGTGTTACAACTGACATCGTCTTGCGCCTGACTGGCATTCGCCAGAAGCAGTGCGCACAACAACGCCCAAACCCGAATTTTCATAGGCATACCTCAGACAGCAGAGTTTTTTATCCAGCCTATGGGGATTGCAGCAACGTCGTATTCATACAACGACGTGATTTATCACTTACGCGCAACGCAACGGACATATTGCGCCCAGCTTCGTCGCAGTAAGGCAGCCGCCGGTTTTTACGAGCTTAAACAGCCAGAAACCGGCCTGCAGAAAACGGCGCAAAAAGAGCAAGATGAAGAACAGGACGTTAAGAAACGACGTTAAAGAGAAGGGAATAAGAGAAAACGGATAGAGAGACAGAAGGAAAAGAGTAAAAGCGGTGGACACCAAGAGCCCTCTGGAAAACCCGCGCAGAGTTATTCAGAGGGTCTCTGACCACCGCACAGGATCAATCTTTTAAACGACCCCAGCCAACGGCCAGCGCCTCCGCCATTTCGGTGCCGTTTGGCGTTTGACCATCAAAGGTTTTCACACCATCCAGCCAACGAGTCAGCGTTGCCGCGTTGTCGTTCATCCAGATACGGACCGCACGCTTGGTCGGCACAAAGCCGTTCATCACCTGATCCATTACCTTCTGCTCCATTTCGAGAGAGAAGGTCATGTTTTCAAGCAACTTATTCACGTTCGGGCACTGCTCGACATAACCACTACGAACGACCGTGCGAACGTGGGCTGCGCCCTTGTCCGGGCCAAAGTACGCATCGGCACCGTCGAGGTATTCAATGTCGTAATTCACATTCATCGGGTGTGGCGCCCAGGCCAGAAACGCAATCCACTGGCCTTTCTTGGTTTTGCCTTTCACCTGAGCCAGCATCAGTCGCTCGGAGGTTTCCAGCACGCTGAACTTACCGAGGCCAAAGTCGTTCTTGTCGATCATGTCCTGAATCAACAGGTTACCGCCGTTGCCCTTTTCCAGACCGTAGATACGGTAGCCAAACTCATCCGCGTGTTTGGCAATATCGGCAACCGTGGTCACGCCCTGATCGTATACGTATTTGGGCACCGCCAGGGTGTACAGGGCACCGTTCAGATTGGTGTCCAACACTTCCAGCTTGCCGGATTCCAGATACGGGCCAATCACCCCGGCGTTGGCTGGCATCCAGTTCCCCAAAAACGCATCCACGTTATTCTGGGCCATTTCTTCATACACACCGCCCACACTGCCGGTGGTGATGGTGACGTCGTAGCCCAGGGTTTCCAGCATGACCTGCGCGGTTGTGGTGGTTACTTCAAGGTCAGTCCATTCAACCATGCCCATGCGTACGGTCTTGCAACTGGCCGGATCAGCACTGGCCAGCCAACTGACCGGCAACAAGCACAACCCCAACAGCAATGACTTCAATCTCATCTGTGATAACTCCCGATATCAATGATCGTTTGGTGGACTCCTCCATCTTTTAAACCGTGACTTCCATGTTGATAAATCGCACATTTTCTATGAAGAGGTTCACGGAGCACTATTTCTTCTTGTTGATAACTCCCTGACTTACGAGTAGATCATAAATAACCTGCGCTTTTTCTTCTGCACTCTCCTTCACCAAAATCGCGCCCCCCTTGGAGGCCGACTTGGCCGTTGCCGCCTTGAAGCGATCGGCTGCAGTTTTGGCCTTTTTCGCGGAGGCGATACGTTTAGGACGCTTGCGGGCTGGCTCAACCGTAACCTGACTCATCACCTCATCGGGATTGCTGCCAATGGCCATTTCCTGCAACTGGCCACGCTGACCGCTGGCCCAGGCGGTTTGGCGCGATTCCGCTGCGGCACTATCAACACTGGCAACAAAAGGCGCACGCACCTTTAACAGCCGACGCTGACCTCGCGGCAACGCCTGCAGAATTTCAAACTCACCATCGCCAGCCGCGGTAACCTCCACAGCGGCAGGCACCATTGGCCAACCTAACGCCTGTGCAATCAGGTACGGCACCATGCCGGAGCCTTCGCCGGATTCTGCCCGACTCCCCGTCAGCACCACATCGGCTTGGAGCATCTTGAGCCGCTCCACCAGCGCCGGTACCGCATCGCTGTTGGCGTTTTGACGGGTCACATCAATACGCTCCAGCCCCATGCCCAGATATTCACGCAGAACCGACTGACGCAGCGGGTCGCTGCTGTCACCGGCATGAATCACATGCACCGAACGGTTGTCCATATTGAGCGCCAGTTCGAGCGCTTTGCTGTCCTGATCAGAGCGCCGTGGACGGCCGGACTTCGGGTGCTTACCAACCGACACCAGGGTCGCCACGGTGTAGTTTTTGGCAGGGTTACTACTCAGCTTGCTATGCAACATCATGCTTGCCCTCATCACCGTCGGCAGCGACTTCAGTGCTGTCAGCCTGTACCTTGGCCATCAACGCCGCCAGAATTTCCTGACTGTCGCCTATCACGCTCAGGTCCGCCCGTTTCACCATGTCACAACCAGCATCGGTGTTAATGGCGATGACTTTTTCACAGCTACCAATACCTTGCAGGTGCTGTACCGCACCGGAGATGCCCACCGCAATGTACACTCTGGCAGTTACCCAGGTACCGGTAGCACCCACCTGACGGAAGCGCGGCATAAAGCCATCGTCTACCGCCACACGGCTGGCGCCTTCGGTAGCCCCTAACACCCGTGCTGCCTGATGGAACTGATCCCAGTCGTGAATGCCGTTACCCGCCGACAGAATAAACTCGGCTTCGCCCAGACTGATCTGATTTGGGTCAACGGCAACCGCTCCTGCATCCTTGATGCGCGTTAACACATCAGGCACCGCAGGCGAGGCTATAACACGCGCTTCATAGCGGGCTTCGTCAACCGGCATGGCGCATTCAGACGCCAGGGCCAGAATGCGGGCTGAAGCCAGTTCGCGAGTAATGTCGGTCAGCTCACTGCCGCCCCGACTGGTGACTTTGCCGTTCTTGATCTGCCAGGCGTGCATGGTCGGACGTTCACCCAGACGTGCTGCCAAACGCAGAGCACGGTCGTTGCCACTCAAATGCGTATCCGGGAACAGCCATTGAGCCGGTTCCAGTGTGCGTTCTACTGCCAGCATGGCTTCCAGTTGCTGCTCTGGTGCGAAGCCCTGATAAGCCTCGCTGTCGAACAACATAACGCGGTCGACACCGGCCAGACCCAATGGGTGATCCGGGTTGGCTTCTGTACCCAGCGCCGCTTTCACGGTGCCGAACACCACCGCCAATACCGCTGTGTCCTCTGCCGCATCGGCCAGTGCCCGGGCCTGACCAAGCACGTCTTTATCGTGGGCAGACAGTTCGCCGTTAGCCATATCGACCACCACCGCCACGTAGGACTGTGGTTGTTCGATGGCCACGATTGGCAGTTGCTGTTCCTGTTTTTCACGCTTGGCACCGGCAGCGGCTGCAGCGGAACCGCCGAGGCGGTCGATGCGTTTGATGCCGTTCGGGCCAATAAAACCAACCGCATGGGGGTTGCGACGGATCAGACCCGATGGCCCACGCACTTCAGCAGCGGGGCCATTCATTTCAGCAGCAACCTGTTCGTGCAGCGGGTGCAGACGGTTACGCAGAATCCAGTCCTTACGTGGGTCCTTTCTGATCAAATCAGACATCAGGCCACCTCCTTCGCTATCGATTCGGACGGCTGTTCGATTTCAATCAGCTGAGCCGCCACGATTTCGGCGATGTCTTGCACCTCTGGGCGAGGCTCAACCACACCTTCCAGCATCGCAGTACACTGCTGACAGCCAACCGCCACCAGATCGGCACCGGTTTCGCGAATGTCGTCCATCCGCATGTCGGCGATACGACGTTCACCCGGAATATCCGTGATCGGAGCCGCACCACCACCACCGCAGCAACGGGAGCGGAAGCCGGAGCGTTCCATTTCAGCCAGTTCAATGCCCATGGCTTTCAGCACGTCACGCGGGGCGTCGTATTCGCCGTTGTAACGGCCCAGATAGCACGGATCGTGATAGGTCACGGTGCCTGCTGAAGTGAGAGCGTCGAGCTGGATCTTGCCTTCGGCCACCAGTTCGTTGATCAAACGGGTGTGGTGCAGGACTTCCCAGCCGTTTTTAAGCAGCCCGCCGTCCTCCATCAAGTCCGGATACTCGTTTTTCAGGCAGTGGAACGCGTGCGGGTCGGTGGTCACAATGCGCTTGAACTTGTACTGGCTCAGGGTCGCAATGTTGCGCTTGGCCAGGCTCTGGAACGTCGCGTCATCACCCAGGCGACGGGCAACGTCACCGCAGTCGCGCTCTTCATCACCGAGGAAAGCGAAGTCGACGTTGGCGGCTTTAAGGATTTTCACGAACGAACGCAGAATGCGCTGGCTACGCATGTCGAAAGCACCGTCGGATACCCAGAACAGTACATCGGCTTCTTTCTTTTCAGACATCAGCGGAATGTTCTGGTCGGCTGCCCACCAGCCACGAGCCTGCGGATCGTTGCCGTTCGGGTTGTCGGTGGCGATCAGATTTTGCAGGGTTTCGGAACCCTTGCCCGGGGTAGAGCCTTGTTCCAGCGTCAGGAAACGACGCATGTCGACGATGGCATCAACGTGTTCGATCATCATCGGACACTCTTCCACACAGGCGCGACAGGTGGTGCAGGACCACAAGGTTTCCTGGCTCACCAGACCTTCGGTAATGACTTCTACCGGTGAGCCCTTGGCATTACCTGTTTCAGTTCCGGGATAAGGAGAGCCGGCGTATTCGGCATCCGTGCCGCCAGCCAGACCAACAACCATATCCTGAATCAGTTTTTTCGGGTTCAGCGGCTGGCCGGCAGCAAAGGCCGGACACATGGCTTCACAACGACCGCACTGTACACAGGCGTCGAAACCCAGCAGCTGGTTCCATTTGAAGTCTGCAGGCTTGGCGACACCCAGGGTCTGACCTTTGGAAATATCCAGATCCAGCAGTTTCAGGCCCGTAGAACGGCCACCGCCGAAACGTTCGGAACGACGGTGAAACGCCAGATGCAGCGCACCGGCGAACGCGTGTTTCATTGGGCCAGCCCAACCCATGCCGAACAGCATTTCACCCAAGCCAGCGACGATGCCCGCCAGCAGGATGAACGCCAGAACGCCGGAACCAAAGCCGTCAGGCAGCACACCAGCAGCAGGCAGGGTCACAATGAAGAAGGTCGCTGCAAAGGTCAGCAGACTCTTTGGCAGGCGCATCCACGGTCCTTTCGACAGTCGGGATGGCGGGTTAACACGACGACGGTACACAAAGGTGGCACCGACAAACATCATTGCAGTGGTGGCCAACAGTGCCCACGCCAGAATGGTGCTGTCGAGGCCAAAACCGTGCACCAGAATGATGAGGATCATCGAGGCCACGAAGCCACCAGCGGTGGCAACGTGGGTGTTGGACATGACCTTGTCGCGCTCTACCACATGGTGCAGATCGACAAGGTAGCGGCGTGGCATGGCCATCAGGCCCGCCACCAGATCGACTTTTTCCGGCTGGCCAGCGCGCCACAAACTAATGCGACGCAGCATGCCTGCCAGCAGTACGGCTATGAACCCGGCCAACAGCCAGGGGATGACAGACTCCAGCATCCTGAGATCCTCGCTGTTATCGGCTTACAGGTGCATGCACAGACGCAGGGCGTCGTAGATGGCTGCGTGGGTATTGCGCTGGGAAACACAGTCCCCCAGACGCCACAGCACCATGCCTTTGCCGTCGGACGTATCTTCAGCAAGCACTGGCTGAGGCTGAATCGCGAACAGGGTTTCGTTATCAATCTGGCCCTTGTTGCGGGATTCGGCTTTCAGTTCGTAGTACAGGGCTTCGTTTGGACGAGTGCCGTTTTCAACCACAATCTGGTCTACCACGCGCTCTTCCTGCTGACCGGTGTATTCGTTTTCCAGCACGGCGATGTACTTGTCGCCTTCCTTGTACACCTTCTCCAGCATCAGGTCGGAGGTCATGATGACTTCCTTCTCGTACAGGGAGCGGTAGTAAGTCGGGAAGGTAGTACCACCAATGCCAACACCTGGCTTGATGTCGTCAGTGACCAGCTCAACCATGGAGCCTTTCGACAACAGGTAATCCGCGGCAGACATACCGGAGAATTCACAAATGGTGTCGTAGATCAGCACGTTTTTGCCCGGCTCAACGGTGCCGTTGAGGATGTCCCAGCTCGATACCACCATGCCGTCTTTGGCACCCCAGTGCGGGTTCTGCTCAATAAACGGCGTGCCACCAGTGGCCAGAATGCAAACGTCCGGATTCAGGCTACGAATCAGTTCAGCATCCGCTGCGGTGCCCAAACGCACATCAACACCCAGACGATCCAGCTCCATCGCCAGCCAGCGGGTGATACCCGCCATCTGGTCACGCTGAGGCGCTTTGGCAGCAATGGTCACCTGACCACCCAGCTCGTCGGCTTTTTCCAGCAAGGTCACCTTGTGGCCACGTTCCGCCGCAACCCGAGCCGACTCAAGGCCTGCCGGGCCACCGCCAACAATCACCACGTTCCGCACCGGGCCGGAGGTCTTTTCAATGATGTGCGGCAGTCCCATGTATTCACGGGAAGTCGCCGCGTTCTGGATGCACAGCACGTCCAGACCCATGTACTGACGGTCGATGCAGTAGTTGGCACCCACGCACTGACGAATCTGATCCACCTGATCCATCTTGATCTTGGCGATCAGGTGCGGGTCGGCAATGTGAGCACGGGTCATACCGACGAAATCGACGTAACCTTCTTCCAGAATCCGCTTGGCCTGGTTCGGGTCCTTGATGTTCTGGGCGTGAATCACCGGCACCGACACCACTTCCTTGATGCCAGCGGCCAGATGCAGGAACGGCTCTGGCGGGAAGCTCATGTTCGGAATCACGTTGGCCAGGGTGTTGTGGGTGTCACAACCGGAGCCGACCACGCCGAAGTAATCCACCATGCCAGTGGCATCGTAGTAGGCGGCGATCTTCTTCATTTCTTCGTGGTTCAGACCGTCCGGGTGGAATTCGTCACCGGTGATACGCATACCGACAACGAAATCAGGACCAACGGCTTCACGCACGGCTTTCAGCACTTCCATACCAAACTTCATGCGGCCTTCAAACGAGCCACCCCATTCGTCAGTACGCTTGTTCACACGCGGGGACCAGAACTGGTCGATCATGTGCTGGTGAACCGCAGACAGTTCCACACCGTCCAGGCCGCCTTCTTTGGCGCGTACCGCCGCCTTGGCGAAGTCGCCAATGATGCGCCAGATTTCTTCCACTTCGATGGTCTTACAGGTCGCACGGTGAACCGGCTCACGAATGCCGGATGGCGACATCAGGTTGGGCCAGTCACCACCGTCCCAACGGGAACGACGACCCATGTGGGTAATCTGGATCATGATCTTGCCGCCGTGCTTGTGCACAGCGTCGGCCAGATTCTGAAAATGCGGAATGATACGGTCGGTAGACAGGTTGACCGAGCTCCACCAGCTTTGTGGGCTATCGATCGACACAACAGACGAACCACCACAAATACACAAGCCACAGCCACCCTTGGCTTTTTCTTCGTAATACTTCACGTAACGGTCGGTGGTCATACCGCCATCGGTGGCATACACCTCGGCATGAGCGGTTGATACCACACGGTTACGGATGGTCAGCTTATTAATGTTCAGCGGCTGGAACAAAATATCAAACTGGGACATGGGTTCGTCTCTCTCGTCTGACCCCGGCCATCACGGTTAATAACGCCGGGGGTTTTAAATTCTTTTATCTCCGCTGTACTCACCGCGGAGAGGGTAGGATGGGCTTTTGCCCATCACTGTTGGGCAAAGCCCAACCTACCTTGTCTTGTGGGCCGGGTGGTTAACCCGGCGCGTTATCAGAAGCCAGGTTGCAGGAATTCCCACAGGGCGGCATCTTCTTCAGTCACCAACGGACGGCTCTCGAAGTAACCCACCTCGAAACCTTCCTGGGCGCCACACTGGGTTTGCGCAGACAGGGTTTTAACGTCCAGGCCCTGAGCCTTGGCAATCTGGTCGATGGCCCCGGAGAACCAGCCGGTGAACATGTAATCGACCATGCGATTCACCTTGCCGTACTGGTATACAAAGGCAGAATTTTCCAGACGCACCTTGCAGGTACCGGCTTCGATATCCAGCTCTTCGGTAATGAACAGGCCCCAACCGCGCTGGGACAGACGCTTCATGTAATGCTCGAATACCGCATCGCCGCTCAGGCCATGGCATTCGGCTTCTTTCTCACACCAGTAATAGGCCGACTTGTAACCGGCGCGGTACAGAACCTCGGCGTACTTCTCAGCACCCAACTCGGCTTCAATCGCCATGTGGTTGTTAACGAAGAAATGACGTGGCACGTACAGCATCGGCAACGCGTCGGTCGTCCATACACCGGTTTCGTCGTCTACCTGGATCGGCATTTCTGGGGCGTGATAGCTCATGTTCGGTACTCGCATTTGCATCAATGAGTAAGCAATGACCAACCCCACAGCATCGTGCCGGGGGAATGGGGTATGCGAGCAGTCTAAGAAGGGGCGGATTTTTGGAAGTTACCAAAAACGACAGCGCCGGAACCGGAAGCGAATTGGCAGCAAAGGCAACATGCAAGCAAGCATCAGGCGGTGCCGTCGTCGTACTGTTTCCAGCCATGGATACACAACATCCCGTGACAGCCTGACGGTGATGCACAACGGCTGATGACAGGCACACCAAGGGCTCCCTGAACAACATACCCGGAAGGTATCGCAGCCAACGAATTGGGTATTAGACCGCCATGGCAGGTAAGAGATAGTAAGCCTCGTACTCCGGCAGTCAGCCTGACCGCCCCGAATAATAAGAACAGGAGACGCTATCATGGTCGATAATCAGCGCCGCAAGTTTATCCGCTCCTCCCTCCTTGGAGGCTCAGCCCTGGCTCTTGGCAGCCTTGCACCACAGGTGTGGGCAAGCCGGCAATCCACCTTCCGAATCGGTTTCATCAGCCCCCAGAGCGGCCCGCTGCAGGCCTTTGCGGCAACCGATGAGTTTGTGACCGGGCAGTTCCTCAAAGCCGTCAGTGGCGGTGTACGCTCACTGGGGAAACACTTTAACGTCGAACTGATTGTGCGTGACAGCCAATCCAGCCCGAGGAAAGCGGCCGCCGCCGCCCGCGAACTGATAGAACAGCACCAGATCGACCTGATGCTGACCAATTCCACACCGGCAACGACAGTTCCGGTCGCCAACGTCTGCGAGGCACTCGGTGTGCCTTGCATCAGCAACGATACGCCGTGGCAAGCGTATTTTCTTGGCCGTAATGGCGATTACCGCCAAGGCTTCAAATACACCTGGCACTTTTGCTGGGGAGTCGAAGACGTTATCGATACCTACACACGCTTATGGCAACTGCTGCCCGGTGGCGAAACCCGCCGTATCGGCGCCTTGTGGCCGAATGATGAAGATGGCAGAGCCTGGGGAGATCCTCTTCAGGGCTTCCCGTCAGCGCTGGACCGACACGGCTTTGAAATCGTCGACCATGGCCGTTTCGAAAGCCCCAAAGATGATTTCCATCAAACCATCAGGGATTTCACCAAACAGCAGGTGGATATTGTGACCGGTGTTATATCCCCCGTTGAGTTTGCCAATTTCTGGCAACAGTCACGCCGCATAGGTTTTCAACCTGAGGTTGTCACCGTCGCCAAAGCCACTGAGTTCCCACAGGCGGTTCACGCCCTTGGTGATCGTGCCGAGGGGTTGTCAGTCGAGATGATGTGGAGCCCGTCCTTTCCATTTACGTCATCGATGACGGCTCAGAACGCCGCCGAACTGGCAACCGCCTACGAAGCCTACAGCGGCCAACGATGGGACGTGACTCTGGGGATGAAACACTCATTATTCGAAGTCGCCTATAACGTCATACGCCGGGCTGGAAGCCGTAATCCGCGCAATATCCTGCGCGCCATCAAATCCATCAATGTTGGTACCGTACTCGGTAATATCAACTTCCAGCGCAGCCACATTCCGAATCTGGCCAAAACCCCATTGGTCGCCGGGCAATGGCAGCGACGAGGCAGCAATCTGGAACTGGTCGTGGTAGAAAACAGTGGTGCAATCAACGTCCCCATCGAGTCTGAGTTGCAGCCGATACGTTATGGCTGAGAAGGACTCAGCGGGACGTCACCGCCACGACTTTGCGCCATGATATTGCCGACAAATTCCTGCACCACCTCGCCACGCTGATTACGGGTAATGGTGCGGGTTTTGAGAATGCCACGTGATGGATTCGACCTTGAACGACGCTTGTCGAGAATTTCGACTTCCACCGTCAGGGTATCCCCTGCCCGTACCGGCATGGCCCAACGGATTTCTTCTACCCCTGCCCCAATCAAACCACCTTTGGGGCTGAACGGCCCTTTCACCATAAGCTTCATGGTCAGTGCAGCCGTGTGCCAGCCACTGGCTGCCAGGCCCTGAAACAGGGTGTCTGCTGCGGCATCGTTATCCAGATGGAAAGGCTGTGGATCAAATTCACCGGCAAAGCGTTTGATGTCCGCTTCGGTGAGTTCGTAGGCCTGCGCTTCATCTTTGAAGATCTGGCCGATGGTGAAATCTTCGAGGTAGTAGTCGGTCATGCGGGTCCCGGGTCGATATGACATAAATTTGCCTGAAACCATGCCAGCAGACGCCCTGAAAGAACATAACTGCCGTTGCGACAGCCTGTTCAGTAACCTGGCCAGTCGTGATTGCCGAATAGCAACCGACGATTACAGAGCCAGCTGCGCCAGCATTCGCACGCCGGTAATCAGCAGCACCACGGCAAACACTTTTTTCAGTTTGGCGGCGTCCAGCCTGGCCGCCAGTGAGGCGCCCACCGGCGCAAACAAGGTGGTCAGCGGCACGATGCAAACAAAGCCAATCAGATTAACCAGGCCGAAGGTACCAGCCGGTGCGTCGTCAGGCGTCGTGCCGACGGCCAGCATGGTCAAAGCGCCCGGCAAGGAAATAATCAAACCAATGGCTGCCGCTGTGCCCACTGCACGGTGCGCTGGGTAGTTGTACAAGGTCAGCAAAGGCACCGAAATGGTACCGCCACCAATGCCCACCATGGAGCTGAAGAAACCAATACAGGTGCCCATCACACCCTGTCCAATACGACCCGGCAGTTGCTGAAACAGCGCCGCCTTACCGGTACGAAACAACATATTCAGCGCCGACAGCGTGGCAATTACACCAAACAGCAGCGTGAACCAGTGACCATCGACCCGGGTAACCAGCCAGCTGCCCACCAGTACCCCCACCAGAATCAGCGGTGCCCAACGCTTCAACAGATCAAAATCGACATTGCCCTTTTTATGATGCGAGCGGATCGAGCTGACCGAGGTCGGAACAATGGTGGCCAACGAGGTAGCAGTAGCAATCACCATGGCAGACTCTGGCGACACCCCGAATCCCTGAAACAGGAAAAACAGCACCGGGACGATGACAATGCCGCCCCCCACGCCCAGTAAACCGGCCAAAATGCCAGCGAAGATACCCGTTGCGATCAGGGCCAGAAGAGTTGGAAGGTTCTGCGTTATCAGTTCAATCATGCTTGGTCGTATTGTTGTGAAGTATCAACACCGGGTGTACAGCGGTGCCCGGTAACTGGCGTACGTTATATACGTACCGCTTGTTGAAGAAAATTGATTTAATTTCAAACGCAGCTGAGGTCAGCTAATACAGCCGCCAGCGCCTTCCGGTATGTAACTCAATGAGCGCCCTGACCGATAACGCCGATTTTTACTGCTCTCTTTGAAACGCCTCATCGAAACGCACTCATGGATTGGCAACATTGATAGTCCCAACTGGGGCAATTCAAGCCAAAACAGGCCAAACAGCCATGAATATCCGCCGTTCAAAACCCACACCCGGCCCGCTAACCACGCGGTTTTTCGGGGTTTTTCACGCCGCCCAACAATTCATAACCTGAGGTTGTCATTTCCACGAATAAAAAGTTGTTTGTCGCGATCATTTGCTCGTAATTAACATGCCAGAACAAATACCGGCATATCGATATGCCTTATTAATTCGAATAAAACCAAGGTAGCCAGCATGTTATTCAAAGGCATTTATACTCCTGTTATTACTCCTTTCGCCGACGATTTGTCCATTGATATGGACGCTTACGCAGCGAACGTTGCCTACCTGAAAGAATCCGGTGTACACGGTCTGATGATTGGCGGCACCACTGGTGAATACTACGTTGAAAGCCATGAAGAACGCGTTGAACTGCTGAAAGTCGCCCGCGCAACCGTTGGCCCGGATATGCAAATCATCTTTGGTACCGGTTCCATGGACCCACGTGCGTCCATCAAGCTGGCCGAAGCTGGCGCTGCCAATGGTGCAGACTGCTTGCTGGTTGGTACACCGCCGTACTCCTTGCCGACCCAACAGGAGCTGGCAGACGTTGCCCTCAGCATTGATAACGCCGGCGGCCTGCCAATCATGCTGTACAACTACCCGGACCGCATGGGCGTAAACATGGAAGCCGAATTCTTCGAACGTGTGCTCGAGAAGTCCGACAATTTCCAGGGCATCAAGGAAAGCTCCGGTGACATCAACCGCATGCACATGCTGCTGAACGACTACCCACAACTGCAAACCGCATGTGGCATGGACGATCAGGCACTGGAATTCTTCGCCTGGGGCGCACAGAGCTGGGTTTGTGCCGGTTCCAACTTCCTGCCAAAAGAGCACGTGGCCCTGTATCAGGCTTGTGTGGTTGAAAACGACTTCAACAAGGGCCGCAAAATCATGGCTGCCATGATGCCGCTGATGCACGTACTGGAGCAGGGTGGCAAGTTCATCCAGAGCGTCAAGTGTGGCGTCACCATCGATGGCCGCAACGGCGGTGCCGTCCGCGCGCCTCTGCAAGGCCTGCAAGACAGTGAAAAGCAAGTAATGGCCGAAGTTATCAAGCAGCTCAAGGCTGAAGTCGCCAAAATCACTGGCTGATCCGCACTCCCCTGCAACCGGCCTGAAATCCCCGCCTGCCAGCAGGCTCAGGCCGGCTTTTTTGCCGACACACCAAAACACTCACGTTATGCACGATCGCGCCGGTGCAGGCGCTTACTCGCACTGAAAAAGGATAACTCCCATGTCTGATATGCTGACGTACGACGAATACAAGGCGCTGGCCGCCGACATCCAACTGCCATCACTGGCTTACATCAATGGCGAATTCCGCCCGGCTGCCAGTGGCAAAACCTTTGCCAGCACCAACCCTTCGACCGGTGCTCACCTGGCCGACATCGCCGCCTGTAACGGCGACGACGTCAACGTCGCCGTTAGCGCCGCCCGCGAAGCATTTGAAGACGGTCGCTGGAGCAAGCTGCACCCGAACGAGCGTAAGGCCATTTTGCTGAAGCTGTGCGATCTGGTTGAAGCCAACGCCCACGAACTGGCTGTAATGGAGAGCCTGGATTCCGGTAAGCCGATTACCGACTGCGAAACCATCGACATTCCAGAATTTGTTCACACCCTGAAATGGCACGCCGAACTGGTCGACAAAATCTACGACCAGATTGCTCCGGTTGGCTCCGACGCCATGTCCATGATCGTCCGTGAACCGATCGGCGTAGTTGGCGCAGTACTGCCATGGAACTTCCCGCTGCTGATGCTGGCCTGGAAAATGGCTCCGTGTCTGGCTGCTGGCTGTACCCTGGTACTGAAACCTGCCGCTCAAACCACCCTGACCACCCTGAAAATTGCCGAGCTGGCTGCTGAAGCTGGCGTACCTGCGGGCGTATTCAACGTCGTCAGCGGTAGCGGCCGTGAAGTGGGTGAGCCTATCGGTCTGCACATGGACGTCGACATGGTGACCTTCACCGGTTCTACCGCCACCGGCCGTCGTTTCCTGAACTACGCCGCTGAATCCAACCTCAAGAAAGTAGTACTGGAGCTGGGTGGTAAAAACCCATGCATCGTACTGGACGACGCCGAGCGTCTGGACGAAGTGGCCGAGCAAGTGTGTGCCGCCGCCTTCTGGAACATGGGCGAAAACTGCTCTGCCGGTTCCCGTCTGATCGTTCAGGAAGGCATCAAGGACGAACTGCTGGAGCGCATCAAACACTTCGCCAAAGACTGGACTGTTGGCGACCCACTGAACCCGAAAAACGCACTGGGTGCGATGGTCGACAAAGGCCACTTCACCAAGGTTGCCAGCTACCTGGATCTGGCCCGCGAAGAAGGCTATGACATCGTTCTGGGTGGTGACACTTCCGAAGGCTGCTACATCCAGCCGACCGTGGTGGCTGGCGTAAACAACAGCGACAAGATTGCCCAGGAAGAAATCTTTGGCCCGATCCTGTCCGTTATTACCGTCAAGGACTACGACGAAGCCATCGCTGTCGCCAACGACACCGAATACGGTCTGGCGGCTTCTGTATTTACCGCTAACGCCCGTAAGTCGCTGCGTGCCGCCCAGGCCGTACGCGCTGGTACCGTAACCGTTAACTGCTTCGGCGAAGGTGACATCACCACGCCATTCGGCGGTTACAAGCAGTCCGGTTTTGGTGGTCGTGACAACTCCATTCACGCCCACGACCAATACACCGAGCTGAAAACCATCTGGGTGGATCTGAGCGAGGGCTAAGCCCGCCGCTGATTGAATAAACCACTCTGAACCGCGGTTTGTTGCTACCGAACAAGTGTTCGGTAGCAACCCTTTCTGGCCAACTGAAGATGAAGAAAACAACAATCAAGGCCCGCCGCCTGCCAAAAGATCCCGGCCCAGCCGCCTGGGAGAGCCTGCTACCGGAACGCACCCCCTACCCACAACTGGAGGGCGACCTCACCGTTGACTGGGTGATTGTCGGCGCTGGTTTTGCTGGCATGGCAGCCGCTCATCGTCTGCGCCAACTGGTGAACGACGACTCCATTGTGATGCTTGAAGCTTCCGAATTGGCCAAAGGGCCTTCCGGACGCAACAGCGGCTTTATGATCGACCTTCCTCATGAGCTGACTGCCGAAAGCTACACCGGTGGCCACGACGAAGACATGAAGAATATTCGCCTCAATCATATGGCCATCAAGTTTGCCTGCGACATGGCCAAAGAGTTCGACTTTGCCCCCGGCACCGTCGCCCCAACCGGTAAAGTCACTGCGGCATCCACCGAAAAGGGTGAGCGCCATGTGATGAATTACAAGCAGCATCTGGAAGCCATTGGCGAAACCTTCGAGCTGATGGATCACAAACAGATGCACAGCTACACCGGCACCAATTTCTACCACACCGGCTTGTTTACCCCAGGTGCTGTCATGATCCAGCCAGCCGCATTTATTCGTCAGGCAGGTGCAGGACTGGTCAACAAAAAGAACATCCGTATTTTCGAAAATACACCTGTGGTACAGCTCGACCTGGGGACCAGCACTCACGTATTGAAAACACCCAAAGGACGCGTGAGGGCACGTAACGTCATTATGACAGTGAACGGCCACATCGAATCGTTCGGCTTTTTCAAAAGCAAACTGATGCATGTATTCACCTACGCCTCCATGACTCGCAAGCTGACACAGGATGAATTGCATCGACTGGGTGGCAGCGCTGACTGGGGCATTTTGCCCGCCGATCCAATTGGCACCACGGTGCGCAAGATTTCAGACTTTCAGGGCAGTGGTGACCGCCTGATTATCAGAAACCACGCCACGCTGAATCAATCATTGGAAGCCAGCTCAGGCAACATGGCACGCGCCAAACGTTTGCAGCAAAAGTCCTTTGATGCCCGCTTCCCAATGCTGGAAGGGGTTGAGATGGAATACCTGTGGGGTGGCCGACTGTGCTTGTCGCTCAATTCTGTGCCTGCATTTGGCGAAATACGAGAGCGACTGTGGTCGGCCTGCTGCCAGAACGGCTTGGGCACCGTAAAAGGTACCCTTGCTGGCATGATGGCCGCCGAACTGGCATCGGGTCAGCCGAATTCCGATGATTTACGCGACTTTATGCAAGTAGAACAGCCAGCCCGGTTGCCTCCACAGCCCTTCCTGTCTATTGGCGCCAACAGCGTTATGCGCTTCAAGGAATGGCAAGCCGGGCTGGAGTTGTAACCGTTCATTTGCCAGCAGTCCTGCCAGTGCTCAGGTATGAGGTAGACGGCAGGCTACTGGCAAGCCACGGCAACAACCGACATTCAGGACAATACGAGACATGAAACAACAACCGATCAATAAATGACCGTCCTGAAATGCGCGTATTATCTGGCCCGAACAGAAGGATAACCTCAGGTTATCAATTGCCTGAAATAAAGGTTATTAGATGTTCAACGGGCAGATTCATATACTCGAAAAACATTAAAGAAGAACTACAAGAATAATTAATTCCTGAAGCACGATATAAAAATCGAAACCCGTATTTAAACGTCTTAATAGGGCTTTTAAAGACAGCACCCTCGATAATAAATCACCAGATGGTAGGTAAGCAGATGAATATCGTTAAACATTCAATGACTAAAAAAGCTGGCATTATCGCACTCGCCGCCATGGCCGGTTTCAGCGTTTCCTTCAACGCTCAGGCCAGTGATGACAAGCATAAATTCACCCTGGCGCTGGAGTCCGGTGACCGCGATTCCGCCTCTGGCAAGTCCATGCAAATGTGGGCCGACCTGATCAAGGAAGCTTCTGATGGCCGTATGAAGGTCAATATTTTCTATCAGGGCGAACTGGGTGGTCAGCAAGAACTGTTCGACCAGCTGGTGAAGGGCAACATCGACATGATGCTGACCTGGCCACAAACGTCCTACGACGAGCGCCTGGCAGTTAACTATATTCCTTATCTGACCCTGGGCTGGAAAGACGCTTTGGCGGCTTACACCGACGGCGGCTGGCTGAAGAATATCCTCGGTCCGGTTTACGAAGACATCGGTCTGAAGTACTTCGGCCCATACCCGGAAGGTTTTGGTGGTGTTGCTACCAAGGGCAAGTACGCCCTCAGCTACGAAGAAGCTCAGGGCATGAAAGTCCGCTCCCAGCCAGTATTCCCACTGCCACAAACCATGAACGCCATGGGTTTCCAGGCAGTGCCGATCGACTGGGCTGAGGTATACACCTCCATTCAGACGGGTGTGGTTGATGGTGACTCTTCCAACGTTATTTACTGGGACTACGAGTACTTCCGCGACCAACTGGACTACTTTGTACAAACCTCCCACAACTTCTCGTCCTACGCTTTGCTGATGAACTGGGATCAGTGGGAAGAACTGGATGACGAAGATCGCAAGATCATCTCTGACGCAGCGTCTCAAGTGATTGAAACCCAATTCCGTAACGCCAAGGCAGAAGACGACAAGTGGATCGCTGCGGCCCAGAAAGAAGGCATGGAGTACATCGTGCCAAGCAACGAACAGCTGCGAGCCTGGGTTGACCGCGTACGTACCGACGTTTGGCCACAAGCGGAAGAAAAACTGGGCAAGGAGCTGATGGATAAAATCCGCGCCAATGCCTCTGTACCCGAGTAACCGGTTATTCACGGTGCCTGGCCTGTCCCCGGTAATTGCCGGGTAACACCAACAGGCGGGAGTTTGATATCCGGCTGACGTTTCATCAGTCGTTTTCCGTCAGCCGGATATCCTTTTTAATCCACAACAGGAGCTTTACATGTCAGCTTTACTGACCCTGTTATCCGCCATCGACCGGATTTTATATGCTGTTATATATCCACTGGTGGTGTTATTCAGTCTGTTGATTGCCACCATGGTGTCATGGGGCGTATTCAGCCGTACCGTGCTCGACCAGCCAGTTTTCGGCCTTGAAGAATTGGTACTGCTGGCCGCCGTATGGCTGTATATGCTGGGGGCTGTACTGGCATCCCGTGAGCGTTCACACCTGTCGGCGGACTTCACTCAAATCATTTTCAGCAACCCGAAAGTCATTCACGGTTTTCACCTGCTGGCGGTGGTTATTTCCCTCACCATGGCGGTGTTCTTTGCCACCTGGGCGTGGGACCTGCTGGCCTGGGGCCTGAAAAAAGGTCAAGCCACAACCGTATTCCAGATTCCCCTTTACCTCTCGCAAGCAAGCCTGTTTGTCGGCAGCCTGATGTTCATTCTGTACCTGCTGCGCGACCTGCTGACCGAGCTGCTGGAGTTTTTCCAGGGCAATCACCAACAACACAGCCCTGCGGCTGACGACGTACAGAACGAAGGTTAAGTTATGGGTGCCTTACTCGCGATTGCGGCGGTTGTATTGCTGATGATGATCGGCGTTCCCGTTGTATTTTCTTTTGCGGCAATGACGCTGATTTTGTCATTTGTCTACGATGTGGACGTATCGTCCCTGATGACCACCGGTTTCTGGTCCATCAACTCGCTGATTCTGCTGGCCTTGCCACTGTTCGTAATGACCGGCTACCTGATGCAAGCGGGTGGCATGGCCGCCCGCCTGGTGAACTTCGTTGAAGCACTGGTGGGCCGTTCCAAAGCTGGTATGGGTTCCTCCATGGTTGTCGCCTGTGGTGTGTTTGGAGCCATTTCCGGTACCGCGTCTGCGGCGGTTGCCTCCGTCGGTACCATCATGATCAAACCGATGGAAAAACACGGTTACCCACGTGAATACACCAGTGCTCTGCTGGGTATTTCGTCGCTGCTGGGACTGCTGATTCCACCCAGCATCACCATGATTCTGTACGCCGTGGTTACCCGTCAGTCGGTGGCTGCCTGCTTCCTGGCCACCATTGGCCCGGGTATTTTGCTGATCATCATGCTGTGCCTGCTGAACTGGCTGAAAATCCGCAAGCAGGAAGACACTGCCGTGGTGAAGCTGTCGCTGACCGAACGTCTTAACGACATTGGCCAAACCGGCTGGAAAGCCCTGCCAGCGCTGATGCTGCCTTTCATTATTCTGGGCGGTATTTATGGCGGTGTGTTCACCCCAACCGAAGCGGCTGCGATTGCTGTGGTGTATGCCATCCCGGTGGGCTTTTTTGTGTACCGTGAGCTGGACTGGAAAACCACCGTGCGCTGCTTGCTGCAAGCCGCAGCCACCACCGGTGTGATCATGGTGATTCTGGTGTTCTCGTTCGTCGCCAGCCGCATCTTCACATTGGAGCGCGTACCGCAGGAACTGACCGAAATCCTGATGGAAACCTTCCACAGCCCGCTGCTGATTCTGTTGATTGTGAACGTGTTCCTGATCCTGCTGGGCATGTTTATGGACGACGTATCCGTCGTTGCCATCATCAGCCCACTGCTGCTGCCAGTGATGGTCGACATCGGTATTCACCCGGTGCAGTTCGCTGCCATTGTTGGTACCAGCGTGGTGATTGGCTGCAACAGCCCGCCGATGGCACCGATTCTGTTCATGACCTGCCGGGTGGGTGAAGTGGGTATTTCCAAAGTCATGCGCCCCGCCATGTTCTTTATGATCTGGGCTGCACTGCCAGTGATGTTGGTAACCACTTACTGGTCACCAATGGCACTGTACCTGCCGCGCCTGTTTGGCTACATCGACTGAGAACCGCTGCCAGGCCATCAACAACACCTGCAACTGACAGGGGCGGCAGTAGCCGCCCCTTTTTTGTGGGCTGACCAATAACCGCTACTCACAACAGGTCAGCCCGTTAACCGCGGATGGGATTTGCTATGATGAACCGACCACCATTCACCACCAGCCCAACACAAGTACCGGTACAAACACAGGGACAGGTACCCGTGTCATTCAACCGTGCAACGGCCATGGCACCGCCGCTGAACACCAAAGCCGACGTGCCAGCGCGAGCTGTGTTTGTGCTGTTGGATAATTTTTCCATGGTCTCTTTCACCGGCGCCGCCGACGTGCTGGTCACCGCCAACCTGACCCGTACCCGGGAACTGTTCAAGGTAGAAACCTGTAGCCTCAACGGCCAGAAAGTATGCAGCGACCTGGGCGTCGAACTGGCCGTTGATCGCAGCATCTACGGCCTCGACCTGAACAACGTCGATCTGTTGGTGGTGTGCGGTGGCTACCGTACGCCGATGCGCAGCCACGAAGGCTTGCGCAAACTGCTACAGCAATGTCAGCTGGAAGGTATCTGGACCGGCGGTCTCTGGAACGGCGCGTTTCACCTTGCCGATGCCGGGGTATTCGGTGACCAGCCCTTTGCCATTCATCCCGACAGCCGGGTGCTGCTGCAAGAACAGCTGCCAGCCTGCCAGCTGTCGCAAAAATCCTTCACCGTCGCCGATCGCAGCTTCAGCTGCATCAGCCCGGACGCAGCGATCCACGCTACTCTGGAGTTGCTGGAACAGCTGCACAGCCGACCACTGAAACACGCGGTGAATGAGATCTTGCTGTCCAACATCGAACACAACGATCTGCCATTGCGCGGTGCTCGTGGGGTACTGCCACAAGCGCTGATTCAGGTGATCGAACTGATGGAAAACAACATTGAAGAAGTGCTGGAGCTGACTGAAATCAGCCGTTATACCGGCATGTCCCGTCGTCAGGTCGAACGCCTGTTCAACCGTTACCTGAACACCAGTCCGGCCAAATATTATCTGGAACTGCGATTGGCACGGGCTCGCCAACTGCTGACCAAAACCAATTACAGCGTCAGTGAAATTGCCGTTGCCAGTGGCTTCAGCAGCACCACACACTTCAGCCGCAGCTTCAAACTGCACTTTGGTGTCGCCCCCAGCCACCTGCGTTGGCCAAGCCACAGGAACCTGTCGGCATGACAGAAAAGTTGACGCCCAAGGCCGCCAGCACTAGCGTACAGGGAAATTCTCCCTTTTATGGCAGTGTTACTGACTCTCAGGCGGCTATGTCACGTCACGTTGAACCCGATCAGGTTTTCCTGAAAATGCCGTCGCTGCGCGCGATCAAGTCCTTTACCGCAGCGGCCAAATACCAGAGCTTCACCCGTGCGGCGGAAGCCCTGTGCGTGACGCAAGCGGCAATAAGCAGGCAAATTCGGGAGCTGGAAGGTCAACTGGGCGTGCAACTGTTCAAACGCGAAGGCCGCACAGTGCAGCTGACCAAAGCCGGTCGGCTGTTCTACGACGCCGCCTATCTGTCGTTTGTGAATATTGCCCAGGCGGCAGAACGGATTCAGAACGTCGATGAGAAAAAACAGCTGCTGACCATTTGCTGCAGTCCGGCGTTTGCCAACTTCTGGCTGGCACCCCGCTTGCCCGATTTCTTCGAGCAACACCCCGACATCGACATCAGCGTGGTGGCCACCGAAGACTTCCTGCAACTGGAACCCGGCGTGTACCCGGACGTGTTTATCTACAAGTCTGCCGACCCGCGCGACGGCTACCAGTCGGTACCGCTGTTTCACGACCTGATCTATCCGGTGTGTACCCCACTGTACCTTGAACTGCACCCACAGATTGCCGAACTGGAAGGACTCTACAAAGCCGCCCGCTTGAACCTCAGTCCTTATGGCCGGGCGCAAGTGGCCGAGCACCTCGACTGGGATTTGTGGTTCTCGTTTTTCGAAATGCCGTCCAGTATCAACAGCAGCCAGCCGCATCTGTTCCACGTGAACGACTACAGCACCCTGATGAACATGGTGCTACAGCATCAAGGCATTGGCATTGGCTGGCACCATTTGGTGGCCCCAAAAATCGCCAGTGGCGAACTGGTTCGCCCGGTGCCCCATGAAGTCGTGCTGAAGCAAAAGCGCCACTACATGAGTCACCTGAGCAGCAAGGCCAACGACGACACCTTCAAGCGTTTCCGCGATTGGCTGATGACTCACATAGAAAGCGAACAAACCACCATTCACGACCGCTAATAATTCTCTTCTGCTCGTTGTGGGGTCAGTTAACTGACCCCATAACATCCCCTCACAAGTACAGATAGAAATGGCAAACGCTGCGGAAAATCACCCCCATCAAGGCGCCAAGCACGGCAATTTTCATGACCTTGGCCACTTCCTTGCCCGCCGTGGCAAAGATGGCGACACCGGCCAGGTCCAGCGGCGAAATCATCAAACCCGCCAGCAGATTCACGTCGCGGGCGCTCAACACACCGGCCTGCACTTGTTCAATCATCAGACCCATCATGGCAGTACCACCCGCAACAAAGCGGGTAATGGCCAGCAGCAAGGTTTCGCGGGGAAAGCCAATGGCTTCAAACAGAAAGGCGGTTTGGCCCTCAAGCCAGTCGATGGCACCGGTGGCACGAAACAGATTCACCGCCACCAGCGTGACGATCAACAAAGGCATGGCGCCCATGGTGATTTGCCAGGCGTCCTGACCGGCACGACGAATCAGCGCCATCAGGTTCTGCTCCTGTGGTTCAGTTACCTCGGGCAAAGGCGCGGCTTCGGCATTACTCAAATGCCGACCTAACAAGTGATAGGTCACCATCGCAGCCACCACACCACCACTGATCGACAGCGCCATGGTGACACCCAAATCCAGACCAATGGCCGCCAGCGGGAACACCACATTGGCCTGCGCCAACGCCATCACCATCGCCGTAGTAGCCGCCAGATAACGTGGCGCAACGCCACTGCGGGCCATCAAGGCCAGTGTCGCCAACGGTGCCGCTGAACTGACCAGCACCTCCTGAATCAGGGCAAACAGCGCCAGTCCGGTAATCCCCAGTGGCAACAACAACGGCGACACCCAACGCACCACCAGCGCAACCACACCGAGCCTTTCCAGCCACAGCATCAGACTCAGCATCACCACCATAATCGGCAGCAAAATAAACAACGAGACTTCCACCGCCGACTGGCCGGAGGCAATCAGAATTCCGGCAAGATCTTCCATCCGCATTCTCCCAGGGTATCTGACTAGCAAATACTAAATGTCCGACCCGCGTACGAACCCCAGCGACGGGTTTTATACAAAGGGCGTCTACACTCAAAACAGGCACCATTGTCACAGATCGGATGTATATCCCTGTTTGCGCTGGATAAAGCCGTTTATATTAATGATTGAACTATCACGTATTTTTCCAGCAGGTACAGAACGCCGAAGAGGACGTCATCATGCGGTTAACACGTAACACCCGATCAATTCTGCTGCCCCTGGCAGCGCTATGGCTAACACTGTTGTGTGCAGCAACCAGTCAGGCCGATACACCCAAGGACGTGTTCAGTCGGGAGAACGTCAAGCTGTTTACCGTGGTGGCACCGGAATGGCCCGACTACACCAACGCCGATGGCAGCGGGCTGTATTGGCAGGTGCTGAAGGCGATTTACGAACCGCTGGATATCCGCGTGAAAGACACCAATGTGCCGTGGAACCGGGCCATGAAGATGGTGACCCAATACAACATGTACAACGCCATTGTTGGCGAGTATCGGGATACCGAAGAGGACCTGCTGTTCCCGGACTACCCCATTGATGTGGAATACATGTGGGTGCTCAGCAAGAACCCGTCACTGCCCGGGTTCAACGGCCGCGTCAGTCTGACCGGCCACCGGGTTGGCTGGATCAAGGATTACGAGGTGATCCCCATTGAAGACCGCGACTTCGAGCTGATTGAGTTCCGTACCACAGCACAAGGGCTGGAATACCTGAACGAGGGCAAGATCGATTACCTGATCGACGAGTGGGATGAAATTGAACTGGCGTTAGAAGAAACCGGTTTTGCCGAGGATGACTACGACGCCAATGAAATGCCGGAAGGTACTGATGTGTATGTGGCCTTCGCCAACAGCGAACTGTCGAAGACCCTGATTGAAGTCTATAACGAGCGTATGAAAGCGCTGCTGGCCAGCGGCGAACTGTCCGCCATCTACCAGCAATGGGAATCTGAGGTGCCTGCAACGGCCCTCAATGCCGGCAAGTAGTTGGCACCCAACACCAACCAAAACGGGCCGCTCATCAGCGGCCCGTTTTGTTTTGGGTTCAGGTGTATGGCAGCGATTTTACTCGCCCCACACGTCCTTCAATACACGCACCCAGTTGCCGCCCATGATTTTCGACACATCATTGGCGCTGAAACCGCGCTTCAGCAGGGTTTCGGTCAGGTTCGGGAATTCACCCACGGTACGGATACCTTCCGGGTTGATGATCTTGCCGAAGTTGATCAGACGACGGGCGTAGCCCTTGTCGTGAGTCAGCCATTCAAAGAACTGCTGGTCATGGCCTTGAGTGAAGTCGGTACCAATACCCACAGAGTCGATGCCGCAAATATTAACAATGTATTCGATCGCTTCGGCGTAATCGTCGACGGTGGATTCGATGCCTTTTTTCAGGAACGGCGCAAACATGGTGACGCCGACAAAACCGCCGTGGTCGGCGATGAACTTCAGTTCTTCATCCGACTTG
This sequence comes from Oceanobacter sp. ABM4_470, assembly GCF_056158645.1. Lineage (NCBI taxonomy): Bacteria > Pseudomonadati > Pseudomonadota > Gammaproteobacteria > Oceanospirillales > Oceanospirillaceae > Oceanobacter > Oceanobacter sp. ABM4_470. The sequence goes on from NZ_JBSWTR010000001.1 coordinate 3,161,292, forward strand.
TTGCGCGGGTGTTCTTTCAGGCCGGACGGCAGGCAGTGGGAGTAGCAAACCGGCTTTTTGGATTCCAGAATCACTTCTTCCGAAGTCTTTGAACCCACGTGGGAAAGGTCACACATCACACCCACACGGTTCATTTCGGCGACGATTTCTCGACCGAAGTCGGACAGACCACCGTCACGCTCGTAACAACCGGTACCCACCAGGTTCTGGGTGTTGTAGCACATCTGCACCACACCAACGCCGAGATCCTTGAACACCTGCACGTAACCAATCTGGTCTTCGTAGGCATGGGCGTTCTGGAAACCCATCATGATGCCGGTTTTGCCCAGCTCCTTGGCCTTGAGGATGTCGTCGGTGGTTTTTACCTTCATCACCAGATCGCTGTTGGCTTCGATCAGGTTGTTCATATCAACGATGTTATCGACGGTTTTCTGGAAATTCTCCCACACCGACACCGTGCAGTTGGCCGCGGTGAGGCCGCCTTTTTTGAAATCTTCAAACAGGTCGCGATTCCATTTGGCGATGATCAGGCCGTCAATAATGATGGATTCCTGGTGGAGCTTTTGGGCTTCGTTCATGATGATTTCCCTCTGAACCGGTCGTTTACCGGCAGATCGCGGTACAAGATACCGTGCCAGTCTACGGAGCCGTCACCAGCACCAACTGCCTGTTTACGACTCGCAGCATTCCGGCTCCGCCAACCGTCTTCAGAGTGTCGAGGGTATAAAAGAAAAGCATAAAAAAAGGGGCTCCCACAGGGAGCCCCAAACAGACAAGATGAACTCTTACGAGTCAACTGCCAACCGGCAAGAGCCGCCGGAAGGCAGGATTGGTTCTCTGGAGAACCGGGTCTGGTGACCACCACCAGACCAACCGCTACAACATCCATTCTGGACCATTGGCCGCACCCGGTATGACTGATAACGACCCGTCTCTTACCCTCTGCGCCGCGTGTTCCGGAGGTCTGGGGTCTGAGCGGGGCGCTTAGCCTCTGGGGTCTGGGCAATATTGTGGGAGAGAGCTTGCTCTCGATGGACTTCTTCAGGAATGAGCTCTTTTAATACCGCAACATCACAACACCAGCATTGCAACGTCAGATGGCAGCCGCTTCGCGTCTTTATCTGCCCGACTCAGAGCTCATGGGACACAACGCCCCCACACAAAAAGCCCAGACACAAAAAAGCCCCCTGACCAGAGGCCAGGGGGCAAGCCGTGATTGTGTCAGAATCGAATTCGATCAGTTCAACGATGGCTCCAGTTTCACGGAACCAAAGCTGGGTTCAAAACGTGCGGCCATCAGTGAATTGCGGCCCTGGTTGTCGTCCAATACGCCAAATGGTTGTTGGTCCATGGCAGCAGCGGCAAAGCGGTTGTCGGCGTTGTCGTTCCAGGTGCCCATGCGTTCTTCACGCGGGGAAACCCCCATGTATTTGCGGTAGCAACGGCTGAAGTGCGGCGTGGATACAAAGCCACAGGCGGTGGAGATTTCAATCACCGGCATGGTGGTTTGCTTCAGCAGCTGCTTGGCACGCTCCAGACGCAGTTTCAGGTAGTAGCGCGACGGAGTGCAGTCCAGATAGTTGTGGAACAAGCGCTCCAGCTGGCGGCGGGAGATACCGGCAAACGAGGCCAGGTCTTCCAGTTCAATCGGTTCTTCAATGTTGGCTTCCATCAGCTCAACAATTTCCACCAGTTTTGGCTGCGCCGAACTCAGCAGGTGACGCAGCGGGATGCGCTGCTGGTCGGCCTGGTTACGCATGCGGTCGTAAACAAACATCTCGGAGATGGCGTTCGACAACGCGGCACCATGCTGGGCAGAAATCAGGTACAGCATCATGTCCAGCGGAGCGGTGCCACCGGATGCAGTAATGCGGTCGCGGTCGACGGTGAACAGGCGGGTGTTGCAATTCACATTCGGGTAACGCTCTTTCATGGAAGCAATACATTCCCAGTGGGCGCTGACGCTGTAACCGTCCAGCTGACGAGCAGCAGCCAATGCCAGAGCACCGGTACAGATGCCACCCAGCACCATGTCCTTACGCGCCAATGAGGCCACGTAGTCCACTTCTGCTTTGCGGCAGCTTTGTACAATGTTCACGCCACCCACCACAATCAGGGTGTCGAATTGCGGCGCGTTCTGGGTAGAGAATTCAGGTACCACCGGAATGCCATCGCTGGCCTGAACGGCGCGGCCGGTGGCGCTCACCAGATGCCACTCATACAGTTCCCTGCCACTCAGCTGATTAGCCATACGCAGAGGCTCCACCGCGGTGGCCAACGCCATCATGGTGAAGTTTTCCAACAGCAGGAAACCGATACGGGTTGGGCCTGCGGCTACCTTGAAGGCCGGACGGCCCAGATCAGCAGAGAACGATTGCATAGTGTCACCCTCTTGGCGGGGAAATTTATGGTATTTGCGGTATTTTTTTGGTCATAGCAATCAGCAGGCCAGAAACATCGGCTGGCGTTTTCAATTCCGTCAATTGTCTGAAAACGACACGCTTTTTGAGCAATGCATTCGTTTTTGGACTGCTCTTTCGTTAAATGGTCATTTAATAAAAAACCGCTACCCCACTTTTATTTGTTCAAAAAACCATCAAAAACACACTCGCCGCACCAAAATGATCCTTAAATGCTCAAATAGCGCCCCCTAATGTTTCACTTGGTAACAGAAGTTTCCGTTTCAACGAACTCACGCCGCGGAAGAGTACAAAGTTGTCGTGAAACGGCAGGCAAGCCGCCCGGAACGTGGCATTATGCCCGGTTGACTCAATCCTTCAGCCGGAGCCGTAACACGATGGCGGTGTACACCCATCTGGACCCAACCACTCTGAACCAGTATTTCCAGCCGTTTGGCTTTGGAGACATTACCGAAGTCCATGGCATTCAGGGCGGTGTGGAAAACACCAACTACCGCATTCACACCGCAACCGGTGCCTGGGTGCTGACGTTGTTTGAACACCATCAGGCCCACGAAGTGCGTGAGTTTGTGCGTTTGGCTCGCCACCTCAACAGTGCCGGTTTTGTGGTACCTGCGCCGCTGGCCGACCAGAACGGCGAATGGCTGCACGAGCTGGCGGGCAAGCCGGCGATTCTGTGTGAAATGCTGAAGGGCCATCACATTGAGCGACCAACGCCATCGCAATGCCGCGAAATCGGTGAATTGCTGGCGCGTCTGCACTTGGGCTCAGCGGTACTGGAGCAGCCGCGCGCCAACAGCCGGGGTTTTGGTTGGTGGGCCAATATGCACAGCAACGCCAAAGCCTTGCTGGACGATGCCGACTATCAGCTGCTGGATGACGAATACCAGTTCCAGATGAGCCAGCGCGATGTCTGGAAATCCCTGCCTCGGGGCTGGATTCATGGCGACCTGTTCACAGACAACGTGTTGTTTGAAGGCAGCGGTGATGACCTGAAAGTCGGCGCAGTACTGGACTGGTACAACGCCTGTGAAGGGGTGTGGCTGTACGATCTGGCGATCGTTGCCAACGACTGGTGCAGCGAGAAGAACGGCGACTGGATTGTGGATAACCGCGATGCGTTGCTGGCCGGTTATCAGTCCGTTCGTCCTTTTACCGCCGCCGAAGAACACAACTGGAATACCTTGCTGCGCGGTGCTGCCACCCGTTTCTGGCTCAGCCGTTTGGAAACCGTTCAGCATCAGCAGTCGGTGGAAGGCATGAACGCCAATATCAAGGACCCCAACGAGTACCGCGATAAGTTGCTGGCTCGTCGGGGCTAACTGTCTGGCGTCTGGCCAATATGGTGGGAGAGAGCTTGCTCTCGATAAACCATCGGCAGCAAGCTGCCTCCCACAGAAGAACCTGGTGGGCCCTGCCCAGCAGGTTCGCGAATACATTCGCTCCTAAAGCAGCTTGTTTTAACAACATTCGCTCCTGCATACACTGCCCTTCTGATCCTGGGCCCTTCTGAACGACAGCGACAAAAAAGGCGGCTGAGCCATGCTCATGCCGCCAATTCGTACTACTTTATCGTGCTTTTCGCCTGCTGACTTTCACTGACGCTTTCGCTTGGTACCGCCGGGGATCATTCGGGGAGAGGCGGTAATTAGGGGCTGGTCGGGAGATTGTCAGACGGCTGGGGAGCAACCGCCTTAGCCAAATTTCAGGCCTGTCAGCTCGCCATTTCAGCTTCGCCGCAGCTGAAGTGTTTGCCCAGCATGGCGTGGTAGAAATTGTGGTCGGTCAGCACACCCACCAACTGGTTGTTTTCCATCAGCAGTACCGGCTGTTCGGTGGCGTAGCGGATTTCAATTGCCCGACGCATGGAGATGTCCGGAGAGGTTACCGCCATGGTGCCGGTGGCCGGAATCGCACCGCCGCGCGCTTCGCAGTTTTGCAGTGGGATGTTTTTGCCCGCCATGTGCGCGGTTTTGCCATCTTCTGACAACCAGATACCTTTCTCGCCACAGATCTGGCTTTCGCCGTTGTTCTTTTTCAGCTCCGTCGCTGGGGTCATCAGCGAGCGACCGGCCAGTACGTTCAGCGGATTGGTGTGGGCCACAAAGTCTTCCACGTACGGGGTGGCCGGGTTCATCACGATGTCTTCCGGTTTGCCGTGCTGAATGATGCGAGCCGATTCCATAATGGCGATGTTGGTGCCGATCTTCAGAGCTTCATCGAGGTCGTGGGATACGAACAGGATGGTTTTATTCACCTTCCGTTGCAGCTCCAGCAGTTCGTCTTGCAACTGCGCACGAATCAGCGGGTCCAGCGCCGAGAACGGCTCGTCCATCAGCAGGATGTCGGTGTCCATGGCAAAGGCACGGGCCAGACCCACACGCTGCTGCATACCGCCAGACAGGCCGGATGGCAGGGTGTCTTTCCAGTCGGCCAGGCCAACCATTTCCAGTTGTTCCATCGCTTTGGCCTGACGTTCAGCCTTGCCCATGCCCATCATTTCGAGGCCGTAAGCAACGTTATCCAGCACCGACAACCAAGGCATCAGGGCGAATTTCTGGAACACCATGGAAACACGCTGGGCACGCATACGGCGCAGGGTGTTGGCATCACAGGAGCCGATATCGACATGGCCGTCGCCATCCTTCACCAGCACCTGACCGCGGGAAATCGGGTTGAGGCCGTTCACCGCACGCAGCAGCGAAGACTTGCCGGAACCGGACAGGCCCATCAGCACGCAGATTTCACCTTGCTGAACATCGATGCTGGCGTTGTGCACACCAACTACGCTGCCGCTGGCTTCAATGATTTCCTGACGGGTTTTGCCCTGATCCAGCAGCGCCAGCGCCGGATCTACCTTGTCACCGAAGACAACGTCGAGATTACGAACAGAGATTGCAGCAGTCATGATTATGCCTCCGATTTGCCAGGTGCTTTGAAGATACGGTCGAGAATAATGGCCACCAGTACGATGGTGATGCCGGCTTCAAAACCTTGCGAGATGTTCACGGTGTTCAGTGCCCGCACTACCGGTTTACCCAGACCGTCGGCACCTACCAGAGCAGCAACCACCACCATCGACAGCGACAGCATGATGCACTGGGTAACACCTGCCATGATGCTTGGCATGGCGGCTGGCAGTTCCACTTTCCACAGCAGCTGGCGTGGGGTGGCACCAAAGGCTTTACCCGCTTCAACCAGTTCTTCCGGCACGTTACGAATGCCCAGATAGGTCAGACGAATCGGCGAGGCGATGGCAAAAATGATGGTAGAAATCAGACCCGGTACCACACCCAGACCAAACAGCACCAAGGTTGGAATCAGGTACACAAAGGTTGGCACGGTTTGCATCAGGTCGAGCACCGGGCGCATGTAGCTGTACACCCACGGCTTGTGGGCCGCAAAGATGCCCAGCGGCACACCCAGCAGAATACAAATCACGGTGGCGGTCACCACCAGCACAAAGGTTTCGATCATTTCCGGCCAGTAACCGAGGTTAATGATCAGCAGCATAGCAGCCACCACAAAGGCCACCAGTGGCACGCTCTTGTGGATAAACCAGGCAATCGCCGCGGTGGCCAGAATCGGCACACCCGGGTGGAACCACTGGAACAGGTCTACCAGACCGGTAATGACCCACTCGAGAGAAATAGCGATCATGTCGAAGAACCACGCACCGTGGTCAGTCAGCCAGTCAACGAATGTTTCCATCCATTGGCCCAGCGGGAGTTTGTTGTCAGCAAGCCAGTTCATAGTCAGCCTCTAGTCGTCATTCTTGTCGACGCCACCCCAATGGGATGACGGGGAATCTCCGGAGAAGTCTGCGCACTCCAGCGCGCTGGCCACAGACTTGTCAGAAGACTCCCGAACGGGCGTTACCTACGCCCGTCGGGAAGGGATTTCAAAGCGAAATCCGTGGATCAGATGTCCAGGAATTTCTTCACGGCAGGCAGCGCAGGCTGGCCGTTTTTGGTGGTTACGCCGTCCAGCCAGGCATCCAGTACTTCCGGGTTAGCCTTCAGCCAGGCTTCCGCCGCCATCGGTGGCTTTTTGCCATCGTTGAGGATCGCGCCCATGATTTCGTTCTCCATTGGCAGCGAGAACTTCAGGTTGGAAACGAATTTGCCAACGTTCGGGCATTCGCTGATCAGGTCTTTACGGATGTTGGTGTGTACGTTGGCACCGCCGTAGTTAGGACCAAAGAAGTCGTCACCACCGTCGAGGTATTCCATCTCGATGTTGGCGTTCATCGGGTGCGGTGCCCAACCCAGGAAAACTACCCATTTGTCACGACGCACAGCGCGCTGCACCTGGGACAACATGCCGGCTTCGGAGGATTCCACCAGAGTGAACTCTTCCAGACCAAAGGCGTTGTCATCGATCATGCTCTGGATCAGACGGTTACCGTCGTTACCTGGCTCGATGCCGTAGATTTTTTCGTCGAACTTGTCGGCATTCTTGGCGATGTCGGCAAAGCTCTTCACACCGGCATCAAAGGCGTACTTGGGTACCGCCAGAGTGTATTTGGCACCAGTCAGGTTCGGGCCCAGATCAACCACGCTGCCGTCTTTGAGGTAAGGCTCGATGTCGGCCTGCATGGTTGGCATCCAGTTGCCAAGGAATACGTCAATGTCGTTGTTGGCCAGTGACTTGTAGGTCACTGGTACGGACAGCAGCTGGGTACGGGTGTCGTAGCCCATGCCTTCCAATACCACGGAAGTTGCGGCGGTGGTCGCGGTGATGTCAGTCCAGCCTACATCTGCAAAGCGCACCAGATCACAGTCGGCGGCCATAGCGGTGCCAGACACAGCGAGGGTCAGTGCGGCGGTCGTAAGGGTCTTTCCTGCTTTCATTGTTTTCTCCCGGATGGTTGGCGGTTTCTTCGCAATCATTTGCGGATAACCGGGCATCACTCCCGCCATGAAGCGGCCCGGTGTGGCTCCTGCTGAGCCACCATGTGTTTGCTCGTCAGGCGCTTTGCAGCGGGCTGGTCGAGCCAGAACCTGGTTCAGCAGTGGTCGCCGCCAGTGGACGCTTGGCTTCGCCCTGGCGTTGACGGGTTTGCCATTCGCTGTCGATCCATACCGGAACGCCAGCGGCTGGCTGCAAGGTTTTGCCCAGAATCATGTCAGCAGCACGCTCCGCCACCATGATGGTCGGGGCGTTCAGGTTGCCGTTGGTGATGGTCGGGAAGATCGATGAGTCGACCACCCGCAGGCTGTCGATGCCACGCACCTGACATTGATTGTTCAGCACCGCCATCGGGTCGTCGTCGGCACCCATCTTGTTGGTACAGGACGGGTGATAGGCAGACTCCACGTTGTCACGTACCCAGGCGTCGATTTCTTCGTCGGTCTGGACGCTCATGCCCGGCTGGATTTCTTCACCACGCAGCTCGTCGAAAGCTGGCTGGTTGATGATTTCGCGGGTCAGGCGGATGGTGTCGCGCCAGTCCTGCACATCCTGCTCGGTGCTGATGTAGTTGAATTTGATGGATGGCTTCTGGTGCGGATCAGCAGAGTTGATCCATACCTTGCCGCGGCTTTCCGGCTTGTTCGGGCCGACGTGCACCTGGAAACCGTGGCCATCGAAGGCCGCACGGCCGTCGTAACGCATCGCCGCTGGCAGGAAGTGATACTGGATGTTCGGTGATTCCAGACCGGCACGGGAGCGAATAAAGGCACAGCTTTCAAAGTGGTTGGTCGCGCCCAGACCGTCCTTGAACAGAATCCAGCGAGTACCAATCATGCCCTTGCTGATCAGGTCCAGCTTGCCGTTGAGGGTAATCGGCTTGTTGCAGTAGAACTGGAAGTACACTTCGAGGTGATCCTGCAGGTTTTCACCCACCCCTGGCAGCTCCTGCACCACGTCCACACCGGCATTTTCCAGTACGTCTTTGGGGCCAATACCAGACAGCTGCAGCAGCATTGGCGAGCCAATGGAACCGGCCGACAGCACCACTTCACGGCTGGCTGTGGCCTGTACCACCTTGCCGCCTTTTTCGTACTGGATACCGACCGCCTGTTTGCCTTCCAGCAGCACCTTGTGGGCCACCACACCGGTAATCAGGGTCAGATTCGGACGCTTCATGGCATCACGCAGGTACGCATTGGAGGTCGACGCCCGCACACCGCCGTCCACGGTCATGTGCATGGTGCCGAAGCCTTCCTGCTGGTAACCGTTGTAGTCTTCGGTCACCGGGTAACCCGCGTCTTTACCGGCATCGATAAAGGTTTGATAAAGCGGGTTCAGGCTCATGTTGTTGCCGTTATTGGTACCGACTGGGCCGTTGCCACCGCGGTACTGGTCTTCACCCTGGAACCAGGTTTCGGCTTTCTTGAAATACGGCAGCACGTTCTGGTAATCCCAGCCTTCGGCGCCTTCATCCTGCCACTGGTCGAAGTCCTTGGCGTGGCCACGGACGTACACCATGCCGTTGATGGACGAACCACCACCCAGCACCTTGCCACGAGGGCAATGCAGTACGCGGTTGTCGATGCCTTCTTCTTTCAGGCTTTCGTACTGCCAGGCGTACTTTTCGGTGTTCATCGGGTACGACAACGCCGTTGGCATCTGGATAAAAATACTCTTGTCGCTGCCACCGGCTTCCAGCAGCAGCACCTTGTGCTCGCCGCTTTCAGTCAGTCGGTTGGCCAGCACACAACCGGCGCTACCCGCGCCGACAATGATGTAATCGTATTGGCTCATTCGTAAGGGCTCTCCAGTTCGCCCAGCTCAACAAACACACTCTTGATCTGGGTGTAGTGGTGCAGGGTTTCGATGCCGTTCTCACGACCGATACCGGACAGCTTGTAACCGCCAACCGGCATTTCTGCTGGCGATGCGCCCCAGGTATTGATCCAGCAAATGCCCGCTTCCATCGCTGCAATCACACGGTGAGCGCGGGAGAAGTCCTTGGTGAATACACCAGCCGCCAGGCCGAACTTGGTGTCGTTGGCACGGGCAATCACTTCGTCTTCAGAGCTGAACTTCAGTACCGACATCACCGGGCCAAAGATTTCGTCCTTGACGTTCGGCATGTCGTCGCTGCAATCGGCAAACACGGTTGGCTGCACGAAGGCACCCTTGGCACACTCGCCGGCCATTTCACGTTCGCCACCAATCAACAGACGGGCACCGGCGGCTTTGGCGGCATCGATGTAACCCAGTACCTTGCCCATGTGGTCTTCGCTGATCAGCGCGCCGATTTGGGTATCCGGGTTGGTCGGGTCACCGATGGTCAGCTTGGCGGTGCGTTCTGCCAGCTGCTCCAGGAAGGCGTCGTAGATGGATTCGTGTACAAACACGCGAGTACCGTTGGTGCACACTTCGCCCTGGGTGTAGAAGTTGGCGATCATGGCGCCGGATACGGCGGTTTTCAGATCAGCATCGTCGAACACGATCAGCGGCGACTTGCCGCCCAGTTCCATGGTCACGTCTTTCAGCGAGGAAGCAGACGCCGCCATCACTTTCTGGCCGGTGCCGCATTCGCCGGTGAAGGAGATTTTTTCAATTTCAGGATGGTGAGTCAGGGCTTCGCCGACGCGGTAGTCACCCTGTACCACGTTGAACACACCATCCGGCAGACCGGCTTCGGTGAAGATTTCAGCCAGCTTCAGTGCCGTCAGCGGGGTTTCTTCCGAAGGCTTGAAGATCATCGCGTTTCCAGCTGCCAGCGCCGGGCCGGATTTCCACATGGCAATCTGGATCGGGTAGTTCCAGGCACCGATACCGGCCACCACGCCCAGTGGCTCGCGGCGGGTGTAGAAGAAGTTGGTGCCGCCCAGATCCTGCTGGTCGCCCTGAATGGTTGGCGCCAGACCGGCGTAGTATTCAATCACGTCGGCACCGGTGACGATGTCGACACAGTCGGCTTCCTGAATCGGCTTACCGGTATCCAGCACTTCCAGCATGGCCAGTTCGTCGTTGCGTTCACGGAGGATCTCAACCGCCTTGCGCAAGATGCGGGAACGTTCCATACCGGTCATGGCAGACCAGACCTTGAAGCCTTCTTTGGCAGACGCCACGGCTTTGTCGACGTCAGCGGCGGAGGCCTGCTGCACCTGGGCAATCACCTCACCGGTTGCCGGGTTCACGCTGGCGAAGGTTTCGCCGGAAGTCGCGTCCTGGTACTGGCCGTGAATGTATAGAGCTTGGGTTTCCATCGTGTCTGTTACCTGTTTGATTCGGTGTATTGCGACGCTACATTCGCGCTGGCCACGGCACTGTGGCACTTGCATTCCAGCTGCTCGCGGATGTAGTCGTTAATCAGTTTTTTCGCCAGCGGCACATCAATGCCTTCCGGCTTCAGTGCCCCGCGCAGCCAGATGCCATCGATCAGGGCGGCGATGGTTTGCGCCACCTGAACGGCCTGATCTTGCGGCATCACCTGTTTCAGCTCGTAGCGCAGGTAGGACAGCAAACGCTGCTCGTTTACGCGCTGCAGGCGATACAAGGCCTTGTCGTGCATCGACTGGGTCCAGAACGCCAACCAGGTTTTCACCACCCGGGATTCGGTCTGGGTGTCGTCAAAGTTACCGCTGACGATGGCATTCAGTCGGCCGACCACGTCACGGCGATCAACCTGCTTCAGTCGTTCGGTCACGCTCTGCGACAGATGCTTCAGCACCGTTCGCATGGTCGCTTCCAGCAAATTGTCCTTGCCGCCAAAGTGGTGGTTGATGATGGCCGGGGACACCCCCGCCTTACCGCTGATCATCACCACACTGGCCTTGTGCAAACCCACCTCATTGATGGAGTCCATGGTGGCCTCGATCAGTTGTGGTCTACGTATTTCTGCAACTCCCAATTTGGGCATAGGGCAACCTGCTGACACGCTCATTCGTGTCCGAAATGTTTTTTCTTAAATGAACGTTTAATAAAAAAACATGGACGTGAAAGCGCTGTCAACCGGGCAGTCGGCTTTGAACAAGCGTGTCGAGGGCAGACAAGAGGGGGTCGCAAAGAGGCCGACCGGGGGAGCAGCCCAGTAACCATGGGCACTGTAGAGATTAAAAATCCATTAGATGTCTAAATATTTTCAACCCGAAATAAATTGCAGAAAAAATGCCATTTCTGTAACGCTTTGCTCACTCTGTCACGTATAGCCCAAATTCGAAGGATGATTCGGGCCTGTACAAAGAACATTCAAGCGCCAATTCGGGCATTTGTTACACACCATGCCAAAGGGTCAGAAAAACGCTCAATCGGCAGCGAAATATCAGCGGGGAAGAAAAATGACGGGAATAGGCAAGTAGTGGGGTCTGGAGTCTGGGTCTGGGTCTGGGTCTGGCTGTCGGCTGTCCGCTGTCCGCTGTCCGCTGTCGGGCAAGATCGTAGGAGCGAATCGGGACACGCAGTCTTATTCGCGAATGAGACTGCGCGTCCCGATTCCTCCTACAGCAGCTACTGACGCTTAAACCGATTCCGCCGCCACCGGCTTGCCCGGTAACAAGGTACGGCGCACCAGAAAAGCAGTGGTTACCGCACAGAACATCATCAACGCCATCGCCAATGGCGTGCCGTCCGACATCAAACTCACCAGACCACCGGCCAAACCACCACTGAGGAAGCCAATGGCACCGGTCAGCGCCGCTGCCGTACCGGCCAGATGCGGATAGTATTCAATGATGGAAGCGTTGGAGTTGGCCACCACAAAGCCGTGACAGCCAATATAGAACATCACCATCAAAGTCAGCGCCCACACCGGCAACTGCGGATACACCAACAGCGACACCAGTAACAGGCCCGAAGCCGTCATTTGCAGCTTCTGGCCCAGGGCAATCAAATACGGTGGCAGGTGCTTTTTCAGCATTTTCAGGTTCACTTTGGTCATCGCCACCATGGTCAGCACCACACAGGCAAAGGTGAACGGATACAGCTCTTCGCTCATGCCGTAGTGACCCATGAAAATCCCCGGCGAGGCGGTAATAAACGACAGCATGGCGGCATACGCACCCATCACACTGATCAGATATCCCCAGATACGGCGGTCGGACAGGATCGTCCAGTAATTACGGAACGGGTTACCACCGGTGGCCTGGGCGCGGGTTTCCGGCAAACGACGCCAGAACAGCAGAATCAGCAACAGGGCATAGACCATCAGGAAGCCGAACACCGTGTGCCAGTTTGACACCTTCAGAATCACCAAACCGATCACCGGCGCAATCAAGGGCGCAATCATCATCACCTGAATCACCCGGATCATAGCCGCCGCCCCTTCCCGACCGCTGGCCAAATCCCGAATGATGGCCTGACTGTTCACCACCGCCAGACCACCACCCAGTGCCTGCACAAACCGCAGCACCAGCATGGCTTCCAGATCCGGTGCCAGCATGATGCCCAAACTGCCCAGCGCGAACACCGACAAGCCCCACAACACCATGGTGCGACGACCAAAGCGGTCGGACAGCGGCCCACCGCCAATTTGACCGGCAGCAAAGCCCAGCAGGAACACACTGACGGCCAGTTCAACGTCGTGCAGGCTGCGGCCAAAATCTTCCGCAATGGTGGGCACCGCCACCAGATAAATATCCGTCGCCAGCGGTACCAGCGCCGTCAGGGCAGACAACATCAACAACAGGCCAGCGGTCAGTTTTTCAGGTTTCGAGGGCATAACACTCCAGTTGGGTACAGGCTTCAAACGCTTTTACCGAAGGCTGATTCACCCGTTTGAAAAGACGCTTCGCTCTCTAAGAGCAGCCATCCAGCAAATAGGGTTGCAACGCTTCGGTAAGTAACAGAAAAGTGAAATCAGGGCTGAACAGACAGGCCGACTCGCGGCCAGCAACCCTTTGGATAGTGGTTATAGGCTAGTGATTGTTTTGCCCACCAACAAGTGGCGCGCAATGGTTTTATTGTTCCGTTAAAAGAACAGTAAGAAAGAATTCTGCCATAAAAGTCTTAAATTGAGCCAAATGCTTTCCAGTCGCGAATCAACCTGTCCAATCGACTTGCCCTGTTGATGCCCAGCCGACTTGTCCACAGCCTGCGCCGCCGCTTTGCCCGAAGGCTCATATCCTGTGGAAAAAACTTCACCAAATTGTCATGTCCCCAAACGCGGTCACCGTACGTCTTTTCCGTTGATGAACACAGCCACGCACGCATGCGGGCAAACGACACAACCTTTATCAGACACACACGGAACGAACACCATGAAAGCCGAATACTCCCGCGTTCGCCGCGGCGCACTCTACACCGCCATGATGGCCGCCACTGCCCTGATGCTGACCGCCTGTGGCAGCGACGACGACAACAACAGCAGCAACAGCAACGAACAGGTCAGCCCGGATACCTCGGTATCGGTTGCAAAACCAGCCGCGCCTGCTGGTTTGGGCTACGAAGACTACGCCCACGTACCGAGCGTCGACTACCCATTCCCGATTGTTGAAAACGCTGACCACAACGCCGATGGCAGCTACCGCTACACGCTGTCGCAAAACGCCGTTGCCTACGCTCTGCGTGGCATCAACAGCATCTGGAAAGGCACCAGCGATGCCTATCAGGAAGCTGCTTCTGGTAACGGTCCGGACGAGTATCTGGAAGACCCGATTCTGAACGCCACCGCCTGGCAGGAAAACATCGACTACGTGATCGACGTCACCAACAACCGCAGCGACGACGAAGCGATTCTGGCCTTCCTGGATGACCGCCGTTCCAAAAACTACTCGGTAATCGACGGTTTTGGCCCATTGACCGAAGCCTACGTTGAAGCCTCCGGTGCCTACGTTGAGCTGGATGGCATCACCAAAGCCGAAGTGCTGGAAGACGCCCACTACAACCCGGCCGACAACGACAACTCAAAGTACATGGGCGCGGCGACCGCCTACGTAAACTCCGGTGATTCTGCCGAGCAAATGCCACTGACCAAGGTGGCCGATCTGGTGTACCGCTTCCGCCAGGCGTCGCCGGCCTCCACCAGCGCCTCCAAGTATATTTTTTCCACCCCACGCCCATGGCGCATGGACGACAGCGGTGCCATCGCGTTCCAGGGCACCACCGGCTACAGCTATTCCTGTGTTGACGAAGACGGCACCGAAACCCTGAAAAACTACGACATCTACACCACCAGCGTTGCCGTCGTGCCAGGCCTGATGTGTGCCCGTCGCGCCCACAGCGCATCGAAAGAGACCGGCGACAACCCACTGTACTCCGAAACCACTGAAAACCGTCGCAAGGACGGTGGCTACCCATCCGGCCACACCAACGCTGCAACACTGGCATCACTGGCCTACGCCTACGCCCTGCCAGAACGCTTTGCTGAAATGGTTGCCCGTGGTGCTGAACTGGGCGAAAGCCGCATCGTTGCCGGTATGCACTCCCCAGCTGACGTTATCGGTGGCCGTATGCACGCCCTTACTGTGGCCGCCTATGCACTGAACAACGGCGACGGCGCTACCGTGGCAGAAGAAGCCCTGCAAACCGCCCAAAGCTACTTCGGTGAACTGGCCTCCGAAGCGGGCATGAGCCTGTACGACTACGCCCACCAGACGGTTGAAAGCGAAACCGGCTACACCTTCACCGACAACGGCACTGAATACGTTAACGTCGAAGTGTTCGACAACAACATCTACGACGACTTCGACGTCATCCGTGATGAATACCGCTTCCGTCTGACCTACGGCATGACCCAGGACGCCGACGCCGCAGGCGCCGACCCTATCGTTCCACAAGGTGCCGAAGCGCTGCTGAAATCCCGCCTGCCATACCTGAGCGACGAACAACGTCGCGTAGTACTGGCCAGCACTGAAATCGACTCTGGCTACCCGTTCCTGGATGATGCCAATGGCTGGGGCCGCATCGATCTGGTCAGCGCTTCTGCCGGGTACGGTGCTTTTGATGGCGACGTAAATGTTTACATGGAAGCAGGCAAAGGCGGCTTTAACGCCAACGACATGTGGCGCAACGACATCACAGGCGCGGGCAAGCTGACCAAGTCAGGCACCGGTGCTCTGACGTTGACCGGCGACAATAGCTACAGCGGTGGCACCATGGTGGAAGGCGGCGTATTGGCGGCAGCATCCACCACCGCATTTGGTACTGGTACTGTGTTCGTAGCCGGTGGCGACCTGCAAATCGATGCCGAAGGCGCAGTCGCCATCACCGACCTGACCGTTGAAGCCGCTGGCACACTGGCCGTTGAAATGGATGCTGACAGCACTCAGATTGCCGTATCTGGTACTGCCTACGTTGAAGGAGCGGCGCTGGAACTGAGCTTCGACTCTGCTCCGGAAGCAGGCAGCCAGTACACCATCCTGACCGCTGAACAGATCGGTGGTGAATTTGACTCCGTGTACGCAGGCGACGTATCCGTCAGCCTGACCTACAACGCAGACAGCATCATTGCCACCGTAAACTGATGCCGTAAAACCCAAAACCTTCGCCTTGCCCGCCCGGAGAACCCGCGCGGGCTTTTTTGAGCTTTGAAAACAGAAGCAGGCTTGCCTGCGACAGATAACCCAATCATCTCCTAGGAGCATTTGGCAGCATCGCGGCTCGGATTGAAAATCACTCCTCAGGAGCACGGGCGGCCCGCCCGCATTACCAAGGGCTCTAGCCCGGTTATTTCACAAACCCCAACTGCTTGTCCCAATCCCGGTAGTTAAACACCTGACCTTCGGTGCGCACCCGCGCCAGCTCAGCCAGATCCAGGTCGGCATAGACCCAACCGCCTTTGCCTGCCTCACCCTGAACAACTTCACCCTGAACAACTTCACCCTGAACAACTTCACCCTGAACCTCCTCACCCCGAACCATCTCTCCCTGGGCAACCTCTCCCAGAACAACAACGCCATCATCCGGAAAGCCATAATCTACCGGCGCAAACACACCTGCTGCACCGGTGTTCTCATCAATCGCCGGAGACCATTCCGCCAGGCCCACGGTTGGCGATTGCGCCACAAAGCACTGGTTTTCCAGCGCCCGGGCACGACAGCCCAGTTGCACTCTATGGTACCCGGCAAGCGTGTCGGTACAGGACGGCACCAGAATCAAATCAGCCCCCTGTTCCACCTGCTGGCGAGCGAACAGCGGAAATTCGGAGTCGTAGCAAATGTTGATGCCAAGCTTGCCGAATGGGGTGTCGAACACCTTGAGTTCATCGCCCGAGGCAATGCCCCACTGCTCGTTTTCAAAGCGGGTCATTTGCAGTTTGTCCTGAAACTCCACCGAACCGTCTGGCAGCAGCAAATAGCTGCGATTAACGTAACGGCTGCCAGCCTCAGATTCCACCCGCACCGGGAACGTCCCGGCACAAATCACCACCTGATGCTGCTGCGCCAGCGATTGAAACACCCGTACAAAGTCATCATGCAGGGTTTGCAGTTCCACCAGCTGCTGACTTAACGACTGATAGATAGATGCTTCAAACAGCGACGCCAGCTCCATTGAAAAGTACTCCGGCAGAAGCAGTACATTGGCTTGCTGCTGAACCGCTTCTTCGATGCGGCCGGTGACTTTCTGCAGCCACTGCTGCCAGCTGTTTACAAAGCCCACTTCATAGGCGCAGGTGGCTACTCGAACCAAAGACATGATTTCTCCTGAAGACAAAGGGTGGCTATTGGGGACAACGATTCACAGGGCTTTGAGCCAGAACATCATGGGGTGGTCGGTTTCGGCGTCTTCATCGATGTCCTTCCACGGATAAGACGTCATCAAGTCCGGCCGTGGTTGATAACCAAAGTGACGCCACACCGGGTCAAGCGGTTCAAAACCGGCGGGCCGCAGCGGGTGATTGTCTGGCCGCACCACGCCGCAAAAACAGCTGTGGTCAAAGCCGCCCAGCTGGCGCACGTACTGTTCGCGCCCAGCAAAAAAGCCCTTGTACAGGCCGTGGCCGCGATACTCCGGCAGTAGCACCGATTCACCGCAGTAGAACAGCCGTTCGGTGTCGATTCCTGCCTGCTCGAACGGCGCCCGAAACTCGTCGTTTTCGTCCGCCATAGGTACCCCGGTTGACGCCCCGACCACCCGCTGCTGTGCAGGCAATTCATTATCGATAGCCAACACCGCCATGGCATTGCCAGACGCCAGATAGGTTTGCAGGTACTGCTGTTCATAGACTTCGCTGCCGTCATACAGATACGGGTATTCACGGAATACCTGAATTCGCAGGCGCGCCAGATCCTCTGTGTGGTTAGCCAGCTCATCGCCTGTCACCGTTACCAGCTCAATCGACATGGGTTCCCCTGATGGACGACCAAAACCTGAAAATTCTCAAAGCTGGGATTAACAGACAAGAGCTGACGACTGAAAAAGACATTTTTCATATTCGTGTGCGATGAACATAAAAAAGCGCGGCAGTGATTCACTGCCGCGCTTTTTCGCTTTATCCCTTACAGATTCAGCCCTTCATGTTCTTCTGCACCGTCTCGCTGTAGTACTGCAGGAAGTTGATGACGCCAAACTCGTAGGTTTCGGAGTACGGACCCGGCTGGTAGCCAATGGAGTTGATGCCCTGCTGGTTTTGCTCGCCCAGAATACGGTCCTGGTCGTTGGTGGCGTCCCACACCAGACGCAGACGCTCCGGATCGTAATCCACTCCTTCTACCGCGTCCTTGTGCACAAACCACTTGGTGGTAACCATGGTCTCCTGCGCGGAAATCGGCAATACACGGAAAACGATGAAGTGGTCGGACTGCATGTGGTTCCAGCTGTTTGGCAGGTGCAGGATACGCATGGAGCCCAGCTGGCGGTTCTTGATACGGCCCAGCAGTTTTTCACAGCCTTTGGCACCATCCAGCGTCATCACATCAACGCCTTTTTTCAGTGGCATACGTACAATGCGGTTACGCAAGCCCGGGCCAAAGCTCTTGTGCTCATGAGGGATACCTTCGGCGTCCCAGGCTGCGGCTTGCTCGGCGTAGTGGTCGAGGAAGTCCTGCGGTGCCCGTGGGTCGTTGGTGTCGTCCCATTCCAGCAGGGTGTTCAGCAGTTCCGGGTGGGAACCGGCACAGTGATAACACTCACGGTTGTTCTCGATCACCAGCTTCCAGTTGGCTTTCTCGTACATGTGGGATTCGGCAGCCAGCTTGGTGTTTTCGACATCGTACGGTTCCATGTACTCGTCCAGCGTCGTCAGGAATTCATCGAAGTCGGATTCCGGCGCGTCTTTGGCCAGACACACGAAGATGAAACCACCGGCGGTTTTGGTGTGGGCTTTTTTCAGGCCGTGGCCTTTCATGTCGAACTCGTCGCCCATTTCCGTACCAGCGTACAGCAGGTTGCCTTTCAGGTCGTAGGTCCACTGGTGGTATGGGCACACCAGGTTGGCCGCTTTACCACGGTGTTTGGTGCAGATCACCGAACCACGGTGACGACATACGTTGTGGAATACTTGCACACCGCCGTCGCCATCACGCACAACCAGTACCGGGTTCTGGCCCACTTCCAGCGTGAAGTAATCACCCTTGGCCGGAATCTCGGAAGTCATACCAACGAACAACCATTCCTTCAGGAACACTTCTTCCATGTCGGCACGGAAGTAGTTCGGATCGTTGTACATTGGCTGAGCCAGGGAATAGTTTTCATCACGACCTTCCAGCTCGGCGCACATCTGCTGACGAGCATCAGCATAGCTATTGGAAGTAATGTTCAGCAGATCAAACTCTTTCATGTCCGCGTTCCTCAATCATCAATTTTTTTGCGCTCAAATGAACAATGCAGAGCGCATGGCCTGATATAAATCCATTGCCGGAGCTGGGGTCAGTCACGGTTGGCTCGTAGGTTCAGAAGCAATCGCACGGTTGCTTCAGGTTGCAGGGCGATACTGGGTCAAAAGCAGCAGCCCGAATTGACCGATTACGACCTCGCAAAAGTCAAAACTCGACGCATTAAAACCCATAAAAGCCCGATCCAGACTTGGATCAATTTCGGTTGGCGCGGGTGGAACAGAGTGATGTCGTTAATGGTTAATTTTGAAAAATTGACCCAAGGCACTATTCGCTTCATACGCCAGAGCCCAGGGTTGTAGCTTCCAGCCAGACACCGCAAGCCGAAGGCAGACCAACCGCAGTTGTCCGTAACCGGCGACGTCAGGAGTGATGAATATGAATAGCGCGGCTACCCTGGCTACACAGGGTCTTTCGGAAATTACCACCAATACCTGGGTGAATGGTCGTCACATGGTGCGTTGCGCCCGGGTGATCAATGAAACCCACGACGTCAAAACCTTTTGCTTTCTGGCCGAACAGCCGGTGCTGTTCTTCTTCAAGCCAGGCCAGTTTGTGACGCTGGAACTGGAGATTGAAAGCCAGCCGGTGATGCGTTCCTACACCATCTCCAGCTCCCCTTCCACGCCTTACAGCTTCAGCATTACCGTCAAGCGTGTACCGGGCGGTCTGGTGTCGAACTGGCTGCACGACAACATCAAGGAAGGCGACCTGCTGCCAGTGCACGGCCCGGTCGGCAACTTCAACTGCATCGACTTCCCGGCAGAAAAAGTCCTGCTGCTGTCCGGTGGTGTTGGTATTACCCCGGTGATGTCGATGGCACGCTGGTTCTACGACACCAACACCGATACTGACATGGTGTTTATCCACAGCGCCCGCTCCCCCGTGGATGTGGTGTATCAGGGCGAACTGATCAACATGTGCTCGCGGGTGCCGAACTTTCACCTGCACCTGATTTGTGAACGCGAAGCGTTGGGCTTCCCGTGGAGCGGCTATCGCGGCTACCTGGATCAGGCCAAGCTCGACATGATGGTGCCCGACCTGCACGAACGCGAAGTGTTCTGCTGTGGCCCGGAACCCTACATGGCGGCAGTGCGCAACCTGCTGAAAGCCAACGGCTTCAACATGGAGCAGTACCACGAGGAATCCTTCGGCTCGACCCCGACCGAAGTGAAACAGGACGCTGTGGATCAGGCGGAAGAAGCCGAAGAAGCGATGGAAGCCTTCGACAGCGACGACCTGATCACCGTCGAGTTCACCGAATCCGGCAAGAGCATTGGCGTGATGCCAGGGGAAACCGTACACACCGCGGCAGCCAACCTTGGCATGTACATTCCAAAAGCCTGCGGCATGGGGATTTGCGGCACCTGTAAGGTGAAGAAAGTATCCGGCGAAGTGGAAATGAACCACAACGGCGGTATTACCGATGAAGACGTCGCCGAAGGCTACATCCTGTCGTGCTGCTCGGTGCCGAAAGGCAAGGTAGTGATTGAGCAGTAAGCCCGATACCAAAGCCGTCCTGCTGGGCATAAAAAAACGCCATCCAGCCGGATGGCGTTTTTGTTTGGGCCATGACTTTTAATGACCAAGTACCTGGTTTTCGATGAGTCAGCGACCCAGGTCTTTTGCCATCGTCCCGGCCTTACCCCAGTTGGTGCTTGGCACTTCCTGCAGGATGATTCGAATGGCTTCTTTCGGAGAATCAGACGCATCGGCAAGGGTTTCCGTAACCCGCTCAATAATTGCCCGCTTGGTATCTTCCGAGCGGCCTTCCATCATTTGAATCGTTACAATCGGCATACTCAGCCTCCATCAATCACTAATCAGGTAACAACTGTCAAAAAGCGCTCGTTCAGCTCACGAGTGTGATAGAACACAGCGGCACCCATCTGGTCATGGGTCCATACCAACGGTTTCATATCCGGATAAAAGTCATAACCACCACTGAAGGTTTCGAAGCGATTACCAGAAGGGTCAAAGGCATAAATCGTCTTGCCCTTGGTAATGCCATGACGCAACGGACCGATGTCCAGTGCCACTCCTTTTGCCGACATCACATCACCGGCATGTAGCACACGCTCCCAGCTTTCCAGCAAGTACGCAGCATGATGCAGAGTGTTATCACGTGAATCCCTTACAAAGGCGATATCGTGGGCCTTGGTTGAACAAGTCAGCCAAACCGCCAAATCCGTTTCGCCATCGTCACCCTTGATGCGCTCAACCACACTGAAGCCCAGCACATTACAAAACAGGTCACGACTACCATCCAGGTCGGCACCATGGATCTGCCAGTGATCAAGGCGTACCGGACAGATACCCCCCGGCCCATCAACCCGAATACCAGGGTTCTCATAACCGAGGCCATCACCTACCTCGGTACGCTCCCAATAGAGTTCGAACACGTGTTTGGTCGGGGCAACAAAACGAACCCGATCACCGGTTTCTAGCATTTCACCGGCAGCGATACGCTCAGTGCGGATACCATACTCGTTGAGGTCCGCTTCCAACCGATCAAGGGTTTCCTTGTTCAGCACCTTGAAGCCATAAAAGTCCATGCCGGCCTGATCCGCTTCTCGCAAAATCAGACTGTGATGGTCACGTTCATCGGCAGCCTTAAAGTAGGCCCGCCCTGGTTATCCCTACCCATATCGATCAGCCCCATCACGCGGGTATAGAAGTCGATTGATTCTTCCATATCCAGTACACGCAGCTGACAGTGGCCGGGACGCAAAACGCCTGTCATAGCCATAAAAGATCCTCTTATTTTTATTTGCGGGAACGATAATCTCCCCCTTCAGGAGGACTGTCTAATATGGAATTAGTCCAATAAAATACCTTCAGGGTATAGCGGGGATTTTTAATTCTGCATGGTGCCGTTTCTGCACAGCGCTGCTTCTGCGCCCTGTTGCAACGCCAGCAAAGGCTTCAGACACAGCAAATCAACACTTGCCAGGTTGGCAGGCGGCAATATCGTCAGCTGCCAGTAAAAATTTTTACGGCAGCGAAAGCGGTCTCAGCAATCCAGCGGGATCAGCCGAATGTCACTGCACGGAGTAATCCGGCAAGCCAGCACTATGCTCTGTTCTTCATCACGGGGACTGATATGAGCACGGCTCATCTTCTTGCTGATATAACGCCCTTCGGTCACCTTGACCCGGCACTTGCCACAGCCGCCACGCTTGCAGCCAACCAATACCGGCGAGATGCCAGACTGACCCATCTGCATCAGCAGATTATCGGGTGCAGTGGGCCTGAAGAGGCACTGACCAGTATTCTGTATAACGATTTTATGGCAGCCCGGCTGGCTACCGATGGAGGTAGTTTGATCATTCATGGCCATACTTCTTTTTATTGTTATGGCCCATCTGCAATTCCCAAGGGCTACAGCAGCAGAGGGTCCGCTGTGGATTTGATGTTGTATGAATAATAAGCAGAACAATATTGGCGACACCACAACCAGCAGTCGCCATAAACGGAAATACGATATTCAGTTCTTGCAACCGTCAACCTGTAACGCCAACTGCAACAAACGCTGCACTCGTTCTGTTGTTTGCGCAGCTTGCCCTGCTTCACTACAACCACGAATCACTGGCTGGCAAATCTGCTGCAACTCCAGCGGCCGCCCTTTTTCACGGTCCACCAGCATAGAGGTTTTAATATCGTCAAAACCGGAAATAAGCTCAAACATGGCAGTGGCATCTTCGGTCTGCAAGCCAATTCCCTGCTGTCTTGCCGCACGCACTGTTTCCGTCATCATTTCCCGCACCATCGGTGCCAATACAGCATCCGACGTTAGCTGGCGAGTGGTCAGCGATGTTAATGCAGACAGTGGATTGACGCCGTTATTGATCACTAACTTGCGCCAGAGGGCAAGCTGGATATCAGCATCAATAACACAAGGAATCGCTGCGTTCTCAAATGCCCGCTGATGCTGATGTAACTGCGTTTCAGAATCAGGCTGCTCGCGAAAGTTGGGCCAGGCACCCATTTCAATGCGAGCGATTCCGGTTGCACCCACCTGCCCTGGAGTCAGGATATGGCCACCGATCTTCACCGCCAATCCTCCCCAGGTCCGCTGCCTGCCGACCACTGCTGCAATTTCAGCTTCATTATCAACGCCATTCTGAAGCGACAGGATTGGCGTTGTTGCTGACTGGAGCCAGCCTGCCAGGGACTCCATCAAGGGCTGTGTCGCAGTTGCCTTCGCGGCAACGATGATGAGATCAAAATCCTCGCATTGCCATTGTTGCTGCAACGCCTCCGAATCGGCCGCCTTTACCGGCTGGTCAAATACAAACTCCGGGTGCTCGACCCTTAAACCCTGTCTCTGCATCGCCTGCAAATGTTCGTTGCGAGCATGAAATACAACATCATGGCCCGCAGCCTGCAAGCGGGCTCCGTAGTAGCAACCAATGCCCCCCGCACCCAAAATCAGATAACGCATAACATCCACTCAATGACCGCAATCCATGCCATTAAACCGCAGCACGCACCACCCCGCCATCTACCCGCAATGCTGCTCCAGTGGTCGCCGATGCCAGAGGGCTACAGATATAAGCCACCATCGAGGCGACTTCTTTCGGATCGGCAAAACGTTTGATCAGGGAAGAAGGGCGTACTTTTTCAAAGAACTCCTGCTCAAATTGCTCGAAGGTCTTACCTTCGTCACGGGCCAGCTGGCCTACGAAATCAACCACACCACGGGAACCGGTTGGCCCTGGCAGTACGCTGTTGACGGTAATGCCACTACCCGCTACGGCTTCCGCCAAACCGCGACTGACTGCCAGTTGTGCCGTTTTGGTCGTGCCGTAGTGAATCATCTCAGCGGGAATCTGAATGGCACTCTCACTGGAGATGAAGACAATGCGCCCCCAGTTATTCTGCTTCATACCTGGAAGGTATAAACGGCTCAAACGTACACCGCTCATAACATTGGTTTCGAAGAAGCGAGTCCAGTCTGCGTCGCTGATATCCTCAAACGCTGCAGGCTCAAAAATTCCCAAACTGTTCACCAGAATATCGACCTGAGGATACTGTTCTGCCAGTGCGACCACCGCATCCGCAGTAGCCAGATCACCCGCAAAGCCGAACACCTGACCAGTGGCCTTATCCGCCAGCGCTGCCATGGCTCGCTCAACGGCGTCTTTGGTTCGCCCATTGATGATCACATCGGCACCTTCAGTTGCCAGCAGTTCGGCAATGGCAAAGCCTATCCCTGCGGTACTACCAGACACCAGCGCCCGCTTACCTTTCAATTGCAAATCCATCCGCTAATCCTCTTGGGTAATGAAATACAGCACACCATCCATACACTGGACGACAAAAAAGGGCTCCATAAAGGAGCCCGAAAACCAGTCAACTGACTGAAGCACACACAGAAAAACTCAGGAAAAACGGCCGGTAATATTGCCCAGCCCCTGATAACGGACGCTGAAGTTGTCACCTTTCTTGCACTGGAAGGCCGCAGTGACTGCACCCACCATCACAAAGGAGCCCGCCGGTATTTCCTCGTCGCGTTCACCAAACATATTGGCGAGCATGGCAACGGAGGCTGCTGGATGACCCAGCACTGCGGCGCCAGCGCCGGTGGCGATCACGTCGCCGTTCACTTCCATCACCACGCCGAAGTGCTTGAGGTCGATGTCTTCTACGCGTTTCATTTGGCCACCAGTAATGAAACGGCTGGAAGAGGAGTTGTCGGCAATCACACTCTTGATATCGAATTTGAAGTCGCGGTAACGGGAGTCAATGATCTCTACGGCCGGGACGATGAAGTCGGTCGCCGCCAGAACGTCAGCAATGGTCACCCCTGGGCCTTTCAGGGCTTTTTTGGTAACAAAAGCAATCTCGGCTTCGATCTTCGGGTGAATCAGCTCGTCGGTTTTGATCTCACCGCCGTCCGGCACGGTGAAGTAGTCAGCCAGGAAGCCATAGCATGGGTTTTCGACGCCCATTTGCGCCATCTTGGCCCAGCTGGTCAGGCCCATTTTCAGACCAACGATTTTGGTACCACGGGCTTCCTTGCGACGACGGATCTCCCATTGAATGTCAAAGGCATCCTTGTAGGTCATTTCCGGATAATCATCGGTCAGCTTGGTGACTTCATAAGCCTCCAATTCGGCCTTTTCGAGGTGCGCTGCCGCAGCTTCAATTTGCTCGCGATTGAGGTTGTTTTCTTTTTCGTTCATGGTTCAGTTCCCGAATTTTTTCGTCCGACGTCTGAGGCCAGACGTCGGAAGCAATAAGGTGAGTTTGCTGGCTTTTCTCGTTGTCACGCTCCGCGTGGGAATGCCCGCCACGTTGACTCCCACGCAGAGCGTGGGAGCCAGATCGGCGCCCGACGCCCGACGCCCGACCGTTTTACGCCTTGGCTTTGGCCATGGTCAGTGCCAGGTCTTCGATCATGTCTTCCTGACCGCCGACGGTGCCGCGTTTGCCCAGTTCCACCAGAATGTCACGGGCGGAGACGCCGTATTTCTTTTCGGCGCGCTGGGCGAACAACAGGAACGAGCTGTAGACACCGGCGTAGCCCAGGGTCAGGGCGTCGCGGTCTACGCGGATTGGCTGGTCCATCATTGGGGTGATGAGGTCTTCGGCGACATCCATGATCTTGTACAGGTCGATGCCGGTGGCGCAGCCCATGCGATCGAGCACGGCGCACAACACTTCCAGCGGGGTGTTACCGGCACCGGCACCCAGGCCAGCAACGGAGCCGTCGATGCGGGCACAACCGGCTTCGATGGCGGCCAGTGAGTTGGCCACGCCCATGGCCATGTTGTGGTGGCCGTGGAAGCCCAGTTCGATCTCGGCTGGCAGTTCGTTGCGCAGTGCGGTGATCTTTTCGGTCACTTCGCCCGGCAGCATGTAACCGGCGGAGTCGGTGCAGTAGATGCAGTTGGCGCCGTAGCTGACCATCAGTTTGGCCTGTTCGACGATTTTCTCGGCCGAGGCCATGTGCGCCATCATCAGGAAGCCAACGGTGTCCATGCCCATTTCGCGGGCGATGGTGATGTGCTGCTGGGATACGTCGGCTTCGGTGCAGTGGGTCGCCACACGAATGGTGCTGACGCCCAGTTCACGGGCCATTTTCAGGTGGTCGACGGTGCCGATGCCAGGCAGCAGCAGTGCGGAGACCTTGGCTTGTTTCATTTTCGGAATCACGGCACCGAGGTATTCCTCGTCGCTGTGGGCCGGGAAGCCGTAGTTCACCGAGGAGCCACCCAGACCGTCACCGTGGGTGACCTCGATCAGTGGCATACCAGCGTCGTCCATCGCGCAGGCGATAGAGACCATTTCGTCCACAGAAATCTGGTGGCGCTTGGCATGCATGCCGTCGCGCAGGGACATATCGTGGAGTTTTACTGTTTTTCCGTTCAGGTTCATTTTGTTCTCCCGAAGCGCTGTTTTGGTAGGAGCGAATTTATTCGCGAATAAATTCGCTCCTACAGCGTGTAAAAATTGTGATTAGCCTTGATGAAAATTAACCACGCTCAGGGAGCGAGATGCTTCCATTCGCCACTTCTTCGGCGAACATTTCCGCGGTACGCAGACCGGCGGCGGTCATGATGTCGAGGTTACCGGCGTATTTCGGCAGGAAGTCTCCCAGACCTTCCACTTCCATAAACATGGAAACGCGGTTGCCGTCGAACACCGGGCCGTTGACCAGCTTGTAGCCCGGCACGTATTTCTGTACCTCGGCGACCATCTGGTGAACCGATTCGGTGATGGCGTCACGGTTTGGCTCGCCTTCGGTCAGGCAGTGCACTGTGTCACGCATCATCAGTGGCGGCTCGGCCGGGTTGATGATGATGATGGCCTTGCCCTTTTTGGAGCCGCCAACCTTTTCAACCGCACCGGCGGTAGTGCGGGTAAATTCATCGATGTTCTGACGGGTACCTGGGCCAACCGATTTGGACGACACGGTGGCGATGATTTCGCCGTATTCGACCGGCTGCACGCGTGATACTGCGGCCACCATCGGGATGGTCGCCTGACCACCACAAGTCACCATGTTGACGTTCATTTCCAGGTTCTTGGCATGATCCGCCAGGTTCACCGGTGGAATGCAGAACGGGCCAATCGCCGCTGGCGTGAGGTCAATCATGATCACCCCCAGCTCGTTGAGCTTGCGGGAGTTCTCGGCATGAACGTAGGCTGAGGTGGCATCGAAGGCGACGCGAATATCATCGGCTTCGATGTGTTCGAGAATGCCGTCAACACCGGTAGAACAGGTCTTGATGCCCATTTCTGCAGCGCGCTTGAGGCCCGCAGATTCCGGGTCGATACCCACCATCCATACCGGCTCAACCCACTCGGAGCGTTGCATTTTCATCAGCAGGTCGGTGCCGATGTTGCCTGGGCCAATGATGACCGCCTTGAGTTTCTTGCTCATATTTGTTGTCTCCAGAACGTCGGGGTAATCAAACGAAACGCACAGAGGCAGAACCGATGCCACCGATGGTTACAGACATGTAGTCACCGGCTTTTACCGGCTCCAACGGCACCAGAGAGCCAGACAAAATGACTTCGCCAGCCTTCAGTGGAACTCCCAGCTCACCAAGGGTATTAGCCAACCAGGTGACGCAGTTAACCGGTGAGCCCAGTGCCGCGGCACCGGCGCCAGTGCTGATGATTTCGCCGTTTTTCTCGACCACCATGCCGCAGGTAGTGAGATCAATATCGCGAGGACTGATGGCGGTATCGCCAAGAATAAACAGACCACAGGAGGCGTTATCTGCAACGGTGTCCTGAATTTTGATTTTCCAGTCTTCAATGCGGGAATCGACCACTTCAAAACACGGAATCACAAAGTCGGTGGCGGCCAGTACATCGGCGTTGGTAACACCCGGACCAACCAAATCCTTCTTCAATACAAAAGCGATCTCGCCTTCGGCTTTTGGTGCAATCAGCTGGTCACTGATCGGCATTTCCTGGCCCTGACTGAAGGCCATCTTGTCGGTCAGGTAGCCGAAATCCGGCTGATGAACATTGAGCATGTTCTGTACGGCCTTGGAGGTAACGCCAATTTTCTTGCCGATGATGCGCTCACCGGCTTCAACACGACGCTCCACCATTCGCAGGGAAACGTGATAAGCGTCTTCGATGCTGATGTCCTCGAACCGCTCGGTCAGTGGCTTGATCGGGGTTCGACTAACGAGCGCTTCGTATAATTCGTCGCCCGCCTGCTGAATTTGATCCTGATTCATATTATTAGTGTCCTCTATACGTATTTTCGGCAAGCCGAACCCCCGGCCACATAGCGACCGTTGTATTAAACTGGCTCACACCAATTCGTTTTCTATGTACTGCTGGTTAATCTACTACTACCGTCAACAAGCTCAATATTCAGTTGCTGAAATTCAAGATACCGTTTTTGAGATCCTGTTTTTGCAACCTCATATCCATAATCAGGCAACATCACGAATATTCTCCAATTCGTGTTTGGGTGAATGCTCAATGACAAAATCAATAAAGGCCCGGGTTCTGGCGGGCAGGCTGCTACGGTGTGGATAAATCATATGCACATCCTTATGGCCAGCGTCCCAGCCTGGTAGAACCCGCTTCAACTCACCGTTGGCGAGATACGGATCTGCCATGTAACAAGGCAGATAACCAATGCCCATGCCATCCAGCACCATGTCCAGCGCCAGCCTTGCTTCATTGGTACTAAAGACTGCTCGCGGCACTAGCGAAACGCTGTCATCGCCTTTCTGAAAACGCCACACCGGCGTGCCCCGTGTAGCCACCAATGGCCAATGACCGAGATCTCCGGGGGATTCCAGTGGCTCGTCAGAAGCCAGCAGCATCGGGCTCGCACACAATATAGAACGGGTTTCAAATAATGGCCGTGACACCCATTCATTCAACGTAATCACCCCCATACGGAAGGCGATATCGATACTGTTTTTTACAAGATCGGAATTATCGTTAGATAATTGTAAATCGACCGAGACACGTGGGTTTTCTTTCATAAACTCACGTACCATCGGGCGAATAAAATGATGCCCCAGAGCAATCGGCGCAGTGATTTTCAATACACCACTCAAGGACGATAATTCGCTATTGATATTTTCTACCTGCAACTCCAATTCATGAATCATCGGATTTACGCCGTCATATAACCGCATACCGGATTCGGTCAGTCCAAAATGCTTGGCGGTACGGTGAATCAATTTGTACCCCAGCCGATCTTCAAATCCCTGAATCCGCCGACTGAGAGTAGACAGAGGAATGTTGAGATAACGGGCAGCCCCGACCAGGCTACCTTTTTCCACTACGATCACGAAGAAGTACAAATCCTGATAATTCATTCTGAGGTTCCTGCGGCGTTATCAGATCAGGCCTGTGAGGGCTTGGTAGTGGCCAGTTCGGTATGAGCATCCGCTTGCGCCAGTGACTTGCCAGGAACAAACACCCGTTTGGTGGACAGCACATCAATACCGAAGCTTTTGCTCAGCAATCCGGCAAAACCGCCTGGTGCAAATAACGTCACGGTAATCGCCAGCGTCCCCAGCCCAATCAGATACCAGGTGCCGTAATCACTCAGATAAGTGTCCACCAGCCAATAGACCAGAGTACCAATGATCGGACCTTCAATTCGGCCGATACCACCAATCATGACGATGAATATTCCAAATGCAGTCCAGTTAACACTGAATGCGGCATCCGGGCTGATGCGCAGGTTACTGACAAAGTAGAGGCTACCGGCAAGACCGCAGCCCGCCGCTGCCAGTACGTATACCGCCAGCTTCATGCGACCGACATTAATCCCCTGACTTTCGGCCGCCACTTCGCTGTCACGAATGGCTTGCAAGGCAAGCCCTTGCTTGGAACGAAGAAACAGGTACATGCCTGTCAGCACCACGGCCACCGAGCCCAGCGCCATCCAATAGGTCATGCTTTCACGGAAATCCCGTGGTACCCCACGGAACGCCGTCAGGCTGGTACCGGAACCGCCGCCCACCAGATCAATATTGGCCACCGTCAGGCGTACGACTTCAGCAATCACCCAGGTACCAATGGCGAAGTAACCACCTTGCAAACGAAAGGCAATTTTCGACAACGGCAACGCCAGCAAACCTGCCAATATCGCCGCCAACGGAATCGCAACAAACGGATTCACACCGCCCATATTGGCAAGCGACACCATGAAATAGCCGCCCAGTCCAAAGAAGGCTTGTTGACCGACCGATACCATGCCGCCATAACCAGCCAGCAGGTTCCACATCATCGCGAAAATAAACAAGCAGGCGATGTTCACAAATTCAAACATCCAATATGGGTCACCCCAGACAGGCATGGTGCCGCCAACGATCAGGAAGGCCACCAGACACAACAACAGAGTCACAGACTTGTTCATCGTTTACTCCTTTTTTGTTTTTGTTTGTTGGCTTATTTGGTTTTCGGGAACAAGCCGTTGGGTTTGAAGGCCAGAATCAGAATGAACACCAAATGGCCAAACCAGATGCCCCAGCCGGGATCGAAGTAAAAGCCTATCTGCTGGGCCAGCCCCAGTGTCATGGCACCCAGCAAGGTGCCCCAGAATGAACCCATGCCACCAATAATTACCGACTCAAAGGCGAACAGCAGTAACGACGGACCATCCGTTGGTGAAACCGTAGTACGCATGGCCTGGAACATCCCCGCCATGGCGACCAGAGCAAAAGCGATTGCGGTTGCCATCGAGAACACTTTGGCGCTGTTGAGCCCCATCAACTCGGCGATCTGACGGTCGTCAGATACAGCCCGAAACGCCCGTCCCAATTTGGTATGGCCAAACATCCATTGCAGTCCGAAGGTGGCCGCAATCGCACAAGCCAGAATAATCAGCGGCAGCACGCCGATAACAATGTCTCCCCCCATATCCATGCTCATGGTATTGAGGCCGCCGGTATCCAGCGCCCGGGGGTTAGCGGAAAAGATCTCCTGCAGCAGGTTCTGGGCAATGATGGCCAGACCAAAGGTGATCACCAGTGACGGCAGCGGGTCTTTACTGACCGTGCGATTCAACACCAGATACTGGAACGCATAGCCACTGACCAGCGCACAAGGCACCAGAAAAAGAATCAGTAAAAACGGGTTCACATCCACCACTGATGCGATAGCAATACCCATAAACCCGGAAATAACAATCTGGTCACCGTGGGCAATATTGGTCAGCCGCATGACCCCGAACATCAACGACAAGCCCAGTGCAAACAGGCTGTAGAGGCCGCCCAGCAGCACTCCATGAATAATGACTTCCAACATAATCAAATCCCGAAGTAGGCCTCACTGATCTGGTCACGGGTCAGCTCAGCGCTATAACCCTCAAGTGCGACCCGACCTTCCTGAAAGCAGTAGAGGCGTTGTGAACATTCCTTCGCCAGCCCCACATCCTGCTCGACCACCACTACGGTCATACCGTCAGCAATGATGGATGGCAGCGAATCATAAATTTCACGAATCACAATTGGCGCCAGCCCCAGAGATATTTCGTCGCACAGCAAGATGTCAGGGTTACTCATCAGCGCCCGGCCGATCGCAACCTGTTGCTGCTGACCGCCGGACAACGAGGTCGATGGTTGCTGGCGTTTTTCTTTCAGAATCGGAAACAGCTTGTAGACTTCCTCCAGATTCCACTTGCCTGGCCGTTTGGCGAACGCCCCCATCAACAGGTTTTCTTCCACACTCATGCTTGGAAACAGCCGACGGCCCTCTGGCACCATGGCAATGCCCTTGCGAACGATATCGCCGGGGGCCATGCCACCAATCGGTTCGCCGCGCAGGCTGATGGCCTGTTGGTCAACCTTCAGTAAGCCAGTAAGCGCTTTCATAAACGTACTTTTACCTGCGCCATTGGCGCCCAGTACCCCAACGACTTCGCCTTCGTAGAGCTTGAAATTCAGGTCAAACAGCACCTGGGCATCACCGTAGAAAGCATTCAGACGGTTTACTTCGATGCTCGTGGCGCGGGTTTGCCCAGCACTTTGCGGTGCACTCGCATCCCCCTCGGACAACTGTTCCGGAGCGAAGGTACGAGAGTTCTCTACGGCGGTTGCGACTGAATTCATCAGTTACTCCTCAGGCCTCAATGCCCATATAAACCCGACGTACTTCCGGGTCATTCATCACCTCATCCGGCAAACCATGAGCCAACCGGGCACCGAAGTTGATCACCAACAGCTTGTCGGCAATCGATAACAACGCATGTACCACATGCTCGATCCAGATCATGGTGGTGCCCTGAGCCTTGATGCGCTTCAGCTCATCCACCAATTGCCTGGCTTCCGGCTCCGTCAGGCCTCCGGCAATCTCGTCCAGCAACAACAGCCGGGGACGGGTAGCCAACGCCCGCGCCAGTTCCAGGCGTTTGCGATTCAGTAAGGTCAAACCACCAGCAGGCTGGTTGGCGTACTCCGTCAGGCCGGTGGTTTGCAAGACTTCCTCAGCGATTTGCCAGGCCTCCTGCTCGGAAACCTGGGCACCGAAACACGCTGCGGTGACCAGATTTTCAAACACCGACATGTTGCCGAAGGGATGCGGTACCTGATAACTGCGGCCGATACCTGTCCGGCAGCGTTCATGGGGGTGATAGCGGGTGATTTCCTTGCCATCGAAATAAACCGCTCCCTGATCCAGCCCGGCATCGCCGGAAATCAGGTTGAACAGTGTGGTTTTGCCCGCACCGTTCGGCCCAAGGATGCCGAGTGTTTCCCCTTCCGCCACCTCAAATGACACGTCTTTTGTCACCTGCAGAGCGCCGTAGCTCTTGCAGGCACCTTCCACCTTCAACAACATTGCCTCACTCCCTTCAGAACAGTGGGAAAACCGTCTTCACCCACAGAGCATTGCCCTCGGCGCGGTTTTTCACGTTGGTTTCCATCTGGTACTTGAAGGTCGCGAACCAGCCCTTGCCGCTGTCGTATTTCACCGATGGACCAAACGCCATGGCCTGGCCCTTGGCATCGGCGACGGTATCGCCATCCAGAGTATCGTCAGTCACCTGCTTGTAGAGATAACCACCCATCCCCGCGGTCCAGCCATTACCCAACCCCCACCCGAGGGCGTAATCGAATATCAGTTCCTGACCATCCTGATAACCGGTCGCATCGTTTTCGAGGTTGTAGGTCCACATGCCCTTGAGGTCGTAATTCAGACCGTCCGGATTGATTTTGCTAACGCCGTAGACTGGCTGAATGGCGAAGTGGTTACGGCCCGGATTAGCAATTTCATCCTTGTCGTAGCTACCGGTAGGCACAATGATGTCGAGTGCTGCGACCGTATGAAGAGACTGGCTGTGATGCCAACCTAACGCCAGTCCGAGGGTGCCATCCCCCAATCCGGTAGTGGCATCTTCGACGCCATCCATCACAGTGACATCGAGATCCACGATTGGCTGAATGTAGTGCAAGGCAACGGAAGCGCCCTGGAACGTTTTATCGGTTACCCATACAACCCGTGGCACTACCGCATTGGCCGTGACCTGAAAATCACCGGATGGACTGACGTCATTGCCATCGTTATCGCGAACGGTGTCGGCACTGTAGTTCTGGTACCAGACCATGCCGTAGGTACCCGGTGGCGGTAGTGCACAACAGGTGTAGTTTTCTGCACCTACCGGATAGCTGGAACCGCCACCTTCGGTGGCCACAGAGATATTGGCCGCCAGCAATCCAGCTGACAGCAGGACCAGTTTGGTCATTGGCTTCATAAGATCATCCACTTGTTATTGTTATCTTGGTCTTGTGTAAACAACGTGGCCGGATGCCCTCCGGCCGAGGGAATATCATTAGCCGTATTTAATCGGCTGCAGCTCGGCCTGCAGTGGGATCATGTTGGCCTGGCTGTTCTCGACGATCACCAGATCAAGGCCATCGCCACGCTTCTGCCACTGGCCCGACACCAGCGGTGTCTTACCCACGTTAGGTACAGGACCGCCCTTGAACGACACTGGACCAACGATGGTGCCCAGGTTGGTATTGGCAATAGCGTCGCGGATGTCCATCGGGTCCTTGCTACCAGCACGCTTGAGCACATCGATAGCAACTTCAAACAGCGAGTGTTTGAGTCCCAGAGGCATGGTCCATGGCTTGCCGGAGCTGATCATGTAGCGGTCAGCCAGCTCTTTGGCTGACTGGCCAGTAAGACTGGAATTAAACGGGTGTGCGGGGCTCCACATCAGCTCGACGGTCAGGCCCTCTGCACGTGGGCCAAAAGCAGAAATTGCCTGTGGAAATTCTGTCGCCTTGGCGCAGGTCACGATTTTCGGCTGGAAGCCTTGTTGACCGGCCTGGTTCCAGAAGTTGGCGAAGTCTGGCGGTGGAATCACACCCGTAACGATATCGACATCGTTCTTGCGGAATTCGGAAATAAACGAAGAGAAGTCATTGATCGGTGTCTGGAAACGACCCCGGTCGATGGTATTGAAACCGTTGGCCTGCAATGCTGACGGGAAGCCCAGTGACTTGTCGCCCCAGGCATTACCATCTTCGTCATTGGGCCACAGCGCGCCGACGTTTTTGCTGTTTGGCAACAGCTGCCAAAGATTGGTGAACGAGCCGATCACGTCTTCCAGCCCCCAGAAGAAGTGATAAGTCCAATCGAACCCGACTTTTGGATCGCCTTTACGACCGAAGAAATGTGCCTGCCATGGCGTATCGTTGGTGATGCACGGCACACCGTTCACCTCGCATTGGTCCGCCACCGGGTTAGTCGTTGCTGGTGTCGCCGACGCCACCACAAGATCGACGCGATCACGAAGGATCAGCTCGGAGGTCACGTTACCGGCCTGATTCGGATTGGATTGGCTGTCCTTGTAGATGATCTCGACGTTGTATTTCTTGCCACCGGACATGATGCCGTCTGCGACCAGCTTACGAACTTCTTCCAGAATAAAATGATCCGGTTCGGCGAACGCTGCCAGTGGGCCGGTTTGTGGGCTTACAAACCCAATTTTGAAGGTATTACGACTACTGGCATTGACCACCGGAATATTCCCCATGGCCGCCACAGCAGATGACGCAATCAACGAACTTTTCAAAAACGAACGGCGTGTAATCTCAGCCATTTCAGACACCTCGATTTTTATTCTTGGTATTGGGTAGCGCTTGGCATCATGGCGTGCCAACGATGACAGCTATGTTTGACCACAAATCAGTAAGGCGTCTAATATGGTTTTTATCTTCGATTATACCTTAAAGGTATTCTATGGAATTACGTCAGCTAAGATATTTCGAGTCCGTTGGACGGCTGCTGAATTTCAGCAAAGCAGCGGAAGAGCTGCATATGGCCCAACCACCGCTGTCACGACAAATCCAGAACCTGGAAGAGGAACTTGGAGTGACCCTGATCGACCGCTCCAGTCGGCCGCTGAAAATGACCAACGCCGGCCAGTTTTTTTACGATCAAAGCGTGCAGGTATTGGCCCGAATTGCCGAAGTGAAGCGGGCTACCCAGCAGCTGGGTGCTGAACAGAAGCGCTGGATGGGCATTGGCTTTACACCGTCGGTGTTGTACAGCCATATCCCGAAAGCGATTCAGCAATTTGGCAGCCACTTTCCCAACGTGCATATCTCGTTGTCAGAGCTAACGTCGGTACAGCAAGCCGATGCCCTGAAAAGTGGCCGTATTGATGTTGGTTTCGGGCGTCTTGCAATCAACTCGGAAGGTATTGAGAACATTATTCTGACAGAAGATGCACTGATGTTGGCGGTACCTGCCAACCATCCGATAGCAAGTCTGACATCGGTCACCATGGAGGCCATTGCCGC
The DNA here is from genome assembly GCF_056158645.1 of Oceanobacter sp. ABM4_470. Lineage (NCBI taxonomy): Bacteria > Pseudomonadati > Pseudomonadota > Gammaproteobacteria > Oceanospirillales > Oceanospirillaceae > Oceanobacter > Oceanobacter sp. ABM4_470. The sequence goes on from NZ_JBSWTR010000001.1 coordinate 3,197,130, forward strand.
TGAAAAACTGATTCTCTATCCGGCCAGTCCGCGCCCCAGTCTGGCTGACCAGATCATCAGTCACTTTAACGTTCGTGGACTGGAGCTGTCGGACACCTTCGAAACCAACAGTTTGCAAACCGCCATGGGCCTGGTGGCAGCAAGCATGGGCGTGACCATATTGCCGCAATCGGTCCAGCTGATGCAGCGTCCGGATCTGGTGTACGTAGCGATTGATGCCGCAGATATGCATTCCCCGCTGATTATGTCGGTGCGAGCCAATGATGAATCCGACCATCTGCAGGCATTTCGTCGACATGCCATGACCGAGCCTGCGGAAAAGGATTGTTGATTCTTTATAGTAAGCCCCCCACAAGCTCCCCAACACTACTCACCCAGCCATACACCAACAAACGGTGCGTACCGCGCACCGGTATCCGCCAGTAAGCATGACACCCCCAACAGGCAGATTTACCAGTTTGCAAAACTGATTTACCGGCTCAAAGCGCCGTTTTGCCGCATTCCGACACGTCTGTGTCGCTCCCATTCAAAAGCACCTGCACAGCATTGAAAAGCGCCAAAGCGATCACTTTTTGTACCGTCGCTTTTTGTCATACCCCGGCCGCAAGCAGACATTCTGGCCCACGAGGCCGGACTTACTATCCCTCCGACATACAAGCGCAACGTACAAGCGCCGACGCAATAAACACGGTCATCTCGACCCATACGTTTCAGGATAAGCCCATGTTCAACAAGCAAGATCGTATTGCGGATTTCGATCCGGCCCTGTGGGAAGCCATGCAAAATGAAGTGGCTCGTCAGGAAGATCATATCGAGCTGATCGCCTCCGAAAACTACACTAGCCCAATGGTGATGGAAGCCCAGGGCTCCCAGCTGACCAACAAGTACGCCGAAGGTTACCCGGGTAAGCGTTACTACGGTGGTTGTGAATACGTCGACGTGGTTGAACAGCTGGCCATCGACCGAGCCAAGGAACTGTTTGGCGCCGATTACGCCAACGTTCAGCCACACTCCGGCTCCCAGGCCAACGCCGCTGTTTTCATGGCGCTGCTGCAACCAGGCGATACCGTACTGGGCATGAGCCTGGCTCACGGTGGTCACCTGACTCACGGCGCCAAGGTGTCTTTCTCTGGCAAGATCTACAACTCCGTCCAGTACGGTCTGAACGCTGAAACCGGCGAGATCGACTACGTTGAAATGGAAAACCTGGCCAAAGAACACAAGCCGAAAATGATCATCGGTGGCTTCTCGGCCTACTCCCAGATCGTTGACTGGGCTCGCATGCGCGAAATCGCCGACTCCGTGGGCGCTTACCTGTTCGTCGACATGGCACACGTTGCCGGTCTGGTAGCGGCTGGCGTTTACCCGAACCCGATGCAGTACGCCGACGTGTGTACCACCACCACTCACAAGACCCTGCGCGGTCCTCGTGGCGGTCTGATTGTTGCCAAATCCAACCCGGAGCTGGAAAAGAAACTGAACTCCGCGGTCTTCCCGGCCGGTCAGGGTGGCCCACTGATGCACGTGATCGCCGCCAAGGCGGTTGCCTTCAAGGAAGCGCTGTCTCCTGAGTTCAAGGAATACCAGCAGCAAGTGGTTAAAAACGCCGACGCCATGGCGCGTGTATTTGTTGAACGCGGCTACGACGTAGTATCCGGCGGCACCAAAAACCACCTGTTCCTGCTGTCCCTGATCAAGCAAGGTCTGACCGGCAAAGACGCTGACGCTGCTCTGGGCGCCGCTTCTATTACTGTGAACAAAAACGCTGTTCCTAACGACCCACAGTCGCCATTCGTGACTTCCGGTCTACGTATCGGCACACCGGTAATCACCACCCGTGGTTTCAAGGAAGAACAGTGCAAGGAACTGGCTGGCTGGATCTCCGACATCCTGTCCGTACTGGGCACGTCTGAAGAAGCCCGCATCATCGGTATGGTGAAAGAGAAAGTTCACGACCTGTGCAAGCAGTTCCCTGCTTACGGCGAGTGATCTTGCAGCGTCTGAAGTCGACCTGTAGGAGGGAATTTATTCCCGATCCCTGCGTGTTGCGCTCGTAGGCTGGACCTCGCCCAGCGAAAGTTGGGCAGGGCCCAACCTACCCAAAACTCGCAGCAACGTATGGGCGCTCGCGCGAATAAATTCGCTCTTTCACAGGCAAAACTGGCGTCTGGCGTCAGCCTGTAGGAGGGAATTTATTCCCGATCCTGGCCCGCTCAGACGGCTACAAAACCGCCGACACCCCGACAGCACAAACCACAGAAGATGGGCGCTTGCGCCCATCTTCTGCTATTGATTTAAAGATTATTGAAGATCACGCTGGTTGTATGAACAACAGCGGGGTCTGATGTCACCCGAGGAGCCGATCATGGCTATCAGTCTGTTCGACATGTTGAAAATCGGTATTGGCCCGTCCAGCTCTCACACCGTTGGTCCCATGAAAGCCGCCTGGATGTTTTCATCGGCGCTGGCCAAAGAAGGCCTGCTGACGCAGGTTAACCGGGTGCAATGCCAGCTTTACGGTTCCCTCGGCGCAACGGGCAAAGGCCACGGTTCTGGCCCAGCGGTACTGCTGGGACTGGAAGGCGAACTACCAGAAAAAATCGACCCGGACCGCGTGGTGCCACGTACTGCCGACATCGAAGAAACCGGCCAGTTAACGTTGTTGGACGTCACCGACTACCTCGAAGACGGCGTTCAGGCCGAGCCAAAAACCATTCCGTTCAATATGAACGAAGACCTGATCTACCACCGCATTGAAGCCCTCGACTTCCACGCCAACGGTATGACCTTCTGCGCCTGGGATGCCGACGGCAACGAACTCAAGTTCTCCACCTACTACTCGGTCGGCGGTGGCTTTGTGGTCGACGACAGCGTGCACTCCAGCGACAAGATTGGTGCCATCGTCGAAGACGCCACCAGCGTGAAATACCCGTTCAAGACCGGCGAAGACCTGCTGCGCATCTGCAAGGAAACCGGCCTGTCCATCTCGGAAATCATGATGGAGAACGAAAAAGCCTGGCGCACCGAAGAACAGATCCGCGAAGACATTCTCGAGCTGTGGGGCGTAATGAAAGACTGCGTCAAAAAAGGCATGTCTTCCGAAGGCATCCTGCCCGGCGGCCTGAAAGTGAAACGCCGCGCCAAAGCTCTGCATGAAAGCCTCAAAAACCGCACCCGCATGGACATGATCACCCCCTCGCTGGGCGCCATGGACTGGGTCAACCTGTACGCGCTGGCCGTGAACGAAGAAAACGCCGGCGGCGGTCGTATGGTCACCGCTCCCACCAACGGCGCGGCGGGCATTATTCCGGCAGTACTGCACTACTACATCCACTTCTGCCCCAACTCCGATGAAGAAGGCGTCATCCGCTTCCTGCTGTCAGCCGCCGCAATTGGCATCCTGTTCAAGGAAAACGCCTCTATCTCGGGTGCAGAAGTCGGCTGTCAGGGCGAAGTAGGCTCAGCCTGCGCCATGGCCGCTGCGGGCCTGGCCGAAGCCACTGGCGGTTCGCCGTTGCAGGTAGAAAACGCCGCGGAAATCGGCATGGAACACAACCTAGGCCTGACCTGCGATCCGATTGGCGGACTGGTTCAGGTGCCGTGTATCGAACGCAACGCCATGGCCGCCATGAAAGCCATCAACGCCGCAGCAATGGCCCTGCGAGGCGACGGCGAGCACTTTGTCTCGCTGGATAAAGTGATCAAAACCATGCGCGACACCGGCAAGGACATGCTCGATAAATACAAGGAAACCTCACGCGGCGGCCTGGCCGTGAACGTGATTGAGTGTTGATCGGACGACACAACCGGATCACCCCACACAGAATCCCGGCCTGCGAAAGCAGCCCGGGATTTTTTTGCTTTCGGCTCTGTTACAGTAGTTGAATGCCCGAATGGACGGGCAAATCATCCATGCGCCAGGAAGCTGATTGATGCAAAGCTACCCATCCATTACCGCACTCAGAGCATTTGAAGCCGTTGCTCGACTTGGCAGCGTAACCAGTGCCGCCAGAGAAATGCACCTGACCCGCAGTGCCATCAGCCGTCAGATTGCGGTGCTGGAGGACACTCTTGGCTTCACCCTGACCTATCGCAGTGGCCGCAGCATCGAACTCACAGCCCAAGGCCAGCGTTATGCCAGTGAAGCACGTCGCTCACTGCAAATATTGCTTGCTGCGGCGCGTTGGGAGAACGGTCCGGATATCACAGGAAGGCTGATTGTCAGCTGTATTCCGGGGCTGGCCACCTATTGGCTCTGCCGCCATATCGGCGAGTTTCAACGGCTGTATCCCAAACTGGAACTGGATCTAAGATCCCCGCGCACTCCGGACGACACCACCAACGCAGAAGTAGACCTTTATATTTCCTACGGTGATGGCCACTGGCCAGAAATGAACGTACAAAGGCTGATGGCGCTGCAACTGTTCCCGGTCTGTAGCCCTGGCTATCTTAACCGTAGCGCAGGCTTAAAAAGCCCCGCCGACCTTCCTTCCCACACGCTGCTGCACCTGTCGAGCCAAACCAATTGGCGAGTTTGGCTTGGTGCCAATGGCGTCCAAAACGCCCAGTTAGGAGCAGGGATTACCTTTTCCGATGCTCACTTTGTCCAGTCTGCCGCTTTGGCAGGGCAAGGCATTGCACTGGGTGACAATATGCTCAGTGGCGACGCTCTGGCACGAGGCCAGCTGGTGATGCCATTTGATATCAGTATTGACGCCCCGAAGGCCTATTACTTTGTGACGTCCCCTGAAAAGACCGACCGGCCGGATGTGCAAGCCTTTATTCAGTGGCTGGAAGATAAATTCACGGCAGAGAAGAGAAACTGGCGCAAGCAAGGGGTTGGCATTACCGGATAACAAATCAGCCACTCACTTTTAACATGGCGACAATGGGCAAAAGCCATATGACAGCGCTATCCAAAGAGATACGCCCCGTTTTTGTGCAGCACTGATAGTGCTAACAACACCACTCGCCCTCCCATATCCCAGTCCTTAAAAAGCCGGTGCGCTGGCATTCTCACTGTCGTGTACACGTTAGAAATTTGCCCTCAGCCGCACAAACTCCCGGCTGGCCTTTTACTTGCATATTCATGTAAGAGGTTGCCATAACACCCCAAATAACCGCCTTCCTCCTCGCCGTATCGGATGCCGTTTGATTAAAGAATGCACCGTTTTTGCGCCCAAAATGTCCAGTTTTTGGAAACAATTGCGTCTAAAAATATCGATTGTCGACGCGTTTAAATTGACAAAAAATAATTTCAAGCCAGCTCCCAAGCCCAACAAAAGGATCAGGAGCGCCACCAACACATCAAGGAGCCATCATGGAGCGTGTTGCCAGTTCGGATTTTGTTAACGATGTTTATCCGTCATTAGGTGAAGAACAGCGGATGCGGATCGATCTGGCCGCAACCTACAACTTGCTCGAACATTTCGGCATGAGCGACAGCATCTACACACACATTTCTGCACGCTTGCCCGGTGTTCATGACCGCTTCCTGATCAACCCCTACGGCACCCGCTTCGGCGAAGTCACAGCCAGTAATCTGGTCACCATCGACCTGAACGGCAAGGTACTGGAAGACCCCTTCGGCATGGGTGCCAACCCGGCTGGTTTTACCATCCATTCTGCTGTTCATGCCGCGCGCCCGGATGTGCAGTGTGCATTGCATACCCACACGGTAGCCGGTGTTGCCATCTCCTCGACTCAGGAAGGCATTCTGCCGATCAACCAATGGGCACTGCAGTTCTATCAGGATGTCACCCGTCACAAGTACGAGGGCATCGCACTGGACCTGGAAGAGCGTGAACGGTTGGTGAAAGACCTTGGCCCGGTGAGCAAGGTGATGATTCTTGAAAACCACGGCCTGATGACCCTTGGCGACACCATCGGTGAATCCTTCACCCTGATGTACAACCTCGAACGCACCTGCCAGACCCAACTGGCGGTGCTGTCCAGTGGTTTGACCATCACCCCGATTGTAGACGATGTCTGCAAGCGCACCTACGGACAGTACAAGCAATTCAGCGAGCTGAGTCAGCGCAATGGCTTCCACGCCGAATGGCTCGCCTACCTCCGCTTATTGGAAAAAGTCGCTCCGCACTATCGCACCTGAACCCTCATCATCGAGACCCAGCATATGAAGAAACGACTATTACAAGCAGTACTCGCAGCCGCTATTCCACTGACAGCCATCAACGCTCAAGCCGCTGATCCCCTATACGGCGGTACCATGGACGTAGTGGTACAGCCGGAACCCCCAAGCCTGATGATCGGTATGTACTCCAACGCGCCGACGCAGCAGGTAGCCGGTAACATTTACGAAGGCCTGCTGCGTTACGACAAGGACCTGAATCCACAGCCGCTGCTGGCAACTTCGTGGGACACCAGCGAAGACGGCAAGACCTGGACGTTCCATCTGAAAGAAGGCGTTAGCTGGCATGACGGCAAGCCGTTTACCTCCGCCGACGTGGTGTTTTCGGTCGACAAGTTCCTGCGTCAAACCAACGCCCGTCTGCGTCAGTCGCTGAAGTATGTTGACTCAATCACCGCCCCTGACGACTACACCGTGGTATTCCAATTGAAAGAGCCGTTCGGCCCCTTCATTGGCTTGTTTGAAACCGGCACCATGCCGATGATTCCGAAACACATCTACGAAGGCACCGATTACAAGACCAATCCGGCCAACCACACGCCGATTGGTACCGGCCCATTCAAATTTGATGAGTGGAAGAAAGGCTCCTACATCCACGCAGTGAAGAACGAGAACTACCACGTCAAAGGTCTGCCGTATCTGGACGAGATTTACTGGCACGTGATTCCGGACGCCGCTTCCCGCTCCGTCGCCTATGAAACCGGCAAGATCGACGTGTTGCCCGGTGGTTCAGTGGAAAACTTCGATATCCCACGTCTGACGGCGCTGGATAACTCCTGCTCCACCTCCGACGGTTGGGAATATTTCTCGCCACACGCCTGGCTGTGGATCAACAACCGTACCTACCCGATGTCCGACAAGCGCTTCCGTCAGGCCATCATGTACGCCATGGACCGCGAGTTTGCCAAGAACGCACTATGGAACGGCTACGGTACCATCGCCAAGGGTCCTATCGGCTCGAAGACCAACTTTTTCGACGAGAACCTGCCGGATTACGAATACAACCCGAAAAAAGCCAAGGCACTGCTGAAGGAGATGGGCTACGACGGTACGCCAGTGCGGCTGCTGCCAATGCCTTACGGCGAAACCTGGCAACGCTGGGCCGAAGCCATCCGTCAGAACCTGGCTGAAGTAGGCATCAAGACCGACATGGTGTCTTCCGACGTCGCAGGCTGGAACCAGAAGATCTCCGACTGGGACTTCGACCTGTCCTTCACCTACCTGTACCAGTACGGCGACCCGGCGCTGGGGGTATCGCGCTCCTACGTGTCCAGCAATATCGCCAAGGGCTCACCGTGGAACAACGCCGAAGGCTACAGCGACCCTGAAGTGGACAAGCTGTTTGCTGAAGCGGCCACCGCCTACCCCGACAGCAAACGTCAGCAACTCTACAACGAAGTGCAGGCAAAACTGGTGGAAGACGTGCCGGTGGCCTGGTTGCTCGAACTGGAATTCCCGACCATCTACAACTGCAACGTGCACAACCTGATCGACTCCGCCATCGGCGTTAACGATGCCTTTGGCACCGCCTGGATCGAGAAGTAACCCCTTGCGTCAATCGGGCGGGCCGTCGCTGACGGTCTGCCCCCGATCTACGGAAACTAGCTATGAGTATCCAGACCCTCTTCTACATTGGTGGGCGCCTGATCAAGGGCCTGCTGGTACTGTTCGTCATCGCAATCTTCAACTTCTTCCTGATTCGTGCTGCTCCCGGTGACCCTGCCAAAGTGATGGCTGGTGAAGCCGGTGCCACCGATGAAATCTTCCTGCAACAGCTGCGTGAACAGTTCGGCCTTGACCAACCGCTTTACTACCAGTTGTGGGTCTACATCAGCAATCTGGTGCAGTTCGACATGGGTGAAACCTACCGTCAGCAAATGCCGGTATTTGACCTCATCATGGACCGTCTGCCAGCCACCCTGCTGCTAACCGGCACCGCCTTTGTATTATCACTGGTGCTTGGGGTTCTGGTTGGCGTTATCGCTGCCTCCAACCATCGTAAATGGATTGATTCTGCCATTTCTGTCGCCGCACTGGTGTTCTACGCCACGCCATTGTTCTGGCTGGCACTGATGGCCGTGCTGCTGTTCTCGGTCTTCCTCGGCTGGTTGCCTGCCTTTGGCATGGAAACCGTCGGTGCCAACTTCACCGGCTGGGATCGCTTTGTTGATATCGCCGAACATCTGGTTCTGCCGGCGCTGACCCTGGGGCTGTTCTTTACCGCGGTGTATGCCCGCATGGCCCGTACCTCGATGATCGAAACCAGCCGCGCCGACTTCGTCAAAACCGCCAAGGCCAAGGGCATGAAGCCGTCCCGCGTGACCTTCCGCCACACCTTGCGTAATGCACTGCTGCCAGTAGTGACCCTGGCCGGCCTGCAAGCCGGTCAGATGATTGGTGGTGCCGTACTGACCGAAACCGTATTTGCCTGGCCCGGCATTGGCCGCCTGATGTTCGAGGCGCTGTTCCAGCGTGACTACAACCTACTGCTGGGCGTGTTCTTTATCTCCTCTGCCATGGTGGTGCTGTTCAACCTCGCAACCGACCTCATCTACTGCATCGTGGATCCACGAATCGAGTTAGCCAAATGAGTATTCTGAGAAAACTATCAAGCAACAAGGTAGCGCTGTTCGGACTGATCGTGCTGGCGTTACTCATACTGGTCGCCATCTTTGGCCCCTACCTTTACGAAACCTCGCCATGGCGCATGGTGAACCGGCCATTCCTGCCGCCACTGGAGAACGGCAGCCTGATGTTAGGCACCGACACCATGGGCCGCGACGTACTGGCCGGACTGGTGTACGGCACCCGTATCTCACTGCTGGTTGGTCTGATCTCCACCATGATCGCGCTGTTGATCGGCATTCCACTGGGCGCCAGCGCCGGTTACTTCGGTGGCTGGATCGACGAAGCCCTGATGCGCTTCACCGAAATCTTCCAGACCGTACCGAGCTTTGCGCTGGCGATTGTGATCGTCGCCATTTTCGAGCCTTCGGTGTACTCCATCACGCTGGCGATTGCGCTGGTGAGCTGGCCACCAGTGGCGCGTCTGGTACGCGGTGAATTCATGGCCCTGCGTAATCAGGAATACGTGCTGGCGGCGCGCCTGAATGGCCAGACCGACCGCAATATCATCCTGCGCGAGATTCTGCCTAACACCATTTCGCCAATCATCGTTATGGCCTCGCTGATGGTGGCTACCGCCATTCTGCTGGAATCGTCACTGTCGTTCCTTGGCCTTGGCGACCCGGAAATCATGTCCTGGGGCTACATGATCGGTGCCTCCCGTACCGTGGTCCGTCAGGCCTGGTGGCTGAGCTTCTTCCCCGGCATTGCCATCGCCCTGACCGTACTTGCACTGAATCTGGTCGGTGAAGGACTCAACGAAGCACTAAACCCGAAACTGTCCGGTAGCCGGGAGAGCTGATATGAAACCGCTTTTGAAAGTAGAAGATCTGTCGATCCGACTGCCCGCAGGTGCCGACCGCCCGTACGCCGTGCAGAACCTCAGTTATGCACTCAATGCTGGCGAAATCCTCTGTGTGGTGGGTGAATCCGGTTCCGGTAAATCCATGACCGCCAACGCCATCATGGGCTTGCTGCCGAAGGCGATTCAGGCCGAACGCGGCGCGATCACCTTTGATGGCCACGATCTGGTATCACTGGAAGAACGCCGTGCCCGCAAGATGCGCGGTAACCGCATCAGCATGATCTTTCAGGAACCAATGACGGCGCTGAATCCGTTAATGCGCATCGAAGACCAGATTGGCGAAGTGTTCCTGATCCACAGCGATATGAGCAAACAGCAGCGTCAGACCCGCACGCTGGGGCTGCTCAAGGACGTCGGCCTGCCCGACCCCGAAAAGGCCATGAAGGTGTATCCGCACCAGCTCTCTGGTGGTCAGCGCCAGCGGGTAATGATCGCCATGGCGTTGGCATTGGAGCCATCAATACTGATTGCCGATGAGCCAACCACCGCCCTCGACGTAACAACACAGGCGCAGATCCTGCACCTGATCAAGGAGCTGCAGCGCAAGCACGGCACCGCGGTGATGTTCATTACCCACGACTTTGGCGTAGTGGCCGAAATCGCCGACCGCGTGGTGGTGATGCAATACGGCAACATGGTTGAAATCGGTGACGCCAAGCAGGTGCTCAATAATCCACAGCATGATTACACCAAAAAGCTGATTGCCGCCGTGCCACCGCTGGTAGCGCCTGAGCGTGAAGTTCAGGACCGCAGCAACCAGAGCCCAGCGTTGTCAGTGAAGTCGCTGTGCAAAACCTACGTGTCGCCAGGCAGCTGGTTCAAGCCCGGCCGCACCGTTCACGCCGCCCGCGATGTGAATTTTGATCTGTACCGTGGCGAAACCCTCGGTCTGGTGGGTGAATCCGGTTCCGGCAAGTCCACTGTCAGCCGCTGCATTGTACGACTGTTAGAGTCCGACAGCGGTGAAATCCTGCTCGATGGTGATGCCATTCAGGATCTCGACAACAAGGCGCTGGCGCCCTATCGCAAAAAGATCCAGATGGTGTTCCAGGACCCGTATGCCTCGCTGAACCCGCGCAAGACAGTCGGCCGCATCATCGCCGATGGCCCGATTGCCCAAGGCGTACCGGTGGCTGAAGCCATGCAGAGGGCGAAAGAGCTGTTGGCGTTGGTAGAGCTGCCAGAAACCGCACTGGACCGCTACCCTCATGAATTCTCCGGCGGTCAACGTCAGCGTGTCGGTATTGCTCGCGCGCTGGCTCACAACCCGCAAGTTCTGGTGGCAGACGAAGCGATTTCGGCCCTCGACGTATCAGTACAGGCGCAAATTCTGGAGCTGATCGACACCCTCAAGCAGAAGCTCAATCTGGCGGTGCTGTTTGTTGTGCACGACCTGCGTGTTGCTGCTCAGGTGTGTGATCGCATCATCGTTATGAAACACGGCCAGATCGTTGAAGCCGGTGATACCAAGGCCGTCTTCGAACACCCGCAACACGACTATACCCGCAACCTGATCGAATCGATTCCGGGTGCCGACTGGCGCAGCGGCCAACCTTCAGCAGCTGTGGAGAAAATCGCCTGATGCACAAGGGAATCGTACAAATCCGTGTGGTGAGCCAGCAGCCGTACCTGGAGAGCTTTGGCCGCTATGCCGACAACTTTAAAGTCGTAAGCACCGACATGCCGCACAACCCGGAGGAAATCACCTTCGCGCTGCTGTGGCACCCGGATGCCGATTTTTTTGATCGCTATCCCAACGTCAAACTGGTGGCATCCACCGCCGCCGGTGTGGATAACATTCTTGCCTGCCCGAGTCTGCGCGACGATGTCATTGTTTGCCGCAACCGCGACCCGGAACAGGCCTCGATCATGAGCACCTTTGCGCTCTGGCACATCATCGGCCACCAGCGCAATTTCGAACGCTACCGTCAGCAGCAAATTGAACACCAGTGGATTCGTCACCCGATGCGCGCACCAGCCGACATCAGTGTTGGCATTCTCGGCATGGGCTTTATGGGCGAGAAATTGGCTAACGACTGTTATGCACTGGGTTATGACGTCGCCGGCTGGCGCAAAAGCGACAAGCCGCTGGGCAACCCGGATATCCGGTTTTTTTCCGGCACAGAACAATTCGATGCCTTCCTTGAACGCACCGAAGTGCTGATTTGCGTGCTGCCGTTGACCGACGAAACCTGGGGCATTCTCAACCGCGACACCTTCGCCAAAATGAAGTCTGGCGGCTACCTGGTTCATATCGGTCGTGGTCATCATCTGGTGCCCGAAGACCTGTTCGAAGCCCTCGAAAATGGCCAGCTGGCCGGGGCTTCACTGGACGTATTTGCCCCGGAACCCCTGCCGGTCGACAACAAAATCTGGGATCACCCGAAAATCTTCGTTACCCCCCACGACGCCAGTGACGTACGGCCATCGGCAGCGGTCGACAACATCGTCAACGAAGTGGAGCGCTTTGCTCTGGATAAACCACCTGCCAATCAAGTGCTGAAAGACATTGGCTACTGAAGGAGTCTCCATGAATGCGTTAAAGAGCAACGGCGAACGCCTGTGGCAATCGCTGATGGCGATCGGTGAAATTGGCCACGTCGACGTCGAAGGCAGCAAGGTCGGTGGTTGCCATCGACTGGCGCTGTCCGAGAAAGACCTGCGTGGCCGTCAGTTGTTTATCGACTGGTGCCAGGCCGAAGGCTGCACACTGCGCGTTGATGCTATCGGTAACCTGTTCCTGCGTCGTCCGGGCCGCGATAACAAGCTGGCGCCAGTGGTGACTGGCAGTCATCTGGACACCCAGCCGACCGGTGGCAAATTCGACGGCATCTATGGGGTGCTGTCCGGCCTCGAAGCCATTCGCACCCTGAATGAACACAAGATCGAAACCGAACGACCGATCGAAGTCGCGGTATGGACCAACGAAGAAGGTGCCCGCTTCAAACCGGCGATGCTGGGCTCCGGCGTATTTGCTGGAGTCTTCACCCTCGAAGAAGCGCTGGCGCAAACCGATGCCGATGGCATCACCGTCGCAGAAGCACTGGCGCAATCAAACTACACCATCGACAACACAGCAGACAGCCAGACCCGCACGCCGATTCATCGCTACTTCGAGTTGCACATTGAGCAAGGCCCGGTACTGGAAGCCAACAAGATCGACCTTGGCATTGTCTCTGGCGTGTTGGGCATGCGCTGGTATCGGGTACGTGTCAGTGGTCAGTCCTGCCATGCAGGCCCCAGCCCAATGGAAATGCGCAACGACGCTCTGGTAGGCAGCGCCAAAATGATATCGGAGCTGACCGAAATGGCCGCCGCAGGCAGTGCATCTACCCGTTGCACCATTGGCGAACTGGATATGCCATCGGCGTCAGTGAACGTTTCGCCGGGCGAAGTGGTGTTCTCACTGGACCTGCGTGAAGCCAGCGACGATGCCCTCGAAGCCCTTGAGCAAAAGGCCAGGGCACTGATTCATGCCCTCGCTGATGCCCGCAACCTCAGTATCAGCATCGAACAATTCTGGGGCTTGCCAGCCTCGCCCTTCGATACCGACGCCATAGCTGAAATCACCGCCGCAGCCGCCGAGTGCCTGCCAGCGGAGAAAGCCATGACGCTGGTGAGTGGTGCCGGACACGACGCCGTGTACATCAACCGCATTGCGCCAACCGCCATGATCTTTGTGCCTTCCGAAAATGGCCTGAGCCACAACGAGAAGGAATACACCGCACCTGAACAGCTGGCCAAAGGCTGTGACCTGTTGCTGAACACCTTGCTGAAAGCCGCAAACAGCTGACTGTGTCTTTTCGGAGACTATCTCGGAGATTACCAATGAAAGCGTTCTACAGTGCAGAGCAAAGCCTGCATCATCCGAAGTTTTACATGAAAAACGGCAAGGCCATCGCAGCGCGGGAATTGCCGGAGCGTGGTGAGATTTTCCTGACCTCGCTGTCGGGGTTGGAAATACCGGTAGGCGAAGCGAAAGATTTCGGGCCGGGTATCCTGTCGCGAGTGCATTCGCCGGACTACCTCAATTTTCTTGAACACGCCTACAGCGAATGGCAGCAGCTGCCTGACGCCAGCGAAGAAATCATTCCGAAAAGTAACCCGTCACGCTACGACTCCTCTTATCCGGCCGATATCATCGGGCGGGTTGGCTGGCACCTGATGGACACTTCTTGTCCAATGGGTCCGGGCACCTGGCAAGGAGCCTATGCATCCGCCCAGACCGCACAAACCGCGGCCGATTACGTTGCCAACGGTGAGTCACGCTATGCCTACGCACTGTGTCGTCCGCCGGGTCATCATGCCTACCCTGACGGTGCCGGTGGCTTCTGCTTCCTCAACAACTCCGCCGTTGCCGCCGAGCGGCTGCGCGAAACCTGTGACCGCGTTGCCATCATTGATATCGACCTGCACCACGGCAACGGCACTCAGGCCATTTTCTGGAATCGTCGCGATGTCATGACGGTATCACTGCACGCTGACCCGAACGGCTGTTACCCACATTACTGGGGCTACAGTCACGAACGCGGCGAAAGTGACGGCTATGGCTACAACCTTAATCTGCCGCTGCCTGCCGGTACGGGTGATGATGTGTATCTGCAAGCACTGGAAAGTGCACTGCAACAGGTCGCCTCGTTTGCACCGGATGCCATTGTGATTGCCCAGGGGCTGGACGCCTCGGAACAGGATCCGTTTGGTGTGCTGGCCATTACCACCGAAGGCTACGAACGAATCGGTGCGCGTCTGCGTCAGCTCGACAAGCCAACCGTGATTGTTCAGGAAGGGGGTTATATCTCGCCGATTCTGGGCGATAACCTCGCCGCCATTCTGAAGAACTTTATGTAACGCACGTTCAAAAAGTCCCGGTAAGCCATTCCGAAGCACTGCTTGCCACCCTTCAATCACCGGATTCAGCACTCGCAAGGTCTGTCGCGAGCGATAGCGGCCGTTCTGAATCCGCTCCAAAGCGGCAAAATCCCGTTTTGGGCAATCTTTATTAAAGGATAAATCTCATGTGTGAAGTTAGCTCATCTACAACTGCGGTTCCCCATTGCGACGTTGATAACGACGACGTCCGCGTTACCCGCTGGAGCTTCGAGCCCAGCGCTGAAACCGGTCATCATCGCCACGAGTATGACTACGTGATCACGCCAATCACCAAAAGCACCATGAAGATTGAAGACGCCAATGGTACCCGCCTGTTCGACATCGAACCGGGCGTCAGCTACTACCGCAAGGCCGGTGTTGAGCACAACGTTACTAACGCCACCGATGCGCCGATGATCTTTGTAGAGACAGAAATGAAGCGCTAAAACAGGAGCAGCCGTTATGAGCCACAATTACGAAGAAATCGCCGGGTTGGACGCCGTCACCCTGCTGCAGCTGTTCAGGAAAGGGGACCTGTCGCCGGTCGATGCCACCAGAGCGTCGCTGGCCCGCATCGACGCCTGTAACGAGGACGTCAATGCCTACTGCCACGTGGCAGAAGAATCAGCACTGGCGGCAGCGGCCGAATCTGAGCAGCGCTGGCTCAAAAAATCACCGCTAAGCATGATCGACGGCGTGCCATCCTCGATCAAGGATTTGACCAAAACCAAAGGCATGCCCATGCGCAGTGGTTCGCTGACCAGCCCGGACACCTTGCAGACCGAAGACGCTCCTTTCGCCGCCCGCATGCGTGAAGCCGGCGCCGTGATTCTCGGCAAGACCACCTCACCGGAGTTTGGCTGGAAAGGCGTCACCGACAGCCGCGTCAGCGGCATCACCCGCAACCCGTGGGATACCTCCAAAACCGCAGGTGGTTCTTCCGGCGGTGCGGCGGCAGCGGCTTCGCTGAATATGGGCGTACTGCATCAGGGCAGCGATGCCGGTGGTTCCATTCGTATTCCCGGCGGTTTTTGTGGCGTGTTCGGTATCAAACCAACCTTTGGTTACATTCCCCAGTGGCCCGCCAGTGCCATGACCACCCTGTCGCATCTGGGGCCGATGACTCGTACGGTAGCGGATAGCCTGCTGATGATGGACGTAGTTGCCCAACCCGACCCACGCGACTGGTATTCGGACCGCCGTTTCAACGGCAACTGGTTTGAGATACCAGGCAATCCGTTGCGAGGGTTGAAAGTGGCTTACAGCCCTACGCTGGGTTATGTCGATGTTGATCCGGAAGTACGCCTGTGCACCGATGAAGCGGTGGCCAAACTGGTCGAGCTGGGTGTCCAGGTCGAAGAGGTCGATCCAGGCTTCAGCGACCCACTGGAGATGTTTTCGACGCTGTGGTTTGCCGGTGCTGGCAAGGTAATTTCGACCATGAGTGAGGCCCAGCGTGAGCTGCTTGATCCGGGCTTCCGGGCCATTGCCGAACAGGGAGAAAAGATTGCCATTACTAACTACATGAAAGCCGTCGATGCCCGCGCTGCGCTCGGCTCCCACATGGAGCACTTTCACCAGCAATACGATCTGTTGATTACGCCAACACTGCCGATCACCGCCTTCGAAGCAGGTCGTGATACCACCAGCCCGGATCAGCGCTACTGGATGGAATGGACGCCGTTTTCCTACCCGTTCAATCTCACCCAGCAGCCAGCAGCAACCCTGCCCTGTGGCTTGGCGAACAACATGCCCGTCGGTCTACATCTGGTAGCAGCGAAAGGAAAAGACGCGCAGCTACTCAATACCTGTCGCCAGCTTGAGCCGCTGATGGCGTCTGGGCACCCGAGTCGTCCAAAGCAGGTAAATCCGTAAGCTCTTCGACCAGTAGCAGTACGTCAGTCAATGACGTACTGCTCCAGACACTGTCGAAACAATGCGACCGCCTCGGCATGGCGAGTGCGGCGACGATGGATGGCGGTGTAACGGTTGCGATACGAATAACGTTCAGGCAATAACGCCTGTAAGCGGCTTTCATAGCCCCAACCCTGCACCATGTGCTGCGGCAAAATGCCCAGATAATGGCCACCCAGAATCAATGCCGCGCGGGCTTCCTGATGATGGGCACGGGCATGGATATTCCAGTGCCTCACATCCGGCGACATTTCCTTGCCGGGCATCAGTCGGGGCGATTCCACAAACCGATGTGGCAGCAGATCCTTGGGGCCAATGTCCGTCTTGCCATAGAGCGGATGACCGGCTCCGCAGTACAACAGCATCTGCTCGTCAAATAATTCCAGCGTTTGCAGCTCCGGGTAGTTTTGCAGCAGCACCGACACCCCAAGATCGGCCTTGCCGTCCAGCACCACACTGGTAACGTCATCGGACGACAGCGTAATAATTTCTACCCGCACGTCCGGTGCCAGTTCACTGAAGCGGCTGAGTGCCCGCACGATGATCGAGTCCGGCCCGCCCGGCAGATGTTCCGACAACGCCAGTTGCAACTCGCCTGTCAGTCGTTGATGGGACTGATTGACCTTGCTGCGAAAAATATCCACCGCATCAAACAGCTCATGACTGGCGTCGTACACCACCCGGCCGTGTTCAGTCAGTTGGAAACCCGCCCGACCCCGTTCACACAAACGCATATCCAGCCGCTTTTCCAGATCGCTGATGTAGTTCGAAATGGTCGAGTTGGCCAGATTCAGCCGCAGCTCGGCGGCACTGATACCACCGCTTTCAGCGACGGCCCGAAATACCCGCAGCAATCTGATGTCGAGGTCAGACAGCTGTCCCGGCAAGGCGGCTTTTTTACGTCCCATGGTGCGCTCCTGACTGTTAAGGGCCCGGATATCAAGGGTCAGAATACTTTTGTATATCCAATTGTAATTCAATCTAAACAATCATATTAGCCATGGTTTTGCACGGGTATCTTGCAATCAAGACCAAGGAGATTCCCATGCAACTGAACGACACTGGCTTGCTGCAAACCCAGGGCTACATCAACGGCCAATGGCACGCTGGCAACAGCAACACCCACTTTGATGTGATCAACCCGGCCAACGGCGAACGTCTGGCACAGGTTGCTGAAATGGGTGCAGAAGAAACCCGTCAGGCCATTGCTGCCGCTGAACAGGCGTTACCGGTATGGCGTTCAAAAACCGCCAAAGAACGCAGTGCCATTCTGGAAAAATGGTACGCGCTGATGATGGCTGCACAGGAAGATCTCGCGGTACTGATGACCGCCGAGCAAGGCAAGCCACTGTTCGAATCCCGTGGCGAAGTCGCCTACGGAGCCTCTTTCCTGAAGTGGTTCGCCGAAGAAGGCAAGCGGGTTTACGGCGGCATTATTCCGCAAACCAACGACCGTCGTGGGCTGGTACTGAAGCAACCAGTGGGGGTGGTAGCCGCCATTACACCGTGGAATTTCCCCAACGCCATGATCACCCGCAAGGTCGCCCCAGCGCTGGCAGTTGGCTGCACCGTGGTGCTGAAACCCGCAGCAGAAACGCCGCTGTCGGCGCTGGCGATTGTCGAACTGGGCCGTCGTGCCGGTTTGCCTGCGGGTGTGTTCAATGTCGTCACCGGTACCGATGCCCCGGCCATTGGTGGCGAGATGACCAGCAGTCCGATTGTTCGCAAGCTGACCTTCACCGGCTCAACGCCGGTCGGCAAGTTGCTGATGAAACAGTGTGCCGATACCGTCAAACGCACTTCGATGGAACTGGGCGGTAACGCACCTGTGATTGTCTTTGACGACGCCGACCTTGAACGGGCGGTAGATGGCGCGATTCTGGCGAAGTACCGCAACTCCGGCCAGACCTGTATTTGTTCCAACCGCATGCTGGTGCAAGCCGGTATCTACGATACCTTCGTCGAGAAATTTGCTGCCAAAGTGCGTGAGTTCCGGGTCGGCGATGGCCTTGATACCAGCACCACCCAGGGCCCCCTGAATACCACCAAAGCGGTTCAGGGCGTACACGACAAAGTCCAGCAAGCCGTTGCCGAAGGCGCGACTGTGTTGGTTGGTGGCCAGCCGGGTTCTCAGGGCGAGCATTTCTACGAGCCAACCATCCTCACCAACGTGAACAGCTCCATGCGGGTGTTCCGCGAAGAGATTTTTGGCCCGGTAGCGCCGGTATTCCGCTTTGAAACCGAGCAAGAAGCCATTGCCATGGCCAACGATACCGAGTTCGGTCTGGCTGCTTACGTCTACACCAACGACCTCGGCCGCATTTTCCGCGTTAGCGAAGCCATTGAATACGGCATGGTCGGAGTCAATGAAGCCGCGCTCAGTTCCGAAGTGATTCCGTTCGGCGGCGTGAAAGAGTCCGGCCAGGGTCGTGAAGGTTCCAAATACGGCCTCGATGACTTCCTCGAAACCAAATACATCTGCTTGGGTGGCATGTAGTACGGCCCTGAAGAATCCAAGAGAAAACCCCAGAGAAATACCCACCAGCATTCAAGACCGGGTTGTCATAAACCCGGTACAGCGGAGACTTCCATGTCCAGAATCATCTACCCAACCACCAACTTCAAAGCCACCGAAGCACTTGTTCTTGAGAAGGCCGATGGCATTTACATCCAGGACGACCAAGGCAAGCAGTACCTCGAAGGCATGTCCGGCCTCTGGTGTACCTCGCTGGGCTACAACAATCAGGAACTGATCGACGCGGCGACCCAACAACTGCACGATCTGGCCTACTCGCACATGTTCAGCGGCAAGACCCACAAGGTCGGCATGCAGTTGTCCGAAGCACTGGCCGAGATGGTGCCTGTGGATAACGCCCGCATTTTCTTTGGCCATTCCGGCAGCGACGCCAACGACAGCCAGATCAAGTTGCTGCGTTACTACTTCAACGCCATTGGCAAACCGGAAAAACGCAAGATCATTGCCCGTCAGCGTTCCTATCACGGCGTCACTATCGGTGCTGCTTGCCTGACTGGCCTGCCGATCAACCACGCCAACTTCGACCTGCCGGTGGATGCGCTGGGCATCATTCGCACCGATGCGCCTTACTACCTGCGCGACAAGCTCGATGGCGAAACCGAGAGCCAGTTCGTCGACCGTATTGTGGGTAATCTGGAGCAGCAAATTCTGGCTGAGGGGCCGGAAACCATCGCCGCCTTTATCGCCGAGCCAATCACCGGGGCCAGCGGCGTGATCATTGCGCCGGATGGCTATTACGCCAAGGTGCAGGCACTGCTGAACAAGTACGATATTTTCTTCTGGGCCGATGAAGTGATCACCGGTTTTGGCCGTACCGGTAATGACTTTGGCTCTACGACCATGGGCATCAAGCCGGACATGATGAGTCTGGCCAAGCAACTGTCGTCTGCCTACCAGCCGATCAGTGCCGCGGTCATTCGTGGAGATATGTACGACGCCATGGTTGAGCCATGCGCTGAGCTGGGCGTGTTTGGTCACGGCTACACCTACTCGGCCCACCCGGTTGCCAGTGCGGTGGCGCTGAAGACGCTGGAAATTTATCAGCGCGATGAAATCTTCGCCCGCGCCGCGGATACCGGAGCTTACCTGCAACATCAGCTGCAGCAATTCGCCAGCAGCCCGATTGTAGGTGAAGTTCGTGGCCGTGGCCTGATTGCCGCCGTCGACTTGCATAACACCGCCACCAATCAGGCATTCCCGGCCAGCGTGTCCTACTTCCTGCAGCAAGCCTGTCAGGACAATGGCCTTATTCTGCGTGCTGTGGGCGGCACCGCGATTGCCTTCTGCCCACCATTGATCATTACCCGTGCCCAAATCGACGAGTTGATCAGCAAGTTTGCAGCAGCGCTTAAAACCACCGAAGAGCACATGATGGCTAACGGCTTGATGTAACCCCGCCAGGCTCTGTTTACAACCACATTGCCAGCCACAAAATTGGCCATGAACTCAACCGGAGCAGCGTCCCCCCTGCTGCGGCTGGGTTCTCATAACCAGCTAGCCACTCTTCACTATCAATCATCAACTACCCATTCAAACTCTCCCGCTGCTCACACATCCCTGCCAGCGCCAGGTCGATCTCACGCTGGATGTTCTGGAGTTGTTCAATCTTGTCGCTGACTTCGGCGCGTTTTTCGCGCAGGTGTTTGGCCAGTTCTTTAGGCGTTAGCGAGCGTTGGTACAACAGCGCGTTGAGACTTTTGATTTCTTTCAGGGTAAAGCCCAGGTGTTTGGCGCGGATGATCAGTTTGAGTTGTTTCACCACGCCATCGTCGTAGTGGCGGTAGCCGTTCTGGCCTCGTACCGGGGCGGCCAGCAGGACTTCTTTTTCATAGAAACGAATGGTGTCGCGGCTGAGGTTGGTGGCAGCCATCACGTCTTTCATCTGCATGGCAGGCAAACCCTTGACTATGGAGTAAGCTCCATAGTTTAGGCTCTGACATTTATTGAACACAACGTCAAACTGATAACAACAACAGGACGGATGCATGCAGATTGAATTCAAGGCGGCCGACGGTACGCCATTGGCGGGTTACTGGTTTGATGCCCAGACAACCGACTTGGCGTCAGCACCCGAGCAGACCAAAGGCACCGTGCTGGTGAACCCAGGAACGGCCACCAAAACCCTGTTTTATCGTCGTTTTTGTGAGTATTTGCAGGTCAACGGCTACCAGGTTTTGTTGTGGAATTACCGGGTATTCTGCGAGTCCCGCCAGCTACCGTTGCAACAGTCGGATTATCGCTTTTCGGACATTGGCCGGTTGGATATTCCAGCCGCCATTGCCGAGGCCAAGCGTCGTACCCCAGCGGGGCTGCCGTTGTTCTGTGTCGGCCACAGTGCCGGAGGTCAGCAGTTTGGTTTTGCCAGCAATGTCGATCAGGTGCAGGGCCTGGTTGCGGTGGCGTCCTCGGCGGGTCATTTCGCCAATATGCCGTTGGGGTATCGGCTGAAGGCGCATTTTTTCTTCAAGCTGTTTGGGCCTTTGTCAGCTCGCATTAGCGGTTATGTGGTCGCTGGTCGTTTTGGCTTTATGGAGGATTTGCCAACCTCGCTGGCGTCCGAGTGGCACGACTGGTGTAAGGAGCCGGATCTGTTTTTTGCTCTCAGCTATTACGGCAAAACCGTTGCTGAGGGGGCTTACAAGGCGATGCCAATGCCGGTGCATGTGATCCATGCCAGCGATGATGAAATTGCTTCTGCCGCCAATGTGGCTAATTTCTGGCGTCATATTGAGGGCGTTAAAGGCATCAGCTTTCAGCAGTACCCGGCAGCGGATAGCCCTAACCGCAAGATCGGCCATTTTGGCTATTTCCATTCAGCCAATCGGTTTATCTGGGAGGACATCCTGCAACAGCTGGAGCAATGGCGGCTTGGGCTGGACGCTTGAAGTGAAGGCTTGAAATGGAGGCTTAGAGTGTAGGTCTGAATAACTCTGTCAGTCACCCATAAGAAAGGGCCTGCTGTTACCAGCAGACCCTTGTGGAGAATCTCAACGCCAATTGGAAACTCCAACGGAGTCAGCGCATAAAAAACGCAGGCTCACACCTATGAGGTTAGATCATCGCTCGTTGTTCGGGTGTCAGAACGTCATAAATGCGGGTTTGGGCATCGCTGCGCACGTTGACCATTTTTTCATGCACTGCCGCCAGTGTGTGATTGGCTTTCATAATGGCATGGGCATCAAAATCGTCATCTGCTCGCAAGTCGCGCAGGTTTATTTGCGCTTCCATTTCGGCACCTTTCAGACGCCACATCTCTTTGCGGGCCTGATCGTTGATTTCCGTGATCTTGTTGACCTGTTGGTCAGTCAAGCCCAAACCGGCAGTCGGGTTGCCCGACACTGGGCCAAAGGTTTCGGTTTCGACCACCAGCACATTTTTCGGAGCCATCTTGTCAGACGCCTGGTTCTGATCCTGTTGAGCAACCTTGGGGACGTAGTCGTGATGTTGCGGCTCTACTTCACCCGCTGTTGCCAATGCCGGAGCTGCCGCCAAGGCCGCAGCCATCATTCCTATCAGTAATGTTTTCTTACCAGCAGAGGCCTGATGGATTGTGCTGCTGGCGCTATGGCCGTTTGTTACCGGGCTGTTTGAAGTGTTCATAACAGACTCCTTATACGCGTGTCGCGTTTTGCGAATGTGAGCTTTCAGGATGGGCGGTGTTGCCCGCTCATGGTTGCTTTGAGAGCCTCTTTCGCCAGTTACTGCACCCAACCATTCAGGTTTTACGCTTTGTGACCATGACCCACAGCGACTTTGCAGTCATGACGAATGCCAACATCCCTGGCGGAACTTGTGTGCCTTTACGTTGACCCAAGCGACACGCCAAACAGCCGTTCAGAACACAGGCCCACTGCGGCTCCATCGCGTTTTTGTTTTATCCCCTCGCCAGTCCCTTGATGACAGCAACGGTCACTTGTCGCAGTGGTGACAATTCCAGTCATTGCCCAAAAAGGCATATCCATGTCGCGTTTTGAAAAACGCCCTCTCCGCAAAGGCGGCTAAATACGCCCATGGCAGTAAAGGGAAAAATCCCCGAGCGCCCCTCACAGCAACCGGGTTGCGGCCCACGCAGCGTTATTTACCACCTATTGAGGAAACCAGAGCGATGGAAAAATATTCCGGCTTGTCGCTGGTGAAACATTCACTCAGCCACCACGAAAACTGGGAGCGACAGTGGGCCAATCCAACGCCGAACAAAAAGTACGACATTATTATTGTTGGTGCTGGCGGCCATGGTCTGGCGACTGCTTATTACCTGGCCAAGGTTCACGGCATCACTAACGTTGCGGTACTGGAAAAGAACCATCTGGCAGGCGGTAACATCGCTCGTAACACCACGATTGTTCGTTCCAACTACCTGTGGGATGAATCCGCAGCCCTGTACGAGCACAGCATGAAACTGTGGGAAGGCCTGTCGCAGGACCTGAACTACAACGTCATGTTCTCCCAGCGTGGTGTTTACCACACCTGTCACACTCTGGGTGACATGCGCGCCAATGAGCGTCTGGTTCACGCCAACCAGATCCAGGGCGTCGACAACGAAATGCTGACGGCCGAACAGCTGCAAAAAGAAATCCCGACGCTGGACTGCTCCGCCGGGGCCCGCTACCCGATCATGGGCGCATCCGTTCAGCGCCGTGCCGGTAACGCCCGTCACGATGCCGTTGCCTGGGGTTACGCTCGTGCCGCTTCTGCGCTGGGTGTCCACCTGATCCAGAACTGCGAAGTAACCGGAATGATCATCGACGGTTCCAACACCATTCGCGGTGTGAAAACCAAGCAATACGGTGAAATCCGTGCCGATCGCGTTGGTTGTGTTGCTGCCGGTAACTCCGGTGAGATGGCTCGTATGGCAGGTTTCGAAATGCCGGTTGAATCTCACCCGCTGCAGGCGCTGGTTTCCGAGCCTATCAAGCCATTCCTGGACACCGTTGTCATGTCCAACCACGTACACGGCTACATGTCCCAGTCTGACAAGGGTGACCTTGTTATTGGTGCCGGTATCGACGGCT
Organism: Oceanobacter sp. ABM4_470; assembly: GCF_056158645.1. Taxonomy (NCBI): domain Bacteria; kingdom Pseudomonadati; phylum Pseudomonadota; class Gammaproteobacteria; order Oceanospirillales; family Oceanospirillaceae; genus Oceanobacter; species Oceanobacter sp. ABM4_470. Next base: position 3,221,102 of record NZ_JBSWTR010000001.1, read on the forward strand.
GGGTTGGCTACGGTCAGCGCGGTTCCTACCCGATTATTGAGCACACAATTCAGGCCATCGTTGAGATGTTCCCGTGCACCAGCCGTGTTCGCATGAACCGCCAGTGGGGCGGCATCGTGGATACCACCCCTGACGCCTGTCCAATCATTGGCACCACGCCAGTGAAGAACATGTTCATGAACTGTGGCTGGGGTACTGGCGGCTTCAAAGGGACTCCGGGTTCCGGCTGGGCCTTCGCTGAAACGCTGGCACAGGGCAAACCGGGTGATCTGGCTGCTCCATTCAGCATGGACCGCTTTGTTACCGGCGCTCTGATCGATGAACACGGCGCCGCCGGTGTTGCTCACTAATCCAGTCTGAGAGGAAATCATCATGTTGCATATTTATTGTCCTCACTGCTGCGAATACCGCGAAGAGGAAGAGTTCCACTGCAAGGGCCAGGCACACATTGCCCGCCCTCTGGATCCGGATAACTGTTCCGAGCAGGAATGGGCCAACTTTATCTTTTTCCGCAAGAACACCAAGGGTCAGCACCAGGAGCTTTGGCATCACTCTGCGGGCTGCGGCAAGTTCTTTAACGTCAGCCGTAACACCATTACCTACAAGATCGAGCAGAGCTACCTGTTGGGCACCGCACCACAGCCTGTGCTGGATGTGAACAAAGAAGGAAAAGCGTGATGGCACAAGTTAACCGTACCCAGGCTGGCGGTCGCATCAATCGCGGCAAGCCGCTGTCCTTCACCTACAACGGCAAGCAGTTCACAGGTTACGAGGGTGATACCCTGGCCTCTGCACTGCTGGCCAACGGCGTCGACATCATTGGTCGAAGCTTCAAATACAGCCGTCCTCGCGGCATCGTGGCTGCTGGCGCAGAAGAACCAAACGCAGTAATGCAGGTTGGTGCCACTGAAGCCACCCAGGTGCCTAACGTCCGTGCGACCCAACAAGCGTTGTTCAACGGTCTGACTTGTTCTGCTGTGGCTGGTTGGCCAAATGTGGACTTCGACCTGATGTCCTACGTTGGCAAGATCGGCGGCAAGATGATGCCTCCGGGCTTCTACTACAAGACCTTCATGGGTCCTGCCGGCATGTGGCCAATCTACGAAAAATACATTCGTAAAGCGGCGGGTCTGGGCAAGGCACCAAAAGAGAAGGACGTCGACATCTATGACGCCATGAACCGTCACGCCGACGTCGTGGTTGTGGGTTCCGGCCCTGCGGGTCTGGCGGCGGCGCGTGCGGCAGCAAGCTCCGGTGCTCGCGTGATTCTGGCCGACGAACAGGAAGAGTTCGGTGGTTCACTGCTGCACAGCGCAGAAACCATCAACGGCAAGCCTGCGGCTGAGTGGGTGACCGAAGTGGTTGCGGAACTGGCGGGCAACAACAACGTGGTACTGCTGCCACGCGCTACTGTAAACGGCCTGCACGATCACAACTTCCTGACCATTCATGAGCGTCTGACCGACCACCTGGGCGACCGTGCTCCGACCGTCGATGGCGTCCAGATGGCACGTCACCGTATGCACAAGGTTCGCGCGCACTGCGTGATTCTGGCTACCGGTGCGCAAGAGCGTCCAATCGTATTCGCCAACAACGATGTTCCGGGCGTAATGGGTGCTTCTGCTGTAGCAACCTACATCAACCGCTACGGTGTGGTGCCAGGCAAGACTCTGGTGGTTGGTACCGCCAACGACGACGGCTACGAAGCCGCCATCGCGTGGAAGAAAGCCGGTCGCGACGTGGCTGCAATTGTGGATTCCCGTCCGGGTGCCGATGGCGACCGTGTTGAAGAAGCACGCCAGCTGGGCATCAAGATCATCTTTGGCTCCGTGGTATACGACGCCAAAGGCCAGACCCGTGTGAAAGCGGCCAAGGTTGGCGCAGTCAGCCCTGACGGCAAGAAACTGATCGGCGACAAGCTCGACATCAGCTGTGACACCATCGCCACTTCCGGCGGTTGGAGCCCGGTAGTTCACCTGTCCTGTCACTCTGGCACCCGTCCACAGTGGGACGACAAGATCATCGGTTTCGTACCGGGCGACTGCTACGAAAACCGTCTGTATGTGGGTGGTATTTCCGGCAACTACGAGCTGGGTGCGTGTCTGACCGACGGTCAGGCGGCCGGTGAAAACGCCGCCAGGTCTGCCGGTTTCACGCCAGACACCCCACGCGCCAGCTACCAGACCAACGCGGTCAAGGTATCTGCGCCAATGGCACTGTTTGTGGCTCCTCACGAGAAGCCATTCAGCCGTGCGCCAAAGCAGTTTGTTGACTACCAGAACGACGTAACCGCAGGTGGTATCGAGCTAGCCGTACGTGAAGGCTTCGAGTCCATCGAACACGTCAAGCGTTACACCGCGCTGGGCTTCGGTACCGATCAGGGCAAACTGGGTAACATCAACGGTATGGCCATTGCCGCTCAGGTTCGTGGTGCCACCATTCCTGAAGTCGGTACGACCGTATTCCGTCCGAACTACACCCCAATCGCGTTCGGCGCCATTGCTGGCCGTAACGCCGGTGAGCTGTTCGATCCGAAGCGCTACACCGCCATGCAATCCTGGCACGAAGCCAACGGCGCACTGTTTGAAGACGTGGGCCAGTGGAAGCGTCCGTGGTACTACCCTAAGCCGGGTGAAACCATGCAACAGGCACTGGATCGTGAATGTCTGGCGACCCGTGAAAGCGTGGGTATTCTGGACGCATCTACTCTGGGCAAGATCGACATTCAGGGTAAGGATGCACGTGAATTCCTCGGTCGTGTGTACACCAACGCCTGGGCCAAGCTGGCGGTAGGCAAGTGCCGTTACGGCCTGATGTGTGGCGAAGACGGCATGGTATTTGACGACGGTGTGACTTCCTGTCTGGCCGAAAACCACTTCCTGATGACCACCACTTCCGGCGGTGCCGCGCACGTACTGGAATGGCTGGAGCTGTACCATCAGACCGAATGGCCAGAACTGGAAGTCTTCATGACCTCCGTGACTGACCACTGGGCCACCATGACCATCTCTGGTCCTAACAGCCGTAAGCTGCTGGAACAGGTGAGCGAAGGTATCGATCTCGATAAAGAAGCCTTCAAGTTCATGGACTGGCGTCAGGGCAAGGTTGACGGTATCCCGGCTCGTGTATTCCGTATCTCTTTCACCGGCGAACTGAGCTACGAGATCAACGTACCGGCCAACTACGGTTTGCAGGTATGGAAGAAGCTGATGGAAGTGGGTGCGCAGTACAACATCACGCCATACGGAACCGAAACCATGCACGTACTGCGTGCTGAAAAAGGCTTCATCATTGCCGGTCAGGATACTGACGGCTCTGTGACGCCGCAGGATCTGGGCATGAGCTGGGCAGTTTCCATGAACAAGCCATTCAGCTTCATCGGTAAGCGCGGTATGAACCGTACCGACCCAACCCGTGCCAACCGCAAGGAACTGGTCGGTATCAAGACCAAGGACCCTAAAGTGGTTCTGGTTGAGGGTGCTGCCGCGGTTAACGAGCGCAACTACAAGCAAGGCTCCAACGTGGTTCAGGGACACATTACGTCCAGCTACTACAGTGCCGTGCTGGGCCGCAGCATCGCGCTGGGCATGATCAAGGACGGCTTCAACCGCATGGGCGAAACCGTGTACTACCCAACAATGGACGGCTCAGTGATCGAAGCAGAGATCTGCAGCCCGGTATTCTACGATCCAAAAGGAGACCGCCAGAATGTCTGATATCACTCAAGTCATCGTGATGAACGACTGCGCCGTCATGAACCAGTTCGCCTCCGACAACAGCAAGGCTGAAAGTCCGATGGTGAACGTCAAACGCGTCAACAGCAACAACGCTACCGTGTTTGCCAAAGAGCTGGCCTTCATGGGTCATATCATTCTGCGCGGCAAGCCAACCGACGACGCCTTCCTGTCTGGTGCCGCCAAGGTGCTGGGCACGGAACTGCCGGGTAAGCTGAGCAGCGCGGAAAGCGGTGAGTACGTGGTGCGCTGGTTGTCTCCGGACACCTGGCTGATCACCATGCCAGGTGCAGCTGCGTTCGCACTGGAAACCAGCCTGCGAGAAACCCTGACAGGTCACTATCAGGTAGTGAACGAGTCTGGCGGCCAGACCCTGCTGGTGCTGAGCGGTGAAAATGCGGAAAACGTACTGCACAAGTCCGTGCACTACGATATCCACATCAGCAACTTCCCGGTTGGCAAGGTGGTTAACACCAACTTCGCCAAAACCGGCTGTACCCTGCGTCGTCTGGGTGAGCAGGAGTTTGAACTGGTGGTGCGTCGTTCTTTCGCCGACTACGTAGCCGCCTGGATTCAGGACGCAGCGGCGGAATACGGCTTTGCCTGGCAGGGCTAACCGCATTACCGCACCCTCGATGGCCAGTCTTTGACTGGCCATTTTTTTGCCTGCGGTTTGCAGCAGGAGTCTGACACCTGACGGGCCAGCGTTGTGCCCCAATCACAGTTCTGAGCAGCGGTTTTGTTATGCTGTGCAAAACTCAACGGATGGGTCGTCATGCAAAAAGCCATTATTCGCCAGCTCGTCATTGTCGCCAGTCTGGTGATCTTCCTGATTGTCAGCGGGATGCTCGATCCTCTGCTGCCCATGCTGAACAGCCTGGACCCAAGCGACAGCCGCGACTTGCCATTCATCGGATTTGCCGTGGTGTTTATAGGCCTGTTTTTACTGGGACCAGTGCTGAAGATAGCCAAGGCAAGCAAACAGTCTGGCAAGCAGCAAACGCCACTGGAGCAGGCTTTGGCGCAGGAAAAGTGGCGCGATAACCGCATCAAAAGTAACGTCAGCCCCGGTCTTCTGGGGATATTCGGCGGCGGCTTTTTGCTGTTATTCACCGGGACTTTCAGTGCCGCAACCGTGGCACCCACAGACATAGCCAATACCCTGCAACAGGGCGAGGTCGCCCATCTGCTGGTGTACCTGTTGCCAGCAGCAGCGTTGGTGATCCTGCTTCGAGGCATTCGAGCCCAGTACCGCTACCGCACTACCCCACAGGACAGTGTGCAACTGTCACCCTTCCCCGGCCAGATTGGCGGCTTGGTGGCTGGCACACTGGACATCCTGGCCGCTCAGGGCTCGCCATCTGAGCTGATGAGCCGTCGTTATCAGGCCTCGTTGCAGTTAATGAAAACCACCACCTCCGGCTCCGGCAAAGACCGCCGCACCCATACCGCCTTGGTGTCTGAACAACAGGTAGATGCCAGCACCGAGCTAAGTGCGGTGGGCCAAAAGGTGGGGTTCAGCTTCAAGGTGCCACAGGGCTTTCCGCAATCCCGTCATGGCTCGCGCAACGGATATTGGTACCAGCTGAAAATCACCAGTACCGATGGCGACTATAGCAATACCTTTGAAATCCCGGTGTTCAAACCCACCGAGCCCCTTGAGGACATTCAACCGAGTGATCCAACGGCCAATAGCAGCCCTCAGCGAGAAGCCGTCATGGACAGCGAATTGGGCCTGGATACAGAGTTCATCAGCGAACATCCGCCTGTCACCCATCCCTTCAACGCCCATGCTTTGCCCATCAAGCTGGACAGCGGTTTGCCGAAACTGAGCTGGGTGTTTGGGTTGGTCGGCTTCGTGTTCGCCATCATTGGCGTGGTGATGATGTTTGTTGACGACGCACCAGCGATCTTCCCGCTGGTATTTACCCCGGTTGGCGCGTTGATTGCTGTCTTTGGATTGCGTTCAGCGGTCACTCGCTACCACACCGAAATCAACGCCGATACCGTCACCCACACCCGAGTAGTGATCGGCAAGCCTAAAACTCCGACCGTCTGGCAGCGTCAGCAGCTGGATCGTCTGCATCTGGTTAGCGGTGGCAGCAGTACCACCAACGGCCGCATGACCGAGTACTATCAGTTGGCCCTGCGCACACGCAGCGGCAAGGATTTGAGTCTGGAATTTGCCATCAAAGGCCGTGAGCAGGCGCTCAATCGAATGACCCAGCTAAGCGAACAAACCGGGCTGCCACTGTCTTACGATCCCCTGCCTGCCGCGCACAGTCTGGGTGGAAGCCAATAAACGCAAATTGGTATGGAGTAATAAACAGGGTGGAAAAGGAATACAGCGGAACAGAAAGAGGAAAAACGAGAACGAGCAAACGCTGAAGCCCACCGCGCCGTGGTGGGCTTCAGTGCCCGGGTTTGAACTACACGCGGATGCGGTGCAGCTCGTTACGGAAGATCAGGGAAGCGATGATCATAGCGACCACCCCAGTCCAACCAATCACCGCAAAGATTTGCCCCGTGGTGCTGCCTTCTACCCAGCCCACCAACGACGAGCCAACGGCACAGCCGAACAGCACACTGGCCAAGCCAGCAGCAATATGGGATGCAGACAGGAACATTTCACGAGTGAATCGGTTCAATCGCAAGTGGTGAACCACACGCTTGCGACGCGCCCACCAGGTGGTTGCCAGCACGGCCGCCAGAATAGCGCCCGCAGTGCTGACCGACACCTGTAGTAGCGGTACCGACCACCAGTCGATACCAAAAGCTTCTGCAAACGTAACCAGCAAACCGGCTACGGCGAAGAACATCAGTTGTTTTTTCATGTTTGCCCCCTCGACAAACGCCTATACAAAATGCCCAACCGAGAAATCCATTGCCCGACGATCGCATTCACAAGGATGTGTCGTTAGGGATTGCCAAAAAGACTCACACTGACTGCAGGACTATTAATAAGGCTAGTCCTTCCACTGGCACAGAAGCGAGATTCTGTTCACAAATTGAACAGCAAAGTCGCATTTGCCAGTTACCAAATGGCCAGCATGACCTGCTTTTGAACATCGCTAAAAGCAGACAGACTCATCGGGCGGCGCATTATGCATATTCGTAATGACCGACCCAATGCCTCTTTTGAACAAATGTGCATCAATTCCGCATTTCAGCGCTGTTTATTGCCCACACGTCATTGCCAGCTCACGCTCGCCTTGTGGCAGATGATTCCAAGGAGCCTTGAGGAGTATGGAAAGAAATTCAGACAGGAAGTTCGATACGTTATGTAAAACACAGGCTGTTCCGGTGGAACAACCTGTTCGATGACACAGCAAGGCTGTGTCATCGTCGGCTGGTCTGGCGTTTACCAGACTTCCTGATTATCAATCGCCGCCGCAGCGCCAACCAGACCCGGGTTTTCTGCCACACACAGCCACACAGGCACGGCGTTCAGGTAGCTGAAGAAACGCCCCTTGTTGGTCATATGGGCAGAGAATTCACTGCTCAGCAGCAGTTCGCGTACCCGTGGCAAAATGCCACCACAGAGGTAAACGCCACCACGGGCACCCAGTGTCAGCACCTGATCGCCAACCACGGAAGCCAGAATCCGGAAGAAACGATCCAGCGCCGCATAACCCAGCGAATTCGGGTCCTCCAGCGCCTGTGCGCTGACGTCTGCTGGCGATTCACACACCGGCTTCTCGCCACGCAATTCCGCCAGCACCTGATACAGCTCCAGCAAACCGCCACCAGACAAAATGCGCTCAACCGAAACCCGCTTATAGCGCTTGAAGAAGCCGGTCAGAATGGCCATTTCTTCTTCGCCGTTCGGCGCAAAGCTGACGTGGCCACCTTCACTGGACAGTGGGTACCAGTCTTTTTCGGCTGGAATCAGACCGCCAACACCCAGACCGGTGCCCGGACCAATCACCAAACGCGGTGCGTGTTCCATACAGGTACCGGCGTGAACTTCCACCAGCTCGTCGTCTTTCAGGTTCAACATGCCCAGCGCCATGGCGGTGAAGTCGTTCACCAGCTTGAGCTGATCCAGCTCCAGCGTGTTGATCAACTCCTGACGGTTAAACTGCCAGTGGTTATTGGTCATGTTGATGGTGTCGCCTTCCACCGGACAGGCCAACGCCAGACAGGCACGCTTGACCTTTTCGGCACCGGTTTCTTCCAGATAACAGCGAATAGCGGCATCGATGTTGGGGAAATCGGCAGTGGCCAGCGTAAGGACATTGGTCAGCTCAACGGAGCCCGGTTTAACCAATGCAAAGCGGGCGTTGGTGCCGCCGATATCGCCTACCAGTACGCGTTCACTGGTGATGTGTTGCTGCGGGCTCATCAGGCTTCAATCTCCTTGTTACGACCTGCTTCAGATGGATTACCGTGTACCTCATCGCACACGGGGGCTACGTCCTGAAAGAAATTGAATACCGTGGCACCTTGTTCCGCTTCGTTCACCTGCTGGCGCATGGGCGCAAACAGTTCGCGGCCCATGCCCATACCGTGTTGTTTGACCACCGCGGGCTCGGACGCCGGGCGTTGCAGCCAGCTGTCGTCGTCGCTAACGAGTGTCAGTTCACCGGTATTGCCGTTCAAACGGATGATGTCGCCGTCTTGCACGTGCGCCAACGGGCCACCCAAACGGGCTTCCGGACAAACGTGAATGGCGGCAGGCACTTTGCCGGAGGCACCGGACATACGGCCGTCGGTTACCAGCGCCACCTTGAATCCCTTGTCCTGCAAGGAACCCAGATACGGCGTCAGCTTATGCAGCTCTGGCATACCAAGGGCATTCGGGCCCTGATAGCGCACCACGGCAATGAAATCTTTTTCCAGCTCACCACGTTTGAAGGCATCGGCAACGTCGTCCTGGTCTTCAAAGACGATGGCCGGGGCTTCCACAATGCGGTTTGCTTCGGCAACCGCAGACACCTTGATCACACCACGGCCAAGGTTGCCTTTCATCAGTTTCAGGCCACCGTTGGGGGAAAACGGATCAGCGGCTGGACGTAGAATTTTGTCGTCGAGAGAGGTTTCGGTGCCTTCGCGCCATACCAGTTTGCCATCTTCAATGAATGGCTCCTGGGTGTAGCGGGACAGGCCATGACCCATGATGGTCATCACGTCGTTGTGCAGGTAACCGGCGCCCAACAGTTCGCGCACCACATAACCCACTCCACCGGCAGCGTGGAAGTGGTTAATGTCGGCTTCACCGTTTGGATAAACACGGGCCAGCAGTGGCACCACATCGGACAGGTCAGAGAAGTCCTGCCAGTTGATGATGACGCCCGCCGAAGCAGCAATGGCGATGATGTGCATGGTGTGGTTGGTGGAGCCACCGGTTGCCAGCAAAGCGACAATGGCGTTCACCAGGGATTTTTCATCGACGATTTCGTACAGCGGCGTGAAGCGGCCGTTTTGAGCCGTCAGACGAACCGCTTGCTGGGAAGCGTATTTGGTCAGCTCGTCACGCAGCTCGGTGCCCGGATTCACAAACGAAGAACCCGGCAGATGCAGCCCCATCATCTCCACCATCATCTGGTTGGAGTTGGCGGTGCCGTAGAAAGTACAGGTACCGGCACTGTGGTAAGAGTCGGACTCACATTGCAGCAGCTCGTCGCGGCCAACCTTGCCTTGGGCGTATTCCTGACGGATACGGGCCTTTTCCTTGTTCGGCAAACCGGACTGCATTGGTCCTGCCGGTACAAACACGGTTGGCAAATGACCGAAGCGCAAGGCGCCCATCAACAAGCCCGGTACGATCTTGTCGCACACACCCAGATACAGGGCGGAGTCAAACATATTGTGAGACAGCGATACCGCCGTCGCCATGGCAATCACATCACGGCTGAACAGCGACAATTCCATGCCAGGCTGACCCTGGGTCACACCGTCACACATGGCCGGGACGCCACCAGCAAACTGGGCCACCGAGCCCATTTCACGAACCGCAGCACGAATCAAATCCGGGTAGGTTTCAAACGGCTGATGGGCAGATAGCATGTCGTTGTAGGCAGACACCATGGCCACGTTGACCTGGTTGACCATTTTCAACACGTCTTTGTCTTCGGCATTACAGGCGGCAAAACCATGAGCCAGATTGCCACAGGACAGGGTCGCACGGTGAACCCCCTGCTCTTCTGCTGCGCGCATTTGAGCGAGATACGCTGAACGAGTGGCCTTGCTGCGCTCAATGATGCGCTGAGTGACCTGGTCGACGACGGGATGCATGGAGCCTCCTCACTTTTCGGATTTTCAGATTTTTGTAGTTGTCGGTGTTCACGGTTGCCTGCGGCAGGCCCGTTTCGATTAAAGCATGGCTCCGGCAATGGAACATCCCGCTTCAATCGGCTCGGCACAGCAGCAGCCTTTTACTTCCAACAACGAGCAACAGCATTGATTTCATTGTCGCTCAGGCTTGGGAGTTCGGCTTCTGCGATGCCTTCAAATTCCGGTATTTAGCTCTTCATTCACGAACGAGTTGTACAAATTCGACTATGACAACGCTGTCATTTTCCCGAATTTATTCGAAACTTTCACCCAAAAAAATGTTTCCGAATCTGACAAGTACGCTCTGACATGGTGAATTCCCGGCTTTTCTACCGATGTTTTTATGTAAGTTTACAAACAAAACGTGCCATATCCTAGCTAATCATCTTGACACAACCAAGATCGAGTGTAATTTTTACGAAAAATAACGAAGCGATAATTTCCTTCGGCAAGCACTGATCACGACCCGATAGCAGCGCTTGTGTTGGTCATTTCCTTCATCAATAAGAATCAAATATAAGAATCTCGAGGCACACTATGACTATTCGCGTAGCCATCAACGGTTTTGGACGCATCGGCCGCAACGTTTTGCGCGCCCTGTACGAAAACAACTACCGTGACCGCATCGAAGTGGTTGCCATCAACGACCTGGCCCCCCCTGCCACCAACGCCCACCTGTTCCAGTACGACAGTGTGCATGGCCGCTTTAACGGCGACGTCAGCGCCGACGACCACAGCATCACCATCAATGGCGACCGCATTGCCGTCAGCGCCGTTCGTGACCCGGCAGAACTGCCATGGGCCGACAACAAGGTCGATGTGGTGTACGAATGCACCGGTATTTTCACCAGTCGTGACAGCGCTGCCAAACACCTCACCGCCGGCGCCAAAAAGGTCATCATCTCGGCGCCTGGTAAAGAGGTAGACGCCACCGTGGTGTACGGCGTCAACGACGATGTATTGACCCGCGACCACCAGATCATTTCCAACGCCTCCTGCACCACCAACTGTTTGTCACCGGTGGCCCAGGTACTGCAACGCGAAGTGGGCATTGAGAGCGGTCTGATGACCACCATTCACGCCTACACCAACGACCAGAACCTGTCCGACGTGTACCACTCCGACCTGTACCGTGCCCGTTCTGCTACCCAGTCCATGATCCCGACCAAAACCGGTGCTGCTGCCGCCGTCGGTCTGGTACTGCCGGAACTGGCAGGTAAATTCGACGGCATGGCCGTGCGTGTACCGACCATCAATGTGTCACTGGTCGACCTGAGCTTTATTGCCGAGCGCCCAACCACGGTGGAAGAAGTCAACGCCATGATGAAAGCTGCGGCAGCGCAGTCACCTGTATTGGGCTATAACGAAGCGCCGCTGGTATCGATCGACTTCAACCACGACCCTCGCTCGTCCATCTTCGACGGCAGCCAGACCAAGGTGTCCGGCCGACTCGTAAAAGTAATGGCCTGGTACGACAACGAATGGGGTTTCTCGAACCGAATGCTGGACAATACGCTGGCACTGATTAACGCCAAGTAAGAGGCTTCCATGCTCCGCAGAACCAAAATTGTTGCCACTCTGGGCCCGGCCACCAACACTCCGGAAAAACTGGAAGCGTTGATTGCCGCCGGTGCCGACGTGGTGCGCCTGAACTTCTCCCACGGCGAAGCTGACGACCACCGTCAGCGCGCCGACATGGTGCGTGAAGCGGCTCGTAAGCAAGGCCGTTTTGTTGCCATTCTGGGCGATCTGCAAGGCCCGAAAATTCGCATCGCCCGCTTTGCCGACAAAAAAGTCCATCTGGATATTGGCCAGGCTTTCGCCCTTGACGCCACATTAGGCAACGAAGCCGGCGACAAGGATCAGGTCGGCATCGACTACAAGCAGCTGATTGAAGACGCCAGCGTTGGCGACATTCTGCTGCTGGACGATGGGCGCGTGGTATTGGAAGTCACCGCTACGCACCCGCAAAAACTCGATACCGTGGTGAAAGTGGGTGGCTGGCTGTCCAATAACAAGGGCATCAACCGTCAGGGCGGCGGCCTGTCAGCCAAGGCGCTGACCGATAAGGACAAGCAGGACATCAAGCTGGCGGCGTCACTTGGTGTAGATTATCTGGCGGTGTCCTTCCCTCGTGATGCAGCCGACATGAACGAAGCCCGCGAGCTGCTGCAGGCGGCTGGCGGTCATGCGCATCTGGTGTCGAAAATTGAACGTGCTGAATGCGTTGCCGATGACGACACCCTCGACGGCATCATTCTGGCGTCCGACGCCGTGATGGTTGCCCGTGGCGATCTGGCCGTGGAAATTGGCGATGCCGAACTGGTCGGCGTGCAGAAGAAGATCATCAAGCGCTCACGTCAACTCAACCGTACCGTGATCACCGCCACCCAGATGATGGAGTCGATGATTTCCAGCCCAATGCCAACCCGCGCTGAAGTGTCCGACGTTGCCAACGCGGTACTGGACTGCACCGACGCGGTGATGCTGTCCGCGGAAACCGCCGCCGGTGACTACCCGGTAGAAGCAGTGGAAGCCATGAGCCGGGTGATCATTGGTGCCGAGAAGCAGCCGATCAACAAGCGCTCCCATCACCGCCTGCACAAGGACTTCCACGACATCGATGAAACCATTGCGATGTCGGCCATGTACGCTGCCAACCACCTGGTTGGTGTGAAGGCGGTGATCTGCCTGACCGAAAGCGGTGCCACGCCACGGCTGATGTCGCGCTTGCGCTCGCATTTGCCGATTTACGCCTACTGTCGCAATGAAGCCACCCAGAACCGTGTGGCCTTGTACCGCGGTGTGCAAACCATCCCGTTCTACTCCGACCAACTGCCACCGGAACAGGTGAACCCAAAAGCCATTGAGCTTTTGAAAGAAGTTGGCGAAGTCAGCAGCGGCGATCTGGTGGTGATGACCAAAGGCGATTTCCACGATGCCCAGGGCGGCACCGACATGCTCAAGATTGTGCGTGTGCGCTGATACTCATTCGTCTGTTTGACGTTTCACGGCTGCCCTTCGGGGCATTTAGGGAGAGCATGGCTCTCCCTTTTTTTGGCCAAAAAAGCAGCAACACCCGCCGTTCAATACCGCCTTTGGGCTGGCATCCAGGCCTGACTGTTCTATAGTGGAAGGATAAAAAGTCGACCGATAACACCGGGCCCGAACCGAGGGAGCTTGTTGATGCTGGGAATGATTTTTACCGAAATGGTCGAAATGATCGAAGAGACATTTTCGCCCGATATGGCCGATGAAATTCTCGACGAAGCCAACCTCGAACACGGTGGCGCCTACACCGCCGTCGGTTACTACCCGTTCGAGGAAGTGGTGACACTGGTCACCTTGCTGTCGCAAAAAACCGGCATGCCGGTGCCCGACCTGATTGAAGCCTTCGGCAGTTACCTGTTCAACTCCTTCACCAAAAGCCACGCGCAGTTACTGGTGAACAAGCACTCCTTATTCGACCTGCTCGATACCCTCGACGGTGATATCCACAAGGAAGTCTACAAACTCTACCCCGATGCAGCGCTGCCGAAATTCAATGTCGTCAGCAAAACCGACCACTCGCTGGAAATGGAATACCGTTCCGAGCGCAACCTTCAGCCACTGGCGCTGGGCCTGATGAAAGGTGCCGCCGACTACTTTGGCCACCAGCAGGTGCAAATAGAACAACAGCCACTGGACGATGGAGCGACGCTGTTCCGTGTCAGCATCTGACGACCTGTTCATGACCGACCTCACCAAGGACATACAGCGCTTGCAGCGCAAAGCCGAACGGGAACGCGCAGCCCGCAAGGCCGCAGAGCAACTGCTGAACGTCAAATCGCTGGAGCTGTATGACGCTCTGGAGCTTGGCAAGAAAGACCGCAACAAACTGGAATTGGCCATCTGGGCTGGCAACGAATCCATCTGGGATTGGAACGCCGACGAGCAAATCTACGAGCTGATGAGCTATCCCAGTGGGGCCTCGGAAGTGGTCCGCACCTGGGGCAACACCGCTCAGGTCGTAAAACGCATCCACCCGGACGACCGCCAGGAATTCATCACCAATTGGCAGCTGTTCCTGTCGGACATGCTCGACTCGTTTGACCTGCTGCTGCGCTATCGCCTGCCCCGCGATCCGAACCGCACCCAAAGCAAGGAAGACGCCCTTGCCCAACGGGAAAATCACGAGCTGCAACTGACCGCGCCGCGTCAGCCGACCAGTCCGGACGACTTACAGGCAAATCATTCACCGACAGACGCCTCTCGGGCTTACTCCCCCCAACCAGATACCGCCAAGCCAGATACAGCACAACCGGACACAACCCAGCCAGACCTGCAACAGTGGCGCTGGCTGCATTGGCGCGGCCGCATTGTCGAACGGGACAAACAAGGCACGCCGACCCGGGCGGTTGGCACCGTCAAGGACATCACCAATTACCGCCGCACCCAGGAATCCTACCGGCTGATGGCCCGCGCCTTCGCCAGCAGCCGCGATGCCATGGTGATTACCGACCAGCACGGCCATATTCAAGAAGCCAACCAGGGCTTCCAGGATTTATTCAAACTGACCCCGGCTCGCTATCACGGCCGCAGTCTGGATGAATTCGTCGACATGGTCGACGTTGCCAAGCGCACCCTTAATGAGCACGGCAGCATTTCCTTTGAAACCAGCAGCACCCGCGCTACCAATGACAGCCCGAATACCGACCCAAAAACCGATGCGGGCATACCACTGGAAGTCTCGCTGAATCACTTCCAGCCCGACGACGCCAGTCACTTCTACAGCATCATCACCCTTCGAGACCTCAGCGAACGCAACAAGGCACAGCAGGCGCTGGAACACATGGCCAGTCACGACGGCCTGACCAACCTGCCCAATCGCGGCACCCTGCACGAACAACTGGAGCGAATGCTTGGCTCGGCCAGCGAGCAGCGACCATTAGCCGTGATGTTTGTCGACCTCGATGGCTTCAAGGCCGTTAACGATGAGTTTGGTCATATTGCCGCCGACTTGCTGCTGGTATCGCAGGCCCGCCGACTCAAACGCATCACCCCCAAAGACGGCCTGGTGGCACGTTGGGGTGGCGATGAATTTGTGGTTGCCTGGTGGCCGGAGCGCCATCCCATCGACGCCGACCCGATTCCCTCAGCGGTACTCAAAACCATCCGAGAACCCATGGGGCTGCATGGTGCCAGCATCCGCCTGTCGGCCAGCATTGGCATTGTTGAAACCACCGACGCCGAAGTAGGCGCCACCCAGCTGATCCGCGAAGCCGACACTGCCATGTACGAAGCCAAGGCGCAGGGGCGCAACCGCATTCAGGCGTTCTGCAAGGGCATGGGCAAAGCCGCAATGCACCGCGCCAGTCTGGTATCCGAACTGGCGCAAGCCATTGAGCAAGACCAAATCAGCTTTCACGTACAACCCAAGTTCGACCAAAACCAACGCATCGTCGGCGGCGAAATGCTGGCCCGCTGGACCTCACAGAGCAGTGGCTTTGTGTCACCGGCTGAGTTCATTCCAATGATTGAACAAAACGGCCTCAACGCCGCGTTCGCAGAAGCCGTGATGCGCAACGGCTGTCGTTATGCCCGCCAGATTGTTGCCGTTGACCCAGCCGCCCACCTGGCCATCAACCTGTCTGGCTGGCAATTGCTGGATACGTCTCTGCCCGAGAAACTCAAAACCCACTGCAACAACGAACAGATCGACTGCAAGGCACTGGAATTGGAAATCACCGAATCCGTGTTCCTGCAACCCGACAGCGACCCGGTATCCATCATGAACCGGCTGCGCAAAAAGGGCTTCCGTATCGCCATTGACGACTTCGGCACCGGCTACTCCTCACTGAGCTACCTGCGCGACATGCCATTGGACACCGTCAAAATCGACCGCAGTTTTGTGATCGACGCCGACGCCAATGAGCGCGCCCACAAAATCCTCTCGGCCATCATCACCATGAGCCACCAGCTGGACATGAAAGTGGTGGCCGAAGGCGTTGAAACTGACGGCCAATGGCAACTGTTGCGCGACCTCGACGTAGAAATCTACCAGGGCTTCCTGTTCGGCAGACCCATGCCCTTCGACGACTTCCTGCAATTGCTGAAGCAGCAGAGCGACTGAAGTCTGAAGTCTGAAGTCTGAAGTCTGAAGTCTGAAGTCTGAAGTCTGAAGTCTGAAGTCTGAAGTCTGAAGTCTGAAGTCTGAAGTCTGAAGTCTGAAGTCTGAAGTCTGAAGTCTGAAGTCTGAAGTCTGAAGTCTGAAGTCTGGTGTCGGATGTCGGATGTCGGATGTCGGATGTCGGATGTCGGATGTCGGGCGAAGCTTAACCTTCCCGCAACACTCAGCAACCCTTGCTTACACACCTATATCAAAAAATATTGATATAGATTTTTTCACTGTTATCATGAGCCACCTTGAAGATGACCGTGTAACCGACGGACGGTGGCCATGCCCCACACATTGCTTTCTCCAGACCAACTTGCCGCAGCGGCCAAAGCCATTGGCGACCCGCTGCGACTGGCCATTGTGCAAGTACTGGGCAAGGGGTCATTTGGCGTATTGGAGTTGTGCGAGCTGTTCGACATCAAGCAATCGAGCATGAGTCATCACCTGAAGATCCTGTCCAAAGCCGGCGTTGTCAGTAATCAGCGCGAAGGCAACAGCATCTTCTACCGTCGGCCGCTGCTGACCGGCCAGAACGACTGGCACAGCTGGCTGCGAAGCACCTATTCGGCGCTCGACCGCAACCCGCTGGCCAACGACGTACAGCAACGTTTGCAACAGCTGCTGAACGACCGGGCGGAAGTGTGCGAAGAGTTTTTCGCCCGCAACGCCGAGGCCTTCCAGCAGCAACAGGATTTGATTGCGTCTTACGAGCAGTACGGCGAGACGCTGGAAAAGCTGGTGCAGGATTACAGCGGCAACACCGCCACGGCACTGGAAATCGGCCCTGGTGAAGGCGCTTTTCTGGCACCACTGGCGCAGCGCTTTGAACAGGTTATGGCGCTGGATATTTCCGAGCCCATGCTGAATCGGGCCAAACAGCAGGTAAATCAGCAACAGTTGGCTAACGTTAACTGTGTGCTGGGCGAGACCACCGCGCTGGATCAGGAATTTAATGGTTCAGTCGACCTGATGGTCGCCAACATGGTGCTGCACCACGTGCCCGCACCGCAGAATATTTTTGCTGACGTCGCCCGCTTACTGGCGCCCGGCGGCTGTTTTCTGGTCACTGATTTGTGCCGCCACGAACAAACCTGGGCACGCGAAAGCTGCGGCGATTTGTGGCTTGGCTTCGAGCCGGAAGATTTAACCGCCTGGGCTGAAGAGGCCGGGCTGAGCGAAGGCCAGAGCCAGTTTCTGGGCCTGCGCAACGGATTCCAGATTCAGTTCCGGTTGTTTTACCAACAACAGTAAAGCAACAAAGATAAGAACCATTATCATCAAGTCCGTTATCCATCAGGCTTGATGAGCTTCGTACTATCGAGACGAACACTAAACGAACTACGGCTCCCCTACCCAGGGAGCACCACCAAACATAGAGGGTTACACATGAGCGAATATTCGATTTTTACTTCAGAGTCTGTATCTGAAGGCCACCCGGACAAGGTTGCTGACCAGATCTCCGATGCAGTACTGGATGCGATCATTGCCCGCGATCCATACGCCCGTGTGGCGGTAGAAACTCTGGTAAAAACCGGTATGGCTGTGGTTGCTGGTGAGGTTACTACTTCTTGCTACGTTGACCTGGAAGACATCGTTCGTGATGTGATCACCGGTATTGGCTACAACTCTTCCGATGTTGGCTTCGACGGTGCTACCTGTGCCGTTCTGAACGGCATCGGCAAGCAGTCTGTCGACATCAACCAGGGTGTTGACCGCGCCAAGCCTGAAGATCAGGGCGCGGGTGACCAGGGTCTGATGTTCGGTTACGCCACCAACGAAACCCCGAACCTGATGCCAGCTCCTGTGTTCTACGCCCACCGCATGGTTGAGCGTCAGTCCGAGCTGCGTCGTAACGGCACCCTGCCGTGGCTGCGTCCGGATGCCAAGTCCCAGGTAACCATCAACTGGGAAGGCGACAGCCCGAAAGTTGACGCTGTGGTTCTGTCCACCCAGCACGATCCTTCCATTTCCCTGGAAGACCTGCGTGCTGAGGTTCTGGAACACATCATCAAGCCGGTTCTGCCTGCTGAATGGCTGCACGAAGGTACCCTGTACCACATCAACCCAACCGGCAACTTCGTTATCGGTGGCCCGGTGGGCGACGCCGGCCTGACAGGCCGCAAGATCATCGTTGATACCTACGGCGGCATGGCTCGTCACGGTGGTGGCGCCTTCTCCGGCAAGGATCCATCCAAGGTTGACCGTTCCGCTGCCTACATGGGCCGCTACGTTGCCAAGAACATCGTTGCTGCCGGTCTGGCCGACAAGTGTGAAATCCAGGTGTCCTACGCCATCGGTGTTGCTGAACCGACTTCCGTATCCGTCAATAGCTTCGGCACTGGCAAGATCAGCGACCAGCAACTGGCCAAGGTAATCCGTGACGTATTCGACCTGCGTCCATACGCCATCCAGAACCAGCTGGAACTGCTGAACCCGATGTACCAGGCCACTGCTGCCTACGGTCACTTCGGTCGTGAGCCATTCGAAATGACTTACGAATACACCGATAACGGCGAGAAGAAGAGCAAGACCTTCACTGCGTTCACCTGGGAACGTACTGACAAGGTTGATGCCCTGAAGGCAGCTGCAGGCCTGTAAGGCCTGTAAGGCCTGCGTCGGATGTCTGAGGTCGGACGTCTGACGCTTTAAAAGAACAAACACCACAGGGAGGTGGTGTATGGAACGCAAATATCAGCGTTTACAGGTATGGCAGGACGCCATTGAGCTGGTTACCGACGTTTATCGCCTGACCAGCCAGTTTCCGGATTCCGAGAAATTTGGACTGGTAAGTCAAATGCGACGTGCTGCGGTCAGCATTCCGTCCAACATTGCGGAAGGCGCTGGACGCGGTAGTGACAAGGAATTCAGGCGTTTCCTGCTGATTGCCAGAGGTTCTCTGCAGGAGCTAGAAACGCAACTCATCATTTCAGGCAGGCTCGGATTTCCCGGCCCGCATGATCTGATGCAAGAAAGACACAATCGAATCTTCGCCATGCTCAATCGTTTGATTGGCAGGCTGGATGATTCAAAACGTTAAAGCCATAGAGCGTCCGACTTCCGACGTCAGACGTCCGACATCCTGAGGAAACACTCATGAGCTTCTCCGACTACAAAGTTGCCGACATCAATCTGGCCGATTGGGGCCGCAAGGAAATCCAGATCGCCGAAGGCGAAATGCCAGCCCTGATGGCGCTGCGTCGCAAGTACAAGGAAGCCCAGCCGCTGGCCGGTGCCAAGATCATGGGTTGTATCCACATGACCATCCAGACCGCCGTACTGATCGAAACCCTGGTTGACCTGGGTGCCGACGTTCGCTGGTCTTCCTGCAACATCTTCTCCACCCAGGACCACGCTGCTGCGGCCATCGCTGCTGCCGGCATTCCTGTGTTCGCCTGGAAAGGTGAAACTGAAGAAGAATTCCTGTGGTGCATCAAGCAGACCATCCTGTCTGAAAAAGATGGCGATCAGGTATGGGATGCCAACATCATCCTGGACGACGGCGGCGACCTGACCGAGATGGTTCACAAGGACTTCCCGGCCATGCTGGACAGCATCCATGGTATCTCCGAAGAAACCACCACTGGCGTACACCGCCTGCTGGAAATGATGGAAAAAGGCGAACTGAAAGTGCCTGCCATCAACGTGAACGATGCAGTAACCAAGTCCAAGAACGACAACAAGTACGGCTGTCGTCACTCCCTGAACGACGCCATCAAGCGTGGTACCGACCACCTGCTGAGCGGCAAGAAAGCGCTGGTTGTTGGCTACGGTGATGTAGGTAAAGGCTCCGCTGCTTCCCTGCGTCAGGAAGGTATGATCGTTAAGGTCACCGAGGTTGATCCAATCTGTGCCATGCAGGCTTGCATGGACGGTTTCGAAGTGGTTTCCCCATACATCAATGGTGTAAACACTGGCGAACTGGACTGCGTTGACGCTGACCTGCTGGGCAAGACCGATCTGATCGTGACCACCACTGGTAACGTCAACGTCTGTGACAAGAACATGCTGCAGAAGCTGAAGAGCGGCGCTGTGGTGTGTAACATCGGTCACTTCGACAACGAAATCGACACCGCTTACATGCGAGCCAACTGGGAATGGGACGAAGTGAAGCCACAGGTTCACAAAGTGGTTCGTGACGCGGCTTCCGACGATCACCTGATCCTGCTGTCTGAAGGCCGTCTGGTGAACCTGGGCAACGCTACCGGTCACCCATCCCGCATCATGGACGGCTCTTTCGCCAACCAGGTACTGGCTCAAATGTACCTGTACGAAGCCAAATTCGCCGACTTGAGTGCTGAAGAAAAAGCCGCTGGTATCTACGTCAAGGTTCTGCCTAAGAAACTGGACGAAGAAGTGGCCAAGGACATGGTTGAAGGTTTCGGTGGCGTCATCACCAAACTGACCCAGCAACAGGCTGACTACATCCACGTGGATGTTGACGGTCCTTACAAGCCTGAAGCTTACAAGTACTGATCATCGTCAGATGCCAGACGTCGGAGGTCTGACGCCAGCTGGCGCAACTCCGATGTCTGGCACAGTCTCTGTGTCCATAATCCGCTTCCATCAACCGAAGCGGATTTGGAACAGACCCCATTCATCAACGCCACGCACACCTATCTCACAATAGAACGTCGACAGCTTCAGCCTGTCATCAGCAAATGTTTGTGAGGCAATCGCCCGCGCTCTGTCCAACGAGCACCTCTCAGTCCCAATATAACGCCTGTCCGACGCGCCAAAGCAGGTATACTCAGGCGACTCCAAAGCTACCTTGTTATTGATTCATGATGTTGCAGAACAGGATAGGTATTTTTGCCGCCCGCAAGGCGCAGCGGCGATACGCAGACAAGCTGGGTACAGAGCTGCAAAAATCCGGCTTTCAGTGCCAGACACTCTGGTACAAGGACGTCTCGCTCTTCCGTGGCATGAGCGCAATCAACAGCAGCTATCCGGAAGAAGAGGCTATCCTGGATGCGACTCGCAACACCCTCAAAAACAGCCCTGCGGGGCTGAAAAGCTGTTCGTCCTATGCCATGAAAATGGCATTAAAACGGCTTGAGGGACGGATATTGTTCCGCTGTTATCGAGCCTGTTTGCAGCAGCAGAATATTCAACAGCTGGTGTTGTGGAATGGTTTGAAGTTCCGTCAGTGGATCATGGCCAGCGCTGCCCGCAGCCTCGGTATTCCTTGTTATTTCATTGAACGTGGACCGTTTCCGGGCACCACCACACTGGACCCCAACGGCATTAACTTTCTGAACTCGGTGCCACGGGAACCCGAATTCTATCAGCAGCTAGCGGCCACTTCGGCTCTGCAAAGCAAAGCCAAGCCGCTCTCCGCAGCCACAGAAAGTCGGCCAGAGCAGTTGCCCG
The DNA here is from genome assembly GCF_056158645.1 of Oceanobacter sp. ABM4_470. Taxonomy (NCBI): domain Bacteria; kingdom Pseudomonadati; phylum Pseudomonadota; class Gammaproteobacteria; order Oceanospirillales; family Oceanospirillaceae; genus Oceanobacter; species Oceanobacter sp. ABM4_470. The sequence goes on from NZ_JBSWTR010000001.1 coordinate 3,242,639, forward strand.
AACACTATATTTTTGTCCCCTTGCAGGTAAATACCGATACTCAAACGGTGCTGTTTTCTCCCTGGGTTCGCAATATGTTCGAGTTGCTGGAGGCCACCAGCAAGGCCGCCGAGCAATGCACTCCCAAGCCCAATCTGGTCTTCAAGGCGCACCCTTCCTGCCCGCAATGTTACAAGGACGCCTTTGCCAGGCTCTGCCAGCAACCCAATGTTCATGTTGTCACAGACATCCCAGCCAGCACCCTGATCCAGCATGCCGACGCCGTTGTCACCATTAATTCGTCAATCGGTATGGAATCCTTGCTGCTGCGCAAAAAGCTGCTGGTACTGGGACAGGCGTTTTATGGCTTACCCGGCCTGGTGCTGAATTGTCCGGATCAGCAAAGTCTTAACCAGGCCATGCAAAACGTCGGACAGTGGCAGTTCGATCACGATTTGCTGGAGGCGTTTCTGAGCCATGTCGACACCGAACACGCCGTCACCGGCGTATGGCAGCAATCGCAGCCCGAGCATTTGACCGCAATGGCTGAACGACTGGCTCGACTGATGGAGAACGCTGCCTGATGCAAAGCCATCTGTTCCTCGCGTCCACTCCATTTAACGTCCTGACCGCCACCATGGTGGCCTTGGCTTTGCCTGACTCCGACGACAAGCAACTGTGGCTGATTGATCAGCCCGCCTCATTGTCGCCATTTATGCAGGCTGCCTTGGCCTGGGCATCCAGTCCGTTTACGTCAGTCCGTCTAGCCAGCAACAAGGCTCGTGGCCTGCAACAAAAACTGCGCCGTAAAGCATTACTGGAAACCCTCGGGCGGCAAGCCTGCGAGCTGGCCCCAAGCCACGTCTACACCGCCAATGATCGACGCATTGAATTTCAGGGCATCATGGCGGCCCTGAGTCATCAAGGACATCCCGCCGTCGGTCATTATCTTGACGACGGCACCTATACCTACACCGGGCGAAAAACCCATTGGTTGCTGGATAAAATCATCGATCGCCAGCTGAAGCGCTGGCTTTATGGAGGTTGGTGGCAACAACCGGATGACATTGGCTGTTCTGGCTGGATACAGGATGCCCATGTGGCTTTTCCGTCATTAGCTCATCCGGGATTACAGCAAAAGCACTTGCTACCCTTGCCTGCCAGCACCGACCACCCGGCTCTGAAGCAGTTGGCACAGGCTCTGGTCGATAAGCCGCAATGGCTGGAGCAGGCATCACTGGTTGTCGTTCTTCCCCACGACAGTGTGCGTGACGCCCAAACCGAGGCCGCCATGCTGCAATTGGCCACCACAGCCGGCGGCAATGTCGTGATCAAGAATCATCCCCGCAATGCACCCTTTGCCAACGACTCGCCATGGGCAGATTATCAGTTGCTGCCATCGAGTATTCCGATGGAGATGCTGTTCCCCTTACTGCCCGAAGGGGCACAGCTCTGTGGTGATGTGTCCAGCGCGCTGCTGACCAGTCGCTGGTTGCGACCGGATATTGAGGTCACCAGCATCTGCAAGCAAACATCCGAGCTGGCCGAAGTGATGGAGAAAGTGGGGGTCAGGCTGCTGTATTGCTAAACGCCTGCTGCAACCAATCGGCGGCGGGTTCAATCCGGGTCGCCAACTGCTGCGGTTCGCGCTTTTGCTTGTAGTGCGACAGGCTGGCAATCAGGTAGCAGCACACCAGTACGTTCGCCAACTCACCGCTGTAGCCGGTGTGCTGTAACATATCGGCAACCGTGTAATTGCCACGGGAATAGAAAAACGCCAGATCCCACACCCGCAAGCCATGGCAGTAGTACTCCAGATCGATCCCCAGATAGGTGCCGCTGTAGCCATCCTGCAATATGTTCTGGCGCTTGAAATCGCCATGCACCAGCCCCCAGTGAGGCGCGGCCTGAAGCGTTGGCCAGTAGGCCACCAGCCACGCCATGGCAGGCTCAATGCTGGGCCGAATTGCCGCGCGCTCGCCGTATGACAGCTGCTGTGACAAGTACTTATCCAGAAACTGCGCCATGCGGGTCTGGTCTGTCTCGGTGACAAAGCCGCACAGCAATGCCTTGATCGGCGTCGTTGGCTGCAACTCCCTGTTTACACCCGACCAGTCAGTGTTGGCTGGGGCGTGAAAACTACCCAGTCGTTGATGCAACCGCAGCATGTGCTCAACCTCAAACGGCACAGGCGTTTCAGCAAAGCGTGTCGTCAAGACACTCACGTCCTCTGACAGCTCACGGCAATCAACAACAGCAGGCGCAATATCAGCCGCATCGACGCTCGATTGCCACTGCAACAGACGGTACTCACGCTGCGCCATGGAGCGATCCATCAGCTTGGAAATAGCCAACGGCTTGGCGCTGTGGCCCAGATGCAGAAACATACCAAGGTTGTTTTTACCGCCCAAGTTACGGAAACACAGTGACACTGACGGTTCATCCAACAATGGATGAACCCGGTACAAGGCTTCCTTGAGCTCGTCTACCGGCATCCCCAGACGGGCAGCAATAACCCGCAATTTGAATACCGTGTAGGCTCGCTGCCACCAGCTGATGTTCGCCATCAGTATTGGTACTCACCTTGGGCTTGCTGACGAATATCCGCTGCAATAGCACGAATCATGGTTTCAGACTCTCGGTTAGCCATGGCCAGAAAGGTATCAATGGCAGCCAGCTCTTGCTCGGAAAAAGGTTCTACCGGCTGATCGCCGTTTGCAGCAATGTCTTCCAACGTACGCTGGCGATGATCGTCGCCAAAAACATCATTCAGCAGGAAAAACACTTTCGGCGTGTTGGACGCCAGCGCATAAAAGGGAACCCGTTGCTTCAGGCACATGGTCAGGGTGTGATAACGCCCCGTGATCACGCCCGAATAGGTCGCCAGTTGCTGAAGGTAAACATCCACATCGGTGCTGACCAAGCGGTCTTCCCGCAGCCACTTCCAGATGTTTTTGACCCACGGACGTGGGCTGCGCAAAAAGCGGGCGTTGCCGGGGCGAGCAACAATCATCGAGCGGAAGTCGTGATCATGTCGCTCGGCCAACTCACGTAATAACGCCGTGTCAGTCTTGATGGCACTATCAATGACAAGAGTTCCCTGCCGCCCAGTCGTATCCTGGGTCATGGTTTCCGGAGAACCGGCCATCGTCAGGTCAGGAACATAACTGCCTGGCACGTCGTGATCGTTCAGCTCCTGCAAACTGCCACGATCACGAACATAAATTGCCCGCGCCAGTGCCAGCTTCTGATACGCATCCGAACTGTTTTGATTCAGCGTGGCATTGACCACATACACCGGCTTCTTCATTACCTGACTGGCGTATTCACAGAAGTCGATCAAGGCCTGGGAAAACTTGCGCTGCCGATTATGATGAATGGTGCCTTCCCCATTGATGATGATGGCGTCCACCTCAGGCATCGAACGAATCTTGCGCTTGTGCTTACGCCAATCGACGCTGACAGGCCAGCTCCAGGCCACCTCCATTTGCTGTTGCTGTAGCAAATGAAACAAATTTTTCATTACCAGCAAGCAACCAAAATGATGAGTCGGGCGAGTGTCGTTAATCACGGCAACCTTGAGCAAGGATATCTCCAAAACGTCTGTCAAATTGAACACACCAGTGCCTTCCCAAAAATCTCAGTAGGCCCTGATGTTCAGGCGAGGATTTACAGGCATCAAAGCGTTATGATTTCACACTTTTGACACAAAACCATCACGCAATCGCAGCATATCCAGCGCTTTGCGGGACAAATACAGAACATCCGTTTACTTTTTTCAACACAGGCGAGCTCGGTAACGTTTTCCGCTGACGATGATCGCAAGCCGGTTTTTGTCACGGTCAAAGGATGTCAGGCAATGCGCTCAGTGTAAGAAAACCGTAAAGTAGCGCACTTAAACACGATCCGCTCAGCGGAGACATCCAACGATGTCGTAAGGGTAAGACAGGACATGGACAACAAAAGCCCCTCGCGGGGTGTGGTATATGCCGCCACAGGCGATCAGGCATACATAGATCTGGCGATTCGCTCAGCCAAATCCCTCAAGGCCCAGTGCCCGGAGCTGGCGATTGATCTATACACCGACAGGGATGTACAAACGGAGGTCTTTGACCGCATCGTGACGCCAGAGCATAGCTGGTTTCGAACCAAGATTGATGCACTGGCACAATCCCGCTTCGATCAGACGCTCTATATCGATGCCGATACCTATGTCATCGGCGACATCGCCGACATATTCTGCCTGTTCGACAAATACGACGTCTGTGCCTGCCACGATCCCGGTCGTAATTCGGAACACGGTTCGGCCATTCTCAAGCAGCATTTCCCGCAATCCTTCCCGACCCTGAACGGCGGCCTGATTGGTATCCGACGCTCTGAGGCAAGCCAGCAGTTTCTGCAACGCTGGAAAGAGGTTATTCAGTCCCATCAACAAACCAAGGATCAACCATCTTTTCGGGAGTTGTTGTGGCAATCGGACCTCAATCTGGCCATCCTGCCGCCCGAATACAACGTCATGTTCCTGCGCTGGCTCGACGTTCTTGGTTTCAAGCAAGGCATTCCCAAAGTAATCCACAGCCCAAGGCTGCACCAGCACAAGGGCACCAGCACTCCGGCCATCGATGGTTTGGTTGAGCTGCTTGGCGCCCGCCGTACTTTCCGACTGCTGAAAATCCTGTGCCGGGGCGGCGTGTCATTGCCGCCGGACTGGGTTGTCTACGGCGAGGGAACCAATGCCCGTCAATGGAAACAACGCATAACCCGCTATTTTGCAAACCGCACCTTTGGTGACTGAGACAGTGACGAATATGACCCATTCCTTGCAGGCCAAAAGCCAGCATTTGCAAAACAAGTCCCAAAAGACCATGGCTGACGGCAGTATTCGCCGTAAGGCCTTTCAGAACTTCATCCGAAACCACGGCTATCACGCGAACCTTACGCAGCCAAAAACGTTCAGCGAAAAGCTGCTGTATCGCAAACTGCAACAGCACCGCTGGCTTGAACAACAAGCATCGCTGGTCGACAAGCACACAGTGCGCGAATACATCCGCCAAACCCTGGGGGAGGCGTTTCTGATTCCACAGCTTGGCTACCTGCAACATGCCAGTGACTTTGACTTTGAGCGCTTTCCTCCGCCCATTATTCTCAAGGCGACGCATGGCAGTGGCTGGAACCTGATTATCCGCACCGCCGACGAGTATTCTCTGGCAGATGTAAGAGCCCTGATCAGTGCCTGGCTTGGCTGTAACTACGCCGATAACTTTACCGGTGAGGCCCAGTACCGTTTGGTTACTCCCGGTGTCGTCATCGAACCGCTACTCACCGATGCCCATGGCAAGGTGCCCGTTGACTACAAGTTCCATTGTTTCGACCATGGTAAACGCCTGATCGTACAGACCGATATGGACCGCTTTGGCGACCATTCACGGGACTTCTTTGACGAGCAGTGGCAAAACCTAGACCTGCAATTGAAGTACAACCGCAGCGAAGCACCGGCTTCCCGGCCGGACAACCTGGCCGCTATGTTGAAAGCAGCTCGCGAACTGTCACAAGCCTTTGATTACGTCCGCATCGATCTTTACTCCTTTGAAGGCAAGGTGCTGTTTGGCGAGATAACCTTTGTGCCTGGCAATGCCTGTGAAAAATTCACACCGGCTCAACAAGACCAACAGCTTGGTGACGCCTGGCCGTTGCAATTCTTTACTGATGATGAGCGCGGATTGACCAACCGCTGGATGAATCGCGTATATGCTCTGCGGGCTCGACTCTTTCCGGGATAACTGTTCCCGGGCCGGATGACGCGCACAGCTGACATCCCACCCGGTGCCTGCAAGGAACCCGCAGCATCAACAGATTGTCACTGAAGTAGTTTATCAATGCACACCCGCTTGCTGCTGTCGTCGAGAGTAGCCTGGCGGCTTATTGTGTTTATTTTCCAGGACTCTTAATGAACGTTCTGTTTTTTGCTGTTCGTAATCATCACAAACAGTATTTCAGTCAACTTGGCCAAACTGCCGACTACCAGACCACTCAGGTTCGCCATCGCCAATGGTGGCTAAAGCGTTTGTGGCCGCTGTTCAAATTCCATCCGGGTCTGGATGACGCCGTGGCGGTTGAATTGCGCCAGTATCAACAGGCCAGTCCGAACGGCCAGCGTTCATTACCAGCGCTGTGGATTAGAAAACTCTGGCTCGCACTCAGCGGACGCTTTCTGTATCGGGCCTACTACGCCGGATTAAAACACACCGCACCGGACGCCATGGTGTGCTGGAATGGCATTGTCTGGCATCAACGGCTGTGCGCTCTGGCCGCTGATCAGCTCGGGATCAAGACCCTATACATGGAAAATGGCTGCCTGCCAGCAACCACCACGGTGGATGCCCGAGGCATCAATTATGAAAACAGCACACTGCGTACACTCGAGCAGCTGCCAAATGCCGATCAAGGGCCAGACACGCCGCATCAGCGCTTGCCAACCCAGCTGAGCCAACGTCAGGCGCACAAAAGCAAACAGGGTCTGCAACAAAGCAACCAGCAACCCTTACCTGAACACTATATTTTCGTGCCATTCCAGGTAGATACCGATAGTCAGATCATTTGCTTTTCGCCCTGGATTCGAGATATGCGAGCGCTGTATCAGGTATTGGTAGACCACATTGAGGCCTTGCCAGAGCCTTATGTCATCCTGTTGAAAGAACACCCGTCCTGTCCCAAACAGTACGATGACCTGCATACAAAGCACCCCCGACTGCAATTCGCCAACGACCACAATACCCAGCAGCTGATTGAAAATGCGGCGCTGGTTATGACCATCAACAGCAGTGTTGGCCTTGAAGCCATGCTGCTGGAAAGGCCGGTGGCGGTGCTTGGGCAAGCATTTTACAGTCTGCCGGAGCTGTGTTTGTCAGCACAAAACCCACACGATCTTTGCGGCATAATGGCGACCCCATCGCAATGGCAATGCTCGGATGCAACGCCACGCTACCTGAACTACCTGTACAACGATTATCTGGTTCAGGGCAGCTGGAAAGAGGCCTCTCCAGACCATCTTCAGGCGATGAATCTACGAGTTAAGGAACTGACACAATGACCATCTCCGCCTACCTTGCATCGACTCCGCTGCATATATTGAACAGCATTGCACTGGCGTCAAAACAGCCCGGAGAGCATCACCTGCTGATACTGGATCAGGCCAATGTCGACGACAATCTGTACTTCAAGTCGCTGATGGACTGGCCAGGATCGCCCTTTCGCAGTATCGATATTTACCCGGGTCGAATCCGCAAGGCCCGCGCTCGATTGAAGCAGCGCAAACAGATCTTCCAGCGTATTGATGCATTTGTTGAGCGCCACCAGCCCCGTCATATCTACACCGGCAATGACCGTCGCATCGAGTTCCAGTATTTGATGCACCAATGCGAGCGCTCAGGCTGGCAGCCCCATGGCAGTTATATGGATGAAGGCACCTTCACCTACGTTGGCCGCAAGGCATCCTCCGGTTTTGGCGACAAGTACGTCGACAATTTACTGAAAAAGCTGGCCTACGGATTCTGGTGGCGCAATCCACCAACAGTAGGGGGGTCCGGTTGGATTCAGACCGTCTACGCGGCCTATCCGGAATTGGTGGTGCCTGAGTTGAAGCGCAAGGAACGCATCAGCTTGCCGGATTACTACCGCAACAACAAAGTCATTGCTGACTTTTCGTGCCACTTTCTGAAGCCGTTCAACGTCGACGTCGAGCAACTGGCAACGACGGATTTACTGATCACAACGCCGCATGAATCGCTGATTGCCAAACTTCCGGGTTATGTCGAGATGATTCATGGCTGTATCGAGCAGGCACTTGAACAAGGTAAGTCGGTGGCGGTCAAATACCACCCGAGGGATGCAAGCCCGGATGCCCTTGGCATTGCCGCTTTCCCGCAAGTCGAGGTTCTGCCGGCCGCCATTCCATTTGAGCTGCTGTGCCCGATGATGCACAACGTTGTACTGGTTGGCGATGTATCCTCAACACTGATCAACGCCTCCTGGCTGACGCCGGACATCACCAGCTACGCGCTGGAAGTGAATAGCGGCAACCAGCGCTTCGATCAGTTGTTTTCAAATCTGGGAATCAAGGTGATCCCACACAACACTCTGGGCCAGTACATCGGCACTGCCAGCTGGCAGGCGACACAGGCCTGAACCCGGGCTGACGGCTAGGGACCCTCTAAATAACTCTGCACAGCTCTGCGCGTGTCCTGCAGATTGTTAGAACAAGGCGGCGAATGCAGCGAAATGACGAGTCCTTTTCAAGTTCGCCAACACTGTTCTGGCGGTCTGCAGGCCGCGCCCTAAGGGGATGGCAGGGCATTTCTGACTCTGTGTCGCTGCTTTTTGACTTGACCCGTCAGGCCTGCAAATCAGCTTCGTGACTCAGCCTCGCCCTGTCATCCAGAGCGGGCACCGAGTTATTCAGAGGGTCCCTAGCGTGCCGTCAGCATTTGGGCTTCCAGCGCATCCAGGTCCGGAATAAACGCTGCTTCACCTTCTACCGATACCGACATGCGGTCCATGTTGCCTTTTGGCAGCATGGAGTCGACTTCCTGAATGTTCTTCTCATCGACTTTCTTCAGCTTCGGAATACCCTGCACCAGCATGGCGTAAAACGGCATGTCAGCGTGGTTACCCACGCCGTTGATCACTGCAAAGCGGGCGTTGGGGCTTGGCCGAGGTGCGGCCAGGCCGTTGAGCATTTCATAGCAAACAACCGGAATCTGTACCCCACGCCATTGCAGGCTACCCAGAATCCAGTCAACGCTGGAATTGGTTGTCATCAACTGCGAGAACGGGATGATTTCTGCCACGGTGACGTTCGGCAGCAGCAGTTGGCGGTCGTTCAATGGCACCATCAGGCAATCAACCTGACCGGCGTGTTCAATCTTGGCTGGTGTCTGACTCATGCACTCTGACCCGTTGGTTCTTCAATCGATTGACCAGCTGGTTGGCCAGCTGGAAAGGGGTTCCATGGAAGGATACTTTGCCGGTATCCAGTGCGCTTTGCGGCATCGAATCACTGGCGCAGCAACCGGGGGTCTGTACCCAGACCGGTACCTCAGAGGCTGCGATGGTGCTGATGGCATCGGAGCCATCGTTGCCCATGCCGCTGAACAGCATCACGCCCATCCGATGCGGGAAGCGCTGATGCACGTTCAGAATCACCTGATCAATCGAAGGGCCATAAGGACCCGGCCATGGCTGGCCCTTGTCGATCATTTCAAAGGTGGGCGCAAATTCAAATTCGTTGGTGATCGGGGCGACCAGCACGTCGCCATTATGCAGTTTGTAGCCCGCTTCAAAGCCTGCGAAACGCAGCGCCGAATGGCGGCCAACCGTGTTGGCCAGCGTCCCTTCAAAGCGAGCGTCGATGTGCTGGGCATACACAAAGCCGACGGGTAACCCCCCAGGCAAAGCATCCAGAAAGGCTTTCACCGCCCCCGGGCCACCCAGGGATGCCCCCAGAACCCAAACCTCTGTGGCCAGCCCCGCAGAGCTGTCCTGCAAGCAGTGTGGCAGTGGAATCTTGCCCTGTGCGACCGATATCGACTCAACCGCGCTCAGCTGGCGCAAATTGTCGGCGGTCTCCGATACCCGAACCGGTGTACGCACCAGCTCGTGCAGTTTTTGGTAGAGGCGTTTTTGCCAGCGGGGGAAGGTCGCTGATTCCCGCGCGGGCGCTTTTTCCAGCCCCACCAGAACCGGCACATCGCCACCCAGCAGGTCGTCCCACCAGGCCGGACATTCCTCATCCGACTCCTGTTTGACGTCGACCAGCCAGGCGTCGAGGTTAACCGCAGACTCCCGGATCAGCTCGAAGCGATCCGGGCTGGTTGCCAGCGCCACCTCGTAACCGAGGTGGCTGATGGTCTGTTTCAGCAGGTGTTGTTGCAGCGAGTCATCGGCAAGAATGCCGACCCTGGGTGTGCTCACTGAGCGTCCCCGTCCAACAGCCCTTGCATGGTGCCCAACAGGCCTTCTTCCTGGAACGGTTTACCCATGTACTCGTTTACCCCAATCGACAGCGCCCGTTCACGGTGTTTGTCACCGGTACGCGAGGTAATCATGATGATTGGAATGTGCTTCAGGCGCGAGTCATGACGAATAATCGACGCCAGCTCGAAGCCATCCATACGTGGCATTTCGATATCCAGCAGCATCAGGTCCGGCATGTGGTCCTGCAGCATCGCCATGGCGTCCACACCATCCTGGGCGGTCAGCACTTCCATGCCATTACGCTCCAGCAAACGAGTGGTTACCTTACGTACCGTCACCGAGTCATCGACCACCAAAATGCGTGGTGGACGCTTTTCCTGCTCGATGCGCTGTTCGGCCAACTGGTTATCCAGCAAGCGAGCTTGCTGATACTCCAGCGATGCCTGGGTACGAATCAGGGCTGGCAAGTCGAGAATGATCACCACGTTACCATCCCCAAGGATGGTACCGCCGGAAACCCCCATGACGGACGCAAACTGTGGCCCAAGGGTTTTTACCACGATCTCACGGGAACCCAGCAGGGTGTCCACTTGCAGTGCGTACGGTACCGGACCATTCACCAGCAGCACCGGCAATGGCAGGTTCTGGTTAACCACTTTCGGCTGGCTTTCGTTTTCCAGCATCACGCCGAGGTATTCCAGCGCGTACTTTTCGCTGCCGTATTCGTAGAAGCGTTCACCGGAAGGTAACTGGTAGTAGCCCTGCAGTTCTTTGGCGGACGCCCGCACAATACCGCGAATGTTGTTCAGTGGTACCGCGAACAGGTCATCGCCAACCCGTACCATCAAGGCACGGTTAACCGATACAGTGAACGGCAGACGCACGACAAACTGCGTGCCCTGACCTTCTTCGGAGTGAATTTCGACCGAACCACCAATCTGTTTGATCTCGGTGCTCACCACGTCCAGACCAACACCACGGCCGGAAATCTGGGTAACGCTCTTGGCGGTGGAGAAACCGGCTTGCAGGATGAACTGCAGCAGGTCGTGATCCGACACCTTGGCATCGGCGGTCATCAGGCCACGTTCGATGGCTTTGGCACGCACCGCGTCACGGTTTACGCCCTTGCCATCATCGCGCAGGGTCAGTACTACGTCGCCGCCTTCGCGGCTGACGTCCAGTTGCACCTGACCGACGTCCGGCTTGCCAGCCGCACGACGTTCTTCAATGGTTTCAATACCGTGATCGACGGCGTTACGAACCATGTGCTCCAGCGGCGAGATCATCCGTTCCAGAATGGTACGGTCCAATTCACCGTCGGCATTCAGAACGCGGAAGTCGACCTGTTTGCCCAGCTCCTGGGATACCTGACGCACGATACGACGCAAACGCGGCACCAGACGCTGGAACTGCACCATGCGGGTCTTCATCAGACCCTCTTGCAGTTCGGTGTTTACCCGGCTCTGTTGCAGCAGCAGGGTTTCAGCGTCACGGGTTTTATCGGCCAGGGTTTCCTTCAGATCGAGCAAGTCGGATGCCGATTCAACCAGTGCACGGGACAGCTGCTGAATGGTTGAGTAGCGGTCCATTTCCAGTGGATCGAAGTCTTCGTAGTCCGGGCCCTGGCGTTCCTGACGGAACAGCACCTGGGCTTCGGTTTCCATATCCAGACGACGCAGCTGGTCACGCAGACGATCCAGCGTGTTTTCCATTTCTTCCAGGCTGTAGGAGAAGTCGGAAACCTGCTGTTCCAGACGACCACGGCCAATCGAGGTTTCACCAGCCAGGTTCACCAGGTCATCCAGCAGGTCTGCGGATACCTTCACCAGTTCCTGCGGCGCACGACGGGCAGCCACTTGCTGTGCGGCAGTGGCCACATCCACCAGTGGTGTGCCAGACAGTTTCGGGGTGGTCGTCAGTTGGCTTTCGTCAGACGTTTCCGGCTCTTCTGGCTCAACAACCGCAGGCACAGACGGATGCAGCTGCACCACATTGGATGGCTGTTCCGTTTGGGCATCGGCGGATTCGTCCGCTTCAACCGGCTCAAAGGCTACGCTGTCGGTCGCTTCGTCGATGGATTCCACCGCAAAGCCGGAATCCGGTTCGATCTCTGACGGCTGCTCTTCGTTAACAAATTCAACGCCACTTTCGCTTTCAAAAGCGAACCCATCACCGTCAGGGGTATCGTCAGACAGTTCATCTGCGGACAGAGCGTCGAGTTTGACGTCATCGGCAACCGCATCCGTAGTCAGCTCAGCTGACTCATCAGAGGCAACGTCCTCAGAGTCGAAATCTTCAGAAGCCGGTTCGTCAAACGCGTTGTCTGCAGTATCTGGCTCGGCGTCAGGTGCAGGCATATCCAGCGTTGGCTGCACAAAGTCGTCAGACGCCGTTTCAATTCGGTCTTCACCCAGAATGATCGGCGCACCCGACTCCATCAGTGCCGCAATGTCGTCGATTTTCTGAACCAGCTCATCCTGAGTCAGATGAGCCTGACGGAAGAAGTCGGCGTCTGCATTCAGGTAGCCCTGCTGCACTCGTACAATCCGGCTTTCAAACTCATGAGCCTGATCACCAATATCCAGCAAGCCCGCCAGACGCGCACCACCCTTCAGGGTATGCAGTACCCGCTGGGCTTCTTCGGCAGCGGCCATATTGGATGGATCTTGCTCCCAGTCGTGAATGGCTTGATCCAGGCCTTCATGCAACTCGGAAGACTCATCGATGAAGATTTCGAGAATTTCACGGTCCGACTCGTCCATCGCTACCGGCGTAATGCTGGCAGGAGCGTCGGCCATCAACGGCGGCTCATCGTAGTCCGCGGTTGCAGCAGACTCAGCCTGATCCAGGCTGGTCTCGCTGGACATCGGTGCCGCATAGTCAGCAATGTCATCGTCCTGATCCGCATCAGGGTCGATCACCACTTCACCTTGCAGATAACCACGCAGGTCCATCAACAGGCCAGTGGCTGCTGCCAATGGTATGCCAGCCTTGATGTCGTCCACCTGCGCATGCAGTTTGTCATGGGCTCGCTGCAGCAAGTCGAACATACCGTCACGGATGCCCAAACGACCGTTGTTAACGCGCTCGTAAATGGTTTCCAGCTCGTGGCACACATCGGCCACATCGCCCAGTTCGGCCATGCGCGCACCGCCTTTGACGGTGTGCAGGTCGCGCTGCAAACGCGCAACGCTAACCAAATTGTCCGGGTCGGCACGCCATTCATCCAACGCTTCGTCGATGGACTCCAGCAGTTCTTCACATTCTTCCAGGAAGATTTCGACCACTTCGTCCTGACCGTCTTCGGCCAGATCCATCATTGGCGGCGCGGCGTATTCCATTGGCGACAGAGAAGACACAGCCTCATTCAGCGTGTCGTTTTCAGTGCTCTCAGCGCCGGAGTCAGAGCCTTCAGCGGTAAGGTCAAAGCCCTCAGATTCAAGAACAATCCCGGCGTTGTCTTCAGCATCAATATCCAGAGACAAGTCGGAATCAAGCGGCAAGTCAGATTCCAGAGAAACTTCTTCAGAGAGCTCTTCGGAAGCAAAGACATCGCCCTCAAGGACATCAGGCACTGAAATATCGGTTTCCAGCTCAAAGCCGGAATCCAGTTCAGCTGTCAGGGCATCGGCTGGAGCATCGTCGAGGGCGTCAATGACGGGTTCGACCTGCAACGGATCATCAGCGCCTTCTAGCAAGGACTCAAGCGCATCGTCTGTTTCCAGAACCATGCCATCCAGCACCAAGCCATCCAGACCGCTTTCCGTAGTGTCAGCATCTTCTTCGATGCTAAAGCCATCCAGCGAGCTGTCGACTGAACTGTCTATGGACAAGGTCAGCTCGTCGTCAGCATCCAGTGAGGCTTCGTCGAGTTCCTGCTCTTCTTCCAGAACCAGCTCTTCGCCCAGCGTCAGGCTGTCATCCAGAACGAGTTCTTCGTCCTGAATGAGCGATTGCTCCAGCACAGGCTCTTCGGTCTCGGAGGCGTCCAATTCCAACGCACTGTCCAGATCAATGGACTCTTCGAAGCCAGCGCTGTCTTCAAGGCCAGTCGGACCGTCCAGTTCAACATCGAGAGTGATTTCCGGCTCGAGTGCTTCGCTCAACCCAAGCCCGTCGGCAAGTTCAAGCGCAGGCTCTGATTCAACAGTATCGACTGCCTCGACCACATCATCAGACTCAGCGGCTTCATCCAACAGCTCAGCATCAGCGGTCTGCAAGGAATCGGTCAGTGCCTGAATATCGTTTTGAATGGCAGGAGACTGCAGCGCCTGACCGGCGGCCAGACAGTCCATCATGTTCAGCAATTCTTCCTGGCCATCCAGGGCCAGAGTGCTCCAGGCTTTCAGATTCTCTGCACGCTGGGACTCAGGTGCCCGGCTGACGTGCTGATAGAAGCTGTGCAGCGTCAGCGCCAGCTCGGTGATAGTGCCCTGATCGGCTTTTTCAGCACCCTCAGCGACTTCCGACAAATCACTGCACAAGGCATCCAGCACAGACAAATCGCCACTTTGCTGCCATTGCATCAACAGTTGGTCGGCATCCAGCAAGGAGTCCATACCACTGGCGAGGAAGCTGGAAATGGCTTGTGGATCAACGGTGCGAGCACCGGTTTCCTGCTCGGCTCCCAGGGAAGCCATCAGATCGGTTTCGAACCTTGTCAGGCGGCTCAGGAAGGCGTCGGTTCCTTCAACCGGATCACTGCCGAGCACGTCGATGCTGTCGAGTCCGCTGCGAATCAGTTGGCAACCGCTATCCAGCAAGTCGATCAATTCGGAGCTGTTGCGGAAGCTGTAGGCACGCATTTCCTTCAACAGGCGTTCCATCGGGCCTGCCAAACCGGCAATGCCTGAAATACCTGCCATGTGTGCACTGCCCTTCAAGGTATGCAGCGCACGCTGGGCCTGATCAGATACTTCGTTGTCGAACAGCTGGTCACGAGACTCGTAAATAAAGCCTTCGACGGTGTCCAGGTGGTTGTTGGCTTCCTGAGTGAAGACTTCCAGCAAAGCGCTGTCGTCGTCATCTTCTTCAAAAGCTGCTTCTTCTTCGGCCAGCGACTCAATCGATGCATCGGTCACATCAAGATCAACGACGTCGAATGCATCGTCTTCCGACACGGCTGCCGGATCATTTTCCAATGTCAGGCTATCGTTGCTTTCTTTCGGTTCAACACCGGATTCAAACGAGTCGAGCGTGTCTGTAGCTGCGGTTTCTGGATCAACCAGTTCATCAGATTCAGGCTCACCAACTTCAGCCTCAGCGACCTCAGTTTCAACAGCCCCAGAATCAACACTCTCGGATTCAAGAACGTCAGTTTCAGGCGCCTCAATCTCAGAGACATCAGACTCATCAACTTCGGATTCAAGAACAGAAGACCCCTCGTTGCTGGTATCTGGCTCGGCCAATACGTCGGCCAGTGACGGCAACTCAGTCCCTGCGGCTAGCGCAAAGGCGTAATCCATCAGAGGTTGGGTATCGATGGATGGCTCTTGCTGTTCGCGGAAATCGTTGATCAATGTCGGCAAGCAAGCAATCACATGCTCAACCAGCTCGAACAGCTGCGGAGAAGTGTGAACGGTCTTGTCGATGATGCGGTTGAACAGGTTCTCGACCGACCAGGCCAGCTCGCCAATGATCAGCGCCTGAACCATACGGCCACTGCCCTTGAGGGTGTGGAACGCTCGGCGTACGGTGCTGAGCGCTTCCGCGTCGGAGGTTTTGTGACGGTAGATCGGCCACCATTCATCCAGTGTTTGAGTGACCTCGGCCGCTTCTTCCAGGAAGATTTCGATGATGTCGTCGTCGATCAGGTCGTTGTCGACCGCCGCTTTAAGGTCGGCCACGGTTACCGGACCTGCCGGTACCTGCTGACGCGCTGCAGACTGACTGCTTGCGCTCAGCTGTTCTTCTGTGGCGTCGTCTGCGACTGCTTCAGTAACCGCTTCTTCAGTGGCAGTTTCATCCGCAGCAGTTTCTTCTTCCGTGGCAAATTCGTCGGTGACAGCTTCTTCCGTCGCAGCTTCGTCGACAGCAATCTCTGCCGTCAGGGTTTCGGCAAGGTTGTTTGCTTCGCTGACAGGCTCGACGGCTTCTACAGTCTGCTCTTCGTCAGAAACAGCGTCCGTCTCTTCGGTAGCTGGATCGTCAACAACAATGCCGGCAGCAGCCAGGCTGTCGACGGTAAAGCTGTCGTCCGTTGCTTGATCGAATTGCTGCTCAGCAACTTGTTCTGTTGGCTGTTCGGAGTCGATGGTTTCGCTAACGGCGTCAGTTTCAGCTCCGGCTTCAATCTCAACGTCGGGCTCGAGTTCAGCCTCTGCTTCAACCGTCTCGGCTTCAACAGCTTCTACGGCCTCAGGAGCGACAGTTGCAGCCTCGGCAGCAGCTGGTGATTCAGCTTCAGCATCGCCGTTTTCTACTGGACGTGTCGCGCCAGTCAGAGCTTGCAGCGATTCCCACACGCGGTCCATGATCTGGTCACCCGGATCGTCCGGGTTGCCCGCGTAGCGTTCAATAAAGTATTCAACACCGGACAAAACGTCGGCGAAAGCGTCCAGCGTTGCCCAGTCACACCGTTCGCCAGAGTCAATCAGTCCCTCAACGAACGGAGCACCAGCGGTCAGCGCTTCTGCCACATCGGCCAGAGGCAACATCCGCAGTGAACCGGCGATGGTGTACAGCAAGCCAGGTACATCTCGCAGCTCATCAACGTTCCACTGATTACCAACGTAGGCAATGATGGCGTCCTTGACTTGTTCCAGCACGTTGCGCGCTTCGCGCAGCACGGCTTTCTGGGCGTCGGTCAGGGCACTGGTTTCACCACTGGCTTCCAGATTGCCTTCGCGAATCATGCCGGCCAACGTGGCTTCAACAAACAGCAAGGCACCGGCAACATCAAACAGGCGCGACTGGTCTGCGTGACCGCTGTCCTGCATCGATTCAATCACGGCCAGCTGTTCCTGTACCGTGCGGCGTGGAGAGCCAAGACCCAGCATGCCCATGGTATCGGACACCTGTTTCATGGCAGGTGCTACCTGATTGAGGGTATCGCTGCCGTTGTTACCATCGCGCATGGCCAGGTCGAGCCGATCCTTGATGGTGGCAATTTCTTCTGCCAACGCGCTCAGAACCTGACCAATGGTGTCGCGGTCCGGGCCCGACAGCGCATCCCGTTCTTTCTGGATTTCGTCGTCGGTCGGCAAGGAGTCGGCCAGGTGATAAAGCTTCTGGGCTTGCTTGATAGCCTCGCCTTCAACGGCGGTGCGGGCAATGTAGAACAGCAGGTTTTTAACCAGATCGTCAGAGGCCGCGTGGTTAAGAACCCGGGCGCCATCCTGAATCAGTTCTTTCTGCATGGCATCCAGCTCGCGCAGCAACAGCTTGGCGCTGGCCGGGACACTGGCTTGTGCTTGCAACCACTCGGTGAATGCCATAGCAGGCAGCCAGACAACCCCGTTTGGCGTGTGGCCAAGGGCATTGTTCAGACGGCCGAATACCTTCAGCAGGTACTCCATCGCCACATCGGGTTGTTTGTTTTGCAGCAGCTGCGCTGACGCCGCCTGGAACATCTGGCGGACCTTACGAATCCACTGCAGGAAATCCGGCTGGCTGTAGCGTTTCAGCTGGGCAGGTGTCAGTACCGCACGGCGAACCATGCGAGGGCTGAACAGGGCAGTTTCGGATAGCAGATTTTCACCGCGGGCCGAACGCAGCTCGTTCAGAATCGGCAGCAACACCACGGGCAAATCGCGGTTGCCGACCTTGATGTGATCAAGATAGTGTGGCAGCTGGATAATGGCTTGCATCAGTACCGAAAGACCATCGCGTTCGTTGGTCAGGGTACCGTCGGCCAGTGCCGATGCCACTGCTTCCATTTCTTCAGCCAGCAAGGCAGCGCCATAGAACTCAACCATCTGGAGGGTGCCATGAACCTGGTGCAGGTAGCTGAAGCAGAATTTCAGTCTGCTCTTGTCCTGAGGATTTTCCCCGTAAGCCTCCAGAGATTGCTGGGCTTGCTGGAGTGTATCCTGAATCTCGCCTTTCACCCATTCCAGGGCGATGTAGTCCTGACTCATCGCCGTTCGGTCTCCATATTTGTATCGTTATGCTTACGGATAAAAGCCGTCAGCTTTCCACCGCGAATCGGTTCCAGCAGCGGGTTGTGCCAATCCACAATTTCTCCCAGACCAATCACCAGAATGCCTCCCGGGAGCAGTCGTGCTGCCAATTCGTTGAGAATTTCCTTACGACGCCAGCGACGGAAGTAAATCAACACGTTCTGGCAATAAATGATGTGCTGCGATTGCAACGGAAAAGCAGACAGGTTCAACATGTTCACCTGGGTAAAACAGCTACGCTGACGAATGGCATCGGACAAACGGAATTTTCCGTTGTCGGCTTCCACACAGTAACGGCGCTGGTACTCTTCCGGAATCCAGTGTCGTGCTGACGCCGGATAAGTACCGGCACGCGCCTTTTTCAATACGAAGGTCGATATGTCGGTGCCGGTCACGGCAAAGTGACGACCGTTAGAACCCCATACATCATCGGCTACCATGGAGAGACTGTAGGCTTCTTCACCAGAAGAGCAGCCTACACTCCACATTTCCAGGGTTTCATCGTTGGGGAAGCGTTCCAGTGCTTCCTCCATAAACTGCTGAACGCATTCAATGGCATCAGGGTCGCGGAAAAAACGCGTTTCCTGCACCGTCAAACGGTCAACCAGGGTGTTCCATTCAATGGCACCAGAAGGGCCACTGACTACCTTGCTGTAGTATTCGGAGTAGTCCTTGCAATCAATCTCACGCATGCGCATGCCAAGACTGGTTTGCAAGAAGGTCCGCCGCTGAACCGGCATGCGATTACCGGTTCGCTCTTCCAACAGGGCCTGCCAGCGTACAAATTGCTCGTCAGACAGCTCGGGAAGCGAGCTGCCTGACGAATGACGGATCTGGTGATTCATGTCTGGAACTCACCGGGTCTTAAAACACCTGCTGAACGTCAACGTCTGCTTCTTCGTTTTCAGGCAGTTTGAAGCCCGCTACCGATTCACGCAGTTTGTTGGCCATTTCAGCGAGGTTACCAATGGACTTCGCTGTTGCAGTGGTACCTGCGGAAGTCTGCGACGTAATCTCCTGAATAACGTTCATCGTGTTGGAGATGTGACCAGCAGAAGAAGCCTGCTGACGTGCCGCGTTGGAAATGTTCTGAATCAGTTCCGCCAGGTTTTTCGATACGTTCTCAATCTCTTCCAGGGCAACACCCGCGTCCTGGGCCAGACGAGCACCACGTACCACCTCGGTGGTGGTCTGTTCCATCGAGATTACCGCCTCGTTGGTATCGTTCTGAATCGTTTTAACCAGGGCTTCAATCTGCTTGGTTGCAGCGGCTGAACGTTCTGCCAGTCGCTGTACCTCATCCGCAACTACCGCGAAGCCTCGACCGGCGTCACCGGCCATGGATGCCTGGATCGCCGCGTTAAGTGACAGAATGTTGGTTTGGTCAGCAATGTCCGTAATCAGGGAGATGATGTCACCAATCTCCTGCGAGGATTCACCCAGACGTTTAATACGCTTGGAGGTTTCCTGAATCTGCTCACGGATGTTATCCATGCCGTTAATGGTCGCCTGTACCACTTCCGCGCCCTTGTTGGCGATCGCTACCGATCGCTCCGCAACCGCAGAGGATTCCGAGGCGTTGGCAGATACCTGGTCAATGGACACCGCCATTTCGTTAATCGCCGCAGAAGCACCGGCAATTTCCTGCGCCTGGTGTTCGGATGCCTCGGCCAGGTGCATTGCCGTAGCCTGGGTTTCCTGGGCCGCCGACGATACCTGTACCGCCGTTTCGTTAATCGCCGATACCAACGAGCGCATCTGGTCGATCGCGTAGTTGATGGAGTCAGCAATCGCACCCGTAAAGTCTTCGGTTACCGTTGCAGAGGCCGTCAGGTCACCGTCTGCAAGGTCAGCAATTTCGTCTAGCAGTCGCAGAATCGCCATCTGGTTCTGTTGGTTCTGGCTTTCTGTGTCTTCCAGGTCACGACGGGTACCCTGATAGAGGGAAACACCCAGCAAGGCCAGCATCAGTACCGCCAGACCAGCCGCTACGAAGCCGATGGCCTGCATCAGGGAACGATCTTCCGCCTGTTTCAGAATGGCGTCAGTCAGTTCAGAGGTCTGGGTCAGCAGTACCTGGGAATTTACAAAGATGGAGTCGGATGCTTCACGCACCTGGAACAGTTCAGGGGAAGTTTCCAGAATTTCATCTACGGAACCGGATACGAAGGCAAACAGTTCAGCAACTTCAGACAGTGCCAGTTCGGCTTCTTCGTCTTCTACCTTGGAGATGTTCATCGCCACGTTGCCCTGCAACATGCCGTTCAATACACGACCGAACAAGGAAGCATCGCGACCGAAGGCGTCGGCCGCCATTACCGCGTCTTCACCACCAGCCAGTACCTTGTTAACGGAACGTACGATACGCTCTGCCAGCCAGGACTGACGCTGGGCAACCGCCACCTGGTCAGCCGGGGCATCGTTATCAAGCAGAATTTCTACAATCTCGTCATATTCCACCTGCAGCTGTGGAATCGTTTCAGACAGGGTCGCGGCTACTTCGTGCAGCGACAGAATGATGTCCTGGGCGCGGGTGATCTGGTCCGCGTTCTGGCTCACGCTATCCCATACCTGCTGTACGTTGGTCATGGACGCTACTTCCGCAGGTGCCAGACCGTTGGCGACGTCACCGTTTTTCAGGTAACCCCAGCGTTGTTCAAAGTTGTTACGGGCGATGCGCAGCTGATCAAAGGCCTCGCTGTTACCCGCCGCCGATTCCACGGCGTTGGTGGCCATCTGCTGGGACAGCACCCGCAACTCACCCGCGTGTTCAATGTATTGTTCATCTCGCGCCTGATCCTCACTCACCAGGTAGGTGAGGGCGATGAACACGCCGAGGAAAATGAACAGAAAAACCGCGAGACCGACGTTCACGCCGTTTTTCAAAAACGTCGAGGCGACGCTACCAGTCTTCGAACTCATGCTTATGTCTCCAAACTCACTGCATGCCAGTTGGGGGCGCCCCTTGAGAAGCCCTTGTCACAGTTACACTGCGATTTGTAAAAACCCGGAAGATTGAACCAGCTCGTCGATTCGGAAGATCGACCAGACTTTTTCGTTCTTTTCAAAGCCGTAATGCACGTATTGCTCGAGGCTCTTTTCCACCTCGGTCACCGTACGCATTGTATCGACAGGAAACTGCTGCATACCCAGAACGGCGTCCACCAACAACCCTGTCAGAAGGTCCCCCTGCTCCACCACCAGAACCCGGCGCGAACGCCAGCTGGCACGAGAGGACAAACCCAGCATACCTGCCAAATCCATCACCGGAACGAGTCGACCACGAACGTTGGCCACACCCAGCACCCAGCTCTTCACGCCAGGTACCTTAGTCATACGGGGCGGTTGCAGAATTTCTGAAATCTGCCCCATATCAGCCACAAACTGCTGCCCTGCCAGCATAAAACCGACACCACGCCAGTAACTGACAGCCTCAAGTTGTTGAGGCAGAGCAGATGCGTTGGATTTTCCACGATTTGCGATATCAACCAGCAGGGCAAAAGGCGTCATATTGCTCAGCCAGCCATCACAGAATTGATTTCAGACAACAGGATGTTCTCAGCCACAGGCTTGACCAGATAACCACTGGCACCCTGGCGTTTGCCCCAAACCCGGTCGGTTTCCTGATCTTTGGTGGTCACAATAACCACTGGAATATGAGCGGTTTCCGCATCCTTGGTCAGCTGACGGGTTGCCTGAAAGCCGTTCAGGCCTGGCATCACGATATCCATCAGAACCACATCTGGCTTTTCCTGCTTGGCCAGTGCCACACCGTCTGCACCATTTTCTGCGGTGAGGACTTCATGACCGTTTTTCTCCAACATGGAACGAAACACCTCGGTTTCTGTCGGAGAATCATCTACTACCAGAATGCGAGCCATGCTTAATACCCCTTAAATGCTGCGCGAACTTGCTTAGGATTTTACGTACTGTCGGATAGAGCCCAACAGCTCATCCTTACTGAATGGTTTGGTGAGATACTCATCCGAACCAACAATGCGACCCTTGGCCTTGTCGAACAAACCATCCTTACTGGAGAGCATGATGACAGGAGTGGATTTGAACTTGGAATTGTTCTTGATAAGGGCGCAGGTTTGATAGCCGTCGAGACGCGGCATCATGATGTCGACGAAAATGATATTGGGATTGCTATCCGCAATTTTCGCCAGGGCGTCGAACCCGTCTGTTGCAGTGATGACCTCGCAGCCTACTTTTTTAAGCAGGGTCTCCGCGGTGCGACGAATGGTTTTGCTGTCGTCAATAACCATCACTTTAATGTTTTGAAAGTTGTCGTCCATAGATAGACCTTAACCATCCGATCTCAATTGGTGTTGCCGGCCGCGACCGCAAACAGGGAGTCGTTACGGTGAATGTTTGTATCACACATTAATGTACCAAGCTAGGACGGAACCATGTCAAAACTGTTTCACTGTTCCTGAACTTAAATGCGTTAGAATCCGGCCCTGAATCAATATTTTCAATAACTTGCAGGACACAGGTATGACCAGGAAACTCGGGGTCGTGATGGACCCGATCGCTGATATCACGTTCAAGAAAGATACTTCCCTGGCACTGTTGAACGCCGCCTGGGAAGCCGGTTTCGAGCTGTATTATATGGAACAGGACGATCTATATATTACATTCGGTAACGCAATGGCCCGAATGGCCCCTCTTTCTGTACAAATGGACCCCGAACACTGGTTCGATCTGGGTGAATTCGAGCACCGTCCACTGGCCGATCTCGATGTCATCCTGATGCGCAAGGACCCGCCGTTCGACAGCGAGTTTATTTACAGTACCTACATTCTTGAGCTGGCTGAACAGCAAGGCGTGCTGGTTGCCAACAAACCGGCCAGTTTGCGCGACTGCAACGAAAAAGTATTCGCCACCCATTTCCCGGAACTGATGACCCCCACTCTGGTGGCGCGCAAGAGCGAGCTGCTGAAGCAGTTCCACAAGGAACACGGCGATGTCATTTTCAAACCACTGGATGGCATGGGCGGTTCATCCATCTTCCGCCTGAAACAGGACGACCCCAACGTCAGCGTCATCATTGAAACCCTGACCAACCACGGCCAGCAACAGATCATGGCGCAAAAATTCCTGCCGGAAATCGCCGAAGGTGACAAACGCATCCTGATGATCGACGGCGAACCGGTGCCTTACTGTCTCGCCCGCATTCCAGCCAGTGGCGAAACACGTGGCAACCTGGCCGCCGGTGGTCGTGGCGAAACCCGCGAGCTGAGCGATGCCGACCGTCGCATTGCTGCCGCCGTTGGCCCGGAGCTGAAGAAACGCGGTTTGTACTTTGTTGGCCTCGACGTGATCGGCAGCAGCCTCACCGAAATCAACGTCACCAGCCCTACCTGTGTGCGCGAAATCAGCCGCGACAGCGGCATTGACGTCGCCAAGCTGTTGATCGACTGCCTCAGCGCCAAGCTGGATCAGCAAGCCGGCTAAGCCAATTGCCCTGCTTTCGGTATCAGATGGCTTGTCCGATGTGTTGGACAGGCCCATCTGGTGCGGGTAGCAGGTCATCATTCCCCACCAAAGCGGTAGACAAATATTCCACTTCAGGCCAGACTCCGGGCAACCGGAATAAATCAAAATCATTGAGTCTCACGCGAACTATCCAATGTCCTCCGCCGCTGTTTCCAGCTCAGACCGCCTTACCTTTGCCCTGTTTCTGGCCCTGCTGGTGCACGCCCTGATTGTTCTCGGCATCAGTTTTTCTGCCGAAGACAGAACCAAAGCCAGCACCACGCTGGAAGTGACCCTGGCCAGCTACAAAAGTGAACAAGCCCCTGAAGAAGCGGATTTTCTGGCTCAGGAAAACCAGCAAGGCAGCGGTACCGAAGACGAAGCGCGGATGCTGACCACCGATGTTGAAGCACCGTTCCAGAACAACGAAATCAAACAGGCGTCAGTGCAGGAACAACAAGTCTCAGCACCAAAGCCGGATACCCACCAGCCCGACAAACTGACGACCCAGGCTGACAGCCGCTTCAAGGCCCAGAACATCAAAAAGCCGACCCCGACCGAAGCGCAGGACGTACCGGAAGGTGAACAGAAGATGTTGCTGCAACGCAGCCTCGAAATGGCCAGTCTGGAAGCCAAGCTCGACACCATGCGTCAGGCTTATGCCAAGCGCCCCCGGGTACAACGCCTGACGGCAGCGTCAACCATGAAAGCCAGCGACGCCTATTATGTGAATAACTGGCGCCGCAAAATTGAAAAAATGGGCACGCTCAATTACCCACGCGAAGCAGAAGACTGCTTCGACGATTGTCGCCTGCGTGTACTGGTTGCCATCAAGCCCGACGGCACCATCAACAACCTGGAAATTCTGGAGTCCTCCGGCCGCAAGGTGCTGGATGACGCCGCATTGCGTATCGTAAGAATGTCGGCTCCTTTTGCGCCATTTACCAAAGACATGCGCAAGGACACCGACATCCTTGAAATCATTCGTACCTGGCGATTCAAAGGCAATCGCTACCTCTCTGACGGTTCATAATGAAACAACTCACCAGCCTGCGTAACCAGCTGCTGATCGCCATGCCCCAGCTGCATGACAGTTTTTTTGAAGACACAGTCATCTACTTGTGTGACCACGATGCTGAAGGCGCCATGGGTTTGGTGCTCAACAAGGCCCTCGACATCGACTTCGCCCGGGTCTGTGAACAACTGGAAATCTTCCGCCACGACCACATCAATCCCATCATGATGGCGGGCGGCCCGGTTGGCAGCGAACAGGGATTCATCCTGCATCGCGAACCCGGTCGTTGGCAGGCCACCCGGGTGTTTGACTCCTTTGCCCACCTGACCACCTCCAAGGACATCCTTGAAGCCATTGGCAAGGGCGAAGGCCCAACCGAGTACCTGCTGGCACTGGGCTATTCCGGCTGGAGCGCAGGTCAACTGGACGAAGAGATTCTGGCCAACAGCTGGCTCAACGTCGAACCCGACGCCGAACTGCTTTACCGCACCGCGCCGCAAGACCTGTATCAGGCGGCGTTGGCGAAACTGGGCGTCAGCCCGATGACCCTGTCCGACCAGAGTGGCCACGCCTGATGAGTACCGTCCCCGACCGTATTGTCCACGTGATGGCCTTCGACTTTGGCACCAAGCGCATTGGCATCGCTATTGGCCAGCGTCTGACCGGCAGCAGCCGCGCACTGGAGCCCATCAAGGCCAACAATGGCGCACCCAACTGGGAACAGCTGGAAGCCATCGTCAAAGAGTGGCAACCGGATGCCTTTGTCACCGGCTTGCCGCTGAACATGGATGGCAGCCAGAGCGATATGAGCCTGCGCGCCGCCAAGTTTTCCCGTCGCCTGGAAGGCCGCCTGCACAAGCCGAGCTACACCCAGGACGAGCGCCTGACCAGCTACGAAGCCAAGGGCATGGTGATCTCCGACAGCGGCGAACGTGATTTTGGTAAACATTCCGTCGATGGTTTGGCGGCACAATTGATTCTGGAAAGCTGGATGAACGAAAACCCCCGTTCGTCTGAATCGCAGTAAGGGAGAACCCATGCAGTTACCTGATATTGAGCAAACCTGCCAACAACTGGCCACCGACCTGCAAGCCAACCTGGCCAGCCGTGGCATTGAACAGCCGTTGATCGTTGGTATTCGTACCGGTGGCGTCTGGATTGCCGAAAAACTGCATTCGCTGATGCAACAGCAGGAAGCCGTTTACAGTGTCGACATCAGCTTCTACCGCGACGACTTTACCCGCCACGGCCTGCACCCTCAGGTCAAAGGCTCCGAACTACCGGACACCATCGAAGACCGTCACATTGTGCTGGTCGACGACGTGGTGATGAGCGGTCGTACCGTGCGTGCTGCCATCAACGAGCTGTTCGACTATGGTCGTCCGGCTTCCATCACTCTGGTGGCCTTGTTTGATATTGGTCGCCGCGAGTTGCCAGTGCAGCCAGACGTATGCGGTGCCACACTGGATCTGGCCGATGGCCAGCTGGTGAAACTGAGCGGCCCTCAACCGCTGACTGTCAGCCTGCTGTAAGTCACAGCCCGAACATGCAGGATTGGCCAGAGCGGCGGCTGGCCAATTGATTTCCCGCCAGAGTGCCCCTAGTATTCGCGCCGCTTCACCCCGCCCAGACAACTTGCACGGTTCTGCCAGGAATTCAGCCATGAATACAGATCCCAGCCAGATTCAGCTCACCGCCGACGGTCGACTGAAACACTTCCTGACCACAGAAGGTCTCAGCAAGGACTTGCTTACCGAAATTCTCGATACCGCCGACTCCTTCATTTCCACTCAGGAGCGCTCGGTAAAAAAAGTCCCCTTGCTGCGGGGTAAAACCGTCGCCAACCTGTTCTTCGAGAACAGTACCCGTACTCGCTCCACCTTCGAGTTGGCGGCCAAGCGCCTGTCGGCCGACATTCTCAATCTGGATATCCAGCGTTCCGCCACATCCAAGGGCGAAACCCTGATGGATACCCTGTGGAACCTCGAGGCCATGTACAGCGACATGTTCGTGGTCCGTCACGCCGACTCCGGTGCCGCCCACTTTATTGCCGAGCACGTCACTCCCAACGTTGCCATCATCAACGCCGGTGACGGTCGCCACGCGCACCCGACCCAGGCCATGCTCGACATGCTGACCATTCGTCGCCACAAGGGCTCGATTGAAGGCAAGGTAGTCGCCATCGTTGGCGACATTCTCCACAGCCGTGTTGCCCGCTCGCAGATTCACGCACTGAACACCCTTGGTGCGGCGGAAGTTCGTGTGGTCGGCCCTGCTACGTTGCTGCCAAGAGACATCGAAGCACTGGGCTGCAAGGCCTATTACGACTTCAACCTGGCACTGCGCGATTGCGACGTGGTGATCATGCTGCGGCTGCAAAAAGAGCGTATGCAGAACGCCCTGCTGCCAAGTGAAAGCGAGTTCTTCAAACTCTACGGTCTGACCACCGAAAAACTGGCACTGGCTAACCCGGACGCCATCGTGATGCACCCGGGACCGATCAACCGTGGTGTTGAAATTGAATCCGCCGTGGCTGATGGCCCACAGTCGGTGATTCTGAATCAGGTCAGCTACGGCATCGCCGTCCGTATGGCGGTCATGGCCATGGCGATGAGCGGCCAGCAGTCTGAACAACAAGCCGAGCAGCAAGCCAAAGGGGAGACAGAGGCATGAAATACCTGCACATTCGTGACGCCCGTGTGATCGCTCCTGCTCAGCAACTGGATCAAGTGTGCGACATCTACCTCAGTGAAGGTCGCATTCGCGCCATCGGCCAGAAGCCAGCTGGCGGCACCATTGAATCCACCCTGGATGCCAACGGCCTGTGGCTGGTACCGGGCTTTATTGATCTCAGCGCCCACCTGAACGAACCAGGTTTCACCCAGCGCGGCACTATTGCCAGTGAAACCAAAGCCGCCGCCAACGCCGGTTTTACTCATGTGTGCGCCCAGCCGCTGACCAAGCCCGTCGCCGACAGCCCGGCGGTCGTTCAGCTGATGCTGGAAAAATCCGCCAGTGCCGGTCAGGCGCAGGTACTGCCACTGGGTGCACTGACCCAGGGTTTGGCCGGTGAGCAAATCGCCAACATGGTCGGCCTGACCAGCGCCGGTTGTGTGGCGCTGTCGAACGCCCGTAAGCCCGTCAAGGACGCCTACGTACTGCGTCGTTTGATGGAATACGCCGCCACCTACGATATTCGCCTGTTCCTCGACGCCAACGATGCTGCCTTGTCCGCCGGTGGCGTGATGCACGAAGGCCCGACCGCGACCCGCATGGGTCTGGCAGGCATTCCGGAAACCGCCGAAACCATCGCGCTGGCACAAATCATCCTGCTGGCCGAACAGACCGGCGCGCGGGTTCACATCAGCCAGATCAGCTGTGCCCGCAGTGCCGCCATGCTGCGTGACGCGCGCCAGCGGGGCCTCAACATCAGCGCCGACGTCGCCATGGCCAACCTGTGCTACACCGACGCCAAGGTGCAAGGCTTTGATGGCCGTTTCCATGTGCAGCCACCGCTGCGCAGCGAATCCGACCGTCAGGCCTTGCTGGCTGCCGTTAATGCCGGTGAATTGGCCATTTGTTCCAACCACCAGCGTCACGAAAGTGCGGCCAAGAAAGCGCCGTTCGCAGAAGCCGCCGTTGGCATCGCCATGTACGATGACTTCATTGGCTTGTTGCTACAGCTGGTCGACGCCGGTGAGCTGACGCTGACCTCTGCCCTCAACGCCCTTAGCAAACTGCCAGCCGACGCCCTGCAAATGGCCGTCGGTTTTGAAGAAGGCAAAGTATTTAATGCTGCCTTGATCGACCCGGCCAGCACCAACGGGCATGGCGTCAACGGCAAGGTGGTCGCGACCTTTGTGGACGGTTTCCGCACTCTTAAAGCCTGATTGATCAACCACTGTTCAGGCAAATGCCCGACAAACCGTTCAAACCCGTCAGAAACTTTGCTGACTGACGGGTAGCCTCACAAATGCCTCCTATACTGGAGGCATGACCCTCACTCTCGATCGCTCCCGCTTCCGACAAATCAGCCAATGGCAAGACCAGTTTCTGCAACTGAATCAGCAGCGACTGGGGTTAGCGCGCGGCCTGTTGTCCGCCCGCCATCAACACCTGCTGACCTTGCTGCCGTCGATGCTGCACTTCAACCACCCGCAGCTGCCGGGGTTTGTCGATTTTCATACCCCACAGGGCATTGATCATTTCCGCAGCGATGCGCCGGTTGAGCAAGCCATGCGCTACCTGCTGAAAATGATCCCCAGGCTCGACGCCCACCAGCGTCTGCAAGGAGTCATCGGCGGCCTGTACCTGATGGGCAGCATGGGCACGCTGGCGCAGAACCAGCACAGCGATCTTGATATCTGGGTGTGCCTCAACCAGCCGCTGGCCGCCAAACAGCGCCAGCAACTGCAAACCAAGTGCGACCGGATTGAAAAATGGGCTGAAGAACAAGGGGTCGAGCTGCATCTCTTTATCATGGATCTGGACGAATTTCGCAGCGGCCAACAGAAAGCCGCCGAGGGCGAAGACTGTGGCACCAGCCAGCACCTGTTACTGCTCGATGAGTTTTACCGCAGCGCCATCTGGCTGGCCGGGCGCTGGCCCTCCTGGTGGCTGATTCCGGTGCGGCTCGGCATGCAAAGCGCCGAGGAATACTGGAGCGAGCTGCTGCAACAAGATCTGGTGCAGCCGGATCGCTGGCTCGACTTTGGCCATATCGGCTCGATCCCGGTCAACGAGTTCATGGGCGCGGCCATGTGGCAGCTCAACAAGAGCCTTCACAGCCCCTATAAATCCCTGCTGAAATTGATGCTGTACCGCTCCTACGCCAGCACCTACCCCAATGCCCAACCGCTGTGTCAGGACCTCAAAACCCTGGTGCACGCCGGTGTCACCATCGCCAGTCAGTGCGACGCCTATTTGCTGATGGTGCAACGACTGTCGTCGTTGCCGGGACTGAATCAACAGCGGCTGGAACTGATTCGGCGGGCGTTTTACTACAAGACCGGACTGCGGCTCAGCAAATTCAGCGAGAAGGAACTGAAAAACAACTGGCGAGCCAGTGGCATGATGTTCCTGGCCCAGCAATGGCAGTGGAGTGAAGAGCAGCTGCAAGAACTCGACAGCAACCGCCAGTGGACACCGCAACAGGTGTTCCGGGAACGCAATGAGCTGGTCAATGAGCTGATGGGCAGTTACCGCCAGCTGCGGCAATTCAGCGACCGCCATGCCCGCGAAGTGCATATCAGCCCGGGGGATATCCAGCGCCTTGGCAATCAGATGCACGCCGCCTACGACGCTCGCCCCGGTAAAATCGTCCCCATCAATCCGGGCATTTCTCCCGATCTGGTGCAGCACCACATCACACTGGTGCACTTTCCCGGCGTCTGGCAACTGGTACCCGGTTTCTGGCAGGAGGTTCCCCCCGACCGGCATATCCTGCGCCAAAGTCCGAGCCTGACGGAATTACTCGTGTTTGCCGAACTGAACGGCATGCTGGGACGCGATACCCGCATCAGCAGTTTTCCTGCCGAAGCCGTCAGTCAGCATGAACTGAAGCTGACGCTGGGCAATATCCGCGAGTTGATGTCACGTGAGTTCAACAGCCCCGACTGGCTCGAACAGCCTCACATCACTCATGTACGGGTCTTCATTAACGCCGCCGACGACCCCATGGCGGAATTCACCCGTCAGGGCATCCACAAGATCACCGATCACGACGACGTGCTGAATTTCACCGGCGCCAGTGTCAATCTGGTGCGCACCATCGAAATTCTCACCCGCAACCAGTGGGGCGAATGGCAGGTCGAACACTGCCGTGGCCAGCAAGCCCTCAACCACTGTCTGCAAATGCTGATGCCCTGGCTAACCCACAGCGAACAGCGGCCGGACTTTGGCCTCAACTGTTACAGCACCACCCGCTCGGCGCAGATTCGCCAGCGTCTGCTGAGGCTGATGTCGAATGCCATCGACCAGTACCAGCACCACCATGGCGCCTGTATTTACCGGCTCGGCAATCGCCGCTACGGCCTGCACCCGCAGCAAACCAACGACCTCGATGAGCCACAACAATGGCTAACGGCTGACATCACCGATGATGACCAGCTAATGCGCTACCTGGCCCAGCCCAGAGGCCGCTATTCGGCCACCTTCAGCGATGCCTATTGTCCGATGCCAATGCCGCTGAACGACATCATGGCTCACTGCCAACCCAACCGCTGGCAGCTGTTCTTTCAGCAGCGCGGAGCCACCATCGACTTTTATCTGGTCGACGAATTTGCCGCCCTGGTGCGCTACCGCCTGCAACGCACCGAGCTGAAATACTGGCTGCTACCAACCTTGCGTTTTCTGCTGCAACTGCAAAGTCGCTGGTACGGCAACCAATCCGACTTTGCCGGACTGAAACTGTTTGAACTGGTGGAGCACCAGCACCTGCACCCGATCTACAAATCGGTGGAATACGACTGGCAAGTGCACCCACGGGACATTCCCGAAGCCGCCAATGAGCCACCGGCCATTGAGCTCACCGCCCGCTACGACAACGACCGCCAGCCCACCCTGTACTGCAATTACGAGGAGTTCAGCGTCTGGCAGTACGGTCCGACGTTGTACCAGACCGTCTGCAATCGCATCATCGAATTGCGTACCCAGCACGGCCAGTACCCCTGCTACCTCAGCGACCTCGAAATGGAAGACAGCAGCAACCGCGATCTGCTACTGCACTGGCATCGCAAACAGGAGCAGGAACTGCACATCAACGCCGAACTGAAGCCTTCCTGAAGCGTCAACCAAGACAGCCCTGCCGCGGTGTGTATAATGCTGGGTAACCAAAGATACAGGCCCAACGCACACTGAAGCCGAGGCCTGCGAGTGAACGCTTGCAGGGGTTCGAAGCCGGTGTGTCGTCAACGGCCACAGCACAAGAGTTTTAGCATGAAGCACCTTCGGCGCACCCGCACCCTGTGGCTGGCCACGCTGGCTGTCAGCGCCCTGTTGCTGGGCGGCTGTGGACAAAAAGGCCCCCTGTATCTGCCTGATCAACCGGATACGGAACAGACCTCCTGATATGTCAGTATTTACTTACCAGCAGGGCAGCCTGCACGCTGAAAACGTCGATCTGGCAGCCCTGGCTGCACAACACGGCACCCCACTGTACGTCTACTCCCGCAAGGAACTGGAAAGCCAGTATCTGGCCTACGACAAGGCACTGGGCGACTGGCCTCATCAGGTCTGCTTTGCGGTGAAATCCAACTCCAACCTGGGCGTGCTGAACGTACTTGCACGACTGGGCGCCGGTTTCGACATCGTCTCATTGGGCGAACTGGAACGCGTACTGGCCGCCGGTGGCGATCCTGCCAAGGTGATCTTCTCGGGCGTTGGCAAGCAAGCGGCCGAAATGCAGCGCGCGCTGGAAGTCGGCATCGGTTGCTTCAACCTCGAATCCGAAGCCGAACTGGAACGTCTCAACGACGTGGCTGTAGCCTGTGGCAAAGTAGCCAACATCTCCGTGCGGGTTAACCCGGACGTCGACGCCCAGACCCACCCGTACATTTCCACCGGTCTGAAAGACAACAAGTTTGGTATCGCCATTGAGCGGGCACCGGCCGTGTACGAACGTGCTGCCAGCCTGCCGGGCATTAACGTGGTCGGTGTCGACTGCCACATTGGCAGCCAGCTCACTTCCATTACCCCATTCCTCGACGCACTGGATCGTCTGCTGTTGCTTGTCGACGACCTGGCTGGCAAGGGCATCAGCATTGAACACCTGGATCTGGGCGGCGGCCTCGGCGTTTGCTACAACGACGAGCAACCGGCGTCTCCGGCCGAGTACATCGGCGCGGTGAAAGAAAAACTGGGCGACCGCAAGTTCACCCTGGTGTTCGAGCCGGGTCGTTCTATTTCTGCCAACGCCGGTGTATTCCTGAGCCAGGTTGAATTCCTCAAGCTCAACGAACACAAGAACTTCGCCATCATCGACGGCGCCATGAACGACCTAATTCGCCCGTCGCTGTACTCCGCCTGGCAGGACATCAAAACCGTCAAGCAAACCAGCGACGCGCCAGTCCGTACCTTCGACCTGGTTGGCCCTGTGTGTGAAACCGGCGACTTCCTTGGCAAGGACCGTGATCTGGCACTGGAACAAGGCGACCTGATTGCAGTGATGTCCGCCGGAGCCTACGGCTTTGTGATGGCTTCCAACTACAACACCCGTGGCCGTGCTGCGGAAATCATGGTCGACGGCGAGCAATCCTACGTGGTGCGCGAACGCGAAACCGTAACCGACTTGTTCAAGGGCGAGCACCTGCTGCCGGAGAACGCATGAGAGTCAAATTCAGCAAGATGCACGGCATCGGCAACGACTTTGTGGTGATCGATCTGGTCACCCAAACCGGTCGTATTCGCCCGCAACGTGTTAAAGAGCTGTCGGACCGCAACTTTGGCATCGGCTTCGACCAGATGCTGATTGTCGAACGGCCGTCACGGCCGGACGTCGACTTCCGCTACCGCATTTTCAATGCCGATGGCAGCGAAGTCGAAAACTGTGGCAATGGCGCACGTTGCTTTGCCCGTTTTGTCTACGACAATCACCTCACAGGCAAGCGCGACATCAAGGTTGAAACCGCCAACGGCATCATGGAACTGCACCTCACCGACGATGGTCAGGTGGTGGTCGACATGGGCCCGGCGATTCTGGAACCGGCACAGATTCCACTGGTCGCCGAGCAGTTCATGCCGGAATACCAGCGCATGATGCCCGAGATCGGC
This sequence comes from Oceanobacter sp. ABM4_470, assembly GCF_056158645.1. NCBI lineage: Bacteria > Pseudomonadati > Pseudomonadota > Gammaproteobacteria > Oceanospirillales > Oceanospirillaceae > Oceanobacter > Oceanobacter sp. ABM4_470. The sequence goes on from NZ_JBSWTR010000001.1 coordinate 3,275,975, forward strand.
GACGTAAAATTCGGCGCCGTTTCCATGGGTAATCCCCACGCTGTGATTCGCGTCAACGACGTCGACAACGCCCCGGTTGAACATTGGGGCCCGATTGTCGAAGCCTGTGAATACTTTCCCAACAAGGTCAACGTCGGCTTCATGCAGATTGTGAACCCGAACGAAATCCGCCTGCGGGTGTTCGAACGCGGCAGTGGCGAAACCCTCGCCTGCGGCACCGGCGCCTGTGCCGCCGTGGTATCCGGTCAGTTGCGAGGCTGGTTGCAGCCCGGCGTACTGGTACACTTGCCTGGCGGTGATCTGAAAATTGACTGGGACGGCAAACACAGCGTCCGTATGACAGGCCCGGCCGAAACCGTCTTTGAAGGACGTGTAAACATCTGAATGGCAACAGCAATATGCAGCAGCAGGTAACAGCATGAGCCAACAACCGAGACTGACCGAAGCCGATGTTGTGCAGTTTCTGGAAGACCACCCGGACTTCTTCGTGGGCAAGGACGACCTGCTGTCGCAGCTTCGTATTCCCCACCAGACCAGTGGTGCCACCAGTCTGATTGAACGTCAGGTGCAGGTGCATCGCGACCGCAATATCGAATTGCGCCAGCGACTGTCCGACCTGCTGGAAAATGCCCGTCGTAACGACCACCTGTTTGAAAAGACCCGCCGTCTGGTACTGGCCCTGATTGAAGCCAACAGCTGGCTGGCGCTGCATACCGCCCTTGATGACGCCCTGCGCAACGACTTTGCGGTTGATTCCTGGGCCATGCTGCACTTCACCGAACGTCAGCTGGAACGCCCGCTGATTGCCATTCGCAGTCAGGAGCAACAGCGCAACATCCACCGTATGTTCAAGGGTCACCGTGCCATTTGTGGGCAACTGCCGCGCAACGACATGGCAGCCCTGCTGAACCTCGACACCACCGACATGGGCTCGATTGCCGCCGCCCAGATTCGCGGTCAGGACAACCACGGCGTACTGGTACTGGCCAGCCACAACGAAAGCCACTACCGCACCTCGATGGACACCCTGTTCCTCGACTACCTCTGTGACGTACTGGCCCTGCGCCTGCAACAAACTCCGGTAACGCGCTAAGCGCGTTACCGCCGATCGGGAATTTGCCTTGGCTATCAAGCTGGTCACCTTCGACCTCGACGACACCCTCTGGAATCCAGCCGACGCCCTCGTGCGTGCCGAACAGGCCTGCTACGACTGGATCACCGAACGCTGCTCCGGCATCGCCGACCTCTACTCACTCAGCGGCCTGCGTCAGTACCGCATTGAGCTGGGCGAATGTTATCCACAGCTGGCCCAGCAGGTATCCAAATTGCGCGAGGAAAGCCTGCGCCGGGTTGCCATGCAAGCGGGATTGAACCGCGATGACGCGGCAGAACTGGCCCAGCAAGCCTTTGACGTGTTTTACCGCGAGCGCAGTCGGCTCGACCTGTTTGACGCCACCCTGCCGTTGCTGAACAGCCTCAAACAGCGACTGCCGGTGATTGCCGTGACCAATGGCAATGCCGACCTCGAACTGATTGGCGTCGATCACCTGTTCGATGCCTGCATCACCGCCGATGCCGTTGGCATCGCCAAACCGGCCCCGGATATGTTCCACGCGGCGCTGCAACACGCCGGTGTTGAAGCCCACGAGTGCATTCACATTGGCGACCACCCACACAACGATGTGGATGCCGCTCGCCAACTGGGGATTCACGCCATCTGGACGCCGCTGTACCAACAAACATGGCCGCAAGACCTGGCAGCGCCGCAATACCAGATCAGCGCGCTGGAACAGCTCGACGAGCTGATTCAACAGATTGAACAGGCCCACGCCTGAGCTGCTGAATCACAGCGCCAACAAAAACGGGGAGCCAATGGCTCCCCGTTTTTGTTCTGCATTCGTCACCAGCACGCCGTCGCCTCAGATCGGGCGACTGCCGTAGTTCGACTGTGGCTTACGTGGTGGATCAGCCATCACGTTATCGTCCACCTTCTGAATGCTGCCACCCCGAGCCAAAAACGCGGCGACATCGTCTTCCAGCGCTTTACGGGCTTCGTTGTGAGCAGTCATGGATTTGGCATCTTCCTCCTTTGGCTCAGCGGGCTTGGCCGCCTTGGCCGGTTTGCCATTCTCTGAATCGACGCCAGAGTCATCACTGACGCCTGCTTCATCGTGCAGGTCTTCGTCATGCAGTTCAAAGTCCTCGTCAGACATGGAATGTCCCTCCTGTTGGTGCAAGCCCATTAGATATAGACAATCCTGCCGTTACTGCCGCGCCCTGAAACAATTCATAACAAAAAAACCGCCGAGCCAGACCCGTCACTGGATACAAGTCTGGCGAGCAATGCCAAAGCGACGAATGCGTCGGTACAAGGTTGGTCTGGAGATATTCAGCTGGCGGGCAACGGCACTGAGATTCCATTGCTGTTGCTCCAGCAACTGCGCCAGCTGTCGCGCTTGCGGGTCCGTATCGACAGCACCGGGGACTTCAACCTGCTGGGACCTGATGTCAGCCTGCTGGGGCCTGATGATCGACTCCGGCAACTGCGCCACCGTAATCACATCCGTTTCGGCGTTGGCTTCGGCATAACCCAGCACATTCACCAGCTCCCGCACGTTGCCCGGCCAGCGCCATGCCAACAGCGCGCTGACGGCGTCAGCACGCAGACGCAATGAGGGCCGTCCAACCCGTGCCTTGAGAGCGTTCAGCAAGCTGCGCATCAGAAACTCTCTGTCGGCACGCTGCCGAAGTGGCGGCAAGGTCAGCGTCGCGCCGTTAAGGCGGTAGTAAAGATCAGCCCGGAACGTCCCATTGGCAACGCGCTCGGGCAGATTCTGATGCGTCGCGGCGATCACCCGGCAATCGACCACCACCGGTTTGTCAGCCCCCAGTGGTGTGACCTGCTGTTCGGCCAGCACCCGCAACAGGCGGGTTTGCAACGCCAATGGCATGTCGCCAATTTCATCCAGAAACAAGGTGCCGCCATGGGCTTGTTGAATCAGTCCTTTGGCGCCTTTGGAACGGCCGCCGGTAAACGCGCCAGGACTATAGCCAAACAGCTCGCTTTCGATCAGCGACTCAGGAATGGCCGCACAATTGACGGCAATAAACGGGCCTTTACCCCGTTCACTGCTGCGATGAATGGCGTTGGCCAACACGTCCTTGCCACTGCCGGTTTCACCCAGAATCAGCAAGCTGACCTGACGATTTCGGAAGCGTTTGGCCTGCTGCAAGGTCTTGCGCATGGCCGCGTCGTCGCCAGCCAGTGCATCCAACTCGGCGACTCGTTCACTGAGATCGCTGCGACGCAGCGGCTCTTGTTCCTGCACCGGTTCAATCAGGCTGCCATAGAGGGTTTGCTGGGCAATGCGAAACGCCCGCACACCATCCGGGCAGTCGTGGTTGATCGACAGGACGTCGTCCAGCGGGCAACCCAAAAGATCAGCCAGAGAAATCAGCGAAGGGGATGGTTGACGCCCCGCAGCAGAGCTAGCACCGGAGGCAGAAAAGGCCCGGGAATCGAGCAAACGACGGCCGGCGGTGTTGGCCGCGACAATATCGCCGTGGTGGTCCAACGCCAGCAAAATACGGCCATTCAGGGCCACCAGCTCACGGCTTTCGTCGGCCCTGAAAATCAGCTGACGACGATAGCAACGCAAGAAGTAGGCATCTTCGATCATGCGGGCGTAAAGCTGGGTCAGGTGCAGGGCAAAGGTCTGGCTGGCCCTCACATCCGGTGCGTTCAACGCCGATATATCCAGCACCGCCAGCAACTTGCCAAACGGGTCGAAGATGGGGGCGGCGGTGCAAGTGAGACCGATATGCGCACCATCGAAGTGATCGCCCCGGTGACAAGTCAGTGCTGCTTGTTCCTGAATGCAGGTGCCTACCGCACAGGTACCGGCATAGGCTTCGCTCCAGTCGGATCCCAGATACAACCCCGCCCTTCGCAGCGCGTCATGCTGATCCTGCCGACCATGAAACTGCACCGTAATGCCACGGCTGTCGGTCAACAACAGCACATAACCCAGCGCCTGAATGCTGCGATACAACTGGTCCACACCGGCACGGGCCACAGCCAACAGCTCATCGGCGGCATCCTGATGTTCACGCAGCGCGCTTTGAGTCAGGATACGGGCCGGTTGCTGGCGGCCCGGCTCTAACCCGTAGTCCTGCAAGCAACGCCACCAGGAGCGGCCAATCAGGTCGGCCGCTTCGGGCATACCTCGGGTGCTACGGGCAAACTGCAACAGTTGGTCGGTATGGCGGCGATGATCCAGCGTCGTCGAGAAAGCAGTCATGCAAGGCATCCTTGTCTACCACGGCGGCAGACGAATTATTGTTATCGGACGTTTGAACCCAGATTACCCGCTTTGTTTGATCGCTGTCGTAGGGCTATTCGTTCCACACCCAACGGGCGTTACACCTGTAACGTCACCGCAACAGCTGTAAATCCGTTGTCGTTACAGCTGTATCGAGAGCGTGAGCTGAATCGTAAAGCGCAGTTTTGAAACATGCTCTTCAAGAAAAAAATACTCAAATAAAATCAATCACTTAATAATTTCAGAATGACAAAAATCCGGGCTGGCACAACGGCTGCAATAGCCATCACAGGGATTGTCAGATGACCCCCACTCACTTGCAGCAACAAAAACAACAAGCCTGCTCAGGAGCTTCACATGACCCAGCACAGCCTTTCCCCCGCCAGTGCCAGCGCACAACAATGGCTCGACCAGTTCAATCAGGCCTTACGCAGCGATGGCCCCCAAGCCGCCGCCCAACTGTTTGAAAGCGACGGTTTCTGGCGCGATCTGGTGGCCTTTACCTGGAACATCAAAACCATGGAAGGCCAACAGCAAATTGCCGACATGCTGGCCGCCACGTTGGATAACGTGCGGCCGTCCAACTGGCAGCTGGAAGAAGATGCCAGCGACAACGACGGAACTATTGAAGCCTGGATTACCTTCGATACCGCCGTGGCCCATGGCCGTGGTCACTTGCGACTGCGCAACGGCAAAGCCTGGACACTACTGACCACCATGGTGGAGCTGAAAGGCCACCCCGAACCACGCGGTTTCAACCGCCCCCGCGGCGCTGAACATGGCATCAACAAGCACCGCCAGACCTGGCAGGAGAAACGTCAGCACGAAGCCGAAACCCTGGGCTACAGCGAACAACCCTATTGCCTGATCATCGGCGGTGGTCAGGGTGGCATTGGCCTCGGTGCACGGCTGAAGCAGCTGAATGTACCGACCCTGATCATCGACAAACTGGAAAAGCCCGGCGATGCCTGGCGTCGCCGTTACAAGTCCCTGTGCCTGCACGACCCGGTGTGGTACGACCACCTGCCGTACATGCCCTTCCCGGACAACTGGCCGGTGTTTGCGCCGAAGGACAAGATTGGCGACTGGCTGGAGATGTACACCAACATCATGGAACTGAACTACTGGGGCTCCACCGAATGCACCTCGGCTCGCTACGACGAACAGGCGCAAGAGTGGATTGTGCACGTCAAACGCGACGGTGCTGAGCTGGTACTGCGTCCAAAACAGCTGGTGCTGGCAACGGGTATGTCGGGCATTCCGAATATTCCATCACTGCCCGGTCAGGATGTGTTTGAAGGCGAACAGCATCACTCCAGTCAACACCCCGGCGGCGAAGCCTATGCCGGTAAGAAAGTGGTGGTGCTGGGCGCAAATAACTCGGCTCACGACATTTGCGCCGCGCTGTGGGAGCACGGCGCCGACGTCACCATGATCCAGCGGTCGTCGACCCACATCATCAAATCCAACAGCCTGATGGAAAACGTGCTCGGCGGGCTGTACTCGGAAGAAGCCGTTCAGAACGGCATGACCACCTACAAGGCCGACCTGACCTTCGCCTCGATTCCGTTCAGAATCATGCCGGAGTTCCACATTCCGCTGTATCAACAGGTGGCCGAGCAGGACAAGGAGTTCTACCTGGGCCTTGAGAAAGCCGGCTTTATGCTCGACTTCGGCGACGACGGCTCCGGTCTGTTTATGAAATACCTGCGCCGGGCGTCGGGCTATTACATCGATGTGGGTGCCTCCGAGTTGATCGCCAGCGGCGACATCAAACTGAAAAGCCACACCACCATTGAGCGCCTGACTCGCAACTCGGTGATTCTGACTGACGGTTCGGAGCTGGAGGCCGATCTGGTGGTGTACGCCACCGGCTTTGGCTCCATGAACGGCTGGGCCGCCAAAATCATTTCGCAAGAGGTCGCCGACAAGGTCGGCAAATGTTGGGGAATGGGGTCAGACACCACCAAGGACCCGGGCCCCTGGGAAGGCGAGCTGCGCAATATGTGGAAACCCACACGCCAGCAAGCGCTGTGGTTCCACGGTGGCAACCTGCATCAGTCACGGCACTATTCGCAGTATCTGTCGTTGCAGCTGAAAGCTCGTATGGAGGGCATCGCCACGCCAGTGTACGGCATGGAAGATGTGCATCATCTGGCCTGACGGCTGTTTGAGTCAGCAAACCAAAAGCAACCGGCAGGGATATTTGTCCCTGCCGGTTTTCAGGTTTGTGGAGTTTACAGCTGCAGGTAGGTGTATGCCTGCAAGGATTCTGACAATTCACGCTGGAACAGCGCCTTGTCTTCGCTGGTCAGCTGGCTTTGTGCCACCTGACTCATCAAGCGATGACGAATGTCGTCGGCATCAAAGTTCACGTAACCCAGCACCTTGGCAATGTGGTCACCCCACACCGGGTTGCGCAGCTGTGGCTCGCCGTTGCTGTCCATCACCACGTCGACCGAGTCGGTATCACCAAACAGGTTGTGCAGGTCGCCCAGAATCTCCTGATATGCCCCCACCATAAAGAACGCCATCAGGTCACCGCGCTGAATCGAAGGCATCGGCAGACTGGTGCTGAGGCCTTCGCTTTCCACGTAGGTATCAATGCGGCCATCGGAGTCACAAGTGATGTCTTGTAGCACGCCACGGAAGTTCATCGGCTGGTCGTGACCGCTGACCGGCAAGATCGGGAAAATCTGCTCAATACCCCAGATGTCCGGCAAGGACTGGAACAGCGAGAAGTTGACGAACACCTTGTCGGCCAGCTTTTCCTGCAACTCGTCGATCAACGGACGGTGGGAGCGGTTGGCCGGGGTCAGTTTGTCCATCAACAACTGGCAACAACGGGTGTACAGGGTCTCGGTACTGGCCCGCTGCGGCAGGCTCAAAAGCCCCAGACTGAACGCCGTATTGGCTTCAGCCACCCAGTGCTGAACGTCGTGGAACTGCTCTACCAGGCCACTGGATGAGCGGCTTTCGAGCAGGATTTCATAAGCCCGATGCAAACCTTTCAGACACGCCGGATCGTCATCTTCCAGCGCCGCCAGCTCGCCGTCGGAGGATCGCTCGTGGTCGATGATTTCGGTCAGCAGCACCGCGTGGTGGGCGGTCATGGCACGGCCGGATTCGGTAATGATGTTGGGCTCAGTCGCGCCCAGCTCGGTGCAGATTTCCTTCATGGCTTCGACGACCTTACGGGCGTATTCGTCCATGGAGTAGTTCATCGAGCAGTAGCTACGTGAATGCGTGCCTTCGTAGTCAACGCCCAGACCGCCGCCTACGTCGAGCCACTGCACCGGCACATCCAACTTCACCAGTTCGGCAAAAATACGGGTGCACTCGCGCAGGCCGGTGTGAATGTCGTGAATATTGGCCAGCTGCGACCCAAGATGGAAGTGCAGCAGTTGCAGGGTATCGAGCTGATCGTTTTCTTTCAAAAGCTCGATCACTTGCAGAATCTGCAAGGCCGACAGACCAAACTTGGATTTCTCGCCGCCGGTGTTCTGCCAGTTGCCCTTGCCGATGGTTGCCAGTCGAGCCCGCACCCCCAGGCGCGGCTTGACGCCCACGCGCTCGGCTTCGCGCAAGATCAGCGGCAGCTCGGACATTTTCTCGATCACCAGAAAGACGTTGTGGCCCATTTTCTCGGCCATCAGCGCCAAACGGATAAAGTGGGCGTCCTTGTAGCCGTTGCAGACGATGTTGGCCTTGATGTTACGGGCCTGTGCCAGCACCGCGATCAGCTCCGGCTTGCTACCAGCCTCAAGACCAATGCGCTCCAGCCCCGCCTGTTGCTGACCGGCGACAATCTGTGCAACCACCGGCTGCTGCTGGTTCACCTTGATCGGGTACACCGGGGTGAACCCGCCCTGATAGCCAAATTCCTCACGGGCCTTACTGAAGGCGGTTACCAGACTCTGAACGCGGTGATGCAGGATGCCGGGAAAACGCACCAGCACGGGCAGTCGCAAGCCTTCCTGCTTTACCCGTTCGGCCAGATTCTGCAAATCAATACCGGCGTCAACGGCCGGGTCCGGGTGCATACTGACACGGCCTTGCTCATTGATGCGGGCGTAGCCCTCGCTCCAGTGCGGCAGGTTGTAGACGTCACGGTGATATTGCGGAGTCTGACTGGTCATTGGCGGTCCTGAGTGCAGATTCGCTTGGCGCGAATCAAGGGTTAAGGTATCTTGCGGCGCTCTGGGCCGCCCCGGTTATTATCGGGTTGCTGCCGTCTTCGCTGGCGCTCGCAAGGCGACCGATTTTAAAGAACATCGATTCATTTGAGTATCTGATATGACACATCCACTGGCAGACGGCTGGTTTACTGAAGTATTCGATCAGGAAGGTTCCGCGTTTTCACTGAAAGTGAAGGCCAAAATCGACTCCGCCCAAAGCGAATTCCAGACCATCGACATCTACGACACCGAAACCTTCGGCAAACTGATGGTGATCGACGGTTGCACCATGGTGTCGACCCGCGAAAACTTCGTTTACCACGAAATGATGTCTCACGTGGCGCTGTTCACCCACCCGAACCCAAAACGCGTGGCCATCATTGGTGGCGGCGACTGCGGCACCTTGCGCGAAGTGCTGAAGCACCCGGGCGTTGAACAGGCGACTCAAGTCGACATCGACGAGCTGGTGACCCGCATGTCCGAGAAACACTTCCCGGAGCTGTGTGAATCCAACGACGACCCACGTGCCAATATCCTGTTTGCCGATGGCATCCAGTGGGTGAAGGACTGCGAGCCGGAATCCCTCGACATCATTATCATCGACAGCACCGACCCGGTCGGCCCGGCCGAAGGCCTGTTCGCTGTCGATTTCTACAAGGATTGCTTCAAGGCGCTGGCGCCAAACGGCATCGTTGTACAGCAGTCTGAGTCACCGCTGTTCCACACCGAGTCGATCATAAAGAAAATCCACGAAGACATGGCCGTTGCCGGCGCGTCCAGCAGCCATACCGTGCCGTTCCCTCAGGTGATCTACCCGTCCGGTTGGTGGAGCTGCACACTGGCCAGCAAAGGCGGCGATGCCACCAGCTTCCGCATTGAAGACGCAGCCAACAAGGCGTTCCGCACCGAATACTACAACGCTGAAATTCACGCTGCCGGTCTGGCACTGCCTGAATTCATGCGTCGTGCATTAGGCATCAGCGACTGATGCTCTGACTGGCGCTGACCAGCCAGGTTACAGGCAGCCACAAAAAAACCGCCGGGGTTCACACCCGGGCGGTTTTTTTGTACGTGTTGCTGTCGTGCGGCCGCTTAGTGGGCCTGCTGCCAGGGTCCGGGTAACGGTTGCGGGTACCCGGCCACGGACATGTTATTCACGACCTGCCATAAACTTGATGGCGGCGAGGATCTCGTCGTCCGAGCAGTCCAGACAGTTGCCCTTCGGTGGCATGGCGTTGATGCCCTTGATGGCGTTTTTCAGGGTGATGTTCATGCCTTTTTCCAGACGCGCATCCCAGGCAGCGACGTCACCTTTCATCGGTGCACCCAACACACCCGCTGCGTGACAGGCAGTACAGGCGGCGTTGTACACGTCTTCGCCTGAACGGGGACCGGAGCTGGCAACTGCGACGGCACCGCCACACTCAGCACCCACACATACCTCGCCTACTGGCGCGATACGGGCTTTGATCTTTTCTTCACTGGACGCAACAGCAGCGAAGGTTTGCGCTGCAATCAAGGTTGCAGCAGCTACAACGAGTGCTTTCAAATGGTTCACAGGGATCCCCTTCCAGGCTAATACGGCATTTATAGAATTAGAATGCGCAAATTATAGCGACTTTTTATTGGGCGGTGGAATCGCACACAATGATCGAGGGCAAGGGAAATTGGTATTAATTCTGTAATCGGTCGAAAACCGGCCCTGCAGCTTCTGAATCCATCTGACGCCCGTTAGCAAGAGTCTTTCCGGCGTTTAACAAGTGTAAAGTCAGCACCCTTAAACCCATCAGAGCAAAACAAGATCTCGATTATTCGTCAAAGCGCGATCAAGACGATGCCCCGCCGTTGCAATGCAACACCGCCAAGGTAGAGTGAGCCACAGGATACCCTCATCACGGTGCCGGTGTGCCCGGGAGTATCACCAAACCGCCAAGGAGCGCATGCATGACCCATCCCTCTATTCGTCTGGTAACCACAGGTTGCCTGCTGAGTTTGCTTACCCTGTTGCTGCCAGCCTGTACGGTCAAACTGGCCGCGCCGGAAGAACCCATCACCATCAACCTCAACGTCAAGATCGAACACGAAGTGCGGGTCAAGGTAGAGAAAGACCTCGACAACCTGTTTGAACAAAACGACGCCCTGTTCTGATTGTGGAGATTTCCGAATGAAAACCCTGATGACCTTCTGTGCCCTGATGCTGATGAGTCTGGGCGCTGCCGCCATGGACCTCGACACCGCCCGTGAAACCGGTCTGGTCGGTGAGCGGCTGGACGGCTACGTCGGCGTAGTGAACGCCAGTGGCCCGGTGGACGCACTGGTGGCTGAGATCAATCAACAGCGCAAGCAGCACTACCAGCAAATCGCCAACAAGCAAAATACCCCGCTGGCCAACATTGAAAAGATTGCCGGTGAAAAACTGGTCGGTAAAGCCAAACAACAAGGCTTCTTTTATCAGTCGGCCAACGGCGACTGGGCTCAGGACTGAGTCTGACCTTCTGCTATCAAGGAGTTATTCATGGGTACAAGTACCATTGTCACACTGGTCGTCATCGCGCTTTTGCTGGTGTATCTGGTGTCGATCTACAACACGCTGGTGAGCTACAAAAACCGCTACGAAAATGCCTTTGCGCAAATCGAAGTACAGCTCAAACGCCGCTATGACCTGATTCCCAATCTGGTGGAAACCGCCAAGGCCTACATGAGCCATGAGCGCGAAACCCTGGAAGCGGTAACCGCCGCCCGTAACGAAGCCGTAGCCGGTTTGAAAGCCGCCGCCAGCATGCCGGGCGCGGCCGATGCCATGGCCAAACTGGCCAGCAGCGAAACCGCTCTGGGCGGTGCCCTCAGTCGTCTCAGCGTGACCATGGAAGCCTACCCGGACCTGAAGGCCAACCAGCAAATGATGCAGCTGTCGGAAGAACTGACCAGCACCGAAAACAAGGTGTCGTTTGCGCGTCAGGCGTTCAACGACGCCGTCACCAGTTACAACAGCTACCGTCAGTCGTTCCCACCGGTGTTCTTCGCCAATATGTTTGGCCACCGTGACAATGCCAAACTGCTGGAATTTGCCGACAGCGCCGCGATCCAGGCAGCGCCGAAAGTCTCGTTCTGATCAGGGTGAACACACCCTGACGGGCAGCGGAGCCACAGGCCCCGTTGCCTGAAACATCATAACGCCTGTCGTACTAACCGGACCCTTCCATGGATTTTTTCAATCAACAGGACATTGCCCGCAAGCGTACCCGTCGCTTGCTGGTGCTGTTTGTCGCCGCTGTGGCCACACTGGTCGGCGCTCTGAATCTGGTGGCAGCCGCGCTGGTCTGGTACGGCGCCGACAAATCGGTTAACACCCCCCAAACCGCCAACAACCTGAGCCTGAGCGGCATCTGGACAGACCCTTATAACTGGCAACACGCCGGTTGGGTGACACTGGGCACGCTGGCCGTGATTATTAGCGGTAGCCTGATTAAATGGCTCAGTTTGCAAGGCGGTGGCAAGGTCGTCGCCAGTTCATTGGGCGGCCGCCTGCTGATTCCCAACAGTAATGATTTCTACGAACGGCGATTACTGAATGTGGTGGAAGAAATGGCCATTGCCTCGGGCATGCCGGTACCGCCGGTGTACGTCTTGCCCGACAGTTCCATCAACGCCTTTGCGGCGGGCTATCAAGCCTCCGATGCCGTCATTGGCGTGACCGAAGGCTGTATGAAAAAGCTCACCCGTGATCAACTTCAGGGGGTCATTGGCCACGAGTTCAGCCACATTGCCAACGGCGACATGCGCCTCAATATTCGCTTGATGGCGTTGCTGTACGGCATTCTGTTTATCGCTCTGATCGGCCGCTTTTTGCTGGAATCCGGCGCCCATGGCAGTCGTATACGCAGCCGCGACCAGAAAAACGGCCTGCCGCTGTGGGCGATTGGACTGGCGATGACCGCACTGGGCTATCTGGGCGTGCTGTTTGGCAACCTGATCAAAGCCGGTGTCTCGCGCCAGCGGGAATTCCTGGCCGACGCTTCCGCGGTGCAATACACCCGCAACCCGCAGTCCATTGCCGACGCTCTCAAAGTGATTGGCCATGGCGCTGGCAGCCGCATCCGCAGCCCCGAGCGGGAAGAAACCGCCCATCTGTTTTTTGGCAGCGCCATGAACTTTCGTTTTTCAGGGTTTGCCACTCATCCGCCGCTGGAAGACCGTATCCGTCGGATTCAACCCAACTGGGATGGTCGCTATCTGGCACCACAAACATTGCAGCAGGCCAAACAGGAATCGCCTGAGTTGGTGGCTACGGATAACAGCAGCCAGGGCCCATCTGCGGCGTCGACGCTGGTTGGCGTCAGCTCTGAGCTGAACTCTGATCTGAACCCTGAGCTGAGCGCGGCGTTGCTCGCCGCCGAAGCCCATGTGGCAAAGGCAAGTGTAGAAAATGACACGAGGGCTGACAGCCTGCAGCGGTTGGCAGACCTGCAGGCCATGGCGCGGGAGCCATTCTCGGCCCAGACCCTGATTCTGTGCCTGTTGATGGCACCGGCTGAGCGTTTTATTCACAGCCAGCAGCAGGACATCGTCCTGAGATCCCTCGGCCAGGGCCTCTACAAGGAAGTGCTGCGCTGCAGCGCCAATGTGCGACAGCTGCCCGCCAGCCAGCGCTTGCCGTTGGTCGAACGGGCGATCCCTGCACTGAAACAACTGTCAGACAGCCAGTACCGCAGTTTCCACACCGCGCTGGTTGCCATCATCAAGTCGGACGGTCAGATTGATTTGTTCGAGTGGTGCCTGTTCCGCTTGCTGAACCAGTATCTGGACAACCATTTCAATCAGGCCAGGCCCGTGAAGGAGTCGGTCAAGAAGCCGGAGCAGGTGAAACAGGACATCGCCGTGCTGCTGTCGTACATGGCGCACCATGGCCACGACGATGACGGCCAGGCAGCCAGTGCGTTTAACGGCTGTTTGGCCGACGGTGCCTTTGGCTCGTTGGGCATTCAATATCAGCCGGTTGATCATCGCCTCAAGCCGCTGAACCAGAGCCTCACGCGCCTGACCGGCCTCTATCCGCATGTAAAAGGACGGCTGATCAAGTCACTGGTCGCCTGTGCCCGCTACGACGGCGAGCTGCGTACCGTTGAGCGCGACCTGATTCAGGCCATCGCAGCGATTCTGGAATCGCCGGTGCCCGCTGGCGTGCTGGATTCCCCTGACGCTCGCTAACCGCGGTACTCATCATCGACCAGCAACTTGCCTGCTAGCGTCAGCTCGCAGGCATCAGGCCGCAGGATTGCAGTGTTTTGGACATCATGGCCACATGACGCTGACTGGCGGCCTGAAAGGCATCGCGGTTGAGGTGCAAGGCTTGCAGCCAGTGTTGATAGGTCTGCAAGGCCCCGTTCGCCACGTCCGTTAAGGGAATAGTAGAAGTCTGCAAACGTTGCTCGATAGCATCCAGACGCTGCAATAACGCTCCGCCCAAGCGGTCATTACGGCTCATATACGGCTGTAGTCCTGTCAGATAGAACTTGTGCAGCACGTTTTGAACAATGTCGGCATCCGGGGTTTTCCGGCCTGTCGGACACAATGGCCGCTGCGTCAGTCGATACTCCAGCAGGTCTGCGACCCGATTCAGACGATGGGTCAGTTGTTGCTGGGTTCTCGCCCAACGGCCGATGCTTTCCCCCAGCAGCAAGCTCTGCAGCTGTTGCTCGAACACATCGGCATCGTACTCGATGTGTGCGGTTTTCCAGTCGGGCTCACTGGCCATGCGCTCTCCGAGAGCAAGGGCGTAGTCGAGCGCTGCCAACGTGGCACTGATATGGCCGTCATTGTCTTGCTGCCAATCCAGCAAGGGCGCCGAGCGCGCCGTCAGTGCCTGCCATTCCTCACCACCGAGCCAGGCATTCCACCACAACGCCAACCGCTGCTGATGCTTCAGTTGCAATGCCGACGCCAACGCCTGTGCCAGTTCCGGCTTGTCTTCGCGCAGTTGCTCGACGCACTCCGGCCCCCAGTTGATAAAGTCACGTTGCTGATGCAATACCTGACTCGGAGCCGCGACCTTGCCCAGTACGCTATTGCCCTGCGCTACGACAGCGCCCAAACGGCACTGATTCAGGCTCAGAAAATCGAGCAAGTCGATGTCCGGCGCTGGCAAATCAATGCGCAGCGCCCGCGCCGATGGTCGCTCAGGCACGGCGTACTCGCTGGTTGGCCCGGCCTCCTGATCCTCCAGCGACAAGGCCCGTGCCATGCGCTCGGGATACTCGTCCAGCTGATCTTCCGCAGTGCTGACACAGCCGCTCAACAGTAGCCACACAGCCACTGTCAGCGCATGAAAAAAGGGCGCTTTCAGGCACGCCAGTGACACTTTGGAATCCCTTCCGGAAAGCGTATGGTGGTTGGACATAACCCCTCCAGACGGTTGATGGACCGGCCTGTAACCGGTCAGAGAATGACCGCTTTTATTGTGACCCGTGCGGGATTTGTTTACTATGCGCCCGTTCTGAACCCCAGAGGCCCACAACCATGAACACCGTCGTATACCCTGGTACCTTCGATCCCATTACCAATGGTCATACGGATCTGGTGGAGCGTGCATCGCGTATGTTCGACCACATCATCGTTGCCGTCGCGGACAATCCAAAGAAACGTCCGATGCTGGATCTGGAAACCCGGGTCGACCTGGCGCAAAGCGTACTCGCCCACCTTCCCAATGTAGAAGTTGCCGGTTTCAACAACCTGCTGGCCGAGTTTGCCCGCAAACGGGGTGCTAACATTATTCTACGCGGCCTGCGGGCTGTGTCTGACTTCGAATACGAATTCCAGCTGGCCAACATGAACCGTGTTCTGGCACCCAGCGTGGAAAGCATGTTCCTGACACCGGCAGAGAAATACTCCTTTATTTCCTCCACGCTGGTGCGTGAAATCGCATCCCTGCAGGGCGATGTCAGCAACTTTGTCCACCCAGCGGTGGAAAAGGCCCTGAAACAACACGTGAACAAGATCGGATAAATCCGGCATCACGACCCTGAAAGACCGGACTTACCACCCGGCACCGCGTGAAACAGATCGGACCAATCCGGCATCGCGCATCAGCACCGGGCCATCTACCCGGTTCTATCCAGTGATTAGTTAGAGCGGGCACTGCTGCCCGAATTGGAGATAAACATGGCATTGATCATTACCGACGAGTGCATTAACTGCGACGTGTGCGAGCCTGAGTGCCCGAACGAAGCGATTTCTGCCGGTGAAGAAATTTACGAAATCGAACCATCCAAGTGCACCGAGTGTGTGGGTCACTACGATGAGCCACAGTGCCAGCTGGTATGCCCGGTGGACTGTATCCCTCAGGATGACAACAACATGGAAACCCAGGAAGAACTGGAGGCCAAATACGAGCGCCTGACCGGTAAATCCATTTCCTGAGAACGCTTTGTTCTGATCCAATCGAAGCCCGCCGCTTGCAGGGCTTCGATGGGTTATCCACACTGCCTGTCATGATGACAACAAGGCACCCAAGGATAGCCCATGCTCCTCTCCTCAAGGCTGCATCAGCCAACCCGAAAGCCCCTATCCCGTATCGCCCGACTGGGCACCGCACTGCTCCTTGGCAGCAGCCTGCTCGGCCTGTTGAATGCCTGCAGTAGCGAGGCCGTTCAAACGGCTCCAGCAACGCCCGATACGCTGTCAACCATCACTGCTGCTGCCGCAACCGGCAAGCAAGCCATCGCCAGTGCCCACCCATTAGCCACTCAAGCCGGCATGGACGTGCTCAACGCGGGCGGTAATGCCTTTGATGCTGCCATTGCCGTGGCAGCCAGCCTTGGCGTGGTCGAGCCTTACAGCGCCGGTATCGGTGGTGGTGGTTTCTGGCTGCTGTATCAGGCCGACAGCAAGCAATACCGCTTTGTTGATGCCCGCGAAACCGCACCCGTAGCCGCCGGCCGCGATTACTATCTGGATGCCAATGGAGAGGTCGTCCGCGATCGCGCCATCAACGGCCCGACCGCCGCCGGCATTCCGGGTCAGGCAGCCGCGTTTGCCTGGCTGGCCGAGCACTACGGCAAGTTGCCATTGAGCCAATCGTTGGCACCAGCCATCCAACAAGCCAACGATGGCTTTCCTGTCTATGAACATTACCGTCGCCTGATGGGCTGGCGCCAGAGCGCCATCCAGCGATATCCGGAAAGCAGCCGTCTGTTTCTCGATAACGGTGAGATACCTGCCGTGGGTTATATGGTCAAACAGCCTGAACTGGCGCTGACACTAAAAGCACTGGCCCAGCAAGGTCATAATGGCTTCTACAAGGGTAAAACAGCTCAGATGCTGGTAGACGGCGTTCAGCAGGCAGGTGGCGACTGGAGCTTGCAGGATTTACAGAATTACAAGGTGGTTGAGCGTGCGCCAATCCGGATCAGCGCCGGCCACGGCCAGTTTGAATTGATCAGCGCGCCGCCGCCGTCTTCCGGCGGTGTGGCACTGGGTCAGATGCTAACCATGCTGGACCAGTTCGACTGGCAAAATATGAACACGGTACAGCAGGATCATCTGTTGGCCGAAGTGATGCGTCGGGCCTATCACGACCGCGCCAAATACCTGGGCGATCCGGATTTCGTCGACGTGCCTGTGGATAACTTGCTGTCCAGAGATCACAACATTGAGTGGGCCAGCTCAATCGACCTTGACAAGGCGACCCCAAGCATCACGCTGCAAGGCCCGAAAAACATCGAAGAAGGTTTTCACACTACCCATCTTTCAGTGCTGGATGCCGACGGCAATATGGTTTCCGCCACGCTGAGCATCAATTTGCCCTTTGGGTCGGCATTCACCGTACCTGGCACTGGTGTGCTGCTGAACAACGAAATGGACGACTTTTCCGCCAAGCCCGGCGAACCTAATGCCTATGGTTTGGTCGGCGCCGAAGCCAATGCCATTGCCCCGGGCAAGCGCCCACTGTCGAGCATGAGCCCCAGCTTTCTGGTGTCCAAAGATCAAACCGCCATACTCGGCACACCGGGCGGCAGCCGCATCATCACCATGGTGTTACTGGGCAGCCTCGAAGCCATGCAAGGTAAGCCGGTCGAAGACTGGGTATCGCGCCCACGCATTCATCACCAATATTTGCCGGACGTAATCCAGTACGAAAGCGGAGCCTTGTCTGACGAGGAAATGGCAGGCTTGCGCGCGCTGGGTCACCAGCTCAAGGACGTTGGCCGTAAGTACGGCAATATGCAGGCGATCAAGGTAGATAACAACACTGGCGCAGTCAGCGCAGCAGCCGACCCACGTGGGTTGGGGCAAGCGAAGGTTGAGCAGAGAAATTAACAACCTGCAACACCAACAAAAACGCCAGCATCATGCTGGCGTTTTTTATGTTTTGCTCGGCAGCACAAATCAATACTTCTGGCAGCGAGAGCAATACACCGTCGCCCGCTGACCCAGACGAATCTCTTTAAGCGGTTCTTCACACACTCGGCAAGGTTTACCGCCACGACCGTACACTTGCAGCTCCTGCGCAAAATAACCGGGCTGGCCATCGCTGTTCACAAAGTCGCGCAGCGTAGTGCCGCCTTGCTCGATCGCCTTGCCCAACACCTCACGAATGCAGGCCAGTAGCTTTTCGTAGCGCGGCTTGCTGATCTTGCCCGCCTGCGCGGTCGGCCGAATACCCGCCATAAACAGGCTTTCATTGGCGTAGATGTTCCCCACCCCCACCATGGTGGCGTTGTCCATGATGAAGAGTTTCACGGCCTGCTTCTTGCCACGGCTCTTGTGGTACAGGCTCTGGGCGGTCAGACCGGTTTGCTCGGCGGGCAACAGCGGCTCAGGCCCCAACACAGCAATCTGATCCAGCGTGGCATCGTTCGGTTGCCACAGCAGCGCGCCAAAGCGACGAGGATCGTGATAACGCAGCACCCAGCCGTTCGACAGCACCCAGTCGATGTGGTCGTGCAAGCGGGCGTCTTCTTCCGGCTTGACCATTCGCAGCGAACCTGACATCCCCAAATGCCATACCGCCGAACCATGATCGAAGGTCACCAGCAAATACTTGCCACGGCGATCCAGTGACACAATGGTCTTGCCAACCAGCTCAGCGATTTCATCCGCCACTGGCCAGCGCAGCTTCGGCTGGCGAATGATTACCTTTTCAATGGTCTGACCTTTGGTCCACGGCTCGATACCGCGTTTGGTGGTTTCTACTTCGGGTAATTCAGGCATAGGCGGTCTTGGGTCTGATGTGAAGTTGAATCGCGCATAGCGTCGGACGTCGGACCGATTATTGTAAAGCCGAGTAGATCATAAGCAACGCCTCAGACCTCAGACCTCAGACCTCAGACCTCAGACCTCAGACCTCAGACCTCAGACCTCAGACCTCAGACCTCAGACCTCAGACAAACAAGCATAAAAAAACCCGGAAAGCCGAAGCTTTCCGGGTTTTTCAAGCGTCTCTGCGAGACAGGGAGCAAGACCAATTACTTGATCTTGGCTTCCTTGTACATCACGTGCTTGCGAACAACAGGATCAAATTTTTTGATCTCCATTTTCTCAGGCATGGTGCGCTTGTTTTTGTCAGTCGTGTAGAAGTGACCAGTGCCAGCACTGGAAACCAGACGGATCTTATCGCGTGGCATGTTAGTACTCCTTAGAATTTCTCACCGCGAGCACGCAGCTCAGCCAGCACCGTGTCGATGCCTTTCTTATCGATGATGCGCATGCCCTTAGCGGATACACGCAGACGAACAAAACGCTTTTCGCTCTCTACCCAGAAGCGGTGGTATTGCAGGTTAGGCAGAAAACGGCGCTTGGTTTTGATGTTTGAGTGGGAAACGTTATTCCCGGTAACAGGACCTTTACCTGTAACCTGACAAACCTTAGACATGGATCTAGCCCCGATTCTTAACTGTATCTATCTATACTTGAATTCGTTAGCAACCGTGGGCTCGGGGAGCGATATTTCGCACCACCAGAAAGGCCCTGGCTGAAAAGAGTTGCGCTTTATACCAAACCCAATTCAGCCCCGCAAGCAGAAGTGTATTTTTTGATCGAAAAAAGCGCTTCTGGTGTGAATATTGGCCCAAACCCGATTTTTTCGCCTTATATCCAACCCCTTTCGGCAAACGACACGGTTTCGCCGTCACCAATCACCAGATGATCCAGAACCCGAATATCCACCAACCCCAACGCCTGCTGCAAACGGTCGGTAATATGGCGATCGGCCCGACTGGGTTCCGACACCCCGGACGGATGATTGTGGCCAAAAATAACGGCAGCCGCGCCACAGGCCAGCGACTGCTTGACCACTTCCCGGGGATACACCGCCGCCCCGTCGATGGTGCCACGAAACAATTCCTCGGATTTGATCACCCGGTTCTGATTATCCAGATACAACACCACAAACACTTCGTGGCCGAGATCACGGATACAGGACGACAGATACTGGCGGGTTAAATCCGGGCTGGTGAGGGCATTACCGCGTTGCAGTTGTTCAGCCAGATGCCGACGGGCCATTTCCAGCACCGCCTGCAACTGGGCGAATTTGGCGTTGCCAAGCCCCATGGGTTCACAGAACCGTTCCTGGCTGGCGGTTAGCAGTGGCCGCAGGCCACCAAAGTCCTGCAACAGCTCGCGGGCCAGGTCGACGGCACTTTTACCTTTCACCCCGGTACGCAGAAAAATCGCCAACAGTTCGGCGTCAGTGAGTGCCTCGGCCCCGCGGGCCAACAGTTTTTCGCGCGGCCGTTCCTGTTCTGGCCAATCGGTAATTGCCATCCTGCCTCCTTGCATTATTGGCGCGGCCTGCTGCCATCCATGGCATGCCCGTGGCTGTCAGCGAGCCGGTTTCAGGTGCCGTTCATAGTGCCATATTTTTTCGCCGCAACAGCCAGCGCAATGGTTACATTTGGGCTGAAGCCGTCGGGCTGGGTATACTGCCGCGGTTTTTTCTTTGCTGCGGTGAATCTGGCCATGCAACAACTTGCTAACAAACGCATCCTGCTGGGCGTCAGTGGCGGCATCGCTGCTTACAAATCGGCAGAACTGGTGCGCATCCTGACCAAAGCCGGTGCTGAAGTACGCGTGGTGATGACCCAGGGCGCGCTGGAGTTTATTACGCCACTGACACTGCAAGCCCTGTCCGGCAATCCGGTGCACCACACCTTGCTGGACGAAGAAGCCGAAGCCGGCATGGGCCATATTGAACTGGCCCGCTGGGCCGATGTGATACTGATTGCCCCGGCCACCGCCGATCTGATTGCCCGTCTGGCAGCCGGTATGGGCGACGAACTGCTGACCACCCTGGTACTGGCCAGCAAGGCACCGGTGTTTCTGGCACCGGCCATGAACCAGCAAATGTGGGCAGCCCCCACCACTCAGGCCAATCTGCAAACCCTCGCCGACCTCAAAGGCGACGACTTTGGATTGTTTGGCCCGGACGCCGGTGTACAAGCCTGCGGCGACGTTGGCCCCGGCCGCATGCTGGAACCGGTAGACATTGCCGCTCTGCTGGCCAAACGCTTTCAGGCTGGCGTGTTAACCGGCAAAAAAGTGGTTATTACCGCCGGACCTACTCGCGAAGCCCTCGACCCGGTGCGCTACATCAGCAACCACAGTTCCGGCAAAATGGGCTACGCACTGGCACAGGCCGCACTGGACGCCGAAGCCCAGGTAACGCTGATTTCCGGCCCGGTGCGCATTGCCGCACCGGATCGTGTCACTCTGGTGAATACCGTTTCCGCCCAGGACATGCTGGAAGCCTCGATGGCCTGCATGGGTGAATGCGATCTGTTTATCGCCAGTGCCGCCGTGGCCGACTACCGCCCTGCGGACGTGGCCAAACACAAGATCAAGAAAGCCGGTGACGACATTCAGATCACCCTGACCAAAAACCCCGACATCGTCGCTACCGTGGCCAGGCATGAACAGCGCCCGACAACCGTGATTGGCTTCGCTGCCGAAACCAACGACGTCGACGGCTACGCCCGCGGCAAACTGGCCAGCAAGCGCCTCGACATGATCGTTGCCAACGACGTCTCACGCTCGGACATCGGCTTTAACTCCGACGACAACGCCGTCACCCTGTACAGCCGCGACGGCCATCAGGACTTTGAGCGCATGAGCAAATCACTGCTCGCAACCAAACTGATTCAGGCATTTGCCGAACGACTGGCCAACAGCCAAGCGCTGGCCGGTTTGGATTCTGACAACGCCTCCCACTGATTTTCGACACAGGAATATTCATCGTGCATACCATGCAATTCAAGATTCTCGACGACCGTCTGGGCAACAGCATCCCACTACCGGAATACGCAACGCCGGGCTCCGCGGGTCTGGACCTGCGTGCCTGCATCGAAGAAGACAGCATCACCATTGAGCCGGGTCAGACCGTACTGATCCCCACCGGTATGGCGATCTACATTGAAGATCCGGGTCTGGCAGCGATGATCCTGCCGCGCTCAGGTCTGGGCCACAAACACGGCATCGTATTGGGCAATCTGGTGGGCCTGATTGACTCTGATTACCAGGGCCAGCTGATGGTGTCCTGCTGGAACCGTGGCTCCGAAGCCTTCACCCTCAACTTCGGCGAGCGTCTTGCGCAACTGGTGCTGGTACCTGTGGTACAAGCGCAATTCCAGCAGGTGGATGAATTCACCGCCACCGAACGTGGCGAAGGCGGCTTTGGCCACTCAGGCCGGAGTTAACAGCGCCTGCCTATGACCTCTTTGGAGGTCTTACCTCCCGCCGGTCGGCATCCCGCTGCTTCGCGCTACCGGCTCGCTGATTCTGCTGTCACTTCGAATATACAGCTGACTGGGAGAAAACCTGTAGGGTCCTTGACCTCTTGGGAGGTCTTACCTCCCGCCGGTCGGCATCCCTCCGCCTCGCGCTACCGGTTCGCTGATTCTGCTCTCGCTTCGAATGAACAACGGGCCGGCTCAACCGGGCATCCCTGCCCGGAATCGCCTGCCGGGCCATCCATGGCCCTCCTCCCTGTTCATTCTTGCTCAAGCAGAGCTCACCTTGATGCGCATTGATGGTTAACGCCAAATCGCATTTCAAAGGATCTCGCGACTGAAAGTCACCAATGTCAGTTGCTTAAAGATACGACCGTTCGTCCCCATCCAATGCGCCTTGAGGTGAGCCGAATGAAAACAAGACGGGAAAAACAGACGGCCATGGATGGCCGGATAGCCCGGTTAAGGCATGGATGCCGCATCCGGGCGTGTTTTTCAGGAGTCGCCGTTTGAAGTCGAGCAGCGAACCGGTAGCGCAAAGCGGGGTTTGCCCGTCCGGCACAGGGGTAAGACCCCTGAAGAGGACAGAGGCTTACCGCAACAACGTATTTCAGGCCAGAGAAATCCCGAGCCTTCGCTTCTTTGAAAAGCGGCGTAGCCGGGCCAAGGGATAAGATCCCTTAAGAGGACAGAGGCTTTGAATCAAACTAGCTGCCAGTAGAGATAACAGCGAACCAGCAACCCAAACCAGGGCTTTGATAAAATCCACTCCCCTTCACGAACAACGCATCCCATTAGCAGTAACCACTAACCTCGCGCTATACTCCGCCCCCAAGAATTCGAATAACCCCGCCGAGAGGGCCGTTCCCGTCCTCTTGCCCGGCATCCAATGGAGCTTTCACCATGCCTCTGAACGGCAAAGACGCCATGAACACCGTAAACGTACTGAGCCAGGCCCTGCCTTACCTGCAGCGCTTTGTTGGCAAGACTGTGGTCGTTAAATACGGCGGTAACGCCATGATCGACGAGGAGCTGAAGAACAGCTTCGCCCGCGACATGGTGATGCTGAAACTGGTTGGTATTAACCCGATCGTGGTTCACGGCGGCGGCCCTCAGATTGGTCAGTTGCTGGAAAAGCTCAACATCGAAAGCCATTTTGTGAACGGCATGCGTGTCACCACCGAAGAAACCATGGATGTGGTGGAAATGGTGCTGGGTGGTCTGGTGAACAAGGACATCGTTAACCTGATCAACCAAAATGGCGGTAATGCCATCGGTCTGACCGGTAAGGATGGCCAGTTGCTGCGTGCTCGCAAGCTGCATGTCACCAAGCGTTCTCCGGATCTGGAAAAAGACGAGATCATCGACATCGGTCACGTCGGCGAAGTGGCCAGCATCAACGTCAAGGTGCTGAACATGCTGACCAACAGCGACTTCATCCCGGTGATTGCCCCGATTGGTGTCGGTGAAGACGGCCATTCCTACAACATCAACGCCGATCTGGTGGCTGGCAAGGTGGCCGAGGTACTGCGTGCCGAGAAGCTGATCCTGCTGACCAACATTGCCGGCCTGATGGACAAGGAAGGCAAGGTAATGACTGGCCTGACCACCACTCAGGTGGACGAGCTGATCGAAGACGGTACGATTTACGGCGGTATGCTGCCAAAAATTCGCTGTGCACTGGACGCGGTTCACGCAGGTGTAACAAGCTCGCATATCATTGACGGTCGCGTTGCCCACTCCACCCTGCTGGAGCTGTTCACCGATGAAGGTGTGGGCACCCTGATTACCAACCGCAAAAGCTGATAGCACACGCGCTTAAAGGAGGCACGATGGCGGAGGATAAGCTGTCCCGCAGAGATCAGATTTTACAGGCTCTGGTGCATATGCTGGAAACCCAACCGGGTGCGCGTATCACCACCGCCAACCTGGCCAAGGAGGTCGGTGTTTCTGAAGCCGCCCTGTACCGTCATTTTCCCAGCAAAGCGAAAATGTTTGAGGGCCTGATCAGCTTTATTGAAGAGACTATTTTCAGCCGTATCAACCGTATCCTGCAGGATGTTGATGCGGCCGAAGATCGCTGTGAACACACCCTGATGCTGGTGCTGACGTTTGCCGAGCGCAACCCCGGCATGTGCCGGTTGTTGTCGGGTGACGCCCTGGCAGGTGAAACCGAACGCCTGAGAGATCGTATCCAACAGCTGTTCGAACGACTGGAAACCCAGTTCAAGCAGATTCTGCGCGAAGCAGAGATGCGCGAAGACAAGTTGCCAGCCCAAACCGCCAGTTCACTGGCGAACTTGCTGACTGCGGTGCTGGAAGGTCGTATTCGTCAGTATGTGCGTACCGGTTTCAAGCAGAAGCCAACCACGTACTGGGACGAACAATGGCCGCTGCTGAAAAGCCAGCTGCTGCGCGAAAAGCGCATTCCGGCCTGATCGGCTGACCAGCGACCAAAAACAAAAAAGCAGCCGTTTCAGGCTGCTTTTTTGTTTTTGACGCGTTGATATCTTGGGACTTGGCAAGCCTGGCAATACCTGCCCAAGGCATCAGCGGGTCTGAAAGGCGCGATCTACGCGGTCAAAATCCACGTCTTCGTACAAGGTGCCCGCCGGGTACACTTGCAGAATGCGCAACCGCTCGTACTGCTCGGCGTATTCACGGGTGATGCGGCCAAATTCGGACTGACGGTCGCGGATGTCACGACGGAACTCATTCTGGGCCGAGACAATCTCGTCGACTTCCCCCTGAATGTCTTCCGGAACCGGCAGGTTGTCCTTGGTGTAACGACCCGCGGTTGCCTGAGCCGAGCGCAGCTTTTCCTCCAGACCATCAATCCGACGACGCAACAAGGCGATGTAGGTGTTGATCTCTTCGGTCTTGCGCTGGCGCGCCCGCTCGACGTCAGCCGGCTTCTCGTACAGTCTCAGCAATTTCAGGTCTTCCGCCTGCTGCTGCTCCATACGGGTCTTGCGGGCCGCGGCTGCGGACTCATTGGCCTTGATCTCGGCCAACTCTTCCGGCGTTGGCGCCGGCGGCACCGACTCCAGCAGTATGCCGCTGGAATTCAGCACGTCGTAGCCCATGCCGGTGTACTCCACCGGAATATGATCTTTCAGGATGATCCGGCCATCCACTTCAAAGCGGTACAGCCGGGCGGCCTCCGCTGGAAGCACCCAAATGGACATTGCTATCAGGCACACACACCAGCGGACTGGCTTCATCGTTACTTCACTCCATACTGAGCCCGGTAGGCTTCGATCGCATCAGCGTATTGTTTCAGTGAATCCTGCCCTGAAACGAAGTCCAGAACCTGGTTCAGGTTCACAATACTGACGACTTCAATACCGAAATCGCGTTCGACCTCCTGAATCGCACTCAGTTCACCCTGACCTTTTTCCTGACGGTCCAGCGCAATCAGAGCAGCCGCAGCGTTGGCTTCAGGAGCCGCTTCGATCATGGCCATCACTTCGCGAATGGCCGTACCAGCGGTGATCACGTCATCGACGATCACCACGCGGCCTTCCAAAGCAGCACCCACCAGATTACCGCCTTCGCCGTGGGTCTTGGCTTCCTTGCGGTTGAAAACGTACGGTACGTCTTTGCCATAGTCGTTGGACAGCGCCACCGTCATGGTCGCGGCCAAAGGAATACCCTTGTAAGCCGGGCCAAACACCACGTCGTATTCAACACCGGAGTCTTCCAGTGCGGCTGCATAAAAACGACCCAGTTTGGCCAGTGCACCACCGGTTTTGAACATGCCGGCGTTGAAGAAATAAGGGCTGGTTCGGCCGGACTTGAGGGTGAATTCACCAAATTTAAGCACGCCTTGCTGAATGGCAAACTCAATAAATTCTTGCTGATACGCTTTCATAAATTATCCTGAACCAGTACAAACGAGCGGGCTGGCCACTCAAGAGAAAAACAAGACACAACACCGGAAGCCTGTACTGACCAATGCTGCCATTCGCAGTAGTATCAACGACTTGTAACCTTTGGTCATGGCTATCATGACACTGTGGCAAAGTCTGGCATACCTGCGTTCGAGATGATGCGGTATGATACACGCTTCACTAGCTGGGAACCACGTATGCGAGTTATCACTTTACAGGTAGACGGATTACAACAGGCGGTCGACAAGGGCCTGTACACCTGGTTGGCCATGGCCGATGCGGATGTTGTCACCATCCAGAATCTGCGCGCCAAGGAATACCAACTCTCGGATGACGTGGTCTACCCAAAAGACTTCAACGCATACTTTTTTGATGCGGAAGCCGATGAGTACTCCGGTGTTGCCATCCTCACCAAAGACGTACCCAAAGCCATCATGACCGGGCTGGCGTTTCCGCAGTGCGATATTCAGGGCCGTTATATTCAGGCCGATTTCCCGCACGTCAGCGTTGGCTCGATTCTGTTCCCGACGGTCGATGCCCACAACAGCCTGGAAGACAAGCTGGCGTTCCAGAAGTCGTTCCTTGAGCATTTGCAAAAAAGCCGTCGCAAGCGTCGTGAATTCATCATTTGTGGCAACTTCGAAGCGGCCCACAAGACCATCGACCTGGCCGACTGGCAAGCCAATCAGGAAACTCCTGGCTTCCTACCGGAAGAACGC
Organism: Oceanobacter sp. ABM4_470; assembly: GCF_056158645.1. Lineage (NCBI taxonomy): Bacteria > Pseudomonadati > Pseudomonadota > Gammaproteobacteria > Oceanospirillales > Oceanospirillaceae > Oceanobacter > Oceanobacter sp. ABM4_470. The sequence goes on from NZ_JBSWTR010000001.1 coordinate 3,302,808, forward strand.
GCCTGGTTCGACCAGATCTTCGGCCCGGTGGGTTATGTAGACGCCTTCCGTGAAGCCAACTTCGGTGAAAACCAGTTCACCTGGTGGCCGGACGAAGAAAGCGCCCGTCGCAACCAGAATGGCTGGCGCAAGGACTACCAGATTTGCAGCCCGAACATCCGTCAGTACGTGGTGGACGCAAAAATCGACACCAACCTGCAATTCGGTGACCACGCTGCCGTGATGGTGGAATACGAGTTCGACGAAGAATAATCCGGCTTCCCAGCCCGGATTGTTACTGCTAACGAACTCCCACAAAAAAGCCCGCGAACATCGCGGGCTTTTTTGGTTTTCACAGCGCTGAATAGCCCTGAAACATGAATCAACCGTTCAGAGCCGCAATCTGCAAATCGGAAATTTCGTTGATGCCTTTTTCCGCCAGCTCCAGCATGGCGTTCAGCTCAGCACGGGTGAAGGTATCGCCTTCGGCCGTACCCTGAACTTCCACAAAACCGCCATTGGCGTCCATGATCACGTTCATATCGGTTTCGGCGTCGGAGTCTTCCGGATAATCCAGATCCAGCACCGGCTCACCCTTGTAGATACCCACAGACACCGCTGCAATCATCTTCTTCAGCGGCTCGCCTTTCACCTTGCCGTTTTTCTTCAGCCACTCAATCGCATCCACCAACGCCACACAGGCACCGGTGATGGACGCCGTGCGGGTGCCGCCATCGGCCTGAATCACGTCACAGTCGATGGTGATGGTGTTTTCACCCAAAGCCTTGAGGTCGACCGCCGCACGCAAGGAACGGCCAATCAGGCGGGAGATTTCCACCGTACGGCCCTGTTGTTTGCCCTTGGCTGCCTCGCGGATCATGCGAGAACCGGTTGAACGCGGCAGCATGCCGTATTCCGCGGTAACCCAACCCTGACCCTTGCCACGCAGGAACGGCGGCACATTGGTGTCGGCACTGGCGGTACAAATCACCTTGGTATCACCGAATTCCACCAGCACAGAACCTTCCGCATGCTTGGTGTAGTTGCGGGTAATCTTCACTTCGCGAAGTTGATCGAGAGCGCGACCGCTGGGTCTCATAGGGAATCCTCTTTCTGTGCCAATAGTTTTCAGGCGGGCATTATAACGACATAGCCGTGGGGTCTGGCCACCGTTACAATCAGGGAAAACGAATGCCAATCAATAAACGGGGAACACGATGGTTCACAGCATGACCGCTTTCGCACGCCAGCAGGCTGAAACACCCGCCGGACAAGTGATCTGGGAGATTCGCTCGGTCAACCATCGTTATCTGGAGCCTCATTTCCGCTTGCCGGACAGTTTCCGCGAACTGGAAACCCACCTGCGCGACGCCATCAAGAAGCACCTGAACCGTGGCAAGGTGGAGTGCACCCTGCGCCTGCAAGGCGTACAGCAACAAGACGAATTGAAGCTGAACCAGGCGCTGCTGGGACAACTCAACACCGTATTGGCCAACGCCGCTGAGCAAGTCCCCACTGCCGCTCCGGCCAACCTGCTGGAAATTCTGAAATGGCCCGGCGTACTGGAAACGGACCAGCCGGATACCAAAGCCGTGCAACAAGCCACCTTGCACGCGTTCAACGCGGCACTGCAAGCGCTTGCCGAAGTGCGTGCTAATGAAGGTGCCAGCCTCGCCGACATGATCCAGAGCCGTCTGGACAGCATGAGCGAACTGGTGAATCAAGCCGACCAGCACATGCCGGAAGCCCTTGCCGCCCAACGCCAGCAACTACAAACCCGACTGGCCGACATGCTGGATAATCTGGAGCAGAATCCCGCCGCCAGCGAACGACTGGAGCAGGAAATGGTAATCCTGGCCCAGAAAGCCGACGTTGCCGAAGAAATCGACCGCCTGCGCACCCACATCAAGGAAGTGAACGCCATCCTCAAACGCAAGGAACCGATTGGCCGCCGCCTCGACTTTATGATGCAGGAGCTCAATCGCGAGGCGAATACGCTGTCGTCGAAATCACTGACCAGCACCATGACCGGCATTGCGGTGGAGCTGAAGGTGCTGATCGAACAGATGCGCGAGCAAGTGCAGAATATTGAGTAACCTGAATATGCCCTGACACTCAGTCGGGGCTCCTTCGCTCTGCCAGCGCAGCCAGAAACGTCTCGACAGCGCCATCCAGCAGAGTCAGGCTTTCCGACGACACCAATACGTCATCCAGCTTGCCACCCCCCTTGCCTAGCAGCGCCAGCTCAACGCAAGCATCGTCAATGATATTGGCCGACATGGTGGTGAGGATTTCGCGAGTGCTATCCAACGCATGATGGGCACGTGGCGAGGTGTTAATCATCATGACGGGCTTTTGATAAAACGCCGGACTGCTGACCATCCAGTCGAGGGCATTTTTCAGCACGCCACTGATGCCGTGGGCGTATTCCGGTGAAGCGATCACCAAGCCATCGACCGCCTCTACCTGTTCAAGCAATCGGGCGACCGCTTCTGGCAGGTCGTGCTCAAGGTCGGGGTTAAACAACGGCAATGCGGCCAATCTGGCCCACTGAAACCCGACGTGCGGCGCTGCAAGTGATTCAAACGCCTGTAACGCGGCGCGGTTCAGTGAATGCCTGCGCAGGCTGCCACACAAAGCCAACAGTTCCGCCATTCAATCCTCCTTGTCGAACAGACAGCAAACAAAAAGCCCCGCATGCATATCACGGGGCTGTGTCTCTGACTCGGTATTCCGAAGTGGTCTATTTCAAGGCTTACTCAGAGTCAGACTGGCCGATTTTGCGCATCACGTAACCCGCGGCGGCTGCGACCACAACGATGGTCAGCAGGTGATCCGGGCTGGAAATAAAATGCACCAGACCGGCCAACAGGTTAGTGCTTTCATGGCCGTCGTGGGCCATCGCCATCACAGGGGTAACTGCCGCTGCCGCAACAACGGCCTTTTTGATCAGGTGTTTCATGGTCTGTCCTTATAAAAGAAATTAAACAACCGCTTTGGCTGGCGGAATCTGTTTGGACTCCAGCATACCTTCGCTGATGATGAAATTGATGATGTCGTCCAGACCTTCGGCTTTCTTCAGGTTAGAGAATACGAACGGGCGCTCGCCGCGCATCTTTTTGGCATCACGGTCCATCACTTCCAGCGAAGCACCCACGATTGGCGCCAGGTCGGTCTTGTTGATGATCAGCAAGTCGGACTTGGTGATACCAGGGCCGCCCTTACGTGGAATCTTGTCGCCAGCCGACACATCAATCACATAGATGGTCAGGTCGGATAACTCAGGGCTAAAGGTCGCACTGAGGTTGTCGCCGCCGCTTTCAACAAACACCACGTCCAGCTCACCATGACGCTTGCGCAGCTCATCAATGGCCGCCAGGTTCATGGAAGCATCTTCACGAATCGCCGTATGCGGACAGCCACCGGTTTCCACGCCCATGATGCGGTCAGCACTCAGGGCTTCATTACGGGTCAGGAACTCGGCGTCTTCCTTGGTGTAAATATCGTTGGTCACCACGGCAATATCGTAGTGCTCGCGCAGCGCCGCACAGAGTGAACGCAACAGAGCAGTTTTACCGGAGCCCACCGGGCCGCCGACACCAACACGCAAGGTTTGTTTTGGTTTGGTCATTCTTTTCCCCATCCAATCATATTTGGGATACCTGAGAGCGTTATGAGCGATGTAAGTACAAGGCAAAAACGGAGAGAAACGCGGAGTTTACAAGTCGTAAATGAGCAGTTTCGATTCCGTTTTTAACGCAGTAATTACGAGCGCAATAGCTCTCAGCTTCGAAATAGTCGTGTGTACATATGCTCGTGCTTACTACTGGCAATCGCCAGACCCGGCAAACCAGCACCAATATCGTCTTCTTCTACCAACGCAGCTTCAGCAATGGCGGTGGATAACTCCGGCTGCAGCTCAACCAGTAACTGCTGCGCCTGGGTCTGACCCAGCGGCACCAGCTTGGTCGCTGCCGCAATCTGGTTTTCCAGCCAGGACCATAAAAAGCCATTGGCTGCCGATGGGTAATCAATTCCCCAACGACTGGCCGCCACACCAAACAGCACCACAAAACTGACGTCTTCGCTCGATTCGAACGGCTGTTCAAGCCCAAGGCTGTTCATCAGTCGAATCAGGGCTTCGCCCATGGCGGTGTCGGTCAGACGCAGCTCGCGGGTTTCACGACAGGCCAGAATCAGGTCATTCAGCTCGCGCAGTCGGGCTTCTTCATGTTCTGAACCGCAAGCCGCCATAACTCGTTCAAGTACCGGTACATCAGTATTGCTGAGGCCAAGATGCAACTGTTCACGCACCCAGTCAGCCACTTGAAGGGGCTTGCGAATCCAACCGGTTTCGATGGCATATTCGAGACCATGGGAAAATGCAAAACCGCCAACCGGTAGGCTCACCGATGAGAGGTGCATCAGCCGAACCAGTTGTAACCCCGCCGCAGGCACTGGCTCAGGAGCTATCTGCGTTGGTTCAGCAGTGTTGTCCATCACAGTATCAGTGCTCATGATTGTGAGAGTGGCTGTGCGAATGGCTGTGATCATAGGAGTGATCGTGAGAGTGGCTATGACCATGGCTGTGCGAATGGCCATCATCATGGTCATGACCATGGGAGTGGGAATGCCCACCCAGTCCCTTGAAGTAAGCACCATTCTCGGGAACAAACACCGCTTCCTTGTGAGTAACAGTCAGCTCCAGTAATTCCAGCATTTGCTCTAACACATGGTCAGGCGTGATTCGCAGCCACTTGTCGCCCACCTGCAATTTCACATGGCGGTTACCCAGGTGATAACAGGCACGGGCAAAGGTGTGCCAGTCTTCACAAGTCGCTTCAGTGACCGGCTCCGGTGCACCTTCGACTTTAACGATCTTGCCACAGTGGGACTTCAGGTATTCCCCCACCAGCAGTGCCTTGCCCCGCTCCAGAAATACCCGCACTTCTTCGCCGTCGGTACTGGTCAGCTTCAGCCGACCGCGATCACGCTGTTCATGGGTCAGGCAAACAGTGGCATACACAGGACCTGCAGGGTCCCCTTCTTTTTCCGGAACGCCGAGGCGTTCATAAATTTCCAGCATGGATTTCTCCGTATCGGAGGCAAGCCTCCTACAACGATGGGTAGGAGCTGGCTTGCCTGCGATTTGACTTCCGCAGTCGTCAAACACACTTCAACGACGATGATTTATCTGTTCGGGAGGTTCGCCTCTTGGGGAGAACTTCTCTCCCCGGCGGTTGCCATCCCCTCTGCTCCGCGCTTCCGATTCGCCTTTCAATTTGAATTTCAAGCGAACTACGAGCCGCCCTGATTCGACATCCCTGTCTCAACAGGGCTATCCGGCCATCCGTGGCCGGATACTCTGTCCGCTTTTATTCAAATCTGCTCATCTCGATGCGCACTCATCCAACCGCAACGCCACTTATTAACTCAGAGCAATCAAAACAGGTTATACAACTGGGCTAACGGCAGTTCGGTTGCGGGTTCACAGGTCAGCAACTCGCCGTCGGCGCGCACTTCATAGGTTTGCGGGTCGACGGTGATGGTTGGCTGCCAGTCGTTCAGCACCATGTCTTTCTTGCCGATGTTACGAGTGTTCTTACACGCCACCAGATTACGGTTCAGGCCCAATGTTTCCTTGATGCCATTATCCAGTGCAGCCTGGCTCACGACGGTGAACGAGGTTTTCGCGGCGGCTTTGCCATGGGCACCAAACATCGGTCGGTAATGCACTGGCTGTGGTGTCGGAATAGAGGCATTCGGGTCACCCATTGGCGCTGCTGCAATCATGCCACCCTTAATGATCATGGATGGCTTCACCGCAAAGAAAGCCGGTTTCCACAGCACCAGGTCGGCCAGTTTGCCCGGCTCAATGGAGCCGACTTCGTGGCTTACACCATGGGCAATGGCCGGGTTAATGGTGTATTTGGCAACATACCGGCGGGCACGGAAGTTGTCGGTACCGCACTCTTCGTCTTCCGGTAAAAGACCAAACTGGGTTTTCATCTTGTGGGCGGTTTGCCAGGTACGAGTCACCACTTCACCCACGCGTCCCATCGCCTGGGAGTCCGAAGAGATCATCGAAAACGCACCGCGGTCGTGGAAGATGTCTTCGGCGGCAATGGTTTCCTTACGAATACGAGAGTCGGCAAACGCGACGTCTTCCGGAATGGTGCTGTCGAGGTGGTGACAAACCATCAGCATATCGAGGTGCTCATCCACCGTGTTGACCGTATAAGGACGGGTCGGATTGGTCGATGACGGCAACACGTTCGGGTAGGCGCAGGCGCGGATAATATCCGGCGCATGGCCGCCACCTGCCCCTTCGGTATGGTAGGTGTGGATAACCCGATCCTTGAAGGCACCAATAGTATCGTCGACAAAGCCGGACTCATTGAGAGTGTCGGTATGGATCGCCACCTGCACATCGTACTTTTCCGCCACACTCAGGCAGCAGTCGATAGCAGCAGGTGTGGTACCCCAGTCTTCATGCAACTTGAGGCCACAGGCACCGGCTTCCAGCTGTTCAGCCAAGGCGTCTGGCTGGGAAGCATTGCCCTTGCCCAGAAAACCAAAGTTCATTGGCAAGTCATCGGTGCTTTGCAGCATCTTGCCGATGTACCAAGGGCCAGACGTACACGTGGTGGCGTTGGTGCCGGTGGCCGGGCCGGTACCGCCACCAATCATGGTGGTTACGCCACTCATCAAGGCTTCTTCAATTTGCTGTGGGCAAATAAAGTGAATGTGAGCGTCGATGCCGCCAGCGGTCAGAATAGAACCCTCGCCAGCAATCACTTCGGTACCCGGGCCAACGATGATATCGACATTGGCCTGCACATCCGGGTTACCGGCCTTGCCGATACGAACGATGCGGCCTTCCTTGATGCCTACATCACCCTTGACCACGCCCCAGTGATCCAGAATCACGGCATTGGTGATCACCAGATCCATCGCACCTTCCGAGCCGTCTGACGGGTGATTCATTACCTGACTCTGGCCCATACCATCGCGAATCACCTTGCCGCCACCAAACTTCACTTCATCGCCATAGACGGTGAAATCTTTTTCAACCTGAACCCACAGTTCGGTATCGCCCAGACGCACCTTGTCGCCCACGGTTGGGCCAAACATCTGGGCGTAGGCCGTGCGATCCATTTTGGCAGTAACGGTCGATTCATCAGCGCCTTCAGCGGCACCAACCGCCCCCATCACATCGCCACGGAAACCGTAGATCTCACGCTTACCGGCAAACTCCACCAGCTCAACTTCACGGCCCTGACCCGGCTCAAAACGCACTGCGGTACCAGAGGCGATGTTGAGGTGAAAGCCTTTGGCAGCCTCGCGGTCAAAGCTCAGTGCCGGATTGGTTTCAGCAAAGTGATAGTGGGAGCCGACCTGAATCGGACGGTCGCCGGTGTTTTCAACACGTAGCTTGAGGGTCTTGCGACCGGCGTTTAATTCAATCTCGCCGTTGGCGGCTTGTACTTCACCTGGAATAAACATCAATGTCTCCCTGTGGTGTTTTCGGGTCGGATGTCAGAGGTCTGACGTCGGACGCGTATGTGGGTCGGACGTCCGAAGTCAGACGCCTCGGTGCGCAATAGCACCCTGCATTTTTTGGTTGGCCTTGGGTCGGCAAAGCGCGATGCCTTACTGCATCGACCTCGTCGGATGGCATTCGCTTCGCTCACTTATCCGACCTACAACTGCGTCAGACGTCTGGCTTCAGACATCCGACGTCCAGCGAGTTAACAAATTGGCTCGTGGACCGTCACCAGCTTGGTCCCATCCGGGAACGTCGCTTCCACCTGCACTTCATGGATCAACTCAGGAACGCCTTCCATCACCTGATCGGCGCTCAACAGGGTTTTGCCATAGCTCATCAGTTCTGCCACGGTTTTACCGTCACGGGCACCTTCGATGATTTCCATGGTGATATAGGCCACCGCTTCCGGATAATTCAGCTTGAGACCACGGTTAAGACGACGTTCAGCCAGCAAGGCTGCGGTGAAAATCAGCAGCTTGTCTTTCTCTCTTGGCAACAGTTCCATAGAGCCCTCATTTGGTTATCTTGCAGCTGCCGGTCGACCGACTGGCTGCTTGTATTCAATCGCGTCTGACGTCTGACGTCTGACGTCAAGCCATGTGGTTTTACGTCGCCCAAATCCTCGGCGGACAGGCGTTTCTATTCAGCAATAAAGGCCGTAACCGCGCCCAGCATTCGACGAACAGGTTGCGCGCCTGTTCGGAGCAGGAGCCCAGATAGCGAACAATCAGAAAATCGTGGTTCAGGGTGATGCCCGCTAACGCCTGTGAGTCTCGTGCATTCCAGCCATCACACAGGTCGCGTAACTCATCCAGCAGCAACTCGGATACCTGTTCAGAGCTGAATGGCCCTGCCACCATGGTGCCGCAAATCGGTCGTTGCTTGAGTCCACTGCTGGCATCCAACATCGACTGCTGATCCAGTCGATCTCCTTCCACAACCAGTCGCTCGCGCAAACAAAGCTTGCCATCACGGTAGATGTTCAGGGTTTGATTCAGGGCACTGTCGGCGTTGAACAGTTCGCCACGAGCAGGCAACCCTAGACTGGTCACATCCCAGCCAATATAACGAGCGTTACCCTGAAGGTTCACACGAGTATCCAGTCGGGTTACCGCACCAGGATAGATAATGGCTTCCAATGGCAGCCATTCCAGTGAAGCATCGCTGGCAACGTTAAATTCGATGATCTGATGCTGCAGAGTCCTGTCACCACGGGCACGGTATACTCGCCCTGCGCCAGGGGTTGTGATCAGCGCCTGCGCCTGCTGGCCCAGGTTAGCGCCGATGGCAAGGGTATCGCCAGACACCATGCCACCCGGCGGGTGCAACAAGTAAAGGTGTGCGAGCTCACGACCTTCCGGATAGAAAGGCTTTTGAATATACAGAGGCCCTTGATGGGACTTGCTTTTCAGTACCGAGCCACGGGAAGTAGACTCAATACCCAGAGTCAAAGAGGCATCCCAGCGGGATGCCAGCGCGTTTGCCTGGTTGCTGTCCTTCTGATTGTCTTCAGGCTGGGCCTGCGTCGTCGATGAGACGGCGAGGTTCATGCAAATCGCTCCTTGTTACTGCTGGACTGATGGATCAAGCCACGCAATGACCATTCGGTCAGGTTTTGCCAGCATCATACCGCCAGATACTGCCGAATCAGCTCATCGGACAGATTGTCCATTTTGTCACTAGCGACAACCCGACCCTTTTCCATCAGCCGGAATTCACGGCCAACACGACGGGCGAAACCCAGTTTCTGCTCGACCAGAATAACGGTTAATCCCTCTTCGGCGTTCAGCTTCAGGATCACATCGCCAATTTGTTTGACGATGTTAGGCTGAATGCCTTCGTTGGGTTCGTCAAGGATCAGTACCTCAGGCTCAATAACTAACGCTCGTCCTATAGCCAATTGCTGTTGCTGACCGCCAGATAAATCGCCACCACGACGATGCATCATTTCCTTCAGCACCGGAAACAGCTCGAAGATTTTTTCCGGAATATCGTGGGTTTCGTCTTCTCTACCCAACATTTTCAGACGCTGTTTGCGAATTGGCAGACCAATACGCAAGTTTTCTTCCACCGTCAGCATCGGGAAAATATCGCGGCCCTGTGGCACATAGCCAATGCCCGCCAAAGCTCGGGATTCGGCGCTTTGTTTGTGCAGGGCTTTGCCGTTCAACAGAATTTCGCCGTTGGACACTGGCAGTAAGCCCATCAGGCATTTCAACAGCGTGGTTTTGCCGACACCATTGCGGCCCATGATGCAGGTGCAAGAGCCTTTTTCGATATTGAGGTTCAGATCCCACAGAATCTGAGTGCCGCCGTAAAGCTGGTTTACCTGATTAATGGCAATCATGCGTCTTCTCCCAGATACACTTCAATCACATCTTTGTTAGCCTGAATCTGGTCCATCGTGCCCTCGGCCAGCACAGACCCCTGATGCAGCACCGTCACTGTACGGGCGATAGAACGAACAAACTCCATATCGTGTTCCACAACAATCACAGTGCGCTCACCGGCCAGTGATTGCAGCAGCTCTGCCGTGCGTTCGGTTTCCTGTGGTGTCATGCCTGCGACCGGTTCATCCACCAGCAGCAAACGCGGATCGGCCATCAGCAACATGCCGATTTCCAGCCACTGTTTCTGGCCATGGGACAGAGCACCCGCCAGCATAAAGCGCTGCTCCTGCAACCCAATGATGTTCAACACTTCGTCGATGCGCTGAATCTCGGTCGGCGACAGCCGCGCCAGCAGGGTCGGGATCACACCCTTGTTGGATTTCAGCGACAGCTCCAGGTTGTCGAATACCGTCTGGGCTTCGAACACGGTTGGCTTCTGGAATTTACGGCCAATGCCGAGCTGGGCAATTTCATCTTCGCTACGATCCAGCAAGTTAATGTTGGAGCCAAAGTATACGGTACCGGAGTCCGGCTGGGTCTTGCCGGTAATCACGTCCATCAGGGTGGTTTTACCAGCACCATTGGCACCAATCAGGCAACGCAGCTCGCCATCGTTGATGTAAAGATTCAGGTCGTTCAGTGCCTTGAAGCCATCAAAACTCAGATTCAGACCTTCAACATACAGCAGCACCTGTTTGGAAACGTCCACTTTCTGGGGCTGGTCCGGCACCAGAAATGGCCAGACCTGATCCGGCCGGAAAAATTCACGGGCCTGCTCACTGGCCTTACTGACGCGCTCTTCAATCATGTTCATGCGCTGGCTCCCTGAGTGGATTCGGTTGTCTTACTGTCGTTAGCCGACGAGCCGCCAGCCCCATTTGAAGGCCCCGCAGGCGTGGAAAACTTCTGCTTCAGCTGACCAAACAAGCCCATCAGGCCTTTTGGCAGGTACAGGGTGACCAGCACAAACAGCGCGCCCAGCATAAACAACCAGCCTTCTGGCAGAATGGCGGTAAAACGGGTCTTGGCGTAGTTCACCAGCAGCGCGCCGACGACAGCGCCAATAAGGGTTCCACGGCCACCCACAGCGACCCAGATCACCACTTCAATGGAGTTGATTGGAGAAAACTCGCCCGGGTTGATGATGCCGACTTGAGGCACGTACAAGGCACCGGCCACTGCCGCAATCACAGCTGAATACACAAACAGCCAAACCTTGTAGGTTTCGGTTTTGTAGCCAATAAAGCGGGCGCGGGATTCGCTGTCGCGTACCGCCAGAATCACCTTGCCCATGCGTGAGTTCATGATCCAGTGGCTGGTGACCAGCGCCACACTCAACAGAGCCGCGGTAATCAGGAACAGCACAATACGAGTGGTATCGGATTGCAGGTCAAAGCCCAAAATGTCCTTGAAGTCGGTCAGGCCGTTGTTGCCACCAAAGCCCATTTCGTTGCGGAAGAAGGCCAACATCAGCGCGTAGGTCAACGCCTGGGTCATGATCGACAGGTAAACGCCGGTAACCCGTGAGCGGAAGGCCAGAAAACCGAATACATAAGCCAGAATGCCCGGCACCAGAATCACCATGATCATGGCGAACCAGAACTGATCCACACCAAGCCAGAACCATGGCAACTCCTGCCAGTCGAGGAACACCATAAAGTCCGGCAGGATCGGGTTGCCATACACACCACGATCACCAATCTGACGCATCAGGTACATGCCCATGGCATAGCCACCCAGCGCAAAGAAGGCGCCGTGGCCGAGGCTCAAAATACCGCAGTAACCCCAGATAACGTCGACAGCAAGCGCCAACATGGCGTAACACAGATACTTGCCTAACAGGGTGATGGTGTAGGTGCTGACGTGCAGCGCCGAACCTTCCGGCGTGAACAGATTCAGCCCGGATGCCAGTACCGTGGCCACCAGCAGAATCATCACAAACGGCATCACCCGGCCACCCGGTTGACCACGATTGGCGAAGATAGAAGAAATCAGGGAGCTCATTCGGCCGCCCTCCCTTTTTGAGGAAACAGGCCTTTCGGACGTTTCTGAATGAACAGGATGATGAACACCAGCACCAGAATGCTGGCCAAGACTGCACCGGTGACCGGCTCCAGGAACTTGTTGGCAATGCCCAGCGAGAAAGCCGCCACCAGAGTGCCCCACAAATTACCGACGCCACCGAATACCACCACCATAAAGGAGTCGATGATGTAGCTTTGGCCGAGGTTAGGACCAACGTTTGTCAGCTGGCTCAGAGCCACCCCAGCGATACCGGCAATACCGGAACCCAGACCAAAGGTCAGCGCATCAACACGATCCGAGCGCACGCCCATGGCGCGGGCCATGGCACGGTTCTGCGATACCGCCCGCACGTTCAGGCCGAGATTGGTTTTCTTGAGGATGATCAGCAGTGCGAAGAACACCAGCAGCGCAAATGCCAGGATGTACAGACGGTTCAGCGTCAGCGACAGCACCGGGTTGATGTCCAGCGTGCCGGACATCCAGCTTGGGGTGGATACCGGTACGTTCTGCGGTGAGATCACGGTACGTACCAGCTGTTGCAGGAACAGGCTGATACCAAAAGTCGCCAGCAAGGTTTCTAACGGGCGTCCATGAAGGTGGCGGATGACACCACGCTCAATGGCGACACCCACCAGACCAGACACAATGAAGGCCGCCGGAATCGCAATCCAGATAGACAAGTCGATGTGATTCGGCAGCAGCATCTGAATGATGTAGGTGGTGTAAGCGCCCAGCATGATCATTTCGCCGTGGGCCATGTTGATCACGCCCATCACACCAAAGGTGATGGCCAGACCAATGGCTGCCAGCAGCAGTACCGAGCCGAGGCTCAGGCCAAAAAACAGCTGGTCGACAAAGCCGTAGAACTCGACTTTCTCCTGAATCTTGCTCAAAGCCTTACTGGCAGCAGCGGATACCTTGGCGTTGTAGTCGCTGTGATCCGGCTCCATTTCCGCATACTGGCGCAGCAGGTTACGCACATCCTGTTCCAGACTGCCTGACAGCTGTTCGATAGCGTCCAGTTTTTCAACATCCGAGTTACCTTCGGCCAGGGCGTACATCGCCAGCGCCAGATCCATGGTCGCCATAACATCCGCATCGGTTTCATTTTCACGAGCTTCGCTGATGGCCAGCACCGTGCTGTCATCGAGGTCAGACAGTAGGCTGCGAACCGCTGTGCCACGCTTGGCAGGGTCTTCGGAAGACAATTGAATGCGCGAGATAGCGTCACGCAGAAAGCCGCGTAACTTGTTGTTTACACGAATTTTTTTGGTATCGCGCTTGCCAAGGCCAATGATGGGTTCAGCGGTCAGGATGTCCTTGTAGGAAGTCTCGCCGTCGACTTCCTGCTGGCCAACCACCTGCCCTGTTGCTTTTACGTAGTAGAGGTCGCCATTCAGCATGGTACGGAACAACGGCAACATGGTTTCACCGCCTTCACGTGCCAGTGCTTCCAGCACAGGAATGGCTTTGGTCAGCGACTTTTCTGTCAGCTGTTGCACCAGTTTCGGAATGGTTTCAGAGTCGGAATAGCCGGTCTGAATGGTAGCTTCAGCGGCGTCAGGCTCGGCGCCATGGGAAAGCGCGGGCAGCAAACACCCCATCAGCCAGAAACTGATGCACATTAGTTTTTTCACGTTGATCTCCGCTTCGGTTGTAACACCCCGCAGTGGCGGGTGAAGCTGTGGATAAATGGGTGGTGCGAGGTTTTTTTAATTTGAAGGTACAGAAGGTTATCCGTTAAGTGACATTCCTTACTGCACCCGCAAATGTAGCTATCGTCTCGGAGGAGTTGGACGACGGTAGGTCAAGGCAAAAATTGCGAGGCGAGCGCAGTGTATAAGTCATACATGAGAATCGCCGAGCGATTTTTAACGCAGAGATACCGAGCTCCAGTTCCTCCGAAAATGAGCCTTACTCGGCAGTGGCCATGCTACCACCACACGACTTGGTCTTGACGTTGTAGTTGCCGCACTCGGTAGGCGCAGTCCAGTCCGCGATCAGGTCCTTGGAACCTGGCAGGAAGTCGGACCACGCGTCACCAGCAACAACACCGTCGGTTTCCCAAACCACTTCAAACTGGCCGTCGTCCTGAATTTCGCCAATCAGAACCGGTTTGCTCAGGTGGTGGTTTTTGTTCATCACCGCCACACCGCCAGTCAGGTTCTTCACTTCCTGACCGATCATGGCCTTTTCAACCGCGTCTACGTCGGTAGTACCGGCTTTCTCAACCGCTTGTGCCCACATTTTGAAGCCAATGTAAGTCGCTTCCATCGGGTCGTTGGTGACGCGGTCTTCGTTCTTGATGAAGGTTTTCCAGGTATCGATGAACTGTTCGTTTTCAGCGGTATCCACGGACTGGAAGTAGTTCCAGGCGGCCAGGTGGCCTACCAATGGTTTGGTGTCGATACCGGACAGTTCTTCTTCACCTACCGAGAAGGCAACCACCGGGATGTCTTCGGCAGAGATGCCCTGGTTACCCAGTTCCTTGTAGAAAGGTACGTTGGCGTCGCCGTTGATGGTAGAAACCACGGCAGTCTTCTTGCCCTTGCTGCCGAACTTCTTGATGTCGGAAACGATGGACTGCCAATCGGAATGACCGAATGGGGTGTAGTTCACCATGATGTCCTTGGCGTCCACACCTTTGGACTTCAGGTAGGCTTCCAGAATCTTGTTGGTGGTACGTGGGTACACGTAGTCGGTGCCAGCCAGTACCCAACGTTCAACGTCGAGGTCGTTCATCAGGTAGTCAACCGCTGGAATGGCCTGCTGGTTCGGCGCCGCACCGGTGTAGAACACGTTTTTGGAAGACTCTTCACCTTCGTACTGAACCGGGTAGAACATCAGGCCGTTCAGTTCTTCAATGACTGGCAGTACCGATTTACGGGACACGGAGGTCCAGCAACCAAAGATCACGTCTACGTCTTTTTCGGTCAGCAGCTCACGGGTTTTTTCCGCAAACAGAGGCCAGTTGGAAGCCGGATCAACGACCACAGGCTCGAGCTTTTTGCCCAACAAACCGCCTGCCTTGTTCTGCTCTTCCACCATCATCAGTACGGTGTCTTTCAGCGTGGTTTCGGAGATCGCCATGGTGCCGGACAGAGAGTGCAGCACACCTACCTTGATGGTGTCTTCTGCGGTCGCGGTAAAGGTAACCATGGACGTACCCAGTGCCAGAGTGACACCTGCAAACAGCTTGTTGAATTTCATATCGAGTTCCTGTGCTCGTTATCGTGTGTGGCCAGATGGCCTTCCCCAGAACAGTTTCAGTATTCGATATTCTTGTAACGGCAGGTATTGGCCGATTAACGCAAGCCCGTGCGTTGTTTTACGTAGCGGGGTACGTCATTTGACGTAGATAGTCTGGCGTCTGACCAGCATTGTGGGAGAGAGCTTGCTCTCGATAAACCATCGCCAGCAAAGCAAAAACAGCAGGCACAAAAAAGCCGCTCAAAGAGCGGCACAAGGGTATCCAACCAGCATGATCAAGGGAGCTAAGACCATGGTTATCTGGCTGAGGGGCAACGACTGCGCCCACTCCAACGACGGAGAGCCGATCAGGAGTTGCGCGCAGCCATAATCTGTTCGTACATCTTGGTGATGTCGTTCATTTTCCAGAGGATGGATTCGGTGGTCACTGAGATAACGGTCGGCACATAACGGCCGGATTCATCCAGTTTGAAGCCGCTTTGCGAGAAGGCCCATTGGCTGCCTACCCGTTGCAGGGCTTGCTCGACTTCCGGGGTGTTCATGCCAGAGGCTTGCAGCTTTTGCAGGGATTTTTCGAACAGCGCGATGGAGTCGGAGAATTCCTGACGTACCTCATCGGAATCAATGCGCCAGTACATCGCCAGATAGGCCTTGGCAATGCGCTGCGACAGCATCCGCTGACGGCCGGAAATATTGACCAGCTCGGCGCTTGGGACGTTGGCGAATTTGGCAATCTCCACCACCACATCGTTACAGGCCGTCAGCAGCTGACGGTTTTCTTCCATGAACCCGAGGATTTGTTCTTTGTTGGGTTTCTTCAGCAAGCCACCACGATGCTGGTTCCAGATGCCTTGCACCTTGTTCAGGCGGGCCTTGATCTGGTCGGTGGGGGCGTAGTTCATCAGGGCTTCCAGGCGCTCTTCGAACAGCCCCATGGATTCGTCCAGCTGCTGCTGGGCAACGTCGGTTTTAACGTCGGCACCAATCATCAAATAGCTTTTCATCATGCGCTGGGACAGCATGCGCTGGCTGCCGGAAACGTTGATGGCCTCGGCGTCGTTCATGGCAAATGAGGGAACGCTGAAGCCCAGCAGGCTGGCAAGTACCAGCAAGGAAGTGATCAGGTTTTTCATTCGATCCTCCACTCTCTATAGTCGGGTAACTGTGATACCACAGCGATCTCCCGAAGAGCGGACAAAAAAATAGCCAACCTCACAGGAGATCAGCTTTGATCTGCGATCAAATGACGGCTGGAGGGGATATCCCCAGCCTGCATCGGAGTCTTGCAAGTGCTCCGCCGTTGGAACACTGTTACTAAACTACCCGAAGAGTTGAGTGGTGAACAGAATTGTAGGACAACTCACTTTGCCAATACCGACAATTGAATGCCCGTTTAGCTATTTTGACCTTGAACACTGTTACAAAAGCTGTCAGTAGCGACGCCTTACTCGACAGCCAGCAATCGCAGTGCTACGCCCGCCGCCGCGGTGCGGTTTTCCACCCCCAGTTTCACAAACACCTGCTCCAGATGCTTGTTCACAGTACGTGGGCTCATACCCAGAATTTCAGCGGCATCGCGGTTGGCCTTGCCATTGGCAATCCAGTACAAGACTTCCGACTCCCGCTCGGTCAGGCCGAGCTGCTGACGTAGCATGGCGGCCCCAGTGGGGCGTTCGCCGTCAATCAGCTTCAACAGCGCCTGACCATTGCTCTGGGTTTCGACAAAGCGTACCGACAAGGGGTAGGAAATATCGTTAAACACCAGTGTCTGCCCGGCGGAAAGAGGCTGACTCAGCCACTGCTGTAACTGCGGTGCCAGCACCGCTTTCAGTGTCAGGTCATCGACCCGGGCTTTGGACAGCAAAGCATGCACCTGCGGGGTCGCCCAGCTGGGCAGACCATCGATAGCCACCGTGAGCAGGTGCTGCCCGGTGGAGTCCAGTGCCGTGTGTGCACTGTGGGTCAGACGGGCATTCTTCAGATGCACCCGCATGCGGGCCAGCAATTCCTGCGGCTTGATTGGCTTGGTGAGGTAGTCGACGCCGCCAGCATCCAGACCTTTCACCACATGCTCGGTTTCGGTCAGGCCGGTCATAAAGATCACCGGAATGGCGGCCAGCTCCGGATCGCTTTTCAGCAACCGACAGGCTTCAAAGCCGTCCATGTTCGGCATGATGGCATCCATCAGAATCATGTCCGGCTTCATTTTGCGGGCAATGTTGAGCGCCTGGCGGCCTTCCAGTGCCACCAGCACCTCGACCCCGGCGGCTTCCAGCGCGTCGTTGATCAGGCTCAGTGAATCGGGTGAGTCGTCCACCACCAACACCATGTCCGCCCGGCTTTCGGGAGCGGTGGTACTGGCAAAACCGGATTCCGTTGTGGACATCATGACGAGAGCATTCCTGCTTCTGAAAACTGCAAAGGAGTTTGATTCTCGTCGATAAGCTTCACCAAACACAAGCACCATGGTCCGATTTGCCCAGTCAATCCCGTGCCCTGGTGGGCCATTTGGCGGGCCGGTGAGGTCAGAATCATGATTGTGTGCTGTCCGGTTGAGTATCCGCCAGCAGCTGCTCGCAGGCGTGCTGCAGTCCCTGATACTGATACCCTGCCGCTAACTGTTGCAATGACGTCAGCCAACCCGGCTTAGCAATAGCGATGTCGGTAGCAATAGTGATGTCAGTAGCCGTAACACTGTCAGTCAGCGCTTCCA
This sequence comes from Oceanobacter sp. ABM4_470, assembly GCF_056158645.1. Classification (NCBI taxonomy): domain Bacteria; kingdom Pseudomonadati; phylum Pseudomonadota; class Gammaproteobacteria; order Oceanospirillales; family Oceanospirillaceae; genus Oceanobacter; species Oceanobacter sp. ABM4_470. The sequence goes on from NZ_JBSWTR010000001.1 coordinate 3,320,674, forward strand.
GACACTGCTGGACGCCCTTGCGATAGCCCATTTCCGCATACGCAATCAGCTCGCGCAGCTGTAGCTGCTGATGTTCATTCGGCTGTTCTGACGTTGCGCTTTCCAAGGCCGTTGCGGCGGCGGACGGCTGCGCCCAGGACCATTGCAAATGCAGCTGTTCGGCCAGTACGCTCAACAGCCGCCGGTTAGCCACCGGTTTGACCAGATAGTCGTTGTAAATCGCCTGTTCATCGGCACTGCGATCCTGCTCCTGAGCATCCGCCGATAGCATCACCAAAGGCACATCCAGCCCTTGCTGACGCAACAGCGCCGCCAGTTGTAAACCGCTCATGCCTGGCATGGAAATATCCAGTAAAAACAGATCCGGCACCTTGCCCATCAGCTCATCCAGCAAGCCCAGGCACTGCTCGGCACTGCTGGCTTCCAGCACCTGAAAGCCCAACGGCCGTAGCAAATCAGCCAACAATCCCCGTACTACCGGGTCATCGTCGACCAACATCAGCGTACGTTGATAACCCTGGTAACCAACCAGATGACGGGTATCAGCCAGCTCGTCTTCAGAGCGGGCGCTGTCGGTTTGGTCGCTCAGCCACGGCAGCATCAGCGACACCCGGAAGCAACTGCCCTTGCCTGGCTCGCTGTCGACTTGCAAATCGCCACCCATGATGTCGACCAGCAGTCGCACAATGGTCAGTCCGAGGCCGGTGCCCGGCAGGCTGGCGGTGGCCTGATCACGGACACGCTCGAACGGGTCAAAAATCCGCTTGAGTGCCTCACCGTCAATGCCCGGCCCGGTGTCCCGAATAGAAAACTCCGCCACCTGATTGCGGTAGCGAATGTCGAAATGCACTTCGCCCGCGGGGGTGTATTTCACCGCGTTCGACAACAGGTTGATCAGAATCTGGCGCAGGCGTTTTTCGTCGGTCATGGTCCACTGCGGCAACTTGCCCTGCACCGAGCTTTCAAACCGAATGCCCTTTTTGCTGGCTTCCATGGCGAACATGGCTTGCAGCTGGTCAATCACGGCAGGCAGCTCAACCCGCTCGCGGAACAGTTCCAGCCGCCCGGCTTCAATGCGGGAAATATCCAGTAGACCGTCGATCAGGTCGGTCAGGTACTGGCCCGAACGTTGGATAATTTGCAGGCCATTGCGATGAAAATCCGGGGTATCGGTGCGATTATCCAGCAGGTGGGCGTAACCGATTACCGATTGCAGTGGTGTTCTCAGCTCGTGACTGATGCCCGTCAGATAACGGCTCTTGGCGGCGTTGGCGCGCTCAGCCAGCTCCTTGGCCTGTTGCAGCTCGCGGTCGGTTTCCTCGTGGGCCTCGATTTCGGTCATCAGCTTGCGGGTCTGGCGGTTGGATTCCTTTTGCGCCACCACGCGGCTTTCGTGGGCCAGTAGGAACAACCAGGACACCACCCCGGAAACAATCAGCAGGGTGAAAAACAAGGTCCAAAGGGTTTGCTGCAACAGCTCAATCTCAGCCGCCGATTGCGGTGCCATCTGCCGGTAAATCAACGCCAGTAAGGCGGCGTTGAGCAGGTTCACCACCAGCAACAAACCCACAAACTGCCCCAACCGGGAGTTCACCAGTCTGACGGTGGCGGTGGAGACAAACTTCGACAGGAAATGGGTAATCTGCCGCGACACCCGGCCGTAGGGTTTGCAGGCATCCATGCAGCGCACATCGAGGCTGCAACACAAGGAGCAGATGGGCAGTGCGTAGGCCGGGCACCAACTCATGTCTTCCGGCTCAAAATGGTTTTCACACACACCGCACTTATGGGTACCGCTGTGGCTGTGCTGCAAGGCATCGGGCAACGGTCGCCCCTGCGTTGCCGCATCCACCGGTGCCGGAGTCAGTGTCAGTTCGTCCAGCTCTGGCGAGGTACGCGCCAGATAGTATTTGCCGCCGGTCATCCAGGCGATAAAAGGCACCGCGATAAAACACACCAACAGACTGACAAAGTGACTCAGGGTCGCCAGCACATCGCCAAATACCCCTAAATACGACAACACTCCCAGCGTCGTCGCCAGCAGCATGGAGCCAACCCCAACCGGGTTGATGTCGTACAGGTGCGCCCGTTTGAACTCGAGGGTTTTCGGGCTCAGCCCCAGCGGTTTGTTGATCAACAGATCAGCCGCCAGCGAACCCAACCAGCTGACCGCCAGAATCGCAAACACCCCCAGTACCGCTTCCAGCGCCTGATAAATGCCCAATTCCATCAACAGCAAAGCAATGGTGACGTTGAACACCAGCCACACCACCCGGCCCGGGTGGGAGTGGGTCAGCCGCGAGAAAAAATTCGACCAGGCAATCGAACCCGCATAGGCGTTGGTGACGTTAATTTTCATCTGCGAAATGATCACCATCAACGCCGCCAGCAGCAGTGCCGTCCCCTCGGACTGGGTCAGGTAAAAATACACCCGCTGATACATATGAGTCGGGTCGGTGGCTTCGGCGTAACTCATGCCCTGGGTGATGGCCAGATAGGCCAGAAACGAGCCCAGCAGCATTTTGATCATGCCAATCAACACCCAGCCCGGCCCCGCCAGAATCAGCCAGAACCACCAGCGTTTGCGGTTGTTGTCGTTTTTCGGCGGCATAAACCGCAAATAATCCACCTGCTCGCCGATTTGTGGCACCAGTGCAAAAAACACCGAGGCAGCCGCCCCGAACAGCAGGATGTTGAAGCTGCCGGCAGCGCTGTTGACGGCACCGGCGGCAACATCCGCTTCTGGCAAGCTGTCCGCCGCTGGCAAGGCCTGCCCAAGGCCACTGAAACCGGTCCAGGCGGCCAAATGCTCCGACTCGTTAATGATCACCACCGCCAGTGCCGCAAGCTGCAAGGCCACCCACAACAACTGGGTGCCTGACTGGAATTTACTGATGGTCTTGATGCCGTGGGTCACAATCGGAATCACCGCCACCGCACAAAGGAAGTAACCAATCGCTAACGGCACACCCAGCAGAGCATGCAGGGCGCCGGCCAGAATCACCGCCTCAATGGCAAAGAAAATAAACGTGAAGGTGGCGTAAATCAGCGAGGTCAGGGTCGAGCCCAGATAGCCAAAGCCTGCTCCGCGGGTCAGCAAATCGATATCGAGACCATGACGGGCGGAATAGTAGGTGATCGGGAAACCGGTGATAAAAAACAACAAACACACCACCAGCATGGCAGCGACGGTGTTGGTAAAGCCGTAATTCAGGGTAACCGCTGCGGCAATGCCCTCCAACGCCAGAAACGCCGTGGCACCCAGCGCCGTTTGCGCCACCCGTTCGATCGACATCCGGCGACCGCTACGAGCGGTAAAGCGCAGCGCAAAGTCTTCCAGCGTCTGCTCGGTGACCCATTTGTTGTAGTGGCGGCGAACCTTGAATATTCGTTGAGACGCAGACATGCAAAGACAACACGCAAATCAGCGAGCATAACCACTTGCTGACGGATTACGAGCGACGAATGTGGCCAGCCCTGCAATTGGCAATTTTGTCTTGGGCAGCTGGAACACGCTCTCAGCAGGCCCGCTGCAACAATCCGTTCTGGTTAAGGAACGTACAAAACCGAACCTGAGGCTTAAGCAAGTGCCTTATAAACAGCGCCTGCCGTTCAGTGCCTGAAACCTGATATAGCAGCTTGATCTCGCAGTTTGGTCTCGCAGCTTGTTCTCGGCACCGGACAGCAGGCTCAAACAACAAATACACGCCATTCCGGGGCTGGGCTACGCCTATCCCACAGTAGAGGGATGCGCAGGAGGCAATCATGTTCAAGCCATACACCATTACGGAACGCTGGCCCGCCACCAACCCGGACATTATCCAGCTCTACAGCGTCGATACCCCCAACGGTCTGAAAGTCTCTGCCATGCTGGAAGAATGCGGTCTGGCGTATGAAAAACACCTCGTCAGCTTCAGCGACGACGAGCAACACTCGGCGGAATTCCAGTCGCTGAACCCGAACGGCAAGATCCCCGCCATCATTGATCCGCATGGCATGGACGGCAACCCGCTGGGACTGTGGGAGAGCGGTGCCATCCTGATCTACCTGGCGGAAAAAACCGGCCGTTTTATTCCCAGCGATCACCACGCGCGCTACCGCACCATTCAATGGCTGATGTTCCAGATGGGCGGCATCGGCCCGATGTTCGGGCAATTTGGCCACTTCCACTCCTACGGCGGCGCCAACATTGAAGACCCCTACGCACTGGAGCGTTATAAGGGCGAAACCCAGCGCCTGCTGACGGTACTCAATGAGCGACTGCAAAACCGCACCTGGATCATGGGCAACGACTACACCATTGCCGACATCGCCAGCTGGCCATGGGTGCGCGCCTTGACGGTGCACTACGAAGCTCGCGAGACGCTGGCATTGAGCAATTACCCGAACGTCACCCGCTGGCTGAATCTGTGTCTGGAACGCAGCGCCAGTGTGGCGGTACTGAACGCCTGATACTGCCCTTGACGGGACGAGCCACCGGCATCACGCTGGTGGCTCATTCAGGACCCTCCGCAAACAAGGACAGTCCGAATGCCCCGGAGCCCGCTCTGGAAGACAGAGCGTTGATGGCGATCGAATATGGACTATGGAAACTGGAATCCGCTATGACCATGACCCTTTATGGTACGACCCCTTCGCCGTTCGTGCGTCGCATCCGCTTGCTGCTGGATGGCGTCGATTACCACTTTGAAGATGTTCCGCTATACGACGACGCAGGCCGCCAGCAATACGGCAGGATCTCTCCGGTGCGCAAAGTGCCTGCACTGGAGGATAACGGTGAACACATTTTCGATTCCCACGTCATTCATCACTACCTGCAACGCAAACTGGCTTTGCCAGAATTAACGATTACCCAATACAACCAGATCAGTGTGATTGATGCCGTCACCGATTCCTGCGTAGTTATGGTGCTTGGAAGACTCTCGGAACTGCCGGTGCAGGAAGATCTTCTGCTGTTCAAACTGCAGCGGGAACGTATTGAAGACTCTCTGCAATGGCTGGAACAACAAGCCATAGGCGGTGCCTTCAATGATTGGCAATACCCCACCATGTGCCTGCTGACCATGATTGAATGGCTGCAATTCCGCCAGTTGCACACCTTTGAGGCCTATCCTGCCTTGCTGGCCGTACAAGCCCAGTACAACACCTTGCCCATTGTTGACGCCACGCGTCCGGGCTGAGCCACTCATCTCTGAACCACTCAACCGGGCTCCATACCGGTATTAGTTAACCGGGCTGGAGCTCTGGCTCGTATCAATTAAATTGATACATAACGGCCGTTACCGAATTAGTCAGCCATAGAAGTACCCCGTAAACTCCGGCGCCTATCCTGACGATTCTGGCACCTCCCAAGCCATCTGGTGCCTGCTGGAGCCCTTCATGTTGCATGCCCTCGCCACGGCACTGACCCCCATCTTCAGCCTGATGCTGCTGGGTATTCTGTTAAGCCGCAAAACCGACTATCTGGACAGCCCCCAGCTGGGCAGCCTGGTATCCAATGTCGGGATTCCTGCCTTGCTGCTGCACTCGGTGCTGGTGATGGAAATGGACGTCGAAGCCATGGGCAGCCTGATTCTGTCGACGGTGGTGATTCTGGCTTTGGTCGCCATGATCAACTGGGGGCTGCTGAAGTTACTGAAGCTGAGCCCGGCGTTTTATGTCTCGCCATTGACCAACCCCAACACCGGCAACCTCGGCTTGCCGGTCTGCTTCGCCTTCTTTGGACAAGCGGGCCTGGCGGCCGGAATCGTGATTTCATCGGTGGTGCAGATCAGCCACTTCACCCTCGGTACCGGCACCATGTCAGGCAGCTACCACCCCAAAGCACTGCTGAAAAACGGCCCGGTAATGGCATTGCTGCTGGGCGCGCTGCTGTTGTTACTGGATTGGCAACTGCCGACCCCGGTCATGAACACTCTCGATATGTTGGGCTCCATCACCCTGCCAGTGATGCTGTTACTGCTGGGCCGCTCGGTGTCGCAACTGAAGCTGTCCGACAAGGGCGCATTAGGGCGGGTGCTGCTGTTTTCGGCTTGGCGACCGCTGGTCGGTGTCGCTGTGGCGTTTGTGGTGACCCGCTTTATGCCCCTCAGCAGTACCGAACAGCTCACCATGATGGTGCAGATGGCCATGCCTATGGCGGTCATCAGCTACCTGCTCAGCGTCAAGTACGGCGGTCCGAAAGACGAAATTGCGCTGATGATTTTGCTGTCGATGCCCTTTTCGTTTCTTACCGCCAGCGCGGTCTGGTGGTTTGGCCTGCATTAATCCCCGGGGCCGCCATCGCCTGCCAATTCGGGTTATACTGGATAGCTATTCACGCACATGTTCGGATCTCTGAGACAATGATTGGCACCCTGTTTATTTTTTCGGCCCCATCCGGTGCCGGCAAAACCAGTCTGGTAAACGCCCTGCTGAAAACCACCAAGCACATTGGTGTGTCGGTATCCCACACCACCCGCGCGCCGCGTCCGGGTGAGGAAAACGGCGTGGCTTATCACTTTGTGTCCGTCGACGAATTCAAAACCATGATCGGCAACGCTGCCTTTCTGGAACACGCTCAGGTGTTCGACAACTTCTACGGTACTTCCCAGCCATGGGTGGAAAGCGAGTTGGCGGCCGGCCGCGACGTGATTCTGGAAATTGATTGGCAGGGTGCCGAGCAGGTGCGCAAGCTGATGCCGGAAGCTGTGTCAGTATTTATTGCGCCGCCGTCCATCGAAGCCCTGCGTGAGCGCCTGACCAAGCGTGGTCAGGACGACGAAACCACCATTGAACGCCGCATGCGCGACGCCCAGTCTGAAATGAGCCACTACGGCGAATACGACTACCTGATCATCAACGACAACTTCGACAACACCCTCGAAGAGTTGCGCTCCATTGTGATCGCCCGTCGTCACCGTCTGGAAGCCCAGCGTGAACGCCACGCCGATACCCTGCAAGGCCTGTTAAACGGCTAACTCCGTTTAACCGCAAGAATACAAAACGCCCGTCAGGAGTGATCCCGACGGGCGTTTTTTTATGGCCGATTTTTATGGCCAACAGAGCGGCCGCAGGGGTGGTCAGAATCAGAAACCACCCGGCGGTGTGTCGCCCATTTCTCCATCCGGTGGTGTCCCGCCCATGCCACCGCCACTCATGTCATCACTGCTGTCAGAGCGGCTATAACCATTGCTGCTGTCGATCATCAGCTCTTTCCAAGCCAACAGGGAGCCGTCCGACATTTTGTGGGTATCCAGCAGATACTCTTCGTAGCCGGTGCTTGGAAACACGGTGTCGTCGTAGTTGTAGGTATCCGGCAAACCGCGACCGGTGTCGCTGTAATCGGTGCAGTTGGTGATGATGTCGTCGACCAGCGTGTCGGCAAAACCCACCTGGGAGGTTACGTAGGTCAAGTCGTCGATGATCACCATAAAGTGAATGTGCACCGCCCGGCTCGAGTACCAGCTTGGCCAGCAGGTGCTGAACCAGACATAGCCATCGTCGTCGGTGGTTTGGGTGCCGCGAAAGAAATCGTTGCTGGTGTATTCCTCATCGCCGCCGGTGCAGAAATCTACCGCGGTCATGCCATCGCCGGAGTAGACCCCGTAGCGGTCGCAATGCCAGATATCGACCACCGCGCCAGCCACCGGATCGCAGTTTTCGTCCACCACCCTGAAGCACAGCCGGGTTGGCAAACCGTCGAGCCCTTCGGAAATATCTTCCCGCTCAACAGAATCCGAATAACAGGGGCCTTCGGTGGTTTCGGTGGTGAGAGTGCAAGTGGAATAACTGCCCTCCTCGAAGGGATTGGGGTACTCCACCGTGGCGTTGCTGGTACCCCCCGTCGCCCAGTCAACATCGCTGTTGTCCTGACTCAGGGATTCCGTGCTGCTGGAATCATCCGTCGAGCTATCAGAAGAGCTATCCGAAGTGCTGTCATCGGTCGTTGTGCTGCCCGCGGTTGCGCTGTCTGAACTGCTGCCACAGCCCACCAGACCACTGACCGGAATAGCAACGGCCAATGACGCCGAGCTGAGCAAGAGTTTGCGACGGCTGATTACGTCCATCGAAGGCGTATTTTTCATAAGAAAGTCCTCATCCATGCCATGAACAGAAACTGCTGATGGTGCTAATACCGCTGATGAGGGTAGCCCGAGAAACACTGTGTTTTTTTAAGAAAACGGCCAGCCAGACAAAGCCATACCCTTCTTTACCGCCATGCCAACGTTTTCATACCGCCAACGGCATTTTGCTCACAGAGCGCCACAGAATGCCGACGTTATTCCACACTTGGCTGGTCTGGCCAGCGATGCTGACGACCGTCCGTGGTGACCGCCAGAAAGGCTTGTTGCTGCTGTTGCAGCCACTCCAGTGCAGTTGCCTGTTTGAGCATGGCAATGGTCGACAAACAACCAGCCAACAGCGCACTGCCAGACACCACAGTGACCGACGCCCAGTAGTCCATCGGATAGCCCGTACGCGGGTTAAGAATATGGCAATAACGACGGCCCTCCAGATCAAAGCCCCGTTCGTAATTGCCACTGCTGGCAACGCCGCCCTGATACACCGGCAGCCCGGCCAAAGGCGTATCTGGTTGCGCGGGGTTACGCACCGCCACGTGCCAGGGTGAGCCGTCGGCCTTGGGGCCCAGCACCTGAATATCGCCGCCAAAGTCGATCAGACCGGAGCGAATGCCCAGTTGCTGGCACACCGCCGCCGCCCGATCAACGGCGTATTCCTTGCCAAGGCCACCGAGGTCCAGCTCCATATCGGCGGGGATCTGAACCTGATCCGGTTGCAGCTGCATACGCTCCAGTCCAATCCGCCGCAACAAGGGTTGCAGGGTCTGAGGTTCGGGAAGCCGCGGCTGACGAAAGTCCCACGCCTGTCGCAGTACCCCCGAGCTGATATCAAACAGTCCGTCGCTCTGCTGAAAGCACAGCCAGGCAAAATTCAGCAACTGATGAGTCTCAGCATCAATCGGGCAAGGCACACCGGCGCGGGCATTCAGCTGCGACAGCACACTGTCCGGCTGATAGCGGGAATATTTGGCTTCGATACGGCGGGTTTCAGCTTCCACCGCCGCTGCTGCTTGCTGCGCCAGACGGCGGTCGTCGCAACCAAGATGCAACTCGCAGGGGCCGCCCAGCGCCGCGAAACGACAGCGCCAGAGCCCCGGTGCAACCTCGTGGATCACCTCTCGAGTAACCATTGCGGCATCAGTACTGATAAGACACTCCCAGACTGAACAGCTGATAGTCCACCAGCCCCGGAGTTTCCTTGTCGGTATCCCCCACCAGCGCCAGACCTTCCGAGGCATCGTAGGTCTGGTAGTCCAGCGACAGCGACCAGGCCTTCCAGCCCAACTCGGAACTGAGCCCCAGCGCCAAAGCACCATAGGTCGACAAACGGGCATCCGAGCTGTGCGGGCTATTGGCATCCGGCGTTTGTTCAAGGCCATAGAACGCCGCCTGACTCTGGCGGTAGTAACGCAGCATCGGTGTCAGCTCAAAGCGCCAGTGAACACCGGTCCAGCGGCTGACCAGCCGGGTCGTCAGGGTCTGCGAACGCACGGACCAGTCGTCCTGATACCATCGCGCATCCAGATGCCAGCCGTTTTCCTGTCCTGGCCCCCAGCTGAGGTAGTGGCGGTAACGACTGCTCAATGCCAGCATGGCGCGGCTGTCGGGGCGGCGATCGTCGGTTTTGTAGGGGTCGGACAGATAACCACTGCTATGGGTAGCAACCAGTCCCAGATTCAGCGCCGAATCCTTGCTCAGCACCAGCGATACGCCCTGAAACAGCGACACCGTGGTTTTGGTTGCGCCATCGGCCTGCTGACGGGCTGTGGATAACTCAGGATCAGTTGGCGACAGGGTGTCATGAGCCAGACTCACCCCGCCCTGCAAGGTCGCCATGTCGTTAAACAGAGCCAGCGAGCCATTCACCCCAGCCGCTAACGACTGATAGTCGTTTTCGCTGGAAATCGCCACCGAGCCACCCACCGTGCCTTGCTCGAAATAGCGGGTTGGCGCCAGCTTCAGGTCGATGCGGGTGTCGTCGATGCTGGCACCGCTCATCACCAGCACGCTTTGGCCGTCGCTGTTTTCGTAGGTCTGCATCGGTGATGCACCGGACATGGTTTCGTATTGCAACTCAGAGGTCAGGTACCAGTCGTCGGCAATCGGCGTATCGAACCCCACTTGGTGCACATTGACGCTATAGCGGTCGGTAACGCCGTTGAAGGTCCGCGAGGCCGGAGCATCGTCTTCCTGATACTGGCTGGTGCGGTAACTGATGATGCGTTCGTCGGGACGCGCTTCTGCCTGTGTATCCGCCACCGGCAACGCCATACTGGCAGCCGCTGCCGACAACACCGCAAAGGCGGTTAACGGCTTCTGTTGCTGACTCATCCGTTGCACCCGCAACCACCACCAGCGGCCCCAAAACCGCCCGAGCTGGCTTCCTTGCTGCTGTGAATATGATCATCGAGGCTGCGCTTGAGGGCATTGCCGTCCCAGCTCATGACATCAGAGCCCAAATGGCCTCGCTGCCAGGGGGCCACCTGGGCACACCCCGATGCCAGTAACAGGCTGCCGCACAGTAGCCCGGCAGCAACACGAGTGATTCCCTTGTTCATGACGGGTCCGCCAATACCGCTTCAATTTGCTGACGAATCTCGGCCTCGTCCTTGCTGCTGAAGCCTGCATGCACCCAGCGCACCACGCCTTTGCGGTCGATCAGGACCGCCGTTGGCATGCCCATGACCTTGTACTTCTCTGGAAGGGTCGCCATGCCGTCGAACAGGTTGGTGTAGGTGACGCCGTAACGTTCAATAAACTTCAGTGCCGGGGCTTGTTCGTCGTCGAGATTGACCGCCAGAATCCGCAAGCCCTCTGACGCCAGCTCCTGATGCAGGGCTTCCATAAACGGCATCGACTTGCGGCACGGTGCACACCAGGATGCCCAGAAATCCAGATACACCACCTGACCACGGTGATCCTGCAGGGATTGTTCGGCTTTCGTGCCCAGAACAGGTAAACGGAAGTCCGGTGCCGGATCACCCGCACTGACGGCCATCGCACTGGCAGGAAGCAGCCCCATTGCCACCACCGCCAGTAACGTCAAAGCCGGTTTTTTCACCATACCCTGCGCCTGACGGGCCGCCGTGGCAGCACCAGCACACAATGTTGATAATTTGATACGCATTCGAAAACTCCGATGATCAGGCAAAAATCCGGAACGGATTGGAACCCAGAGAATAGGATTGCACCACTGCGCTGTTGTCGATTCCCAGCAAGGCACGCAGCGAGGCATTCACATGGGCTGGCGTCAGCCGCTGGCCGTTGGCACTGTCGATCAGGCCGGTTTCGGTATTGATCGACTGCGCTTCAAAGCCTGGCCCACTGGCACCAAACACCCGACCGCCGGTGGCTTGAGGGTGCAGCACCATCATACTGGTTACCGGCCAGTGATCCTTGCCATTGCCGGAGTTGTAGTATGGCGTGCGGCCAAAGTCAGAGCCAATCACGATGGTGGTTCGGTCGGCCACGCCCGCATAGGTCAGCGCCTGCACCAGAAAGTGTACCCCTTCCAGCAGGTCGCCCAGCCGAGGGTAGGCGCTGGCGTCGTGATTGCCGTGGGTGTCAAAACCGCCGTAGTTCAACGTTGCGCCAGCACAGAGGTTGGACGCAAACGCCGCCGCCACCACTTCGGCCTGGCTTTTCAGGTCATTGGCGCGGTTGCTGTTCCAGTTCAGGTCACGACTGACGTTGGCCTGAATGCTTTCCAGCGTTGGCACCATCAGGGCCAGGTTGTTATCGGCCCCCCGGATGTTGGCCAGCGCCTGCAATTGTTGGCGACGTTGCAGCAGCTCGGCATTGTCCAGCTGACGCTGCAAACGGGCGTTACGCGCAGCGATCACCGGATCGTACAAATCAACCGACGCATCGGCGCTGCGATAGATAAAACCGCGCTGGTCGTAATACAGGTTCGGGTCGGCCAGCTGGGCAATGAAATCGGCATTGCTGGCCCGCGCTCGTGCCACCAGCGAGTCGGTGAAGTCGTAACCGCCATTGCTGATGAACGCCAGCGGCAAGGTCGGCGCAACCGCCGCCGCGTACAGCGCCGCAATGTTGGGATAACCGGTTTCTTCGTTGCCGGACCACACCACCCGTGAGCCGGTATCGTGGTTGTTGGTTTCGGTATCGATGCCGTTGATCACCGTCAGCTGGTTGCCGTACTGGGTGAAGAAGGTGTCGAACTGGTTTTCGATCCGCGCCCGCACCTCCACGTCGTTTGATACCCCTTCCGGAATGGCGCTCCATTGAATCTGGTTAAAACGCTTGCTGTCGTCCAGCGCCACGGAATTGGTTGAGCCTTCGTAGCGGTCGCTGTTTTCGCTGTACAAACCGTTCAGCCCTTTGGGATCACACAGGCTGGTTGGGTCCCAGCCGCCGCTGGCGTTCACGGCAACGATGAATTGCGGCACGCTGGCAGCGTGCACACGGGATGCCGCAAACGGCGTCGCCAGCAGACCGGTGACGGCCATCATTTGCAGAAAATTGCGTCGTTTCATGTCTGGCCTCCTTATTCGTAGACGAAGCGGTAGTCGGTCATCAGGTAGGTAATCACGGCAATCCAGGCACGGATGACGTAATCCGGATCATCGTCAATCCGTTGCTCCTCGGGCAGGTTGCCATCACTGCGCCCTTCGGCGTTGCGCTGCCAACGGGCGCGGCATTCCCACTCCAACCAGTTACCCATCGACGGCTCCATTTGCTCATCGCTTGCAAGCAAGGCCCGACCCTGTAGCCAGGTGGCTTCGAACAGCTGATAGGCTGCTTCCACTTCGGCATGGTCTGCGCTGACCTCTTCACCAAAGAAGGTCCAGAACAGGTAGGCGATGTTTTCACGAATGCGCTGGGCCGAGGAGTCGATGGCATTGCCGTCCATATCCTGCGGCATGGTATCGACCGCCACATTGGGGAACAGCACTCGCTCGGCAACGGTTTTGGTAAAGTCGTAAGCCACTGCCCGACAGGCCATTTCAGAGGCCATGCGGTCCTGAATGGCAATCATCAGGCCGCTCGGCTCACGGATCATTTCAACGATGCTGTCGGAGTCCATGCCGCCGTACATGATGCGGTTGCTCTCGTTACGGAATTCATCCCAGCCAAAGCCAATCACGGCATTGAGCTTGTTCTGCATCTGCTCCGGACTGAGGAAACGACTGGCACCAAACTGGCTGCTGGTGGCGTGAATGCTTTGGTCAACAGCGGCGGCACGGAAATACGGCGACATCAGAATGCCCTTCACCGCGGTCTTGATGCGCCAGCCGTCGTTCACCATGTTGGTAGCAATGGTGTTGATCACCTTACGCTGGTCGTTGTACGCCTTGAGGTCTGCGTCACTGCCTTCGCTGCCGGGTGCGGCCAGCAGGTTGGTGGCCATCATGCCCTGATAGAGGGTGCGTACCGTAGCCCAGGCAAAGTTGGGATCAGCGGCGGTTTCTTGCCCCAGCCATTGCAGCATGTTGCGGAAATAGCCACCGGAGCCGGAAATCGGCATCGTTTTTCCATTAAACCCCGGCGCTTCGATGTCGGAACTGTCCCAGCTGTTGCGCGATGACGGCCCGGTGACGATATAACGACCGTTGTCGGTCCAGTGCTGAAACGCCGAGGCCACCGGGTCCATCACCTGATGACAACCGTAACAGGCCGGGTCCAGCAAAGTCGGATTGGCAATGCCGCTGCCGACGCCGTCTTCCGGACGATCACCTTCGATGGCCAGAATATCGATATCGAGGAAGTAGTCGTAAAAGATCCGCGAGCGGTGACGGTTGCGGTTGGTGTAGGTTGTCGGGTAGCGGTTCAGGAACATCGGTGACGTCAGCACCCCTGCGTGTGGATAACCGCCAATGGCGTACTCGGTGTCGTGGGTAATGCGTGCTGGCTTGAAGTCGGTTGGATCGTAATAAATACGCTCACCGCTGGCTGGCACCAGCACACCGTCTTCCTCATAGGCTTCCACTTCGGCACAGACTGGCTCGTCCAGCTGGCGGAAACTGGCCGCACCGTCGACCAATTCGGCGTCGTATACCTGCTGGCTGTACCAATTGACCATCATGTAGTCGGCGGTCACAAACAGCGTATGGGGCTGCTCGGTCATGGCGGCGTAACGCACCAGTTCCAGCGGCTCGCGGGCAACGGCATCGTTGGCTTCGGTTCGCAGACAGCTGCGCAGACTGCTTTGCTCATCGTTCGGATACTGGTCGTTGTACCACTTGCGATTGGGGAAATCGTCGGCGTCGAGCAGGTTAATGCCACCCTGAGTCAGGTTGGACGACAGGTACTTATCGGTCAGGAACTGCTCGTTGAAGACCGTCATCAGGTACTCGTAAAAGGCGTCTTCGTTCATCACCTCGTCCAGCACCGCCGACAGCCCGTCTTCACCTTCCAGACGCACCCGGTTCAGCTCGCTCTGGCTGGGTAAACGACCCAACATCAACAAGGTAGCGCGTCGCAAAGTGGCGCTGTACGGCTCGGCCGTAACACCTTCAATCGACAGCGCCGACACCGTTGCACTGCCGCCATTAAAGGCCTGCATAATGTACTCGGCGACGTTACTGGCACAGTCGCCCACACAGGAAGACACATTGGCCACCGGCATGGTGCGGCTGATCTCATCGGCCAAAACGTCAACGGATGAGCAGGTTGCACAGGCCACCAGCGATGACCCGACCGATGTGCCATTACCTTCCAGACCATGACAGGAAGCGCAGCTGCTTTGGTAAATAGCACGGCCCTGTTCGTTGACTACCACCGCAGCATCACCGGATTCCGTGACGCTGCCGTCGTAACCATCGTCCATACAGCCAGACAGCAAAACCAACGCCGACAGTGCCAACAGCGTGCGCACCGCCCGGCCGATAGCGTCACCGGCACTCCGTGCCAAGCTATGGGAGTCGGTATTGGTTTGGGTTTGACCAGTAAACGGCCGTCGCCACGCCGCCGGGGTCAGCCAGCGGGCATAACGCTGCCGGACTCCCGCCAGGCGCCACCCGCTCGGCCACTGGTGATCAACAAGGGATCTCATCAAGGTTTCCTCAATAGGGTCACGGTGTATCAATGTTTTTTGGGTAGTCGTTTTTGGTATTCGTTATCAGTATCCGCCGTCGCCATTGCGACCGGGATTGGGGCACTGCGCCTGACCACCCGAGAGTTGCCTTACATTACCCGACACTCCATGAAGCTTTGCTAACAAAAAACACTGGTTCTGTGATCCGGTTGGCAAGGCAAATCCCGCCAATAGCCGCGCGCTGACAGAAAATGTCAGTTAGCGCCGCTGGCCGCTACTCCTGTGCTATTCACCCTGGGACTCTCCACGGCTTTTCAACAAGACCCCAAGCGCCCGGGGCAGACGGCGGTTGGGATGCTCCGCCAGCTGGCTGCTAATGACCAATCGACATCACAACCCCCTTCCATCGTTCAAAAATTCAGCTACAATGTTCGGTCCTATCGATTTAAAACCATGACGGAAACCCTATGGCCCGCGTAACTGTTGAAGATTGCCTGACTAACGTTGATAACCGCTTTGAACTGGTCATGTTGGCTACCAAGCGTGCCCGCCAGATCGCCGTTGAGGGTTCTGAGCCGCTGGTTGCAGAAGAAAACGACAAGCCAACCGTTCTGGCGCTGCGCGAAATTGCTGAAGGCCTGGTAACCCCAGCGTCTGTTGCCGCACAGGAAGAAGCAGCTGCACAAGCTGACGAATACTGATCCAAAGACAGCGCATCAATCGCCGGAGATCTGAATGCCCACTCTTGATGCCCTGTCCGAGCGCCTTTCCCATTACCTGAGCCGCCAGCAAATCCAGCAGGTGCGCCGGGCGTACTACTACGCCGAACAAGCCCACGACGGACAACGTCGGCGTAGTGGTGAACCTTACATCATCCATCCGTTAGCCGTTGCCAGCATTCTGGCCGACATGCATCTGGACCATCACTCGCTGATGGCAGCCATGCTACACGACGTGATTGAAGATACCGGGATTCCGCGTTCCGCACTGGATCAACAGTTTGGTGAAACCGTCAGCTACCTGGTAGATGGCGTATCCAAGCTGACCCATATCCATTTCGAAGACAAAGAGCAGCAACAAGCCGAAAACTTCCAGAAAATGGCGATGGCCATGGCACGGGACATCCGTGTGATTCTGGTGAAGCTGGCTGACCGTCTGCACAACATGCGCACGCTGGGCTCCTTGCGGCCTGAAAAGCGTCGTCGCATTGCTCGCGAAACCCTGGATATCTATGCCCCGATTGCCCACCGCCTGGGCCTGAACAGCATTCGGGTAGAGATGGAAGATCTCTGCTTTGAAGCCATGCACCCGATGCGTTCCGACCTGATTCGCAAAGCGGTGAAAAAGCATCGTGGCAGCCACGCTGAAATCATCAGCAACATCGCCAACACCATTCGTAATCGCCTCAGCGAAGCCAATATTTCGGCCCGAGTGGTAGGACGCGAAAAGCACCTGTTCAGCATCTATTCGAAGATGGCGAAGTCCAAGAAAAAGGACATCGACGAAATCATGGATGTGTACGGTTTCCGCATCATCACCGATGAAGTGGACAGCTGTTACCGCATCCTTGGTATGGTCCACAGCCTCTTCAAACCGCTGCCGGGCCGCTTCAAGGATTACATCGCCATTCCCAAGGCCAATGGCTATCAGTCGTTGCACACCACCCTGTTCAACGCTGGTGAAGTGCCGATTGAAATCCAAATTCGTACCGAAGAAATGGACGCCATGGCCAACTACGGCATTGCCGCCCACTGGCTGTACAAGTCGGAAAGCGATCAGGCCAGTGGCTCCCAGCGCGCCCGTCAATGGGTGCAAAACCTGCTGGAACTGCAAAAGAACGCCGGCAGCCCGCTGGAATTTGTCGAGCACGTGAAGTTCGACCTGTTCCCGGAAGAAATCTACGTGTTCACGCCAAAAGGCAAGATCATGACGCTGCCCGCCGGGGCAACGCCCATCGACTTTGCCTACGCCGTGCACACCGACATTGGCAACCAGTGCATTGCCTGTCGTATCGACCGTCAGTTGTCGCCGCTCAGCGCCAAGCTCAGCAGCGGCCAGACGGTACAGGTGGTCACCGCCCCTAACGCTCAGCCGAACCCGGCCTGGCTCAATTTTGTGGTGTCTGGCAAAGCCCGTTCCGGTATTCGCAGCTACCTCAAGAGCCAACGTCGTTCCGAATCCGTGGTGCTGGGTGAGCGGCTGTTGAACAAGGCCCTGGCGGCGTTCGACAAGTCACTCAACGACATCGCTCTGGAACAGATCGACCTGGTGCTGAAGGAAACCAACAACAAGGAACTGGAAGACCTGTTGGAGGAAATCGGCTCCGGTAACCGCATGGCACCGCTGATTGCCCGCCGCTTCCTGGCCGCCACCCGTGACGCCGACATTAACCTCGAATCGACCCCGGAAACCCCGTTGTCGATCAAGGGTACCGAAGGCTTGTTGGTGAGTTTTGCCAAGTGCTGCAGCCCGATTCCTGGCGATCCGATTGTTGGTCACGTCAGCTCTGGCAAAGGCATCGTGGTACACACCGAAACCTGCCGTAACATCGGTGATATCCGCAGCAATCCGGAAAAGTGCGTGGCCCTGAGCTGGGACAAGGACATCGACAGCGACTTCACCGTCAGCCTCAAGGTGTACATGGAAACCCGCCGTGGCCTGATCGTGGCTCTGGCGTCTGCCATCAACATGGCCGATGCCACCATTGAGAACATCAATGTCGAAGAGCGTGATGCCCGCCTCAGCGTCACCAACCTGAAGGTCAACATCACCGGCCGTAAGCACCTTGCCCGGGTGATGCGCAAGCTGCGTAACATTGCCGGGGTCAACAAGATCGTGCGGTTGAAAAACTGATCATCGGTCTGTGATCAGCCCGTGAAAAAGAAACAAAAAAGCCGCTGACGAATCAGCGGCTTTTTTGTTGTTGGCGATGCGGTTATTGCTGTCAGTTTGAAGCCATCCAGCTGAACACTCAGGAGTATCCCAATTCGGTCAGAATCTCATCGTAGCCCTGACGGAAGCCCTGATACCTGAATTCATACCCCAGCGCTTTCAGGCGGTCATTGCGACAGCGGCGGTTGGCCCGTCGGCTGGCTTCCGGCATGTCGTGATCCGGGTCGACATCGTCGATGCGCTCCTTGATCCACTCCAACACATCAAACAGCGGCGCAGGCTCATCATCGGTGGCCAGATAGAGGGTATCGAGTGCTTCGTCCGCCAGTGCCTTCTCGGCCAGAAATTTCAGCACCCCGATGCAATCATCGCGGTGAATGCGATTGGTCCAGATCGGCGGCTCAGGGTCACAATGATTGCCCCGGCGGGCCTGCTCGATCATGCGATTACGGCCCGGGCCATAAATCCCGGTAAAGCGCACAACCGTGGCGGGAAAACGGCTATCCAGTAACGCCTGTTCGGCCAGCAGATGCTCTTTACCGGCAAACGCTGCCGGTTGGGTTTCTGACTGCTCGTCGACCCACTCGCCATTCATCTGATGGTAAACACTGGTACTGGAGACAAACAGGAAGCGTTTGAGCGCTTGCTGCGGCAATGCCTGAATCACGTTTTTCAGGCCATTAACGTAAAACTCATGATACGACTCGCGGGAGAACACCGGCGAGGCAATGCTGTAAACCACCAGATCGAGATCGTCCGGCAGCGCCAGCAGGGTTTCGGGGTCGGTCACATCGGCCTGAATCCATTGCACGCCGGGAATCTCGTTGCGCTCGGCAGCACTGCGACGCAGCGCCCAGACATCATGCTGAGCCACCATGGCCGCTGCCAAACCACCACCGATGTCTCCTGCCCCAATAATCAGAATACGAGCCATCTGTTTCTCCTTACACTCACCGTTTGCACGTTCAGGGCTTGCCGCCCATAAAAACAGTTTAGGTGCTGACGTTCAGGTTCGTAAGACTGAATAAAACGATTCTGTCGTCAGCTATTTACTTGAGGCCAATGATAGGTAAACTAAATCAAATTCTTCATCGCTATGAAGGCAACCAATTATGACCTTGACCGAACTGAAATACATCGTAACCCTGTCTCAGGAAAAGCATTTTGGCCGCGCGGCGGAAAAGTGCTTTGTCAGCCAGCCTACCCTGAGTGTTGCCATCAAGAAACTCGAAAATGAGCTGGATATTGCGATTTTCGAGCGCAGCAAAAGTTCGGTGTCGGTGACCCCATTGGGCGAACGCATCGTCGCCCAGGCCCAACGGGTACTGGAAGAAGCCCGCTCCATCCGCGAGCTGGCCAGTGCCGGCAAGGACCAGCTCAGCTCACCGCTGAAAATTGGTGCTATTTTCACCATCGGGCCGTACCTGTTCCCGCATCTGGTGCCACAAATCCACCAGCGCGCGCCATCCATGCCGCTGTACCTGAAAGAGAACTACACCGGCACCCTGCGCCGCCAACTGCGCGACGGCGACCTCGATGCCATCATTGTGGCACTGCCGTTCAACGAACCCGATGTACTGACACGGCCGCTGTACGATGAAAACTTTGTGGTGGTGCTGCCAAAGAACCACCCGTGGAAGAATCAGGAAACCATCGAGCCCGAACAACTGGCCGATGAAGACCTGCTGATGCTGGGTGAAGGCCACTGTTTCCGCGATCAGGTGTTCGAGCACTGCCCGGCCCTGAGCCGCAAGCACCACACCCGCTTGGGCAGCGTGCTGGAAGGCAGCTCGCTGGAAACCCTCAAGCACATGGTGGCGTCCGGTTTGGGCATTACCGTGCTGCCGGAATCCGCCATCAGCAATCTGGATCGCAATCTGGTGATCACCCGTCCGTTCACCAATCCACAGCCATTCCGTACCGTGGCTCTGGCGTGGCGCGCCAGCTTCCCACGCGGTCAGGCGGTCGACCTGCTGATCGAAACTGCCCGTCAGTGCAGCATCAGCCGCTAAGCGGCCAACGCCCCGGGAACGCCGTATCGCCATGGACCCGCAACTGGATCTGACCCGCCTCAAGGGCGTCGGGCCCAAGCTCAAGGAGCAGCTCCAGCGCCTCAATATTGAGTCGCTGGCGGAGCTGCTGTTTCACCTGCCATTTCGCTATGAAGACCGCAGCCGCATTCAGATGATCGGCAGCCTGCAACACCAGCAGCCCGCGGTGATTCAGGGCGAAGTGCGCAGCGCCGACGTGCTGTTTGGCAAGCGTCGCTCGATGCTGGTGAAACTGGCCGACCACAGCGGTGTAATCAGCCTTCGTTTCTATCATTTCAACGCCAAACAGAAAAACCAGTTCCGCAAAGGCGCGTTGGTGCGCTGCTATGGCGAAGCCCGTCGGGGTGCCAGCGGGCTGGAGCTGTACCACCCGGAATACCAGCTACTGGACGATGCGTCGGAAGAACTGCCCGAAGCGCGCCTGACGCCGGTCTATCCCGCCACCGAAGGCATCAGCCAACAGCGACTGCGGCTGCTAATGGAACAGGCGCTGGAGTTTCTGCGCGACGACAGCGTACCGCTCAACGACCTGCTGCCGCCTCAATGGCTGGCCGAATGGCACTTGCCGACGCTCAAGCAAGCACTGCTGTTTTTGCATCAGCCACCCGCCGACGTGCAATTGGAACAACTGTTGAACGGCAGCCACACCGCCCAACGCCGATTGATTCTGGAAGAGCTGCTGGCTCATCAGCTGTCGATGCATCGGCTGCGCTCGAAGGCACAACAAGACGGCGCCCCCGTGATGACCCCCTCAGGCACACTGAAACAACAGCTGGTCGCCGCACTGCCATTTACCCCCACCAACGCCCAGCAGCGGGTCACCGGAGAGATTCTCAACGATCTCAGCAAGCCAGTGCCCATGTTGCGGCTGGTGCAAGGGGACGTCGGCTCCGGTAAAACCCTGGTCGCCGCCATGGCCGCTTGCCAGGCGCTGGAAAGCGGTTTTCAGGTAGCCTTGATGGCACCCACCGAAATTCTTGCCGAGCAGCACTTTATCAATATGACCCGCTGGTTCGAGCCACTGGGCATCAAAACCGGCTGGCTGGGGGGCAAGACCCGCGGCAAAGCCCGTAATGAATCCTTACAGGCCATCGCCAGCGGCGATGCCCAACTGGTGATTGGCACCCATGCGCTGTTTCAGGACGAAGTAAAGTTCCAGCAGCTGGGGCTGGTGATCATCGACGAGCAACACCGTTTTGGCGTCCACCAGCGACTGTCGCTGAAGGAAAAGGGCAACCTCAATGGCCAGTCACCCCACCAGCTGATTATGACTGCTACGCCGATTCCACGGACGCTGGCGATGAGCGCCTACGCCGACCTTGATACCTCCATCATTGATGAGCTCCCCCCGGACGCAGCCCGATCCAGACCGTCGCAGTATCGGACAACCGCCGCGAAGAAGTGATCTACCGGGTGGCCAGTGCCTGTCAGGGCGGCGCCCAGGCGTACTGGGTGTGTACCCTGATTGAAGAAAGCGAAGCACTGCAATGCCAGGCCGCTGAAAACACCGCTGCCGAACTCACCGAACAACTGCCGAACTTGCGGATTGGTCTGGTCCATGGCCGCCTCAAGGCACAGGAAAAAGCCGCCATCATGGCGCAATTCAAGGCCCACGAACTCGATTTACTGGTGGCCACCACCGTGATTGAAGTAGGCGTTGATGTACCTAACGCCAGTTTGATGGTGATTGAAAACCCGGAGCGACTGGGATTGGCACAGCTGCACCAACTGCGCGGCCGCGTTGGCCGGGGCTCGGTCGCCAGCCATTGCGTGCTGTTGTACAAAACACCGCTATCAATGACCGGCAAACAGCGCCTGCAAGTGATGCGCGACAGCCAGGACGGTTTCTACATTGCCGAACAGGACTTGATGATTCGAGGCCCCGGCGAGGTACTGGGCACTCGCCAGACCGGCCTGCAAACCTTGCGGGTGGCCGATTTACAACGGGATGGCGAGCTGCTGCCAGCGGTACGCGAAATGGCGACACACCTGTGGAATAACCATCCATCGGTGGTCGATCCACTGATCGATCGCTGGCTTGGCGAAGCCGAACGCTTCGCCGGGGTGTAATCCGGTTCTCTCCCGACACCCGACACCCGACACCCGAGGCTGCGCGCCCCGCTCACTCCCGACTCCCAGCCTGACAGAACAAGCCAGTTTCGCCGCATCGGCGCAAAATTTTCCGCCAGCCTTGCCACGCTGAACTATATTTTTTTAATAGCCTGAGTATTCCGGAAGCCTGACGCCGCAGCCGTTGCTGCCAATCAGCACGCCTCCACGGACTCAGCGCCTCACCAAACGACAATTTGAGATGTTGGAGTAGGTAATGGCAATACCGGCCTCTGTGCAAAAGGTTCTGGACGAATGGAACGTCAAATACTCGATATCTGATGGTTTTCAAAACGAGCGGACGATGATCGAAACCGGATTCGGCACTACCCCAGGCAATTACGCCAAGGTTATTTTTCTCAAGGACAGCGCGAGCAAGGTACAGGTGGTGATTCCTGCCAACCGCATGCTCGACCTCAACCTGATTTCCCACCAGACCGGCCGTCAGTTCAGCGCCGTACCACCAGAAGAACTGGCACAGCTGAAACGCCAGTTAGGGCTGGATGATTTTCCGGCACTGCCGCAGCTGACCCGACTCGACAGCCTGGTAGACCGCAGCTTGCTGGAGTATTCCGAGCTGTTTATCCAAACCGGCCATGGCGACCAGCACCTGAGCATGCCAACCGACCAGTTCCGGGCACTGACCGCCAGCTCACAAATTGGCAACTACACCGCCGCCCTGCAAATCGATGTGCTGCACAACGACACCAGCGCCGATCAAGAAGATGTCCACGCGGCGGTGGAGCAATTTACCCCACTGCGTATTCAGCAGCGCCTGCAAGACACCCTCGACCTGCCACCGCTGCCGGAAACCGCCCGCAAGATCATTGAATTGCGGGTCGACCCCGACGCCGATACCGTCACTCTGGCGCGCACCATTGAAGTCGACCCATCGATTGCCGCCCAGGTGATGAGCTGGGCCCGCTCGCCCTACTACCGTTCACGCGGCAACATCAACACGGTGGAAGAAGCCGTGCTGCGAGTGCTGGGGTTTGATCTGGTGATGAACCTGTCACTGGGGCTTGCTCTGGGCCGCACGCTGAGCGTGCCAAGAGAAGGCCCACACGGCTACACGCCATTCTGGCAACAAGCGGTGATGGGCGCGGCACTGGCCAGCGAATTGACCCGCAAGATCAAGGGCAAGAAAAAGCCGGACAGCGGCTTGGCCTACCTGTGCGGCTTGCTGCACAACTTTGGCTATCTGGTGTTAGGTCAGGTATTTCCGCCGCAGTTTTCGCTGATCAACCGTCATATTGAAGCCAACCCCCACATCAACCGTTTCTACATTGAACGGCATTTGTTGGGGCTGTGCCGGGAACAGATGGCCAGCCTGCTGCTGGGCCAGTGGAATTTGCCCGCGGAGGCCGTAATGGCCATTCGTCAGCAACACAACCCGTTCTACTGTGGCGACCACGACAACTATGCCCAGCTGCTGTACGTCACCACCCGGGCACTGCGCCAGCGTGGCTACGGCGACGGCCCGATCGAGGCGCTTGATCCCAACGTACTGGACGCACTGGGTTTAACGCAGGAAACCGTCGACGAAGTCGCCGATGAGCTGATTGAACACGTGGGAGAGTTGGCTGATATGGTCACGGCGCTGTCTTCCTGACAGCCCGACCATCCGCGGTATCAGAGCGCTGTCTTCAAACGCCCTGACGGCCGTCAGGGACGAAAGATGTCCGAGTGCTTCAGCTCGGGAATCAGTTCCAGCAAGCCGTCCAGGCCCATCCGCCGCAAGTGGCGTTGGTTACGCTCGGGAATCCGCTCCGGGTGGCTTACCGACGCCAGAGCCTGCTCCATGTCGTCTTCCCGAATCAGGTGCAACATAGGGTAAGGAGAACGATTGGTGAAATTGCTCGGATCTTCCGGCGCTTCGCCTTCAAAGCAATATTGCGGATGAAAGGTCGCCAGCTGAATCACCCCTTCGTGGCCCATTTGCTGCAACAACTCGTCGCAAATCATGGCCCAGTTCCAGTACTCGTCAAAGTCCTGTAAGGCATGAGGTACCACAAACAAGGCGGTCGGAAGTTCGGCGGGATCGGCATCGACCACTTCGGCCAACAGATCCATGAATTCTTTGGTGATCTGGTTCAGATCGGAAGAGTCACTGACCCGAATGGCCAGTTGCGGCATAACCGGATGGGCGAAAGGACAGAGTCCCTCGCCCACCACCAGCCGGGAAACCCAAAGATGGGTTAATGCTTCGGCTGTCATCACTGTTGCTTATTGAACAGCGTCTTTCAGACCTTTACCTGGCTTGAAAGCAGGTACTTTGGCAGCAGGAATGGTGATAGCAGCACCAGTCTGTGGGTTTTTACCCTGACGCTCAGCGCGGTTACGTACTTCGAAAGTACCGAAACCGATCAGGCTTACGTTGTCGCCTTCAGCCAGAGCCTGAGCGATGCGGTCAGTGATCACAGTGATCACTTCAGACGCTTTTTCCTTGCTCAGGTCAGTTTTCTCTGCAATGGCCGCTGCCAATTCTGGTTTACGCATGAAATATCCTCTCTATGAAAGATACGGGTTATACCAACCCGATTTTAAAAATAAAGGCACACCTGTGAGCCCCGACCGTCCACAAGGTTCTGTAGAAATCACAAAAGCTCGTAAATGCCGTCGGATCTGATCCCGACAAAACCGATCAACCCGTGGCAAAAGCCGGTCGATGACGCTGACCGGGTCAACAGGGCTACACCATATCCTCGCCCAGCGGCTGAATAAAACAAATTGCCGTTTCAAGCCAGCATTGCCCAAATTGTAGCCTGAGCCGCATGGTTACTGGGACCGGCCGCCTAAGCTACTGTCGAAATCGGCGAAAATCAATGGAAGAAAGCCCGACTCTTGCCAGTATTTGTGATTTGGCGCATGCTCCGCCGCCATGATTTCCCCGATTGCCTGCCAAGCGCGCCCCTTTTTCACACCCGCTCCGCCGTGGAGCGGCCTGCACCGCAGCGCCGCGCTGCCATTACCGGCATCCCAGCGGCGCTGGCTGACCGACACCGGATCACTGACCTTGAGACTGTCCCGAATGGATCAACGCCAGTTCAGCGTCACACTCGTCAGCGAGCGTCAGGGACGTGCCAGTCCGATCGAAAGCCGCGACCTGGGCTTACCCACCAGAGCCCCTGTGTGGATTCGGGAGGTGCTGTTGCTGCTTGATGACGACTTGCAGGTTGAGGCACGTACCGTTATTCCGATGCGCTATTTGCGCCAATTGGGCAACCCGGTACGCCGTCTGGGTAACCGCTCACTGGGCAGCTTCCTGTTTCGCCATCCACAGCTGCAACGCCAGCCGATGCGGTTTTGCTGCCTGCCGAAGCACAAAAGCGCCAGCGGCCGCCTGCAAGACCTGATCACCAGCCCCTGGTGCCGCCGTTCGGTGTTTCACATTGGCACCAGCAAACTGTTGGTCAGCGAGGCATTTGCCAGTAACCTGCTCAGCGGCCAGCCCTGAAGGCCGCGCGCCAACCCGATTTCGACCCGCACCACAGTAAGGACCCCGATATGAAGCCGTTGACCCAAACCCTCGATCGAGTCTGGCCAGACTGGCACCAATGGGTTCAGATCACACGGTTCGACAAACCGGTGGGCTCCTATCTGCTGCTGTGGCCTACCTTTTGGGCCTTGTGGATTGCCGCTGAAGGGGTGCCAACGCTGGCCAACCTGATTATTTTCACGCTGGGCGTGTTCCTGATGCGCTCCGCCGGCTGTGTGATCAACGACTACGCCGACCGTGAAATAGACCGCCACGTCAAACGCACCAAAGACCGGCCACTGACCCAGGGCCGACTGACTGAAAAACAGGCGCTGATCGGCTTTGCTGTACTCTGTCTGACGTCGTTTGTACTGGTGTTGTTCACCAACAGCCTGACCATCTGGCTGTCATTTGGTGGCGTGGCGCTGGCGGCCCTGTATCCGTTTATGAAACGTCACACCTACCTGCCACAGGTGTTTCTGGGAGCGGCATTTTCGTGGGCGATTCCGATGGCGTTTGCCGCCGAAGCCAATCAACTGACCACCATCTGCTGGTTAATCTTTATTGCCAAACTGAGCTGGACGGTGGGCTACGACACCATCTATGCCATGGTCGACCGTGATGACGACTTGAAGATTGGCGTTAAAAGCACCGCCATCCTGTTTGGCGACATGGATGTGACGATTATCGCCACCCTCTACGCCGTGGCGCACTTATGCCTGTTTTCCGTTGGCAGCCAACTGCAACTACACTGGAGCTACTGGCTTTGCTGGCTGGCCGCTGGCGGCTTCATGGCCTGGCAAATCATCAACATCCGCAGCCGCGATCGCATGGGCTGTTTCCGTCAGTTTCGACTGGCGCATTGGTATGGCGTGATGATGTTGGCAGGATTGATTGCGGGCTATGCCCTGCGCTAAGCCCGGGCTTTGGCCAGGCCGCCCGCGAATGGCGCTGTCGACCGGCTTTTGACGAGTCGCTGACAATGTCACACCGCTGTAACACAAGGCCAGTGTAATACAAGCCGCCTATTAATATTGTGTGACAATTTTGTGACGAGCAACCTATGACTAAAGCTGGCAAAAGCGTCTTGATCGTAGACGATGAAGCACCGATTCGTGAAATGATCGCCGTGGCCCTTGAAATGGCCGGTTACGAATGCATGGAAGCGGCTAACGCTCAGGAAGCCCATGCACAAATTATCGACCGCAAACCCGACCTGATTCTGCTCGACTGGATGCTGCCTGGCACCAGCGGAGTAGAATTTGCCCGTCGTCTGAAGCGTGAAGATCGCACCGCCGAGTTGCCGATCATCATGCTGACCGCCAAAGGCGAGGAAGACAACAAGGTTCAGGGGCTGGAAGCCGGTGCCGACGATTACATCACCAAACCTTTCTCCCCTCGTGAACTGGTTGCGCGCCTGAAAGCCGTACTTCGCCGTTCAACCCCACAGGGTATCGAAGAACCGATTGAAGTCAGCGGCCTGCTGCTGGACCCGGTTTGCCACCGCGTGACCTCGTTCGACAAGCCGCTCGACATCGGCCCGACCGAATACCGCCTGTTGCAATTCTTTATGACCCACCAGGAACGTGCCTATTCACGTGCACAGTTGCTTGATCAGGTCTGGGGCGGTAACGTTTACGTCGAAGAGCGCACCGTGGATGTTCATATTCGTCGACTGCGCAAGGCGCTGGGTGAAGCCCATGAACATATGATTCAAACCGTTCGTGGCACCGGCTATCGTTTCTCTACAAAAGTTGCCTGATATTCAATGAATCCAATTTGGCGCAGGGAGTTGCGTCGCGTGTTTTACCTGTTGGTAATGGGCGTGGCGCTGGGTTACTACCTCGACAACCCCTTCATCGGCATTTGCGCCGTACTGGCTGGCTATATTGGCTGGCACTGGTTACAGCTCTACCGCCTTAACCAATGGCTTGAAGATGGACAAAGCTCCTTATTGCCCCGAACCCTCGGGATCTGGGGCTCCGTCTTTACCCAGACCCAGCGTTTGCAGCAACGCAGCATTAAAAACCAGCAGCAACTGCAAGGCGTGATCAACCGTATTCAGGACTCTACGGCGGCCTTAAAAGACGCCGTGATGATGGTCGACTCCACCGGGGCGCTGGAATTCTGGAATCAGGCCGCTGAAGGCTATCTGGGCTTGCGCCATCCGGTCGACCTCGGCCAGCCGATCACCAACCTGATCCGTACGCCGGAATTCAAATCCTACTTTGAACAAGCCGACTACCGCGAACCGCTGGTGATCAAATCGCCGGTAAACCCGCAACTGTCGTTGCAGTTCAACATCACCCTGTTTGGCCGCCGTGACCGCTTGATTCTGGTACACGACATCACCCGCCTGAAACAGCTGGAACAAATGCGCAAGGACTTCGTTGCCAACGTCAGCCACGAACTGCGCACCCCACTGACGGTGATTTCCGGCTATGTCGAAACCATGCAAATGGGCGCCGACATGCTGCCTCCGCGCTGGGCCCGCATGCTGCAACAGATGAACAGCCAGAGTCACCGTATGGGCAACCTGATCAAGGATTTGCTGATGCTGTCGCAGCTGGAAACCAGCCAGGCCAAGGATGAACAAAGCATCGACGTCGAAGCCATGCTGCAATCGATCGAAACCGATGCCCGAGCGCTCAGCAATGGTCGCCATCAGGTCAATCTGGTGCATGCCGACAAGCAGCGCTTGACCGGCAACTACAACGAGATTCGCAGTGCCTTCTCAAATCTGGTGTTCAACGCGGTGAAATACACCCCGGACGGTGGCTCCATCAACATTGAATGGCGCCAAACCCGACATGGCGGCTGTATGAGCGTAAAAGACAACGGTATTGGCATTGCCGCACACCACGTGCCGCGCCTGACCGAACGTTTTTACCGCGCCGACCCCAGCCGTAGCATTGAAACCGGCGGTACCGGTCTTGGACTGGCCATCGTCAAACACGTGCTGCTGCACCACCAGGGCGAGCTGAAGATCGAAAGTGAGGAAGGCAAAGGCAGTACCTTCAGCTGTGTGTTCCCGCTGAAGCGTATGACCGACGGCGTCGCTGACGCGACTAGCGACAACGAGCAATAAAGCGCGACAGGGCGTCCATTTTTTCGGGGTCGTCATCGACAATCCGGATGCGGATCTGAATGGTTTCGGCATCCGGATGCGGCTCCTGTGCTTGCAACATCCGCACAAAGCCGTTAATCCGTGCAATCACCTCTTGCTGGTCATCGGTGATATCAATCACCACCTGTTCCAACAACCCCGGCACCTCACCGCTGCGCTTGAAGACCCCCAGCAGCTCAATCAGGTTCATGTCCTTGATCACCAGCTTGGCTTCGCCACCGGACGCAAACCGCACCACTGCAAGTCCCATCGCCTTGCCACCACCCTTGGGCTTTTTCTCTGCCGCCGCAGCCGGTTGTCCGGCCAGCAGCGGCGACCCGGCAGCAGGCTGAGCCTTGGCAGGCGCTGAAGGTTTAGCCGGGCTGGCACTACCGCCCATCAAGACCGACGCACCGCCCATGTCCCCGGCAACCTTCTGTTCAGAGGTTTTCACCGGCCGTACTTTCAGGTGCCGAAACACCATCCGGGTCAGCTTGTCGACGAAAGCATCGCGGGTAAATGGCTTGCCGATGTAATCCGACACCCCCGCTTCCACCGCCTTGACCACATGATCCTTGTCGCCCCGGCTGGTGATCATCATAAACGGCGTTTTTTCGTGCTGGCTTTGCGAACGCATCCATTGCAGCACTTCCAGCCCCGACATTTCAGGCATCTCCCAGTCGCACAGCACCACATCCACCTTGTGGCTATTGAGCATGGCCACCGCTTTCTTGCCATTAATGGCTTCCACCAACTGGCAATTCGGGTAGGTTTGCTTGACGGCTTTTTTCACCAGATCGCGAATAAACGCCGCATCATCTACCAACAGAAAGGTTAACTCGGCCATGCCTTGTGCTCCGCACCAGAAAACGCAGGTCCCCCTGCCTGATTCCTCAGCGTAGACGAGGTTGACGCTGCTCGCGCTCCATCTGCCACATGGTGGCACCAATGACCGCCGCCGGTGGCACCAGACAATTGAGTACCGGCACAGCCATCAGCAAGGATACCGATGCACCAAAGCCATAGGCCGTCCAACGCGTCTCGGCAACAATCTTGCGGCTGCTGCGGAAATCTTTCTGATGGTTATCGAGGGTGTAGTCACTGTATTGCAACGACATCACCCAGCTACCAAAGGCAAACCAGACAAACGGCATCACCGGAATCAGCAACGGCAGCAACAAGGGAATCACAAACAGCAGCAGATAGCGCGGCATGT
Source organism: Oceanobacter sp. ABM4_470 (assembly GCF_056158645.1). Classification (NCBI taxonomy): domain Bacteria; kingdom Pseudomonadati; phylum Pseudomonadota; class Gammaproteobacteria; order Oceanospirillales; family Oceanospirillaceae; genus Oceanobacter; species Oceanobacter sp. ABM4_470. The sequence goes on from NZ_JBSWTR010000001.1 coordinate 3,350,586, forward strand.
AATAGGCCATTTTCACCAGTTCGCGGCCAAGCGTACGGGGAATCAGGCTGGCCAGACTCTCCTCCGGCGCGACAATGCCGTAACGCTCTTCAATCTTGCCCGCCAGCAAGCCGTAAAACGGGCTCGCCAGCAGCAACAAAATGGCCGAAAAGAAGTAGCCCGACACCATCACCGACAGCAACACCGCAACCGGCACAATCAACCACGCCAGCCAGGCCCACCAGCCTTCGTGCAGCCAGTCCATGCCGGTGACATAACCCACCGCCCAATACACCCCGGCGGTCAGAATCACCAGGTTCATCAGAATAGGCAGCCATACATAACGGCGAATGCCCGGTTCATTCAGCAGCGCAAAGCCTTTCAGCAGATACCCTGCCCCACTTACGAGGTTGTCTTTCATTTCCAGTCCGTGCAACAAATTGACAGTTTTTATACAATGCGCGCCCCATTGCGCAAGAGACACACCCACCATGACGCCTGATCGTCTTGACCGAGTGGTATCCACCCTCAATCGTCGGCAACCCGACCTCACCGTGATTACCGACGAAGTCTACAAGTCCCACAACCAGGCGGCCATTGCCCGTACCTGCGATGCCTTCGCAGTACAGGACCTTCACGTGGTGTGGCCAAGCCGTGGCAGTGGTGATTTCCGCATGAGCAACGCCACCGCAGCAGGCTCCGGCAGCTGGGTAACGGTCAACACCCACGACAACATCGAAAGTGCCATCACCGGCTTGCAGCAACAGGGCTTCCGCGTGTGCGCTGCGCACCTGACCGACCGTGCGACCGACTTCCGCGACTACGATTTCACCCAGCCAACGGCGCTGCTTATGGGCACCGAAAAGGAAGGCGTCAGCGATACCGCCGCCGAACTGGCCGACGAACACCTGATCATTCCGATGTACGGTATGGTACAGTCGTTTAACGTTTCCGTCGCAGCGGCTATTATCCTTCATGAAGCCAGCCGTCAGCGGGAAGCCGCCGGCATGTTCGACCAGCGCCGCATGAGCGACGAGCGTTTCGAGCAGCTGCTGTTTGAATGGTGCCAGCCTTCGGCCACCAAACTGTGTCACAAGTACAAATTGCCGTATCCGGCACTGCGTGAAGACGGCGAAATCGCCGATCCACAGGCATTTTCACAACTGATCAATGAACAGGCGCACAGCCGCTGATTACCGCCATTTTCTGTTGTAGCGACATTGCCCATAAAGCTTGTGCGATATATCGCACAAGCTCGTGCGACATACCGAATTCCTCCCTCCAGACTATCCACAAAATCCAACGAAGAAATATCCAAGCCTTTGTTTTTAAAGGTTTTTTATAAATCACCCAAGCCTTGGATTCCCAATTGTCGGGTTTGGTTCACATAACGAAAGTTCTTCCTTTGCTACATTTCTATCCGCAGGCAGCACTTGATCAGGACGATCACCAGACAGCAGGACGTTGATCTGGTTGTAACGGACGACATTACTCAGGATGAGTGAGACGGATCTCAACACGGAGTGTTTGCAGGACAAGGTCTGGATGACCTCGACGATTCAGGATGAATCGGCATGGAAAGCAGGACAAGGTCTGGACGACCTCAACGATTCAGGATGAATCGGGCACGGACAGCAGGACGCCTCGGGATGAGGTTATGGAACACGGATGATTATGCTGGGATGGCATCGCAAGGATTTGCGCAGGGAAGATTGGCCAGGATGCTTACCAGGACGGTAAAGGGACAATCAGCGATGGATTCGCGCAGGGATGACCAACACGATGGATTGTGGCAAGGATGAACGTGGAATCATGGAAAGTTCCAGGGTGCTGTGGCGGCCGGTACAGGATGTACTGCCGCCCATTTAACACCTGACACTCGGCGTTCAGGCACGCCTTACTCTTCTTTTTTACGCCCCAAAACACGCACGCTCAATACATCAAGTGAAACCAATCTACGCTCGCGCGCACTTGCCGTGGTGTTTGGCCGTGTTGTCTTGTGATGTAGCACCAAACGTTATGCCCGGCTCAGCTTTTGCGATGGAATCGCTCGGCCATTAACCCCAGCGCTGTAAACGCCACCACGACTGAAACGCCGTAGTATTGCGCTGACACACTCATCAGCAATGTTGCCAGCACCGGCACCACCCAAACAGTGATCGCCCCATAGCCGAACGTACACAGCGCGATAAAGACAGCCACCCGAACCACCATCCAGTGTTTCCTGACCGCACGACGCACCATGCCGTTAATCGTATCGCCAAAGATCACCAGCAAAGTGGCAACCAGGGCCAATGCAATATCGTGATTGTAGGGTCTGATCCAACCCGAAAGACTGACAAGAAGATCCATTCTGATTCCACAACTGCGGTAGCCAACAAGTGGTCGTTCAGGGCGAACGTCCGTTTCAGAATGAAGAATAGCAGGCATAAAAAAACCCGCGTAAACGCGGGTTTTTTAATATGGTGCCGGCACCAAGAGTCGAACTCGGGACCTACTGATTACAAGTCAGTTGCTCTACCGACTGAGCTATACCGGCTAAGTGGGCGTGAATATTACTGATGAGATTTCACTGCGTCAACAGAAAAATCTCGTAATATTCTGAAAAACCGAAGTTTTTTTATTCGCCGCTGTGGTCCTGTTCGTCCTGCTGGGCACGCTCTTCCATCTCGCTGATGGAGCTGTGACGAACGTCTGCACCACTGACCACGTAGATCACCTGCTCGGAGATGTTACGGGCGTGGTCACCAATACGTTCTACCGCACGCAGAATCCAGAGGATGTTGATCGCCTGGGAAATGGAACGTGGATCTTCCATCATGTAGGTGATCAGCTCGCGCAGGGCCGCGGAGTACTGCTGGTCAACCAGCTTGTCGTTACGTACCACGTCCAGTGCACCTTGCACGTCACAACGGGCAAAGGCGTTCAGCGCACCAGAGATCATTTTGCAGACCTCGGCACCCATGTAACGAATGGACTGCTGGGAGAAGCCATTGGCGGCGTTGCCACCGACTTCACGAGCATGTACGGCAATTTTGCTGGCTTCGTCACCAATACGTTCAAGGTCACGTACCACGCGGGATACGGCCAGAACCATACGCAGGTCGGAGGCTGCAGGCTGACGGCGCACCAGAATCTGGGTGCATTCGCGGTCAATCTCAACTTCCATCTGATCCACCTCGTCTTCACGACGAATGATGTCGTCGGCAGGCGTTGAATCGCCAGACGTGATGGCCTCGATGGCATTGGCAACCTGACGTTCAACCAGGCCGCCCATTTCCATCATCTGGCTGCGGATGGCTTCAAGGTCAGCGTTGAACTGACCTGAAATGTGTTGGTTAAAACCAATCTCCATGGAGGAACCTGAGTTAGGCACTGAAATGCTCCTTTAGCCGAATCGGCCGGTAATATAGGCTTCGGTCAGGGCGTGCTGTGGCGTGGTGAAGACCATGTCGGTCGGATTCACTTCGATCAGCTGACCCAGATGGAAGTAGGCTGTACGTTGGGAAACACGAGCTGCCTGCTGCATCGAGTGCGTTACGATGGCAATCGTGTAGTTCTCACGCAGTTCGTCAATCAGTTCTTCAATCTTAGCAGTTGCAATCGGGTCCAGTGCGGAACACGGTTCATCCATCAGGATCACTTCCGGGTCTACCGCAATGGTACGGGCGATACACAGACGCTGCTGCTGACCACCTGACAGACCGGTACCCGGCGCGTGCAGACGGTCTTTCACCTCGTTCCACAGACCAGCGCGCTGCAAGCTGCGCTCCACCACTTCGTCCAGCTCGTCACGGTGGTTTACCAGACCGTGGATGCGTGGACCATAGGCGATGTTGTCATAAATGGATTTCGGGAACGGGTTTGGCTTCTGGAATACCATGCCAACCCGCGCACGCAAAGGTACAACATCCACCTTTGGAGCATAGATATTTTCGTCGTCCAGCAGAATGTCGCCAGTGATGTTGCAGATATCAATGGTGTCATTCATGCGGTTGAGGCAGCGCAGGAAGGTCGACTTGCCGCAACCGGAAGGGCCAATCAATGCAATCACTTCGTTGGCGCCGATGTCCAGACTGACGTCGAAGATGGCCTGTTTTTCCCCATAGAACACGCATACGTCACGTGCTTTCAGCTTGGGATTGTCGCAGAACGGTTCGCCATCGGTTTTGTGGTTTTCAATGATGCTCATAACTAAATCCTGAGAAAAAACTTACCAACGACGCTCAAGACGGCGACGCAGCATTACGGCTACTGTATTCATCGCGATCAGGAAGCCCAGCAGCACAATGATGGCGCCTGATGTACGTTCGGTGAAAGCGGCTTCCGGGCTGTCTGACCAGAGGAAAATCTGAACAGGCAGAACCGTCGCCGGGTCGGTAATGAAGCCAGGTACGTCCACCACGAAGGCAATCATACCAATCATCAAAAGCGGTGCAGTCTCACCCAGAGCCTGCGCCATACCAATGATGGTACCGGTCAACATGCCCGGCAGTGCCAGTGGCAGTACGTGGTGGAACACCACCTGCATTTTTGAGGCACCCAGACCAAAGGCGGCTTCACGAATCGACGGTGGTACTGCCTTGATGGCAGCACGACCGGAAATAATGATGGTTGGCAACGTCATCAGGGTCAGTACCAGACCACCCACCAGCGGCGTGGAACGGGCAACACCAAAAATGTTGATGAAGATCGCCAGGCCCAGCAAACCAAAGGTGATACTCGGCACCGCCGCAAGGTTGTTGATGTTGATTTCAACGATTTCGGTGATGCGGTTCTTCGGTGCAAACTCCTCCAGGTAAATGGCGGCGGCCACACCAATCGGGAACGACAGCAGGAAAGTCACCAGCAAGGTCAGCAAGGTACCTTTGATGGCGCCATGCACACCGGCCAGTTCTGGCTCACGGGAATCACCGTTGGTGAAGAAGCTGGTGTTGAAGCGGGTTTCCAGACGACCGGATTCGACCCACTGCATGGCCCACTGGTACTGAACATCGCTCAGGCGACCCTGAATGCCCTGTGGGTAGTCATGCTTGAACCACTGGTCGACTTCGTCGTCCATGATCAGGTCAACCTTGATGGTGTCGCCAATCAGATCCGGGTTGCCGAGTACCAGCCCCTGCAATTGCCAGTGTGCGCCAACGCTGACCATGCTGTACAGGTCACGACGCTGACTGCGCTTGGTGACGTTCATTTCGTCACGCAGCTGCTGCTTGATCAGACCCTCGTAGTTACCGTTCATCAGCTCTTTTTCAGACGACTGACGAGTCAGACCCAAATAGTCCTTGTCGAGGTGCACTTCGGTGTGCAGCACGGTCTGGGCGAAGGCTGAGGTGCCTTTCGACAGAATGTTGCCAAACAGCACCACCAGGCACAGCAGACCAAATGCGATAGACAGCATACCGTAGGTGCGGAAGCGGGACTCCGCACGACGGCGGCGTCCCATACTGCGCTCAACTTTGGCGCGAGTTGTCATGGTTTGATTAGTCATATTGTTCCCGATACTTCTGTACCACTTTCAGTGCGACATAGTTCAGCGTCAGGGTCACCAGGAACAGAACCAGTCCCAGTGCAAACGCGGCCAACGTCTTGGCGGAGTCGAATTCCTGGTCACCGACCAGCAGGGTCACGATCTGTACCGTCACCGTGGTCACGCTTTCCAGCGGGTTAGCGGTCAGGTTGGCTGCCAGACCAGCGGCCATGGCGACGATCATGGTTTCACCAATAGCGCGGGACACCGCCAGCATCACAGCGCCGACAATACCCGGCAGGGCCGCTGGCAAAACCACCTGACGTACGGTTTCGCTGCGAGTCGCACCCAAACCATAGCTGCCGTCACGCAAGGACTGTGGCACCGCATTGATCACATCGTCAGACAGCGACGATACGAACGGAATAATCATCACACCCATCACCAGACCAGCAGCAAGGGCGCTTTCAGAGGAAACGGTCAGACCCAGATGGGTGCCGAACTCTTTCAAAATCGGAGCAACCGTCAGAGCGGCAAAGAAGCCGTATACAACAGTTGGAATACCGGCCAGTACTTCCAGCGCTGGCTTGGCGAAGCTACGCACACGCGGGCTGGCGTATTCGGACAGGTAAATGGCCGACATCAAACCAATCGGTACCGCGATCAGCATGGCAATAAAGGAAATCAGCAGGGTACCGGTGAACAGCGGTACCGCACCAAAGCTGCCGGAGGAGCCAGACTGGTCGGCTCGCAGGGCAACCTGTGGTGACCAGGTAGTGCCAAACAGGAATTCAATCGGGCTGACCTTGCCGAAGAACATCCAGGCTTCAAACAACACACTGGCCAGAATGCCAACGGTGGTCAGTACGGCAATACCGGAGCTGGCGAACAGCATGCCACGGATAATGCCTTCCATTTCATTACGAGCATTGCGGCTCGGCACCAGGCGACGCAAGGTCAGGGCAAAGCCCGCCAGCGCCAGCGCCAGAATAACGCCCGTACTCAGCAGTTCGTTGCGCGACTGCAACTCAACCAGGTGCAGAATGGCAGGGGACAGTGATGCATCAGCTTCCACGTTGGCACCGTTGGCGAGGTTATGAACCTTGCTCAGCGCCAGTTGCACACTGGTTCCGCCCTGCTCCTGCACTGCCTGAGGCAGTTGGGCAACCAACAAATGATCAATAACCGGCTCGTCCATAATGCCCCACAGGAGCATCAGTAACAGCGGTGGCAAACAGGTCCACAAGGACAGCAGGGAACCGTAATGGCCTGGCAGGGAGGAAAGTGGCGTATCGGCCGAAGCCAGTGACTTGGCGCGCCGGGTGCCTACCAGATATGCGATAACGCATAGAATCGCGATGGTGATGAGCAGGAAGCTGAACGTCATGAGACAGGCCTGAAATTAAACGAAATTACCGGCCTAAGCCGGATTTGTATCGGAGGTAGTCCATCAACCCGGCAGGCCGGGTTGATGGTAGCAACAAACTTACAGGGTCTTCAGAGCCTTAACGTTTGCTTCTACTTCCTTGCGGGCGGATTCAAGCATAGGAATCATGCCTTTGTCAGCAAGATAACCGTCTTCGCCCATGGCGCGAGGGGAAGTGAACTCGGCCAGGTATTCCTGAATGCCAGGGATCACGCCGATGTGAGCCTTCTTGACGTAGAAGAACAGGGAACGGCTGATTGGGTAAGAACCTTCAGCGATGTTGTCGAAAGTTGGCTTCACACCGTCAACAATGGCACCTTGAACCTTGTCTTCGTTCTGCTCCAGGAAGCTGTAACCGAAGATACCGAAGGACTCAGGGCTGGCGTCCAGCTTCTGAACGATCAGGTTGTCGTTTTCGCCAGCTTCAACGTAGGCGCCGTCTTCACGCAGACCGTGACATACGGCCTTGTACTTGTTCTTGTCGGACTTCTTCATGTCCTTGATGAACGGGAACTGCTTACAGCCACCTTCCATCGCCAGCTCAACGAAAGCATCACGGGTACCGGACGTTGGTGGTGGACCCAGAACCTTGATTGGGGTGTTTGGCAGCGCCGGGTTAACGTCTTTCCAGGTTTTGTACGGGTTTTCGATCAGGGTGTCGGAACCGTCAGTGGCTGGAACGTTCTTGGCCAGAGCCAGGAAAATGTCCTTACGGGTCAGTTCAACGTTATCAACCTTGCTGGAATGAGCGAACACAATGCCGTCGAAACCGATGGTTACTTCAACGATGTCTTTTACGCCGTTTTTGGCACACAGCTCGATTTCAGACTGCTTGATCTGACGGGAAGCGTTGGTAATGTCCGGGGTCGCATCGCCCACACCGGAACAGAACAGCTTCAGACCGCCGCCGGAACCAGTAGATTCAACTTTTGGGGTTTTGAAGTCAGTAGACTTACCAAAGCGCTCGGCCACAACAGTGGAGAATGGGTATACGGTAGAAGAACCGACGACGCTGATGTAGTTACGCTCTGCAAAAGCAGAGGAGCTGAAAGCAGTTGCCAGCAACAGAGCACCGGCTGCGATAGTACGTTTCATGATGTTTCCTTCGTTGCGACATTACGACCTGCACTCAACCACAGGTAAGACACCTGTTTTGCAAAGGCTGCTCTGCAAATCTGACCGCCGCCATACTGTTACTGTTTTGTGACATTAAAGTTACAGGCTAGACGGAATCGTGAAGAATTTTCGATTTTTTCACTCGCAGGCGCAGACAGCCCTGTCAGCAGGTGTAGCGATGAACCGAAAAGCAGTACACTGCTCACTAATAATTTCAAATAATGAGTGTGGCGATGAAACCAGTATCAAAGGACGACTCTGTGCCGTCTCCCAGTGGCGAACTGGCTCTGCGGCTGATCCCGACCCGAGGTGATACCAATGTGCATGGCGATATCAGCGGTGGCTGGGTGGTAGCACAGATGGACCACGCTGCCGAAACTGTTGCAGCCAGGGTCGCTAAGGGTCGTATTGCCAATGTGGCACTGGAGTCGGTGGTATTTATGTCGCCCATTCGGGTCGGTGCAGCGGTGTGTTTTTACACCCGCCTGTTGGATATCGGCTCATCGTCCATTCGCATTGCTATTGAAGTCTGGACCCAGAATCCGAATGAAGATGAACGCCGCAAGGTGGTAGATGCTGTGTTTGTGTACGTCGCCATCGACGACACCGGCCGCATTCGCCGGGTACCCAAGGCGAAATAAACCGACGCCAGCACAGACGTCGGTATTGTCAGGGGCTACAGCACCGTCAGTTTGGCAAAGCTGACCACCAGCCATTTGCTGCCAGCATCGTCAAAGTTCACCTGCACGCGCAGCCCTGGCCCCTGGCCTTCAAACTGCAAGACGGTGCCTTCGCCGAACATCTCATGAAAGACCCTCTGACCCAGCCCAAAGGGCAGGTCTGCGCCCTTGGTGAACATGGCTCGACGGGGCTGACTGTCACGGGCCGTGACTGGCCGGGTGACGCTGTTTTTCAGTCGTACTTCCTCGATCAGCTCGGACGGCACTTCGCGAATAAAGCGTGATGGCGTACTGAAATTTTCCTGACCATGCAGACGACGGCTTTCAGCATGGGTCATCACCAACTGCTCCATCGCCCGGGTGATGCCAACGTAGGCCAGACGGCGCTCTTCTTCGAGGCCATCACCGTCATCCATCGACATTTTGTGCGGGAACAGGCCTTCTTCCATGCCCGCCAGCACAACCTGCGGAAATTCCAGACCCTTGGCTGAGTGCAGCGTCATCATCTGCACCGCGTCGTCGTATTCTTCGGCCTGGCCTTCGCCCGCATCCAGCGCCGCACTGTCGAGGAATTGCGCCAGCTGTGGCACCTCTTCGTCTTCGCCCTCAAACAGCTTGGCCGCGTTGACCAGCTCCTCGAGGTTTTCGATGCGGGCCTGACCTTTCTCGCCTTTTTCTTTCTGATGGTGAGCGATCAGACCGGATTGCTGGATCACGTTATCGACGATCTCGTGCAACTCCAGCTCTTCAATGCCCACGCTCAGCTCATCAACCAGCTCCATAAAGCCGTCCACCGCGGTACTGGCGCGTTTGGGCAAAGCCCCCTGCTGGACCACCATGGAACAGGCTTGCCACAACGAACAGCCCTGATCCCGCGCCACTGAACGCAGGACGTCGAGGGTTTTCTCACCAATCGCCCGCGACGGCACATTGATTACCCGCTCCATCGCAGCATCGTCATCGCGGTTCATCAGCAACCGCAGGTAAGCAATGGCGTTCTTGATTTCAAGCCGTTCGTAGAATCGCTGACCGCCATAAATGCGGTACGGAATGCCCGCTCGCAGCATGGCTTCTTCAAGCGTGCGGGACTGGGCATTGGAACGATACAGGATGGCCATTTCGGTGCGCTGACGACCCTGTCGGGTCCAGTCTTCCACCAGATCGGCGATGTAGCGGGCTTCGTCCTGCTCGTTAAAAGCGCGGTACAAACGCAACGGCGAGCCATCCTCACCATCGGTGATCAGGTTTTTGCCCAAACGGCCGCTGTTGTTCTGAATCACGGCGTTGGCTGCCGCCAGGATGTTGGCCGTTGAGCGGTAATTTTGCTCCAGTTTGATCAGCTCGGCACCGGGGAAATCGGACTGGAAATTGCGGATATTGCCAATATTGGCGCCCCGCCAGCCGTAGATGGACTGGTCATCGTCCCCAACCGCCATGACGGATACCGACTGCCCTGCCAGGTTCCGAATCCAGGCGTACTGGATGTTGTTGGTGTCCTGAAACTCGTCCACCAAAATGTGGCTGAAACGCTGCTGGTAGTGCTGCAACAGGTCGGGATTCTGCAGCCAAAGTTCATGGGCTCGCAGCAGGATTTCGCCAAAATCGACCATGCCATTTTGCTGGCAGTGTTCTTCGTAGATAAAGTAGAAATCCCGCAGGGTGCGGGCAAACGGGTCGGCCGACGGCAGTACATGAGCGGCCCGGCGGCCCTCGTCTTTTTGCTCGTTGATAAACCACTGCAACTGCTTCGGCGGATAACGGCTCTCGTCGACGTTATTGGCTTTCATCAAGCGCTTCACCAGCCGCAGCTGGTCATCGCTGTCGAGAATCTGGAAATACTGCGGCAGCTTGGCTTCGCGCCAGTGATGCTTCAGCAGTCGATGCGCCAGACCGTGAAAGGTGCCCACCCACATGCCGTTGGCAGGCACTTCCAGCAATTGCTCCAGACGCCCTTTCATCTCGCGGGCAGCCTTGTTGGTAAAGGTCACCGCCATCACAGCAAACGGCGACACCTGCTCTACCTGCAACAGCCAGGCGATGCGATGTACCAGCACCCGGGTCTTGCCCGAACCGGCCCCCGCAAGCACAAGCTGATGGGGTGAGTTGGCCGCCACGGCGTTGCGCTGGGCGTCGTTCAATTGGTCTACGAGTAATGAAATATCCATGCGGCGAGTGTATCAGATGGCTGCTTTTCAGGGTCGATAATCACAATGTACCTGTTTTTTTGTACAGCACCTAGAAGTATGGCGACGAAAGCCCGCCGAGCGGCGTATAATCTTTTCCATAATTTCAAGAATGCAGACCCATTATCGTGACAAACAGCCCTATTCTGGCTCAGATTTCCAGATCCATTCCCGATCTCCGCAAGTCCGAAGTCAAGGTTGCCGAGTTCGTCCTCAAGTCGCCGCAACAGGTTGTGCACATGCGCATTGTTGATCTGGCCCAGGAGGCTCATGTCAGCGAACCCACCATCGTGCGATTCTGCCGCGCCATTGGCTGTAACAGCTTTCAGGAGTTCAAGGTTCGTATTGCCCAGGAAGTGGCCATCAGCAACAACATCGGTCAGTTCGCCATCGGCGACAACGACAGCATTGATGAGCTGTGCAGCAAGATTGCCGACACCACCATCCAACGGCTGCATCAGGTCAAATCCCAACTGGTGGCGGAACAGGTCGGCGAAGCTGCCAAGGTCATCAGTCTGGCAACCCGGGTCGAGTTTTATGGCTATGGTGCGTCTGGCGCGGTTGCCACCGACGCCCAGCACAAGTTTTTCCGCCTTAACGTTGCCACCGCTGCCTACAGTGATCCGCACATGCAGGCAATGTCGGCGGTGACCCTCGGACCCAACGACGTCGCCGTTGCCATCTCCCAGAGTGGCCGCACCAAGGACCTGCTGAATTCCATTGCCCTGGCCCAGCAACACGGTGCCAAAATCATCAGCCTGGCACCGGCCAATACGCCGGTCAGTCAGGCCGCAGACCTGCCGATTCATATCAATATCGAGGAAGACACCGATCAGTTCACGCCGATGACCTCGCGCATCGCGCACCTGATGATCATCGACATGCTGGCGGTCGCGGTAACCCAGCAGCGCGGGCCGGAATTTGCCCTCCATCTGGGCAATATCAAACGCAGCATCAAGTCGTTGCGACTGGATCAGCACGAAGAACACACGCTGCCGAATATCGAACAGCCCTGAGCGGAATGCGGTAATGAAAACGGCAGCCAGCAGGCTGCCAACACGCCAAACAGGCCAGCACAAAGCTCGCCGTACAAAAAGTGGCCAATCAGGACGAAATCCCAAAATGTGACATGACACGCCATTTATGTCATGTCAGTGCAACCATAAACCGGCAAAATAGACACAGTATTCCTAACTATAACAAGGAGCTGGGCTATGGACGCTGCTGTAAAACTGGATACGCACGAAGAAGTGGTTTCGATCGACACGGATGGCAATGTGGTGGTCAACAAGGAGAGCCATATGTCTCCGAAGCTGGTCGCCCGCCGCGCCATTGAGGCGCATCTGGAGCGTAAACGTCTGGAAAAGGATTTGGACAACTACTACGACTTCGACGACCTGTAAGCAGTTAACACAGGCCAACACCTTTAAAGCCCGCAATTGCGGGCTTTTTTATGGTTCACGTTTACCGAGAAATAACTCAATAACGAACCCCAAATCGGCGGAAGATATGGCCGATTAACCAGGCAGGGCCGATCAGCAGAAACTGCACATCCTTCAAAAAAGACGGGCGCTTGCCTTCAATGTGGTGGCCGACAAACTGCAAAATCCACAGCACCACAAACAGGCCGATGTAAAACCACCACACCGCTGCCAGCTGGCTGCTTAGCCATTCATGCGCCAACAGGCACACGCCGGTCACTAACAACATCACCGCCGCAATCGGTGCGGACAAACGCCAGTAGAACAACATCGCAGGCACCGCCGCCAACACCGCCCAGTTCAGCCCCCACTGACGTCCCGCATCAGGGAACGGCAAGGATGCCAGTAATCCAACCACAATCCAGTAGATCAAAGGCACACAGAGCCAATGAATCGCCTTGTTGGTGGGATTACGGTGACTGACCGCGTAAAGGTCGAACCAGTCCTGCATGGTCAACGCGTTGTTATTGTTCATGGTCGCTCCTGACCGGTGCTCCGGCTGTCGGCTAATAATCAAACGTTTGTCTAAATCTGGCATGCCGAACAGCAGCAGGCAATCGGCGCAATGGCAAACGACCCGAGTTGTCCTTTTGAGCGGTCAGTTGGACGTTCCTCCTGAGGCCTCCGACTCCCGACCCCATAAACGCAAAAACCCGGCCGAAGCCGGGTTTTCAAGCAGAGATGGAATCTCTCAGGAGTTACTCAGTGATCACTTACCAGTGAACTCTGGGTAAGCTTCCATACCACATTCGGAGATATCCACACCTTCGTATTCTGCTTCTTCGCTAACACGCAGACCCATAACCGCCTTGATGATGCCCCAGGTGATCAGGGAAGCTACGAATACCCATACGAAGATAGTCAGAGCGCCAACCAGCTGGCCGCCGAAGGTTGCGTCGGAGTCGGACAGCAGTACCGCGAAGATACCCCACAGACCAACAACACCGTGTACAGAGATCGCACCCACTGGATCGTCGATTTTCATCTTGTCCAGAGTCAGGATGGATACCACTACGATCACACCACCGATGAAGCCAATAACAGTCGCCAGGAAAGGTGATGGATCAGCAGGTTCTGCAGTGATCGCAACCAGACCCGCCAGCGCGCCGTTCAGACACATGGTCAGGTCAGCCTTACGGAACAGGATGAAGGCCAACAGCAGAGCGCCGATCAGACCACCTGCCGCAGCAGCGTTGGTGTTAACAAATACAGAAGCAACTTCGTTGGCAACGCCTACGCCAGACAGCTGCAGGGTAGAACCACCGTTGAAACCGAACCAGCCCATCCACAGGATGAAAGTACCCAGGGTAGCCAGTGGCAGGTTTGCACCTGGAATCGCACGGATTTCGCCGTTCGCGCCGTACTTGCCCTTACGAGCACCCAGCAGAATCACACCCGCCAGAGCAGCAGCAGCACCAGCCATGTGAACGATACCGGAACCGGCGTAGTCGGAGTAGCTCAGTTCGTACATGCCGAATACAGAAGCACCACCCCAGGTCCAGGCGCCTTCCATTGGGTAGATGAAACCAGTCATCACTACCGCGAAAGCCAGAAAAGCCCACAGCTTCATACGCTCGGCAACGGCACCGGATACGATGGACATGGCAGTTGCAACGAACACAACCTGGAAGAAGAAGTCAGAAGCGCCAGAGTAAGGCAGAGAAGCGTCTTCAACACCGTTACGGAAGTCAGCCTGACCGGCCAGAACTTCAGCGATAGCAGCGTCGGTCATGGAAGATACGTTATCGGTACCGGACAGGAAGTAGCCGCCACCGTACATGATTTCGTAGCCGCAGATCAGGTACATGGTACAAGCGATCGCGAACAGCGCTACGTTTTTGGTCAGAATTTCAGTTGTGTTCTTGGAGCGAACCAGGCCCGCTTCCAGCATGGCGAAACCTGCCGCCATCCACATTACCAGTGCGCCACACACCAGGAAATAAAAGGTATCCATGGCGTACTGAAGTTCAAATACTTGGTTTTCCATTCTAAGCCCCCCGCATCAGGCTTGATTGAATTTTTTTGTTGGCTGTTTAGGCCGTTTAATTACAGTGCGTCAGCGCCGGTTTCACCGGTACGGATGCGTACAACCTGTTCCAGCGCAGTGACGAAGATTTTGCCGTCGCCGATCTTGCCAGTGTTGGCTGCTTTGGTGATGGCTTCGATAACCTGTTCGGACAGGTCGTCGGCAACCGCTACTTCAATTTTTACTTTTGGCAGAAAATCCACCACGTACTCTGCACCGCGGTACAGTTCGGTGTGGCCCTTCTGACGACCGAAGCCTTTAACTTCAGTCACGGTAATACCCTGAACGCCGATCTCAGACAGCGCTTCACGTACGTCGTCCAGCTTGAATGGCTTGACTACTGCAGTGATGAGTTTCATATGAAAACTCCTTGTTTCTCTAAGGGATGAATAATGGCCTGTGCGGAGGCACCGACCATTGTATGCGTTTTACATCTCGATAGGCAGGCTGTAAGACACAACGTAACGAGTGGATTTATCCATGGAGTCATCAACTTCTTCGTCGATGATCTTGGAAGCCGTGAAAGAAATCTGGTCGTTGTAGGCGTAGCTCACGTCGATGTGGGTGTAGTCTGCGCCGGTGTCGAAGTTGGAACCCAGAGCCACAGAGAAGGCAGTATCAGGAATCGCAACGTCCACAACGCCGTACAGGCCGTCTACGTCGAAATCGCTGTTCTTGTACAGAGTCAGGCCAGCGATGTCGTAAGACAGACCCAGGTAGAATTCAGCCGCATCATCAAATTCATCATCGGCAGTTTCGGTGTAGATGTAGGTTACGTAGCCCAGGTCGTAGCCCAGGTCACCGGCTTCACCGGCAAAACCTACGTAGAAGTCAGTCTCGGTACCCAGCTCGGAATCACCGGAAGAAGTCCATGCACCCAGGTACAGACCAGACTCGTGGCTGTAATCCAGGGAACCAGCAACAACAGCAGAACCTGCGCTCAGGTTCTGACCACGCCACAGGTAGGAGCTTGCAACGTCAACGGAAGCAGAAACTTCGGCCTGGGCAGTGTGTACCGCAGCCAGACCTGCAGTCATGGCGCCAGCTAGAGCAATTACTTGAGACAGCTTTTTCATTGGTATTTCCTTCATCGGTAAACGTAAGTAGTTCATCATTACTTTTTTCGGTGCTTACGAAGGCTATTTACCTTTCTGTGCACACTTATCGTTATGTGATGAGGTTCTTAGCAGCGACCGTGCCAAGTCCGAAAAGCATTGAGTTCACAGGCCTCAAAGCGGTTTTTTGCTACCATCCGAAGGAAAAGCCTAGTTGCTCAGCACATTTTTTGTGCAGACAGAAAGGAATGGGCACTATTTTTGAGCAGCTGCCAAAAGCGCTCTGTTCAATGTTGGTGCTTTCTTTTGTGAAAGCCCAAAACCAGTGCAGGTATATTTGAAAGAAAGGGGAGCCCTTTATGAACAGCGCAGAAATTCGTATGAAAATCGAAGAGTTACTGGCCAAAGCACCGGGAGCTCAGCTGCCATCTGGCATGCACAAAAATCTTGCACAACATTTAACCAGTTGGTTGGGTGACTCTGAATGGGTCACACGGGATGAATACGATCGTTTACAGCACACTCTCGCCACCACAGAGCTGAAGCTGCAAGCGTTGGAACAACGCCTTGAAGCCATCGAGCGCTCCTGAGTCAGGCCAAGCTACAGGGGACATCTATTTAATCCTGCACGGCTCTGCGCGAGTGTTGCCGTTGTTCAGTGCAAGGCGACGAATGCAGCGAAATGACGAACCTGTCCGGTCGAGTCTTTTCAAGTTCGTCAACACCGCACTGGGCGGCGGCAACCCGCGCCCTACGGGGGCTGCTGGATGATCTCGACTCTGTGTCGCCGACTTTTGACTTGACCCGTCAGGCCTGCAACTCGGCATCGTGATTCGAGACCACCCGGTAGCCCAGAGTGAGCACCGGATTAAATAGATGTCCCCTACAGCCGACGGTAATCAGCCCGGGGTTGAGCGTTAACCCCGAGGCGCCTGCTTTTGCTTCCAGATATCGTATCCGTTCACAGCGGCATGAATTGCCAGTGCAGCGGCAGCGGCTGCGCCAATCGCCCCCAATCCCCGAACATCCATCAAAAACAGTCCACTGGATAACATCAGGAAGGTTGGATAAAACAGCGTACGCTTCAGCACCAATTGCAACTTATTCATATCAATTTCCTTGCGTGTCTCTGTTCAAGCAGAGCTTTCAAACCTAAAAAGGGCCGAGGCTGACAACAACCAGCCCGGCCCTGACAAGACTCAATGATCAGTCGCGATGACCGTCAAAGGCATCGTTCTCGTGCTTGATGATGGCGTACATAAAGCCCAGAAAGGCCACAAACGCCAGGCCGCACAGAAAGGCCACCATGCCTGGGCTGTCAGCAAAGGTGAAATAAGCGGCAACGCCTTCCCAGCTATCAATTGGTGCAGAATCCATAAGACTGTCCTCTGGTTAAATTCATCAGGGCGGCGAACCAACGCCACCCGTGCTAGTGAATGATGGGGTATCAGTTACTCAGCGCGCCATTGCCTGGCAGCTGTGCTTCGGTTGGAGCGGTACCTTCAATAATGTCACGTGCAGGTACACGCTCGCCGTATGGCACGGCCGGGATCTCAACCAGGTCCAGACCGGCAATTTCAACCTTCGGCGGTACTCGCAGCATGTCCAGTTTCTTCAGCAGCAGTGACGCCGCATAGCCAGGAATAAAGCCCAGTACACACATGATCACCGCGCCCATCAGCTGGCCACCGAAAGAAATGTCCGGAGCGCCCTCTGGTACGTTCGGGTAACCGGAAGCGAACACGCCCACCAGCACCACACCCAGGAAGCCACACCAGCCGTGTACCGCAACCGCGCCTACCGCGTCATCGATACCGGCTTTTTCAACCAGCTTGCCAACCATTGGCATGGTGATACCGCCAAAGATCGCCAGAATGAACGTCAGGCCCGGGTAGTACAGGTCAAGACCCGCCGCCACAGTGATAATGCCAGCCAGACCGCCAGACATGGTCATAAACGGTTCACGGGAAGACAGGTAAGCGCCAATCACACCACCGGCAAAACCCATCAGGGTGTTGAAGGCAAACGCGGACAGGTTGGTTGGGTTGCCGTAAATGGTGGTCCAGCCAGTGTCGCCACCATTGAAGATGATGCAGCCACCCAGGAAGCCGAAGAAACCAACAATGATCATCATCAGGCCAATCAGCGCCATCGGCAGGTTGTGCGGAATAATGGCCATGGCTTTGCCATCAACAAACTTGCCGACACGAGGCCCAAGGTTGATCAGTACACCCAGCGAGAAGAAACCGGCAATCGCATGAACCACACCAGACGCGCCCAGATCGTGGTAGCCCAGATCCAGCAGCAACCAACCGTCAGGGTGCCAACCCCAGGCACCGGCCAGAATCCATACCACAGAGCCCACCAGCACGGTCAGAATCAGGTAAGCACTGAGGCGAATACGCTCAATTACGGCACCAGACATAATGGAGCCAGTCGTCGCACCGAACATGGCAAAGGCCGCCCAGAAGATACCGGTACCCAGATCGGTTGCGTCCGGGCCCATGGAAGCCGCCCAAGGCAGCGCACCTGATGCGTCAATTGGCACAAAGCCGTTCGGGAAGGCGTTGTAAATCCACCAGCCAAAGAAGTAGAAGGTCGGAATCACCACCGACAGGGTCAGGATGTTTTTCATACCGGAGGCCAGGGCGTTTTTCACCCGCGAGGCACCGATCTCGTAGGCCAGGAAGCCTGCGTGAATCATGAACATGATGGCAGTACACCACCAGTAGAACACCTCGATGTTCATCGCCTGGTGCATCTCAAATGCCGCCTTAAAGGCTTCGAGCTCTTCTGGAGTCATGGGAGTTCCCCTCTCTTTTCATTGATAGTCAATGCGTTCCAGTTCCCCGATCTGGCCTGCCCCCAAACCATACTGACCGGACAAAAATATTCGCGAGAGGAATACTGCATTCACGGTGCCAACCTGAAGTTCAGCGACAACAACCGAAAAGTGGCCGCTTTGGCACTCTGAAACCGCCGCATAGCCACACAAATCACGACCCTTTGTCGGCTATGGCCTATGGGTAAACGCAAGGATCGTGGCTCGGATTCCACGCGACTGCTTCATCTCAGGGAACGCACTGATGCACCGACCCGAAATGCCGCACTAAGCCAGTGCACTAATAGGGCTACTGACAGGACGACTGATAGCGCCAAGCGGCCCTTTGATGAAAAAACCATCGCCACTGCACAGAAGTTGATCAGCCATAGAACAAATTTTCCGTTATGGCCTCAGAATCAGGGCATTTGTTACATGCTTGAAAAGATTCCCCGACAAACTTCGTGGATAATGGATGATCCAAAAGATCAAGAAAGCACATCGACAATCCGCTCGATCAGGAGACCTGACATGCTGAGACGCACCAAAATCGTGGCCACACTAGGCCCGGCTACCAACACCGACGAAAAAATCGAACAACTGATCGACGCGGGTGCCAACGTTTTCCGACTCAACTTCTCTCACGGCGACGCCGACGACCACCGCGACCGCGCGGCATCCGTCCGCCGCGCTGCCAAGAAGCTGGGCAAACACGTGGCCATTCTGGGTGACCTGCAAGGCCCGAAAATCCGTATTTCCCGCTTTGCCGAGCAAAAAGCCTTCCTCGATCGTGGCCAGAGCTTTGTACTGGACGCCACCCTCGACCGCGACGCTGGCAACAAAGAAGTCGTGGGCATCGACTACAAGGCCTTGATTGAAGACGCCAGCGTTGGCGACGTGCTGTTGCTGGACGACGGCCGCGTCGTGCTGAAAGTGACCGAGACCCACCCGCAAAAGCTGGTTACCACGGTTGAAGTCGGCGGCTGGTTGTCGAACAACAAAGGCATCAACCGCCTCGGCGGCGGCCTGTCTGCCAAGGCGCTGACCGACAAGGACAAGGAAGACATCAAACTGGCGGCCGAGCTGCTGGTTGATTACCTGGCGGTATCTTTCCCGCGCGATGGCCGCGACATGGAAGAAGCCCGCGAACTGCTGAAAGCCGCCGGTGGTCATGCTCACCTGGTGTCCAAGATTGAACGCGCCGAATGTGTTGCCAGCCCGGAAGCGCTGGACGACATCATCAGCGCCTCCGACGCTGTCATGGTGGCCCGTGGCGATCTGGCGGTTGAAATTGGCGACGCCGAACTGGTTGGCGTGCAGAAGAAAATCATCGCTCGCTCCCGTCAGCTCAACAAGCCGGTGATCACCGCGACCCAGATGATGGAGTCCATGATCGACAGCCCTATGCCGACCCGTGCGGAAGTATCCGACGTCGCCAACGCCGTGTTCGACTACACCGACGCCGTGATGCTGTCAGCAGAAACCGCCGCAGGCGACTACCCGGTCGAAGCCGTGGCCGCCATGGTGCGTATTATTGAAGGTGCTGAAGCCCACCCGATGGTCAAACGCTCCAAGCACCGTCTGTACGAAGACATGCACGAGATCGACGAAACCATCGCGCTGTCGGCCATGTACGCAGCCAACCACCTGCAAGGTGTGACTGCCATCATCGCCCTGACCGAAACCGGTGCGACGCCGCGCCTGATGTCCCGTCTGCGCTCTCACCTGCCGATCTTCGCCTACTGCCGTCGCGAAGACACCCAGTCCCGCGTGGCACTGTACCGCGGCGTACAAACCGTGCCGTTCTACGCCGACCAGTTGGAGCCAATCACCATCAATGCCAAGGCGGTTGAATTTCTCAAGGAAGCTGGCCACGTGAAATCCGGTGACTACGTAGTGATTACCCGTGGCGACCACCTGAACGCCCAGGGTGGCACCAACACCATGAAGATTGTGAAAGTCGATTAATAAGCGTCCGGAAGTCCTCTTGGGGAGAACTTCTCTCCCCGGCGGGCACCACTCCCTCTGCTTCGCGCTAACGATTCGCTGATCAATTTGCGCTGCGAGTTCGTAACGAACACACCCGGACGCCACATCCCTGTGGCAACCGGGCTATGCGGCCATCCATGGCCACATGTTCTACTCACTCTTGCTTAAATTGGCTCATCTCGACGCGCATAACGTTCACCGAGACACCGAATACCCATGTAGGGTGCGCAATGCGTACCGCCGTGAATGCGTAAACACATGGTGCACGGTGCACACTCCACCCAACTCCCGACAGCAACGATTTATTCACCTGCCTCATCACGACAATCACTGCTTGATTTCAATTAACTCACTGTTCAGCCATTGTTCAACGCCAGCCAGCTACGTACACTGACTTCAAATTGACGCCGAGCTGTTTGCTCTAACGCCTGCGTAAGAAACGGGTCTTTCTTGCGACCAACAGGTTATGAACACTCAGCCGTGGCACAGGCTGGTTTGCCAGTCTGAGGATGCCAATGCATCCCGGCCACCAGGGTTCTGCGGGAAACCGCTGTGCCTCCCGCATTTGGAAAGGTGTGACATGACTCATTTTGAACCTGCACTGCGCGACCGCCACGGCCGCCGGTTCAGTTACTTGCGCCTGTCGATCACCGATGTGTGCAATTTCCGCTGTAATTACTGCCTGCCCGACGGTTATCAGAAAACCGCTGGGCCGGAGCCGTTGCAACTGGCCGAAATCGAACAGGTCATTGGTTCGTTTGCCCGGCTGGGCACCCGCAAAATCCGCATCACCGGCGGTGAACCCAGTGTGCGCCGCGACGTCACCGATGTGATTCGCATTGCCGCCAACACCCCAGGTATTGAACAGGTCGCCATCACCACCAACGGCTACAAGCTGGCGGCATTGGTCGATGACTGGGCGGCGGCCGGTTTGCAGCAAGTCAACCTCAGCATCGACAGCCTTGATGCCCAACGCTTCGAAGACATCACCGGCTACAAACATCTGGATCGCATTCTGGCAGGGCTCGACCGGGCACTGGAGCTGGGGTTGAAGGTCAAAGTGAACGCCGTGTTGTTGAAGGGTTTCCAGCAAAACGAGCTGGGTGAATTTCTCGACTGGGTGAAACACAAACCGGTCGCAGTGCGTTTTATTGAATTGATGCAAACCGGCGATCAGCCGGTGTTCTTCTCGGAAAACCACGTCCGTGCCGAAGCCATTCGCCAGCAGCTGATCGACAGCGGCTGGAGCGAAAAAGCCCGCGGTTTGCACGATGGTCCGGCGCAGGAATTTGAACACCCGCAATACGCCGGTCGCATCGGTCTGATTGCCCCATACAGCAAGGATTTTTGCAGCAGCTGCAACCGACTGCGTATCAGCTCGATGGGCAAATTGCACCTCTGCCTGTTTGGCGATCAGGGGCATGACCTCAGGCCGTTGCTGCAATCACAGGATGACGGCAGCCAGCTGGATCAGGCGCTGCTCTCGTTGCTGGGCATGAAAACCGAAACCCACTACCTGCACGACGGCGACACCGGCGCGACCCGCCACTTCGCCATGCTGGGGGGCTAGCCATGGGCAGTCAGGCCACAACGGTTGTTGGTATCTTATTGGCTGGCGGAGAATCCCGCCGCATGGGGCAAGACAAGGCCAGCTTACCGGCCCATGCCAACAGCCCACATCCAACCCTGTTGGGCCAACAGGTTGCGCTGTTGCAGCAACTGCCGCTAGCACGCTTGTGGATAAGTCGTCATCCAAGCCATCCACCACTGGACCCGGCACTGGCTGAACTGACCGTCAACGACGCCAGCAGCGACAGCCATCTGGGGCCGTTGGCGGGCATACACAGCGCCCTTCAGCACGATCAGCAACAGGCACAGCAGCACAATCAACCCAAAGCCGATGCCGTACTCATCATTCCGGTCGACCTGCCGCTGCTCGACAAAGCCACCGTTAGCCAACTGCTGAACACCGGCGTGCAGTCCGGCCAGGCGTGCTACTTCCTACAAGACTACTTGCCGCTGTATTTGCCGCTGACTAGCCGTTCGGAATCGGACACAAACATCACCGATTACCTAGAGCAGACCCTCAATGCGCCGGAGTCGGAACCCAAAATCCGCCGCTCCATTCGCGGCCTGCTCTCGCTGTGCCAGCCGTTGTCGTTGCAACCGGCCGACGCCAGCAAGCTCACCAATACCAACACCCGGGATGAATGGAACGCCGTTCAATCCCGGCAGGGAAATTAAGGAATCACCATGTCCAAGACATTCACCGACCAGTTTGTACCCCTGAACATCGCCATCCTGACCGTTTCGGATACCCGCACCGAAGACACCGACACCAGTGGTCAGGCGCTGGTCGAACGTCTGACCGCAGCAGGCCACACGCTTGCCGACAAGAAAATCATCCAGGACGACAAGTACCAGCTGCGCGCTCAGGTGTCCCAGTGGATTGCCGACGACAGCACCCAGGTGATCATCACCACCGGTGGCACCGGCTTCACCGAACGCGATACCACACCAGACGCACTGGTACCGCTGTTCGACCAGACCATCGACGGCTTTGGTGAACTGTTCCGCCAGATTTCCTACCAGCAGATCGGCACCTCCACCATTCAGAGCCGCGCCGTTGCCGGTTTGGCCAACAGCACGCTGATCTTCTGTGTACCCGGCTCCACCGGCGCTTGCCGTACCGCCTGGGACGATATCATTTCCAGCCAGCTGGACAGCCGTTTCAAGCCGTGCAACTTCGTACTGCGCCTGAAAAACACCGCCCAACAACTGTGCGACAGCCGCGGCTAACGCCAGACAGGTTCAGACCATGACAGATCAATCCGCCCAGGGCTTCTCCCACGTTAACAGCGCAGGCGAAGCCAATATGGTCGACGTCAGCGCCAAACAGGCCACCGTACGCGAAGCCCGTGCCGAAGGCTTTGTGCTCATGTCAGCCGACACGCTCAACAAGATCATCGAAGGCAACCACCACAAGGGCGATGTCTTTGCCGTCGCTCGTATTGCCGGTATTCAGGCAGCCAAGCAAACCAGCAACCTGATTCCGCTGTGCCATCCGCTGATGCTCAGCAAGGTGGCGGTAGAGTTTGAAGCCGAGCCCGAACACAACCGCATTCGTATCGAAAGCTACTGCAAGCTCACCGGCCAGACCGGCGTCGAGATGGAAGCCCTGACCGCCTGCTCGGTCGCCGCGCTGACGCTGTTCGACATGTGCAAGGCGGTTGACCCATCCATGGTGCTGGACGGCATTCGGGTATTAGAAAAAGTCGGCGGCAAAACCGGCCACTGGCAAGCTGCCGACAGCGCTGATAAAGCTCAAAACGAAGGAGCAGACGCATGATTCAGGTGCTGCTGTTTGCCCGCCTGCGCGATGAACTGGGCACCGGAGTCGTGAATCTGGAGATCCCTTCCCCTGCCAGGGTCAGCGAGATCCGAGCCGCCTTGTGCCAGCAATTTCCACAGCACAGTGCACTGCTGGCAGAGGGCAAGGCACTGGTAGCGATCAACCAGAGCCTGAGCCACGACGAACAGGCCAGCGTCAGCGACCGCGACGAAGTGGCGTTATTTCCTCCGATGACCGGGGGATAACTTCGGTGATAATTTTCCGGACGGCGTAAACATGACTGTGGATAACTGGCAAGACCGTATTCAGGTGCAAACGGCCGACTTCAGCGTTGATGAAGAATACCAGCGCCTGTGCCAAAGCAACGCCGCCGACGGTGCGGTGGTGTTTTTTGTTGGCCGTGTGCGCGACCGCAACCAGGGCGATCAGGTATCACTGCTGGAACTGGAACACTACCCCGGCATGACCGAAAAAGCCCTGCAAGGCATTGTCGACGACGCCCGCAGCCGATGGCAGCTGGGCCGCGTCAGCGTGGTACACCGGGTTGGTCCAATGAACGTTGAAGAGCAAATCGTCTTTGTTGGCGTATCCAGCCCCCACCGAGGCAACGCCTTCGAAGCGGCCGAATACATCATGGACTACCTCAAAAGCCGCGCACCGTTCTGGAAAAAAGAACGTATTCTGGATGCCAACGGCGAACTCTGCGAAGAACGCTGGGTCGACGCCCGCGACAGCGACAGCGCCGCCCTTGAACGCTGGGCTTGAGCTGGTTTTATTCAATACACTGAAGCACTTTTTCATTGCTCGGTTTATCGTCATCAAAGAAATGCGCCTCGAGATGAGCCAATTTGAGCTCAACTGAATAGAACATCAGGCCATGGATGGCCTGATAGCCCGGTTGCTACAGGGAAGTAGTGTCCGGGCGTGTTCGTAATGAGGTTGATGCGAAAATTGAACAGCGAATCGGTAGCGCGAGGCAGAGGGGGATGGCCTGCCGCCTGGGTGATACGGCAGCCGGGAGAAGGTCTCCCCAAGAGGCAACCCCACCGAGTACAGTCACCGCAGGATCAGGTCCATGCTGACATTTCTGGAAAACCGCATTCCCCCACCCATAGTCGGACTCGCCACCGCCGTCCTGATGTGGCAACTGGCAGGTCATATCCCGGCGCTCACCGACATCAGCGCCCTGCAATGGCTCTTGATCGCCGCGATGGCAGGCTGTGGATTAACCCTCGATTTGCTGGCATTGATCGACTTTTTCAAACGTAAAACCACCTTTAACCCTCTGGCCCCTGAGCGAGCCAGCACTCTGGTCACCGGTGGAATGTACCGTTTCAGTCGTAACCCCATGTACCTCGGCATGCTGCTGAATCTGCTGGCCTGGGGCTGCTTCCTTGGCCACTGGGCCGCGCTGCTGCCACCTTGGCTGTTTGTGCTCTTCATCAATCACTTCCAGATTTTGCCGGAAGAGCGCGCATTGCAGCAGCTATTTGGAACAGACTTCACCAACTACCGACGTATCGTCCGGCGCTGGCTCTAGTAAGATTTGGGCAAAGGACCCTCTGAATAACTCTGCACAGCTCTGCGCGTGTCCTGCAGGTTGTCAGAACAAGGCGGCGAATGCAGCGGAATGGCTGGCCCTTTCCAAGTTCGCCAACACCGTTCTGGCGGCCTGCAGGCAGCGCCCTACGGGGATGGCAGGGCCTTGCTGACTCTGTGTCGCTGATTTTTGACTTGACCCGTCAGGCCTGCAAATCATCTTCGTGACTCAGCGTCGCCCTGTCACCCAGAGTGGGCACCGAGCTATTCAGAGGGTCCCTAATAAACCTTTTCAGGGCGAACAACGGACCCAACCGACCATTTAACAGTGGCTCGGCGGCTGAGAGTGACCGTCCGTATCCCTCGCCCCGCAGGAGTCAGCTTATGTCCTCGGCACCCATGCCGACGATTTTCATCCCCCACGGCGGAGGCCCCTGGCCATTCGTTGATCTGGGAAGTCGTTTTGGCGAACAGGAAATGCAACATCTGAAGCAGTTTCTGGAGCAATACCCCAAGACACTGCCGCGCCAGCCCAAAGCCTTACTGGTGATCAGCGCCCATTGGGAAGCCCCGGTGGCGACACTGGGCACGACCGAACAGCCCGATATGTTGTACGACTACTACAACTTTCCCGAAGCGGCCTATCACATTCAATGGCCAGCACCGGGTTGCCCGGAGCTGGCCCCCCGAGTGGCAGAGCTGCTGCACAAGGCCGGCTTTGCCACCGACGCCGACGACCAGCGTGGTTACGACCACGGTACTTTTGTGCCGCTCAAGCTGATGTTTCCCGACGCCCGGATTCCGGTGTTGCAGCTGTCGCTGATGCGTAATCTCGATGCTGCCAAACACATCGAACTGGGTAAGGCCTTGCAGCCGCTGCGCGACGAAGGCGTGCTGATCATTGGCAGTGGCATGTCGTTCCACAACCTCAAACGGCTGCGCCAGCACGATACGCCCGATATCAGCAAACCCTTTGATGAGTGGTTGAAAGAAGTCGTGGCGCTGAAACCGGAGTGCCGACAACGCAAACTGGGTGACTGGATTTGTGCACCGAACGCCCGTATTGCACACCCTCGTGCAGAGCACTTGCTACCACTGATGGTGGTCACCGGAGCCGCCGGTAACGATCATGGCCGGGTGGTGTTCAATGGCCTGTTCGCCAATTCCTGGGTCACCGGGGTGGAATTCTGCCGCGCCTGCCAGCAACTGGTGTAAATACAAAAACGCCCCGCAATGCGGGGCGTGTTGCCGTTGGCCGACCGTCACAACACACGGACAACTCAGTAGTCGCCTTCCAGTTTGAAACCTTTGGCAGTGCCAACCAGATGGTCGGCATCGGCTTCCGATGCCAGCTTGATCATCAAACGCAAATCGTTTGGTGAGTCGGCGTAGGCCAACGCATCCTCGTAGGTAATCTCACCCTGTTCGTACAGGTGATACAAAGCCTGATCGAAGGTCTGCATGCCCAACTCCGTCGATTTTTTCATCAACGCCTTGAGCTCATGCACATTGCCCTTACGGATCATGTCCGACGCCAACGGGGTATTCAGCAACACCTCAATGACCGCCCGACGGCCCTTGCCATCCGGGGTCGGCACCAGCTGCTGGGCAACAATAGCCCGCAGGTTGAGTGACAAATCCATCCAGATCTGACTGTGACGCTCCGGCGGGAAGAAATGCAGTACCCGCTCCAATGCCTGGTTGGCGTTGTTGGCGTGCAGGGTCGCCAGACACAGGTGGCCGGTTTCGGCGAAGGTAATGGCCTTCTCCATGATGTCCGGCGAACGCACCTCACCAATCATGATCACGTCCGGCGCCTGACGCAGGGCGTTTTTCAGCGCCACATCAAAGCTTTCGGTATCCAGGCCCACTTCTCGCTGGGTAATGATGCACTGGTCATGCTGGTGAATGTATTCAATCGGGTCCTCAATGCTGAGGATATGGCCCTTGCTGTTGTGGTTACGGTGGCCAATCATACTCGCCAACGAGGTCGATTTACCGGTACCCGTTGCCCCCACAAACAGGATCAGGCCACGCTTGGCCATCGCCAGGTCCTTGATCACATCCGGCAATCCCAGCGAATCGACCGATGGAATGCGGGTTTCGATGCGACGCAAGACCATCCCGCAGACGTTGCGCTGGTAAAAGGCACTGGCCCGGAAACGGCCGATGCCACGGGCGTTGATGGCAAAGTTAAGCTCTTTGTAACGCTCAAACTCGTCCTGTTGATGGTTATTCATCAGGCCCAGCACAATGTCACGGGTTTGCTCGGCCGCCAGCGGGGTTTTGCTCAGCGGCAGCAGCTGACCGTGTACTTTCATCGAGGGCGCTACGCCTGCGGTAATAAACAGGTCGGATGCCCCTTTTTCCACCATCAGGCGTAAAAACTTGTCCATCGACATGGATCGTATCCTCTGGCCGGATTACGGCGCTAACAATGAATCAGAACTGATCCGGGTTCTTCGATTTTTCACGGGCCGATTCTTTCGACACCAGGCCGCGCTGCACCAATCCTTTCAACGACTGATCCATGGTCACCATGCCGTAGGCGGCACCGGTCTGGATGGCCGAGTACATTTGCGCCACCTTGTCTTCACGAATCAGGTTACGAATCGCCGGAGTACCAATCATGATTTCGTGAGCCGCCACACGACCGCCACCAATGCGCTTCAACAGCGACTGGGAAATTACCCCTTGCAGGGATTCCGACAGCATCGAACGCACCATGCCTTTCTCTTCGGCCGGGAAAACGTCAACGATACGGTCAATGGTTTTGGCCGCTGAGGTGGTGTGCAGGGTGCCGAACACCATGTGGCCGGTTTCCGCCGCGGTCAGTGCCAGACGAATGGTTTCCAGATCTCGCATCTCACCCACCAGAATCACATCCGGGTCTTCACGCAGGGCGGAGCGCAGGGCTTCGTTAAAGCCGAGGGTGTCACGGTGAACTTCACGCTGGTTGATCAGCGATTTTTTCGGCTCGTGAACAAATTCGATCGGGTCTTCGATGGTCAGAATGTGGTCGTGCTTGTTCTCGTTGATGTAGTCGATCATGGCCGCCAGCGTGGTCGACTTACCGGAACCGGTCGGGCCTGTCACCAGACAGATACCCCGTGGCAACGACGCCAGCTCCTTGAACACTTCGCCCATGCCCAGTTGGTCCATGGTCAATACCTTGGACGGAATGGTACGGAACACCGCACCCGGGCCGCGGTTCTGGTTAAAGGCGTTGACACGGAAACGGGCCACACCCGGCACCTCAAACGAGAAGTCGGTCTCAAGGAATTCCTCGTAATCCTTACGCTGCTTGTCATTCATAATGTCATACACCAATGAATGCACTTCCTTATGACCCAGCGCAGGCACGTTGATACGGCGAACATCACCATCGACGCGGATCATCGGCGGCAAGCCTGCTGACAGGTGCAAGTCAGAAGCGCCCTGTTTGGCGCTGAATGCGAGCAGTTCGGTAATGTCCATTGCCTGAATTCCTCCAACGGCATGAATATAGAAAGACTAGATGAGACAGATGCAGACTGACTCACGGTTTTATAAGATTCCCGTAAGCCCGATACATTCTCTGGCCTGCAACCGCCGCCAGAGCCGACTCATCCTAAACAAAGCGTATTGAATGTCTACACTTGCCGAACACTACCAGCAGGTCCAGCAACGCATTAAGCAGGCCTGCCAACAGAGCCAGCGTGATCCCGCCGAGGTTGAACTGCTGGCTGTCAGCAAAACCAAGCCGGCCAGCATGGTGGAGGAATGTTACCAACATGGGCAGCGCCAATTTGGTGAAAATTACCTGCAGGACGCGATGGAAAAGATCCCTGCTCTGGCCGACCTTGCTAACATACAGTGGCACTTTATCGGGCCATTACAATCGAACAAAACCCGTGCAGTGGCAGAGAATTTCGACTGGCTGGCAACACTGGAGCGGGAAAAAATTGCCCGCCGCCTGAGCGAGCAGCGACCATCCGGCAAAGCCCCGCTGAACGTGTTGATTCAGGTCAACATCAGCGGCGAGGCACAAAAGTCCGGCGTTGAGCCTGACGCCATCGCCACTCTGGCCAGCGTCATTGAACAATTGCCGGGGCTGACCCTGCGCGGATTGATGTGTATTCCCGAAGCAACCGATGATGAATCGCATTTGCGCGGCCAATTCCGCCAGATGAAGCTATTATTTGATGAGCTGGCCCAGCAACACCCGCATGTAGACACCCTGTCGATGGGGATGTCCGGCGATCTGGAGCTGGCCATTGCCGAAGGCGCCACCCAGGTGCGCATCGGCACCGACATTTTTGGCGCCCGTAACAGCACGGGCTCCACCCTTTAAAAAACGGTTTAAGGACACCCACATGACACAAATCGCATTTATTGGCGGCGGTAACATGGCTACTGCCATTATTGGTGGCCTGCTGCGCCAGGGCGACGTTTCTGCGCAAATGGTTCAGGTCAGCGATCCGGGTGAACAGCAACGCCAGAAGCTGGAAGCCGATTTCGGCATCCAGACCTTCGCCAATAACCTCGACGCCATTGCCAACGCCGACACCGTCATCATGGCGGTGAAGCCACAAATGATGAAAGAGGTGCTGGCGCCACTGCAAGCCACGCTGGCCACCCGTCAGCCGCTGCTGGTTTCGATTGCGGCTGGCATCAGCATTGAAAACCTCGAAGCCTGGTCCGGCTGCCAATCCGTTGTGCGCTGTATGCCCAACACCCCGGCCCTGGTAGGCGCTGGTGCCAATGGCCTGTTTGCCAACGACGCGGTCACGGTTGACCAGCGCAACGCCGCCGACCGCCTGATGCAAGCCACTGGCGTAACCGTATGGGTCAAGGAAGAAGCAGAACTGGACATCGTCACAGCGCTGTCCGGCAGTGGCCCGGCCTATTACTTCCTGCTGATGGAAGCCATGATCAACACCGCCAAAAGCATGGGCCTGAGTGAAGAAACCGCCACCTCGCTGGCACTGCAAACCGCCTTTGGTGCTGGCAAAATGGCCATTGAAGCTGACGTTGGCCCAGCCGAACTGCGTCGTCGTGTGACCTCGCCGAACGGCACCACCGAACGCGCGATCTTCACGTTTGAAGGGGCCCACCTGCGCGACATCGTCAACGCCGCCATGGAAGCCGCCCGCAAGCGTTCTGAAGAACTGAACAAGGAACTCGGGTAACGCTCAAACGGTCGTTAAAGGAGCAACAGGCGTCTGTTCCCTGTCTCCTTTAACGGGTACTTTACCGGTACACTTGATACCATGGGGACATCCATTTAATCCGGTGCAGACTCTGGGCTACCGGATAATTTCGAGTCACGAAGCCGACTTGCAGACCTGACGGGTCAAGTCAAAAGTCGGCGACACAGAGTCGAGATCATCCGGCAGCCCCCGCAGGGCGCGGGTTGCCGCCGCCCAGTACTGTGTTGACGAACTTGGAAAGGACATGTCATTCCGCTGCGTTCGTCGCCTTGCACTGAACAACGGCAACACTCGCGCAGAGCCGTGCAGGATTGAATAGATGTCCCCATTAGCCCGAACATATCGATACGGAGTTTTCATGTCCCCAATCGCATCCGCAGGACTTCTGCTTATTAACGCCATCGGCGGTCTGGTACTGCTGGTCTTCCTGCTGCGTTTCTTGCTCCAGCTGGTACGTGCCGACTTCTACAATCCGATTTCACAGTTCATCGTCAAGGCATCCAACCCGCTGCTGATTCCGCTACGCCGCGTGATTCCGGGCTTTGGCGGTATGGATATCGCCTCGCTGGTGCTGGCCTACGGCGCCCAGTTGATCACCATGGCGCTGATCATGGTGGTGTCCGGCTACGCCGTGCCGTGGATGAACGTACTGGCCTGGGCCGCTATTGGCGTGCTGGGGCTGCTGCTGAACATCTACTTCTGGGGCGGCATCATTGTGGCCATCGCCTCCTGGATTGCCCCTAACAGCTACAATCCAGCGCTGATTCTGATCAACCAGATTCTGGAACCGGCACTGCGCCCGATCCGTAACAAAATGCCGGACCTTGGCGGCCTCGACCTCAGCCTGTTTGTGCTGCTGATGGCCATTCAGCTGTTCGAGATTCTGATTATTGGCCCACTGGCGGCCACCGCCATGATGCCGCGCGGCTTGGGCATCGGCGTTTAATCGCCAAACCCCGGACGCCAACTCTGTGGGAAGCAGCTTGCTGTCGATGAATGGTTTATCGAGAGCAAGCTCTCTCCCATAACATTATCCAGCCCCTCCCCTGTTCACTGCTAACTTCCAGTTCCCCTACCCCAGCTCCCGAGGCTGCGCGCCCCGCTCACTCCCGACTCCTGAATCACCGAATTCCGGCACAGCGCAAGACATTGATATTCCGCGCGGCTACAATGGCTGCCCTGTTCAGGAGGTGCTCATGTCACAGCAAGAGTCGGATCAAAAGACCACTCACTTCGGCTACCAGACCGTAGCCAGCGAAGACAAACAAGCCATGGTGGCGGATGTATTCCATTCCGTGGCGGCCAAGTACGATGTAATGAACGACCTGATGTCGTTTGGTGTGCATCGCTTGTGGAAACGTTTCACCATCGAAATGAGTGGTGTACGTCCGGGTAACCGGGTGCTGGATCTCGCAGGTGGTACCGGCGACCTGACCAAAAAATTCTCCCGCATCGTTGGCCCACAGGGCAAAGTAGTGCTGGCTGATATCAACTCCTCGATGCTCAACGTCGGCCGCGATCGCCTGACCGACGAAGGCTATGTTGGCAACATCGAATACGTTCAGGCCAACGCCGAGTGTCTGCCGTTTGAAGACAACAGCTTCGACGCCCTCACCATCGCCTTTGGCTTGCGTAACGTTACCGACAAGGACGCCGCGCTGCGTTCGATGACCCGGGTACTGAAGCCCGGTGGTCGTTTGCTGGTACTGGAGTTCTCCAAGCCAACCAACCCGCTGATGAGCAAGGCCTACGACCTGTACTCTTTCTCAGCGCTGCCGTTCATGGGCAAAGTGGTGGCTAACGACGCCGAAAGCTACAAATACCTGGCCGAATCCATTCGTATGCACCCGGATCAGGAAACCCTGAAGGGCATGATGGAAGACGCCGGTCTGGTACGTTGCAGCTACCACAACCTCACCAGCGGCGTGGTTGCGCTGCACCGTGGGATCAAGCCCTGATGAGCTGGTTGCCGGTCGAACTGGGGCAAGCGGCGCTGATTCCTGCCGAAGCTGCCATTAATCATGCCCTGCGGTTTGACCCGGGCAGTCAGGTATTGCTGGCCAAAGCGGCCGGCAAGCTGGTGCACATTCGACTGGCGGGTACTGCCACGGTAGCCATCCGGCTGCTCGACAACTCGATCGTACTGAGCCTGTCGACTGACGAACTCAGCGAAGACGGCCCCTACCCGGACGTTGCCCTGATTGGCACCAGCAGCGACTTTCTGGCGCTGGCCCGAGCCGACAACAAAGCCAGCGCGATGTTGTCCGGCGGCATTCTGGTCGATGGCGATACTGAACTGGCCATTCTGCTGGGCAAACTGGTTGACCAGATGAACATCGACTGGGAAGCCATGATCACCCCCGTCACCGGTGGCATGTTGGCCCATCAGCTGGGTCAGGGACTGCGTGGTTTGATGGGCTGGGGCAAACGCACCGGCAGCACCTTCAAAACCGCCGCCCGCGACTACCTCTACGACGAAGCCCGCATTCTGGTGCACCCGGCCGAGCTGGAAGCCAGCGCCGAGCGCATCGACAGCCTGCGGTTGGCCTCCGACCGTCTGGAAGCCCGTATTCAACAACTGGAAGCCCGCAAGGCCGCCGAACAGCAACCGCCAGCCCAAGACGCTGCGACCGATAAAGAGGACTGAACGTGTCGCGTTTGTGGCGTTTGTGGAAAATCCTGTTCGTATTCACCAAATACCGTCTGGATGGCCTGATTCCCCTGCACTTGCTGCCGCTGAGCGTGCGCATTTTGCTGTGGCTGGCACCGTGGCGTCTGCGCCCGGTACCGGCCAAACTGAGCCGTGGTGCCCGCTTGCGCATGGCGCTGGAAGCCCTCGGCCCCATCTTCATCAAGTTCGGACAAATCCTCTCGACCCGCCCGGATCTGGTGCCGGAAGACATTGTTCAGGAACTGAAGCTGCTGCAAGACAAGGTGCCGCCGTTTCCGGAAGACGAAGCCATTGCGCTGATCGAATCGCAACTCGGCGACACCATTGCCAACCTGTTTGCCGAGTTTTCCAGCACACCACTGGCGTCAGCCTCGATTGCCCAGGTGCATACTGCCAAACTGAATGAGGGCAAGGATGTGGTGGTAAAAGTCGTGCGTCCGGGCATCGAACACACCATTGAACGCGACCTGCAATTGCTGGAAACCATGGCCCGACTGGCCGTGACCTACTCTTCCGAAGCCCGTCGCCTGAAGCCGCTGGAAGTGGTCGAAGACTACCGCCACACCATTTATGGCGAGCTGAACCTGCAAATCGAAGCCTCCAACGCCACCCAGCTGCGCCGCAATTTCTCAGAATCCGGCCATCTTTACGTGCCGGAAGTGTACTGGGAATACACCCGCAGCAAGGTGATGACCAGCGAACGCATTTACGGCATTCCTGTGGCCAACATCGACGAACTGCGGGCCCAAAACACCGATATGAAACTGCTGGCCGAACGCGGGGTGGAAATCTTCTTCACCCAGGTGTTCCGCGACAGCTTTTTCCACGCCGACATGCACCCCGGCAACATTTTTGTGTCACGTGAAAACCCACAGGACCCGGAATACATCGGCATCGACTGTGGCATCGTGGGCAGTTTGACCGAAGAAGACCAACACTATCTGGCGATGAATCTGCTGGCCTTCTTCAATCAGGATTATTATCAGGTGGCGCAACTGCACGTCGACTCCGGTTGGGTGCCTGCGACCACCAAGGTGCACGAACTGGCTGCCGCCATTCGCAGCGTCTGTGAACCGATTTTTGAAAAGCCGCTGGCCGAAATCTCCTTTGGTCAGGTGCTGATCCAACTGTTCAGCACCGCCCGCCGCTTTGATATGGAAGTTCAGCCACAGCTGGTGCTGCTGCAAAAAACCTTGCTCAACATCGAAGGGCTGGGCCGTCAGCTGTACCCACAGCTGGACCTCTGGAGCACCGCCAAGCCGTTTCTGGAACGCTGGATGCGCGAACGCTTTGGCCCCAAGGCGGCGTTTGCCGAACTCAAGCGTCAGCTGCCTACCTGGATTGAAAAAGCGCCGAAAATGCCGGGACTGGTGCACGGTGCCCTGACCCGTCTTAACCACATGGACGAAAATCAGGCCCAGCTGCAACGGGAAATCATGGCACTGCGCAAGGCGCTGGAAGAACAGAACCGTCAGAAGCGCCATCTGACACTGGGCTCGCTGGTGTCGTTGTCGGGTCTGGCACTGTGGTGGCAAGCCATTGCCCTCGGTATTCCCGAGCTGCTGGGCGTTGGCATCGGAGCCTTCGGCCTGCTGTGGATTCTGCTGAAAGCCTGACGCTCAACAAGCGCCACAATGTCGGGTATGCTCGGCAGCTATCAGACAGTTTGAGTCCAGGCATTTAAGCGCCTGCGGCCAACACCAACGATTGAATAAAAACGGCCCCGGGCCGAACAAGTGAGAGAGACATGAGCGACTGGCTGGATGCAGTAAAGTGGGATGACAAGGGTTTGGTACCGGCGATTGCCCAGGACCATCAAACCGGTCGCATCCTGATGATGGCCTGGATGGACCGCGAAGCCCTGACCCTGACTGTGCAGGAAAACCGCGCCATCTATTACTCCCGCTCGCGCCAGAAATTGTGGCGTAAGGGCGAGTCGTCCGGCCATGTGCAGAAGCTCCATGAAGTCCGTCTCGACTGCGACGCCGATGTGATTGTGTTGCAGGTTGAACAAATTGGCGGCATCGCGTGCCATACTGGCCGGGAAAGCTGTTTTTATCAGGTCTGGCAAGACGGTGAATGGGTCGCCGTTGACCCGGTACTGAAAGACCCGAAAGATATTTACTGAGCCTGATTCATCAAGCCTTGCCGTTCCAAGTCATAGAGTTGTTATTTTTATGAGTGATATTCTTGCCGCCCTGGGCGATATTCTTGAAGAGCGCAAAGGCGCTTCTGCGGATTCTTCCTACGTAGCCAGCCTTTACCACAAGGGTCTGAACAAGATTCTGGAAAAGGTCGGCGAAGAAGCCACCGAGACCATTCTGGCGGCCAAAGACGCTGAAACCAGCGGCGACAACAAGGACGTGATCTACGAAACCGCCGATCTGTGGTTCCACAGTCTGGTGGCATTGGCCCAGCTGGGCGAACGTCCGGAAGCGGTGATCAACGAACTGGCACGCCGTTTTGACATGTCCGGGCTGGAAGAAAAGGCCTCACGTCAGCCAAAATAAGCGGCGACGGCAACCAAGGAACGAACAGAGTCCATGTCTGACTGTATTTTTTGCAACATCGTGGCCGGCAACATTCCCGCCAACAAGGTCTTCGAAGACGATGACTTTCTGGCGTTCCACGATATTGCCCCCAAGGCAGATACCCACTTGCTGGTGATCCCGAAGCAGCACATCGTTAACCTTGACGACCTGACTGCCGAGCACGCCGAGCTGATGGGCAAACTGATGCTGACGCTGCCGCAAATTGCCAGCCAGCAAGGCCTCAGCGGCTATCGCACCATTACCAATACAGGCGCGGAAGGCGGACAGGAAGTCTTCCACATGCATTTCCATATTCTGGGCGGCAGCGCGCTGCCCGGATTCTGATTTCTGGAGAACACACTATGCTCGGCGGTATCAGCATTTGGCAGCTGCTCATCATTGCAGTGATCGTTATTCTGATTTTTGGCACCAAGAAACTGCGCAACATGGGCGGTGACCTGGGCGGTGCGATCAAGAACTTCAAGTCCGCCATGAACGACGATGGCGACAAGAAAGACGCAGACTCCGATCCCAAGAGTCTGGCGCAGGATCAGAACAACACCATGAACAAGGACGCTGACTTCAGCGAACAGAAAGACAAGGATCAGAAGCACTCCTGATGTTCGATATCGGCTTCCTTGAACTGGTTGTTGTCGGCGTACTGGGCTTGCTGGTGTTAGGCCCCGAACGACTGCCCAAAGCGGCCCGCACCATTGGTCTGATGATTGGCCGTGTGCGCCGTACCATGAACGGCCTGCAAGACGAACTGGAACGCCAGGTACGTGCCGAAGAACTGAAAGAAAAGCTCAAGGACCCCTACGCCACCTTTCTGGATGACGATGAGCGCAAGCCCCAGGCAGTACTGGAAGCCGAGCGGGCAGCCCGTGGTGAAGCAGCGGCTTCGCCACAGGAAATCGATCCCGACGGTGGTTACCGCATCCAGCCGGATGCGCCTGCGACTCAGGATCAGCAGAACAAGCCATGACCCAGGATTCCGAACAGCCCCTGATTGCCCACCTGGTTGAACTCCGCAACCGCCTGCTGAAAGCCGTGCTGATTGTGCTGCTGCTGTTTCTGGGCATGTTTTACTTCGCCAACGACCTGTACCTGATTCTGGTTGAGCCGCTGTCAGCGCTGCTGCCGGAAACCCAGGGCGGCCAGATGATCGCCACCGGCGTAGCCGCGCCGTTTCTGGTGCCGTTCAAACTGACGCTGGTGCTGTCGGTGCTGATCGCCATGCCGTTTATCCTGCATCAGGCTTGGGCGTTTATCTCGCCGGGGCTGTACCAGCACGAGAAGAAATTCGCGGTGCCGCTGCTGTTGTCGAGCATTGTGCTGTTTTACGCCGGTATCGCCTTTGCCTACTATGTTGTTCTGCCACTGGCATTCGGCTTCTTCACCTTTGCCGCACCGGAAGGCATCTCGGTGATGCCGGACATCTCCAACATCCTCGATTTCATTCTGAAAATATTCTTCGCCTTTGGCATCGCCTTCGAGATCCCGGTGGCCACCTTCCTGATGGTGCTGAGCGGCATTACCACGGTGCAGTCTCTGGGTCAGAAACGACCTTATATATTCCTCGGCTGCTTTGTTGTCGGCATGCTGGTAACGCCGCCGGATGTGATCTCACAAACCATTCTGGCGCTACCCATGTACGCCCTGTTTGAAGGCGGTGTACTGGCCTCACGACTGATCCGAAAGCCAGCTGAAGACACCGACGACGAGGCCCGGTACGACTGATTCTGATCAGTTGTTGTGCGGTTAACGACCAGCGCCACAGGATCTGCTGAAGCCTGTGGCCAATACCTGATACACTCGCCGTTAATTACTCTTCCAAATGCAGGAAATCACCCAAGATGCCGGAAGTTATCCCTGACGACTCTGTCGGTCTGGTTACTCCCCAAACCTTTCATTGTGATACCCCGCTGACCTTACGCAGTGGCCGGGTGCTGTCCCAGTACGATCTGGTGTATGAAACCTACGGTGAACTGAACGCCAGCAAAACCAATGCGATCCTGATCTGCCACGCCCTCAGTGGTGACCAGCATGCCGCTGGCTACAACAGCATGGACGAATCCAAGCCCGGTTGGTGGGACAACGCCATTGGCCCGGGCAAACCGATCGATACCACGCGCTTTTTTGTGGTAGCACTGAACAACCTCGGTGGTTGCAGTGGCTCTACTGGCCCAACCAGCATCAATCCGGACACCGGCAAGCCGTACGGCCCGGACTTCCCGATTGTGGCTGTACGCGACTGGGTATCCAGTCAGGCCGAGCTGGCCGATCATCTCGGCATTCAA
The DNA here is from genome assembly GCF_056158645.1 of Oceanobacter sp. ABM4_470. NCBI lineage: Bacteria > Pseudomonadati > Pseudomonadota > Gammaproteobacteria > Oceanospirillales > Oceanospirillaceae > Oceanobacter > Oceanobacter sp. ABM4_470. The sequence continues at coordinate 3,388,397 of NZ_JBSWTR010000001.1, forward strand.
CGCTGGGCTGCGGTGGTAGGCGGTAGCCTTGGCGGTATGCAGGTACTGCGCTGGTCAATCCAGTTCCCGCAACGCATCGCCAACGCCGTGATGATTGCCTCGGCCCCGAAGCTGTCGGCACAGAACATCGCCTTTAACGAAGTTGCCCGTCAGGCTATTGCCAAAGACCCGGACTTCCACGACGGCAATTACCTGGAACACGGCACCATTCCGAAAGTGGGCCTGACCCAGGCTCGCATGCTGGGCCACCTGACTTACCTGTCGGAAGACGCCATGCGCCAGAAGTTCGGCCGCGACCTGCGCGAAGGCAAGCTCAACTACAGCTTCGCCCCTGAGTTTCAGGTGGAAAGCTACCTGCACTATCAGGGTGAGAAATTCAGCACCCGCTTTGACGCCAACACCTACATGTTGATGACCAAGGCGCTGGACTACTTCGACCCGTCGGCCGATTACGACCACGATCTGGTGAAGTGCCTCAGCAACGCCCAGTGCAAATTCCTGCTGGTGTCATTCACCACCGACTGGCGCTTCTCTCCCGCCCGTTCGAAGGAAATCGTCAACGCCCTGATGGAAGCCGATAAAGACGTCAGCTACGCCTGCATCGACTCCGACGGCGGCCACGACGCCTTCCTGCTCGACAACCCGCGCTATCACGCGGTGCTGTCGGCCTTTATGAACCGCATTGCCAACCGGCTGGAGGCCAAGGCATGAGCCCGACGACCTTGCAGTCACTGCGTCCCGACCTCGCCATCATTCAGGAATGGATTCAGCCCAACAGCCAGGTTCTCGACCTTGGCTGCGGTGAAGGCACCCTGCTGCAATTCCTCAGCGAACACAAAAACGTGCGTGGCTATGGTCTGGAAATCAATCCCGACAAAATCACCGCTGCCATTGCCAATGGCGTCAACGTGGTAGAACAGGACCTCAACAACGGCCTGTACAACTACAAGGACAACAGCATTGATACCGTGGTGATGACCCAGGCCCTGCAAGCGGTACAACGGCCCGACGAACTGCTGGATGAAATGCTGCGCGTTGGCGACGAAGCCATCGTCACCTTTCCGAACTTCGGCCACTGGCGCACGCGCATGTACCTGGCGCTGAAAGGCCGTATGCCGATGTCAGAAACCCTGCCGCACAAGTGGTACGACACGCCAAACATCCATTTGTGTACCGTCAGTGACTTTGAAGAGCTGTGCCAGCAGAAAAATATTCGTATCCTGAGCAAGACGGTGGTCGACGATCATCACCAGGAACACTGGGCGATTCGTTTGTGGCCATCCTTATTAGGCGAAATTGCGGTTTACCACCTGACCCGGAGGTCCTGATGAAACGCTGGCTGAACGCAGCAAGGAACATAACCCTGATGTGCCTGCTAGCCCTGCCCGCCTGGGCAGATCGCGGCGAGCAAAAGCAGGTATTTGGCAATTACGAGGTGCACTACATCGGCCTCACCACCAGTTTCCTGACACCGGAAGTGGCCCGCGCCTACGGCATTGAGCGTTCCGGCCGCATGGGCATGCTGAATATTTCAGTGCTCGACAGCGCCGACAAAAGCGACGTGCCGCAGCCGGTAGAAGCCAAGGTCAGCGGTACCCTGAAAAACCTGATAGGCCAGAGCAAGTCGCTGGAGTTCAAGGAAATCAAGGAAACCAACGCCGTCTACTACGTGGCCACCTTCCGCTTTGACGAAGAAGAGGTCTACCGCATCAACCTGCAGGTACAGCCGGATGGCGTCAGCCGCAGCTTTGATGTGAAGTTCAGCCAACGCTTCTACGAAGAATAACCCCGGAGCCACCATGAAGATCGTCCTCGCCAGTGGCAACGCTGGCAAACTGCGTGAATTCTCACAGCTGTTCGACACCCACTTCGGCGACCAGAACATCGAACTAGTGCCGCAAAAGGAGCTGGGCGTCAGCGACGCCGACGAAACCGGCCTCAGCTTTGTTGAAAATGCCATTCTGAAAGCCCGCCATGCCTGCGCCGCCACCGGCTTGCCAGCGCTGGCGGACGACTCCGGCATTGAAGTCGATGCCCTCAAGGGCCAGCCGGGTATTTATTCCGCCCGCTTTGCCGCCATGCACAACGCGGGTGCAGGCGACGCCGACAACAACAGCCTGCTGCTGCAAAAGCTACAGGGCGTTGCCACAGAACAACGCAGCGCCCGCTTCCAGTGTGTGCTGGTGTACATGCGCCATGCCGACGACCCAACCCCACAGATTTTTCAAGGCAGCTGGGAAGGCACCATTCTGACCAGTGCAGCGGGCAGCAACGGCTTTGGCTACGACCCGCTGTTCTGGGTTGAAAGCGAGCAATGCGCCAGTGCGGAACTCGACAAGGCCCGCAAGAATCAGATCTCTCACAGGGGACAGGCCATCCAGCAGCTGATCCAGCGCTGGCGCCGATAACCCCCGACGCGCCGCGGCGGACAACCGCCGAGGTGCGTAGCAAACCGTATAACGGTTATTTCACTGACCTACCGGATAGATGCACATCGTGGAAATTCTCGAACAACTGCAAAACAAAATCAGCCAGACCATTCAGTCACTGGAAAACCTGCAACTGAGCAACATGGAGCTGCAAGAAGAACTCGATCAGGCACGCAGCCAGCTGAGCGAAACCCAGCAGGCGCTGGAAACTGCCCAGCAGCAAAACGCCGAACTGAGCGAAGAAAAGGCCCAGCTGCAGCAACAGCACAACGACGTGACCGAACAGAAGAACGCCATCGAAGTCCGTGTTCAGTCGCTGCTGCAAACCCTCGACATCGCTGTGTCTGACCTGATGCCAGTGGCAGAATCCAATGACAACACGGATTCCGCTCAGGAAGACCTGAACCTGAACGACAACGCCGACGAGCAGATCGTCCAGCAAGCCAACGACCAACTGGCAAACGTTCAATACGGAAACTGAGATCGTGCCCGTTTTGCCGCCATTAAGTCTGTACATCCACGTGCCCTGGTGCGTGCGTAAATGCCCCTACTGCGACTTCAACTCGCACAAGGCCGACGACCAGATTCCGGAAGATGACTACGTGGCGGCGCTATTGGCCGACTTGCAAACCGAACTGCCGCTTGTCAACGGCCGTTCGGTACAGACCATCTTTATTGGCGGCGGCACCCCCAGCCTGATGAGCGCCGACGGCTACCAACGGCTGTTCGATGGCCTGCGCCAGCAGCTGAACTTTGCCGATGACATAGAAATCACGCTGGAAGCCAACCCCGGCACCTTTGAAGCCGAGCGCTTCAAAGCCTATCGCCAGTTAGGCATCAACCGACTGTCGATGGGCATCCAGAGCTTTAACGACCTGCACCTGCAAAAGCTGGGACGTATTCACGACAGCCAGCAGGCCCAGGCGGCCATTCGGTCGGCTTTCGAAGCCGGTTTCGACAACATCAACATCGACCTGATGCACGGCCTGCCCGGACAGTCGATAGCCGATGCCATGTACGACATCGACACCGCCCTGAGCTTCAACACCCCACACCTGTCGTGGTATCAGCTCACCATCGAGCCCAATACCGAATTCTACAAACGTCCGCCGATATTGCCGGAAGACGAAACCCTGTGGGACATTCAGGAAGCCGGCCAAAAGAAACTGGCCGACGCCGGTTTTCAGCACTACGAAATCTCCGCCTTTGCCCAGCCGGGCAAGCAAGCCCGCCACAACCTCAATTACTGGCGCTTTGGGGATTACCTCTGCATCGGTGCTGGCGCCCACGGCAAAGTCAGCTGGTACGACGACAACGGCAAGTTTCACAGCCAACGCCGCTGGAAAACCCGCGCGCCAAAAGACTACCTCAACCCGGACAAGCAATTTCTGGCTGGCAGCGACAACATCGACGCCGAAGACATGGGCTTTGAATGTCTGATGAACGCCCTGCGCCTGCACGAAGGCATGCCCGTGAGTATGTTTGAACAACGCACTGGCGTAACCCTGGCGCTGGTACAAGAGCCTGTGGATAAAGCTATTTCGATGGGCTTGCTGGAAATCACAGAAACCGGGCTAAGCGAACCCTGGATACGCGCCACCGAACGCGGCCGCTTATACCTGAACGAGCTACTGGGGCTGTTTTTGTAACAGCGTCTGATCGCGTATCAATTCATTGCGTAGGTTGGGCCCCGCCCAACTGATGCATGGCTCTGATGTGTAGGTCTGATGTGTAGGTCTGATAAAGACGCGAAGCGGCTGCCATCAGACACAGCAGCGTTGGATGGCACTCGCTGCGCTTGCTCATCCAACCTACCCGGATTTTCTGTAACAATTCCGGCATCACACCTTGATATTGACGTTATACAAGCTCTTGGCTTCCTGAATACGGTGCAGGGTAATTTCCCGCACGGTGTTCTTGCTCAACTCAATATGACGCTTTAACTCGGCTATCGCCTGCTCACTATTCCGAGCCAGAATCAGCCCCAGAATGCGACGGTGTTCATCGTAGGTCGCCTCAATCCGCCCCGGCTGGGTGAAATCGAGCCGGCGGATGATCTTCAGGCGTTCACAAACGCCCTGATGCAACAAAGCCATTTCCTTATTGCCGGCTGCCACCACCAATTTGTCGTGGAAGGTTTCATCCAGAATCGCCACCGCATCGGAGTCCGACCAGCGGTCTGACTTATCCACCGACCACACGGCCACCAGCTCCGCCAGACGCTCAGCAACATCATCGGCTTCGCACAGCCGTCGTACCGACTCCGACTCCATCAGAATGCGGCAGTCGTACAAATCCTCGAAGTACTTGAAATCAAACGGCCGCACCTGCCAGCCACTGCGGAAATGCACCTGTACGTAACCGTCTCGTTCCAGCCGGTACAACGCTTCCCGAACGGGTGTACGGGAGGCTGCCATGCGTTTGGCGATTTCCGATTCACTGAAACGGTCGCCGGGTAACAGCTGGAAGTCGAAGATGTCTTTCTTCAGCTGTTGATAAATACGCTCGGCGACGTTCACCGGGCGCTTGGTGGTTGCAGTCATTTGTACTTACGAACCTGTTTATTCAACATCGTTTGAAACCGGCTGACCCTTGCCCCTTGGGGAGATCTTATCTCCCCGGCGGCACGCCATCCCCTCTGCTTTGCGCTACCGATTCGCTATTCAATTCTCACTGCGAACGCACAACGAGCACGCCCAGATGCGGCATCCATGCCTTAACTGTGCTAGCCGGCCATCCATGGCCGGGCTGCTCTGTGCATTCTTGTTCAAATTGGCTCATCTCGATGCGCGGTTTCTCTGGGACGCCCGACCGGCCGGGGGATAAGATCCCCCAGGAGGTCAAAATACCCAAGAGGCCATCATGCTAGTATTTGCTTCAGCCCGAGCAGGAAAATCACCCTTTCAAACTCTGGATATACGCACGCCAGCCACCAAATTCACTGATGTGCGTCGCACCTTCCAGACCCGCTGGCTCGCAGATAAAGCCTTTCACCAAACGGCCGTCTTCCAGCTCCAGTGTGCCAATGCCCAGTGGTTGCGGAATCTCTTCCACAAAGGCGCCAAAGGCTTCTTCGGTCACCCGCCACACTTCCACAATCAAGGAGTGGCCTGTTTCCTCAGAGCCTTCCGGCAAACGCACCAGGCCTGGTTTTGGTGGCGTGGTGTTGGCCAGTGCGTACAGTTGGTATTTCGGTGCAGTTTTGGTTTGCTCCAGCAACGCGGCATTGCGACTGGTGAGCTGATGGTTCAGCGGCATGCCGGTCAGGTGAGCGCCAACCACGGCAACGTCGATGGTCTTTTCGCTCTTGCGACCCAGCAATACAGGCGCCTCCGGCAGGTTCAAGGCCGCTTCCCAGCGGCTGGCAAAGTTCAGCAAGGCCATTTCCTGCCACGCTTTGGCAATGATGGTCACGCCGAATGGAAGGCCGTCAGCGCGCAGTTGCGCAGGCACCGCAATAGCCGACAGATCAGACAGGTTTACGAAGTTGGTGTACACGCCGTTGCGGGAGTTTTCCAGTACAGGCTCTGCCTTCAGGGCGGCGTGTGTCGGGAAATGCGGGGAGGTTGGCACAAACAGTGCGTCGATATCGGCGAAGAAGGCGTCGACGGAACGCATCAGTTCCAGACGGCGGTATTCGGCGTTGAAGGCTTGCACTGCAGTCGGTGTTTTACCACCCAACACAATGCCTTTCACAACCGGGTCGAGTCCTGGAAGATCCTGTTCCATGAACTCGCCAACAGCAGCGTAGCGTTCTGCTACCCAAGGACCCTCGTACAACAAGGCCGCTACTTCGAATAGGGGGCCGAAATCCTTTTCGACCAGCTCGAAACCGGTAGATCGAGCCATTAAACATGCTTGTTCAAAGGCTCGTTGTTGTTCCTCATCCCCGAACCACTCCGGGTTGGCGGGTATGGCCAAGCGACGAATCCGCGTCTGTGCAGGTGTTTCATCGTGTCGGGAATACGGGTCGTTTCCGTCAAACCCACCGGCGACACTCAGAACCTGCTCGGCATCCTGGCTGTTCAGCGCAAAGATGGAAACAACGTCCAATGATCTACAAGCAGGAACCACGCCAGAAGTGCTCAACAGGCCTTTGGTGGCCTTCATTCCCACCAAATGGTTAAAGCCCGCGGGCACCCGGCCGGAGCCTGCGGTGTCGGTTCCCAGTGAAAATGCCACCTGACCGCGAGCAACCGTCACGGCAGAACCAGAACTGGAACCGCCGCTGACGTATTCTGGGTCAAAGCTGTTGGCCACTGCACCATAAGGAGACCGAGCCCCCACCAGACCGGTGGCGAACTGGTCCAGATTGCACTTGCCCATCACCACCGCACCGGCCGCTTTCAGCAATTTAACAACGTGGGCATCCTGTTCCGGAGTGAAGGCAAACTCCGGACAGCCCGCTGTGGTTTCAAAGCCCAGTGCATCAATATTGTCTTTTACTGCGAACGGCACACCAAAAAGGGGCATGTCTGCCACCGACTTGCCTTCCAGTGCAGCCAGCTGAGCCGCCAGAGCGTCATCGCTGGCCAATGCAATCCAGCCACTGCCATGGAAGGGTTTATCGCCATCCAGCTCTTCCGCCCGAATGGCTTCCAGCAAGGCTGGCAGCAGCTGTTGCGGGCTGTAGCCCTTGTTGTACGCGTTTTTCCAATCGGACAGATTCCAGCCCAACAGGTTATCTGGCAGGGTTTCGGGTTGAGCTTGAGCGGTAAAAGACATGATGGCTCCAGTTGCACACTAACTTGTATACAAGATAATGTACCAGATCCGTGCCAAGGTATAGAGACCGGGTTAACGAAGCTGACTGTCCTTGCTGCCCCGTCGGTTAATACCCGCGCTGGCTTTGTATTCTTGCTCCAATTCAGACTGACATTGAATGCACAGCCGTACGCCCGGTACCGCCTGTCGACGCGCCTCCGGAATCGGTTTGTCGCACTCCTCACAGAATTCCAGACTGTCACCCACACTCATGCTGCTGCGTGCCTGTGCCACTGCATCTTCTATGGTGGCGTCAATCTGATCCTGTACCGCACCGTCTTTTGCCCAGCCAGATGCCATATATCGCCTCCCTCACAGCCTCATATACCTACTATTACTTGCTACCTGAATGATCATCCATGTTTGCCACACCGCCTATGCGCCAGCCGCCATGTGAGTTACTCGCCACAAGTTGCGGGCAGCCGATGACAGTTATCAAGCATGATGGAGAATACAAAGACGCCCGGCGTGTCAGGACGCGACCTGATCACCACTAACACAGACGATGACGGATGTCTTGTGGTCTTGTTAAAGGGTTTGGCGAAGGCCTACTGGCTGGTCAGGACACAGAAAGGAGAAAAAGACGACAAGGAAAAAGGGCCTGGCAACCCTGAGGAAGTCTGCCAGGCCAAGACTGATTGGTGAATCAGTGAGCTGTTGCGGTTTTGCTGGCGTTACGGCTCATAATCATGAGCAAGACCAGGGCAAATGACGCAGCGGTCAGCATGGTACTGATGGCCGCAATGGTCGGGTCAATTTCATCGCGCAAGGCAGTGAACATGCGCTTGGTGAGGGTCTGGTTTTCACCACCGGCAATAAACAGCGACACCATGGTTTCATCCAGCGCCTGAATAAAGGCGAATACAGCACCGGTCACTACGCTTGGTTTGATCTGTGGCAGGGTCACCGTCATAAAGGCACGCAAGCGGTTCATGCCCAGACTGCGAGCCACCATTTCCTGGGCCGGATCAAAGCCGTGCAAGCCGGCAATCACCGAAGTAATCACATACGGCAGCGCCAGCATAACGTTGGCCAGCACCAGACCCGGCATGGTTGCCAGTAGGCCTGTCAGGGCATAGATAAAGAACACCCCGGCAGCAACAATGATCACAGGTACGATTAATGGCAGCAGCAGCACCATTTTGACGTAACGCACAGACCAGTGGTCGCAGTTATGAATCGCGTAAGCCGCAGACACCCCCAGCGGGGTGGCAATGATGGCTGTAGAAACTGCTACCGTGATACTGGTACCGGCAGCCGACATCCAGGCCAGACTGTCGAAGAAGTCCTCATACCAGCGGAACGAATACGCCGGTGGCGGAAAGCTCATGAAACGACTGTCAGAGAACGACATCGGAATCACAATCAGCACTGGCAGAATCAGAAATACCAGAATAGCGATAACAACCAGCGCGAATACCGGCTTGCTCAGATCGAAGTTCTTCATTTGGCACCTCCGACGATCTTATCCACAGGAACGAATTTGCCGACCACATAGAAGATCAGGCCAACACACAGCAGCAACACCACACTCACCGCACTGGCAGCACCCCAGTCACTGAACAGCTGGATATTGCGACTTACCAGCATCGACGCCATCACAGTGCGACCACCACCCATCAGCTCAGGGGTGATGTAAAAGCCCAGACACAATACGAACACCAGCGTACAACCAGCGACCACACCACTGACGGACAGCGGCACAAATACGCGCCAGAACACCATGAAACGATTGGCGCCGAGGCTGGAAGCAGCCATCAACAGGTCGCCGGGGATTTTCTGCATGGTGGCGTACAGCGGTAGCACCATAAATGGCAGCAGGATATGCACAGTGGCGATGATGGTGCCCAGTTCGTTGTGCACCAGCGACAGACGGCTGTCGATCAGCCCCAGGCCCAGCAGCGAGTCATTAACAATGCCCGAGCGCTGCAGCAGCACCAGCCAGGCATAAGCACGCACCAGCACACTGGTCCAGAAAGGTACGATCACCATCGCCAGTACCAGCATTGACCAGCGACGTGGTAAACGAGTGATGGCATAGGCCACCGGATAGCCCATCAACAGGGCCAGAATGGTTACAATGAAGCTGATTTTGAAGGTCAGCGCAAAGGTATTCCAATAGATGCTTTCGGTAAAAATACGCTCGTAGTGTTCCAGCGTGAAACCATCGGAATAAAACGACTGCAGGAACAACCAGGCCATCGGAACTACCAGCAGCAGCGTGACTACCGCCAGCGCAGGGACCAGCAACAGCATCATCGAGCGCTGCTCTTTCTTTTGCAGCAACACGGAAGGATCAGCGTCTGCTTCGAGCCTTTCGTTGGTTGGAAGGGTTAACGTAGTCACGGAATTCTCCTGTGGCAGATGACATCAGGCAACCACCGGCACAGGGCCAGTGATTGCCTACCGGTTACTTTTGCATGAACTCAAGCCAGCGACGTTCAGCCGCCTCACCCTCTTCAGATGCCCACCATTCGTAAGACATCATGGCCTGCACCTTGGCGTTGGCCGGTGCACTTGGCAGACCCTTGGCAATATCATCAGGGATCTTGCCAGTGGCGAAGGCTGCCGGGTTGCCCGGACCATAGGAGATGTACTGCGGCAGGTTGGCCTGCAGCTCTGGTGAAATAGCAGCGTTAAGGAAAGTTTTGGCTGTTTCAGGGTTTGGAGAGTCCTTGATGATGCACAGGTGAGTAGCCTGCAGAATGCCATCGTTGTAAGTCATCTCGGCGTTGGCACCCGCTTCCTTGGCCGCTTTCACCCGACCGTTCCACATCATCAGCATGTCGACTTCACCGTCGAACAGCAGCTGGGCAGACTGGCCACCAGAGGTCCACCAGGTGGTGATGTAAGGTTTGATTTCCTCCAGCTTGGCGAAGGCACGATCAACATCCAGGGGATACAGCGCATCAGGCTCTACGCCATCGGCCAGCAGAGCCGCTTCCAATGTAGCCAGCGGGTGGTTACGCAGGGCACGCTTGCCCGGGAAGTGTTCAACATCCCAGAACTCAGCCCAGTTACTCGGGTATTTCTTCAGGCCATCCTTGTTGTAGGCCAGTACGCTGGAGTAGAACTCGTAAGCCACGGAATACGGCGTTTTATAAGTATCCGGCATGGCGTCCGCGTTCGGCATTGCAGCGTAATCCAGCTCTTCGATGAAACCGGCGCGACCACCGCGAACACAGTTCAGTGGTGGCGTATCAACCACATCCCATACCGCTTGCCCGGTCGTGCCCTGGGTCTTGATCATCGGCCAGGCATCCGGCGCACTGTCCTGCATTACCTTGATGCCGAGGGTATCGGTAATCGGGTCCAGAATGGCTTTCTCCTGAGCGTCCTGCCAGGCACCGCCCTGGGATACAAAGGTCACCTGACTTTTTGCCGCCCAGGCTGCAGAACCCATCAGGCTGGCTGCAATCACAGCGCAACCGAGCAGTTTTTGTACGTGGTTCTTACTCTTCATCGGTCCAGTCTCCATCATCGTCATTGTTGTGGGCAGGCCATTGATTAGCGGCCTGTGGCATCAAGGAACTGGTACCAACCAGCCACCATCCGGATGCCAATTTCTCTGAATGCGTAAAAAGGTACTGCCTGAAAACGCTGGCTATCCAGCAACGCAACCTGCGGGTTTTGACCCAGTACAAATTGCGCAACCAAACCGCCGAGCATGGTTGACTGTGCAACACCGGCACCATTGAAACCGGCGGCAACACAGGTTCTGTCGTCCAGACGGCCTACATGGGGCAAACCATCCAGCGTCATGGCAACGTGTCCGGACCATTGATAGTCGACCTTGATGCCATTCAATTTCGGGAAGATCTCCACCATCGCCTTGTACAAACCGTCGAACGCCACTTGCGAATCGTTTTTGCCAAAGGCACCACGACCGCCAAACATGAAGCGCCCCTCAGCCTTGCGGAACCAGCGCATCATGCGACGGGTTTCCACATAGCTGCGCTCGTTGGCCAGCAGGGTTTGTTGCAGGTCGTCAGAAAGTACTTCGGTGGCAATCATCGAACTGCGGAAAGGAATCACCCGCTTACGGGTGTACTGGGTGCTTTTGAAAGCATCTGAATAGGCGTTAGTGGCAAACACAATCTGTTTGGCGCGCACCACAATGCCCTCTGGGGTGGTAACACGAACGCCGTCAGCATCGTATTCCACCGAGGCCACCGGGCTGTTTTCAAACACCACATCGCCAAAGGCCTTGTTAATGCCGTGAGCCAGGCCGCGGACATAATTAAGCGGGTGAACAGTGCCAACATCCTGCGCCAGAATGCCGCCGACAAAGCTGTCGGTACCGGTTTCGGCAGCCACTTGTTCGCGATCAATCACGCTCAGTGAGGTATCACCCAGCTCTCGCTGAATCCACCGGGCTTCCTCCGCCGCGTGCTTCATCGAATGATCGTTATGGGCACACTTGAGGTTGCCGGTACGTTTGAAATCGGCCGACTTGATGTCGTAATGACGGGTTAGCTCATCAACCTTGTCGACCGCTTCGTGAGCAATCTGGTGCATGCGCTGGGCGGTGGCCAGATCAAACGATTTGGCCATCTCCGGAAACGTCATACGGTATTTGGCGGTGACCACACCGCCGTTACGGCCACTGCCTCCCCAGCCAATCGGCTGCGCTTCCAGCACCAGCGGTCGCATGCCCGCTGTGGCCAAATGATGCGCCGCCGACAAACCGGTAAATCCACCGCCAACAATAATGACGTCAGCCGTTTGGTCACTGGTCAGTTGCGGAAACGATTCCGGAAAAGCAGACGTTGCCTGCCAGAGAGAATCAACCGGGGAGGACAGTGTGCTCATCTTATTTACCTGCAGCGACGGCGTCAGCGAAGGCTTTCATGGAAGTAAAGTGGAAGTCCGGAGTAGCAAATTCCACCGGGTCAGGAGTGCCACCGTAACCTTCCTGGTCAGCACGACGCTCGATCCAGCAAGTGGCGTAACCCAATGATTGAGCCACACCGATGTCGTGGTACTGGCTCTGGGCCACGTGAAGGATTTCGTTCTGTGGATAACCAAAGGCGAACTGACGGCCCTTGTTGTAGGCAAAGTATTCCGGGTTTGGCTTGGCCACACCGGTTTCATCACAGGTCACGCTGTCGTGGAACGGGTTGCCCAGCGCATGGTTGTAGGCAGTAAACGCAGTACGATCGGCGTTGGTCATGGCCACCAGACGGTAGTGCTTGCGCAGCTCCTTCATGGCTTCCACTGCATCAGCGAAAGGTGCCCAACGCAGTACAGCCATCTGGAAATTGTCGGCTGCCTCATCGGTAGCCGGCAGATCCAGCAGCTTGGCCAGATGCTTGTAAACGTTGGCCATCTCGGTGCTGGAACGACCCGGGAACACATCACGGCCTTCTTTATAGGCTGCAAAGATCTGGTCGTCGGAGTACTGGGCAGCAATCTCGCCACCAATGCTGCGAACGGCATTCAATACACCGGATTCGAAGTCAATCAGGGTGCCAACAACGTCGAAGGTCAGTACTTTAAAATCGGACAGTTCCATTTCGGAAACTCCTGTTCAGGGTCAGTAAAATCGTTGTGTTTGGGGGTTGGTCATTAATCTGGTGGCGCAGCGACTTTGCTCAAGCCACCTGCGGCACCACAATTGTGTCTTCCGGGTGCAGCGCCAGTTGCAAGTCCTGGCCAATCACCGGGATCTGGCGCGCCGCCGAGTAATGGCTTGGTTGGCGCAAGGTCAGATTGACGCCGTTGGCCAGTTGCAGATACACCCGCAAGCTGTCGCCCTGATACACCACATCCATTACCTTGCCGCTCATACGGTTAACGCAGTCCGGCTGGTTACCATCGTCGATCAGCAATTTTTCGGTCTGAACCGACAGGAACAATTCGTCACCGACTGGCAGCGGGCGGGCAGACACCAGCGACTCATTGCCAATCTGGATGCGATCGCCGCCAGCACGGGTGGCAGGCACCAGCGTAGAGTCACCAATAAAGTTGGCCACAAAGGCGTTTTTAGGGTGGTTATGCAGCACTTCCGGAGCATCGATCTGCACCAGTTCGCCGCCAGCCAGGATGGCGACCCGATCACTCATGGTCAGCGCTTCACCCTGATCGTGGGTCACGTAAACGATGGTGGCACCCAGGCGTTTGTGCAGGTTACGCAGCTCAATCTGCATGTTTTCGCGCAGCTGTTTGTCGAGCGCAGACAGTGGCTCATCCATCAGGATCAGATCCGGTTCGAACACCATCGCCCGAGCCAACGCCACACGCTGACGCTGGCCACCAGACAGCGCCGCAATGTTGCGATCCTGATAACCGTCCAGTTCAACCATCTGCAGAGCGGCCTTCACTTTGGCTGGCCATTCGCTTTTTGGAATGCGGCGGGCACGCAGTGGAAAGGCGACGTTTTCGCCCACCGACATGTGTGGGAACAGCGCATAGCTCTGAAACACGATGCCGATGCCGCGCTTGTGTGGTGGCGTAAATGTCATGTCTTCGCCGTTAATCCAGACCGCGCCGGAAGATGGCATAACAAATCCGCCCAGCAACCCGAGCAAGGTGGTTTTACCGGAACCGGACGGCCCCAATAAGGAAACAAACTCACCTTTTTTAATATCGAGGTTAATTGGTTTCAAAGCCTGGGTATTACCGTAGCTTTTACTGGCGCCCCGAATGGATACGCCCATATTTAAATGACTGCTATTCATCACGAATCTCGTTTTGGATTACTAGCGTGTGGCCATATTAGTAACAGCGCTGTCAGGACAAATTCAATTGAAAAATAATTTGAATAGGCATAACCTGAGGTTATGCCTAACTTACGTCGCAAGATTCCCAGTGCCAACGCTCTGTTTGTTTTTGAGTCTGCTGCACGATGTGGAAATTTCACCAGAGCTGCCGAGGAAATGGGCGTTACCCAGCCTGCGGTAAGCCGAATGCTGTCACTTCTGGAGGATCATCTGGAGGTGCGATTATTCGATCGCAAAGCCGGTAAAGCACCTCTGACGGAGTACGGCGAGATACTTTACAAAGGTGTCAAAGAGGGGTTTCTGACCATCGACCAGGCACTACAGGACATCGAAAACCGACGCTGTGGAGACGAAACCGTCACGCTGTCGGTATCGACCGCTTTCACCACTCACTGGCTGATGCCGCGCATGCACAAGTTGCAGGCGGCCTTCCCCGATATCGATATTCGCTTCCAGCTGGTTTCCTCTTCATTGACTGGCCCGGTCGAGGATGTCGATCTCGGAATGCGCTTTATGTCGGGCGAGGATCTCAGTCATGGTGCGGATTTATTGATGCCAGAGCTGTTGATGCTGGTCTGCAATCGTGACTACTACAACGCGCATTTTGACGGCAGTCATAACGATACGCCCGCCACCTACATCAGCCTGACCGATGCCAGAACCAATTGGCGCGAATACTTCGACAGCATCCAGAAGCTTCGTCTGGTCCCCCATAACCTGGAGTTTTCCGACTACGCCATTGTGCTGCAGGCGGCACTGCAGGGTCAGGGATTTGCCGTTGGCTGGCTCAACGTCGTCTCCAACTGGCTATGTACAGGAGCCCTGCTGCCAGTCTCGCACGAGATCGTCAAAACCGGCCGCTTGTGTCATCTGGTGTACTCCCGTCAAAGACCACTGTCTGAAGCAGCGGCTAACGTCAGGGACTGGATCATTCAGGAGACTCATGCGGAAATAAGACAAGTAGATAAACTTTACCCACAACTGGGACTGGCGGCAGAACTTGATAATTTAAGCTGATGGCCAGAGCTCTAAAAAGTTCTTTTCTGGGTCAATCTCGATTAAAAAGCACCAAAATAAAACACTAAAAACGCACCAAAAAAGAACAGAGATATCCTCAATGCTTTCTGATTGAACAACGCTTTGTTTTGTAAGTTTTATATACCGAAGCTATCTTTACACCACTGCCAGAGTGGACAATAAGGTTTATATTAAAATCAAATAATATCAGACAATAATAAAACCCGAATCGGAAATATCTATATGAAAACAATCTTGTATACATGGGGACATCTATTTAATCCGGTGCTCACTCTGGGCTGCTGGATGGTTTCGAATCACGAAGCCGACTTGTAGGCCTGACGGGTCAAGTCAAAAGTCGGCGACACAGAGTCGAGGTCATCCGGCAGCCCCCGCAGGGCGCGGGTTGCCGTCGCCCAGTGCGGTGTTGACGAACTTGGAAAGGACTCGTCATTCCGCTGCATTCGTCGCCTTGCCCTGAACAACGGCAACGCTCGCGCAGAGCCGTGCAGGATTAAATAGATGTCCCCACATGTTTATCCAGAGCCAACTCAATACAATGACTGACTTCATACTTCGCTCGTTCCAATCTTCCGACCTGACAACGCTGGCTCAACTCTCCGCTCAGCAAGGGTGGCCCCATCGGCAACAAGACTGGCAGCTATTTATTGGCCTCGGTGAATGTCTGGTGTTGGAATCCAGCGGTCAGCTCGTCGGCTGTGGCTGCGCGCTCAATCAGGGAGATTTCTGGTCAATCGCTTTGGTGATTGTAGATAACTCATTGCAAGGAAGAGGATTGGGCAAAAAAATCTTTCAAGGCTTGCTGGACCATATTGCCGCGGCCAGCGGCAGCTCTGATACAGCCGTTACCCTTACGGCAACGGCAGCTGGCAGCCCCATGTATCGCAAATTCGGTTTTGAAACCTGCAGTTACCTGCAACAGTGGCAGGGGCGCTGGCAAGCAGCACTCGTGAATGAAGCCCCGCCTTTGTTGGAAGCAGATAAGCTCAGGCAATCGTTGTTGCATGTGGCAGGCATTGAACAGCCGAGCATGCTCGACGCACTGGTGCAGTGTCAGGGGCTGGCTCTGAAGAATGAGAATGGAAGCAGCGACGCTCTGGGGTTGCTACGCGACTTTGGCCGGGGTTCAGTCATTGGGCCAGTCGTCGCGGAAAATCTGCATCGGGCCGAAAAGATCATTCTGGGATTGGCCAGCCATTTGCCCAATGAGCGCCCTTTCCTGCGGCTGGATATCCCTGAAGACTGCGGCCTGCAGCCGCTTCTGAGCGAACAGGGACTGGAGCAAGTCGACCGACTGGAAGTCATGTGGCGCCATAAGCCGCCGCAATCGGATATCCCCCATGGCCGCACCTTCGCCATTTTCAGTCAGGCGACCGGGTTGCCACCCGCCTGATAGCCAGCGCCACTAATAACCGCGCTGGCGATCCACCAGCCCACACAATGGCAAGCCCTGCTGGTGCCTCTGGATGTTATCCAATACTGCGGCCGCCGCAGTCTCTGGCTGGGTTTGACTGGCAATATGCGGTGTCAGCACGATAGCCGGATGGCTCCAGAAGGGATGACCTGGGGGCAGAGGCTCAGGGTGCTGAACATCCAGTACCGCGGCTTTCAGCTGGCCACTTTCCAGTGCCCACAGCAAATCATCTTCAACAAGATGCTCACCGCGGCCAACGTTAATCAGGCTGGCGCTTTTGGGGAGCTGTTCAAACAACTCCCGCTTCAGAATACCTCGGGTCGCATCGGTTAATGGCAGCAAACAAATCAGAATATCCGTATCAGTCAGAAATTCGCCGAGCTGCTGCTCACCCACAAAGACGTCAACTCCGTCGATCATACGCTCAGACCGATTCCAGCCCCGACATTGAAAACCGTTCAACGCCAACCTTGAAGCAACTGCACTGCCTAACTGACCCAGCCCCAGCACACCAACCCGGGTATGGCTGGTCGGCCATACATCAAACACCTGATAGGCCTGCTGTTGTTGCTGCTGAAGATACACAGGCAATTGACGATGAATCGCCAGCGTCATCATCAATACATACTCCTGCATGGTGCTGACGATGCCCGGCTCCTGCATCCGCACCAAGGGGATGTGTGCCGGAATGGCACTGAGATCAAACTGATCAACGCCCGCTCCCAACGAGAAAATCAACTCAACATTGGGGAATTCATCGAGCCGTTGGAGTAATTCCGTATTCCAGACACCGAGATAACGAACTGCCTGTTTGTCGAGGCTGTCGGTGGCATTGTCTGTCACCAGAGCTGGCCAGCTCCAGAACGGCATCTCAGCCGCCTGTTTGGCCAAATACTGCCGCCAACGCCCGGTTCTGCGTGGATCGCCCTGATACAAAAATCCCATAACGTACTCTGGTCCTGATTTCTTTTATTGAGGCTACCGCCAGAAACAGGAAGGAATATGGCAAATCTGCATGTACAGACAGCAGATACTGGCAGCTGCCGGGAGGTTGAAGGCCAGACTCAGAGGCTTGGCTGATGGGCGCTGGTAGCAGGGAGAGAACGGTGTGGTTAATCGTTACCGAAGCGCCAATTCAGACCCAGCTGCACTTCCGTCCCCGTGACGGAGTAGCTGTAAACCCGGTTGCTGCTGTCTACAAATTTGTCGAACGCTTCGTTGGTGAGGTTGTTGGCGTCCAGGCTGAGGGTCAGTTGGCGGTTGAGTTTCCAGCTGGCCCAGGCGCCAACAATGGCCGAGGCGTTGACCCCTTCGCGGTCGTTGCCATTGTTGCCTGGCACCAGCGTCAAGTAGCGGGATCGGGCACGCAGGGTAACGCCCGTTTCAAAATGGCTGCCGCGATACCACAGCGAGCCATTCAGTACATGCCGGGATAACCCCGGTGGCGGCAAGGTAATGCTGCCGTCGTCCAGCGGATAGCGTGTCAGCGCTTTACTGAGCGCGTAGCTGGCATCAAGGCCGAAGCGGTTCCAGACCGGGGGCAGCCAGCTGAACGGCACCTGCATGTTGATTTCCAAACCACTGATGTCGGTGCCCGGACCATTCACCGGCCGACGGTAGTCGTAGCTTCCAGAGCCGCTGTCTTGCGCTTCCCAACCGGGGTTGTAATACGGCAGCTGGTCGAGGGTGACCGTGCGGGATTCGGTAACAATCAGGCTATCGATGCGGGTGTAGAACAGCCCGGCTGCCAGCAAGGCATGGCCCTGGCCGTACCACTCAATGCCCAGATCAAAGGCATGGGCACGACTGGGTTTCAGTTCACTATTGCCACTTTCCACAATGCGGGCGCTGGTGCGCATCAGCAGCGGGGTAGTCAGGGCATCGATGGATGGCCGGGACATTTCGCGGCTATAGCCCATGCGTAGCAGCAGGTCGTCGCGCGGCTGGGCGACCAAATGCAGCGATGGCAGCCAATCACCATAGCGAAAGTGTTCGTTCACCGGTTCAATTTGGCTGCCGTTGCTTGTATCTGTGCCAGTTGCGTCATCACTGTCATCAATCAGCAGACTGCCAATCACCTGCTGGCGGGTAGTGGCATAACGCACACCAACATCACCACGCAGGGGCCACGGCAGTTGCCACAGTTCAAAGGTGCCTTGCCACCAACCGGCCCAGGAGGTTTCCTGCAGCTGGCGTTGCTGGGTTGGGTCTTTTTCCAGCAAGCTGTCATTCAATCCCAGTGCTTTCAGCAGCCCCTGCTGTCCCACTGCCCAGCGGCTCGGCAAGCCAGAGACACCGAGTCCACGGCCAAAATGTCCCGGTGTTGTGTCTATGTATCCCATGGCATCGCCATCGTCACTTTGCCAGGTATAGGAAGCCTGCTGACGCTCGTTAGAGAAGTGCTGATACTTGACGCCCAACCAATGGGTCAGACCAGGATTTTGCTGAAACGCCAGTTCGGTTTCCGCCACCTTGTAGCGATTAACGACTCTGTCTTCGTACAAGGTAACGCGCCAAAGCTCCCACTCAGCCGGGTCTTGTATGTCGAAGCCATAACGATTCACCGAGATACGGTCGTTGCTGCGGAGGTCAAAGCTGAAGTCCTGACCCGGTGCCAGCAGCGAGATATTGTTATGCAGCGGACTGTGGAACACCGAGGCCTGATAGCCCAATGCCGCAGCAACCGACCAACGCTCATCCAGCGCCATCGACCAGTCCAGCTTTAGCTGCCCAAGGCGGGTGCTGTCTTCTTCGTGGTTGTGCTCGGAGCGAATATCAACATCTGAAAATGCGCCGTACACCATACCCTCGGGCCCCAGTTCAAAGTCATTCACCGTAACGTCGCTGAGGTCCTGGGTGCGAATGCCCGCCGACGTAATGTGGTATTCGTGCATGTCCTGCTTGTGGCGGGAACCCATCAGGGTCAGATCCAAATTCCCCCAGGACGGTTACGCCATTGCAAAACGCTGGCGAAACCCAGCGTGGTTAACTGGCGGTTGAGAATGTCATAACGATTGTGGCGCGGATAAAACACGCCGCTGTTCAGCTGCTGTTGCTGGGCTTCAGAAAGCTGACTTTGCTCGCCCCAGTCGGCCTGCTGCCAACGCACGGTGGAATACCCTTGTTCGGAGGTCGTCCGTTTGCGATAACTGACACTGGTGGCCCAACCGAAGTCTCCCGACGGGCTCAACCCCTGAAAACCAGCGCCCAAACTGGCACCACCGGTATCGTTACGAACGTTGGACTCCCCTTGCAGGGTCAGCCACTGCTGGCGTTCGCCTGCCAACAGGCTGCGGTCGTCGAAGGGCCTTGGCGTACTCATATCCACTGAGCCACCAATCGCACCTTCCGCCATCCGGGCGTTACCCGATTTCACAATACTGATGCGGTTGAACAGGCCTTCTGGCAACACATTGAAATCAAAACTGCGGGAGTTATTCACCGAGCCCCTGGCATCAATGCTGGTGCCCGTCGCCAGCATCGGCATGCCATTGATGCTGACGCGGGTAAATTCCGAGCCCAGACCGCGAACACTGATATTTCGGTCGACCCCGGCTTCCTGACTGAAAGTCACCGCCGCCCGGGTTGCCAGCGCTGCCGTGATCCGGCTTTGGCCTCCGAGCTGACCTGCCGTCACGTGGGCCGCTTCTTCGAGGGTATTACTGGCGTAACGTGTGGCAATGGAAGGGGCGCTGTCAAAACGACTGGCGGTGACCAGAACCTCGGGCTGCCACAGGGCATCCGCACCTGGAGCCTCGGGCTTACGATCGTTAGCTGGATAATGAGTTGGATAGAAAGAAAACACCACGCCAGCAGCTGTCATTCGGAACTGCCAATGGGTGTTCTGCACCGCCAACTCCAGAAAGCGCTGCAACGAACAACGCCCCAGTGGCTGGTTTATCCAGCGCCGGGGTTCCGGGGTGGTCTGCTCTGTAGCGGACTGCTGAGGCCGTGCCGACATCACCGCACTGGTGCCATAGTAGCGACTGAGCTGTTCTATCAGGTGTTCTATCGAGGTCTGGCTAACGCCATCAAAGAAACAGCCCTTTTCAGAAATAGGCTCAGGCAGAGAATCTGGCAAGGGCTCAGCAAAGGAAGGCCGGGATAACGCGAAAAGTGTCAAGACTGGCAGCAACAGAGCGTACCAGCCAGAACTCCGCTGCCGGACTGGGCTCAAACTCCATAGATCAAGCATGCCGCTGATATTACCCAAACCTGAAAACCCTGTGCCCGACGGACATTATAGAAGCGTCTGTTCGGTCTGTTGCAGCACACTCAACCGTCAGAAAAGAACAGCCGCTAAAGAAAAACCGAAGGCTGCCAGCACCCGATACGCTACCAAATCGGCCTGCCATTCTAGGTCACAGGGTATGACAGAGGTATGAAGCGGCTTCTTTTGCAATAATGAAGGAAAGGCAACCGTAACGACCCCACAGCATGCTGCTACTAATGATCCGATGGCCACTAATCTGACGCCCGATCATAGCCAGCAAGCACACAGCCCCACAGTCCGCACTGCATACACCAAACGCCGCAGCGCCAACACTGGGCCAAACCATCAGGGACACCGTTCTGCCAACGTTTTAGCAATACCTTTTATCCCTTTAACATTAAGGAAACTCCATGAACGCAGAACAACCTTCCCTTGGCGGTGACCCACACTCCCGTCAGAACATTGTGATTGTGGGCGGCGGCGCCGGCGGCCTCGAGTTGGCCACGCACCTGGGCCACAAACTCGGGCGCAAGCACAAAGCCAAAATCACCCTCATCGACCGCAAACGTACCCACATCTGGAAGCCGCTGCTGCACGAAGTCGCCACAGGCACCCTCGACACAGGTACCGAAAGTGTTTCCTACCACGCCCATGGCGCTCGCCATGGTTACCAGTTTGAACTGGGCGAACTGACCAACCTCGATACCCGCAACAAAACCTACACGCTGGCACCGCGTCTGGACCAGGACGGCAAAGTCCTGATGCCATCCCGCGAGCTGCCGTATGACACCCTGATCATGGCCGTTGGCAGCATCAGCAACGACTTCGGCACACCGGGCGTTCAGGAGCATTGCTACCTGCTCGACTCCACCCGTCAGGCTGACCGCTTCCATACCGCCCTGATCGACCGTTTCACCGACATTCACCAAAACCGACCGGGCGATCGACTGCGCATTGCCATCGTGGGTGCCGGTGCAACCGGCGTAGAACTGTCGGCCGAACTGCACCGGGTAACCGAGCTGCTGCGCTCTTACGGCATGGCCGGCATGTCGCGCCACCAGCTGGAAGTCACTCTGGTTGAAGCCGGACCACGGGTACTGCCAGCGCTGCCGGAACGTATCTCGACCTCGGTAACCCGCGAGCTGATTAACATTGGCGTCAAGGTCAGTACCTCCACTATGGTCAGTTCCGCCGATGAAAACGGCCTGCTGACCAAAGATGGCGAGCGCATCGACGCCGACCTGATGGTATGGGCCGCCGGGGTAAAAGCGCCGGATTTTGTTGGCAAAATTGACGGCCTGTCGCTGAATCGCGGCAACCAGATCGAAACCAACGAATACCTGCAAGCCAAAGACCCTGACGGCAATGTGATTGACGGCCTGTGGGTGATTGGCGACTGCTGCTCGTTCACCATGGAAGACGGCACCCGCGTGCCGCCACGCGCGCAATCTGCCCACCAGATGGCCAGTTGTGTGTTCAAGAACCTGATGAACCAACGCATTGCCAAACCGCTGAAAGGCTTCGCCTATCACGACCATGGCTCACTGGTTAGCCTCAGCCGCTACAGCGCCGTTGGTAGCCTGATGGGGAACCTCAGCAGCAAGTCGATGTTTGTCGAAGGCAAGCTGGCGCGCCTGTTCTACATCTCGCTGTACCGCATGCACCAGATCGCTATTCACGGCAAATTCCGTGGTGCGTTGATCGTGGTGTTGGACTGGCTGACCCGGGTGATCAAACCAAAGATGAAACTTCACTGAGTGGTTTCCCCGAAGAGCGCTTTAGCCGCTCTTCGGGGTCTTTGACTACAAAGAAGGCACTAAGAACCACTATTCGGCTGGTTTTGTCACCCAAACCATTAATGTCAGCTTTCTTGAGGCGAAAATACCGCGTGTTTATCGCGTCACCACTTGCCAAACGGCAAAGAGATCAGCAAGCTGCCGCCCAAAGCGATCAATCCACCGGAATTTCTGCCCATTTGCCTCCTCCAAGCCCCTACAGCGGCCTTGAGCGACAGGCGACCCTACGAATTTCTGGCTAAAGAACGCGTGCCACTAGCGTTGAATACCTAACGAGTAATATGACGAATCAAACAGCAACGACAACAGATGCCAAATGCGATATTGGCTTTATCGGCCTCGGTGTTATGGGCGCCAACCTGACCCTGAACCTGGCCGACCACGGTTACTCAGTAGCCTGTTTTGACCTCGACACCGAAAAGACCCAGGCCATTCTGGAAAAAGATCAGGCCGAGCGTGGCGATCAAGCTGCTCGCCTGGTTGGCTGTGATTCGTTCGCCGACTTGCTCAGCAACATCGCTGCACCGCACATCATCATGCTGTCGGTACCCGCCGGAGCCCCGGTCGACGCTGTTTGCGCCCAGCTGATTGAAGCCGGTTTGCCACGCGACAGCATCGTCATCGACACCGGTAATAGCCTGTGGACCGACTCCGTCGAACGCGAAGCCCGCTTGAGCAAAGACCTGGTGTTCTTCTCTACCGCCGTATCCGGTGGTGAAGTCGGCGCCCGTTTTGGCCCGTCACTGATGCCAGCAGGCAACGCCGACGCCTGGGCACGCATTGAGCCGGTACTCAACGCCATTGCCGCCAAGGTCGACCCTGCTACCGGCCTGCCGCTGGAATCGTTTGAACCGGGTAAACCCGTCACCGAAGGCGAACCTTGCGTCACCTACATTGGCCCAGCCGGTGCTGGCCACTACGTAAAAATGGTGCATAACGGCATCGAATACGCCGACATGCAGCTGATCTGCGAGGCCTACCACGCCATGCGCAGCACCCTTGCGATGACACCGGCCGAAATCGCCGCCGTCTTCAGTGAGTGGAACAAAGGCAAACTGAACAGCTACCTGATGGAAATCAGCGCCGAAGTACTGGCCCAGACCGACGCCACTACCGATGCACCACTGGTGGATATGATTCTGGATCGCGCTGGCCAAAAAGGCACTGGTCTGTGGACCGCCGTTGGCGCACTGGAGCTGGGCAGCCCGGCACAAACCATCGCCTCAGCCGTGTTTGCCCGCAGCCTGTCAGCCTTGAAAGACGAGCGTCGCGTAGCCAGCCAGCAGCTGTCTGGCCCTGTCGCAGCCCCTGTTTCTGACGAAGAAAAAGCCACAGCAATCAGCCAACTGGAGCAAGCACTGTACTGCTCCAAAATCTGCGCCTACGCGCAGGGCTTCCAGCTGATGGCAACGGCCTCCAACACCCATAACTGGAACCTGAACTTCGCCGAAATCGCCAAAATCTGGCGCGCAGGCTGCATCATCCGTGCAGTGTTCCTGCAGTCGATCACCGACGCCTTCGAAAAAGACAGCCAGCTAAGCAACCTGTTGCTGGACCCGTTCTTTAACAAACAAATCGCCGAATACCAAAGCGACTGGCGTCAGGCCATCGCCAAGGCCACCATCGCTGGCGTGCCATGCCCGGCCATGATGTCGGCGCTGAGCTACTACGACAGCTACCGCACCGACGTACTGCCTGCCAACCTGCTACAAGGCCAACGCGACTACTTTGGCGCACACACCTACCAGCGTGTGGATAAACCAGCCGATGAGGCTTACCACACGCAGTGGAGCACGCCGGGACGGCCTGAGGTAAAGGTTTAAGCCTTCCATCAAAAAAGCCCTTAACCGATTTGGATAAGGGCTTTGCTCGTTGCAAGGCTGATACCGCAGGCAACAGCTTCCAAAGCTTCATTCGCATGGGCTACCACGCACAGCGTGGGAGCCAGTTCAGGCTCCCATGTGAAACATGGGAGCTGGCTTGGATTTCCCCCTCTGGAACCCGCTTTAGCCCAATAAAGCCCTGTTGTCGCTCAGTCGCTGATCCAGCGTTATTTGAATAGCCTTGATGGTTGCAGGCTGAACTCCGACGTCTGTTGCAATACTCGTAAACCCCGCCAATACCGCAACGATGTGCTGAATATCCTGCTGCGCCAGATGCCAGCTGGCATAGCCCGCATGGGTTGCCAGTTTCTGTATCGTTTTCAGCGGCGGTTGTTTGCCGTAGCCACCATAAGCCGTTGCATGCTCATTGAATGGATGCGGACTGTAGGTCACGTCATAAAACGGTGCTGGGTGCCATTGCCCGTTATCATGCTGCAGAAATGCCCAGTTTTTACTGTGGTCATCCTGATTGGCGGCAAACAGGTTGAACATGGCGCGTCGGAATTGCAGCTGTCCCACCGCAGGAGATCGACACAACTGCCTGCTGGCTTTAATAAGATCTTCATAGTCGAGGCTGGGCGAGCGGAAATCAGCATCCAGTAACCCGCAAGCACTGTGCATATGCAGTCGACCAGCAGCACCCTCAGTTCGGCTCAACCAATCAAAGCGCTTGATCGCCAGCCAGGACCGCGCACCAGACTGCGGCGCGGCATCCAATAACTGCCATTGCGGTGGATTCAATCCGGCTTGCTCAGCCAATGCCAGATACACCGCTTCGCATAGGCCTTCTTCGTGGCCCAATGGCAAATTCCGCGAAGTAAACTTCACCAGCCAGGCGTCATCACCTTGCTGAGGTATGGTTCGACATTCGCTATGGTCGCTTGCCTTCATGTACACCTGCGCCTTCGGCCGGGCACCACCAGAGCTGCCTGCGGCCACCAAAGCGCTCAGCACTTCTTCCGTCTGGCCATCAAACACCGACTGGGCTTGTAAGCCCAGCGTTGCCAAATCCAGCTGATGCCCTTCGGTCGGGCGATACTCCGACATCGGTGAAAATGACAAAGCACCCATCGCACTTTGGCCAACAAAGGCCAGACGGTCCATGGGAGTCAAATGATGCGGCTGAATGCCGTACTGGCGGAACACCCGATCTTGCAACAGCAACCCCCAGCCATCCGGCAGACTGTCGGCAAAAAGACCGTGCAAACCACCGTGCGGGGCTTTGGGAGCCAATTGAAGGTCTGTTGTCGTTTGCAACGTAAAAGGCGACAACCCGGCATAGCCATCCAGATAGTCCGGGTCGTATTGAAAGAAGGTGCCCTGACGATTCTGCGCCAACACCCCCACTACAATCCGTTGCCCATCAGACAAGGTACGCTCAACAACCAGCTTCTGAATGGGCTTAAAATTCATCGTTAAGCACCTCGTCGATGGAGGTTGGCATACGCTGTCTGCCGGAAGAAGTAGGCTGAGCCAGCTCATACAAACGCTGCAAGTCGTCGAGGCTTTGCCATAGCAGTAATAACTGCCGGAAAGAAATTTGCCCCGTCAACTCGAAGCGTTTGATGGTGGCTGAAGGCACGCTGCTACGTTGCGCCAATGCATCACGAGAAAGCCCCTCAGCCTTGCGCTGCTTGCGAAGATAAGCCGCAAATGCCTGCTGGACATCGGTATCATCGAGCAATCTGAACGAATTCATAATCAGAGCCTTTGGACAACATAGCATCTATTTTAGCCAAATTTTAAGAAAAATAGACAACATAACATCCAAAAAGGATCTTAAATTCTGACACTAGGACTGTATCGTTGCTACGCTCTGGAAGCAACGTGGTAGCAGAGGCGCCCACGCGGAGCGAGGAAACCACTTCAAAGCGGTGGAGTCACTCTTTGGGTCTCGCCTCCAGGCTGCCAGCTGTATCACAATTTTCTAACTCTGCCCGAAAACACATCACAAATAATCACTTCCCTGCTTGGCAAGCTGATTACCCAGAGTTATTGATTGGCTGGATTTTCTACTTTCAGGAAGATGTGATGACCAGGGAAGATTTATCAGACAAAAAACGCTTGAAGCACAGCTTCGAGGCAAGTTTAAAGAAAACGCTCATCTGTTGGAGTTTCTGAGTGCCGAGCAAGTTTTCAAAATATGGAAGGAAAAAGTTGGCCCAACCTCTGCGGAAAAAGCTCTCACAGGCGTAAAAGATTTCGAGGCGGCAAGTAACTATGTCCCTGTCATTTTAGACTCCGTACTACTCGGGAAGATAGCTTCTGACCTTGGCATCAGCGGTAGAATCCAAAGTAAATTTGTTCAAGGTAAACAGTATATAATAGTCAAAGGGAACGCTGGAAACCGATCATTATTGAAAGGCACAAGATATCTAGCAAACAACCTAAAAATCATTAATCTTGCAATCACTCAGAAAGGTATCAACAGCTCTATTATATCAGGTGCCAGACTGACTCTAATCATAGCCATTCCGATTAACGCATTAAAAGCATGCCTTGAGGACGAGGCAAAACTGGCGCACTTCATTGGAGAAACAGCATCGGATGTTGTTAAACTTGGCATTGCTTCAATGATCAGTTCAATAACCGTATGGATTTTATATAGTAACGCCATTGCAGCCGGAGCCAGTATTGTTGCTACAGGGCCGTTTGCAGTAGCTATATTAGCCGGAGTTCTTGCAGTGTTAGGCTTAAACTATCTGGATGAAACTTTCCATATCACAGACAAACTAATAAACGCCTTATCGGAAATTCCTACCAAAATTAAAGAAGCGGACCGTAAAGCAATTAGATTCGTGAACAAATTCAATGAACATTTAGACTGGCAATATGAGACTGATCAGGACGTAGGAAGAGGTATTTTTTACTGATGTTTTATCCTAAGGCCGCATTGATAGTTCTGGATGTTATCGCCATAATTGTAGTTGGACTGGTGATAAATGGATATTCGTCAACACTCACTGAAGTTAGAAATGGCACCGAGATAATAAGCACTTCGAGGCCATTTGGAATATTTTTATCAATAATATCAATTCCACTCTACCATCTGGTGATTGTATTCGGAAACCGGGTCGGAACCACCTTGGCCCACGGCCTATTTTTTCTGGTGATTGGAACTACTATAGTCTCCGGTTTTATGATCGATTACGCGGTTGACTCTTACATTGCCAAAAGTGAATACAAAGAATGTGAGAACCTGAAAAACCGTATAAATATAAGTACATTCAACTACTATTCGCTTTCAGGCAACTGCATCAAACCGGATTAACCTGCCTGGGGATCACAAATCCCCAAACAGGTTCTTCAACCCGGCCAGCGTTTCCTGACCGCGTTTTTTCTGTTCTTCCGCCGAACGTTCAACCTTGCCTTCCCATTCAACGTCATCGGGTGGCAGTTCGTCGAGGAGGCGAGAAAGGGTGGAGTCCAATAGAGGCACCCACGCTGAGAGGCTGTGAAAGTATTCGATGGTATGCTGCCCTCGAATACTTTCCGTTGAAGGTTCTCCGATGACCCGCCGTTACCAGAGTAAGCACAGCCGCGAGCAGCTGGGTTTATTCCCCGAAGCTCTGGATGAGCGCATCAGAGATGACAACCCGGTCAGAGCGATTGATGTCTACGTCGATACGCTAAATCTCGCCGGCCTTGGTTTTACCAATGTAGCCTCGTCATCTAACCGGGGTCAGCCGCCTTTCGATCCGGCCAGTCTGCTCAAGTTATATCTCTACGGCTATATGAATGGTGTTCGCAGTTCCAGAAAACTTGAGAAGGAGTGCCAGCGCAATCTGGAAGTCATCTGGCTGATGGAAAAACAGCAGCCGAGTTATAAAACCATCGCCAACTTCCGCAAGGATAATCCCGAAGCCATGGTCAAAGTGAACCGGGATTTCCTGCTGCTTTGCCGCAGTCTGAATCTGGTCTCGCAGGACCTGGTGGCTATCGATGGCAGCTTCTTTCAAGGTAACGCCAGCCTGAAAAGCATACGGACTCACAAAGGTCTGCAAAGTCAGATTCGAAAGCTGGAAGAGCGCATTCGCCAATACCACGAGTCTCTGGATGCCGAAGATCAGGATGAATCGCAACACAGCACCGATGTGTAACCCTCCCCAAAAACCGAGCCATTCATAACTGGAGATTTTCCGGGATAATCAACGCACTAAGGAGATCGTCTCATGCGTAAATCCCGCTTCACTGAAAGCCAGATCATCACCATCCTCAAAGCCGTCGAAGCCGGTCGAACCGTGAAGGACGTATGCCGTGAACACGGCGTATCCGAAGCCACGTATTACAACTGGAAAAGCAAATACAGCGGTATGGAAGCTTCCGACCCTAGCTTTCCCAGCTCAAGCGCATGTACGCTGACCTAGCCTTGGAAAACCGAGCGCTCAAGGATGTGATCGAAAAAAAGCTCTGACACCCGCAGAGAAGCGCTTATTGGTCGATGCCCTGAAAGGTGAGCATCAACTCAGCGAACGTCGCAGTTGCCGAGCGTTGAATATCGCCCGAAGCGCCTATCACTACCGTCCCGATCCGCATCGGGATGATGCGGTCATTGAGGCTTTGAAACGTGTCTCGGTGAGGTACCCGAGATATGGCTTCCGCAAACTCTTCGTGAAGTTGCGAAAGCTCGGGCATCCGTGGAATCACAAACGGGTGTATCGGATCTATTGCCAGCTCAAGCTGAACCTGCGACGCAAAGGCAAGCAGCGGTTGCCGAACCGGTATCCGCAACCACTGGCTGTGCCTGAAGCCGAGAATCGTAGTTGGTCGATGGATTTTATGAGTGATGCGCTCAAATGCGGACGGCGATTCAGGACGTTCAACGTCGTCGATGACTTCAATCGTGAAATACTCGGGATTGAAATCGATTTGAATCTACCTTCCAGACGAGTCATCCGTACACTGGATAGAATCGCAGAATGGCGAGGCTATCCTGCTCAGATCCGTATGGATAATGGGCCTGAATTTACAGCACTGGTGTTAGCAGAATGGGCTGAAGAGCATGGCGTGAAGCTGGAATTTATTAAGCCGGGTAAACCGACCCAGAATGGCTATGTAGAACGGTTCAACAGAACCTACCGAACAGAAATACTGGATTATTATCTCTTCAGCGACCTGGACGAAGTCAGAGATATTACCAGCCGCTGGATGAGGGAGTACAACGAAGAACGACCACACGAATCACTCGGGGATCTGACACCAAGCGAGTATCGTGAACAAGCAACCACCCCGGAGAACCTCTAGAAAAGAGTGGTACTAATCAGGGGAGGGTTACACCGACACCGACCCTGATGCTCGAAAACTCTTCAAAAATGGCCAGAAAACAGTCGGTTATAACGTTCAGGTGGCTGTGGACGAGGACAACCAACTGATCGTAGCCAGCGACGTCACCAATGATGCCAACGACCAGCGCCAACTTTATTCCATGGCAGCTCAGGCCAAAGACGCATTGGAGATTGATCAACTGACCGTACTGGCTGACGCCGGGTATTTTGAGCAATCCAATATCAAACAATGTCAGGACGACGATATTCTGCCCTACGTTCCAGAGCCCAATAAACAGAGAGTCATCAAGGACGCTGGCCGCTATGGCAGAGAAGATTTTATCTATGACTCAGAGGCTGACCACTATCGCTGCCCAGCCGACAAATTCCTGTCAAAGAACGGTCAGAATCAGAGAAAGAACAACAAACTGCGCAACAAATACACCAGCACGAAAGCGGACTGCGATCAGTGCCCTCTGCGTCAGCACTGTCTGGCTTCGAAGAGTCGTACTCGTCAGATGTACCGATGGGAACACGAAGACCGTCTGGATGAGCATCGCCAGCGTATGGAAGCGGAAGGCCCGGTCAGAATGCGACAGCGAGCCGCGCTGGTTAAACACATCTTTGGCACGCTCAAAACCAGGATGGGGTGGACGCATTTTTTGGTGAGAGGCTTCAGAAAAGTTCGAGGTGAATGGTCATTGGCGGTCGTTGGCTACAACCTGACCAGAGTACTGAATATCCTGGGTACTTCGGTGTTCCTGAGGTTCTGTGAGTATCTGAAAGAACTCATTTTGTATTTATTGTTCTGGATTGGCCGATGTTATCGGCCAATCCCAAATAATCAGCATGTCAGTTGCTGATCGGAGAATACTTTCACAGCCTCAGAGCGTGGGAGCCAGTTCAAAATCCTACTTGTCCCCTTTGTTTTTCATTAGCCATCCCGTTCTTTAAACTTAATCGAAATTGACGTGATCTCCGTATCGTTTTTTGCAGTTGCGGATACCAAATAGGGTCCATCTTCATAAGCGCGGCTGGGTAAAATAGGAGGTCTGCTGGGAATTTTAAGTCCCCGAAATTCTTTAACATAATGGCCGAATAGATTATCCATATCACCATAACTTCTAATTTCAGAATATCTCCCCCGGATGGAATCCGAAGCTGGAAGATAACCGTCTTCTGCAAAGAAATATATTTTACAGCTAGTTATAAAACCAACTCCAGCAGCAGAAGCCAGGAAAAACCCCTTATCTCTGAACTCTAAAAAATCATAACCTTCTACTTTTCTGTAATCTAATTCTTGATCTTCCACTCTCTTCTGAATTAATACTTCCTCAACGTCTAATCCAAGATATTCAATCGCTTCCATAGGGGATTCCTAAATCATTAAATACTTGCTCATTAACATAATGCACTTGATGTCGAACTGTTGCAATTTCGCTATTTGACCAACCATTCTTTCTCCACACACTCTCCCAGACGTCTAAATCAGCATCTGCTGCCATCCTTAAATCCAAACCATCTTGATAAATTTGAGTAATATTATTTCGACCGCCAAATGTTCTTGAAAACTGTTGATGATCACACGTACCAACAACAACACAGGTTGTATTGTTACGAAGAGCTCTTATATCGGCACTACTCAAATTAGCAATATCAACTCCTGATTCTTTAAGAGCAATGACAACTTGGCTCCTGATCTTTACCAGAATCTGAAATCACAAATCCCCAAACAGGTTTTTCAAACCGGCCAGTGTTTCCTGACCACGTTTTTTCTGTTCTTCCGGTGAGCGTTCCACTTTGCCTTCCCATTCGATGTCATCGGGTGGCAGTTCGTCGAGGAAGCGGGAATGGGTAGTGTCCATGGTTTCGCCAAACTGGCGGCGTTTGGCGGCGTAAGTGAGCGTTAACGTACGCTTGGCGCGGGTGATACCCACGTACATCAGGCGGCGTTCTTCTTCGATGGTGTCGGCTTCGATGCTGTTGCGGTGAGGCATCAGCTCTTCTTCCATTCCAATCATGTAGACGTGTGGGTATTCCAGACCCTTGGAGGCGTGCAGGGTCAGCAGTTGCACCTGGTCGGATTCGTCTTCTTCGGCTTGCTGTTCCAGCATGTCGCGCAGGATGAGTTTGCCGATGGCGTCTTCGATGGTCATTTCATCGCCCACTTCGTCGGCTTTTTCGATCATTTTCGAGATCGAGTCGACCAGGAACCAGACGTTTTTCATGCGCCGTTCGGCCTGATTGGGGGTGCCTGAGTTTTGCATCAGGTAGCCTTCGTAGTCGATGTCGTTGAGCATCTCCTTGATGGCGGCAATCGGGTCGTCGGTGTAAGCGTTGCGGGTGATGGTATCGAGCCAGTGGCCAAAGCGGCGCAGGCGGTCGACGGCTTTCGGGGTCAGCAGCTGCTCCAGTCCCATTTCAGTGGTGGCGCTGAGCAGTCCGGTGCCCCGGGTCGCGGCGTATTCACTGAGCTTTTCGATGGTGGTCGGGCCAATTTCACGGCGAGGGGTGTTCACCACACGCAGGAAGGCGGCGTCGTCGGCCGGGTTCACGATCAGCCGCAGGTAACCCATGATGTCCTTGATCTCGTTGCGGCCAAAGAACGACTGGCCACCGCTGAGTTTGTAGGGCACCTGGTAGGCTTGCAGCTTCATTTCGATCATGCGGGCCTGGTGGTTACCGCGATACAGCACCGCAAAGTCCTTGTAGCCGCAGCCATAACGCAGGCGGCGTTCGACGATTTCAGAAGCCACCCGTTCGGCTTCAATTTCGTCGTTTTTGCACTTCAGGATGCGAATCGGGTCGCCGTAGCCCATGTCGGACCAGAGCCGTTTGTCGAACTCGTGGGGGTTGTTGTCGATCACCCGGTTGGCGGCGTTCAGAATCAGGCCGGTGGAACGGTAGTTTTGCTCCAGTTTCACCAGCTTCAGATTCGGGAAGTCTTTTTTCAGCAGCGACAGGTTTTCCGGCTTGGCACCCCGCCAGGCGTAAATCGACTGGTCGTCGTCCCCTACCACGGTCAAACCGCCACGGTAGCCCACCAGCAGTTTCACCATTTCGTACTGCGAGGTGTTGGTGTCCTGATATTCGTCCACCAGCAGGTAACGAATTTTCTTCTGCCAGCGGGTCAGGGCTTCGGGGTCGTTCATAAACAGCAGCGTCGGCCCCATGATGAGGTCGTCAAAGTCGACCGCGTTATAGGCCTTCAGCATGCGCTGATACACGGAGTAGGTCTGGGCGATCATCATTTCCTGCGGGCTGGCCGCCTGATTGATGGCCAGATCCGGGGTGATCAGGTCGTTCTTGAGGTTGGAAATGGTGTTCTGTACCAGGTCGATCATGTCGCCGTCATCGCCATGTTCGCGCTGCATGACGTCGCGGATGATGTTCTTGCAGTCGTCCTGGTCGAGGATCGAAAAGCCGGCCTTGTAGCCGGTGGCTTTCAGCTCCTGACGAATGATGTTGAGGCCGAGGTTGTGAAAGGTCGATACCGTCAGGCCACGGGCACCGCCCTTGCCCACCAGCGAGCTAACCCGCTCTTTCATCTCGCGGGCAGCCTTGTTGGTAAAGGTTACCGCCGCAATATGGTGGGATTTGATGCCACAGGATTCAATCAGGTAGGCGATCTTGCGGGTAATTACCGAGGTCTTGCCCGAACCCGCACCCGCCAGTACCAGCAAGGGGCCATCGATGTATTTGGCGGCTTCTTTTTGACGGGGGTTTAGATGGGATAAATCGACCACGGGCGCTTCCTCTGAACTGGCTGGGCATTCTAGCTCAGAGGTGTGTGAATTTCAGTGTGGCAATTGCAAAAATGCCATTGTCAGAGTTGTTCAGACAGGATTGCACGACGGGTTTTTGGGCCACCGCAAAGCAGGCGTGATGGGCGCAAGCGCACCATCCTGTGCGAGACCAACCGTTATCCACAGCCTACGATTAGCGGCCGTCCTCTTCTTCCGGCATATCACCAAAGAACAGTTCGTTCTGGTACTGGCCGGTTTTGCCATTGTGGTACTGCAGCAAGGCGTACACACCCGCTCCGATCACCCCTAACAGAATCAGCAAACCAAAGAAACGGCCCACCGCCGCCCAGGCATTTTTGCGCTTGATGGCCTTTTTGCGATCAGTCGCCATACGCGGTGCTCTCCCGATAAACCCACTACTGCAAAGTGTGGTTCAAATCGGTCGATTTACCAGCCAGTACGGTCAATCGCTTGCGGGGTCAGCTGCCGGGTTAAGCGGTTGCTCCGGCAATTGTTGAATCAGCCACAGCACGGCAACGCCTGCGAACATCACCAGCGTCGACACCAGCAGTGCCAGCCGGTATTCATCGGTCATGCTCAGCACATAGCCGGTAACGACCGGTGCCACCATTTGAGACACGCTGTAGCCCAGCGTTACGGCCGCCATGTAGCTAGCCGGATTATGCGGAAAACGCCGGCCCACCAGTGTCAGGGTCAAATTCACGATGCCAATGAAGGTGCCACCCCACAACACCGCAGCCAGCAGGTTCAGCACGACCCAGTCACTGATAGCAGGCAGCAACATGGAGAAGGCTTGCATTACGTAAGCCAGAATCAACGCGCGAATCTGGCCGATGGCCACCGCCACCTTGTCCCACAAGAAAGTAGACGGCGCGGCCGCCAAGCCAACAATCACCCAGCACCACGGGCCTGCGCCATTCAACAGCGGCAGGCGTTCAAGAATATCCACAATAAACGTGGCGCCCATCACGTAACCACAACCACCACAGAAATAGGCCAGCATCATCAGCACCATCCAGCGTTTACTGGTGGCGTTAAACGCCGGGTTATCCATCGAGGGTTGTGACGCCAGCGACGCGGGTGCAGGCATCCAGATCCAGGCAGGCACCAAGAACAGTAATCCGACGATGCCCAACAGCAACCATTGCTGGTCCCAGCTCAGCTGCTCCAGCATCAGTCCGGTGCACACACCGGTAACCACAATGCCCAGTCCGGCACCGGTGAAATGCAACCCCAACTGGGGTTTGTGGCCAGTGCGTATCAGCCAGTTCAATGCCAGCCCGGACGCCAGCAGCAGCCCGGCAATGCCACTGAAGCCGCCAATCAGGCGACTGATGTACCACACCAGCGGATCGTTGCTGAGCCCCATGGCCAATGTGCTGAGCACCGCCAGAATCAGGCACAGGCGGTACAGGTAAAATTTGCGATGAGGGTCTTTGGTGAAGGTCGCCAGCAAGGTGCCTGCGGTGTAACCAAGGTAAATAAACGTGGCCAACCAACCAGCCACCAGCGGCGACAAACCGGCTTGTTGCTGCATCACCGGCAGCAGCGGCGTGTAGGCAAAACGGGCAATGCCCAGCGACAACACCAGAGCGCACAGCCCTGCCGCCATCACTTTGTAGCGTTGTCCATCGGTGGTTGTGGATTCAATTGGGGTAGCGACATCCGGTTGTGACAAGACAGCAGGCTCCAGCCAGGAGATAACAATCAACGCAACACATTACTGCCAAAGCCGGTGGTCGCCTATGCCGCTTTGGTGGGTTTTGTGATTGTGCCAAATGGCTGACCTGTTATGTCCTGTGATTGTGAGTAGATACAAGGAGGGAATTCATTCCCGATTTCAGGTCAGGGGGTCGGTGATGGCGATTTGACGACACGGTCAAGGCTGCGATAGCCAATGGCTTCCATCAGATGAGGTTTCTGAATCTCTGCCGATTGCGCCAGATCGGCAATGGTACGGGCCAGCTTCACCACCCGATGATAACCACGGGCGCTGAGGTTGAGCTTTTCAGCTGCCCGTAAGAACCATTGCTCATCATCGCTGGTCAACTTGCACATCACGTCGCGCTGCTGGCCTGCCAATTCTGCATTGGTGCAACCCTGACGGTTGAGTTGCCGGGTTCTGGCCGCCAGCACCCGTTGCTGAACCTCGCGGCTGGATTCTCCCGGTGGCGACTGCTGCAAGATGGCGGTGGGAACCGAAGGGACTTCGACGTGCAGGTCGATGCGGTCTAATAGAGGCCCAGAGGTTTGGCCCTGATAGCGGCGAATCTGCTCTTCGTTACAGCGGCAGCGCCCGGACGGGTCGCCAAAATAGCCACACGGGCAAGGGTTCATCGCTGCCACCAGCTGAAAACGGGCCGGAAAAGTCACACTGCGCTGCGCCCGGCTGATGACAATACGGCCGCTTTCCAACGGTTCCCGCAATACGTCCAAAACCTTGCGGCTGTATTCCGGCAGCTCATCCAGAAACAACACGCCGCCATGGGCCAGTGAGATTTCTCCCGGTCTGGGGTTGGTGCCACCACCCACCAGAGCAACACCGGAGGCGGTATGATGAGGTGCCCGAAACGGCCGCTGACGCCAGCGGCTGAGCCAGTCCGAGCCGGTAGCCGCAATGGAGTACACCGCCGCTGACTCCAGCGCCTCGTTTTCATTCATGGGCGGCAAGATACCCGGCAAACGGCTGGCCAGCATGGTTTTGCCGGTACCGGGCGGGCCAATAAACAACAGGTTGTGGCCACCCGCGGCAGCCACTTCCAACGCCCGTCGCGCTTGCGGCTGGCCTTTGACATCCAGCAGGTCGGCGACAGATATATCGTGTCCTTCATCTGTTAGCTCCGCCTGCACCTTGGGCAGGGTGTCGTCACCGCGCAAGTACGACACCACCTGCGCCAGCGACAAGGCCGTCGACATGTCACACTGTTCCGACAACGACACCTCGGCTTCATTACCCATAGGCAACACCAGACGCCGCCCGGCCTGACCACAGCGCACCGCGCTGGGCAAGGCACCGGTGATGGCTCGTAGTTCGCCGTTCAACGCAAGCTCCCCCAGAAATTCATGGCCCAGAACGCTGTCGACCGGCACTTGCCCGGAAGCCGCCAGAATACCCAGCGCAATGGCCAGATCGAATCGACCACCGTCTTTGGGCAAATCGGCCGGTGCCAGATTGATGGTGATGCGCTTGGCGGGAAAGTCGAAACCCGACGTCAGGATGGCGCTGCGAACGCGATCCTTGCTTTCACGCACGGCGGCTTCCGGCATGCCGACCAGACTGAGCGACGGCAAGCCGCCAGATAAATGGACTTCGACCTGAACATCAGGGGATTCAACGCCCAACTGGGCGCGGGTGTGCACACTGGCAAATGACATAAGCAATCCTTGCTATCGTTTGCGGACATAAAGAAGACGACGGGGTCGAGTGTATTTCCGGTCCCGGTTCGGTCAATGGTCGGTCCGGGCCAGCACTCGCTTTACAGTACTGACGATCAAGTTGGGATGCCCGCGCCAAATCCACGCTATCCTTACAGTTTTCATCGAGTAAGAGGTATTCCGATGCTGGCGCGTCTCCTAACCTTGGCGAAGTCTGTACTGATCGCCGCCCTACCATTGGCGTTGGCGGCCTGTGGTGGTTCATCAGGATCGGACAGTGAGGATAATACCATCGCCGTCAGCGGCCGCCTGTCGGTCGCCGATGGTGTCGCCGTTGACTCCGACATTAACGACATTTTCGCCACCTACGCCAGCAACGACACTCGTGCAGAAGCACAGGCCATCAACAGCCTGTTGTCGGTGCAGGGATTTGTTAATGCAGAAGGAACCGACGGCGATGTCTCCGGCTACCCGGAACTGGAACGCTTCGATGATGCCACCGACGTGCAGGATTTTTATCTGGTCAACCTGGCGGCAGCGCAAACCGTCAACCTGCGGGTCATCGACTACAGCTTCAGTTTCGATGACCCCGGCTATTACGGCGATGTCGATTTGCAGGTTCTTGATGCCAACGGCAACTCCGTTGCCATTTCGCACACCGATGGACCGCTGGAACGCATTACCGTCACCAGTGCCGGCCAATATTACATTCGGGTGTACGCCTTCGAAGGTGCCAGCAAGTACATCCTGAGCTTCGACTCAGCTTCTACCAGTAGCCGCAACACCACCGCCGTCAACCAGTTCGTGCCCGGCGAAATGCTGGTACAAAGCAGCGACAAAACCGCCGCCAGTGCCACGGCAACCGCCCGCAGTATTCTAAGCCAACGAGGCCTGCAAGCCGGTAACTCGGACGCTCTTGGCCATCGTGGCCCAACACTGGTGCAGTTCGACATCCCAACCGCTTCAACCCAACACGTCAGCCCGTTATTGAATGGCACAGCCGTGGATGACACCGAGGGTGACTATGAAGCCAAGTTCCAGACCATCATGGCCATCAAGGCCGTCGCCAAACAGGATGGGGTGGAATTGGCCGAGCCAAACTACCTTCGCCAACCGCTGGCGACCACGCCAAACGACACCCTCTATCGCTACCAATGGGATCTCGACATCATCGACCTGCCTGACGCCTGGGATATCACCACCGGCGAACGCGCCGACGGCGTCGACGTGGTGGTGGCCGTGATTGATACCGGCATTTACATGGATCACCCGGACCTGAGTGGCCAGTTAACCAGCGATGGCTACGATTTTATTTCCGACACCAACATCTCCAACGATGGCGACGGCATTGATGCCGATCCGGATGACCCGGGCGACAGCAATCTTGCTGGCCAAAGCTCCTGGCACGGCACTCATGTGGCGGGCACCATCGCTGCCGCCAGCGACAACTCCACCGGCATTGCCGGCATTGCCTGGGATGCCAAAATCATGCCGGTACGCGTATTGGGTGTGGGCGGTGGTAAAACCAGCGACATCGTTCAGGGCATGTATTACGCCGCCGGCCTGAGCAACAGCAGTGGCACCCTGCCAACCCAAACGGCCGACATCATTAACATGAGTTTGGGCGGTACCGAATCATCGACATTTGAAGCCAACGCCGTCAGCGATATCTACGACGCAGGCGTGTTGGTGGTCGCCGCTTCCGGCAACGACGGCACCAGCGAGATCACTTACCCGGCAGGCTACGACCACGTGATTGCTGTCGGTGCCACTGATGGCTACGACAACATTACCGATTATTCCAACTTCGGCAGCCATCTCGACCTGTCGGCACCCGGAGGCGATATTTCAGCCGATGCCCAGGACGACGACCAGGCAGATGGCATTGTCAGCACCGTTGCTGACGACACCAATGGCAGTCGCGAGGCGGCCTATGCCTTGTATGAAGGCACCTCGATGGCGACCCCTCATGTCGCCGGTGTGCTGGCGTTGATGAAAGCCGTGTATCCGGCCATCACCGTGGAAAATGTGGAAGCGCTGATCGCCAACGGCTACATCAGTGATGATCTGGGTGCGGAAGGCAAGGACAACTACCACGGCTATGGTCGCATCAATGCTCTCAAGGCCGTCACCTGGGCGCAGACTCTGGCCAACGGCGGCAGCGTTGATTTGCCAGTTATTTTGGATACCGACCCGGACACCCTGGCCATTGGTCAACAGGACAGCGCTACCTTTGAAATCAGCAACCGTGGCGCCGGTGATCCAACCATCACCAGTGTGACCACTACGGCCAGCTGGCTGAGCATCAACGTTTCCAGCGTCGACGCCGATGGCTTTGGCAGCTACACCGCCACAGTGGACCGCAGCGACCTGGCCGACGGCAGCTACAGCACAGAAATACGGATCACCTCAACGTCATCCGATTCCGATGACGAAACCACCCTGCCAGTGACCATGCAGGTCGGCGACTTTGATACCGAAGGGGAGATGGTGCAGCAATATGTGCTATTGCTGGATGAGAGTGGCGCAACCGTTGATACCGTGCGCGCGGACGCTAATGGCAACTACCAGTTTGGTGTTGCCGATGCGGGTAACTATTACATCCTCGCGGGCTCCGATATTGATGTCGACAACCACCTCTGCACCGCAGGGGAAACCTGTGGCCACTACCCGAATACTGCGGAGCCGGAGCTGATCACCGTCGCTGAGCGGGCCATTAGCGGTCTGGACTTTGAGGTTGATTTACAAACGACCCGTGGCGTCAGCTATCGCCGTCAGTCCAAAGGCACAGGCAGCGACAGCGCCGTCATCAATAAAGTCATCACTCAGGATTAACACCTCTGTTGCAGGGTGGGAGAAAGGGTAGCCGTACTTGCATGCGGCTACCCTTGGTTGCAAATTCATACGGGTATCATTAACGAATTCACCTTGTTGCCGTGACATTCCGACTAGACTTAATCGTTATGGTTATCAATACGTGGTTCGGAAAGGGGTTGTTCATGGCTTTTTCGTTGCTGAAGCAAACACGCACCCGATATTGGCCCGCTCTGGCCTTGAGTCTGATGTTGGTGGGCTGCGGTGGCGCAGCGGGAGGCACAGACGACCCTGTGGATAACACCATCGATTCTGTCACTGACCCAGATACCGACACCGATTCAAGTACCGACACCGATTCAAGTACCGACACTGACTCAGATACAGACACCGACTCAGATACAGACACCGACTCAGATACCGACACTGACTCAGATACCGACACTGACCCAGATACCGACACTGACCCAGATACAGACACCGATTCAGGTACTGACACTGACCCAGATACCGACACTGACCCAGATACCGACACTGACCCAGATACCGGAACTGAACCAGAGCCGGTGGCCGTCAGCCTCAGCGGCACCGTAACCGCTAGCGGCGGCATTCTGGTTGATGGCGACATCAACGATATCAACGCCGACTACGCCAGCAATAACAGCCTCGCCAATGCCCAGCTGTTCGACAGCCAACTGACCATCCATGGCTTTGTCAGCCAACAGGCGACCGGAGCGATTCTATCGGGCAACGCCGCGCTGGAACGCTTTGCCAATCAGGCCGATGAGTTCGACTACTTCTACACTACCCTCGATGCCGGCCAGCAGCTGGTTCTGACCGGGCTCGACAACAGCGCAGACAACGCCGCAGAACTGCCGGATCTGGATCTCTATCTGGTCGATAACAGCGGCAATCTGGTGGGCCAGTCAATCAGTACGGGCAACGATGAAGCCATTACCGTCACCACCCATGGTGACTATTACTTACTGGTCGCCGCGTTCAGCGGATTCAGCAAGTACACCCTCCGCATTGTCGATGGTTCACAAGCAACGGCTAGCCATAACGGCTCTACCGATGCCTTTGTCAGCGGCGAAATGCTGCTGCAAACCGCATCAACCACAGACCGATCCATCCAGAGCAAGACGCAAACAAAACAGGCCGAACAAAAAGCACTGATGGCATCCGGGCTGACGAGCGGTTTTGAGTTAAGCGCCACCACCCAAGGTCCAACCCGGGTTCGTTTCGAGATCGATACCGCTTCACGCACGGCCTTGAACAGCGGCCAGGATGTATCCGCTGGCGACTACCAGGACAAACTCCAGACCCTGAATGCCATCAAGCGCGTCGGTCAGCAACCCGGCGTGCTGTACGCCGAACCCAACTACATTCGCCAGCCATTCAATACCCCGAACGACACCTTTTACCGCTTTCAATGGCACCTCGACATCATCGATGGGCCGACTGCCTGGGACATTACCACCGGTGAACGCACCGATGGCAGCGAAGTTGTGGTGGCCGTCGTTGATACCGGCGTATTTCTGCAACATGAAGACCTCGTCGGCCAGCTGACCGACGACGGCTACGACTTTATCTCCCTGCCCAGCATGTCGAACGACGGCGATGGCCTCGATAACGATCCCAACGACCCCGGCGACAGCACCACTCAAGGGCAAAGCTCGTGGCACGGCACCCATGTGGCCGGCACCATTGCCGCAGCAACCAACAACAACCTGGGCATTGCCGGCGTTGCCTGGGGTGCCAAAGTGATGCCGGTGCGGGTACTGGGCATTGGCGGAGGCACCACGTATGACATTCTGCAAGGCATGTACTACGCCGCCGGACTGCCCAATGACAGCGGCACCGTGCCGAATCAGGCCGCCGACATCATTAACCTTAGCCTCGGTGGCACCGCCTACTCCTTTGCCGAAGAGCAGGCCGTCAACGACATTCATGCTGAGGGTGTGATCATTGTGGCCGCTTCTGGCAACACAGGTAATGACGTGATCAATTACCCCGCGGCTTACGACTATGTAGTGGCGGTGGGTGCCACCGATAGCACCGACAGCATCACCTACTACTCCAATTACGGCAGCCATCTGGACTT
Source organism: Oceanobacter sp. ABM4_470 (assembly GCF_056158645.1). Classification (NCBI taxonomy): domain Bacteria; kingdom Pseudomonadati; phylum Pseudomonadota; class Gammaproteobacteria; order Oceanospirillales; family Oceanospirillaceae; genus Oceanobacter; species Oceanobacter sp. ABM4_470. The sequence goes on from NZ_JBSWTR010000001.1 coordinate 3,429,980, forward strand.
GTCGGCTCCCGGTGGTGACACCCGCCTCGATACCAACAGCGACGGGCAACCGGACGGCATTCTCAGCGGTCTGGTGAACGACTCGGGGACAACACCGACATCCGGCTATGGTTTCTACGAAGGCACCTCCATGGCTGCGCCTCATGTTGCCGGGGTTATTGCCCTGATGAAGGCCGTTCACCCATCACTGACAGCGGAACAGCTCGATCTGCTGATCATGGCAGGTCACCTGAGTGACGACCTCGGAGACACAGGCCGGGACGACTACCACGGCTACGGCCGCATCAACGCCTTGAAAGCTGTTACGGCCGCGCAACTGGCAGCCGACGGCGACACCGTCGTGTTACCCGTGGTGCTGAGCCTGGACAGCAGTAGCCTCAACATTGGCTATGCAGACCATGCCAGCGTGACGATCAATAGCATTGGCGGCGGCACGCCGGAGTTAACGTCGGTGCTGAGCGATGTCGACTGGCTATCAGTCACTGCGGAAGCGGTCGATGCACAAGGGTTTGGTCGCTATCAGGTGACACCCAATCGCACCGAACTGAGCGACGGCAGTTATAGCGCCACCATTACCTTCAGCACCGACGACGGCACACAAGCACAGGCGGAAGTCAGCATTACCGTGGGCGATCTGGGCAGCGACAGTGATCTATCGGTTCAATACGTGATCCTGATGGACGAAGCCGGCAACACGCTGGCTGTGACCCTCACCGATACTGAGGGCCAGTATCAGTTTGATGATGTGACAGGCAATCAGAGCTACCAAATCATGGCGGGATCGGATCTGGATGCCGACCTGACCCTCTGCAGTAGCGGAGAAACCTGCGGCCAGTACGGCGGGCAAACCGGTGATGACAGCACAGTGGACGTAGCCGAGGAAGATCTGACGGGGCTCGATATCAGCGTCGAGCTGCAAACTGATGATCAGGCAGCCCTTGCACGACCTTGAATTGCACGACCTTGACCCGGTTTCAGAAAAGCAAAAAGCGAATAGAAAGAAGCAGGAACTGACCCGAGCCGCATGTCCGACTGGTTGAAAACGGAGAACAACCAGCCACACCAGCGCCGCTCGGGTCAGTCCCTGAAACTTTAAAAGGAAAACGATCAGCCGACCAAGGCAGCCTTCACACTGTCAGACATTGGTGTGGTCGCACGGCCAATCAGTGCACTCAATGTTTTACTGTTGTCGAATAAACCACCTTTGGATGCGCCGGTATCGGATTCTGCCAACATCACCGCCAACCCTTCTGGCAAACCGGCCTGCTTCAGCGCACCGGCGTAGTCTGCTTCAGGCAGGTCCACGTAAGGGATTTGCTGACCCGACTGCTGGCTGATTTCCGCTGCCAGCTCGGCCAGACTGTAAGAGTGATCACCGGCCAGCTCATACACCTTGCCTGCCTGATCGTCCGCAGCCGTCAGTACCGCCACGGCGGCCGCGGCGTAATCCGCACGGGAAGCTGACGCAATACGGCCTTCACCGGCACAGCCGTACAGCGCATTCAGCTGCAGCGCGGCAGGCACACCGGCGGAGTAGTTTTCGGAATACCAACCATTGCGCAGCAGCACATGAGCCAAACCACTCTCAGCCAGCAAGGCTTCGGTTTGTTTGTGCTCTGCCGCCAAAGGCAGCGGCGACTCTGCGGCATTCAGAATTGAGGTGTAGGCAACCAGTGCCACACCGGCTCCCTTGGCCGCCTCAATGGCGTTCTTGTGCTGCACAAAACGCTGACCCACTTCACTGGAAGAAATCAGCAACAGCTTGTCGGCACCGGCAAAGGCAGATACCAGGGTTTCCGGTTTGGTGTAATCGGCTTCACGCACGACCACGCCCTGCTCGGCCAAATCCGCCACTTTTTCCGGGCTACGCACCGCAGCAACGATTTCCGTGGCAGCAACCTTGCCACTGGCCAACAACTGTTCAATCACCAGACGGCCCAACTGGCCGGATGCACCTGTTACAACAATCATGGGACTCTCCTGTTTTTCTTTCTGTGTAAAAGCGAATGACAACAGGCTAATACCAATGCTAACTTTTAGTAAGTACACACAAAAAGGTTAGTATGATGAAATCGTCGACCACGCCACCAGAAAAGGCCCAACAAGATACCCAAACGGCCACCCTGACCGACAAGCTGAGAAGCGGCAATTTGTTCGCAAATCCTTGTCCTTCAAGGCAAATTCTGAAAAACGTCAGCAGTCGCTGGGGTGTGTTGATCCTGATTTCCCTGCGCGATGGAACACACAGATTCAGCGAATTGCGCAAGCGCATCGGTGGCGTCAGCGAAAAAATGCTGGCGCAATCGCTGCAAGCACTGGAAGCCGATGGCTTTGTGCAACGCATCGCCTATCCGGTAGTACCACCCCATGTGGAATACAGCCTCACCAGCATCGGCGAGGAAGTCGCCCGCTTGGTAGCCGCGCTGGCCGACTGGATTGAAGTTAATACAGACGACATTGTTGCCGCCAAAGAACAGCGGGCTGCGGAAGCTGAGGTCTGATGTATTGGTGGGCTTGGCGTTTGGCGTCTGGCGTCTGGCGTCTGGCGTCTGGCGTCTGGCGTCTGGCGTCTGGCGTCTGGCGTCTGGCCAATAGTGTGAGAGAGAGCTTGCTCTCGATAGACACAAACCATCGGCAGCAAGCTACCTCCCACAACTTTCTTGTAGGTCGGATAAGCTTGCGCCATCCGACAAGGAGACCACCAAAACACGTCAGATGGCAGCCGCTTCGCGTCTGTATCTGACCTACGATGATTCTCCCAACACCCAACCAATCCTACAAATGCGCCGCCCGGAAGTGCCAATCACGGGTGCCCATACGGTTATAAACCGCTTCTCTTAATACCGGGTCGATCTCGGAGGAGTTGGGATCAAACAGCCCACACATGGCGAATGCCTTGCGGAAATTGATTTCGGCACCGAGGTATTCGTACACCACCCGGGCGCAGCAGGGCATGCGTTCGCCACTGCCCGATACCCCGATACGTAACCCCGACAAGCGGGTAATGCGGTTTTTGAACGAGGGGAACAGGATGGTTTGGGTCATCTCGTTACCGGTGAGGGATTCGTAATCCGATAAGAAAATACGGTCGCTGAGGAAATTCACCAGCCCAACGTATTTGCCGTGGCACATTGGACTATCGGGTGTTTCACGCAGCCGTTCACTGCGCTGGTAATAAATGCCGTCGCCCTGACGCTCGATGCAGACCAGTGTGCGCAAAATCTGGCCGGGGCACGCCATCGACAGGTAATACTCAAAGTAGTAACCCAGATAACGGTCAACATCGTCGCTGTTAAAGCCCTGCAAGCGTTGCAGATGCTCGGATTCCATCGGTGCCTCAGTCGTCGAGACACTGTTCACCGCCACTGGCCGCACCTGAATCAGTCGTCGGAACTGGTCATGGGGCAGCAGAATTTCATGCTCTTCCACCCCAAAGAAGTCGCAAATGCGCCGCATGGTGTTGGCCGATGGTCGGGCCTTGCCAGCCAGATAGCGATTGAACTGTGGGCGGTTCAGCGTCAGCTGCCGACACACTTCGGCAATCGAACGGTAGTAGCTGCTGAGTAATCGCAAATTGTGTGAAAAGTCTTCCATCTGGAATCCGGTGTGACTGGTGGGGATGCGGCTTGCGGGTTGTACAGCATCACATTATACCAGCCGAGCTGATGCACTTTTGTTCAAAAGTGGCGCTATTTGATGCCACAAAGGCTCCCATTAGCGACAAATGGAGACAAGTCGACAACTTCTTCATACCGAGCGGCTTTGTTGCAATAAATCCGTCATCAATAAGAACAAATCCCGCTCTGCCGGGATGGAGAAAAAAATGCTCGATTATCTGAATGACCTGCTGTGGGGCAAGGTCCTGATTGCCTTCCTGATCGGCCTCGGTTTGCTGTTCACGGTTGGCTCCCGTTTTGTTCAATTCCGCTACTTCGGTCGTATGTTTGGCATCCTGCGTGCTAGCGAATCTGCTCGTGACAAGCACGGTCACTTGAGTTCTTTCCAGGCACTGTTGCTGTCGGTTGCCGGTCGTGTTGGCGGCGGTAACATCGCCGGTGTTGCGGTTGCGATTACTCTGGGTGGCCCGGGTGCGATTTTCTGGATGTGGGTGGTTGGCCTGATGGGTATGGCAACCAGCTTCTTCGAATGTACGCTGGCACAGGCTTACAAAAAGAACGATTCTGACGGCGCTTACCGTGGTGGCCCTGCTTATTACATCCGTCGTGGTCTGGGCAAGCAGTGGACCTGGTTGGCCGGTCTGTACTCTGTATTGCTGCTGCTGACCTTCGGTTTTGGCTTCACTGCCATGCAGTCATACTCCGTAGCGACCTCTTTCGAAGACGCTTTCGGTATTCCTGTTTACCACACCGGTATTGGCCTGGCGCTGATCGTTGGTCTGATCATCTTCGGTGGCGTGAAGCGTATCGCCCGCGTTTCTGAAATTCTGGTACCGGTAATGGCCGGTGGTTACCTGGCCATCGCGCTGGTGGTTCTGGGCATGAACATTTCTGCAGTGCCTGACGTGATCGCCCTTATTGTGAAAAGCGCTTTCGGTCTGGAACAGGCTGTTGGCGGTGGTGTTGGTGCTGCGATCCTGATGGGTGTCAAGCGTGGCCTGTTCTCCAACGAAGCCGGTCTGGGTTCTGCTCCAAACGTTGCAGCTGTCGCATACGTTCCACACCCTGCTGCTCAGGGCATCGTGCAGTCTTTCTCTGTTTTCATCGATACCATCATCCTGTGTTCCTGTACTGCGTTCGTGATTCTGTTGAGCGGCATCTACGATCCAGCCACCATTGGTGAGCACGGCGGTGTTGCCCTGACCCAGATCGCGCTGGCAGATCATGTCGGTGAATGGGGTCGTGCGTTTGTTTCCGTCGCCCTGCTGATGTTTGGTTTCAGCACCATTCTGTACAACTACTACCTGGGCGAGAACTCCCTGAGCTTCTTCCGCGAAGGCAGCGCAACCCTGCTGAACGGCTTCCGTGTGGTACTGATCTGTCTGTGCTGCTGGGGTGCCATCATGGATCTGGGTACGGTATTCGCCTTTGCCGACGTCACCATGGGCCTGCTGGCACTGGCTAACCTGTTCGCTCTGGCGCTGCTGTTCAAGAAAGGCCTGCGTCTGATGAAGGACTACGACGAGCAGCTGAAAGCCGGTATCAAACAGCCGGTATTCGATGCCAAGCAATTTGAAGACATGAACGTTGATGCTGCTGCCTGGGAACTGGAACCAGAGCATCAGGCAGTACTGAAACAGCGCGCCAAATAACACGCTTCACAGCTTTGACGGGCGGTCGTTTGGTCGCCTCTGCCCGTCACCCCTTGCGCCACTCCACCCCGCTCTCACCGTTGGAGTGGCGCCCTTTTTAACCAAACCTCTATTTCTTATTCCCTTACTTCCACATTTTCGGGGTGGACACTATGACTACGCGACGCGAACACGATTTACTGGGTGATCTGGACATTCCGGCCGAGGCCTGGTTCGGCGTTCAAACCCAACGAGCGGTAAATAACTTTGCCATTACCGGCGTTCCTATCAGCCATTTTCCACAATTGATTCGCGCGCTGGCACTGGTCAAAAAGGCCGCCGCCAAAGCCAACGAAGACATTGGTTACCTGCCAGCAGCCAAGGCCAGTGTCATCATGGATGCCTGTGACGACATCATTGACGGTGCCTTGCACGACCAATTTGTGGTCGACCTGATCCAGGGCGGTGCCGGTACTTCCACCAACATGAACGCCAACGAAGTGATCGCCAACCTGGCGCTGCACAAGTTGGGGCATGGCAAGGGCGAATACCAGTTCCTGCACCCGAACGACGACGTTAACTGCTCGCAGTCCACCAACGACGCCTACCCGACCGCCGCCTGTCTGGCCATTCAATTTGCCGCCGAGCCGCTGATGGAAGCCATCAAGAGTCTGGTTGCGGCCTTTGAAGCCAAGGGCAAGGAATTCGCCGATGTGGTGAAGATGGGCCGTACCCAGCTGCAAGACGCCGTGCCGATGACCCTGGGCCAGGAATTCGAAGCCTTTGCGGTTAACCTCAACGAAGACATCGACCGTCTGAAAGAAGTCTGCCTGCTGCTGTGTGAAGTAAACCTGGGCGGTACCGCCATTGGTACCGGCATCAACACCCATCCGGATTACGCCCAAAAAGCCGTCAGCTACCTGGCCGAGTTCTCTGGCAAGCCGATGGTACCGGCCGCCAACCTGGTCGAAGCCACCTCCGACATGGGCGCGTTTGTGATGTTCTCTGGCGTGCTACGCCGTTTTGCCATCAAGCTCAGCAAAATCGCCAACGACTTGCGCCTGCTGTCCAGCGGCCCACGCACCGGCTTTGGCGAGATCCGTTTGCCGCCGATGCAGCCAGGATCATCCATCATGCCAGGCAAGGTGAACCCGGTGATTCCGGAAGCGGTTAACCAGACGGCTTTCCAGGTGATTGCCAACGACCTCGCCGTCACCCTGGGCGCTGAAGCAGGTCAGTTGCAGCTCAACGCCATGGAACCGCTGATTATCTACAATCTGTTGAATTCCATGCGAATGCTGGGTAACGCCTGTGATATGTTCGAGAACAAGTGCATTCGCGGCATTGAAGCCAACCGCGAACGCTGTGCCGAGCTGCTGGAAATCAGCATTGGCAGCATCACCGCACTGGTGCCACACATTGGCTACTCGAATGCCTCCCGCATTGCCAAACAGGCGTTGCACAGTGGCAGCACCGTACGGGAACTGATTCTGTCCGAAGGACTGCTGGATGAAGCCGAGCTCGAACGACTGTTAAGCCCACAGTCGATGCTGGCACCCAAAAGCCGAGACAAGTGAGGGCCATGAATGAATAACACCAAGAGAATACTGGTGATCTACACGGGAGGCACCATTGGTATGGTGCCGTCCGATCAGGGTTACGTTCCAGCGCCGGGCTTCGAAGCCCGGGTACGTAAACACCTGAATGATGACATTGTTCAGCAATTGCCTGAGTTCGAAGTACTGGAGATGGATCAGCTGATCGACAGCTCCAACGCCGTGCCTGCCGATTGGGCACGGGTCGCGACGCTGTTGCAGCAATACTGGCAACAATACGACGGTTTTGTGGTACTGCACGGTACCGATACCATGGCCTATACCGCCGCGGCATTATCTTTCATGATAACGCCAATGGATAAACCGGTTATCGTTACTGGTTCCCAGATTCCACTGGGTGTTATTCGCTCAGATGCTGTCGATAATTTAACCAATTCTTTGCTATTTGCGACCTCAAATGAACTGTTTGAGGTCTGTATTTGTTTTGGCAATCGTTTATTGCGCGGTAACCGTGCCAGTAAACTGAAAACCACCGCACTCGATACTTTTGACTCGCCCAACTTTGATCATTTGGGAAAAATGCAAATAGACGTCGAATTGTACGGCGATTTATTACTACGCGGTGACAAAGCCGACTTTTGTATTCCCGAGTTCAGCAATTCGTCCGTAAAACTACTGATGCTGTATCCGGGCATAACCGCCGATATGATCGAAGCGCCTCTTAAGGCCGCTGATACCCACGCTGTGATCATGATCAGTTACGGCGTTGGCAACCCGCCAGACGCCAACCCCACGCTGATTCCGGCGCTTGAAGAAGCCATTTCACGGGGCATCACAGTGGTTAATTTGAGCCACTGTTTATGGGGCGATATTGAGCAGGGAGCCTACTCAACCGGCGCCACCCTGAACCGCATTGGCGTGATTGGTGGACGCGATATCACCCTCGAAGCCGCCTTCGCCAAATTGCACTGGCTCACTTCCATGGGCTTTGAACAGAATGGAATCAGTGCCGGATTTACGACGCCGAAGGCCGGTGAGATCAAGGCTTGAGGACATTGTAAATAAGCCGTCATCATAGGTGTGACATATTTGTCAATTCCCAATTTATTCAATAAAAACGGGAACCATATCATGACATTCGGCGCAGATTGGGTAGATACTCAGGCCACGTGAACGCAGCGTATTTCCGCCATAACCCTGTGATATGAGTCACCTATCGGGAACTTCTAATCATCAATATAAGCGGTTTTACGGTTGATTAACCGATAGGGTTTGTTTTATATACTTACCCGCCAATTGGAAAACGCCTTTAGGCTTACTCTAAAAAACGGAGAACATCATGAAAAAACAGGTTCTGGCTCTGGCTATCGCAGCCGCCACTTCCGCCCCAGCATTCGCTGTTGAAGCTACTACTGACTTCTACGGCTCCCTGCGTCTGAAGCTGACCGACGGTAGCGATTCCGCTATGGACGTTACCAACAACTACTCCCGTATTGGTATCAAAGGTTCTGTTGAAACTGATCTGGACAACGTAAAAGCCCTGTACCGCTACGAAGTGGGTGTTGGCAAGTGGGACAACGATGACGAGCCTACCAACGCTAACGAAGGCAACATCCGCAGCCGTCTGGCATGGGTTGGTCTGGAAGGCGACTTCGGTACTGTTAAAATCGGTCAAGACTGGACTCCTTACGCTCAGGCGCTGACCTTCACTACCGATATCACCAGCTCCTACTCCCCAGCTCAGTTCTTCGGTAACCACTACCGCGCTGACTCCCAGATCTCCTACTACTCTCCAGACATGAGCGGCTTCAAGTTTGCTGCTGCTGTTATGTCTGACAACGACGTAGAAAGCGGTTCTGGTGCTGACTCTTTCGAAGTGACCGGTACTTACTCTGCCGACATGTTCACTGTTTCCCTGGGTACTATCCAGGAAGAACTGGAATCCATGCCAGACGTAATGTCTCTGGGTCTGGGCGTGTCTGCTGACGCTCTGTACGTTGGCGTTCTGGTTGAAAACCTGGACGACACTGACACTGAAGACAGCCGCACTGCTCTGTCCCTGGCTGCTCAGTACGACGTTGAAACCGGTGCTATCGTTGCTTACGCATACGACCTGGGCGATGACGACAACTCCAACGGCTTCGCTGCTGAATACCAGCACTCTCTGGGCGACGCTACCACTCTGTGGGTTGAGTTCGCTAACAACAGCTCCGACAGCTCTGACGACACTCAAGACTACTCTGTTGGTCTGAAAGTAGACTTCTAATTGCTGCTTTAGCAAATTAGAACGTCAGAAAACGGCCCTTCGGGGCCGTTTTTGCGTTCAGGGCCGATGTATTAGCGACTGATTCCTGACCTCACAACTCCCCGCTTTCCAAACTCACACGCCCCCCTCAAGCCCGCTGCAAGCGCCACTGCTCCGGCGTCATGCCCACCTGATTACGGAACATCACAATAAACGCCGAGGCACTGTTGTAGCCGAGGTCCAGGGCAATGCTCTCAACCGCCTGACCGCTTTCCAGCAAGGCAAACGCCTTCACCACCTTCAAACGCTGACGCCACTCTCGCAACGACAAGCCTAACAGCCGATCGAATTTACGAATCAGCGTCCGCTCACTGGTGTGTACCAGTGCCGCCAACTGAGCCGCTGTGCGTTCATCCGCCGGGTTTTGCCACAAGATGTCCAGTATTGGCCCCAATACGCCGTCATCCGACATCGGCAAGTAGGAACCCTGCACCTCTGCGGCAACCAGTTGATCCACTAGCACGCGCAACAACCGCTGGGTCGCCGCCGCCGGCTGCTGACTGGCATCCCGCAACTGATTCAGCAGCGCCCGGGTCAGGGCATTCACCTGCAACAGAGCAGCCTGCTGCGGCAATCCCTCACACAGGTCCGGCCGGATATAGAAGGAGCCATGACACGCCTGCGCCCGGCTGATGCCATTGTGCTCGGTGTTGGGTGGCAACCAGATGCCAAACTGCGGCGGCGCCACAAAATGAAACCCTTCTACCTGTACCTCAATCGGCCCGGTGTAAGAGCACACAAACTCGCCCCAGGCATGGGTATGAACCGGGTACAGGGTGTCATTGCGGGTAACCGCCGCCCGGTACACCAGCGCGTCGGTTTCTGCACCGTACAACACCACACTTTCTTGCGGGTCAGCGCTGCCCGTATGGCGGGAATCAAACTTGGGAGACAGCAACTCCCGTTGCGGGCTGCTGTTGGGGCCATGGGCCAGGAATCGCGGATTTGGCATTTATTCATCCACAGATGGCGTTAATTCAATATCGATATTCAAAAGTGCCAAACCATAATAGCCAATCCAACCCATCTTGTCCGGTGACCATCATGCCAAGCAACAAACCTCTCGATGCCCTTGCCATTGGCCTGATGGTGATCACCACCTTTGTCATGAGCCAACAGCAGATCCTGTCGAAACTGGCCGCGGATGATATGAGCCCAACCTTGCAAATCGGCTTGCGCTCATTGTTCAGCGTGATTCTGATTGGCGGTTGGGTCTGGCTGCGCGGTCTGCACCGCAGCTTTGTCAGCGGTGCAGTGTTACCCGGTATGCTGGCAGGCGTGCTGTTCGCGCTGGAATACCTGGGTCTGGGTGAAGGCCTGAAGCACACCACCGCCTCTCATGCGGTGGTGTTCCTCTACACCGCACCGGTGTTTGCCGCACTGGGGCTGCATTTCACCGTCGCTCACGAACGGCTGTCCAGTATTCAGTGGCTGGGCGTCTTTGCGGCCTTTGGAGGCATTGCCCTGGCGTTCCTCTGGAACGACACCGCCGGTGGAGAGAGCAGCCTGCTGGGCGATTTCTACTGCGTTTTGGGCGGTCTGGCCTGGGGCGCGACCACGGTGTTGATTCGCAACACGGTATTGAGTCAGGCGCCGGTGATGCAAACCCTGACCTGGCAATTACTGGGTGCCAGCGTGATTCTGGTTGGCTACGGCCTGATCAGCAACGACAGCCCGATTGTGTGGAGCAACAAGGTGCTGTTGAGCCTGTCGATTCAGACGCTGATCATTTCCATTGCCGCACTGCTGACCTGGTTCTGGCTACTGCGTATCTATCAGGCGTCCCGGCTTGGCGTCCTATCCTTTATGACTCCCCTGTGGGGAGTGGCCATGGGCGTGCTGCTGCTGGACGAGCCGCTGGAAGCTGGCTTTGTTGCCGGTGCGCTGCTGGTACTGGGGGGGATTTTGCTGGTCAGCGGTGACGACTGGTTGCGCCAGCGTGCCATCAAGCGCCAGCAGGCATTGCAGAACTCCGCCTCAACAACTACAGCCAAAGACCCCCAAACCGTGTTGTAATCGAACATCCAGGCGGCCTGTTGCGCCGCCATTATGGACAGGAGAGCGCTATGGCCGACGCTAGTTACAATACCAGCCAGACCAACAGCCAGACCAACAGCCAGACCAACAGCCAGAACACCACGCCAGACTCCGTAACAGCCATCAATCATCTTGAACAGTGGTTGCAGAAGCACAAGATGCAGCCACTGATTCAGGCGCCAATGGCCGGTGTGGCCACGCCAGAATTGGCCGCAGCGGTGAGCAATGCCGGCGCACTGGGGTCGATTGGCATTGGCGCCACCTCCGTTGATCAGGCCCGCGATATGATTCGGGCAACCCGGGCACTGACCGACAAACCATTCAATGTAAATGTGTTCTGCCATGCTGAAGCCCAACGCAACGCCGACCGCGAAGCCAACTGGGTTGCCAGCCTGACGCCCTTCTTTGACGAATTTGAAGCACCAGCCCCGACACAGCTCAACGAGATCTACACCAGTTTTATCCACAGCCCCGAAGCCCAGGCCATGCTGTTGGAAGAAGCCCCCGCCGTGGTCAGTTTCCACTTTGGCTTACCAGACAAAGAACTCATCACAGCTTTCAAAGCCGCAGGCACCCTGACGTTGGCAACGACGACCAACTTGCACGAAGCCGAACAAGCTCGGCGGGCCGGTATCGACGCGATTGTTGCCCAGGGCTATGAAGCCGGTGGCCACCGCGGCATGTTCGATCCCAGCGCCAGCGACCAGCAATTGCCCACCGCCGTATTGGTACGAATGCTGGCAACCGAACAGCCGTTACCAGTAATTGCCGCTGGCGGCATCATGGACGGGGCTGGCATGAACGCCATGAAAGCCCTCGGTGCTACCGCCGTTCAACTGGGTACCGCCTTTGTGCTGTGCCCGGAATCCGCTGCCAATGCTGGCTATAAAGAGCGTCTGAAAAACGCCACAGAACACACCACAGAGATGACGCTCGCCATTTCAGGGCGTCCTGCACGTGGGCTGAGCAATCGGCTGACTCGCCATGGTGCCGAAGCCGCCATAGCGGTGGCAGATTACCCATTGGCCTACGACGTCGCCAAGCAACTGAATGCCGCTGCCAGCGCTCAGGGCAGTCATGAATTTGCAGCCCACTGGGCAGGCCAGGGCGCGCCACTGTCACGGCAAATGACAGCGGCCGGGATGGTGAAGGTGCTGATAGAAGAAGCGGACTGGTAAGGCTTATTCCACCGTGACGCTCTTGGCCAGGTTACGAGGCTGGTCGACGTCAGTGCCTTTGATCACGGCAACGTAGTAGCTCAGCAGTTGCAGCGGCAAGGTGTAGACGATGGGTGCGATCACGTCGTCACAGGCAGGCACCGGCACCACGATCATGTTTTCAGCGGCGCTGATGGCGGCAGACTCTTCCGCGAAGACGTACAGCTCGCCGCCACGGGCGCGCACTTCCTCAATGTTGGATTTGAGCTTTTCCATCAGGTCGTTGTGAGGCGCGACCACAACGATCGGCATTTCTGCGTCGATCAACGCCAGCGGGCCGTGCTTCAGCTCACCGGCTGCGTAGGCTTCCGCATGGATGTAGGAGATTTCTTTCAGCTTCAACGCCCCTTCCATCGCAATCGGGTACTGGTCCCCACGGCCCAGGAACAAGGCGTTGTGCTTGTCGGCGAAGTGCTCCGCCAGACGTTCGATGTCGTCGTTCATCGACAGTGTTTGCTGAATCAGGCCCGGCAGGCTTTCCAGTGCCTTGGCGATGCGCTGTTGCACGTCGGAGGCATCGGCAGTGCGTTCGGCCAAAGCGGCAGTCAGCAGCAGCAAGGCTGTCAGCTGGGTGGTAAAAGCCTTGGTGGAGGCAACGCCAATTTCAGCCCCGGCCCGGGTCAGTACCGTCATATCAGACTCACGCACCAGCGAGGAGCCCGGCACGTTGCAGATCGACAGAGTTTTGGTGATGCCCAGTTCCTTGGCCTGACGCAGCGCGGCCAGCGTGTCGGCGGTTTCGCCACTTTGGGAAATGGTCACCAACAGGGTATTCGGACGAATTACCGGACGGCGGTAACGGAACTCGGAGGCAATTTCGACGTTGCAGGAAATCCCCGCCAGCGACTCAATCCAGTAACGAGCGGTTACCCCGGCGTGGTAGCTGGTGCCGCAGGCAATGATCTGAACGGCATCGACGTCGGACAGGTCGCCCAGCGCTTCCAGATTGAGCTGGCCATTCAGCAAACGGCCCTCCAGCGTGTTGGCAATCGCCTGCGGCTGCTCGTGGATTTCTTTCAGCATGTAGTGGCGGTATTCGCCTTTGTCACCAGCGTCGTGCTCAACCGAGCTTTCGCGCACTTCACGCTCTACCGGCTGGTTTTCAAGGTCAAAAATACGCACGCTCTGGCGGGTAATTTCCGCCACATCACCTTCTTCCAGAAAGGCAAAACGACGGGTGACAGGCAGTAGCGCCAGTTGGTCGGAGGCGATAAAGTGTTCGCCGATACCAAAGCCCACCACCAGCGGGCTGCCCGAACGGGCTACCACCATGCGCTCTGGCGTCTGGCGATTGATCGCCACCATGCCGTAGGCACCTTCCAGACGACTGCGAACCTGCTGCACCGCCGTGAGCAAATCGGCACCGTCGCTGACCGCACGCGCCACCAGATGCGCGATCACCTCGGTATCAGTCTGCGACTGGAACTGGTAACCATCGGCTTGCAGTTCTGCCCGCAGGGCTTCGTGATTTTCAATAATGCCGTTGTGTACTACGGCGATATCGCCGGACACGTGTGGGTGCGCGTTGGCTTCGGACGGCTCGCCGTGGGTCGCCCAGCGGGTATGAGCGATACCGGTACCGCCAGGCAGGCCTTGTTCAGCCACTGCATCGGCCAGCGCTTGCACTTTGCCCAGACGACGCAGGCGTTGCAGTTGAGGCTCACTGGCACCGGCGTCCAGCACGGCAACACCGGCGGAGTCGTAGCCACGGTATTCAAGACGACGGAGTCCTTCCAGCAGAATTTCAACCACATCACGCTGGGCAACCGCACCCACAATGCCACACATACGAGCTTCTCCTGAACCAAGGCTCTGACGTTAACAACAACCAATTCGCAGACTCAGACACCACCAGTGCGGCAGAAATTCCGGCTGCAACAAAAGAGCTGAGGTTAACACAAAGGACTGTAAAGAATTGAGCGACGGGCAGGTTTCGGGCGGGATTTCAGAGTGAATCAACCACTACCTGATTGCGGCCACCTTGCTTGGCCCGGTACAAGGCTTTATCGGCCCGTTCAAAGACGGTTTCCAGACGTTCGCCCTTACGGGCTTCGGCCAGTCCGAATGACATGGTGATGGACACCGGGTCACCCTTGAAGTGGTACGGCAGGGATTCAATAGCCGCGCGCAACTGTTCGGCACTCTGACTGGCTTCTGTCAGGGTTTGGGATTGCAGGATGATGACAAACTCTTCGCCGCCATAGCGGGCCAGAAAGTGCGGTTTGGCCACATGCTTACCGAGGGTTTTGGCGATCAGCTTCAGCACCCGGTCGCCAGCCTGATGACCAAACTGGTCATTAATGCGCTTGAAGTAATCAACATCGGCCACCGCCAGCACCAGCGAGCCCCCCTCGTCCAGCTGCTTCCAGAGCTTGCGGGTGTGAGCACTGTAGGCATGGCGGTTGGGTAATCCGGTGAGGGCGTCCTTGTAGGCCAACTGTTGCTGGCGCTCAAACGCCTGCCGCGTGGCACTGGCCTGACGTTCAACGTCCTGCAACCGTTGGTTCAGTGCAACGATTTCCTGCTGCTGGGCTTCTTCGCGCTGCTGTTCGTGGGCGTCGAAGGTTTCCAGCGCCGAGACGATGGCCACCAGATGGGATTGCAGCCGCGCGCCCAGGGTTTCGAGTTCGCCGTCGTCATTGGCGAGGCTGCGTAAATGCCCCACCTGCTGCTGCACTTCGTTGCTTAAATTCAATCGCGCCTGCTGGCTGCCTTCACTGCTGAAGCACTCTTTTTGCAGGTGCTGTTGCAGGTTCATCAGCTGATCATCCAGCTGGTGCAGGAAGCTCTGCATCGCTGTCTGGCTAGCTGACAGTGCCGTCATGACCAGATCAGCCAGCTGCTCCAGCAGGTCGACCAGATCGGGCAAGGAAGGCCCAGCCAGCAGTTGCTGGCGCAAGCTTTGGGCAGCGTCCTGCTGGCTATCCGACAGGTTCAGCTGATCCAGCAAACGCAGCAACCCCTGACACAGGTTCTGCTGCACCTTCATGGCTTCTTGCAACGTCTGGTCATCTGCCTCAACCAAGGGGGAATCTGGCATTGATGCGGTGCTTTCTTCCAAATGGTTGCCTTCTTTGCCAACGGCGACTTTCTTGCTGCCAAACAGCCGCTGCCACAGTGACGGGCCTGTTTCGGCTTCCGCATTGGCGCCAGCCACTGGGGATGATGGCATGGCGTCGAGCCAGTCGGCGACCAACTGCAAGGCACTCAATGAGGTATCCAGCTCACTGTCGAGCCGTTTGCGTAACGACCGTAGCCGCTGCAACTCAGTGCTCTCAAGCGGTAAATCCAGCAATGTGGCGGCAGAATGTTGCAAGGCCTGCAGTAATTGTTGATTCGTCGCCGACTGACGGCTTTCAAAGGAACGGATCAGGGTTGATAGTGAGTCGGTTTGAGGGGCGTTGCCCTGCTTCTTGATTTGCTGTCGCAGGCCCTGCAATTCAGGATCGAGCGCGCTGTCTTGCCCCTCTGCCAACAGGCAGACCACCACAAAGGAACGCCGCCAGGCTTCCTGTTGTTGCTTCCACGCCTCCTCATCCTGTTCCTGCTGCTGCAACAGATCGAGGTATTTGGCTCGCCAGCGCTCTGCGTCGCCGAGGGACTTATCCATACGATTTATCCAAACGATTGTTCCATACGAGGGCCCGCAGGTTCAGTGCATTCTGTCATTAGGGGACATCTATTTAATCCTGCACGGCTCTGCGCGAGTGTTGCCGTTGTTCAGTGCAAGGCGACGGATGCAGCGAAATGACGAACCTGTCCGGTCGAGTCTTTTCAAATTCGTCAACACCGCACTGGGCGGCGGCAATCCGCGCCCTGCGGGGGCTGCCGGATGATCTCGACTCTGTGTCGCCGACTTTTGACTTGACCCGTCAGGCCTGCAAGTCGGCTTCGTGATTCGAAACCACCCGGTAGCCCAGAGTGAGCACCGGATAAAATAGATGTCCCCATTAGTATAGATTCCCTTGTCGATTCGGCTAACGCAGTGATGTAACAAACGGTTGCAGCCAAACGGCAGGCACAAAAAAACCGGGCATTGCCCGGTTTTTACTGCACAGACGGCTGATTAGTTGCCGTTGCGCTCTTTCTCGATGAGGAAGTTCACCACATTGATCATATTGTCCTGGCCGCCAGCAGAGCTGGCGGAAACAACGTACTTGCCGTTAACAATCAGCGCCGGAACACCACTGATCTTGAACGAACGAATGCGCTGATCAGCTTGCTTCATGCGGGATTCCACCGCAAAGCTCTCGTAGGTTTTGTCGAACTGATCGGCGGTGATGCCGCCGTGCTGTACCAGGAAGTCGCGCTGGTCATCTTCAGACAGCAGACGCTGCTTTTCCAGATGGATGGCACGGAAAATCGGCGTGTGTACCTTGTCGAGGATGCCCAGCACGTCAGCGGTGTAGAACAGACGGGCATGAGCCACCCAGGCTCGACCGAACATCGCAGGCACCGCGGTGAATTTCACATCAGATGGCAGCTCGGCCTTCCATGGCTCAACGTAGTTTTCCAGGTGGAAGCAGTGCGGACAGCCAAACCAGAAGGCCTCTTCAACGTGGATTTTGCCATCGGCCATTACCGGCACCGGTTGACTCAGGGTGGTGTAGCCATTGCCGTCGCTGTAGGTATCTGCGACAGCCAGTGAGGCCAGCATCATCAAGGGTACGGCCATCCAACGTTTGATCTGCGCGAGCATAGGGGTCTCCATTTCAATGTCGCAAATTCTTGTTCGCTATTGAGCGTAATTCTCACATAAAGGTTCCGTTGCATACTAGGGACCCTCTGAAAAACTCCGCACAGCTCTGCGCGAGTCCTGCAGGTTGTCAGAACAAGGCGGCGAATGCAGCGGAATGACGAACCTGTCCGGCCGAGTCTTTCCAAATTCGCCAACACCGTTCTGGCGGGCTGCAAGCCGCGCCCTGCGGGGATGGCAGGGCATTGATGACGAACGGCCAGATTCGAGAGGATAAACGGTAGCAACCGCTTTGTATGCCGGCAGCCAGGTTGATTTATGAAAACACAAAAAAAGCGGCCGAAGCCGCTTTTTTCAATCTCAGGTTACCCGAATTAACGCAGGCCCTGAATGTAGTTGGACACGGCTTCGATTTCAGAGTCGTGCAAACGGTAGGCGATGTCACGCATCATGCGGGTGTCGCCATCGTTCATACGGGTGCCGGCACTGAAGGCATGCAGCTGCTTGCTGGTGTAGGCATCGTGCTGACCAGACAGCATTGGGAAACCCGCCAGGTCCATGCCTTTACCGGCTGGGCCATGACAGGCCATACAGGCTGGCACACCTTTTTTCTCGATGCCTGCACGATAGATCTTCTCACCCAGAGCCACCAATTCTTCCTTGGCACCGCCACCAGTCGCGTCTTGCGCGCTGAAGTAAGCGGACAGGTCGGCAATGTCGTTGTCGCTCAGGTTGGCAACAAACGCGGTCATTTCCGGTACCGAACGATTGCCATCGCGGATGTCCTTGATCTGCTTGATCAGGTAGCGTTCACCCTGACCGGCAATTTTCGGAAACGTTGGCACCATGCTGTTACCGTCTGCTCCGTGGCAGGCTGCACACATTACAGATTTTGCTTTGCCCGCTTCCGCGTCACCACTGTAGGCGGAGTTCGCGTCACTGGCATGTGCCGCGGACATGAGTCCGGCTGAAACAAAGAGGCTAATCAACAGGTTTTTCATCGTCAGATCCAGGTTGTAAGTGAATTCTTATCGTTGCAGGCGTTATATCTCCACGAGCCTGTTATTTTGGCGTAGACATAAAGGTGATCAGCGCCTTGTATTGTTCGGCTGTGCAATCCATACACAGCCCACGTGGAGGCATGGCATTAAAGCCATTGGTGACGTGGTTTACCAGCGTATCCATACCCTTCTCCAGGCGCGGGGCCCAGGATGCGGCATCATGGGCGGCAGGCGCTCCCAGCATGGCGGCAGTTTGAGGGGAGTGGCAGGCAGCACACGCCATGTTGTACTTGGCTTCGGCATCGAAGGCTTGCACGTTGGCAGAGAGGGCTACTGCAGATACGGCGAACAGGGTAAGAAGTTTGTTCATATTCAGATCTCTCATCATTATTAGTTTGATACTTCTGAAGGTCTCTCATTGAGCTCTTGGCGGCTTTGTTGAGACTCTTACCCATGAATGATACACGCTGTGGTAGACTGACTACGCCATTCATTAGGTCATGCATTATATATCATCAAAAACCGGACGGTCATTACGTTTACCCCATGCCAAATCAGCATTCCTTGACTTATACCAAGACCCACTACCTTCGTAGTGCCGCAAAGCTCAGCCAATGTCCTGAGGAGATTACCCGGGAAGTTGCATTTGCCGGTCGCTCCAATGCTGGCAAGTCGAGCGCGTTGAACTGTTTGACCGGCCAAAGAAAGCTGGCCCGAACCAGTAAAACGCCTGGCCGCACGCAATTGATCAACTATTTCCAGATTGGCGAACTGCCACTGGCGATTGTCGACCTGCCAGGATACGGCTATGCCAAAGTACCGGTGGGCGTAAAAAATGCGTGGCAAAAAGAACTGGGTGACTATCTTCAGAACCGGGATGAATTGGTAGGCCTGGTACTACTAATGGATATACGTCACCCACTGACGGATTTCGACACTGGCATGATCCAGTGGGCGGAAGACAACGGCATGCCGTTGCATCTGATTCTGACCAAGGCCGACAAGCTAAAGCGCGGTGCGGCCCAGAACACTCTGCTGCAAGTGCGCAAAGCGGTTAAAGATATGAGCACTCCCGTGACGGTGCAGACGTTCTCGTCATTGAAAGCCCAGGGGCTGGATGTGCTAAAGCAGCGCCTGAATGAGCTGCTGGTGCCGGATCAGGAAGACGACGCCGACAACGCCGAAGTCGATTTGCCGGAATCCCCGGAGTCTAACGACTAACACGCTGTCTTACTTGCCCTTACTGCCCTACCGAACATCTATTCACGGCTACCTGCCAAACCCGGAGGCCACTCCGGGTGACCCATATTTGGCCAGCACCAATCAGGCCCCTGTCACAATAAATAACAAAAACCCCACCTTTTTGCTGTTATCGGGAACTTTGTCAACGAATCCCTGTTCTATATTCAACATATTCCCGGTGTGGAATTGTGATGGTGCGAACCGTCATCTCTTCATAGGTAGTTCTACTCTTCGGTTATTCCCCCAGAATCCGAAGCTGGCCCGCCCGTTTCCCCTTACGCGCGGGTCTTTTTTTGTCTGTTGTTTATGTACCGCTCAGCCCCGTAGGGTGCGCACTGCGCACCACACAGCTGGCCAACATCAGTGCGCCTGTTCCCAGTTATCACCAATGCCCGCTTCTACCAGCAATGGCACCTTCAGTTCCGCCGCCGCTTGCATGCGTTGCTTAAGGGCTTCAGCAAAAGCCTCGGCTTGCTCTGCCTTCACTTCCAGAATCAGTTCATCGTGTACCTGCATGATCATGCGGGCGTCGAAGCCGGATTCTGGCAGCCAATCGAACACCTGTACCATGGCGCGTTTGATGATGTCGGCGGCACTGCCCTGCATTGGCGCGTTGATCGCGGTACGCTCGGCATGCTGGCGACGCGGCACGTTGCGCGATTTGATTTCCGGCAGGTACAGACGACGACCAAAGATGGTTTCAACGTAGCCTTGCTCTTTGGCGTGCTCGCGGGTGTTTTCCATGTAGTCGGCCACGCCCGGATAGCGCTGGAAGTACAGGTTGACGTAGTCCTGCGCTTCGTTGCGGCCAATGCCCAACTGCTTGGCCAGACCAAAGGCCGACATGCCATAGATCAGACCAAAGTTAATCGCCTTGGCGCTGCGACGCTGGTTATCGGTAACTTCGTCTTCAGCCACTTCAAACACTTCCGCAGCAGTAGCACGGTGAATATCGCGGCCCTCACCGAAGGCTTTCAGCAAGCCGTCGTCGTTCGACAGATGCGCCATGATGCGCAGCTCGATCTGGGAGTAATCCGCCGCCACCAGCTTGTAGCCTTCCGGCGCAATAAACGCCTGACGAATGCGGCGGCCTTCCTCGGAGCGCACAGGAATGTTCTGCAGGTTAGGGTCACTGGACGACAGTCGACCTGTCGCTGTGACCGCCTGATGATAGGAGGTATGCACGCGGCCAGTTTTACCAGCAATCATGGTGGGCAGCTTGTCGGTGTAGGTGCTTTTCAGCTTCGACAGACCACGGTGATCAATGATGATTTGCGGCAGCTCAAAGCCGTCTTCCGCCAGCTGCACCAGCACTTCTTCCGCGGTGGATGGTGCGCCTTTCGGGGTTTTCTTGATCACAGGCAGTTCGAGCTTCTCGAACAGGATTTCACCCAGCTGCTTCGGTGAACCGAGGTTGAACACCTGTCCGGCGGCATCGTGGGCTTGCTGCTCCAGCTGTTGCAGCTTCTGTTCAATTTCGGCGCTTTGGGCATGCAGCTTGTCGGCATCGATCAAGGCACCCAGTGATTCCATTGCCGTCAGCACCGGCATGGCAGGCATTTCGATGTCGCTGAACACACTGGCGAGGCTGCCGTGCTTCTGCAGTTTAGGCCACAGGGTCTGGTGCAAACGCAGGGTAATATCAGCGTCTTCCGCAGCGTATGGGCCTGCGACATCCAGCTCAATCTGATTGAAGGTTTTCTGCTTGGCACCCTTGCCAGCAATCTCTTCAAAGCTGACGGTTTTGTAACCCAGATATTTCAACGCCAGGCTATCCATATCGTGGCGGGTGGCGACAGAATCCAGAATGTAGCTTTCCAACTGGGTGTCGAACTCCACGCCTTTCAGCTCGATGCCATGGTTGGCCAGCACGTGAGCGTCGTACTTCATGTGCTGGCCGACTTTTTTCTGGTTTTCGTCTTCCAGAATCGGCTTCAGCTGCGCCAGAACCTCGTCCCGGTCGAGCTGCGCTGGCGCGCCTTCGTAGTCGTGCGCCAGCGGCACATAGGCGGCCTTGCCCACTTCGACAGCAAACGACACACCGACGATTTCGGCTTCCTTGTACACCAGTGATGTGGTTTCGGTATCGAAAGCGAACAGCTCGCTGGCTTTCAGCAGCTTGATCCAGCCATCGAGACCTTCCTGAGTCAGGATAATTTCGTATTCGCCTTTTTCGCTGGATACCGCTGGTTCGTCGTCAACGTTTTCTTCAGCAGTCCCAACAGAGCCAGCCGCAGTGCCCGTCACAGAGCCTTCCACAGAACCAGAGGCTTCAGAGGCATCCGACAGCTCGGCAATCCAGCCCTTGAACTCCATGGTTTTGAACAGCTCCAACAGTGCTGGCTTGTCGATTTCGCTATTCTTCAATTCACCTAACGGCTGTTCCAGTTCAACATCGCATTTGATGGTTGCCAGCTCTTTCGACAGCAGCGCCTGATCCTTGTGTTCTTCCAGTTTGGCGGCCATGGTTTTGGCACCACGGAAAGACAGATCTTTTACCTTGTCGAGGTTGGCGTAGATGTCCTCCAGCGACCCCAAACCGGCCACCAGACCAACCGCGGTTTTTTCACCGACTTTCGGTACACCCGGGATGTTATCGACCTTGTCGCCCATTAAGGCCAAATAGTCGATGATGTGCTCAGGCGGTACGCCGAATTTTTCTTTCACGCCGTCAACGTCCATAAACACGTTGGTCATGGTGTTGATCAGCGACACATGCGAGTCCACCAGCTGCGCCATGTCCTTGTCGCCGGTAGAGACAATCACCTTGCAGCCACTGGCCTCGGCCTGTGACGCCAGCGTGCCAATCACGTCGTCGGCTTCAACGCCTTCAACAATCAACAACGGCAGGCCCATGGCGCGGATGATGTTGTGGATAGGTTCAATCTGCTCGCGCAGCTCACCCGGCATCGGCGGACGGTTGGCCTTGTACTCGCTGTACATGTCATTACGGAAGGTTTTGCCCTTGGCATCAAACACCACCACCATCTGGGCACCTTCGTAATCCTTTTGCAGTCGCTTGATCATACTGATCACGCCCTTCACCGCATTGGTATGAAGGCCGTTGGAATTGGTCAGCAGCGGGATCGCGTGAAAAGCGCGGAACAGATAGGAAGAGCCGTCAATCAGAACGACTGTCTTGGACGCTGTCTCAGACATAGGAAGTTACCCGGGCAGTAGCGGTAGAGTGACGCAGACTTGACCAAAACGCTGGGGTTGCTGGCCAAGGGCACCTACAATAGAACGAAGATTTGAATGGAAGGCATCCTAACATGAAGACCAACAATCGTCTGGCTCGCAACGCACGCACGTTACTCTTTTCACTGGCTTGCTGCCTGCCATTGGCGACGGTCTTAATGCCAGCGCACGCGGCCGGTTCGACCGAAGAAACCGTGACCATCCGCAACGATGGCGACAAAACGTATTATGAGTTCCGGGTGAACGGTGAACTGGTTGAAATCAAGGTGCAGCCGAAGGTCGGCAAACCCTACTATCTGGTGCCGTCACCGGATGACGACCAGAACCTGATGCGCCGCGACAACCCCGACATTACGGTGCCGAAATGGGTGATTTTCCGCTGGTAAGTCAGATCAGCGATTTCAGACCAGGGATTGCAGTGCGGTGCGCAGCTCACGGGCGTTCCAGATGCCCTGAGCGCCGTACCAGAGGCTGTTCAGACAGGCCAACTGACGGTTGGCTTGTTGCCAGTCAGACTGTTCCGGATCGATGCCAAGGTCGACCAGCAGCATGGCTTGTTCGGCAGGGTTGCCTTCCGACATCTGTACCAGACTGGCGATGTCCCACAGCGGATGACCCACTGTGGCGTACTCCCAGTCGATCAGTCGCCATTGGTTGTTCGACCACTTCCAGTTGTCCGGATTGGGGTCCATATGGCACAGCGAACGCTCCGGCCCGGGCAGTTCGGCCATGCCCGCTTGCAGTTGCTGTTTAAGCTGCTGCCAGTCGCTGTTCCAGCGCCCTTCCAGACGCTGTTCAATGGCCTGCCAATACACCTCGGCCTTGGCGCACACATCCATCACTTCCAGACCAAAATGCCATTCGCTGGTCAGCGGCAGGTCATGCAGGCTGTGCAGACGTTGTTGCAGCTGTGGCCAGGGCTGATGCCCCTGTTTCAGCACGTCACGTAGCGACGGGCCATCGAGGTATTCCACAATCCAGTACACATCGTCCGGGCAGCGGTACAACACCCGCGGTGCCAGACCGGCTTCCGCCGCTCTTTGCTGAATGAAGTATTCGTGGTCGCGACGGATATCCAGGTCGCCGGAGTTGGCGGCGTTGATGCGGATTACCCAGCGCTGTTCGTTAACGCTGAGCAACCAGCTCTGATTGGTCAGGCCGCCGCACAGTGGCCGCAGCTGATTGGGCTGCGGTGGTTGTTCAAGCAACTGCCAGAGTCTCGAGTCAGACAACACCTCAGACAACACGTCAGCCGACTGGTGTGTGCTGGCAGCGGCTTGCTGCGCGGACAGCAGAGTAGAAGAAGGCATTAATTCGATATCAGGCTGACTGACCCAGCGCCAGATCCTCCTGCTGACTGCGGTAGTCTTTCAGCCACAGCCAGAAACCGCCAACGGCCAGCACCACGTAAATGGCCATCAGGAAGGCGGTTGGGTACAGTCCACGGTCGATGTACAGGTAAATCGCCACGGCATCGATGACCACCCAGTAGATCCAGTTTTCCAGTACCTTACGAGTCACCATCCAGGTGGTAATCACTGCCCCCAGGTGGTGAAGGAGTCCAGATACGGCAGCGCCGCCGAGGTGTTTTCCGTCAGCAGGTAGCCGCTGGTAAAGGTCAGCACGGCGATCGCCAGTAGCACCAAAGCATGCTGTTTAAAACCCCAGCTTTGCACCGGCAATGGTGTTGAATCGGCGCTTGAGGCCTTACCAGCACTGCTGTTACTGCCCGAACGCCAGGCCCACCAGCCGTATACCGCCATGACCAGATAGTAGACATTAAGTGCCGATTCCATCACCAGACTGACATCCCAGAACAGCCAGCTAAAAATGGCGGTACTGCCAAACGCGGCATACCAGCAGAGGTTATTCTGGCGCATGGCGAACACCAGATAGGCAACGCCGAGAATCACAGCAATCCATTCGGCCATGCTCTGGGCGGCAAAGCCTTCAACGATGGCATTTACGATATCAGTCATAGTCAGTATCCGGGGTGGAGAAATCAGCCGTGGGGTTTCAGTGCAGGGTCGAGGTTAACCCCCGGGATCATCTTGTAGACAAAGATGGCCTTGCCGTAAGTTTCGAACGAGCGCTTCATTTCGGCACTGATGGTGTTCATCACCAGGTCGTATTCACCAAACACCTGAGTGCTCATGGTGTTGCACTCCACCACCAGGCCTTCTACCGCTTGCAAGCGTTCGATAAACGCCTTGATGGCCGGTTTGTATTCGTCAGCCAGTGGGTATTTGCTGATATCAACGGAAAGCTCCATAGCGGGCTCCTTGCAAGGTTGGGTGTATCGATGGGGTGCCCGGCTGGCTACAGTATGCCTCCCGCCGGGCGTCTGATTCCGCATCAGAAGTAGTATTTGCCTTCTACGCCAAACAACCGTGGGGTGCCGTACTGCACCCAGCGCTCATTGGTATAGCCATCACGCGGGTCATTACCGAAGTGGAAACCACGCACTTCGTAATCAACGTTGGTCAGGTTACGGCCATACAGCGCCAGTTGCCACTGGCTGGCATCGTAGCCAATACGCGCATGCCACAGCTGGTAGGCGCTGGATTTTTCGTTATGGCTGTCGGACAGGTAGAAGCTGTCCTTGGCTTCCTGCTCTACCGTCAGGCTGAAGCCGTTACCCAGCAGGTAGTTCAGACGGTTGGTGAAGCTGTATTCCGGCGACTGAGCCTGCTCGCGGCCGTTCATGCTGAACGTGCCATCGTCGGTTTCATACTGGTAGTCGAGGAATTCGGTTTTCAGGTAACCACCGGAGAAAGTCCAGTCAACTTGCTCGGAGAGTGCCAGGTCGAACTCCACTTCTACACCGTAGTTCTGACCTTCAGCCGCGTTGGCCAAGTAATCCTGGAAGGTGAAACCACCGCTTTCGTTTGGAATCGCGTACGAGCTTTTCACCTGCTGGTCCTTACGCAGGATATAAAACGCGGCAACGCGGGTTTGCAGGCGGTCGTTGAGGCTGCTGGATTTCAGACCGGCTTCCCAAGCGTAATTGTATTCGGTATCGAAGGTGCGGTTGGCTTCGCTGATGTCCGGGTCGGTGTTCACGCCACCGGCTTTGAAACCACGGGCCAACGAGGCATAGGCCAGCTGGTTCTCGTTGAGCAGGTATTCGGCGGTGATTTTACCGCCCCAAAGGTTCTCGGTGCGATCTTCATCAATGCTGTTGCTGTCGTTGTAGTCGGTCGACCAGCGCTCGGCACGCAAGCCCAGAGTCAGACTCAGCTGTTCATTGATGACGCTGCTCAGCTCGCCGTAAAGCGCCTGGGATGCGGTCTCCAGTTTGCTGTCGAACGGGTCCTCCCAGGTGTATTCCCGATCCAGTGATTCGTCCCGGCTCATGCGGTAGTAGCCCACCACCCAATCAGTGCTATCGCCAAACAGACGGCCTTGCTCGGATGAGGTCAGGCGCAGGTCCAGTTCACGACGCTGATAGTCACGCAGGTAACGGTCGGTAGACGAGTAGCCATCGATATCCGCCAGACACTCCCCCTGGGTGGTATCACACGGGTCCGGTGTATACACAGGGTCGTCAGACATCCAGATGTACTGGCCGTAGGCCCAGTCTTCGTCGTAGCTGTATTCGGTATCCGAGTTGCTGCCAGACAGATGGACACGCAGGTCGAAGGCGTCAGCGGCTTCGGAAGTCCAGGTCAGCGCGGCAGCGTTGGTGTTCTGCACGTCCTTGCCCGGCTCATCGGAATAGGTGGTACGGGTATTATCCAGCGAGAAACCGTCGTAGCCGTTATCCACGTTAATACGCAGCAGGGTCAGATCGAGCTGGTTGCGAGCGTTCAGCTCCACCGCGGCTTTCAGACGCAGCAGCTGCTCGTCGATGTTCTGGGTATCGTCACGATCCAGATACGCATTGCGCATATAGCCATCGGAGGTGTTTTTGTGGGCCGCCAGACGCAGTTTCACCTTGTCGGATACCGCACCGGATACCGCCGCCCCCAGGGCGCGGGTGTTGTAGTTGCCCAGCTTGCCGCTGACCATGCCTTCAAATTCATCGGTCGGAGCGTTGCTTTCAATATTGATCATACCGGCCAGTGCGTTGGCACCAAAACGGGTGCCTTGCGGGCCACGCAGTACTTCTACCTGCTGCACATCAAACAGGCCAGCACCACCGCCCAAACCGGTCATGTCGATGCCGTCCACACGCAAACCCACCGACGGGTTCACCGGGTCGACAAACTGGCTGCGCTCACCAATACCGCGAATCTGGTAGTAACGGCCACGGGACGCGCCGGAACTGAAGTTCACGTTGGGGGCCAATGACAGCACGCTTTCCAGATGATCGGCGGAACGCTCTTCAATGGCTGCCGCGCCAACCACGGTGGTGGCTTCCGGAATGGTTTGCACATCGGCCTGACGGAAGTCGGCGGTCACCACCACTTCTTCGTCAATGTTATCCACAGTGCTTGCCTGAACTGGCAAGGCAACGGCGGCAGTCAGTGCTACTAACAAGGGAGATTTCTGGAACTTCACTGGGGTCAATCCTCTTTAATACTGAGCAAAAGGAGACCCGGTTCAGACGGAACTGCGTAGGTGATTGCGTCAGGCAACCGCTAGAAAAAACCGAACTGCCGCAGAGCTGCGACACTCGCCCATTCCTACGCCGGTACTAACCGGATCAGGTTCTAGGGGTTTATGCCGATAGCAAGTCTCAGGCTACAAAGTGAGCCACCCCCTGGGACGGGCGCAATTATACAGTTTTCGGCCGACAGGCCAAGATTTATACAGGGTTGTACACGCTGACCGGGGAAAACGACTATTCCCCCTGAGAATCGACGGTCACTACGGTGTAGGGGACATCTATTTAATCCGGTGCTCACTCTGGGCTACCGGGTGGTTTCGAATCACGAAGCCGAGTTGCAGGCCTGACGGGTCAAGTCAAAAGTCGGCGACACAGAGTCGAGATCATCCGGCAGCCCCCGCAGGGCGCGGGTTGCCGCCGCCCAGTGCGGTGTTGACGAACTTGAAAAGACTCGACCGGACAGGTTCGTCATTTCGCTGCATCCGTCGCCTTGCACTGAACAACGGCAACACTCGCGCAGAGCCGTGCAGGATTAAATAGATGTCCCCTGTAGCGACAGGCGTCATCAAATTCCACTTGAATTCCGCAGTAAAAGACTCAATTTTATAGTCATAGATTTCGTGATTAAGCGCTTATAACAACTCGGGAGAATCCGCTCATGTTGCGCATTGCATTATTCCTGGCCACTAACCTGGCCGTTATTTTTATTGCCAGCATTACGCTGCGATTATTGGGCTTCGAAGGCTACATGAACGCCCAGGGGCTGAACTTCGGTGCCTTGCTGGTGTTCTGTCTGGTGTTCGGCATGGTCGGCTCGTTTATTTCCTTGCTGCTGTCCAAGTGGATGGCCAAGAAAGGCATGAACGTGCAAATCATCGACTCACCGCAGAACGCCGGTGAGCAATGGTTGCTGAGTACAGTACAGGAGCTGTCTCAGAAAGCCGGTATCAAAACCCCGGAAGTGGGTATTTTTGCATCTCCGGCGCCTAACGCGTTCGCCACCGGCTGGAACAAGAACGACGCACTGGTGGCAGTTTCCACCGGTTTGCTGCAACGCATGGACAAAGAACAGGTAAAAGCCGTGCTGGGCCACGAGATTGGTCACGTAGCCAACGGTGACATGGTGACACTGGCGCTGATTCAGGGTGTGGTGAACGCCTTTGTGATGTTCTTCGCCCGCATCATCGGTAACTTCGTCGACAAGGCGATTCTGAAGAACGAAGACGGCCCTGGTATTGGTTTCTTCGTTGCGACTCTGGTTTCTGAACTGGTGCTGGGTATTCTGGCCTCGTTCATTGTTGCCTGGTTCAGCCGTCGTCGTGAGTACCGTGCCGATATCGCCGGTGCCGACCTGGTCAGCCCGGTAGCTATGATCAGCGCATTGGCGGCGTTGCAGGACGCCTACGACCAACCGTCCGAGCTGAACGGCGAACTGGTGGCCTTTGGTATTCGTGGTGAAGGCAAGCTGTCTGCACTGGCGGCGTCCCACCCACCACTGCCAGACCGTATCAACGCCCTGAAGCAGCGTTACGGCGTGTAATTCGTCTGGCGTCTGGCGTCTGGCGTCTGGCGTCTGGCGTCTGGCGTCTGGCGTCTGGCGTCTGGCGTCTGGCGTCTGGCGTCTGGCGTCTGGCGTCTGGCGTCTGGCGTCTGGCGTCTGGCGTCTGGCGTCTGGCGATCAACATCGTAAACGCCAGACACAAAAAAACCGCCACTCTTGCGAGGGGCGGTTTTTTATTACCCGAAAGTCAGGTCGCAGATCAAACGTCAGCGATGGACTTCAGTGGGTAGTTGGCAGGCAGTTCGGAAACGCCAGCAACACCGGTTTCGATTGCAGCTTGAGCAACGGCACCGGAAACAACACCCAGCAGACGGGAATCAACGGCTTTAGGAATGATGTAGTCCTTGCCGAATTCCAGAGAGTCCAGACCGTAAGCGTCCAGAACTTCCTGAGTCACAGGCTCTTTCGCCAGCGCAGCCAGTGCCTTGGCAGCAGCCAGTTTCATTTCTTCGTTGATGCGCTTGGCACGTACGTCCAGAGCACCACGGAAGATGAATGGGAAGCCCAGTACGTTGTTTACCTGGTTAGGGTAGTCAGAACGGCCAGTTGCCATGATGGCGTCTGGACGTGCTTCTGCAACGATCTCCGGCATGATTTCCGGAACCGGGTTGGCACAAGCGAAGATGATCGGGTTTTCAGCCATGGTAGCGATCTGTTCGCCAGTTACCATGTTTGGACCAGACAGACCCAGGAAGATGTCGGCACCGTTCAGTGCGTCGTCGATGGTGCGCTTGTCGGTATCAACAGCGAACATGGACTTGTACTGGTTCAGGTCGTCACGACCGCTGTGGATCACGCCTTTACGGTCACACATGAAGATGTTTTCTGGCTTCATACCGGCCAGGATCATCAGCTTGGAGCAGGAGATCGCTGCAGCGCCAGCGCCCAGTACGGCCATTTTGGCGTCTTCGATCTTCTTGCCAACCACTTCCAGTGCGTTCAGGGCACCGGCAACGGTCACAATCGCAGTACCATGCTGGTCGTCATGGAATACCGGAATGTCACACTGCTCGATCAGGGTGCGTTCGATTTCGAAGCACTCAGGAGCCTTGATGTCTTCCAGGTTGATGCCACCGAAGGTGTTGGCAATGCGACGTACGGTGTCGATGAACGCTTGTGGGCTTTCGCTTTCCACTTCGATATCGATGGAGTCAACGCCAGCGAAACGCTTGAACAGCAGGGACTTACCTTCCATTACTGGCTTGGAAGCCAGCGGACCCAGGTCGCCCAGACCCAGAATCGCAGTACCGTCAGAAATTACGGCAACCAGGTTACCCTTGGCGGTGTATTTGTAGGCATTCTCAGGATCGGCGGCAATTTCCT
This sequence comes from Oceanobacter sp. ABM4_470, assembly GCF_056158645.1. Taxonomy (NCBI): domain Bacteria; kingdom Pseudomonadati; phylum Pseudomonadota; class Gammaproteobacteria; order Oceanospirillales; family Oceanospirillaceae; genus Oceanobacter; species Oceanobacter sp. ABM4_470. The sequence continues at coordinate 3,459,916 of NZ_JBSWTR010000001.1, forward strand.
TTACCGGCTCAGCCACACCTGGGCTGTAGGCCAGTGACAGGTCGCGAGAGGTCGCTGCAGGCGTGCTCAGCTCAACGCTGATTTTGCCTGGCTTTGGAAATTGATGGTAATCCAGAGCTGCTTGCTTGAAATCTTCTGACATAGTGCTCATCCAGTCGTTTTTTGTGTTGTGAATACCTCACGACCGCTGCCTAACACCATTGTCTAACTGGACAGCGGGCAAAGAGGGGCATCTTTAATAACAAAAAGAAATTGGCTTTTCCACTAAATCAATGGAAATGGTGACTATAAGCAGAACAGACATTTATGCCCATTTTTCACAGCTCAGTTGGTAGAAGTACCTACAGGGAAGCGTAATGTCACTCTTAGTCCCGGTTCGCAATTGCGGGCATATACATTTCCTGAATGGAGTTCCGCCACGCGATAAACCAGCGCCAGACCAAGGCCGTAACCGGAATCAGAGCCGATTTTGGGACTGCGAGCCGGGTCAATCTGGGTAAATGGCGTGAAAATACGCTCCAGCATGTCGTCTGGCACCCCTGGACCCTGATCCTGAACCGAGATTTCGACCCACCGTTCGTGCTGTTGCACGCTCAGGGTCAGCACACCGCCTTCTGGCGAAAAACGGATGGCATTACGCAGCAGGTTGTCGACCGCCCGCTCTACCAGCATCCAGTCCCAGTGGCAGGCATCAAGATCGGTCTGAATATCGGTGTTGAGGGTCAGCCCCTTGTCGTCGATTTCCACTTCGGCATCCATCAGCCAGATTTTGACGTGATGGGCCGGGTTGTCGGTTTCGGCCTGCAATTGCCCGGCGTTGAGCTGTGCCAGCCGGGCCAGATCGAGAATCTGGGCAATCAGGCCATCCACCTGCTCGACCGCCCGTTCAATGCGGTCGTGTTCTTTCAGCACAATGCCATCGGTGTCTTTTTTACGAGCAATGCCCAGTGCCATTTGCAATCGGGTCAGCGGCGAGCGCAGTTCGTGGGAGACATCCCGCAGCAACTGTCGTTGGCTTTGCAGCAGCCGGTTGGTCGCCCCGGCCATGCTGGCCACTTCAGCGATCAAGACACCAATTTCATCGTGACGGTTCTCATCAGCACCCAGCTCGGACACGTCGAAGTTACCCTGCGACATTTGCCGCACTACACGCTGCAAACGCCGCATCGGGTGCGTCAGGCTCCAGACCAGCGCGAAACACAACAGGGTCACGACCACAAACACCACAATCGGCAGCACCCAGCGCCGGTTGTCGTCGAGGAAGTTCGACCAGGCCTGACGGGAAACCCCCATATACAGGTAATTGCCGCTTTGCACTGGCCCCAGCATTAGCCAGCCATCGTTCTGGCCGTACATCACCTTGCCTTCCAGTGCTGCGGTATCGGCAAACTCTTCGAGATCGTGGGGTAACTCACCGACCCGGTTTACCTGCACCGACACCAGATTCCAGCCAGGCTGCAATTGGCTCCAGAGCATGCGACCTTCGGCCATGATCGGGGGTTGGCGTTCAATCAGCGATACCAGCAAACGGGCATCGTTCTGGGAGGCGGGTTTGATAAAGTCGTTGGAGAGCCAGTCGCTGGTCACGACCGCAACGGCCATTGCCAGCGACAACGCCAGCCAAAACCAGAGAAACACCTTGAGGTACAGGGATTGATACCAGCGTACTCTTTTCTGGCCTGGACTGACGGTTTTCATAACATGGAAGGAATCAGGATTTCACCAACAGGTAGCCACGGCTGCGCACGGTCTTGATCCAGTCACCACCATCGATACGGCGGCCCAGTTTCTTGCGCAGGTTGCTGACGTGCATATCAATCGAACGGTCGTAAGCCATCAACGCACGGCCCAGTGCCGCCATCGACAGGTTATCCTTGCTGACCAGTTCACCGGCGTGTTCCATCAGGCATTGCAGGACACCGAATTCGGCGCCCGTCAGGGTCAGGTGTTCGCCACTGATGGAAACACTGCGATCGGTCGGTTTGAGGGTCAGGTCGCCCACCGCCAGAATGCCATCGTCACTTTCGTGAGCAGGCTCGCCCGCCAGCTCAATACGGCGGAACAGGGCACGAATACGCGCCACCAGCTCATGGTGATGATACGGCTTGGCAATGTAATCGTCGGCGCCGTGTTCCAGACCCAGCACCCGATCAACGCTTTCGCCACGGGCAGTCAGCATGATCACAGGAATGGTCGACTCAACACGCAATTTGCGCAGCAGTTCGAAACCGTTTAACCCCGGCAACATAACGTCGAGCAACACCAGATCGTAACGGTCGCTGAGGGCTTCCGTCAGGCCGGTTTCACCGTCGTGTACGGCGTTAACTTCAAACCCTTCCATGGAAAGGTATTCTTGCAGCAGTTCGCCCAGTTCAACGTCATCGTCAATAAGCAGTATAGATTTCATCATGATCCTCCGGCCGCCAGTCTAGGCGCTATCCGGTCTATCCCAAATCGGGTTTACGATAATTTGCAACGACCCGCGCAGTGTCGCGCAAGCCGGGTTAATGATCCATTAAGGTTGCCATCCAGCGGCTTTGCGGGCGGGTTTCCAGGGCGATTTTCACCACCATGGTCAGCGGGATCGACAACAACATCCCCACCGGCCCCAACACCCAGCCCCAGAATACTAACGACAGAAACACCACCAGCGTTGACAAGCCCAGGGTTCGACCCATCATTCGAGGCTCAATCACATTGCCAAACAAGGTGTTGACCACCATGTAGGTAATGATGGTGGCCAGTGCTTCCGCCGGGCCGAGCTGAATCAGCGCAACCAGTACCGCTGGCACCGCTGCAATAATGGAACCGATATTGGGGATATAGTTCAGCAAAAATGCCACCAGTGCCCACATCGGCGCGTAATCCACCCCGATGATCCACAACACCAGACCAATACTGACCCCGGTGCCCATGCTCATCAGGGTTTTGATGGCCAGATACCGTTGCACCAGTGCACTAAAGCGTTCGAAATTGCTTAACGCTGAGGTGTGTTCACCGAACGCCCGTTTCAGCTTGTCCGGCATGCCCGAGGCTTCCATCAGAATAAAGATCACGGTGAACAGAATCAGGAAGGCATTGGTGAGTACACCGCCCAGGCCATTGAAGACAGTGGCGACCGCGTTCATGGCCACGCCCGGATTGATGTACTCCTTGAGAACATTTTTGGGCACGTCGATGCCAAAGCCCTGCACCCAGTCGATGGTTTGTGAAAACAGGGACTGCAGTTTGGTTTCGTAGGTTGGCATGTCCTGATAGAAAGCATTAATAGTCCCCCCCAGAAACATCGCCAGCGCCGATCCCAGCACCAGAAAACCAACGACCAGTATCAGTACGGCCAGAATGCCCGGCACGCCACGGCGCCCCAGCCAATGCAGCAGCGGCGCACTCATCACCGCAATGAACACCGATAACAGAAACGGCACAAGCATGTCTGCCGCACTTTTGATACCCGCAATAACGATAATGGCGGATGCCAGCGTCAGTAATACACTGCTGGCCAATTGAGTATTATTCGACACGTTCCACTCCATGATGCATGGTCGATCTTTAGCATTTCTCCACGGAAGGTACATCACTCCCATGAAATTCGCACCACAGATACTTTCCCGCTGCGGCAGACTTGGCAAAGGTAATTTACTCGCGTATAGTCCGCGACCTTCTGCGGAAGTGGCGAAATTGGTAGACGCACTGGATTTAGGTTCCAGCGCCGCAAGGTGTGAGAGTTCGAGTCTCTCCTTCCGCACCATTCCTGATTTCAGGGGCCGGTTATGATTGGCTTTCTGATCCTGCTGTTTTTTCTTGTTGCTGGCATGTTCGCCCAGCAAACCCTGTCATTACCCATCCCGGCATCCATTGCTGGCATGTTGCTATTGATGACGTTTTTGCTGTTACGCGGCTCTGTGCCTCAGTCGTTGCGCCAAACCACCCAATTTTTGGCCCCCTGGTTGCCGATGTTTCTGGTGCCCGTCAGCGTTGGCATTGTGATGCACAAGCAGCTGCTGGCGGATCATGGACTGATGCTGCTGATGATTCTGACCGTCAGTCTGATTCCCGGTGTACTGGTGTGCGCGGCCTGCATGCACATCGGTGTTGCTGCGAAAGTTGCCGCGAAAGAAAGCAACGCCAGTGGGGAGAACGACCAATGATGACCCTGCTGCAAACCCCGCTGTTCTGGGCCATGCTGTCCATTGCCGCGTTTGTTCTGAGCCAGCAAGCCTATCTGAAGCTGCGCAAGCCGGTGTTCCTGCCACCGATTTTGTTGGCCATCGTGATCCTGATTGCGGTGCTACTGCTGACCCATACCGATTACGCCGTCTATATGGAAGGCGGCCAGTACCTGCACGACATGCTCGGCCCATTGATTGTGATGCTGGCGGTACCGCTCTATCAGCAGCTCAAGCACATGAAAAAACACTGGCTGCGGATCATGCTGGCAGTATCCTGCGGCAGCCTGACCACCGTACTGGTGGCCTGGGGCATGACCGTTTGGCTGATTGGCGACCCGCTGATCAGCACCACCATGGTGACCAAGTCGATCACAACGCCGGTGGCGGTCGCTATTACCAACCAGATTGGCGGCAACGCCTCGCTGGCGTCAGGTTTTGTAATTATTACCGGAATCCTCGGTGCCGTGCTGATTGTGCCTATACTGAAACTGCTCAATATGAATCAGCCAGCAACGGCGGGGTTGAGCCTGGGAGTGTGCGGCCATGCCATTGGCACCGGCCGGGCACTGGAACTGGGCGAAACCGAGTCGGCCTATGCCGCCATGGCCATGACCCTGACGGCCACCCTGCACGCAATTTTACTGCCCTGGCTGATGCTGTGATGCCCTTGTTTGGCCGCTGACGTTCTGCCGTTCAGGGCCTGCTTGGGCACTTTAACCAGAACCAGCCAAGGGATTGCCATGTCACTTGTAGCCCGTCAGCTCGTGCTGTTGCTGACCCTGTTTCTGATTGCCACGGCCATGATGGCAGTCAGTATCTTCGACATTCTGGATCAGGCTGAAAAGCTCAACGGCCTTGATGACGCGGTGTCGATGCTGGCGGCCGCCCTGATCCTGATGTTTCTGGCTGGGCTCGCCAGTCTGGTGTTGTTTTCCGGCTACTGGCGCAAAAACCGCCACCACGTACTACGCAAGGGATTCAGCTGGGACCACGTCAATGGTCTGGTGCTGCACATCAACAGTAAACAACAGATTCTGGATGCCAACCCCCAGTTCGAACAGCTGTTCGGTTTACGCAAGGGGCAGTCATTGAACCAGCTGCAAGCGGGCGACGAACGACAGGAAGTCGCCAAGCAGCTACGCCATGCCCTTACCACTCAATCCATGGTGCAGTTTGAAGTCAGCTTGTTGGATCAGGCCGACGAATGGACCCGTTGGAGTGTGGTTGCCCGCCCCTGGCAAAACGATGAGCACCGTGCTGGCAAAGGCCAGACCGACTGCCTGCTGCTGACCGCCGATGACATCAGCATGCGCTTTTTTGCCGAAGAACAATTGCGCGAAGAACGCCAACGGCTGTCGACCTATATCGACACCATGCAAACCCTGCTGATTGTGTGCAATCAGGACGGGCTGGTATTACACACCAACCCGGAAGCCCAAAAACGTTTGCAGCTGCCCGAACACCAGATCAAAGGCTACCCGTTAACCTACCTGTTGCCGAGCCATGCCAGCACCATTCTGAACCAGCAGTGGCAGAACCTGCTCAGTCGCGCCAGCGGCAGCCTGACCACCGAGTTTCCACTGATTACTTCCACCGGCAAACAGCACATCATTCGCTGGCGCATGACGGTACTGAAACTGTCAGGCCAAACCCAGGTGCTACTGGCAGGGCTGGATATTTCTGAGGACGTTGCCAACAAGGAAGCGCTGGAATCCGCCAACATCAAGATTCGCGAAGCGCTGGCCCAGGCAGAGCAGGCCAACCGCTCCAAGTCGGTGTTTCTGGCCAACATGAGCCACGAGATTCGCACACCGATGAACGGCATTCTGGGTGCTTCCGAACTGGCACTGGACACCGAGTTGGACGAAGACCAACGCCACTATCTGGATATTATCCACAGCAGCAGCCATGCCCTTCTGGATATTCTGAACGACATTCTCGACCTGTCGAAGATTGAATCCGGCAAGCTGGAGCTGGAACAGATTGAGTTCGACCTCGACACCCTGCTGACCGAACTGCATGCGCTGTTTCGGGAGCCTGCCCGCCGCAAAGGACTGGATCTGGTGTATTTGTACAGCGGTGACTTACCGGTGTTCTGGCTTGGTGATCCCAAGCGCATTCGCCAGATCATCACCAACCTGATCAGCAACGCCATGAAGTTTACCGAGCAGGGCCGTATCAGCATTCGGGTCGATGGCCAACAGGATGACAAGGGCCAGCAGCACCTGAACATTGCCGTCACCGATACCGGCATTGGCATTCCACCCGAGAAGCAGCAACAGATCTTTTCTGCCTTCCGTCAGGCCGACAGCAGCACCAGTCGCCGCTTTGGTGGTACCGGTTTGGGGCTGACCATTTGCCGTTACCTCGCTCGCGCCATGCAAGGTGAAGTCAGCCTCCACAGCGTGCAGGGCGAAGGCAGCACCTTTACCCTCTCCATCCCGCTGACCGCAGCGCAACATCAGCAGTCTTCCGCGATGGCTGCCGAAGCCAAACGTCATGCACGCCTGAAAGGTTCGGTGCTGCTGGCTGAGGACAATGACGTTAACCGCCGGGTGGCAGTGAAGATGCTGGAGAAACTCGGTTTGCACTGCACCGTGGCGGAAGATGGTCTGGCAGCGGTGCAAGCCGTTCAGAGCCAGCACTTTGATCTGGTGTTAATGGACATCAACATGCCGGTGATGGATGGTATTACCGCCACCCGTCGTATTCGCGAATCGGACATGCCCAACAACAACCTGCCGATTCTGGCGCTGACCGCCAACGCCATGATGGAAGATCGCCAGCGCTGTTTGCAGGCCGGCATGAACGGGTTTATCAGCAAACCCATCAAGGTCGATGCCTTGCGCATCGCCATTGCCGAAGCCCTGCCACGACTAACGTTCAATTAATCCAGGAGGCCCTCTCATTATTCGCAGGGCCCTGGCGGCGCTTACAGCACCTCGCCTTCAAACTGCCCCGCCAGCCAGCTGCGCGCCAACGACAACGCCGCCAGCGCCCGGCCTTCGGTGAAATCGTCGCGGGCAAACAAGGCATCCAGCTGATCCAGTGGCCACGGCACCAGCTCCAGCGGCTCTGGCTCATCGCCTTCCAGCCTGGATGGCGTCAGCCCGCGAGCCAATACCACATCGATGCCGCCACTCATGTAGCTGGGCGACAGACTCAAGCGCTTGAGATAAACAAATTCACTGGCGGCAAAGCCAATCTCTTCCTGTAATTCCCGGTTACAGGCATCACGGATGGTTTCGCCCATATCCACCGCGCCCTTCGGCAGCGTCAGGGTGTAGTCATCAATACCGCCACCGTATTCACGGATCAGAGCGACCTGATTGTCGTCCATCAAGGCCACCATCATCACAGCACCATGACCGCCGGAGACCAACCGCTCATAAGTGCGCTCGACGCCATTACTGAATTGCAAATCAACCGACTCCACCGTAAACAAACGGCTACGGGCGACAACAGAACGGTGCAGAATTCGAGGTTTTTTATCCATATCAGCCACGCTTACAATAACCTCACATGAAAAAGTAGGTGAGCGGAGTATAACCCCCATGACTGTAATCGACTGGCAGCAGATTGACATCGTACTTCTGGACATGGACGGCACCCTGCTGGACCTGCACTTCGATAACTATTTCTGGCTCACCCACGTTCCCGCTGAATACGCCCGCCTGCACAACCTCAGCCTTGATGACGCCCTGACCGAACTGAACAAAAGCTTTATTGGCCTGCGCGGCACCCTCAACTGGTATTGCCTCGACCACTGGACCGAGCTCACCGGCCTGCCCATCGCCGAGCTGAAGAAAGACGTCGCCAACAAAATTGACTGGCGTCCACACACCCGGGAATTCCTGACCCGCCTTGGCGACATGGGCAAACGCCGGGTAATTGTCACCAACGCTCACCGCGACAGCGTCGACCTGAAATTGCTGCACACCGGTCTGGACCAATACGTCGATCGCATCATCAGCTCCCACGATTACCGCGAACCGAAAGAAAGTCAGGCATTTTGGCAGCACCTGAGCCGCAACGAAGCCTTTCAACCCGACCGTGCCCTACTGATTGATGACAGCCTCGCTGTGTTAGAATCAGCGCAACGCTGGGGCATCGGCCAACTGTTGGCAATCCAGCACCCGGACAGCGCCAAACCGGCTCAGCCGCAGGATCGCTTCCCCGGCATTCATCATTTCGACGAACTGGACATACTCAGGGGACATCTATTTAATCCTGCACGGCTCTGCGCGAGTGTTGCCGTTGTTCAGTGCAAGGCGACGGATGCAGCGAAATGACGAACCTGTCCGGTCGAGTCTTTTCAAGTTCGTCAACACCGCACTGGGCGGCGGCAACCCGCGCCCTGCGGGGGCTGCCGGATGATCTCGACTCTGTGTCGCCGACTTTTGACTTGACCCGTCAGGCCTGCAAGTCGGCTTCGTGATTCGAAACCACCCGGTAGCCCAGAGTGAGCACCGGATTAAATAGATGTCCCCTCTAGGGAGAGTAACGACCGCATGACTGACAACAGCCAGAAGGTACGCCTCGACAAATGGTTATGGGCGGCCCGTTTTTTCAAGACCCGCTCGCTGGCCAAAACCGCCATCGAAGGCGGCAAGGTGCATTACGAAGGCCAGCGCTGCAAGGTCAGCAAAATGGCCGACGTCGGCGATACTCTGCTGATTCGTCAGGGCTTCGACGAGAAAGAAGTGGTCATCAAGGCGTTATCGGAACAGCGCCGTGGCGCCCCTGAAGCCCGCTTGCTTTATGAAGAAACGCCCCAAAGTATCAAGGCCCGAATGGATAAGTCCGAACAGCGCAAGGTGCTGAAAGCCTCGATGCCGACCCCGGACCACAAACCCAACAAAAAAGAGCGCCGCGATATGCGTCGCTTTGAAAAGATCTACCAGGATCTCTGACCCGACAGGTGAATTGAATGACCCAGACCAGTGCGGACCAGCTCCAGCGCTTCTCTTTTGACGACGTTGCGATTCGTGGCGAAGTGGCCCACTTGAATCAGGCCTATCAAGACGTTCTGAGCCGTCACCAGTACCCGCAACCGATTGCTGTGGCAGTGGGTAAACTGATGGCCGCCACCGCGATGCTGAGCGCCAACCTCAAGTTCAAGGGCCGTCTGACCTTGCAAATTCGTCTGCCGGGCAACATCTCGCTGATTCAGGCAGAAACCGACGAACAAGGCCGGTTGCGCGCCATCGCCCGCTACGACGAAAACCAGCCCAGCGAAGAACTGAGCTTTGAAGACGGCCAGATGGTGATCACCATCGAACCGGACCAGGGCCAGCGTTATCAGGGCATCACCCTGATCGAAGGCGGCGACGTTGCTGCCGCTCTGGAAGAATATTTCGTGCAGTCCGAACAGCTCGCCAGCCGCTTCTGGCTGATGTGCGACGGCCAGCAAGCGGCTGGTTTCATGCTGCAACAGCTGCCGTCCAAGCGCACCGACGACGACATTGACGCCTGGGATCGGGTCAGCCATCTGGCCGCCACCATCAAGCAGCAAGAACTGCTGGAACTGGCTAACGAAGAGTTGCTGCACCGCCTTTACCACGAAGAAAACGTGCGCGTGTATCCGGCCAGTGCACTCAGCTTCCATTGCACCTGCTCACGCGACCGTCTGGCCAACGCCCTGCATCAGGTTGGCAAAACCGCCATCAGCGAAATGATTGAAGAAAGCGGTCACATCGACGTTAACTGCGAGTTTTGTCAGCAACACTACCGCTTCGACGAAACCGACATGAGCGAATTGTTCCCTGAGAATAATTTGCATTAAGTGATATAGTACCGCGCCGCGATTGCCTGGCAGGCAACCGCGGCGCGGTACTGAACAGAGAGCCTCTAACACTCGTAAGGTCAGCAGAATAGCAGACTGTTATACGGGTTATTGATCTGGCCAATGGCCAGACACTTAGCGCAAGGCTGGTTTTCTGGCATACTTGCGCGTCTCTCAGCACAAGATCACTCGAAAGCACACGAGTGAATGAACAAAACGACTGGTAATGGCCCACAAGGCCACCGCAACTGCGAGGACCCATCTGGGTATCGATATGACCACTGTATACACGGATTTATCTACGCCTTTTCTGGTAGAACAAGCGATTGCTCGTGGCGAAGGCGAACTGCAAGACAACGGCGCACTGGTAGTAAAAACCGGCGCACGTACTGGCCGTTCCCCGATGGACAAGTTCATCGTTGAAGAGCCAAGCAGCAAAGACGCTATCGACTGGGGCAACATCAACCGTCCATTTGATGCCGACAAGTTCGACGCCCTGTGGGACCGTGTAGAAGAGTTCGTATCCCAGACTGATAGCTTCGTTTCTCACGTCCACGTAGGCTCTGACCCGCAGCACTACCTGGCCGTTAAAATGACCACCCAGACTGCCTGGCAGAACCTGTTTGGCCGTAACCTGTTCATCCTGCCAGAAAGCTACAACCCTTCCGACAAGGAAGAGTGGCAGATCCTGAACGTTGCTGGCTTCGAATGTGTTCCAGAGCGTGACGGCACCAACTCCGACGGTTGTGTGATCGTTAACTTCGCTCAGCGCAAGGTACTGATCGCTGGCATGCGTTACGCCGGTGAAATGAAGAAGGCCATGTTCGGCGTGCAGAACTTCCTGCTGCCAGAAAAAGACGTACTGCCAATGCACTGCTCCGCCAACGTTGGCGAAGATGGCGACGTTTGCCTGTTCTTCGGTCTGTCCGGTACCGGTAAAACCACCCTGTCCGCCGACCCTGAGCGTTACCTGATTGGTGACGACGAGCACGGTTGGGGCAAGGGCACCGTATTCAACCTGAAAGGTGGTTGCTACGCCAAGACCATTAACCTGTCCAAGAAGAACGAGCCAATCATCTGGGACGCCATCCGCTTTGGCGCCATCGTTGAAAACGTAGTGATTAACGAGACCACTCGTACTGCTGACTACGACGACACTTCCCTGACTGAAAACGGTCGTTGTGCCTACCCTCTGACTCACGTTGAAAAGCGTGTTGAAGAGAACATGGCTGGCGAACCAAAAGCCGTTATCTTCCTGACCTGTGACATGACCGGCGTACTGCCTCCAGTGTCCATCCTGAACAACGAACAGGCGGCTTACCACTTCCTGTCTGGCTACACCGCACTGGTTGGTTCAACCGAAATGGGCGGCGTAAAAGGCCTGCGTTCTACCTTCTCTACCTGCTTCGGCGCACCATTCTTCCCACGTCCAGCTGGCGAATACGCCGAGCTGCTGATCAAGCGTGTGAAAGAATTCGACTCCCAGGTGTACCTGGTCAACACTGGCTGGACCGGTGGTCCAAACGGTGCTGGCGGTGAGCGTTTCTCCATCCCGACTACCCGTGCTGTGATCGCTGCGATCCAGACTGGTCAGCTGCGCGGTGTTGAAACCGAAACCGTTCCTGTGTTCGGTCTGGAAGTTCCAACCGCACTGGAAGGCGTTGACAGCAAGGTTCTGAACCCACGCAACGCATGGGCCGATCAGGACAAGTACGACACAGCAGCACAGCAGCTGGCTGGCCAGTTCATCGAAAACTTCAAGAAGTACGATGTATCTGACGCCATCCTGGCAGCCGGTCCTAAGTTGGACTGAGCGCGCTGTTGAGGCCCTGCTCAACTAACCAACGTTAGACTGGGCAACCAAAGAACCGCATTCCCTTAAAAGGGGTGCGGTTTTTTTGTGCCTTCAGAATGCAAATCCGACTTCCATCACAATCCCGTTATACCCTGCCAAGTATCATCCCGCGCGCCAAATAACGATCAGTCACAAACGAACGGCAAGGGAGCAAAACAACATGGCATTTTGGGGAATTCTGATTGGCGTACTCTGTATCGTCGCCATCATCGCACTGGGTATGATTCGCTCGTCACAACGCATGAAAGTAGAACGCATGCGATCCGAACTGGAAGCACAAGGTAAGGACAGCGATGAAATCAATCACCGAATGGACAGCATCCAGTATGACATTCCACAGCAAATTACGCCGGTACTGATTGGCGCCGCCGTACTGTCCTTCATGCTAGGGGCGTTCAACCAGATCTTCTTCTACGCCGAGCCCGGCTACGTCTATCATGTGCGCACCATTACAGGGGAAGAAAAGGTCGTATCCGACGTCGGCTACAACGTCTATCTGTTTGGTCGCTACAACGCCTGGAAACGCTCCATGACGGTACAGGCGGTGGCGGGCCGCTCGGAACGGTTTGATGCCGAAAGCGATCGTTCCGATGCCAGTGCCAGCCTGCCGCCACTGAACATCATGTTTCTTGACCAGGTTGATGCCGACGCCGAAGCGACAGTCCGTTTCTCCATTCCGGAAGACGAACAAAACTTCCTCAAGCTGGCCCACGAATACCGTTCTCCCGAAAACCTGCTGCGCACCGCCCTGATGCCGGCCTTCAAGGAAACCCTGCAAGCCACCGCCTCATTGATGAGCGCGGAAGAGTACTACTCCGGCAGCCGCTCCGAGTTCAATACCGAGTTCGAGAACCAGATGAACAGCGGCATCTACATCGTCCGCCGCGAAGAAGTACTGAAAGCCTCCGGCCGCAAGGTCAAGTCCACCGCTAACGCTGCCCTGGGTGACAACCAGCAGGAATACGGCGACGAAACCAAAATTACCTTTGAAGTGAACAAGGTACTTGGAGAAGACGGCCAACCACGCCGTAAAACCCAAAAATTCACCAACTTCGGCATTACCGTATTGGACGCCCGTGTAACGGACATGCGTCCGAACAGCAAATTTGTTGAACGCATGCAGCTGAAACAAAAAGCATCCGCCGACCGCGCCATTGCCCGTGAACAACGAATTCAGGAAGAAGAACAGCGCCTGCTGGCCATCGCCAAAGGTGAACGCGAAGTAGCGGAACGCCAGGCCCAGGCCAAGGTTGAGCAGATCCAGCGCACCACCGAAGCCGAAACGGAAAAGCAACTGGCCCTGACCAACGCCCAGAAGCTGAAAGAACAGGCTGAAATCGCCAAGGACACCGCCCAGATCGAACTGGAAAAAGCCCGCATCGAAGCCGAAACCCAACGCACTCTGGCCGACGCGGAGGCCTACCAGAAAGAAGTCATTCTGAAAGCGGATAACGCCCTCGCCCAAAAACTTCAGGCGGAAATCGAAATCCAGAAAACCTGGGCCGACGCTTTCGCCCGACGCGCGGTACCCACCAACGTATTTGGCGGTGGTGGCAGCGGTTCCGGTGCTCCGACGGGTTCAGACTCCGAAGTCAAAGCTTTCATGCAGCTGTTAACCCTCGATGCCGCCAAGCGGTTGAGCTACTCGCGTGAGATTGAAGATAAATAAGCCACCTGTTGCCACTCTACACAGGGTAAATCCTGCCAAAGGGCGGGATTTACTCAAAATGTCACTGGTTCGTGCTACCCTAACCCCTGTATATTTAACCATACAAACTGTGTTTTCCAGCGATCACAGAGCCATCGAATTCAGAAGAAACAAGACGGACCCCCTTCCCTATGCTGCTCGAATCCATTGGCCAACGCCTGGCCGAAGAACTCAACATTCGCCCGCAACAAGTCAGTGCCGCTGTAGGCCTGTTGGATGAAGGGGCAACAGTTCCCTTTATTTCCCGTTATCGTAAGGAAGTCACCGGCTCACTCGACGACAGCCAGCTGCGGACGCTGGAAGAACGCTTGCGCTACCTGCGTGAGATGGAAGACCGCCGCGATGCCATTCTCAAAAGCATTGAAGAACAGGGCAAACTCAGCGACGAACTGAAGCGCGACATTCTGGGTGCCGATACCAAAACCCGTCTGGAAGATTTGTACCTGCCATACAAGAAGAAGCGTCGCACCAAGGGCCAAATCGCCATTGAAGCCGGTCTGGAGCCGCTTGCCGATCGCCTGTTAGACAACCCGGATCTGAACCCGGACTCTGAAGCGTCTGCATTTGTTAACAGCGAAAAAGACATTAACGACACCAAAGCTGCGCTGGATGGTGCCAAGTACATCCTGATGGAACGCTTCGCTGAAGACGCCAACCTGCTGGCCAAGCTGCGTCAGTTCCTCAAGCAGGAAGCCACCCTGTCTGTGCGCGTTGTGCCAGGCAAGGAAAACGAAGGTGCCAAGTTCGCCGACTACTTCGAACACGACGAAGCCTTGAAAAGCGTACCAAGCCATCGTGCACTGGCGATTCTGCGCGGCCGTAACGAAGGCGTTCTGAACTTCTCACTGGCGACCGCCGCCGAGCTGGAAGACAAGTTGGCTAGCAGCCCTTGCGAAGCCATGATTGCCGAACACTTTGCCATCAAAAACGAACAGCGTGGCGCCGACCGCTGGCTGGCCGAAGTAGTGAAGTGGACCTGGCGCATCAAACTGCTAACCCATCTGGAAACCGAACTGGTTGGCCAGTTGCGTGAAGTCGCGGAAGAATCGGCCATCAAGGTATTCGCCGACAACCTTAAAGACCTGCTATTGGCCGCTCCGGCAGGCTCCAAAGTAACCATGGGTCTGGACCCCGGTTTGCGTACCGGTGTGAAGGTCGCGGTTGTGGATAACACCGGTAAGGTGGTCGACCACAGCACTGTTTACTGCACCCCGCCGCAGAACAAATTTGCCGAATCCGAAGCCGTGCTGATGGCCATGATCGCCAAACACGGCGTACAACTGATCGCCATCGGCAACGGTACAGGCTCCCGCGAGACCGACAAGTTCGTCGGCGACATGCTGAAGAAGATCAATCCAAAACTGGACGCCAGCCAGAAGGTTCAGAAGATCATGGTCAACGAGGCCGGCGCGTCGGTGTACTCCGCCTCCGAGCTGGCCGCAAAGGAATTTCCGGATCTCGACGTCACCATTCGAGGTGCCGTCTCCATCGCCCGTCGCCTGCAAGATCCATTGGCAGAACTGGTGAAAATCGAACCGAAATCCATTGGTGTCGGCCAGTACCAGCACGACGTGAACCAGAGCCAACTGGCGCGCTCACTGGACGCCGTTGTTGAAGACTGTGTGAACTCGGTTGGTGTCGACCTCAACATGGCCTCCGCGCCGCTGCTGAGCCGTATTTCCGGTTTGAACAGCACACTGGCCAACAACATCGTTGCCTTCCGTGACACTAACGGTCGCTTCAACAGCCGTGACGACCTGAAACAGGTACCACGCCTGGGGGCAAAGACCTTCGAACAGGCGGCAGGTTTCCTGCGTATTATGGACGGCAGCAACCCGCTCGACGCCTCAGCAGTGCACCCGGAATCCTACAAGGTGGTGCAAACCATCGCGCAAGAATCCGGCCGTGACATCAAGAGCCTGGTGGGCGACCGTGGCTTGCTGAAAGCCGTCAACGCCGAGAAGTTCGCCACCGAACAGACCGGTGTGATCACCATCAAGGACATTCTGGCCGAGCTGGAAAAACCCGGCCGCGATCCACGTCCTGAGTTCAAGTTCGCCGAATTCCAGGAAGGCGTCGAAAAGATCTCCGACCTGAAGCCGAATATGGTGCTGGAAGGCGTGATTACCAACGTTGCCGCCTTTGGTGCCTTCGTCGACATCGGCGTACATCAGGACGGTCTGGTACATATTTCAGCCTTGTCTGACACCTTTGTGAAAGACCCACGTGACGTCGTCAAAGCCGGTGACATCGTCAAGGTGAAGGTTATGGAAGTCGACGTACCGCGCCAGCGTATTGGTCTGTCGATGCGCATGAGCGACGACGCCAACGAAAAAGCCGCGGAAAAACTCGGGGGTGGCGACAAACGCAGTCAGTCCCGTCGCGGCGGTAATGGCGGCGGCAAAGGCAATCAGAAAACCTCGTTTGGCGGCAACCAGCAAGGTCAGGGGGCCATGGCGGGCGCTCTGGCAGCAGCGTTTGCCAACGCCAAGAAGAAGTAAGTAAAAACAAAGGCCCCTGCTTGGAATCATCAGGGGCCTTTGGATTACGTCGCTGCTGAAAACGTCCGAATGGTCTTCATCGTCTGCTTGGCAAGCTCACTGTTTGGAAACTCCTGCAACGCCCGTTCGAAGGCAGCAATTGCCTCCTCTCCACGTTCCAACTGCACCAGACAGCTGCCGATATTCACCAGCGCCAATTCCCGATAACAAGGCTTGCTACAAGACAACAGAAACAGATAACGCCCTTTATCGATCCACTGGTGCCGACTGAAAAAATCGTAGCTGTCCTTGAAGTGCTGCATCGCCTGCTCAAAATTCCCGGCATGAGCCGCCGACATACCCGCCCGATGATGCCTTGCGACACCCTTCCGTAAAGCCAGAAACAAAACGAAATAGGCAATGATTGACCATGTGAAGGCATCACCTGTCTGCAACCAGTTAAACAGCGCTTCAAAGCCAAACATCACGGCAAGATGGATAAACAATGTGTACCACGCCACCTGCTGCGTGGTTGGTTTACTGGAAAACATGGCTGCTCCTTAGCCTGCGTCTATCTTGTCGAAGAAGGGCTGGAATCCTTGGTCGAAATCCAGATAGACCTGTTTGAAGTACAGATACTTCTTTTTGATTTGCGGGTATTGATCGATCAACGAGGCCATACGTGCTGGCTCAGTGAACACCAGACGGGCGTATTCATTGAAGTCGTTTTCAACCCCCGTTGTCCCGTAGTCAGAAACAAGCCCCTGTTGATAATAAAACTCTGCCGGTTCAATTTTGACGTCTCCCGCCAAATACCTGGATGTATAGAAAAAGTCTTTTGCAGAAGGATACTCAAATCCAGAGGGCTCCAGATCTCTCCAGGTTCTCACATCAAAAACACTTGAGTGGACAACAAATGAGCTCAGCTCATGATGAAACGTTCCACGGATAAACAGGTCGCTATAAAAATCGTCATCGCCATCCTCGCTGCCAATCGTGATGGAATGCTCAGCTGCGTCATAGGTTCCCGCTGCAGTTATATCACCAGACCGAAACACCTTTGTGAATATGACTTTATTCAACACATTGGCAACAGAACCCGGCAACAACTGTAATTCACCGCCAACAATCTGGCACAGTCGATACATACGATACTCATCGATGTGCCTTTCAGTATTATCGGATGAATGCGAGTCGACGCTGACAATTTCAATACTGCTCTTATATCTAACGCGACAAGGATTTGGCTCCTTCGAATAATCGAGATTAATCACATCAGCGATTCCATACCCATGAATGCCAATGAAGTGCCTTTCATAGGCTCCCAGTCCGATGATAAAAAGGAAGCCTATTAGCAATGACAAGAATAGGTATTTAATCATTTATTAAATCTACCTGATCATTCGACATAGCCATCGTTGGAGTTGCGAGCCCCAAACCTAATCCTAACCATTTAAGGACACTCAGAATATTATCCCGTACAGCCATGTTCAATCTTTCAGCGTGGATAAAAGCCTTATAGAGAACGCGACCAATGGGGCCTTTGCCAAGCTTATACGCCAAGGTTACAAGCCTCGCAGCCGTAGCAATCGCAACAACATCGTCAGCAAATCCAAGACCCGGAATAATAATATCTGTAAGAACAGCTGCACCAATGATGGCCCCAGCCTGTAAAACCAGCTTCCCGGCTTTGGCAAGATCGGCGAATTCAGACTCCAACTGCGCCTTCTCATCTACATGTTGCTTACCGTTGTTACGGAAATTTTCTTTTTCGACTTCGATGGTGATTGTTATCGTTTCATCCGCCGCGACATTATTTATAAACTCCTTACGGGTTTTAAAGGAGGCAGTGCCTCTAATTCCCACATTTCCCCATAGGTCTGTCACCGTCTCTACCTTGATCGTTGTATTGTCATTCAGAAAGTGGGCAGCAAGACCATTACTCAACGTCACTCCTTTTGGCTTGCCTGAGCTGTCGGTATCTACCTTGAATGACGTGTTACTGATGAGCTTTCCAACAACCGTATCCGCTTCTCTGGTTGCCGATAGCTTGATGCTGCCAGAGTCATTGATTGCTACCTGATACTCAGGAGAAAACGTGGTTTTGACCAATACCTTGCCATCAATACTCACTTTGATGACCAGACCACCACGTCGAATGTCCGGATACTGAATTTTGCCCAAATCCACTTCTACTGCCGGAGCAGCCAATACCGAAGCCTTCTTCCTCGCCATTGGCTCGCCACCTTTTGGAGGAGCTGGCTGAGTACAACGCATACGGTCGATCTGTCTGCTTTCCTGAACGCCTTTACCTGAGTGCTCGCGACGGTTGGCAATGATCGCGTCCCGCACCTTCAACATTTTGTTGCGATCCACCGCCTTGGCTTTATTGGCCGCTGGAATCACCAGCTTCTGGCCAACCAGAATCAGGTCAGGGTCCAGAATCACGGTGCCGGTCTCGCACACCACGCGAGGCTGGTTGTTGTAGTTGAAGATCACCGGCCACAGGGTCGGGTCTTTATAGAAACGTTGGGACAAATCCCAGAGGCAGTCGCCTTTCTGGACGGTGTAGTGGATGTTTAGGTCGGCTTGCATTCGGGCATTCCTTGCGCGGTCAATAAAATTGCCGCCAGTTTCATGCCCTGTTTTGCTTAATTCCGGTAAGCCATCACAGTTCCGGGCCTGTAGACGAAACTTTATCCCTGTATGAGACCTGTGCAGCGATTTGGAAAAGTGATTTTCTGTTGTGCCCGATTCGCCCCGTACTACCGCTGGCCAGTTTCTTTTATACTGCGCCGATATTTGCCCGGAATCGAGACGACCTTGGCCACTACAACTTCCACCATTGCCTCCCGAGATCCTGCGTACCAGCAAGCACTGGATATGCTTGGAGATGACACCGTTGCTGCGGCGCTGGCGCGTTTGCAGCGTGGTATCGAAAAAGAGGGACTACGCTGTTCCAATGAGGGCGTGATCAGTCAGAAACCGCACCCCAAAGGTCTGGGCTCAACGCTGACGCACCCGAGCATCACCACGGATTATTCGGAAGCGCTGCTGGAGTTTATTACGCCGGTGTATGGCAGTGCCCACGAGGCCATTGCCAGTCTGGATGTCGCGCATCGTTTTGCTTTCAGCCAGATGGAAGCCGAGCTGATCTGGCCAAGCTCCATGCCGTGTGTGCTGAATGGTGAAATGTCGGTTCCTATTGCCGACTATGGCAGCAGCAATATTGGTCGTCTGAAGCACGTTTACCGTCATGGTTTGTGGCACCGTTATGGCCGCATCATGCAGTGCATTGCCGGTATTCATTACAACTTCTCGGTGCCGGATAGCCTGTGGGAGGCGTTGAAGCAGCAGGATGACGTGGCTGGCGAATCCATGCAGGATTTTGTCTCGCGCCGTTATTTTGGTCTGGTCCGTAACTTCCGCCGTTATTCCTGGCTGTTGTTGTACCTGTTTGGTGCTTCCCCAGCGGTGTGTCGCACCTTCCTCGAAGGCAAACAGCACAACCTCGATACCCTGCACAAACACACCTTGTACGCCCCATACGCCACCTCCCTGCGTATGAGTGATCTGGGTTATACCAACAACGCCCAAGCCGGTTTAAGAGTGTGTTACAACAGCGTTGATGACTATGTCCGCACCCTTGGTGCCGCCATGGAAATCAAGGAGCCGCGTTATCAGGAGATGGGGGTTCAGAACGACGCTGGCGACTACATGCAGCTGAACACCAACCTGCTGCAAATTGAAAACGAGTTCTACAGCGACATTCGCCCTAAACGGGTGGCCAAACACGGCGAAAAACCGTTGCAGTCGCTGGACCGCTACGGCGTTGAATACATCGAAGTGCGCTGTACCGACCTGAACCCGTATCTGCCTGTTGGCATCGACGTACCGCAAGCAGCCTTTATGGATACCTTCCTGATGTACTGTCTGCTGAAAGACAGTGCGCCGATTGACGATGTTGAGTTCAACTGTCTGCGTCAGAACCTGGAAAAAACCGTGATGCGCGGCCGTGAGCCGGGACTGATGCTGAGCCGCTGCCGCGAATGTGGCGGCGACGATATTTCCCTGCAAGACTGGGGACTGGAGTTGCTCGACGACATGGCCGATCTGGCCCAACGCATGGACCAGGCCAACCACCACAGCTTCCATCAGGACTCACTCCAGCAGCAGCGCCTGAAGGTGATCGATGCCAACCTGACGCCGTCTGCCATGGTACTGAATACGCTGAAAGAAACCGGTATGGAATTCGCTGAATTTACACTGGATCAGGCCCGCCAACACCGCAAGGCAATGTCCGAGCCTCTGACTGGCGCCACCGCCCAGCACTGGAAAGACAAGGCCAAACGGTCGCTCGAAGAGCAGGCCGCACTGGAAGCCGGCGACAACATGCCCTTCGAGCAGTTTCTGCATCAATACCTGAATCGCTGAGCGGCAGTATCAGCGCCCGTCAGTCAAACTAAAACAGGCCAGCATTGCTGGCCTGTTCAGGTTTGACACCAGGGTCCCTAGTTCTGTACCACAAAGGTATTGAAGAACAGGTCATCCACGTAGGGCATGCCTTCCAGCCGTTGCATGGTGCGACGCATCTCTTCCAGCGCCAGCCCGCGTATCGACTCCCGTCCCTGCGAGGAATTGATCACCTTGGGTTCCTGGGCACTCAACAGGAACACCAGCGCGTTGCGCAACGACGGCTTGTGCTGGGTGACCTTACCCGCCGCTTCCGAGGACGATACCTTGAGGGCAATCTCCGTACGCAAGTAACGCATGCGGCCAGTGCTGCCAAAGTTGATCACCAGCGCGGGCTCAAAATAGATGTACTGCACGCTGGAAACGCCCCCGGCTTCCTCCTCGGCACGCGCCTCTGTGCCCAGCAGTGCCAGCAGCACCACAAAAACTCCCATGAAGCGGAACATAATCAACTCCCGATGGCCTTACTTTGCTGATTTACCATCAAGCTTAGCAGGGGATCGGCGCTTGTCCGGTCACTGCGCAAAAGGAATGACACAGGGCCGTGATATATTCAGGCCACTGTCGATATCAACCGAACCATTTGACTTCAGGGAAGCACAATGAGCCCCACCCCTCTTCGTTTTCTGTACCTCGCCGGATTCTTTATTTGCGCCGCCTTGCTGGGCACCGCCTACTACTTCGAAATTGTCGAGTTTATGGAGCCCTGTCCGCTGTGTATGGCCCAGCGTTTCTTTGTGCTGATGGTGGGTATTTTCTGTTTGCTGGCATTCCTGTTGGATAACTTCCGGATTCCCTCGCGGCTGTCGCTGGGGCTTGGCAGCGCCTTTGCCATTGGTGGTGCCTTCGTCGCCGACCACCACGTCTATATCCAGAATCTGCCACCGGAAGATGTACCGGCCTGTGGCCCCAGCTTTGAGTACCTGATGGACACCCTGCCACTGGATGCCTTGCTGAACATCATGCTGGAAGGCAACGGCAACTGTGCCGATATTTCGTGGATGTACATGGACATGAGCATGCCGGAATGGATGCGTTTGATTTTCATCGTGTTTGCAGTGGTTGGTGTGATCAGCCTGATCATCAGCTGGCGTCGTGGCAACCATCTGCAAGCGGCCTGAACAAGCACAGACACCCGAAAACGCAAGCGCAAAAAGGCAAAAAAGCTGCTTGATTGCGCCTCTGGCCCGGGCCTATATTGGTCGACAGGGCCGGAAGA
Organism: Oceanobacter sp. ABM4_470; assembly: GCF_056158645.1. Taxonomy (NCBI): domain Bacteria; kingdom Pseudomonadati; phylum Pseudomonadota; class Gammaproteobacteria; order Oceanospirillales; family Oceanospirillaceae; genus Oceanobacter; species Oceanobacter sp. ABM4_470. The sequence goes on from NZ_JBSWTR010000001.1 coordinate 3,481,605, forward strand.
ACTACCGTAAGAATCACTCCAGGCCTATGGCAAACCCTTGCGACACAGCAAGGTTTCCAGAGACCGCAACAGGAGCCCGCTATGCTCGAAAAAGTCAACAATGCCAAGGAACGCTGGGGTGGAGTACACACCGTCGTTGATACCTGGCTGAACAGCCGCCAGGCGCTGATCGTTCAATTTTATAATCTGTCTGCCGCCAAGCCGCTGTGCCCGGAACAGCCGCCGTTGGCTGAATTGGTTCAAGGCTTCTGCCAAACCATGATGGACTACTGCTCGGCAGGCCATTTCGATATTTACGAACGCCTGATGACGGAAGCTCGTGAGTTTGACGATGGCGGTGTCGAGTTTGCCGAAACCATCGTGCCACGTCTGGATGAACTGACTGGCGTGTGCGTCGATTTCAACGACAACTACGACCGCTACTGCGATATGGAACAACTGGGCAAGCTGCCTGCGGCGCTGTCGCTGTTGGGTGAAGTGCTGGAAGAGCGCTTTGCACTGGAAGACCAGCTGATCGAGCGTTTGCACACTGCCCACGCCGAAGCCGTTGCCGACTGATCCATCGGCCTGATCTCCGTTGGTCTGTCACTCGACAGACCAACACTATTATTTCCAACGTTATCCCTCGCTTGCCCTTCTCGCTTTATCCTTTTTGCTTTCTCTTTCTTGCTTATTCACTGTTACCAGCGATTTGCCCGACACTGCCCGCAACATGCCCTCTGGTGGTCTAGACTTAATGGACTTATCCATCCGTCGTGTCTGAACAGACAGGAGAGTCCCACGATGACGAAAGGCATCGTCAGCCAGCTACTGGGCCTGATTCTGGCTATTGCCGCACTCAGCGGCTGTATGCCACAGGGTGAAAGCCCACAGGATCAACGTGAAGTCGCCCGTCAGGGGCTCTACTCTGCCCGCTTCAGCCACGACGGCAGCTGGCTGTTTGTGGGCAGCTTGCATCATGGCGGCAGCCTTTGGTCCAGCTGGCCACCAGAGCGGCACTTCGACTGGAATCACGCCGAAGGCGCGCAAACCGAAATTCTGGCCAGCGCCTTTTCCAACGACAAACGCTTCGTCGCCACCGCTTCCAATCGCACCATTGTGCTGTGGATTCGCCAAACCGGCGAAGCCTTCAGCTTCTGGAACGCCCCCGGCGATATTCTCGACATTGCCCTGACAGGCACTGGCCGTTACGCCGCGCTGGCCATGCAGGATTATTCCGCCACCATTTTTGATATTCAGAACGGCGGTATTTATCACCGTTTGCAGCATCAGGGGACGGTCTTTGATGTCTCGATTGATGGCAGCGATCGTCTGATCGCCAGTGGCAGCGACGACCTCACGGCACGGGTCTGGCAGCTGGAAAGTGGCAAGGAGTTACTGCGGCTGCAGCACGGTAATCAGGTCAGAACAGTGGAGTTAAGCCGCGATGGCCGATGGCTGTTTACCTCGGCCATGCGGGAACCCGGCGTCATCTGGGACAGCGGCAGCGGCCGCAAACTGGTCGAAATTGCCAAACCCGCGGGTCACTATTCCGCCGTGAAGTTTTCCCACGATGGCCGTTATCTGCTGACGGGCAGCAGCGATGGCCTGGTCGCCGTCTGGAAAACCAGCGATGGCAGTCTGGTAAAACAATGGAAGCTGGGCAGCACGTTCAGCTGGAACCAACCCCGGGTACTGGTGGAAGACGTGGCCTTTGCGGGCTCGTATTACTACGCGGTGACCACCGACGGCCAGCTATTCCGAATGAAATAGCGTTGGATCAGTTCTGCATCAGCGCGTCCATGTCCTTGGTGCGCTGGTTCAGCATCTCTTGCAGTTGCTTGGCATCTTCCATCGCCTGCTTGGCCGCAGCAGGGTTCATAAAGGCGTCTTGCGGGGCGATTTTGTCTTCCTTGGGCTCGGCCTTGGCCAGCGTTGCCTTCGGTTCCGGGGCTTTGACCGGAGCCAGAATATTAGCCGCGGTATCAATGCTGACGGCAATCGCATTGGCACCCGCCGGTGGCTTTTCACCAAAGTGCCAGCTGCCATTGGCATCCTGCCATTTGTAGTAGGTTTGGCGGGTTTGCTCCGTCGACAGCGTGGTGTCGATCATGGCTTCCATCTGCTCGCCCATCTGGCTCTTCATCACATAAGGGAAGGCAAAGGCACCTCCCACAACAATTGCCAGTACGATCCATGTTTTTGTCGATAACATCGGCCTGTTCCCTTGGGCATGTATTTGAGATGGCGTTTTACAGTTCTATACACGCACCAGTGTATCCCAAACCTCAAATACGACAAAGCAGAGCGGCTGCTCTGCTTTGTTGTTCAGGCCAACGTACAACCTGGATATCAGAAGTCGAACTGAGCCGACAGGGTGACCTTGGTCGGCGCACCCGGCCACAGTTTCAGGGCATTACGGCCACCGCTGTAGTACACCTCGTTGGTCAGGTTGGCGACGGTCAGCGAGTACTTGCTGCTCATGCGTTCGTAATACAACGCCATGTCCATCACTGTGTAGCCCGGCAAGCGTACGCGACTGCCGGATGCCGTACCCGTGTATCGCTCAGACTGGTATTTGGCACCGAAGCTGCCACCAACGAAGCCGCCAGCCACCATCTGCGGGTAGTTGTAACGGGTCCATACCGAGCCAGAATGTACCGGTGCAAAGGCCGGTGCGTTGTAGCGGGTGTCAGCGTCGGTGGTATCGGTGATGCGAGCATTGACCCAGGCGTAGTTGGCTTGCAGCTGCCACACGTCCGACAGCTGGTACTGACCGTTGAACTCGGCACCACGGCTGTGCACGCTGCCCAGCAGCTCGTTGTCACCGGCTTCGTTTTCTTCAACGATGTTGTGTTTGTTGATATCAAAGTACGCCAGTTGCAGGTTCAGGCGCTGATCTTCAGAGGCGTACTTGGCACCCACTTCGTATTGCTCGGCCTGCTCCGGGTCCAGCTGCTCGCCATCGGCGTCCAGCGTGCCGACGGTTTGTGGATCGAAGGACTCAGCGTAGCTGGCGTATACAGAGGTCGTCAGGGTTGGCTGATACACCACACCGGCGTTGTAGTTGGTGCTGCTGGTGCGAGTAGCGTCACCGCTGTCGTTATCGATACGGCGGTAATCACCCTGCTGCTGGTCGTAGCGGGCACCGGCGACCAGCGTCCAGGCGTCGCTCAGGTATACACGGTCAAAGGCGTACACACCGGCGTTGTAGAGCTTCCAACGACGCATGCTGCCCGGAACATCCGCAATCGACTCGTCTTCCTGATAATAAACCGGGTCGGCAATGGATATCGGAGTGCTCGACGTACGCCAGTCCAGACGGTCGTACTGACGGTATTCGTAACCGCCGTTAATGCCCACCAGCAAATCGTGACGCACGGCGCCATCGAACGACCAGACCACGCTGGTATCGAGGAAGTGGTAGGCACGACGGTTGAGCTGATGACGGTCACGACGACGCAGGGTGCCATCGCTGTTGACCCGGTTGTTCTCGTAGCGCTGGTTTTCGTCTTCATGCAGCACGCTGCGCCATTTCATATTCAGGGTGGCGTCACGGTTCAGCTGTTGAACGTAGGAAACGCCCAGTGCGTAGCCTTCATCGCGTTCAAAGTCGCCCGGTTCCTGATAGTAGGTTTCGATCGATTCAACCGAATCCAGGTCCGTGCCGTCGGCCAATGCCAGCCCTTGGTCTGCACCGCGTTTCTCGTAGGTGTATTCCAGTTGCACGTCCAGACGGCTGTCGGCCCATACCCGAGAGAAACTCGGGTACAGGTAACGGGTGTTGGTGTCGACGTAGTCGCGGAAGCTGTTGCTGTGCTCGGCACCACCGATCAGGCGATAGAGGTATTCGCTGTCGTCATCCATGGCACCCGTAACGTCAAACGAGCCGTTGTAACCGCCCTTGTTCTGATTGACGTAGTTCTGGTACGAGACATCCGCTTGTCCGTGAAATTCTGCTTCCGGCTTTTTGGTCACCATGTTGACCATACCGCCTGGCTCCATCAGGCCGTACAGCACCGATGCCGGGCCTTTCAGCACATCGACACGTTCCAGGTTGGCCGTTACCGGCGCGCCAAAGCGAGACACCAGACCCGGCAAACCATCCACCTGCACATTCTGCAAGTCGGCCGACATGCCACGAATGGTGAAGGAGTTGGCTGCCTCACCCGAGCGCGATACCCCGGCCAGATAGCCGTAGGCCGCTTCCAGCGTACTGGCTTTCAGGTCTTCCAGCATGGCGTCGTTGATGGTGTTCTGGCTGAACGGCGTCTCCAGCTGGGCAGCTTCCATCTTCAAGGCGGTGCTGGACGATTGTTCGAACCAGGATTGCTGCTTGGCAGTCACCACCAGGGTGTCGACCACGGCGTCAGAATCCGCAGTGGCAGCGTTGTCATCGGCATACGCCAACGATACAGAAGCACTGGCAACAGCCAGCACCAGAAGATGTTTTGAAGTCATAGATACAACCAGAGGAGCAAAAGCGAGCGGGCAGACGCCCTTGAAAACGCGGCAGTTTATACAAATGACAATAATTATCAATTATGTATGGGATTTGATCTTTTTGTCTTGTTTTGAAACATTTGAACAGCGTGCTTGCTTCATGCTCATCGCTCACTGCCGTTCAATCTTGCCGATTCCAACAGAATGTCGGTATTTCCAGGGGCCAGAGGGCAATTTAACGGGAATTTCTCGCGTCAACTTCTAGACTGTTAAAGAGATTCCGGATGCAGGTGGTTGCAATACAAGGCCATTACTGGTTAAAACATAGCCAGTAGAGCACTCGCCATCGCTCATTTTGATCCGGAACGGAACCATCGGTAGACGAGCATGTTGCAAACAGCGGAAGCACAACCAGACGTGCGTGTGATTCAGCACGAACAACCCTTTCGGGTGTTGGTTGCCAACGCCAAGGGTGGCTGTGGCAAAACCACCCTGGCCACCAATCTTGCCAGCCTGTACGCCAGTCAACACCTCAATACGGCGTTGATCGACTACGACCCACAGTCATCCGCCACCGAATGGCTGCAAGCCCGCGACCACCTGCTGCCCGCCATTCACGGTGTGGTGGCCTGCAAGGCGGCACCGGGGCAGGTTACCCGCTCGTTTGATGTGCGAGTGCCCAGTGATACCCAGCGCATCATTATTGATACTCCGGCAGGTCTTACCGGCAACGCCCTCAGCGACCGTATTCGCCAGTGCGATGCCGTGATTATCCCGGTGCTGCCTTCAGCCATTGATATTCGTGCTGCCACAACCTTTATTCGCGACATTATGCTGAGCCACAGTTTTCGCCAAACCAGCCGCTCCATTGCCGTTGTTGCCAACCGCACCCGCAAAAACACCCTGGTGTACAACAAGCTGGCGCTGTTTCTGCGCAGTCTGAAGATTCCCTTTATTACGTCGCTACGTGATACCCAAGGCTATGTTCGCACCAGTGAGTTGGGACAAGGCATGATTGATGATCCCGGCCGGGACCCAAAAGACGAGGCCCACTGGGAGCCTCTGCTGGAATGGCTGGACGATGTCCACGCCAGTATTGAATTCAAGCGCAAGCTTGGGCGTTAATTGCCTTCAGCAGACCGCGATGCATCGTCCTCGTCGTCTTACTCAACGGCGTCGTCAATAATGTCGTCAGCAGCCTCAAGCTCATCGTGATGATCAGCGGCCTTCGCCACCACAAACGCCAGCAAGTTATCCACAAGGGCGTTCATGCACGCCGGTGACACATCGGCACCGTCCAGCTTCAGCACCTGACGCAGGTTTTCCGTCACACTGTCGCGCAACGGCTCGTCTTCCGGGCATTCATCGGCAAATTCATCCAGCACCACATGTAGCCCGGCCATCGCCAGATGCTCGGCTTCCAACTCAAGGTCCTTGATGCGTTCACGGAACTGGCCACGGACGTCGTCCCGACCGGCCTTCGGCAGGGTTTGTCGTACTCCGCGCAATGGCTCCACCACCGAGCTGCGCCAGCTCAAATAGCCTTCCAGCGCCAGATCGAAATCCTCGTCATCCGGCCAGGCACCGTTGTCGGTGGCCAGCCACAAGGCACCCAGCAGCAACAGCACGTCGGCACCCTGCTGTTGGCATTCCAACAGAATGGTTTCGGCGTCCTCAAACGGGTAGAAATCCAATGCGAACTGCCACAGTGGGTTGTCCAATGATTCTGTGGCACACTGCGCCGCCATTGCCGCTTCCTTTTGTCGTCGTAAAAAATGATCGAATTTAATCAGGTTTCCCTGCAAAGGGGTACGCAAACCCTACTGAAAAACGCCAGTCTTCGCATTCATGATGGCCAAAAGCTCGCTTTGATCGGCCCCAATGGGGCCGGCAAGTCGAGTCTGTTCGCCCTTTTGAACGGTGAACTGAGTGTAGACGGTGGCGAGCTGGCCTTGCCAGCAAAATGGCGCAAGGCGCACATGGCGCAGGAAGTGGTCGCCACCGACCGCACCGCGCTGGACTATGCCATCGACGGCGACAAGACCTACCGCGAAATTGAAGCCGGTATCGCCAACGCCAAAGACGATAACGAACTGACCCGCTGGCTTGACCAGATGGATCAGCACAAAGGCTACGAAGTGCCGGTCAAGGCCGAACAGCTGTTGCACGGTCTGGGCTTTTCACAAGCCGACCTCAAGCGTTCGGTAAAAGACTTCTCCGGTGGCTGGCGTATTCGTCTGAATCTGGCTCAGGCACTGATGATGCCGTCCGACCTGTTGCTGCTGGACGAACCCACCAACCACCTGGATCTGGAAGCGACCCTGTGGCTGGAAGGCTACCTGCGCAAATACCCGGGCACCCTGCTGTTTATTTCCCACGACCGCGACTTCATCGACGGCGTAGCCGATCACATTGTCCACCTGCACGACCAACAGCTGACTGTTTACCCGGGCAACTACAGCGCTTACGAACGCATTCGTGCTGAAAAACTGGCCCAGCAGCAAGTGCTGTTCGAGAAGCAGCAAACCCGCGTTGCCGAAATTGAAAAGTTTGTTACCCGCTTCAAAGCCAAGGCCTCCAAGGCCAAACAGGCCCAGAGCCGTCTGAAAGAACTCGAGCGTATGGAGCTGATTGCCCCGGCCCACGTCGACTCGCCGTTCCGCTTTGAATTCCCCTGCTACGAGAAAATGTCGACGCCGTTGCTGACGCTGGATCAGGCCGATCTTGGCTATCAGCTGCCAGACAGTACCACCAAAACCCTGCTGCCCAACGTTGGCCTGTCGATCGTACCGGGTCATCGCATCGGCTTGCTGGGCCCCAACGGCGCCGGTAAATCCACGCTGCTGAAAACCCTTTGCGAAGAAATCCCGCTGTTAACCGGCAAGCGTACCCACGGCGAGCACATTCGCATTGGTTACTTCGCCCAGCACCAGCTGGAGTCACTGGATACCTCGGCCTCCGGAATGCTGATTCTGCAACGCCTGAAGCCCAAGGCCAGCGAACAGGAAATCCGTAACTTCCTCGGTGGTTTTGGCTTCCACGGCGACCGTGCGCTGGAAGTGATCGAGCCATTCTCTGGCGGCGAAAAAGCCCGTATGGCACTGGCTTGCGTTGCCTGGATGAAACCCAACCTGCTGATTCTCGACGAACCAACCAACCACCTCGACATCGAGATGCGCGAAGCGCTGACGCTGGCGCTGCAGAACTTCCCCGGTGCCATCCTGATCGTCAGCCACGACCGTCACCTGCTGAAAGCCTCGGTGGATGAATACTGGCTGGTCGATCACGGCAAGGTACAGCCATTCGATGGCGACCTCGACGACTACCACCAGTATCTGAACCAGCGTGAGGATATGGCGGTTACCGACGCATCAGACTCAGGCACGGCCACCGCTCCGAAAGCGGCCCCAACCGTCGACCGCAAGGAACAGAAACGGCTGGAAGCCGAGCGCCGTCAGCGTCTGGCACCACTGCGCAAGAAGCAGCAGGCCGCTGAAAAGCTGGTCGAAAAGCTGCAAGGCCAGCTCGACAAAGTGGAAGAGCAACTTGGTGACGCCAGCATCTATGACGACGGCCGCAAGGACGATCTGCGCAAGGCGCTGGAACAGCAAGGCTCCATCAAGAGCCAGCTGGAAGACGCCGAAATGGAATGGATGGAACTGACCGAGCAACTGGAAGACGCCGACTGAGGCGCCGCTCTGCTCTATACAGCTACTTTTATACAGCTGCTTTGCACCTGCGACAATTGGTCTCACCCCGGTCGCAAGTGCTGACAGTCAGGCTGCTTTACACTGGCGCCTTTAATTTACCGCCACCCAGCCTGCTGTTGTTATGTCCTCCCCCTCACACCGAAACCGCCGTTCTGGCAAACGCCAATCCCGCCAGCTGTGGCTGACAGTACACCTGTGGCTTGGGCTAAGCGCCGGGCTGTTGTTTGCGCTGATTGGTCTGACCGGAAGCGCGCTGGTGTTTTACCCGGAAATCGACGAGTGGCTGAACCCTCACATTGTGGTGGCTGATGACTGTCAGCCGCAGTCCCTCGACGTGATTTATCAGAGCCTGTTGGCAGCCCATCCCGAACGCTCGTCCGATTGGCGACTGGAGATGCCATCGGCGCAGCAGTCAGCCCTGACCGCCCGTTATATGAAACCGGCAGAAACTGCGGGCGAGACTTTTGCCCCCTTGCTGGTATCCATTAATCCCTGCACGCTTGAGCAAACCCCGAGGTTTTGGGGCCAGACCCTGATGACCTGGATCTACCAGCTGCACTTTGAGCTGCTGGTCGACCTGCCCGGCCGTTTGATCGTTGCCTTGGTGGGCGTTCTGGCGCTGATCTCAACCCTGTCGGGCTTGTATCTGTGGTGGCCCAGCCATTGGCGCAAATGGCCGCAGGCTCTGCGTTGGCGGCCTTCCAACCATCCGGTTCGCAACAACCTGCAACTGCACAATCTGGCAGCGCTCTACAGTTTGCCGGTGGTACTGGGGCTGATTGTAACCGGCGTGATTCTGGCGCAACCGGGTTGGTTCAAACCGGCCACCGATGCGCTGTTACCGAGCCGTGCCGCACCGGATCTGACGGCAGCACTCGCACAAACATCACCATCACCATCAACAACAACAACAACAACAACAACAGCAACAGAAGCACCCGGCCAACCGCCGATCAGCCTGGAACAGATACTGACAACCACCCGCCAGACGCTACCCGGCGGTGATATCCGCTGGCTCTACCTGCCAGCAGATCCGGCCGGCGTTGTGATGGTACGGGTGTATATGGATCAGTTCAGCCAAGGAGAAGCCAGCTACCGGTTCGCCAATAACAAGCTCTGGATCGATCGCAGCAGCGGCGAGGTGATCGCACAACGCAGCGTTGCCAACGCCCGTGCTGGCGACCTGTTCTGGCAATGGCTGCACCCGCTCCACAACGGTGAAGTGTTTGGCCTGTTGGGCCGTATTCTGGTGTTTGTTAGCGGTTTGGTGCCCGCGCTGTTGTGCTGGACTGGCTGGGTTCGCTGGCGGCAAAAACGCCGTGCTCGGCTTCAATAAGTCCAATAACACCAGCTCAAGTGGTCCCTCTCCAATCGCTCCCGCTCAGAACTCCAGTCGTCCCTCATGGTAACGGCTCTGGATACCGTAATCCTGCTGGATACGCTCGGCCCACTGGGTGGCAATGGCTTCAAAGATGCCCTGCTGACGCAGCTGCTCAGCGGCATCCTGCCAGGCTTTGGCGGTAGCCTCGGAGGTGCCCGAGCGTGACATCATCAGGTAAACGTCATTCGAGCGCCGACGGTACAGTTCCTCGAATTGCTGGCAATCAACGGCCAGCCGCTGGCATTCATGGGCCATGCCCAATGGCTCGAAGAACAAGGCTGAAATACGCTGGCTTTGCAGCTTGCGCACATTAAGACCATGACGCGCCACTGCCACCAAATTGTCGAAGCCGTTCTGGTGGAGGAATTTTTCTCGCACATCGCCGCGTACCACGCCAATGGTATCGAGCTGACGGGCGTCGTCGACATTGCCAAACGGCATCAACCGGCCCTTGAGGCCGTACAGCACCCAGGGCTTGTTCAGCACCGGCGTGATCATATGGTACTTCTGCTCGCGTTCGGGAGTACGGGTAAAGCCCAGCAGCACTACATTGGGCTGGGTATCGGCCATCTCTAACGCCCGTTGTTCGGGCATCATCACAATGTGGTCGCGGTTGCCCAGCTGGGTTTGCATGGCCCGCACCAGATCAATCACATAGCCATCCAACGTGCCAACGTCGTTGCGAAAGCTGGCCGGTGGCTCGTCCACCGCAATGATGGTCACTGGCGCTGCCAAAACCGGCAACGCCAGACAGCACAGCAGAATCAGGCTGTAACGGACGCGAGAGAACATACAGGCACACTCCACCCTAAACGAAAAGCTAATGATCAAAAGCTTTAGCCTAGTCGCAAATGTGCCCGTGTGCCTTGCAGGAAGGGAATCAGGCCTGTTTAGCCGGTCGTGGCCAACCCAGAATGACTGACAGCAGCAACATCAGTCCCAAGGCCCAGCAATAGCCGACTGAACCAACCAGCATCAGTGGTGACAAGCCAGCAATCGACGCCGCCAACAGCATCTGCGCGCCGTAAGGCAGAATGCCCTGAATCACACAGGAAGCGATGTCCATCAAACTGGCGCTGCGACGCGGATCAACCTGATAGCGCTCGGCAATGTCCCTGGCCAGACTGCCGGAAATCAGAATCGCCACGGTGTTGTTGGCCGTACAGGCGTTCGACAACAGCACGCTGGCCACAATACTGGTTTCGCCCAGACGACGGTTGCCACTGTTGGCGGCCACCCGGCTGAAGCGATCAATCTGGTTGGCAATCCAGTTAAGGCCGCCCTCCGACTTCATCAGCGCCCCCAAACCACCAATCAACAGCGACAGAATCAGGATTTCCTGCATGCCGGTGTAACCGGCGTAAATATCGGCCGACCACTGCTGTACGGTGTAATCCGGTACATTGATTAAACCAATCAGACCCGACAGGAAAATACCCGTTAGCAGCACCACCAGCACATTCAGGCCGGACACCGCCAGAATCAGCACCACAGCATAGGGCAATACACTGATCAGGCTGCTGGTCATCGGCTCTACCGGCACCTCGCCGCTGCCCTGGAAAAACAGCCAGACCAGCGTCAGCAGCGCCGCAGGCAAGGCAATACGGAAGTTAAGACGGAATTTGTCTTTCATGCTGCAACCCTGGGTACGAGTCGCGGCAATGGTGGTATCGGAGATGATCGACAGGTTGTCACCGAACATGGCGCCGCCCATCACAGTACCCACGGTCAGTGGCAAGGCCATGCCAGTGGCATCACTCAAGCCCACTGCAATGGGAGCCACCGCCGCAATGGTGCCCATCGAGGTACCCATCGCCGTCGCCATTAACGCCGTGACAACAAACAAACCCGGCAGCACCAGCATGGATGGCACCAGCTCAAGGCTCCAGTGCACCGCCGCTTCGACACCACCAATGGCCTTGCCCATGCTGGCAAAACCACCCGCCAGCAGGAAGATCAGCAGCATGGTGACGATGGTCTGGTCACCACAGCCTTTGATAAAGGTTTCGACACGTTCGTTGATGGAGCCCCGGGCCAGCATCAGTGCCAGCACAATGGCAGGCAGAATGGCGACTGGTGCGGAGATTTTATAGAAAGCAAAGTCGACACCTTGCAGTTGGTAGTACACACCACTACCAATAAACAGAGCCAGGAACAGCAGCATGGGCAGCAGTGCCCAGGGAGAAGATCGGGTCATGGAATCGCTCGCTTATTAACTATTGGCGGCGATTCTACGGATTAAAAAACAGAAGAATAATATCTTTTGGTTATGAGTAAATAGCAGTCGAATCGCCCTTTAAAGTCAAACCTAAAGGGCGGATTCCACGCCTGATACGCCGAATAAGGTGTTACGACTTTTTGGTTGGACGCTGCCAGCCATCAATGTTGCGTTGCTTGCCTCGCGCCACGGCCAGTTGGTTGTCATCCACCTTGCTGGTAATGACTGAACCGGCGGCAATGGTGGCACCAGCGCCTACTTCCACCGGAGCGACCAGCGCCGAATTGGAACCGATAAAGGCGTTGTCGCCAATGCGAGTCAGCGACTTGTTCACGCCGTCGTAGTTGCAGGTGATGGTACCAGCACCGACGTTAACGCCTTCGCCGACGTCGGCATCGCCAATGTAGCTCAGGTGATTGACCTTGGAACCGGCACCAATGCGGGCTTTTTTCACTTCGCAGAAGTTACCTACGCGGGCACCGGTATCAAGATCGGCGCCCGGACGCAGGCGGGCGTAAGGGCCAATGTTGCAGCCTTCGGCGAGGCTGGCATTGTCGATGTGGCTGTAGGCTTCGATACGGCTACCAGCGGAGATTTCGCTATCGCGTACCACACAGTACGGGCCGATATGAACACCGTTGCCGAGAATCACATGGCCTTCGAACACACAGCCAACGTCGATAAACACATCCGAGCCAACCACCAGTGAGCCGCGCACATCCAGCCGCGCCGGATCGGCCAGGGCAACGCCCAGTCGCATCAGGTCGTCCGCCTGGGTCGCCTGATACACACGCTCCAGAGTTGCCAGTTGCAGGCGGTCGTTAACCCCTTGCACTTCAAACTCACTGGACGGGTGTTCGGCCACCACTTCAACGCCTTCTGCCACCGCCAGAGCCACAATGTCAGTCAAATAGTATTCGCCCTGGGCATTGTTGGACGACAGTTGCGGCAACCAGCGCTTCAGGTGCCTGGCTGATACCGCCAAAATACCAGTGTTGACTTCGCGAATCTGGCGCTCGGCTTCGCTGGCGTCTTTCTGCTCGACAATGGCCTGCACTTCTCCGGCGCCATTACGCACGATACGGCCGTAACCGGTCGGGTTATCCAGTTCAATGGTCAGCAGCACCAGCGCCCCGCCGTTGTTCGCGCTTTCGTTGTCCTCAGAAACAGCCGTTTTCGCCAGCAAACCGGCCAGGGTTTGTGGCGCGATCAAGGGCACATCGCCGTACAACACCAACACCACAGCGTCGTCAGCAACGTTGGGCATGGCCTGCGCCACCGCGTGGCCGGTGCCTTTTTGTTCCGCCTGTACTGCCCACTGCACCGGGTAATCACCGGCCTTGCCAATGACGTCGCGGACGCTGTCAGCACCGTGACCAATCACCACATGCTGCTCCGCCCCCTGTAACTGCCCGGCGCTGTCGAGCACATGCTGCAGCATGGGCTTGCCGGCCAGTGTGTGCAGCACTTTTGGCAGTTCGGACTTCATCCGCGAGCCCTTGCCCGCAGCCAGCGTCACCACCGCCAGCTTCTCTGGCAGTACGGCACGTTCAAGGCTGGCGTGAATCGTCGGCGATGGCACTCGGTTGGCAGAGGAAATGTTGGACATGTTGAAACTCGCGGTGGCAAATGAAATGGAAAGTCACGACTACAGATAACAAACAGGCCGCATTTTAGCGGCCTGTGCAGGAAGATCCAAAGTGCTGGGTCAGTTATTTCAGCAGGCGGGAGAAGAAACCGCCTTCGTCCTGCTCGTCAGCGTGATCGTCATGCTCCTGATTATGGTCATGGTCGCTGTGCTCGTCGTCACTGTGTTCTTCATGAGCATGTTCTTCCGCAGCGTGGCCATGGTGGTGGTGGTGGCCGTCATCGCCGCCCTCATACACGGTGTTGTCCAGCGCCGTTGCGGCCTTGTTATCCACCGCCGACAAGCAGCGGTAAGCGCGCTCAGCCATGTCTTTCAGCAAGTTGGGGTAGCCATCTGCCGACAATGGAATCTGCATCGCCATCGGGTCCAACTCGCCGCGGCCAACCTGCACGCCTTCAACCAGGCGATCAACCATGGCCGGTGAGAACTCCGGCTCAGAGAACACACACACCACGTCGCCACGCTGCAATTGCTGACGCATTTCCTGCAAGGTGCGCAGGCCCGGCTTTTGTTCCGGGCTTAGGGTAAAGGCACCCTTCATGTTCAGGCCCATGTTGTAAACCCAGTGGTCGTAGGCACGGTGGAAGACAAAGAAACCGCGGTCGCGCACCGGTGCCAGCATCTCGCGGGCGTCACGCACGGCCTGATCGAGGCTTTGGTCAAACGCAGCCGGGTCAACGTCCAACTGCTCGGCAAGACGGTGCTGCAGCTGGCGGGCAACGGCAACTGAAAACCACCAGTGGGGGTCATTGCGGGCCTCATCACCAATCAAAGCCGGATCTTGCTGGTACAATCGCTCGCCTTCTTTGGCGGCGTTGATCCACACCTTGTCGGGCCAGCGTTTGGCAAAACCGGCCAGGTACGGCTCGCTCTCGGGTCCTGCCCAGACAATGATGTCGGCGTTCTGGATCACATCGATATCCGATGGACGCAAGGAAAAGTCGTGTGGGGTCATGCCCGCTGGCACCAGCACCTCAATATTTTGGGGTGCGACAACCGACGCCGCAATCAGCGCCAACGGATGCACACTGGCCAGCACACGCGGAGTGTGATTGCCGCTTTCAGCAGCTTGAGTTGCCAATGAGCAGCTGGCGGACAGTGCGACCAGGAAAGAAAGTGTAAAAGAAATCAGAATGTTCATTGTGTCTCGCGTCGACTGTCGTAAAATTGCAATGTTATAACTCAAGGTTGGTAAAGTCATGAGCGCAAACGTTTATTTACCCCACAATCATTCTCATTGTGTCGAAAATGCCATCGACCGCGCTCGCGCGATCTGTGAAGAACGCGGTGCTCGCCTCACCAAGGTACGGCTACGCGTGCTGGAACTGATCTGGCAAAGCCACAAGCCAATGGGGGCCTACGACCTGCTGGGCATTCTCGCCAGTGAGGGCTTCAATCCGGCGCCGCCAACCGTGTACCGGGCGCTCGACTTCCTGCTCGATCTGGGACTGATCCACCGTCTGCACTCGCTCAATGCGTTCACCGGCTGTGACCATCCGACCACAGAACACCCATCCTGTTTCTTTGTTTGCGAACAATGTGGTCAGGCACAGGAACTGGCCGACGAAAAGCTGCAAGCGCTGACCGCTCAGGTTGAAACCCTGCTGGGCGTCAAGGTTAACCACCAACTCACCGAACTGTCCGGCCTGTGCCCGGCCTGTAAGCCGGAGGCAGCTGCCTGAGCATGGCCGACAACCTTCTGATCCGTGCCGACCAGCTCAACCTCGCCCGTCGCCACAAACAGGTGTTGCAAGACATCTCGTTGCAAATCAACGCTGGCCAAATCGTTACCCTGATTGGCCCCAACGGCTGCGGTAAATCAACACTGGTACGGGTTCTGCTGGGTCTGGAAGGGGTCGATTCCGGCACCATTCAGCGCCGTAAGAACCTCAAGGTGGGCTACATGCCCCAGCAACTGCGACTGGAGCCACGGCTACCCATCACAGTAGACGGTTTTCTGAAATTGTCCCGTGGTGCCACCCGCAAAAGCATTGATGACTGGCTGCAGCGACTGGGCATTACCGGCTTGCAGAATCAGGATATTCAGGATCTGTCCGGTGGCGAGTGGCAGCGAGTGCTGCTGGCCCGGGCCCTGCTGTTGAAGCCTCAGTTGCTGGTACTGGACGAGCCGGTACAGGGGGTTGATGTACAAGGCCAACACGAACTCTACCGGCTGATTCCGCAACTGCGTGATGAGCTCGGCTGTGGCGTATTGATGGTGTCCCACGACCTCCATCTGGTGATGGCCGCTACCGACGAAGTGATTTGCATGAACGGCCATATCTGCTGTTCAGGCCACCCGGAACACGTTTCCAATTCGCAGGAATACATCGAGCTGTTTGGCCAGCATTCCGCACCAGTGGCTGCCTACACCCACCACCACGACCACCATCATTGCCTCGATGGCCACGTCGAGGACGAACCGGTATGCCACGACCCGGCACACCTGCATGACCACAGCCACACCTCCGCCAAGGCCCCTTCAAGCGAGCAACCATGAACGACTGGATGATGAATTACTGGTGGCTGATGCCGCTGCTCAGTGGTGTATTGCTGGCCTGTGTGACCGGCCCGCTGGGCAGTTTTGTGGTGTGGCGACGGATGGCATTTTTTGGCGACACATTGGCCCACGGCGCCTTGTTGGGCATTACCCTCGGGGTACTGTCGGACCTTAATCCGACGCTGGCACTGGTACTCAGCTCCGCCTTACTGGCACTAGTGCTGTATCCGATGCAACGCATCGAAACCCTCAGTTCCGACACCTTGCTGGCGATCATCTCCCACAGCATGCTGGCGGTGGGACTGGTGGTGCTGAGTCTGGCTCAAGGCGTACGGGTCGACCTGATGGGTTATCTGTTTGGCGACCTGCTGGCCGTAACCGGCGACGATGCCTTGATGGTGGCTGCCGCCGCAATCGTTTGTCTGGGGCTGATTGCCTGGCAATGGCGTGGCTTGCTGGCGACCACCATCAGTCAGGAACTGGCCAGTATTGATGGCTACCCGGTGGCTCGTCTGAATCTGATGCTGGTGTTGATGCTGGCGCTGGTGATTGCACTGGCGATGAAAATCGTCGGCATTCTGTTGGTCAGCGCCATGCTGATTATCCCACCGGCTGCTGCTCGTAGCCTGTCTCGCACGCCGGAACAAATGGTGGTGATCGCCGCGCTGGTCGGGGTATTGGCCGTGATTTCCGGTATGTCGGCATCGTTCTACTGGGACACTCCGGCGGGCCCCAGCATTGTGGTTGCTGCCACCTTGATGTTTGTTGCCAGTCTGGCGGTCAAACGACGTTGATTATTCCTGATCAACGAGGGCTAATCTCCCTCGTTGATCAGCGCCAATTCCAGCGGATACTCGCCCGAAATATCGATCAGGGTGACCCCACTGCCCCACGTCAGATAGGCCAGTTGCTGGTCAATAATCAGGTCATCACAAGGCAGCCAGCCGTAGTTATTGCGCTCTTCCACTGCGCCGCTTTCCAGCACATCAAAACGCCATAAGCCGGATTCGGTACATACCCACAGCTGCTCATCGGCCAGCGCCAGCCCTTGTGGCTGATTGAGTTGAATCTCATCGATCAGCAGCGGATTGGTAATGTCTGAAATATCGTAAGCCAGCAAATGGTTGTTGTATATGCTGCCACCACAGAAGCCACTGCCGTCATTCGACAAGGTGACGTACATGCGGTTACCACTGGCAATCACCGGGTCGCAACTGCGGGCGTGCTCAACCACTGTTTCCAGCGCTAACTGTCCCTCATCATCGACCGTAGCGATCAAAGTGCCCGTGGTGGTGCCAAACATGACGCGTTCATCACCATAGGCGAAGGCCGTTTCCAGCGTTCGATTTACATACACGCTGTGCGCGAGTTGCAGTACCCCGGCAGGGCTGGTGTCGGCCTCTGGATCGTGAATGGCATAGCTGTTGATCTTGCTCCGATCAGAGACCACCAGATAGTCATTTTGTATGGTGAAGCGGGACGTCGAGCCGGACTGGCCACTCTGCTGGCCAGAGGAAGAACCACTGTCGCTGCCCGTCTGGCAGCCGCTGAGCCCGATTGCCGTAACTAATACCGTAACTAATGCCGTGAGCTGTGCTGTAGCGCGTTTGATCGGTTTCATCACGGTTGCTCCTGCCATTGGCCATAGAGGCGAAGCCGCCCCTTGTCGGTTTGGTAACCAATCACAACGCCTTCGTCCGGTAGCGTCGATACACCCCAGACGTATTCCCCAATATCCAGGTCAGCGTCATCGGTGAATTCGTCCGGCGCAACATAGGTGAACACGTTGAAGTAGCGGGTCTCGCTGCCCGGCTCATAAAGGCCTTGTTGCAGGCTGGCCAGATCAATGGCAACCAGATCGGTGAAGGCATTCACGTACATCACATCATCCTTGATACTGATGTCGGTAACGCCCGGCACCGGCAAATACACCTGCCGGGTCGGGTTCTGCGGGTCGCTGACATCAAAAATATGAATACCGCGCCAGCGGTCGACCACCGCCAGCCAGCCGTCCAGCACATACAATTTTCCAGTCAGTTGCAGCGTGGCGGTGTTGCCGTATTCCGGGCTGATGTCCGCACGGATCTCACTGCTGCTGAGATAAACCAGCGTGTCGCAGTCACCTTCATCGCCACAATAGCAATCGACGCACTGTGTACAGGCCAGCTGCAACGCAAACAGGGGAAAAAGAGATAACCGGGCAACCGGTGTATGAAAGTGCGCTTTGGGCAGCGCATTGAAAGCGTGGGCCAGCAACAACGGTGGCATTGCGGCCACCAGCGCCAGCACATCAAAAACATCGAACGTGGCTGCCGGAGATAGCGATTCTGACAGCCATTCCAGCACCACGCTGACCGCCAGCAGGGCAAACCACATCGGTGGCCGATAACGCTCGGGAACCCAGATGGCAGCCAGCGTACCGGCGGCCAGCATCCACACAAACGAGGGCAGAGAGCCCGTAACGACGGTGCTGGCGCCAAGCCAGCCATCGTGGCGACCCCATTCAACAACAGCCGCTGCCAGCAGTACCCATGCTGTCCACAACCATGCCGTAGAAAACCATGCCGTAGAAAACCATGCCGTAGAAAACCACGGCAGCTGCAACGAGCACCTGACCGAATTAATTGCTGAAGTGATCATCGACTTGATCATCCATTTCATCCCTGAAATCTGATGTTGTACCAAGCCTACCATGCACGCCATGACGTGAGAATGACACTTCCTTGCAATTGGATCTTACTGCACCAGCTCAGTCAGCAAGGTCGTCATTTTGCCGGGCCAGAACGGCGGCTCAATGTAGCCACGGTAGTGCCAGTCCGGGCTGACCACCGCGAGGTTGGCCGAATGATCCATCAGGTAAGCCATACCGTCACCCCGTTCCACCCGAGCATAAAAGCCATTCAACTCGCCCGCCACCGAGCGCAGGGAATCCGGGTTGCCCGTCAGCGCCACAAATTCCGGATTGAAGTAGGTCATGTACGGCTCCAGTGCAGCGGGGGTATCACGGGCCGGATCGATCGAAACAAACACCACCTGCCACTGTGCTCTTACCCCTTCCGGCAGCTGCTTCCAGACCCGGTTCAGCTCCGCCAATGTGGTCGGGCAAATATCCGGACAGAAGGTGTAGCCAAAGAACACCAGCTTCCAGCGCTTTTCAAAACTGGCCTGATTGCGGGGCACTGCGTACTGATCAACAAACTCAAAATCCGACACCTGCCGGCTACTGCCAAACAACACCGCACCGTCCTGCTGCCAGGCCGGATAGCGTTCCGGTTGATGGCTAGAACAGGCAATCCCGAATGCCAAAGCCGCCAACAGGGCTGCAAACAGGGCCGAGGCCAGTACAATCGCACCTTTCATTGTTTCTCTCCTGACTATCTGACCTGAGTATATCAGCCATGACCCGCACGGATTCTGCTTCACCTGACACCGCCCTTGCGACACAAGGTCGCATCTGGGCGATCGCCTGGCCGGTAATGCTCAGCAACATCACCGTGCCCTTGCTGGGCCTGGTCGACAGCGCAATTCTGGGACACTTGCCCAACGCCGCCTACCTGGGCGCTGTGGCCATCGGTGCCCAGCTGTTTACCATGCTGTGCTGGAGCTTCGGCTTTCTGCGTATGGGCACCACCGCACTGTCTGCCCGCAGCCATCAGGCCGCTGCCCAGCATCAGGTTTTAGTCAACGCCATCTGGCTGGCGCTGCCGTTGAGTCTGACCGTGTGGCTGCTGGGCACCTTGTTGTATCCCCTGGTGCTGCCCTTGATGGACGCATCAAACGAAGTCGAAGCCGGCGCTGCGACCTATCTGGCCATCCGGCTGTTTTCCGTGCCCGCGGTGCTGTTGCAATACTGCTTGCTGGGTTGGTTTATTGGCCGTGGCCAAACCCGCGTGCCACTGGTGATCATGACCGTCACCAACCTGATCAACGGCGGCCTGGATGCGCTGTTTGTTTACGGTTTGGGCATGACCACCGACGGTGTCGCCCTTGGCAGTGTGATCGCCGACTGGAGCGGACTGGCCGTTGGCCTCTACTACGCCCACCGCAGCAGTGCCTTTCAGCCGCTGTTGAACCAGCTGGACAAGGGACTGGCGGGACTGTGGCGCAGCCGCCCCGACTGGCCAACCCTCAAACCCGTGGTACAGGTGAACCACCAGCTGTTTGTGCGCACCCTCACCCTGTTGCTGGTGTTTGCCTTTTTTAATGCCCAGGGCGCCCAGCAAGGGGAACTGGTGCTGGCCACCAACAGCCTGATCATTACCCTGCTGCTGCTGATTTCCAACGCTCTGGATGGCATTGCCCACGCAGCTGAAAGCCTCACCGGACAAGCGCTGGCACGGTTTGCAGGCAATCGTTCGCAAACCACCAACCAGGGCGCTGTGGATTCTGAAGATAATGTGGCGCATACCGCTCGACAGGTACGAATCACCTTCCTGCTCACCGGTGTCAATTCTCTGGCACTGGGAATATTGATGACGCTGTTGTTTGCGTTTGGCTCTCACTGGATTTGGCCAATGTTGACCAACAACCAGGACTTGCTGGCGGTTTTGGACCAATATCAACACTGGTTGATCTGGCTGCCAATGGTGGGCTGGTGGAGCTACTGGCTCGACGGTTTATGCATTGGCGCGGGAGCAACGGCGACCATGCGAAACGCCATGCTGGCGGCGGCACTGCTGGTGTTTGTGCCGTTGTGGTGGCTGCTGGATGGCCAGGGCAACAGCGGCCTGTGGATCAGTTTTTATGCCTTTTTACTGGCACGGGCGGTATTTGTGATCCAGTTCTCAGTCTCTTTGTACAGACAACCTGTCAATTATGCACCGCGTTCCTGACGTCACTGGCGAGGGCGTCAAGTTTTACTATACTTTTACTACAAGGAACGAAAAGCAAACCTAACTAATTGATTTTATTAGTATTTTTAAGAACGAGGCCACAATGTCAGATTCGGCAGTTTCCATCCTCAGTGTGCAACCCTCGCTGGCTGGCCAAAAAGCCGGGCTGGAAAAACGCATCACCGCACGGCTGAACCAGCTCAGCCGGGTTGTGCAAACCGCAGAGTCCAAGGCTGTCGCCCAGCTGAGTCAGTTTGTAATGGACTACTGCATGTACTTTCTGGAGTTGGAAAACACCCTCGCCGATAACGCGCCCAAATTGCTGCAACGCATTCATTCGGCCATGCCGCTGTTGGAAATGTGCGCGCCAGTGAACAGCTGTGGCAGCGTGATGCTGATGCGCCGTGCCTGGTTTGCCCTGCGGGTTGCAGAAGAGATGAATGACCTGTGGCTCAGCCGCACCGGCGAAACCCTCACCAACCACGATCTGGCCACCGCCAACATCGTGGTGCAGGCACTGCTGGACGAGGACGACGCCGACATGATCGACAGCCTGGTCAGCAACAGCTGTCGTCATCCGGAACGGCTGTTTTACAACACCCACGCAGTGGACCAGCAGACGGGCAAGGTCTCCCGCATTTGCCAGCACTGGCCTTGTCTGGCCGATGCCTTCGGCCTGCCAAGCGCTATCGTCTGACGGAGCCCTTATTTACTCGCTTAACTACGCCCTTAGCTACGTTCTTAACTATGCCCTTAACTATGAACTATGCCCTGCCGGTGCGCCATCCAGTGCCGGTAGCATGTCTGGCACCCGTTCAACCATAAAATCCAGCAACGCCCGTACCCGGGCGCTGCTGCGCATGTCCTTGTGGTACACAAACCACATAAACGACGGATCTTCCTTAACGCCAAAGTTCACCGGCACCAGCTCGTGGTGAATGTTGCTGGCCCGTTGCAGAAACCCCACCGGGCCGATGCCCATGCCTTCCGACACCGCCGAGAAAATATCGGTAAAGCTGTTGCTCTCGAAGACAATCTGGTCGGGATTAATATTGGCCATCAACTCACGAATACCCGACATCTGGCGCTTGCGCCCGGATGGCAGCACCCACTGGTGGTGTTTGACCTCGACCAGATTGGTCGGCACGCCATAACGGCGAATATAGGACGGCGACGCGTAGTATTGCATCGACGCCGGAATCAGCTTGCGGGCAATCAAATCCGGCTCGGTTGGCTGAGCGCCCATCCGAATCGCCACATGCACATCGCCGCTCACCAACGACGCCCGCTCGTCGGTGGCCATCACCTGCACCCGAATTTGCGGATATTGCTCACGGAAGGCATGCAGCATGGGGGCAAAAAACAGCGAAAAGTCCGACACCGTGGAAATACGCAGCGTTCCGGATGGCGAACTTTCCTGAGTCGCCAGGCCGCTGTACAAACGCAGCATGTCATCGGCGATGGGGCGCATCCGCGCCAGCATGAATTGCCCGGCATCCGTAAGCTGGTAACCGCGCTGGTGACGAATGAACAAACGTACGCCCAACTGCTGCTCAAGCCGCGTGATACGGCGCAATACGGTGGAATGGTTCAGCCCCAACCGCTCGGCAGCACGGCTCAGGGTGCCCAGTTCAGCCACCCGGTAGGCGACGTGCAAATCGTCCCAGTTGAAGTCTTCAGCTTGCATGTTTGCAATCTCACCGAAAAGTTTTGTGCATTTTTGCACAATTATTGTCGATCTTTCGCTATTTTTCTCAGAACCGGATTTGCGTACCGTGAGTCATTATCAAATACCGGAACCACAACCAACCATGATGAAAAATACCCAAACCGGCTACGGCCTGGTGGCCATTCTGTTGCACTGGATCATGGTGCTGGCCATTTTTGGCATGTTCGGCCTTGGCTTGTACATGGTTGAACTGACTTACTACGACAGCTGGTATCACGGCTCGCTGGAAACCCATAAAGCCATTGGTGTGCTGGTTGCACTGGTGTTTGTGGTGCGCTTTGGCTGGCGTCAGCTGAATCCGTCACCGGCCGGTCTGTCGACCAAAAAGCTGGAAAACACCGCCGCCCATTTCGCTCACTTGGGTTTGTACCTGGTGATGGCCGTGCTGCTGGTCAGCGGCTATCTGATTTCTACCGCCGACGGCCGGGCCGTCGACGTGTTTGGCCTGTTTTCCGTACCGGCGACCCTGACCGAGCGCGGCTCGCAGGAAGAAATTGCCGGTGAAGTACACGAAATTCTGGCCTGGCTGTTGATGGCCATGGTGGCTGTGCATGCACTGGCGGCACTGAAGCACCACATCATCAACAAGGACAACACTTTAAAACGCATGCTGAAGCCGGGCTTGTGAAGCCGGTCGCAGCGTCACCCTTAACCGTACGAAATACTGAATCTCTCCCGACTTGAATCAGGGAAGACCAAAAGGAGTCCGACCATGAAAAAACTGCTGATTGCCCTGTCCGTATCCGCGGCAGCCATGACCGCTACCGTTGCCAACGCCGCTGATTACGTGATTGACACCAAAGGTGCCCACGCGTCCATCAACTTCAAGGTGAAGCACCTGGGTTACAGCTGGCTGACCGGCCGTTTCAACAGCTTCGAAGGCGATTTCGAGTGGGACAAGGCCAAGCCTGCCGACTCCGAAATTGAAGTGACCATCGACGTGGCGTCCATTGACTCCAACCACGCCGAGCGTGACAAGCACCTGCGCAGCAAGGACTTCCTGTACGTTGACGAATACCCAACCGCTACCTTCAAGAGCACTGGCTACAAAGCCACTGGCGAAGGCAAAGGCGAACTGACTGGCGAATTCACCCTGCGTGGCGTCACCAAGACCCTGACCTTCCCGGTTTCCCAGCTGGGTGAAGGCAAAGACCCATGGGGTGGCTACCGCACCGGTTTCACCGGCACTACCCAGATCATGCTGGGCGACTTCAACATGGACGGCTACCTGGGCAACGTACCGGTAGAACTGGAACTGAACGTCGAAGGCATCCGCAAGTAAGCCTGACGCTTTTCCAGCACCTTCAAAAAAGCCCTGTCAGAGTCATCTGACAGGGCTTTTTGCTGATTGGCGGTTTATCCTGCTTTCGAACGGTTGAACGCTGGTGCTTACATCAGCCGTTCAGCAAGGGTATTGGCCAGCTCGGTTTGCAGCTTTTCTGCCACCGCCTCAGAGGCTTTTTGCCAGGCTACCGTTTCCAGCCCGGAAATGCCGCGAGCGGTATCACTGAACGACGACAGCACCCGCTGATCGGCGTCCTGAATCTGTACCCGTGCTTTAACAAACGCGTAGTAGCGATTGTCCTGGGTGCGATTGGAGCGCTCAGCCGAAACATCAAACAGTAAGTCGTAGCTGCCAGCCTGCTGAACCTTCAGCCCTTGCGACGTTAGCGCCTGCAGCAATTCCCCCGACATGGAACGGGCGGTGGCATTGCTGAAGTTCACTTTCACCACCAGCGTTTCCAGCAAGTCCAGCACCCGCTGCTGCAACTGACGATGGTTTGCCAGCAACGGCGCAGCCTTGTTGTCCATGGCCACCAGCGCCAGCTTGTCGGCGTAGGCCTGACGTTCTGCCAGCAAGTTGAGCACTGGCAGCATCACCCGCAGTTGTTGCAGGGTGTCGCCTTCGGGCTGTACCTGAGCGTACTGGTCCAGCTGCTGTTCCACTTCGGTAATCTGCTGCCGCAAACGCGCAGCGGCAGCATTGCGATCCAGCTCGGCCAGTGCATAGGCGGTGCCATTGGCCACCGAGGCCTCCTTGATAATCACCTCATCGAGGGTCACTTCAGCCACCTGACTGCGCACTTTTTGCTGCACCCGACGCTGCACTGAGGTTTCTTGCCCAGAAGCTTTGGTTTCGGTAGTGATGGACGAGAAATCCCCTGAAATCGTCACCCGCAGCTGGCTGACCAGATCAATACGGGCCAACTCCCCGGCCCGTCGTACCGCTGAGGCGGCATCACCAATCACTTCAATGCTGCCAACACCGTAGGCCATGCCACTGCGGTGCGGTGGATTCACCGACCATTCCGGAGCACCGTTCAGTGCCGCCAGCGAAGCAGCCTCAGCGCGCTGCGCGGCCGTCTGGTCGGTATCGGTCGATGGCATACCGGCACACGCCGCCAGCATTGCGGTAGACGCCAGCAGCGCCAATGACTTGATCACCATACGAAAGTGCTCCTTGTATCAGATCGGCTTACAAGCTGTAGGACGACTTGTTCTGGTACTTCTGGATTTTCTTCTGGCCGTTCCACACTTCGATGTTGCTTTCCATGTCGATCAGCTTCAGGTCCACCTGATAGAAGGTCACGCGCTCATCGTCGACCTGATCGACAATCGAATTGATGGTGCCAGACAATGCAAAATCAGCCGCTTGCTCCTGCCCCTGCTGCTTGGCTTGGGCCGCATTCAATTCCTGATCTGCACGTTCTTCACGAATCGCCGCACGCTCGTCGCCGCCAGCAACAAAGTTGGCCTTGCCGGAGCGGATGATGCTGCGCTTGATGTCGTTGATGAAAGTGTCCACCGCGATGTGCTCGTGGGACTTGTTGCTGATGCGCTGAATGATCACCGTTGGCTTGCGGTTGTTGTTCATTTCAAACTCGGTGGCCCACGGGAACGACACCATGTCGGTAATCATTTCCTCGGCGACCAAACGCGAGTCGGTGGCATTCCAGCGGTCTGACAGGGCAATCTCTTCCTTGGCATCCACCCGCTTCACCTCGGTTGAGGTACAGCCGGACAGGGCGGCCAATGCCACGCCGCCAACCAGAGCGGTTTTCAGGATGCTGTTCAGGGTGCGTGAAAGTGTCATTCTTTGCGTCCTCTGCCTGTGTGGACTGGCCGTCAGACCAGCAATATCAGTAATCGGTTATTAATCAGTAATCGGTTGTTGGCGTGTTGCCCATCGAGCGCACTTGCCACAGGCCGATCTGACCCGGTTTGAGTGTCATTCGGGTATTGTGGTTCTCACGGATACCGGTTTCCAGCTCGGATGTCAGTGTCAGGTCGTACTCCCCTGCCGCCAGCGTCATGCGCCGAATGCGAATATCCTGTGGCAACAGCTGCCAGCTGCGGGTTTCCGACGCCTCGGTCAGCTGGGTCAGCAAGCCACCGGCAAAGGCCAACAGCCCGGAAGAATCCACCGAGCTGCCAATGCTCTTCACCGACAGCGCCTTGATGGCCGAGCGCGCCAGCGCCTGTTGAATTTCCGAAGAGGACGTCAGCAACTTTTGCTGCAAGCCCATTTGCGCCGGGCTGGCGGCCTTTTCCAGTGTCAGTCGCTGTGTCTGCTGTAAGGTGCGGGAATTGGCTTGGCTGCTGGTTTGGGTGTTATTCGCGATATTAACCGGAGCAATCTGCAAATTGCTGCTGCCCAGTACCGGCAAGGGCTTGTAGTACGGCACCGTGACGCGCAAGAAGCCACTGATCGCCGTATCCAGATTCAGGTCTTCCAGCGTGCTCCACAGCGGCCCCAGATAAATGGTTTTCACAAACGGGGTGATGGGGAAATTACCGGCCTTGGCATCCAGGTACGCCGTAATGATGTTGTAGACGCCCTTGTCGGCGTAGAGCATGTAGAACCAGGTCCAGGCGTCACGGCCACCGGAGATCGGCCGGATTTTCAGCGAACGGGTGTTGGGATCGGCCCACATTTGCAGGTTCATTTCTTCCAGCGGCGGCGCAAAGCCCTTGTGCTCGACCACCATCAGCTGGGCATCGCTGGGACTGGCCTGTTGCAACGCGTCGCGTTGTTCGGCGGTCAGTTTGTGTTCGGCAATGTCCTTGACCTCGTCGTCAAAGCCACCGCTGAAACGCATCATCCGAGCGGTATCCAGCCACGCCTGACGGGTCATGTCGGTGCCCAGACGAAACTGCTCGGCGTAGCCCTGCTCGTAGCTTTCCGCCGCCTTGCGGTAACTGATGCGGGCATCGTCGTACTCGCCGTTCATTTCAAAGCTGAGGCCGGTGAGGTAATGAGCCAGGGCATCGTCGCGGTAAATCAGGGTGTTCTTGTCAAACTGCTCGCCGTTAAGCGCACTGAGCAGCTGCATGATTTTATTGAACGAGCTGTCGGAATCGGCCTTGGCCTCCTCGTAATCCCCCAACTGGTCGTTGAGGTCATTGAGTTTGATGATCATGCGGCGGGCTTCTACACGCGCGCCGTCCAGTGCATCCAGCTTCTGGTTACGGCTGCTGGCCTGACTGGCCAAACCGAGGTAGTTGAGTGCCTTGTAGTAATTGATCAGCAGTTTTTCATGCATCTGACCGGCGTAATCCGCCTGACGGGCATTGGAAAACATCGCCAGGGTCTGATTCATGATGCTGGTGGTTTCCAGCTGTTCGGAAACCCGTTCGGCCTGTTCGAAAGATTGGTTACTGGCGGCGTAGTCGCCATCCAGATGCTGGATGACGCCCAGCTCCAGAAAGTACAGCAAGCGGTCGGCGCCATTGGGCGACAGGGCTTGTTTGAGCTTGTCCTCCGACGCCTGAAAGTTACCTTGCTTGAGATCGTTGTACATGGACTGCAGGCCCGCGCTGTAGGTCGCACAGCCGTTCAGCCACAACAGTAAGCAGGTAATGGTCAGGAATCTTGTGCAGTGTGACAGCACGCGATTTCTCTCCTTGAAAACGATGCGTTCAGTCTAGCGGAGAGTGGTCAGCCGACCAATGGGTTTGTGGAAATCGCGGGTCTGGGTCTGGGGTCTGACCATGATTGTGGGAGAGAGCTTGCTCTCGATAAGCCATCGGCAGCAAGCGACCTCCTACAAAACAACAGCTCGTAGGCTGGGCCATGCCCAGCAATTGTTGGGTGGGGCCCAACCTACAAAAACAGATCGTAGGGTGTATTAGCTGAAGGCGTAATACACCACAACCGCCCGGCCGAAAAATTACTCCTTCGGCTCCAACCCCATGATTTTCAAAGGCTTTTCTTCGTCATCGTAGAGCGCCTTGCCGTCCATCGGGGTCACCCGGGTGGTCAGCTCGGTGGCCAGCGCGTCTTCCTGCGCCTGTTCGGTCGAGGTTTGAACAAAGCCGCAGGCAATGCATTCGCGCACTTCCTCACCGGCGTCGTTGGAGAACATCACCGTTTTGTCCATTTCGGCGCACCGTGGGCATACCACGCCAGCGATAAAGCGGCGTGGGCGTTGAATGGCTTCGGACATCAGGCAGGTTCTCCTTCAGTAACGTCAATTCCGCAGTGACGCAGCAGCGGTTCCACCGATGGCGCGCGGCCACGGAAGTTTTCAAACAGCACTCCGGCTTCGCGGGAGCCGCCCTGGCTGAGGATTTCATCCAGGAAGCTCTGGCCGGTGGCCTTGTTGAAGATGCCTTCTTCTTCAAAACGGGAGAAGGCATCAGCACTCAGTACTTCGGCCCACTTGTAGCTGTAGTAACCGGCGGCGTAACCACCCGCGAAGATGTGGGTAAAGCTGTGCTGGAAGCGGCTGAAGTCGACAGTAGGAACCACGGTCACTTTCGAGCGCACGTCGTCCAGCAGTGCTTGTACATCGGCCCCCTGATCGCGGAATTCGTGATGCAGGCGGAAATCGAACAGCGCAAATTCGAGCTGGCGCACGGTCGCCATGGCGGACTGGAAGTTCTTCGCCGCCAGCAGTTTATCGAGCAGCTCCTGTGGCAGTGGCTCGCCGGTTTCCCCGTCTTTATGTAGATAGTGGCCAGAAATAAACGCCAGCGCTTCCGGCTCGTAGCACCAGTTTTCAAGGAACTGGCTTGGCAGCTCCACCGCATCCCAGGCCACACCCGAGATACCGCTCACGGCGGCAACGTCCATGCGGGTCAGCATGTGATGCAAGCCATGGCCAAACTCGTGGAACAGCGTGGTCAGCTCATCATGGGTCAGCAGCGCAGGCTGGTCGCCCACTGGCGGAGTGAAGTTACACACCAGATAGGCCACCGGCAGCTGCAGGCCAGATTCGGTGTTGCGACGGGTACGGCAAACGTCCATCCAGGCACCGCCACGCTTTTTCTCGCGGGCGTACAGATCCAGATAGAAAGACGCCAGCTGCTGGCCGTCTTTATGAATTTCAAAGAAACGGGCGTCCGGGTGATACGTGTCGAAATCGGTTTTTTCAACGAATTCCAGATCGAACAGGTTCGATACCGTCTTGAACATGCCCTTGATCACGGTATCCACCGGCAGGTACGGACGGATATCTTCCTGCGAAATGGCGTAACGCTGCTGACGCAGTTTTTCAGCGTAGTAACCCACGTCCCATGGTTGCAGGTCGTCGGCACCAAATTCTTCTTTGGCGAAGGCTTTCAGCTCGGCCATTTCACGCTCGGCCTGAGGCTTGGCCTTAACCGCCAGATCGTCGAGGAAATCGAGCACCTGTTCGGCAGACTCGGCCATCTTGCTGGCCACCGACAGCTCGGCGTAGCTGGCGTAACCCAGCAGCTGGGCTTTTTCGTAGCGCAGCTCGAGGATTTCCTTCATCAGTTCGCTGTTATCAAACTGACCGGCGTTAGGGCCAACTTCAGACGCCTTGGTGACGTTGGCGCGGTATACCTCTTCGCGCAGTTCGCGGTTGTCGGCGTAGGTCAGAATCGGATAGAAGGCCGGGAAGTCCAGCGTTACCACATAGCCACTCAGCTCTTTCTGCTGTGCCAGCTGACCTAACAGCTGTTTGGCGCTGTCTGGCAGACCGTCCAGCATGGATTCATCGGTGATGTGCTTGTGCCAGGCGTGGGTGGCGTCCAGTACGTTTTCGCTGAACTTGCTGGTCAGCTCGGACAAACGCTGGCTGATGTCGCCAAAGCGCTTCTTCTTGTCTTCCGGCAAATCCACACCGGCCAGATGGAAGTCACGCAGTTCGTTGTTGATGGTGGTTTGCTGTTGCACGCTTAGCTGGTCGAATTCCGGCGAGGCTTTCAGAGCCTTGTAGGCATTGCACAGCTCGGTGTTCTGGCCAATTTCAGTACTGTACTGGCTCAGCAGCGGCAGGCAGGCATTATAGGCTTCGCGCAGTTCTTCGGAGTTTTTCACGCCGTTGAGGTGGCCCACTGGCGACCATGCCTTGCTCAGTTCGTCATCCCACTGTTCGATTGGAGCCGCAAAGTTATCCCAGCTCGGCGTTTCGCCAGAAGCTTTGAGGTCTGCCAGCAGTTTGGCCAGACGCTCGCGATTGCGGTTCAGCAGGGATTCAATCGCTGGTTTGACGTGGGCAGGTTCAATCGCCGAGAAGGCTGGCAGAACCTGATTTTCGAGCAATGGATTCGACATAAGTGCGTTCCGATAATCACTGGGTCATGAGGGGACATCTATTTAATCCGGTGCTCACTCTGGGCTGCCGGATGGTTTCGAATCACGAAGCCGAGTTGCAGGCCTGACGGGTCAAGTCAAAAGTCGGCGACACAGAGTCGAGATCATCCGGCAGCCCCCGCAGGGCGCGGGTTACCGCCGTCCATTGCTGTGTTGACGAATTTGGTAAGGACACGTCATTCCGCTGCATTCGTCGCCTTGCACTGAACAACGGCAACACTCGCGCAGAGCCGTACAGGATCAAATAGTTGTCCCCTACAGTATTTGGGCCGAATCGCGGGTTTTCAAGTAGCGCGGCGGTTTTCACCGCCGCAATGGTCAGCAAACTATGACCATGATTAAGCCGCTGAATCAGCACGGCGACGACGACCTCGCATCCCCAACAGCGAGATGGGCAGTAACAGCGGCAACAACAACCAGCCGCTGCCACCGGATGAACCGCCGGATTCCGAACCTGGCTCTGGCTCGGGTTCAGGCTCGGGCCAGCTGAGATCCAGCGCCGGCCACACATCCGTAACGCCGTCGCCATCGCGGTCACCTACTTCGTGCCCGGCCACCGTCATCGCAGGCGCTTCGCTGTCGCTGCCAAAATTCCAGTAGCCGCTGGCACCAGATGTCGCAAACCCCGTGAATACCAGCCCGTTGCAACCATCTTGCTGGTTATCTGCGCACTGGATATCCGCCAGACTGGCGGTCGAGGCAACCTCGCGGTAACCCGCCTGTTCGTTGCCGATGGCATAGCGGTTACTGAAATCATAAGGCCAGTAGGCTTCCGACAGATTCAAATAAATGCCCTCGCCGACCAGCGCACCAGTGAAGTTATTGCTGTGCTCGTCGTTCACGCGCACCAGGCTGATGACCCGCTCAAGCTGCGTTCCGTAGTTCAGTACCGGGTCACTGTCCTGACCCAACACCCCGCCAATGCGAGCGTAGTGATCAACCGCCGGGGCGGCCGCCACCGTTCCGGTGAGCAGCACATCACGGATGCTGTCGTAGCTGCTGTTGCCAATCAGACCACCTAGGGTGCCGCCAATGTTACCGTCCACCCATGCTGGCGCGGCGGTCATATCGACTTCGGCGTAGGCCCACTGCAACTGGCTGTTGTTGCTGTAGCCAACCACACCGCCGGCCTGGGTAACGTTTTGAGCTGTAGTACGCACCGCCACCGCGGTAATGGCGCTGGCGGTTCCCATGCCACCGGCCACCGCGCCGGTGTAGGTACCATTGCGAATATCGGCATCCACTATCAGATTGCTGATGGCCGGGCTGTCATCCATAAAGCCCAACAAACCGCCCAGATATCGGCTGTCGTCGCCATCCATGGTGACTTGCGCCTGAATATTGCTCACCTGGGTACGCCAGCCGTAGCCCAGCAAAGCCCCGCTGTTGTCGCCCCCTTGAATTGAAGCGTGCAGGATCAGGTCGTGAAGGTTGGCTTCTTCGGCGTAGGAAAACAGGCCAGTGAAGGATTCACCCGGGCGGTTGATGGTCAAATTCAGAATCCGGTGGCCGTTGCCGTTAAATTCAGCCGCCAGCTTCATGGCAAAGCCGTCGCCAATGGGCGCAAACCCCAACCCTTCGTTCCAGTAGGCATCGTCGGCATCAAATTCGCCGTTGAGGTTGGTGTCGAAGTTGAGGTCGTTGGCCAATTCATAACCATGACAGCCTGCTTCCGGGCAGCCGTCGGAAGCGCCGTAAAGGGTTTGGCCGTAAAGCATTTGCCAGCCGCTGCTGTCGTCGTATTCGTGGCGAATCTGATCGAGGTCGGCGAGGTCGTTGATTTCAATAAGGCCGTCGTTATCAAGGTCGTAATCGTCGCGCTCTGCTGTGTTGCCAGGCTGGCTGGCGGCAAACAATAACGCACTCAGCAAGATGTGATGAGGGTTCATGCGAGCTCCTTTCGCGGTGCTTCTGTGTTGTGTTTTTTATTTATCTTATTGTTAATTACAACGATATTATCACCGCTGAAAAAATCGAAAACCCACGGCGATAAAATGACCTCGCCGAGGCGGCAAAAATGCCAATTCGTTCTCATCCGCCAGCGGCCTTGTGACACCCTCCCGACCTTTAACAAACTCGCGATGCATTGTTCCGCTGTTCTCCCTTTGCGGCGCACGTTTGCAGTGAAATACTGTCTCCCTGCTGTTGCTACCTGCCACTCTGGACCTTCCATGACCGAATACTTTATTCAGGCGTTTATTTATCTGGCCGCTGCCGTGGTGCTGGTGCCACTGGCCAAGCAACTTGGGCTTGGCTCGGTGCTGGGCTATCTGATTGCCGGGGTACTGATCGGTCCGGTACTGGGACTGGTAGGCAGTGAAACCACCACCATTCAGCACTTTGCCGAATTTGGTGTGGTGATGATGCTGTTTCTGGTGGGGCTGGAGTTGCAGCCCAAAGCCTTGTGGGGCATTCGCGATCGGCTGTTCGGCCTCGGTGGCCTGCAAGTGGTGCTGACCAGTGCACTGGTTGCCGTGGCAGCCCATTGGCTGGGGCTGCAATGGCCCACCGCCGTTGCGGTGGGAATGATTTTGTCGCTGTCTTCGACCGCCATCGTGTTGCAGACCCTCAACGAGAAGAACCTCAACAAAACCGATGGCGGCACCAGCGCGTTTTCGGTGTTGTTGTTTCAGGACATCGCCGTCATCCCGATGCTGGCGCTGTTCCCATTACTGGCGCTACCCGAACTGCAACAGGCAGGCTCTGCCGCCGCCAGCCACGGTGACGACCTCAGTCTGGTGGCGCATCTGCCGATGTGGGGCAAAACCCTCGCGGTACTGGCCTCGGTAGCTGCGGTGGTGCTGGGTGGCCATTTTCTCAGTCGGCCGCTGTTTCGATACGTGGCCAAGTCCCATGCCCGCGAGATTTTTACCGCCACCGCGCTGATGTTGGTGGTCGGCATTGCAGCACTGATGCATCTGGTAGGACTGTCACCGGCACTGGGGGCCTTTTTGGCCGGCGTGGTGCTGGCCAGCAGTGAGTTTCGCCATGAAATTGAAAGCGATATGGAGCCGTTCAAGGGGCTGCTGCTGGGGCTGTTTTTTATCACCGTAGGGGCCGGTGTCGACTTTGCATTGCTGGCCTCGCAGCTGCTGACCATTGTTGGGCTGACGCTGGCACTGATGCTGGCCAAAGGTCTGGTACTGGCGGCGCTGGCACGCTTGTTCAAGCTGAAAACCGGCGACCGCTGGCAGTTTGCCATGAGCCTCGCCCAAGCCGGTGAATTCGGCTTTGTACTGCTGACTTATGCCTACAGTGTGCACGTGTTGTCGGCCGAGCAGTCGCAGCTGCTGTCGTTGGTGGTGGCGTTGTCGATGTTCCTGACCCCGGCTCTGTTTATCCTGCTGGAAAAGGTGGTGTTTCCCAATCTGAGCCGCAGCGGAGATCAGCGCGACGCCGATGCCATTGAACATCATGGTCCGGTGATCATTGCCGGGGTTGGCCGCTTCGGCCAGGTGGTGAATCGTCTGCTGGTGTCCAATGGTTTTGATACCGTCTTGCTGGACCACAAGATCAGCCAGATTGAGCTGATGCGCCGCATCAACGTCAAAGGCTATTACGGCGACGCCACCCGCCCCGACCTGCTGGAAACCGCCGGTATTGCCGAAGCCAGCCTGCTGGTGATTGCCATCGACGAGAAGAAGCACGTGCTCAATCTGGTGCGTTTTGTGAAGCGCCGTTACCCCCATGTCAAAATCATCGCCCGGGCGTTCGACCGGGGTCATCACTACAAACTGCAGGACGCAGGTGCCGACTTTGTGATCACCGAAACCTACTATTCGGCACTGGAAGCCGGTAGCCAGGCGCTACGCATGTTGGGTTACAGCGATATCGTCGCCGAACAACGCAAGGCGGTGTTCAACAAAACCGAAGCCCGTTTCCGCGAAAAACTGTACCTCAGCTGGCGCGATCAGGGCGGTGAAAAAGGCTTTAACGATCATTACCGGGGCCTGGTGATCAACCTGCAGGAAGCACTCTACAAGGCGATGCAGAAAGCCGATGAACTCGATACCGACGAAGCATTTGAAGACGACACACGCACCGTGATGCCGGTGGCCGAGTATGTATCGAGCAAGGCGGTGTCGGAGGTTGTGAAAGAGCGCAAGCGTCGGCAGCAAGAAGAAAACAGCGACGAAGACGATAATTTGCCTGCCTAGGGACCCTCTGAATAACTCTGCACAGCTCTGCGCGAGTCCTGCAGGTTGTCAGAACAAGGCGGCGAATGCAGCGGAATGACCAGTCCTTTCCAAATTCGACAACACCGTTCTGGCAGCCTGCAGGCCGCGCCCTACGGGAATAACGCTGTAGGAGGGAATTGATTCCCGATACAAGGGCTGCCTGTGCTCTGGGCTTGCATGGCTAGATAGTTTCGAGAGCAAGCTCTCTCCCACAACTATTTCACACCGCTTTTTACCGCCGATCTCGCCCACAGCTCTTTCACACAAATAGGCTCAGAGCAGCGGCGTGTATTCCTGATCATCGCCCGGAATGGAGGCAAAACGCTGTTGCTGCCAATCATCCCGGGCCTGTTCGATGCGACTCCAATCGAACGAGACAAAATTCCAGTTAATCCGTGGAATCGTTGGCCAGTGGTCGCCGCCGAGCATCAGTAGTCGGCTGTGTTGCAGCGCGGTCACCGTTTCATCGGTATCCAGTAGCACAAAATCGCCATCGCAAAACAGTTCGTCGGCCACCATGATCTGGCCTTCGAGCACATACACCGCGCACTCTTGCGCTTCTGGCGGGGCTTGCAACAGAGCGCCTGTTTGCAGGCTCAGATCGAGGTAACACATCGGGCTGTGGGTTTTCACCGGTGAGCTCTGGCCATAAGCAGTGCCAGCAATCAGGATGCCGTTGGCCCCGTCCTGCACCACAGCTGGCAGTTGCTCACGGCGGTAGTGGTCAAAGGCGGGCTCGCAGTCGGCCTGTTCTGCCGGTAGCGCCACCCAGGCCTGAATGCCATTCAACAGGTGCCTGACACCACGCACCGCTTCGGTTTCGCGCTCGGAATGCACAATGCCCTTGCCGGCCACCATCCAGTTCACTTCTCCCGGCAGGATTTCCAGTTCATTGCCCAAGCTGTCGCGATGAAGAATCGAGCCTTGCAGCAGGTAGGTGATGGTCGATAAGCCAATGTGCGGGTGTGGTTTCACGTTCAGGCCAGTACCCGCTTCAAAGGTCACCGGGCCCATGCGGTCGAAGAAGACAAACGGGCCAACCATGCGTTTTTGCCCATGCGGCAAAATGCGCGTCACGCTGATGCCATCCAGATCCCGTGTTTTGCCTGTTAACAAACGCGCCATGGTGCCCTCCCAAATCCCGTTTTACATCATGATTCCGAAGCCTCGTCAGGCGGTCAACCAGAGGATGGCAAGACACTATGTTGTGGTTGTTTCTTTGGTTGTTTCTTTGGTTATTCAAAGGGTTGCTTGAGGGGTATCTGGATGGTTGTTTCGATGACAGAACGATCTGTCTCCATAATGTAAATACGAATAATTATCGTTGACGAATCACTAAAAAACACTTCAAATAATAACGATTCTCGTTATTGTCGGAGTATGCTGTGCGGTACTGGCGTCATTTGGTTCTTTTGTCATCCATCACCGGTTTAAGCTGTGCTGTCGGGGCACCATCTGCCCTTGCTGCCGCGGTGTCTGCCTCACAAACCGCTGATTACAGCAGCGACGAGAACGACGACAGCCCGATGATGCTGCAACCCATGGTCATCACCGCCAGCCGCACGCTGGAACCACTGGCCAACACCACCATGCGTACCCAGGTGCTGGAAGGCGAAGACATCGAGCGTCTGCAAAGCCGCGATCTGGCTGACGCCCTGCGACTGGTGCCGGGCATTCAGCTGCGAGAAATTCACGGTCGCACCGGCAAGGAAGTGCATTTGCAGGGCTTCAATGGCGACCGCGTGCTGGTGTTGGTCAACGGCCAGCCGGTATCGGCGACCACCGGCTCTACCGTCGACGTTACCCAGCTAACCGCACTGGACGTTGAACGCATTGAGGTGGTGCCCGGCGCTGCCTCCTCGCTGTATGGCAGTGCCGCCATGGGCGGTGTGGTCAACGTAATCACCCGCCAGCAGCCCAGTCAGCTGCGCTTGCTGAGCGAAGCTGGCAGCTACGGCGACGACGAACTCAGCGATAGCCTGGCACCGCAACGCCACTATCTGGTCAGCGCCGGACTCAATTCAGAGGTCTGGAGTGGTCAGGTAAGCATCGACCGTCGGGATTCTTCAGAAGTTGACCTCAACCCCGACAGCTATGCCTCCAATGGCTTCGACGGCAGTAAGACCAATTCCAACGCACAGCTGGGCTACCACTGGAATACCAGCGAAGCCAACAATGGCGGTATCAACGTCGGCGTCAGTCACTATCTGGAAGACCTGCAACAACGTCTGAGCGAAACCACCAACAAATACGAAGATCTGGTACGCCGCGGCATCAACCTGTCGGCTTACCAGAACAGCGCCAATGGCCGCTTTGGCCTGACGGCCATGGCCCAGCAGCAGTACGACGCCACCCTGCAAGAAAACACCGACAGCAATATCGACGCCGGTCGCTTACAACGCAAGGCCCACTATCGCCAGCAAAAAGTCAGTGCCGAGTGGTCTTCCGCCGGCGATCTGCTGTCACTGGCGAACGGGCCAACGCTGCAACTGGTGGCAGGCATCGAGCACTTTCGTGAAGACATCAAACAGCACAAACGCCAGTTGAAGCTGGGCGACCTGCAGGACTATGAAACCGATACCGACGATGCCTCCGACGGCGTTGTCGTGACCGACAGCATTACTTACACCGACATTGGCGATGGGCTGCTGGAAATGCGCTCGGTCGAAGTCGGTGGCAAACGCAACAGCACCGATGTGTTCAGCCAGGCGACGCTCGGCCTGGGGCCCAAAAATCCGGATTCCGGCGCCGCTGACTTCACCGTCGGAGTGGGCCTGCGTGCGCAATACGACAGCGACTTTGGCAGCCATCTGGCCCCGACACTGAGTGCCCGTCAAAACTGGTCCATGGGCGGCGACTGGCAGCTGCAAACCCGCCAGAGCTGGGGAGCGGGTTACCGAGTCGGCAACCTCAAGGAACGCCACTACACCTTTGATCACAGCATTTATGGCTACATCGTCGAAGGCAACCCGGATCTGGAGCCAGAGCGTTCTGTCAGCACCCAGGCATCGGTACTGGTCACCAACAAGTACAGCTGGCATGTCGAAATGTCGGTATTCCAAAACCGCATCGGCGACCTGATTGAGACCGAGAACACCGGCACCATCGATCCCTCAACCGGCGCCACCATCTACAGCTACGGCAACATCGAAGAGGCCCGCACCCGCGGCTATGAGCTGTCGAGCCAATGGCAAATCAACCGCGAATTACAGCAGCGGGTGTCCTTCAGCTACCTCGACGCCCGCAACCTCGGCAGTGATTTACCGCTGCCGAACCGCGCCAAACATCACGCCAAGCTGATCTGGCTGTGGGACGCCAGCGACAACATCAACCTCAACCTGATGGGTGAATACGAAGGTAGCTTCTACTCATCCGTCACCGAGACGGCGCTGGAAACCTCACCGGCCTACTGGCGCTGGGACCTCACCGCCAGCCTCAGCAGCGACTGGTACGGCTTTGACCAACGCTGGTTCGGCGGCATCAAGAACCTCACGGATAGCGTCCGCAGCGGCGATGACAACTACGACCGTCGACCCACCGAAGGCCGTTACATCTACGCCGGTTTCGACTTCCGATTCTAAAAAAAAGCAGCACACAACAACGAATTACCTATACAGAGAACAGGAGCCCAAGCAATGAACATCACCTCCAAACCCAACGCATTACTGATGGCCATGATGGCCGCCGTGGCCCTGACTGGCTGTGGTTCCGACAGCGATTCAGACGACAGCAGCGATTCAGACAGTGACGTTGCCGCCTACACCACGTTGCAAGTGAATGCCGCCAGCTACACCGACTGGCAGTACGTTGACCTGGAATCTGGCGCCGTGCTGACACTGACCGCTGAAGAAGCGGCAGCATCAACAGAGTGGGATATCGCCCTGCGTCGTACCGCCATCATGCTGAACGGTGGTGATTCTGGCCCGGGCTCCGTACAAGCAGCCGTTGCTGACGCCCAGGACGAGTTCTATGACGACGAAGGTAACGCCAACGCGTCCGTGTTCCTGAATGCCGATGCCGATATCGAAGCCGAAGCCCTGAGCGTTGCCTACGACACCAGCACCCTGACCTACCAGGCTGACGCCAACGAACCCGCCACCACCGACTGGTACAGCTACGACTTCACCACCCACACCATCAGCGCCGATACCAGCGTTGGCTACCTGCTGCGTCATGCCGATGCGGCAACCTACAGCAAGGTGTTCATTACCG
This sequence comes from Oceanobacter sp. ABM4_470, assembly GCF_056158645.1. Taxonomy (NCBI): domain Bacteria; kingdom Pseudomonadati; phylum Pseudomonadota; class Gammaproteobacteria; order Oceanospirillales; family Oceanospirillaceae; genus Oceanobacter; species Oceanobacter sp. ABM4_470. The sequence goes on from NZ_JBSWTR010000001.1 coordinate 3,519,999, forward strand.
AAGTCAGCTCTTCCGGCATCAGCCTGAGCTACGTCACCCAGGCCGCTGACACCGTTCAGTTCGCAGACACCGAATACACGTTCAGCGCCACCTTTGCCGACGACGCCAGCAGCTCCGACGCTACCCTGATCTGTCTGGATCTGGATACCGCAGCCGCTGTCGACTGCGACAGCAGTGACGATTGGGAATGGATGTACCAGTACGACGCCGCCAACCGCGCCGTGAACATCTGGACCAACGGCGGCGTATACGGCTCTGGCAGTGCGGCCGTGTTTGGCCCTCAATCCACCGATACCCTGGCCAGCTACACCAGTGCAACCAACGTTAATGGCTACGACATTTCCAGCCACTACAGCACCGACAGCAGCACAGGCCTGTTTGCCGAACAAAGCTGGTACGCCTACAACCTGGAAGGCGCACACAAGCTGTGGCCAAACTTCCGTACCTATCTGATCGACCTTGACAGCAGCGACGAAAGCAGCGCCCAAATTGCCCTGCAAGTGTCTGACTACTACAGCCTGGGCGACTCCGGCAGCCCGGAAATCCGCTTCCGCCCCCTGGCCACCGAGGAATAAGCATGACCACGCCACTCGATTTCAAATCACTGCCGTTGGCAGAAGCCTGGCAGCGGCTGGTCGAAGACCAGCCGAAACTGCGCATTCGTGATGCCGCCGAATTGCTGGACACCAGCGAAGCCGAACTGCTGGCCAGCCAACTCAATGGTGGCGAGTTCCAGCAGCAAACCGTGCGTCGTCTGCAAGGGCCGTTTGGCCCCTTGCTGAAGCAACTGGAGCAGGTTGGCGAAGTCATGGTGCTGACCCGCAACGCCGCCATGGTTCACGAGAAAACCGGTCAATTCAAAGACCTGACCCTGCACGGCCCGGCCGAGCGCCAAATGGGCCTGGCACTGGGCACCATCGACCTGCGCCTGTTTCTGAACCACTTCGTGTTTGGTTTTGAAGTGGAAAACCAGACGCCTCATGGCCTGCGTCGCAGCCTGCAATTCTTTGACGCCAGCGGCACCGCCGTTCACAAGGTTTATGCCCGCGACGGCAGCGACCTGAACGTATGGCAGCAACTGGTGAGCGAGTTCCTCGCCGCCGACCAAAGCGCCGAGCTGAACACCACCGCTGTGGTGGAAGAATCGCTACTGGGCGCGCCGGTAGAGCTGGACGCCGATGCCCTCAATCAGGACTGGAAAGCACTCAAGGACGTGCACCACTTCCAGGCCATGCTGAAAAAGCACAACCTCAATCGCGTACCGGCCTACGAGGCCATCGGCAACGAATTTGCCATGCCACTGGCCACGGAAGCCTTTGAGCAGGCGCTGGAAAGCGCCCGCGAAACCCAAATGCCAATCATGGTGTTTGTTGGCAACAAGGGCTGTATTCAGATCCACACCGGCCCGGTTCACAACCTCAAGCGCTTGGGCCCGTGGTTCAACGTACTGGATGACGGTTTCAACCTGCACGCCAGCACCGACCAGATTGGCTCTGCCTGGCTGGTACGCAAACCCACCAGCGACGGCATCATCAGCTCGGTGGAAGTGTTCGACCGTAATGGCCAACAACTGGCCATGCTGTTTGGTCAGCGCGAAAACGGCCAGCCGGAACGCAGTGAATGGCGCACTTTGCTGCAAAGCATTGCCAGCCTGCACAAGCTGGACATCCCGCAGGAGCAAACCGCGTGAGTGCCGACACCATGAATCTGAAAAAACTGCTGGGAGCAGCCATCTTGCTGTTGGGGTTGGCCGTACTGCTGGCCGCCCCCAAAGCCGATGCTGCCACCCCGGAGCAGGGCCAACGGGTCGTCAGCATTGACGGCTCGATCACCGAAATCGTTTATGCACTGGGCCAGCAACAACAGCTGGTGGGCGTTGATACCACCAGCCGTTACCCGGCCGAAGCGCAACAACTGCCGCAGGTAGGCTACATGCGTCAGCTGTCGGTAGAGGGCATCCTGTCGCTGCAACCGGATCTGATTCTGACCACCGAAGACGCCGGCCCGGCCAGCGTGTTTGAACAGCTGCAAGCCGCCGGTGTAACCATTGTGCGCACCCGCAAGGACTACAGTCTGGAAGGTGTTCTGAACAAGGTCGATGTAGTCGCCAAAGCTCTGGGCCAACCCGCCACTGGCAATGCCCTGAAACAGCAAATTGAACAGCAAGCCCGCAAGGCACTGGCCCGCATTCCGGACCAACCAGCACCGGCGACCCTGTTCCTGCTGGGCGCTGGCAACCGGGGGTTGATGGCCGCCGGTCACGGCACCCAGGCCGAAGCCATGCTACAACTGCTGAATACCCGTAACGCGGTAGATTACCCGGGCTACAAGCCCATCAGCCCGGAAGGCGCGATTCAGGCGGCACCGGAGGTGGTGATTGTTGGCCATACCCAGCCGGGCGCAGCGGATCAGGTCAATGAAACGCTGGCGATGACACCGGCGATGCAGCAACAGCGCATACACGCGGTGGACGTCAGTCTGACGCTGGGCTTTGGCCCACGCCTGCCGCAAGCGATAGACCAGCTGGTGGATCTGATCTGGTATCCACAGCCCCTGCCATCTGAAACGGCCACCGCCGAGTAATCTGTGCCATGACTACCGCCTCAGCCGATTCTGTTCGTAGCAGCGCCAAAGACAGCAGCGACAACATCAGTACCGCAGACAGCAATACACCCATCGTGAACCGCCAGCGGCTATTGTGGTTGCTGTTGCTGAGTGGCCTTGGCGCAGGCGTCGTGGTTGCGCTGTGCTGGGGGCCGGTAGCGATCAGCCCCTCACAGGTGTTCGATTCGTTGTGGTCGTTGCTGCACGGTGATGCCATTGCCGGCTCCAACGACTGGGTTGTGCGCGAGCTGCGTTTACCCAGAGTGTTGCTGGCGCTGTTGGTCGGTGCCGGTTTGGCGGTGGCGGGTGTGGTCACTCAGGGCGTGTTTCGCAACCCATTGGCTGACCCCGGCCTGATTGGGGTTGCCAGCGGTGCCGCACTGGCTGCGGTGGCGGTGATTGTGCTGTCGGATTCGATGCTGTTTTTCTGGGCCGATCTGACCGGCCCATTGGCGCTGCCGTTGGCCGCTTTTGGTGGCGGCTTGCTGGTCACCTGGGTGATGTATCGACTCGGTACCTGGCGCGGTGAAACCCAGGTCGCCATGCTGTTGCTGGCCGGGGTCGCCATCAACGTATTAACCGGAGCCGCGACCGGCGTACTGACCTACCTGGCCGACGACCAACAACTGCGCAGCATGACCTTCTGGTCGATGGGCAGTCTGGCTTACGGCCGTTGGCCGGAAGTGATGGCCATGAGCCTGTTTATTCTGTTGCCCGTGTTGCTGTGCCTGCGTTACGGCCGCGCCCTCAACGCCATGCTGCTGGGCGAACAAGTGGCTGGTCATCTGGGCCTCGACGTACAACGCTGCAAACGCTGGCTGCTGGCCGCCGCGGCACTGATGGTTGGTGCCGGTGTGGCGGTGGCAGGCATTATTGGTTTTATCGGTCTGGTCGTACCGCACTTGCTACGCCTGATCATTGGCCCGGATCATCGCCTGTTGCTACCAATGTCGGCGCTGGCGGGCGGTTTGCTGCTGCTGGTGGCCGATACCCTGGCCCGCAACGTCATTGCCCCGCAAGACCTGCCTGTCGGCCTGTTGATGGCCTTGATTGGCGGCCCACTCTTCCTGTCGATGCTGCTGCATCAAGTCCGTGGCCGTATGGGCTAATAGAGAGTCATCATGTCTGACGTTATCCAAACCGAACCTGTGTCCCGCCCGGTAAAACAAGCCGAGCTGCTGACGCTCGACGGCGTGGCAGTAGAACGCCATGGCAAACAACTGCTGCACCCTACCCGGCTGACGCTGGGCTGTGGCGAGAAGCTGGCTATTCTTGGCCCTAACGGCGCGGGCAAATCGACCCTGCTGAAATGTCTGGCCGGTGATATCCGCGACTACGCTGGCCACATTCATTTCGACCAGCAACCGCTGGCAGCGCTGAACGGCAATCATCGCGCCCGTCGCATTGCGGTGATGCCACAACATGCTGAAATGATGTTCCCGTTCCGGGTCAGCGAAGTGGTGGCCCTTGGCCGCACACCCTTTACCGATGAAATCGTCACCCGCCACTGGCAGGAACGGGCCATGCAACTGACCGAATGCTGGCACCTGCGCGACCGTCGCTACCCCAGCCTGTCCGGTGGTGAACAACAACGCGCGCAACTGGCCCGGGTACTGGTGCAAATCTGGCAAGCGCTGGAAAACGCTACCGACAACCACCTGTTACTGCTGGACGAGTGCACCTCGGCCCTCGACCCGGCCCACCAGCACAGCATCATGGACGCGGTAAACCGCTTCGCCACATCCGGTGTTGGCGTGATCGCCGTGATGCACGACGTCGCCCTCGCCGCCAGCTGGGCCGACACCGTTGTGCTGCTGAAAAACGGCGCTGTGATGTACCACGGTGACAGTCGGGGACTCACCGACGCCCAACTACTGGCAGAATGCTACGACCTGCCCATTGAGCTGGCCAAACGCCACGCCGCCAGCAACGCCCTCTGGATGTGACTTTACCAAGTCCATAAAAAACCGGATGTTCCACATGGAACATCCGGTTTTTTAAAACGATTCTGGCACTACCGTGCCAGTAAATCAGGCGCCCATAAACGGATAATCGGTATAACCCTCGGCACCATCGGTGTAGAAGGTGTTCTGATCAGGCTCGTTCAACGCCGCACCGGCTTTCACGCGCTCGGGGAAATCCGGGTTGGCCAGAATAGGCACACCAAACGCCACCGAGTCGGCCTTGTTATCAGCAATCACCTGAGCCGCTTCTTCGGCGCTATAACCCATGTTTACCATCAGGTGGCCATTGAAGTGTTCACGGGCAGGCGCCAGTACATCAGCTTGCTGCACACCAAAGAAGTCGGCACGCATCACATGCAAATAGGCCAGATTGAACTGGTTCAGCTGCTCGGACAACCAGCTGATCCAGCTTGCCGGATCTTCGGTTTTCATGTCCTGGAAGCTGTTCAATGGCGACAAGCGCAAACCAACTTTGTCAGCGCCAATCTCTTCAGTAACGGCCGTTAGTACCTCGAACAGGAAGCGAGCCCGATTCTCGATTGGACCACCGTACTCGTCTGTACGGGTGTTAGCGCTCTCGCGCAGGAACTGGTCAATCAGATAGCCGTTGGCACCGTGGACTTCCACACCATCAAACCCGGCCTTGATGGCATTCGCAGCGCCCTTGCGGAAGTCTTCCACAATCGCCTTGATCTCTTCAGTCGTCAGCGCGCGCGGCTGGCTGTAAGGCTTTTTGCCTTCTGGCGTATGGGTTTCGTCGTTGATAGCAATGGCAGAAGCCGATACCGCTTCCTCGCCGTCGTTGAGCAATGGATGCGCAGCACGACCGGCGTGCCAGATTTGCATCACGATCTTGCCGCCTTTGGCGTGTACTGCCTCGGTGACCTTTTTCCAGGCTTCCACCTGTTCGTCGGAGTAGATACCCGGGTCATTGCCGAACGCTGAGGTTTGCGGTGTCACCATGGTGCACTCGGTGATCACCAGGCCGGTGCTGGCACGCTGGCTGTAGTATTCCGCCATCAATTCATTGGGCATATGACCAACAGCGCGGGCGCGGGTTAGTGGTGCCATAGCAAAACGGTTGGCCATGCTGATAGAACCAGCGTTAACGGCAGTAAAAAGAGATTCGGTGTTCGACATAAAAAGTCTCCAAGCAATGCTGGTGAATGAACTTGCTTCACTATATGGGCACTGCGACTGCATATTTCAGCGGGTGTTTAAGTAACAGACCGTTGCACTGGCATATATTGCTGAACGGCTATTCTCCAAATACCACTGACTTGCAGGCATTCTGTAAAGACCGCAGAGTAACGGCTTTATTCAAACCATGGAGCCGCCACCAAATGAGCAAGAGTGTCAGAAGCTATCAGAACCACACCCCAACACTCGGCCAACGTACCTTTGTGGACTGCAGCGCCGTTGTGATTGGCGACGTAGAACTGGGAGACGACAGCTCGGTGTGGCCGCTGGCCGTGATTCGCGGTGACATGCACCACATTCGCATTGGCGCCCGTACCAGCGTGCAAGACGGTGCCGTACTGCACATTACCCACGCCTCCGACTACAACCCCGGCGGCTACCCGCTGATCATCGGTGACGACGTCACCATTGGCCATCAGGCCATGCTACACGGCTGTACCATTGGCAGCCGGGTACTGATCGGCATGAAATCCATGATCATGGACGGTGCCGTGGTTGAAGACGAAGTCATCGTTGGTGCCGGTGCCACCGTAACACCGGGCAAGGTTCTGAAAAGCGGCTGGGTCTACATGGGTACCCCCGCCAAGCCGATTCGGGAGATTACCGAGAAAGAACGCAGCTTCTTTACCTACGGTGCCGGTAACTACGTGAAGTTAAAAGACAAGCACCTGGCCGAAGGTTACGACAAGGACGACTGAGTCGTTACCAAGCCTGTTACCACCACCCTGACCGCCCGTTTTACCGCAAGTCTGACAGCAACGCACTGGCAGGCGGGATTTGTCGGCAGCCCAGCCGCTGTCTATAGTGATGAGTCCCGTGCTGCCAGCGATTCATCTGTTTTCATTCGCCGAGGTTCCCCATGACTGACATCTGCATGTTCCCGATTCCGGACTGCGTGACCTTCCCCGGCACCGTATTCCCGCTGCACGTGTTTGAGCCACGCTACCGTCAGATGATTCAACACTGCCTCGACAACGACGCACTGGTCGCCATTTGCCACACCGAAAAACTGGTCAGCCTTGGCAAACCCAACAACGACCTGAAAGCCGCGCTGCGCTCCAATCAGGCCACCTACAAGCCCTACCCGGTGTTTTCTGCTGGCCGCTGTGAGCTGCTGGAAACCACCGACGACGGCCGCCTGTACCTCAACGTGCACATAGAACAACGCTTCAAGGCCATCGCCGAAAAACAGACCCTGCCGTTTATGGTGTTTGAGTGCGAACCCTTTGAAGACCGGGTACTGGACGACGAAGAACAGCAACTGGCGGAACAGCTGCACGAGAAAATTGTGAAACGACTGCAGGCACTGGCGCAAAACGAACCGGCACTGCAAGAAGCCATGCCGATTGAACTGTGGGCCACTAAAACCCCGATGGAATTCAGCTTCGAGCTGTTTGGCGTGCTGTCGTTTGGTGCCGAAACCCAACAACAGATTCTGGAAATGGATTGCGTCACCGAGCGGCTGGCGTACGCGCTGGAAATGCTCAATCAGGCCAGTGAATAAACGCTAGGTTCCCTATCCCGTAGGGTCGAGGCATGCCTCGACCTCTGGGCATTGCAGCAACACTGCAAACGACACACAGGATGGGCACGGGTGCCCATCAAGCCGACTTGCCACCACAGCAAGTACTCTCTGCCTTCGCCACAGGCCCGGCTGGCGCACTGCATGAAGAGCCAGCAGCCGACGGCGCACAGCAGCTGCTGCTGACTTCCATACCACAGGCCTCTGTACCGCTTACCAGGCTGGCCCGCGCATCACGCAAAATGCCCCAGGCAGAATGGATAATAATCAGCGCCACCAGCGTGGCAATCAGCCAGTCCGGCCATGGCGATTCAAACCACACCACCAGCCCGGCCGCCACCAGCACACCGACATTGGCGATCATATCGTTACGGGAACAAATCCAACTGGCACGCAGATTAATATCGCCAGAACGGCGGCTAAACAACAAAGCAAAACACGCTGCATTCACCACCAGCGCCAGCGCTGCAATCCAGCCCATGGTATCGGCTTCCGGTGTACTGCCCTGACGGATTCGCCAGCCCACATGCAGCAACACCCCCACACCCAGAATCATCTGCAACGAACCGTTTAATAGCGCCGCGCGGGCCTTTTCAGTCACGCCGCGCCCCACTGCATACAGACTCAAGCCGTACACCAGCGCATCGGCCAGCATATCGAGCGAATCGGCCATCAGGCCACTCGAGCGGGCCACCCAGCCAGCGCCAAACTCGACCACAAACATGGCCGCATTCAGCACCAGCACCGTCCATAACAAGGTTCTTTGGCTTTGGTCTTCGGCCGACGGCCCACAGCAACCGGACATAACACACTCCTTCGGGGATTCCCGATCATTGACAGGAGTATGCTAAACCTTCAAGTCACTATAAGGTCAATCACCATAAGCCGACGGGCTTAACCCCGCCGTCAACGCCTTAATCCGCCACGCTGGTGTACATGCCGGTGATGCTGTCCATCTTCTTCAGAATGCTTTCCATGGTGGTATTGATGTTGGCCGGCACCGGCTCCTTACCTGCACTCAGGTCCAGACCCGGAGACGCAAAACGCCAGTACACCGACACCGAGTCCAGCTCCTTGCTGATCTCTGCGGTGTTCAATGGCGACGCCTTCAGCTCATCCAGCGCTTTAAGAAACTCTTCCGCCGCCTGCTGCAATTCTGCCGCCTGATTATCGCGGTCAACACCCCAATAGATGGCGCTGTAAGCCTTGGCGATACGCTGCGACAACATGCTCTGGCGACCCGACAAGTTAACGATATCGGCGACGTGATGACCCGACTCCTTCTCAATCGCCTGCGCCAACGCATGAGACGCCGTCAGTAGCTGCTGGCTAAGCGGTAACAGCTCCGCAGCGGCCTCCCGCGACGTCATTGCCGACATGGCCTCCGGCTGAAACGCCATCCAGACATCGTCCACGGCCAGCCAGTCGGACTCCAGCGAATGCGATTCGGCGTAATCCTTCAGCTCCTTCAACTGCTTCTGAAACAGCTCGACCGACTCCATCCGCTCGGCATTGGCCTTGTCTTCCCGCACACCAGCGCCATACAAGAGATAATTCTTCATCATACGCTGGCTCAACATGCGCTGACTGGCAGCCATATCCATCGCTTCAAACTCGCTCAGGGCATGAGCGCCAAGCGGCAATAAACCGGCCAGCACAGTGCTGATCAGCAGACCAATACGTAGAGATTTCATCGCGACAACTCCGTAAACACGAATCCAGAACTGAGAACGACCACACACAGTGGCTCGGGTAAGGGACATTAAACCGAAAAAGGGGGGAATTCATCCCAAATGAGAGTATTTTTCAATCAATCCTTGGCATGGATCGGGTCGGCCTCGCATTTTCCTGACCGCCAGCGGGATTTATTTCCAGCGGCCTGAATCACACAGCACAGAACCAAGCCCACGAGAGCGATATGAAAATCCAGCAACTCGCCAAACAAACCGGCATCAGCAGCCAAACCATCCGCTACTACGAACAGATCGGCCTGCTGCCCGAGGCCAAACGCGGAGAAAACGGCTACCGCAGCTACGGCGACAGCGATATTGAACGACTGGTATTTATCCGACGCTGCAAAGCCCTGCACATACCACTGGCCGACATGAAACGCCTGGTGCAACTGAAATCGGATGCCGCTGCACCCTGTGAAGAAGTTGACCGCATCATCCGCAACCAACTGGTGGAAGTGCAGCATCGGCTGGAAGAACTGCAACAGCTGGAAACCACCCTCAAAGCGTTATCCACAGGCTGCCACAACGACACCGTATCGAACTGCGAAATCATGAAAAAGCTGGCCACCAGCGAACAAGCGGAATAACCATCGACAGCAAGCTGCCTCCCACAGCCATGCAGCATCGTAGGATGTAATAGCGGAACGCGTATTACATCAACGCCACGGCACACCGGCTCATCTCCTCTCAATTAAGGCAAACGAGCCTGCACATGCCCGGGCAACCACTGCAACGACCAGCGACGCGCCACCTGCCACCACGCCGACAGCAACAACAACGCCGAGCCCAGTAGCAACCCCACCACCGCATAGCCCGCCTCGCTGGACTGGTACACCCCTTCAAACAAGGTGTAAAACGCAAAGATTACATACGCCAACGACGACACCATAAAGGCCCGGCGATCAATCACCAGCGACAGCCACACCAGCAGCAAATAAATACCCACCACCAGCCAGGACGCCAAACTGTCTGCGCTCTCACCAACTATCTGCACGCCCATAAACAACGGGTGAACAATCAAAGGAGCCGACAGCAAATGCAGCCAGAAAGCCACATCCGAGCGATAACTCAAACGCTGGCGATCCGACAGATCCCACCACATCGCAAACGCAAAGGTCGCGACACCCGCCAGCAAGAACAAACTCCACAGCCAGGACTCCGGCCAATACTCCACCACCAGACTCAGCAAAAACCCCATCACCGTCGCGGTTAACGCCGCAATGGTCACCGGCACCCGGAAACGCCACCAATGCAGTCCCACCAACAGCGCCATCAGCAACAGCCCGGCACTGCCATACAAATCGGACTCACGGACTTCCGCCGCAGTCAAAGCGCCGAACACCAGAACATGCCCCAGCCCCGCCACATAGCTGATCAACAAAGCCACCGCTGGCAACGCCATACGACGGCGACGCACAAAATACTCCGACAGCCCCCACGACGCCGCCGCCACCGCCAAACCAGGAACAATGCCCCCAGGCATCAGCATCCACAGCGACACCAACACCACCGTGCAGGCAATCACCACAAAAATATCGTTAAAGCCCGTCAGTAGACGAAAGCTCTCCTCATCCACATGCGGCGTCGCCCGCCGCTGCTCCACCATGCCGCGAAAACGCTCAACCGCCTGACGGTTAAACACCCCCTGCTGAACCGCCGACTCCAGATCTTCATCCGTGTACATAACATTCTCCTCAATAGACCACTGCGATCATAAAGGCTGACAGAACCCCGTAACCAATCTCAAACACAGAAATGCAAAATACGTAACGGGATTCGAAGAAAAGAAGAGGGAAGCAAAGAGAGAGAAAGAAAGGCAGATGAGTGAGTATGAGCCGAATAGCCACTCTATTCGGCTTGATTAATGAGCCGAATAACCACATTATTCGGCTCATCGTTCAAAAAACACTCGATTCTCATGCAAACACACTGGATCTGGCAACACAGCAACTGGCCCGACTTCCACTGGGATGAACAGCAAGTTCAGCCCCTGCTTAGAAGCGTGCGCATGAGCATCGGCGTCCTGATTGGCAAAACCGGCGAGCAAACCAACCCGGATCAATCGCTGGATACCTTACTAGCCAGCGTGCTGTCGTCATCCGCAATTGAAGGTGAAAAGCTCGACGCACGTTCCGTACGGTCATCACTGGCCCGCCGCATTGGCGTGGATGAACAGCAGCCCTACCCGGTAAGCGACCAATCCGAAGGCATTGCCCAGATCATGGTCGACGCCATTCATCAGGCACACACACCACTGACCCTTGAACGCCTGTTCCAATGGCACCACTGGCTGTTTCCAGCCCCGGAAACCATGATCCTCAGCCGCCCTGAACACATCGGCGAATGGCGTGGTGATAGCCCAATGCAGGTGGTGTCAGGCCGCGAGGACAATCCCACCGTCCATTTTGAAGCACCGCCCCGTGATGCACTGACAAACGAAGTCGAACGTTTTATCGACTGGTTCAACAGCAGCAGCGCAGATGCCCTGCTTGACCCGCTACTGCGCGCTGCATTAGTACACCTGTGGTTTGTCACCTTACACCCGTTTGACGATGGCAACGGTCGTATCACTCGCGCACTGACCGATATGGCACTGGCTCAGGCCGACGAGCAAGGCATCCGCCTGTACGCCATGTCTGTTGCGATACTGGAACGCCGCGCCAGCTACTACGAGATACTGGAAAGCACCCAGCGTGGCGACCTGGATATAACGGAGTGGATACTCTGGTTCCTGCAAACCCTCGACCACACCATTAGCCAGGCACAACAACACATCGACCGCACACTGGCCAAAACCCGCTTCTGGCAGCGGTTCCACGATGCCGGGTTAAGCAAGGAACAGATCAAGGTACTCAACCGCCTGTTAGACGGTGGCGAAAACGGCTTTGAGGATGGAATCAGTGCAGGCCAATACCAAAAGGTCGCCAAGGTGAGTAAAGCCACCGCCACCCGACACCTTGCTGATTTGCTCGACAAGGGTTGTATAGAAAAACTGCCGGGTGGGGGGAGGAGCACGAGATACAGGATTCTTTCTCAACTTTGACCAACGGAGACTTTGAGAGCCATTAGGTGCGACAATGCGCTTATTTTTGCTTCGGCTTCCCTATGCACCCCTTCTGATCATATGCAGAAGATGCTGCAGCCGAAGCTCGCGTGGTGATGCTGAGCTGAGTAATGAAGTTTATTGATCTTTTTTCTGGTTGCGGGGGCTTGTCTCTTGGATTCCTCAACGCAGGTTTCACAGGGATACTAGCTGTTGAAAAAAATTCTGATGCCTTTGCGACACTTGATACGAACCTCATAGCCGAGGTTAACAACCCTGGACTTGCAGGGAGATATCAGTGGAAAGAATCGATTCCCAAAGCTGCTATCGGCATTGACGATCTATTGAAGGAACATGACGATGTTCTTTGCTCTATTGGAGCGTCTCAAGAAGTAGACATAATCATCGGCGGTCCTCCTTGCCAGGGATTCTCCATGGCTGGTCGTCGTATTGAAGATGATCCTAGAAATTTCTTAGCCTTCAGCTACATCAAAGTAGTAGAAAAAACTCGGCCCAAGTTTCTGTTAATGGAAAACGTTCGAGGCTTCACTATGAAGTTTAAAGAGGGAAAAGTAGCAACATCGGATTTGGTCGCTTCGAAGCTGGCTGAAGTCGGGTATCTGCCTATTAGCTTCTTGGAGAGAAGTGATACGTGGGGAGTTCCCCAAAGCAGAACTCGTTTTATGCTCATTGGTGTAAGGAAGGACTTACCAGAGTTTGAAGGTAAGTTTTCACACCTCCAATCAGAAGACTTAATAAAAGCAGGCCAAGCTATCAGTGGAGTCATCAGGGAAAAAATAGAAGTATTTGCACAAGACTTTCGTCAAGAAAAAGGACTTAAATCTTCTGTATCCGCACGTGATGCAATTAATGACCTAAAGATCTACGACTCTAGTACAGAGGCACTCCGCTCTCTCATTCCAGCCGAGGACTACATTCCGAAAGGTAGGTTTGGGCAAATATCCGACCGCTTAGAGAATCAAGATAATCCATATATTCAGTTAATGCGCAAAGGCTGGAAAAGAGACCTACCAAATGGTGGCTTGCGTATAGCGAACCATACAGATGCCGTACTGCAGAGGTTCCGTAAGGTATTAGATGACTATACACGTGGAGAAGTAGATGGAATCAAACTAGAACGCGGAAAAACGCTTCCTAAGGCATATCGTGATAGGCTTGGGTCTAACAAGCACGCTCATACAGTCCTCGCCCCTGATAAGCCATCTGTGACACTAACGACACTCCCTGATGACATGCTGCATTACGACGAGCCCAGGATTCTGACAGTTAGAGAGTGCGCACGGCTTCAGTCGTTTCCTGACTGGTACAAGTTTGAAGGCCCATATACATCGGGTGGACAACAGCGTAAGAAGAGCTGCCCAAAGTACACACAGGTGGGTAACGCCGTTCCTCCATTAATGGCAGAGGGGGTTGCTCAGTTCATCAAATCTAGCTTGGTCAACGAGATTGTCCGAAGCGAGACTGCTATCAAATCAACACAGGAAGCCCTTTTCTAGGGCTTCCTGTTCCTATCAGATATACGTAAGCCGCTACTCTAGATTCAGCTGCTCATAATATTGTGCAGCAGCTCTGTTGCCGGTAATCAGAGCTAGTCGAGTAGAAGCGCGAGTAGAAGCAACATACAAGTCTTCTCGGGAGAAGGCGCGATTTTGATCTGGAATATCGACGTCAACAACGATCACACAAGATGCTTCCAGTCCTTTGAATGATTTGATCGTGGAAAATACAACAGTGTTTGCTTTACCTAAGTCTTGAACATTCTGGCTCAGAATTAGCCCATACCCCTTTACCTGGCCACGCATCGATGACTTTTCGTAGGTATAAGGGCTTAAGATGGCTATAGCTCCCTCTCCAGCCCATTGTTTTGCGAGTTCCCAAGCTGTGGTTACCTGACTTCCAGAATATTGGATAACAGGTACTTCTCCCTCTGGCATACCTGGCATTGACTCAACGCTTGAATCTAGAAAGTTGTTAGAAGTGTCGTTGATTTTTATGGTATTTCGGCAGTTGTGGTAAAGATGAAAAATAACCTCAGCCCCGATCGGGTTGCCGCTTCCAGCACCGTACAAATCTTGTTTCCAATCCGCAAAAAATGCCCATACAGCATCCGTTTTAAGAAGATCGTGCAGCGCTATGATTTGTGATTCAGAGAGATCCTGACCCTCATCGATAATGATGGCATCGAAGTGTTCTAAAGAGTCTGCTCTGTCCATGACGAAGCCTGGCAAAGTCTCTCGATAATACTCATTTAGCTCTTGGGTAGGACGCTGTTCCGGACAAAATTGACTGAAGAGACGATCCACGTTCCAGATGTGCTCTCGATAATCAGGATTACGTAAACGTAGAACGTCAGCCAAAGCGCGGTTATAACAGACATAAACCGCATTCTGGCCAGCATCGACTAAAGCTTTCAGCCGCCACATTGCAAGGATCGTTTTACCCGATCCTGCAGGACCGATCACAGCAGCATTTGGAAGTTGGAATAATCCTTTGAGACTTGCAAATTGCTGGCGCGTTAACACCTCAATTTTCTCTAAATCATCCGCAACATCTTGTTCTGTATCGACTTTTTGAACTTGAAAGGCCCTGTTCTTGAGTTGATCAATGATGGTTTCAACGACATCCTTAGTTAGCTTTTCACCCAAGTAACCATGCCCACGCTTTTCTAAAGCATGTACCAATCGAGAGTGGAGCTGATTCATGTGCTGATGCGTTGCAATGGTCGACTCATCAAACATTTCGGGCAGCCGATTGGCTTTACCTTGTGGATAAATCACTAGGTATGCATATCGTCCAGGAAAGTTTGCCCAGCGCTGTTGATTATTTAAAGCAACGGCGAGCTCATGCATATTCCGAGTCGCCTGTTCCGGTGGTGCTTCTTTTAAAGAGAACCAGCTACCATCAGGCAGCTTTCTCTGCCATACACCATCATCACCGACCCTAAACTCCCGAGAGCCTTTCACTTCAACAATCACCATGCCAAAGCTGGGAGCTAGTACGACAAAATCCGCTTCACCATCACGTACGTATTCGCCTTTGCCTAGCGTCCACTTCACGCTAGGCATAACAATCCAATCATTTGGGAGCTGCTGCTTGAAGGCTTTCAAGACAACCATTTCCCAACGATCCGCTGGAAGGCTTCCGATGACTTTAGGCATCAGCTACCTCCAGCCTTTTGGCAACGAATCGAAACTCTTTCAACTCATAGCCTTTGATAGAACGAACACCGGCTATACGAAGTAATGGTTCGTTTTGGTTAGATTTGAATTTGACTTGCCCGATATAGGTCTGTCCGCTTGGGTCAATCACTATCCAAGTATCTTTATCACTGAGACGGCGTAGCGTTACGTTTAATTCTTTAACCCAAATATTGCCGTCATACTCAAAGCGTTTACCTGCTTCCATTTCATCAAAATCTAGCGTGTCAGTGCCTCCGCCTGGTGATGAATGCTCTTCAGTAATTTGGATTTGATGGTGTTTTTCAGAATCACTCGTTGCGGTTGCTAACAAATGAATTGGAGCAGCAGTGACAGGGTTACCCTTTACAGCTTCGACTGGGAATAGCTCTTCATTATTGAGGTTAGAAAGTACCCAGATCATTCGCCGCGAAAGGTTGAAAGAGTCAATGCGACGGATCCATTTGTATCCATACTTCGCTGCCGTTTTGTGAGCATTACCAATCGCATTACGCTCATGGGCCAGTTCAGCCCACAAGGGGTGGACCACTACATTGAAGATGCAGTCATCGCCCCAGCCATGGATAAATCCTTCGTGAATGCCCCGTTGATCATCTGAATCAAACCCATTAGCCACCCACTCTTCAGCAAGTGATGCGGCTAAATCAGACCAACAACCATCCTTACCAATTGGGAGTTGCTGTCCGCCGATAGCTATATCCAGACCTGGCTTGTAGTTGCTGTCGAGCATCGATGCCAGTAACTCAATACCGAGCTGCCAGTCCAATAGTCCATGAAGTTGTCTATTTCTGAATCCCTTCAAGAGAAGGTCAGGGCTTCTCCATTTATCTTTTTTGGAGCGCTCAATTTCTTGACGAATAAACTCACCCATTTGAGAGTGCTGCCCTGTCCCGAAAATACAGCCCTGCAAAATTGACAACCAATTCTGATGAGCAGAGTCGACCAGCCCTGCACCATTTGGATGAGCATCAGCAAGGTACAACTCGCCACCACGTTGCCCATTTTCATTCATACAGGCATGTACAGAGGCGATTTCAATATCAAGAGAGTCAACGTCGAGTTCGAGAGATATTGCTCTTTGTAGAATTGTCGCTGCTGAATACCAAGCAGCACGACGCCGGGCAAGCTTGCCTTCTCCTTTTGTTTCGAAGTATCGAAGACCATGTCCATCCAGCATACGTATAGCAAAGATATCTGTGGTTTTTGACGATGTAAGAGAAACATTCATCTTTGGATTTTTATCTGTATGTACCCAGATTGGTACGTTGCTTTTTACATTGATCCACCCTTCGTTATCATCAGGTTTATTTATTTCATCAGTTTCAGAAAATGAAAAACCTTTGTTACCATTAGTGTTTGTCCTGAAAACAAGTGCTTGCCTACCGATATCAATCAATGAATTTGCACTGACCTGATAATTCGTGCTTTCAAGAATCGGGCTCCAAATGTCAGTCGATCCAGATATCCCTTTTCTTTCCCCTGAACCCTGAGCTGATTTAGATATGTTCATATCTGTGGCAAAGGCTCGGGGGAATACCGTCAAATACGACCTGGCCGATTCTGATTGACAGTTCGAACAGGTTAATACCTCACTTCCTTGTTCTAACCACTCCGGCTTCCATACAGGACTACTATGAGTTTTTAGCTTCCCATTAGGCACCCGCTCTACTTTAAGCTGACGGCAGTTTGAACATCTTGTTTGGATAAATGCTGCCCCAACAGGTGATCCTTCGGAAACCCAATTTCTCCCATTAGAATATATAGGCCCAGTAAGATATTTCGGCGTCAGTCTACGCTTATCCCAAGTCCGCTCTGATTCAGGAGCAAAGTCAGCGATAGCCTGGTCCGAAGGACGATCTAAGGTTTTAGGTTTAATATATTCATTCCGTTTCACTCTTGGAAGGTGAAAATATAAATCCCTAATGCTGGTTGGCATTCCAAACATCGGAAATATTCCAGATTCAGCCATTCGTTCTGCAAAGGTATCTGAAACGTATTCGCTACTTTGGATAGCACTTTCTATAGCGCTAGGCAGACGATCAACATACTGAATTAAATCCGACACTCGACCATTCATGGGATGTGAGATCATTTGAACAATATGCTTAATCATTGAAGGGTTTTGTCTGATCCAATCTCGGATCATAGAAACCTTATGAGAGCCACCTTCAAGCCCTCCCATCTCTCCATGAGTGTCAGGCGAGTCGACAGTATCAAGCCAAGTGACTCCAGCATCTAAAAAGGCTCGTCTCAGTATTTCTTTTGCAACTAACCTCTGAGCCAGTATTTTCTGATCTTCTCCCATTGACAGACTTGGCTGTGGAGGAGTGCTTCCTGTCATTTCTTCTGGATGTTCGAAATGAATCCTATCGTGGGTTTGGCCTCGGCAAAAAGTGAATGCCGCCGAAAAGGCCTGCCCTTGACGACCAGCTCGACCAACCCGCTGCTGATAGTTAAATCGTTCTGGAGGCATATTGGCTTGAAGAACCGCCTGCAATGAACCGATATCAACACCCACTTCCATGGTTGTTGTTACTGACAAAAAGTCGATGGCATCGACATTCTTAAGTACTGGCCGAGTCCCAATATCCTCTATGAGTTCATTTTCAAAGAATATCCCTCGGAAATGCCGCTGACGCTGAGCTTGGTTTTGAGTTTGACCAGTCAGTTCTTCCGTATGAATTCGAAACAAGGAATCCTTGTCTTTTGACTCATAAGCGTAGTAGTGACTCTGGACTAACTTCCCTGAGGTAATGTTTTGAACCGGGTTTGTATCTAGGGGGCTACAGCAGCGAGAACAAATACCTGCAGACGCATGCCAGTGTGTTCTTCCACAATTCGAACATTTCCAAGGTGAATCATTGGGTTCGACCACCCTCACCCATAAGTTGCGAAGCGATACAATCGCCCATTCATCTTCCCCGCGCTTATGCCCTGCATTTATAAAACTTTCGACTACCTTATCTAACAGTACGTCGTAACTAATTTTATAAAAATCGGATACGGATTTTAGATAATTATATACCCGTTTCTTCGCAACTCCCTGTCTTTCATCATTAGTAGGTTTATTCTTTTTCCAACCATCTTTTATTTTTTCAAAAGGAGTAGGATCTAAATTATTCTCCTCAGTAAGGATTCTAACAACACTAGCACATACTTGTTGGAAAACATGTTTATGGAATGCCGTAGGGTAGCTCTTTATCTGATTAGGATGGAGAGACAAATGGCCTACTCCTTGCTCCTCCAAATCGTACAGTAATCTGCCTGCTATAGCCCTCCAAGAGTTCTTTCGGAGCTTATTTCCTATTTCTTTAATGTGTTCATGATCTGCAGCAGGATTCCATTCTTGATTTAGTATCCCACCTGAAGATGTAAAGATAGATGTCCAATCTCTATCATTTGGTAATTTTCGATTTTCAATTTCCACTCCCCCAGGATTAAACCCAACAGATATAAAATCTCTCCATAATGGCGTTAGCTTTTCCGTTTCAGAGTCCCGATGCTTAAGGATATTTTCCAGCTGAACATAACCATTGGGGCTATTTTTAACATCCTGTATTTTTTTGATGTCATCGGCGTCTGCATCATCAGGATCATCGAGGACAGCTTGAGCAGTTTTGAAAAAGCCATTTAATTCTTTCCACTCAGATGATCCTGCACCCGAAAGAGACTTGAATTTATTTTTTACATTCTTTGCTTCTGAATAATCTCCAGACTCAAGCAAAGATAGTATCTTCTGCATTGAGGACATCAGACCGCTACCAGCTCTATTTATAAGCTCGTAATTAATAAAAGCTCTTAGTAATAGCTTCCACTGTTCTTCTTCAACGCCAACAGCAAGATTCGCAGCAGCTTCACGGCTATCAGAGAACGCCACTAGTTTTCTTGAGTGGCCTTTAGGTAAAACCGCCATCAAATGCTTCGAGAACAAATGAGACATCCTGGCCAAACCAGTAACAAAAGATCTTATAGGGCTAATCGTTGCGCCGCGTCGTTCCGAGTAGTCAATCAAACAAGAAGGGCACCGCTGCGGCATGGCAGAGTAGGTATATTCTTGCTCATCCTCAACGCCCGTTGCTTGAAAAACATAACAAGGAAGGCCTGTCGTAAAGGCACCAATGGTTACTAGTCCTGTCTTGGGGTGAATGCTTCCAGCTTTCCATTCAGCTGGAACTCTCCTTATTCCAGAGCCCTGATTTTGGCGAGCCTCTTTGCCGAGGGATTCATTCGTACGATGCTGCCAAGACAACTCTTCTGTGCTTCTCGCAGCATCATGTTCATTCCGCAGCCATACGACGCCAACATTTTGATAAAGCTGTGCATCCGTTCGGGATTCAATCGTTGTCTCTGGAAGCCCATCAATTTGTGCTTCCAGCGATGTTAATTGAAATCTTTCTTGTGGTTGTGATTGAGGCGCATCAGGTTCTGAAAATTCATCATACTCCTCAACCTTTACGGTAAGGTCTTTTGTTTCCTTAGGCACGGCTATTCGATTACCGCATAGAAGCTGCGTACCACAACACTCGCAGTACAAGACTTCAAGTACGCGATTGCCCTCTAGAGTTAGTTTCTTTTCTGGCAGCAACTCACCAGTACGCCTTTTTATATCCCCCTCTTTTGGCTCAATAGTTGACCAAAGACCGTCAATATTTTTAGCCATCCAATGGAAACGAAGGCGAGGTAGATCGATTTCTATTTTCTTTGCGCGATCAGATCCCATCGCTCTGAATAGACCAACCGTTGCGATGTGCTGCTGATTGCTGCTGATTCCGGGAAACCACTGCTTTTGTATCCCGTCCAGTGCTTTGGCCCTTACCTTCTCACCATCAGCAAAAGCAGCAAGAATGCGTTGATGGTTTACATCAGAGTTTTCTTTTAATACGTCAGCTAATTCGATGATCTCAGGTGTGTCTTTCTCATCGTGATGGTTAGCCTGGCCAGCCTTAATACATAGATCTGCAATACGACGATTAAACGCAGGGTCAACATTAGCTAATGGATACTTAGGATCACCCGCTTCGATATGAAAGCTTGCTTTGGCATCGTCAACAGAAAAACCAAAAAACTGGCCGAGGTATTCATAAGCCTGCTCTCCATCCAGAGAGGCACTGGAAGCCAGAATTCGTAACTGCTTGCTATTTGGGCTTAACCCCAGGCGATCAAGCAGTAAGCGCAGCAAGTACGCTACTTCAGTACCAGCTGAACTGCGATGTAGATGCAACTCATCGATCACAAGTTGGAAAATATTATTTTCTCGGTCTTTCGCTAGCCATTCCTTTGTTTTCTCGAAGATCTCGGCATCTGCACGATCATTATTCAGGTCGGGAGCTTTGTTTCGCATCAACATTATCGAAAGCATGCTGATATTCGTGACCAAAATATCGGGTGGAGTTGCCTGCATTTCCCATCGGTGAAACATCTCAGCTGCATCAGGCGTCATTCGTTGAATGAAGCTAACTTGCTCACGAACTCTAGAGAGCTCTTCTTCCGCGTGCTTTATGAGCTCTTTGTCACCGGTAGAACTTACTCTCTCCAGCTCTTCCTTGCGTGTTTTTAGCTCTTGCTGAATCGAGCAGTATTCGTTAATTGCTTGCTCTAGGGACTTTCTAAGCTCGGTGCGCTTAGGTGCATTTGCGCTCCCTTTTTCATCAGCTTTAACAGGATGACCCGCAACAGGAGTAGAGCCATTAAAGCGTCCGAAACGGATTCGGTTTTTACCAAGGTACTGATCAAATGCTTGCAGTGCCTCATCAGAATCAAGGGCTACTCGTAAACGAGAAACTTGGTCTTCGACCAGTGCATTCATTGGGTATAGGATCAGCGTGCGAACAGCGGCTTCGCGGTTTTCACCCCTCAGTTCTTTCCTCGATGTATTCCATTCAGGAGGATTTGCCTCAGTCCACTCTTCACGGGTTCCTGCTGGCTCACCCCAGTGACAGTCAGGAGTCGTTGCTTCTCGGATAATATTGGCAATTACAGGGAGCAAAAAGGACTCTGTTTTCCCTGAGCCTGTACCAGTAACAACAACGCAATGCTTTCCACTCAATGATTCTTTGAGCATGTTTTGCTGGTGTGTATACAGTGGATAACCGCCATTAAAAAGGCCTGCACCAACAACATGCTGGAACGCTTGGATTCCCTCTTGGTTGAGGCCAGGGAGATCTCCAGCCGTCAGCTGATCTAGGTTTTTGCCTGATTTGTATGATGGAATTGGCTCGACATAAGGAGTTTGAAACAACACACCAGACTTATCTAATAATGCCTTTCGCTCCTTTTCAAAAGATTCTGAGTTTGTTCCAAAGGCGGAAGTGATGTATCGCTTGATTCCATCTTGAAGCGTTTCGAAAGCGTTGATTGGATCTTTCATGTTGTTTCCTTACTACTTATCAAGCGATTAAAAGATGTCGAGTACAGCGCCAAGCTTTTTAGCAACAGCCTGGGCGACTTGCTCTGGGACATTGTGGAAGGCCAACCAGTTACCTTCTCCCATACCTGTGTAAAACAGGTTGGCTAGCAATAAAGGAGGTTGATCAGTGGAACGGCTTAGTGGAATGCGCTTTTCTGTTGAAACCTGTTCACTTCGTTTAAGAGAGATAACCCCTGGAGATGTGCCGTTACACATAACCAAAGACCGCTCTAAAATGACCGGTAGCCCTATACGAGCAGGGACCCAAAAGGTTCCATTAGCGCGATTGTAATTAATGGGTGCAGAATGAAGGTCCTCGATACTATATTCATTAGCAAACCACCGGACGCATTCATCGGTCGCAATCCATTTTGCCCAGCTGGCATCACGTACAAAGGCGTATTCAGAGGAGCCACTAGAAGCGCTCTTATTAGCCAGCACATAAAGCTGGTCCATGCGTGTATCAAGGTCTTGTACCTTCCAGAGCTGCCAAGCCTCTATATTGCATTCGCTGCGAAACACGCCCATTGAGGCATTAAACTTCAATGAGTTTTCCGCGGCTGAGCCTATCGACTCCATCGTGTTGTGTTTTATTTGCGTTTTAATGCTTTGAAAGCCAGCGGCCCAATTTGCAACTGCCAAAGCAGAAGTCTCCACTAACTCAAATTGCCAAAACTGCTTTTGGGTCTTTTTTAGATCGGAGACGAGCAAACGCCATGACGGCATCATGTCTGGTGCACTTTCAGAGGAATACGCCTGAAACGATCTGTCGTTAGCCGCTAACGCTTTCCAATGGCCGAGATTGAGCGTTCCTGATACGCCGTAAATTTTCTTTCCTGCATGTACTAGAGGCAACTTGTAAAGTCTTGGCTTTACCGCATGGACTCTTGTGATATGGCCTTTGGAGGAAGTTGAGAGCTCCAGGTGCCCCAAACGCCTGAGTTCCAAAAGAACAAAAACAGGTTCAAGTTTCAAATTGCTCTCTTGAATCTTTCGGCTGAGAAAGTCCCTCGCAGCCCCCAGGCTTAAACTCTTTGATTCTGACAAACGAGCTAAAAACTTTTGATGGACTGAAGCGTCTGTTGCCGAAAAATCAACCTTTGAACCTAGCTCGTGAGTATTGATACTGAGAGTTTCACAGCTCGTTAGGGTATCTATTTGGCAGCTATCTGGCAGGTAAGAACCTGATAGGCCATCAAGGCTATTTTGGGGTCTGCCGAGAGGGTCGAGGCTAAAGTCTTCTAGCTCAATGGCATCACTATCAATCCCAGCAATACGCAACCTGGCCGTCCCTAATAACTTGCCTGATTTGTCTACTGCTTGTAGTTCATACAGAGCGCTATTCCAATCGGGTAAGACCACTTCGAAACGTTCTCTGGATTTAAAATCGTCATCACGTTCTAGAGGAAAGCCCTGCTCTGCTGGCTTAATGACAATGTCACTAGAGCTGGTGATTTTTGTTCCATCGGGGGCATCGAGTTCTATCGTTGGGAGGTCATAGGGTAAGAACATACGGCGATACCCCCTACGAATTGAACGCCCTCCCGTGAAGCGGATCGGGAGAGGCTTTGGGTGGGCATGTGGTCGACCATCTGGAAGCAGTCGCTGCTCTTCCGTTAAGGCTGAACAGTCAGGTAAGCGAACCAATAGCCAGTCATTTGGAATACCGCCTGCTTCGGTTATTGCACCTGAACGCCGCTGTTCCAAGTAATGCTTTAGAGCCGTGGTGTTATGAGGAGGTGCCAGAAGATAAGCCACTCCGGTGGCTGGCAAAGCGCCTTCTACCAATTCAAATTGGCGAGAGAATGGGTTTCTACGTGGCGTTAGAACCCACAAATCTCTGTGGGGTAAATCTAACCGTATGAGTGAAGGATCGGAATTCTCTTGATCATAGTGTCTGAGCTCAAATGTGTTTTTTGAAGAGCTGTTTTGGCCAGCTAGATTCCAGAGCTCCCCAATTAAGCTCGTATCATTTTGTGAGCAGACCCCCTCTGTCCCTGAAAATGAGCCAAACCATTTACTTTCATGCAAGCTGAGTTCAAAGGAGCCACTGTCTTCTAATGCTGGAACATACCAGCGAGGGGAAAAAACCAACGGTTTTTTTGATTCCAGAGCAAGGGCCAAGCTTAACTCGGGTGCAGATGCTAGAGAGCTAGATAATGAATTCTTGGTAGTTGAGTTCTCAGATGAATTAGTGGGAAGAGTTCCATCCCAATCGTCATAACTTGAGCTGATTATATCTCTTAGAGGCTCAATAAATTCGCTGTCCTTCAAAGCCTCATTAAACCCTTTCGAGTAATACCAATAGCTATTTTTTGATTCATTAAGAACTCGAACAACATCTTCATGATTCAGTTCTTGGCCCGGTGAAACGTTAGCCTGAGCAAAAGCTATTGGAATATTTTCGATATCTCTTGGCTTAGCAACACATTGAGATAGGGCAGCCCCAATGCGCTTATAACCGCCCAGTCTTCTAAGGTGAAAGTATCCAAACTCTCCGTTGCATTGCCCCGTCCAGTTTTCAAGGTCTGACCAGACTCGTTCAAGCGCTTCCATATCCGGTGAATTGAAAGAAGAGAGTTCGAAGTCTTGCCGAAATCTTTTATAGAAACCCTGAGTTGTTTCAGATGAAGTTCTAACAAGAGCTGCCAAGTAGGGCAAATACGATGGAGCTCTTCGCCCTTCATAAGCAGGGCATAAGCGACCAGGGTCTACATAGCTCTTTGGATTAAACTGGCGTTGCCTTGAAAGCTCTAACGCTCTCTCAGTTAAGCTAGCTCCTGCCCTTGCCCAGCCAGGCCCTTGGATAACCGCTTTCCGAAAACCCTCATCACCGCCAAGGTCAGGGCCAACCTGATCTAGAAAGTGCCTGTCAATACGCAGAAATACTTCTTCACTTGAGGATGTCTCGGAGAAGAAGCTCTGCAATAAACGCAGATTCCATTCTACAAATCTGTCTTCTGTTTTGGAGTAAAGAATCTGTTCTCCACTCGTACTGAGTACATAGGCTTCAGACAACTCCAAGACCCCTTGGGAGCGCTCTGATTGCTTGCGATCATCCTGACTTTTCATTCCAATTAGCTCTTATGTGACCCATTTCTCACGAATGCCAGGCTAACATTTTCGATAGCAACATCAATGAACAGCCATCAAAGCTAAAAGAAAAAGTCCATTACAAAATCGAGAAGCAAATATTCGATGAGTACATTTCAACCAACAAAGATACGTTCTCGGTGATATTCAAGAAACTCTTCACTTGGCCAAAACTTCTCTGGGTGTGAGATCGGTTGACCTTCAAGACCAGCTAGGGTCTGTTGAATGAATGGGTTTTGATCACTACGAAGAGCCTGAGAAACTCGAACAGTTAGATCGTCGTTCAATGAAATCAAACCACGGTCAAAGGCTTTGTCGTGCCAAACAGACAAACATAGTCCATTGCGGGGGTTCTTTCGGTTGGTCGCTTCGGCTTCCCAAGGAACTATGTGACTTGCAACAAGTAGCTGAGGCAACTCAACGCCACTGATACAACATTTACCAGAGTATGCACTCAATACTGCACGCCGGAATGCTTGCTGACCGACTCTAGTCTTGGCCGTCGTCGTCTTGTAACCACCTGAGTAATCGAGAGTATCCTCGACGTCATTAATTGGGTTAACTTTTTGAGACTCGTAATCACTGTTAAAAAACCGATGCGCTTGTTTTACCGCAACAGAGAAAGAGTCCCAATCACCTTCCATTTCATCCCACATCGCTCGGTCACTTTTCGAAGCGCTGGATAAACCACTCCGACCAGAAGCAATAAAGGCAGGATCGATACTGGCAATGTTAGATAACTTCATTGCCAAAGCAGAGGTTGTGCGGCCGATCAGTTGACCAAAGTGCTGCAGCTCTGGGTTACTACTGTGAAATTTTCCAAAAGGAATCCGACAATAAAGATCGAACGCGATCAGCAATTGCTCTCTCGTCCATCCGTTGGGATGAGCCATATTCAGTATCCATTGCTTGAAATATGGCTCAATACTAAGTCAAAACCAAAGCTGGATTAAACGCTCAGTCCTCATCCACCACTTCAACAAACCCGTCCGCAGCAACTTCCGTGATGACATAACCCAGCCGGTTTACAACGCTGAACCCACTACAGAGCGTCGGCCATTCCTCACCACCGTCCAAGTAAGTCCATACACAATGCGGATCGGCTTCTAACGCTTGTTTTACCAATTCAAATTCTTTACCTGCAATGCCAAGCAAACAGCCTCCATAGGCTGCGTTGCCATCCAGAGGGTTCGTTATTGGCCGGTATTGTTCGAAGAATTCGCGGTCGTTGATCGTTTTCATAGCGGTGCCTTTAATAGAGGGAATACTCCTGGTCTAGCAGCACCTGCCGTTTAATCAACCACCTCCACCACTCCCTCCGGCTCCAGTTGCGTTACCACGTAGCCTATCGCCCGTACGGTGGTAAAGCCGCAGCTGAGTACGCGGCTGCCGTCTTTCTTTTCAATCAGCGTCCATACCTGTTCGGGGGTTTCTTGCATAAAGGTCATCACACGGTGGTAGTCGGGGTTTTCCTTGCCCAGTAGCCAGCCGTGGTAGTCGGCGTTGTTGTTGAAGGGGTTGGGCATGGGGCGGTAGTCCTGTTGGAACTGTGCCTGGCTGATGGTGCGCATGGTGTGGCCTTTGGTTTGTGGTCGATGGCGTGGTGCTTGTTGGTGGGGGCAGACACTACAGGAGTTTTGTCTTGAAGGCAGGTTATCAGGGGTTCTTGCTTTGATAAGGGGGACATCTATTTAATCCTGCACGGCTCTGCGCGAGCGTTGCCGTTGTTCAGTGCAAGGCGACGAATGCAGCGGAATGACGAACCTGTCCGACCGAGTCTTTTCAAGTTCGTCAACACAGCACTGGGCAGCGGCAACCCGCGCCCTTCGGGGGCTGCCGGATGATCTCGACTCTGTGTCGCCGACTTTTGACTTGACCCGTCAGGCCTACAAGTCGGCTTCGTGATTCGAAACCATCCGGCAGCCCAGAGTGAGCACCGGATTAAATAGATGTCCCCTAAGGCTTGGGTATGGATTTGATATGTCTTTGGTCGCCATGACACTCCGCCGGAAAGCGACTACTCTTTAACCATCGTATTCATACAGAACCAGGGAGAGGTTATGAAGCAGGTAGACGCGACTCTTTTAACCATCGAGGATCTCAAGGCGCTGGTGTACGGCGCTTGTTTCTGCGCTTCCGGCGGTGGTGGCCCTATCAGCATGGCGCTGACGTTTTTGCAGAAGATGCAGCAGCCTGTGCCGCTGGTGTCTTTGGAGCAGCTGGATCACAGCCAACTGGCGTTGGTGCCTGCCGATATGGGTTCCCCCGATGCGGCGTTGAAAGGGCTGGGCTATACCGCGCCGGTGAATGCCTGCAAAACCCTGCGGGCGTATTTGCAGCAGCAACATCAGTCGGTCGGCTATCTGATGCCGATCGAAATTGGTGCGGTGAACAGTCTGATTCCGTTTTATCTGGCGGAACAGCTGGGTTCGGGGCTGGCGGTGATTGATGCCGACCCGTCTGGCCGTTCGGTGCCGCAATTAAACGAAACCCTGCTGGATTTATCCCAGCAGGCCATTTGCCCGGCGGCGGTGGCGTCTGATACGCACACCAGCTCAGACAACAGTACGCCCTCTGCCCTTTGCCGTTATTCCGGCGAACCCTATCACTCCGAGCTGATTACCGAACCACTGTCGGCCACCGAGCTGGAAGACAAGGCCCGCCAGATTGTGTCCGGGCCAGAGTATCAGCAGGTGGGCGGGCTCAGTTGTTATCCTTTGTCGGCGGAGTGGCTGGCCACGGCCCAGTCATCGTTGGTGACGGGTTCGTTGCACAAGGCGGTGAAAATTGGCTACCAGCTGTTGAAAAACACCGATGCCAGCCAGCTTTCCGCAACGCTGAGCGCCAATCAGGTAGAGCATTATTTGTTGTTCCGCGGCACGCTGACAGACATTCAGAACCATACGGTGGGCGGTTTTGATATGGGTAAGTTGGTGTTTGAAGGTGTCGCACCAGCGGGCGGCACAGCCAAGCCGGCGTTCTGGGTCTACTATAAAAACGAGAGTCTGATCGCCTGGGACGTCCAGCAGCAACAGCCGCGGGTGTTGGCACCGGATTGCATCAATCTGCGGCTGGTAGAAACCCATGGCGACAAAACCGCCGGCTCCCCCCTGTCGACCGCTGATATTGCCACTGGACAGCTGTGCGAAATCTGGGGAACGGCGTGCGCACCGGCGATGCGCAACAGCCAGTTGGTGGCGCGTTTTCAGCAGGACATCGCCCAGCTCAGCAGCCAGTTCCCTGAGCTTCAGTCTTACGACCTTGGCTATCGGACACTCAGTGACCTGAACGCAACGTCTTGATAACAGCGGTGATTATGGAACCTACACAGCTCGATCTGGAGTCCAGCCTGTTCTGGGGGCTTTGGCACAACTCCCCCGACAATATGTTCATTCTGAAGGTGCAGCCCGACGACTACTACATCATGAGCACCAATCAGGCGCTGGCCTCCACCGTTGATCAGTCCATCATCGACATGAACGGCAAGCCGTTGCGCAGTATTTTGCCGCCGGAATTCTGGAGCTTCGTCACTCCCAACTACCAGCGCTGCGTCGACGAGCGCAAACCCATCCAGTACGAAGAAGAAGACACATTCACTGCCGATACCATCACCTACTGGAGCACTTTGCTGTCGCCGGTGTTTGGCAGCGACGGCAAGGTGGAATACATTTTTGGTATTTCCCGCAACATCACCGACCTCAAACACGCCGAACAGCGGGCCCAGCAGGCGGCCGAAGAAGCCGAGCGTGCCAACCGGGTAAAAACCGCATTCCTGGCCAACATGAGCCACGAGCTGCGCACGCCGCTGAACGGTATTCGCTCGGCCACTGAATTGATGGCTGAAGCCGACTCCCGCAATGAACAGTCGGAACTGTGTGGGCTGATTTCTTCCGCCACCGATGCCATGACACGCCTGACCAGCGATATTCTGGATTATGCCCGCATCGATTCCGGCCATCTGCGGATGGAATCCCGGCCGTTTTCCCTGCGCGCCTTGTGTAGCGACGTCAGCCAGCTGCTGCACGTCAGTGCTCATAACAAAGGGCTGGTGATGAGCTGTCACCTGGACCCATTAATACCCGACGCTCTGGTTGGTGATGCCGGGCGTATCAAGCAGGTGCTGCTGAATCTGGCAGGCAACGCCATCAAATTTACCGATGTTGGCCATGTGGATATTGCGCTGCGATTGGCACAGCAAGGCGATGGCACCATCCGGGTACAGGGCGAGGTATCGGATACCGGCATCGGCATTCGTCAGCAAGACATTGGCCGGCTGTTTCAGGCTTTCAGCCAGGTTGACGATTCCACCACCCGGCAATATCAGGGCACCGGTTTGGGACTGGTCATCTGCAAGGATTTGCTGGAACGGATGGAGGGCCGGATCGAGGTCGACAGCGAGTTCGGCAAAGGCTCTACCTTCCGCTTTGAGTTTCAGCTCGACGTGGCAGAACAGCAGCCAGACACATCCAGCACCGCGGCCAACCAATTGGCCGAACACAGCGACAGCCTGGCCGGGGTCAAGGTGCTGTTGGTGGAAGACAACATCATTAACCAGACCGTCGCCACCAAGCTGCTGGAAAAAGAGTCGATGGAGGTCACCACCGCCCACCACGGCAAAGCGGCACTGGAGCTGTGCGAACAGCGCACTTTTGATGTTGTATTGATGGACTGGCACATGCCCGTGATGGACGGTCTGGAAGCCACGCGGGCGATTCGCCAGCTGTCGTGGCAGTGGCAAACCATTCCCATCATCGCCTTAACAGCCAATGCGTTGGAATCCGACCAGCTCACTTGTCTGGCAGCGGGCATGAACGCCGTGATCACCAAACCCATGAACCGCGACTCGCTGTTTGCCACCATTCGCAAGCTGCTGGCTGGCCAGGGCTAAGGCTGGTTGTTGGACTCGGCCCGGTTTGGTTGGATCGGATTTGGCTGAACTGGATGTGGTTGGATCGGATTTGTTTGAAGAGAAATAGGCGGAACCGGCTTGGGCAGAATATCGCTCAAATGCAGCTCTATTTCCTGCAAGGTGATGTTGGCGTCGGTCGACATCAACAAGGCGATGGTGCCCGTCACCACCGCTGCGGCCAGCGAAGTGCCATCCAACAAGCGGTAATCATTCTGGTTGGCGGTACTGGCAATGGCCTGACCAATGGCGTGGTAATCGATGCTGGGGCCATGATTGCTGCTGTCCAGCTGCACGTAACTCTCGTTGTAGGCACCCACCACAATGGCGTTGGCCAGCGCCGCTTCAGTGCTGCCTGAACGTATCAAACGCCCCTCATTGCCAGCCGAGAATACAATCGGCAAACCACGCCCTGCCCGACCGTGCAAGGCCAGTTCGTTAATCACCTCGGCCACCGGCTGCATCAGCATGGGTGAAGTCCAGCTGCAATTCACCACATCGGCTCCGGCCAGCGCCGCCAAGTGAAAAGAGAGGATGGTGTCCGAGGTCCAGCTGTCCGGCTGTCGAATGGCAATCAGGGCGGCGTTGGGGGCAATGCCTTCCGGTGCCCGTTGGTCTTGTCGACCAAACAGAATGCCCGCCACCCGGGTGCCGTGGGATTCTTGCAGCGAAGTCGGTATGGCCGACATGCGGCGGTTTTCGGCATCAAATTCAAACCGCAGGGGCACGTGCTGAAGCTGGGAGTGCTGTAAATCGAAGCCGTCGTCGATCACGGCAATGGTGACCCCTTCACCGTGCGTGCGTTGCCACAGAAACGGCAGCGCCCGAATGCGATAAGGGTTACTGCTGTCGCGCTTGGCCAGCTCTTCTTCGTCGACTTCCTGAGGCAATGCATGAAATCGTGTGCCCAGCGGCATGATGTCGGGTTGTACCAGTTGCACACCCGGCAGCTGTTGAAGTTTTGGCAGCCATTCGTGAAGGCTGTCGAACTCATGGAACTCCAGCCGCCAGAATTGCTTGCGGCCTTTGAAAATCGGCTTCAGACTTTTAATGACGGAGTCGTGGGACAGCAGATGCTCGGGATCAAAATCCGTACCCGTGCTGAGCACAGCACGATTGGACACCCGCACCCGCACCCGCTGCTTGCTGCTGCGCACGCGATAAACCCCCGGGCTTTCCTGACGCAACACCAGAGTCTGACCGAAGTTGGTCAGTTCAATGTCCGTCGGGTCTGCCTGAACAGACGGTATACCGGCAACCAGAATCCATGCGATGACATAAGCGAAAACGCTTTTCATCGACACCCCTCACAAAATTAAAAATCTGAATGTAATTTTTTGTAGCGTGAAGTGTAATTATTAACCGCTCAACAACACAACTCCCTAACCGCCCAAGACCCATCACAGGTCTCTTTCCAAGCTATCCAAACGTCGGTTTTCACTTCAAAATAGCGAATCTGTACTGATTCAATATAGCCCCGATATACCGCAGCGCCATCGCACACCAGCCCTGTACGTTTTTTAGACAGACACTATCACCATGCCTGATAACCTTGTAAAAAGCACGGCCGTTAACCGATTGCGGCAGCAAGAAAAAGCCCAGTCCCGACGGCCGTTCATTACCCGTGGCTCACGGCTGCAGCGCTGCGATCACTGCTTGCTGGCGGAAACCTTGTGTATCTGTTCAGAAACGCCAGATACGTGTGGCCAAACCGCCGTGTGCTTGTTGTATTTCAAGGGCGAAGTGTTCAAGCCCAGCAACAGCGGCCGCCTGATTGCTGACGTACTGGCCGACAACCACGCCTACCTTTGGAGCCGCACCGAGCCAGACCCGGCGTTGTTGGCCTTGCTGAGTAATCCGAACTACGCACCGGTGATTGTTTTCCCCAGCCAGTACGCCGAGGCTGAGCGCAGCCTGAGTGACCAGTCAGCCATCGACGGCTTTCAGCAACAGGCACAGCAAGACGGCAAAACCGTGTTATTGGTGTTTTTGGACGGCACCTGGCGTGAGGCCCGCAAGATGTTCCGCAG
Organism: Oceanobacter sp. ABM4_470; assembly: GCF_056158645.1. Lineage (NCBI taxonomy): Bacteria > Pseudomonadati > Pseudomonadota > Gammaproteobacteria > Oceanospirillales > Oceanospirillaceae > Oceanobacter > Oceanobacter sp. ABM4_470. The sequence goes on from NZ_JBSWTR010000001.1 coordinate 3,551,718, forward strand.
CCAGTGGCTGAGCCAACTGCCCGTGCTCGGCATTCAGCCACAGCAAAGCAGCGGCTATGCCTTGCGCGAAGCTTTCCATGAACATCAGCTGGGCACCGCTGAAGTGGCGGTCGAGGTGTTACGAGCATTGCATGACAACAGCGCCGCGGATGCCCTGCAGGCGTACTTCCGTTTGTTCCGCCAACGCTATCTGGAAGGCAAGCCGGGGCACGACTGATGGCGTCAGGGACCCTGAATTGGCTTTAATTCACGCTTGCTCTGACTTGGGTTGTACAGAGTGAAGCCTCGGGATGTACAATTCCGACCGATTATTTTCCCAACCGCATTAAAAAAGACAGATTCCCATGGGCAGAGCGTTTCAAAACCGTAAAGAATCCATGGCCAAAACGGCCGCGGCAAAAACCAAGGTCTACTCCAAGTACGGCCGTGAAATCTACGTAACCGCCAAAGCAGGCGGTACCGATCCGTCTGGTAACCTGGCACTGCGCTCCCTGATCGATCGCGCCAAGAAGGACCAGGTTCCTACTCACGTAATCGAAAAAGCCATCGACAAGGCTTCTGGTACCGGCGGTGAAGATTACCAACCAGCGTTGTACGAAGGCATTGCACCGGGCGGCGCCATGGTGCTGATCAGCGCTCTGACCGACAACCCGAACCGTACCTTCGGTGAAATCCGTGGTGTGTTCTCCAAGTGCAAGGCGAAACTGGGCTCCCAGGGTTCTGTTTCCCACATGTTCGATCACCGCGCCATGTTCGTATTTGCTGACGAAAGCGAAGACGAATCCATGGAAGTGCTGCTGGAAGCCGATGTTGACGTAGCCGACATCGAATGCGAAGACGGCATGGTGACGGTACTGGTGCCACCCACTGAATTCTTCAAAACCAAGACTGCACTGACCGAATGGCGTGAAGGCATTGATTTTGAAGTGGAGGAAATCACCTACCTGCCACAGATGCCACATCCGATCAGCGGTGACGATATTGACCAGTTCGAGCGTTTCGCCGGCCTGATCAACGATCTGGAAGACGTGCAGGAAATCTACCACAACGGTGAATTTGAGAGCTGAGTTCGGCTTTGCTTTCGATACAAAAAACGGCGCCTTGAGCGCCGTTTTTTGTGGCTGCCAGGTTATCAGTTCAGGTACTGATTGCTGGCGGCTTGTCTGAGATCAGGTCTGAGATCAGGCCTGTGATCAGGCATCCGTGCGGATGTTCACGCCCTTGTATTGGTCTTCCATGATGGTTTCAAACCGGCGGTTGCCCGGTGTACCCCGGCGGCGGTTACGACGGTTGGGCAAGGCTGCCTGTGGTTGCTCGACAACCGGCGTGGCGGTTTCTGGCTGCGCTCCGGCGGCGGCCATCAAACGCGTGTAGGCGTCCTGGATTTTACTGAAGCCATCCGTGCTCATTTGCGGGTTGTGGTCAGGATGAAACGCCCGTACGAGACGCCGATACGCCTGTCGCACTTGTTCTGCGTTCGCTCCATCTTCCAGGCCCAGCGTGTGATAACAATGTTTGAGATTGGATGCAGTCACAGCAAGAGACCATTCGATTACAACTGATTACAAACACTAACCAGATACCCACGCACAAACAATCGGTAAGACCGAATTGTCAGGTTGTTTTTTAATCAACCTATAAAATTATCACTAAAGCCTACCCGATAGCTGTCGAGACGCTGAAACAGCGCGCGAATTCGTCATTGGATTGTCATGCAGGTGTCAATGACCAGTCACTGAACGGTCATACGATATTTCGCGAAACAGTTGGGGACAGCTATTTAATCCTGCACGGCTCTGCGCGAGTGTTGCCGTTGTTCAGTGCAAGGCGACGAATGCAGCGAAATGACGAACCTGTCCGGTCGAGTCTTTTCAAGTTCGTCAACACAGCACTGGGCGGCGGCAACCCGCGCCCTGCGGGGGCTGCCGGATGATCTCGACTCTGTGTCGCCGACTTTTGACTTGACCCGTCAGGCCTGCAACTCGGCTTCGTGATTCGAAACCACCCGGTAGCCCAGAGTGAGCACCGGATTAAATAGATGTCCCCAGTTAATAAAACACCTGCCAGACAGGTGAAAGACAAAGATTGCGAGGGTATTCGGATGACGCTGGACATGATGAAGAAAACCGCCTTGGCCGTTGCCATGGCGTCTGTATTGGCTGCCTGTGGCTCGGATGGTGATGACGGTGCGCAAGGCGCTACCGGTGCAACAGGCGCAACTGGTGCCGCGGGAGCGACAGGCTCAACCGGAGCAACAGGTGCCGCGGGCGAAAACGGCTTCAGCGGCCAGCTGGTTCAGGTTGGCCGTTACGAGTCCGGTATCTATGATGATGGCGGCGCTGAAATCGTCGCCTTTGACGCCACCACCAACAAGCTGTTTGTAGTGAACTCCGGCGACGCCGTTGTTGATGTGCTGGACCTGAACGATCCAGCCGCACCAACCAAGCTGGCCAGTATCACTGCTGCGGATGCCGGTGTGGCCGACTTCACCGTTGGCGGTGCCAATAGCGTTGCCGTCAGCAATGGCATTCTGGCTGTTGCGGTAGAAGCCGATACCAAGCAAGACAACGGCCGTGCCTACTTCTACAACGCCGACACCCTGGCCTTCATCACTTCTGTGGAAGTGGGTGCCCTGCCGGACATGATCACCTTCAGCCACGATGGTGCCTATGCACTGGTTGCCAACGAAGGTGAGCCAAACGACGACTACAGCGTCGATCCGGAAGGCTCGGTTTCCATCATTGCCATCACCAACGGTGTACCAGCCGCTACGGCCACCACCGCCGATTTCAGCGCTTTTAATGCCAGCGAAGCCGACCTGAAAGCCAACGGCGTTCGCATCTTTGGCCCGGGTGCCACCGTTGCTCAGGATCTGGAACCGGAATACATCACCGTGTCTGCGGACAACAGCACCGCGTTTGTGGCGCTGCAGGAAAACAACGCGCTGGCGATTATCGACATCGCTGCTGGCAGCGTCACCGACGTGGTTGCACTGGGCTACAAGGATCACAGCCTGCAAGGCAATGGTCTGGATGCCAACAAGGAAGACAAGGTCGCCAACATTCAGCCACAGCCGCTGATGGGCATGTACATGCCAGACTCCATCGCGTCCTACAGCTTCAACGGCAACACCTATATTGTGACCGCCAATGAAGGCGACGCCCGAGACTACGACGGCTTCAGCGAAGAGTCCGATCTGGCCGACCTGACCCTCGACACCACGGCTTTCAGCAGCGACCAGATTGCGACCCTGCAGGATTCTGATGCTGGTTTGGGCGGCCTGACCGTTTCCGCGGTTGACGGTGATACCGATGGCGACGGCGATACCGACGTTATCTACAGCTACGGCGGCCGTTCGTTCTCAATCTGGAACGCCGCAGGCGAACTGGTGTTCGATTCCGGTGATCAAATCGAGCAAATCGTTGCCGATACCACGCCGTACTACTTCAATGCCTCCAACACCAACAACAAGATCGACAACCGTTCCGATAACAAGGGCCCTGAGCCTGAAGGTCTGGCCATTGGCGAAGTAAACGGCAGCACCTATGCCTTTGTGGGTCTGGAGCGCCAGGGCGGCATCATGGTGTTCAACATCACCAACCCATTTGCCCCGCAGTTTGTCAGCTACGAGCTGAACCGCGACTTCTCGGTCGACATTGGTGAGATCGAAGACGGCAACCTGACCGCTGCCGCTGCTGGTGATCTGGCGCCGGAAGGTCTGGCCTTTGTGTCTGCCGAAAACAGCCCAAGCGGTAACGCGCTGCTGATTGTGGGTAACGAAGTGTCCGGTACCACCACGGTGTACGAGTTCAAGTAACCGCTGTTTGGGCGTTGCTTGCAACGCCCATAAAAAAAACCGGCTTTTGAGTCATCAAAAGCCGGTTTTTTTGTTTTTCAGACGTGTCAGGCCTCAGCGGCGATTAACGACGACGATCACCACGCAGCATGGCCAACACGGGCTCAACGTCCGGGCGTTTGCCACGCCACACATGAAACGCTTCTGCAGCCTGCCCCACCAACATGCCAAGGCCGTCAATGGTACGTGCCACACCGCGCTCGACCGCCCAGGCGTTAAAGACGGTCAAATCGGCGCTGTACATCATGTCGTAGGTAACGGTATCGGCGTTTACCAGCGCGTCTTTCAACGGTGGCAGTTCGCCGCCCAGACTGGCCGATGTGCCGTTGATGATCAGATCGAATGTGCCTTCCAGCTCATCAAAGCCACAGCCCTTGAGAGTACCCAGGTCGGCAAAGTCATCGGCCAGCGCCTGCGCCTTGCTGACGGTGCGGTTGGCAATCACCAGCTCTGCCGGTTGTTCGGCCAGAATCGGCTGCAACACCCCGCGCACGGCACCACCAGCACCCAGAATCAGAATGCGGCGATTTTTCATCGAGACGCTGTAACGATGCAGGTCGGCAACCAGTCCGGCACCGTCGGTGTTGTCACCCACAATGGTGCCATCGTCCAGCAGCTTGAGGGTATTCACAGCCCCGGCGCGGCTGGCCCGCTCGGTGTGACTGTCGGCAAAGCGGAACGCCTCTTCCTTGAACGGCACCGTGACGTTCATGCCCTTGCCACCGCCGTGCTCAAAGAACATGCGGGCTTCGCGTTCAAAGCCATCAACCGGGAACAGCAGCGCGGTGTAGAGGATGTCTTCGCCAGTTTCAGCGGCAAACGCCATCTGGATTTGCGGCGATTTACTGTGGCCGATCGGATTTCCGACGACAGCGTAACGGTCAGTCATCTTTCTGGTTCCTTAGCTGGGGCCACGGTCACACCGCCGCCCGTCATCATCAAACCCACTCTTTGTGGGGCAAAAAGTCGCTGTACAAGCGCGCTTCCGGTGAACCCGGCTCCGGGTTCCAGTCGTAGTCCCAATGCACCACCGGTGGCATCGACATCAGAATCGACTCGGTACGACCGCCGGTCTGCAAACCAAAAATGGTGCCGCGGTCGAATACCAGATTGAACTCAACGTAGCGGCCGCGACGGTAACACTGGAACTTGCGCTCCCGCTCACCCCAGGTTTCATGCTTACGGCGTGCCAGAATCGGTACATAGGCATCAATAAAGCCGTTGCCCACCGCCTGCATAAAGTCGAAGCTTTTGGCGAAGTTCAGCTCGCCATCCCAGCGGTTCAGATCGTCGAAGAACAGCCCGCCAACACCGCGGCTTTCGTTGCGGTGCTTGAGGTAAAAGTAGTCGTCGCACCACTTTTTGTATTCAGCAAAGACGCCGTCGCCGAAGGGCTCACAGAGGTCCTTGGCGGTTTGGTGCCAATGCACCACATCGTCTTCGTAAGGATAGAATGGGGTCAGATCGAAGCCACCACCAAACCACCAGACTGGCGCTTCGCCTTCTTTTTCGGCCACAAACAAGCGTACGTTGGCGTGGGATGTTGGCACGTACGGGTTTTGCGGGTGGATCACCAGCGACACACCCAGCGCCTGGAAACTGCGACCGGCCAGCTCAGGGCGGTTAGCGGTTGCCGATGCAGGCAACTGAGCGCCTTTCACATGGGAAAAGTTAACCCCGCCTTTTTCAATCACGGCACCGTTGGCCATTACCCGGGTGCGACCACCGCCGGTCAGTTGCAGAGCACCTTCCGACTCGCCCCGCTCCCAGGCGTCTTCCTCGAAGCGGGCCTTGCCGTCTTCGGCTTCAATGGCGGCACAGATGCGGTCCTGCAAATCCAGCAGAAAGGCTTTGACGGCCTGAACATCACATTGGCTGCTGTCAGTCATAGCAAATCCTTGTGGTTTGGCTCAGCGCAAACGAGCGCCGTCCAGTGTACGAATTTCAGAAGGTTGGGCGCGGCCACCCAGATCACCCGGCAGAATGTAATCCAGCTGGCTGCCGAAGTACGAGCGCAGCTTCAGCGGCGTGCGAGCAGGCTCGGCACCGGCCGGGTTAGCCGAAGTCGACACCAGCGGCCCCACTTCCAGACACAAGGCCCTTACCAGCGGGTGGTCAGGAATTCGAACCGCCAGCGACGAGTGGGTTCCGCGCAGCATCGGGCTAACCTCTGGCTTGCACGGCAGCACCCAGGAAACCGGCCCCGGCCAGCTGGCCTGTACCAGTTCAAGGTCGGCATCAGACAGTGGCTCCAGCCAATCTTCCAGCTGCGACAACGACGCTGCCACGACCACTAGCCCTTTGTGCCAGGGGCGCTGTTTCAGATCGAGGATACGCTGGATGGCGTCGTCATCGTCGGGCAGACAACCCAGTCCCCAAACGGCTTCGGTGGGATAACCAATGACACCACCATGGGCCAGCGCAGACGCGGCCTGACGGAGGTGCCAGGAATTGATGAATCTGGCCAAAAGGAAATTTCCTGCTTGGATAACGGCTTTATTTTGGCGTTACTTTAAACCTGAACGGGCAATAAGTCAGCCGCGCGTCCATGCCACACAGCGTTTACGGCAGCCATCGAAAGCCCCTGAAAGAGCGCACGGGTCAACGCAAACGGCGATAGCCGCCCGCCTCCTGCCGCAGCCAACCGTCCAGTTCCAGCTCCAGTAACTCGGCCAGCAGCACCGACACAGCAGCCCCTGTGCGAATGGCCAGCACATCCAGGCTGGTGGTGTTGGCAAAATCCAGTTGCTGCACCAGCGCAGGCACCTGGGCTGCGTCCGACGCTGGGGTTGAATCCACGGCAAGCTCGCTAATGGCCGACGGGCTGGTGAGGTTGAATAGCCCCAGCTCTTCCAGTACATCACCGGCATCCCGCACCAGTGTGGCACCGTCGCGTAATAACTGATGACAGCCCGCTGCCAGAGGGTTGGTGACGGCACCCGGCAAGGCCATCACATCGCGCCCCTGACTGGCGGCCAATCGGGCAGTAATCAGAGAGCCGGATTTCTCCGCCGCTTCGGCCACCACCACAATCTGGCTCAAGCCACTGACGATACGGTTTCTACCGGGAAAGAAGGCTGGTAAAGGCGCCGTGCCCGGCGGCAGCTCGGACAGAATCAGCCCGGATTCAGCGATGCGCTGGTACAAACGACGATGGCGCTTGGGGTACACCACATCAATGCCACAGCCCAGTACCGCCACCGTCGAGCCACCGGCCGCCAGTGCGCCGTCGTGAGCGGCACCGTCAATGCCCAGTGCCAGACCGCTGACCACACAGACACCGGCCTTGGCCAGATCATGGGCACACTGCCAGGTCCATTCGCGGGCATAGGGTGTCGGGTTGCGGCTGCCAACCAAAGCCACCATGGGCTGTTTCAGTACCTGCGGATTGCCGTACCAGTTCATCCACAGAGGCGCATCCGGCAGGCTGGCCAAGGCTTCGGGGTAACTACTGCAATCGCTGCCCATGATGCCCTTGTGGAAGCCGTCGGGCCATTCCAGCAGAGCGTGGAAGTCGCCATGATCCAGCGGTTGCTGCAAGGCTGCCAGGGCGTCTGGGGCAAGCCCCATGGCCTGTAATTCGGCGTCGCTGGCATTGGCCAACGGAGCCAAACCACCCAGCTGTTCGCGGAGGGCATACAACGACTGGCGACCGATTCCCTTAACCCGGGAGAGCTGCCACCAGCGTCCTAGAAGATGCTCTATCGCCGCTACTCGCGCCGACAGGCCTGTTGTCTCGTCCATAAGTCAGTCCGGAGTTGAAGTGTGCCGGAACGGGCCATCCGTGCCCGTTGGGTATTATCCGTTATTACGGATTTTCAAAGCCATCGCCCACCCGCAGTGGGCGGGTGGCTTTCATCACCAGCGCGTAAGACAGTTTGTCGAACGTACGGAATACCATCATGGTGCCGGCACGTTCCGCTGGCAAGCGTACTTTCTCTTTGGCAACACGGTCATATACCACCGCACCGGCCTTGTGGATCACCAGAATATCGCCCGGCTCCAAGTAGTCACGTTCACCGCGGTTGATAACAACCACATCATATTGACCCACCTGGGATACCCCGCCGGATACCGCCATGATCTGGCCGGTGACGTCGTGTTTAGGGCTTTTCGGGAAAAACTGGGTCACCAGCTCACGGTCTTCGGTTGGCAGCAGCAAATCGCCAATGGAAGCTTGCTGGGTGGTGCGGTCCAGTTCCAGCGTGGCAATGTCGTCGTCGCGGGCCCGCACTCGGGCCAGGCCCACATCCACCGCTTCCAGACCCAGCTGTTCGCCGGTTTCCGGATCAACGTACATCTGGCTGCGACGGAACACGCCGTAGGCTTCGGCGTTGTGGGTGTCGAAGTCGCCACGGGCGTAAATCTTGCTGCCAGCGCCCATCAGCAGGTGATCGTCTTCGCCGGCAATGATGCGTGGTGCGTTCTGCAACTCTGCTTCGTCGACCACCCGGTGTTCGGTCAGATAGCCACGAATGGCGCTCATCGGAATCGCCGGAATCGCTGATTCAATGGATTCAATACGAGCGGTGGCGGTCAGTTTCACGGTGCGGCTGGCCTGACCACGGGAGATCACACCCACGCGGGTTTCACCGTTTACCTGAATCAGACCGATCACATCACCCGGAAAAATCAGGTGCGGATTTTCAATTTGGCTATTCTGATACCAGATTTCCGGCCACTGCCAAGGGTCGTTGGTGAACTTGCCAGAGATGTCCCAGAGGGTATCTCCCTTCACTACAACGTACTGACTGGGCGCGTTCGGAAGCAATTGCAATGCCGATGCACTGAGGGAAAACCCAATCAGCCCGATAGCCAGCAAACGCTTGAAGGTTTTGCTCATCCTCTATTCCCTTTATCATCCACAACTGAAATAAACTGAATTCACCGGGTTGGTGGCACAGCGTGCTGACGCATTGGCAATTGATAGCCAGTAGCTGCATGCAAGCCCAAGTGTAACAAGCCATCAGCACCAAGTTCTATAAAAGTACCCTGAGCCATGGCACTACTACCCATACTTGAATTTCCAGACCAGCGTCTGCGTACTGTAGCGAAACCTGTCGAACAAGTAGATGACCGAATTCGCAAGATCATCGACGACATGTTCGAAACCATGTACGACGCCCCGGGCATCGGCCTTGCCGCCACCCAGGTCAACATCCACGAACGCATCATTACCATTGATGTCAGCGAAGACAACAGCGAGCCGCTGGTTTTCATCAACCCCGAGATTACGGTACTTGAGGGTGATGAGGAAACCATGCAGGAAGGCTGTTTGTCGGTGCCGGGCTTCTACGAGGAAGTGACCCGCATCGAACATTGTCTGGTGAAGGCCATCGACAAGGACGGCAAGCCGTTCGAGCTGGAATGCACCGGCCTGCTGGCAGTGTGCATCCAGCATGAGGTGGATCACCTCGAAGGCAAGCTGATGGTGGATTATATCTCGCCGCTGAAGCGCAACCGCATCAAGGACAAGCTGGAAAAGAAACACAAGCGCGAAGCGCGGTCGGGTAAATAACCCGACTTTTACAAGGCACCGTGAATGGCTTTGAACATTATTTTCGCCGGCACCCCGGATTTTGCCGCCGAGCACCTGCAAGCACTGGTCGCCAGTGAGCACAATGTGATTGCTGTCTACAGCCAACCGGATCGCCCGGCTGGCCGTGGCAAGAAGCTGCAACCCAGCCCGGTTAAAAAAGTCGCGCTGGAACACGACTTGCCGGTCTACCAGCCGCTGAACTTCAAGCAGGCTGAAGACGTTGAACAGCTGCAAGCGCTTAACGCCGATATCATGATTGTGGTGGCCTACGGCCTGATTTTGCCGAAGGTGATTCTGGATGCGCCGAAACACGGCTGTCTCAACGTCCACGCGTCTATTTTGCCGCGCTGGCGCGGTGCGGCTCCAATCCAGCGTTGCATCGAAGCCGGTGACAAGATGACCGGCATCACCATCATGCAGATGGACGTTGGCCTCGATACCGGCGACATGCTCAGCAAGGTGACCACCGGCATCAACGCCGACGACACCGGCGGCAGCCTGCACGATCGTCTGGCCGACATGGGCCCAGCGGCGCTGCTGCAAACCCTGAAGCAGGTCGAAGCGGGCGAACTGAAGCCGGAAGTGCAAAACGACGCGCTGGCCAACTACGCCCACAAGCTGACCAAGGAAGAAGCGCTGATTCACTGGGACGACAACGCCGAAGACATCGCCCTGCGAGTGCGCGCCTTCAACCCGTTCCCGATGACCTACACCGTACTGGGCAACGACCGCATCAAGGTATTACAGGCCGAGGTTCTGGCCGATGCCAAAGCCACGGTGCAAACCCCGGGTACGATTCTGGCTATCAGCAAGCAAGGCATCGACGTTGCCTGCAACGACGGTGTGCTGCGTCTGACCAAAATCCAGTTGGCTGGCAAAAAGCCGATGAACGTCGCCGACGTCATCAATGGCCAGCCGACTCTCTTCCAACCTAACTACGTGCTGGCCAGTCAACTTTGAGCGATTCCAACTCCCCTGCTTCCCCACAAGGTCATGGCCAACCCGGCAATGACCCGTGGGCGAAAGCCAAACGCCTGCAATCCCACAATGTGCGGGCGCTGGCCGCCATCGCCCTGCAACGGGTGGTAGAAGGCGCATCGCTCAACACCGTGATGCCAGACATCGAGCGTCAATGCCCCGATGAAGACCGTGGTTTTCTGCGCGACCTGATTCTGGGCAGCTGTCGCTACCATCACAGGCTCAACGCGCTGGCCAAGATGCTGCTGAACAACTCCTTCAATAACGAGCAGGCGATCCTGCACCAGTTGTTGATTGTTGGTCTATACCAGCTGGATGTTCAGCAAAAAGAAGCCCACGCGGCGGTGCACACCACCGTTGAAGCCGTGTCCGAGCTGGGTCACGAGCAGGCCCGCGGGGTGATGAACGCTTGCCTGCGCCGCTATTTGCGCGAACAGGAAGAGCTCACCAAAGCCATCGCCAATAATCCGGTAACCACCACCAGCCACCCGAAATGGCTGGTGAAAATGCTCACCAAGGGCTGGCCCGAGCAGTGGCCTGAGATTCTGACTAACAACAACGAACTGCCGCCCCTGTGCCTGCGCGTCAACGAACGCGAATACAGCCGCGACGAGTATTTGGCCAAACTGTTCGAAGCCAACATTGATGCGCGTTTGGCGCACCACAGCGACAACGGCATTTATCTGGCCGAACGCTGTGACATTACCAAACTGCCGGGCTTTGCCGACGGTGCCTTCAGCGTGCAGGACGAAGCCGCCCAGTTGGCCGCCGAGCTGCTGAACCCGCAAGACGGTGAAAAAGTCCTCGATGCCTGCTGTGCGCCGGGTGGCAAAAGCTGTCATTTGCTGGAGCTGGCCGACATCGACCTGACGGCAGTCGACCTCGAAGCCTCACGCATGACCCGCGTTGAAGAAAACCTCGCACGGCTGAAGCTGAACGCCAAACTGATCAGCGCCGATGTAATCGACAGCGCCAGCTGGTGGGACGGAGAACCGTTCGACGCCATTTTGCTGGATGCGCCGTGCTCGGCCACCGGCGTGATTCGTCGTCACCCGGACATCAAGCTGCTGCGCCGTCGTGAAGACATTGAGCAGCTGGCCGAGGTACAAGCGGCCATTCTGGATGCCTGCTGGGCGATGCTGAAGCCTGGCGGCCGTTTGCTGTACGCCACCTGCTCGGTATTGCCGCAGGAAAACAGCGAGCAAATCGAAGCCTTTTTGAGTCGTCATGCCGATCTGGTAAACAAACCAGCGCTTTTGTCACTGGACAAGCCGTGGGGAAGCGCCTGTAATGCCGGTCGTCAACTTTTCCCGACGCCCGATGGCACCGACGGCTTCTACTACGCCCTGTTGCAGAAGCCCGTTGCTGACACGGACGCCGTACCTCCAGCCCAGTCTCAGGGAGAGGCGGAGCACGTATGAAGATCATTATTCTGGGTGCCGGCCAGGTAGGCGGCACACTGGCCGAGAACCTGGCCGTTGAGCAGAACGACATCACTGTGGTCGACACCGACCAGAGCCGTCTGCGCGAGCTGCAAGACCGCATCGACATCAAAACCGTTTCCGGCCATGGCTCGTTTCCCTACGTGCTGCGCGAAGCCGGTGCCGACGATGCCGACATGCTGGTGGCCGTCACCAACTCTGACGAAACCAATATGGTGGCCTGTCAGGTGGCGTACTCCTTGTTCCGCACCCCGACCAAGATCAGCCGTATTCGCTCCAGCGCGTATCTGAAACAAAAAGACCTGTTCCGGATCGATGCCTTTCCGATCGACGTATTGATCTCGCCTGAGCAGGTAGTAACCACTTACATACGCCGTCTGCTTGAATATCCGGGGGCCTTGCAGGTACTCGACTTCGCTGACGAGCGCGTACAGCTGGTGGCGGTGAAAGCCTATTACGGCGGTCCGCTTGTGGGACAGGCGATCCACCAGCTTAAGAGCCACCTGCCCGATGTTGATACCCGAGTGGCGGCGGTGTTCCGTCGCAACAAGGCGATTGAGCCGACCGGCGACACCGTGATTGAAGCCGATGACGAAGTGTTCTTCGTAGCGGCCAAGGCCCACATCAAAAAGGTGATGTCGGAGCTGCGTCGGGCCGAAGATTCCTACAAGCGCATCTTTATTGCCGGTGGCGGTAACATTGGTTACCGCCTTGCCAAGGCGTTGGAAAAAGACTTCAACATCAAGATTCTGGAACGCCACCCGGAACGGGCTCGCTACCTCAGCGAGAACCTCGACCGTGCGGTGGTGTTGCGCGGCACGGCCACCGACAAGGCCTTGCTGGAAGAAGAAAACATCGAAAACACCGACGTGTTCTGCGCGCTGACCAACGACGACGAGGTCAACATCATGTCGTCGTTGCTGGCCAAGCGTTCCGGTGCCCGCAAGGTGATGACCCTGATCAACAAGGCCGCCTATGTCGACCTGGTGCAAGGTGGCGCGATTGATATCGCTATTTCACCGCAAACCGCCACCATTGGCTCGCTGCTGACCCACGTTCGTCGTGGCGACGTGGTAAACGTGCATTCCCTGCGTCGCGGCGCGGCTGAGGCCATTGAGGCCGTTGCCCACGGCGATGCCATGTCGTCGAAAGTGGTTGGTCGTGCCATCAAGGACATTCAGCTGCCACCGGGCACCACCATTGGTGCCATTGTGCGTGGTGACGAAGTAATCATGGCCACCGGCGACGTAGTCGTCGAATCCGACGACCACGTGATTCTGTTCGTGGTCGACAAACGCCACATCGCCGATGTGGAGAAACTCTTCCAGGTCGGTCTGGGCTTCTTCTGACGGGCTGGGAGGCCACTCATGCATTTATCAGTTATTGCCCGGGTACTGGGTATATTCCTGATGCTGTTCAGCCTGACCATGTTGCCACCCATACTGGTGTCGATGTGGTTCAACGACGGCGCGCTGATGGCCTTCGCCAGCGCCCTGCTGATTACCTTCGGTTTTGGTTTTGTCTGCTGGCTGCCGGTACGTTCGGCCCATCACGACCTGCGTACTCGCGACGGTTTTGTCATCACGGTGCTGTTCTGGATGGTACTGGCGCTGTCGGGGTCGATTCCGTTTATGCTGTCCGAAAGCCCGGGACTGAGCTTTACCGACGCCTTTTTTGAGTCACTGTCGGGCTGGACCACCACCGGTGCCACCATCATGACCGGCCTCGATAGCCTGCCAGAAAGCATTCTCTGGTATCGCCAGCAGCTGCAATGGCTGGGCGGTATGGGGATTATCGTATTGGCGGTGGCGGTATTGCCGATGCTGGGCATTGGCGGCATGCAGCTGTTCCGCGCCGAAACCCCGGGGCCGCTGAAAGATTCCAAGCTGACCCCACGCATCACCGAGACCGCCAAGGCGCTGTGGTACATCTACCTGAGCCTGACGATATCCTGCGCGCTGGCCTACTGGTTTGCCGGCATGAGCGCCTTTGATGCCATCGGCCACAGCTTTGCCACCGTGGCGATTGGCGGCTTCTCGACCCACGATGCCTCCATCGGCTATTTCGACAGCGCCACCATCGAGATGATTGCGGTGGTGTTTATGCTGATTTCATCGCTCAACTTTGCGCTGCATTTCTTCGCCCTGCGCTACCACTCGTTCCTGCATTATTTCCGCGATGCCGAGCTGAAATTCTTCCTCACCGTGATGGGCGGCGGCATTGCCCTGACCATTCCGGCACTGTGGCTGACCGACACCTACGGGCTGGCGGAATCCGTTCGCTACGGCATTTTTGAAACCGTATCGGTGGCCACCACCACCGGCTTTGGTACTGCCGACTTCTCTACCTGGCCCATCTTCCTGCCAGTGCTGCTGTTTATGATGGCCTTTATTGGTGGCTGCGCCAGCTCCACTGGCGGCGGCATGAAGGTGATCCGGGTGCTGCTGATCTTCAAGCAGGGTTCCCGTGAGATCAAACGCCTGATTCACCCCAATGCGGTAATTCCGGTGAAGATTGGTCGTGACCCGGTATCAGAGCGGGTACTGGAAGCCGTCTGGGGGTTCTTCGCCCTCTATGTGATTACCTACATGGTGATGATGATTGCCTTGCTGGCCACCGGTCTGGATCACGTAACGGCGTTCTCCGCAGTGGGTGCCTGCCTCAACAACCTTGGCCCAGGCCTGGGCGAAGTGGCGGCCAACTACGGCAGCATCAGCGACGCCGCCAAGTGGATTTGTGCGCTTACCATGCTGCTGGGACGACTGGAGATTTTCACCTTGCTGGTACTGATCACGCCAGCGTTCTGGCGCGGTTGATTTGCTCCTTGCTCGCGCTAGAGCGAAGCCAATAAAAAAGCAGCCAATCGGCTGCTTTTTTGTGCTTGAAGGCCCGAGCGTTACGGCACACCCGCAGCTTTGTAGGGGTTCTTGCCGCCGTCAGGCTGACGCTTGAAGCGCTTGTAGGTCCACTGATATTGCTCTGGTGCCGCGGCGGCTACCGCCGCCACCGAGCGGTTCATGGCCGCGCAGGCCTCGTCGGCGTTATCGCTGTAAATACCGTCATCCGGCTTCATAAAGTACAGGTCAAAACCATCGGCGTTCGGACGTCGTACGGTGTAGGCAAACAGCGCCTGAGCCTTGGTGCGCTGCAATAATTCAAACGGCATCCGTGGAGTCAGAGTGGAGACGCCCATAAAAGGAACAAACACCCCACTGCGTACTTCCGGCTCCTGATCGGGCAGGAATCCCGCCACACCGCCTTTTTGCAGGGTACGAAACAGCGCTTTGACGCCGGCCGGCGTGGTCGGAACCAGCTTTGCACCGGAGGATTCACGACGATCGCGCATCCACTGATCGAACACCGGGTTCTTGGCCGGTTTGAACATCACCGTCAGTTCCAACAGCGAACTCAGGTAGTAGTTGATCAGCTCCCAGTTGCCCTGGTGCGGTGCCAAAATCAGCAAACCACGCTCATCGGCCATCGCTTCGTCCAGCAGCTCCTTGTTGTGCACCTGCTTGATGTACTTCAACGCTGCCTGCTGCCCCTTGCCCCAGAAACCGCCCATTTCAGCCCCCACAATGCCACTGTGAAGGCACACCTGCTTCAGCCGCTGTTCGCGCTCGGCGTCGGTCAGGTCGGGATAGCACAAGCCAAGGTTTACCCGCGCCACTTCGCGGGCCCGGGTCCGACGCCAGTACATGCCATGGCCAATCAAACGGCCCAGCCCTTGCGCCGCAGCAAGCGGTAGCAAGCCCATGGCCTTGATCAGGCCGATGGTCAGTTTTCCGGAAATCGCTTCCACGTTCATATCTCGGTGTTGGTCCAGCAGGCTCGGAAGTGTACGGCTTCGACAGCGCCTGACAAGTCTGCGTTCACCTATGCTGGCCGGGCGCCTGCATGGGGCTGCGGTTTTTCAGAGCAGCTGGCGTGGCTGGTCTACACTGAATGGCAGTAAACGCAGGGGTTTCCATGACAACAGCAGCTCAACAACTGGGCCAGAAGCAGATTCTGGTCATCGATGACATGGTGGAATCGCGCAGTGCCATCAAGCGCATGCTGGTGCAATTGGGCGGCGAAAAGATCGACACCGCCACCGACGGCGATGATGCTATAGCCAGAATACAGGCCAGGGATTACGATCTGGTGATCTCGGACTACAACCTCGGCAAGGGCAAGGACGGCCAGCAGATTCTGGAAGAGGCCCGTTACACCAAACGCCTGAAAGCCACCTCTATTTTCATTATGGTTACCGGCGAAAACGCCTCGGACATGGTGATGGGGGCGCTGGAATACGAGCCCGATGCCTACCTGACCAAACCCATTACGCCACAGATTCTGGCCCAGCGACTGAAACGCATCATCAACACCAAGAACATCATGCAGGATATGCTGCAAGCCATTGATGGCGACCGCACCATGAAGGCCATTGAGCTGGGCAACAAGCTGATTGAACGCCAGCCGCAATTCATGCCCGCCATCATTCGCCATATCGGCCCGCTGTACATATTGCACAAGGAATACAACAACGCCATCCGGGTGTATTCGATGGTGCTGAACGACCATTACCGCTCATGGGCACGACTGGGACAGGCTATTTGCATGCACCGGCTGGGCGATTCGCTCAGTGCCTTGGCGTTGCTGAAAGAAACCCTCCGCCGCCAACCCCGCTACGTGCAATGCTACGACTGGATGGCACGCATTTACCTCAGCATGGAAGATCGCCAGAAGGCCCAACAGCTGCTGGAGCAAGCGGTCAGTATTTCGCCCAAGGCGGTGTTGCGACAGCGCGAGCTGGGCCAACTGGCGATGCAAAACGAAGACTGGGAAGTAGCCGCCAATGCCTTTGACCAGGCCGTGCGACTGGGGCGTAACTCGTGCCATAAGAACATCGACGCCTACCTGAATCTGGCCGACTGTGCCCACCCGCTGCTGATGGATGATTCCGTCGCTCATCGCCGCCTGGGTCAAAAAGTTCAGCGTGCTTTGGCGGAATTGCAGACGGACTTCAACAACAAAAGCGCGATACAATATGCCGGTCTTCTCGCTGAAGCCCGCATCTGCCATGCCATGAAGCAGCCGGAGAAATCCAATCACGCGCTGAACATGGCCGAGCTGATGTTCAAGGAAATGGAAGCTGCACCGGTTGAGGATGCGCTGTCACTGACGTCCACCATGATCCAGTGTGGCCAGCACGTCAAAGCCAACGACTTGCTGCGCACCATCGACGGCATGCAACTGACCCCGGCCCAGCGCCAGCGCATGGAAGAGCAAATGAGTTTGCTCGACGAAGCCGAGATTCGCCAAAACAGCGACCGCATCAATGCCGAAGGCATTGGCTTTTACGAGCGTGGCGAACTGGAAAGCGCCCGGCAGTCATTTGACATGGCCTGCGCCTACCCCGAAGCCGGCATCAGTGTGATACTGAATGCCATTCAGGTACGCGTCAGCATGATCAAGCAGCCCGGTTGCAGCAGCGAACAACGCCAGCAACTGCTGCGCGAATGCCGCCCGCTGTTCAAGCGCATCGGCATGCTTGGCGAGAACGACGACCGCTACCAGCGGCTCGAAACACTCAAAGCCAACTTCACACGCTTGCTCCAGGAGCCAGCAACATGAAATTTGATTACATGGTCGGGGCTGTTATCCACGACCTGAAAAACCAGCTCAGTACCCTGCTGGCCTGCGAACAGGAGGCCCTCAGCCAGATTCCTGAACGCTATCATCACGTGCTCAAACCGGTGCTGCAAAACACCAACCGCCTGCAAAACGACACCTTGCAGATGATGACCCTGTTCCGTATGGAAAAGGAACGCGACTACCCGCTGGACGACGCCTGGCCCCACGACACCGTGCTGGACGCCATCGCCTCCATCCAGATCCAGTTTCCGAACATCAAGTTCACCAACGACATCAGCGAAGAACTGCAAGGCTTCTACAACGACGACCTGCTGCACATGGCGTTGATCACCCTGATGACCAACAGCGCCCAGGCCGGAGCCACCGCCCTGCGCCTGACCGCCACCATCGACAACGCCTGGCTGATCATCCGGGTGGAAGACAACGGCCACGGCTTCGACCAAAGCGTGCTGAATGGCGACACCATCACCACCAAAGTGGGTGGTAGTGGATTGGGGCTGTATCTGGTTGGCGAGATTGCCCGCCACCATAAATTTGGCGAACAAGTCGGCAAAATCAGCTGCAGCAATCTGCCTAAAGGCGGAGCTGAAGTAAGTATTCACATACCTCACTACTGAGATAAATCAGGCGTCGCAATTATCCCGAGTGCCAAGGGCACCCGGGTTCAAAGCGATGAGTTTGTGGGGATGTAGAAATATGAGCTTATGGCATTGAGGGAGTGTGGTGTTGTGATCCGCTGCATACCGTAATTCGACAATAACAGCACACAACAGACACGCCATCCTCAAACCTCTCTCACACCACTCGTACGTCGGTCACAGATCCGCGTGAGGCCCAAACACCTCGTAGTGAATACGCTGTGGACTCACTCCCAACGCCAACAACTGGCGCTTGATCGCCGCCATAAAACCGACCGGACCACAGAGATAAAAATCACCATCGGCCAGCGGTAACTGTTCCGCCTCCCCTGCCAGCGCCATGGTGCCGCTGCGCAGCTGCTCTGCGACTTCATCCCCTTCCCGATACCAACTGATTTGAGTAAACGGCCGCTGCTCATTCAACTGCACCAACCGCTCACGAAAGCTGTGTTGCTGCTGCCGCTCACAGGCATGCAGCCAGACCACTTCACGCCGGGATTGCTCAGCGTAGAGGGTTTCCAGCATTGCCATCATCGGGGTTACCCCAACACCAGCAGAGACCAGTACCACCGGGTTATCAGCAGGCTGCAGCCAGAAATCTCCCACTGGGGCAAACAGCTCAACCTCGTCACCCACTTGTAGCTGATCATGCAGGTAGTGCGACACCATTCCAGGCTGGTCAGTCCCTTCGCGTTTCACCGAAATGCGGTAGCTATCGACCCCCCAGGCATCTGATAGTGAGTACTGACGAATCTCCTTGTAACCATTTTCATTGGGCTGAACTTCAATACCCAGATACTGGCCGGGCTGATAACGCGCCACCGGGCCACCATCCACCGGCACAAACCGAAAGCTGCAAACCAACTCTGATTCCGGTGTTTTCTCGGCCAGTCGAAAGCGACGACGTCCCCGCCAGCCGCCCTCAGCTGCTTCATTGGACTGATAGATTTGCGCTTCGCGCTCAATAAAGATGCTCGCCAGCACACCGTATGCCGCCGTCCAGGCATCCTCAACCTCTGGGGTGAAGGCTTCTCCCGCCAGTTCGCGCAAGGTTTCGATCAGATGGCCCCCGACAATGGCGTACTGCGACGGTTGAATGTTGAGGCTGGCGTGTTTGTTGGCAATGCGCTCAACCAGAGCAACCAGCTGGCTCGGCTCCTCGATGTATGTGGCATAGGCCGCTATCGAAGAAAACAGCGCCATGGCCTGACGCCCACTGTGCTGGTTCGACATATTGAAAATGTCTTGCAGTTCGGGGTTATGGCGAAACATACGCTGATAAAAGTGCTCGGTAATCGCCGTTCCGGCCGACTGCAGCAGTGGAATGGTACTTTTAACCACATCAATTTGACGTTGGGACAACATGGAAGTAACTCCTTCAGAGAGAAGATCCCGGCCAGCAACATGCCAGCCAGAGACCCCGGGATTCAAAAGCGGGATACCGGCTCAGGCTTGCTGACGCAGCCACTGGTTACGTTTGTTTTCGGCAACAAAACGCATGATGAAGCCGAACTTGATCAGCGTGGCCCACAGCAAGGTACTGATGTGAAACAGCCCTTGCAGCAGCAACGAAAACTGCTCCGCCAGGGTGTAGCTGAACACGACCGATAGCAGTGTCATCAGCAGCCCCAGCAACATCGCCCAGTTGCCCGCAACGAACAGCTGCTGGTACCCAATCAGCTCTGCAGGCAGCGCCTGCGAGGAGGAGGGGTGAAGAGATGAGAAATGAAGAGAAGACCACATAACACGCTCCTGGCTCAGTATCTTCTCTGGCTTTAGCGACTTCCGTGCCAGCCAACAAAATCCAATAAAAACAATAAGTTAGAATCACACCGAGCCAAATAGAGTCATTTGGACTACACTGACAAAATGTTAAAACGACTTCAGGGTGTCAAATTGACTCACATATCCATCAATGCGCTGATCGAACTGGCACTGGACCTGAGCCGTAGCTTATCGAGCAACGATCGTTTCGAACGCCTGCTGGCAACAGTACGGCAAGCCATTCCCTGTGACGCGGTGGTGTTACTGGCCAAACAAGGGGACCTGCTGAAAGCACTGGCACAGCAAGGCCTGACTCCCGACAGCTTGGGTCGCCGCTTCGAGATCGACAGCCACCCACGTTTTCAGCACATCTGTCGTAGCCACAACGCCCTGCGTTTTGCCGCCGACTGCGAGCTGCCGGACCCCTATGACGGCTTACTGCTAACCGACGATCAAGACCTGCCCATTCATGCCTGCATGGGGCTGCCGCTGATGTTTGAAGACACCCTTATCGGTGTTCTTACACTCGATAGCCTGACTCCCGGGGAATTTGACGACATCCCTGAACGTACTCTGGAAATCATTGCCGCCATGGCAGCCGCCAGTCTCAACACGGCGCTGACCCTGGCACTGCTGGAACGCAATTCCGCCCGTGCCGAAGCATTAGTGAACGAACTGACGCGCCCTCTGCCTCACCAGCAACAGGTCGACATCATTGGCCAGAGCCTGCCGATTCAGCAGCTGAAAACCGACATCCAGACCGTAGCGCAATCCGACCTCACAGTGCTGATCCTGGGCGAAACCGGCACCGGCAAGGAACTGGTCGCCCAGTCCATCCACCAGCAATCCCGTCGCCACGAGGGTCCGCTGGTGTACATCAACTGCGCCGCCTTGCCCGAAAACCTGATCGAAAGCGAATTGTTCGGCCACGTGCGCGGCGCATTCACCGGAGCCACCCAGAACCGCACCGGCAAATTCCTGCTGGCCGATGGTGGCACACTGTTTCTGGATGAAATTGGTGAACTGCCTCTGGCGCTGCAAAGCAAGCTGCTGAGAGCCCTGCAAAGCGGTGAAATCCAGACGCTGGGAGAAGACACGCCAAGAACCGTCGATGTACGCGTGATTGCCGCCACCAATCGCAATCTGGCCGATGAAGTGCGCGACAATCGTTTCAGGGCCGACCTGTATCACCGCCTGAGCGTGTACCCGATTCAGGTTCCCCCTCTGCGAGAGCGCGGCAGTGACATCGCCCTGCTGGCCGGTTTTTTCACCGAACGCAGTCGCCGCAAGCTGGGAATTCGCAACCTCCGCATACAGCCCGATGCCATTCAAGCCATGCTGCACTACAACTGGCCGGGCAATGTACGCGAGCTGGAGCACCTCATTGACCGCGCATCCCTGCGTGCCCGCAGCCGCTCGCAGCGCAATGGCAGCAACGGCGTAATCGACATCGAACGTACAGACCTTGGCACTCTTCTGGATGAGCCCGCTGTGCCAGTAAGCGCGTCTTTTACTACTATAACGACAGCTACAACGACCGCTACAAGTGCAGTTGCAACCACAGCCAATACTCCCTATATGGCTGAAGCAAACGCAACAATGAGCCTGCGTGATGCCACCGAACAACTGCAACGACGGTTGATTATGGAAGCGTTGGAACAGCATCAGGGCAACTGGGCGGCGGCGGCCCGTCAGCTACAACTGGACCGCGCCAACCTCAGCAGACTGGCCAAACGCTTGGGCATTCATGTCCAACGCTCGGTGCAGGCACAGCCACCGGAATAAACAAACCGCCTGACGAACCACAGAGCCCCAGCCAATTGCCCCTGTGAACCCGCGCCTGCCCTGCTATAATCGCCGCCTTTGTTTTTTCGCGGTTATTACGGACAACCGCCATTCCAAACCCCAGGGGTAGAAGCTGTGAGCCAGAGTCGCCATAACGTCAAAACCTTTCAGGGCATGATTGCCGCCCTGCAAGAGTACTGGTCCGATCAGGGCTGTGTGATTAACCAACCACTCGATCTTGAAGTCGGCGCCGGTACGTTCCATGTACACACCTTCCTGCGCGCGGTTGGCCCGGAGACCTGGAACTCTGCCTACGTTCAGCCAAGCCGTCGCCCAACCGACGGTCGTTACGGCGAAAACCCCAACCGTTTGCAGCATTACTACCAGTTTCAGGTAGTGATGAAGCCGTCGCCATCCAACTTTCAGGAGCTGTACCTTGGCTCGCTGAATGCGTTGGGCGTCGACACTCTGGTGCACGACATCCGCTTCGTAGAAGACAACTGGGAATCCCCGACACTGGGTGCCTGGGGTCTGGGTTGGGAAGTGTGGCTGAACGGTATGGAAGTGACCCAGTTCACCTACTTCCAGCAAGCTGGCGGCCTGGAATGCTTCCCTGTCATGGGTGAAATCACCTACGGTCTGGAACGTATTGCCATGTACCTGCAGGAAGTAGACTCCGTTTACGACCTGGTCTGGACCTACGGCCCGGATGGCAAGCCGGTCACCTACGGCGACGTGTTCCACCAGAACGAAGTGGAGCAGTCCACCTACAACTTCGAATACGCTGATGTCGATTTCCTGTTCCAGGCCTTCGACCAGTACGAAAAAGACTGCAACAAGCTGGTTGAAGCCAATCTGCCGCTGCCAGCCTACGAACAGACCCTGAAAGCCTCTCATACCTTTAACCTGCTGGATGCTCGCGGTGCTATCTCGGTTACCGAGCGTCAGGGTTACATCCTGCGTGTGCGCACCCTGGCTCGTGCGGTAGCGCATTGCTACTACGACAGCCGTGCCGAGAAGGGCTTCCCACTGGCCGAAGAAGGCATCCGTGAGGAAATCCTTGCCAAGTGGCAGGCCGACAAAGAGAAGGAAGCCGAAAAAGCGCGCAAGAAGGCCGAGAAAGAAGCGGCCAAGCAGGAGGGTAAATAATGGCAACTCAAGATTTTCTGGTTGAACTGGGTACTGAAGAACTGCCACCAATGGCACTGAAGTCCCTCACCAACGCCTTTGCTGGCGGTATCGAAAACGGTCTGAAAGACGCTGGCCTGAGCTTCGGCAACATCGAAGTATTTGCTGCGCCACGCCGCATGGCCGTGCGCATTGCCGATCTGGCCGACAAGCAAGCCGATCAGGAAGAGACCCTGTTTGGCCCACCAGCCAAGATCGCCTACGACGCCGATGGCAACCTGACCAAAGCCGCTCTGGGCTTTGCCCAGCGCGCTGGCGTTGAAGCCGCCGACCTGCAAGAAGCACCCGCTTCCGAAGGCAAGAACGCTGGCAAGCTGATGATTCAGCGCACTATCGCCGGCAAGAACACCGTTGAGCTGCTGGCCGACATGGTTCAGAACAGCCTCGACAAACTGCCAATTCCAAAGCGCATGCGCTGGGGTGCTTCCCGCGTTGAATTCGTGCGTCCGGTACAGTGGCTGGTGATGCTGTTTGGCAACGACGTTGTCGACGCCGAAGTGATGGGCCTGAAAGCCGGTCGTCAGTCCCGTGGTCACCGCTTCCACGCGCCAGCCGAAGTGAGCATTGACTCACCGGCCAGCTACCGTGAAACCATGCGTTCCGTGTACGTGATGGCCAGCTTCGAAGAACGTTCCGAGCTGATCGCCAAGCAGGTGGCTGCCGAAGGTGAAAAGCTGGGTGGCGAAGCCATCGTCGGCGACGACTTACTGGAAGAAGTAACCGCGCTGAACGAATGGCCGGTAGCACTGGCAGGTTCCTTCGAAGAAGAATTCCTGACGGTTCCTGCGGAAGCGCTGGTGTCTTCCATGAAAGAACACCAGAAATACTTCCACGTGATGAAAGACGGCACCCTGCTGAACAACTTCATTACCGTCTCCAACATCGAGTCGAAAGATCCGGCTCAGGTGATTGCCGGTAACGAAAAGGTGATTCGCCCTCGTCTGGCTGACGCCAAGTTCTTCTGGGATACCGACCGCAAGCAGACTCTGGAAAGCCGCTTCGAGAAACTCGAAAACGTCGTTTGGGTGAACGCGCTGGGCTCTATTGCCGACAAGGCTCGTCGTATCTCTACCCTGGGTCAGAAAATCGCTACCGCCACCGGTGGTGACGCTGCACTGGTAGAACGCGCCGCCAAGCTGTGCAAGAACGATCTGGTTTCCCAGATGGTGTTCGAATTTACCGACCTGCAAGGTCTGGCCGGTAAGTACTACGCCGAAAACGACGGTGAAAACGCCGAAGTCGCCCAGTCCATTATTGAACAGTACATGCCAGCCTTCGCTGGTGACGAACTGCCAGCCAGCGCCACCGGTACCGCCATTGCACTGGCCGACCGTCTGGATTCCCTGGCAGGTCTGTTTGGTATTGGCCAGATTCCTACCGGCTCCAAAGACCCGTACGCCCTGCGTCGTGCCTCTTTGGGTGTGCTGCGTATTCTGGTTGAAAAGCAGATTGATCTGGACCTGAACGAACTGATCGACTGGGCGCTGGACAACAACTGGTCTGCTGAACTGAAAGCTGAAACCAAAGCCACGCTGGTTGAGTACATGCTGGATCGCTTCCAGGCCTGGTACAGCGACGAAAACATCCCGGCCGAGGTCTTCCAGTCCGTACGCGCACTGGGTGTTACCAAGCCACTGGATATCGACCGTCGTGTGAAAGCCGTACACGCCTTCTACCAGCTGGAATCTGCTCAGGCATTGGCTGCCGCTAACAAGCGTGTATCCAACATTCTGGCCAAGAATGAGGGTGACAAGGTAACCGCAGCCGTTGACGCAGCCCTGTTCCAGCAAGCCGAAGAAAAAGCGCTGTTCGAACAAATGACCGGCCTCGCCGACCTGACTGGCCCACTGCTGATCAAAGGCGACTACCAGGGCGCTCTGAACGCACTGGCCCAGCTGCGCAACGTGGTTGACGCCTTCTTCGACAACGTCATGGTGATGGCCGACGACGAAGCCGTGAAAACCAACCGTCTGGCACTGCTGAAGCAGCTGCGCAGCATGTTTGTTGGTATTGCCGACATCGGTTTGCTGCAGGGCTAACGCACCTGCCAGCCGACAGATCAAAGGGAAGCTCTGCTTCCCTTTTTTACGTTTTTCATACGAGAAAATCTGATGAACAAACTCATCATCCTCGACCGCGACGGCGTTCTTAATGAAGACTCCGATGCCTATGTAAAATCCGTTGATGAGTGGATTGCGCTGGCAGGCAGTGCCGCTGCGGTCGGCAAGCTCTGCAAAGCCGGTTTTCAGGTAGCGATTGCGACCAACCAGAGTGGTCTGGCACGTGGCTATTTTCAGCCGTCTGACCTCGAGGCCATGCATACGAAAATGACCACGCTGGCCGCTGCCGAAGGTGGCGAATTTGCTCATATTGCGTTTTGCCCACACGGTCCGGATGATCACTGCGATTGCCGCAAGCCGTTGCCGGGTCTGATTCACCAGATTGAGCAGGCGTTAGACACTTCCGCCGAAGGCGCGTGGATGATTGGCGACTCGATTCGTGATCTGGAAGCAGGTGCAGCGGCCGGTTGTAAGGTCGCACTGGTGCGAACCGGTAAAGGTGCCAAGTCCGAGCCCAAGCTGGCCGCTCACGAACAGCTGTTCGAAACGCCGGTATTCGACGATCTGGCGGCGTTCACCCGCTTCCTGCTGGACGGTGCTCACTAAGTGCTATTGGAAGCCAAAGGGCTTTCGGGTACTGTCATAACTGGCGTTCCGGTTCCCTGCCGGAAACAGTCATAGGAAATGACGTAACAATCAAAACTTTCAGGCAATGGTATAAACGCACCTGAACGTTTCATCACACAGGCCTGTGCAGGATTTATGAGCAATACCAGCCAAACGGCGATTGAAAACGCGGCATCCCAACCGTTCAGCCACAAGCTGAGAAGCGTGCTGTTCTACATCTGGCTGGCGCTGGTTACCATCTTCTGGTTTGTCCCTTCCATGCTGATTGGCATGCTGCTGCCACTGAAGGCCCGTAACTTCTGGATCATGGGCATCTACTGCCGCATGTGCATGTTCGGCCTGCGTTGGATTGCAGGCATTCGCTGCGAAGTGGAAGGTGCCGAGAACATTCCTCGCGATGGTCGTGGCCACGTGATTCTGAGCAAGCACCAGAGCACCTGGGAAACCTTTATGCTGCCCACCCTCATCTACCCGCACGTGCAGGTGGTGAAGAAAGAGCTGGCGTATTTGCCACTGTTTGGCTGGGCGCTGTGGATGATCCGACCGATCTTTATCGACCGCTCGAAGAAAGCCAACGCCCTCAAACAGGTAGTGCAGCAAGGCTCTGAGCGGCTCAACGCCGGTGTGCATGTATTGGTGTTCCCGGAAGGCTCCAGAATCCCGTCAGGCAAGCGCAAGGTGTTTTCCAAAGGCGGTGCCATGCTGGCCAGCAAAAGCGGCGCTCCGGTGGTTATGGTGGCCCACAACAGCGGTGATCACTGGCCTAACACCCATTGGGTGAAGTCCCCCGGTGTTATCAAAGTGGTGTTCAGCGAACCGTTTGAATCCGCCGGCATGACCACCGCCGAACTGAACGCCAAAAACGAAGCCTGGATCAACGAAACCGTTGAGCGTATTTCCGAAGTGCCATTCACCGGCGAATACGTTGAAGCAGCAACCAGCGGCAAGCGTTTCTGATTCAGCCGCCCCTTCAACAGAAACGAAAAAACCTCCGCTTCGTTAGAAGTGGAGGTTTTTTTGTAACTCTATTTTGCTTAAGGCTGAGTACGCTTTTCCGATCCCAAATCGCTCTCCATATCGTGCGGCGCTTCCTCCAGCAAAAACGTATCCGGCACCGCAAACGCCTCGTTATTGTCACTCTTGTGGCAGGTTGCATAGATCTGGCGGTTGGTCGCTACAGTACAGCTCTTCGCAGACCCCATGCCATAAACCGAACAGGCATCATCAGCCGCCGCCCATTGGGCGGCAGTACAATCTTTTTCGGCCATGGCAGGCATCGCCAGTATCAGACCAGTGAAGCAAAGTAACTTTTTCATATCAATATCCCTTTGTGTCTTATGGAATGTGACGGCCAAACGCCGCCCACAACCACAGTAAAAACAAAGCGAAGAATTGAAACTTCACCCATTTGGGTGACTGCTGCCGTGATGGGCTCTGGATCACAGTTTTGCCGTAATCACGGCAGTAATGGTCCCGACAATAACGGAGCTCCCTCAAAAATGAAAAAACCTCCCCTTCGTTAGAAGAGGAGGTTTTTTGTGTCCGTAGACAAAAAGCAACGGAGAAAGAACAACGGAGGCAGCCATATTGTTGCCTCACATTTTCTGGTTACAGCACCCGATTACAACACCATAGTCGCCAGCCAGCCAGCGGCCAGCAACGGCAGGTTGAAGTGCAGGAAGGTCGGGATCACGGTGTCACGCATGTGGTTGTGCTGGCCGTCGGCGTTCAGACCCGCGGTTGGGCCGAGGGTGGAATCCGAGGCCGGAGAACCGGCATCGCCCAGCGCACCGGCGGTGCCAATCAGGGCCACAATCGCCAACGGGCTGAAGCCCATGGCCATGCACAGCGGCACGTAGATGGCGGCAATGATCGGAATGGTCGAGAACGACGAACCGATGCCCATGGTCAGCAACAAGCCCACCAGCAACAGCAAGAAGGACGTCAGCGCCTTGTTGTCGCCCAGGAAGTCCGCAGCTCCGTTCACCAGCAGGTCGATGTGGCCAGTGGTTTTCAGCACTTCAGAGAAACCGTTAGCGGCAATCATGATGAAACCAATCGAAGCCATCATCTTGATGCCGTCCAGAATCACCCCTTCGGACTCGTTCCAGCGGATCACACCAGTGGCCGAGAACAACAGGAAACCGGCCATCGCGCCCAGCACCATGGAATCGGTAATCAGCTGAATGGCAAACGCCGCAACGATAGCAACACCCGCAACCCATAAGGACTTTGCGTTGTACTCGCGCTGGCCATTTTCGGCCGCGTCGATTTTTTCCAGGCTGTATTCACGTGGCTTGCGGTAGCTGACAAAGCCCGCCACCAGCAAACCGAACAACATGCCTGCTGCTGGCAAGGCCATGGCTTCCACTACCGATACACCTTCAACGTCCAGGCCTGCCGCAGCCACCTGACCCAACAGGATCTTGTCCAGGTAAATGGCACCAAAGCCCACGGGCAGGAACATATACGGGGTGATCAGACCGAAGGTCAGCACACAGGCAATCAAACGGCGATCCAGCTTCAACTTGGCCATCACCATCAGCAGTGGCGGCACCAAAATCGGAATAAAGGCGATATGAATTGGTACCAGGTTCTGCGAACACACCGCTGCAACCAGCAACATCGCCAGCAGGCCTTGAGCCAGCCACTGGCTACCGCTTTCGTTCTGCACACCGACTTTTTTCAGCATCGAATCCGCCAGCAATTGCGGCAAGCCCGACAGCGAAATCGCGACGGCAAATACACCCAGCATGGCGTAGCTCAGGGCAATGCCTGCACCGCCACCAATGCCATCGTTAAAGGCATTAAGGGTATCGTTGATCGACAGGCCGCCAACCAGACCGCCCACAAAGGCGGCTACAATCATCGACAGCATTACATGCATTCGGGCCAGGCTCAGTACCAGCATCAGTACCACGGCCACGACAACAGCGTTCATTCAGCAGAGTCTCCAGACGTTAATGGGTTCAGACAGCAGGGCGCTGCCCGGAAGAGGAATTAAGAAAAGGCGCGGAAGTTAACACAACTGAAACTTGCTAACATCCGACTGTCGCAATCTTCACGTTGTTCTTTGGCTACGCCACTGCAAAACAGGAAAATCGCCCATGAGCGCTACCCAAAAACTGTTTTCCCGCTACCTGCCCACCATCCAGCCCGGGCGGCTGCAATGGATAGGTTTACGCACCGAACGTCGTGGTGCTGTACAGGTGGTAGAGCACACCCGCGCAGTGAAAGAACTGGGCCTAACGGGCGACAGACGCTGCGAAGGCACACCGGGCTCCGCCCGTCAGGTAACACTGATCATGGCCGAGCACATCGACGTGATTGCCCACCTGCTGCAACGGGACCACATCGATCCGGCGCTGCTACGTCGCAATCTGGTGGTCAGCGGTATCAACCTGCAAGCCCTGCGACACCAGAAGATTCAAATCGGCGACGCCCTCTTTGAACTCACCGCCCAATGCCATCCATGCAGCCGTATGGAAGAAGCCCTCGGCCCCGGCGGTACCGTCGCCATGCTGATGCACGGCGGACTCTGCGCCAAGGTAATTCAAAGCGGTGATATTCAGGTTGGAGATGCGGTGGTCCCAGTACTGGAGAAGCCAGAGGAACAGCTGGGGTTGTTTTAGAGGGCTGGATGCTGTGGTGGCTAGACGTCGGAAGCCGGACGCTGTAGGAGCGAATCGGGACGCGCAGTCTTATTCGCGATGTCGGATGTCGGCCGTTGGATGTATTAGCCGAAGGCGTAATGTATCAACAACTGCCCTGCTGGTTTCCTTGTTCCACGTGGAACACCTAAATCTCTATTCGCGAATGAATTCGCTCCTACAAACAGTCAATGCCGAAGGTGGTACTCCTAAGCAGCAACTGTCTGATGGCAGCTGCTTCGCGTCTTTATCAGACCGACAAATCTTACTCACGCGGCGCCATATGATGGATTCAGAGATGTTCCACGTGGAACGTGGCTGTTTGTTCGCAAATAAAACTGCACGTCCCGGTTCGCTCATACAGCAAACGCTCTCGCTCTCCTCCCACGACGAACCCAAACCCGGAAACAAAAACGCCAGCTTAATGAGCTGGCATTTAAGTGGTATCGATGTGTTCCACGTGGAACTGGAAGTTTCTCACTCGATAATAGGCTTCGGGAATAAATTCCCTCCTACCCAATAACGCACAACCGAGATCTAAAACGTTCCACGTGAAACACTCAAGCAGGTATCAAAGCGGTGGTATTAGTCCACCAGGCCTTTGATTTCAACTACCGGGTTCACGTCGGCATCGTAGTCTACGCCGTCAATACCAAAGCCGAACAGGCGCAGGAATTCTGCTTTGTAGCCTGCAAAGTCGGTGTCGGTGCTGATGGTGTCAGTGGTGATTTTGTCCCACGCAGCTTCCACGGCTTTCTGTACTTCTGGCTTCAGTTCCAGTTCGTCAACACGGGCACGCCCTTCTTCGTCCAGGCGTGGGCTGTCACTGTACAGGCATTCGCTGTACAGACGGTACAGCTGTTCGATACAGCCTTCGTGTGTGCCTTCTTCCTTCATCACCTTGAACAGCAGGGACAGGTACAGCGGCATGATTGGAATAGCGGAGGACGCTTGGGTCACAACGGCTTTCAGTACGGCGACGCGTGCGTCACCGCCCTTCTCGGCCAGCTTGGAACGGATGTCCAGAACCTTCTTGTCCAGATCCTGTTTGGCCTGACCAATGGTGCCACCCCAGTAGATGTCGCGAGTCACGTCATCGCCCAGGTAGGTGAAGGCAGAGGTCTTGGCGCCGTCAGCCAATACACCGGCTTCGTCCAGAGCGTCCATCCACATCTGCCAGTCTTCGCCACCCATAACGGCAACGGTGTTGCTGATGTCTTCGTCAGACGCCGCAGTCAGGGTGAATTCCTGAATTTCTTCCTTATCGGTATTGATGCCCAGCAGGGTCACGTCTTTGCCGATTGGCTTCAGGGTGCTGTTGTATACCACGCCGGTTTTAGGGTGAGTACGACGAGGAGCCGCCAGAGAGTAGATCACCAGATCCACCTGACCCATGTCTTCCTTGATGGTGTCGATGGCTTTTTGCTTCAGCTCGTCGGTGAAGGCATCGCCGTTGATGCTCTTGGCGTACAGGCCTTCAGCTTCAGCGAACTTGTGGAAGGCAGCGCTGTTGTACCAGCCAGCCGTGCCCGGCTTTTTCTCAGTGCCTTCTTTTTCGAAGAACACGCCCAGGGTGGATGCACCCGCACCGAACGCAGCAGCGATACGAGCAGCCAGACCGTAGCCAGTGGAGGAACCGATCACCAGCACACGCTTTGGCATGTCGATGCTGCCCTGTGCTTTGATGAAGTCGATTTGCTCTTTGACGTTGGCTTCACAACCCGTTGGGTGTGTGGTTACGCACATAAAACCGCGAACGCGTGGTTTGATAATCATGGATCATTCCTGTCGGCATGTATTCGGTAACAGCACGTCGCAGCGGGTTTCCATACACGACGGCCAATGTTTAGTGGCGGTTATTGTAACTGCCCAGCCCTTGCTTGCCAGCCCATCTTGAGGACATGGACTGTTGAACGGACTTGAGGTGTTTCACGTGGAACACCATGCTGTTTTGTTCTGTGTTTTGTGCACCCATCAGAGCAGGAACAGAGCCCATTCCAGGAGTGAACAACAGACACAAAAAAGCCCTTGGCGGTTCAACCGGCAAGGGCTTTTCAATACAGCTATAAGCGGATCAGAAATCCAGGTTCGCTACGTTCAACGCGTTGGACTCAATGAAGGCACGACGCGGCTCTACTTCGTCGCCCATCAGTGTGGTGAACATCTTGTCGGCACCAATGGCGTCTTCGATACCTACTTGCAGCATGCGACGAGTGTTCGGGTCCATGGTGGTTTCCCACAACTGTTCCGGGTTCATCTCGCCCAGACCTTTGTAGCGCTGAATAGTAAAGCCGCGCTTGGCTTCGCCCAGCAACCACTGCACGGCATCCCAGAAGTCCTTGATCGGGAAGACGCGTTCGCCACGCTGGATGTAGGCATCTTCTTCCAGCGTGTCAGACAGCTTCTTGCTCATGGCGGCCAGCTTGCGGTAGCCAGAGCCTTCGAAGAATTCCTTGTCAAGAATGTACTCACGGGCCAGACCGTGGGTCACCACTTCGATCTTGACGTTGTAAACGTCACGCTCGCCGTCTTGCTGATGCTTGACGTTGAAGTGGCTGCCGCTGCGGCCTGCATCTGGCAGAGCTTCGTCCAGGCGCTTGGCCCAGGCTTCCATAGCACTTTCATCAGACAGCTGGCTGGATTCCACCACAGGCAGGCTCAGCATTTCGTGCAAAGCGGCTACCGGGTACAGGTTCGCCAGACGCTGAATGGTTTCCTGTGCGGAGCGGTAATCGGCCACCAACTCGGCAAAGGCCTGATCGGTAATGGCTGGCACGTCGGCAGATGGGTACAGAGCAGCTTTTTCCAGTGCCACGTGAGTCAGGTACTCTTCAAGGGCGTTCTCGTCCTTGATGTACTGCTCCTGCTTGCCACGCTTGATTTTGTACAGCGGAGGCTGGGCAATGAACACGTGACCACGCTCGATGATTTCCGGCATTTGACGGAAGAAGAAGGTCAACAGCAGCGTACGAATGTGCGCACCGTCGACGTCCGCATCGGTCATGATGATGATGCTGTGGTAGCGCAGTTTGTCCGGGTTGAACTCTTCACGACCAATACCACAGCCCAGCGCGGTAATCAGGGTGCCAACTTCCGCAGAGGACAGCATCTTGTCGAAGCGGGCTTTTTCAACGTTAAGGATCTTACCTTTCAATGGCAGGATCGCCTGGGTACGGCGGTCTCGGCCCTGTTTGGCGGAACCGCCGGCCGAGTCACCCTCCACCAGGTACACTTCGGAAAGTGCCGGATCTTTTTCCTGACAGTCAGCCAGCTTGCCTGGCAAACCGGCGATGTCCAACGCGCCTTTACGACGGGTCATTTCACGGGCTTTACGGGCTGCTTCACGGGCACGGGCGGCGTCGATCATCTTGCCGACCAGGTCCTTGGCAGTCTGTGGGTTTTCCAGCAGGTATTCCTGGAACAAGCGCCCCATTTCCTGCTCAACCGCTGGCTTCACTTCGGAAGATACCAGCTTGTCTTTGGTCTGGGAGCTGAACTTCGGATCAGGTACTTTCACAGAGATAATGGCGGTCAGGCCTTCACGGGCGTCGTCACCGGTGGTGGATACCTTGTTCTTCTTGTCCAGACCTTCCTGGGTGATATAAGTGTTCAGGGAGCGAGTCAGCGCCGCACGGAAACCAGCCAGGTGGGTACCACCGTCACGCTGTGGAATGTTATTGGTGTAGCAATGAATGCTTTCCTGGAAGGTGTCGTTCCACTGCATCGCCACCTCAACAGAAATACCGTCTTCACGTTCAGCGTTGAAGTGGAAGACGTCGTTCAGCGCTGTTTTACCCTCGTTCAGGTAATTAACAAACGACGCCAAACCACCTTCAAATTCAAACAGGTCTTCCTTGTCGGCCACACGCTCGTCTTTCAGGTGAATGCGCACACCGGAGTTCAGGAACGACAGCTCACGCAGACGCTTGGCCAGGTAGTCATAAGAGAATTCGGTTTTGGTGAAGGTCTCTTTCGACGGCAGGAAGGTCACAGCGGTACCGGAGGTTTCAGATACGCCGACTTCTTTCAGCGGGTAATCCGGTACACCGTGGGTGTATTCCTGCTCGTACAGCTTGCCACCACGACGAATGGTCAGCTTCAGTTTTTCAGACAGGGCGTTTACCACAGAAACACCCACGCCGTGCAGACCACCGGACACCTTGTAGCTGTTATCGTCGAACTTACCACCGGCGTGCAGGACGGTCAGAATCACCTCAGCGGCAGATACGCCCTCTTCCGGGTGCAGTTCGGTTGGAATACCACGGCCGTTATCGGATACCGATACCGAGTTGTCCTGATGGATCACCACGTCCACCTGATCACAGTGGCCAGCCAGTGCTTCGTCGATGGAGTTGTCGACCACCTCGAACACCATGTGGTGCAGACCGGTGCCATCGTCAGTATCACCAATGTACATACCTGGACGTTTGCGCACGGCGTCCAGACCTTTCAGTACCTTAATACTGGACGAATCGTAACTCTGCTCACTCATTCGGTGTTCCTCTTAAACGTAACTGCCAGCCGCGCCTGAATGGGGCGCGTCTGGCTGGCAATTGAATGCGGGTATCAGCCCTGCGGCTCTTCTGCGTTTGCTTGATCAAGCCGGGATTCTTCCCGGACCTCGCCGCGTTCCACGTGGAACACTTTGTAGTCAGACGGGCTCCAGCTTTCCATTAGCTGCCGCTTTTCAATACTGGTGATAAAGACCTGACATTTTAAATCTTCCAGCAGCTGGCATAAAGCCAAACGATGGCCAGAATCCAGCTCTGACGCCAGGTCATCGACCAGATAAATGGGCGCAGTACCACAGTGCTGTTTGAATAGAATGCCTTGTGTCAGCTTCAGTGCCGCCACAACGGTTTTTTGTTGGCCACGTGACAGCACATCCGCTGCCGCCAGCTTGTCGACCTTGATGCGCAGCTCGGCACGGTGTGGCCCGGATTGGGTATAACCGACCTGCAAATCACGCTCTCGCTGACGGTTTAATACGTCAGCCAGATTGGAATCTTTTTCCCAGCCCGGGTAGTAGGCCAGTCGCACCTGAATATTGGGATCGAGCGCCTTGAGGGTTTCTTCAAACCGCGGCACAAACTGCTCGATGTAATGAATCCGGTGCTGGTGAATTTTTTCGCTGGCTTCTACAAAGCCACCATCCCAGGCGTCCAGCCAACTCTCTTCTTTTTGCTTCAGCACGCTGTTGCGTTGCTTCAGCACCTTGCGGAAGACCCGCCACTGTTCGATAAATTCCGGCACCACATGGAACACACCCCAGTCGAGAAACTGGCGGCGGTCTTCCGGTGAACCAACTAACAGGCGGAAGGTATTGGGCTCTATCACCTGTACAGGCAAATGCGTCGCCACATCCGCTTGTGAGGTCAGCACCGAGCCGTCAAAGCGGAACAGCACGTCGCCGTTACGCAAGCGCAGGCTGTAAAGCTCCTTGAGTCCTTCATCTTCCATATCCACAGCGCTGTTTTCGTCAGCGGCTTCCGTCGACAGACCACAGCGCAGCTCCAGCCGGTCGGCTTCATGCTTGATCAGCTGTTTGATCTGGTTGGAACGGAAAGACTTGCCAGTCGACAGCAAGGCGATGGATTCCAGCAAGGAGCTTTTGCCACTGCCGTTATCGCCGTAGATAAAGTTCACCCGCGGGTGAGGCTTAAGGTCGAGTGGCGCAAGGTTCCTTACGCCACTGACAGAGAGTTGCCGAATCGGCATAGAAAGAGGTCCTGAGACTACAGACGCATTGGCATCACAACGTACAGGGAATCACCAGACTCCGGCTCTTCCAGCAGCGCGCTGCTGTTAGCGTCGGACAGGGTCATTTTCACCTGTTCGGTGTTCAGTACCGACATCACGTCCTGCAAGTAGGATACGTTGAAGCCCATTTCCAGGCCGCTGCCGTCATAGGCAACCGCGAGGGACTCTTCTGCCTCTTCCTGTTCCGGATTGTTGGCGAACACTTTCAGCAGATCCGGGCCCAGCACCAAACGTACGCCGCGGTACTTCTCGTTGGACAGAATCGCGGTGCGCTGAAACACCTGACGCAGTTCCTGACGGTCGGCCAACAGCACGTTGGAGCCGTTCTTCGGAATCACGCGGGTGTAGTCCGGGAACTTGCCATCCACCAGCTTGCTGGTGAAGGTGAAGTTTTCAGTCTGGGCACGCAGGTGGTTGTTGCTGATCGACAGCGTGACGCTGTTCTCACCTTCGGTCAGCAGCTTCGCCAGTTCCAGTACGCCCTTACGCGGTACGATGATCTGGGAGTGCTCGTCCGGGCCAGCCACATCCACACAGCAGGTCGCCAGACGGTGGCCGTCAGTGGCTACCGTGCGCAGGGATTCAGCACCCACTTCAAACAGCATGCCGTTGAGGTAGTAACGAACGTCCTGTTGCGCCATGGCAAAGCTTGAGCGGTCGATGGCACGACGCAGCACTTGCTGTTGCATGGTGAACTGTTGTTCTTCGCCAACAGATTCAATGTTCGGGAATTCGGTAGCCGGCAGCGTCGACAAGGTAAAACGTGAACGACCAGAGCGTACATTCACACGCTGATCTTCCAGCGCGATTTCAATCTGGGAGCCATCCTGCAAGGAACGGCAGATGTCCATCAGCTTCTTGCCGGGTACGGTAACTTCACCTTCAACCCCAACCTCGTCCAGGGTAACGCGACCGATCAGTTCCACCTCAAGGTCGGTACCTGTCAGAGACAGCTGTTGTCCACGCACTTCCAACAGTACGTTGGATAGCACCGGCAGGGTCTGTCGTTTTTCAACAACACCCGCTACCAGTTGCAGGGGGCGTAACAAAGCTTCCCTAGAGATTACGAATTTCATGGTTCTCCACTCAGGTCCTAGGTTGTCAGTGAACGCAGCAGATTCTTGTAGTCCTCAAGCACGTCTGCGTTGGTCTGTTGCAGCTCTTTTACTTTACGGCAGGCATGCAACACCGTGGTGTGGTCCCGACCACCAAAGGCTTCGCCAATTTCCGGCAAGCTGTGGTTGGTCAATTCCTTGCTCAAGGCCATCGCCACCTGGCGTGGACGAGCAATGGATCGGGTCCGGCGCTTAGATGATAAATCAGAGATCTTGATTTTGTAATACTCAGCCACGGTACGCTGAATATTATCAATGCTTACCTGGCGCTCTTGCAAAGCCAGCAAGTCTTTCAACGATTCCTTGATAAAAGGAAGGTCGATCTTGCTGCCGGTGAACTGGGCGCTGGCGATCACACGTTTCAGGGCACCTTCCAGCTCACGTACGTTCGAGCGAATGCGCTGGGCCACAAAAAAGGCGGCATCATCCGGCAAGTCTACACCGCTTTGCTCGGCCTTTTTCATCAGAATGGCCACTCGGGTTTCCAGCTCTGGCGGTTCAACGCCGACCGTCAGCCCCCAGCCGAAACGGCTCTTCAAACGTTCTTCCAGACCGTTGATCTCTTTTGGATAGCGGTCACAGGTCAGAATCATCTGCTGGCCGCCTTCCAACAAGGCGTTAAAGGTATGAAAAAATTCTTCCTGGGAACGTTCCTTGCCCGCAAAAAACTGAATGTCGTCAATCAGCAAGGCATCCAGACCCCGGTAAAACCGCTTGAACTCGTTAATGGCGTTCAATTGCAGCGCTTTTACCATGTCCTGCACAAAACGCTCGGAGTGAACGTAGAGCACTTTGGCATTGGGATTCTTGGTTTGCAGGAAATTCCCCACGGCGTGCATCAAGTGGGTCTTACCCAGACCAACACCACCATATATAAAGAGGGGGTTATAGGAACCGCCGGCATTTTCTGCCACCTGGCGAGCCGCCGCCTGAGCCAACTGGTTCGACTTACCTTCAACAAAGGTTTTGAAGGTGAAGGAAGGGTTCAGGAACGAACGGTGCTTCAAACCACCTTCTACCTGCACTTCGCGACGCGGCGCCGGTTGCTTGGGCGCGGCCATCGCCGGCGTAACCGGTGCAGGTGCTTCTTCTATCGTGTTGTTGCCGTGACCAATGAAGTCATCCTGGATCGGCTCATCATCTTCCGCCCGCGCGCGGGTTTCAGCAAAGCTTGGCGCTTGTGGCGCAGCCGGGGCTGGCGGAGGGGGTGGCGGCGCGGTGCTGGCTTGTGGCGCACGGAACATCGGCTGGGACTCCCCTACCGTCAGATCCACGTGCGTCAGGCGGCCGCCATTCAGCTCGGAAAGAATTTCCTGAATGCGAGTCAGGTACTTGTCCTTGACCCAGTCCTTCACAAACCGGTTGGGTGCACTCAGCACCATGCGCTGGTTCTGCTCGGAAGCAATCAAGGGCCGAATCCAGGTGTTGTACTGCTGGGTTGGCAATTCATGTTCCAGATACCGCAAACACTCTTCCCACAGAGCCGTCACATACACCTCTTTTCACGACATAGCTTAAACGAGGCGCTAGTCTATCCAATGACTCCCACGTTATCCACAAGTTAAACAGAGATTTAATCAAAACCCAGTAGAAATGCGTATTCCAGAGCTGTTAATCTGTGGAAAACCGGAGCACAAATGGAATTTTCATCCACAAAAAACCGTGACGGGAAATGACCAGCTTACCAAAGCGCACTTTTTTCCACCCCTTCCGGTCAGCTTAATCCCATTCTCATCACCGTAAACTGACAAGGTTTTTAAGAGAAAAAACTCTTTTAAATCATGGCGTTAAATGACTTATTCACAGTCTTGCCCCGACATAACAACAGCAACATCAACAATCACTCTTTTTTCTCACCATCAAACATTGTTCATCAGTACTGAAAACTGTTCGAAAACCGCCAAATCGGTCACCAAAATTGGTTATAAATCCGCCATTGCCATTGGGGTCGCTTTCTCATACAATTGCCGCCCTTAAAAATTGACCCCAAAACTCAACCGGGTATCCGATTATGAAACGTACATTTCAACCAAGCGTTCTGAAGCGCAAGCGTAACCACGGTTTCCGTGCACGTATGGCTACCAAGAATGGCCGTCAGGTTCTGGCACGTCGTCGTGCTAAAGGCCGTAAGAGCCTGTCTGCCTAAGCGAGCTAAATGCTCCCGACCAACGGGTTATCAATGACTGAATTTGGCTTTGGCCGTGATGCCAGACTTCTGAAACCGGCTGAGTTCAAACGGGTTTTTGATAACACCGGGTGGCGCGGGAGTACTCCCCACTTGCTTGTCCTGGCTTCTTCAAACCAGCAACAGAATGCTCGTCTGGGCTTTGTGCTGGCAAAGAAGCAAATCAGACATGCGGTTGACAGGAATCGTGTCAAACGTCTGATTCGCGAATCCTTTCGACATCACCAGCATGAGCTTGAGTCCCGTGACTACGTGATTCTGGCACGCTCCGGTGTGACGAAACTGGACAACCGTGAGTTACGTGAGATGATTGACGCCCTCTGGTTTCGACTGAAGCGACCCAATCATGGCAAGTCCGGTAACAAACACAAAAAGCGACGTTAAGCTTTCCGCCAAAGTACTTTTGTGGCTGATTGGCTTTTATCGATACGCCATCAGTCCGTTATTGCCCTCCCGCTGTCGTTTTTATCCGACCTGTTCTGCCTATGCGGTAGAAGCTATCCAGAAACACGGTGCACTCAAAGGCAGTCAGCTGACCGCCCGGCGTTTGTGCAAGTGTCACCCATGGGGCTCCCATGGCGTTGATCTGGTTCCTGAACCGAATTCTTCCCCTTCCAACTGTTGTCAACGGAAACCCTGAACATGGATATCCGCCGTACGGTTATTTACGCTGGCTTGGCGATCACAAGCTACATGCTCTTCATCAACTGGAATAACGACTACGGTCACCATTCCACCGTTGATACTCCCATTGCGATTGAGTCTGAAGTCAGCTCTGATGCTCCGGTAACTGCCTCTTCTGCGGACACCGAGCTGCCTGCTGTTGCCAGCGATGCCGTGGCTCCGACCACCACCGCCAAGGCACCGAGTGGTGAGCTGATCACTGTCGATACCGACGTGTTGAAAGTCACCATCAACCCGAACGGTGGCGAAATCACCGAGGTGTTGCTGCCACAATTCCCGGTTTCCATCGACAAGCCAGACGTACCGTTTGTGCTGATGGAAAACAACCAGCGTCGTACCTACGTGGCCCAGAGTGGTCTGATTGGTCGTGATGGTGTGGATACCGATGGCGCCGCGCTTTACCACGCTGAAACCAACCGTTACAGCCTGGAAGACGGCTCTGACGCGGTGGAAGTGGTGTTGTCGACGGAAACCGACAAGGCTCTGATCGAGAAAGTGTTCACCTTCAAGCGCGGCGAATACCTGATTGACGTGCAGTACCGCATCCACAACCGTTCCAACAACGACTGGCGCGGTATTTTCTACGCCCAACTGAAGCGTGACGGCTCTGCCGATCCATCCCAGAGCGGTGGTATGGGCATGCAGTCCTACCTGGGTGCGGCGCTGACAACCAGCGAAAACCGTTACGAGAAAGTGACGTTCGACGACCTTGAAGACGACAGTTTCAAAGCCGTTGAAGAAGGTGGTTGGGCGGCCATGCTGCAACACTACTTCCTGTCTGCCTGGGTACCGGCGCAGGATCAGCAGCACACCTACAACGGTCGTTATGTGCGTGGTAACTACATCTTTGGTTTCTACGACCAGCCACTGAACGTGGAAGCCGGTGAAACCGCGACCACAGGCGCCAAGCTGTACGTGGGTCCTAAAGATCAGGACAGCCTTGAGAACATTGCCGAGAACCTGAACCTGACCGTCGACTACGGCTGGTTGTGGTTCATCGCCCAGCCGCTGTTCCACGTGCTGACCTTCTTCCACAGCCTGATCGGCAACTGGGGTGTAGCGATTATCCTGCTGACCCTGTGTGTGAAGCTGCTGTTCTTCTACCCGTCTGCGATGAGCTACCGCTCCATGGCCAACATGCGTAAGGTTGCGCCGGAAATGCAGGCACTGAAAGAGAAGTACGCCGATAACCGCGAGAAGCTGGGTCAGGAAATGATGAAGCTGTACCGCGACAAGAAGATCAATCCGCTGGGTGGCTGTCTGCCGATTCTGATCCAGATGCCGGTGTTCATCTCACTGTATTGGGTACTGATGGAGTCCGTTGAACTGCGTCAGGCGCCGTTTGCACTGTGGATTCAGGACATGTCCGTAATGGACCCATACTTCATCCTGCCGCTGATCATGGGTGCTTCCATGTTTATCCAGATGAAGCTGAACCCGACTCCGCCAGACCCGATGCAGGCTCGTGTGATGCAATTCATGCCAATTGTGTTCACCATCTTCTTCCTGTGGTTCCCGGCTGGTCTGGTACTGTACTGGGTAGTGAATAACATTCTGTCGATTGCCCAGCAGTACTACATCACCCGTCAGATCGAGCGCGAAGCCTGATTTCGCTTGCTGGATTGACCTGAAAACGGGAGCTTCGGCTCCCGTTTTTCGTGGTAAAACTGCGTTATTTGTTCCGCCATGCCGCAACGTCATTGAGGATTGCCATGATTGAGTTCATTCATCAGGACACCATCGTCGCCATTGCGACCGCTACCGGTCGTGGTGGTGTCGGTATCATTCGTCTCTCAGGGCCGCAGGCGCGTGAAATAGGTCAAGCGGTTACCCGTATTGAGGCAAAGCCCCGATATGCTCACTACGGGCCATTCACGAGCTCTGATGGTGTGGTTCTGGACGAGGGCATTGCACTGTTCTTCCCTGGACCAAATTCCTTTACCGGAGAAGACGTGTTTGAACTGCAAGGCCATGGTGGTCCGGTGGTGCTCGATTTGTTGCTGAACGACTGCGTCGCTCGCGGTGCCCGTCTGGCACGACCGGGCGAGTTCTCTGAGCGTGCATTCCTCAACGACAAAATGGATCTGACCCAGGCGGAAGCCATTGCCGACCTGATTGACTCTGCATCCGAGCAGGCGGCTCGCTGCGCCCTGCGTTCGCTGCAGGGGGAGTTCTCAGCCCGTATTCAGACCTTGCTGGATACACTGGTACAGCTGCGTATTTATGTCGAAGCCGCGATTGACTTTCCGGAGGAAGAAATCGACTTTCTCTCGGATGGCAAGGTTGAAGCCATGCTGCGTGATGCCCGTGCCGCCCTGGCCGATGTGATTCAGGCGGCGAATCAGGGAACAATATTGCGCGAAGGAATGAACGTCGTGATTGCCGGGCGTCCCAACGCAGGTAAGTCCTCACTTCTGAACGCTCTTGCCGGTCAGGAACGGGCCATTGTAACCGACATTGCCGGGACCACCCGCGACGTTCTGCGCGAGCACATTCACATTGATGGCATGCCGCTGCACATCATCGATACCGCGGGCTTGCGTGATGCGCCGGATGAAGTCGAGCGTATTGGTATCCAGCGCGCCTGGGACGAAATTCGCCAGTCCGATCGGGTACTGCTGATGATCGACAGCACCAGTGCTGAAACCGATCCACAACAGCTGCTGCATGCGCTGTACGACGAAAGCGGCCTCCAGCAGCAAACCGATGCCTTGCTGAACAGTGGCCGGATTACCGTGGTGCGCAACAAGGCTGATGTATCAGGCGAGCAGGTCGGCTTTGGCGACCGCGATGGCTTCCCAACCCTGACCCTGTCCGCGCGCTCCCAGCAAGGGGTTCAGCTGCTGCGTGAGCATCTCAAGGACGTGATGGGCTACGACAGTGCGTCGGAAGGTGGCTTCCTCGCCCGCCGTCGTCACGTCGACGCTCTGAACCGGGCGGCAGAGGCGCTTGATAACGGCATGCACCAGTTGTTAGGCATGGGCGCGGGGGAGCTGCTGGCTGAAGACTTGCGGGCGGCGCAGAAAGCGCTGGGAGAAATTACCGGGGAATTCAGTGCCGATGATTTGCTGGGTGAAATCTTCGGGTCGTTTTGTATTGGTAAGTAAGTACCCGCTTACCTTGGGAAAGCTATTTTCAGGTACAAAAAAGGCTCCTCATGGGAGCCTTTTTTCTATTCCGGATCAGTTCAGTTGCCTGACCTCACAAAACACAATTCTTCCTCACGATCGTGATCGGCAGGAATAGAGGACGGAATGCTAACGGTGTCAGTGATTTGTTGGTCGGTTTCCATAGTGGCTGAATCTCGGGATCTGGTTGTTTTGGTGTCGAAAATTTTACCCAAAGTCTGGTTAAATTATCGTCCTGAAGTTCCAGAGAAATCAGGAATATTTCCTGATTTCTGCCACTTTTTAAGTATTCCTGTCGCCTGTGATGCCACTTCAAAAGTCTATGTGATTTTGATCACAGACTGATGATCAGATCCTGTACGGCTGCCAGATTGACTGCATCGTTGCGAACCCGGTCGGCGACCAAGGCGCCCTGCAGGGACGACACCACCACCCGTGCCAGGGCTTCGCGGCCCAACGACATAAAGCGCACGTTAGCCAGCGACTCCAGCACCCATTCATACAAGGCATCGTAGAACTCATTGGTGGCAGCAAAACTGTCGGCCGTCAGCTCGTGGGTACCGGCGGAATAGGCGCTCGCCATGCACTGGCGGTCTTTGGTGAAGTATTCGGTAAAGACATCGCACAGCACCTGCAGCCGTTGCTTGCCGCTGGTGCCTTCGGTGCGCTCTTCCAGCAGCTCGAAAAAGGCCTTCTGATAGTCCTTGATCAGCTCCAGCAACAAGGCGTCGCGGCTCTTGAAGTGGTAATGCACAG
Source organism: Oceanobacter sp. ABM4_470 (assembly GCF_056158645.1). Classification (NCBI taxonomy): domain Bacteria; kingdom Pseudomonadati; phylum Pseudomonadota; class Gammaproteobacteria; order Oceanospirillales; family Oceanospirillaceae; genus Oceanobacter; species Oceanobacter sp. ABM4_470. The sequence goes on from NZ_JBSWTR010000001.1 coordinate 3,594,510, forward strand.
AGCTGGATTTAATGCCTGCTGCCTTGCCCATTTCGCGGAAACTCGCGGCAGCCAGGTTTTTGGTACAGATCTGGTCGGTCGCAATCGATTTCAGATGTTCTCTGGTGTCACTCATGGCCCTTCTCCCTGTGCAGAATATGATCAAAAGTCTATCGGTTGTTAGGAATTATGAGAACGCCCGGAAGTGGATTTTGTTCAAAAAATTAACAATTACCGACTAAAGTCCGAGCCAAAGCGGCCGTTGCTGTCTTTATGCCCTTAATAACGCCCTTGTCAGTGTCTGCCCGAAATCGTTGCAGTGCCGCTGCTGGCGGTGAATTTCTTGACTATGGTTAAGGGACTGAAACGGGAGCTTTACCTATGCGCTTGATCGTCTCCACTGCCCTGTCCCTGCTATTGGCCGGCTGTATATCGGTCGACAACGACGACGATGTCACCAACGAGCTGGGCAACGAAGTCAGCCGTGAAACCCTGACTCTGAACGGCTTCTGGGATGGCCAGTTCGACCAGGACGGCGACCTGCGGGTGCTTATCTATCAAGGAACTGTGTACGCATTGGATGCCACACAGGGTTACTACGGCACCATTTCGCTGGATGAAACCACCCAGATCGCGGTGATGGAGCTGACTTCCTACCTGATCACCGCCAGCGACGAAACGGCCTTGCACTACCTCGCCGATGGCACCACCCAAAGCTATGTGATGGAAGGCCTGGCCTACTCGACGACCACCAATGCCGACACCCTGGTGGGCGACTACGAGAACGACACCAGCGCGGGCAATTTCCTGCTGTCGGACGACGGCACCTGGGACAACAACGCCAGTATTTCCCAGGTGGTTGGTCAATGGAGTGCCGGGGATTACTCCCTGTACATCGAGCCGCTGGCCGGTACGGCGAGCTTGCGAGCGATTACCTCGGTTACCGGTGGTTGCACCTTTGATGGCTACATCACTCCGGTCGACAGCGACTTTAACCTTTACAGCGTGTCGATTACTGAGCGTAAAAACTGTGACGACTACAACGCCAAGGATGTGCGCGGTTACGCGACCCTGACTGCCAACGGTGAGCTGGAGTTTTTCATCCGTGGTTCTGAGCTTGTTTACTACATGATTTTCTCTGCCGTGGCGGCAGATGACGAAACCGATGCCTGAGCGTAAACCCCTCCTCCCCTTCTTTCTCGAACCCATTGCCAGCGAAGCTCCGTTTTAACTGCGGCTCGCTGGCCTCTTTTTTGGGCGAATCTTACTTTTTCTTATTGACTGTTTGGTCAAAAATCCTATTTTGGCTGTAGATAAGTCTGTTGAAAGATGTGGCAAACCCTTGTTATTGAGCGGTAAATTCTGGTGAAAACCTGCTTTTTGAAATTTCCGCTATTTTTGAAATTGGCTCTTCATTCTTGAGTTATAAACAGCCAAACTCCTTGAAATAACTGGGAAAATTGAAGTTATTCAATGGTTGTGGAAAAGGTTATTTACAGCTTGATTCAGTGAATATCTGGTGTGGATAGTTGCTTTGTTCAAGAATTGCACAGCAAGCTATCTGTGCGCGGGGGAAGTTGGTATACTCCGCGCCCTTTTCCCCTTGAGTATGTGAGGTTGCAGTGGAATATCCCGTTCGATATGACGTGATTGTGGTTGGCGGTGGTCATGCTGGTACGGAGGCGGCCCTTGCGGCAGCCCGTGCCGGAAGCAAGACCCTGTTGTTGACCCACAACACCGACACCGTCGGCGTGATGTCCTGCAACCCGGCAATTGGTGGTATCGGCAAGAGCCATCTGGTGAAGGAGATTGATGCCTTGGGGGGTGCCATGGCGATCGCCACCGATCTCGGCGGCATTCAGTTCCGTACCCTTAACAGCCGCAAAGGTCCGGCGGTTCGTGCTACGCGTGCCCAGGCTGACCGTCAGCTGTATCGGGCGGCAATTCGCAACATCGTCGAGAACCAGCCCAATCTGGAAATCTTCCAGGCGGGCTGTGATGACCTGATCATGGATGGCGACGGTGTGGGTGCGACGGTGTGCGGTGTGGTGACTGACAGCCGGGTGCGCATTCACTCAAAAACCGTGGTGCTGACTGCCGGTACCTTCCTCGGTGGCAAGATTCACATTGGTCTGGAAAACCATGCCGGTGGCCGTGCCGGGGATATCCCATCAATTGCACTGGCCCAACGCCTGCGTGAGATGCCATTTGATGTGGGTCGTTTGAAAACCGGTACGCCGGCGCGAATCGACCGTCGCAGCGTCGACTTTTCCGTAATGCAGGAGCAATGGGGCGATACCCCGCTGCCAGTGATGTCGTTTATGGGTTCGGTAGACCAGCACCCGGAGCAGGTGTGCTGCTACATCACTCATACCAATGAAAAGACCCACGAGATCATTCGCAACAATTTGCACCGCTCGGCCATGTACTCCGGCAACATCGACGGTGTCGGTCCGCGTTACTGCCCTTCTATTGAAGACAAGGTGACCCGCTTCGCCGACAAGGGCAGCCACCAGGTATTTGTGGAGCCGGAAGGCCTTAACAGCAACGAGTTGTACCCCAATGGTATTTCCACCAGTCTGCCGTTTGATGTACAGATTGATTACATCCAGTCGATGCGTGGTTTCGAGAGCGCCCACATTACCCGTCCGGGTTACGCCATTGAATACGATTACTTCAACCCTCAGCAGTTGAAGCACTCGCTGGAAACCCGCTGCATCAATAACCTGTTCTTCGCCGGTCAGATCAACGGCACCACTGGCTATGAAGAAGCCGGTGCCCAGGGTTTGCTGGCCGGTACCAACGCCGCCTTGCGGGCGATGGAAAAAGACCTGTGGGTGCCGCGCCGTGACCAGTCCTATATTGGTGTATTGGTCGACGACCTGATCACCATGGGGACCAAGGAGCCGTACCGCATGTTCACCAGCCGGGCGGAATACCGTCTGGTACTGCGCGAAGACAACGCTGACCTCCGCCTGACCGAGATCGGCCGTGAGCTGGGTATCGTTGATGACGTACGTTGGGCCGCCTTCTGTGAAAAGCGCGAAGCGATTGAACTGGAATCCCAGCGCCTGAAAACCACCTGGGTGCAGCCAAAAACTGCCGAAGCCGAGGCGCTGGAAGGTCTGGGTGAAGCGGCGATTACCCGCGAGTACAACCTCCACGACCTGCTCAAACGTCCGGGTCTGACCTACGACCAGATCGCGACACTTAAGGGTGAGCCGGCATCCGCTGATGACCGGGTTGCCGAGCAGGTGGAAATTCAGGCCAAGTACGACGGCTACATTGCCCGTCAGCTGGAAGAGATTGAGCAGCTGCGTCGCTACGAAAACACTCGTCTGCCGGAAGATCTGGATTACTCGGCCATTGGTGGCCTGTCCAACGAAGTAAAGCAAAAGCTGCAAGACCTGCAGCCGGAAACCCTCGGTGTGGCCTCTCGCATTCAGGGCATTACCCCGGCGGCCATCAGCCAGATTCTGATTCATCTGAAAAAACGCAATCTGGCTAACAAAACCGTCGCCTGAACCGTCACCTTAACGGCCACCTGAACCCCTGACGGCATCGGGTGGCCTGTCTGAGTCGACGGGATTGCAAGAATTCCGTCACAGTTCATGACGGCGGGTATGCCCTTTGTGCTAGTATCCGCCCCCTTTCGCGAATGGGTCGCAGCCAGCGATCCATTGTCCGACATTGGCAGTCTGTTGTTGTCGGTATTTCGCGCTAGAATCGAGTCTCTCCCCGAACCGGATAAAAGATATATGTCGCTGCTGGCTGGTATTTCTGAATCCATGCGTCGCCGCCTGATGGCCGGTTTGCAACGCATGCAGCTGGAACCCACCGAACAACAGGTTGAATTGCTGCTGGGCTACTTGTCCCTGCTGATCAAATGGAACAAGGCCTATAACCTGACCTCGATCCGTGACCCTGAAAAAATGGTCGATCTGCATTTGCTCGACAGTCTGGCGGTGGTGTCCTTCTTTGCCGAAGGCGAAAACATCATTGATGTGGGTACCGGTCCGGGCCTGCCAGGCATGATTCTGGCCATCATGTACCCGAACAAACGCCTGACCCTGCTCGACAGCAATGGCAAAAAGACCCGTTTCATGTTCCAGGCCAAAACCGAACTGGGTTTGACCAACGTGACCATCGTGAACGACCGGGTTGAGGCGTATCATCCACCAGAACCCTTCGATATGATTGCCAGCCGGGCGTTTGCCTCCTTGCAGGACATGGTCAGCTGGTGTCAGCACCTGCGCGCTGACAATGGCCGCTTCCTGGCCATGAAAGGCCAGTTTCCGCAGCAAGAGCTGGATGCACTGCCAGCGGGATATGAACTGGAAGCCTCGTATCCTATCGAAGTGCCGGGTGTCGAAGGACAGCGCCATATGTTGCGTCTGAAAGCCGTTGATCAACACTGATATTTCTCCAGAGTGGCAAACTATGATTTTGGCGATCACAAACCAGAAAGGTGGGGTCGGAAAAACCACCACAGCCATTAACCTGTCGGCATCGCTGGCGGCGACCAAGCGCCGGGTGCTGCTGCTCGATCTGGACCCGCAGGGCAACGCCACCATGGGCAGTGGGGTTGATAAGTACTCGCTGGAAAACTCCCTCTACGAAGTGCTGACCAAGCGTTGTGAGATTGAAGACGCCATCGTGCCGGCGGCCGATGCCGGTTATGACCTGTTGCCATCGAACGCCGACCTGACGGCCGCGGAAGTGGAACTGATCAACGTGATTGGTCGCGAACAGCGCCTCAGCAAGGCACTCGACCGGGTACGTGACCGTTACGACTACATCCTGATCGACTGTCCGCCGTCGCTGAACATGCTGACAATCAACGCGCTGGTGGCGTCCAGCGGTGTGGTGATTCCAATGCAATGTGAGTATTACGCCCTGGAAGGTCTCAGCGCGCTGATGGAAACCATTGATTCCATCAAGGACGCCTACAACCCGGAACTCAAAATTGAAGGCCTGCTGCGGACCATGTACGACCCGCGCAACGGCCTCACCAATGAAGTATCGGCTCAGCTACAACAGCACTTTGGCGACCGTGTCTACGACACCGTGATTCCGCGCAACGTGCGACTGGCCGAAGCCCCCAGCCACGGTATTCCGGTGTTGATGTACGACCGTAATTCCCGTGGTGCCATCGCCTATCTGGCGCTGGCGGGTGAAATGAATCGTCGCCATCGTGCAGTGGCCGCCACTGCCCAGTAAGACTACGGAACTAGATATGACCAAACGCAAACGTGGCCTTGGCCGAGGCCTCGATGCCCTGTTGGCAGGCAGCCAGGCGGTAGCAGACGAACCCGCTGTCGAGGTGGCCGAAGCCGCTGCGGCACCGGTAGCAGAACCCGAAGTCCGCAAGGACGGTGAACTGACCGAGCTGGCACTGGATGTGTTGCAGCCGGGCCAGTACCAGCCTCGTCGTGATATGGAGCCTGAAGCCCTCGAGGAGCTGGCAGCCTCGATCAAGGCCCAGGGGCTGATGCAGCCGATTGTGGTGCGTCGCCTGGCCGCAGATGACCAGCGCTTTGAAATCATTGCAGGTGAGCGTCGCTGGCGTGCCAGTCGACTGGCCGGACTGGACGTGATTCCGGTGCTGATTCGTGATGTGCCGGATGAAGCCGCCATTGCCATGGCGCTGATCGAAAACATCCAGCGCGAAAACCTCAATCCAATGGAAGAGGCTATTGCCCTGCACCGCTTGCAGCAGGAATTTGAGCTGACCCAGCAGGAAGTGGCCAAGGCCGTGGGTAAAAACCGCACCACCATCGCCAACCTGTTGCGTCTGATGAAGCTCAACCCGGACGTCAAGACGTTGCTGGAAAACGGCGACATCGAAATGGGCCACGCCCGTGCGCTTTTGGGGTTGGAAGGTCAGGCCCAGAGTGATGCCGCGGCACAGGTGGTCGCCAAGGCCTTGACTGTGCGTCAAACCGAGACCCTGGTGCGTGCCCATGAGCAGAAACAGCAGCAGGAACAAGCGCCGAAAGCCCGCCCGGATGCCGATGTCGAGCGACTGGAACGCGTGTTGGGTGAGCGTCTGGGGGCCAATGTCTCCATCAGCCACAACGCCAAAGGCAAGGGCAAGCTGGTGATCAATTACAGCAGCCTGGATGAGCTGGACGGCATTTTGGGCCACATTCAATAAGCTGGCATTGCAGGGTATGAGACCAAAGTGTCATGCCCTGCAGGCACATTTGTCCTTTTTTACCCCTTTCCCTGTCCGTAAAGCCCTGTAACCACGGCGCTGGCGCCGGATACCCCCTCCTTTTGTTGATCTGTCTCCCTGTCCAAAGCACTACGACCAAATAATCAACGTCAAGAACCGTAACTGGTTGAAGGGCAAAGGGGTTGCCCATATAATCACCGCGCTTTTGCATCGGCCTAAGCAGAAATCCAACAATGAAACGAGGTCGGTTTGTCTACTGTGCCGCGCCCGCCAGCGTATCGAATCGTCATCTTGCAACTGACGCTGGCCCTGATTTCTGCTTGTGTTGCCTGGATACATAGCGATGTAGCCGCCAGGTCGGCGTTAATGGGAGGACTCACCTGTGCAGTCCCCAACGCTTACTTCATCTGGCGCGCGTTCCGCTATAGCGGTGCCCGGTCGGCACCGAAAATCGTGCAATCGCTTTACCAGGGCGAAACCTGGAAATTTGTTCTAACGGCGCTGTTTTTTTCTGTCATCTTCATCCGCGTCGAAGACCTGAATGCACTTGCACTGTTTGCAGGATTTATGACGGTGCAGCTGGGCCATCTGGCCTCAGCAAAAGTCTCAAATTTTTAAACATCTGGATTGAGAGTGTACGATGGCTGGAAACTCCCAAGAGTATATTGCGCACCATTTAACCAACCTTACATTTGGCAAATTGCCTGAAGGTTATGTTCGTCAAGACCACGACGGTAACGAAACGGTACTGACAGAATCCACTTGGACCATGGCTCACAATGGTCAGGAAGCAGCGGATATGGGCTTTATGGCCTTCCACGTTGACTCCCTGGGCTGGTCCCTGGCAATGGGTATTCTGTTCTGCTGGTTGTTCCGCAAGGTCGCCAAGTCTGCAACGTCTGATCAACCAGGCAAGCTGCAAAACTTCGTTGAGTCTGTTGTGGGCTTCGTTGACGGCACTGTGAAAGAAACTTTCCACGGTCGTAACCCGCTGGTTGCACCGTTGGCCCTGACTATTTTTGTCTGGGTTTTCCTGATGAACTCCCTCAAGTGGCTGCCGGTTGATCTGGTACCGAGCATCGCTCACGCCATGGGTCTGGAATACTTCAAGATCGTACCAACAGCTGATCCTAACGGTACGCTGGGTCTGTCGCTGGGTGTCTTCCTGCTGATTATCTACTACAGCATCAAGGTCAAAGGCATCGGTGGTTTCACCAAGGAACTGACGTTGACCCCGTTCAACCACCCGATTGCAATCCCGTTCAACCTGTTCCTGGAAGTACTGGGCCTGCTGACCAAACCACTGTCTCTGGCACTGCGTTTGTTCGGTAACATGTACGCCGGTGAAGTTGTATTTATCCTGATTGCATTGCTGCCGTTCTACATCCAATGGGGTCTGAACGTGCCGTGGGCTATTTTCCACATCCTGGTGATTCCGCTGCAGGCGTTCATCTTCATGGTTCTGACTATCGTATATCTGAGTCAGGCCCACGAAGACCACTAAGGCGAATCGACAGTTAAATTTAACCTGTAACAAACTTACTTAATCAAACTTTAGGAGTCTCAAATGGAACTCGTATACATTGCTGCAGCAATCATGATTGGTCTGGGTGCCCTGGGTACTGGTATTGGCTTCGCCCTGCTGGGTGGCAAGCTGATCGAAGGTACTGCACGTCAGCCTGAACTGGGTCCACAGCTGCAAACCAAAACCTTCCTGATGGCAGGTCTGCTGGATGCTGTTCCAATGATCGGTGTTGGTATCGCGATGTACCTGATCTTCGTTGTAGCAGGCTAATCACCCGAGCGATCCAGTGATGGATCGTCTTGATGAAACCTGACCAACGAATTCGTAAGAGGTAAATCGCCGTGAACATGAATCTGACCATCCTGGGTCAATTGATTGCCTTCGCGATTTTCGTCTGGTTCTGCATGAAGTACGTCTGGCCACCAATTACCAGCGCCATGCAGGAACGTGAAAAGAAAATTGCCGATGGTCTGGACGCAGCAAACCGTGCAGAACGCGACCTGGAACTGGCCCAAGAAAAAGCCGCTTCCCAACTGCGTGAAAGCAAGGAAAAAGCGGCCGAAATCATCGAACAGGCTAACAAGCGTGCTAACCAAATCGTCGACGAAGCCAAAGATACGGCCCGCGCCGAAGGTGACCGCATTGTTGCCGCTGCTCAAGCTGAAGTTGAGCAAGAGGTAAACCGCGCGAAAGAAGCTCTGCGCAAGCAGGTATCTGAACTGGCCGTTGTCGGCGCAGCCAAGATCCTGGGCAAGTCAGTCGACGCATCTGCTCACGCTGATGTACTGAACCAACTGACTGAAGAGCTTTAAGCGAGGTTGCCATGGCTGAATTAACTACTCTCGCTCGGCCATACGCCAAAGCCGTGTTTGCTGAAGCACAAGAGAAGAATGCATTGGACGCCTGGTCTGACGATCTGGCCGTTCTTGCCGCCTACACTGCAGACGCAGATATGGCCAAGGTGCTTGAGCACCCTTCTCTGACTGCCAGCCAGCAAACACAGGCTCTGGTAGACGTATGTGGCGACAAGCTTAATGGCGCAGCCAAAAACCTGGTAAACGTTCTGGCCGAAAACAAGCGCCTGCCGTTGCTGACCACCATCGCTGCCATGTACGAAGAGTACAAGGCAGACCTGCAGAACTCGATCGATGTTGTTGTGACATCCGCGTTCGCACTGAGCGATGAACAGTCAGACAAACTGGCCCAGGCACTGAAAGCCAAACTGCAACGCGATGTACACATGTCCAGCGAAGTTGATGAGTCTCTCATCGGTGGCGCTGTGATCCGTGCAGGCGACCTGGTTATTGACGGCTCAATCAAAGGCAAGCTGTCAAAGTTGGCCGAAGCGATGAACTCCTAATTGAGGGACGATTGCATGCAGCAACTGAATCCATCTGAGATCAGTGAAGTCATTAAAAAGCGCATCGAAAGTCTCGATGTGACTTCACAAGCCCAGAACGAGGGCACCGTCGTATCTGTATCCGACGGTATCGTTCGTATTCACGGTCTGGCTGACGCCATGTACGGTGAAATGATTGAATTTGAAGGCAACGTATACGGTCTGGCACTGAACCTGGAACGCGACTCTGTTGGCGCGGTTATCCTGGGTGATTACCAGAATCTGGCTGAAGGTCAGACTGCCAAGTGTACTGGTCGTATTCTGGAAGTACCTACTGGCAAGGCTCTGCTGGGTCGTGTTGTAGATACTCTGGGTAACCCAATCGACGGCAAAGGCCCAATCGAAGCCGCAGAAATGCGTCCGGTTGAGCGTGTTGCACCAGGCGTTATCGCCCGTCAGGGTGTAGACCAGCCACTGGAGACCGGCTACAAGGCCGTTGACTCCATGGTACCGGTAGGCCGTGGCCAGCGTGAGCTGGTGATTGGTGACCGTCAGACTGGTAAGACTGCGATGGCTATCGACGCCATCATCAACCAGAAAGGTACCGGCGTTAAGTGTATCTACGTTGCCGTAGGTCAGAAGCAGTCTTCCATTGCTAACGTTGTACGTAAGCTGGAAGAGCACGGCGCTCTGGAACACACCATCATCGTTGCCGCTGGTGCAGCCGATCCTGCAGCAATGCAGTTCCTGGCTCCATACTCCGGTTGTGCGATGGGTGAATACTTCCTGGACAACGGTGAAGATGCTCTGATCGTATATGACGATTTGACCAAGCAAGCCTGGGCATACCGTCAGATCTCCCTGTTGCTGAAGCGCCCACCAGGCCGTGAAGCATACCCGGGTGACGTTTTCTACCTGCACTCCCGTCTGCTGGAACGTGCATGTCGCGTAAACGCTGACTACGTGAAGTCTGTAAGCGGTGTTGAAGGCAAGACCGGTTCCCTGACCGCTCTGCCAATCATCGAAACCCAGGGTGGCGACGTTTCTGCGTTCGTACCGACCAACGTAATTTCCATTACTGACGGTCAGATCTTCCTGGAAACCAACCTGTTCAACTCCGGCGTACGTCCGGCGATGAACGCGGGTATCTCTGTATCCCGTGTAGGTGGTGCTGCACAGACCAAGATCATCAAGAAGCTGGGTGGCGGTATTCGTCTGGCTCTGGCTCAGTACCGTGAACTGGCGGCATTTGCCCAGTTTGCTTCTGACCTGGACGAAGCTACCCGTAAGCAGCTGGAACATGGTAAGGCCGTAACCGAGCTGATGAAGCAAGGTCAGTACGCCCCTATGTCTACTGCTGAAATGGGTCTGGTGATTTTCGCTGCTACTGAAGGCTTCCTGGAAGACGTTGATGTAGCCAAGATCAAGTCCTTTGAAGCTGCTCTGCTGAGCTACGCCAACAGCGAATTTGCTGAACTGATGGCGAAGATCAACGTTAAGGGCGACTACAACGACGAGATTAAGGCTGGCCTGATTGAGTGTATTGAAACCTTCAAGAACTCACAGTCCTGGTAAGTCCTGTGCTGGCGGCCCCTCGGGTGCTGCCAGCTGGATTCAACCTTCAACGTAAGGCAGCTTAATTATGGCAGTCGGTAAAGAAATTAAAGAGCAGATTACGAGCGTAAAAAGCACGCAGAAAATTACTTCAGCAATGGAAAAAGTTGCTGTAAGTAAAATGCGTCGCGCTCAGCTGCGTATGGAAAAAAGCCGCCCCTACGCGGAAAAAATCCGTAACGTAATTGGCCATCTGGCTAACGCGACTTCTGAATACCGCCATCGTTATCTGCAAGATCGCGACGTGAAACGCGTTGGTTACATTGTGGTTTCCTCCGACCGTGGCCTGTGTGGCGGTTTGAACAACAACCTGTTCAAGCGTGTTGCCCAACAGTCCAAAGAATGGAAAGACCAGGGTGTTGATGTGGACTTCTGCTCCATCGGTGCAAAAGCTTCCCTGTTTTTCAACAACTTTGGTGGCAACGTTCTGGCTTCTTCTGCCCACCTGGGTGATGCGCCTGAACTGTCCAGTCTGATCGGTGCGGTGAAAGTGATGTTGGATGCGTACGATGAAGGCAAGATTGATCGCCTCTACATCGTCCACAACCGCTTTGTGAACACCATGACCCAACAGCCGGTTGCGGAACAAATTCTGCCGCTGAAAGCAGATGAAGAGTTCACCCGTGATCACTCATGGGACTACATCTACGAGCCTGGTGCTGAAGAAATCATCGACAGCCTGCTGGTTCGCTTCATTGAGTCTCAAGTGTATCAGGGTGTGGTTGAGAACAACGCCTGTGAACAGGCTGCACGTATGCTGGCGATGAAAAACGCCACCGATAACGCGGGCAGCATGATCAACGACCTGAACCTGTTGTACAACAAGGCTCGTCAGGCGGCGATCACCCAGGAAATCTCTGAAATCGTTGGCGGCGCCGCGGCTGTATAAGCCGGGCACATAGGTTTTAAGTTAAGAGGAACCGAAAATGAGCGGATCTATCGTACAGATCATCGGTGCCGTAATCGACGTGGAATTCCCACGCGACACAGTACCAAAGGTCTACGACGCCCTGACCGTTGATGGTACCGAAACCACCCTGGAAGTTCAGCAGCAGCTGGGCGACGGCGTAGTTCGTACTATTGCAATGGGCTCCACTGAAGGCCTGAAGCGTGGCCTGAACGTGACTAACACTGGTGCTCCAATCTCCGTGCCTGTTGGTACCGAGACTCTGGGTCGCATCATGGACGTATTGGGTCGTCCGATCGACGAATGTGGCCCTATCGGTGAGAAAGAGACCTACTCTATCCACCGTAAAGCGCCAAGCTTCGACGAGCAATCAAACTCCACTGACCTGCTGGAAACCGGTATCAAGGTAATTGACCTGGTTTGCCCATTCGCCAAGGGTGGTAAAGTTGGTCTGTTCGGTGGTGCCGGTGTAGGTAAAACCGTAAACATGATGGAGCTGATCAACAACATTGCGAAGGCACACTCCGGTCTGTCCGTATTCGCTGGTGTTGGTGAGCGTACTCGTGAAGGTAACGACTTCTACTACGAAATGGCTGAATCCGGTGTTGTAAACCTGGACGACAAAGCCGCTTCCAAGGTAGCAATGGTTTACGGTCAGATGAACGAGCCGCCGGGTAACCGTCTGCGTGTTGCACTGACTGGTCTGACCATGGCCGAGAAGTTCCGTGACGAAGGTAAAGACGTACTGTTGTTCGTTGACAACATCTACCGTTACACCCTGGCGGGAACCGAGGTTTCTGCACTGCTGGGTCGTATGCCTTCTGCGGTAGGTTACCAGCCTACTCTGGCTGAAGAGATGGGTGTTCTGCAGGAGCGTATTACCTCCACCAAGAACGGTTCCATTACTTCTATCCAGGCGGTATACGTACCTGCGGATGACTTGACTGACCCATCCCCAGCGACCACCTTTGCTCACCTGGACTCCACAGTAGTACTGTCCCGTGACATCGCGTCCAAAGGTATTTACCCGGCGATCGACCCACTGGATTCCACCTCTCGTCAGTTGGACCCACTGGTAATCGGTAACGAACACTACGACGTAGCTCGTGGCGTTCAGAATGTTCTGCAGCGCTACAAAGAGCTGAAAGACATCATCGCGATTCTGGGTATGGACGAACTGTCCGACGAAGACAAGCAGCTGGTAGCCCGTGCTCGTAAGATTGAGCGCTTCCTGTCTCAGCCATTCCACGTGGCCGAGATCTTCACCGGCGCTCCTGGTAAGTACGTTTCACTGAAAGAAACCATCCGTGGTTTCCAGGGCATCCTGAACGGTGAATTCGACGAACTGCCAGAGCAGGCCTTCTACATGGTTGGCACCATCGACGAAGCGATCGAGAAAGCCAAAAACATGTAATCCGGGCTGGCGGAATTAACCCCGGTTGATTCCGCCTCCTCAACCTGAGGACAACGTTATGGCGATGACCGTACACTGCGATATCGTCAGTGCAGAAGAAAGCCTCTTTGGTGGTCTGGTTGAGCGAGTAATCGCTTCCGGCCAGATGGGTGAATTGGGTATTGAGCCGGGCCACGCTGCCCTGCTGACTCCCCTGAAGCCTGGCCCAGTCCGTGTCGTCAAACAAGGTGGCACGGAAGAGGTTATCTACGTTTCAGGTGGATTCCTGGAAGTTCAGCCGAATGTCGTAACCATTCTGGCTGACACCGCAATTCGCGCTGATGACGTTGATGAAGCCGCTGCACTGGAAGCCAAGAAGCACGCCGAGCAAGCGCTGGAAAATCAGAGTTCCGACCTTGATTACTCCCGCGCCCTGACTCAGCTGGCTGAAGCCGCAGCCCAGCTGCGTACCATTCAGCAGCTTCGCGAGAAACTGGGCAAGCACTAAGCTTTACCTGTTTCAGAAAGAACCCGTCCGATGTAAATCTGGCGGGTTTTTTTGTGTCTGTGATTTGTGCTGCTGAAACGCAGCCAGCTGCGGCAAGGTATGCTGGCGTCTGGCGTCTGGCGTCTGGCGTCTGGCGTCTGGCGTCTGGCGTCTGGCGTCTGGCGTCTGGCGTCTGGCGTCTGGCGTCTGGCGTGGATATAGCCATGTAGGGTGCGCATGGCGCACCGTCTAATGGCTTTGGAATAAGGCCTGACGCTCGCTGAACACCTGCCAGGCACTCTCCACCACCGAAGCATGCCGTCTGGCCAGTCGTGCGTGGTCGCTGTCGTAACCGCCTCCGATGACGGTCACAACCGGGATACCGGCTTGTTGGCAACGTCGTAACACCCACTCATCCCGCGCTTGTATGCCTTCCAGTGACACGTTCAGGTGGCCGAGGGCGTCATGCTCCCAAACGTCGACACCGGCGTCGTAGATCACCAGATCGGGCTGTTGTTGCTCTAACAGCTGATCGAAGGTTTCCCTGACGACCTGTAGGTAGGCGTCGTCATCCAGATAACGCTCAAGGCCAATATCAAGGTCGCTCTGGCTCTTGCGGAAGGGAAAGTTCTTCTCGCAGTGGATCGAGCAGGTGAAGGCTCTGGGTTCGTTGGCCAACAGGGCTGCCGTGCCGTCGCCCTGGTGCACGTCGAGATCAAAGATCAATACCGAGTTAACTTCGCCCCGGCTGAGCAGGGTTTTGGCTGTGTAGGCGAGGTCGTTGACCAGACAAAAGCCGGAGCCAAAGTCATAGTGGGCGTGGTGGGTACCTCCGGCAAGATGACTGGCCATGCCATGTTGCAGTGCCAGTCGGGCGGCCAGCAGGGTGCCGTTGGGGGCGGTAAACGTCCGGTCGACCAGTCCCTGGCTCCAGGGAAGGCCAAGCCGACGCCAGGCTTTGGGTTCGATGCTGTCGTCCTGCAAGCCCATCAGGTACACCGGGCTGTGGGTAATGGCCAGATCGCTGATGCTCGCTTCCGCTGGCTGGTAGAGGTTGTCTGCTGTGGCAATGCCCTTGGCCACCAGATGGTCGTACAGGCGTACGAACTTCGACATCACAAAGCGGTGCTCAGCAGGAAACGGGCACGAATAGTTGGGGTGGTAAACCAGCGGCAATCTCATGTTTCTACAGGTGACAGGTAGTCGATAAAGTCCTTGGGGTTCAGCGGTGCGCTGAACAGGTAGCCCTGGAATTTACCGCATCCGTGCTTCAGCAGGTAGTCATGCTGTTCACGGGTTTCGACCCCTTCGGCGATGATCTCCAGTTTCAGATTACGGCCCAACTGGATGATGTAGTCGATGATATTGGCGTTGGCCTTGTCGGCGTTGTGAATGTGGTTCACAAAGCTGCGATCGATCTTGAGGGTCTGGATCGGCAGGCTTTGCAGGTAGCTGAGCGACGAGTAGCCGGTACCGAAGTCATCCAGCGAGACGGCGTAGCCGAGCTTCACCAGTCGGTGAATCAGCTCTCGTACCAGGCTCTTGTCGCGTACAAAGACGCCTTCGGTGATTTCCAGTTCGATCATTTCCGGCGTCAGGTTGGCAACCTTGGTGTGGTGCAGCAAACGGTCGAGGAATTCCGGGTCAAGGAATTGCGCCGGGCTGATGTTGATCGCCAGACGTTCGAATTCGGCGGGCAGGAAACCTTGCTGAATCCACTGCTGCAACAGGCTGCAGGATTCCGACAAGATCCAGTCACCGAGGTCGACAATCAGGTTGGCTTCCTCGGCAGCGGCGATAAAGATATCCGGCCGTACCGGCTTGCCGTGGTTCATCCAGCGGCACAGCACTTCTGCGCCGGTAACGCAGTTGTTTTCATCCACCTGAGGCTGGAATACCAGCGAGAACAGCTGGGCCTTGATGGCGTCGTGAAGGTCGTTGACCAGATTAAGCTTGTCCTGTGTTTCCCGCTGCATGTGTTCGTTGAACAGGCTCCAGGCGTTCCGGCCATTGGCCTTGGCGTAGTACATGGCGGTGTCGGCCTGACGAATCAGGTCGGCTGCGGTGGTTTGCTGAAACGGGAATACCGAGATACCAATACTGGCCGAAAGGTGGAAGGTATGGCGTTCATACACAAAAGGTTGTCGGAACTGCTCCAGCAGCTGGGAGGCCAGTGTGGTCGCGCGGTCGATGGAGACGTTGGCGTCGGCCACCAGTTCCCCCTGTACCACCAGAAACTCATCACCGCCAATGCGGGCACAGAGGTCATCGTCATTGCTGGAGTGCTTCAGCCTTGAGGCGGCCTCCCGCAGAATGGCATCGCCTACCGGGTGTCCAAGTGAGTCGTTGATATTCTTGAAATGGTCGAGGTCAATAAACAGTAAGGCGCCGAACAAACCGACGTCGCGCGCAGTATCGAGCTGTTGCTGGGCCACGCTGAGGGCCATTTCGCGGTTGCCGAGGTTGGTGAGGTTGTCGTAGTGGGCGCGGTATTCAATTTCGACCTGCTTTCGGTGCAGCTCGGTGACGTCGCGGATCACCCATAGCACGTGTTGTTGGTCGTTGCCTGAGTCAGCCTGTTGGAACGGCGACATGCGCGATTCCAGATGCATGCCGGCATGGTAGAGCGACTCAATGATCAACTGGCCCTGCTCCAGCGCTGACTGCCAGCAATGACGCACCTTGTCCTGCTGGCTTTTGTCGATCCATTGCCACATCAGGGTGCCGGTGACACTCTCGTCCAGCTCCGGGATGTCGGTATTGCGAGAGCCAAACCGTTCGCAGATGCAGCCATGGCTGTCGATCACCAGCGCCAGGTCGGGGAAGGTCTGGGAGAACGCCCGCTCCAGCGCATGCTGGTGTTTGACCCGTCGGATGGAGTCGCGCAAATGATGGTGCAGCTGCTCAAAGGCGATGCCCAGCTGCTGGAATTCGCGGCTGCCGGATATCGCCAGCGTGGTGCCGGAATCGTTGCGGGTTTGGGAGTCGATGTACTGGCGCAGCTGTCGCATCGGGGTCAGTACCTGACCGCGGATCAGACGGGCCATGCCGTAGAAAAACAGCAATAAAATCCCCAGCACCAGCGCCAGCTTGTTGGAAAACTCCGACATCATGGCCTGATATTCGCCACTCAGGTCGTAGCTGGCGTAGATCGCTGCCCGCTCCATCTGGCGGCTACCTTCCGGGTAATAATGAATCGGCAGGACAATGTGCAGCAGGTTGCTGTCCGGCTTCATCGACAACGACTCGAAGGGTTCGACCCCAATGGCCGTGGCCTGGTTGGTCGCCCCCGGATAGCGTCGGCCGATATCCGCCCGGCGGGTGGAAAACAGGTAACGGTTGTTTTTGATCAGGTCGATGCGTTGCACGGTCGGGTGCGTGGCCATCATGGCGACAGTGCGGTCAGCCAATTCAAAATCGTCATTGGTCAGCGCATGCTGCACCTGTTGTTTCAGCACCGACAGCTCGTAGCGGATTTTGGTGTTCCAGTCGGAGGTGAAATTCTTTTCCGATAAATCGAACAGAAAGTAGCCGACCGATACACTGACGGCAATCACCGCCAGTACCGTCCATGACAACAGCACTTCCCGGATGGAGTAGTGCTTGATCGGTTTTCCCTCGGGCTGCTGTTTCACTGCATCGCTCCCAACACAACGGCATCGGTGACATGTAGGGGGGCATACTCGCCCGAGGCGAGCAGGTCCTGATTGTTGAGAATTCGATGCAACTGTATGGCGGTTTGTTGCACCGGTGCTGCCCGACTTTCTTCAGGCGGCTGCAAAAAGGCGAGGTTCTGGGTCAGGCTGGGAATATGAATACCCTCCCAGGCACTGCTGATGTCGTCCAGTCCAAGGCGCTGGTTGGCGTAGCGGAGGGCTTCTGGCTGTTGCTGCTCCAGCTGCTGCCAGGCTTGATGAAAACCGCGTACCAGCGTAATCAGGGCACCCTTGTGGCGATTTACCAGATCACTGTGAACCACCATGACATCAACGATCTGGCCGGGAATATCGGCGCTGGTAAACAGCGTGTGAGCGCCCAGCTCTTGCAAGTCATTGAGCACCGGTGTGAAGGTCACCACGGCATCAACGTCGCCGGCCAGATAGGCCTCCAGCTGCTGGTTAACGTTCATAGGAATGATGGTGACGTCTTCGCGCGACAGACCCGCCTGTTGCAGCAGCTGGGTGGTCATCAAGGCCCCGAGGGCACTGGTTTCAGCAGCAATGCGCTGGCCTTTCAGACCCGCCAGGCTGAGAATGCCTGGCTTGGCGACCACCGCATCGGCGCCCTGGGACTGGTCGCAGATCATGATGATGGTCAGGTCCATGCCTTCGGAAGCCAGTAACAGGGCCTCATCAAGGGTCAGGGCACCGCCTTCCAGCACGCCCTGACGCAGGCCATCCATCACCGCCGAAGCATCCGGCATTTCCACCAGACGAATATTGGCGTGCTCCAGCAGATCCAGCTCACGGGCAACGTACATCGGCTCGTAGCCTGGCCAGGTGTTGGAGCCGATGCGCAACAAGGAGGTCTCCTGCTGACAGCCGCCTAACAGCGAAAACAGGGCAAGGGTGAGCAGGAGTCGTACAGCAGCCACGAGGCCTCCGGGATAAAAAACTACGTGAAGTGTAGCAGTGGATTGGTTGCTTATCAGACCAATGGCGAGTGTTTTGGCGGGTGGCTTTGTGTACCCTGTTTCAGAGGCTCCCTAATCCGTTTCCGTTTCGGGCAGGTCATTATGAAAAAACACAATAAAAAAAATAAAGCCGAAAATCAGGCCATTTCCCGCTTTGAAAATTTCTTCTATCGCTTTGTGGCGTGGTTTCCGATCCTGACGTTGCCGTCAATCGTCTGGGAAATGTTTGCTGCGGAAGACTATGCGCCTGCGTCACTGATTGCGGTGATGCACGCCGTGCTGGTGTTCCGCTTTGTCACCGTGGCCCAACAGCAGGGCTGGTTTAAGCGTTTTTTCGGTAAGAAAGCAGCAGGATAAGACTGTCTGGGGTCTGGCCAATATTGTGGGAGAGAGCTTGCTCTCGATAAACCATCGGCAGCAAGCTGCCTCCCACATAAAAACAGGATGGGCACTCGTGCCCATCCTAAGCTCAGCGCCGACGCCCGACGCCCGACGCCCGACGCCCGACGCCCGACGCTTAACGCTGTGCCAGCAACGCCTTGGCACGACCAGCCGCAGCACGTACCTGATTCGGTGCGGTGCCACCAATGTGGTCACGGGCAGCCACAGAACCTTCCAGTGTCAGCACGTCGAATACGTCTTCAGTGATTTCAGTGGAGAACTGTTGCAGTTCTTCCAGCGTCATTTCGCTCAGGTCCTTGCCGGTTTCTACGCCGTAACCCACCGCTTTACCCACGATTTCGTGTGCATCACGGAATGGAATGCCCTTGCGAACCACGTAGTCGGCCAAATCGGTCGCGGTAGAGAAGCCACGCTTGGCGGCTTCGTACATGCTTTCCTTGTTGGCTTGCAGGTGCGGAGCCATGTCAGCGAAGGCACGCAGGGAATCACGCAGGGTGTCGACGGTGTCGAACAGTGGCTCTTTATCTTCCTGATTGTCCTTGTTGTAGGCCAATGGCTGGGACTTCATCAGGGTCAGCAGGGAGATCATGTGGCCATAAACGCGGCCGGTCTTGCCACGCACCAGCTCTGGCACGTCCGGGTTTTTCTTCTGCGGCATGATGGAAGAACCGGTGCAGAAGCGGTCTGGCAGGTCGACAAACTGGAATTGGGCGGAAGCCCACAGCACCAGCTCTTCCGAGAAGCGGGACATGTGCATCATGATCAGCGACGCCGCGCTGGTGAATTCGATGGCGAAGTCACGATCGGAAACGGAATCCAGGCTGTTTTCGGTCGGTGCATCAAAGCCCAGCAGTTCGCAGGTGTAAGCGCGGTCGATCGGGTAAGTAGTACCGGCCAGTGCTGCAGCGCCCAGTGGCATCTGGTTAACGCGCTTGCGGCAGTCCTGCAGGCGAGCGTAGTCGCGGGTCAGCATTTCGTTCCAGGCCAACAGGTGATGGCCAAAGGTCACGGGCTGGGCGGTTTGCAGGTGAGTGAAGCCCGGCATGATGGTGTCGGCTTCTTTTTCGGCCAGTTCTACCAGACCCTGTTGCAGGCGAGTCAACTCAGCGGAGATCACGTCGATCTCGTCACGCATGTACAGACGAATATCGGTGGCCACCTGGTCGTTACGGGAACGGCCAGTGTGCAGCTTCTTGCCAGTGATGCCGATTTTCTTGGTCAGACCGGCTTCGATGTTCATGTGCACGTCTTCCAGTGCCACAGACCATTCGAATTCACCGCGCTCGATTTCGATACGGACTTCTTCCAGACCACGAATGATGTCGTCACGCTCGGCGTCGGTCAGTACGCCAACTTTGCACAGCATTTTGGCGTGGGCGATGGAGCCCTGGATGTCCTGACGGTACATACGCTGGTCAAAGTCCACAGACGCCGTGTAACGAGCGACAAAGGCATCGGTTGGTTCGGAAAAACGGCCGCCCCAGGAGGCATTGGTGGCTTGATCAGTCATGGGTATCCCTCAGAAAACGCAGTTTGGCTGCATCGGTCAATTCAAAGCGCAACAGTATACCTGCGCAGCGGTGGCGGGTTAACCCGAATACACCGCTGACCGCGGGTCAAATCACGGTGGTGTGGAACAGGCACTTGTCGGGATCGCAGGCGGACGCCACACTGGGCGCTTTGTGACCCTCACTGGTACTGCCCGGATGTCGATGCCCGCAAGGGCGGCCGAACACAGCCGCAAACAACAATTACTGGAAGCCTTCTTCCTGCCCGACCTTTGTAATACCCGCGCAATCCTCTATTTGCTGGCGGTCAGTGAAGGTCTGGTGATGATTCTGACCCTGATGGAATCCACTCTGGAAGCCTTCTCGATGCAGCGCTTTGGGTTGGTGTCGCTTTTTGTGCAGTGGGTGGCGCTGATATCGGTGGCCTTGCTGTGTCAGTTACGGCGGCTGTTGGTTGGTTTGCAGGTGCTAACCGCCTCACTGTTGGCGTTGCTGCTGGTGCAGCTGGTGACGTTGGCGGTTGGTCTGATGGCCGATTGGCTCTGGCCCAGCCTGGCCTACGATACCGACTGGCTCTGGCTCGGGCGTAATGCTCTGGTCAGTGCCTTGGTGACGGCGCTGGCGCTGCGCTACTTCTATGTGCAAAGCCAATGGCGTATGCAGGCGCAAGCGGAGCTGCGGGCGCGCCTGGCGGCCTTGCAGGCCAATATTCGGCCGCATTTCTTTTTTAATACGCTCAATACCGTGGCGGCGCTGATTGTGACCGACCCCGATAAGGCTGAAACCATGTTGCTGGATTTGGCCCAACTGTTCCGGGTGGTGTTGAAAGGCGACGACCAGCCATCCACGCTGGCGCAGGAAGTCGAGCTTGGTCAGCGTTATCTCGATATTGAACGCACGCGTCTGGGTGAGCGGTTGAGCGTTGAGTGGCAACTGCCTGAGCCAATGCCTGATGTGGTGTTGCCGTCGTTGGTGTTGCAGCCATTGCTGGAAAACGCCATTTACCATGGGGTGCAGCCCATGCGGCAGGGCGGTTGGGTGCGAGTGCATGCCCGTCAGCTGTCGCCCCGGCAGTTGTGCATTGAAGTAACTAACGCCCGTCCGGAAAAACCGACCGCTCGTGGGAATGGCATTGCCCAGCAGAACATCGGTGCCAGACTGGCGGCCATGTTTGGCGATGACGCCCGGCTACAGATTCATGAAACACCCGAGCAGTATCAGGTTCGGCTATTGGTGCCGGTAGCCGCATGAGGAGTTGATGATGGGATATCGAACCTTGCTGGTGGACGACGAGCCATTGGCCCGCGAACGGTTGGCCCGCCTGTTGGAGGCCCACCCACAATTTGAACTGGCAGCGGCCCTCGACAGTGGCGATGCGATGCTGGAATGGCTGCAACAGCACAGTGCCGAGCTGGTGCTGCTGGATATTCAGATGCCCGGCCGCACGGGGCTCGAAGCCGCTGCTGAGCTGACCTCGATGGCTCAGCCACCGCTGGTGGTGTTCTGCACCGCCTACGATGAGCACGCTCTCGAAGCCTTCGGCGTAGATGCCATCGACTACCTGTTAAAACCGATTCGACGGGACGACCTGAGCCGGGCGTTAGGCCGTGCCGAGCAACGGCTGGCGCTGCGTCAGCCTGCTACTGAGTTGGCGAGTGGGTTGGCTCAAGAACCGGTGGTCGATGCCTCTGGCGCAGACGCCCGCTCTCACTTGTCTGCCCGTACTCACAATGGTCTTGAGCTGATCCCGATCGACGATGTGCTGTATTTCTCTGCCGACCAGAAATACGTCAATGCCGTTCATGAGCAGGGGCAAACCCTGATCGACGACAGCCTCAAGCAACTGGAAGAAGAGTTTGGCGAACGCTTTGTGCGGGTGCATCGCAGCGCATTGGTGGCTCGCGATCGCATGATCCGGCTGGAAGCCCAAACCGGCGGCGGTCATCGCTTGTATCTGCGCGGTCAGGAAGAAGGCATCAGCGTCAGCCGCCGCCATCTGGCCGATGTAAGACGGCTGATGAAGCGGCTGTAGGGAGCCGTCAGACCTTCAAATCAGCTTCGCCCTGCCATCCAGAGCGGGCACCGGGTGTTTCGCAGGGTACCTGGATCAGCAAATTTTCAGGCGGCTCGGTCGAATAGCCGTAGCGCTGGAAATCCTCGCGGTAGAGTGCCTGTATCAACTCGACATCCTTGGTGCTCAGGGTTGGGTTAGCCACCGCCTTGCGAGGCTGGTTGCTGTTATTGCGACTGTCGCGGTCGGTGGCATTGAGGCGGGTGGCCAATTGCTGCTGCATTTGCTGGTTGTTGCGCCCTAGCCGCTCAAACACCGGCGTCATATCCGACTCAAACGTTTCCATTTTGCCTAACCAGTGGTAGTCAATCAGCTCATGCATCAGCAGCAACTGTTGCGGCCGCCAGTGCCAGTCCATCTGCTGTGGTGGCTGATCGGCAATGCGGCGGAGGAATTCGCTGAACGATGGTGGTCGCGCGGCAGGGCCGTAGCCAATTTTTTCCAGAAAACGGCCATCCAGATCACGACCAAAAATCTTGTCCTTATAAGCCGACACAATTCGTGAGTAGGGGTTACGTACGAAACTGAAGCGGAACCAGTCATCGCCGTTTAGCATGGTGTCGATGGCCCGGTCGGGCAATTCCTTGAGGCTGCGTTCCGGGTGATGACCATGGAGCGATGGCAGCTGGTCCAGCGCCGGATGGTCGGCCCAGATGATCCGTTTGATGCTGGTATTGGCGACTTTCGGGTTGACGATATACAGCAGCTTCTGCTGTTCGTTAATGGCCGCAATACGGCTGATGGAGCCCGGCCGATGGGCTTTGATACGGGCTTTGGCGCCCTGACCCTTATTGCCGGATACGGCGTAGACAAGTTTTTCGAGCAGTAGCGACGGCTGCAACGTAAGGTCTCCCGGTTCTTTGGGTTACAGATCCTTTTAACGTGGTTACTGTGGATTGGTTGACTTGCGCCCAAAGCACCATGGCGGGGTCAATACCAGTGACTGCCTGCGGCTGGTATGATGGCGACCAAATACGAACTGACTCCTCTGACCTCAGGGACCGCCATGTCTGCTATCAAAACCCTTCGAATTGCTACCCGTAAAAGCCCGCTTGCTCTGTGGCAGGCCGAACACATCAAGGCGCGGCTGGAAGCCATGCACGACGGTTTGCAGGTAGAGTTGGTGACCTTCTCGACCCAGGGCGACAAGATTCTCGATACCCCGCTGGCCAAGATCGGTGGCAAGGGCCTGTTCGTCAAAGAGCTGGAAAACGCCATGTTGGACGGTCGCGCGGATATTGCCGTGCATTCCATGAAAGACGTGCCGATGGAGTTTCCGGAAGGTCTGGAGTTGGGGGTGATCTGCGAGCGCGAAAACCCGCTCGATGCCTTTGTCTCCAACCAGTACAAGAGCCTTGATGAGCTGCCGCAAGGAGCCGTGTTGGGTACTTCCAGCCTGCGTCGTCAGTGTCAGGCTCAGCAACTGCGTCCGGATCTGGTGGTGAAATCCCTGCGTGGCAACGTCCAGACCCGTCTGGGCAAACTGGATGCCGGTGAGTTCGATGCCATCATTCTGGCTTCTGCCGGTTTGCTGCGGATGGAAATGGACGATCGCATTGCCTCTTTTATTCCGGCAGAACAGTCGCTGCCAGCTGGTGGTCAGGGTGCTCTGGGCATTGAATGGCGTACCGGCGATACGGATATTCAGGAGCTGATTCGCCCGCTGGGCCATGCCGAAACCACCGCCTGTGTATTGGCCGAACGGGCCTTGAACCGTCGCCTGCAAGGTGGCTGTCAGGTGCCGATTGCGGCGTATGCCGAATTGGATGGCGACCACCTCAGCCTGCGTGGTCTGGTCGGTGCGGTGGATGGCAGCAAGATGCTGACCACGGCGCAGGCGGGTTTGTCTGCGGATGCCGAAGCCATTGGTATTCGTGCCGCAGAACATCTGCTGGAGCAAGGTGCCGGTGAAATCCTGAAAGACGTATACGGCCACGAGGTCAAGTAAACCGTGGCCCATGTGATTGTCACTCGCCCGGCGGGACAGGGCGAGGCACTGGTGCAGCAGCTGCAAGCCAACGGCCATTCGGTGGCGTCGATGCCCTTGATGGCCATCAGCGCCGTTGCCGACAGCAGCGCCGAAGCGCGCTTGTGCCGCACTCGCATGCTCGACCTCGATCTCTATCAGCACGTCGTTGCCATCAGTGCCAATGCGGCTCGCCATGGCCTCGACCTGCTCGACGAACTGTGGCCTCAGCCTCCTATTGGTGTGCATTGGTATGGTGTTGGTCCGGCCAGTGCCGAACCCATGCGTGAGGCGGGTTTGACCGTGCAATTGCCGCACTCCCGATACGACAGTGAAGGCCTGCTGGCGCTGCCAGACTTGCAGGCGGTGGCGGAACAACGCATCCTCATCTGGCGGGGTGTCGGCGGTCGCGAGACGCTGGCCACCGTGCTGCGTGAGCGGGGTGCGACGGTGGATTACGCCGAGTTGTACGAGCGCGTCGAACAGCAATACAGTCCGGCTCAATGGCAACAAGCGCTGGGACACCTGGGCGATAGCTGGTTGCTGCTCAGCAGTGGTCAGGCCCTCGACATCGTGATGGCGCAATTGCCAGACTTGCCACAGCGGCTGGCCGGCATTGTGTTGCCAAGTGAGCGAGTGGCCGATCAAGCCCGTGAGCTTGGCTTTCGGCAGGTGCTGGTGCCCGCCAGTGCGCGCGATGACGATATGCTGGCTTGCCTTGCAAGCCACTTTAACGGATAACTGAACCAGCCCGTTTTGCGGGCTGTGCCGGGTGGTTCTCCCCGGTTTTTTCAAACGGATCACAGGAAGTTAATCGTGGACGATAACGGCAAGCCAAATTCAAACCGGAAGTCAGACCCGAAGACAACCGTGAGTACTCCTTCATCGAACTCTACACCAGGCTCGTCTTCGAAAAAGGCCGACAAGGCTCCAGACGAACTGGAAAGCGTTTCCCTGTCGCTCAGTATTGAATCGGCCGACGTCGAGGACGTCGCCGCCAGCAAACCGGATACGGCTGACAGCTCCCCTGCGGATAACAAGGCGACTGCTGATGCTCCCAAAGCCGCGGCGAAAAAGCGTCAGGCTGCCGATAAGGCAGTGTCTGAACCGGCCTCTGAAACAGCGCCATCGAAAGGCCGCGGTTTCTTGGTGCTGTTGGCACTGTTGCTGGCTTTGGTCGCCTTGTTGGTTGCCGGATACAGCGTCTGGATGAATCAGCAGCAGCTGGCGCAGGTGAATGCTGGCCAGCAGCGACTTGAAGGTATCCAGCGCCAGCTGGACGGTGCCTTGTCAGCCCAGCAGCAAGCCAGTAGCCGTGCCCAGGCGTTGGCTGCCGATAACCGTCGCTTGCTCGACGAGCTGGAAGCCCTGTCTCGCCAGACCCGCCACAATGACGCCCGCCTGGCCGAGCTGGCTGGTTCCGACCGTCAGGATTGGCTGGTGGCGGAAGTCGAATACCTGCTGCGGTTGGGCAATCAGCGCCTGAATCTGGAGCGCGATGTCAGCGGTGCGCTGGCAATGCTGGAAGCTGCCGACAAGGTGCTGGCTGAAACCCGTAACCCGGGCTTTGATGGCGTGCGGATGGAAATCGCCCGCGAAATCCAGTCCTTGCGTCTGGTGCCGGGCGTTGATCGGGTGGGTGCTGTGAGCCGCTTGCAGGCCATGCAGGACACCCTTGGCGAGATTAACTGGATGCCGGATGTTCGTTTCGAGACCACCATGCCAGAGGACACGACCAGCAATGAAGAGCGCAGCTGGTACGCCCAGTTGTGGTTTGAAGTACGCGAGGGGTTGGGTCAGGCGATCCGGATTCGTCGCACAGACACGCCGGTCGATATCCCGCTGTCTCCCGAGCAATCCTACTACCTGCAACAGAACGCCCGTTTGATGCTGGAACAGGCCCAGCTGGCGATGTTGCGCCGTGATCAGAACCTGTACGACCGCAGCCTGAAACGGGTGTCCGAATGGATCGGCCGCGCCTTGCCGCAGGACGATGCTGCCACCGTCACCTTGCAGCAGCTGGTGACCGAATTGCAGGGCTGGAAAGTCAGCCCGGCAGTACCGGACATCAGCGGTTCCTTGCGCCTGTTGCGCCAGCGTCTGGCCCAGACCGAAGTGGTGCTGCCGGCGGCTGAGCAGGATGCAGGAGGTCAGCCATGAAGCGTTGGCTGCTGTTCTTTGTTGTCACCATGGTGGTGGGCCTGACGCTCGGCTCGCTGAGTGGTGAGGATTCCGGCTACGTACTGCTGAGCTGGGGGCCGTATCGGGTTGAAACCAGCCTGTGGGTGTTCCTGCTGCTGCTGACGGCGTTTGTACTGGTGATGTACTTCCTGTTCCGCTTCAGTCTGGTGATGCTGGGGTCGGATTGGCGCTTTAACGAATGGCGTCGCAATCGCAAAACCAGCCGTGCTCGCAAGCAGACCACTCGTGGTCTGCTGTCGCTGGCCCAAGGCCAGTGGGCACGAGCTGAACGCTTGCTGACCCGCAGTGCGGCCAATACCGACATGCCGCTGATCAACTATCTGGCTGCCGCCCGGGCAGCCTACGAGCAAGGCAAGCACGAAGCCACTGACGAGCTGCTGAACTCGGCCAACAAGAGCACCCGTGGGGCAGAGCTGGCGGTGGGGATTTCCCATGCCCAGTTGCTGATTTCCCGTGGCCAACGCGAACAGGCGCTGGCGGTGCTGGTGAACCTGCGTGACAAATACCCTCGTCACACCTATTTGCTGAAGCTGCTGGTGCGCTTGTATCAGGACCTCGAAGATTGGGTTGCGCTGCACGAATTGCTGCCGGTGATTGGCAAAGCGGGCAAGGTACCGCAAGACAAGCTGCGTGAGCTGGAGCAGAAAGTGTATCTGCAACTGATCGACCGCACCGCCCGCAGCAGCCAGTCGAAACAACCGGCGGCGGCGATCCAGAAGCTGTACAAGGGCATGCCTCGTCACTGCCGTTACAACGCCGATATTCTGATGCGCTACGTTACTGCGCTGCACGATCTTGGTGAGGATGAAATGGCCGAAGCCGACCTGCGTCACGCGCTGACGCACGTTTGGCGCGATGACCTGGTACAGGCCTATGGCAACCTCCACGGTGCCGATGTCAGCCGTCGTTTTCTGTTTGCCGAAAAACAGCTTACCGGGCGTCCGAATGACCCGGTGCTGTTGTTGGTGCTGGCTCGTCTGGCCAACAAACAGGAACAACCGGAGCGTGCGCGGGAATTCCTGCAAACCGGTTTGCGTCTGAAAAGTCTGCCGGAGCTGAACGCCGAGATGGGCAAGTTGCTGGTGCAGGAGCAGGATCATGTTGGTGCCAGCCGTTACTTCCAGCAGGCATTGGCGACTCTCGACTGAGGGCCGGTGAAGCGCCGCCGTCAGTGACGGTTTTCGGCGGCGCTGGTGGTTTTATTGCAATACCAATGGCTTGCCCGCAGCCTTGCGGGTTTGCTCCCACTCGGCGCGGGTCTTCACCGCCACCGAGCCGGGAATATTCAGCAGGATTTCGAAAAAATCTTCCTTGAAGGTGTCTTTCAGCACCTCGTTTCTCGCTTTACCCCGCACCACATACACCGATTGCACGTTCTGGTGATCAAAGTCGCGCCAGGTTTGTGGGTCTTTCAGGGCGGTGTAACTGTGGTTTTCCAACGCCGCAATCAGCTTGTTGGTATCGAGGCTGCCGGCTCGCTCTGCGGCATCACGGAACTGATAGACGATGCTGTAGGCCGATGCGGCCGAACTGGACGGGTAGGTGCGGTAGCGGGTGCTGAAGTTTTTGACGAACTCCTGACCCTTGGAATAACCGTAAACAAACGGTACCTGCCAGCTCCAGGGCACCGCCCCGACCACACCTTCCATCACCCCGGCACCGGCGGATTGCGCCATGCCGAGCGTGAGGTTGGGCACCACAATTTGCATGCGGTCTTTCAGGCCCATGCGGTAGGCCAGCTTCAGCGCGGTCGCCATATCGTCACCAAACTGGATCAGCATCAGCACATCGGCGCCAGAACGCTCGGCGGCTTCCAGTGCGGCTTCAATATCGGCCTGACGTGGCCGTGGGAAAGGCACCGTCATGGCTGGATGGGCCTGGGTATCTGCGGTATTGGTAAAGGTGCGCAGCGACGACTCCACCGAGTGACCCCAGCTGTAGTCGGCCGTCATATAAAAGACCTTTTTATCGGCCAGGCTCGGCGTTAAATAAAACGCCAGTGCCTTGGCTGCCATCCAGGCGTTGTAGGTTTCCCGGAACATGTGCCGGTGACCTTCTTCGTCGGTGGTTTCGTTAGCGTAGGTTAAAGTGCCAAAGTAAATCAGCTTTTGTTTGGCTGCTTCCTTGCCAGCGGCAATGGCCACCGCACTGGAAGCACCGCCAAACAGCATGGCCGCGCCCTTGGAAGCAAGATCACGGACGTTGTCGACGGCCTTGTCCGGTTTGGACGCGGTGTTGGCGGTCAGCAAGTCCAGGGCCGTCCCAGCACTCCGCCGGCGGCGTTGATCTCTTCAATGGCCATCAAGGCACCGCGAGCCTGGGCAATGCCCTGCTCTTTGTAGCGCCCTGTGGAAGGGTAATTAAGGCCCAGCTTGATGGGCTCGACGGCCTCTGCAATCAGGCTCAGGGCCAGCAGCGGCAGCAGCAGGAATCCAGATGGTTTCAGCATATCGATTTCCTTTCTTGTTATTTTTATATAAGACATGATCTGCCGATTTTGCGACCAATGCAGTGGGGCTTTGGTCTGATACGCTGGTTGCGTTTGGGGAATATTG
The DNA here is from genome assembly GCF_056158645.1 of Oceanobacter sp. ABM4_470. Taxonomy (NCBI): domain Bacteria; kingdom Pseudomonadati; phylum Pseudomonadota; class Gammaproteobacteria; order Oceanospirillales; family Oceanospirillaceae; genus Oceanobacter; species Oceanobacter sp. ABM4_470. The sequence continues at coordinate 3,623,269 of NZ_JBSWTR010000001.1, forward strand.
GCTACTGTCCGCCAGCAGTCGCTCGTGTTGGCGCAAAACGCGGCGTGATGACGCCGCAACAAAAACGGGCACTCGCAGGTGCCCGTTTTCTTATGATGCAGTGACCGCTCGGCGGCAGAAGAGAGTCGCTGTTATGCCTTGTCTTCGGCTTCCTTGTGCAGGTGCACATCCATTTGTGGGAACGGAATTTCGATGCCTTCTTCGTCGAACTTCAGTTTCACTTTCTCGGTCAGGTCCCACTTCAGGGCCCAGTAGTCGGAGGCTTTTACCCACGGACGAACAATAAAGTTCACCGAGGAATCGGCCAGCTCGTTTACGGCAACGCGGTACTCCGGGTCTTTCAGTACGCGCTCGTCGGTGGCCAGCATTTCCTGCAGCAAGCGCTTGGCCTTGAGCAGGTCGGAACCGTAGGAAATACCCACCACCAGGTCGAGACGACGGGTCGCTTCTTCCGAGTAGTTGGTCATGGTGTTACCAAACACGTTGGAGTTTGGCACGGTCACCACGCGGTTATCCGGGGTTTTCAGACGGGTGCTGAAAATGGTGATCTTGTCGACGGAGCCGGCAACGCCATCCACTTCAACGTAGTCACCGACCTTGAATGGGCGGAACAGAATCAACATTACGCCAGCAGCGAAGTGCGACAGTGAATCCTTCAGTGCCAGACCAACGGCCAGACCGGCGGCACCCAGCAATGTAATCAGCGACGCGGTTTCGAGGCCCAGCTGTGACAGCGAGATAACAATGACCAGAACCAGCAACAGCGAACCCAGTACGGTGCTGATGAAGTTGGTCAGGATCGGGTCTACCTTGGCGCGCCCCATGGCGCCGGTCACACCTTTCAGGATCAGTTTGGCCAGCAGGCGGCCAACGAAGAACACCACCAGAGCCATGACAATCTGGGTGCCCCACGGCAGCAGATAGTTCGCCCAGATTTCCTCGGTCGAAAGCGAGGTCATTTCTTTAAGCCAATCCACAGAAACTCCTTGGTATTGAATTGATAGTATTAAAAGCAGCAGAAACGTGTTGTATCACAGCCTGTGACCACGGATATGACAAAAGTTTGCAGAAATCGCTGTGGCACTGCGGCTGGTGTCTGTATTCAACTACTGGACTGAGCTGTTTTTGGCCAGTGATCAGGGCTGGTTTTTGAGTACAGACGCAAGCCACCCTTGCAGGGAGGCAGATACAGGGATGGCGACAGTGTGTCAGTAGAGTTGGCTGGATATCAACCATTTGTGGCTGTTTGGCCGGGAATATTGAGTCATTGCTCAGGGGAGTGCGGCAGAAACATTAAAGGCCGCTCACCAGCAGGCGAACGGCCTTTAATGTTAAGGGGACATCTATTTAATCCGGTGCTCACTCTGGGCTGCCGGATGGTTTCGAATCACGAAGCCGACTTGTAGGCCTGACGGGTCACGTCAAAAGTCGGCGACACAGAGTCGAGATCAACCGGAAGCCCCCGCAGGGCGCGGGTTGCCGTCGCCCAGTGCGGTGTTGACGAACTTGGAAAGACTCGGCCGGACAGGTTCGTCATTCCGCTGCATTCGTCGCCTTGCCCTGAACAATGGCAACGCTCGCGCACGACTGCATGGATGCAGGAGGTAGGGCGAAGCAGGAAGCCCGAGCCGAGAGCCGTGCAGGATTAAATAGATGTCCCCTTAAGGACCCTCTGAATAACCAGAGGCTTGCTGAATAGTTACAGGCGGGTTGGTTGGCCTGCTTCCATACGGTCGGTTTTCCACTCGTCTTCGGTGCGGGCACTGATGCTGCCGGGCAGGCTCAGAACCACATCAAAGTAGTTGGAACGTAATGGTGATTTCATCACCTCATCCCATGGCTTGCAGCGAACGACGTACACAGACTGGATGTTCTGGTGATCGAACGCACGCCATTTTTGCGGTTCCTTAAGAGCCGAGTAGCTATGATCTTCCAAAGCGCGGATCAGCTGTTCTGTATCCAGGTTGCCGGCTTTCTCGGCAGCTTCCTTGATTTGGTAGACGATGCCGTAGGCAGATGCAGCAGGGCTGTCCGGGTACTGTTCAAAGCGTGCAACGTAGTTTTCAACGAAGTCCTGGCCGCGCTTGTAGCCGAATTCGAACGGGATTTCCCATGCCCAGGGTACGGTACCCACAATGCCTTCCATCAAACCGGCACCAGCGCTGGCAGCCATGTTCATTGTCAGGTTGGGTACCACGATTTCCATGCGTTCTTTCAGGCCCATCTCTGCAGCGATTTGCAGCGCAGTAACCATGTCTTCGCCGAACTGGGTCAGCATCAGTACATCGGCACCGGACTCATCTGCCTGGATCAGGGCATTTTCAATCTCGGCATGGCGTGGACGCGGGTAAGGAACGGAAGCAAATGGATGAGTTTGTTTGTCCGTCGTATCGGTAAAGCGACGGATAGACTCTTCCATTGAATGACCCCAGCTGTAATCCGCAGTCAGATAGAAAATGCGCTGATTCTTGAGGTTTTGATTGAGGTAAAAAGACAGCGCGCGGGCGGTCATCCAGGCACTGGCTGGCTCGCGGAAAATGTGACGATGTCCAGCGCTGCCGGTGGTTTCGTTGGCGTAGCTGAGGGCGGCGAAGAATAACTTGTCGTTGCGGGCAGCAGTGCGACCTGCAGCAATGGCAACGTCGCTTGAAGCGGCACCAAACAGTACATCGGCTTGCTGATCAATCAGTGCCTGAACGGCCTCGGCACCCTGATCCACTTTAGTGGCGGTATTTTCAGTCAACAGTTCGACCGGACGACCAAGTATACCGCCTTCGGCATTGATCTCCTCGATAGCAAGAATGGCACCCTGTGCCATATCAAAGCCTTGTTGCTGGTAGCGACCTGTAGTCGGATGAATAAGACCGAGTTTTACGGTATCGGCAAGAACCATTTGGCTGCCCAGTACTGCACAAGTGATGAGCGGAAGCTTTTTCATCATCGACCTGACGTACTGCATACAAAGACGACCGAACTGTTGCATGGAGAGACCCCTTAATCTGGTTTAAATGATAATAATTCTTATTTTCTATGTATAATATTGTAATTAACCAAGGGTGCCAACACCACATTTCGGCGGGATTATGATTGATGAATAAAATGCATTAATTAGTATGAGGTGGTTATCAATTTACGGATATTAATGACGGGGAAACGATTTTTGGGTTAATCCCTGAGCAGATTTGTCAGGCTTAAAGAGGGGAGAGGTGAAAGTTTACATAAAAGAAGTGGCGCTGAAGATCTTCAGAGCCACTGGAGGTTATAATTATTTACTAACAGGAATCAATGGTTGAGTCATCAGCCTTTGGTTGGACGAGTTGCCCAGGCAAATACGTCGGAGTGCAGGTTGGCCTCGGACAAGCCCAGTGGCTCCAGCTGGTCGAGGGTGCCGAACACCATGTTGGGAGAACCACAGGCGTAAGCGTGAATGCCGGACAGGTCACTGAAGTCGCTTTGGATAACTTCGTAAATCCATCCCGCACGGCCATCCCAGTCTTCCACTGCTTGCTCCAGAATCGGGTGGAAGTGCACATTGCTGTGCTGCTTTACCCATTCAAACGGCAGCTGGTTCAGGTAGAAACCACCGCCATGACGGTTGGACCAGTACAGATGCAACTCCTGTTCTGGCTTCAGTGCCAGAATCCCTTCTGCCAACGCCTTGATCTGGGCAAAGCCGGTGCCTGCACAAATCAGCAGTAATGGCTTGTCGCCGAATTCTTCCAGTTTTGTGGCTGATACAAAGCAATCGCCCATTGGCAGTGTGGCGGTGACCACTGGTTGGCTTTGCAGGAATTCGATGACCTTGGCGGCAGTGTCACTGGCGTTGGCAATGTGCAGTTGCAGCGCACGCTCGTCGCCACCGGTCAGGCTGCCTGGGGCGCTGGCGATAGAATACGGCAGCTGTTTGGCTTCGCCATCCAGCTCGACGTGCAACATCAGGTATTGGCCTGGCAGGAAATCCAGCGACTTGCCAGCGGGTGCCAGCAGATCAACGATGACGACTTCTTCATTGGCCTGGGTAACGGACTGAATCTGAAAGCCCAGCTCTACCTGTGGCTTGTCGTCCGGGTGTTTGACGTTCGACATAAAAATTTCGGTATCCGTGGTCGGTATGGCTACGCAACATAGTACCTGATTCTTTTTCTCAAGTACGTGCTCGCCGATGGGATTGCTGAAACGGACGGTTCCTTGTCGCAAATCCGCTTTGCAGACCTCACAAATGCCGTTTTTGCAGGCCACTTTCATCTTGATACCTGCGGCTTTGGCTGCTGCCATGATGGTTTGGTCTGGCTCGCAGGGGATGGTGATATCGGCGGGGAGGAAATGGATTTGGGGCATGGTGGTTTCCGGAGTTGGTCGTGCCAGTCGGACGTCTGAAGTCAGATGCCTGATGCGGCGTGGTCCGATTGCAGGTTGGGCCACGCCCAACAAAGCTGTGGGGGGAGGTTTGCTGTCGGTGGTTTATCGAGAGCAAGCCCCTTCCACAATATTGGCCAGACCTCAGACCTCAGACCTCAGACCTCAGACCTCAGACCTCAGACCTCAGACCTCAGACCTCAGAGGCTGCGCGCCCCGCTTAAATATTGCCGCCGTTTTCCGGCAGTTGAATACCCAGCTGGTCCCAGATCTCGTCAACATGGCTGACCACGCCTTCATCTTTCACGATCGGCGTGCCCCATTCGCGAGTGGTTTCCCCCGGCCACTTGTTGGTGGCGTCCATCCCCATCTTCGAGCCAAGGCCGGAAACCGGCGAGGCAAAGTCGAGGTAGTCGATCGGGGTGTTTTCAACCAGCGTGGTGTCGCGGGCCGGGTCCATACGGGTGGTGATGGCCCAGATCACGTCTTTCCAGTCGCGGGTGTTTACATCGTCGTCGACGACGATCACGAACTTGGTGTACATAAACTGACGCAGGAATGACCACACGCCCATCATCACGCGCTTGGCGTGACCGGCGTATTGCTTCTTCATGCTGACAATCGCCAAACGATAGGAGCAGCCTTCCGGCGGCAGGTAGAAGTCGACGATTTCCGGAAACTGCTTCTGCAGAATCGGCACAAACACTTCGTTCAGTGCCACGCCCAGTACCGCTGGCTCATCGGGTGGACGGCCGGTGTAGGTGCTGTGGTAAATCGGGTCCTTGCGGTGGGTAATACGTTCCACCGTGAACACCGGGAAGTTGTCGATTTCGTTGTAGTAACCGGTATGGTCGCCGTACGGCCCTTCCGGTGCCATGTCGTCCGGGTGAATCACCCCTTCCAGTACGATCTCAGCGGAAGCCGGAACCAGCAGGTCGTTGCCGATGCTTTTCACCAGCTCGGTTTTGCTGTCGCGCAGCAGGCCTGCGAAAGCGTATTCGCTGAGCGTATCCGGCACCGGCGTTACTGCGCCCAGAATGGTCGCCGGGTCGGCACCCAGTGCCACGGTTACCGGGAATGGCTTGCCCGGATTGGCTTTCTGCCATTCCAGAAAATCAATCGCGCCGCCACGGTGGCTGAGCCAGCGCATGATGATGCGGTTCTTGCCGATCACCTGCTGACGGTAAATACCAAGATTATGACGTTCTTTGTGAGGCCCCTTGGTGATCACCAAAGGCCAGGTGATCAGTGGTGCGGCGTCTCCCGGCCAGCAGTGCATCACCGGAATTTTGCCCAGATCGACATCGTCGCCTTCAATTACCACCTGCTGGCACGGCGCCTTGCGGACTTCTTTGGGCCCCATGGTCAGCACTTTCTTGAAGATCGGCAGCTGATTCCAGGCGTCTTTCATGCCCTTTGGTGGCTCCGGCTCTTTCAGAAAGGCCAGCAGCTTGCCGACTTCTCGCAGCGCCTCGACCGAGTCTTCGCCCATGCCCAGTGCCACGCGCTTGGGGGTGCCGAACAGGTTAGCCAGTACCGGCATGTCATAGCGCTGGCCGTCTTTGGTTACCGGGTTTTCAAATAGCAGCGCCGGGCCGCCAGCACGCAGGGTGCGGTCGGCTATTTCGGTCATTTCCAGATGCGGATCAACCGGATGGCTGACGCGAACCAGTTCGCCTTGCTTCTCCAGCTGGTCGATAAAGTCACGCAGGTCGTTGTATTTCACTTGGGTGCCTCATTTTCAGGTCGCCGCATGATAACAAGCAGCGGGAATTCTCTGCCAGTTCGTGATCCTGGCCAGGCGCTAGCCAACCGGGTGTAGCTGGCCTTCGCTCAGTTGCAATACCCGGTCGCAGCTGTGGCGCAGCTGGTCGAGGTCGTGGCTGATAAAGACCGCACTGCAATGGGCGGCGCGTAGGGCGCGGGTCATCAGTACGGTGACGTCGCGGGCGGTGACGGGGTCGAGTCTGGAGGTCGGCTCGTCGGCAATCAGCAGCTTGGGGCGCATCAACAGTGCGCGTAGCAGTGCGATGCGTTGCAGCTCGCCGCCACTGACTTCGTTTGACGGCCGTTCAAGCAGGCTGGCGTCCAGCGACAGCGCTTCAAGCAATGGATCGACCTGCTGGTGCTCGAGGCCATGCAGTTGAATCACGTCGTCGATCAGCTGACCCAGCGCCAAACCATCGGCGAACGCCGCTGGTGGTTGCTGATACAGCTTCAGCTTTTGCCAGCGTTTGACTCGGGTGTGCCAGTGAATGTCGCCCGCATCGGCACTGACCAGCCCCAACAGCACATCGCCAAGGGTGCTTTTGCCGCTGCCACTGTCGCCACACAAACCGAGGATTTCACCTTCGGCGAGTTGCAGGTTCAGGCTCTCGAACAGCTGACGGCCGCCCCGTTGCTTGCCCAGCCCTCGGGTTTTAAACAACAGCTTCGAAGGGGCTGGCACTGGTTGTTCAAACAAGCCGGTGGGCCAGTTCGACGGTGCGGCGGCAATCAACTGGCGGGCGTAGTCCGAGGTTGGATTGATCAGCACCTGCTCGGCGCTGCCGCGTTCCAGAATCTCACCCTTGCGCATCACGATGATGTCGCCGCCAAGCTGACGGGCAACGTCGACATCGTGGGTAATGGTCAGCAGGCCGTGGCGCTCTGGCGACTGTTCGATGTGTTGGCGCAGCAGTCGGCAAACATCGTTACGGCGGCTGGCATCGAGCCCTTTGGTGGGTTCGTCGGCCAGCACAATCTGTGCTCCAGCGGCGGTCGCAGCGGCGAACGCCAACCGTTGCGCCATACCACCGGACAGCTGTGAGGGAATCTTGTTGCCGTCATCGGCCAGCCCTAACGACTGTAAGCTTTCAGCACTGTGCTGTTGGCTTTGCTCTGGCGTGTGGTGCAGCACCAGTTGGTGTACTTCGCTGACTTGCTGTTGTGACACCATGGTGGGGTCCAGCGCACGGGCGGGCTCCTGCGGCAGCATCGCCAGCTGCTTGCCCCACAGTGCCTGCCGTTCACTGGTGTTCAGGCGCTGGCCCTGGATACAAACGTCGCCATCGCTGTGCAAACCATCGGGCAGCAGTCCCATGATGGCTTGCGCCAGCAGGCTTTTGCCGGAGCCGGTTTCTCCCAGAATAGTTAACGGACGACCTGTGTGCAGCGTCAGTTCGAGCGGTTGCATCAGAGTTTGATCAGCCGCTCGAATGGTGAGGCCAGAAACATCGATCAATGGGGTCATGACGGCTTACTCGCCAGCAGGTTGCAGCCCAGAATCAGCAGAAACAGGGCAACAAGCGGTTGTGCCAGCACCCAAGGGGCTTCGGCGTAATAGGGGAACAGTTCAACGATCATCAGCCCCAGTTCCGCTGTCGGTGGTTTTAGACCAACATAAACAAAGCCGGTGGCGGCCATTGCCAGCACCGCAGAGGCAGCACCAAAGGCCATCAGGGTGAACACCTGACTGGCCAGTCCCGGCCAGATATGGCGTTTGAACAGATACCAGCGGCCAAAGCCAAGCATACTGGAGGCCTGCAATTGCGGGCTTTGCATGCGCTGTTGGGTAATGGCCCGCACCAGTCGGAAATACTCCACCCACAAGGTGATGGCGATGCCGACGTACAGCATTACAAACGAGCCCGGCACGATGGCGGCAAACAGCAGCACCAGCACCAGCCCCGGCAGTGCCAGTACGGTGGTGACCAGAAAATTCAGTGCCTTGTCGGTCCAGCCGCCGCGCCAGCCCGCAACAACCCCGAGGCCAATGCCCAGACTGGCGGCGGTGACCACACACATAACGGCCAGCAGCAGCGACAGCCGCACCGCTTCGCCCATGCGGGCCAGATTACTGCGGCCAAACTGATCGGTGCCTAACCAGTGTTCGTCCGAGGGCGCGAGAAAGCGGTTCATCAACTGTTGGCGGGCCGGGTCGGCACTGCCAAACAGGCCCTCCAGCACGGCAAACAGTACCAGCGTCAGCAGAATGGCTGCGCCGAGCCATTGGCGGCGAGTGAGCGTGTTGATAAGCTTCACAAGCTGGCCTCCTGTGCCGTTTTTTTGCTGGTGGAGTTGATGGGCGAAGTGCTGCTGGATGTGCTGGCAGAAAGTTGCAAACGTGGGTCCAGCCACAGGCAAATGGCATCGACCAGTGCATTGATCGCCACAAACAGCATGCCCATCAGCAGCGCGGCCCCCTGAATCATGGGCACGTCACGAGAGAAAATGGCGTGTGACAGCGCGTGGCCAATGCCGGGCCAGGCGAACAGGCTTTCGATCATGATCACGCCTTCGATCAGCATCACGGTCTGAATTCCCAGATAGGCCACCACCGGCATCGAAATATTGCGCACGCCGTGTTGCACAAAAGTGTGCCAGCGGCTCAGCCCCTTGACCTGGGCAAACTGGTAATAGGCCGAGCGGGTGACGTCGACGGTGCTGTTACGAATGATGCGGCTGGATACTGCGGCCATGCAGATGCCCAACGTCAGGGCGGGCAATATCAGGTGCTTCAGTTCCCCAAAGCCCGCCACCGGCAGCCATTGGATGTTCATGGCTAGCAGGAAAATCAGCAGCAGGCCGACGCTGAACACCGGCTGCGCCCGGATCAGGGTCGAGGCCAGCAAGCTCAGATGGTCAGCGCCGCGGTTGGCCTTGAAGCCCGCCAACAAGCCAATCGGAATGGCCAGCAGCAGCGAGACCAATAGCCCGGCAAACACCAGTGCAAGGGTGTAGCTGAGTTGGTGTTGCAGGTTGTGAATCACCGGATCACCACTGACCAGACTGTTACCCAGATTCAGTTGCACCAGTTCCAGCAGCCAGTTCAGATAGTGCTGCCAGGCCGGTACATCCAGCCCCAGCTCCTGTCGCACCGAGGCTGCAGCGGCGGTGGTAATGGCGTCGTCGCCGTAGCGTTCGGCGGCAATCCGGTAAGCCATATCGCCGGGCAGGCTGCGCACCAGCACAAAGGTAATGGTGCCAATGGCCCAGGCCATCAACAGCAGTTGCAGCAAACGACGCAGCAGCAGGTTACGGATGGCGGCTGCGGGCATCATGGCTGCGGCTCGGCTTGCAGCTGCATGTCGCTGATATGGAATGAGCGTTCGTAAGGATCAAAGCGGAAGCCTTGCACCCGGTCGCTGATGCCGGTTTGCTGCTGATAGAAGGTCACCGGGATCATGGGCAGTTGCGTCGCCAGCATGGCCGCAGCCTGTTGCGCTTGCTGGTGGAACGGGCTCGGGTCTTGTTCGGTCTTCATCTGTTGCAGCAGCGCAAACAGCGGTGGGTAATCCCAGTTCATTGGCCCCCAGTCGCCGCCATTGGCATCGGCAAAGTCTTTTAACATCACACTGAGTGTGTCCGGCACCGAGGCAAAGTTGCGCGCCATCAGCGCGGTTTGCAGCTCGCCACTGTGATGACCGGCAGGAATTGCACTGGAGTTATCGACCAGCACGTTCACTTGCACGCCAATATCGGCCCACTGGGCCTGAATGGCGGTGGCAATGGTGATCAGCTCCGGGCGGTTGGCGTATGTCACCATGTCCAGTTGCAGCGGTTTGCCTTCAAACAGGCGGAATTGGCTGCCCGCAGGCCAGCTGAAACCAAGCTGGTCGAGCAGCTGGTTGGCGGTGGTCAGATCGCGTTGTGGCTGCGGCAGGTTAGGGTTGTACCAGTCGCCCATGGCCGGGCCGAACAGTTGGTTGGCGGCACTGCCGGGTACCCGCAAGATGCCCATGGCGATGCCCTCTCGGTCGATCGCCAGACTCAGTGCCCGGCGACCTTCAACGTGGGTCAGTAACGGCAAGGCGGTGTTCAGTTTGATGGCAATGGTGCGTGGAATCGCCACGCTGCTGACGTGTACGCCTTCGCTATGGCTGAGCATGTCCATGCTGGCCGGGTCGAGGTTGTAGACGATGTCGGCCTGGCCGTTTTGCAGCATCAGGGCACGGGTTTCCGAGCGGTGGCCGGTGATGTAGTCGGCGCTGGCAATGGCTGGTTTTGCACCCCAGTAGCCATCAAAGCGCCGGGTTTGCAGCCGGTGCGGCAAGCTCAGTTCAGCAACCTGATAAGGACCGGTGGCAATCACCTGTTCGACGTGGTGGTCGTCGCCCTGATAGGACGCTGGTGCCAGAATGGCGGTGGAGTAATTGGCCAGCACGGCGGCCATTGGCCGATAAGGCTCGCTGAGCGTGATCACCAGCTCATTGGTCGCCGCCGAGGCATTGATGGACTCAATCGGCAAACCATTCAATGGCCCGGGTTTCTGGTGGGCAATGCGCAGACTGTTAACCACGCTTGCCAGCGTCATCGGTGTGCCGTCATGAAAGCGGACGTTCGGGCGAATCTGAAAGCGCCACTCGGTGAGGTCGTCGGAGTACTGCCAATCGGTCGCCAGTCCGGATTGCAGTTCGCCATGGCTGGAAACGTCCACCAAGGTTTCCAGCACCTGCATACGGGTGAACACATAACCCGCTTCGGACGGGTCCTGACTGACCATTTCAAACGGCCCGCTGATCACCAGTTCGGCATCCGATGAGGGAATGTCTTCGCCATCGCTGTCTAGCCAGTTAGCTAGCAGAGCGGTTGTGGTGAGAGTGGCGAGGGCGGCCACCAATAGGGATGTTTTCATGGTAAATAGTAACGATTATTAACAAAGGCTCACTTTACTGCAATGGGCCGAATTTGGGCAGTGTCATCAGAGCAAGGGTCTGTTCCTGACAGGTGACTGCTTTATAATGCGTCGCTTGTGTCCGACATATTCGCCACGGAATTTTCTATGCACGCCCGTACCACTCTGATGATCGCTGCCATTGCTGGCTTTCTTGCCGTTGCACTGGGGGCTTTTGGTGCCCATGGGCTGAAGAATCTGGTATCGGCGGATATGCTCAAGGTCTATCAGACCGGAGTGCAGTACCATTTGGTGCATGCGACGGTATTACTGGGGCTGGGTGTCTGGCAGGCGGTTAACCGTCAGGCCGCAGTGGCAACCTGGTTAAGCCGTGCGAGCTGGCTGATGATCATTGGCTTGCTGCTGTTCAGCGGCAGTTTGTATCTGCTGACCATAACCGGTATTCGCCCACTGGGCATCATTACGCCGTTTGGTGGCACCAGCTGGTTGGCTGGCTGGGTATGTGTGCTGCTGGCTGCGCGCCAACTGCCTCGGCAACAGAATTCTTAAACAAGTTATTTGGGTCAAAACACGTGACAGAACACGAATCCGCGAAGGATCAACAAGACATCACCACGGACGATCAAAACACCGAACAGCTGTCCGATACGGTGCCTGCCGATCAGGCCAGCGCCGCCGACAAGCCGGTATACCGTCGTGGTATCAAGAGCTTTGTGATTCGTGCCGGTCGTCTGACCAAGGGCCAGGAACTGGCGTTGGAGCGCAAGTGGGATGAATGGGGCGTGGAACTGACCGACGGTGCCATCGTGCCAACCGAGCTGTTTGGTCGTGATGCTCACACGGTGCTGGAAATCGGCTTCGGCATGGGTCAGTCGCTGGTGAAAATGGCTGAAACTGCCCCCGAGAAAAACTACTTCGGCGTTGAAGTACATCTGCCGGGCGTGGGCTCGGCGCTGAATCTGGCGGACGAAGCGGGCATTGAAAACCTGCGCGTCTCCAAAGACGATGCCATCGAAGTGCTGAAGCGTATTCCGGATGCAAGCATCGACACTGTGCAGTTGTTCTTCCCGGACCCATGGCACAAGAAGAAGCACCACAAGCGTCGTATTGTTCAGTCTGAATTTGCCCAGACTCTGCGTCGTATCCTCAAGCCGGGCGGCATTTTCCATATGGCCACCGACTGGGAAAACTACATGGAGCATATGCTCGAAGTGATGGACGCGGAAGAAGGCTACGAAAACATCGCAGGTCCGGGCCAGTGCGTTGAACGCCCGTCCGACCGTCCTTACACCAAGTTTGAAAAGCGTGGTGAAAACAAGGGTCACGGTGTTTGGGATATGAAGTACCGTAAGGTTTCCTGAGCAGAACTATCTGATTAACCCCACGACGCTGCCAACGCAGCGTCCGGCAAGGAGAGAGTCCATGCAAAAGAAAGACAAAGAAAAAGTATTTGGTGGCGACTGGACGGAAGCGCAGTTGAGCATGTTCCTGAACGTCAACAGCTACGATGGCGACTCAGCGGATTACGTGTCTGTGATCCGTGCTTACCGTCATATGGTGCCGGCGACCTTTGCCGATTACGTTGAGCTGTTCAAGACCAAGGGCCACGATCTGAACGCCACCAACCGCAACGGTGAGACCATTCTGGCTACCGTTAGCCAGCATGCCAAAGGCGCGGATTACGCCGCCATTCTGAAGGATGCTGGCGCTGCTGCCTGAGCTGTCAGACCCAGCTGACCCCCAAACGGCCAGTAGCAACTGGCCGTTTTTGTTTCAGCCAGGACGTTTTGTAAGGAAACGACTTCATGACCATTCAATTGAGCACTGCCGACCGGGCGGAGCTGATTCAGCGACTGAAACGCTATTTCAGCGATGAGTTGGACCGCGATCTCGGTAGCTTTGAAGCGGAGTTTTTACTCGACTTTATTGGCCGGGATATCGCGACGGCTTTTTATAATCAGGGCTTGCGCGATGCCGAAGCGGTGCTGCAAAGCAAGCTGATGGATATCTCTGACGAGTTGGCCGAGCTGGAGCAGTATCCGGCCAAACGTATCTGATCGGCCCCCATTCGGAACACCTTCATGTCTCATCGAAAATGCCCCCAATGTGGCACACCGCTGGATTTCCAGACCATGGTGATGGCGCTTAATCCTTTCTCCATGCCTTGTGGCGGTTGCCCGCAGAAAATTCATCCCAACCGTGCGGTGATGGCCGCTGTGTGTCTGGTGTTGCTGTTGGCGGTGTACGCCGTCTGGACCGGACTGGAGCAGTTGGGACTGAAATTCAGCCACATTGCGGTGCTGGTCTTCGCCGGCTTTCTGGGGCTGGAATATGTGCTGTATCTGGCGCTCGACCGTGGTTGGCTGGGCAGCAACCTGATTGCGGCCGAGCAGCCCGCTTTTGCCAAGAGTGTTGCCGACACCATGGCCGCACAGACTCGCTCTGAAACGGCTGCTGGTACGGAACCCACCGCTGAACAGCCCGCGCTATCGCCAGAGAGTGTGCTGCCGGTGATCAAAACCACCGCCTATCAGCAGTCCTTGCTGCAAGAGTTGGGTGCGTCGTCGGAGTCGTTGCCATGGTCGCAGCCTCTGGTAGGCGACCTGATTCTGACCTGGGCGATGGACCGCGACAGCGATCGCATTGCCGTTAGTCCGGCCAGCTTGTGCCAGTTTGGTCTCGATCGTCAGCTGACGCAGGCGTCTTTGGCAACGCAGGCGGAACGTAACGCGCTGGCGGCATTGCGGACCATTCGTCAGGGCCAGCATGGCGCCATCACGGCGCTGAGCTGTGACAACCATTTGATGGCATCGGCGTTGCTGTATCCGGAGTTATGGAACCAGCTTGAACAGCAAGCAGGAGACGAACTGGTGGTCGCGGTGCCACACCGTGATGAACTCTGGTACGTGGCGGCCAGTGATCATGATGCAGTGGATGCCTTGCGGGCAGAGCTGGCGGGCTATAGCGCCCCGGACAACCATGGTTTGTCCGGTTTGCTGTTTGTCCGGGAGGAAGGCGAGTGGGAGGTTTATAACGATCGTTAGAGGCTTTGCTTTTATCCCCCCTCTTCGGGTCATCCCTCTTTTGGGTCATGGAAGCACGTCGCGTTAATGACTGACAAAAGAAGCTTAACTCTTGCAGGTCTTAATGATAATGTTTCGCATTATGCTTTGTTGAGGTGCCAGTATGGATTGGAAAGCCGCAGCCGGACAAGGACGACGGGCGTTTCTGGAGCATCAGTATTTGCAGGCGTTGGGTCATCACCGCCAGGCGTTGCAGTTGGCTCTGGAAGGGGTTGAGGCGCTGATGCTGCGACAGGAAACGCTGGCGCTGTTGCGTCAGTTTGAAGACTTGCCTGCCGACGCGGCACTGTCGCCGTCAGCAGCAGCTTCGCTCAGCGGTGGTGCCGACAAAACACGATCGACTTCACCTTCACCCAAAGGATTTCACTGATGAAAAACGCATTGCTTGCAGGTTCTGCGCTGCTGCCATCCCTGGCACTGGCTCACCCTGGTCACGACCACGGTCACTGGATGAGCGGTTCCGTTCACGCCATCACCGCGGTTGCCATCGTTGCCGTTCTGGCCACTGGTGCCTGGTTCGTTCGTTCCCGTCTGGCCAGCCGTAAATCCAACGAGGAGAAATAAGTCATGCTGCACACGCTGATGTCAAAACTGGATACCTCGCTGGGCTTTGAAGAAGCTGCTGCTCACTGCGACATTCCTTGCAAAATCTACGATCCGTCCACTGCCCAGATCGCGGCATTGACTGTGATCCGTATGGTCGACCTGCTGGAAGAGCTGAAGTCTGCCGAGCTGAACGTCAACACCATCGCCAAGGTCAGCCGCCTGGTGAAGGAAAAAGAAGCTCACGGTCTGGTTGTGAAAGAAGAGATTCGTGTGATCTGGGGCGACTACATCAAGCAGCCGCAACTGGATCAATTCCCGCAACTGCATGAGCTGACGCATAAAATCATGCTGGCAGCGTCCAAGGCCAAGCAGGAAATCAACCGCGACGACGCCATGAAATTGTTGGAGCTGGTGAACGAGTTTGCCGAAATCTTCTGGGCCACCAAAGGTGTTTCTACCTTCCGTGCCAAGTGCCCGTATCTGCCAGAAGAGGTTGTGGTTTACCCACAGCTGACGCCGGAAGCCTGATGCTGAAGGTCGCCAGAGTCTCCGGACTCAGCATGTCGCCGGGCTTGATGCCCGGCGATTTTGTTTGGGCGCTACGCTGGCCGGTACGAGGCTATCGGCCGGGTCAGTGTGTGCTGGTTCGACATGCCGAGCTGGGATTGATTGTAAAGCGGATACAGGCGTGTGAGCCGGACGGGGTCTGGCTGCGGGGGGATTCGAGTATGAGCGACTCGCCACAGGCGATGGGTTTGCAAAGCTATGATCGTTTGCTGGGCAGGGTTATCTGGACGGTGAAAAAGTCGTCAGCGGCGCCCTGACGGCGGTTAACGACGCGGCATCAGGCCGCGCCGTCCCCGTAACGGTGTATGGCCGTTGGCGATCAGATGCTGAGGTTTTCTTCCGCAGACTTCAGTGCGCGACGGGCCAGAGCCAGGTTCGCCTTGCTGTTGGACAGCACGTAGTAAATGAACAGGCTACGGTCGGTGCTCATTGGGCGAATCAGGTGGTAGTGGTCGGTCAGGGTGATCAGGATATCGTCGATGTCCTGGTTCAGGCCCAGCATATCGATGGTTTTCAGCTTGGAACGAACCACTTCGGTGTTACCTGCTGCAGCAATTTCCATGTCCATGCCGCTACCGGCAGAACCCAGCAACATGCCGCTGCTGTGGTCAACCACGGCGGCGGCTTCGGCGCCGTCGATTTCCAGCAGTTTGCTCAGGGTTTCATTGATGTTTGCCATGTGTGTTTACCTCACGGGATTTAATTGTAGTTTTCGAGGATCGCCAGCACGTCGCTGACCACCTTGTTGAGTGACCACAGCGCAATGCCGTGGTTGGTTGATTGTTCAAAAGCACCCAGTAATACCACTTCATGGCGATTGCTCTTGAGTTGTTTGCACACCAGCAAACCCGCATTGGTTTCAATGATGCTGCCATTGGCAGCGGGTTTGTTGGATTGGCTGGCCAGACCATCGCTGATGCCGGCAAACGAGGCGGCCATGGCAGCCAGGCTGTCACGGTTGATGTTGCTGCCATCGCTGATGGTGTCGCACAGGGCATAGCCGTCGGATGTGGCCATCAGCAGAAACTCCATGCCGCTGCTGCCCTTGGTGGCTGATTTCAACGCCTCGCGGAATGCTGCCTTGAGGGTGTTGGAGTTCAACGGGTTGGATGAATCAGTCATCGATGGATATCTCAATTTCCAGATTGGCGATCAGAATGTTAAGGGCCAGTACCAGCTCGTCGTGAAAGCGTGGATCGGTGGTCAGTAGTGGCAAGCAGTAACCTTGCTGGTCGAGCAGCTCGGCCAGTTCGTCATGTTGTTCATCGGTGATGCGATTGGCAGCCACCAGAATGCTGTTGCTTTTGGCCAGCATGTCGAACGCCTTGATGAAGTACAGGGTGTCCTGCTGCCAGTTGGGTTGTGATGCGTTGACCAGCAGGATCGCACCAATGGCCCCTTTGGCCACCACAGGCCAGACAGGTTCAAAGTGTTTCTGGCCGGGGATTCCGTACAAATGAATGCGCTGGTTGTCGTCCAACTGAATGGCACCGTAGTCCATGGCAACGGTGGTGGTTTCCTTGTTGAACATTTCCTTGTTGGAGTTCTGTACCTCGGTGCTGGCAGCAACATCGTCGCTGAGCGTCTGGATTGCGGTGGTTTTACCCGCACCCATAGGACCGATGAAGAGCACCTTGTTTTGTATCTGCATTATGAGAACGCCATCTTGAGTCGTTTGCGAAGGCTCGACAGCAACGAAAGCTGTTTACCTTGCTGTTCATTAGGGCTGGCCGCCAAACGCGCCTGTGCGCCGCGTATGCGGGTGTCCGTGATACGCAGCCCAACGGTGGTGCAGGCTTTCAGAAACCGGATAACAGCACCGGGTTCAATCTTTAACAGCGTAGCCGCTTCCTGAATGGACAGTGGGCGTTTGGTAAAGGCAGCACTCAGGCGCAGTACATTATCACCGGTGCGCAACCACTTGAAATCCGGCCACTGACCAAGGCTGTAACGGCGCTGCTCCCACTGAGACAGGTCACTGGCGGGCAAGTCGGCTTCCAGCTCCAGATCCCACAGCAAAGCGATCAGCGGGTACTTGTGTGGCAGCTGGGTAGCGTTGTCGACAGCGTTGCCGATTTCAATGTGTTTGTTCTTACGCAGGGCATCACCAAGGGCGCTGACCGGCAAGCGCGAATATATAAAGGTGCGTCGGTTTTCTTCTGTCAGGGCTGCCAGCAGTTGGTTGTTTAACTGGTATATGGCGTTGCCGGATTTGAGTGCCGTCAGCTTTTTAATCAGGGCTGCGGTCTCATTGGTGGTGGCCGTGCCGGACTGGGCAGCAGAATTATTATTAATAATCTTTTCGGTTTGCTGAACGATATCCAATAAGCCGAATATCCGCAGTGGCCATTCTGCGTCTATATAGTGTGTTTGGCGCGATTCGGAATTCTTGTCGACCGGTTTATATAAACGAACCTGAACCGCCTGGGTGCCTTTGTGACACGGCTTCTTTGCCAACAGCAAGGCAGCCTCCGTCGTCTCGCCAGCGTACATCCACTGGCAAGCCACTTTGGAATCAATAACCTTGAGCTGTTCTTGTATCAGTTTTCGCTCATACGGACTAAAACCGTATGTACCCAGAATAAGTGCCATCAGTCGTCCCATTGAATCTGCAAGTTGATATTAGGAGAACATCGCCGTATTGGCAAATATATTGTTTTTTAGTGTAAATATAAGTTGGACTTTCGATAATATGAACAGAGGTTCTTGTATATTGTGTGAATGTTTATATTTGGATTGTCATACAATATGTAAATGACAATTATATTTATTAAAGGTTCGTTTCATTAATTTATGAGGTGGTATATCTATTAATTGGATTTTTCCACTATTGATGATTTTCGGGCAATAAAAAACCACCGCCCGGAACTCCGGAGCGGCGGTTTAACGGTTTCATCCAGTGCGCCATATTGGCGCGGATGTCATCAGGATTTTTTCGGCTTGGAACGCTTACGCTCGGTCTCAGTCAGCAGCTTCTTGCGCAGACGGATGCTTTCCGGCGTTACTTCCACCAATTCATCGTCTTCGATGAATTCCAGAGCCTGTTCCAGCGTGTGACGGGTTGGTGGCGTCAGGGTCAGGGCTTCGTCGGTGCCGGAAGCACGGACGTTGGTCAGCTGCTTGGCCTTGGTCGGGTTAACCACCAGGTCGTTATCACGGCTGTGCAGGCCGACGATCATGCCTTCGTAGACTTCGGTCTGAGGACCGATGAACAGACGACCACGATCCTGCAAGGTGAACAGGGCGTATGCCAGTGCCTTACCTGGAGTCATGGAAACCAGTACGCCGTTGTGACGGGTAGAACCCAGGCTGGCTTGTACCGGACCGTAGTGATCGAACACGCTGGTCAGAATACCGGAGCCTGAGGTCAGGGTCAGGAACAGGCCACGGAAGCCAATCAGACCACGGGCAGGTGCCATGAATTCCAGACGAATACGGCCTTTGCCATCCGGGATCATGTTGGTCATTTCAGCACGACGGTTGCCCATCTCTTCCATGATCGAACCCTGATGTTCTTCTTCAACGTCGATCATGACCTGCTCGTATGGCTCTTGCAGTTCACCGTCGACTTCTTTCTGAACCACTTCAGGCTTACCGATGGCCATTTCGAAGCCTTCACGGCGCATGGTCTCGATCAGTACCGACAGGTGAAGTTCACCACGGCCGGATACCTTGAATTTCTCAGGGGTTTCGCCTTGCTCAACACGCAGGGCCACGTTGTGGATCAGTTCCTGATCCAGACGGTCCTTGATGTTGCGGGAAGTAACGAACTTGCCTTCTTTACCAGCGAACGGAGAGTCGTTCACCTGGAAGGTCATGGAAACGGTTGGCTCGTCCACGCTCAGAGCTGGCAGGGCTTCAACACTGCCCACGGCACACAGGGTGTCGGAGATGTTCAGGCCGTCGATACCGGAGATACAAACGATGTCACCAGCGGTCGCTTCAGCAACATCAACACGGTTCAGGCCGTGGAAACCTTTCACCTGCTGGATACGGCCCTTACGAACATTGCCTTCGCGGGTGATCAGCTGGATGTCAGTGCCTGGTTTCAGCTTGCCGCGGGTAATACGGCCAACACCAATAACGCCAACGAAGCTGTCGTAGTCCAGTGCAGATACCTGCATCTGGAAAGGACCGTCGATTTCAACGGCAGGCGCTTCAACGTGGTCAACGATCATCTGGAACAGTGGAGACATATCGTCAGCCATGTTCTCTGGGTCGTCGCCGGCAATACCGTTCAGAGCGGAGGCGTAGATAACCGGGAAGTCGAGCTGTTCTTCGGTGGCGCCAAGGCGGTCGAACAGATCGAAGATTTCATCCATAACCCAATCAGGGCGAGCACCCGGGCGGTCGATCTTGTTGATAACAACGATCGGCTTCAGGCCACGCTCAAATGCTTTCTGGGTTACGAAACGGGTCTGCGGCATTGGGCCGTCAACGGCATCAACCAGCAGACACACGGAATCAACCATGGACATAACACGTTCAACTTCGCCACCAAAGTCGGCGTGCCCAGGGGTGTCGACAATATTGATACGGTAGTCATTCCATTTGATGGCGGTGTTCTTCGCCAGAATGGTAATACCACGTTCTTTTTCCTGGTCGTTCGAGTCCATGACTCGCTCGCCACCCTGATTGCGATCCAGCGTACCGGACTGTTCCAGCAGCTTGTCGACCAGTGTGGTTTTACCATGGTCAACGTGGGCAATGATGGCGATGTTTCTTAAATTGTCGATCACACTGATATGCCTTGGTTAAAGTTTGTACAAATTGGCGGGCGATTATACCCGAAGTCGCGGCTCACTACATGACAATTTGAATTTGTTCTGGAGCGCCATTTTTGTGCCTTACCATTCCTGAAATGAGGCGCTTGAACCTATAATGGGCACGCTGCCTAAGAGCAGTCAGATATCTGAAAAATAGAGCACCAATATGGTGCATAAAAGGTAATCTGGCACCCATATAGTGCAAAATGATAATGGTGGGCTGCCGAATAGCCTGAATTTCCGCGGATGCAAGGCGGATATGGAGTGGCACGGCTCTTGCTCTATCGTTGGGCAAGGTAAACCGGGGTAGGACCCCTTTATCGGAATTGAACCTGCATCTGGAGATAACAAAATGTCAGAGAACACTCTGAATCTGATCAAAGAGAACGACGTTAAGTGGGTTGACTTGCGTTTCACCGACACCAAAGGTAAGGAACAGCACGTTTCCATCCCTGCTTCTTACGTTGATGAAGAGTTCTTCGAAACCGGCCAAATGTTCGATGGTTCTTCTATCGCTGGTTGGAAAGGTATCAACGAGTCTGACATGATCCTGATGCCGGACGATTCCACTCCGTTCCTGGACCCGTTCACTGAAGACGCTACTCTGGTTCTGCGTTGTGACATCATCGAGCCAAGCACCATGCAAGGTTACGAGCGTGACCCACGTTCCGTTGCCAAGCGCGCTGAAGCCTTCCTGCAGTCCACTGGTCTGGGCGACACTGCTTTCTTCGGTCCTGAGCCAGAATTCTTCATGTTCGACGACGTACGTTGGGGTCAGGACATGCAGGGTTCTTTCAGCAAGATCAACTCTGACGAAGGTGCATGGGCCACTGCTTCCAAAGTAGAAGGCGGCAACCTGGGTCACCGTCCACGCGTTAAAGGCGGTTACTTCCCGGTTCCACCAGTTGACTCTCACCACGACATCCGTGCTGCCATGTGTAACACCATGGAAGCGATTGGTCTGGACGTAGAAGTCCACCACCACGAAGTGGCTAACGCTGGTCAGAACGAAATCGGCGTTAAGTTCAACACTCTGGTTAAGAAAGCTGACGAAGTGCAGATGCTGAAGTACGTTGTTCACAACGTTGCTGCTGCATACGGCAAGACTGCTACCTTCATGCCTAAGCCAATCGTTGGCGACAACGGTTCCGGTATGCACGTTCACCAGTCCTTCTGGAAAGACGGCGAAAACCAGTTCGCTGGCGACGGCTACGCTGGCCTGTCTGAAACTGCCCTGTACTACATCGGCGGTATCATCAAGCACGCTAAAGCCCTGAACGCGTTCACCAACCCATCCACTAACAGCTACAAGCGTCTGATCCCAGGCTTTGAAGCTCCAGTGATGCTGGCATACTCTGCCCGTAACCGTTCCGCTTCTATCCGTATTCCTTACGTTGCTTCCCCTAAAGGCAAGCGTATCGAAGCACGTTTCCCTGACCCAATGGCGAACCCATACCTGTGCTTCGCTGCCATGCTGATGGCTGGTCTGGACGGCGTTAAGAACAAGATCCACCCTGGCGATGCGGCTGACAAAGACCTGTACGACCTGCCAGCTGAAGAAGCTGCTCAGATCCCTCAGGTTTGTGGCTCCCTGCGTGAAGCGCTGGAAAGCCTGAAAGCCGACATGGGCTTCCTGACTGAAGGTGGCGTGTTCACTGAAGACATGATCGAAGCTTACATCGACCTGAAGATGGAAGATGTGTACCGTCTGGAACACACTACCTCTCCAGTAGAGTTCGACATGTACTACTCCCTGTAATCTTCGGATTACTTCAGAGTATGGAAAAGGGCGCTTCGGCGCCCTTTTTTGTATCTACGAAATTTGAAATCTGGCTGGGCAGTTATGCAGGTTGGGCTGAGCCCAATGATTGCTGGGCGGGGCCCAGCCTACGATCGTGTGCCGACACCCGATCGTTCCACGCCGGACCCGACAGCACTTGCTGTTTACGCTGACCACCTCCAAACTAACGGTCATTCACCCGATGTTCGGAGCTTGTCTTGAAACCTCAGTACCGCTGGGACCCTTGGCCTCTTAAACGCAGCCTGTTGGAGTTGTCTGACGATGTTGCTGCGGATGCTGGCCCGCTTTTGGCCGATTACCGCGCCTATTACGGTTTGCCGGAACCGGCAGGGACGCATCGTATGTACAAGATGATGCTGGAAGGGTTCGAGCTGGCGGTGCAGCAGTGGCGGACGCCCAACGCCCGCGGCAATTTGCTGATGGTGCATGGCTACTACGATCACGTGGGCTTGTACGGCAACCTGATTGAGTTTGCCCAACAGCAGCAATTGAACATCCTCACATTCGACTTGCCGGGCCACGGCCTGTCGTCTGGCGAGCCTGCCACCATTGATGACTTTGATACCTACCAGCGGGTGTTTGACGCCTTGTTGCAGCACGGTCAGGGCATCTGGGCCGACTTACCCTGGATTGTTGCCGGTCAGAGCACGGGTGGTGCCACGCTGACCACCTGGCTGATGACTCATCGGCCTGAGGTCGACCATTCCATCGTCAAGGATGTCTGGCTGCTGGCACCGTTGCTGCGACCGACGGGTTGGAACAGTGGACGCTGGGTGCATTCGGTTGCCCGTTTCTTTATCAAGCGCCTCAGACGACGTTTTACGCTGGATGGGAATAACCGTCCGTTCTTTGAATTTGTCGCCCGTCACGACCCGTTACAGGCCTCTCATTTGAGTGTGCAATGGGTGACGGCGTTGAAGCGCTGGATTGGCTGGATGGAACACCAGCCTGCGTTGGAATTCCCGATGCTGATGATTCAGGGCACGGCCGATAACACCGTCGAGGGACGTCACAACCTGCGTGAATATCAGCGTCTGTTTCCGTCCATGGCGGTCGAAATCATCATCGATGGCCAGCACCATCTGGTGAACGAAACCCCAGAACGGCTGGATCATATCTTCAGGGTGCTGCAACGGCGCCTGAAGGGCATTCTGACGTCTTGAGGGTGATACCTGCCCCACTCTGGCTATCTGTTCTTTCTGTTGTTTCTCCCAATCGACATCGGTGTGAGGCCCTTAAGCCTCGCACCAGTTCGGCGCAAGTCGTTGTCCCTGATTGTTCTGTGAAGGTGCTTTGTAAAGTTTTTTGCTCAAAGCACCAAAAGTGAACTTTTTGCTTGGATTTTATCTATAGCTGACCTGAAATTGCCCTTGTTCCAATGGCTTGCGAGGCATAATCTATTTTGCGTCAAAAACACCACGGGCTTTCTGTGTGTTTTTTGTACGCAAATAATAAGAAAAATTGATCCGGATTAACGCCGAATCGTGGCCATCGTGACCTAATATTGTGCATTCGTTGCCGAGTCATTTGAAAGTCACAAAATGTGACTAAAGTGGCAGAAAAATTGCTGCTGGTAACAGCAAAATATAACAGGTTGTAGGTTTTGTCGGACAACCGGACAAAGTAGAGCTTAAGCTGGAGTCACTTTACGATGAAAAAGCCAGATTTACTGGTGTTCGTTGGCATGATCGTTCTTTTGGGGGCCGCGTTAACCGGCATGACGATCGATGAAGAGCAACGTCCATCACAGGCACTGGCTTCCGAGAGCACCATTCGCTGAACCCCGGTCACACTGGTGACTGGTTGAACGTTCGCAAGGTTACATCGGTAGCAATTGCGGATAATGGAATATCCCAGGCTTCTGCAGGAATCGCAGAAAGACATTGAAACTCGTGGGCGCAACCGATCAACCTGGGCTTTTTGCCCGGCTTGCGGGTGAACGCCAACGTGCGGTCGTAAAAGCCACCCCCCATTCCCAGACGGTTACCCTGTTGGTCGAAGGCCACCAGGGGCATAAACACCGTATCCAAAAAGCGTGGATGAATGCGCTTGCCATAGCGGAAATCCGGTTCGGGAATACCGAAGCGGTTTTTGATCATGCGTGTCTGGCGGTTATACGACACAAAGGCCAGTGCGCCTTTTCTGAGCGGGTGCAGGGTTGGCAGATACACCGTCTTACCCATCCGCTGGAGCTGGTCGATCAGTTGCCGGGGATCAATCTCGCCATCATTGACCAGATACAGCGCCAGTCGCTGGCTATTCAGTAATACACCGGAGGTCAGCGCGCTGCGTTTCAGTCCACGGCCTGCCTGAACGCGTTGGGTTGGTGTCAGGGCACGACGCATCTTGCGCATCTGTTTGCGAATACGGGTCTTGTCCATAAGGGCTCGGGAATCGGCAGAAAATAAGGTAGGAACCCCACTGCACCGCTGTCGGAAAAAGCCCTTGAACCCAATGGTTCAAGGTGGAGCGCCCATCACTGAATAAGGCTTTCCGACAAGCGGACATGCACACAACAGCGAGTGAAGCACCCCTGGGTAATGGACATCGGCTCGAGGTCTTTATCGACTGGCGGATGCAGCAGGGAGTTTTTAGAGTATAACAAAGATGGCAAAGAGATGTGAAATTTCACAATTCCCGCTGAGAAGATTCATTCAGTGCATCTTCCAGAGCCTGGTTGATTTCACTGATTAATTGTTCTTGCTCGTGCTGTTCTGTCTGAATTTCGAGCAATTGATGGGCGATATTAAGGGCCGCAATCACCGCAATTCGGTCGATGCCGGGCACCTTGCCGGACGCCGTGCTGGCGGCCTTGATTTCTGACATCTTGCTGTCGAGCAAGTGTGCGGCATTGCGTAGCTGCTGCTCGGCACCGGCCGGGCAGTTGATACGATAGTCGCGCTCGAGAATCGTCAGATTGATGGTATTTACTTCACTGCCCACAGTTGCGCTCCAGGACCTGCAATTTCTGGATCATTTCATGAACCTTGCGCTTGGCCAGCTCGTTCTGCTGGACCAGCATGGCACGTTCGGTATGCCACTGGGCTTCTTCAGCACGCATGCGCTGGTTTTCCTCCTTGAGTTCCTGTTGGACCTCAAGCAGTTTCAGAATGCGCTTTTGTAGAGTCAGCAGTTCGTTGGCGGCCATGGCAGGATTATCTGACATATCTCCTTTAAGGGACGCCTACTATAAAAGTCTGTGCTTAACATGGTCAATCGGCCTGCACGCTTTTCCGTGCAACACACGGATGTCAGAGGAAACGCAGTCAGCGGCTGGTGATGGGTGTTAGAATGGTCGCAGAGAATAGTTTGAGGTTGTTATGAAGATCGATTTCGCCAATACCGCCGACCTGTGGCTGGAGTCACGTTGTTACCAGTCACCGTCTGCCTTGCATGGCTGGCTGAGTGGCTATCTGGCCTCCGGTGCCCGGCTGACGCCGCAGCAATGGATGGCGGAGGCGCTGGACTATCTGGAGCTGGACGAGACGCCGGCGGATAACCTCACCGCCACCTTGCGCCAGTTCTACGATGCCGTGCTGAACAGCATTTCGGCTGAGGAAATGGCTTATGAGCCATTGTTGCCAAAAGACGAAGACGCCGACGTGCTGGAGCAGGTCGAGTGTCTGGCTGAGTGGAGCAAAGGGTTTCTGGACGGCTTCGGAGCTTCCGAGCAATCCGGTGGTCAATTGCCTAAAGACGTACTGGAAGTGCTGAACGATCTGGACGCCTTTTCCCAGGCTCGTATCGAAGACGACAAGGACCCGGACAACGAAGCCATGTATCTGGAACTGGCCGAGCACGCCCGGGTTGCTGCCCTGACCGTGTTCTACACCATGAACCGCTCCAGTGGCGGTGCCAGCACCACACTGCATTGATTTGTACCCAACAGGAGGCCGCATGAAACTGGATGCCACTGAATACCCGCGCCGTCGCGGACAACTGATGTCGCAGCTGTGCGAGAACAGCATTGCCATTATTCCTGCGGCAGCCAGCCACGTGCGTAACCGCGATGTGGAATACCTGTACCGTCAGGACAGCGATTTTTACTACCTCACCGGCTTCGACGAGGAAGAAGGCGTACTGGTGCTGATCCCTGGCCGTGAGCACGGCGAGTACGTGCTGTTCTGTCAGGAAAAAGACAAGCAAATGGAAACCTGGACCGGCCGTCGGGTTGGTCCGGACGCCGCGCCTGAGGTGCTGGGCTGTGATGATGCTTTTCCGGTGTCCGACATCGACGACATCCTGCCGGGTCTGATCGAAGGCCGTGATCGTATCTACGCCAACCTTGGTGTGTCGCCGGAGTTCGACCAGCGTCTGATGGGCTGGGTAAACCACATCAAGTCGCAGGTGCGTAACGGCTCGCGTCCACCGCGCGAATTCTGCGGTCTGGATCATATCCTTCACGAAATGCGCTTGATCAAATCCGATGCTGAGGTCGACGTGATGCAACGGGCGGCGGAGATCAGCGCCGAGGCCCATTGTCGTGCCATGCAAATGGTGAAACCGGGCATGTACGAATACCAGCTGGATGCCGAAATCACCCGCACCTTTATGGCGGCGGGCAGCCGTTGGCCGGCTTACCCGTCGATTGTTGGCGCTGGGGAAAATGCCTGCATCCTGCACTACACCCGCAACGATATGGAAATCAGGGACGGCGATCTGGTGCTGATCGACGCCGGTTGTGAACTGGATTATTACGCCTCTGACATTACCCGTACCTTCCCGGCCAATGGCAAATTCTCGCCAGAACAAAAGGCGCTGTACGAGTTGGTGCTGCAAGCCCAGTACGCTGCCATTGACGAAGTGAAAGCCGGCAAGCACTGGAACGACCCGCACGACGCTGCGGTGAATGTGCTGGTCAGTGGTCTGATTGAGCTGGGGCTGCTTGAGGGCACGCTGGAAGCCAATCTGGAGTCCGGTGACTACCGTCGTTTCTACATGCACAAGACTGGCCACTGGCTGGGCATGGATGTCCACGATGTTGGTGAATACCGCGTCGACGGTCAGCCTCGCATGTTGTTGAACGGCATGGTGCTGACGGTCGAGCCGGGCCTGTACGTGGCTCCGGACGATGACTCGGTTGAAGCTCGCTGGCGTGGCATTGGCATCCGTATCGAAGACGATGTGGTGGTGCGCGAGGACGGCTGTGAAATCCTTACCCGTGCGGTACCGAAGACCGTTGAGGAAGTGGAAGCCCTGTGCCAGCAAGGTCTGGACTGAAACGCCTCAACCTTGATAGTGCGCAGTGGATCGCCGCTTTCCGGACGGGAAGCCTTGACCGCGACTGTGTGGCCGGTCACATTGGCCACACCTGAAAGCATGAGCAGAACATGACCCAACTGACCGATTCTGAAACCCTCTACGACGTGCTGATTCTGGGCGCCGGTATGGCCGGTGCCAGTCTGGTACACATGCTGTCACCGGCCCTGCAAAGCGGCATGAACGTCGGCCTGATTGATCGCCAGTCGATCCAGTGGGACGACGACATCCTGTCGCGGCCACCCAGCTTTGATGGCCGTGCCACCGCCCTTGCCTGGGGATCGCGCCTGCTGTTGCAACAGATGGGCTGCTGGGACGCGATTGCCTCCCGTGCCTGTGCCATTGAGCACATTCAGGTGTCGGATCGCGGCCGTTTTGGCCAAACCCACCTGCACCACACCGAACAGAACGTTGAAGCATTGGGCTACATTGTCGAAAACGCCGTGCTGGGGCGAGCGCTGCTGAAGGGGCTCTCCGAGCTACAAGCGCCGCAAGACGGCGGTGGCCTGACGCTGTTGCCACATACCCAGGTCGACGCTGTGACCATGCGAGGCGAAGGCGCGCAGCTGAGTCTGTCGGACGGTCGTCAGTTAACCACCCGTTTGCTGGTGATGGCCGACGGTGCCCGCTCCGGTCTGTCAGCGCAGCTGGGCATTCAGCACCAGCGCAAGGAATACGGCAGCCACGCGATTGTGACTCAGGTCGAAATGGATCGGGATCACGGTCATTGGGCTTACGAACGTTTCAGTGACCACGGCCCGGTGGCGTTTTTGCCGCTGCACAAACACCACTTTGCGGTGGTCTGGACGCTGGAACCGGAGCAGGCCGAACAGGTGTTAGCTGCCCCGGACGATGAATTTATTCGCCAGTTGCAGGCGCAAATTGGCTATCGCTGTGGCCGCATTCTGGCACTGGGTCAGCGTCAGAGTTATCCGCTGGCGCTGGT
Organism: Oceanobacter sp. ABM4_470; assembly: GCF_056158645.1. Classification (NCBI taxonomy): domain Bacteria; kingdom Pseudomonadati; phylum Pseudomonadota; class Gammaproteobacteria; order Oceanospirillales; family Oceanospirillaceae; genus Oceanobacter; species Oceanobacter sp. ABM4_470. The sequence goes on from NZ_JBSWTR010000001.1 coordinate 3,651,209, forward strand.
GCGCAGTACCGAACAGGTACGTCAGGGATTGGTCTTGCTGGGCAATGCGGCCCATAGCTTGCACCCGGTGGCCGGCCAGGGTTTTAACCTTGCTTTGCGTGACACCGCGGCCTTGGCCGAAAGGCTGTTGCAGCAATGGCAGCATGGACAGCCGTTAGGTGATATCGGCATGCTGACGGACTACGTCCAGCAGCAACAGCAGGATCAGGCCAATACGGTGATGGCCAGTGACTTGCTGCCACGCGTGTTTGCCAGCCGCGGCAGGGCAATGGCGATTGGTCGCGGGCTGGGACTGATGGCGTTAGCCTGTATGGATATTCCACGACGCCTGCTGACCTTGCATGCGATGGGTGTTGGCCAGCAGGCAGCCCGAATTCGAACCCCGGAATCGATTGGAGAATCCCCATGCGCGTAGATGTTGCAATTGTTGGTGCGGGCATGGTGGGACAGGCGCTGGCAGCAACGCTGGCGGCGGCGTCATCCGGCTTGCGTATCGCCCTTGTGGACCCGGCGCTGGCGCGTCCGGTTGAGCTACCAGAATCAAGCCAGACGGACGTTGATCAATGGGATCTGCGCGTCAGTGCCCTGACCGCGCGCAGTCAGAGCATGTTGGAAGCCTGTGGTGCCTGGCAACATCTACGTCCGGCACGACGCAAACCCTACCGCCATATGACGGTGTGGGACGCCGACGGTACCGGCCAGGTGGAGTTTGACTGCACCGACCTGCACGCCCCGTGTCTGGGTCATATTGTTGAAAACCGCGAAACCCTGGCGGCGTTGGATACGGTGGTGCGCGAGCAAACCGACATCCAACGCATCGCCCAGCCTGTCAACGCCATCGATAACCAGACACCAGAGGGTTACACCCCGGTGCTGCTGGTCGATGGTACTCGTCTGGAGGCCAAACTGGTGGTGGGCGCTGACGGCGCGCATTCCCGCGTGCGCCAGTGGGCAGGTATTGCCACTCGTGAATGGAATTACGATCACCACGCCATCGTTGCCACGGTGAAAACCGAACACTCAATGCAGCAAACCGCCTGGCAGCGTTTTCGACCGCAAGGCCCACTGGCCTTGTTGCCTTTGGCGGGCAGCGATCAGCTGGCATCAATCGTTTGGTCAACGGTGCCTGAAGAAGCCGAGCAACTGATGCAGTTGGACGATGACGGCTTCTGTGAGGCGCTGACGGCGGCTTTTGAAGGTCGTGTGGGCACGATTGAAGCCGTGTCCGAACGGCAATCCATCCCGCTGCGTCAGCGTCACGCCAAACACTATTCCTTGCCGGGTGTGGCGCTGGTTGGCGACGCTGCTCATACCATTCATCCGCTGGCAGGGCAGGGGGTTAACCTCGGCTTCAAGGATGTAGAGGTGCTGGCGGAAGAGATTCTGGCGGCTCACAAGCGTGGCGTATCGCCGGGCCATGAGCTGGTGCTGGCGCGTTACCAGCGCCGTCGTCAGGCCGACAACCTGACTACCATGGCGGCCATGGAAGGGTTCAAGCGCTTGTTTGCGGCAGAGGCCCCCGCCATTCGGCTGTTGCGTAATATCGGTTTGAAGCAGTTCGATCGGCTGGTGCCGGTTAAACAGCATGTGATGATGGCGGCGATGGGGTTGTAACGGCTTGCTACAGGGCCGCACTACCAGCTGTAGCTGCGCAAACCGATGCCCAGCTCTTCAAAGTTCGCCTCCATCTGCTCCATGTCATAGGCCCCCAAGCCCAGGTACGTCAGTACTTCGTCCTTGATCAGCTCCCACTCCTGATCGACCTCTTGCTTACCCAGAATGCGATAGTTACCGCACACGTGTTCGGCCATTTTCAGGATCGCCAGCAAGGTTTTACCCTCTGAGTCCTTTTGGTGGTTGGCATTGAATACGCGGGTGGCGCTGTGGTGTTCGGCAATCACATCACAGAGGATTTTCGGCAGGTGCCAGGATTTGGCGGTGTAATAGCCAATCACTGCATGGTTGGTGCTGAGCTCGGCATTTTCGACATCCACCACGCGTTTTTCCGGGTGTGCATAGGAACGCTCCATCACATCGAGATAATTGTCGTAGCGGCTCATTAACAGTGGAATACCGGCGTTGTGAAACAGCCCCAGCAGATAGGCCATGTCGGGGTTGGGGTAACCCACTTGTTTGGCAATCTGGGTGGCGACCTGGGCTATGTCAGTGGCAGTGTCCCAGAAACGGTTCATGGTGACGATGGTTTCATCACTCATCTGGCTCTTGATCGACAGGCCGTTGACCAGATTGATGACGCTGGCAATGCCGATCAGATTGACCGCCTGATTGATCGAGGTGATGCGGTTTTTGAGGCCAAAAAACGACGAATTCACCACTTTCAGAATGGTGCCCGCCAGTCCAACGTCTTGCTGTATCAATTCAGAAATGCGCCCTATATCCGGCTCGGGCATGACCTGTTCCATCTGCAGATCGACCAGAATCTGGGGCTGCGGTGGAATCTTGATGCCTTGCAGGATGCACTGGATTTGCTCGTCGGTTAACGTTTGGGTCATGAAAACGTTCACTCCGCTGCGTTCTCGGGGATTCTGGTCAGTTTAGGCAAAAAATCCGCCTCCAGAGCAGCAGCAACGAAACGTCACAGAGGATTCGGCGTTTGACGGCTTCGTCCGATATAATGCGCCGCTTTTTGCACCATCAACCTGACCGCGGAATCACTGCCATGTCTTCAGCTCTCCCTGTTTTGCGACTCAAGCCCAAGGCCGAGCGCCGTCTGAAATCCGGCCACCTGTGGGTATACAGCAACGAAGTGGATATTGCCGCCACGCCGCTGAAAGGCATGCAGCCAGGCACGCAGGTGGTGATCGAAGCCGCCAATGGCAAGGCACTGGGCAGTGCTGTGGTGAGCCCGGAGCAACTGATCTGCGCCCGTCTGATCAGTCGCGACAGCCGTCAGCAGCTGGACAGCTCGCTGATTGTGCACCGTCTGAAAATTGCGCTCAGCAGCCGTGAGCTGTGGTACCCGGGTGGTTGTTACCGTTGGGTGTATGGCGACAGCGACGGTTTGCCAGGTCTGGTCATCGACCGTTTTGGTGACGTGGTGGTGGCGCAGATTTCCAGCCCCTTGATGGAAGCCATGAAGCAGGACATCGTCGATGCCATCATGAAAGTGGTGTCGCCTGAATGCGTGGTGCTGAAAAATGACGGCAAATTGCGCGCGGTGGAAGGCCTGCCTGAGTATGTGGAAGTGGTTCACGGGGCACTGGAAGATGGTTGTGCGCCGTTAATTGAAAACGGTACCCGCTTTATGGCACCGGTGCTGGAAGGTCAGAAAACCGGTTGGTTCTACGACCATCGTGAAAACCGCGCCGTGGTTAACCGTCTGGTGGGCGGCAAGCGTGTGCTGGACGTGTTCAGCTATGTCGGTGGTTGGGGCGTACAGGCGGCTAATCACGGCGCCAGCGAAGTACACTGTGTTGATGCCTCTGGCTTCGCGTTGGACTGGGTTGAGCAGAACGCCACCCTGAACGGCGTTGAAGAAAAAATGCACTGCTGGGAAGGCGATGCCTTTCAGGCGCTGCGTAACCTCAAGGAGCAGGGCGAGAAGTTCGACGTTATCATCGTTGATCCGCCAGCCTTTATTCCACGTCGCAAGGACATCAAGGCCGGCGAGCAGGCTTACCACCGCCTGAATCAGCTGGCGATGCGGTTGTTGAACCGTGATGGCGTGCTGGTGGCGGGTTCCTGCTCCATGCACCTGGCGGAAGGTCGTCTGCCGGAAATCCTCCGTACCCTCGGTCGAGAGCTGGACCGCGATGTACTGATTCAACACGTTGGCGGCCAGGGTGCTGACCATCCGGTGGTACCGGCCATCCCGGAAACCCGCTATCTGAAAGCAGTATTTGCGCGGGTTCTGCCAACCCGCTGATTTATCAGCGATGAGGCGGTTCTGCCAACCCGCTGATCGGTTAAGCGATCAGCGGCTGTTTAATAACCGTGGATGCGGATGTTCAACGCTGTAGCGGTTTCATCCAGCAGCCCTTGCAGGTAATCCAGTTTGGCAGCCGTCAGCGGTTCGGGGATGTTATCTGGGGCCGATTCTGAAGCACCAGCCGTCGCCAGTATGGCCTGCCAGCGATCCAGCAAATCCGGTTCGTCTGTCAACACGATGGGCAGGGCGCCGGGGTCGCTGTTCGTTCCTTGCAGCCAATTCCTCAATCCTTGCAGCAGGGCCTGATCTTCCAGAGCCTGTTGTTCAGCGTGCTGTTGGGCGCTGAACTCACTGCGCACATCCTCGTTTTGCTGATGCTGACGGGCAGCGTCCAGCCAGTGCTGGGTCGCGATCAGGGCTGCGGTTAACGCGGCGCTTGGCAGGCTGTCGTTCATCAAACGGGCGTAGTAGCCGGTTTGAGGCTCCCAGCGTTGTTGCAGTTGGCTGGCATGTTCCCGCAGCAGTTGGCTGGCGAGAGTCAGGTAAGTGCGGCGACGGTCACGATGGCGATGGCCCGGTGCCTCATTGTTCGGGGCCGACTCAGCGGCCAGAAAATCGCTGGCCGGGCGCTGACCATCACTGCCCCACAACAGAAACTCGACCACATGAAAACCGACACTGGCCGACCAGGGGTCAATCGAACGATGTTGTTGCAACAGCGCTTCGGTGGTCAGTGGCAGGGCCAGATCGTTGACGATACCAGTGTGCGGGTAGCCGGGCAGGTAGTCCAGATAGCCCCCTTCAATCGGCCAGCTGTCCAGCTGTTGCATCAAATCCCGGTAACCACTGCGCTGACGCTGCCATTCAACCGGATCGGTGATCGGCAGATAGCCAAACAGGCGCACCCGCAACAGGGCGTTGTAGGCTTCCTGCCATTGGCGGCGGGTGTATTGCAGCCCGGCGTCGTCGGGTGCTGCCAGAAACTGCTGAATGGCGTCATCGAGGGCGTTGGCACTGGCGGCCAGTTGCACGTGGCCGTCGTTGGCCAGATGCAGCAGGTGCTGGTTAAAGGCTTCCTGCTCATTATTATGGCTCAGTATGGTGTCCGGCCCCGCTGGGGTTTGCAGGCGGTTCGGCTCGGGCGCATCGCCGCAGGCGGTCAATAACAGAGTCATGGCAATGGCGGTTATGCCGCTACTGCGATGGATGGGCCAGTGCATATCGGACTCCTTGTCGGCGGGTGGAATCAGTCTCTCAGTGAGATGATTGGCCAGCCCAGACGTTCCGCTTCCGCGTTCAGGGTTGGGTCAGGATCGACCGCTACCGGGTTGCTGACCAGTCGTAGCAGCGGCAGATCGTTGCGGGAATCGCTGTAGAACCAGGCGTCTTTCATGCTCATGGCATGCTGTTCCAGCCACTCGATCAGACGGGTCACCTTGCCTTCCTGAAAACTCGGAATGCCTTCGATGGCGCCGGTGTATTGGCCATCTTTCATTTCCGGGTGTGGCGCGATGATGTGCTCAACGCCCAGCTCTTCCGCAATCGGGTAGGTAACAAAGCCATTGGTGGCGGTGATGATCAGGATGGTATCGCCCTGAGCGCGGTGTTTTTGCAGGATGTCGCGGGCTTTTTGGGGAATCAGCGGCTTGATGCGTTGTTCCAGAAAGGCGTCGCGCTCGGCCAGCATCTGCTCCAGTGGGTAGGTGGTCAGTGGCTTGAGGGCAAAGTCGAGGTATTCGTGAATGTTCAGTGTGCCCGCTTTGTACTGTTCGTAAAACACATCATTACGATATTTGTGAACTTCCGGGTCGACCAGACCACGGTCCACCAGATATTGTCCAAAAGCGTGGTCGCTGTCTGCCGACAGCAGCGTGTGATCGAGGTCGAAGATTGCCAGAGCCAAGAGATTCTCCCGCGCAGGTTACACAAAAGAACAGTATTCTATGCCGAATAAACGCGCCTTTCCTTATAATTCTTTGGGCGTAACAGAGGGCTCCAACAATAATAATGAGTGCCCGGCAGTGGGCCTGACCTGTGGCAAATAGCGGTTGCGTCTTGACCTTTTGAGCGAAATGGGCAAGTTTTGCAGGTCTGTAATATTTCTCGGATGGCATTGTGATTGATGATCAGGGTTACCGCCCGAATGTAGGCATCATTATCTGCAACGATGTTGGCCAGGTTCTGTGGGCCAAGCGCATCGGACAGGATGCCTGGCAGTTCCCTCAAGGTGGTATCAAGCAGGGGGAGTCTCCCGAACATGCGTTGTACCGGGAGCTGCAAGAAGAAGTCGGGCTGGCAAAAAGTGACGTACAGATTCTGGGCTGCACCCGCGGCTGGTTGAGGTATCGCCTTCCCAAACGAATGATTCGTCAGGGCAAGCAGCCGGTGTGTGTGGGCCAGAAGCAAAAATGGTATTTGCTGAAGTTGGTGTCCGGTGACGCCAGCATCAAGGTGGATGCCAATGAAAAACCGGAATTTGATGGTTGGAATTGGGTCAGCTACTGGTTTCCGCTGGGCGAGGTCGTTGCGTTCAAACGTGACGTTTACCGCAGGGCCATGACCGAACTGTCACCCAAGATTGCTCGTTTGCAACGCAAACTCAACACCTGAGGTTATATGCTCGACATACTGCGCCGCATTGTACAGGAAGTCAGTACAGCCACCGATCTGTCGGATGCGCTGCGCGTCGTAGTAGCAAGAATTCGGGAAGCCATGAACACCGAAGTGTGTTCGGTTTACCTGCTCGACAACGACACCAAACGCTATGTGTTGATGGCCACCGAAGGCCTCAAGCAGGAAGCGGTGGGTCGCGTCAGTCTGACCTCGTCACAGGGCCTGGTGGGTCTGGTTGGCGCCCGGGCTGAACCTATCAACATTGACGACGCGCCGTCGCATCCCAAATTTCACTTCCTGTCGGAAACCGGCGAAGACCCGTTCAACTCTTTCCTGGGTGTACCCATTATTCACAACAAGCGCCTGATGGGCGTGTTGGTGGTGCAGCAGCGCGAGAGCCGCCAGTTCGACGAAGGGGAAGAAGCGTTTCTGGTCACCATGTCGGCCCAGTTGGCCGGGGTGATTGCTCACGCCGAAGCCACCGGCAACATTCTTGAGTTGTCGCACAAGCATAAGCGTAAAGAGCGCAAGACTGCGCGCTTCAACGGCGCTCCGGGTTCTGCTGGCGTAGGTTTGGGGCAAGGCTATGTGCTGATGCCAGCGGCCGATCTGTCGACGGTGGCGGACAAACAAATTGACGATGTAGATGCCGAGGTTGAACGCTTTGAACAGGCGTTGGAATCGGCTCGCAAGGAAGTCCGTCATCTTGGTTCCCAGCTCAGTGATGAGCTGCGGCCGGAAGAGATGGCGCTGTTCGACGTCTATATCAACATGCTCGATGACAACGCCCTGGGGGCGGAAGTCAACGCTCGCATCCGTGAAGGCCAGTGGGCACCGGGTGCCCTGCGTCAGGTGGTGATGCAGTACGTCGGCCACTTCAAGATGATGGAAGATGTCTACCTGCGCGAGCGGGCAACCGACATCATGGACCTCGGAGTTCGCATTCTGGCGCATCTGGAAGGTCCAACCGAGCGTCGTGAAGACAGCTTCCCGGATGATTGTATTCTGGTCAGCGAAGAGCTGACACCGGGCATGCTGGGCGAAGTACCGCCGTCGAAGCTGCGTGGTCTGGTGTCGGTGAAAGGCTCGTCCAACTCCCACGTTGCGATTCTGGCTCGCGCCATGGGTATTCCAACGGTGATGGGGGTGGTGGATCTGCCCTACGCCAAACTGCACGGTAAGGACCTGATCGTTGATGGTTATCGGGGCATCCTGATTTCCAACCCGGACAAGGACATTCGCCAGCAGTATCAGGAAATTTTTGAAGAAGAGCAGGCACTGCAGGAAGACCTCGAAGTGCTGCGCGATGAACCGGCTGAAACAAAAGACGGCCATCGCATTCCGCTGTGGGTAAACACCGGTCTGTTGACCGATGCCTTGCGCAGCCTTGATCGCGGTGCCGAGGGCGTGGGCCTGTACCGCACCGAAGTGCCGTTCATGATGAAAGATCGTTTCCCGTCGGAAAGCGAACAGCAAAAAATTTACCGCGAGCAGCTGGAAATGTTTGCGCCGGCGCCGGTGACCATGCGGACGCTGGATGTTGGCGGCGACAAGGCCCTGACCTACTTCCCGATCAACGAAGCCAACCCGTTTTTGGGCTGGCGCGGGGTGCGCGTTACCCTCGACCACCCGGAAATCTTTCTGGTGCAGATCCGGGCGATGCTGAAGGCCAGCGCCGGGCTGGATAACTTGCGCATCATGCTGCCGATGATCAGCAGCGTTAGTGAGGTCGATGAAGCCCTGCACCTGATCTACCGCGCCCACGCGGAGGTGATAGAAGAAGGCTTCGACGTGGTGATGCCACAAGTCGGCGTCATGATCGAAGTGCCGTCGGCGGTGTTCCAGATTCGTGATCTGGGACTGCGGGTCGATTTTCTATCGGTCGGTAGTAACGACCTGACCCAATACCTGTTGGCAGTTGACCGTAACAACCCGCGTGTCGCCGATCTCTATCAGGCGTTTCATCCGGCGGTGTTGAATGCTCTCAAGCTGATCGCCGACGGCGCCCATGAAGTGGGCAAGCCCGTCAGTGTGTGTGGCGAGTTGGCCGGTAACCCGTTAGGCAGTGTGCTGTTGATGGCGATGGGCTACGACATGCTGTCGATGAACTCGACCAATTTGCCGAAAGTGAAGTCGGTGATTCGCGGCATCAGCCACGAATGGGCCAAGCGCTTGCTGGATCAGGTGATGCAGATTGAAAGCGCCCATGTGATTGCGGCCATGGTGCAGCTGGCGCTGGAAAAAGAAGGCTTTGGCCGAATCATTGGCCCGGCGTCCGGGCGCGGCTAACGTCAGTACTTAGCATCAAAAAAAGCGTTGCCGGCTAACCGGCAACGCTTTTTTTGTGGCTGTTTATCGCCCGCAGTCGGGCTGGACTCAGGCGGTCCAGCGACGGGTACGGCCGGTATCGATGTGAATAAAACCACTGCGCGGGTAGTAGCCAACGCCGCCTTCACCGAGGCCAACGGCCGCCTTGTGGAGGGAGCGATGGGAAACGCCCGGAATGCGGATATCCACAGCGCGGCCCTGCATGTGCAAACTGCCTTCAGCCACCCCGGAGGTGGTTTTGCGCAGGGAGCTGTTGCTTTTCGGCGAGCGGTAGCCGGAAATGATGTACACCGGCTCGCGTGAGGCAAAGGTTTGTTGCAGGTAATGAATGCGATCGTACAGGCCTCGCTGAATCGCATTGACGCCGCCAGAACGGTGGTCACGCAGCAGGTAGTCCAGCTGCTGAAGCTCATCCTTGATGTAATGACCATCGGCCCAGTAGGTCGATTTGATGGTTTCACCGGTATGGATGTTATAGAGCTTCAGTGTGCGCTCTCCTTGTGCCACTTGCTGTCCTGCCAGAAGCTCATGACTGGCGCCCGCCAGCCACAATCCGGAAGTTAACTGTACTGCTGAACGCAGAAAACCCCGACGCTGCATTTGTTAAACCTTGTGACGAAATGTGTGTGGTTAGTATGCGTACATCTGGGCAGAAGTTAAGGAACCAGTACATCAGAAAGGCGGGTGTGACAGGCACGACAGGAAACCGTGATTTCTGACCCCAATTAGGCGTCGGAAATGTGTCATGGATAAGGACCCTCTGAATAACTCGGTGCCCGCTCTGGATGACAGGGCGCAGCTGAATCACGAAGCTGATTTGTAGGCCTGACGGGTCAAGTCAAAAATCAGCGACACAGAGTCAGCAATGCCCTGTCATCCCCTTTGGGCGCGGCCTGCAGGCCGCCAGAACGGTGTTGGCGAATTTGGAAAGGGCCAGCCATTCCGCTGCATTCGCCGCCTTGTTCTGACAACCTGCAGGACTCGCGCAGAGCTGTGCAGAGTTATCAAGAGGGTCCTTAACGCCGGAATGTCGTCGAATACGGGGATTTTGGGTCAGTTGCAGTTTGGGATATCAGAAGCTGTTCGGGATATCAGAAGCTGATATCCCGTGGTCCGGTGGCAATACCGGCGATGATGTCGCGGCGATAAACGTCGTCGCGGATTTGCAGCTGGCCATCCTGATTCACCCAGGCGGTCCAGTACATCAGGTGCACGGGCACCGGATTGCTGAGGCGCAGGCGAGTAGTGCGATTCTGGGCGATGGTTTCTTCCACTCGCTGGCGGCTCCAGCCCAGTTGGCCTTTCAGTAATACCTCGGCCAGCTCCATCGGTTTTTCGACTCTTACACAGCCGGAGCTGAGCGCACGGCCATCCAGACTGAACAGTTCTGGCTGTGAGGTATCGTGCAGATAAATGGACTGCGGGTTCGGGAACAGGAATTTCACCGAGCCCAGCGCGTTGGCGCCACCGGCTTTCTGAATAATCCGGTAGGGGAAATTACGACGGGACACCTGATGCCAGTCGATGTCATCCGGGTTCACAAATTGATCCTGGCCGTCAACACGCTCAACAATCTGGAAGCCCTTGTCACGAATGTACTCTGGCTTGCGGCGGAATTTCGGCAGCAGATACTGGGTGGCAATACGGTATGGCACCACCCAGGTCGGTGCCAGCTCCATCTGGCTGATCTTGTGGGTCATAACCGGTGTGCGGCGGCTGAGTTTGCCAATGATCACCTTCATTTCCAGTTCAACATCACCGTCTTCAACGTACTGCAATTTGTAGTCGGCCATGTTGACCATGACGTGGCGCTGACCCAAATCAGCGGGTAGATGGCGCCAGCGTTTCATATTAAGAGCGATTTTCTGCGCCACCTGATAGGGCGTCAGGTTTAGCCAGCTGAGGGTTTCGGCGTCTACCCGGCCGCTGGGCTCGAGGCCATAGCGTTGCTGGAAATGCACCAGCGCCCGGGACAGCGGTTCGTCGAACAGCAGTTCTTCGTCAGCAGGGGTGCTGGCTGCCGGAATATCGTTGCTGGAATCTGTATTGGTTTCGCTACGACTGTCGATCAACCACTGGAACGCAGAGGATTCGAGGTCACCGTATTGCACCAGCATGTTGCGCAATACCGGTACCGCCGGATGACGATCACCGGGTTTCAGTTCCAGAGGTACGGGCAGTGGCTGCCAGTCGCCACGATTGGCCAGTTCCAGATACCGGTTCAGTTCCTTGCGCAGTGCCATGTAGCCGCGATGCTGCGGCACCAGTTCTTCCATCAGCACCGGCAGTTCACGCTGCTGCAAGGCGTCGTTCAGCAGGTTCAATACCGATTCGTCGGTGATGCGAGGGTCGCTGTCGCTGCTGGATACCCGTCGTACCGGGTGGTCGTTTTCGTTGGTGTCCGGCACCAGCTGCTGATTCAGTACCTGTTTGGTGTAGGTCATCCAGGCGTCTGTTAACAGCACATCGATAGCAGTGGCGCGTTCGGGGGTGTTGCTCAACTGGTGGACTTCACGCAGCAGCACGTGCAGTGCGTAGTCGTAGCGTTGCCAGTCGTCGGCGGAGGTTTCCTTGAGGGCCTGAATCAGCTCACGCGCGGCTGGGGTCAACTCGTAGTTGTCGAGCCATACCGGCTGATAGTCGCGGGCCAGGTAAAAAGGTTCCAGCGCACGGATGTGCTTGAGGCGCACTTCGCCTGCAACCCGACGGGCGTCTTCGATCAGCCAGCGTTCCATGTGTTCGCGGGCGACGGAAGGTGGCATGACCGGCTTGGTATTGATGCTGGCTGACAGGGCGCCAAACAGCAATACAAAGCAGGCCCCGGCGATCATCGCTGTGATCATCAGCGGGCGGCGTCGCTTCAGTTTCAGCAGTCGCTCGCGCTCGATGGCGCGCTGTAGGGAATGTGATGTTCTTCGCATAACCTGAGTATGGACAAGGATCAGGCCTGCAATCGGGCTGTTTTTTGCTAACGCAGGGTGCGTTTTGTAACCCCCTGTCGGGCTACCCGGGTGTCAGAAATCTTTTCTGTGATTTTTCACCGGGTTGCGTCGTTATTTTGTAACTGCCGGTAGATCGACACCTGCTGCTGCCCGGCGTTTTAGCAACTGACTTTTGTGACAGCCTGACTACTCGAGAGATACCAGCCCCTCGAAGACGCCATTGCGCAGTTGCCAATGGCCGTTTTGCTGTGCACTGCCATCGCGTGTCCAGCTCTGTTCAAAGAGGCGAAAACAGCGGGCAGTTTGGTCATTGGCAGACGCTTCGTCGAAGCCACGCAAAACCGTGCTGCAACGGGTGCCGTATTCCGGGCTGATGATCTTCTGGGCCGACAGCAACCGCTCCCACGCCAGTGGTACGCCGGTATCCGGCAAGTGCGAATCCGGCCAGCGGCGCGGATCGCTGAGGACGTGGTTCAGTAATTGTGACGGTGAACGGGTGCCTTGTTGACGTTGTTGCCACAGTTGATTCAAGGCCTGACGGGCTTTTGGCCAGTCGCTGTTCAGGTGGGCGTTGCTTAGCACCTGCAACCCTGCTGCGAGCGGCCGAGCAGTAAAATGGGGCCAATTACAGATGTACCAGAGCGTATGGCGATTCCCTACCAGCAGGTTAAAGCGGCCATAGCGGTCGGCGCTGGCATGCAGCTGCTGGGCAAACTGCTGTGGTGTGGCGTCGCTGTTGAGATAGTCGCAGATCAACTCGCCCCGTGAGCATTTATCCACTTCCGGACCTGCGTGGCCGTCCCGGACATTGGTCAGTGCGGCGAAGCGCTCACTGCGGTTGATTCCGAGCCAGCTGCCGCCCTGTTGCAGGTCGCGGCCCGCCAGAATGTGGGGTTGGTCGGGCCAGGGTGCCATGGCCGCCGTCGGACGGGCGTGAAATTCATCGCGGTTGGCAACCAGCAGCAGCCAGTCGGCTTGCGTCGGTTGCCAATCCAGTACGATCAGGCACATAGCAATGACTCCCGGTGTCTCTGTGATGAGACCGAGGTTAGCATGCTGTTCGCTATCACAGGACCGCTGGTTCATAATGCGGCGCCGGTTTTCGGGGTTTCTCTTTTGAGTTTCTTTGTTTGAGTGTCGTTGACCGTTTCGTTTTATCTGCTTACCTGCCATGACTGCGGTATGGATGGCGTGGTAGTAAACGGATAACGGTGACAGGAGGGGCGTTGTGACCTCATTGATTATGTATCTGTTGGTAGGCGCGGTGGCTGGCACGCTGGCGGGCCTGTTTGGCATTGGTGGCGGCACCGTGATTGTTCCGGCCGTGTTGTTCGGGCTGGCGGCTCAGGGTGTGGCACCGGAAATTGCCCCCCATATTGCGGTAGCCACCTCGCTGGCAACCATTGTGTTTACCTCGCTCAGCTCCATTCGTTCCCACCATTTGCTGGGGGCGATTCAATGGCCGGTGGTGAAGTTGATGGCGGCGGGCATCGTGCTGGGGACTGCTTTGGGGGTGCTGGTCAGCGTCAAAATTCCCGGTGATGTGCTGTTGCTGCTGATCGGCAGTTTTATGGTGCTGGTCAGTATCCAGATGTTTTTTGGCCTGCAACCGAAATCCACCGGCAAGGCTCCGGGTAGTAAAGAGCTGGTGGGTGCTGGCGCTGTGATCGGTTTTGGCTCGTCCTGGTTTGGTATTGGTGGCGGTATCTTTGCGGTGCCGTACCTGACCTGGCGGTCGTTTCAGATGCGCAGTGCCGTGGCGGCATCGGCGGGTTGTGGTTTGCCCATTGCGGTTACCGGGGCGCTGACCTACATCGTCTCCGGTTGGCAGGCGGCGGGTTTGCCAGCCTGGAGTAGTGGCTATGTGTACTGGCCTGCGGTGGCTGGCATCGTTGTAACCAGTGTGCCATTTGCCAAGGTGGGTGCGCGACTGGCCCACTCCCTCGACCAGAAAAAGCTCAAACGCGGCTTTGCGTTGTTGCTGCTGCTGGTGGGCATCAAGTTCCTGTTTTTCTGACGGCCTTGGCATTTTCCTGTTTTAACGGTCTCGTAGAGCATGGCAACGTCATATGGCTGTCGAACAGTCATGGTATGTTGGCCGTCTTGTTAAATAGATGAATTAATCCGCACGGCGACGGTCAGACCTCGCCGTTGCAAGGTGAAGATTACGCAAGGAAGTCTGCATGTTGACCTATCCTCAGATTGACCCGGTCGCTATATCCCTCGGTCCATTACAGGTGCACTGGTATGGCCTGATGTATTTGCTGGCGTTTGGTACCGCCTACGCGCTGGCGACCTACCGTGCCCGCAAGCCCAACTCCGGCTGGACCGACCAGATGGTCTCGGATCTGGTGTTCTACGGTGCCATGGGGGTCATTCTGGGTGGCCGTATGGGCTATGTGCTGTTTTATAATTTTGGCCAGTTCCTGCAAGACCCGCTGTGGCTGTTCCGGGTGTGGGAAGGCGGTATGTCGTTCCACGGCGGGCTGCTGGGCGTGCTGATGGCCATGCTCTGGTTCGCGCGGAAGTACAAGCAGAACTTCTTCGATATTGGTGATTTTGTTGCGCCACTGGTGCCGGTGGGGTTGATGTTCGGCCGCATTGGTAACTTTATTGGCGGTGAACTGTGGGGCCGTGTGGCCGACCCGGCGGTGGTGCCGTGGGCAATGGTGTTTCCGCGTGCCGACGACTTGCCGCGTCACCCGTCACAGCTGTATCAGGCGGGTCTGGAAGGGCTGCTGCTGTTTGTGGTGCTGTGGTATTACTCCAGCAAGCCAAGGCCGCGCATGGCCGTGGGTGCGGCGTTCCTGATGGGCTATGGCATCCTGCGTTCGTTCGCCGAGTTCTTCCGCGAACCGGACGCCCAGATTGGCTTTGACCTGTTCGGCTGGCTGACCCGTGGGCAGCTGTTGAGCTTCCCGATGATCCTCGCCGGACTGATATTGCTGGTGTTTGCCTATCAGCGCAATAAAATGGCCCCCCACAGCGTCCAGCGTTAAACGCCGGAGCGGATTTTGATTACGATTTTTGAAGGTAGGTTATGAAACAGTACTTGGATCTGATGCGTCATGTACGCGAAAACGGTGTTTTCAAGGAAGACCGCACAGGCACAGGTACCTACAGCTGTTTTGGTTACCAGATGCGGTTTGACCTCAGTGAAGGCTTCCCGCTGGTCACCACCAAAAAGCTGCACCTGCGTTCCATCATCCACGAACTGCTGTGGTTCCTCAGTGGCGATACCAACATCTCCTACCTGAAGGAAAACGGTGTCTCCATCTGGGATGAGTGGGCCGACGAAGAAGGCAATCTGGGCCCGGTGTACGGTTCCCAGTGGCGCTCCTGGCCAACCGCCAGCGGCGAACACGTTGACCAGATTACCCAGCTGGTGGAGCAGATCAAAAACAACCCGGACTCCCGTCGCCTGATCGTCAGCGCCTGGAACGTGGGCGAAATCCAGAACATGGCGTTGCCACCGTGCCACGCGTTTTTCCAGTTCTACGTTGTCGACGGCAAGCTGTCCTGTCAGCTGTATCAGCGCAGTGCCGATATCTTCCTTGGTGTGCCGTTTAACATTGCCAGCTACGCCTTGCTGGTGCACATGATGGCGCAGCAATGTGATCTGGAAGTGGGTGACTTTGTCTGGACCGGTGGCGATGTGCACCTGTACGCCAACCACCTTGAGCAAACCGATGAGCAGCTGTCGCGCGAGCCGCTGCCGTTGCCGAAGCTTTTGATCAAGCGCAAGCCGGAAAGCATTTTCGACTACCGCTTTGAAGACTTCGAAATCGAAGGCTACCAGAGCCACCCGCACATCAAGGCGCCCGTCGCTATCTGATCCGCTGCCCTCGGCACCGTATCGTCATCAAAGCCCTGCACCGCAGGGCTTTTTTGTGTCTGGCGTTTTCAGTAGGCGTTCTTCAGAGACATTTGTTTTGTGGTGTTTGTGGAGCAACTGGCTCAAACGGTTGTATCTGAGCGACTGAACTGACTCTTACTGATAATTTTCACGGCCGTCCGGTGAAATGCAAACTGCTGTCTATACTTCGGGAGTCGTTCTGAATAATTCTGCGCCGCTCTGTGCGAGTTATGCCGGTTGTTCAGAACAGGCGGTGAATACAACGAAATGGCCAGCCCTTTCCGAATTGACCCTATTTATGATGTATCTGAAGCCGAGAGTTATGGATTCAAGCGCGCCGTATCCACATTGCACGACGTTGCTGGTGTTCCCGGTATCCGAGCTGAAACCGAGGGTAAACAGCAGTATTGCCCAGGAGCCCATGCTGCAGATTGAGCAAATCTGCGACCGCTGGCGGCAGCCGGAGGAAGTGGTGTGCCTGATCGCCAGCCAATGCGACGATGCGCTGGTGACGCTGGTGGAAAAGATTCGCCTGAAACTACCGTCAGCCCCCTTGATGGTGGCGCTGGTCGATATGCTGAACGAACAACGGCTGATTGCTCTGGGCGTACAGGAAGTGTTTCCGCTGCAACGGACGCCGCAGCAGGAGCTGGATCGGCTGGTCGACCGTGCCATTGCCCGCATGGAGCACGAATTGCGGCTTCGTCAGTTATCCCATTTTGACCCGCTGACCGGGCTGGCCAATCGGGTGCTGTTTCAGGATCGACTGGAACAGAGCCTGATGGGTGCCCGCCGCAATGGCACCGACGTTGGCCTGCTGTTTATCGACATCGACCGCTTCCGGGTGGTGAACGACATCTATGGTCATGCCTTGGGCGACGAACTGCTGCAAGCCTGCTCGGCGCGTTTGAAAGACAAATTGCGCCGTTCGGACACCGTCGCTCGTCTGGGTGGCAACAGCTTTGCCGTAATTCTCGATGCGGTGCGCAACATCGCGGTACTGACGTCGGTTGCCAGCAAGCTGTCGGAAGCATTGCGAGCGCCGTTCAAAATCGGCGATCACGAAATTTTTGTCACCATCAGCGTCGGCATCGATATTTCCAGCGAAGCCAACTACGACCCGGCACAAATGGTTCGCCGCACCGAGCTGGCGCTGCATCAGGCCAAAAGCGATGGCCGTAATGCCTGTCAGGTGTTTACCCAGCAGTCGGCACCGATGGACAAGATTCGGGTTGGTTTGGAAGCCGCATTGCACCATGCCATGGAGCGCGATGAGCTGCGGCTGGCCTATCAGCCGCAAGTATCCGTGTGTGGGCAGCAATTTGTTGGCGTTGAGGTACTGCTGCGTTGGGAGCATCCGGTACTCGGTATGGTGGCGCCCAATGTGTTTATTCCGGTACTGGAAGACACCGGCCTGATCGAGCCGTTTGGTGAATGGGTGCTGCGCAGCGCCTGTCAGCAATATAAGCAATGGCTGGATGAAGGTCTGGTAGGCAACGCCAGCAAAATTTCGGTGAACCTGTCGCCCCGTCAGTTCCGCCAGCGTGATCTTGGTGAACGTATCCAGCAGGCGCTGTACGACACCGGCTTGCCGCCGGAAAACCTGACGCTGGAAGTGACCGAAAGCACTCTGATGTACAACCTCGAGCAAGGGGCATCGATGCTCAGCGAAATGCGCTCGCTGGGGGTCAAGGTGGCCATTGATGACTTCGGTACTGGTTACTCATCGTTGTCGTACCTGAAAGACCTGCCGATTGATTTTCTCAAGATCGACCGTAGTTTCGTCAAGGACATCGTTGACGACAAAAACGACGCCGCGATTGCCAACTCCATCATCGCTCTGGCCCACAATCTGGGTCTCAAAGTGGTGGCAGAAGGGGTTGAGAGTCAGGACATCCTGGATGCGCTGGCGTTTTTTGGCTGCGACCAGTATCAGGGTTACTTCTTTGCCAAACCGGTGTTTGCCGGCGACATTCCTGAGCTGGTTAGCCAGTGTGGCTGAGCCGAGGGTGAGCAGGCTCAGGGTTTCTGGAGCATTGCGCCGTTGACGGTTATCATCCGGTGTTTCCCAGCTCATGATGCTCGCACTATGAAACTTGCCCTGATCGTCGCCATGTCGCGCAACCACACCATTGGAATCAACAACCAGCTGCCGTGGCATCTGCCAGGTGATCTGAAGTTCTTCAAGAACACCACCATGAGCAAGCCGATTGTGATGGGCCGCAAGACCTTCGAGAGCATCGGCCGCCCACTGCCGGGCCGTCCCAACATCGTGATTACCCGCAACAGCGACTTCGAAGCCGAAGGCGTTGCCGTGGTGGCCAGTCTGGAAGAAGCCATCGAGCAAGCAGCCCGTTTGACCGTGCAGGCGGATGTGGAAGAAGCCATGATCATTGGCGGTGCTGAAATCTACCGTCAGGTACTGCCGCTGGTGGATCGCATGTACATCACCGAAGTGGATGCCGAGATCGAAGGCGATGCTTTTTTCCCTGAATTTGATGTCAGCCGGTGGCGTCAGGTAGAGCGTGAATCCCATGCGCCGTGTGAGAAAAACCCGTACCCGTACAGCTTTGTAACCTACGAACGCATTCGCGACTGAGGCAACGGCACCCGCGCTCAGCCACTCGGCAACAGTGTTTGTCAGCACAGGTCATCGCATCTGTGCCCGAGTGGCGTTAGCCTGACGCACATTCCCCAACGGTTTAGCTTTCTCCCCACGGTTTCCCTTATGGCCAATCTGCCCCTCAAAATATTCGCTGGCAAAGATGCGTTGCAGCACATTCGTGAACACGGTCTCAAGCCTGACGATATCAAGATGATTCTGGGCGCATCCGGTGGCCCCAAGTGGCTGTCGCTGGCGGCGATGGACAAATACCTGCTGAGCGAATGGTTTGCCGACCGTCGCGAGCCGCTGCACCTTCTGGGTACCTCGGCCGGAGGCTGGCGCATGGCGTGTTACGCCCAGAACGATGCGCTGGCGGCGCATGCCCGTTTATTGGATGCCTATGTTGAGCAGCGCTATTCGGCCAAACCGACACCGGGAGAAGTGGCGGCGGAATGCCGCCGCATGCTGGACATCTTGCTGGGTGACCACGGCCTGGAAGAAATCCTTAATCACCCGGTGATGCGCTACAACACCATGGCGGCGCGTTGCCGCGGCCTTACCGGCAGCGACACCAAGTGGCTGCAAACCGCGGGCTGGATCGGTGCGATTGGGGCCAATCTGGTATCGCGCAGCGCCATGCGGCCGTGGGTAGACCGGGTGTTGTTTCATCATCCGGATAAACCACCGATTGACCATTTCCCGCACCTGCCTGCCCAGCAAGTAGCGCTGACGGCCGACAATCTGCACAAGGCGATTCTGGCCACCGGCGCAATTCCGTTGGTGATTTCCGGCATTCGCGACATTCAGGGCGCACCGCAGGGCACCTACCGCGACGGCGGTATTACCGACTACCAGTTCGATCTGCCAGTGCTGCCAGAAGACGGCTTTGTGCTGTATCCGCACTATTTTGCCCAAGCTCCGAAAGGCGGCTGGTTTGATAAAAAGCTGCGCTGGCGCACGGTATCGCGGGAGCACTACCGCAAGACCATCATCATTGCGCCGTCGTGGGAATTTGCCGCGACCTTGCCCGGCGGCCACATCCCCGATCTGGAAGACTTCTACGACTTCGACAACGAACCGCGCATTCAACGCTGGCGAAAAGTGCTTGGCCAATGCGAAGTGTTAGGCGACGCTCTGGATCATATCCACAGCCAGAACCGCTGGGCCGAGGTGGCCGAACCCTTGCCGTGGTGAGTTAGTCGGGCGTTTGGCCCGGATGGCTTTGTGTGCCGTGCGCAGGATGGATTTGTGCGCAGGATGGTGCGCGGTGCACACCCTACAAAATATCCTCCGACACCCGACACCCGACACCCGACACCCGACGTCTGGCGTCGCAGACTGGCCTTCCTGATCACACGCCGTACAATCCTGCTGGCAGAATTTCAGCTGATAATAAAACGGATAGTG
The DNA here is from genome assembly GCF_056158645.1 of Oceanobacter sp. ABM4_470. Lineage (NCBI taxonomy): Bacteria > Pseudomonadati > Pseudomonadota > Gammaproteobacteria > Oceanospirillales > Oceanospirillaceae > Oceanobacter > Oceanobacter sp. ABM4_470. The sequence goes on from NZ_JBSWTR010000001.1 coordinate 3,670,849, forward strand.
ATCATGAAAACCGTGTTGGAAGTCTTCAAAGCCTTCTGGGTACTTGGGCTGACGTCGTTTGGTGGCCCGGTCGCCCACCTTGGTTATTTTCGAACCGAATTTGTGGAAAAACGGCGCTGGTTGTCGGATCAGGCCTATGCCGATCTAGTGACCTTGTGTCAGTTCTTACCCGGCCCGGCCAGCTCGCAGGTGGGCTTTGGCTTGGGGTTAATGCGCGGTGGTTTCGCTGGGGCGATAGCGGCCTGGTTGGCGTTTACGCTGCCGTCAGCGTTGGTACTGGTGCTGTTGGCCAGCTGGGCTGGGGTCAGTGACTCACCACTGTTGATCAGCATGCTGCATGGCCTGAAAGTGGTGGCAGTCGCCATTGTTGCTCACGCTGTGCTTGGCATGGCCAAAAGCCTTTGCCCTGATCGTCAACGGGCGTCGTTGGCAGTCATTGCGGTGGCCTTTGTATTGCTGCTGGGCGGTATTGAAGGCCAGCTGGCGGCTATTTTTGTGGGCGCGCTGGGCGGCTGCTGGCTGTGTCAAAATGCTGTTTCCGGTAGCGGCGCCAACCTGTCGATCAAAATCTCCCGTACTGCTGCCTGGTTCAGCCTGCTGTTGTTTGCTGCGCTGCTTTTGATCATTCCTCTGCTGGCTTCTGGATCTTCCTCGTCTCTCTTGCAGGCGTTCGACAGCTTCTATCGCGCCGGTGCTCTGGTGTTCGGCGGTGGCCATGTTGTGCTGCCGTTGCTGGATGCTGAAACCGTGCAGCTGGGGCGTGTAGCCGCGGATGATTTTCTGGCCGGTTACGGTGCCACTCAGGCCATGCCCGGTCCGGTGTTTACCTTTGCAGGTTTCCTCGGTGCTGAATGGGCACAGGCCCTTGGCGGCTCAACCGCTGAGATTCTGACACTGGCTGGTATTGCACTGGTCGCTGTGTTCTTGCCGGGGTTCCTGCTGTTGATCGGCGTGCTGCCATTCTGGTCGGCGTTGGGCCAGCGTACTGGTATTCGGGCGGCCATGGCCGGTGCCAATGCGGCAGTGGTAGGTGTGCTGGGTGCAGCGCTGTATCAGCCAGTGTTCACCAGTGCGGTAACGTCCTCGGCGGAGCTGGTGCTGGCGTTGTTGTGCTTTGTGCTGCTGACCAGCTGGAAAGCGCCTTCGTGGGCGGTGGTGATTGTCGGGGCGCTGGGTGGTTTGGTGATTGGGTTTTAGCTGTGACGGTTCGAGTGAACCAGGTTCGAGGGAATCTAAGCTGTTTCCATACGTCGTGGCGGTTCACACCACTCGCGCCTTGAGATGAGCCAATTTGAATAAAAGCGAATAGAACATCCGGCCATGGATGGCCGGATAGCTCTGTTGAGGCATGGATGCCGAATCAGAGCGTGTTCGTTATGAGCTTGAAAGGCAAATTGACCAGCGAATCGGAAGCGCGATAGAGGTGTGCCGCCATGGCGAGATGGCGGCGCTGGCAATGCCTTCCCAAGGGGCGCTTACCCCACTGCTGATCGCTTATTGCTGATCGTCAGCAGGCTCTTCAATCGACTGTTCAGTCTGATACTCCGGCTCTGCCAAGCCACCACCTAACACCCGATACAGGGTGATGCGGTTTTGCAGCTCTTCCAGTTGCGCACTGATCAGGCTTTGCTGGGCCGAGTAGAAGGTGCGTTCGCTGGTCAGTGTGTCCTGAAAGCTGTCGACACCGGCTTCGTAGCGTTTCATCGACAGTTCATAGCTACGACCGGCAGCGTCGGCGTAATCCACCTGGGCGTTGAGCTGGTCCTGCATGGTTGCCCGACGGGACAGTGCATCCGCCGCTTCCTGAAAAGCGGTCTGAATGGTGTATTCGTAGGTCGCCAGATACGACTGCTGGGTGGCCTTGGCGGCATCCAGATCGGCGTCCTTACCGCCCCAGTCGAAGATATTCATGCTCAGGCTCGGTGCCACCGTCCAGATGGTGGATGCGCCACCAGAAAACAGGTTCGACAGCGCGCTGCTGGCAATACCACCGGTGGTGGTCAGGGTCAGCGACGGGAAGTAGGCCGCACGAGCCACACCAATATTGGCATTGGCAGACTTCAGATCATGCTCGGCAGACAGTACGTCCGGGCGCAGCAACAAGACATCAGACGTCAAACCCACCGGAATCTCGGCAACCAGCTGTTCAGTAGTAGGCAGAGTGCTTGGCAGCAGTGATTCATCCAGCGTCGAGCCTACCAGCAACCAGAGCGCATTTTTGTCCTGCGCTACCTGATTGGTGTAGCTGGCAATGTCTGCCCGGGCACTGTGGTACGTGGTTTCCGCAGACACCAGATCAACGCGGGAGTCGACCCCCAGATCCAGCCGCTTGGCGGTGATGTCCATCGCCCGCTTGGCGTTCTCGGCGGTTTCTTGTGCCAGTTTCAGCAGGTTCTGGTCGGACGCCAGAGTCAGCCAGGCGTTGGCGGTTTCGGCTATCAGGCTGATGCGTGCCGCTCGGGCGGTTTCGGCGCTGGCATAGTAGCTTTCCAGCTCGGCCTCGGTGAGGTCGCGATTCTTGCCGAACAGGTCGATCTCGTAGGAGCTGAGGCCACCACTGGCTTCCCAGCTGCTGCTGACGCTGCCGTTGGAACGCGAGCGGGAACCACTGATACCGGCATCGATGGCTGGAAACTGATCAGCAGATTGCACCCGGTAGGCAGCGCGGGCGGCTGCGACATCGGCGATGGTGGCGCGCAGGTCGCGGTTATTGGCCAACGCCAGCGCAATGACCTGCTCCAGTCGCTCATCCTTGATGAAATCCTGCCATGGCAATTCGCGGGCGGATTTGAGGTTATCCACAGAGTTCTGGCCGTCGATGTCTGCACTTGGCAGGTTATCGGGTACTGGTGCATCCGGGCGTTGGTAGTCCGGTGCCATGCTGGCGCAACCGGCAAACAGCAGTGACAGGCTCAATGTGGCAATACGGAGACCCGGTAATACAATCTGGCTCATGGGCGCGGCTCCTGATGTTGACCGTTGCCACCATCGTGACCACCGCCATGACCTGAATTACCGCCGTGATTGCCAGAAGCATCACCACCATGACCGCTGTGGCCTGCACCACCGCCGTGTGGACCATGGCCAAACGGGAAGAAGGCACAGCCTGCGGAAGTGGCGGTTGCAGCGACCAGCATCAGGCTCAGAAACAAACGTTTGGTGTTGGAAATATTCATCAAATTGCTCCTTCGTCTCAGGCCTGTTGAACCGGATCAGTGGTGGTTGTGTTGTCGTCGTCGTCTTCATCATGGCGCTTGCGGGCCGGGAACAGGCCGCGCACCAGAACGAAGAACAGCGGTACAAAGAAGATCGCCAGTACGGTGGCAGTGAAGGTACCACCGACGATACCGGTACCAATCGAGATACGGCTGTTAGCGCCAGCGCCGCTCGACAGCGCCAGTGGCAAGGTACCGAAGATAAACGCCAGCGAGGTCATCAGAATCGGGCGTAAGCGCATAAAGGCTGCTTCTACCGCTGATTCAATCAGGCCTTTGCCTTTCATGTAGAAGTCTTCTGCGAATTCCACAATCAGAATGGCGTTCTTGGAAGCCAGACCAATGGTGGTCAACAGTGCTACCTGAAAGTAGATGTCGTTTTCCAGACCTCGGAACGTGGCTGCCAGCACCGCACCCAGTACGCCCAGAGGCACCACCAGAATCACCGCAAACGGTACCGACCAGCTTTCATACAGGGCGGCCAACGCCAGGAACACCACCAGAATCGAAATACCGTACAGCATGGTGGATTGACCACCGGCCAGGCGTTCCTGATAGGACAAGCCGCTCCAGGAGCCGGTGACACCTTCACCAAGGTCATTGGTGAGTGCTTCCATCTCATCCATAGCGTCGCCGGAACTCATGCCGTTGGCGGCCGAACCCTGAATTTCATAAGACGCCAGACCGTTGTAGCGGCTGAGGGTCTGTGGGCCGGAATCCCAGCTGACAGAGGCGAAGGAAGAGAACGGCGTCATTTCGTTATCACCACCACGAACGAACCAGTACTGCAGGTCGTCTGGCTTGGAGCGATATTCACCGGCACCTTGCACGTACACCTTCTTGACCCGGCCGTTGTCGATAAAGTCATTCACATAGCTGCCTGCCCAGGCGGTCGACAGGGTGCTGGAAACATCCGACAGACCAACATCCAGTGATACTGCCTTGGCTTGATCAATGTTGACGCGCAACTGCGGCGTATCGCTCAGTGAGCCCATGCGCATGCCGGTGACCTTGTCGCTTTGCTGAGCGTTTTGCATCAGCTGATTCTTGAACTGCAGCAGTTCGTCACGGCTGGTGCCGGCGGTGGCTTGCAGCTCGTAGGTGAAGCCGTTGCTCTGGCCCATGCCATGAATCGCGGGTGGCGACATGGCGAAGAAGCTGGCGTCACGAATCGACGACAGGTTCATGGTGGCGCGGTTGGAAATGGCGCTGGCAGAGTCTTCTTCGGCGGTACGCTCATCCCAGTCTTTCAGGGAAACGAACGCCATACCGGTATTCTGGCCGGTACCCGAGAAGCTGAAACCGGAAATGGTGAAAACGTTGTTGACGTTGTCTTTCTCGTTGTTGAGGTAGTAATCCTCGATCTCGCGGGCAACGTCGGAGGTACGTTTCAGAGAGGCACCGGTTGGCAGGTTGAACATCGCCATGGTTTCGGCCTGGTCTTCAGAAGGCAGGAAGCCGGTTGGCAGCTGCACCAGTGAGTAACCCAGAACACCAACAATGGCGCCGTAGACGATCATCCAGCGCAGTGGCTTGCGCACAAAGCTGGCCACACCGCCCTGATACTTGTTGGTCATGGCGTCGAACTTGCGGTTGAACCAGCCAAAGAAGCCACGCTGTTGGCCGTGTTCACCGGAACCTGCTTTAAGCAGCGTGGCACACAGGGTCGGCGTCAGTGTCAGGGCCACAATCACCGACAGGATCATCGACGACACGATGGTCACCGAGAACTGACGATAGATCACCCCGGTAGAACCACCGAAGAAAGCCATCGGCAGGAATACCGCCGACAGTACCACGGCGATACCAACCAGTGCCGAGCTGATTTCCTTCATTGATTCGATGGTTGCCTTACGGGCCGACAAGCCTTTCTCGGCCATCACCCGCTCGACGTTTTCGACCACCACGATGGCGTCGTCCACCAACAAACCAATCGACAGCACCAGTGCCAGCATGGTCAGGGTGTTGATGGAGTAGTCGAAGATTTCCAGTACCCCGAAGGTGCCCAGCAATACCACGGGTACGGCGACGGCAGGTACCAGCGTGGCGCGCCAGCTACCGAGGAACAGGTAGATCACCGCGATCACCAGAATGATGGCTTCAAACAGGGTGTGTTCCACTTCTTCAATGGAGATCTTGATGAAGTCGGTGGAGTCTTTCGGGTAAGCGATATCCCAGCCGTCAGGCAGGTTCTTCTTGATGTCGGCGAACGCTTCTTTCACTGCGGTGGCGGTATCCAGTGCATTGGCACCGGGAGCCAGCATCACTGCCATACCGGAAGCCGGGTGGCCATTGAGGCGGGCTTCGTAGCTGTAGCTTTCACTGCCGCGTTCGACTTCAGCCACATCGCCCAGGGTTACCAGCGCGCCGCTGCTGTCGCTTTTCAGAATGATGTCGCGGAATTGATCGGCGGTTTGCAGCATCGATTGCGCAGTGACGGTGGCGTTCAGTTCCTGCCAGTCCGGTGCTGGCTGGGCGCCGATATTACCGGCAGCAATCTGGGTGTTCTGGGCTTGAATGGCGGAGGTGACATCGGAGGTCATCAGGTCGTAGTTGGCCAATTTGACCGGGTCGAGCCAGATACGCATGGCATATTCGGCACCAAACACCTGAGTACTGCCGACACCGGTAATACGAGCAATGCTGTCCTGCAGGTTGGAGGCGATGTAGTCGGAGATGTCGTAGCCTTCGGCCTGATCGTTCTTGTCATAGATGGAAGCGATTAGCAGGAACGAGGTTTGGGAGGACTCAACGGTGACGCCGTTATCCTGCACTGCGTCGGGCAGGCGCGAGGTAATCTGCGAGACCTTGTTCTGTACCTGAACCTGGGCAATGTCCGGGTCGGTACCTTGCTCAAAGGTCACATTGATGCTGGCAGAACCTGAGGACGAGCTGGAGGAGCTGAAGTACAACAGGCCATCGAGGCCGGTCAGCTGCTGTTCAATGATCTGGGTAACGCTGTTTTCAACGGTTTCTGCCGAGGCACCGGTGTAGGTGGCACTGATGCGTACGGTCGGCGGCGCAACGTCCGGATACTGGGCGATCGGCAGCGACAGGATCGACTGCAAACCAAACAGCATGATGATGATCGAGATCACCCATGCAAAGACGGGTCGATTGATAAAGAAATTGGCGATCATGACTTAGCCTTCTCCCGCAACCTGATTAACGGAAGACTCGTCACTTGCCAGTGAGGGGGCCTGATCGTCGTTTTGACCCGTAATCCCGAGTTTGATCGAGCCATCTTTCTGCACGCTCACTTTTACAGGCTTCACTTCGGCGCCTTCGGATACCTTGCTGGTACCTTCCACAATCAGCTTGTCACCGGATTCAAGGCCCGAGGAAATCAACCACTGATTCTTGATGGCGCGGTCGGTTTTGACGGTACGTTTCTCAACCTTGTTGTTGGCGTCTACCACCAGTGCGGTGGCGTTGCCCATGGAGTCGTGGGCGATGCCCTGCTGCGGTACCAGAATAGCGTTCTGGTTGACGGCGTCTTCCACCACGGCACGCACAAACATGCCCGGCAGTAGCACGCCATCCGGGTTCGGGAATTCAGCGCGCAGGGTAACGGAGCCGGTGTCTTCATCGACGGCCACTTCGCGGACTTTCATCTTGCCCTGATAGTCGTAGGTCGAACCGTCTTCCAATACCAGGCTGACGTCGGCGTTGCCGCCTTCAATACCGGACTGCTTCAGCAGCTTACGCAGTTTCAGCTGGTCGCTGGAGGACTGGGTCATATCGACGTACATAGGGTCCATGGTGCTGATGGTGGCCAGCGCGGTATCTTGCGAGGCGGAGACCAATGCTCCCGGCGTTACGGAAGACAAACCAATGCGGCCGGAAATCGGTGCGCTGACCTTGGTGTAACCAAGATTGATTTGAGCGGTTTGCAGCGCCGCCTTGGCGCTTTCGAGGTCGGCTTGGGCTTCCAGCCAGCTGGCGTGGGCGTCATCGGCTTCCTGTTGCGAGATGCCCTGAATCTTTACCAGCCCCGCATAACGTTCGTCAGTCAGACGGGCCGACTCCAGCGAAGCCTCGGCACTTTTCAGGGTCGCTTTGGCGGTTTGCAGGTCAGCCTGATAGGTGGCCGGATCAATCTGATACAACACATCACCGGCTTGCACTTCGCTGCCTTCTTCAAACAGTCGCTGCTTGACGATGCCACCGACCTGAGGGCGAATTTCGGAACTTTTCGACGCTACCGTGCGGCCTTTCAGCTCACTGGTAAGACTGACGCTTTGGGGCTGGATTTCAACGTAGCTGACTTCGGTAGCCGGGCGCGCCTGTTGGGCGGCGGCGGAATCCGCAGATTCCGATTGGCAGCCCGCCAGCGCTGTGACAACAGCAAGACCGGCGATGGAACGGATGAGGGCTTTCATTGGGCAGGTCCTCTGTCGATGGGGGCAAAAATTGGGTGGTACAAATAACCGGGATTGGTTTCTTTTTTGAAACAAATTGTCATCAAAAATGGGTTATTTGCCGATATTATGGTTTGATTGTTGCTGTTTTGTGGTTAAAAACGGGTTAACGCGATGTTAACTCTGGTTGCCTCTGCGTTTGCAACGGACGGCCATTGGGGAAGAGGAAATCCGCGATCCGTCGCCGCTGAAACGCCCTCTGGCAGGGCGTTTGCGCCTGATTTTCAAGTGTACTCAGAGTGTTCTACAGACCCGTTGCAAAGGCAAAAATACGACAGCAATTTGTCAGTGATTGTCAGTTTCCGAGATGGAAACCAGCAGCGCCGATGATCAAAGCGATTTCGGCCGTTTCTGGCGGTGCTTGAAGAACGGCCGAGCGCTTTGCCAGAGATTAAAGCCGACGCTGGCAGACCAATGTTTGGCTTGCTGTTTTGCGTCGGACTCCGTCAGCGTGGCAGATGTTCCATCGGCATGGTCGACACTGTCGGCTTTGCGGGCCCAGACGATCCAGTTGCCGTCTTTGGTGGTGGCGTGCAGTACCTGATCGAATTGGCGCTTCAGGTGATTCAGCCAGTCGGCCTGATCACGGTGTTCGCGCCACAGGTTCAGCACCAGCCAGCCCGCTGGCTTGAGGTGGCGATGACAGCGATCGAGAAAGTGCGTTTGCAGTTGCTGCTGGTCGAGTCCGTCGGACAAAAACAGGTCCGACATCAGCCAGTCGCACTGGTCTGCTTCGGCGTCGTCGAGCCAAGCACCGGCATCGCCGCTATGGATGTGCAGCCGCGGACTGCGTGGCAGCTGAAAATACTGCCGTGCCACCTGCACCACGGCGGGTCGCAGTTCAGCGACGTTGATATGACAGTCGGGCAGTAGTTCATGCACGGTGTGGGGCAAAGAGCCGCCGCCCAACCCGAGCATGGTCATGCGGCGGGGCGCTTGCTCGCCAAACATCAGCAGGCTGGCCAGCATGGCGCGGCTGTAGTCGTGTTGCAGTTGCAGCGGGTTGTGTTTCAGCTGGCAGCTTTGTTCGTCGGCAGTACCAAAGCTGAGGTAGCGTTTGTTACCGTCGTCGAATACCTGGATCATGCCCCATGCGTCGGAGCGGCGGTGGATTTCAAAATGCAGCAGAAACCATTCACTGGCTTTCATGGATAGCTAACCGTTTTATTGAAAGCACAGGCGTCAATGGTTGCCTCTTGGGGAGAACTTCTCTCCCCGGCGGCCGCCAACCCCTCTGCTTTGCGCTTCCGATTCGCTGATCAATCTTCACTTCGAACGTCTTGCGGGCCGGCCAGATTCGGCATCCATGCCTCAACTGGCCTGAGCGGCCATCCATGGCCTATCGCCCGATGCGTTCTTGTTCAGATTGGCTCATCTTGAGGCGCGTTATGTAATTCCGAAACGCTGATACAGGAATGAAGCAGCCGTTCAGGAAAGGTTTTTCAAAAACACCTTGGAGTTACGCTGGAAGTTGTAGAGCTTCTGGCGTTCTTCCGGCAGGTCAGTCACTGCACCCGCAACAAAGCCCTGTTCTATGAACCAGTGGGCGGTGCGGGTGGTGAGGATAAACAGCTGTTTGTACTGACGGCGACGGGCTTCCTGCTCGACCAGCTCCAGCAACTGACGGCCGCGACTGCCACCCCGATAGCTCGGGTGAACAGCGACACAAGCCAATTCAGCACGGTCTTCGGAGTATGGGTACAGGGCCGCACAGGCGGTGATCATGCCGTCGCGTTCAATCACGTGGAAGCGGCTGATTTCGGTTTCCAGCAGCTCGCGCGAGCGGCGCACCAGAATGCCGGCGTCTTCCAATGGTTTCAGCAGTTCCAGAATGCCACCGACGTCTTCAATGCGGGCAGAGCGCAGCTGGTCGTAGGGGTCCTGGGTCACCATGGTGCCCTTGCCTTCACGGGTGAACAGCTCTTCCAGCATGGCGCCGTCGTTGAGGTAGCTGACCAGGTGGGCACGGGGCACTCCGGCAAGAACGGCTTTCAGCGCCGCTTCGGCATGGTGACGGGCTTCGCCGTCGAATTGGCCGAGGTACTGTTGCAGTTCGCCACAGGTGACTTCATGCAGGGTTTCGCCGTTGTCTGCGAGGCCGTCATGACCGCCCATCAAAATCAGTTTGTCGGCCCGCAGGCTGATTGCTGCTTGCTGGGCAACGTCTTCCACCGCGAGGTTGAACACCTCGCCGGATGGCGAATAGCCCAAACAGGACAGCAGCACCACGTTACCGGCACTGAGCAGGTCCGTAATGGCAGCATGATCAATACGGCGTACTTCGCCGGTGTGCTGGAAGTCGACGCCGTCAATCACGCCCAGAGGCCGTGCAGTCACAAAATTACCACTCACCACCCGCATGCGGGCACCGTGCATCGGCGTATTGGGCAAACCGACCGACATGTGCGATTCAACGTCGGCTTTGACATACCCCACCGCCGCTTTCACGGCCGTCAGCGCCTGGGCATCGGTAATGCGCAGGTCGTTGTGAAACGCGCTTTTGGCTCCCAGTCGTCGCAATGCGGTGTTGATCTGTGGACGGGCGCCATGGATCAGTACCAGACGCACGCCAAGGCTGTTCAGCAGGGCGATGTCTTGTACCACATTGGTGAAATTGGGATGTGCGATGGCGTCGCCTTCAAACATCACCACAAACGTCTTGCCCCGGTGGGCATTGATGTAAGGGGATGACTGGCGAAACCACTGCACATACGCGGTGGTGTCAGTGCTCAACTCGGGTTCTCATGTTGGTGTGGGTTAAAAACTGGCCTGAATTTAATCACGCAGCGTGGTTCGTCACCAGTGTTTGCCACACCGACCGCAAGCCCAGCGGTCGGTGTGATGTGGTTACTCAGCTGGCGTCAACGCAGAAACGCTGAATCAGCGAGCGCAGCAGCTCGACGCAAGGTTCGATCTGGTCGATGGCAATGAACTCATCCACCTGATGGGCCTGATCAATACTGCCCGGCCCCAGCACGATGGTTTCAAAGCCCAGTGCCTGCAAAAACGGCGCTTCGGTGGCAAAGGCGACGGCTTCGCTCTGGTAGCCGGTGAGGCGTTCGGCGGCTTCGACCAACGCGCTGGTTTTGGCGGTTTCGAATGGTTCTACGCCCGGGAACAGGGTTTCCAGTTCAAACTCGACCTTGTTTTGCTCGGCGATCGGGTTCAGTCGCTGACGGATTTGTTCACGTAGATCGTCGTTGCTCATGCCGGGCAGGGCGCGTAAGTCGAACGCCAGTTCGCAGCTGCCACAAATACGGTTGGGGTTATCGCCACCGTGAATACAGCCGAGGTTCAGGGTTGGCACCGACACAGCAAAGTGGGCGTTGCTGTAGTTGCGCTGCAGCTCGCCGCGCAGACTGCGCAATTCGCCAATCACATCGTGCATGGCATCAATACTGTTAATGCCCAGATCCGGGTTGGACGAGTGCCCGGCCTTACCGGTCAGGCGCACGGTTTCCATGATGATGCCCTTGTGCATGCGGATTGGGCGCAAGCTGGTCGGCTCGCCGACGACGGCGTAGCGGCCTTTGACCTTGCCCTGTTCCGCCAGCGCCCGCGCACCGGTCATGGAGCTTTCTTCATCGGCGGTGGCCAGCACCATCAATGGTTGTTTGAAGTCGCCGGCCTTGAACGCCTGTACGGCTTCGATTACCAGCGAGAAAAAGCCCTTCATGTCGCAGGTGCCCAGGCCGTAATACTTGCCATCTCGCTCGGTCAGGGTAAACGGATCGGAGGTCCATTTTTCCGGGTTGCAAGGCACGGTATCGGTGTGGCCGCTAAGCACCAGACCGCCATCGCCCTTACCCATGGTCGCCAGCAGGTTGGCTTTGCCCGGCTCACCGGCAATGGGCAGCACGTCGACCTCGAAGCCGAGGGCCTCAAACCATTGCGCCAGACTGTGGATAACGTCCATATTGCTGCGATCGTACTGCGGCAAGACCGAGCTGATGCTGTTCTGGCTGATCAGGGTGGACATGGATTCGACGATGGAAGGAAGTTTTTTGACAGAAGTCGACATGCGGCACGGACCTTGAGCTTGCGCTCTATGTATGGGGTCACGACAATAGCGCCATGACCTACGAAATCGAACTCAAATTGCGCTTCGAGCCACAACAGGCTGACCTGCTGTGCCAGGCGCTGGATCAGCTGGCTGGCAGCAGCCAGCAATTCACGTTGAATAACAGCTACTATGACACGCCGGATGCGCGACTGTCGCGTGCTGCCTGCGCCCTGCGTATTCGCCAGAAAGGCGACTCGTTTGAGCAAACCCTGAAGACCCGTGGCGACAGCCAGGGCGGCCTTACCCGTCGCCGTGAATGGAACTGGCCGCTGGCTTCGGCGCAGCTCGACGAACAGCGGTTAGGCTCGGACGAGGTGCAGGCCTGCTGGCCACAGGACGTTGCCGTTGCCGATCTGATTCCGCTGTTTGCAACTAACTTCGAGCGTCGTCGTTGGCTGTGGCAGCAAGGTGATCATCGGGTTGAACTGGTGATGGATCGCGGAGCGGTGCTGGCTGCGGAACAGCAGCAACCGTTGTGCGAACTGGAGCTGGAATTGTTGCAGGGCGATGCCGCGTGCCTGTGGCCACTGGCGCAGTCGCTGTGTCAGACGTTGCCGCTGTGGCTCAGTGATATCAGCAAGGCCGAACGTGGCTTTGCGCTGGTTGGCATGGGGCGGGACTGGCAACCCAAAGCCGATGCTGAGTTGCTGGCCGACGCGTGCGATAGCGCCGGGCTACTAACGGCGTTGCAGCACAATTTTGAGCACATTAAACGGGCGCTTGAGCAGAGTCTCTGGCTCGAGCAACCGGCCGTAGCGCATGAAGCCGCACCGGAAACAACACAAGAAGCAGCGGTGAATACCGCAACCGACTCGCTGGCGCTGGCGGCGCTGAAGTTACTGCCACTGAGCCAGCGATTACAGACCCAGCTGGCCAGCGATGGTGCCGTTTCACTGACCAAATTGGGACAGGCGTTGGTTTCTGAACTGCTGGTCATTGCATTGACCGTCAGGTCAGCCGCATCATCTGCTGCGGTTTCCGACACTATGGCCAAAAATGGTGCAGAAAAATTACTGCAGTGGGGAGAATTGTTATTCAATCTTCACACTCAGCCAGCAGAATCCGCTGCCCCGGGGCTGACAGCCGCTGCTCCGACCCTTGATCCCGCGCTGGATCAGTTGGTGCAACAGCTGGCTGCGCTAACATTGGCACAGAATCCGCTGGAAAGCTCAGCCGTTATAGACACTGATACAGAAGCGGATACCGATCGGTTGCCATGGTCGTCAATACAGCAATGGTATGTTGGTATTCAGGCCGCGAACACACCATGATGCCGCCGCTTGACGGCCCGCTTGCAGTCACAGGAGAACATTCATGCAGTCCAGCTCAGATCGACGCCTGACCCTGTCGGGGTTATTGGAGGATATGCGCCGGTCTGCCCTGCTGACGCCGGAAGATTACGAGCAGGCTCTTGGCACCCGTCGACAGGACGGTGAAGCCGACCTGCACCCGCTGACCTTCATTGCCCGCCAGAATCTGGCCGACGCCCGTCAGCCCGGCAAACAGCTGACGGAAGACCGTTTGTGTGAATGGCTGGCAGAGCAACATCAGCAAACGTTTTTTGCCATCGATCCGCTCGAAATTGACGTCAGTGCGGTTACCGACGTGATGTCCTACGCGTTTTCGGAACGCCACCGGATTCTGGCGGTCAAGGTCACCGCCGACGAAGTGTGGGTGGCTTCTGCCGAGCCGCAGGTCAGTGGCTGGATTTCCGACGTTGAGCACGTCTCGCGGCGGATGGTGAAACGGGTGATCAGTTCGCCCAGCGCCATCGAACGCTACCGGGTTGAGTTCTACCAGCTGGCCAATTCGGTCAGTCGGGCCCGTGGAGACCATCAGGGCAGCAGTGCGGTCCAGAATCTGGAATCCATGCTCGACCTTGGCAAGGCGCGGGCGCCGGACGCCAACGACGAGCACATCGTCAACATCGTTGACTGGTTGCTGCAATACGCCTTCGACCAGCGTGCCAGTGATATTCACCTGGAGCCGCGCCGGGACGTTGCCCATGTGCGCTTTCGGATCGACGGGGTACTGCACAATGTGTACGAGTTGCCTGCTCAGGTGGGCAATGCGGTGGTGGCGCGATTGAAGTCGCTGGGACGCATGAACATCGCTGAAAAGCGCAAGCCCCAGGACAGCCGCCTGAAAACCCGCACGCCTGCGGGCGAGGAAGTGGAACTGCGTTTGTCGACCTTGCCGACCGCCTTTGGCGAGAAGATGGTGATGCGTATTTTCGACCCGTCGGTACTGGTGCGCAGCTTTAACGAACTGGGTTTTGGCAAGGAAGACCAGCGCCGCTGGCAGCAAATGGTGGGCAATAACCATGGCATCGTGTTTGTCACCGGTCCAACCGGTTCCGGTAAAACGACCACGCTGTATTCCACTCTCAAGCAGCTGGCAACGCCACAGGTGAACGTCTGCACCATTGAAGATCCGATTGAAATGGTCGAACCGTCGTTTAACCAGATGCAGGTGCAAAGTGGCATCGACCTGACCTTTGCCAGTGGGGTGCGGGCATTACTGCGTCAGGACCCGGATATCATCATGGTGGGTGAGGTACGAGATCTGGAAACGGCCGAAATTGCCGTACAGGCAGCCTTGACCGGCCACCTGGTTTTGTCGACCCTGCACACCAATGATGCGCCGTCGGCGTTTACCCGTTTGCAGGAACTGGGATTGCCCGCCTACCTGATTCGCTCCAGCGTGTTGGGGGTGATGGCGCAGCGTCTGGTGCGGACCCTGTGTCCACATTGCAAACAGAAACAGAAAACCGATGAAAAGGTCTGGAAACAACTGACTGCGCCCTGGTTGGTGAAAACCCCCGAATACGTTTACGTTGCCGGCGGCTGTCTGGAGTGTCGTAACACCGGTTATATGGGCCGTATGGGCATCTACGAAGTGATGCCGATGTCGGAAAGTCTGGAGCCTTTGGTGAACGAAGCGACCGACCAGATCAAGCTGCGTCAGGCAGCAATGAAAGAGGGCATGCACAGTCTGCGACTGAGCGGAGCCCATAAGGTGGCGGCCGGGATGACCACCATCGAAGAAGTCATGCGAGTTGCGCCACTTGGGCGCGGCCATGGCTGAACAACAATGCAAAACGATCATGGTGCCGAGGGCGGTTGTGACTGGCAATTTGTCAATCATGTCGCCTTGGGTACATAGCCACGCTGAAAAGTGGCTACACTTTGAACAATGAGAAAATGACTGAACAGGTAAACACGGTGCAGGCACAGGTTCCCGCCATTATTGATCTCGAAGCGTCCGGCTTTGGTTCTGGCAGCTATCCGATTGAAATCGGCTATGCGCTGGAGGATCGCGTGGTGCACAGCTGTCTGGTGCGCCCGGCACCGGATTGGGTTCACTGGAGCGACGACGCCGAGGCCATGCACGGCATTTCCCGTGAACTGCTGGAACGCGATGGCCTCAGTGCCCGTGAAACCGCACTCAAACTGAACGAAGCCCTGCGTGGCAAAACCCTCTACACCGATGCCTGGAGTTTCGACAGCAGCTGGCTTGGACGGCTGTTTGAAGAAGCCGAGCTGGTGCAGCGGTTCCGGCTTGAAACCATCAACCGGTTGCTGACGCCGGAGCAAATGGAAGCCTGGCACGACACCAAAAAGTCGCTCTGGGACGAAATGAACATTGGCCGTCACCGGGCTGCCAACGACGTTCAGGTACTGCAGGAAACCTTCCTGCGTGTGACCCGTCCGGCCTGATTGGCCCGTCTGGCTCAGCGGGCCGGACAGAGACACCTTTTTTCTCCCTAATACGTCCAATTGTTGTCCATGTCGCTGGTGTTCCAGCGGCAACAGGACTACATTATTTCTCCTGTCCGATTGACGATTCCATGCTGGCCGGGACGCCAAAATTCGCCGCGACAAACCGGTTGGCAGTGACTGCAATTTGTGGAGACAAGCATGGACATCAGCCAGTTACTTCCTCTGGCCCTGCAAGGCGCGACCCTGCTGTGCGTGGTGGTGTTGCTGATTCTGACCAATGCCCGGGTGGGCAAGCTGCAACGCCGTCTGGATGAGCTGTCCAAGGCTCAGCATCAGCATGACAACGAAAGCCGCGACAGCCTTGAAAACATGGTCAGTGAAGTGAAGGATCACTTTGAAGTTAACCTCTCGAACCTCGCCCGTGACAGCGAAGAGATCCGCACCAGCGTACAAGTGAATGGCAACCTGTCCCAGCGTGCGCTGGAATTGCAGGAGCTGGCCTTCAGCGAAGCCACAACCGGCAACACCCGTATCCAGGACTTGTTGTCGGATAATCACCGTCGTCAGCAAAAACTGATCGAAGCCCTCACCCGCGACTCGGTGGCGGCGTTTCGTGAAACCTCCGACAAGGTACGCGACAGCATTCAGGGCAACCTCGCCCATCACAACGACGCACTGATGAAGATGAGCGAATCGGCCCAGCGTATGCTGTCGAACATGAGCGCCCACTTTCATCAGCTCGACAGTGAAGTCGGGGTGCTGAAAAAAGCCATTGCCACGGTGATCAATGGTCAGCGACAAGCCGACCAGATGCTGCCGGACCGGCTCACCGAGGCGCTGGCCCCGGTGGGTGAACAGCAGCTGGTGGCACTGCGCGAGCTTAAGGTGATTTACGAAAAAGCCTTTGAAAACCACACCCTGCTGGACGATGCCGCATTGGTGCTGAACGACCTGCAGCGCTCGTTGCAGTCCCAGCGTCATCAGTTGATGGACATTAACGACAGCACTGGTAAAACCCAGCAGTTGGTCAGCACACTGGAACGCCAGCAGCTGGATATTGATACCTTCCAGCGCCGCCATGAGTCGCTCAGTCAGGAACTGGCTGAGCTGTCCGTGCTGATGCAGCCAATGCTCGATATCACCAGCGAACTGGCGCAGCAGGCCAACCAGCCGGTGGCGGAAACGCCGGTGGCTCCCGTGGTGATGGTGGATGAAGAGCTGAATGCCAGCGTTGATGACCTCAAGGCCACCACACTGGCGATGTCGGACGACTGGCAGAAAGCGTTGGATCATATGTCGGCGCTAATGAAACGCCGTCACGGCGAGCTGAGCCAGCATCTGGATCAGGTACAGGCCAATGTGTCGTCGGAACTGGATTCGCTGCGCCATAACCAGCGTCAGGTGTCCGATGACATGAAAGAACTGCAACGGGTATTGAAGCTGCTGCGAGTGCAGAAAATGGTGGCTGGCGGGGTGCCAGGCCATGTTCAGAGCGTCAGCAAAACCGACGAGGGGCTGCGCATTGAAACCCCGGATTCGGTGCACTATTTGTCCGCTGCCCGGGTGTCGAAAGTGGAAGACAAGGTCAGCGGCCAAACCACGGTGTTTGCCTATGACGACTCCGACGAAAAGCTCAGCTCGGAAACCTTCGAGAATGGGTTGCTGAAGTACCGGGTGCACTACGACATGCAGGGCGCACCGTGCCGCTCATCGGAGTTTGATGCGCGTGGCCGGGAAGTGTTTTTGTTTGAATACAACCCGTTCGGTGAACTGGTCAGTAAGCAGGAAGTGCTGTACGACGCCGCGGGCAAACGCAGTGGCGTCGCTGACGCGGTGCTGGAGTAAGTGCTTTTTATCCACGTGGTTATCTGGCGTGCGGTGTTTTTACCTCTTGGGGAGAGCTTCTCTCCCCGGCGGTAGGCCATCCCCTCCGCTTTGCGCTACCGATTCGCTAATCGTTTGTTGTTTTTGCTCACAACGAACTCGCCCGGATGTGGCATCCATGCCTTAACCGGGCTATCCGGCCATCCATGGCCGTGATGTTCTATTCGCTTTCACAAAAAAACGGCTCATCTTGATGCGCGTTTTTTTGTAGCCGACACGCGGTTTTTCATGGTTCACAGGCTGGTCTTCATTGAGCGCGTAGGTCAGATAAAGACGCGAAGCGGCTGCCATCTGACACAAGCTGATGGGCACGAGTGCCCATCCTATTCTGTGGGAGGCAGCTTGCTGCCGATGGTTTATCGAGAGCAAGCTCTCTCCCTCAATCTTGCCAGACCTCAGAGGCTGCGCGCCCCGCCTAGACCTCGGACTCCAGACTCCAGACTCCAGCCTAATCACTTCTTCTTGTAAAACGACTCGCCTTTTTCAGGTCGCGTCTTGAAGCGGCGGTGCAGCCACAGGTATTGGCTCGGGTGCTGGCGCAGCTGGTTTTCAATAAACTGGTTGGCCAGTTCGGCATCAGCCACTTCGTCGCCACTCGGGATCGGCAACGGGTCGTGGATGGTGACGTCGTAGCTGTTGTCTTCAGCGCGGAAGTAGGTCATCGGCATCACATAGGCCTGACCGGCTTTGGCGATGCGTGAGGTGGCGGTGATGGTCGCCGTTGGAATGCCAAAGAAATCCACAAAGATGCTGTTCTTGCGGCCAAAGTCCTGATCCTGTGCGTACCACAGAATCTGGCCTTTTTTCAGGCAGCGAATAAAGCCACGGATGTCCTTGCGGGTGAAGCAGTCGATGTACAGTCGCGCCCGGCGACGCTCCATCAACCAGTTCATCACCGGGTTATCCTGCGGCCGATAGCTGATGTTGGCAGGCAGCTGGGTAATAAACAGCGCTCCGGCCAAATCCAGCATCGAATAGTGGGCACCCAGCAACAACACGCCTTTGCCTTCTTCCTGGGCCTTGCGCAGTTTGTCGAAGCCGTGAAAGCGGGTGCGGCCAGCCAGATGATCCGGTGCCCGGAACCAGCCAATCAGGGTTTCCATCATGCCCTTGCCGTTGTCGATAAAAATCTGCCGCACCAGCGCAGCGCGCTCGGCGGCGGATTTTTCCGGGAAACACAGATCCATGTTCACTTCGGCAATATGACGGCGGCTGCGCGCCACCTTGTGCAGGATCAGGCCAAGGGTTTTACCAATGGCCATTTGCAGGGCGTACGGCAGGTAGGTGGTGGCGACCAGCAGGCCGACACCAATCCAGTTGGGCCAGTAGCGCGGATGCAGCAGTTGTTTGGGCGGCATTCGGCCTTGTGAGGAGTCTGACATGCGATGGTTTCGTCTGAATGCTCGGGTTGGATGGACTCTCTTACTTGTTCAGCCAGTCCATGTACTGGTACACGCCGGCTTTCACATCGGCAAACTCATCGCTGTAACCGGCTTCGCGCAGGGCCGAGATGTCGGCTTCGGTGAAGCTCTGGTAAGCGCCCTTGAGCTTGTCGGGGAATTCAACGTATTCCTTCGAGGCTTGTGTGCCCTGTTCGCCGTGCCAGCTGATGACGGCATCGGCAACGTCGTTGAAGCTCTGGCAGCGACCGGTGCCAAGGTTGAAAATGCCGGACTTGTCCGGGTTGTTCCAGAACCACAGGTTGACCTTCACCACGTCGCCAACAAAGACGAAGTCGCGGCGTTGTTCACCGGCTTCATAGCCGTCGTAGCCGCCAAACAGCTTGCAGATGCCGTTGTCGTTGATCTGGTTGTTGAAGTGGAACGCCACCGACGCCATGCCGCCTTTGTGCTGTTCACGCGGGCCGTAGACATTGAAGTAGCGGAAACCCACCACCTGGCTCTGGAACAGCTCAGGCTTGCGGGCTTGCAGCTGACGCACGTACTGGTCGAATTGCCACTTGGAGTAGCCGTAGACGTTCAGTGGGTGCTCGTGTTCGCGCTCTTCCTTGAACACCGCGCTGCCACCGTATACCGCCGCGCTGGAGGCGTACAGGTAAGGGATTTTCTTGGCCAGACAGGCGTGCAGCAGGGTTTTGGAGTATTCGTAGTTGTTTTCCATCATGTACTTGCCGTCCCACTCGGTGGTGTCGGAGCAAGCGCCTTCGTGGAAAATCACTTCGACGTCGTCGAGGATGCCGTCGTTGTTGGCGACGCGCTGGATGAAGTCATCCTTGTCGAGGTAGTCGAAAATATCGCAGTCGTTGAGGTTGTAGAACTGGCGACCATTGCTCAGATCGTCGACCACGATGATGTCGGTACGGCCCATGCCGTTCAGGGTTTTGACAATGTTTGCGCCAATAAAGCCTGCGGCACCGGTAACAATGATCATGGATTAATCCTCAGCGTTCTGAATTCGTTTGACGATGGCGGTGGTGGAACAGTTGTCCTTGAAGCTTAATACGATGACGTCGCCGCCATTTTGTTGCACACACTTGCCGCCAGCGATTTGTTCAATGGTGTAGTCGCCGCCTTTGACCAATACGTCAGGCAGCAAGCGGCAGATCAGGCGCTCCGGGGTGTCTTCGCCAAAAGGAACCACCCAGTCGACGCTCTCCAGCCCAGCCAGTACCGCCATGCGGTGATCGAGCGGGTTGATCGGCCGTGTTGGCCCTTTCAGGCGGGCGACGGATTCGTCAGTGTTCACTGCCACCAACAGCCGGTCACCCAGTGCCTTGGCTTCTTTCAGGTACTGCACATGGCCCGGGTGAATGATGTCGAAACAGCCGTTGGTCATCACCAGTTTTTCACCGCGACGACGGGCCTCTTCCACCAGTTGGGCGAGGGCGTCTTCGGCAAAAACGCCGGCCCCCTGATGGCTTTCGCTGCGCAGTTCCGAGCGCAGTTCTTCCGTGGTGACGGTGGCGGTCCCCAGTTTACCAACCACGACACCTGCACCGGTATTGGCCAGTGCCGTGGCGTGTTCCATGGAGGCTCCGGCTGCCAATGACGCCGCCAGTACCGAAATCACGGTATCGCCAGCACCGGTAACGTCGTAGACCTCACGAGCGCGGGTTGGCAGGTGGAACGGTGTCTGGTCCTTGCGAATCAGGGTCATGCCTTTTTCGCTGCGCGTCACCAGCACGGCTTCGAGGTCGTAGTCCTGCAACAGCGCCTGGCCCTTGGTGACCAGCGTATCGTCATCCGGACAGCTGCCGACCACGGCTTCAAATTCGCTCAGGTTCGGTGTGATCAGCGTGGCGCCACGGTAGCGTTCAAAGTCGGTGCCTTTCGGGTCGACCAGCACCGGTACACCGGCGCGGCGGGCGGATTCGATCAGTCGCTGCGGGTTGCTCAGTGAGCCCTTGCCGTAGTCAGACAAAATCACCACACCGGCGTTGGCGACTTGCTGGTCGAAGTCGTTGTACAGGCTGGTCAGGTCGGTGGCGTGGAAGGCTTCTTCAAAATCCAGTCGAATCAACTGCTGCTGACGGCTGATGATGCGCAGCTTGGTGATGGTTGGATGATGCGGATGTTGCAGGAAGTGGCATTCAACACCGGCTTGTTGCAGCAAGGATTGCAGCTGTTGGCCGTTGTCGTCCTTACCGGTAATGCCCAGCAACTGGGTTGAAGCGCCCAGACAGGCGATGTTCAGCGCCACGTTGCCAGCACCACCGGCGCGGTTTTCACTGTCGTGAATTTTTACCACGGGTACCGGAGCTTCCGGCGAAATTCGGGAGGTTGGACCGTGCCAATAACGATCCAGCATCACATCACCACACACCAGCACTCGGGCAGTGTGGAAATCCGGGACCTGTACTTCCATCGATGTTTGCAGCCTTGAAAATGAAGGCGGCAGTCTAGCATAGCGCGCCTGTGTGCTACCATTTTGGCCCACTCAAACGACGGATCTTTACTGTGGCCAGATTTGCCTATTCGCTGCTCCTTACCCTGCTACTGCCTATCTTGCTTGGCAGGCTGTGGTGGCGCGGTCGCAAGAACCCGGGATATCGGGCGCGAGTGAGTGAGCGACTGGGGTTCGTCAAACGTATGGAGCAGCCCGGTACGGTGTGGGTTCATGCGGTCTCGGTGGGGGAAACCCTGGCGGCCAAACCCCTGATCGAAGCCTTGATCGAGCGTTACCCGGATCGCGTTGTGTGGGTCACCAGCACCACCCCGACCGGCGCGGAACAGGTTCAGCGCCTGTTTGGTGATCGGGTGGAACACAGTTTTATGCCGTACGACCTGTCGTGGATCTGGTGGCTGTTCGGAAGACGGGTCAAACCGGCCTGTCTGGTGGTGATGGAAACCGAGCTATGGCCCAACCTGATTCGCTGGTGTGCCCGCCACAAGGTGCCCAGCCTGCTCGCCAACGCTCGGCTGTCGGCCCGTTCGGCCAAGGGCTATCGCAAATTCTCGGCCATTACCCGGCCCATGCTGCAGCGGCTCAGCTGCGTGGCCTGCCAGAATCCGGTCGATGGTGACCGCTTTTTGCAGCTGGGACTGCCCACCGAGCAACTGAAAATCACCGGCAGCATCAAGTTTGACGTC
The DNA here is from genome assembly GCF_056158645.1 of Oceanobacter sp. ABM4_470. NCBI lineage: Bacteria > Pseudomonadati > Pseudomonadota > Gammaproteobacteria > Oceanospirillales > Oceanospirillaceae > Oceanobacter > Oceanobacter sp. ABM4_470. The sequence goes on from NZ_JBSWTR010000001.1 coordinate 3,692,704, forward strand.
AACGTCGATCAGGCGTCGCTGGAGCTGGCGCAGCAGTGGCGTCGTCATTGGGGAGTGGATCGCAAGGTGCTGATTCTGGCTTCCAGCCATGAAGGTGAAGACAGTCTGTTGCTGGATTGCCTGGCTCGTATGCAGAGCCGTATTCCCGGTTTGTTGTTACTGCTGGTGCCGCGTCACCCCGAGCGCTTTGACAGTGTTTACCAACAGGCCATGGACGATGGCTTTGTGGTTGAACGCCGTTCTGAATTTAACCTCGACACCCCCGTCAACGAGCTGGTACAGGTGGTGATTGGCGATTCCATGGGGGAGATGATGGCGTATCTGGCGGCATCGGACGTGGTGCTGATGGGCGGCTCGCTGGTGGAGCGCGGCGGCCATAACCCGATTGAACCGGCAGCACTGGGCAAACCGGTACTGATGGGGCCGCACTACTTCAACTTCCAGCAAATCGTCGAACAGTTGGCTGACGCCCGCGCCCTGACGCTCACCAGTGTCGAAGAACTGGAACTGGATCTGGCTAACCTGCTGGCCAACGACAGCGCCTGTGAAAACATGGGCAAGGCCGGTTTGAAGCAAGTGGAGCGCAGCCGTGGGGCGGTGGCCCGCCAGGCCGATCTGCTGGCCATGCTGGTACAGGCTAACGAGCGCTAGCTGCGGCAAATAACAGACACAAAAAAGCGCCATCAATCGGCGCTTTTTTGTGTCTTGCAGCAGGGGCTGGTCGGTAGACCAGACCGGGCTCAGGACGGCTGCAACCAGCTGTTCAGCACCATGATGTCGTTTTCATTCAGGGTGCCAGCGTAGAACTTCAGGTTCAGCAGGTTGATGATGTAGTCAAAGCGGGCGTTGGCGTAGAGGCTTTGGGCCGAGAACAGCTGACGCTGGGCATCCAGAACTTCAACAATGTTACGGGTACCCACTTCGTAGCCGGTCTGGGTCGCTTTCAGTGCGGTTTCTGCCGAGGTGATCGACTGACGACGGGCGTCAATGTTCTGCACCGCAGTTTGAAGCTGGCGATAGAGGCTGCGAACGTTCTGCTTCACCGTCCGGCGCTGGCTTTCCAGCTGGTAATCAGCCACCGCCAGATTGCTGGCAGACTGCATGCTCTGGGCGTACATGGAACCACCGGCCAGCAGTGGCACGGAAATATTCAGGCCAATGGTGCGGGAGTTGGCGTCGGTCGGGTAGCTGGTGTAGCTCGGCGCGCTGTCACCCAGGGTGTAGCTGGCTTGCAGGCTGACGGTCGGCAAGTGATTGGCACGGGTGGCGTTGCGTTGCAGGCGTGCAGACTCTTTCGCAGACTGCGCCATCACAATACCGGCATACTTGTTAAGACCGGAGTCGACCCACTCGCTGACCGCTGCCGGTACCGGCATGGCCATGGTGACGTCGCTCTTGAGCGGCGAAATATCGTCGTAACGTTGGCCGGTGAGGGCTTCGAGGGCTTCGTAGCTGACGTCCAGATTGGCCTGCATGGTCAACAGGTTAACGTTGGTCAGATCGTAGGTCGCCTGGGCTTCCTGCACGTCGGTAATCGCAATCAGGCCGACTTCATAACGTTGCTGGGTTTGTTCCAGTGAGCGTTTGACGGCTTTTTCTTCGGCTTCGGCAGTGGCCAGGTTCTCGGCCGCTCGCAGTACATCAAAGTAGGCCTGGGCAGTGCGTAGCAGCAGTTCCTGTTCGGACAGTTGCAGCTGGGCCGCGTAGCCGCTATCGGCAGACCTGGCGGCCTGATAGGTGTACCAGCTGTTGAGGTTGAACAGGGTCTGGGAAGCGGTGATCTGGAACTGCTGGCCAGTGTACTCGCTGTCGTAGGAGCGTGGGGTGGCGCTACCAGTATTGATAAACTCCACCACACTGGCGCTTTCGCCGTCGGCCTTGTATTTGGTGGTGCTGTAGCTGGCCTGGGCCTGCGGCAGGATGGCACCGCGGGCAATGGCAACATTGTAGCCGTTGGCTTCGCGGGTGGCGCGGGCGGCAGCAATCTGGGCGTCGTTGCTGGCTGCCTGTTCGTAAATGGTGCTAAGGTCCGTCGCGTTGGCGCCACTGGCGGTCATCACCAGCAGTGCAGGTAACAGTTTTTTCATTACAAACCCGTGCTGAAAGCGGTTGAATAGAATCGAAATCGAGTCTATCAGAAAAAATCCCCGGGCCAGTTGCGCCATTGTTTCGATGGCCCGAACAGTGAATGCAACAAATGCATTCAAGTATTCTTATTTAGATATATGGATTCATCAAGTATGAGTATTGATCAGCCGGTGTTTGGTGCCGACGACTGGCAACTGGAAAGTCGCGAAGTCGGCTTTCAGGGCTTCTTCCGGGTCGACCGTTTGCGGTTGCGCCACAAAACCTACGAAGGCGGCTGGACGCCGGTTTTTACCCGCGAGTTGTTTGAGCGTAGCGAAGCCGTGTGCGTACTGTTGCTGGACCCCAAACGCAACGAGCTGATCTTTACCGAGCAGTTTCGTATTGGTGCGTTGGCCGACCAGCGCTCGCCCTGGTTGATCGAGCTGGTGGCTGGCATGGTCGAGGAAGGAGAAACCCTCGAAAGCGTCGCCGAGCGGGAAACCCGCGAAGAAGCGGGCTGCGAATTTTACAAGCTGCTTCCAATTCACCATTATTGGGCCTCTCCCGGTGGCTGTAGTGAGAAGATTCATCTTTACTGCGGTTTGTTGGACAGCGCCGGGGTGGCGGGCATTCATGGTCTGGAACACGAACATGAGGATATCCGCCTGATACGCATGGGAGTTGAAGACGCCTGGAAGGCGATGGAACAGGGAATCATCAACAATGCGGCCAGCATCATTGCGCTGCAATGGTTGAAAATTCACCACAGCGAGTTGATCGCCGAATACGGCGGATGACTGGCTGTCCAGTCTGAAAGAGTGGAGTCATGACCCGTAAGCCAAAACGTTACGTGCCAGACCTGACCGTTTTGTCCGCATTGGGACAAGCGAATTACGCCAGATTGCAAAAGTTGGTGAAAGACGACGAGGTTGGCACCAACCTGACCTACAGGGTGAGCAGTGGCTCCCATTCTGGCCAGCGTTTATCCGTTAAAATAGAAGAGATACATCGCTATACCACCATGGTACGGGTTGCCCAGGGCGACCAGGCCGGACGTTGGTTGGCGCCGCCGGTGATGCAGGTACGCATGTACCATGATGCTCGAATGGCAGAAGTGGTCGGTTTCCAGAACGAAACCGTGCGCGAAGGGCGCTATGATTACCCTAATGACAAAATGCATCAGCCGGATGAAAAGACCCAGCTGAACCGCTTTCTGGCCGATTGGCTGGAACATTGCCTGAAATTCGGGCATCTGGAAAACGCCGTATTCGCGGATGGTCGCGAAGCAGGTGCGGAAAACAGGCCGCAAGGATGGTAACTGGCCGGTAAGAACAAGAGATTTGACCCGCGGATGATGCTGTGGCGAGGCAAATCCAAAAGGAGTGGTTTTGTTGAATTTGGACAACGACGATCATTTAAAGGTGCTGCAGCTGACGGATACCCATCTGACCGCCAGTAAAGACGGCCACCTGCTGGGAATGCAAACCAGCCACAGCCTCAATTGCGTGCTCGATCTGGTAACGTCACGTCATACCGATATGGATCTGGTATTGATCACCGGTGACCTGTCCCAGGATGGCACCGCAGCCTCCTATGAACTGCTGGGTCAGCACCTGCAGCGCCTTGATGCGCCCAGTTGCTGGCTGCCGGGCAATCACGACGATGCCGCCAACATGGACTCGGTGGATGCTCCAGGCCGCGAAAAAGCGCGGGTGGTGAAGGGTAAGCACTGGCAAATCGTCCTCCTCAATAGTCAGGTACCGGGTAAGGTTTACGGTGAACTGGCCGCTGATCAGTTGCAATTGCTTGAGCAAAGCCTGCAACAGTCCCCGCAACTGCATACCCTGATCACTTTCCACCACCACCCCAAGCCGATGGGAAGCCGCTGGATCGATAACATCGGTATTCGCAACTGCGACGAGCTGCTGGCGATTGTCGAGCGCTACGACAATGCCAAATGTCTGCTGTGGGGCCATGTTCACCAGAGCAGTGATGAAGTGATCAATGGCGTGCGTTATTTATCGTCGCCGTCCACCTGTGTGCAGTTTGAGCCGAACAGCGAAGATTTTTCGGTTGACCGTAAGGGGCCGGGCTACCGCTGGTTGGTGCTGAACCCGGACGGCAGCATTGATACCGAAGTGCAGCGGGTCGAAAACGTCGAGTTTGAAGTTGATTATTCGGTTAAGGGATACTGAGCCTCTGATTCACGGAGGTATCCCTTGTCCAATCCAGCCTCGCTGAACCAAGACGGTTCGCATCCTCAGCCTATTGGCTGCCTGTATCTGCACGGCTTTCTCAGTTCTCCCCAGTCGGCCAAGGCCGAGGAAACCCGCATCTGGTTCGAGCAGCACGAGCCTCAGTCGCGCCTGTTGATCCCGACCTTGCCGTTTGAATTTACCGATGCCATTGCCATGGCCCGCCAGCAGCTGCGTCAGCTGCAACAGTCGTTCGACAAGGTGATGGTGATTGGTAGCTCGCTGGGCGGCTTTTACGCCACTCGTCTGGCGCAGGACTTTGATGTGCCAGCGGTACTGATCAACCCGGCAGTGCGCCCCCATGAGCTGTTTCGTAACTATCTGGGCCCGGTAATCCATTACCACACCGGGGTTGAATACCAGCTCACCGAGCGTCACCTGAATGACGTCGCTGCCATTGCCGTTCAAAGGGTGCGCCATCCCGACAAGCTGCTGGTGTTGCTGCAAACCGGTGACGAAACCCTCGATTATCGGCATGCCGCCGAGTTGTATCAGGATTGTCAGCTCGATATCGCCGAAGGCGGCGACCATGCCTATCAGGGCTACCGTGAGCAACTGCCCCGAATGATCGAGTTTGGCCGTTTGGCTTGAGGGGACATCTATTTAATCCGGTGCTAACTCTGGGCTACAGGATGGTTTCGAATCACGAAGCCGACTTGCAGGCCTGATGGGTCAAGTCAAAAGTCGGCGACACAGAGTCGAGATCATCCGGCAGCCCCCGTAGGGCGCGGGTTGCCACCAACCGGTACTGTGTAGACGAACCTGGAAAGGACATGGCACTCCACTGCATTCGTCGCCTTGCTCTGGACAGCGGCAACACTCGCGCACGACTGCATGGATGCAGGAGGTAGGGCGAAGCAGGAGGCCAGAGCCGAGAACCGTACAGGATTGAACAGATGTCCCCTTGATACTGTTAATATAACCAGTCATTCGTGATATAAGCGTGCTTGACGATGGTGATGCTCTAAAGCAGTCTGCATTAGCTGCCATCTTCAGGCACCAAGACAGTAGACGTTCATTTCAGAGGTAAGCATGTCCGATAGTCGCAAGGCCACCGCCAAGGGTGAATACAACGCGTCGTCGATTGAGGTACTCAGTGGTCTGGACCCGGTACGCAAACGCCCGGGCATGTACACCGACACCACTCGTCCTAATCACCTTGCCCAGGAAGTGATCGATAACTCTGTCGACGAAGCATTGGCCGGTCATGCATCGCGCATTGACGTTGTGCTGAACGACGATGGTTCGATGACCGTGACCGACGACGGCCGTGGCATGCCAACGGACATTCACCCGGAGCATGGGGTGTCCGGGGTTGAGCTGATCCTGACCCGCTTGCACGCCGGTGGTAAGTTCTCCAACGACAACTACCAGTTCTCGGGCGGTTTGCACGGCGTCGGTGTGTCGGTAGTGAATGCGCTGTCGTCGGCGCTGGAAGTGACTATCTGGCGCGCAGGCGAAGTGCAACGCATTGGCTTCCGCGATGGCGAAAAGGCGATGGAACTGCAGGTGGTCGACACCTGTGGCAAAAAGCGCACCGGCACCAGCGTCCGTTTCCTGCCAGACCCAAAATACTTCGACAGCTCAAAATTCTCGGTGGTGCGCCTCAAGCACATTCTGCGCGCCAAGGCGGTGTTATGCCCGGGCCTGAAAATCACCTTCAAGGGGCTGGACGCTGCCGATAACGAAGAGTGGTTCTACGAAGATGGCCTGAAAGATTATCTGGAAGCCGCTACCCGCGGCTACGAAGTGCTGCCTGCGACGCCATTCACCGGTGCCATTGCCGGTACCACCGAAGCGGCCGAATGGGCGGTGCACTGGCTACCGGAAGGTGGCGAACTGCTGCAGGAAAGCTACGTTAACCTGATTCCGACGGCACAAGGCGGTACCCATGTGAACGGCTTCCGTTCCGGTTTGCTGGACGCCCTGCGCGAGTTCTGTGAATACCGCAACCTGCTGCCACGTGGCGTCAAGCTGACCCCGGACGACATCTGGGAACGCTGCGCCTACGTACTGTCGGCCAAGCTGGCTGACCCGCAGTTTGCCGGTCAGACCAAGGAGCGTCTGTCCTCCCGTGAGGCATCGGCGTTTATATCTGGCATCGTCAAGGACGCCTTTGCGCTGTGGCTGAACGATCACACGGCTGAGGCGGAAAAATTGGCTGAAATGGCCATTGCCAGCGCCCAAAGCCGTCTCCGCAAAGCCAAGAAAGTCGCCCGCAAGAAGATTACCCAGGGTCCGGCGCTGCCGGGCAAACTGGCCGACTGTACTGGTCAGGACTCCGGCAACGCCGAGCTGTTTCTGGTGGAAGGTGATTCCGCCGGTGGTTCTGCCAAGCAGGCCCGTGACCGCGAATTCCAGGCCATCATGCCGCTGCGCGGTAAGATCCTGAATACCTGGGAGGTCGACTCCGACCAGATTCTGGCCTCTCAGGAAGTCCACGACATTGCCGTGGCACTGGGCATCGACCCCGGTTCTGAAGACCTGTCGGCACTGCGTTACAGCAAGGTCTGTATTCTGGCCGATGCTGACTCCGACGGTCTGCACATTGCCACGCTGCTGTGCGCCTTGTTTGTCCGCCACTTCCCGGCGCTGGTGGCCGGTGGTCATGTTTACGTGGCGATGCCGCCGCTGTACCGCATCGATATTGGCAAAGAGGTGTACTACGCCCTCGACGAAAGCGAGCGAGTTGGCATTCTTGAGCGTATCGAAGCCGAGAAAAAGCGTGGCAAGGTCAACGTTCAGCGCTTCAAGGGTCTGGGCGAGATGAACCCGATGCAGCTGCGTGAAACCACCATGGACCCGAACACCCGTCGACTGGTACAGCTGGTACTGGAAGATGAGTTGGACGGCACGTCTGCGGTATACGAGGAAGACGGCATTGCAGCAGCGGCCGAGCTGGACGAGCAAGGCACTGCCGCCGAATCCGTCAGCAAGCATGCTGAAACCATGGAGTTGATGGATATGCTGCTGGCCAAGAAACGCTCCGGCGACCGCAAGAACTGGCTTGAACAGCGCGGTAACGAAGCCGAACTGGCCTGAACCGGCCCCAGGCTAATAACCGCAACCAAAGCCAGACTAATAACCGCCACCGGGCAGGCTTGCCCAGTGGCCAAAACTGATAGCAACGTGCACGGACAGATCGAATCTCCATGACGCAAATCAGCTATACCGACGACGGCGTAGAACGTCAGACGCTTCGCCAGTACACCGAAAACGCCTACCTGAATTACTCCATGTACGTGATTCTGGACCGTGCCCTGCCGCATGTTGGCGACGGTCTGAAACCCGTACAACGGCGCATCATCTACGCCATGAGCGAGCTGGGCCTGAAGGCATCGGCCAAGTACAAGAAATCGGCCCGTACCGTCGGTGACGTACTCGGTAAGTACCATCCCCACGGTGACAGCGCCTGCTACGAAGCCATGGTGTTGATGGCGCAGCCGTTCTCCTATCGTTACCCGCTGGTCGATGGTCAGGGCAACTGGGGTGCGCCGGACGATCCGAAATCCTTCGCCGCCATGCGTTACACCGAAGCCAAGCTGTCGGTGTTCTCGGAAGTGCTGTTGTCGGAACTGGGCCAGGGCACGGTAGAGTGGCAGCCTAACTTTGACGGCACCATGGACGAACCGGCCACCCTGCCGGCGCGTTTGCCTCATGTGATGCTGAACGGCACCACCGGTATTGCCGTGGGTATGGCGACGGATATTCCGCCGCACAACGTCCGTGAAGTGGCCAGCGCCTGCATTCATTTGCTGGATAACCCCAATGCCGGTGTCGACGATCTGGTCGAGCTGGTGCCGGGTCCGGATTTCCCCACCGACGCCGAAATCATTACCCCCCGCGAAGACCTCCGCAAGATTTACCAGAGCGGCAAGGGCACCTTCAAAATGCGTGCGGTGTTCCACATTGAAGATGGCGACATCGTCATTACTGCGCTGCCACACCAGAGCTCCGGTTCCAAGGTGATGGAACAGATTGCCGCCCAGATGCAGGCCAAAAAGCTGCCGCTGGTAAGTGACCTGCGTGACGAATCAGACCACGAGAACCCGACCCGTCTGGTGATTGTGCCGCGTACCCGCAAGGTCGATGTGGAAGCGGTGATGGCGCACCTGTTCGCCACCACCGACCTGGAACGCAACTACCGCGTTAATATGAACGTGATTGGCCTCGACGGCCGCCCGCAGGTGAAAAACCTCGTCACCATGTTGTCGGAGTGGTTGCAGTACCGTACCGCTACCGTCCGTCGTCGTTTGCAGTACCGCCTCGACAAGGTGCTGGCGCGCCTGCACATTCTCGAAGGTTTGTTGGTGGCGTTCCTTAACATCGACGAAGTGATCGACATCATCCGTACCGAAGAGCATCCAAAAGCCGTGCTGATGGAGCGCTTTGGCATCACGGATACCCAGGCCGAAGCCATTCTGGAGCTGAAACTGCGTCATCTGGCCAAGCTGGAAGAGATGAAGATTCGTGGTGAGCAGGATGAGCTGGAAAAAGAGCGCGACTATTTGGAGAAAACCCTCGGTTCCGAGCGCCGCCTGAAAACCCTGATCAAGAAAGAAATCACCGCCGACGCTGAAAAATACGGCGACGACCGTCGTTCGCCGCTGGTGCAGCGTGGCGAAGCCAAGGCGCTGTCGGAAACCGAACTGATGACCTCCGACCCGGTTACTGTCGTACTGTCGGAAAAAGGCTGGATACGGGCCGCCAAAGGCCACGATATTGACGCCACCAAGCTCAGCTACAAATCCGGCGACCAGTTCCTGACTCTGGCCACAGGCCGCAGCAATGAGCCGGTTATTCTGCTGGATGACACCGGCCGCAGTTACAGCATTGCCGCCCATACCTTGCCAAGTGCCCGTGGTCAGGGCGAGCCGCTAACCGGCCGCTTGAACCCACCGTCTGGTGCCAGTTTCAAACATCTGTTGATGGGCAATGACAAGCAGGAGCTGCTGCTGTGCAGTGACGCTGGCTACGGTTTTATCACCACGCTGGCCGACATGCAGAGCAAGAACAAGGCGGGCAAGGCGCTGATCAGTTTGCCGCAGGGTGCCGAGGCACTGACGCCATCGCTGATTCAGGATGTGGATAACAGCTGGATTGCGGCTGTTACCAACGAAGGCCGTTTGCTGGTGTTCCCGGTGGCGGACGTTCCGAAACTGGCCAAAGGCAAGGGCAACAAGCTGATCAACATCAGCGCCGCTCGCGCCAGCAGCCGCGAAGAGCTGATGATTGCGGTGTGTGCTTTCACCCCGGCCGATGTGCTGGTGGTCCACAGCGGCAAGCGCCATATGAAGCTGAAATTCAGCGATCTGGAACACTATCAGGGGGAGCGTGGCCGCCGTGGTAACAAGCTGCCACGAGGCTTCCAGAACGTTGATTCACTGGCCGTTGCCAGTTCTGATAGCGGAGCCACTGACGGCGATCAGTGACCTTTCACCACTACCCGGTTACGACCGCTGCCTTTGGCCTCGTAAAGAGCTTCGTCAGCGTCGTTGAGCAGATGGCTGTCTTCCGTATGCTGATCCGGGTAACCGCCGGAGATACCGATACTGACCGTCAGGCGGAGGTCTCCGGCGTCGGTTTGTATCGGACTTTCCTGCATGATCAAACGCAACTGCTCGGCCATGTCTGCCGCATCTTCCAATGGTGTATTGGGTAAAATCACCGCAAATTCCTCACCGCCATAGCGTGCTACGCAGTCTCCCGGCCGTGAAAACGTTGCTTCGATGCGGCTGGCCATGGTGCGCAGGCAAGCATCGCCGACCGGATGACCGTGCTGGTCGTTGACCTGCTTGAAGTGGTCGGCATCCAGCATCAGAATCGACAGAGGCTCGTGCACGCGGCTGCAACGCCGTACTTCCTTGCTGATCTGGGTGTCGAAATAACGCCGGTTCATCACCCCGGTGAGAGCATCCGTCACCGACAAACGGGTCAGCTCCTGATTGGCAGATTCCAGATGGGTGGTCAGGTTTTCCAGTTCGCGGGTGCGGTCGGCGACCATTTTCTCCAGCTGGCGGTTGGTTTGTTTCTCTATCGTCAGCAACTCCTCCTTGGCCTTGAGGTTGGACTCCCGCTCCTTGTTGATCGCCAATTGCAATTCGTAGGCGCGTTGCTGGGCCTTGGCGCGCAACGAGCGCTCCCAGTTCATGCGGTCGGCCAGAGCAATGGCCAGCAGAATAACCTCCAGAATGACGCCGCCGACCTGAAAATACTGACCTGTGTATGAGTAGGGCAGCAAGCCCTTGATCATCAGCACGTTGACCATGGTCGACAGGATCATGCCGAACCAGGCCACGGTGAACATACGAGCGCCCTGATGGTTGCGTTGCCATAGAGTGACGCCGTACACCATCGACAACACCATGGTGGCCATGGCAAACAGATCGGTGGCAAAGCCACGCGACGCGATACCGCTACCGACCAGAATCAGCGATGACGTCCAGTAGGCAATGGTGAGGTTGTTGATCCAGATGTACCAACCGCCGACGCTGTTAAGCCTAAGAAAGTGGCGCACAAACAAGGCCCCGAAGATCATGCTGCAATAGATCGACAACGGATAAATCTTGCGGCTGATCAGGTCGTGATGGCCCCACAGCAAATAATGTCCCCAGCCGGTAGCGGCCATGATGTAAATGATCATGCTGGCCAGGTACATCACGTAATACACGTAGCTGATGTCCCGGGTAACCCCGGCAATGGCAATGTTGTAAAGGAACAGCGCCAGTAGCATCCCCAGTAGCAAGGCGTGAATGCCCAGATCGCGATGTTTGAAGTCGTCGTGGTCTTCGCGTGGCCAGATCACCATGGGGGCCATGATCAGAAAGTCCGATTCGATCTTGATCAGAACCTCAATGCTGCTCAGACCACTGATCTGCAACGGGAAAATATGATGACGATCGCGTTCGTAATAACGATCAGGAGACACCGTAAAGCCGGACTCGTAAAAACGTGCCTCGCTCCAGAGTGGGCCGTCGTCGTTGACATCGACCTCGTAGACGCCAATGTACTGCATGGTGGCCCAGCCCACCTCAAGAATGCGGTTAATCGGGTCGGGGGAGTGATTTTCCAGCCGCAGCCGCAGCCATACCGGATCGTCCTGACGGCCAAAGGTGATGGAGTCGGTGGCGGGTTTTGTCCAGTCGAGACCGGGAGCGCGGTAAACATCGGCCGCAGTCATCTCCTCAGGTGCTCTGGCAAAGCGCACCTGATTGGCCCGGATTCGTAATACCGGTGGCTCGTTGAGAGCAAAGCGATCGCTATTGAGCTGAATCGGCTCCGGTAGCGAACCGGCCAGCAATGAGGACGGCAAGCCCAGAAACAGGGATATCAGCAAGCAGCGCAGATACCACTCCATTGGCACCCCTTGCGGTGAACATGATGGAAGAAGACTGATGACAGCTGATTTCAGTATGGCACAGGGTCTGGGAGTGTGCGTTGCCGCCGCTGTGCACAAGGTCTCAGCGGCAGCAATTGTGGCGTCAGGCCGTTGCAGCGCTGCCTACCCGGAACAGGCGGAAACAGAATTCCTTGGTTTGCTTGCTCTTGATCTCGACCCAATGGGCCGGAATGGACGGCGTCAAGGTGGCTTCGTGCTCGACATACACCAGCGCACCGTCGAGCAACGACAGCGAGTCCAGTGCCGGTTGCAGCAAGTTAAGGCCAAACGGCGGGTCGAGGAACACCAGATCGTAGGGTTCCGGATTTTGCGACAACCAGTGCAAGGCATCGCCGGCCCACACCTGGGCATTGCGGGCGTTCAGCGTCGACAGGTTTTCTTTCAGTTGCAGCGCCGCCTTGGGATTCTTTTCCAGAAAAATCACCTCTTTGGCACCGCGCGACAAGGCTTCAAAGCCCAACGCACCGCTGCCGGCAAAGGCGTCCAGCACCCGTGCACCCTCGACTTCAAATTGCAGCCAGTTGAACAGGGTTTCGCGGACACGATCCAGGGTTGGGCGCAAGCCATCGATGGCCGGGAAGCGCAAACGGCGGGAACGCCATTCGCCGCCAATGATTCTGAGTTGCTGTGAAGTGGGCTTAGCCAAGAGAACTCTCTGCCTTCAATAAAAACAAAGCTGAATGTTAGCAATCGGACCACTGGTATCAAAAGGTGTTCATCGCGATTGGGACATAAAAAACGGCCGGTTTAGTGGTAGCATAGGCGCAATTCATACCGCCTGATTATCCAGCGAGTAAACAGATTCATCATGTTCAGTTTTTTTAAGCGCAAGAAAAAGGACCAGCAGCCTGCCGAACAGGACGTGGCCGTTGAGGAAACCCTTGAAACCAGCACCGCTGACGCAGCGGAAAGCGACAGTGCCGCGGACACAGCTGACACCAGTTCCGACGTTGCTCCAGAAGCCGTTGAGCCTGTAGAAGCTTCCGCGCCGGTAGAAAAAGCGGTCGAAGAGGTTACTGAAGAGGCTGCTGAAGAGTCCCAGCCAGAACCTCAGTCCGATGACACCGAAGTAAGCGACACCACAGCAAGCGACGTCGTTGGGGAAGCGGCGGAGCCAGCGGCAGACGTCACCACTGACGTCGAGGCAGCGGTTGACGTGGCTGCTGAGGCTGATGTCGAGCGTTCTGTCGAAAGTGACCAGGCGCTGGCCACAGCGGTTTCCGCCGATGCGTTTGACGCCGCAGCGGAAACCACCGAAGAAACCGTTGAAGAAGCCTCAGAAGAAACTGTCGAAGAAGTGGCTGTCGAGCCGGAAGCCGTGCCACAACCGGCCAAAAAAGGCTTCTTTGCTCGCATCAAGGACGGCCTGTCGCGCACCCGCAGCAGCCTGACCGACGGTCTGGCGACCTTGCTGCTGGGCAAGAAGGAAATCGACGAAGACCTGCTGGAAGAGCTCGAAACCCAGCTGATCATGGCCGATGTCGGCGTTGAAGCCACGGCCGACATCATGGGCCGTTTGACCGAGCGGGTATCCCGCAAGGAACTGAAAGACTCCGACGCCCTCTACAACGCCCTGATTGAAGAACTGAAGCAGACCCTCGCCGACGTTGAAGCACCGCTGCAACTGCACAAAGAGAAAAAGCCGTTCGTGATTCTGATGGTTGGCATCAACGGTGTGGGTAAAACCACCACCATTGGCAAGCTGGCCCGTCAGTACCAGAACGAAGGCAAGAGTGTGATGCTGGCCGCCGGTGACACCTTCCGTGCTGCCGCTGTTGAACAGCTGCAAGTGTGGGGTGAACGTAACCAGGTGCCTGTGGTTGCCCAGCATACCGGTGCCGACTCTGCTTCTGTGATCTTTGACGCAGTACAAGCGGCCCAAAGCCGTAACATCGATGTCCTGATTGCCGACACCGCCGGTCGTCTGCATAACAAGGACAACCTGATGCAGGAACTGGAAAAAGTGGTTCGGGTAATGAAAAAGCTCGATCCCGAAGCACCGCACGAAGTCATGCTGGTGCTGGACGCCGGTACTGGCCAGAACGCCATTAACCAGACCAAGCAATTCTTGCAAGCGGTCGGCGTCACCGGCCTGACCCTGACCAAGCTGGATGGCACCGCCAAGGGTGGTGTGATCTTCGCACTGGCCAAGCAGTTCGGCATCCCGGTGCGCTTTATCGGTGTCGGGGAAGGCATTGAAGACCTGCGCCCATTCCAGGCCAGCCAATTTATTGATGCTCTGTTCCAGCGGGAAAACCAGTCTGGGCAGTAATGGAGCCTGAACCATGAGCATGGTGCGGTTTGATCAGGTCAGCAAGCGTTATGGCGCGGCTGGCAAGGATGCGCTCAATGGCGTTAACTTTGAACTGCAACGCGGTGAGCTGGCCTTTCTGACCGGCCACAGCGGGGCAGGCAAAAGCACCCTGCTGAAGTTGATGATGATGATGGAACGGCCCACTCGGGGCCAGATTCACATTGACGACCAGCTGATCAACACCCTCAAGCCCGCGCAGGTTCCTTACCATCGCCGCAAGGTAGGGGTGGTATTCCAGAACCACCAGTTGCTGTTTGATCGCAGCGTTTACGACAACGTCGCCCTGCCGTTGCAAATTGCCGGTTACTCACCGGTCGACTGTGCCCGCCGGGTGCGTGCGGCGCTGGACTCCGTTGGCTTGCTGCAATACGAACAGCGCAACCCGATTGAGCTGTCTGGCGGTGAACAGCAGCGCGTTGGCATCGCCCGTGCGGTGGTCAACAAACCCGCCCTGCTGCTGGCCGACGAACCGACCGGCAACCTCGACCCCGAACTCTCTGCGGAAATCATGGATCTGTTTGTGCGTTTTCAGCAGGTCGGTGTGACCGTACTGATTGCCACCCACGACATCGCCCTGATTGAGCGAATGGGCAAACGCCGTTTGATTCTTGATCACGGCCGTATGCTGGGAGACACCCATGTCGTCGCCTGAACCTCGTTCCGCTGGCCGCCGTTCCAGCTCGTCCCGTAAACGCGGACCTCAGCGTACTGAACCCCAGCGTAAGGGCTCACAAGGGGCCTCTGCCCAAAGCATTGGTGTGCTGGGCCGTGCCAGCGCCTGGCTGGGGCATCATCAGCTGGTGGCGGTAGAAACCCTGCTGAAACTGCTGGCCCAGCCGTTGGCAAGTTTGCTTACCTGGCTGGTGATTGCCATTGCGTTGACCCTGCCGGGGGCGCTCTGGATGGCTGTGAACAACTTGCAGCAGCTCAGCGACACCGTGCAGCAGTCGGGTCGCATCAGTGTCTATCTGCAAACCTCGGTATCCGATGCCGATGCGCGCGCCTTGCAACAACAGGTGAATCAACTGAATCACGTCGAACGCACCGAGTTGATTGGTGCGGACGATGCCTTGCAGCAGTTTGCCGCCAACAGCGGCTTTGACGACGCACTGGCACTGCTGGGGGAAAACCCGCTGCCTGCCGTGCTGCTGGTGGAGCCGCCGCTGGGCACTTCCAGCAGTGACCTGTCGGTGTTGCGACTGGCACTGGAGAACATGGCGGGCGTCGAAGAAGCGGTGCTCGACCTGGCCTGGCTGGAACGACTGAAATCCTTGTTGGCACTGGGTCAGAGGGTGATTCTGGTGCTGGGTGGACTGCTGGCGCTGGCCATTCTGCTGGTGGTGGGCAATACCATCCGGCTGGCCATTGCCGCCCGGGTGGACGAAATTCGGGTGGTGAAGCTGGTTGGCGGTACCAACGCCTGGGTACGTCGTCCCTTCCTTTATACCGGCCTCTGGTATGGCATGGTGGGCGGCCTGATGAGCTGGTTGCTGCTACTGCTGTGCTGGCTGATTCTGCAAGGGCCGGTGAGCGAACTGGCGGGCCTGTATGGCTCAGGCTTTGAACTGCAGCCACTTTCCGGCGGTGCATCGCTGCTATTGTTACTGGCGGCCATGCTGTTGGGCTGGCTGGGTGCCTGGTGGTCGGTTAGCCGTCATCTGGACGACATCGAACCCTGATACCCTTGGCTGTCTGCGCCAATCGTGCAGAATGTAGCAGATGTTTCCTATCGCAAGAAAATACGACTTATTGTTCCGATAATGGAACCAGTGAAGGACTTGGATGTCTGTAAATTCAGGTGCTACACTGCATGGCGTACTAAACAGATGCAGTACAGAATGAATGCCATTGGCACTGATGATTCTCTACTTTGTCTTTACTGGAGTGTTCAATGAACAAAGGTTTGCAAGCCGTTGATGCCTTGTCCCCGGGAGCCAATCTCGAGGCGTATCTTTCTACGGTCAATGCGATTCCTGTCTTAAGCGTAGAAGAAGAACGTGAGCTGGCCGAGCGCCTGCATTATCACGAAGACCTGGAGGCTGCACGCCGTCTGGTTATGTCTCATCTTCGCTTTGTTGTGCACATTGCCCGCAGCTATTCCGGTTACGGTCTGAACCAGTCCGACCTGATTCAGGAAGGCAACGTTGGCCTGATGAAAGCCGTCAAACGCTTCAACCCGGAAGTGGGTGTGCGTCTGGTGTCCTTTGCCGTGCATTGGATCAAGGCTGAGATTCACGAATTTATCCTGCGTAACTGGCGCATCGTTAAAGTGGCCACCACCAAGGCCCAGCGTAAGCTGTTCTTTAACCTGCGCAGCCAGAAAAAACGCATGGGTTGGCTGACCAACGACGAAGCCAACTCCATTGCCGACGATCTGGGCGTGGAAACCAAAACAGTATTCGAGATGGAAGGCCGTCTGAACGCCTACGATGCTGCTTTTGATGCAGGCGTCGACGACGATGAAGAATCGTCCTATCAGGCGCCGGCGTACTATCTGGAAGACAAGAGCGCCGACCCGGCGACACTGGTGGAAGCTGAAAACTTCGAGCAAGACGCCAACGACCGTCTGGTGTCAGCCTTGGGCGACCTCGACGACCGCAGCCGCACCATCCTGCAGCAGCGCTGGTTGAACGAAGAGAAGGCAACCCTGCACGAGCTGGCCGCCATGTACGAAGTGTCGGCAGAGCGTATTCGACAGCTGGAAAAAAACGCACTGAAGAAACTGAAAAACGCCATGGGCGGTGCTTTGGTACCAGCCTGATCGGCAACGCCTTTGTATATTATCAAAGCCACCCTCGCGGTGGCTTTTTTGTGGCTGGCGTTTATAGGCTGAGCGCCAGACGCCAGATGAGCTGGCTTGCCTATGAATACCCTACCAACATCAGCACCGAACGTAGGTCAGATAAAGACGCGCAGCGGCTGCCATCTGACACCGCACCACTGAATCGCAGCCACAAAAAAGCCGCTCGAGTTGAGCGGCTTCTTCAGAGTCTGAATCGCTTGCGGGGGCTTATTTGCCGCCACGCATGGAATCAAAGAACTCGTCGTTGGTCTTGGTCTGACCCAGTTTGCCCAGCATGAATTCGATTGCTGGTACGTCTTCCATTTCGCTCATCAGCTTGCGCAGAATCCACAGGCGCTGCAGGTCAGCTTCAGGGAACATCATGTCTTCACGACGGGTGCCGGAACGACGGATGTTGATGGCCGGGTAGATGCGTTTTTCCGCAATCTTACGATCCAGGTGCAGTTCCTGGTTACCGGTACCCTTGAATTCTTCGTAGATCACTTCGTCCATCTTCGAACCGGTATCAACCAGCGCGGTGGCGATGATGGTCAGCGAGCCGCCTTCTTCAACGTTACGGGCAGCACCAAAGAAGCGCTTTGGTTTTTCCAGGGCGTTGGCGTCAACACCACCGGTCAGAACCTTACCAGAGGAAGGAATCACGGTGTTGTAGGCACGGGCCAGACGGGTAATGGAATCCAGCAGGATCACTACATCACGCTTGTGTTCAACCAGACGCTTGGCTTTTTCGATCACCATTTCAGCAACCTGTACGTGGCGGGCTGGTGGCTCATCGAAGGTAGAGGCAACCACTTCGCCGCGCACGGAGCGCTTCATTTCGGTTACTTCTTCCGGACGTTCATCGATCAGCAGAACGATCACGTCACAATCCGGGTTGTTGTGGGTAATGGACTGCGCAATGGTTTGCAGCAGCATGGTCTTACCGGCTTTTGGTGGTGCTACGATCAGGCCACGCTGGCCTTTACCGATCGGAGCAATCAGATCCAGTACGCGGGAAGACAAATCTTCAGTGGAACCGTTACCGCGTTCCAGTACGAAGCGTTCGTCCGGGAACAGTGGGGTCAGGTTTTCGAACAGTACCTTGTTCTTGGCATTTTCTGGCTTGTCGTCGTTGATCTCAGCGACTTTCAGCATCGCAAAGTAACGTTCGCCGTCTTTGGGCGGACGAATCTTGCCAGCAATCTTGTCACCCTTACGCAGGTTGAAACGGCGAATCTGGCTTGGCGATACGTAAATATCGTCCGGGCCGGCCAGGTAAGAGCTGTTTGCACTTCTCAGGAAGCCGAAGCCATCCTGCAGAATTTCCAATACCCCATCACCATAAATATCTTCACCGCTTTTGGCGTGATGCTTGAGGATCGCAAAAATAATGTCCTGTTTACGCGTACGGCTGACGTTTTCCAGGTTCATTTCCCGGGCGATTTCAAGCAGCTCAGGAACGGACTTCAATTTAAGATCGGAAAGGTTCATAGGGAAGAATGTGATTTGCAGTTATTGGAAATAAGGAGTGCTTGATTTGAATATCAAGGAGAGGCGTGCTCTGGAGGACCCAAAGCTTGATTTGAACTATAGACCCTATATTTCAGGGTGTCCAGACCAAAAGGCGAATAGCCGCCTTTTGGTTGGATTGATCACAGATCAGCTGATCTGAATCAGATTGCCTGCTGGATGAAGGCAGTCAGTTCAGACTTGCTCATGGCACCAATCTTGGTGGCTTCGACGTTGCCGTTCTTGAACAGGATCAGGGTAGGAATGCTGCGGATGCCGTATTTAGGCGCAGTCGCTTCATTCTGGTCGATGTTCAGCTTGGCGATTTTCAGCTTGCCTTCGAACTCTTCGGCAATCTCTTCCAGAACCGGAGCGATCATCTTGCACGGGCCGCACCACTCTGCCCAGAAATCTACCAGTACTGGCAGGTCGTTGCCCAAAACGTCGGCTTCAAAAGTATCGTCACTGGTGGTGATGATGAGATCGCTCATGGTTTCCCCTTGCGTGTTGAGGTCATAATTGCCTGTATTGTACGCCGGACTTGAATGGAATCAATCACAACCATTGCCCAAATATGGGATGGACAAGCCCATTTCGCAGTTGCATATTCGGTGTTTTGCAGCAGAAAAAGCGTCAGGATAACGAGTTATGTCTGATACACCTGCCCAGCCTGGCGAGCTGATTGCCGCGGTAGATCTGGGTTCCAACAGTTTTCATATGGTGGTGGCCCGTGAGTTTCACGGCGAGTTCCGGACGCTGGAACGACGGGGTCAGAAAGTGCAATTGGCCGCGGGTTTGGACGATCAGTTCCAACTGTCGGAAGAAGCCCAGCAGCGTGGTCTGGAGTGCTTGCGCGAGTTTGCCCAGCGTTTGCAGGGCATGGACCCGGCCAAGGTCAGCGTACTGGCCACCAACGCCCTGCGGGCGGCGCGTAACCGGCAGGAATTTATTGACCGTGCCGAGGCGGTACTGGGCTATCCCATTGAAGTGATTGCCGGTCGTGAAGAGGCCCGCCTGATCTATCTGGGCGTATCCCACACGCTGGCCGACGATGCCGGTAACCGTCTGGTGGTCGACATCGGCGGCGGTAGCACCGAATTCATTATTGGTGAGCGCTTTGAACCGAAAGCGCTGGAAAGCCTGCACATGGGCTGTGTTTCCTTTACCAAACGCTTCTTTGCTGATGGCAAGATCAACGAAGCCAACTTCGACAAGGCCGTGGCGGCTGCCCGTCAGGAACTACTCAACATTGAAGGCCAGTACACCCGGCTGGGTTGGGACAGTGCGGTGGGCTCATCCGGCACCATTCGGGCGGTGGAACAAACCGTGGTGGAGTTTGGCTGGTCGTCGGAAGGTATTACCAAACAGGCCCTGAAGAAGCTGCGCAAGCAGGCGATGCAGTTCGACACCATCGATGATGTCGCGCTGCCGGGGGTCAAGGTAGAACGCCGTCAGGTGTTTATTGGCGGGCTGGCGATTTTGACCGCGGTGTTCGACACCTTTGGCATCGAGCACATGGTCTACAGCGATGGCGCCCTGCGTGAAGGGGCCTTGTGGGATCTGTTCGGTCGCTCTGACCATGAAGATGTGCGGCGTCGGACGGTGCAGTCGTTGAAGGAACGCTTCTTTGTCGAAGACGATCAGGCCGAGCGGGTACGTGATACTGCACTGGCGCTGTTCGCTCAGGTGAAAGATGCCTGGGGAATGGACGACAGCATGGCGAACTGGCTGGTGTGGGGTGCAGAGCTGCATGAAATTGGCTTGAGCCTGTCTCACAGCGGTTTCCACAAACACGGTGCCTATTTACTGCAACATGCCGACATGCTGGGCTTCACTCGTCAGGGACAGGCCAAACTGGCGGCGTTGGTGCGCTGTCATCGACGCAAGTTTGCGGTGGCCGAGTTCGATACCATCTCAAAATCCCGCCGTAGCCAGATGATTCAGCTGGCCCGCTTGTTACGGCTGGCGGTGATTCTGAATCACGGCCGTGGCGTGCATCCGGTGCCGGTGCCGCAACTGGACGCTGAGGATGATTGCCTCAAGGTGGTGTTGCCAGAATCCTGGCTTGATGAACATCCACTGACGGCCGGAGATCTGGCGGCGGAAGTGGATTATCAGAAGGCGGTGGGCATGGCGCTGGAGGTTCGCTGAGGCGACGTTTGGTCGCTATTCGGCATCAGCCACAGAAGAAAGCCCTGGCTTCGCAAGAAGGCAGGGCTTTTTGTATCAGCTGGAGGCAGCGGCCAGGTTGTCGATGAGGATATTCTGGGCGCGGATGATCTCTTCTCCTTCGGCCGGTTGGCGACGAATGTAGGAACCGTCGGATTGCAGAATCCAGGCCTGACTGTTGTCGTCCATATAGGCTTGCAGCTCGGATTTCACACGTTCCTTGAGCTTGTTAGACTCAATCGGGAAGGCGGTCTCCACCCGGTTCAGCAGGTTACGTTCCATCAGATCAGCGGAGCCTGCGTAGACTTCGTCCTTGCCGTCATTGAGGAAGTAGTATACCCGGGTGTGCTCAAGGAAGCGGCCAATGATGGAGCGCACTTCAATGTTCTCTGACACACCGGCAATGCCCGGCCGCAGGCAGCACATGCCGCGAATGATCAGTTCTACTTTCACACCCGCTTGGGACGCCTTGTAGAGCGCCTTGATCAACTTGGGCTCGGTGAGGCCGTTGGCTTTCATACGAATCAGCGCCGGTTTGCCAGCTTCCGCATGGGCGCGTTCGCGGTCGACCATGGCGATCAGGTTCTTGTGCAGGGTGAACGGCGCGTGGAACAGCTTCTTGATCTTCAGTGCCGCACCCATGCCAGTCAGTTGCTGGAACACCGCGGCCACGTCTTCACCAATCAGGTCGTTGCTGGTGAGGAAACTGTAGTCGGTGTAGGCGCGGGCGTTGCCGGCGTGGTAGTTACCGGTGCCCAGGTGCACGTAGCGTTTGTAGCGGTCGCCTTCCTTGCGCACGATCAGCATCATCTTGGCGTGGGTTTTATAGCCCACCACGCCATACACCACGACAGCGCCGGCTTCTTGCAGACGGTTGGCCAGATAGAGGTTTTCTTCCTCGTCAAAGCGGGCTCGCAGCTCGATAACGACGGTCACTTCCTTGCCGTTACGGGCGGCATCCACCAGTGCGGTGACGATCTCGGATTTGGCGCCGGTGCGATACAGGGTTTGCTTGATGGCCTTGACGTTGGGGTCCTTGGCCGCTTCGCGCAACAGGTCGACCACCGGAGTGAAGGATTCGAACGGATGCAGCAGCAAGGTGTCCTTTTCGCGCATGCTTTCGAAGATCGACTTCTTGAACTTGATGTTCTTCGGCAGGCCCGGTGTGAACGGGGTGTACTTCAGGTCCGGGCGGTTGATCTGGCCAATCACTTCCATCAGGCGGCCGAGGTTCACCGGGCCGTTGACCTTGTAGAGGTCGTTCATGTCGAGGCTGAACTTGTGCAGCAGGAAATCGACCAGCTCGTCCGGGCAGTTGTCGGCCACTTCCAGACGCATTTCCTCACCGAAGTTACGGGAATGCAGTTCGTCTTCCAGGGCCGAGGCGAGGTCGTTGGTGCCGTCTTCGTCGATTTCGAGGTCGGCGTTACGGGTCACCCGGAACTGGTAGCAACCTTTTACGTCCATGCCCGGGAACAGCTCGTCGGCGTGTTCGTGAATCACCGAGGACAAGAAAATAAAGTGGTCGCCGCCGTCGGTCAGGTGATCCGGCAGGCGAATAATGCGTGGCAGCGAGCGTGGTGCCGGAATAATGGCGAGGCCGGTTTCACGGCCAAAGGCATCTTTGCCGTCCAGCTCAACAATGAAGTTGAGCGACTTGTTCACCAGACGTGGGAACGGATGGGACGGGTCGAGACCAATCGGACTGATCACCGGCTGAACGCTGTCGCGGAAGTACTCTTCGACCCACAGGCGTTGCTCTTCGGTCCAGTCACGACGACGCTGGAAGTGAATGTTCTCGGCTTCCAGTGCTGGCAATACAGTGTCGTTGAGGATGCGGTACTGACGCTCAACCGTGACGCTGCAAAGGTCGTGAATTTCACTCAATACCTGCTGCGGGTGCTTGCCATCGGCACCGGCACGTTCACGGGCAAAGGTCAGCTGTTGGGTCAGGTTGGCGACCCGCACCTCGTAAAACTCGTCGAGGTTCTTGCTGAAAATGCAGAGGAAGAACAGCCGATCCAGCAGCGGATGGCTTTCATCCAGTGCTTGTTCCAGAACCCGAATATTGAACTGCAAATGGCTCAGTTCGCGGTTGATGTAGTACTCGGTGTTGTTCAGGTCGATCGGGGTATCGATGTTCTGTTCTTCGCTCATTCTTGTTCCTGTTATCAGCCTTTGTTGATCCACTCGGCGTATTGTTTGGCGTAGTAGGTCAGGATGCCATCGGCACCGGCGCGTTTCATGGCGGTGAGGGATTCCACCATTACGGCGTGGTCGTCGAGCCAGCCGTTGGCCGCGGCGGCCTTGTGCATGGCGTATTCACCACTGACCTGATAAACAAATGTTGGTGCCTGGAATTCGTCTTTGACGCGACGAACAATGTCCAGATACGGCATGCCTGGCTTGACCATCACCATGTCTGCACCTTCGGACAAATCCAGTGCCACTTCGTGCAGGGCTTCGTTGGAGTTGGCCGGGTCCATCTGGTAGGTCTTCTTGTCGGCCTTGCCCAGATTACCAGCGGAACCGACGGCATCACGGAATGGGCCGTAATAAGCCGAAGCGTACTTGGCGGAGTAAGCCATGATGCGGGTGTTAACGAATTTTTCTTCTTCCAGTGCGGCGCGGATGTCGCCAATACGGCCATCCATCATATCCGACGGTGCGACCACATCGGCACCAGCTTCGGCGTGTGACAGTGCCTGTTTTACCAGGGTTTCAACGGTGATGTCGTTGAGGACGTAGCCGTCCTTGTCGATGATGCCATCCTGACCGTGGGTGGTGAACGGGTCCAGTGCCACGTCGGTCATGATGCCCAATTCCGGCACGGCTTCCTTGATGGCGCGAATAGCGCGCTGCGCCAGACCGTTGGGATTGAAGGCTTCTTCAGCCATTTCCGACTTGGCGCTGTCCGGAGTTACCGGGAACAGGGCCAGCATTGGAATGCCCAGGTCGAACAGGTATTTGGCTTCTTCAACCAGCAGGTCGATGGACAGGCGTTCGACACCCGGCATGGAGGCGACTTGCTCGCGTTCCTGATGGCCTTCCAGCACAAACATCGGGTAGATCAGGTCGTCGGTGGTGACGGTGTTTTCGCGCATCAGGCGACGGCTGAAGTTGTCCCGACGCATGCGGCGCATGCGAGTTTCCGGAAACATTCGCTGAGAATCGTTAAAGGCCATGATGTGCTCCTGTATACCCGTAAAATCGTGCGGGGATTGTAGCGCCCTTTGGCCCGCAACGGTTGACTTTATACCGCATGAAACAGTGATTTGAGCCAGTCGTAGGGCGGTTTTGGGGTCATCCGGGCGGATGCTAGCGCCGGATTGTTACGATTGGGTGCCTGTTGCAGCAGATTGTTTGGACAGCCGTTACTGATAGCGGCTTTCAAGATCGCTGATCAGATCGTCGGCTACCCGCAGGCTTTCCAGCAGGTCGAGCAGGTTGTAATCCAGATTGACGTTCAGGTGGGTGGCCTGACCATCGAAGAAATCCGGATTATGGCCTTCAAACTTCAGGCCCAGATTCAGCGCCCCATCGGGCTGATAGCGGATGTCGGTTTCCAGCTGATTGAACTGGAAGTTTTCCAGCGCCTGCATGGCCAGTCCGACCGCCGGGTCGGTATTGGCGAGGGCGGCACTGGTTTCGGTCTGGTAGCGAATCACGCCGCCCGGAGAGCGAGCATAGAGGGTGCCGCGAGGAATCATCGGCCCGTCCTTGGTCAGCAGGATCGGCAGCGCGCCGTCGAGTGAACCTTCGGCCTTGACCTCTGCTGAGGGTTCCAACTGCGCCAGCTGGGCCAGTTGCAGGTTATCCACCGCCACACCGAGGGTATTGGTGTCCTGACGGCTGTCGTAGTGCATCGCCGGAATGTAGATCTGGCCACCCAGAAGGCGGGTGGATAGCTCGCGAATATCGGCGCTGACCCAGTCCTGCTGGCGGCCGATGTTCATGCTGATACGCGCCATGGTGTTGCTGAGGGAAATACCGGTGTTGATGCTATTGGCATCCAATTGGGCGGTGACTTCATAGCTGTCCGGCTGTGGGCGAACGGCCATCAGCAGGTTGGTATTTTCGGTGGTGATGCGGTTGTCGTACACCATGCTGAGCTGGTCAATACGCAGCATCAGGTTGGGCTGCAGAATCACTGTGCTGTTGTGTTCTGCACTGCTATTACCAGTAGGGCTGGCGTAGCCTGGTAACTGCCAGTTGATCCAGCCCTGACCGGACAGGCGGCCAGCCAGAATCTGGGTGCCGGTGAGATCGGCCAGTGATTGCAGGCCAGCCTCGCTGAACGACAGCTGACTGTCTTCGATGTGGAATTGAGCATCGCCCTGACCATCGTCCAGCTGATGCTGCAAGCGGAATTCGCTTTTGAGCTGATTGTTAGCCGCAGCCAGCTGGCCACTGGCGCTGACGCCGTTGCCGGGCAGGTCTAGGTTGATTTCACTGCGGAGACGCACGTCGGGCACCGGCCATTGTTGCCAGCGGGAGCTGCGCAGACGCAGTGAGACATGGCAGCGTGGTGTTTGCAGCGATGGCTGACACTCCAGCGTCGAGGCGCCAAGATTGAGTCGGGTGGGTTTGTGGGCCGGGGTCGTCTTGATGGTGCTGGCATCCGGGCTCAGGGTCAGCGGGTCCAGCATCAGCGCCAGTGACGTACTGGATGTCAGCTGTGGGCTGCTGCCGCTGAGGTTCCATTGCTGCTGCAATGGCTGGCGCTGTTGAAGGCTAACGGTAGGGACATTCCAGCCCGGCAGTTGTTGGGCGTTGAGGCGAAGTTGGGTGTCGCGGATATCCACAGCAAGGGGTGTACTGGCGTTGCTTGGCAGGCTGACGGCAAGTTGGCTGTTCAGTTCAACGTCAGCAGTAACAGCATTCATGGCCAGGCTGTGTTGGCTGTTCAGTGTTGCCTGAAGGCGGCTTTCGAGCGGCGTGATGTCAGCATTCAGATCCCAGTGCAGTTTGCCGGACGCGGTCAGTGCGGCAGGCTCGTTGAACTGATAATCCAGCTCCGGGCTCAGTCGGCTCTGGCAGTGGCCAAAGTCGTCGCTGCAGCGCAGGGTGATGCCATCCGCCAGTTGGGCCAGTGACAGTTCGGTGTTGCTGTTGCCGTTAGCCGTGGTTTGCTCAAGCTGTAATTGCAGAGCGCCGAATCGGCTCTGAATACGCCATGGCTGGCTGCTGTGAGCGCCGCTGCTGTGCGATACATCCAGTGTCAGCAGCTGACGGCTGCTGGCCAGTGGCTGCAATTGCAGCTGTGCCTGACTAGACCGTGTTTGGATGGGCAGTGTCTCGCTGGATTTGGAGGCTGCTGGCGCTTGCGACTCGGGAAGCGAGCTCGTATTGGCCGACAGCAGTGTCGATAAGTCCAGGCTGAACGGACGGTCCTGGCTGCTTTCCAGCGTGGTGAGGCTGTTCAGTTCGGCGTCCTGAGGCCAGCGGAAGCGGTTTGGGAAAGAGGCATTGAATTGGCTATCGACTTTTTGCAGTTGCGCCAATACCGTCAGCCACAGGGCCTGATCGTCGGCCTGCCATTGCGGTAAATCCAATGCCGTGGCAATCGCCTCGCGTGCCGGTGCGGGCAGCTGCGCCAGTTGCTGCTGCAACGCTGGTACCACTAACACCTGACGGCCATTCACTCTGGTAACACTGCTTTGGGTGCTGGTCTGGTCATTGGCTTGGGTTGTTGTTTGGTCAGCTGTTTGAGTCTGTTCTACCGCAGCAAACCAGTGGGCCAGCAGGCTTTGCTGGTCGCGCAATTGCCCCAGTATCTGGCTTTGGTCGGTGCCATCAATTAACTGGAATTCCAGCACCCACGATAGGTCGGTTTGTGCGGGCAAAGGCTTCAGGTCACCGGCGATGCGCCACTGCTTGGCGTTCATCTGAACCAGCAACTCGGCATCCAGTAACGGATGGTGCAAGGCGAGGGTATCAATGGTGATCTGATCAATCGGCAGCTGCATCAGGCTATGCAGCTGAGGTATCTCAATCCACGGTTGTTGCAGTTGGGCGGCGACTTGTTGCTGGCGCTGTTGGGCGCTGGCTTCGACCAATGTGTCGCCGGTGCTGCCGAGGATGATGTCCAGCCGTTCAGCGTGCAGGTTTTGCAGTTGGCCGCTGAGTACCCCGCTGGCATCGTAGTGCAGTTGCAGCTGTTGAACATCGATGGCGGTGCCGTCGGCGAGGGCCGTGCGGGCGTATTGCAGGGTCAGTTGGCGGCTGTCGAGCTGGCTGATGTGCCAGTTGACTTCAACACCGGTGACGGATGTCACCAGCGGCGGCAGCTGGTTCAGTCCTCGCTGCAACAGCGATGGAAACAGCCAGATACCGGTGGCGACCAGACCAAGGGTCAGCAAGCCCAGCAGGGCCAGGAGCATCACCGTGCCTTTCAGCATACTGACAAGCACAGTGACTCCTCTGCGTTGCCGTCCTGGCGAGCTTGCTTCCGTCATGGGGAGGGATTACTCCGCGGTGAGGGTTTTCACGCCTTCGCTGGTGCCCAGCAACAGGGTGTTGGCCGGACGCAGGGCGAATAGACCGTTGGTTACTACACCAGTGACCATGTTGAGTTTCTTTTCCAGGTCCATGGCGGCGTTAATGGACAGGTTGTAGACGTCCAGAATCTGGCAGCCATTGTCGGTGATCACGCCTTCGCGGTAGACCGGGTCACCGCCCAGCTTGACGATTTCACGGGCCACGTAGGAACGTGCCATCGGAATCACTTCAACCGGCAGCGGGAAAGTCCCCATGGTGTCGACCAGTTTGCTTTCATCGGCAATGCACACAAAGTGCTTGGCGGTGGCTGCAACGATCTTTTCGCGGGTCAGGGCAGCACCGCCACCTTTGATCATTTCCAGTTTGTGGTTAACTTCGTCAGCACCATCGATGTAAAACTCGAGGCCACCGACGTTGTTGAGGTCGTACACTTCGATGCCATGATCGCGCAGACGCTGGGCGGTGCCTTCGGAGCTGGCGACAGCGCCATCGAAGTCGTGTTTGTACTTGGCCAATGCGTCGATAAAGCAGTTGGCGGTGGAGCCGGTGCCGACACCAATGATGGAGTCTTTATCCAGTTTTGGCAGGATCAGTTGCACCGCGGCTTCGCCAACGGCTTGCTTGAGTTCGTCTTGAGTCATGGTTGCTTCACTGTCAGGGTACGGATTCCCGCACATTATAGGGTGACGTGCGGTACAATGTACCAAAATCTATGCTGAAATCTGGTTCAGAAAACGGTACAGCCCCATTCGCTAACCCCTCTCTTTGCCTGACCCATTCACAAGCCCGGAGTTCATCCGGTTTTTGCAAGGTAGTCCTTTCATGCTTAACGAGTATCTGAGAAAAATCCTCACCTCACGAGTGTACGACGTTGCCGTTGAAACGCCGTTGCACGTTGCGTCGTTCCTGTCCGAGCGTTTGGGGAATCAGATTTGGATCAAGCGTGAAGACGAACAGCCGGTGTATTCCTTCAAGATTCGTGGCGCCTACAACAAGGTGGCCCAGCTGACCGAAGAAGAAAAAGCCCTTGGCGTGGTGGCTGCGTCTGCTGGTAACCATGCTCAGGGTCTGGCTCTGGCGGCCAAGGAACTGGGTATCAAGGCGGTGATTGTGATGCCGCGTACCACACCGGACATTAAAGTGCGTTCGGTTAAAGCCCGTGGTGCCCGGGTGGTACTGCATGGTGATGCTTTCGACGATGCCTATGCCTACTCGCAGAAGCTGGTGGAAGAAAAGGGCATGACCTACATCCACCCGTACGATGACCCGGAAGTGATTGCCGGTCAGGGCACCATTGGCATGGAAATCCTGCGCCAGATGAAACAGCCGGTCGATGCCATTTTTATTCCGGTCGGTGGCGGCGGTCTGATCGCCGGTGTTGCTGCCTATGTGAAGGCGCTGAAGCCGGAAGTGAAGATCATTGGTGTGGAAAGCACCGAGTCGGCCTCCATGGCGGCGGCGCTGGAAGCCGGTGAGCGGGTTACCCTCAGCGAAGTGGGGATCTTTGCCGATGGTGTTGCCGTGGCCACCGCTGGTGAACATACCTGGCAGGTAGCGAAAGAATGCGTTGATGAAGTGATCACCGTCACCCCGGATGAAATCTGTGCGGCGGTGAAAGATATTTTTGATGACACCCGTGCAGTGGCGGAACCGGCTGGTGCGCTGGCGGTAGCCGGGGTGAAGAAGTACGTCGACCAGAACGGCTGCGAAAACCAGAATCTGGTGACCATTCTGAGCGGTGCCAATGTGAATTTCGACCGTCTGCGCTACGTGTCAGAAGTGGCTGAAATTGGTGAAGGCCGTGAAATCATTCTGGCCGTGACCATTGCGGAAGAGCCGGGCAGCTTCCAGCGTTTCTGTGCTCTGCTGGGCAAGCGTCCGATCACCGAATTCAACTACCGCTTTGGCGATGCCAACAAGGCGCAAATTTACGTTGGTGTGAAAGTGGGTGCCGAACCGGGCGCTCGTGATGAACTGCTGGCCGAGCTGCGCGCCGACAACTACCCGGTGGTGGATTTGACCGACAACGAAGCCGCCAAGTACCACATTCGCCACATGGTGGGTGGTCTGGCACCGGAGTCTGTTACCGACGAACGCCTGTACCGATTTGAATTCCCGGAACGCCCGGGGGCGCTGCTGAAGTTCCTGCGCACGCTGGGCAAGCGCTTTAACATCTCGCTGTTCCACTACCGCAACCACGGTGCTGCCAGTGGCCGTACGCTGGTGGGCTTGCAGGTGTCTGAAGACAAACTAGAGCAACTGCACGGTTACCTGGATGATCTGGGTTACCCGTATTGGGACGAAACCGACAACACGGCGTATCAGCTGTTTTTGCGCTGACAATCGCGGTTTCTGAAACCAAAAACGCCCGACATTGATCGGGCGTTTTTGTATATATCACAGACTTAACCGCTGATTCTGCGTCAGCTGTATGGCTTACAAGCGGCCTTTGCTGAACTGCTCGCGTGCCAGCTGTTTCTTGCGGTCGCTTTTGCGCAGCAATACATAGAAAGCACCGGCGCCGCCGTGATGCGGTTGGGCCGTGTGGAAGGCCTGAACGTCGTCGAGATCTTCCAGCCATTGCGCCAGATAGCTTTTCAGTACCGCCGGGTCGCCTTCATTGCGATCGCCTTTGCCCGGCAGGATCAATACGTTGCGAATATCGTGGCTGATGCAGTCGCCAACAAAGCGGAATACCTGCCGACGGGCTTCTTCCACGGTACGACGGTGGAGGTCGAGGCGCGCTTCAATTTCGTATTTGCCCAAACGCAGTTTGCGGAATACGCCATCCTGAATGCCCGGGCGTTTGTAACCCACCACGTCGTGGGGGCCAATGCGTTTTACTTCCGTGGTTTGCAGGTGGTTGGGCTCTTTTTTAGGTTGATCGTCCACGGCGGCCAGACGGCGGGCTTGCTGCGAGGCAAGTTGGATATCCCCTTTCCGAATGGCGACTTTTGGCTGATTTTGCAGTGGTTTTACGTCCTGCATTTCCTGCAAGAAATCGTCGTCGATATCGGTCATGGTCTGTCTCTCCTGCGCTGGTGAGCCGCATTGCCAGCCGTTATTTTGGGCGATAGCGATCGGCTCCGTTGTCGGTTATATGATAACCGTGTATGACCACCAAGGGGTACTGTCGGCAGGATTGACCGTTGCAGCGGCTGCAGACCCTACGTTGCCGGGGGCCTGAATTCAGCAGAGGGGCCGGAATTCAGCAGAATTGGCGGGCCGTGAGGGTGACACTTCTTTGCTGACGCTCACTTCCCGATCACGGCGGTGGGCCCTAGACTGGGCCATCGTATCGATATTCACTGGCTTCGGACGGGGATTATGCCGCGTTTGCTTGTTTCAACATTGCTGACTTTTTTGCTGCTGCTTTCCGGTGCTGCACAGGCGCTGGAGGGCAGTCGTCGGGTGATGAACTGGGCCGATCTGTTGGGCCTGGACACGACCCAGCAAGAGCAGATCAAGAACATCGAAAAAACCTACCAGAGCCGCTTTTCGGACATACGTGAGAACCTTGGGCCTTCCTGGGGAGAGCACTTTGACGAACAACAATGGCTTCAGGAACGGTTGGCGGCGCGGGATTTGTTCGCTGCCATGCGGATTGAGTTGCAGTCAGTTCTCACCAGCGAACAGCGCCAGCGGGCCGACGACATTGTGCGCAAGTTTCACAGCCGTGCCACTCGCGGCATTCTGGCACGCATGGCGCGTGGCATTGATCTGACCGAAAACCAGCTGGCCGACATGGATATTCTTGCCAATCAGGTGATTGATCAGTTTTCGTGGCCAGTGGATCACAGCCAGATCGAAGCCGGTCGTGTAGGCATAGAGCGGATTTTCAGCGAAGTACTGTCGCCCACGCAGCTGATGGAATTGCAGCAGCGCGAGCGCGACGACAAACGCAGCTGGCCGACTCTGGATAACCTGTCGGGCTCGCCGTTCCGGGAGCCAGATGATGGCCGTAACAGGGATCGTCGGGACTCAGACAAGAGCATGCGTAGTGATCCGTCGGAGCCCGGAGAACGTCGTTCATCCGACGGCATGGCCGACAGAGGCTCTGATCGAATGTCTGATGGCCGCACAAGCCGAAGAGCCGAACCCGACCGCCGCCAGCCGCCACCGGAGGGTAGCGATCGACCGCCGATGGATACCGGCGCCATGCTGGGTGTAATGCCCGGCTTTGCCCCTGTACCGCCACCACCGCCGGGCGGATCGGACGGTAGGCATTTTGATCTGGACGAACTTTGCATGCGGCTAGACCCGGGTACCGGACTGGAAATGCCGCAACGGCCAAAGTCAGGTTCACGCTGTGGCTTCGAGCTGCAACCACCCGAGCCTGCCGCCGGGTTTGATGACCTGATGACACCGGAGATCAGTGAGCGCGATTAATGCTGCTAACGAGCGTCCCTGACAGCCATAAAAAAACGCCCTTGAATCGGGCGTTTTTTTGTGGGATCGGATTAGTAGCTGTAAACCAGCGTGACGCCGAATTCGGTATCGGTGTTTTCGGTATCGGCCGGTACATTGTCGGTGTAGCTGACGGTGTAGGTGATTTTGGTGGCCAGTGAGCCATTCAGCTGGCTTTTGAGGCCGGTTTCACTTTCATAGCTGCTGGATTCCTGTCCCAGTTCTGCCACCAGATGCTGCATAAACTGGGTGCCTTCGTTGATCTGCCAGCTGTAGTCGGCAACCAGCCGAGCGATGGCTTCTTCTTCCAGTTCGCTGGAGTCTTCCAGTTTCTTGCGCGAATAACCCGGGCCAACTTCAACGTCGAGGTTGTTGATGTCGTCGTCCAGTACCCGGTAACCGTAACCAACGGAGGCGGTGGTTTCGTAGGTGTAACCAGAGAAGCGGGCACGTTCATGATCGACATGAATGGCCAGGTAAGAGCGCTCGGTGAAGTTACGGTCGAACTGGGCAGCACCGTAGTAGGTTTCCTTCGAGACATCACCGTCTTCACGGCTGGTCAGCGCTTGCAGTTTGTAGCTGGAATCCCACTGGATGCCTTTGCGCTTGGCGCCAAATTTGGCATTCAGGCTGCTGGTGTCGGTGTTACCTGTGGTGATAATGCTGCCGAGTTCAGCAAAGCCGCCCCAGTACGGTGGTTGCTTCTTCTCTTCTTCTGCGTGAACGACGCCGCTGGCAGCGATCATTGACACGAGCAGTGCCTGGTACTTCATATAATTCTCCATCATTCGCCGAATAGGTCGTGGTCAGTGTACTGGCATCAGTACGCTGTTGCACCGCAGGCGGTGCCCGACTATTGGTTGTCGGTGCTGGTCTAAAGTTCGCCTGTAAGTGTCAGCAAAGGGTCTCTAGTTCTGACGGGCGAAGCGATGAGACAGCTTCAGAATGGCCGGACCAAAGGCAAAGGAAATAACAAAAGCCGGTGGCCAGGCCAATAACCAGGCTTTCATCCAGAAGCCGAAGTAGCCATTTACGGCACCCAGGTTGATGTAGGTGATCCAGCAGGTCATCAGGAAGCTGAGCACCATCGACATCAGCGCGCTGTGGATAACTCGGAGTTTCAGATTCATGGCAAAACGCTCGCTCAGGAACAAACGCGGCAGCATAAAGGACTGATTGAAGACGATAAGGCTGTCGCTAACAACAGTGTGTTGTTCTGTGAGTTGAATGTCGATCAGAGGATTTTACGACGGTTATTGGGATCAATTGGCCGTTTTTGCATCAAACGGTATGTGTGGCTGTTTTTTATACGATTTTGGCCTAAGGGCCGACCATGCAGCCACGGGTTAATCTGTTAGGCTTTTATTCATATTCGATCCAAAACTACCCGATCGCCCAGTCTGGAGGGGGACCCTCATGCTGTACAACATGAATGCTCATTTTATGGATGCCATGCGCCCGGTGCATGTAATGGCACGCATGACCCGGCAGTTTCTTTATCAGCCACTCAACCCGCTCAACTACTCCGTTACCTTTCGCACCCTGCGGGCTGGCATGGAGCTGACTGAACGCCTGACAGACTGCTACGAAGCGCCGGCATGGGGACTGGATTCGACCGAAATCAACGGTAAGGATGTGGGTATTTCCTACGAGGTGGTGCAAAGCAAGCCATACTGCAACCTGCTGCATTTCAAACGCGAAGCCGAGCTGGAGCCACAGCCCAAGGTGCTGATGGTCGCGCCTTTGTCTGGCCATTATGCAACGCTGTTGCGGGGTACGGTGAAAGCCTTTTTGCCGGATCACGAGGTGTACATTACTGAGTGGAAGAACGCCCGTGACGTGCCAATGGCCGATGGCACCTTTCACTTTGACGACTATGTCGATTATTTGATCGATTTCCTCCACACCCTCGGCCCGGACGTTCATGTCATGGCCGTTTGTCAGCCGTGTGTGCCTGCGTTGGTAGCGGCAGGTCTGATGGCGATGGACGATGACCCGGCCCTGCCTGCCAGCATGACCCTGATGGGGGGCCCGGTGGACGTGCGTATCAGCCCTACCGAGGTGAACGACTATGCCTCCGGCAAGGATCTGGAATGGTTCGAGGATAACGTCATTATGCGGGTGTCCCGCGGTTTTGCCGGTCGCGGTCAGCTGGTGTATCCGGGCTTTATCCAGTTGTCCGGTTTTATGTCGATGAACTGGGATACCCATATCAGCAAGCACTTCAAATTCTTTACGGATCTGGTGCGTGGGGATGGCGATAGCGCCGAAGGTCACCGCCTGTTCTACAACGAATACCTGGCGGTGATGGATATGCCCGCGCATTACTATCTGGACACCATTCGCAAGGTGTTCCTCGATCAGGACCTGCCCAGCGGCACTATGGAACACCGCGGCCGACTGGTCGACATGAAAGCCATCAAAAACATGTCGATGATGACCATCGAAGGTGAACTGGATGATATTACCGGCCGTGGGCAAACCGCCTGTGCGCTGGATTTGTGTGAGTCGATTCCGAACTCCCGCAAGCTGCATCTGGAGGCAGAGGGTGTGGGCCACTACGGGATTTTCAACGGTCGCCGCTACCGCGAGATGATTGCCCCCAAGATCAAGGCCTTTATGGCCAAGGCCCCACTGAGCGGCAAGGCCGTGCCTGCCAGTGAAGCCAAGGCAGTTGCCGCAACAACCGCTGCCAAACGCAGTGCGCGTGCGGTTGCGCCAGAACCGGCTTCGGCATTGGCCAAGCCCAAAGCGGCTCGCAGTCGCAAGCCTGCGGCTGCCAAGGCGACTGAAGCCAAAACTTCCGCAACCAAAGTTTCCGAAGCGAAAGTGCCTGACGTTACAACTCAGGAAGTAAAAGCTCAGGAAGTGAAATCTACAGAGAGCAAACCTGCGGCAAAAACGACAACGGCCAAATCTTCCACACCTAAAACGCCTGCTGCGAAGACCCCAGCCACGAAAGCTGCTGCTCCCAAGCCAGCTGCTGCTGAAAAAGCGACAGCAAAGAAGACCGCCGCCCGCACGACCCGAAGCACCAAAAAAACCGACTCCTGATCGTCTGCGGTGAGCCTCCAATGGGCTCACCGTGTCTTTTCCTTACCCATGTCCTTACCCCCGCCTGTCAACGACGCTACCATGGTGCCTTTGTACCTCTGACAACGGACCCTGTTTATGCCGCAGCCTGATTCTGCCCCCGGTTGGCTGGAACGACTGTACCTGCGCCTCAGTGGCCAATCCTCTACCGAGTATGAGTCTGGCGACTCACAGCAGCGCGCTACTGCCAAAGCGTTTGTGCAGTTGCTGACGGCCCAGTGGCTGACCAAGATTGGCGATGCATTGGTGAATCCGAAAATTACCCTGCCGTGGATTCTGTCGGTGCTGGGCGCACCTGCGGCGTTCACGGGTTGGTTGGTGCCGCTGCGGGAGTCCGGTTCGTTACTGCCCCAGTTGTTCATCGCGGCCTGGGTTAAACGGGTGGCACAGCGAAAATGGCTCTGGTGTTTGGGGAGCGTGCTGCAAGCCCTGTCGGTGGCGGCCTTGGTGCTGGTGGTGCTGTTGCTGGAGGGTGCTGCTGCGGGTTGGGCGGTGCTGTTGCTGTTGGCGGCATTCAGTCTGGCGCGGGGGCTGTGCTCGGTGTCGTCGAAGGATGTGATGGGCAAGGTCATTGCCAAGCCTCAACGTGGCTCCCTGACCGGGGTGTCGGCATCGCTGGCAGGGCTGGTCACCCTGGCGGTCGCGGCGGCACTCTGGTGGCTGCCGGAAAGCACGCTGATTTACACCATGGGGTTTGGGCTGGCTGCGGCCTTGTGGTTGCTGGCAGCACTGGTTTACAGCCGTATCCATGAGCCTGCCAGCGAGCGTGAAGCCGAAGATCTGGCCCCTGCGTCGGTATTTCAGCCCTTGCAGGCGATCTGGCAAGACCGCTTGCTGATGCGGTTTGTTATAGCCCGTACGTTGATGTTGTGTTCGGCGCTGTCGGCACCGTTTTACGTCGTGTTGGCCCAGCAAAGTGACGACAGTGGGTTGGGTTTGCTGGCCCTGCTGATGGCTGCCAGCGGGCTGGCCAGCCTGGTGTCGGGCAGTGTCTGGGGGCGTTTGGCAGATCGCTCCAGTCGCCACGTATTGTTGCTGGCGTCGGCGTTGGTTGCCGTATGTGGTGTGGTGGTCGTTGCAGTTGACTGGACGGATGCCGGGCTGGTGGCGCTGCCCTGGTTTATTCCCTTGATGTACTTTCTCTTGAGCATTGCCCATGAGGGCGTTCGCACCGGCCGCAAGACCTATCTGGTGAATATGGCCGATGGCAATCAACGTACTGATTATGTGTCAGCCAGTAATACCTGGATTGGTCTGATGCTGTTGTTGCTGGGCGGTGTGGGTAGCTTGAGTGGTTTGATCTCGGTAGCCGGGGTGATTTTGCTGTTGGCGTTGCTGGGGTTGGCTGGAGTGGCGATGGCGTGGACGCTACCGGAAGTGGAAGAGCCGGAAGACGAGGACGACTGAATAACCTGGCCCCGGCCTGAAAATGACAAAAGCCAGCGCAACAGCGCTGGCTTTTGCTTTAGCCTTTGGATTTAGCCTTTGCTAATCAGGCGCTCAGGAACGCTCGATGGCGAGGGAAACCCCCATACCACCACCGATACACAGAGTCGCCAGGCCTTTCTTGGCGTCTTCACGAATCATGTTATGCAGCAGGGTAACCAGAATACGGGCACCGGACGCACCAATCGGGTGACCCAGCGCAATGGCACCGCCATTGATGTTGATTTTGGATTCATCCCAGCCCAGTCCCTTATTGACCGACAGCGCCTGTACCGCGAAGGCTTCGTTGGCTTCAATCAGATCCAGATCAGAGATATCCCAGCCGGCTTTTTCCAGGCATTTTTTGGTCGCTGGAATTGGGCCTGTGCCCATGATGGTTGGGCTGACACCGGCGTTGGCGTAGGCCTTGATGGTTGCCAGTACCGGCAGACCCAGAGCATCGGCCTTGGCGCGGCTGGCCAGCATTACCGCGGCGGCACCGTCGTTCAGGGAGGAGGCGTTGCCGGCCGTGACGGAACCATCACGTTTAAACGCCGCACGCATGCCCGCCAGTTTTTCTACGGTGATGCCCGCACGCGGGTTTTCATCGGTGTCGAAAATGATCGGGTCGCCTTTACGCTGCGGGATTTCAACCGCAGTGATTTCGTCCTTGAACTTGCCAGACTCAATGGCCGCCAGTGCCTTGGCCTGGGATGCGGCAGCAAACGCATCTTGCTCTTCACGAGCGATGCCATATTCATCGGCGATGTTTTCGGCGGTGATGCCCATGTGGTAGTCGTTGAAAGCGTCCCACAGACCATCCTTGATCATGGTGTCGACCATATTCCAGTCGCCCATACGCTGGCCGTTACGGGAATTTGGCAGTGTGTGTGGCGCGTTGGACATGGATTCCTGACCACCGGCGATGATCAGGTCGGCATCGCCACACAGAATGGCTTGAGCCGCCAGATGCAGGGCCTTGAGGCCGGAGCCGCAAACCTTGTTGATGGTCATGGCGGGGGTAGTGTCTGCCAGGCCAGCCTTGATGGCGGCTTGTCGTGCGGGGTTCTGACCAGCACCTGCTGTCAAAACCTGACCCATCAACACCTCGTCTACCTGATCGGCGGCAACGCCGGTCTTTTCCATTACTGACTTGATGACGCGGGCGCCCAGATCTACTGCCTGGATGCCGGCCAATGAGCCGCCAAAACTGCCGATAGCGGTACGAGTTGCTGCAACGATGACTACTTCGGTCATGGAATCTCTCCGTCCTGGGTTGGTTGTTCCGAATTAACGACCGGCTGACAAGCTGAGCAGAGGCGTCAGACTCATCAGGGGACCGCTAACAGGATTAGCACAGACGGAGTGACAAGTGTATGACCGCGATTAAGAAATGCGGCTTCGGTCGGACAATCCGATCAGTGCTGGCCTGATCGGACACCGCTATATATCGGCTGTTCGAGAGGATTTGTCAGAGAGGGTCACTGGTTTGTTGGACATTGGTCGCAGTGGCGCGATCCAGTGCGCCAAGGTCGAGCACCGGAGAAGCGTCAATGTGCTGGGCGTCCATCATCTGTGCCACCCGTTCGAGAGAACTGAGGATCATGGTTTGCTCCCAGTCCTGCAAATCCTGGAATTGGCGGATAAAGCTTTCCTGCAAGGGGCGCGGTGCATCCAGCAGGGCTTTGTGGGCGTCTTCGGTCAGGCGCAGGTAAACCTTGCGTTTGTCCTGGGTGCCGCGCTCACGCAGCACGAAGTTCCGCTTTTCCAACCGGTCGATGATGGTGGTGACGGTGGCCTGCGACAGGCTGATGCGTTTGGCCAGTTCGCCGACCGTCATTTCATCGCTGTTGCGCAGGGTTTGCAAAATCAGCAGCTGCGGTGATGTCAGGCCTGAGGTCTTGCTCAGTCGTTTGGAATGCAGGTCGGTCGCCCGAATGATGCGGCGCAGTGCCACCAGGACTTCATCGTAACGTTTCATGTTTATCGGCGGTGTTGTGTGTATGACGCCCATTTTACCTTGCTCCCGAAGATTAGAGTACAAACAAATTCCAAAAGCCGCAGATGCCTCATAACTGCGCGTGGCGTCTGAGCTGGTGCGGGTTGGCTGGGTTTTCTCCTGTGGTCCGATGATCCGAGAGTGTTAACGGATTCAAATATTTAGTGTTGTAATTAAATTTACTCGATGCTAGTTTATTTAGTGTCCTAAGTAAATAACTGAGCCGTAATGGCGGGTTTGTTGATATCCAATGCCAACAGAGTCCAGCCGGTACGCGGTTCTTTAGAAAAAGATGGCAAATTCAGAAACGAGTTTGTTTGACAAAAATATTACAGAACAAAGTGAGTTTGTTTTTAGAAAGCCGGAATCAACGGATGGTTCTGCAGTCTTTGGGTTGGTGGATAACTGCAAGCCTTTAGATGTCAATTCAATGTACTGCAACCTGTTGCAGTGCTCCCATTTCCGGGATACCGCAGTGCTGGCTGAGCGTGATGGCCAGATTGCCGGTTTTATCTCCGGATACCGTTTACCTGAGCGTCCGGAAGTTTTGTTCGTCTGGCAGGTTGCTGTCGCTCCGTCTGCTCGGGGAAAGGGTCTCGCAACCCGAATGCTGAAAGCGTTGCTGACGCGTCTGGAAGGTGAGGTGAGCTATGTGCATACCACCATCACACCGTCCAACGAAGCGTCATGGAACACTTTCCGTAAGTTGGCGCGGGACCTTGATACGGAACTGACCAGTACGGTGTTTTTTGAGCGTGATAGCCACTTTGGCGGCGCGCACGACACCGAGGAATTACTGGAGATCGGTCCGTTTTCTGTTGCCGCCACGTTGCAAGACGCTGGCTGATTAAAACGACTCAAGCAGATTTTTCGCCGCGCGGTGACCTTGTGCGCTGCCGCGGCCAAGCGATTTTTATTACCTTCAGGAGCAATATCATGGGCATTTTTAAAGAGATCGAATCCAACGTACGTGGTTACTGTCGTGCATTTCCGGTGACTTTCCGCGAAGCACACAACGCCACCCTGATTGACGAAGACGGTCAGGAATACATCGACTTTCTCGGCGGTGCTGGCACGCTGAACTATGGCCACAACAACCCTGCATTCAAGGATGCTCTGATTGAGTACATCCAGAATGACGGCGTGACTCATGGTCTGGATATGCATACCGAAGCCAAGCGCGATTTTCTGAAAAGCTTCCAGAAAAATATCCTTGAGCCACGCGGTATGAAGTACAAGGTGCAGTTTACTGGTCCGACCGGTACTAACGCGGTGGAAGCGGCTCTGAAAATTGCCCGTAAAAACACCGGCCGTCAGAACATTGTTTCGTTCACTAATGGTTTTCACGGTTGCACCATGGGCGCTGCCTCTGTGACTGCCAACGGTTACTATAAAGAAGCCATTGGCATGCCTCTGCCGGGCGTTCATTTCATGCCTTACGACGGCTACCTGGGTGACTTCAATACCCTGCAGTATTTTGAGAAGGCTCTGGAAGACGGTTCCTCTGGTCTGGGTCACCCGGCCGCTGTGATTGTTGAATGTATTCAGGGCGAAGGCGGTTTGAACGCCGCATCCAAAGAGTGGATGCAGGGTTTGCAGAAGATTTGTCGCAAGCACGACATGCTGCTGATCGTTGATGATATTCAGGCTGGCTGTGGCCGTTCCGGTACTTTCTTCAGCTTTGAAGAATTTGATATCCAGCCGGATATTGTCACCCTGTCCAAGTCACTGGGTGGCTACGGTTTGCCAATGGCCGTGGTGCTGATGAAAGAAAAGCTGGACACCTGGAAGCCGGGTGAACACAACGGCACCTTCCGTGGTAACAACCATGCGTTCGTAACTGCTCGCATGGCGCTGGAAACCTATTGGACCGATGACCAGTTCTCCAAGCAGGTGAAGCAGAAAGCCTCACTGCTGAAGTCACGTCTGAAAACCATTCAGGCGGGTTTTGCCGGGGACATCAAACACAAGGGTCGCGGCATTATGCAGGGCATTGAGTTTGCCAACGGTGACATTGCCGGTGACATTACCGAACTGGCATTCAAGCGTGGTCTGATTATTGAAACCAGTGGTTCTGATGATCAGGTAGTGAAAATCCTGACCCCTCTGACGATTGAAGAGTCCACCCTTAACAAGGGCCTGGATATTCTAGAGTCCTGCGTCGAAGACGTCATGGCCAAACGTCTGGCCAAAGCTTCCTGATTGGCGGGGCGCTCGCCCCGCCTGCATTGAGCTGCTGGTGATCTGCCAGCAGCTGCGCTTGCTTGCGTTTTGCCGGGCTTGAGCCTCAACGGTTCGCCTCGGGCGATCGCGATTCAGCAAAAATTCAAAATTCATTCGAATCTGGTGACAAAAATGATTGTTCGTACTCTCAAAGATTGTGAAAATTCAAACCGTAATATTGATGGTGGTACCTGGAAGAGCGTTCGTATGCTGTTGGCTGACGACAACATGGGCTTCTCGTTTCACATCACCACCATCTTCAAGGGGACGGAAACCCCAATCTGGTACAAAAACCACCTTGAGTCCGTGTACTGCATGAGCGGTTATGGCGAGATCGAGACCTGCGATGACGGTAAGGTTTATCCGATTGAGCCAGGTACCCTGTACATTCTGGACAAGAACGACAAACACCTGTTGCGTGCCACCACTGAAGACATGGAAATGGCTTGCGTATTCAACCCTCCGTTGAACGGCAAGGAAATCCATGACGAAGATGGCGCCTACAAGCTGAACGACGACACCTTGGCCTGATTACCAAATCAGTCACCCAAACGACCGTTTCAGCAACCCGATGATCAGGAGCAAGAAAGTCATGGCACACAGTGTCGAAAAAATTGGCGGTACGTCGATGAGCCAGCACCAGATGGTGTTGGACAACATCTGGATGCGTCCACGTGCGGTGGGCGATCAGCAAGAGAGCCTGTACAACCGCATTTTTGTGGTTTCTGCATACAGTGGTATGACCAACGGGTTGCTGGAGCACAAGAAAACCGGTGAGGCCGGTGTTTACGCATTATTCGCAGAGATGGATGAAGCGCGCCCATGGCAGGGCAAGCTGGAAGAAGTCCTGCAAATGATGAAAGGCAAGAACGCCGAAATGTTTGGCCCGGAAGGCCTCAATAATGAAATGGTGCGCAAGCGTGCAGACCAGTTCATTGAAGAGCGTATGGACGATGTTCGTGAATGCCTGGAGCACCTTGAGGCTGTCTGCAGCTTCGGTCATTTCCAGCTCGACGACCACCTGCACCGTGTGCGCGAGATGCTCAGTGCGATGGGCGAAGCCCACAGTGCCTACAACTCTGTGCTGTTGCTGCGTCAGCATGATGTGAACGCTCGTTTCATTGATTTGACCAACTGGCGCTCGGACACCCAGATGAGCTTCGATGACCACATCCTGAAAGCATTCCAGGGCGTTGATCTGGAAACAGAAATGCCGATCGTGACGGGTTATACCCAGTGTCGCGAAGGCCTTATGCGCACCTACGACCGTGGCTATTCTGAAATGACCTTCAGCAAGATCGCCACCACTACGAATGCGTTGGAAGCGGTTATCCACAAGGAATACCACCTCAGCACGGCCGATCCTATGCTGGTCGGTGCCGAGAACGTCAAGCCAATCGGTATGACCAACTTCGACGTTGCCGACCAACTGGCCAACCTGGGTATGGAAGCCATTCACCCGAAAGCCGCCGCTGGTCTGCGTAAGCAGGACATTCGCCTGATCGTCCGTAATACTTTCGAGCCAGAGCACAACGGTACTGAAATTCGTCGTGAGTACTGCAGCTCGACGCCCAAGGTGGAGATCATCGCCGGTACCCGCAATGTCTGGGCTCTGGAAGTTTTCGACCAGGAAATGGTCGGTGATGCGACTCATGGCCAGAAAATGGCCAACCTGGTGTTTGAAGCCGGTCTGAATGTGCTGACCAAGGATTTCAACGCCAATACCGTGACTTTCTACATCGCGGGTAACAAGCGTCGTATCAGCACCCTGATGGAGAAACTGCGTCAGGCTTATGACACCGCCGAGGTTCGCCTTGAGAAGCTGGCATTGGTGAGTGCGATTGGCTCCGACATGAAGGTGCCGGGCTTGCTGCAGTCTGCAGCGGGTGCGCTGTCTGATGCAGGCGTGAACATTCACGCGGTCCACCAGGCCATGCGTCAGGTAGATATGATGTTCCTCGTCAGCGATTCTGACTATAGTGTGGCAGTCAAAGCACTTCACTCACGACTGGTCG
The DNA here is from genome assembly GCF_056158645.1 of Oceanobacter sp. ABM4_470. Lineage (NCBI taxonomy): Bacteria > Pseudomonadati > Pseudomonadota > Gammaproteobacteria > Oceanospirillales > Oceanospirillaceae > Oceanobacter > Oceanobacter sp. ABM4_470. The sequence continues at coordinate 3,734,862 of NZ_JBSWTR010000001.1, forward strand.
AACAGGCAGACGTATGGAAGCAACAAACCGCTTGATCCCCTTTCGGGGCCTGCGGCTGACAACCATATTCGCAGTAATCAGCCTTTGGCTGGTTGCTGCGTTTTGCGTTGCAGCTGAAAACACCAAGGAAGCCGCGGAAAAATCGGCTGACGGAGACGCCAAGGCCGAGCAGACCATCAACAATCTGCAAACGCCCTTGTACACCGCCTTTACCGAGCGCTACATCCTCGACGAAGTGAAAAACCTGCGGCAGATGCTGGCCGATACCCGCATCGAGTTCACTGAAAAGATCGTCGACCGTGAAGTGCAGGTGGCAGACCGGGCGTTAACCTACGCCACCGATACCGTGACCTACTTTTTCTACCTCATTGCCGGTGCCTCGACCCTGCTGGTACTGGTGGGCTGGAACTCGCTGCGTGACATCAAGGAGCGGGTAGGCTCGTACGCCAACGAGGAGATCAAGCGGATCACAGGCACCTATGAACAGCGCCTGGAAGCATTGGAGCGTGAACTGCAATCCAAGTCTCGCCATATTGCAGCGGCACAGGAAGAGATTACGCTGACCAACGAAATCCACTCGTTGTGGCTGAAGGCGTCGCAGGAAAACAGCCCGCAGAGCAAGATCAACATCTACGATCAGATCCTCTCCTTGCGTCCGGACGACGTCGAAGCATTAACCTACAAGGCCGACTCTGCCTTGCTGCTGGGGCAGGCTCAATGGGCTTCCAGCCTGGCCAACAAGGCGCTGGATATCGACCCGGAAAACAGCCACGCCTTGTTCCAGCGTGCCTGTGCCCATGCCGAATCTGGCTTCCCTGACGAAGCCTTGCGAGACCTGGAAGAAGCCATTCTGAAATCCGAAACCCTGCGGCTACAGGCCAAGGACGATCCAAGTTTTAACTCGTTACAAGACAACGAGCAGTTCATTGCGCTGGTTACACCCGTCGCCACGACCTGACCTAAGCCACGACCTGATCCAAGCCGCGTCTGCTATCCGGCAGGCGCGATGCTTTTTCTCTTTGCTTTACCTTCTTCGCTCTTCTGTCTTTCTTCTTTTCTTCCTGCTCTCCTCCGGTTGTCCTTTGGAGCCTCTGAACAACCCGGTGCCGAGTTGTGTGTTGATGGCTCTGTCCTCAATTCCTGCCATAAGCCATTACCAGACCTGATTGCCAGTCCTCATTGCAGGCAGCCACCATCGTCATCATGTGCATTTGGGGTTACATCTGAGCCTCAAGATTCCTACGGCTGACTTTTCCCGATTTATTGCCCGAATAGTTCCACTGACCGCTTGTTTTTAAACAGGGTTTGGCCATTATTTAGCTGACGATTTGATGAGACTTTTCTTAACAACATTACACTCGATCAAAATTTGGCCAACAAGGGATATGACGATGGACAAGTTCAAGGCAAGCCCGCTGGTGCTGGCAATCGCATTGGGGTTAACGGCCTGTGGCGGCGGTTCCAGCAACTCCAGCAGCGACTCTGGAGATGGCGGAGGCGGTGATACCACCCAGGTCAGCCTTACGGGGCTAGCGGTAAAAGGTATTTTGATGAATGCCACCGTGCGGGCGACCAGTCTGGATGGCAGCATCGAGTACGGCACCACCACGACGAACGCCACCGGCCAATACAGCCTTGAAGGCATGACCAATATCCCGGCCAATGCGCCCGTCAAGGTCACCATGACCACCAACGACGCCACCCAATTGAAGTGTGACTCGGCAACGGGTTGTAACTGGAACGGCAACAGCTACACCTTTGGCCAGTTTTACCCGTACAACAACACCGACTTTGAGCTTACTGCGGTACTGCCATCATTTGGTTCTGATACCGCCAAAAGCCTGATGGTAACGCCGGTAACGCACCTGGCGGCCAAGCGTATAGAAAGCGCGGGCTACACGTCCTCCAGTCAGGTGGCCTCTGCCAACAACGCCACTGCGACCTTGCTGGGTCTGGACAACATCGATATCACCAATTCGGTGCCAGCCGATATCACCGAGTCCACAGCGGGTGCAGCGAGCGCAGAAGAACAGCTTTACGGCGCCATTGTGGCCTCCATTGCGACCATCGCCAGTGGCCGTGGTCAGGACGTTGCAACGGTGATTGAAGCCCTGGCAGATGACTACGCCAATGACGGCGGTTTGACCGCCAACTCTTCCAGCGACGACGTGATCGACCTCGAGGAAATCTTTGAAAGTGCCGAAGAGACCGTCGAGGTTGCTGAAACCACCACCGGTTCAGACCTCGGTGCTACCCAGGCGGTACTGGAGCAGGAAGCAACCGAAGCAGAAGCTGAAGAAGCAGATACTGAAACCGTCGTTGTGGTAGACGAAGACGAAAACGATGAAGAAATGACTCAGGCGCTGGCAGCGGAACAGGCCATCGACCTGTTGCTGGAGCTGAACGAATGGGAAGCTGCGCTGAACAACGACAGTGTTCAAACCCTCGGCGATGCGTTTGTGGATCAGGCCGAGGCACTGGAGGTACTGGCACCAACGTTTGAAGAGCAGTCGGATCTGATTCGTGGTTTCAATGAGCTGGTGATCAGCAGCGAGGTTGAAACGGAATGCTGGACCACTGAAGAATACAACGACACCACGGGATCGTTTGAGACGGTCGAATACTGTGAAGAGTACGAAGAAACCCGTCAGGGCATTCTGTTCGACGCCACCAACCTGATGCTTGAAAGTGTTGCACTGGCCTCTCAGGTACAGAACAACCACGACGAGTTGGTTAACAACCAGCTGGTGACCCTGAACGACGACGGCGCCTACGAATTCTACGTTACCAGCGTATGGGACATGAATGGCGACGGCTACATTGATGAGGGCACCACTACCGAAGGCTCCATCAAGGACATGATCACTGCCGATGATGGCACTGAAGAAATTCTCGGTGATTTCATGATCACCTACACGGTGGACGATAGCGGTCTGATTGATTCTGCCAACTTCATGGGCACCTCCAATGTGGACTCTGAAGAGCCTGACTTGCAGATTAGCGGTGGCGACCTGCTGCTGACACTGACGTCCGATGATGGCGGCGAGACGGCGATCGACTATGCACTGACCAGTTACCAAATCAGCAGCAGCGATGGCCTCAGCTTCTCCGGTGGTGCGTCTGCCAACATGGCGTTCACCGATCAGGCGGCCCGTGATGTCTTCCTGAGCAATATGGCGGGTGATGTCAGCCTGGCCGATACTGTATCGATCAGCGCTGGCCTGAACGGCACCCTGACCGGGGTTGCATCTGATACCACTGATGCCGACTTCTCTCAGGCCACTGCCATGATTGATTCGGAGCTGCTGGTCACTCGCGTGGCAGATAGCGGTGCGACCAGCATCACCATGGCGGTGAATGTGGACGTTACCAACAGCACCGAAGACTACATCAAGGGTGAATTTGCAGCGGAACTGACTGGAACACATTCGGAAGACACTGACACGGCCGGTTACTACATTCAGACACTGGAACCGATATCCTTGATGATGAGCTTCAGTGGTGAAACCAAACTGACCAACGACGCTGGTGCAACTGTAGTGTTTGACGGTCAGCTTTCCCAGACCACAACCGCATTTGAAGGCGAAGATAGCGAACCGGCCAACCCGACCATCGCTTTCTACGGCAACCTGACGGTGACGGAAGCCGACAGCAGCGCCATCGGCTTCGAAGGCAGCGCCAGCTTGCAAATGGGGGTTCTGAAAGACGCCGATGGCATGCCGGTTTACTTCGAGGACGAGCTGTATCTGGTTACCGAAATGGTGAAACTGGAAGACGGCACCTTGAATGTGTCGACCGCAGACGTTGCTGACGCTGGCACCGTGGCTCTGAGCGCAACGCTGACCATGGACTATGGTTTGCTGGCTGAACAGATCAACGGCAACTATCAGTCGCTGCCGGATAATGACGACATCGCCTCGCTTGGATTGATGGCCCACTCTTTCAGTAAAGACTACACCATCACTGACGTGTCCGATGGTTCTTACAATGTACGCTTTCCCGGTAGCCTTGCCAGTGAAATTGCGTTGCTAGATGATCTCTTGACTGAAGCAGGTTACAGCGGTGTGTCTTACGACTTTTCGCTGGGATCAGTGGTCGAAAATAGCGCCGTTAACTACTTGTTTGGAGATTGCTTCAGTGAAGGTAGCGATGATCCGGAGCTAGCGCCATGGGTTTGCTATCTCACCATCAATGGAGATGAGGGTTACACTCTTTACCCCGAGAGCACAGATCTGACAACGGAAGAGTGGGTCGCATTGGCACTGGAAACATATCCACTGAATATTGAAGCCTACTCAATGATCCAGGTAACTACTGACCAAGGCTCTTTTACTTTGGGCTCTAGTTTGTACCTGACTTCTGAAGAAGTTTTGGCAAGTGAAAGTGATATTTTGGCGGAAGTATGGGTTTACGATCAAACTCCTGCAGATAGCCCACTCGACAGCATCGAGCAAACCGAAGATAGCTACCTGAAAATGTCAGCGGTACTGAACATCGAATCCAGTGTTGTCACGCTGGACGATGCCCGTATCCGTCTGGTGGTGAATCGTCTGGGTCTGGAGGATGCCTCTGGCAGCCTGTTGCTGGAATACGGTGAGCGTTCCGTTACCTTGCGCATGAACAGCCTCAATGGCTTCACCAGCACCACCGGTAACAAGCTGACGATCAGCAACGGCACCACCACCATGAACATCACCGCCAGCTGTGAATCCGGTGATACCGAAACTGCACTGGCCGAGTGTGAGTCCGGGGTGGAGCTGGGCGGCACCATCAAGTCCAGTGGCTTCGAAGTAGGCACTCTGGAAGTCCGTGATGGCATTCCGGTATTCGTGTTCGATGACGGCAGTGAATACAATCTGGTGGTAACACCAGAGTTCCTGGTATCGGCAGCGAATTAAGGCTCGCTGACGTTATCCAACGGGGAGCTTCGGCTCCCCGTTTTTGTAGATTTTAAGGGGCTTGTTAGCCCGCTTGGTTGAGGAATTCCCTTGATGTCATGGAAGAAACACTCGTACGGGCGCTGGCATTGCAGCCCGGCGGCGGCGGTGTTGTTGGCGGCCAGTTCAGCCTTGGGGCAACCCGCTGCTGCAACGGCATTACCTGTGTGGGAAGCCGGAGTCGAGCGTGATATCTACGCCTGGGCAGGGCCGATGGCGGTGGCCGGTCTGGTGGACAACTGGAGCGGCACGCTGGAGCAGGACGACGACGGTTTGCTGTGGTTTCAGGACGCCGTCACCCTTGGCTATGGGCCATTGCAACTGCAATACCTGTATCGCCATCACGCCGAATACGAAATGTCCAATCAGCTGGCCGAGGGTTTTTACTACGAAGCCAACGGCATTGAACTGGCCAACAATTACTCGGTAACCGACACTGTGCGGGCCCGTCACTATGAAGGCGAAGGCGTGTCGTTGGGCTGGCAGCTGGGGGCTGGTCGCTCCTGGCAGCTGCGACCGTCGGTGACCTGGCTGCGGCTCTATCGGCTGCTGTGGGGCAGTGTTTCTGGCACTTTGAATTACACCGACGCCGACAACTGGGGCGGAGATCTGGACGTCGATTACGCCTACACCGAAGACAAGATTCCTCCGGCCCGACAACTGGATCAACGCTCTTACGGCGACCTGTACAGTCTTGACCTGATGTTTGACTGGCAGTGGCAGGGCTATCGTATGCACTATCAGGGTTGGAACCTGCTGGCGCGGATCGACTGGCAAGAGACGCCCGTCACCATAGGCACCAAAAACTGGCAGTTTGTTGATGGCGAGATCACCGCAAACGGCGATTTCCCGGTTTACCAGCGCGAAGGCGAGGTGTTCAGAACGATGCGGCCGCCGCGTTTCCAGCGTTTGCAACAGGCGCTGGCGTTATCAGAAACATGGGATCTGACCTTGCTCAGCACCTTTAACGGTATTCGCAACGGCCATGAGCTCGGGCTTGCCTGGCAACCGGGCAGCGTGATCTGGCAGGCAGGCTTTGATGTTGAACAGCAGGCGGTTCGATTGGGGCTGGACCATCGTTGGGGCAAGCTGTCGGTGCTGAGTGATTCGTTGAATATCAACCACAGCCAGCTGGTGGCGATTCAGGGCGGGGTGAATCTTAAATTTTGACCAGTGAGCTGCTACGAATGAGTATACGCAGGCAAGCCCACTGGTTGCTGATGCTGGATGGCAATGGAATCTCAGCCTCAGGCGCTGTGAAAACTCTCCAGCTGCTCGCGGTTTGGCAATGCCACAAAGGCGCCGTAATGGGCTGCTGCATAGCCACCGCAACGGGCGGCATACGCCAATGCCTGCTCCAGTTTGGCGGTGTCTGAGCAGAACGTCAGCAGCTGGTCGGCGCTGATTTCCTGCTCGGCCAGTTGCACCATCAAACCACCGACAAAAGCATCCCCAGCGGCGGTGCTGTCGACCATCTTCACCGCAGGTGGAGTAATCTGACCTTGCTGCAGGCCACTGGTGGTTTTGAAGAAGTAGCGCAGCGGGTTACCACCATCGGTGATCAGCAGCAGTTTGGCGCTGCCTTTGAACAGCTGTTCGATGGCGTTTTGCTCGGACTGGTCGCCACGCAAGTAGTCCATTTCTTCAATGCTCATTTTCACCAGATGGGCATCCGCCGCCAACTTCCATACCAGGGCTGAATCGGCACTGCCACTGGCCCAAAGGTTATGGCGCAGGTTCACATCAAAGCTTACCAACCAACCGGCGTCGGCGGCCATTTGGGCACCGGCTGCGGTTGCCGCGGCAATGTCGCTGGCAGTCAGGGTGTTGGAGCAAAAATGGAACAGGCCGGGTTTGGCAAACCATTCGGTCTTGAACTCATCGGCGCGGAACAGCATGTCGGCGGACGGATTGCGGTAAAACGTGAACGAACGCTCGCCGCTGTCGTCCAGCGACACAAACGCCAGTGCGGTATTGGCTTCGCGGGTGCCCAGCAGGTAGTCGGTATTCACACCGGCTTCATGGAGGGAATCACGCAGGAAGTCGCCAAACATGTCTTCACCAATTTTGCCTGCCATGCGGCTGTCGCCGCCCAGTTTGGCAACCGCAACGGCAACGTTGGCCGGCGCGCCACCGGCAAATTTGGTAAAGGTTTCCTGTTCGCTGTCGGCGTTACCGCCAACCTTGTTGGACAGCATGTCGATCAGAACTTCGCCAAAGGAAATGGTTGTTAGCATTGTTGTTTCCTGCCTGATTACTGCATGCATCGGCGCATCCGGGGTGGCCATGCTGCCACTCGTTGCGCCAATACGATGAATTCAAAGTCGAAATTGTTGCACGCTCGCAAGGGTACGCAAGTAGCCTGACAACATAACCCAATACGTAACCGCCAAAATGTCAGTGCCGGTTTGAAATATTTCAATTGTTAACAGCCGCCGCTGATTACGAAATGCCCGATTAATGTCGTCTGAGTTAACTGCTCCTGACGACGCCGAGTCGTTATGACAAGCATGTCACCCAAACAACAAAAATAATCGGGAGTCTCGAATGAAACTCAAAGCTCTGGCCGCTGCGGCCATGTTCTCTGCTGCTGCCCTGTCTTCCTCCGCTTTTGCGGCAGACAAGCCAGTGGTTGGTCTGATTACCAAAACCAACACCAATCCGTTCTTCGTCAAAATGCGCGAAGGCGCCAAGGAAATGGCCGATGATATGGGTGTTGAGCTGCGCACCTTTGCGGGCAAGTTCGACGGTGATAACCAATCCCAGGTGCAAGCGGTAGAAAACCTGATTGCCTCCGGTGCCAAGGGCATCCTGATTACCCCATCCGACCCGGAAGCCATTGTTCCTGCGATTGATCGCGCCCGCGCTGCCGGCCTGCTGGTGATTGCACTGGATACACCTCTGAGCCCGGCCGATGCCGCCGACGCGACCTTTGCCACTGATAACTTCAAGGCCGGTGAAATGATTGGCCAATGGGCCAAGGCCCAGCTGGGTGACAAGGCAGCCTCTGCGAAAATCGCCATGCTGGACCTGAACACCAGCCAGATCACCGTCGACGTGGCACGTGACCAGGGCTTCCTCCAGGGCTTTGGCATCGACATCAAGAATCCAAACCGCATTGGCGATGAAAACGATCCACGCATCGTTGGCCATGACGTGACCCAGGGCGCTGAAGAAGGCGGCCGTCGGGCGATGGAAAACCTGCTGCAACGCGATCACGAAATCAACGTGGTGTACACCATCAACGAACCGGCCGCTGCCGGTGCCTATGAAGCCCTGCGCGCCGTTGGCCGTCAGAACGACGTGCTGGTGGTGTCTGTGGATGGTGGTTGCCCGGGTGTTGAAAACATCGCCGACGGCGTGATTGGCGCGACCTCCATGCAGTTCCCGCTGCGGATGGCATCCATGGGCGTTGAAGCCATTGTGGAATACGCCAAAACCGGCAAAAAACCGCAGGCCAGCGAAGGCCTCGACTTCGTCAACACCGGTGTTGAGTTGATTACCGACAGCCCGGTAGACGGTATTGAGTCGAAAACCTCCAAGCAGGGCCTCAACAGCTGCTGGGGTTAATCCCGGCCTGACGCCCGTTCGGTTGCGCTGGAATTGGCACAGCGCAGCCGGATTCTGATTACCCGATTTTCGTTTTTTAGAGTCTTTGCCCGGTCGGGATGGCCGGGCTCAGCTGGAGTCCATCATGAGTAACGCTTCTACTGCCAACAACAATATGGCAGAGCACGAACGCGTGGCAGACAGCGCCGGTGGCGCGGTTGCCAACTTCGCTACCGAGCAGCTGTCGCTGGTTGAACGTGCCCATCGCTTTTTCCACAGTAACCCGGTGGCGGCCCCTGCGATTGTGCTGCTGATGGCCGTGTTGGTCTTCAGCATGGTGATTGGAGAACGTTTCCTGTCGCCATTTAACCTGTCATTGATTCTGCAACAGGTGACCATTATTGGCATTCTGGGCATCGCCCAAACGCTGATTATTCTGACCGCCGGTATCGATCTGTCGGTGGGTGCCATCATGGTACTGACCTCGGTGATCATGGGCAAAACCGCCGTCATGCTGGGTTTCCCGCCAGTGATTGCCTTTATGGCCGGTATGGCCGCCGGTGCCTTCTGCGGCTGGATCAACGGCATTCTGGTTACCGTACTGCGACTGCCACCTTTCATTGTGACGCTGGGTACCTGGAACATCTTTTTTGCCCTCAACCTGTGGTACTCGCAGTCTGAAACCATTCGCTACAAAGCCATTGCCGAAGCCGCGCCATTGCTGCATTGGACTGGCCAGAGCATCGACATTCTGGGTGCCAGGCTGACCTACGGTTCGTTGTTGATGATCGGCCTGTTTGCGCTGGTCTGGTATGCGCTGAACTGGACCCCATGGGGCCGCCATGTGTACGCCACCGGTGATGACCCGGCCGCAGCCAAGCTGGCTGGTATTCGTACCGAGCGCGTACTGATGTCGGTGTATGTGGTGGCGGGTGTGATCTGTGCCATCGGTGCCTGGGCCTTGATTGGCCGTATCGGCTCCGTTAGCCCACAGGCGGGCATGATGGCCAACCTCGATTCTATTACTGCGGTTGTTATTGGTGGTTGCTCTCTGTTTGGTGGTCGCGGGGCTATATGGGGCACCCTGGTGGGGGCGCTGGTAGTCGGCGTGTTCCGCAATGGTCTGGCGTTGGCAGGGGTTGATGTGTTGTGGCAGGAATTCACCGTTGGTTTGCTGATCATCGTGGCGGTGGCCATGGATCAGTGGATTCGTAAGGCCTGAGGAGACAGAACATGAGTACACACGATCTGGTAATGAAAGCCTCTGGCCTGGTGAAACGCTACGGCCATGTAACGGCGATTGACGGAGCCGACTTCGAGCTGCGCCGTGGCGAAATTCTCGCGGTCATCGGCGACAACGGTGCCGGTAAATCCTCGCTGATCAAAGCCTTGTCCGGCGCACTGGTACCGGACTCCGGTGAGGTGCTGCTGGATGGCAAGAAAATGAAATTCAAAAGTCCGATGGATGCCCGTAAGGCAGGCATCGAGACTGTGTATCAGAACCTCGCGGTGGCACCGTCACTGGATATCGCCGACAACCTGTATCTGGGCCGTGAACGTCTCAAGCCCGGCATTCTGGGCAAGGTGTTCCGCATGCTCGACAAGAAAGCCATGCACGACCACGCTCGTGAAAAGCTGTCCGAGTTGGGCCTGCTGACCATTCAGAATATTCATCAGGCGGTAGAAACCCTGTCCGGTGGTCAGCGTCAGGGCGTGGCCGTTGCCCGTTCAGCGGCGTTCGCCCGTAACGTGGTGATTATGGATGAGCCGACCGCAGCTCTGGGTGTGAAAGAGTCCCGCAAGGTACTGAACCTGATCAAGGACGTACGCGACCGTGGTCTGTCGGTGATTCTGATCAGCCACAACATGCCGCACGTATTTGAAGTGGCCGACCGTATTCACATTCACCGACTTGGCAAACGCTGTGCGGTGGTGAAACCGGATACCCACACCATGGCCGAAGCGGTGGCCATTATGACGGGGGCGATGGACCCTCACGAACACCCGGCGGGAGCGTTTGCTGAATAACGCTGTCCGTTCTTTTTACGCTGGACTGTTTTAACGCTCGGTTGTTTCAACGCTCGACTGCTGGTGCTTGCCAGCCCTGATTGTTTTTCTCGGGGGCTTCGTTGTTTAGGTGCTCAGGTACTTGAGTAGCTTCCCTTGGATGCATTGTGGTGACCAGCTCGCTGGTCTTTTCTTATGCCGGTTCAGGTTTTCTGAACCGGTTTTTTTGTGCCCGCTTTTTGCACTTGGTTCGCGCCTGATTCGCACTGGGTTCGTAGGCTGTGCTCGTTGTCGATAGCTGCAAGCCTGATGCGGGGAGCGTCACTCCGGCAAGTTGCCCCTGTGGATAACATAAGACGGAATCTGTACTTCGGCCGTTTCCGGGGTTTTGCCTTGCAGTAATTCGTAGCCCATCCGAATCGCCATGCGGGCCATTTGTTCGGGCAGTTGGGCGGCGCTGCCGATGATCAGGGAATCGTCGTGACGCATGCGTTCAATTGCCAGCGGTGCGCCGTCGATGGAGGTGATCAGCAGCGGTCGGCCGGCCATTTGAGCGGCTTGTTCGGCGCCCACTGCGCTGGGGTCGTTGATGGCGAATACGCCGTCAATGTGGGGAAATTCGGCCAGTAGGTGGGTCATCACTTCAAGTCCGCCCAGCCGACTGGCACCGGCGTTGTTGTTGCTGTCGAGCACGGTGATGCCCGGGTATTGCTCTAACTGGCTCAGGCAGCCATCGACGCGGGCTTCAATCGACGATACCGGCGGTCCGTTCACAATCACAATATTGCCTTTTTGCCCCAGTGCAGCTGCCAGAAAACCACAGGCAATTTCACCCGCCTGACGGTTGTTGGTGGTGACGGTAATGTCGGCGCCGCGGGCTTTAACATCGACCGCCAGCACCGGAATACCGGCAGCCTGGGCCTGTTGGATGGCCGGCTCGATGCCGTTGTAGTTGGCGGCAATCAGCAGGATCAGGTCGACGTTTCGGGCGATGAAGCCTTCCATTTGTCTTACCTGACGGGGCAGGTCGTAAGCGCTGGATTTCAGAATAAAGCGTACGTCATCCCCGGCCAGCTGGCGCGCTTCGGCTTCCGCCCCTTCGGCGATCTGGACGAAGTAGGGGTTACCAAGGTCCGACACCGATACCCCAACGGTCAGTTCTGCCTGACAGCTGGCCACCGTGAGCCAGCCCGTAAGGCCCAGCAATGCGTTGGTAGCAGCACGAAGCGTGGCACGAGGAGAGCGTGTGGCGCAGGGGATCGACGTCGTGGTTGGTATCGTCATGGCAGGTATCTCATGGGCGGATTCCCATTGGCACATTTTCAGTGGCTGCAGGCTGGGCAAGGCTTCGACGCAGGGCGCTGGCCAGTTGCTGGCGGTTCCAGGGTTTGTTCAACAATAGCTCCGGTGAGTCGGGCTGCTGGAAAACGTTCTCTGCCAGTGCATAGCGGCTGACCAGTTGCTGCTGGTTGAGGCCGGAAGACAGCAACACCGGCAGCTGTGGCCATTGTTGCATCACCTGTTGGCGCAGTTGCAGGCCGTTCATGCCTGCGCCCAGATTAACGTCAGTCAGTAGCAGGGCCGGTGGCTGTGTTTGTTGTTGCAGCCACTCGATCGCTTGTTCGGCGTTGGGCAAATCAACACACTGGCAGCCAAGGGCTTCCAGTTGTTCCCGGGTGGCGCTGGCAACCTGCGGGTCGTCTTCAACCAGCAATACGGATTCGGGCAGTGGCAGGTGCTGGGGCGACAGCCCGGTGTGTCCTTCTGGCTGGCTGATCAGTGGCCGTTGGTCAGCAGGCAGCAGGGATGCCACCGGCGGCAGGCGGCGACTTTGCTCACTGACCGGCAGTTGAATGGTCACTTCGGTGCCAGCTCCCGGCTGGCTTTGGATCTCGATATCCCCGGCCGATTGTTTGACGAAGCCGTACACCATGCTGAGCCCAAGGCCGCTGCCTTCACCAATGTCCTTGGTGGTGAAAAACGGCTCGAACACCCGTTCAAGGTGGGCCTGCTCAATGCCACAGCCGGTGTCGTTCATAACGATTTCCAGCCACGGCGGTGCTTCTGGTGTTGCTGCTGGCTGCGGCTTGCGGGAATCGGAACCTGGCGCCGTTCGGTAGCGGGTAGTCAGGGTCAGGGTGCCGCCATCGGGCATCGCGGCGTTGGCATTGATGGCCAGGTTTAACAAGGCATTTTCCAGTTGGGCGGCGTCCACCAGCACCACGGCGTCGGCGCAATCCAACCGCAATTGCAGCTGGATATTGGGTGACAGGCTGTATTCGAACAGGTCTTCCATATCCAGAATCAGGGCGTCGACGTGGGTTGGGCTGGGGCTCAGTTGTTGTTTGCGTGAGAACGCCAGCAAACGGCGAGTGAGTTGATTGCCTCGTTCGGCAGTGGCCATCGCCCGGCGCAGGCGTTTGAGGGCTTTTTCACTGGCCAGTGCGGCGTCGCCGTTGGCGGCACTGCGGACCTGTTCAATCAGGCCGTCTTCCAGCAATTGCAGATTGCCGAACATAGCGGCCAGCAGGTTGTTGAAGTCGTGGGCGACTCCGCCAGTCAGTTGCCCCAGTACTTCCATTTTCTGGGCTTGTTGCAGCTGGGCTTCGATGGCTTTGCGTTCGGTCAGGTCACTGTAGAGGGTGACAAAACCGCCACCGGGCATGGGGCTGCTGCGGAATTCGACCTGACGGCCATCCGAGAAATGTCGCTCGAAGCGTTGGTAGGTATTCTGGCGGGCGGCGTTGATCTGATCCTTATCGAGCAGTGTCCCCATTTGCGACCAGCTGTCGCGGGCTTCGGCAGGCAGCAAATCGTGAATTTGGGCCAGTGTCATGCCTTTGCGGATGTCCGCCTTGGGCAGCTTCAGCACGGTCAGGTAGCCGGGGTTCCAGGCGACTAATTTACCGTCGGCATCAAACACACTGAGGCCGTCGTTCATGTTGATAAACACGGTTTCCAGCAGCCGGGTCTGGGAGCTGAGGTCATCACTGATGCGCTGCATTGCCAGCGCGTTATCGCGGAATACCTGAAACGCCCGCGCCAGCTCGCCAATTTCATCGTGGCGCTGTGCCGCGGGCAACGGCTGTTGGTCGGTTTGCAGTTGGCTGGCGCTGTCGCCACTGGCCAGCCGACTGATGCGCTGGGTGATCTGGCTGAGGCCCAAACCCAGTTCCCGCACCACCCAGATACCGGCAGCGACGGCCGCCAGACACAGCAGGCTGATGATCAGAATGCCGGTTTGGCCGGAAGCCACCACCACCGATACTTTCTGGCTGCGTTGGGCAATGCTGGCGCGGGTCTGGTCGACAAAGTGGGTCACTGAGTCGGACAGCTGTTCGGATATGGCGCGGGTCGAGGCCAGTAAAAACGCGCTTTCTTCCTGCATTTGCAGCTGTTGCTGACGCAGCGGGAATACCCCTTCGTTACTGTTGCTGAAACCTTGCAGCTCGGTCAGCCAGTGCTCGGCGGGGTGGCCGGGCCAGGCCTGCTGGTTGAGGCGGCTGAGGCTGTTGTTCACATCCTGTTGCAGCAGTGCCAGTTCGGTGGCATCGGGAGAGCGGGCCGCCATTAACAGCCAGTCGGTGATTTGCAGGCACTGGTCGGCGATTTGCTCGGAATGGGGCGGTTGGCGCAGTTCACGGGCCAGTTGATGCAGGTTGTAGGTGGTTTGGCGCAGGTCTTCGCGGGCAAACAGATGACTGCGGGTGACTTCAATCAGCCGCTTGGCGGTGTGCTCCAGCCGCAGTAGCAGCGGTTGCAGGTTGGGGGTGGCGGCATCCAATTGTGGCAAGGATTCGGCCAGTGCCAACAGGTGGTTGATCTTGTCTTCCAAGGTCAGGCTCAGGCCTTGCAGCATGAAGGGGCTGTTAACTCCGGCAACGTAGGGCGCCACGGCGGCGAGGTTGGCGGTACGTTCGGCCAGCTCCAGCGAGCGGGAAATTTCCGGCAACGACTGCTGTTCAAACTCTGTCACCGAGGTGGCGGTGTTGTTGAGGCCAATCCAGCCCATCAGCGCCAGCCCCAATGTGCTGGCGGCCAGAATGGAAAAGGCCAGTAGCAACCGGGTGCCGGCTTGCAGTCGACGGACGCTGGTCAGCACTGGGTAACCGCAGCACAAAAGCTGTAGCCAACACCGCGTTCGGTGCGAATGTAACGCGGTTGTTTCGGGTTCGGTTCGATTTTGCGGCGCAGTCGCAGGGTCAGAACATCAATGGTACGGTCGAACACATCGACATTGAGGCCACGGGTGGCTTCCAGCAGCTGGTCGCGGCTGAAGACCCGATTAGGTGCTTTGATCAGGGTTTCCAGCAGGCCGTATTCGGCGTACGTCAAAGGAATCGGGTTGCCATTCGGATGGGTCAGCTCACGGCTGGTGAGGTCGAGTACCCAGCCATCAAAGGTCAGCCGCTGGTGGCTATAGCTGTCTTGCTGGCGTTGCACTGGAATGCTCAGCTCGGTGGAGCGGCGCAGCAGCGCCCGCACCCGCGCCAATAGCTCGCGGTTGTTGAATGGCTTCATCAGGAAGTCGTCGGCGGCCAGTTCGAGGCCAATGATGCGGTCGGTTTCATCGCCCTTGCCGGTCAACATCATGATCGGAATGCCCGACTGGCTGCGCAGCTGGCGGGCCAGGTCCATGCCGTCTTCGCCTTTCAGGCGTAAATCCAGAATCACCAGCGAATGGGCGTGTTGATCCAGCGCCTGCTGCATTTGCTGACCATTGGCGGCAAGACTCACCAGATAACCTACGTCTTCCAGTAAATCGCCCAGCAGTTCGCGCATATCGGCTTCGTCATCGACGATTAGAATCCGTTGTCGAGTCTCGGTCATTGTGTGTGCCGTTTGGTTGAGCGTGTGTTTTGGGGTGGTCGGCTCGCTGTTACCAGCGGGCAGCTTCGGCTGCTGACGTCGGGTGTGTGTCACCCTGTTATTGTGACAGCAGTTTTAGCACAGCTCAGTCTTGCAATTGTTTCAAATGTTACAAGGCGCAGGGCTTGGCCTGAAAAGTGTCGGCTGCGGGAGTGGAAAGGAGCTCAGTGGTTCCGGAGAGAGTTCTGGGAGAGAGTTGTGGGAGAGAGTTCTGGGAGAGAGTTGTGGGAGAGAGTTGTGGGAGAGAGTTGTGGGAGAGAGCTTGCTCTCGATCCGTCGCCCAAAAACAACAAAGCCAGCGCAAGGCTGGCTTTGTAAACGCTTGGTGTTGCCTGTGTTTATCAGGCAGCGACGGCGGCGGTCGATGCGGCTGGCGCGGCTTTTTTGCTGCCGATAGGCAGAATTTCACGGCCGTATTCGGCATTCAGCACCTGGGCTACGCCGAAGTAGATGGCGCTCAGGCCACAGAAGATGCCTTCGAAGCCGGCAATGCGGCCCAGCAGTTCGTTGCCGGTGAAGTGTTGGATCGACAGCAGCGCGAACAGGATGGTCAGCGAGCCAAACACCACCTGTTTGGCCAGCGGGTAGCACAAGGAGCCAATGAACATAAAGCCGGTGAACAGCCCCCACAGCGCCAGATACCAACCCATGAAAGCTGCCGGGCTGGCGGCCAGTCCCATTTTTGGCATCACAATCAGACCGACCAGCGTCAGCCAGAACAGGCCGTAGGAGGTGAATGCGGTGGTGCCGAAGGTATCACCACGCTTGAAGCACATCATGCCGACCAGAATCTGGCCCAGGCCACCGTAGAAAATCCCCATCGCCAGAATCATGGAGTCCAGTGGGAAGAAACCAGCGTTATGGATGTTCAGCAGAACCGTGGTCATACCGAAGCCCAACAGGCCCAGTGGCGCCGGGTTGGCCAGTTTTGTGCTCATTAATACTACCTTGCAGAGAAATGACGGAAGTTGAAAGACGGACGACGCGAAAGCGCGACGTCAACGCGCTGTAAGACGCCGCGGATTGTAATGGCGCTTTTCAGAAAAGAAAGGTTGTGGAAGTAAATAATCCATTAGTCTAATGCCCCTGCTGTGGGGGCGGGCTTCAGACGTCGGGTATCGGATGTCGGGCAAATCATTGTTTTTGTGGGAGGCAGCTTGCTGCCGATGGTTTATCGAGAGCAAGCTCTCTCCCACACTATTGGCCAGACGCCAGACGCCAGACGCCAGACGCCAGACGCCAGACGCCAGACGCCAGACGCCAGACGCCAGACGCCAGACGCCAGACGCCAGACGCCAGACGCCAGACGCCAGACGCCAGACCTCAGGCCAATTTGCCTTACAGTTGTTTGATCAACGGGTAGGCGCTGCGGTAACGCTGGTAGCCGTCTTCATAACGGGCAGCCAGTGAATGATTTGGCTCGATGGTGTGTTGTACCGCGGGTGCTGCACATACCTCAAACGGGTCACCGCCGTCGGCGGCCAGAAGCGCCAGTCGGGCGGCACCAAAGGCGCCGCCGAAGTCGCCATCGGCGGGGATATCCACAGGCAGGTTGAGCACATTGGCAATCACATTGAGCCAGTAACGTGAACGTGAGCCGCCACCCACCACTTTAATACGCTGTAGTTCGGTGCCCGCCTGACGCAGGGCCTCAAGGTTGTCGCGCATGGCATAGGCAACGCCTTCCAGCACCGCTTGAGTCAGCTGGTTTTGATCGCTGTTGTGGCTGAGGCCAAGGAAGCTGCCGCGAATACGGGCGTCGTTGTGCGGGGTGCGTTCGCCGGCCAGATACGGCAGGAAGGTCACCTCTGCTGGGCTGGTCGGACGATTTCCCTGGGCAGCTTGCAGCTGGGTATCCAGCTCGGCGGCGCTTTTACCGGCGATGCCTGCATACCAGTTCAAGGCGTCGGCGGCAGACAGTATCACGCCCATCTGGTGCCAGCTGTTGGGAATGGCATGGCAGAAGGCGTGCACAGCACTTTCAGGGTTGGGTTTGAAGCACTCGTTGGCTGCAAACAATACGCCGGAGGTGCCCAACGACAGAAAGGCTTCACCGGGTTTCACCACGCCCATACCACAGGCTGAAGCGGCGTTGTCGCCAGCACCGCCACCCACAATCACGTTTTGGGCTTGTGCCTTGCCGATGCCCCAGCGTTGCGCCAGCTCTGTCCTTAATTCGCCGCTGGCTTGCGAGCCTTCGACCAGTTCCGGCATCTGTTCGCGGCACATGCCGGAAGCGTCCAGCAGTGTGTCCGACCAGCAACGGTTGGCAACGTCCAGCCAGGCGGTACCGGCGGCGTCAGACATGTCCGAAACATACTCGCCGGTGAGCCAGTAACGCAGATAATCCTTCGGCAGTAGTACTTTGCTGACCTTGCTGAAGATATCTGGCTCGTGGCGGGCCACCCACATCAGCTTGGGCGCGGTAAAGCCGGGGAAGACGATATTGCCTGATAACTCGCGCACGCCTGCCATGGCATCCAGCTCGGCGGCTTCAACATGGCTGCGGGTGTCGTTCCACAAAATACAGGGCCGCAACGGCGTGCCTGAGTTGTCCAGCAAAGTAGCACCGTGCATTTGCCCTGACAGCGAAATACCACGCAGTTGGGCCAGTGCTTCAGGATGACTTTGCTTCAGTTGGTCGAACACCTGTTCACAGGCGCTGATCCAGTCGGCGGGATGCTGTTCCGACCAGCCGGGGTGGGGCCGTTGGGCGCTGAGGGCGGCGTGGGCAGAGCCAATGATGTGCTGCTGTGCATCGATGATCAGAGCTTTCAGGCCAGAGGTGCCGAGGTCGAGTCCCAGATACATAAGAATTCCTGCGCTGTGCGGCACCGCAGCGGCCTGTGAATGCAAGACCGCCGGTCAGGCGGTCCAGCTAAAGCCGTCATTTGGTTGATATACGGGCCGTTTATCGTTTGTTGTTGTTTTAATCAGTATAGGCTGCGTCGCGGTTGCTGTTGACCGGGGTTGATCACGCTTTGAACGCTGCGTTCCTGTTCTAACACTTTCATGCGCGTATATGGAGGTAAATGAGAAATGGATGCATAAAAGTATAAGATGTTGCTGGAGGCGTACCAGCGCCCGAAATAAAAGATGTTAGCCTGACTGTGTCTGAAGGGGATGATCTCTTCTAGACTTCATAAGAATAAAAAACTCGTCAGGAGTCTGTTATGCAATTCAAGCCTGGAGCGGCCGTCCTCGGTGCCGTGCTCGCCATGTCTTCCGCAGTACAGGCGGCCACCGAACTGGTGATCGCTACCGTGAACAACGGTCACATGATCGAGATGCAAAAGCTCACCCCGCATTTTGAAAAAGCCAATCCCGACATCAAGCTCAAGTGGGTCACCCTGGAAGAGGGTGTTCTGCGTCAGCGCGTAACCACCGACATCGCGACCAAGGGTGGTCAATTCGACATCATGACCATCGGTATGTACGAAGCGCCGATCTGGGGTGAACGCGGCTGGCTGAAAGAGCTGGAGTTCAGCGCTGAATACGATCAGGAAGATATTCTTCCAGCGATTCGTAGCGGTCTGTCTGCCAACGGCAAAATGGTCGCGGCACCTTTCTACGGCGAAAGCTCAATGCTGATGTACCGCAAGGATCTGGTTGAGAAAGCCGGTCTGAGCATGCCAAACAAGCCAACCTGGGATCATGTCGCCAAGGTGGCTGCCGCCATCCACGACAAGGATGAAGGCGTTTACGGTATTTGTCTGCGTGGTAAGCCAGGCTGGGGCGACAACATGGCGTTTCTGTCGACGCTGGTAAACACCTACGGTGGCCAGTGGTTCGATATGGACTGGAAACCTCAGGTGGATTCCAAACCATGGGAAGAAGCGATCAGCTTCTACGTCGATCTGCTGGGCAAGTACGGTCCTCCGGGTTCTTCCGCCAACAGCTTCAATGAAATCCTGGCGCTGTACAACGAAGGCAAGTGCGGCATGTGGATTGACGCCACCATTGCGGCTTCTTTCGTATCCGATCCTTCCCAATCCAAAGTCGCCGACAAGGTTGATTTCGCCCAGGCACCAACCAAGGTAACCCCGAAAGGCGCTAACTGGTTGTGGGCATGGTCGCTGGCAGTACCCGCGTCTTCCAAGCACTCCGACGAAGCCATGCGTTTTGTTGAGTGGGCCACCTCAAAGGAATACGTTGAGCTGGTGGGTGAAGAAGCTGGCTGGGCGCGCGTTCCAACCGGTACCCGTTTCTCTACCTACGAAAACGATAACTTCATGGCCGCTGCCCGTTTTGCTCCGGCTGAACTGGCTGCGCTGGACAGTGCCGACCCAGAAGACAGCACCTTGAACGAAGCGCCTTACACCGGTGTTCAGTTCGCTGCTATTCCTGAGTTCCAGGCGATTGGTATTGCTGTGGGCCAGCAGATCAGCGCTGCACTGGCAGGCAAGCGCAGTGTGAAAGATGCCTTGAAAGCCGGTCAGCGTGCCGCTGATCGTGAAATGCGCAAGGCACGTTATTACTGATTCATAACGAATCGGTGTGATCCCGCCAGCTCTCCGTTGCTGGCCGGGATATCAGATTGGCCTGATCCGGTTTGCTCTCTTCAGGTTGAGGGGGGCAGCCGGATTGGCTCTGAAACGGAATCAAGCCGGGTTTTTCAATTCAGGAATCCAGCTATTCCATAACCAGAGAGGCTCCCTGTTTGCTGCGGAGAAAGCCTCCATGTTCCCTGCTGAGAGAGTCTTCTCTGTGGTTCTGCACCAGAACAACACGGAAGGGTATCGCTTGGCCGTTTGAAAGGGTGTCAGACGTTATGTCATCACAAGCTCGCGGTAATCGGACCACGTCACGATTGCTAATGTCTCCGGCGGTTATTTCGCTGTTGCTGTGGATGCTGGTGCCGCTGGGCATGACCATCTACTTCTCGCTGATTTACTACAACCTGATGAATCCTTTCCAGGAAGGATGGGCCGGGTTATCCAACTACGAATTCTTTATCACCAATCCGGCGTTTGGTGATGCGGTGTGGAATACCCTGCTGCTGCTGGGCAGCACGGTAGTGATTACCGTAGGCATGGGTCTGGCCATCGCGCTGCTGATTAACGATCCGTTCCCGGGCCGTGGGCTGGTGCGCATCCTGTTGATTTCACCCTTCTTCGTGATGCCAACCGTGAATGCGCTGCTGTGGAAGCACATGATGATGAACCCGATTTACGGCTTTCTGGCGCAGGTTTGGGTGTTCTTCGGTGCCGAGCCGGTCGACTGGCTGACCGACATGCCACTGTTCTCTGTGATCATCATGGTGAGCTGGCAGTGGATGCCGTTCGCGTGCCTGATTTTCATCACCTCGTTGCAGTCGATGGACCGCGAACAGCTGGAAGCTGCCCGCATGGACGGCGCCAATTTCTTCCAGCAATTCCGTTACCTGTACGTGCCGCACCTGGCCCGTTCGATCTCGGTGGTGATCATGATCGAAGTGATCTTCCTGCTGAGTATTTTTGCTGAAATCTACACCACTACCGCCGGTGGCCCGGGTACCGAAAGCACCAACTTCGCGTTCCTGATCTTCACCGAAGCGCTGTTGAACTTCGATGTGGGTGTGGCTTCTGCGGGTGCCCTGTTCGCCATCATTCTGGCCAACATTGTGGCGATTTTCCTGATCCGCATGATCGGCAAGAATCTGGAGAAATAACATGAGCAACAAGAAATCTGTCTGGACTCCAGCCTACATCACCCGAACGCTGGCCTCATGGGCGGTCGCTTTTGTGGTGTTCTTTCCGCTGCTGTTTCTGGTGGTGACGTCGTTCAAGACCGAACTGCAGGCCATTGCGGTGCCATCGCTGTGGGTGTTCGAACCAACGTTAGAGAACTACACCGAAGTGCAGGAGCGCAGTGACTATCTGCACTATGCCTGGAACTCGGTGGTCACCAGTGTGATGTCGACCGTGCTGGGTCTGGCGATTGCCACCCCGGCGGCCTACGCCATGGCGTTCAACCCGACCAAACACACCAAAGACGTACTGATGTGGATGCTGTCGACCAAGATGATGCCTGCGGTGGGCGCGCTGATGCCAATTTACGTACTGGCTCAGTACAGCGGTCTGCTGGATACCAAATTCGCGCTGATCATCATCTTCACCCTCAGCAATCTGCCGATCATGGTGTGGATGCTGTACAGCTACTTCAAGGACATTCCTCATGAAATCCTCGAAGCCGCCCGTATGGACGGTGCCTCTGTAGGGCAGGAATTCATGCATGTATTGCTGCCGCTGAGCATGGGGGGGCTGGCTTCGACCGGTCTGTTGTGTCTGGTGCTGTCTTGGAACGAGGCTTTCTGGTCATTGGTTCTGACTTCTGCCGATGCCGGTACGCTGGCCACTCTGGTGGCGTCCTACTCAAGCCCTGAAGGCTTGTTCTGGGCCAAGCTGTCGGCGGTATCGGTACTGGCTATTGCGCCGATCGTCGTGTTCGGCTGGTTCTCACAAAAACAACTGGTACAGGGCCTGACATTTGGCGCTGTGAAGTAAGAGTTGACGCGCAGGGCCGCCGGGTTCGGGTTTAACCTGATAAGGGCGAGTCATGCGCTGTCCTCTGCTGACAACAAGAAATATAAAGAATTACCGGAGACACTCATGTCGTATCTTGATCTGCAAGGCGTCGAAAAATACTACGGCGACTTCTACGCCATTAAAGGCATCGACCTCGCCATCGAAAAAGGCGAATTCATTGTATTCGTTGGTCCATCCGGCTGTGGTAAATCCACCCTGCTGCGCATGATCGCCGGTCTGGAAGACATCGATGGTGGTCAGCTGGTACTGGACGGTCGTGAGATTACCCACGCCGAGCCATCCGAGCGTGACCTTGCCATGGTGTTCCAGAGCTACGCTCTGTACCCGCACATGACGGTTGAAGAAAACATGTCGTTTGCGCTCAAGCTGGCCAAGGTCGACCCGGCGGAAATCAAGGACAAGGTGGCCAAGGCCGCCGAGAAACTGAACCTGACCCAGTACCTGCACCGCACCCCGAAAGAATTGTCCGGTGGTCAGCGTCAGCGTGTGGCTATCGGTCGTTCGATTGTACGTTCACCGAAGGTCTTCCTGTTCGACGAACCGCTGTCCAACCTGGATGCCGCGCTGCGTGGCCAGACCCGGGTGGAAATTGCTCACCTGCACCGTGAACTGGGTGCGACCACTATTTACGTTACCCACGATCAGGTCGAAGCAATGACGCTGGCTGACCGCGTGGTGGTGCTGCAAGGCGGCATCATCGAGCAGGTTGGTTCGCCACTGGAACTGTACGACACCCCGGCCAACAAGTTTGTGGCCCAGTTTATTGGTATGCCACAAATGAACATCCTGCCGTCCGAGCTGTTCCGCAGTAAACGGGACGGCGCGGTAGAAACCGGCGTACGTCCGGAACATATGTCGTTGGTGGCGTATGGCGAAGGTGAGCTGAACGGCGACGTTGAAATGGTTGAGTCACTGGGTAACGAAACCCTGATTCACGTGAACGTTAACGGCAATATCGAGCAGCAGATCATCGTTCGTCTGTACGAGCGTCCGAACCTGCGCGCCGGTGACATGGTTGGTGTTGATGCCGATGGCGAACGTCTGCATTTCTTCTGTGCCGATGGCCATGCGATTCGCGGAGAATAAATGATGAGTGCTCAACGTCTTACCCAGCTGCATCTGGGGCTGGGATCATTCCACCGTGCCCATCAGGCCGTTTATCTGCAAACCCTGATCGAACAGGGTGACGATAGCTGGCAGATCGTCGGCGGCAACATCCGTCCGGACATGGCCGAAACCCTGCAGGCGATCAAGCAACAGGCTGGTTACACGCTGGAGACGGTTAACTCCAAGGGGGCTCGCAACTATCAATGGATTGAATCCATTCGTGATGTGATTGTGTTCGACAGCGAACTGGCCGGTCTGGCGGCTGTGGCGGCAGATCCTGACACTCGTATCATCTCGTTCACCGTGACCGAAGCGGGGTATTACCTCGACCTCCACGATGATCTGGATACCACGCTGGACGACATCGCGTCCGACCTGGCCGGTATTACTCGCTGCACTATTTATGGTGCGTTGGCGTACCTGCTGGACCAGCGTCGGCTGGCCAATGCCGGTGCAGTTACCTTGCTGAACTGCGACAACCTGCGCTCCAACGGCAAGCGTTTCTACGCCGGTTTCAAACAGTTCCTGCAACATCTGGGCAACACCGAACTGGTGGCCTGGGTTGAGCAGAACACCTGCGCACCGGACAGCATGGTTGACCGCATTACCCCTCGTCCAACTGCGGAAGTGGCTGAGCGTGTTAAAGCCGCAACGGGTCGTGAAGATGGCGCAGCGCTGATGGGTGAGACCTTTATTCAGTGGGTGGTTGAAGATCACTTCATCAACGGCCGCCCTGCGTGGGAGAAAGCTGGCGCTGAAATGGTGTCTGACGTGATGCCGTACGAAGAAGCCAAAATTCGTTTGCTCAATGCCACCCACAGCTGTATCGCCTGGGCCGGTACTCTGAAAGGCTTCAGTTATATCCACGAAGGTTCATTGGATGGCGATGTGTGTCAGTTGGCTCACGACTATGTGACTGCCTGCGCCATCCCATGCCTTACCCCAAGCCCGCTGAAGCTGGATGACTACCGCGATGTGGTGTTGGATCGTTTCTCCAACCCGAATATTCAGGACACCAACCAGCGCGTGGCAATGGACGGTTACTCGAAGATTCCGGGTTTTATTTTGCCGACCATTCGTGAGTGTATTGAAAACGGCCATAACCCGGACGCGGTGGCACTGGTCGTCGCGCTGTTCCTGCGCTTCCTGCAGTACCGTGACGAAGGCCAGCTGAGCTACGAATATCAGGATCAGGCGATGGACCCGGAAAGCCTCGAGCGTATTCTTAACGCCGACGATCCGGTCGCGCAGTTCTGCGCTGAAGAATTGTTATTTGAAGACGTTGCTGGCAATCCGGTGTTGGTTGAGTCCGTACGTCGCGGCTACCAACAGGTGTGTCAGTTGTTCTTCAGCTGAAAATATTAGCGTTGGACTGGTCATGAGAGAGTGACCTTTTTGTATCGGTGTGCTGTTGCTGACTGGCAGCACACCGACTTTTTACGTTAATAACAAAAGAAATACTGTATCTAATAACCCTTTGCTCAACAAAAATGGAATGAAATAAACGCAAGGGTGATACTATTCTGTCATCAAAAACAATAATTTAAATACGGCAGGTTCCGCGTATGTCAGCACTCGCCAAAGCAGCACAAGTCCCTGAACAGGAATGCGAATTTCAACGAGACCCTGGTTTGGGGTACGAACCGGACGGCTCTTTCGGGCTGGTCCGTTGCCTCTCCCATGGTGCGCCCAACCCCCTGATTCGCTGGCACTTCCACGAAGAATACGAACTGCACCTGATACTGGAAACTTCCGGACGGGTATTCGTTGGCGATTACATTGGTCAGTTTGAACCCGGCCATCTGGTGCTTACCGGCCCGCGCTTGCCCCACAACTGGATCAGTCAGGACTTGCCGGAAGAAGGCGTTCACGAGCGCGATCTGGTGATTCAGTTCAGTGGCGAAAAGCTTGAGCAGGTGATGGAGCTGATGCCGGAATTCAAGGAAATCAGCAGCCTACTGGAGCGCGCCAAACATGGCGTTGAGTTTGTTGGTAACAGCGACCGCGCCCGCGAGCGTATGATGCGCATTCGCGAGTGCCACGGCCTCAGCCGTATGATCGAATTTTGTCACCTGATGCAGGAACTGACATATCACGATAACTATCGACTGTTATCCTCAGTGCAGTTGCAGAGCTTTGACGACGACCGCTCGCTGCAGAAAATCAGTGAAGTGGTGGATTACCTTTCAAAATCCTACGAATCAAAACTGGCATTGGCCGAAGTAGCCGCCAAATTCGGTATGAGCGAAAGCCGCTTTTCACGCTATTTCCGGCGCATGACGGGCAACACATTTACGAACTTTGTCAGTCAGCTGCGGGTCAACAAAGCCTGCCAGATGTTGCTGGAAACCGAACAGTACATCAGCACCATTTGCTACAACGTTGGCTTTAACAACGTTGCCAATTTCAATCGTCGGTTTATGGAAATCAAGGGCATGACCCCGAGTGATTTCCGCCGTCTGGGCCGCGCCCGCTACTGATCACGGCAGCCAGACCCGGCCCAGACCCGGCAATGAACAGCAATGACCCGTACAGCAACGTCCAATGACAACAGTTGCACTGCTGGCACCGGCACCACACTATAGGTAAGAAGCGGCAGTGTTCAGCGCCGCTTTGCACCGGGAACGAATTAATAAAATATAAGGAATCGACATGGCAAGCCTGCTCGACCAACTGAAACAACACAGCACCATCGTTGCCGACACCGGCGACCTGACCGCCATCCAGAAACTGCAGCCGCAGGACGCCACCACCAACCCTTCGCTGGTACTGAAAGCCGTTCAATCCGGCCAGTACGACGCCATTGTGGATGCCTCCCTGCAAGCTGCTGAAGGCGACAGCCTTGAAGTCAAAATCGACGACGCTTGTGACCGCCTGTCGGTGGCCATGGGCGCCACCATTGTTAAGCACATCCCGGGCCGCATCTCCACCGAAGTGAACGCCCGCCTGTCGTTCAATACCGACGCCAGCATCGAAAAAGCCCGTCGTCTGGTAGCCCTGTACGAAGAACAAGGTGTTGGTCGCGATCGCATCCTGATCAAACTGGCCGCCACCTGGGAAGGCATTCGCGCCGCCGAAGTGCTGGAAAAAGAAGGCATCCAGTGCAACCTGACACTGATCTTCAGCTTTGCCCAGGCCCGTGCCTGTGCCGAAGCCGGTGTGTTCCTGATCTCGCCATTCGTTGGCCGTATTCTCGACTGGTTCAAGAAAGCCAATCCGGGTACCGACTACGCACCAGCCGAAGAACCGGGTGTTGAATCCGTTTCCGGTATCTACCAGTACTACAAGCAGCACGGCTACAACACCGTGGTGATGGGCGCCAGCTTCCGTAACAGCGGTGAAATCGTCGCCCTGGCCGGTTGCGACCGCCTGACCATCAGCCCGGCACTGATCACCGAACTGGCCGAAACCGAAGGCGAACTGAGCCGCGCACTAAGCTACGAAGGTGCCGTCAGCGAGCGCCCGGCCGCCATGACCGAAGCCGAATTCCGCTGGGACCTGAACATGGACGCCATGGCGACTGAAAAGCTGGCCGAAGGTATTCGTGGCTTTGAGAAAGACCAGAAGATTCTGGAAGGGCTGTTGGCTGAGAAGTTGGGCTGATAACCTGGCTTGAAGCTCTATCGGAGCCGCCGTTCTGGTGGCTCTGGAATTTTCGTGTGTCGGATAGATCTCTATGGGACAGAGTCGTTTTGATGTTTTTACCAGTGCGCTGGAAGCTGTTCTGAACGAACCTGTCGAACGTATCTGCTGGTGGCAAATAACCTCAGCAACACTTTTTTGTACATCCACTTATCAGGGACGCAAGGTTGGGTTATGTAGCACCCGTAAAGGCGTATGGCTGGCCGTTAAACGGACTGACCCGCTTTGGACTCGATTTCTGAAAGGTCATTGGGATACCTATCCGCTGTCCGTTCGGTTTCCAGATCAGACTCTGATTGAGGCTGAGATTCGCAGTAAGCTCGATCAGCTATTTAAAGTTAAATAAACCTTCAACAAAACATAAGCACTTTCAAATTTATTCAACTATTCCTCGCTGACATGATCACTCTCAACGTTGCGGCAGTTCGTCGCCTTTTGACTACGAGTGAACACGAGGTGTGTTATGTCAGACCATTCATCTACCGGCGCTTCCCACGGTCTGTCTGCTGAGCAGCTGGACGCTCACTGGATGCCGTTCACGGCCAACCGCAGTTTCAAGAAAGACCCGCGCATTATTAAAGGTGCCGAAGGTCGTTATTACATCGATGCTGATGGCCGCAAGATTTTTGATGGTCTGTCTGGCTTGTGGACTTGTGGCGCTGGTCACAACCGCCCTGAAATTGCTGAAGCCGTGTACAAGCAGCTGCAAACGCTGGATTACTCGCCAGCATTCCAGTTTGGTCACCCCACCTCGTTTGAATTGGCGCACCGTATTCGCGGTTTGATGCCGGATGGTCTGGACTACGTGTTCTTTACCGGTTCCGGCTCAGAGAGCGCCGACACCTCGCTGAAAATTGCCCAGGGTTACTGGAAGAAAAAAGGTCAGGCCAGCAAGCGTTTGCTGATTGGCCGTTCCAAGGGTTATCACGGTGTGAACTACGGCGGTATTTCCGTCGGTGGTATTGGCGGCAACCGTGCCCTGTATGGTCAGGGTGTGCCGGTCGATCATCTGTCGCACACCTTGCGCAAGGACTTTGCCTTCACTCAGGGCATGCCTGAACAGGGTGCCGAGATGGCAGACGAACTGCTGGAGCTGATTGCCCTGCACGATGCCTCCAACATTGCTGCGGTGATTGTTGAGCCGGTGGCCGGTTCGGCCGGTGTGATTCCACCACCAGTGGGTTACCTCAAGCGTCTGCGCGAAATCTGTACTGCCAACAACATCTTGCTGATCTTCGATGAAGTGATCACCGGTTTTGGCCGCATGGGGGCCATGACGGCCGCTGAACGCTTTGGCGTGACTCCCGACATTCTGAATACCGCCAAGCAGATCACCAACGGCGCGGTGCCGCTGGGTGCGGTGATTACGACCGGCGAAATCTACCAGACCTATATGGACAACGGCGGCCCGGAATACATGGTCGAGCTGCCACACGGCTACACCTATTCCGCCCACCCGGTGGCCTGTGCAGCAGGTCTGGCCACGCTCGACCTGCTCGAAAACGACAAGCTGATCGACCGCTCTCGCGAGATGGCCCCGGTATTCGAACGGGCGATTCATAGCCTTAAGGGCAGCAAATACATCACTGATATCCGCAACTACGGTTTGGCCGGTGCGCTGCAAATTGAAGCCTATCCGGGTGAACCGGCTCGTCGCCCATTCGAGATAGCCATGAAAGCCTGGCAGAAAGGTTTTTACGTGCGTTACGGCGGCGACACCATTCAGCTGGGTCTGCCGTTCACCGTTGAAGCGGCCGAGATTGATCGTCTGGTGAATGCGCTGGGTGATTCCATCGCTGAGCTGGACGCCTAACACAACCGAATTTTACCGGCGGGACGCAGAGCGTTGTATGCCCTCCCCGTCGGTCAACCACATACGAAAGCAACAGAATTAAAATTGAGGATGAAGTCATGAGCGTAATTGGTCATCTGATCGACGGCGAAATCATTACCGACGGCAGCCGTACCCAAGATGTTTACAACCCGTCTACCGGCGCGGTCAGCAAGCAAGTTGAACTGGCGACGGTTGCTACCGTAGAAGCCGCGATTGCTTCGGCCCAGGCGGCGTTCCCGGAATGGCGCAACACCCCGCCAATCAAGCGTGCCCGGGTGATGTTCCGCTTCAAGGAACTGCTGGAGCAGAACGCCGAAAAGATCTGCGAAATGATCGGTGAAGAACACGGCAAGATTTCCCACGACGCCATGGGCGAACTGCAACGCGGCATCGAAAACGTTGAATACGCCTGTGGTGTACCGGAACTGCTGAAAGGCGAGTTCAGCCGCAACGCTGGCCCTGGCATCGACAGCTGGAGCGACTTCCAGCCGTTAGGTGTGGTCGCCGGTATTACCCCGTTTAACTTCCCAGCGATGGTGCCAATGTGGATGTTCCCGCTGGCCATCGCCTGCGGCAATACCTTTGTACTGAAGCCATCCGAGCGTGATCCGTCCTCTACTTTGTACATTGCTCAGCTGCTGCTGGAAGCCGGTTTGCCAAAAGGCGTTCTGAACGTCGTCAACGGCGACAAGGAAGCGGTAGATACCCTGCTGAACGACAGTCGCATCAAGGCTGTCAGCTTTGTCGGTTCCACGCCGATTGCCGAATACATCTACAAAACCGCCAATGCCAATGGCAAGCGTTGTCAGGCACTGGGTGGTGCCAAAAACCACGCCATCGTGATGCCAGACGCCGACATGGACAACACCGTGAACCAGCTGTTAGGTGCAGCCTTTGGTTCCTCCGGCGAGCGTTGCATGGCCTTGTCTGTGGCTGTTGCTGTGGGTGACGAAGCCGCCGATGCGCTTGTGTCCAAGCTTCAGGAAGCCATGAAAGGCCTGAAAGTCGGTGCCTTCTGTGATGCCAGCAACGACTTCGGCCCGGTGATTACCCGTGCCCACGAGCAGAAAGTGTCCGGCTTCATCAGCAGCGCTGAAAAAGACGGTGCCGTGGTGGTGGTTGATGGCCGTAATCCACAGGTGGAAGGCTATGCCGAAGGTTTCTTTGTTGGCGCGACCCTGATCGACCGTGTAACCCCAGCGATGGAAAGCTACCAGGCCGAGATCTTTGGCCCGGTGCTGCAAGTGGTGCGTGCCAGCAGCATGGAAGAGGCGATGAAGCTGATCGACGATCACGAATACGGTAATGGTACTTGTATCTTCACCCGCGACGGTGAAGCGGCCCGTTACTTCAGCGACAACATTCAGGTGGGCATGGTGGGTATTAACGTACCGCTGCCAGTGCCGGTGGCCTATCACTCGTTCGGTGGCTGGAAGCGTTCGTTGTTTGGTGATCTGCATGCCTACGGCCCGGACGGTGTGCGCTTCTACACCAAGCGCAAGACCATCACCCAGCGTTGGCCTTCCAGCGGTGTGCGTGAAGGCGTGAGCTTCTCGTTCCCGTCGTGAGGCGAGTCGCTTTTCCCCTATTTTAGTCTCTGTGGTGATTGTGCCCTCGGGAAAGTGATTTCCCGGGGGCTTTTTTGTATCTGAACGTCAGGCTCTGGTGCTGTCAGCGCCAGCGGTACCGGCGTTTTCTGGCTGTTTTAAAAAGGAATCTGTATGTCCGCCATTCACTCTGGCGTCTCTGTGGCGCAACGCATCGAATTATCAGATGAGGTTTGGCAGCCTCTGGAACAGCGGCTGAGCCGTCGCAGTGTTCCCGGAGGCGTTCGTCCTGAAGAAGACCGACGCTTTATCACGGCGGTGTTGTGGGTGCTGAAGCAACGCTGCCGCTGGCAGGAACTACCGGCTGAGCTGGGTGGCTGGCGTAACACCCAGCGCCGCTTTGAACGCTGGCGAGACCGTGGGATGTGGGAATGGGTGCTGGAAGCCTTGCTACCGCAGTCGGAGTTCCAGTGGCTGCTGGAGGCCGGTTCTGTGCCGTTGCTGGCCACCGAAGGCAGCCGGGTCGCCTGGTTGTGTGCAGGCGGACAGGGGCTGCCAGACGACGTCCGTTATATGCCGCCCTGGTTCAGAATGGTCTGCCGCTCAGATAAGTTGATTATGGCGCTGGCAGCGTCGCAGCGTGCGTGATCGGCCGTTCTTGGGCTTTCGGAATGTACTGTAGGAGGGAATTTATTCCCGAGAGAGCCCATGCCAGTGTCTGGAATGTGGTGAATTGGGTTTTGTAGGAGGGAATTTATTCCCGAGAGCGTGAGCATGGATGTCACGCTGTTATACCGAGGTAAATAGAAGCAAGAGTAGAAATAAAAAAGGCCCGCCACACCGCCGTGATGGTGTTTTGGGCCGAGGGAGCTGTCCAAGGGGTGACTAATCCCGGACTGGTGAGAACAGCCAGAGCAAACATCTCTGACAAAGGGGTTCCCCGTGGTGCGCGGGGAGATGAGTACGAAAACAGCCGAGCAGCTGATGTGGCTCGAATCAGATAGAGCGGGTCAGGCCGCCATCCACACAAATATTCTGGCCGGTGATGTAACCGCCTTCGTCCGACGCCAGATAGCCAATCAGACCAGCGACTTCGCGCATTTTGCCGTAGCGCTCCATCGGAATACGGTTCAGGCGCTCTTCTTTCACCGGCAAGCTGTCGATAAAGCCGGGCAGTATGTTGTTCATGCGAATGTTGGCGGCGGCGTAGCGATCGGCAAACAGCTTCGAGAAGCTGGCCAGCCCGGCACGCATCACACTGGAAGTCGGAAACAGCGGGTCAGGTTCAAACACGGCGTAGGTCGAAATATTCAGGAAGGTTCCGCCACCTTGCTGCTCCATGATGGGGGTTACCAAACGGGCTACGCGCACAACGTTCAGCAGGTAGTAGTCCATTGCCAGACTCCAATCTTCATCGGCAATATCCAGCAGGTCGCCTTTGGGGCCATGCCCCGAGCTGCTGACCACCACATCAATGCGTCCCCACGCCGACATCACCTTATCCACAAAGGCGCTCAGGCCCTGGTTGTCCAGGTTGGAGCCTGTGAAGCCGATGCCATCGTAAGACCTCGCCAGTGCTTCGCCCTTGCCGGACGACGACAGAATCGCAATGCGAAAACCGCGCTGGTGTAATTCCTGTGCAGCTGCGGCACCCAGGCCACTGCCACCGGCAACGATCAAGGCCACTTTCTGGGTGTTCGGGTTGGTCATGGTGATCTCCATTCCTGATCCATCGGCAAGGTATTCGCTGCTGACACCGTTAAGGCCTGA
This sequence comes from Oceanobacter sp. ABM4_470, assembly GCF_056158645.1. Classification (NCBI taxonomy): domain Bacteria; kingdom Pseudomonadati; phylum Pseudomonadota; class Gammaproteobacteria; order Oceanospirillales; family Oceanospirillaceae; genus Oceanobacter; species Oceanobacter sp. ABM4_470. The sequence goes on from NZ_JBSWTR010000001.1 coordinate 3,766,651, forward strand.
CGCCATTGGTTTCAGCAATTGCTATGTTTGCCAGCTTGCAGGAAGGCATAAGGTTAGATAAATATCTATTTAATAACGTTAAGTTGAGTTGGTATTAAACAAATGAAAACCAAGCAGGTGTTGGGCCAGGTCACCGATTTCGATCTCAAGCTGATACGGCTGTTCAAGACCGTGTCAGAGTCTGGCGGATTTTCCGCCGCCGAGAGTGTGCTGGGCATCAGTCGCTCGGCCATCAGCATTCACATGAGCGATCTGGAGAAGCGTCTGGGCATGCGTTTGTGCCAGCGCGGCCGCGGTGGTTTTTCGCTGACTGACGAAGGTGCCCAGGTGTTGCAGGCTACCGAAGCGATGCTGATGGCGATTGAGGACTTCCGCAGCGAGGTCAATGAAATCAACAGCGAGCTGCGGGGTGAGCTGAATATCGGCCTTATGAACAGCCTGGTGACCCAGCCTCAGATGCGCATCACCAACGCCCTCAAGGCACTCAAGAATCAGGGCCCCGGGGTCAGCATTAACATCAGCATGAGCACCCCCAGCGAGATCGAGCGCGGGGTCATTGATGGCCGCCTCCACATCGGCGTAGTGCCCATGAACACTCAGGTTTCCGGGCTTGAGTACGACTTGCTGTACGAAGAAAAATCGAACCTGTATTGCAGTGTGGAGCACCCGTTTTTTGAGCACAGTGATGCCATTGAGCGGGACCAGCTGCATACCGTCGACGCGGTGATTCCCAGCTATCGCATGACCGCAGAGGCCATTGGTTTGCACCAGTTGTTGCGTTGTGGGGCGACCGCTTCCGATCGTGAGGGCTTGGCATTTTTGGTGCTGACAGGCAAGTATCTTGGCTTCCTTCCTGACCATTTTGCGGACAAATGGGTCAATTCGGGCCAGATGAGAAAAATTAATCCCGATGAGCTCTTTTTCCACACGCGCTTGGCCACCATCACCCGCAAGGGCCGTCGTCCCAACCTGATTCTGGAAACCTTCCTCGCAGCACTCTAGGCCCAGCGGGCGCTGGTGGGCCATCACCTTTGTACTGAAAGCGTCGAATTTACAGTCGCAAATTGTCAAAAAAACCTCCTTCGGGAGGTTTTTTTGTGCCTGTCGTTTAGTGGACGGGTGGCTTTTTTTGGCGCCTTTGTCCTGTTGACAAGAAAATTTCCTGAGCTTTATTCTGGATACATCGTTGGATACAGCGATACGCAAAACCGGTTGCTGCACATTGCTCAAAACATAAAAACCATCAAGAGAGGTCAGTATGGCTCGGTATAACTTCCTGTCCCGTGGACTCAAAACACTGGTAGCTGGTGCTGCCATCTGCACCAGCTTGCTGTCGGCCACTGCCGCACAGGCTGCAAACTACGACATCTGGAAAGAAGTTCAGGAACGCGGCACCTTGCGTTGCGGCGCGGCGGTTGCGGCCCCGTACGTGATGAAAGACGTGATTTCCGGTGACTACAGCGGTTTCTTCGTGGAGCTGTGCAAGGATTTCGGTGAAAAAGTGCTCAACGTTGAGGTTGAGTTTGTCGACACCAGCTGGGAAAACCTGGTGGCCGGTATCCAGAGCAAGAAGTGGGATCTCGGCATGGCATTGAACCAGACGCCTAGCCGCGCGCTGGCGGTTGCCTTCTCGACCTCGGCCATGGATTACCAGATTTCATTCGTGACCAACGCCAAGAACCCGAAAGTGAATGGTCTGGGTAACAACCTGGCCGACTACGACCGGAAGGACATCTCGATGGCGGTGATGTCGGGCAGTGCCGCTGAAAAAGCCATTACCAAAGCGATGAAGAACGCCAAAATCATCCGCTTGCCGGGCATGGATGAAATGCGTCTGGCGCTGATGTCCAACCGTGCTGATGTGATGGTGGATGCCAGCGACAGTAACCACCTGTTCGCGCTGTCGAACGAAAAGTGGGCCCGCGAAGTGTTCCCTGAGCCAATGTTGGCGAACCAGGGCGTATCGTTCGGTATGAACCGCGATATCAGCTACCAGGACAAGAGCGTACTGGATATCTACCTGACCGAACTGCGTGACACCGGCGTGGTGCAGCAACTGATCGACGATGCCTCCCGTGAGGTTTTGGCGAAACAAAAATAAGCAATAACGTTCTGAATCCGGATATCAATATTCTCCAATTGGCCGATATCCGGATTTATTCAGCAGTACCAATTACCTATTTGATATGCGGTTATAAACCTCTTATTGGCCGCAGCAGGAGTAACGCACATGAATACAGCAGAAATCGTGGTTAACATGCCACCGGCAAACGCCATGGAAGCTGGTCAATTTATTCAACTGGATAACGTATTCAAGGCCTATAACAACGAACTGGTTGTTATGGATGGAATGAACCTGGATATGCGTGCCGATGATCGTTTGGTGATTATTGGCCCCAGTGGTAGCGGTAAAAGCTCATTGCTGCGTGTATTAATGGGATTGGAAGGTATTCAGGGCGGAGATATCAATTTTCATGGCCAGCCTTATATCAAAAGTGAAAACAACGACAGCAAGGTTGTCAGTGATGAGTTGCACTCCCGCGTTGGCATGGTGTTCCAGCATTACACCCTGTTCCCGCATCTGACGGTGATGGGCAACCTGATCCTGGCGCCGATGAAAGTACACGGCAAGGACAAGCAATCCTGCATTGAAAAAGGCCGCGAGCTACTGGCGCGGCTGGGTCTGGAAGACAAGGTGGATTATTACCCGAGCCAGCTGTCTGGCGGTCAGAAGCAGCGGGTAGCCATTGCCCGGGCACTGATGCTGGAGCCGGAGCTGATGTTGTTCGACGAAGTGACTTCTGCCCTCGACCCGGAAATGGTCACCGAGGTACAGAACGTCATGATGCAGCTGGCTGAGCAGAAAATGGCCATGATCATTGTCACGCACGACATGCATTTTGCTCGCGAAATCGCCACTCGGGTGGTGTTCTGCGCCGGTGGAAAAATCGTTGAGCAAGGCACTCCGGACGAAGTGTTCGGCAACCCTAAAGAAGCCCGTACCCGCGAGTTTCTTGACAAAGTTCTGCACCTGAACTGAGGCCGTGGCGATGGATTACCAATTTGATTTTCACTTTCTCTCCGGCAAGGCCGACATGCTGCTGGAGGGCCTTTGGGTCACCCTGCAGCTGACTCTCTATGCCAACGCCATGGGCGTGGTATTGGGGTTTGTGCTGTGTCTGATGGCGATGAGCAAGTTCCGCATGCTGCGCTGGCCATGCCAGCTGTTTATTGAATTTTTCCGCTGTACCCCGGTGTTGCTGCAGATCGTGTGGTTCTTCTACTGCATTCCGATTCTGTTCCAGGTGTACATCGACCCAATCACCATGGGCGTGCTGGCACTGGGCCTGAACCTGACTGCGTTTAACGCCGAAGCCTACCGTGCCGGTATCCAGTCGGTGCCGAAGGCACACTTTGATGCCTGTGTGGCGTTGGGGCTGAAGTCCTGGCAGCAGACGCTGTACGTGGTGTTGCCGCAGTCGCTGCGCACCGCCATGCCGGTATTGCTGACCAACGGTATTTCGCTGATGCAGCAGAGCGCACTGGTGGCCATCGTGGCGGTGTCCGACCTGATGTACATGGGCAAAAGCATTGCCGTGGACGCCTACCGTCCACTGGAAACCTACTCGTTGATCGCGCTGATCTATTTCCTGATGGCGCTGCCGATTTCGCATCTGGTTAATGTATTTGAACGTCGGCAAGACGCCGCCATGCAGCGTTGAGTGAGGATTGAAGATGGAAATCGATTTTTCAATTATCTGGCCTTACATGCCGGTACTGATGCAGGGCCTGTGGGTCACGGTTGCCATTACGCTGGGCTGTGCCATTGCCGGTAGCCTGCTGGGCTTTGTGGTTAGCCTGGGCCGTATGGTGAACAACGTGCTGGTAAGTGGCGCACTGAAACTGTACGTCGAGTTTTTCCGCGGTACGCCGCTGCTGATCCAGCTGTTCTGGATCTTCTTCTGTTTCCCGGTGGTATTGGGTATTTCCATTCCGCCGTACGTGTCGGTAATTATCTCGCTGACCCTGTACATGGGTGCGATCACCAGTGAGACCTTCCGTGGTTCGCTGAAGTCGATCGAACAGGAGCAGCATGATGCCTGTACCGCGCTGGGTCTGAAGCACAGCACCAAGGTGGTTTATATTATTTTTCCACAGGCGTTGTTGCGCGCTATTCCGCCGCTGCTGTCGAATATCGTCAGCCTGTTTAAAGAGTCTGCGCTTATTTCATCCGTCGGTATTGCCGATCTGATGTTTATTGGCCAAAACATTTCCAATAGTACGGCGCACCCGGTCGAATTCCTGACCACCGTGGCCATTATCTATTTTGTTGTGGCTTTCCCGCTCACCCGTTTGGTGGGTTATGTCGAATCGCGAATGCTAACGCGTTACGCAATATAAAAACCCGGAGCCTTTAAACCAGCTGATATCTCAAAAGGATATTGGCGGGTTTGCCGCGGCTTCAAACTTTAAATCGGAGTTATAAATATGAAACTGCAAGGTGTACTTCCTGCGCTGGTAACGCCATTCGATGCATCAAATAACATCAATTTTGATGCTATGGCCGATATTATTGAACACCAACTGAAAGCCGGTGTATCCGGTTTTGTGGGCATGGGTACCACAGGCGAAAACTACGCCCTCAGCGACGACGAGCGTTTGCAGGTACTGGGCTTTCTGCGTGAAACCGTAGGCGATCGTGGCACCTTGATTGCCGGTGCCAACGGCGGTTGCACCAGCGAAGTGATCGACCGCATCAAGGCCGTTCGTGACACCGGTTACACCAACATTCTGGTGGCTCCACCGTACTACGCGCTTCCTTCCCAGGAAGAGCTGATCAACCACTACGAGCAAATTCTGGAAGCCGTTCAGGACATCAACGTTGTACTGTACAACTACCCGGTTCGCACCAACGTAGAAGTGGGTTACGACGTGCTGGATACCTTCAAGGATCACGAGCGCGTGATTGGCATCAAGGAAAGCTCCGGCGACCTGCTGCGCGGTATTCGCATTGGTACCGACTACAAGGACAACTACCAGCTGTCCTGTGGTTCTGATGATCAGGCGTTCGACTTCTTTATCTGGGGCGCGACTTCCTGGATCTGTGGCCCGGCTAACTGCTTCCCGGATCAGATCTGTGAGTTCTACCGTCGTTTCACCGCCGGTGACCGCGACGGTGCACAGGCCATCATGCAGTCGCTGTTCCCGGTGATTGCCCAGATGGAAGAAGGCAAGTTCATCCAGAAAGTGAAGTACGGCTGTGAACTGGCTGGCTTCAACCCGGGTGGCTGCCGTGCACCACTGCTGCCACTGACCGACGACGAGAAGCGTCGTTTCCGTGCCGCATTTGAAGCCATCAACGGCTAACAAAACCACCGGCCCTGCGGCAAGCGGGGCCGTTTCGCAAGCCTGTTGTGTCAGGAGTAAACACGCATGCAACAGCTCAAACCCAAGCAGCACGCCGTCGTCATTGGTGGTGGCATTGTCGGCGTATGTTGCGCCTTGTATCTGCAACGCGAAGGCCATCAGGTGAGTCTGGTGGACCTGGCGGTTGCTGGCGACAGCACCGCCAAATGGAGCTGTGGCCAGATGGCCATTGGCGAAGTGGTGCCCTTGTCGAAACCCGGCATTCTGAAAAAGATTCCGGGCTGGTTGATGGATCAAAAGGGGCCGTTGGCGCTTCGTCCTGGTGCACTGCCGACCTTGCTGCCCTGGTTTGTGCGTTTCCTGATGAACGCCCGTCACAGCAACATTTTGCAAATTGCCGATGAGCTGAGCGATTTGACCCAACAGGTGTATCAGGACTATCAGGTGTTACTCGATGCCTGTGACGATAAACAATTGCTGATCAACCGCCCGGTACTTGAGGTGTTTGATCATGCCGACGGCATTGAAGAAGAGTCCGGGTGGCTGGCGCTGCGAGAGCAGCTGGGATTCAACGCCGAACGCCTGAACGGTGACGACATTGCTGATCTGGAGCCTGCGCTGGCGGGTAAATTCCAGCATGGTTTGCGCTTTGGTGACTGGCGTTTTGTACGCGATACCGAGGGCTTTATTCAGGCCCTGACGGCGCAATTTCTAGCCAACGGCGGCCAGCGCATTCAGGTGGCTGCTGACGCCATCACCGAACAGCAAGGCCGTGCCACTGGCGTGCGCCTGAGCGATGGCCAAACCCTGGCGGCCGACCACGTGGTGGTGGCGGCGGGCAATGGTTCGCGCCGTTTCTTCAAACAATTGGGCGTCAACATCCCGCTGCAAGGCATTGCCGGATATCAGGTGGTATTGCCACAAGCGGGGGTGGAATTTAACCATTCCGTGATTTACGCCGACGGTGGCTTTGTATTTGCACCTATGGATCGCGGTTTGCAAATTGGCGGCACTATTGAGTTTTCCGGTGCCGACGCCGAACCCAACTTCAAACGCAGCGACATCATTCTGGAAAAAGCGCGCAGGATTCTGCCACAACTGGATGTCACCAATAAGGAATACGGTATTGGTATTCGTCCGTTCCTGCCCGACACCAAACCCGTGATTGATGTGTCGCCGCGATTGTCCAACGTCGCCATTTGCTGTGGCCACGGCCAGCTTGGCCTGACGCTGGGCGCAACATCCGGTCGACTGGTTGCCGACCTACTGCACAAACGAACCCCTGCCCAGTCGGTCGTGCCGTTCCGCGCCAACCGATTCTGAGCCAAGACACGATTTCAGGAGAACCCTATGGATTCCTACAACAAGCTTTACATCAATGGCGACTGGATCACTCCGGCCAAGGGCGGCACTTTCGAGACCATCGACCCGAGTGACGAAAGCGTGATTACCCGCGTGGCTGCGGCCACCGCCGAAGACGTCGATCTGGCGGTCAAATCCGCCCGTACTGCCTTCGATGACGGCAGCTGGTCTGGCCTGAGCGGCAAGGAGCGCGCGGTGTACCTGCGTAAAATCGCCGAGGGCATTCGTGAACGCATTGATCATCTGGCGGCACTGGAAGTAAAAGACAACGGCAAACCACTGCCAGAAGCCGTGTGGGACATCGAAGATTCCGCCGGTACCTTTGATATGTACGCCGACCTCGCCGAAGAGCTGGACGACAACAACAGCACCGCTGTGGCACTGGGCGACGACCGTTTCAGCTGCGAAGTGATCAAGGAACCTGCGGGTGTAGCCGCGGCCATTATTCCGTGGAATTTCCCGGTGCTGATGGCGTCGTGGAAAGTGGCTCCGGCACTGGCAGCAGGTTGCACCATTGTGTTGAAACCTTCTGAAGTCACGCCACTGACCGCTATGGAACTGGCCGACATCATCGACAAGGCCGGTGTGCCTGCCGGTGTCTTCAATCTGGTCACCGGCATGGGCCCGGACGCCGGTGCGCCATTGAGCGAACACCCGTTAGCCGACAAGATTGCCTTCACCGGCAGTGTGCCAACTGGTAGCCGCATCATGCAGGCCGCGGCCCGCGATCTGAAAAACGTATCGCTGGAGCTGGGTGGTAAGTCGCCGTTCATTATTTTCGACGATGCCAACATCGACGAAGCGGTGGAGTGGATTCTGTTCGGTATCTTCTGGAACAAGGGCGAAGTGTGCTCGGCAACTTCTCGCGTGCTGATTCAGGATGGCATTTACGACCAGCTGATGGCGCGTCTGGAAGAAGAAACCCGCAAGATCACCATTGGCAACGGCATGCAGGATGGCGTGCTGATGGGGCCACTGGTGAATGCCAGCCAGTATGAAAAAGTCACCGCCATGATTGCCCAGGGCGTACAGGAAGGTGCGACGCTGCTGTGCGGTGGCCAGCGCCCGGACGGTTTCGACAAGGGTTACTACCTGCAGCCAACCATTTTTGTGGATGTGCCAGACGACAGCACCGTATGGACCGAAGAAATCTTTGGACCAGTGGTATGCATACGCAAGTTCAGCGACGAAGCCGAAGCGGTGCAGATGTCGAACGACAGCCGTTTTGGTCTGGCCGGGGCGGTGATGTCGAAGGACATCGACCGTTGCAACCGCGTAGCGCGCAAACTGCGGGCGGGCATTATCTGGATCAACTGCTCCCAGCCGACCTTCAGCGAAGCCCCTTGGGGTGGCTACAAGCACAGTGGCATCGGCCGCGAGCTGGGTGTTTGGGGCTTGAACAACTACCTTGAAACCAAGCAGATCACCGCCTTCAACAGTGACGAGCCTTGGGGCTGGTACATCAAGTAAGCGATTGACCTCTTGGCAATAGGTCGTCAAGAGGTCGTCAAAAAGGTGGGGCAGAGCTGTCCCGCCAATGACACAGAAACCCGTCCGTCTGAGGTTTTGTTGCCAGGGAAACACCCTTAAACAGACCTCAACGGGCGGGTTTTGTGGCTCTATATAACAAGCGTAAGAATAAAAGAGTCCATTGATATGTTGTGGAACAAAACCCTGCAATTGGCAGAAGTACACTGCGAAGGCGAAATCGGCAAGGTGATCACCTCCGGGGTGCTGAACATTCCCGGCGCTACCATGCTCGACAAGATGAACTACATCAACGAGGTCGACGACAGCCTGCGTCGCTGGGTGATGATGGAGCCGCGAGGGTGCCTGCAGCAGTCGGTTAACCTGCTTCTGCCGCCGTGCAACCCACAAGCGGATGCCGGATTTATTGTGTTGCAGGCCGACAAGGCTCATGCCATGTCAGGCAGTAACTGCATTTGTGTGACCACCGCCTTGCTGGAACTGGGCATTTTGCCGATGCAGGAGCCGTTTACCCGCGTCACGCTGGACACTCCGGCCGGACTGATCACTGCGGTGGCGGAATGCCGCAACGGCCGCTGCGAACGGGTCACGCTGGATAACGTCGCCAGTTTTGTACATGCCCTCGATGTCGAGGTTCAGACCCCTGAGTTCGGGGCGATTAAGGCCGATATCGCCTTTGGGGGCGTGTTCTATGGGCTGGTGGATGTTGAGCAAGTGGGGCTGGATATTGCCCCGGAATGCGCCCGGGATCTGGCCGAAACCGGGGTGCAGTTGCGCAAACGGATGAACGAGCAGTTTCAGGTGCAACACCCGGAAATCGCCGACCTCAACGGCATCGCCTACGTGATGTTCCGCAACCGCCTTGACGGCGGTGTCTGGCAAACCTGCACCACCTTGCCACCGGGTAGGGTCGACCGCTCTCCATGTGGCACTGGCAGTTCGGCTAACCTGGCCTGTCAGCATGCCCGCGGCACAGTGCAAGTGGGCGACCGACTGACCTCACGCTCGACCATTAACGGCGAATTTCAGATTGAAATGATTGGCGAAGCACTGGTGGCGGGCAAACCTGCGGTGCTACCCCGCATCAGCGGCCGCGCCTGGTTATACGGCATTCAGCAATTGGGCATCGACCCCAGCGACCCGATGATCGACGGCTTTATGCTGAGCGATACCTGGGGCAAGGGCTGACACCAGGATAGGCAAGCGTACGGGCAAAAGGAGCTGATATGCGTTGGAATAAATGTTGGAATCTGGTCGACGCCCACTGCGAAGGTGAGAGCGGCCGGGTCGTTACAGGTGGTGTCGGGCAGATTCCGGGACAGACCATGTTCGACAAAAAGTTGTGGCTTGAGCGCAATGCCGACCAGATTCGACAGATTCTGTTGTTCGAGCCACGCGGCGCCGTATGGCACAACGTCAATATCCTGCTGCCTTCCAATCACCCGGAAGCACAAATGGGCTATGTGATTCTGGAGTCGACCGAATACCCGGCGATGTCCGGCAGTAATACCATTTGCGTGGCGACGGTGTTGCTGGAGACCGGCATCATTCCAATGCAGGAACCGGTCACTGAGCTGGTTCTCGAAGCGCCTGTTGGTCTGATTCGGGTTCGCTGCGAATGTCGTGATGGCAAGGTCATTCAGGCGCGGTTGGTGAATCAGCCATCGTTTGTCTATCACCAGCAGGCGCCCGTGGAGGTGGCTGGCGTTGGTACGGTGACAATGGATGTGGCCTTTGGCGGTATGACCTACGCCATGGTCGACGCCGAGGCACTGGGTTTTGCATTGGTGCCGGACGAAGCCCGTGATCTGGTGGCGTTGGGGCAAAAAATCAAACAGGCGGCGGTTGAACAACTACCGGTGGCCTATCCCGGTAAGCCCGATATGCCGGGCATTACCAACACCGAATTTATGGGGCCGCTGCGGCGTGAGGGCGACCATTGGTTGGCCCGTAATACCGTGGTGGTATCGCCGGGGCGGTGTGATCGTTCGCCCTGCGGCACTGGCAGCTCGGCGCGTCTGGCACTGATGCATGCCAAAGGACAAATCAGGGAAGGAGAGACCCTGATCCATGAGTCCATTATTGGCAGCCGTTTTGCGTGTAAAGTGGAGTCCACTACCCGCGTTGGCCAGTATGACGCCGTGGTAACCTCCGTGGCCGGACAAGCCTGGATCACTGGCTTGTACCAGGTTGGCATGGAACCGACCGACCCGTATCAGAACGGCTACACCTTGACCGATACCTGGTTCGAACCATTCAAACAGCAATTGGAGTAGGCAGAGGGCAGTCGCCTATGCCTGTCACCAATGCAAAAGAAGAACACATAATATGTCAGCAACCAGCACCAAATCCGGCCGCCAGCATAGCGGCCAATTTATTTATGAGGAATTGCGTCAGCAGATTCTGACCCTCAAGCTCAAACCCGGTGAACCACTGGATGAAGTATCGCTGGCCAACCAGTTCGGCTTGTCCCGCTCGCCCGTGCGTAACGCCCTGGCGCGACTGGTCAGCGAAGGGCTGGTCACCATTTTGCCGAACCGCACCACGTTGGTAACGCCGTTCGAGATTGCCGAGTTTCCGAATTACGTCGCGGCACTGGATCTGGTGCAGCGGGCGGTCAGTCGGCTGGCGGCGATGAACCGCACCGACGAGGAAATGCAGCAGATTCGTGAGATCGACGATGCCTATCTGGACTCCATCACCAAGGCGGATTTCCAGCGCATGACTGAGCTGAACAAAGAACTGCATATGGCCATCGCCAAAGCCGGGCATAACCCATATTTCACCAACTACTACGAACGACTGTTAGGTGAGGGGCAGCGGCTGCTGCATCTGCATTACGACCACGTAGTACATTCGGCCAGCAATCACCGTCTGGGGCGCGACCACGACGAGCTGGTGAACGCGATTGATCGCCGGGATGCCGATGCCGCAGACCGTGCTGCACACGAACATACCATGCTGTTCCAGACCCGCTTTCTTGATTACATGCAGCTGAATCTGACCAAAGGCATGACGCTGTGATGGGATGTGCCCGGCCCCGGTTTGCAGGAGACTTTTGAATGCAAGCGCAACGACGAGGTGAACTCTACATGGCTGGCGCCGCTGGCTTGTGGGGGTTGCTCCCGGTGGTATCGAAACAGGCCTACGAGCATATTCCAGTGATGGTGTGTGCAGCCCTCAGCGCGCTGTCGGCAGCACTGTTTTTTGCCTTTCTTACGACCGTTCGAGATGAGTGGCGTGATGTTCTGTGTCGCGAAGCATTGGCCAGTTCACTGATATCGGCAGTAGGCATTGGTGTGGTGTTTTATGGCCTGGTGTTCTGGGGCCAATCGATGGTACCTGCCAGCAGTACCAGCGTGCTGCTGCTGATGGAAGTGTTTTTCTCCATGCTGCTACTCAGGTTGTTTGGTAACGAACAGCTGACCCGCCGACAAGTAATGGGGGCGCTGGTGATGGTGGTCGGGGCGATTCTGGTACTGGCACCGGATTCCATCGACGACTTTGGTCTGGGCGAGCTGATCATCCTGCTGGCTGCTGCGGTGCCGCCGCTGGCCAACCGTCAGATGCAGAAAGCCCGCCAGCTGGTGGGGGTTTCCAGCATCATGTTTGTGCGTAGCACCATCAGCTTCCTGATGCTGTTGGCCGTCGCCGTGTCGCTGGAGTCCATGCCTTCCTCCGAGTCGCTGTGGTCGGCCATGCCGTGGGTGCTTATCAATGGCGTGCTGCTGTTTGGCGTGTCCAAGGTGCTGTTTATTGAATCGGTGCGCTTTATTCCCATTTCTAAAGCCGTGGCCATGAACTCACTGGCACCACTGGTGACGCTGGCCACCGCCTGGTGGCTGCTGAGCGAACCTGCGGCCTGGTATCAGTGGTTGGGCTGTGTGCCGTTAAGCTGGGGCTGCTGGTTGTTGGTATCCAGCCGTCGGACAGAGCCCGTCGCTGCGGACGGGCTTGTTCGTTGAGCAGAGGCCTGTCAAACAAGCCATCACGCCTGGAGTTGGTCTGGTCAGCGGTATTGTGGGTGTCTTTCGTGCCACTGGTACTGGCGTTGTTTGCGTTTCTGGTGATTCGCAGTCAACAGGCCAAAGCCGCTGCCATATAATCCGTCTCCCGATTAATTTGTACTGGAATTCCGGAAATGTTCGATCCCGTTTTGTTTGCCTCATTTGCCATAGCGGCAACGTTATTGGCGATGACGCCTGGTCTGGACACTGTGATGGTATTGCGAGCGTCTATTACCAATGGCTCGGCGCCTGCCTTGTACGCAGCGCTGGGTATCCTGCTGGGCTGTATTGCCTGGGGCGCCGCAGTGTCCCTGGGCCTGGGTGCGGTGTTGCAGGCTTCTGAGCTGATGTACATGGCCATCAAATTGGCCGGTGCCGGTTACCTGATGTGGCTGGGGATTAATCTGATTCTGAAGCCGCGCAAGGCGCTGGACAGTGAGCAAGCTGAGCCTGCCGGTACTGGTATGCAGGCGTTCTGGCAAGGTTTGGTGACCAACCTGCTGAACCCGAAAATCGGTATTTTCTACGTATCGTTTTTACCGCAGTTTATTCCCACTGGAGCCGATGTGGCGGTGTACTCTTTCATGCTGGCGTGTGTTCACACACTGATTTCGGCACTGTGGTTTGGCGCCCTGATTGTATTGAGCAAGCAATTACGCAAGGTGCTGTTCAAACCAACGGTGGTGTCGATGATGGACCGGGTAACTGGCGGTCTGTTTATTACATTGGGCTACAAGTTGGCGAAATCCTGAATAGCATCTGAATAATTTTGTGTGAGCCCTGCAGGTTGCACTCGAATTGAAAGGGTTCGCAGGTCCGGGAAAGGTATACAACAAATAGCGCCAATGCGTGATGTTCTGTTTTGTATTTCATTACCTCGGCTCCACGTTTTATAAAACCAAGGAAAGAATGGCGTCGATATAATCAGTGGGAGTTATTTAATTCCCAACCCAGCCCAATGCTGGCGTTCCTTGTCGAGGCTGCTTATGAAAACACTCTCTGCGGTATTACTCTCTGCACTTGTATCAACCGTTTTGTCGGCAGCTGCGGCGGCGGAGTCGATCAGCCTGTTCACAACCCAATATCCACCCTACACCATGACCACCAGTGGCGAGCCGTTTGCCCATAAGGCCAACGATATCGACGGCTTGTGTACGGCCATCGTCAAGCACCTGTTTGCCGAGGCCGATGTTGACTACACCATGCGGCTACGCAACTGGTCATACGGCATGCAGCGGGTGCAAAGGCGCGCCAACCACGGTTTGTTCTGCACCGTCAGAACAGCAGAGCGCGAGAAGTTGTTTCAGTGGGTAGGCCCGATTACCGAAATGAAGGGGGCGTTGTTTGCTGCCAGTGGCAGCAGTATTGATATCGATAAGCTGGAAGATGCCCGGCAATATCGTATTGGCGGTTTTCGTGGGGATTTCTTTTCGGAGTATCTGATTGCCAAGGGCTTTGATATTGATACGCCACCCTCTGATGCACAAAACCCGAAGCGTTTGAAAATTGGTGCGATCGACCTGTGGATATCCGATGCCATTGTGGGGCCGTATATGGCATCCGATATGCCCGATATGCCCGATATTGAAAACAAGTTCATGTTTACCAATAACGCTGTCTATCTTGCTATCAGCATTGATACACCCAAAGAGATCGTCAGAAAGCTACAGTCGACGCTGGATAGCTTGCGGAAGTCCGGCGATCTGGTGGCGTTGGAACAAAGTTACGGGCTGTGATCGCGGATCTCTAACGAGTCACTCCGGCTGAGCCTTGTGTTTGGGGCTCAGCCCACCCGCTGGCCGTTTTCATAAACGGGCACGTCGACTTTTCCACAGGCAATCACTTCCCCCTGTTGCCACAGTTTCCATTCACCGCGCTGGTATATGTCCCAGGCTTCGTCGCTGGTCAGTGGTTCGGTGGCAATCACACTGACGATGTCGTTGGGGGTGGTTTCAGCGGCAAAATCGATCTCGACTTCCGCGTCCTTCAGAACGGCTGGGCCAAACGGTGCCCGGCGGGTAATGCTGGCCATTTTGGTGGTGCAGAAAGTGAACAGCCAGTCACCATTACCAAGCAGGCAGTTGAATACCCCTTGTTGGGCGTACTCTTCAGCCAGTGCTACCAGCGTGCGGGCCAGCTGTTCCGGCATGGCATCGCGGGGCAGGTTCTGACGAATCCGATTCATGATGTCGCAGAAGATGGCTTCGCTGTCGGTGTCACCAATCGCTTCGTACATGCCTGTGTGGGCAGTGAAACCGGGAATCTGGCCATTGTGGGCGTAGACCCAGTTGCGGCCCCACAATTCGCGTACAAACGGATGGGTGTTCGACAGTTTGATGCTGCCGACGTTGGCCTGACGGATATGGCAAATAGCGGTTTTGCTTTTGATAGGCAGCCGCGAGACAAATTCGGCAATTTTCGATGTCGCACAAGGTTCCGGATCGTGGAACAGCCTGACGCCTTTATCCTCGTAGAAGGCGACGCCCCAGCCATCCTTGTGTGGTCCGGTTTCACCACCGCGGCGGGTCAGGCCGGTAAAGCTGAAACACAGATCGGTTGGGGTGTTGGCACTCATGCCAAGCAATTCGCACATGGGAGACTCCGGCGGGGCTGATAATCTTACAGGTGTCCAGTTGTCGTATTTTGTCAGCCTGTGAAACCAATACGCATTTAAATCAGTCTGGAACTGTTGAATTATAACCCCTGATTTCTGTCGCGGCTGTAGCTGTCGGGTATACCGGCATGCGTCAGCGTATTTCGATTCCTGTCTGATCCTGTAGAGAGCCAAATCGTGTTCGAATCGTTTTTCGTCAAACCCAAGTGGTTTTTTCTGAGTTTTGCTGGCTGGGCACTGGTGTGTGTGTTGGGCTGGTATTTCGTATTTACCGATCTCGGCAGCAGCCTGAGCTTGCTGGGTGGCTTCCCGGATGCCTTGCCAGAAGGGGCCGATGAAGCTGCACAGGCCGTATTTGCCGCTGCACAGCAGTCGGCGCAGGATCTCTGGTTCTATCAGTACATGGCGCTGTCTTATGGGTTATTTATCGGTGCATGGATGTATCTTGGCCGCGATCACAAGTGGGCCAAGTGGTCGGTACTGGGCTCGGCGCTGATTGTGTTTATTACCTGGTTTCAGGTGCAGGTCAGCGTGATGCTGAACGAATGGTACGGCACCTTTTACGACCTGATTCAAAGCACTCTGGGCAATCCCGGCAGTATCAAGATTGAAGAGTATTACGCTCAGCTGTTTTCGGTCGGCGTGATCATTATGGTGGCGGTGGCCGTGGCGGTGTTTAATCGCTTTTTTGTCAGTCACTACGTGTTCCGTTGGCGCACCGCCATGAACGAGCATTACACCGCGCGTTGGGCGCAGGTACGCAGCATCGAAGGGGCGTCGCAGCGTATTCAGGAAGACACCATGCGCTTTGCGTCCATTATGGAGGGGTTGGGTGTGAGCTTGCTGGAATCGGTGATGACGCTGATCGCCTTTCTGCCGATCCTGTGGGGCTTGTCGCAATTTGTCACCACGCTGCCATTGATTGGCGAAGTGCCGCAGGCGCTGGTGTTTGTGGCTATCATCTGGTCGATTTTTGGTACCGCCTTGCTGGCAATTGCTGGTATCAAGCTGCCGGGGCTGGAGTTCAACAACCAGAAGGTGGAAGCCGCTTATCGCAAGGAGCTGGTATTTGGTGAAGACCATCATGACCGCGCGCATCCGGCGACGCTGGCGGAATTGTTCACTAACGTGCGTCAGAACTACTTCCGCCTGTACAAGAACTACCTCTACTTCAACGTGGTGCGTTACGGTTATTTGAACATCGGCCAGTTCGTCCCCCTGATTGCTCTGGCGCCTTCCATTATTGCCGGTGCCTTTACGCTGGGTGTGATGCAACGAATTCTTAACGCCTTTAATCAGGTTGAAGGCTCGTTCCAATATCTGGTGAACTCCTGGACTACCATTGTCGAGCTTCAGTCTATCTACAAGCGTCTGCGGGCGTTCGAAAAATCCGCCGCAGTGGAATAACCCCTCCAGCCTTTCCTGCTCGCTTTGCCTGAACGGACTGACGCTCGGGCAAAGTGCTCAGGCAAAGCGTTCCAGCATAAAATCAATCAGCAAACGCACCCGGTGCGGCATGTTCTGGCGGTCGCGGTAGAGCATCTGGCACCCCCGTTGCTGGTTACCCCAGTCGGGCAGTATCTGCTTGATGACGCCACGTTCAATCAAGGGCTGGGCGTGGTAGTCGGGAATCATGCCGATGCCTATCTCGTCTTTGATGGCGCGGGTGAGCACCGAAATATCGTCCACTTCCAGCCGCGGCTGCTGAGGTACGTGCGTAAAGGTATCGCCGCTCTTGAGGTTGATCATGGCCCAGCGGGATATGGGCTGGCAGATAATCTGCGGTAACTGACCCAGCTCAGAGGGGTGCCTGATATCGTCGGTATTGAGGCTGACTGGAGCGCACACCAGAAAGCGGATATCGACCAGTTGCCTGCCGACCCAATGTTCTGCGGTATGGTCTCCGACCCGAAACGCCACATCGATGGCGGCTTCTTCAATATCTATCTGACGGTTGTCCAGCCGCATATCCAGCTGAATGTCGGGGTATTGGCGCAAAAATGCGTTGAAGTGGCTGGCCAGTACATGGCTGCCAAAATTCACCGGCGCAGCCACCCGGATACGGCCTTTGGCGTGGTGGTTGTCTGCGTGCAGGCTGGTGGCGATGTCGTCGAGTTCATCAAACAGGTGATGGCATCGGTCGAAGTACAGCTGTCCGGTTGATGTCAGCTGGACCCGGTGGGCGTCGCGGTTCAGCAACCGCAACTTCAGGTCCTGTTCCAGTTTGGCAATGCGACGGCTGAGGGTGGAGTGAGGCACGCTGAGCCAGTCGGAAGCCAGTTTGTAGCTGCCCAGGCGGGCCACCGCGCAAAAGCAGCGCATGTCGTCCAACGAGTAAGTTGGTTTCATTTTTGAAATCTGATGTTTTGAAGTTGTCTATTTATTCCGAATTTGAAATTAATACACTGGCCTCCTTGAACATTCAATGAATTACTGGAGGTCAGAATGAGCCGATCACCCAATATCACGGCGGTTTGGTTACTGTTGCTGTGTGCGTTTTTGTGGGGAGCCAGCTTTCCGGTGGGCAAGCACGCGTTGGGTGAAATACATGCCCTGACGCTGGTGCTCTGTCGCTTCGGTTTGGCGTCACTGTGTTTGTTGGCTTTGATGCGTTTGAAGCGCATCGCCATGCCGTGTCTATCGCTGCGTCAGTGGATCTGGGTGCTGGCGGTATCACTGGTGGGCGTGGGTGGTTTGAACCTGGGCCTGTTTACCGGTCTGGCGCAAACCGAAGCGAATAATGGAGCGCTGATTATGGCGCTGAGCCCGTTGGTCACCATGCTGATCGCCAGTGTGGCCCAGCGTCGTTGGTTGACTGGCTCGCAAGGGTTCAGCTTGCTGGTGTGCCTGGCGGGTGTGCTACTGGTGCTGACCAAAGGCGACTGGCAGCGGTTGATGGGTTTTGAGTTCAATCATGGCGACAAGATGATCCTTGCCGGTATGTTGTGCTGGAGCTTTTATACCTACCAGAGTCAGGCCATTGGCCGTTGGATGCCGATGATTCCCTACACCATGGTCGGCATGCTGGCGGGCGTTGCTGTGATTGGCACCGCCACCCTGTTCAGCGCCGAGGTTCACCCGCTGCAAGAGCTGCAAGCCGCGTCCGGACTGGTACTGGCCGACGTGGCCTTTATTGGCATGATGGCGACGGTTGGCGGCTATCTGTTGTGGATCGCCGGGGTCAAAAAGCTGGGGGCTGCCAACGCCTCGTTGTTTTTCAACTTTGTGCCGGTATTTTCGGCACTGACGGCGCTGGTGTTTGGTCAGACGGTGACGGCCTTGCAGGTGTTAGGCATTGCCATTGTGATTGCCGGATTGCTACTGCCGCGCTTGTACGCCAGTGTGGTACGGCCGCGCAGCGCTGAAACTGTGCTGCAATAACGGGATCTTGTCTGGTCGTTACGGTAAGGTGCGTCTAACGGGTTATTCACGGACGCTCGTTGCTTGCTGGCCAGACACTCTTTAAAGGAAAGTAAGTAAAGGAACTCCTGATAGTAAAGATTCACTAACCGGGCTGTGTTGTTACGACGCAGACCGGGTTGGTGAATCTGATGCGCCCGGCAATGGTTTTACATGTTGTCTCTTTTGCCGAAGTTGTTGTTGTGCTGTTGTGAAAAAAATTGCTACTGACGGCGTTGTGTTCTCAGGGAGCCGTCCCCTGCCTGGAGTCTCGCGCTGGTTGCTGGGACTGGTTTGTTCAGCCTGTTGTGTGTTGGCGGTGCAGGCCGCGGAGCCTGCTTCAGCCGACATAGAACAGTCCGGTGCTGATCCGTCTGTTGTTGATCCGTCTGTCGTAGAACAGGCATCTGCCCCACTGGTATTGCAACTGGCGGTTCTGAACCCCCGTCCCAACCCGGCCTGGCCGCTGTTGGACGATGCCAAGCTGGAGCCGTTGCGGCCGCCTCCTCCGCCACCGCCGCCGGTGATCATCAAAAAACACCTGATTGAGTCCGGCGATACGCTGGAGAAAATCTTTCGCCAGTTCGATATCTCATATAACGACCTTCATGCTGTGATGCAGGCTGATGTTCCCTATCTGGTGCTGGACGTGATTCGCCCGGGCAGCGAGCTGATTTTTGAGTTCTCGCCGGAAGGCGCTTTTCAGGCGATGTCCTTACGGCCTGAAATCAACCGGCTGGTGACTTACCGACGGCAGGACGATGGTTTTGTATACAACGAAACCATCACTCCTACCGAGTGGAAACAGCACGTGGTGCGAGCGGATGTGAAACACAGCCTTTACGCCACCATTCTGGAAACCGGCCTGTCGGACCGCGATGCGATGGAAATCACCAACCTGTTGGGCAACAAGGTGAATTTCAAACGCGAACTACGCCAGGGTGACATGTTTGACGCGGTGATCAGCGACGAATACATGGGCGATCAGGCCACGGGCAGCCGCCGTCTGGACGCCATCAAACTGACCGTGCGCGGTAAAGACCACGTTGCCATCCTGTTTGACGACGGTAACTATTACGATGATGAGGGCAACAGCCTGACGCCAGCGCTGATGCGCTACCCGACCAAGCGTCGTTGGCGCATCAGCTCGTCGTTTAACCCGTTCCGCCACCATCCTATTACCAAGCGGATTTCACCCCACAACGGTACCGACTTTGCCGCGCCGATTGGCACGCCGGTACTGGCAACCGGCGACGGCATTGTGACCCGGGTGGTGAAACACGCCTACGCCGGTTTGTACGTGGTGATTGATAACGACGGCCCGTTCAGCACCCGTTTTCTACACCTCAGCAAGGCGCTGGTGAAACGGGGACAGCGCGTCAGCCGTGGCCAGAAAATTGCCCTGTCGGGTAACAGCGGCCGTTCGACCGGTGCCCACCTGCATTACGAACTGCACATCAACGGCAAACCGGTAAACCCGATGACAGCGGAAATTCCGACGCTGGTCACCGTCGCCAAGAAAGACCGCGATGACTTTGAACAGCTGGTGGCCAATTACATGCCACAGTTGCAGCGTCAGGCGGGTTTGATGGACTCTGGCGAGGGCTGATTTTCCCTCGCTGTACCGGCGGCGCTTAATCGGCTGCCAGCCACTTATCCCACAGTGCCATCACTTGCTGGCGGCGCTGGTCGAAGCGCAGCCGTTCTACGGTGGTCTGATCGAGTACCAGATTCTGGTTTTGCAGCGCCCGGCGGTGGGTTTCGGCGCGGTAGGCCAGATAGATTTCCTGCAGGGTTTTGCGGGCTTTGGTGGCCAGCAATCCGGCTTCTTCAAAGGCATCCAGCAGGCGCATGTTGTCGGTAACTTGCAGCAGTTCCGGGTGCTGGTGGGCCCAGTTCAGTACGCCGTATTGCACCAGAAATTCAATATCGACGATGCCGCCAGCGTCCTGCTTCAGGTGAAACTGGTCGGCGGCTTTTTCGCCCAGATTGTCGCGCATTTTCTGGCGCATCTCGCGCACCTCCCCTCGCAAGGTGTCGCTGTCCCGGCTGCGGGTCAGGTTGTCGGCGCGGATGGCGAGGTATTCATTGGCCAGCTGGGCATCGCCACAGAGTACCCGGGCACGCACCAGTGCCTGATGTTCCCAGGTCCAGGCGTGTTCTTGCTGATACACCTCGAAGGCCTTCATGGTGGCGACGATCATGCCGGAGTTACCGGATGGCCGCAGTCGCATGTCCACTTCGTACAGTTCACCGTTACGGGTGGTGGTGCTGAGGATGTGGATCATCCGTTGACCCATGCGGGTATAGAAAACGTTGTTGTCGATGCTGCGCTGGCCAGCGTTTTTATCCGCCAGCGTTGAGCCCATGGCGTAGCCGCCGTTAAGGAACACCAGATCGAGGTCGGAGCTGTAGCTCAGCTCCAGACCGCCGACCTTGCCATAGCCAACCACCAGAAATTCCGGCTGGGTAACGGCTTCTTGTTGCTGATTGGCGGGGTAGCCGTATTTCGCCACCATTTGCTGCCACGCCAGTTGCATCACACACTCCAGCGACACTTCGGCCAGCCAGGTGAGGTAGTCGGAGATTTTCATCAACGACAGCGCACCGACCACTTCCGAGGCCGCCGCGTGCAGCTTGTGGGCGTGATTGAATTGGCGCAGCTGTTCCATTTGCTGTTCGAGGTCGTCTTCGGGAATGCGCAGCAGGGCCAGCCGCAGTTCTTCTTCCAGCTCCTGTCGGCTGGGCAGACGATAGAGGTTGGCGGGGTTAAGCAGTTCATCCAGCAGCAGCGGCATGGCGGTGATGTACTGGGCGACCCACTCAGAGGCGCAGCAGAGTTTCACCAGCTGGGTGCGCGCAGTAGGGTTTTCTTTCAGCAGCACCAGATAGGAGGTTCGGCGCAGCACGGCTTCCAGCAGTGGAATCACCCGTTTTAGGGTGGAAACCGGCGCCGGACAGCTGCTGAGTTCTTCCAGCAGCAACGGCATAAAGGCTTCCAGCCGGTCGTGGCCGATGGCCTGCATGCTGAGTACCGCGCGGGAGTCGCGGAACTGGTCGATCAGTTCGGCAAATTCGTCGCTGAGCATTTCCGGGTAGCGGTCTTGCAGCCGCTCTCGAACGTCGGCAGCGAGGTCGCCATGCCAGAGGTCGACCCAGGTGTGGTCGATTTCCTGTTGGTCAGGATCACTGTCTTCGCCACGAACGATTTCGGCAAAGTGGCTTTTGACGGCGGCCCGGTGCTGATCGAGGGCGGTCATAAAGCTGGTCCAGTCATCAAAGCCCATGGCCAGCACCAGCCGCGCCTGTTCCAACTCATCGGCTGGCAGCATTTGGGTTTGTTCGTCGTTGAGGGCTTGCAGAGCATGTTCAACGTCGCGCAGGAAGAGGTAGCCGGACTTCAGCTCGGCGACCGCTGCGGCAGGCAGATAGGCGGACTGGTGCAGAATATCCAGCATTGGCACCAGCTCGCGGTTTTGCAGTTCTTTCTCCTGACCGCCCCGAATCAGCTGAAACGCCTGTACGGTAAATTCGACTTCACGAATGCCGCCAGGGCCCAGTTTGATGTTGTTGTCGAGGCCGCGACGGCGCACTTCAGCGTTGATCATGGCTTTCATGGAGCGCAGCGATTCAAAGGCGCTGTAGTCGATGTACACCCGATAGGTAAAGGGTCGCAGGATCGACAGCAGCTCCTTGGCGGCGGCGGTTTTCTCGCCGGTCATGATGCGGGCTTTCACCATCGCATAGCGTTCCCAGTCACGGCCCTGACTCTGGTAGTACTCTTCCATGGAGTCAAAGTTCATCACCAACGGACCACTTTGGCCGTAGGGCCGCAGGCGCATGTCGGTGCGGAATACAAAGCCATCAATGGTTTGGTTATCGAGCGCGGCGATCAGCTTTTGCCCCAGCTTGATAAAGAACTCCTGATTGCTGAGGTCGCGTCTGCCATTGGCATCACCGGTGGTGGCACCGGATTCGGGGTAGCAAAAAATCAGGTCGATGTCGGAACTGAGGTTGAGTTCGTAGGCGCCGAGCTTGCCCATGCCCAACACCAGCAGGCGTTGTTCGGTTTTGCTGTGTTTGCCAATCGGTTGGCCGTGGCGGTTGGCCAGTTGCTGGTGGAAATAGTTGATCGACTGGCAGACGGTTTCATCGGCCAGGTCGGACACTGTGCGGGTGGTGGTCAGGGTGTCGGCAATGCGCAGCAGGTCACGCCAGATGGTTTGCACCATCACCCGTCGACGCAGTAACCGCAGGGCTTTCAGCCAGTGATCTTCGGCTGGCAGGGTATCGGGCAGGTTGGCCGTGTCGCTGAAATCCGCTGCTGTCAGGTGGTTCAGCTGCTGGCGGATGGCAAGGCGATCCAACGGCGCACTGATGGTGTCGGTTTGAATGGCCTGGCTAAACCAGTCAGCGTCACGAGGCAGGGCATCGACGACGTATTGGCTGACCAACAACACAGTTTGCAGGCGCTGTTGTTGCGATTCCTCTAACGACTGCCAGAATACCGGCCAGTCGAGATTGAAGCGTGCGCCGGTGTCGGTCAGTTGCTGCTGTATCTGTTGCCAGCGGTCAGTCATCAGGGGCTGCATAACGGGATCACTTTGTTCATCTGCGGTCAGGTTAGTGTAAACCTCCGGGCTTGCGGCTGCATGATCTGTAAAACCATTGTCTGCACTTGTTGGCGTGCTTGCTGTCACAGCCTCGACGATTCATGTTCAGCTTTAGGGGACATCTATTTAATCCTGCACGGCTCTGCGCGAGTGTTGCCGTTGTTCAGTGCAAGGCGACGAATGCAGCGGAATGACGAACCTGTCCGGTCGAGTCTTTTCAAGTTCGTCAACACCGCACTGGGCGACGGCAACCCGCGCCCTGCGGGGGCTTCCGGATGATCTCGACTCTGTGTCGCCGACTTTTGACTTGACCCGTCAGGCCTACAAGTCGGCTTCGTGATTCGAAACCATCCGGCAGCCCAGAGTGAGCACCGGATTAAATAGATGTCCCCTTTATGTTTGTTCTTTTTATTCACCAGTACACGGGCACAGCGAAGCATCACCATGGCAGGTAAATCCAAATCCGACGGGCCTTCCTCAACCGGCAAAAAGGCGCCTGCCAAGGCAACGGGCGCTGGCTCTAAAGCCACTGGGGCCAAAAAAACAGCGGTATCCAAATCGACCAGCGCCCAAAAGCCGGCGTCTGCGAAGCCGTCCAAATCATCGACAGCTTCCAAGCCCTCAAAAGGACGCGGTTCGTCCAAGCCGCCGACATCGTCCAAACCTGCAAAGCCGTCCAGCCCGGCAAAACCGTCCAAACCAGCGAAGCCATCCAAATCAGCAAAAGGTAAAGCCGGTTGGCTGCGGCGTATCTGGTCGATCGGCTGGAAGCTGGGGCTGGTGGGTGCTCTGGTGTTGGGTGTCTGGATGGTCTTTCTGGATGCCCAGGTACAAAAGCAATTCGACGGCAACAAGTGGACACTGCCCGCCCGGGTGTATGCCCGTCCGTTGCTGTTGTATCCGGGCAAGCTGCTGCCGCCGGAACAGCTGCAGGCCGAGCTACAATGGTCAGACTACAAACCACGTAACTCACTGGCCAAGCCGGGCAGCTACCAGCGCAGTGGTCATCGCTGGCGTATTCACCGTCGGTCGGTGAATTTCTGGGATGGCCGCGAAGCTGATGTCCTGATTGAGCTGACGCTCAGCAATGGCCGGGTCGACCGCCTGTTTGTGAATGGCTCGGAAGAGCCCCTGGTGCGGTTGGAGCCTCAGTACGTTGGCGGTATTTTCCCGGCTCATCATGAAGACCGTGAGCTGGTGACGCTGGCGCAGGTACCACAAACCCTGACCGATGCACTGGTCGCCACCGAAGACAAAGCCTTTTACGACCATTTTGGTATCTCTATTCGCGGTATTGCCCGCGCCATGGTGGCCAACGTTCAGGCGGGACGTTTTGTGCAAGGCGGTTCAACCCTGACGCAGCAGCTGGTGAAAAACTTCTTCCTGACCCAGGACCGCACGCTGGCCCGTAAGGCACAGGAAGCCCTGATGGCGATCCTGCTGGAGCTGCACTACAGCAAAGAGCAGATTTTGCAGGCCTATCTGAACGAGGTGTATCTGGGGCAAGCCGGTCGCCGCGCCATTCATGGGGTGGGACTGGCGGCACGCTTCTATTTTGGCAAGTCGGTGGAAGAGCTGAATCTGGCCGAGGTCGCCACCTTGGTGGGGCTGGTGAAAGGGGCGTCTTACTACAACCCGAAACGTCACCCACAGCGGGCATTGGAACGCCGCAATCTGGTGCTGGAGTTGATGCGTGATCAGGGCGTGATTACCGATGCCCAGTACGTTCAGGCCTCCAACATGCCGATGCAAACGGCGGACAGCACTCGCGCCAGCCAGCGAGAGTATCCGGCGTTTCTGGAGCTGGTACGGCAGCAGTTACAGCAAGATTACCGTCAGGAAGACCTTGAAACCGAAGGCCTGAATATTTTCACCACCCTCGACCCCTGGTTGCAGCATGCGTTGGAAACCAGTGCCGAGCAAAACCTCAATACCATTGAAGCCCAGCGTCCGACTCTGAAAGGCAAGCTGGAAACCGCCGGGGTGTTCACCAGTGTGGATGGCGGCGAAGTGCGCGCCATGATTGGTGGTCGGGATGTGGATTTCTTTGGTTACAACCGTGCGCTGGATGCCCGCCGCTCGATTGGTTCGCTGGCCAAACCGGTGGTGTATCTGTCGGCCTTGCGGAGCGGCCGTTATCACTGGGGCACGCTGGTGGACGACAGCCCGGTGACGGTGGCCGGACAGGACGGTCAGCTGTGGCAGCCGAAAAACTACTCGGGTCAAAGCCACGGCATACTGCCGATGGTCGACGCTTTCAGCCATTCCTACAACCACGCGACGGCCCGACTGGGCATGCAGGTGGGATTGGAGCCGGTGGCCAAAACCTTCGGATTGCTGGGTCTGAAGCGCAAGGTGCCACCGTATCCGTCGGTGCTTTTGGGGTCGATTGAGTTATCACCGTTTGACGTTGCCGGGGTGTACCAGACCATTGCGGCCCGTGGTTTCCAGATGCCGTTGCGGGCGGTCGAAGCGGTAACCACCAACAGCGGCGAGACCTTGTCGTCCTACGCCATTGATGGCAAGCAAACCCTGCCAGCAGAACAGCTCGACTGGCTGCGATATGGCATGGAACAAGTGGTGGAACAGGGCACCGCCCGACGTTTGAAAAACACATTCAATGGCCCGCTGGCGGGCA
This sequence comes from Oceanobacter sp. ABM4_470, assembly GCF_056158645.1. Lineage (NCBI taxonomy): Bacteria > Pseudomonadati > Pseudomonadota > Gammaproteobacteria > Oceanospirillales > Oceanospirillaceae > Oceanobacter > Oceanobacter sp. ABM4_470. The sequence goes on from NZ_JBSWTR010000001.1 coordinate 3,792,139, forward strand.
AAACTGGCACCAGTGACGACCAGCGTGATGCCTGGTTTGCCGGTTTCGACGACCGCTATCTGGGCGTGGTGTGGGTTGGCCGTGATGACAACCAGTCGATGCCGCTGGCCGGTAGCTCTGGTGCCTTGCCAATCTGGCGTTCGGTAATGCAGCAGGCGGGCGTCGAGCCGCTGCAACCCACTGGTCTGCCACAAGTGCCGGTGGATGATGCTGGCGAAATCCTTCAGGATGGCTGCGCCGGGCGCATGATGCCGATGCCTGAGTCTGCCATTCCCGCAGAGCGGTTGGCGTGTGGTGATAGCGGCGGTAGCAAAAACAGCAAACGCGGAGGATGGTTCGATTGGTTGTTCTGACACACACAGCAGGGAAAACCCGCATTACAGGCACCGGGTCACTGCCCCGGGCCACAGCTTTGGCCGCCTTGTTGCTATTGGCAGGTTGCAGCTCGGTGCCAATGGACGATGGCAGCAAGGGTAGCCACAGCAGCGTGGATGACTTGCCTGCCTGGCAGTACGGTGAACTGGCCCGGCTGGACGAAGGCAATCACCATCCGGCCATCAAGGCGCTGTTAACCCGCGCCCAGCAAGCCCGCGAAGCTGGCCAGTGGTCAAAAGTGATGAGTTATCTGGATCAGGCCCGCCAGATTGAACCGCGCAACGCTGCGATTTATTACCGTCAGGGCTGGACCAGCTTGCAAATGGGCCAGCCTGCGCAAGCCGAACAACTGCTGCGTCGCGGCTTGCTGTTCACCAGCGACACTGCGCTGCAACAGCGTATTAACCGTTTGCTGGCGCAGGCGCTGGATCAGCAGTAGCGATACCGATCTCAGGTATCAAACCGTGTCAGTAGGTTGTGCAGGGTGTCGGAGTCCTGGCTGAGTTTGTCGGCGTGGCGTTTGGAGTCGCTGCTTTGGCTGGCGGCGTCCTGACTGATGGCGCGGATGGTTTCGAGGTTTTGGCTGACTTCGTTGACCGCGCCGGACTGTTCCTTGATGGAAGCGGCAATCTGTTGGCTCATTCCGTGAATGGCACTGACCCGTGAGCAGACGTATTGCAGTTTTTCTCGGGTTTGTTCGATCTGCTCCACGCTCGATTGCACGCCTTTCTGACTGGTTTCCATCGAGCTTACGGCTTGTGCTGAGCCTTTCTGCAAACGCTCGATCATGCGTTGAATTTCTTCAGTGCTCTCGTGAGTACGCGACGCCAGTGTTCTTACTTCATCGGCCACAACGGCAAAACCACGACCTTGCTCGCCAGCCCGGGCGGCCTCAATGGCGGCGTTGAGGGCCAGCAGGTTGGTCTGCTCGGCAATTTCCTGAATCACCGACAGTACCGAGCCAATATTGGTGGTTTCGGCGTCGAGGTCCTGAATCACCGTGTTGGCAGCCGCCATGTTGTTGGCCAGCTGGCCGATGGTGGTGGTGGCCTGCTGAATGGACGATGCGCCTTGATTGGCACTGCTTTCGGCTTCCTGAGAGGCGTTGGCAGCTTCGCGTGAATAATCGGTAATCTGATCCATCGATGCTGTCATCTGGGTGGTAGCGGTGGCGATCATGTCAGTTTGTTGCTGTTGTTCGCGGGTGCCATCGGCCAGATTACTGGACAGGCGGGCAAAGTTATAGCCGGATTGCGCCATGGAGCTTGCCAGGGCATCAGCCTGACGGACCAGGGTTTTGACGCTGTCGAAAAACTTCAGGTATTCGCGGGTAATGTCGCCTTTGGGGTCGTCGATATGAACACTGAGGTTGATGCGGCCACCGGCGGTCAGTTGCTCGCCAAGTTCGCGCAGTTCCATGCCTTGTAAAAACGAGGCTTTGTTTTTTTCGGTCAGGTACACCAGGCAGCCGGTTTCAATCACCACATAAAGGGCATGGATCAGCACCAGCTCCAGTGCTGATATGCCGAGGTCGGCGTGGCTTTCAAACACGTAGACGGACGAGCCGCTGTCCTGCCACAAGCCAAAGGCCAGATGGTGAACGGCGATGGTGCCAGCAGCGACCAGAATCGGCAGGCTGTCGCGGTAGGCCATTAACACCGCCAGCAGCACAAAAATGCCGAAGTGCAGTTCAATCAGGCCATGGCCTTGGTGAATGTGCAGCGCCGCAAACACCATCAGGGCGGCAGCAAAGGTCATGCGGGTGAGGCGAGCACCGGGCATGGCGCGCCATACCAGAATCGGGACAACCGCGCTGGGCAGACCGATCACTAACGCTTCGGTCCAGGTGTTGTGCCAGCTTGCCAGCAGCAATGAAACAACAAACAGCACCGAGCAGCAGACAGCAAAGAAACTGTCGATCTGGCGGTAGTATTGGAGAGTTGTGCCTGGAGTCATGGTCCTGCCCTTAAAGCGAATACATAACCCCAGTGTAGACAGCTCCTAGCGCTTTGCCTGTGCCATTCGGTAGGACTCAGGCTGAGCCAGCACCAGCGCTGACAGCGCCAGTGGCAACATCAGACTCTGGTGATCGCCGTACAGGTAAGCCAGTATCGCAGCCGCCCATAGCAACAGCGGCAAGTAGCTGCTGGCCGCCGATGGAACTGGCTGATCAGAGGATGCGGTTATCAGGCGAGCCGGTGCCCAGCACAGCAGCAGGGTAGCGGCGCCGCCAATCAGGGTAACCAGTGCCACACTGTCGAGCACGTCGCCACGACGACCCAGTTCAAACACCACGCACCAGCCCAGGAAAATCCGGCCCCAGGTCTGACGGGTCCAATGTTGACGCAGGCGTTCAGCCAGATGGGTTGATACCAGCAATGGCAGGGCGGCATACAGCCCCAGTTGGCTCATCAGCAGCTGGGTACGGCCAAGGCCGCCGTTAGCATCGGTGCCAATCAGCAGCGCCAGTACATCGACCACGCCCAGCCCGAATAACATCAGCGCCGCAGCAAAGCGTCCGGCGGCAGAGCCGGGCCATTCATTGCCTTTGGTCGCAGGGCGGTTTTGCCAGCTAGCCACCGCGGCGACTACCAATAGCGCAAGGCTACTTACTACTTCAATCAAGCGACTTCCTCCCGGGGCTGGGCAGGCATCACAGGGATGCCATAACCTTGTCGGCGGCGGCGATGGTGAACTCGATGTCTTCTTCGGTGTGAGCCAGAGACATGAAGCCAGCTTCAAACGCGGACGGTGCCAGATACACACCTTGTTCCAGCATGCCATGGAAGAACTTGCCGAAGCGGTCGGCGTCGCACTGGTCAGCGACCTGACGGAAGTTTTCAACCTTCTCCAGTTCGGTGAAGAATAGGCCGAACATGGAACCAGCGCGGTTGAAGGTGAACGGGATGCCGTGCTTGTCGGCCACGGCCTTGAAGCCGTCGGTCATTTGTTCAACACGGGCAGTCAGTTGCTCGTACACGCCATCGCGTTGAATTTCCTTCAGCATTGCCAGACCAGCCGCCATCGCCAGCGGGTTACCGGACAGGGTACCGGCCTGATACACAGGACCCAGCGGTGACAGGTGCTCCATGATTTCGCGCTTGCCACCGAAGGCACCAACAGGCAGACCGCCGCCGATTACCTTACCCAGACAGGTCATGTCCGGAACGATGTCGTAGTAAGCCTGGGCGCCACCCAGTGCGACACGGAAGCCACTCATTACTTCGTCAAAGATCAGCACGATGCCATGTACGGTACACAGCTCACGCAGACCTTGCAGGAAGGACTTGCTTGGTGGAATGCAGTTCATGTTGCCAGCCACTGGCTCAACGATGACGCAGGCAATCTGGTCGCCCATTTGCGCGAAGCACTCACGCACGTTGTCGAGGTCGTTGAAGGTCAGGGTAATGGTATGTTCGGCAACACTGGCAGGTACGCCCGGAGAGGTTGGCACACCCAGCGTCATCATGCCGGAACCGGCTTTTACCAGCAGTGAGTCGGAATGACCGTGGTAGCAGCCTTCGAATTTCACCATCTTGTCGCGGCCGGTATAGCCACGAGCCAGACGAATGGCGCTCATGGTGGCTTCGGTACCGGAGTTCACCATACGAACCATGTCCATGGATGGCAGCAGTTTGCACACTTCATCGGCCATGTCGCCTTCGATGGAGGTTGGTGCACCAAAGCTCAGGCCCAGTTCCATACGGTCGCGGATGGCGTCCAGAATCTGCGGCGCGCTGTGGCCCAGAATCATCGGACCCCAGGAGCCAACGTAGTCAACGTAGCGGTTGTTATCCACATCGTAGACGTGAGCACCCTTGGCGCGGTCGAAGAAGATCGGTGTGCCGCCAACGCCCTTGAACGCACGAACCGGCGAGTTAACACCGCCTGGAATGTGTTTCTGGGCAGTTTCAAACAGCGACTGGGACTTGGAGATGTTGTAGCTCATGAAGGTCTCTCTTGCGTCAGGCCAGCGGCGGCTGGCGTGGTCAAATGTATAACGGCGGTCCGGCGTCACGGTGGACGCCGGACTCAAATCAGAACGGTCTTACCACCACCAGAATGACAATGGCGATCAGCAGCAGCACCGGCACTTCGTTGAACCAACGAAACCAGACGTGGCTGCGGGTGTTGCGGTCGTCACGGAAGACTTTTACCAGATGGCCGCAGTAATGGTGGTAGCCAATCAGCAGCGCGACCAGGGTCAATTTGGCGTGCATCCAGTGGGTTGATACCAGGTAGTACTCCATGTTGAAGCTGATCAGCCATAAGCCAAGGGCGATCACAACCAACATCGATGGCACCATGATGCCGCGGTATAACTTGCGCTCCATCACCTTGAAACGCTCACAGGAAACGTCGTCTTCTGCCATAGCATGGTAAACGAACAGTCGTGGCAGATAGAAGATGCCTGCAAACCAGGTGATTACGGCAATGATATGAAAGGCTTTGATCCACAGCATAGTGTTGGTTTCCGTCGCTCATCGTTATGGGACATCTATTTAATCCGGTGCTCACTCTGGGCTGCCGGATGGTTTCGAATCACGAAGCCGACTTGTAGGCCTGACGGGTCAAGTCAAAAGTCGGCGACACAGAGTCGAGATCATCCGGCAGCCCCCGCAGGGCGCGGGTTGCCGCCGCCCAGTGCGGTGTTGACGAACTTGGAAAGACTCGGCCGGACAGGTTCGTCATTTCGCTGCATTCGTCGCCTTGCACTGAACAACGGCAACACTCGCGCAGAGCCGTGCAGGATTAAATAGATGTCCCCGTTAGGTTGCCTGACAGCAGCTTGCAGCCACTGCCGGTTGCCGACGATACATGGTCGTCAGCGTATGGTTTGGGGCCGGTAGCGGTAATGACGTTCGATCATTTCCCTTGATACCAGGCCAACGCAAGGGCCTGCGCCCTTGCGTGAATCCGGGTCGCGACGATACACCGCCAGCCAGTTCAAGTCATGGCTTTGCATCAGGTCGAGGGCATCCTGCAAATTGTACTTCAAGGAGATGGATTCCACCGTGTGGCGTTCGCCGGGAATGGCCAGCAGGTCGATGTCGTCAGAGGTTCTGTCCTGTGCCATGGCATCGGCGATGGCAGCAGTGGAAAGGATCACGTTGTCTTCTTCCAGCAGCACCCAGTCGGTACCCGATTGCAGCAGTTGGCTGGCACCTTGCGAACTGATTTTGCGGTCGCTGACCGCGACGGAGCGGGACAGGGCCTCGGCGACCCAGGTGCTGTACAGCATTTGCTGAACCGGGTGCGGTACCTGATAGAGGTCGTTCTGCCCCAGCTGGGCGCGAAAAATAGAAGGCTGTTTGAAAATTTCACTGGCTACCAGAGTGGCGATCACAATGGCCAGCATGCCGGGCATGATGATGTGCGGGTTGGCGGTCAGCTCCAGTAAGGCGACTAGCGCAGCCAGTGGTGCCCGTAACACGGCCCCCATCATGGCCCCCATGCCCAACATCACATAAAAGCCGATCTCGGCTGGATAACCGGGTACCACCAACAGCGAAAATTGCCCCATGACACCGCCAACCAGGGCACCGATAAACAGAGTCGGGCCAATCAAGCCGGCGGGAAAACCGACGCCTGCCGCCCAAGCTGCCAGCACCAGCTTGCCCAGCAGCAAGCCGATAAACAGCCCCATGCTGACGTCCCCTGCAAGGGCGTGGTTTACGGTGTCGTAGCCGATGCCCATGATGCCTGGCAGCCACCAGGCAACCGCTGCGGTGGCCAGCGTCAGGCTGCCCCATTTGATCAGCAGTGGCTGTGGTGCCAGCCGCTGGAAGCGCTTCATCAGGACGATAAACGCCGCTGACAACAGACCGCAAATCAGTCCCAGGGCGATAACGTAAGGCAGCTCCAGCAGTGAGTGCATGGCTAGTGGCGGCACATCAAAGGCGGTGTTGCTGCCAAACACCAACTGACTGATTACCGCACCGGCCACCGACGCCAGAATGATCGGTATAAATCCGCGCAGGTTGTATTCCAGCAACACCACCTCCATGGCAAAGATGACCCCGGCCATAGGGGTGTTGAACGATGCGGCAATGGCGCTGGCAACCCCGGCGCCAGCCAGAATGCGCAAGCGGTGGTGAGCAACCCCGGCGCTGGCCCCCAGCTGGCTGGCAGCGCCCGCCCCCAAATGAATGGCCGGGCCTTCACGGCCAACGCTGTGGCCACTCAATAGCGCAATCGCCGCCGCTAGCCATTGCAGCAGTAAATTGGTTTTCGGCATGTAGCCCTGATGGCGTTCCATCCGAATCAGCACGTGGGTCACACCAACACTGCGTTGTTCCGGCTTCAAGGGCTGAAAAATGGCAACCAGCAGTAGTCCGCCGGTAACCAGTAGACCGATTCGGGTCAGTTGCGCGAGGGCTTCGTAATCGTCTTCGCTGCTCATTGGCAGGAATATTTCCAACGGCCATTCAATCGCCAGTCGGAACAGGGTGATGACCAGTGCCGCCGCAATACCCGCCGCCAGTGCCAGAATCGACAGCCCCAGCTGGTTGTCCGACATGGTCAATTGGTTGAGCCAGTGCTGGCATTTCTGCATCAGAGCCAAGGCAATTCCCTGCTGGTGGCGACGTTCGGGTAACACGGCCAGGCGTTGTCATCGGAACGGGCGATTTGGTATTGGAGTGATCAGCCGTCTATGGTGACAGGCATCGTTAAAAATCAAAAGGGTCCCTGATCAATCCCGCGGGCCATTAGTACAGCATCGGTTTGGCACAGTCGGGTTGGCAAGTTGCTCTATAAATAGCCGAAAGAAGCGGTATGATAAGCGGTTTGAATACAGGGCTTACTGCCGCCCCATTTTGCAGGCAGACAAGGCATAAGAGGTGATGAAGTGATCAAGGTAGGTATTGTTGGCGGCACCGGATACACAGGCGTAGAGCTGCTGCGTATTCTGGTAAACCATCCGGAAGCGCAACTGCACGTGATCACCTCCCGAAGCGAAGCTGGTGTACCGGTAGCCGACATGTACCCGAACCTGCGCGGCCACACCGATATTTGCTTCAGTGTACCCGACACCAACACCCTCGGTGAGTGTGATGTGGTGTTCTTTGCCACCCCGCACGGTGTAGCGCATTCACTGGCCGAAGAAATTCTGGCCACCGGTACTCGCGTGATCGACCTGTCTGCCGACTTCCGTATTCAGGATGCGGATGAATGGGAAAAATGGTACGGCCAGCCGCACGGTGCCCGTGGTTTGCTGCCGGAAGCCGTTTACGGTTTGCCGGAACTGAAGCGTGACGACATTCGCAACGCACGCCTGATTGCGGTTCCGGGCTGTTACCCAACGTCTGTCCAGCTGGGCCTGATGCCTCTGCTGGAAAACAAGCTGCTGCCAGAGCAAACCATCATTGCTGACTGTAAATCCGGTGTGTCCGGTGCCGGTCGTGGTGCCAAAGTGGGCTCATTGCTGTGTGAGACCAGTGAATCCGTGATGGCATATGCAGTGAAGGGTCATCGTCACCTGCCGGAAATCAAGCAGGGTCTGGGTTGGATGGCTGGCAAACCGGTGGGCCTGACGTTTGTCCCGCACTTGATGCCAATGATCCGTGGTATTCACTCCACCATGTACGTGACTGCTCCGGACCTGCCTGCCGACTTCGATCTGCAAGGCTTGTTCGAGCAACGTTACGCCAACGAGCCATTCGTCGATGTGATGCCAGCAGGTAGCCACCCGGCGACTCGTTCCGTGAAGGGCAGTAACATGTGTCGTATTGCCGTGCATCGTCATGTTGAAACCGGCCAGATTGTGGTGCTGTCGGTGATCGACAACCTGGTGAAAGGTGCGTCGGGTCAGGCGGTTCAGAACATGAACCTGATGTTCGGTCTGGACGAATTGACCGGTTTGAACCACGTGGCCTTGATGCCGTAAGCCGCCTGTCGGGTAAGGACTGCTGTCATGACGCTGAGGAAAGGTTCGGTTGTACAAGGTAGCCAGCAAGACGAGCTGGTGATTGTTCGCCATCGCCCGGGACATGCCCGCAGGGCGTTGTTCTGGCGTTTGGTGAGCCTGGTGGTGGTTGCTGCAGCGGCATTTGCCGCCGCCTGGTTCTACAACATTGATACCGTCAAACGTCTGCGTGCCGAGCGTGACACCTTGCAGTCGTCGTTACAGAACAATCAGGCCAGTATCGATATGCTGAGCCAGCAGGTGGGCATCCTTGAAAAAGGTGGCCAGGTGGATCGTCAGGCGGCCGACAGCGTGCGGGAGTCCATTCGTTCACTGGAAGATCAGGTTGATGGTCTGGAAGAAGAGCTGGCGTTTTACAAAAGCATCATGGACCCGGCAGCCGTCACCAAGGGCTTGAAGATTCACAGCCTGAGCATTCAACCGGGGGGTGGCCAGCAGGCTGGTTATCGCCTGATGCTGACCCAGGTTAGTGACAACGGCACCGTGGTGGAAGGGTATGCCAGCGTGACGCTGCAAGGCAGTCAGGGCGATCAGACGGTCAGCTATGCGCTGTCTGATCTCAGCGACTCGGTGCCGTCCAAAGGCATTTTATTCCGCTTCCGCTACTTCCAGGAAGCGACTGGAACCATCGCCTTGCCGGAAGGCTTTACACCATCGAAGGTGCTGGTGGTAGCTGAGTCGACCGGCCGTAAGGCACGTAAAATTGAAGCAACATTTGATTGGCCAACCCAGTAAGGTAACACCATGTTCAGTGCTAAAGAAAAGAGTTCGAATGTGCAGTACGACACCGTTATTTCTGCCAAAACTGAAATTACCGGCGACGTTCGTTTTTCGGGTGGGGTCAATATCGATGGCGTGATCAAGGGCAACCTGACCGCTGACGGTTCTGGCAGTGCGGTACTGCGCGTCAGCAACAAGGGCCGTGTTGAAGGCGACATTCATGCGCCGAACATCATCATCAATGGTGAGATCAACGGCAATATTTACGCATCGGAATACATTGAATTGGCCAAAGATGCCCGCATCACAGGTGATGTGCACTACAAGGCCATGGAGATGGTGATGGGCGCGTCGGTGAATGGCCAGCTCAAGCATCAGGCCGACGGCAAAGCCGCCAAAGGCAAGCCGGTACAGACTGTCTCTGAAAGTAAAGTTGACTGATTTGCTCAGGTAAACGCATAATTTAACCACTCTGAACAGGACCCGAAAGCCCAATATGACCGTATTGAACGCCGAACCCATAGAACTCTCCAGCAACGCCGAAGCCAAGGTGCGTGATCTGTTGCTTGAAGAAGCAGACGATGAGCTGTGTTTGCGGGTATTTGTAACCGGCGGCGGTTGTTCCGGCTTCCAGTATGGCTTTACCTTCGACGACGAGCGCGCCGAAGACGATAGCCTGATCAGTCGTGATGGCGTTCGGGTGCTGGTGGACTCACTCAGTTACAGCTACCTGGTGGGTTCTGTGATTGACTACCAGGAGGGTCTGGAAGGCTCACGTTTTCTGGTTAATAACCCATCCGCAACCTCAACGTGTGGTTGCGGTTCCTCTTTCTCTGTCTGATTAACAGTGGGGTGCAAGATGCACCAACGTTTTTCCCTCAGTGCAAGAATTCTGCGAGGAATTCGATTTTCTCTTCTGACGCTGTGTGCCAGTGCCCTGTGCGCCACGGTACCGGCTTATGCCAATGATGTTCAGCACGCAGAACCTGCCAGTGCGACGGTGTTGGAGCCCGTGGTTAATAACAACGCCCGTTTTATGGCCGCCATTCAGCTGCATTCCGCCGACGAATTACGCGACCTGATGTTTCGGGCCGAGAAAATGGTAACCAACTACGACGGCTACGCCAGCCGCGAGCCGATTGCGTTTGTCTTGCGGGGGGAAGAGCTGCGTCTGTTCACCCGTGATAACTACGAAGCCAATCGGGATCTGATTGATACCGCCGCTCGTTTGGAGGCCTTTGGAGTGGTCGACTTCAAGGCTTGCGAGGGTTGGATGGTGCAGAACCATCTGGATCGTGATGAGCTGCCTGCCTTTATCGACTACGTCGAAAATGGCGAGCAGGAAGTTCAGCGCCTGCAAACCTCCGGCTACGCCTGGTTCTGAGGCAAGCGTCTGGCTGTCCAAAGAACTTTTGGGTAAACGGCGCAGATCAGACTGGTTAGATCAGGCTGGGTATACAGCCCCCAGAATCCGATCACCGCGGGCACCTGTAACCGCGGGTAAATTCCCTGCCATGCCGTTCAGTGTCTGAGCTGCCAGCCAGGCGAACGCGGCCCCTTCCACCCATAGCGGATGAATGCCTCGTTGTTCGGTGTCCATGACCTGATGATGCGGCAACAAGGCGGCCAGTCGATCCATCAAGTGCTGATTAAACGCCCCACCACCGCATACCAGTAGTTCGCCTTGCGAATGGCCATAGCGGTTTACCGCGTCTGCAATACTGCGGGCGGTGAACTCGGTCAGAGTCGCCAGTGCATCGGCGGCGGACAGTGTTTGCAGGTCATCCTCAAAGGCCGACAGTCGAAATAGTTCTCGCCCGGTGCTCTTCGGCGGCGTATGGTGCAGGAAGTCGAGCATCAGCCACTGCCGTAGTACCTTATCTGCAACCTTCCCTTTCGCCGCCATTTGGCCGCCCAAATCGCACGGCTGCTGCAAGCGCGTCTGACAGTACTCGTCCATTAAGGCGTTGCCCGGCCCGGTATCAAAGCCGAGGGTCGCAGAGCCTTTCAGTACACTGATGTTGGCGATGCCGCCGATATTTAACGCCATGGTGTCGATGTCTGATCCATCGAACACTTGCTGGTGAAACGCAGGAACCAGCGGTGCACCCTGGCCGCCGGCAGCAACGTCCCGTCTACGGAAGTCAGCAACGCAACAAATGCTGGTGTGCTCAGCAATCCATGATGGGTCGCCAATCTGCCAGGTAACGCCGTCAGGTTGGCTTTGATGACGCAGGGTATGGCCGTGACTGCCAACAGCGCAAATGCGGTTGGGTTTGAGCTGTGTTTGCTCCAGCAGACTTTGCACCAGCTCAACCGAACGCTCAGCAATAAACCGGTCCATCAACATGATCTCGCTGACCGCTAATGTCGGTGCCAGCGCCGCGTCGCGCAGCCAACGTGTTTCCGATGGTGAATAGTCCAACGACTCACAGGCCAAAGTGCGGAAGGCGGTGCCTGTGTACTCGCACAACACGGCATCCATGCCATCGGCACTGGTACCGGACATCAAACCAATATAGAGCCCGTGTTTATTCTGATTCGGCATGTTGGTCATGGCAGGGTACTGACCTGATAGCCATCCAGCCACATCAGCATGGCATTGGCTTTCTTGAAGAAGTCGTCTTTCTCGCTGGAGGCAATGGACTTGGCCTTGGGAAATTTGAAGGTCAGTGAGTCGCGGAATACGCCATCGACACGGAATTCATAATGCAGGTGCGGGCCGGTGGCAGCGCCGGTCGAGCCAACATAGCCAATCACCTGTCCCTGCTTCACGTAGCGGCCAACCTTGGTTGAGCGATGAAAGCTGTTTAAATGGGCATAGCGGGTTTCATAGCGATTATTGTGTTTGATGATGATCAGGTTGCCGTAGGTGCCCTTGCGGCTCGCCCAGGTAATGCGGCCATCACCCACGGCTTTGACCGGTGTCCCGGTGGGGGCTGCGTAATCCGTACCCTTGTGGGCGCGGATGGTATTGTAGATAGGATGCTTGCGTCGCAGGTTAAAGCGCGAACTGATGCGAAAGAAGTCGATCGGGTTACGCAGAAATTCCTTCCGCATGCTCAGGCCTTTCGGGGTGTAGTAGTTGGCATTACCCTGATCGTCTTCGTAGCGCACTGCGGTAATCTCACGGCCCTGATTCACAAAGCGGGCGATCTTGATGTCGCCGTTGCCAATCTTTTCGCCATCAAGATAGATCTCGTCGTAAATCAGACTGAAAGAATCGCCCTTGCGAATGTCCATGGCGAAGTCGATGTCCCAGCCGAAGATGGCAGCCAGTTCAATCAATACCTGTTCCGGTACGCCAGCACGGTCACCATCCAGAAACAGCGAGTTATTGATCTCGGCGCTGGCAAAGCGAGGCACATGATCCGCTTCGCGCTCGGCCAGTTGATAATCGAAAGTACCTTCTTCAGAGCGCGACAGTACATGCTTCGCCAGTGGCGAGATCGGAATCTCAAGGGTCTGAATACGGTTATCCCAGTTGGTGGTCCAACGCAGCTCCTGACCCGGGTACAAGCGAATGGCTTCCTTCGGGGCTTGTGATGCCAGTTCAATCACATCAACCGCCGACAGCGAATTCCGTGAGAACAGGGTCGACAGACTGTCGCCGGATTGCACCTTGTCGCTGTGCCACTGCACTGTCTCTTCTTTTGTTACTGCTTCTGCGTTGTCCGGGATTGCCACGGTCAATGTTGTGGTCAGGCGGTCATCCGGGGTGGGCCATAACAACGCCACCAGAATCAGAATAAGGGTAACAGAGGCGCCAAGAAAGTGGGTGGCGGGGAAGTACTGAAGGGGACTGCTTGTCTGTGCCATGAGGGGCAGGAATTCCTGAAC
>NZ_JBSWTR010000002.1:0-522500 GCF_056158645.1 Oceanobacter sp. ABM4_470
CAGACCGCGGATTTTCATTTCACCCCATCCTCTAAATGCATTTCCTACGCTCATCCGAATCTTGTCTACACTTTGAGGGTTGTTAGCAGGAGTTCGCGTATTCATGTACCTCGTTGTTGAAGACGATCCCGTCGTCGGCAAAATTCTCAGACATCTGATCAAGCAAACGGTTGGAGACAACGTCGTGTATGCACGCTCCATGGCGGAGCTGAAATCGCAACTGGTGAAATATCAGGGACGCTTCCGGAGTGCGTTGGTCGACCTGGCGTTACCGGATGCAGAAGAAGGTGCGGCGGTTGAGGTGGTGATGCAGTGTGGCGTTCCTTGTGTGGTGTTAACCGCCAGTGAGGACCCGACGGCAAGGGACAAGTACCTGAAAGCCGGTGTTGCCGACTTCGTTAACAAGAACGGCCGCTATTGGTATCTCTATGCGGTACGTATGCTGCGGCGTTTGAGCCTGAATCAGGACATTAATGTCTTGGTGGTTGATGATTCCAAAATGTGTACCGCCACCATGCGACGGATGCTGGAGACCAACCGCTATCGCATTTATGAAGCCGTCAGCGCTGAGAATGCCTTGGAGGTGCTGGAGCGGCGTTCGGATATACATATTCTGGTGGTCGATCATGAGTTGCCGGGTATGAACGGTTTGGAGTTGGTGCAGTTCGTCCGTTACAAATACCCGGACAGGCCGCTGGGTATTATTGCTGTATCCGGATTGAACAAAGGACGCGAGCAGTTGACGGTGGACTTTATCAAGTCGGGTGCGGATGACTTTTTGCCAAAGCCGTTCGATCAGCAAGAGTTCATGTGTCGTATCACCAACAGCACCCAAGCCACTGAGGCGTTTCTGAAGCTGCAAGAGCAAGCTTCCAAGGATTACCTTACGGGTTTGTACAATCGACGCTACTTTGCCCAACAGGCAGGCCTACAGTTAGAGCGCTATCAAAGCAGCACCAATACTCTGGCATTGCTGGATATCGACTTCTTCAAAAAGATTAACGATGAATACGGTCATCAGGCCGGAGACATTGTCCTCAAGCGTTTGTCGGAAGAGCTGCTACAGGCATTTCATCAGTTGCTGCTTGCCCGTGTTGGTGGTGAAGAATTTGCCTTGTTGATGCCAACCGTACCATTGGACAAGGCGCAGGCGCTGATGGATGGCTTCCGTCAGCACATGGAGGGCATCGTGATCGACGTGGAAGACGGCGACTATCTGCGTATTACCCTTAGCATCGGCATTTGTGAATCGGCCAACGCTTCGGTTGAGCAAATGTTTTCTGTGGCAGACGAATGCCTTTATCGCGCCAAGATCGGTGGCCGTAATCAGGTGGTGGGCGTCGTCGAATAAACGCTCTGTCGTTGCAACAGACCGTCATCCTACTTGGGTTGGATTGTACCGGGACAGTGTATTCCCTATTGTGTCGGCATGAACCAAGGAGGATGTCATGTCCGAGCAAGATACCATTTTTGGCCAGATCGCCCGTGGCGAGGCCGACGCCAACATTGTGTTTGAAGACGAGCAGGTAGTTGCTTTCCGCGATCTTTTCCCTGCTGCCCCTACCCACATTCTGATCATTCCCCGTAAACCGATTCCACGCCTCTGTGACGCCGCTGCAGAAGATCAGCAGCTGCTGGGTCATATGCTGCTGGTTGCCAACAAGGTGGCTGAAGCAGAAGGTCTGGGCGACAAGTTTCGGCTGGTGATTAACAACGGTGCCGATGCCGGGCAGTCGGTGTTTCATTTGCACATGCACGTGATCGGCGGCCGCTCACTGACCTGGCCTCCGGGCTGAGGAGTGGTGACGATGAAGTTTGAATCGATACGGGCCCATCTGCACGACGGTCGTTATCTGGTTGTGGACGACTGGCAGTTGCAAGCTGGCCAGCACTGGGCCATTGCCGGAACCAATGGCAGCGGTAAAACCGTGTTGTCGGGCTTGTTCGGCGATCTGGTCCGACTCAGCCATGGTAGCGCGACGGATTTGCCTGACGACGTGGTGTACGTGTCTCTGGAGGCTCAGGCCGAGCTGATTGAGCATGAGCGCAAGACCGACGAAAGCGATATCACTGACATGGCCCACAAGGGCACGCTGGTGCGTGAACTGCTTGAGCCGGTCGAAGCCGTTGCCGAGCTGATCGATGGCCTTGGCATTCGCCATTTGCTGGATCAGGGCTTTCGGTCGTTATCCACAGGGGAGAGTCGCAAGGTGCTTTGGGTCAGCCGTTTGCGGGATGACCACGACCTGCTGGTTCTGGATGAGCCTTATGAGGGTCTGGATGCGAATAGCCGCGAATACGTCAAGCAATGGCTGGATCAGCTGGCGGCCAAAGGGCGCAACATCATCTGGGTGGCCAACCGCATGGATGAGCTGCCGGACTGGATTACTCACATTGCGTTTATCCACAACGCCGAGTTGGTCGCCAAAGGTGAGCGTCAGCAAGTGCTGGATATCCCCGAAGTGCATGCTCTGGTGGCCTTTGACCGTGAATTACCAGAGTTGCCTCCGGCACCGGCAGAGCCGTTGCAGCTGGAAGACGGTGACCCCTTGGTGCGTTTGATCGATGGCAATATCCGCTACGACGAACGCACGCTGTTCGACCAGCTGAACTGGGACATTCAGCCAGGCCAGCACTGGGCCGTTCAGGGACCCAATGGCTGCGGTAAAACCAGTCTTTTGCAAATGCTGACTGGGGATAACCCACAGTGCTATCGCAACAACTTGCGTCTGTTCGGCATTCAGCGTGGAACGGGTGAGTCGATCTGGGACATCAAGAAGCACATCGGCATTGTTTCGGCCTCGTTGCAGTGGCAGTACCGGGCAACCACCAATGTATTGAGCGCCTTGCTGTCAGGCTTGTATGACAGTATTGGCCTGTATAAATCGGTGGGAGACAGCGATAAAAAGCTGGGTCTGCAATGGCTGGAAATTCTGGGTTTGCGGGACAAGGCCAACAAGAGCTTGCAGCATCTGTCCTACGGGGAGCAGCGTCTGGTGCTGATTGGCCGGGCGCTGATCAAGCAGCCAGCCTTATTGATTCTGGATGAGCCGTGT
Organism: Oceanobacter sp. ABM4_470; assembly: GCF_056158645.1. Taxonomy (NCBI): domain Bacteria; kingdom Pseudomonadati; phylum Pseudomonadota; class Gammaproteobacteria; order Oceanospirillales; family Oceanospirillaceae; genus Oceanobacter; species Oceanobacter sp. ABM4_470. The sequence continues at coordinate 3,057 of NZ_JBSWTR010000002.1, forward strand.
CAGGGGCTGGATGATATCAGCCGTCATATGGTGCTGGCGTTTATCAATCGACTGGTCAGCCAGCAGCGCCTGACCATGCTTTATGTGACTCATCATGCAGATGAAATTCCGGCCGGCTTCCAGCATCGGTTGCAGTTTCAGCCGCAGCCAGATGGCGGCAGCGCGGTGCTTCTGAAGGGGCCTGAGACGGCATAACTGTCCGCCCGGAAGCCCAGGCCTCAGCACTTCAAGCCTCAGAAACAAACAGGGCCGCTATGCGATACAGCATGGCGGCCCTGTTTGGTTTGGCAGCAGCACTGAGTTGTCCGGTGCTCTGTGTTCAAAGCTTGTTAAAAGCCGTTATGGGTTTTGTGGTGCCTGGGCTACTTCCGGGTTCTGGATGGCTTGCAACTGGGCTTCCAGCTGTTGAATGCGTTGCTGTAGTGGCTGACGGATGCTGTCAGCCTGCTCACGGGCTTTTTGCACCAGTGCCAGGGTTTGATCCAGAAATGCCATGTTGCGCAGGTCACCGGCGTTCAGGGCCTCAGCCAGCTGATGCAGGTAGCTTTCAAATCGCAGCGCAGCATGCTCGGCGTCATCAATGTCCATGTTGATGATGCTTTCGGCTTCACGGCCAATGTACAAGGCATGTTGAGCGGCACGCAGAGCACGCAGACCCACATCGGTGGACAACTGGCGATTGCTGTATTGTTCGCGGATGGTGTCTTCAGCTTCCTCGGTGATGGCTTCGGCATTGCTGAAGGTTTCCGGAGCGTAGTCATCAACCCCTTCTTTCTCGGCCTTGGCGAGGGTTTGCAGGGCCGGACGCCAGTGGATTTCCAGCATGGTGTCGCGTTCCAGCTCGTCCATGTCGGCCATCAGATCGTTGATGTCCCCATCGATTTTTGCGGCTTTGCCTGCTTCGATCAGACGGGCCAGCTCCATAATCTGGCTGCGAATGGCGCGGTATTCTTTTGGCAGCACCTTGTCTGCCTTCACATCATCGAGCACGGCTTTCTGACGCAATACCTGCGACAGCAAGTCCCGCACCTGTACACGGGTGACTTCGGCGCTTTCTGCCAGTGTTAGTACCCGTGCGGATGCCGCGACGGAGGCTTCGCTGTTGGAGGCCAGGTCTTCTTTACGTGCGAGTTTGATGGCGTCGTTCATTTGCTGCCAGTGCAACGGCGTCAGCAAGGCGTAGTTTTCGCCCTTGGCTTTGGCAATGGCTTCTTCGGCTTTTTCGAGAGCCGATTGGGTATTACCGGTCAGTTGCTCGGCACGAATGGCAGCCTGGCTTTCGAGGCTGTCTTCATTGGCAATATGGCGGGTCGCACAGCCACTGGAGAAAATGGTGGCAGAGACGGTCAGTGCCAGCAGCAGCGATTTGAGCGGGTCGATCTTGAAGTACATCGGGGTCGGAATCCTCACGATACGGCACAGTCGTTATGCCGCATCGTCGTCAAGTAGGTCAGCTCAGAATAGTCACTCTGAGACTGACCGAAATGTGATCAGTTTCCTTATTCTGATCAGTCCAGCATGGATTTGTCACGAACGGCACCCTTGTCAGCACTGGTGGCGAACTTGGCGTAGGCCTTCAGGGCGGTGCTGACTTTACGAGGGCGCTGTTCTGCCGGTTTCCAGCCGATGGCGTCTTGCTCTGCGCGACGCTGATCCAGTTCTTCCGCGCTGAGCTCAACATTGATAGAGCGGTTCGGGATATCGATGTTGATGATATCGCCGTCTTTCAGCAGGCCGATGGCACCACCAGAGGCGGCTTCCGGAGAGCAGTGACCGATGGACAGACCAGAGGTACCGCCGGAGAAGCGACCGTCAGTCAGCAGAGCGCATTCTTTACCCAGGCCTTTGGACTTCAGGTAGGAGGTCGGGTACAGCATTTCCTGCATGCCCGGGCCGCCTTTCGGTCCTTCGTAGCGGATGATGACAATGTCACCGGCAACGATTTCATCGTTCAGAATGCCCTTAACGGCGTCGTCCTGGCTTTCGAAGATACGCGCACGACCCTGGAATACATGGATGGATTCGTCCACACCGGCGGTTTTCACCACACAGCCATCGAGGGCGATGTTGCCGTACAGAACTGCAAGACCGCCTTCCAGTGAGTAGGCGTTGTCGATGCTGCGGATACAGCCGTTTTCACGGTCGCCGTCCAGCGTTGGCCAGCGGGTGCTTTGGCTGAATGCGGTTTGCGTCGGGATACCTGCAGGGCCCGCTTTGTAGAACTGCACGACCTCTTCGCTTGGGTTGCGCATGATGTCCCACTTATCCAGCGCATCTTTCATGGTGGCGCTGTGAACGGTCGGCAGGTCATTGTGCAGCAGGCCTGCGCGATCGATTTCACCCAAAATGCCCATGATGCCACCGGCGCGGTGAACGTCTTCCATGTGGTACAGCGGTGAGTTCGGTGCCACTTTACACAGCTGGGGAACCACGCGTGACAGACGGTCGATGTCTTTCAGGTCGAAGTCGACTTCGGCTTCCTGAGCCGCAGCCAGCAGGTGCAGAATGGTGTTGGTCGAACCGCCCATGACGATATCGAGGGTCATGGCGTTTTCGAACGCCTTGAAGCTGGCGATGGAGCGAGGCAGTACAGACTCGTCGTCCTGCTCGTAGTAACGCTTGGCGTTTTCAACAATCTTGCGACCGGCTTCGAGGAACAGTTGCTCGCGGTCAGCGTGCGTTGCCAGTACTGAGCCGTTGCCCGGCAGGGCCAGGCCCAGCGCTTCAGTCAGACAGTTCATCGAGTTTGCGGTGAACATGCCAGAGCACGAACCGCAGGTCGGACAGGCGCTGCGCTCGTATTCGGCGACTTTCTCATCAGAGGCAGAATCGTCAGCCGCGATGACCATAGCATCCACCAGGTCGAGCTTGTGCTCAGACAGCTTGGTCTTACCAGCTTCCATCGGGCCGCCAGAAACAAAAATCACAGGGATGTTCAGGCGCAGAGCAGCGAGCAGCATTCCTGGGGTGATTTTGTCGCAGTTAGAAATACACACAATGGCATCGGCGCAGTGTGCGTTAACCATGTATTCCACAGAATCCGCAATGATTTCACGGCTAGGCAGGCTGTAGAGCATGCCGTCGTGGCCCATGGCAATACCGTCATCGACGGCGATGGTGTTGAATTCCTTGGCTACACCACCGGCTTTTTCGATCTCACGAGCAACCAGCTGGCCAAGGTCTTTCAGGTGCACATGGCCTGGCACAAACTGGGTAAATGAGTTCGCAACGGCAATGATGGGTTTCTGGAAATCATCGTCTTTCATACCGGTCGCGCGCCACAGGGCACGAGCGCCGGCCATATTACGACCACCGGTGGAAGTCTTGGAACGATACTCAGGCATGGTGTCTCTCTTTACTGCGTTTCAGGTTGCAGGCAGCTGCTTGGCACTCAGGTGAAGCAGCTATTATTTTGGGCCGCCGGGCTGCGAGTCGAGTCTGGGTGGAGCCGACGGCGGGGTCCCGAATGGCGAAAGGCCAACAGTTTATCAAAAGCCGGGCCGCGACGCAGTCTGTGCTGATGATTATTGCAGCAGGGGCGGAGCGCCATGCGGGTTTGGCTACTTGTCCCGGTCAGCAGCCATGATGTGGACAAGCAGGGACAATACGCAGTTATCCAGTGTTTCTGTGGATAAAAGTCGGGATAACTTTGGGGCAATGGTCCAGAACACCGATGCTACGGGTCTGTGATGGGATTCGTACGTTTTTTGATCAGTCCGGTGGTTTGTGGTTACTACCAATTGCCTTTCTAAAATCCCAATAAAATCAAAAACCTGCGAAAAGCCCTATACGACGCGGCTGAGCAAGGGAAAAACCCGGCCTTAGAATGGCGTTTTCAGGCCTGAAATATGCGCAGTGATTGTTTGAAAGTTGATCAATAGTCGTCGTTGCCAGAGCAGGGTAGAAATGTGGATAAGGTCAGGCTGTCAAGTCACAAGGTTGTGAATAACTCATGGATAAATTCAGGATAGCGGGTTAATAAGCAACAAAACGGCGAAAATGTTCGCTGTTTCCGGGTGCTCTGTTGCGCCTTTTGGATGGCAGTTATCAGAAAATGGCGCGAGTCATAAGCCGCCAGAGTCAGTCGCTGCATGTTGTCAGGAGGTTGCCGGAAAGCTGTCAGCGTTATGTAAGACAGTCGTCGTCAGGCCCCCTTTGTGACCAAACAGCAGCGGCTATTCTTCACCCGAGGGGCTGAATTTGAGATACTCCTGCCCCTTCTTCTAATACCAGATCTGATTCCCTGCTTATGAAACCGCAAATCGCCGAGTTATTGTCTGCTGCTGTTGTTCAACTGAAACAGGACGCCGTCCTGCCCGCTGATTTCGAACCCCGAATTCAAATTGAAAACACCCGCGACAAAGCGCACGGCGATCTGGCCACCAACCTGGCCATGATGCTGGCCAAGCCCGCTGGCAAAAAGCCACGTGACCTGGCCGATTTGCTAGTGGCAGCCCTGCCTGAGAACACGCTGGTGGAAAAAGTGGAAATCGCCGGTCCAGGCTTTATCAACTTTTTCCTGAGTCAGGAATCCACCGCGTCTCTGGTGAAAGCCGTACTGGAAGCAGGCGACGCCTACGGCCGCAACAATTCCGGCGAAGGCAAAAAGGTACAGGTTGAGTTCGTTTCTGCCAACCCGACTGGCCCGTTGCATATTGGTCATGGCCGTGGTGCAGCAGTAGGCGACTGTATTTGTCGTTTGCTGGAAGCCAACGGTTGGGACGTTACCCGTGAGTTCTACTACAACGACGCTGGTGCCCAGATCAACAATCTGGCGCTGTCTGTACAGGCTCGTTGCAAGGGTTTGACGCCGGACGACGAAAGCTGGCCTGCCGATGGTTACCGCGGTGAATACATCGTCGATCTGGCCAACAGCTACATGAATGGCGACACCGTTGAGTCCGAAGACCAGTCTTTCACTGGCGCCAAGGATGCCGACGACCTCGACGCGATCCGTCACTTCGCCGTAGCGTACCTGCGTCGTGAACAGGATCTCGACCTGAAAGCCTTTGGCGTCGATTTCGATGTCTACTTCCTTGAGTCTTCCCTGTACACCGAAGGCAAGGTAGAAGAAGCCGTCCAGACCCTGATCAACAACGGTTACACCTACGAAGACGGCGGCGCGCTGTGGCTGCGTACCACCGACTTTGGTGATGACAAAGACCGCGTCATGCGCAAGACCGACGGCGGTTATACCTACTTCGTACCAGACGTGGCTTACCACCTGAACAAGTGGCAGCGTGGTTTCTCCCGCGTGGTGAATGAGCAGGGTGCTGACCATCACTCCACCATTACCCGTGTGCGTGCTGGCTTGCAGGCGCTGAACGCCGGTATTCCACAAGGCTGGCCAGACTACGTACTGCACCAGATGGTGACCGTGATGCGTGGTGGTGAGGAAGTGAAAATCTCCAAGCGTGCCGGCAGCTACGTGACCCTGCGTGACCTGATCGACGAAGTGGGCCGTGATGCCACTCGTTACTTCCTGGCCGCTCGTAAGGCCGATGGTCAGTTGACCTTCGACATCGATTTGGCCCGTGAACAGTCCTCCGACAACCCGGTGTACTATATTCAGTACGCTCACGCGCGCGTGTGCTCCATCTTCCGCAAACTGGATGACGCTGGTTGGAGCTGGAACAAGGAAACCGGTCTGGCAGCACTGGACAAGCTGGAACTGGATTCCGAGAAAGAACTGATTGTAAAACTGGGTCGTTTCCCTGAAGTGGTTAAAGCCGCTGGCAAGTCCAACGAACCGCATCAGGTGGCCAACTATCTGAAGGAACTGGCGGGTGATTTCCACACCTACTACAACTCCGAGAAAACTCTGGTGGAAGACGAAGGCGTTCGTAATGCTCGTCTGACCCTGGCGGAGTCTGTGCGCCAGGTACTGGCCAATGGTCTGTACCTGCTGGGTGTGAGCGCGCCGGAAGAAATGTAAACGTGACGGTCATGGCGGCTTGTTAATATGGCCGCCTGACACGCCGTAGCAGAAGGACGCAGCAGGAAGTCGATATGTCTGAAAGCCGAATCCCCGGTTGGGTATGGGTGAGCACACCCGCATGTGCCATCGCCTTTGCCGGATTCCTGATTTACCTGAACACCCTGCCGTCCAGCGATGAAATGGAAGCGGTGCAGGGCGACGCCCGCAGTGTGTTGCAGCAGGGCATTGACCGCGCCCGTGATAAGGTGGCAGAAAAAGCCGCCGAGTCGATGGGCGAGGAAACCCAGGCCGCCTACGACTTCTACAAGCTGCTGGAAGAACAGAAAGTCGAAGCGCCCAAGGTCGAGGCTTACAAGTCGACTCCCAAAGGCGCAGCCACCCAATACCAGTACATCCTGCAAGCCGGTTCATTCCGCAACAGCGAAGACGCCGATCGGATGCGCGCCAACCTGCTGTTGCTGGGGCTGGATGCCTACCAGCAAGCCAGCGATAACGGCAATGGCGTCTGGAATCGGGTATACGTTGGTCCTTTCACCAATCGCTCGAAATTGAACAAGGCGATGGATATTCTGGTCAGTAACAACATCAGTCCACTGACACTGAAACGTCCACTGCCAACGGCAAGCAGCGACAATTAAGCGGTTCGTCCGGTATTCGCTTGCTGGCAGCTCACAGTCATTCCAACTGGAATACCGCGGAGACCGCCATGACCCAGCAAGCCGATACCCTCAGCTATACCTACCAGACACCGGAAGGCGTTCGTCAGGGCAGTTATCTGTACTGGCCCTGCACCGACGCCTCAACCAAAGCCCCGCCAGTACTACTTTGTGTTCACGGTCTGACCCGCAACGCCCGCGATTTTGATCCACTGGCGCAAGCCCTGACCGAACACTATCAGGTGATTTGTCCTGACGTTGCCGGCCGTGGCGACAGCGAATGGCTGCACAACCCGATGAACTACGGTTACCCGGTGTACGTGGCGCAAATGCAACAGCTGTTGCAGCAGTTGATGGTCAAACACGACGTCAGTGAGTTTGACTGGGTGGGCACCTCTATGGGCGGCCTGATCGGCATGATGCTGGCGGCGCAGCCAATTTGCCCACTGCGCAAACTGGTGATTAACGACGTCGGCTTTTTTATTCCCAAAGCCTCCCTCGACCGGCTGGCCGATTACGTTGGCAAATCCACTGATTTTCTCAGCATGGACGACGCCGAAGCCTATATCCGCGACATCGCTGCCTCATTTGGGCCGCTCACCGATGAACAATGGCAGCACCTGACCCGCTACAGCGTGGAAGAGCGTGATGGCAAGCTGCAACTGCGCTACGACCCTGCCATTGCCAACGCCTTTTCCGGCGTGCCCATGACCGACGTCGACCTGTCAGCGATCTGGCAAGCCGTGACCACCGATGTGTTGTTGATCCGGGGGGGCGACTCCGATTTGCTGTTACCCGAAACCGCGCGTGAAATGGCCTCGCAGGACAACGTACAGCTGGCGACCTTTGCGGGCATTGGCCATGCGCCGGCCTTGATGGCGCGGGATCAGATTCAGACGATCAAGCGCTTTTTAGTGGCGGCTGGCTAAAGCCCTCAAATTTGGCCATAACGCACACAAAGATGGCGTATTCAGGTCATTATCCGGTACCGTGGCAGCCACAATAAGGTTTCATGTCCGGGTTTGATCAGGGGAGTGCCGAATGCAGGCGGAAAACATCGAAATTCTGGAATTCCTGCGTCAGCATCATCCGTTCAAGGATCTTGATAACGCCATTCTGGAGCGCATTGCCGGCCAGACCGACGTGGCCTATTTCAAGGCCGGTACCCAGATTCTGAATTTTGGCGAAGCCATTACCGACTGGTACATCGTCCGTAGCGGTGCAGTGGAGGTCTATCGTCGTTCTGGTGAGCTGTACGACCGCCTGACCACCGGGGATTATTTCGGCCAGTTTGGTTTGTTGCGCAACAAGCGGATTCGTTTTCCGGCCAAGGCGCTGGAAGACACGCTGGTGTATCTGATTCCCGAGCCGCTGTTCAGCGAGTTGTTTGAAGAATACGAAACCTTTGCCGATCAGGTTGAGGTGGAAGACCGCACCCGTTTGCGCCAGGCGATGGCGCGTCAGGCCGACAGCAATCAGCTGCTGAGCGCCCCGGTTGAAACCCTGATGTTACGCGAGCCATTGACGGTGCCGGTGACCCTGTCGGTACGCGATGTGGCGATTCAGATGTCGGAGGAAAGCGTCAGCTGCGCTTTGGTGGTAACCGAATCCGATGATCAGCCGCTGGCGGCCAACCGGCTGGTGGGTATCGTTACCGACAAGGACATTCGCAACCGCCTGGTGGCTGAAGGCTTGCCCTACGACTCCAGCGTTGAAGACATCATGAGCACCCGCATTGCCAGCGTTGAGCACAATCAGTTTGTGTTTGAAGCGATGCTGATGATGCTGCGGTTCAACGTCCATCATTTGCCCGTGATGCGCCATGGTGTGCCGGTGGGGGTGGCTACTCTGCCTGATGTTATTCGCTATGAATCCCAAAACAGCCTGTTTGTGGTACGCAGTATTTTTGGGGCGCAAACCCTGGATGAGTTGAAAGCACTGCAACCGGACGTGCGTAATTGCTTCAGTCGCATGGTAGCGGAAGACGCTAATTCCCACATGATTGGCACCGCAATGGCGGTGATTGGTCGCAGTTTCAAGCAGAAGCTGCTGGAAATGGCCGAAGAAGAGTTTGGGCCGCCGCCGGTGCCCTATTGTTTCCTGGCGTTGGGCTCGATGGCCCGGGAAGAGCAGCTGATTGTGACCGATCAGGACAACGCCCTGATTCTGGACAACCGCTACGACCCCAAGCTGCATGAAGACTACTTTATCAAGCTGTCGAATTTCGTATGCGACGGCCTCGATGCCTGCGGCTATACCTACTGCCGTGGCGGCATCATGGCGACCAATCCAAAGTGGCGTAAAACCCTGCAACAGTGGGGCGACAGCTTCCTCGATTGGATCAATAACCCGGTGCAGGAAGTGTTGCTGAACAGCTTTATCTTTTTCGACCTGCAAGGGGTGTGGGGAGAAACCCAATGGGCTGAACAGCTGTCGGCGCTGGTGGCAGAAAAAGCCAGCCGTAGCCCCAAATTCCTCGCTTGTATGGCTCGTGGTGCGCTGGGACGAACGCCGCCGCTTGGGTTCTTCAAGGGCTTTGTGATGGAAACCGACGGTGAACACAGCCGCTCGATCAATATGAAACGCCGTGGCACAGCACCGCTGGCGGATTTGATTCGGGTGCACGCGCTGGCGGTGGCGAGCAAGTCGCATAACTCGTTTGATCGGCTCGACGACGTGATCGAAGCCGATATTTTACCGCCGGGCAGCGGTGCTGACCTGCGCGATGCGCTGGAGTTGATCGCCATGGTGCGGATTCGCCATCAGGCGCTGGATCTGGAAGCAGGTCGTGACCCGGACAACAGCATTGAACCCGACAACCTGTCCGATTTTGAACGCCGAACCCTCAAGGATGCCTTTCAGATTTTGAGCAACGCCCAGAAATACCTGAAGTTCCGTTATCAATTCGGACGGGCGTTCTGATGGCCGGCTTTCAACAACGCTTTGCCAGCAAGCTATCTGGCGGCGGTGCAGGGCCGGGCAATGAGCCCTGGCCGGTGTTTTTTGCCCGCATGGCCGAGCAGGCCCAGCACCCGTTGCTGAAACGGTTTTATGCTGCCGGAACCCCGGCCGGTGATACGCCACTGGCCGAGGTCCCGCTAGTAGCCATCGATTTTGAAACCACCGGCTTGGATGCCAGCAAGTGCGACATCGTCAGTGTTGGCATTGTGCCCATGACCCTGAACCGCATCTACAACCGTCAGGGGCGACATTGGTTGGTGCGGCCCCGTACGGCATTGTCTGCCGATTCGGTGGTGTTTCACGGCATTACCCACAGCGATATTGATAACGCACCAGATCTCAGCGAGCAGCTGGACGATATTCTCGAACACCTGCAAGGCAAGGTGGTGATTGCCCACTGTTGTAGCATTGAACGCAACTTTCTCGATATGGCGGTCAAGGCTCGTCTGGGCGAGGGCGTGGTGTTTCCAATGCTGGATACCATGGCTCTGGAAGCGGGCATTCAACGCCAGCCGACACTGATCGAACGAATGTTCGGTGCTCGGCGCAAGTCCATTCGGCTGGCCGACAGCCGCGAGCGTTATGGCCTGCCGTTTTATCATCCTCACCATGCATTGTCGGATGCGCTGGCCTGCGGCGAGTTGTTTCAGGCCCAGATCGCCCATCATTACTCCGCCGCCACCGCGATTGGCAATTTGTGGCAATAAGGCCTTTTCACCGATCAGGGCGCTCAGTGCTGACATTCTTGCCCTGCCAATAATCGGCCTGCCATGAATTGACCAGCGGCTTGCGCCATACTGAAACCTGTACGGATCACAATGGTGCAAACGATTCCGGGGTTACCCATGAAGCAGCTGGTATTGATTGGCTACGGTGCGATGGCGCAGGTTATTTGCAAATACCTGCCGGAAAACCTGACGTTAGCGGGCGTGATTGCGTCTGAGCGCAGTGCTGCACGGCTGCGCGAAGCGTTGTCGGGCGTCAAAGTGGTCACGCAATTTGCTGATCTGAGCGTACAACCCGACCTGGTGATTGAGTGCGGTGGTCAGGCGTCGGTACGCCAACACGGCATGGCGGTCGTTGCGGCGGGGCTGCCGCTGGTGGTGATTTCCAGTGGTGCACTGGCCGACGATGGCTTTCGTCAGCAACTGGTTCAACAGGCTCAGCAGGGCGGTGGCGAAATTCACGTTCCAGCAGGTGCCATTGCCGGTATGGAAACCCTCGCAGCGGCCCGTATTGCCGGTATCGACCGGGTTGAATACATCTCCCGAAAACCGCCACAAAGCTGGCAAGGTTCGATGGCCGAGCAGGCGTTCGACCTTGCCACCATCAGCGAACCAACCGTGCTGTTCGAAGGCAATGCCCGCGATGCCGCTCTGGGCTTCCCGGCGAATGCCAACGTGGCCGCCACCATTGCCCTGGCGGGCATCGGCTTTGAGGCAACGCAGGTTCGCCTGATTGCTGATCCAACCATTCAGGGTAACCAGCATGAACTCACAGCGCGGGGGGATTTTGGCGAGCTGGATATTCGGGTGCTGGGTAAACCCTTGCCGGATAACCGTAAAACCTCGGCGTTGGCGGCACTGTCGCTGGTGCGCCAATGCCAGAATCTCAATCAGTGCCTGAAAATCTGACCCTGTTATCCAATCTCAAATTTCTGAATTTGTAAGTTATTAATAATAAAGGAAAAAGTCTGTTATCTTTGCGGTTTTCTGTATGGATAAACAGGTGTTTCTTGGCGAGTTTTGAAACCCATTTGAGTGGTGCGGCGCTGGTCAGCGCGATGTCGGCATCGGCGGCGGTTGTCAGCCAGTGGTGCTCAATCGAGCAGGGTGTTCTGTTGTTTTTTCTCGGTGCGCTGGGTGGCGTGCTGCCGGATATCGACTCCGACACATCGCGCCCGGTGATCTGGCTGTTTAATGTATTGGCGGCAGCGGCCTGCGCCTTATTCCTGTGGCTAGCGACTCCTTGGCTGGCAAGCTGGAGCAGCTCTGGCGGCAGTCGTATTGTGTGGGGCTGGCTGGGTATGGCCTTGGTCTGGTTGCTGGCAGGGCCGTTGGCGATGCGGATTTTCTTCCGCTTCACCATTCATCGGGGCTTGTTTCACTCACTGCTGGCAGCACTGTTTTTTGGCCTGGCCACGGTATGCATTGCCTGGGCTCTGGCACAGCAACCCGCGCCGTTCAGCTGGCTTTGCGGCTTGTTTGTGGCGGGCGGTTTTGTGGTGCATTTGCTGCTGGATGAGGTCTACGCCGTCGACTTCAATGGCGTACGCCTGAAGAAGTCGTTCGGCACGGCCATCAAACCCTTCAGTGTGGATAACTGGTCCGGCACCCTGATGCTGGCGCTGGTGTGTGGTGCCTTGTGGTACTTTGCGCCTTCGACGGAAGGGCTGGTGCAGGAGCTGCAGTGGTTGGCGGTGCTGGGGCGCTAGCGTGCTGGTATCAGGTAGCCATTCACCACAGATTCAACCCAACCGCTCAATCCTGCCGAGATCAAAAAGCCCCTGCGAGGCAGGGGAAGAGGACTATCACATGGTTTACATGTGATTCTGGACTTGGGCAGGGGCTGGGTCAGGGGAAAAGTCTGTTTCTGTGCGCGACCGTTCATACACCTCAATCGCTGCGGCAAGGTCTTCCAATGCGGTGCCTGTCGACTTGAACAGGGTGATCGCCTGTTTGTCTATCCGGCCACTGATTTCTTGCCGGCACAGGCTGCCGAGGTCGGCAATGATGCTTGCCATCTCAAAGCGACCTTCTGCTGCCGCTTGCAGTAAATCTCCGGCTTCGTGGCGGGCACCCTCAAAGGTATCAACAAAGACCTGTGCTTTTTCCAGACAGTGGCCATCGGTCTCCCGCATCTGTGGGGTAAAAGCCCCGACCAGATCCAGATGAACGCCCGGCGTGAGCCAGTCTCCCTTGATGATGGGGCTGCTCGCCAGCGTAGCGCAGCTGATGATATCGGCTTGTTGGCAGGCTATCGGCAGCTGTTCGGTGGTGATGACGGCGGAGTCGGTAATGGCGCTGAAAGCACCGGTATAGCCGGTGTACTGGCTGGCCAATGCGGCGGCTTTGTGTGGCGAACGGCCATGCACTAACAGCCGCTCTATCGGACGCACGGCGGCATGGGCTTCAATCAGCATCGGGGCCAGTTTACCCGTGCCACATATCAGCAGGGTCTTGCTGTCAGGGTTCGACAGGTAACCTGACGCCAGGGCCGAAGCTGCTGCGGTGCGACGACGGGTCAACTCGTTGCCGTCCAGCAAGGCCAGTAAGGCACCGGTTTCGCCATCAAACAGCTGATAGACACCGTGGATGGCTGGCAGGTTACGCTGGCTGTTGGCTGGGAATACGGTCAGGTTTTTGATGCCAATGTAGCCATCCTGTTGCCAGGCTGGCATCAGTAACAAGGTGGCGGTTTGGTGTGCCTGTTCAATGGTGTGATGGTGACGTGGTGGCACCACAGCACCGTTGATAAAAGCACCCTCAAGTCGGTTGATCAGACGATCCCAGGGCAGTAACTGTTGGATGCGGGCTGCATCGATCATGTTCATGGAGAGCCTCCGGTAAGGGCATCAGCTGAGCCGGAGCTCAGCTGACACAAGGTTTATTTCCAGGGGTTATTTCCAGGCTGGACCGGACATGAGTTCGGGCAACCAGAGCGCGGTATCCGGAATCGCCAACACCGCCGTCAGTACGATCAGCTGAATGATGATGAACGGCACCACACCACGGTACATGTGCGGCAACGTGATTTCCGGCGGCGTGATGGCACGCAGGTAGAAAATGGACGGTGCCAGCGGCGGTGTCAGGTAGCTGGTTTGTAGCACCACCAGGAAGGCGACACAGAACCACACATCGTCAAATCCGAGCATGCGCACCACCGGCATGGCCACCGGCACAATGATCAGCACCACGGACATCATGTCGAGTACAAAACCGGCAATAAAGGCGATGAACAGAATCATGCCGAGAATGGCCCAGGGCTCCAGACCGGTTCCCATCAACACCGATTGCACTGTTGCCATGCCGCCAGCGGCAAAGAACACTCCCGCAAACATGTGGCCACCCAGCACAATCAGCAGGATCATGGCGGAGATATTAACGGTGCTCATCAGTGACTGACGCATCACCGCAAACGACAGGTTACGGTAGCTGGCAGCAAGAATGATTGAGCCCAACGCACCACAGGCGGCGGCTTCGGTCGGGGTTGCCAATCCCATCAGAATGGTGCCCAGTACGGTGAAAATCAGTAGGGCTGCGGGCAACAGGGCGGTCAGTGTCAGGCGCAGTTTGTCGGCCAGGGAAACCGTCACCTCATGCTGCTGTAGTCTGGGCGCTACCGATGGTTTGAGCCAGGCGACGGCAATCACATAGAGAATAAACAGCAGTGCCATCAATAAACCGGGGAGCAGCAAACCACTGAACAGCTGTCCGACCGAAACACCGGCAACCGGTCCCAGCACAATCACGGTAATCGACGGCGGAATGGCGGTGCCCAGTGAACCACTGGCGCAAATAACCCCGGACAGCAGGCTCTTGTCGTACTGGTGTTTCAGCATCACCGGAATGGCCAGCATACCAATGACCGCCTCGGTGGCACCGACCACCCCACTGGCGGCGGCGAACACGGTGCCCAGCAAAATAGCACCCACGCCAAGTCCACCTGGCATTCGGGCGGTCCAGATATGAATGGCCTTGAACAGGCGTTCGGCAATACCGGCTTTTTCCAGCATGGCGCCCATAAAAATAAACAGCGGTACGGCGGCCAGTACGGAGTTGGAAGCCGTCTCTTCGATCTTGCTGAGCAGCTGATAGGCGGTGACGTCACCAAACAACATCAGCCCGAAAATGGACGCCACCAGAATCATTGCAAAGGCGATTTGAAAGCCTGCAAAGATGAACAGCATCAGCAGCGGAAACATCAACAGTGAGAGGTAATCAGCCATGGTGTTCAGCTCCTTGTTCACTGCTGTTGTGTAGTCTGTCTTCCATGCCCATCAAGGTGTAAAGCGCCTTGATCAGCTCGGCCAGCAGTTGCAGCGTAAGGATCAGGAATCCCACTGCCCAGACGCTGTAAACCGGCCACATCAACGGGTTCCAGGCAGAGCGGCCAGAGCGCTCGCTGGTTTCCAGGGCTTCGTGAAAGTAGAGCACCAGCTCCCAGCTCAACCAGCCGCTCAGTGGCAGGAACAGCAGGTAGCAGCAGCACTGGATGGCAGCATTGGTGCGGCGGGAAAGACGCAGCGATACAACATCGACGGTCACGTGCTGGCCCAGACGCAGGGCATTGGCGATGGCCAGCATAAAAATCGCGCCCATGACCATATAACTGATTTCGAACGCCCAGAGCGTGGGGCTGTCCAGCAGGTAGCGGCTGAATACCTCGATAACGAGCGCGGCGATTAAAGGCAGAATCAGCAAGGCTGACAGCACGCCAGCGACGCGAGTGACCACCTCAATGGCGGTGATTGGTTTCATCATGATTTTCCGGGATGTAACAAGGGGAGAAGCAGGGCAGCTATGGCTACCCTGCAAGGGTGAAAGGCCTTAGGTTGTGGATTATTGTTCGTTCGCGCCAATTTGCAGGCGGTACTCCGGCCACAGACTGATCTTCTGCTTGAAGCTGCGTTGTGACTGCAATACGCGTTTGAACCATTCGTTCTTGCTGGCGTATTCGTCTTCCCATTGGCGGGTTTCGGCCAGAATTGCGCTCTGGAATTCCGGGCTCAGGCGGACAATTTCGTTGTCACCTTGCTGCAACTCCTGATAGGCGCTGAGGTCGGCGTAAGACGCGGCCAGCCAGGAATCAAACACCGACAGCCTGGCTGCCTGACGCACCAGATGGCGGCTGGCGTCGTCGAGCTTGTCCCAGACTTTCTTGTTCACTTCACATTCCAGTACCCCACCGGACTGGTGAATGCCTGGTAGCACCACGTAACGGGCGACGTCCTGGAAACCGGTTGGTTTATTCATCTCCGGAGAGCCCCATTCAGCGGCATCAATAACGCCGCGTTCAAGGGCAGAGTAGATGTCGCTACCGGCCATAACCACCGTCGATGCACCCAGTCTCGATGCAATTTCAGCCCAGGCGCCAGAGGTGCGAATTCTCAGCCCCTGAAAATCCTCCAGGGTACGAACCGGCTTGTTGGAGTGCAGGAAAATTTCGGTGCCCAGAATGGAGCACGGGAACGCGACCACACCAAATTCTTCCAGACGGAACTGCTCATACAGCTCAACGCCGCCGCCCTGATACATCCACAGCATGAACTCTTCTGGCGTCAGGCCAGATGAATGCCCAGCCAACAGCGAGGTGGTCGGGTTTTTGCCGTAGTCGTAGTTGATGTAGTTGTGGCTCACGGTGGCGACGCCAGAGCGCACGCTGTCAGTAACCTTCAGGGAACTTCCCAGGGTGCCGCCGGGAAATACCTTGACTTCGATTTCACCGTGACTCAGTGCCTTCACGTGATCGGCAAACGACTGGGCATCACGCTCCAGCCAAGGACCGCCGGACCACGGTGTTGCCATGCGCCACTGTTCAGCAGCGCTGGCATTGACGGAGCCCAGGCTGAGGGTTGCTGCCAGAGCGGAAACGATGGTGGCCCGTTGGTGTTGGCGGAACGAGCGGGTCATCGCGGAGATCATATGGGTCATGCGTTGTTTCATCTTGCTGTCGCCTCATTATTGTTGTGGTGCTGTTGTGGGAATAGTCAGGATGGGGTGGCGGACTCGGTAGCCGATCAGGGCTGACCAAGCTCGCGCTGCATTTCGTTGGCGCGCTCGGCACAGGCTTGCATCGCTTGTTCGATCATTTCGCGAAAGCCGTTGTGTTCCAGCGATTGAATGGCTTTTTCGGTCGATCCTTGTGGTGACATCACGTTGCGCATCAGCTGGGTTGGGTCCAGCTCGCTTTGCTGCGCCATGGCGGCTGCGCCAAGGGCGGTCTGGGCGGCCAGTTGCCGTGCACAATCCGCCGACAGGCCCTGCTGAATACCGGCCTCTTCCATGGCAGCCAGCATCAGAAAGAAATACGCCGGAGCACTGCCTGAAATGGCCGTTGCGGCATCCATCAGCTGCTCTTGCGGCAGCCACTGCACCAGCCCGGTGGCAGAATGAATGCGCTGTGCCAGCTGGCGCTGGTGGCTGCTCAGATTGTCACTGCCGTACAACGCGGTGGCGCCAAGGCCGATCAGCGCCGGGGTGTTGGGCATCGCCCGGACAATGGCCAGATGGTGGCCCAGCCAGCTTTGCAAGGCGTCGATTGGAATACCGGCAGCGATGGAGATGATCAGTGGATTGCGCTGGGCCAGAACCGGCTGCAGCTCGCGACAGACCGCTGCCATGATTTGTGGTTTGACCGCCAGGATCACAACATCGGCCTGTTCGACGGCGGTCGGGTTATGGCTGCTGGTGTGGATTTGGTAGCGTTGCTGAATGGTCGCCAGACTTGCGGTGTCGGGAGAGGTTGCGGTGATTGCCGAGGCTGGATAGCCCTGCTGGATCATGCCGCCAACGATTGCACTGGCCATATTGCCAGCACCAATAAAACAGATGGATTCTGCCATTTAATTTCCCCGTTATTGTTATTGCAGATCTTCTGTCCGCTCTTTCGAAACATAAAATCACGCAGGGGATTGGCTTATCTTGTTCGATTCTCAGATTTTTTTGTTCGATTCTCCGGGGTTTAAAATGTGTTCTGAAAAGCTTATCAAGATCACCGTAGAATGTATCGCTATGTCATAAATGATGAATTGACTTGCCGGAAACTATCCGGTAGTCCTAATAAAAAGCGTTCTCGACTAGAAGGAATTGGTCATTAATTGAAGAATTTCAGCGATGCATACCCAGATAAGAAAAATGTCGCTGTCTAACAGCTGCATGAATCACAACCATGATTATCATCAGCTTGTGATAGCCCATCATGGAATAGCCGATTTTGAAGTTGAGGGGTTAGGAGGACGTATTGACCCCTTTAATGGATGTATTGTTCCGGGTGGAGATATGCACTATTACGAGGGGCTGGGAAACAACAGTCACCTGGTGATCGACATTCCCTCCGATAGCCTTCCCGACTCTCTGGCCCGACTGTTTGAAGGCGGGCGCTACTTCCCTGCAGACAAGGGGCTGCGCCACCTGCTGGTGTACATGTACCAGGAATCGCAAATCTGGAATGCCTACCCTGATGCGGCCGATGGCATCTCAATCACCTTTTTATCGAGCCTCTACCAACGGGTATTTTTTGCGGAATCCAGCACTGGTTATGTTGGTGGAAGAATCGATATGGGAATGATTGATGAATATATCCTGAGGCATATTGACCAAAAGATTTCTGTTGCCACACTTGCCCGTTTAAATAATTTGTGTACAGGCCATTTTCATGATCTTTTCCGACGTTTGAACGGAATTACCCCCGGCCAATACCTTCTGGAAAGTCGTATGAAACATGCCCGGGAATTGGTACTTGGATCCGGACTGCCAATTATTGATATTGCAGAGCAGGTTGGATTTTCCAGCCAAAGTGCTTTGACCCATGCATTTAGAAGACATTACGGAGAAACACCGGGAAGACTCAGACGAGGCGGTTAACCTGATAACTTCTGGCTCATATATTGGCCGAAATTTTCTGTTTATATTCGAGAAGTGTTTTTTGATATTGGATATTCGATACATGCCATTCAATATTGATAATTGAATCAGGTTTAATTATTTGCCATTACGATGGCATGCCCTGTGGACCATCGAAAACTGATGACTGATGCTGGCAAAGTTGAAGGGGATGTGACTTACCGGTGGATAGCTGGCTGCTGGATAGCTGAACGCCAGAAACAAAAAAGCCCCGCAATTGCGAGGCTTCTTTGAGGAATTTGGTGGTGCCCAGAGGCGGAATCGAACCACCGACACGGGGATTTTCAATCCCCTGCTCTACCGACTGAGCTATCTGGGCGTCTTGGCTGACGTTTGGTGTCTCGCTCAAGTGGGACGCATTAAACAGCCATCCCGTTTTTCTGTCAACAACTTTTCTGAATTAATTTTCAGGTTTTTCAGGCACATAGCCTTCGGCCTTGTCGAAATCGCCGCCGCTGAGGAATTTGTCCCGCTGTTCGGTGAGGTATTTGCGGGCTTCCTTGTCCATCATGTTGAGGTGTTTTTCGTTGATCAGGCGGGTCTGGTGCTCGGTCCATTCGGCCCAGGCTTTGGCGGATACGTGGTTGAGGATGTCTTCACCCACTGGGCCCGGGAACGGGGCCTGTGCAAGGGCTTCCAGTTCTTGTTGGTATTTGCGGCAGAAAACGGTGCGGCTCATGAAAAACTCCCGTGTAGGCTGTGGTTTGATGCTCAGAGTTGGTTTTGCAGCAGTTTGATGACGGGTGCGGCCAATCCGAGTTCGCTCGGTTGGCGGGGATTGTACCAATGCACTGTCTGCTCGCCTATGTGGTCGGTCAGGCGCTCCAGTTCAACTTCTACCGGGTGAATATGCAGGTGGTAGTGGCTGAAGGTATGACGGAAGCTGCTGAGCTCCTGAATCTGTTTGACCCGATCCCCGTAGCTGGCTGCAAGCTGTTGTTCGGCGTTGGCCAGTGAGTCGGCTTCGGGGAAGCTCCACAGGCCACCCCAGATGCCGGTTTGTGGCCGTTGTTGCAGTAAAAACTCACCGTTGGGGTTGCGGATCATCAGCAGCCAGGCGTGTTTTTCGGGCTTTTCTTTTTTCGGTTTGCTGTTGGGGTATTGGGTCGGTTTGCCGCTGGCGTAGCCCGCACAGCCTGGTTGCAGTGGGCAAATGCCGCAGGCGGGTTTACTGCGGGTGCAGAGGGTCGCGCCCATGTCCATCATGGCCTGGGTGTATTCCCGGTGGCTGTGCTCTGGTGTCAGTCGTTCGGCAATGTCCCACATGGCGTTCTGAACGGCGGTGGTGCCGGGCCAGCCTTCAATGGCATAGAAGCGGGTCAGCACCCGTTTGACGTTGCCATCCAGAATGGCGGCGCGTACGCCCATGCTGATGGATGCAATGGCGCCTGCGGTTGAGCGGCCAATGCCGGGCAGTTCGGCCAGCTGTTCGACGCTGCGGGGAAATTCTCCGAAATGCTTTTCGACGACGGTTTGGGCGCATTTGTGCAGGTTGCGGCCTCGGGCGTAGTAGCCCAGTCCGGTCCACAGATGTAGCACCTCGTCCTGTTCGGCGGCGGCAAGCGCCTGTACTGTCGGAAAGCGTTCCATAAAGCGCTGGTAATAGGGAATAACCGTGGCGACCTGGGTTTGCTGCAACATGATTTCAGACACCCATACCCGGTAAGGGCTGATGTCTTGCTGCCACGGCAGGTGTTTGCGGCCATGCTGGTGGTACCACTCAAGCACGGTTTCAGAGAACGCCCGATCGTTGTGAGGGGCGTTGGCGGTGATCTGGCTCATCAAATTCTGGCGCTGTTTCTGGTGCTTTTTTGGATTATTTGCTGCTTTCCAGTGTCATTGCACGGGTTTTGGCCAGAAATTCTTCGAGTTGTGGCACGTCCAGCGGTCGGCTGAACAGATACCCCTGGCCTTCGTCACAGCGGTTTTGGCGCAGGAATTCTACCTGATCTTCCGATTCAACGCCTTCTGCCACCACTTGCAGGCCCAGTTTGTGGGCCATGGCGATGACGGCGGCGGTGATGGCCATGTCATTGCTATCGACGGGGATGTCTGTGACGAAGGATCGATCGACTTTTAATACTTCAATCGGCAGGCTTTTCAGGTACGACAAGGATGAATAGCCGGTGCCAAAATCGTCGATGGCAAAGCGGATGCCGTAAGAGCGCAGGGCCGACATGGTAGCGATGGCTTTTTCGACGTCCAGCATCAGGGTACTTTCGGTGATCTCCAACTCGAGGTTGGAGGGCGACATGCCGGTTTCTTCCAGGGTTTTGCGGATCATGTTGGCGAGGTCGGGGTCGGCAAATTGTTTGGCTGACAGGTTGACGGCGATGCGGGTGTCGAATGGCATGTCGCCAGAGGCGATAAATGACTGGATCTCGCGGCAGCTGTTCTGCATTACCCAGCGGCCAATATCAATGATCTGGCCGGTCTCTTCGGCCACCTTGATAAAGCGGTCTGGTGGAATAAAGCCCTTGATGGGGTGGTGCCAGCGGATCAGGGTTTCAACCCCGGTAATGGCGTAGTTTTGCAGGCTGACCTTGGGCTGATACACCAGGCTGAACTGGTTTTCGTGCAGGGCGTCGCGAATTTCCTGCTCCCAGGCCAGGTGCTCCAGAATCTCCTTGTTCATTTCTTCCGAGAAAAACTGGTAGTTGTTGCGACCCAGCTCCTTGGCTTTGTACATAGCCAGGTCGGCGTTTTTCATCAGGGTATTCGGGTCGGTGGAATCCTGCGGCGTCAGGGTTATGCCGATGCTCACCGAGGTGTTGATGTCCTGGCCTTTGATACGAATGGGTTCGGCAAGGGCTTCGAGGATTTTTTCTGCCACGATTTTTACGTCGGAAATGCGTTTTACGTCGGTCAGCAGGATGGTGAACTCGTCACCGCCAATGCGCGATACCGTGTCCTTGTCGCGCACGTTGGCGCTAAGCCGGCGCGATACTTCCTGCAACAGCAGGTCTCCGGCATCGTGGCCCATGGAGTCGTTGATGCGCTTGAACTGGTCCATGTCGAGGAACATCAGCGCCAGAGTGGATTGGGTGCGCTCGGCGGATTTGATCGATTTCGACAGCCGGTTCTTGAACAGTCGCCGGTTGGCCAGCCCGGTCAGGGCGTCGTAGAAGGCGAGGTTTTCCATCTGTAACTGGGCGGATTTCAGCTCTGAAATATCTGAAATCGCCCCCAGATAACCGATCACTTCGCCATCCCGGTCGTGCATCGGGCTGGCCATTAAATGAATCCAGGCATGACTGCCGTCACGCTGTTGCAAGCGCAGGTCGAGCTCAATGCTTTCTTGTTGGGAAACCAGATTTTCCCAAGCAAAGCGGGTGGCTTCGAGGTCGGCGGCCAAAATACAGCTGAACCATTGTTCGATGTCCGGAATCTCGTTGGTGAGGTTGTGGATATCCCGCCAGCGCTGGTTGACGTAACGGAGCACGCCGTTTTTATCGACCTGAAAGATGCCCACCGGCGAGAACTCGGCCAGTTTGCGAAAGCGCTCTTCATTCAGCTTGAGGGTTGATTGGTCGGTTTCGGTGGCGTGCAGCAGCTCGTTTACTTGCAGCAGCAATTTGCCGTAGTCATCGGAAGCCTTGCTGGGCGTTCGTAGCGAGTAGTTGCGCTCGCGGGTGATGCGGGCCAGAAAGTCGGACAGGTCTCGTAAGGGGCCGAATAGCCCTTCCCGAATACGAATCGCCACCAGAAAAGCCAGTGCCATGGAAACTATCCAGATGGCAACACTGATTTGAAGGAAGCGCAGCAGTCGCTGTTGTACCGGCTGGTCATCGTGATTGATGCGCAGCGAGCCAATCACGTTGTTGCTGATGGTGAGTGGCACCACCAGGGTATTGGTACTGCTGACGATACCATTGCTGGTGGCTGGGCAGCCCGATGCGACCGCGGTTTCACGGTCGTAATGGGCCAATAAGCCACCTTGCTGGTTGTACAGGCAGCCTCGGGTGATGGCGGGGTGAACGCTGAGTGATTGCAGGTCGGCCTGTAAAGTGTCGAACTGCTGTTGTTTGATTTCCTGCGCTGCCGAGCGGGCTGCCATTTCTGCAATGGTGTTAATGCGTTGTTTGCTGGCATGACTGGTGAGGTAGTACTCCAGTCCGACGTAGGCGCCGCCGGAAAGCAGCAGCGTTAGCGTGGTGGCAATCACAACGACGATGGTCAGGCGCGCTTTCAGATTGTGTTGGCGGAATAACATGAATACAGCCGTTCCCTGTTAATGCGCCTCTCCGCCGGTGTTGGACAAATACCGTCAGGCCTGTCGACCGGGCGCAGCAATGAAGTTCGCCAACAAGTATGGTTCACAAAATCGGGGTTTGCCGGATTAGACCGAATGTAACTGTACGAACGAGCGTTAATTTTTGTCAGTGTGTGCCGAATGGCCAGTAACTGGCTGAATAGGCTGAGCAGGCTGAGCAGCAGGAGGGTTTTAAGCAGGGTGAGGTTTAGGTAGGGTGAGGTTTAGGTAGGGTGAGGTTTAGGTAGGGTGAGGTTTAGGTAGGAGCGGGTGTATGAGAGAGCTGTAGAAGGTAGCGGGAGGCAAAAGACGCAGGGAAGAGGAATAGTAACTGGGCTGGGGCTTGTCGCCATAAAGGCAACGTGCCTCAGCCCGCAGGTGCGAGAATCAGGCAGCGTTCTGGCTGCCGTCTTTCTGCTCGGCTTCCTGCTTCAGTTCTTCCAGCAAGGCGTCCATACGCTTCGAGGCATTGCCCGGGTTGGTACCTTGCAGGCGGTTGCTCATCTGGTCGCGGTAGGTTTTCACCATGCTCAGACCGGATACCACGGCGTCGTAAACGCGCCATTGGCCATCGTCAGACAGGTAAAGCTTGAAGTCGATCGGGATCACGTTGCCGTTGGTCTGGGTCAGCTGGCCCTGTACCAGTGCGCGGTCGCCCTTGTCGTTGATGCGAGCACTTTCAAAGTTCAGCTTCTCACCACTGAACGCCCGGAATGCGCCGCTGTAGGTGTGAATCTGCAATTCGCGGAAGCGCTCAATAAATTCGGTGCGCTGTTGCGGGGAAGCCAGACGCCAGTATTTACCCATCGCACCCATGGCGATTTTTTCCTGATCAATGGCTGGAACGATGTAGGTCATCACCAGTTGCTTGACCATCTCTTCGGAGCGGTCGGCTTCCGGCGTCTGTTTCAGTTCTTCAATCAGGCCATTGGTCGCCTGGCTGACCACTTCAGTGGGGTTGCTGTTCGCCCAGGCATTGAGGCCGATCAGGCCGAAGGCCAGTACCGCTGCAAAACGTTTGAGCATAGTCATCCTGTTATCCTTGTATTTGTCTCGCTATCTGGATTCGCTGAGTATATTGGGTTGTTAACTCTTTAAAATCCGGCTGTCGCTGGACAGATTGTTGCTATCCCGGCACCAACCTGCCGCCGTTTCACGAAAGTCTCGTCGCTGAGCCGCTGCTGCCAGTTCAGCCGGCAATTGCGTCATCAGTAAGCTCACTTGCTCGTGATCGGCCCATTGTTGCAGCAGGGTGATTGTCTGATGCATGACGCCACGGCGTTGGGTAATAGAGCGCACTGCGGCGTATTCAAGTGTGACCATGTCACCATTTTGCGAACAAAGTATGACACCAACGAGGCGGTCGTTGAATCGCGCTGCAACCAGCCAGTGGCCCTGTTGCAGTGCACTTTCCAGCGCTTCCGGCAGCAGGATTTCGGTGCCTGCATCTTGCTGGATTTTGGCTATATCCTGCCAGTCGGCGGCATCGGGTTGGCGAATATGTTCAAGTTTTACCGGCACGGGAGCTTCTCTTTCGCAATATTAGGCTGGGACAGCGTATCTGGTGCGCATGTTCCCTGGAGGTTTTTCACCTGGGTCTCTATGAGTAACCCGGTGCCCACGCAGAGCCGCGCAGTGGTGTTCATAGAGTCCCCGGCACTTTATAATGGTTTCCTTTTTCTTTGGCGAGAGTTTGGAGTTGTTCCATGGCCCGCACCGCAACGGTCGAACGTAATACCCTGGAAACCCAGATCAAAATCTCCATCAATCTGGATGGTACTGGTAAAAGTAACTTCGACACGGGTGTTCCGTTTCTGGAGCACATGATGGATCAGATTGCCCGTCATGGACTGATTGACCTCGATATTTTCTGCAAGGGCGACCTGCATATCGATGATCACCACACGGTGGAAGACATTGGTATCACCCTGGGTCAGGCGTTTGCTGAAGCCATCGGCGACAAGAAAGGCATTGTTCGTTACGGCCACAGCTATGTGCCGCTGGACGAAGCGCTGTCTCGCGTGGTGATCGACTTCTCCGGTCGCCCGGGGCTGAGCTTCAACTGCGATTTCACCCGTGGCAGCATCGGCCGTCTGGATACCCAGAACTTCTGGGAGTTTTTCCAGGGCTTTGTGAATCACGCCAAGGTGACCTTGCACATTGACAACATCAAGGGCTTTAACGCGCACCATCAGGCCGAGACCATCTTCAAGGCGTTCGGTCGCGCCCTGCGCATGGCGGTGGAAATGGACCCTCGTATGGCCGGTGTGATGCCGTCTACCAAAGGTTGTCTGTAAGGCATTCAGGAAGGATAACGTTTTGACCAGTAAAACATGCGCCGTGATCGACTACGGCATGGGCAACCTGCACTCTGCTCACGGTGCCTTGCAGGCGGTGGCCGGTGATACCAAAGTGATTGTCACCGGTGATCCCGAGATCATTCGCAAGGCTGACCATGTGGTACTGCCGGGCGTGGGTGCGATGCGTGACTGCATGGCCGAAATCCGTGCCCAGGGCATCGACCAGGTGGTCGCTGAAGCCCGCAAGACCAAGCCATTGCTGGGTATTTGTGTTGGCATGCAGGGCATGATGGATCGTTCGGAAGAGAACGGCGGCGTCGACTGTCTGGGCTTGTTCCCGGGTGAAGTGCGTTTCTTCGGCAACGACCTGATTGAAGACGGCGAGAAGCTCAAGGTTCCGCACATGGGCTGGAACAAGGTTCGCCAGATTCACCATCCACTGTGGAATGGGATCGAAGACGACACCCGTTTCTACTTTGTGCATTCCTACTATGTTGAAGCCCAGCGTGCCGAGCACGTCAAAGGCTCTGGCCACTACGGCGTTGATTTTGCTGCTGCCATTGGCGAAGACAACGTCTTCGGGGTGCAATTCCATCCGGAAAAGAGCCACAACGCCGGTTTGGCCCTGTTGAAGAATTTTCTGGAGTGGGACGGTCAGGCCTGATCGTTCTCTCCCTGCTGCTTAAAAGGTTTCTCTCATGCTTGTAATTCCAGCCATCGATTTGAAAGACGGCCAATGCGTACGCCTGCGTCAGGGCCGTATGGACGATTCCACCGTATTTGGTGATAACCCGGTTGAAATGGCCCGCCGTTGGGTCGATGGCGGTTGCCGTCGTCTGCACCTGGTGGATCTTAACGGTGCCTTTGCCGGTACCCCGGTTAACGGCGAAGCCGTGACTGCCATTGCCAAGGAATTCCCGGGTCTGCCTATTCAGATTGGTGGCGGTATCCGTACGCTGGAAACCATTGAAGCCTATGTAAAAGCGGGCGTCAGCTACGTAATCATTGGCACCAAGGCGGTAAAAGAGCCTGAGTTTGTAAAAGAAGCCTGTGCGGCATTTCCGGGCAAGGTGATTGTTGGTCTGGACGCCCAGAACGGTTTTGTGGCTACCGACGGTTGGGCTGAAGTATCCGAAGTGAAAGCGGTGGATCTGGCCAAGCAGTTCAAGAACGACGGTGTATCTGCCATCGTGTATACCGACATTGCCCGCGACGGCATGATGCAGGGCGTGAACCTGGAATCTACCGTGGAACTGGCGGTGGAAGGCGGCATCCCTGTGATCGCTTCTGGTGGTGTCACCAACATCGACGATATTCGCAATCTGGCCAAGGTTGCCAACAAGGGTATTCTGGGTGCGATCACCGGTCGTGCGATTTACGAAGGCACTCTGGACGTTGCTGAAAGCCAGAAGTTGGCTGACGAACTGACTGGTCAGGCGTAAGCAGGAGAATTTCCATGGCATTGGCCAAGCGCATTATTCCTTGCCTCGATGTCGACAAGGGCCGCGTTGTCAAAGGCGTGAACTTTGTTGGTATTCGTGACGCTGGCGACCCGGTTGAAATCGCCAAGCGATACAACGATCAGGGCGCTGATGAAATTACCTTTCTGGACATCACCGCCAGCCACGAAGGCCGTGACACTACTGTGCATATGGTGGAAGCCATTGCCGAGCAGGTGTTTATCCCGCTGACGGTGGGTGGCGGTATTCGTGAGCTGGCGGATATCCGCAACATGCTGAATGCCGGTGCCGACAAGGTGTCTATCAACTCGGCAGCGGTCTACAACCCGGAATTTGTTCGCGAAGCGTCGGAGAAATTCGGTGCCCAGTGCATTGTGGTGGCGATCGATGCCAAGCAGGTTGGCGACAACCATTGGGAAATCTTCACCCATGGTGGCCGTAAACCAACCGGTATCAACGCCGTTGAGTGGGCTGTGAAGATGGCTGAATACGGCGCCGGTGAAATCCTGCTGACCTCTATGGACCGTGATGGTGTGAAATCCGGCTTCGATCTGGGGGTGACGCGGGCGATTTCCGATGCGGTGAACATTCCGGTCATTGCCTCTGGTGGCGTTGGCAACCTCGACCACCTGGTTGACGGCGTGCTGCAAGGCAAGGCCGATGCCGTACTGGCAGCCAGTATTTTCCACTTCGGTGAATTCACGGTTGAACAAGCCAAACAGCACATGGCCGCTGCGGGCATTGAAATGCGCCTGTAAATGGCCAAAAACTGAACATTCGAGGGTCAAACTTTGTTGCGTTTCGTGGAATAATGCCCAGACGTTTTCAAAGGATTGATGTATGGCCCTCGGTGTTCGACGCCCGCTTGTTTGGGCGGCGTGTTTTATTGCTGTGAGTTCCGCTTCTCAGGCCGATGTGTTTGATGAGTTTGAGCCAGACATTCCTACCGTTCTCAGTCCGGTGCGCCTGCACCAGCCTCTGACTGAAGTTCCAGCCAGTGTTACCTTGATCACCGCCGAGCAAATACGCCAATGGGGTATTCGCCGTCTGGTCGACGTTTTTCAGTATGTGCCGGGCATGTTTGTTGCCCAGGAACTCGACAGTAATCAGTCCAGTGTGGTGTACCACTCCGGCGATGTGGCGTTGGCGCGTCGTCTTGAGGTGCTGGTGGACGGTCGCTCTATCTATCGGGCCACCTTTGCCAGTGTCGACTGGGATCAGCTTAATGTTGCGCTGGATGATATCGAGCGTATTGAAATCACCCGCGGTGCCAGTGCCTCAGCCTACGGCATGAACGCCTTTCAGGGTGTAATCAACATCATTACCCGCCACCCGGCTGACAGTGCCCGGGCCGCATTGCGGCTTTCTGCAGGCCAGCAACAGCGTAAGCAAGGCTATGGCAGCATTGGCTTTGAGGCCTTTGGTGCGCCGACGCGGTTATCCCTGTTTGCTCACCATGAAGGCGAGCCAGCCTCCGATAATCCGGTCGAAATGCCAGAGCAGAACTGGGTCGAAGGGGGCCACTGGAGTGGTACAGCGCAGCTGGATGACGATTCTGAATTGAACTGGCAAGTGGGTCGTCAGCGACTGCGTCGTAATCTGTTGGGGGATGAAAACTTCCACACCGGTCAGCCGCAGCAGCAGTCCATCACTGACATGGTGCAGCTGAAGTTGAAAAGTGCCGATGGCTCCAGCGGTAGTTGGCAGGCACGTGTTGCCTGGCAGGCCGAGAATCAGGAAAAACAGTATAAGGCTTGCACTCCGAGTATGGCCTATGACGCCGATCTGGGGCGCTTGTACCGCAACAATCGGTCGCTGGCGATTGCGCTGGGTTATGGCGTTTTGCCGCTGAGTAATCCATCGACATCTGCGGCCGAGCGCCAGCAAATTGAACAGGTTTATCAGGGCCTGGCTTATGGCGTGGTGTCGGCATCACAGTTGGAAGCCTATCTGGCGTCACAAGGGCAAAGCGCTCAGGTGTCTGAGCAAGACTACGAGCTGGTTCGTACCATTGCCGCCCGAGCGGTGAGTGCCGACGCTCTGGGGGAAGTCACTTGTGGCGATGGAGACTACGACCTCTACGAACAACGGCTGGAAATGGAGTTGGAGTACACCCGCTGGTGGAGTGATACCTTGCGTTCGGTGCAGGGGCTGACCTTTCGGCGCGACGAAGCCGCTTCGGAAACATGGTTTGGCGGCAAGCTATCGCAAAGCAATGTGATGGCGTTTTCCAGTGTTGAATATCGCTTTCAGCCAGATTGGCTGGCTTTCCTGTCGCTGACTGCGGATTACCAGCAGAACGACGGCGCGTATTTTTCACCAAGGCTGGCATTGACCCACCTGCTGGACGATCGCAGCAGTGTCCGCTTTCAGTACGCCAGCGGTCATCGCTCGCCAGATCTGGCGGAGCGTTATATGGCGGCCTCTGCTCAGGTGAACGGCCTGACGGACAACTACCTCGGGCTTGCCAGTGGCGAGTTGTTCCTCAGTACTGACGCCTCTGATTGGGAGGGTGAACTGCACGGCGAGTCGATTCACAGCTGGGAGTTGGGATATTACGGCATGTTCAGCGACCCGCGCCTGAGCCTGGATGTGAAGGTCTTTCACGAGCGTATGCAGCGGCTGATTCACGGCAAGGTGAGTTTGCTGAATGGCAGTATGGATGAACACTCTGGTATGAGTCTGACCGGACTGGAGTGGCAGCTTGATTGGGCCCTGAGCAATCAACAGAAGCTGTGGTTGGTGGGGATTGTTCAGAACCGCTCGACGGATTCAGACCGAGGCCAGGAATTGACGGTCGGTGCCGAGAACAGTATGCGTCTGGCCTGGACTGGCCAGCGTGATGATTGGCAATGGATGCTGGGCGGCTGGTTTGATCAAGGTCGTTACCACAGCGGTGGCAGCTATTCCCAGTCTGAGCTTTACACCAAGCGTCGTGTGACCGGGCGGCTGGCACGCAGTTTCCATCGTTGGGAGGTCGCACTGGAAAGCCAGTACGATCCACTGGCTGGGCGACTGCAATATGAACGCAATGAGCGTTGGAACAATTGGCTGACGGCTCGCTGGAGTTGGTGAGGGTTTGTTTACCTGAATCGGCAGCTGACACAGACCATCAACAAAAACGCCCCGACTGCCATTGGCAGCCGGGGCGTTCTTTATGGAGCAGGGATCAGTACAGAACGCGGGCGCGAATAGTACCTTCCACTTCCATGATTTTTTCCAGCGCCAGGTCACTGGTGGACTTGGCCACATCGATCACAACGTAACCGATGTCTTCAACCGTTTGCAGGTACTGACCAGAGATGTTGATGTCGTTCTCTGCAAAGATGCGGTTGATGGCGTTCATCACGCCCGGCACGTTCTTGTGGATGTGCAGGATGCGGTGAACGTTCGGGTTGGATGGCAGGGCAACTTCCGGGAAGTTAACAGAGGCCGTGGTGGTGCCTTTGTCGCTGTAGGTGGCCAGTTTTTCACCCACTTCCTTACCGATGTTTTCCTGTGCTTCCATGGTGGAACCGCCCACGTGTGGGGTCAGGATCACGTTGTCGAATTCACGCAGAGGGCTTACGAACTCGTCGTCGTTGCTGCGTGGCTCAACCGGGAATACGTCGATGGAAGCACCCAGCAGTTTCTTGCTGCGCAGGGCGTCAGCCAGAGCGTCAATGTCGACCACGGTGCCACGAGCCAGGTTCAGGAAGATAGAACCTTGCTTCATCTGGGCAAACTGTTCAGGACCCATCATCCACTTGGTGGATTCGGTTTCTGGTACGTGCAGGGTAACCACATCGGCCAGACCCAGCAGCTCTTCCATGGAGCCCACCTGAGTGGCGTTACCGATTGGCAGCTTGGTGACGATGTCGTAGAAGTACACCTTCATGCCCAGGCTCTCAGCCATCACGGACAGCTGGGTACCAATGTTGCCGTAACCCACGATGCCCAGCTTTTTGCCACGGATTTCGTAGGAGTTGGCAGCAGATTTCTGCCAGCCGCCACGGTGACAAACGGCACTCTTCTCTGGCACGCCGCGCATCATCATGATGATTTCGGCAATGGCCAGTTCAGCAACAGAACGGGTGTTGGAGTATGGAGCGTTGAATACTGCAATACCGCGCTTGGTCGCCGCTTTCAGATCAACCTGGTTGGTACCGATGCAGAAACAGCCAACAGCAATCAGCTTCTCTGCTGCTGCGAAGATTTCTTCGGTCAGCTGGGTACGGGAACGAATGCCGATGAAGTGAGCGTCTTTGATGCGCTCTTTCAGTTCTTCGTCTGGCAGAGACGTTTTCAGGTATTCAATGTTGGTGTAACCGGCGGCCTGGAGCGTGTCCAGAGCGGATTGATGCACGCCTTCCAACAAGAGGAATTTGATCTTGCTTTTGTCGAGGGACGTTTGTGCCATGGGGTACCTTCTTGAGGTGCAGACCAGCAATGGGCGGTCCGGATTATATAGAGATGTGCGGTCGGTCTGTCTTTACAGAGTGCCCACAGGGAGAAAGATCTCCGAAAAACAGGTCGCATATGGTAACATACGTCGCTTTCAAATGTGATACTCCGTCCCAGTCATCATCGCGATGATCCCTCAGGATGGCATGACGAATTCTCATAAATCCCCGGATAAGCCCTGGATAATCAAGCCATGACGCAATTGACCCTAGACGCCCTTGTTGAACGCCTGTCGGCCATTGTTGGTGAAGACAAGGTTCGTACCGATGCCGATTCCCTGGAAACCTTCGGTAAGGACTGGACCAAGATCCTCGATCCCAAGCCTTCTGCCATTGTATTCCCGAAAACCACCGAGCAGGTACAGCAGATTGTGCTGCTGGCCAACGAAGCGGGTCTGGCACTGGTGCCGTCCGGTGGTCGTACTGGCCTGAGCGCTGGTGCGGTCGCGGCCAATGGTGAGGTTGTGGTTGCGTTTGACTACATGAACCAGATTTCCGACTTCAATGCGGTCGACCGTACTGTGAAGTGTGGCGCGGGTGTGATTACCGAGCAGCTGCAACAATTTGCCGAAGACAATGGCTTGTTCTACCCGGTGGATTTTGCTTCCTCTGGTTCCAGCCAGATTGGTGGCAATATTTCTACCAACGCCGGTGGCATCAAGGTGATCCGCTACGGCATGACCCGCGACTGGGTTGCTGGTTTGACGGTGGTAACCGGTAAAGGCGAGATTGTTCGTCTGAACAAAGACCTGCTGAAGAACAACACCGGTTACGATATGCGTCACCTGTTCATTGGTGGTGAAGGCACGCTGGGCTTTGTTACCGAAGCGACCATGCGCCTGACCCGTCCGGCCAAGAACCTGACTGTACTGGTGCTGGGTGTGCCGGAAATGACCGCCATCATGAACGTGCTGCACAAGTTCCAGTCTGGTCTGGATCTGACTGCGTTCGAGTTCTTCTCCGACAAGGCACTGAAAAAAGTACTGGCTCGTGGTGATGTGCAAGCACCGTTTGAGACCGAAACCGAATACTACGCACTGCTGGAATTCGAGGCCGACACCGACGACAAGATGGATGTTGCCATGCAGTTGTTCGAGTCCTGCATGGAAGAAGGCTGGGTTTACGATGGTGCCATCAGCCAGAACGAAACCCAGGCGGCTAATCTGTGGCGTCTGCGTGAAGACATCTCCGAAACCATTTCTCACTGGACGCCGTACAAGAACGACTTGTCCGTAGTGGTTTCCAGGGTACCTGAGTTCCTGGCGGAAGTAGAGGAAGTGGTAGTACGCGAATACCCTGACTTCGAAATCGTCTGGTTCGGTCACATTGGTGATGGCAACCTGCACCTGAATATCCTCAAGCCGGACGATCTGGCCAAGGAAGAATTCTTCGAACGTTGCGGTAAGGTTTCCAAGTGGGTCTTTGAAATTACCGAGAAGTACGACGGTTCGGTATCGGCCGAGCACGGTGTTGGTCTGACCAAAAAGCCATACCTGCACTACTCCCGCTCCGCTGCTGAGATCGCTTACATGAAAGCCATCAAGGCCACGTTTGACCCGAACAACGTGATGAACCCGGGCAAGCTGATCGATATGGACTGATCGGTTCGTACCGATCAGACACAAAAAACCGGCGCGTGCGCCGGTTTTTTTATGCCTGCTGATCTGACCTGAAAGTCAGAACAGCAGCTCAGGGGTGGCGCTCAGGCCGCTGTCGTTATCTTCACCGGTTTGCTCAACGTAGTCTGGCAAGGCGGTTTCCGTCGGCACGTTCTCCTGACGGAAATACTCGAAGATGCCGTTGTTCTGGCTGGGTGCTGCCAGCAGCCCGGTTTTGGGGTCAATACGAACTGACACGATGCCGTCGGGTTGCTCCAGCTGCACTTCGGGCTCGGTTTCCAGTGCCGTGCGCATGTAGTCGACCCAGATTGGCAGGGCGGTGGTGCCACCTTGAGCCCAGCGGCCGAGAGTAGACGGTTGATCGAAGCCGACCCACACCGTGGTGACCAGATTCGGGTTGAAGCCCGAGAACCAGGCGTCGAATTGGTCGTTGGTGGTGCCGGTCTTGCCTGCCAGGTCGTGTCTGTTCAAAGCCTTGGCCCGACGGCCGGTGCCGCGCTGGATCACGTCCTTGAGCATGTTCACCATCAGGAAGTTGGTGCGTTCGTCCATCACGCGTGGCGCAAACACCGGTGACTGTGGTTCAAACACAGCGTCGTTTGCGTCGTCGGAGGATGGTGTTGCAGCACCGGTTGAGAGGTCTTCGCTGATCAGTGCGTCGCTGGCTGCAATGCCGCTGCCGCGAGATTGCTCTTCGGTGGTTTCGTTTTCCAGCATTGCCAGAGTGGCGGCTTGTTCGGCTTCGGCTTTCAGGTCATCGCAACCGTGACGGCAGGCAAGGGCCGGATTGGCCTTGAACAGCAGGGTGCCAGCGGAATCTTCAATGCTATCTATATAGAAGGGCTGAATTGCAAAACCACCGTTGGCCAGGGCGGCATAGCCGGTGGCCAGCTCGATCGGCGCGACCGCGCTTGCACCCAGTGCCAACGATAAATCGGCACTCAGGCGACCTTTCGGGAAACCGAACGGCTCGATGTAGCGAACTGCGGTACGTGGCCCCATTTGCTTCAGGATGCGGATAGAGACCAGATTCTGGGAACGATACAGGCCTTCACGCAGACGCGTTGGGCCATAGAATTTGCCGCTGTAGTTTTCCGGGCGCCAGGTGCTTTCAAGTGACGCATCGCGGAATACCACCGGGGCGTCATTGATGACGCTGGCCGGCGTAAAGCCGTTTTCCAGTGCAGCACTATAAATGAAGGCCTTGAAGGAGGAGCCGGGTTGGCGCAATGCCTGGGTAGCACGGTTGAACTGGTTGGCGGATTGTTCAAAGCCGCCGCTGAGTGCCTGAATCGCACCGTTGTTTGGGTTCAGCGACACAATTGCACCTTCGGCTTCCGGTGGCTCGCCCAGTAACAACTGGCCATCGCGTTCTTCAACCCAGATTTGCATGCCCTGACTTAATACGTCGGCGGTTTTTTCCGGTTTGGCTCCGGTGGCGTTAACGTGGATATAGCGAGCAGCCCATTCCACGCCAGCAAATGGCAAGCGGGCAGTGCCGTCTTCCATCACCAGCCAGGCTCCGTCGTCATCTACTTTGGCAACAATCGCGTGTTGCAGGTTGCCCTTGCTGTCTTCCTTGCTCAATAGGTGTTGCCATTGTTCTATGGTGGATGCCCAATTGATCTGGCTGTCGCTGTTCTGATCTTGTGTTGCCCACTCAGGGAGATCGTCGCTGCTGGTGTTGCTGTTGTCTTCTTCGCCCAGCAGAACCGGTTTGACGCTGTTGGCTTCCCAGCGGTAGCCATGGGCGCGGTCGTAGTTCAGCAGGCCGCGTTGCAAGGCCAGGGTGGCCGCTTCCTGACGGCGGCTGTCGAGCGTGGTTTTAACCACATAGCCTTCGGTGTAGGTCTTGTTGCCATAGCGTTCCACCATGTCGCGGCGCACCATTTCGGCAATATAAGGAGCGGTTACTTCGGACGTGGCGCCATGGTATTCCGCCGTGATTGGGGCAACCAGAGCCTTGTCAAACTGTTCGGTGGTGATCTTGCCCAGTGTGTGCATCCGGGCCAGCACGTAGTTACGACGGGATTTGGCGCGCTCCGGGTTGCGGATCGGGTTGGCGGCGGAAGGCGCCTGCGGCAGGCCGGCGATCATGGCCGTTTCAGCCAGGGTTAATTCGTTTATTGATTTACCGTAATAAACCTGGGCGGCGGCTTCGATACCATAAGCCCGTTTGCCCAAATATATTTTATTAATATAAAGCTCGAGAATTTCTTCCTTGCTGAGCGTTTTTTCGATTTTTAATGCCAGTAATATTTCCGTGAATTTACGGGCGAAGGTTTTCTCGCTGCTGAGATAGTAGTTCTTGGCGACCTGCATGGTGATGGTACTGCCGCCGGATTTCTTTCTGCCAGTGCGAATCAGTTCCAGCGTGGCGCGCAGAAGTCCTTTAATATCGACGCCATAGTGCTCGAAAAACGCATCATCTTCGGACGCCAGCAGTGCATCGATAAAGGTCTGAGGGACTTCGCTGTAAGGCAATGGGGATCGACGTTTTTCGCCGTACTCACTGATGAGCTTGCCATCAGCAGTATAGATTCGCAGCGGCGTTTGCAGATCGACGTCGCGCAGCTGTTCAGGATCGGGCAGATCCGGGGCCAGATATAGATAAATGGCCATGCAGACAATGCCCGTTCCGGAGGCGATTGCCAGTATTAGCCAGCTGAAGAATTTTATTGCAGATTTAAGAAAGCTCATAAGATAAATAGCGTTGACAGCGTAGTCTCTTGCGCAGTCGCGGCATTATAAGCCTTTTTTGTCCTTTTTATAGGATTGTGCTTATAATGACCGCCCAAATATAGGATTATTCTGAGCTTGTTGATGCAAGCTCTCGATTTTCAAGGGGATTTTGTGGTGCTGGCTAGCTTGTTTGGCAAGAAGGGCAAAGCCCTTCTTGGAGTGGACATCAGTTCCACGTCAGTTAAGGTCCTGGAATTAAGTCACTCTGACGCCGGTTACCGGGTTGAAGCCTATGCTTCAGAACCCCTGCCTAACGATGCCATTGTGGAACAGAATATCCACAATGACGAAGAAGTCGGCGAAGCCATCAAAAGGGCGCTGACCAAATCCCGTTCATCTGCCAGTAAGGCAGCGCTTGCCGTCGCCGGTTCCGCGGTGATTACAA
Source organism: Oceanobacter sp. ABM4_470 (assembly GCF_056158645.1). Taxonomy (NCBI): domain Bacteria; kingdom Pseudomonadati; phylum Pseudomonadota; class Gammaproteobacteria; order Oceanospirillales; family Oceanospirillaceae; genus Oceanobacter; species Oceanobacter sp. ABM4_470. The sequence goes on from NZ_JBSWTR010000002.1 coordinate 38,436, forward strand.
AAAATATTCAAATGAACGCCAATCTGAACGATGCCGAGATGGATATTCAGATTCGCGCCGAAGCCGACCAGTACATTCCCTACCCGCTGGAAGAAGTTTCCCTCGACTGGGAGATTCAGGGCACCCTCGAAAATAACGACGGTGTGGTGGATGTTCTGCTGGCGGCCTGTCGTTCCGAAACGGTCGAACGTCGCAAAGATGCGGTCGAGTACGCAGACCTCGAAGCTGCAATCGTGGATATTGAAGCCTACTGTACCGAACGCGCGTTCGAGCTGATCAAGCCGCAACTGGAAGACGAATCCCAGCAAACCGTGGCGATCATTGATATTGGTGCGACCATGACGACACTGAGCGTGTTGCACAATGGTGCTTCTATTTATACTCGCGAACAGCTGTTCGGTGGCAATCAGCTCATTGAAGACATCATGCGTCGCTATGGCCTCAATCATCAGGAAGCCATGCTGGCCAAAACCGGTGATGGTCTGCCGCCAGAATTTGAGCAGGATGTGCTGGAACCGTTCCGTAACGCGGTATTGCAGCAAATCAGCCGCTCCTTGCAGTTCTTTTTCTCGTCCAGTCCGTTCAACGAAGTGAACAGCATTGTTCTGGCTGGCGGCACTGCGGCCCTCGATGGGTTGGCAGAGAAGGTTTCGGAGGAAATGGGGATGCCAACTCTGGTGGCCAATCCGTTCCGCGATATGGCGGTGTCTTCGAAGGTTAACGTCAATGTGCTCAGCGCTGATGCACCATCGCTGTTGGTTGCTTGCGGTCTTGCGATGAGAGGGTCCCGTTAATGGCAAATATTAACCTGTTGCCGTGGCGTGAAGAGCTGCGGCAGGAGAACCAGAAACAGTTTCTGATGCTGGTCGGTTTGGTGGCGGGTGTCGCTGCCTTTCTGATTTTCAGTGTCAGTGGGTATTACGACGGCGAGCTGAGTCAGCAGAACGCACGTAACAACTACCTGAAGAAAGAAATTACCGCCATCGACAAGCGCATTGCCGAGATCAATGAGCTGACGGATACCCGTAAGCAGCTGATTGAGCGCATGGAGCTGATCCAGAATCTGCAAGGTAACCGTCCGGTGATCGTGCGTTTGTTTGATGACCTGGCGCGTGCCGTACCGGAAGACCTGTTCTATACCTCACTGGATGTCACTGGTGACCGGGTGCTGGTGCAGGGGGAGGCCAAATCGAACAACCGGGTAGCCGCGCTGATGCGTACCTTTGATGAATCCGAGTGGTTCACCGACCCGTCTTTGTTGGGGGTGAAGGCACTGGACAATGGCCGTAACCAGTTTGAGGTCGCCATGAAACGCGTAGAACCTCGTAACAACGAGGAGCTTTAAGATGGCTGCCAAGGGTTTCGACTTCAACGCCTGGCGTGAAAAGCTCGGCGAGCTTGATGTTAACGACATCAATGAAATCGACTGGAACGACATGGGCAGCTGGCCGCTGCCGGGTAAGATTTTCTTCTGCGTACTGGTGTTTGTCGCTGTCATTGTGGGTGGTTACTTCCTGCTGGTTGCTGATACCAGCGAAAGCCTGGACCGCGCTATCGCTCAGGAAACCACGCTCAAGAAAGACATCGAGCGCAAGGCGTTTCGGGCTGCCAATCTGGATGCATACCGGGCCCAGCTGGCAGAAATGCAGGAAAGCTTCGGCTCCTTGCTGAAGCAGCTGCCAAAAGACACCGAAGTACCGGGTCTGGTTGACGACATCAGCGCCACTGCACTGGGTGCCGGCTTGCAGTTGGACGCGATTTCGCCACAACCACTGCGCGAAGCGGAATTTTATAACGAGCTGCCGATCACCATTGAGGTGCGTGGCGGCTATCATGAAATGGGTGCGTTTGTGTCCGGTGTGGCGGCTTTGCCACGAATCGTGACACTGCACGATTTTTCGATTTCGTCGGCCAAGCAGGGCAGTGGTGAGCTGAAAATGAAGATCCTGGCCAAAACCTATCAGTACGGTGGTGGCGAGGATGACTAACATGTTCCGACTGATTGCCGTCGTACTGGCTGGATCGTTTCTGGGAGCTTGCTCGGAAACCGGTAACACCGACTTGCAACAATACGTGAAGCAGACGATGGCCAAGCCTCGTGGCCGTATTGAGCCAATCCCGGTGTTCAAGCCGTACGAATATTTCAGCTACAGCGCAGCGGGCCTGCGTTCGCCGTTCGAGTTGCCAGTGGTAGTCGATAAAAGCCTGAGCGGCATGGCGCCTTCCAGTAATGTGCGGCCGGATTTCGATCGCCCGAAAGAACACCTTGAGCAATACCCGCTTGGCGAACTTTCCATGGTGGGTACCATGCGTGGTGCGGATGAGGTGCTGTGGGCACTGATTCGCGACGGCGATGGTAGCGTGGTGCGAGTGCACGAAGGATATTACATGGGCCAGAACCACGGACGCATTCTGTCAGTGTCTGGCAACCGGTTAAGTTTGATTGAAATTGTTCCGAATGGCCTGGGTGGCTGGGTTGAACGTCCTAAAACAATAGCTCTTGAAGGATTAGGCGGAGAAAACTGATATGAACCTCTTTAGCACTCTGGCCAGAACGCTGGTCGCGCTGGGTGTGTTGCTGGCCTCTGGTGTAGCCTCCGCCGCCATGCTGAACGACATCCGTTTTTCGTCCTTGCCGGGCGATGTGACTGAAATTCTGCTCGAATTTGACGGCGCGGCTCCGGACATCAGTGGCTACACCATTGAAAAGCCTGCGCGTATTGCCATTGATATGCCTGGTGTTGTCAGTGGTCTGAAATCCAAACGTCATCAGATTGGTGCCGGTAACGCCCGTTCTGCGGTGGTGCTGACCACCCAGGATCGCTCCCGTCTGGTGATCAACTTGTCTCGCATGGTGCCTTACACAACAACCGCAGAAGGCAACACCCTGCTGGTTCGCGTGGGCTCTGAGCAAGCCCCTGCTACCATCGATACGCCAGACACTGGCGCGATGGTTGCCGTGACTCCGGCTCGCTCGGCTGCCAATGCCGCCCTTAAAGTGGTTAACGTCGATTTTCGCCGTGGTGAGCTGGGCGACGGTCAGGTCCAGATCATGCTGAACGACCCGAAAGCATCTGCCAATATTCGTCGTGAAGGCTCCAAAATTATCGCCGATCTGGAAGGTGTGCGTCTGCCGCGTGAGCTCAGCCGTCGTCTGGATGTAACTGACTTTGCAACGCCGGTTCAGTACGTCGATGCCAAGGATCACGAAGGCGGTACCCGCATTGTGATCGAGCCAACTTCCGATGATTTTGAGTATCTGGCCTATCAGACCGACCGTTTGCTGTCGATCAACGTATCCGAAGAACAGGAAGAAGTCGCCGCCGAGCGTAAGAAGAAATTCCCGTTCACTGGTGAAAAACTGTCACTGAACTTCCAGAACATCGAAGTCCGTGCGGTATTGCAGCTGATTGCTGACTTCACCGGCCTGAACCTGGTGGCCTCTGACACGGTTCAGGGCAGCATTACTCTGCGCCTGCAAAACGTACCCTGGGATCAGGCGCTGGATCTGGTGCTGAAAACCAAGGCTCTGGGCAAGCGTCAGATGGGCTCTGTGCTGCTGATTGCTCCGGCGGAAGAAATTGCCGCGCGTGAGAAGATTGAACTGGAAGCGGTCAAGCAGGTTGAAGAACTGGCGCCGCTGGTGCAGGAGTTCATGCAGTTCAACTACGCCAAGGCCGCTGATATTGCCAACATCCTGACCTCCGGTGAGGGTGGCCTGCTGTCCGAGCGTGGTTCTGCGGTCGTTGATGAGCGTACCAACACCATTTTGATGAAAGACACTGCAGCCAATCTCGAGAAGGTGCGTGAAGCACTGGTGATGCTCGACGTACCGGTTCGTCAGGTGCTGATCGAAGCGCGTATTGTCAGCGCATCGACCACTGTGGGTGAGGAAATGGGCGTTAAGTGGGGCGGTGGCTTCTACAAGGACAACGGTTCCAACTGGACCACCGCCGGTGGCAGCCAGACCACTTTGTCCGAGGCCAATCAGATCCTGTTTGACCGCGCCTCCGGTGACAGCAGCAGTGAGCTGAGCCTGTCTGATTCCAACATTGTTGATTTCGCTGCCACGGCCAGTAATGCGTCGACCTTTGCGATTGGCTATCAGACGGCGGACTACCTGCTCGATCTGGAACTGTCTGCGATTGAGACCGACGGCCGTGCAGAAATTGTTTCCCAACCACGTGTGATTACCGCCGATGGTCAGACCGCCTTTATTGAATCCGGTACCGAGATTCCATACCAGGAAGCGACGTCCAGTGGTGCAACCTCGACCTCCTTCAAGTCAGCGGTACTGCGCCTTGAAGTGACGCCGCAGATCACCCCGGATGACCGCATTATCATGGATCTGGTGATCAACCAGGACTCGGTAGGTGAGACGACCGCATCGGGTATTCCAACGATCAATACCAACGCTGTGCAGACACAAGTGTTGGTAGACAATGGCGAGACAGTGGTACTTGGTGGTATCTTCCGGTCTGAGCAGGTTAAATCCGTCAGCAAGACACCGTTCTTTGGCGATTTACCGTTGATTGGTGCACTGTTCCGCTATACCAGCAACTCGGATGACAAGAGCGAATTGCTTGTCTTCATTACACCGAAGCTGCTGAAGGACTCGTTTAATACAAACTAGAATATGTCGTCCGAACAATCGATTTTCCTTGTAGGGCCAATGGGGGCTGGAAAGACCACCATTGGCCGTTTGCTTTCTGGTGATTTACACCGCGAGTTTGTGGACTCTGACAAATTTATCGAAGAGAAGTGTGGGGCTAACATCCCATGGATCTTTGATATGGAAGGGGAGGCAGGCTTTCGCGATCGTGAAGAACAGGCGATCGATATTCTGACCCAGCGAACAGATCTGGTCCTTGCGACCGGTGGCGGTGCAGTGATGAGAGCGGAAAACCGTAAGCATCTGCGTGGCCGTGGCGTTGTTGTCTACCTCTGCACCTCGGTAGAACAGCAGATTGCCCGTACCGCCAAGGACAAAAACCGTCCCCTGCTGCAAACGGAAAACCCTGCCCAGGTATTGCAGGAACTCTTCAAAAAACGCGATCCGCTGTACCGCGAGGTCGCCCATATCGTATTGCAAACCGACCAGCGCAACCCGCGCTGGGTCGTTAACGAAATCCGCAAGCGCGTCAAGGCTCTGTCATGAAAACCGTGAACGTTGATCTGGGTGATCGTAGCTACCCGATTTATATTGGTGAATCCCTGTTTGAACAGCCTGAGCTGCTGGCTCGTCACGTGCATGGCAAGCAGGTCATGGTGGTGACCAACGAGACCATTGCGCCACTGTATCTGGCCGCCATTGAATCGATGCTGGCAAGCGCTAATCTACAGGTAGATGCGGTTGTGCTGCCGGATGGCGAAAAGTACAAGACGCTGGAAACGGTTAACCTGATCTTCGATGCCTTGCTGGAAAAAGGCCATAACCGTACGACTACGCTGATTGCCTTGGGTGGTGGTGTGATTGGCGATATGTGTGGCTTTGCGGCCGCCAGTTACCAGCGCGGTGTGAATTTTGTGCAAGTGCCGACCACACTGCTGTCGCAGGTGGATTCTTCCGTCGGCGGCAAAACCGGCGTAAACCACCCGTTGGGCAAGAACATGATTGGTGCATTTTATCAGCCGCAAGCCGTGCTGATTAACACCGACACCCTGAAAACACTGCCGCCGCGTGAGCTGTCTGCGGGCATGGCGGAAGTGATCAAGTACGGCCTGATCGCCGACAAGCCATTCTATGACTGGATTGATGCCAATATCGACGGCTTGATGGCAGGCGATTCAGAATTGCTGGCTGAAGCCATTCGTGTTTCTTGTGAATGCAAGGCCGACGTGGTGGCACAGGACGAACGCGAAGGTGGAATTCGTGCCATTCTGAACCTGGGTCACACCTTTGGTCATGCCATCGAAGCCCATCAGGGGTATGGTAATTGGCTCCATGGTGAAGCCGTGGGAACGGGTATGTTGATGGCGGCGGATTACGGCTGTCGCAGCGGTGCGCTGACCAATGCCGAAGTCGCCGACCTGAAAGCCATGCTGGTGAAAGCCGGCTTGCCGGTGGCCGCTCCGTCCGATATGTCCATCGAAGATTTTCTGTCGCGCATGCAAATTGACAAAAAAGTGCTGGATGGCCGGATACGTTTGGTATTGTTGCAGTCTATTGGCAACGCTTTTGTAACTTCAGACGTGGATCAGCAGCTTTTGCGTCAGACCCTGCAACAGGGTGCGCTGGAAAGCTACTGACCAAGGCAATGCAGGAGGATGTATGACATCCACATTGGACGCCACCGCTGCCGGCATGGACGCCTATCATTCCCCGGCTCGCTATCTTGAGCTGATTTGCCATCTCGGAAACTATTCACCTTTGTTGGTCGCAGTGTCCAGTCAGGATGCTGCGCAACTGCAGCAGTTACGCACGGCTGTTGTGGTTCAGCATCAAACGACCTCTGTTGTGATTGCTCTGACTGCCAATCAGCTTGGCAGTCCGGCCTTGTTGACCGGTCTGGTCGCCCAGCAGTTGGGTATTCAGTCACTACCGGCGGATGAGGTGTCTGCCCGGGAAGTGTTGCTGGAATTTGCTCGCCGCCGGGCGGAAGATTCAGACCCCGCCATTGTCATTATTGATCAGGCAGAGCAGCTGTCCGACGACATGCTGGCGGCGATTGGTCAGTTGGCCCTGATGGCCAGCCATGCGATTTCATTTTGTCTGTTTGGTCTTAAAGGCTTTGATAGCCAATTGCGTGAAGGCCCAACAGCGGCACCGGTGTACCGGATTCAGCTGGACACCATGACTGCCGACGATGCCTCCGCCGCCTTCGACGATCTGGAGTTCGATTTCCCCGGTCAGTTGGACGAACTGGAACTGCCGGATGATTTTGACGCCGATCTGGTTGAGTTGTCGGCCGATGCTCGCGACAGTCAGCACCTGCATACCGCTCCGGCTCATTCCGCCAAGGCATCCACCGAGCCTCTGTCTGGTGCGGATGAGGAGCTTCTGGCTTCCTTGAAAGCGGCGTCCGCCAAAGTGACCGAGCAGGCGCAGGATTCTGCTGCCAGTCACAAAGTCATTCGGAGCAAGAGCCTACAGGGGCGGTTAAAGGCGATGATGGCCGGATTCTCGATGCCGCAAGGCAAGGCGTCTATTAAACCGTTGTATCTTATTCTCCCATCCGTTGCGCTGCTGATGCTGTTGGCGCTGGGTTGGCTGTACTCGTCGGAGGAACAGCAGGCGGTGGAAGTCACTCAACTGGAGATCCCGGATGTGGTTCGCAGCAGCGGTACGTCTTCGGTTGCTACTATCAGTAATAGTGGTACTGGAGCCAATGCTGACTTAAACGATTCGGCGTCGTCTTCTGCGTCTACTATTAATAAAGGTAATAACGGTTCACTGAACACGTCATCTGAACCGACATCGCCTTCCACCGATACGCCGGCTGCCATCGCTGACACCGTAGCCAGTGAGTCTGAACAGCCGCCTGTTGCTGCGGTTGCGCAGCAGAGGGCCTCTGAACAAGCGACTACTGATGCGGCAGTCGTTAGTGAAAAGTCGCCAGAATCTTCTGAAACAGTGGGCAATGTGCCCGAACAAGCAACCGCCAGTGGAAGCGCCTATCCGGCCTGGCTGATGTCCGGTGACGGTTGGGGGGTGCAGTTGATTGGCACCTCGGATCAGGCCGGTGCAGCGGCGTATGTTGAACGCTGGCAGCAGTCGGCTGCTGACCATTTGTTGTGGTATCGCACCGAGCGTAACGGCAAACCCTGGTTTGTGGTGCTGGGTGGCGAATTCAAAACGCGAGAACAAGCAACTAATTGGGCCTCCGGATTGCCCGCAAAAATGAAAAATGGCACCCCATGGGTGCGAAAACTTGGCGCAGTTCGTCCTCAAATCGAATTTAATTAACCTGCCTCTTGGCCCAGTGTTTGCTGGGCTTTTCGCCTTGTTATCCGGCTGAAACAGTCGGATTGATCACGCCGTAAACGCCCTCCAATTGTGAGAATCGGCCCACATGTGTAGAATGTGTGTCCTTTTGTCTCTAAATTGCTCGCATTTTGAGCAGCCTGCTGACCCGTCAGCAGAGCATAAAACTAATAGAAATTTTTGGTGAGAGCTGTTCTATGAGAACTGGTCTGTATACTCCAGGCGACTACAAAGACAACTGTGGTTTTGGCCTGCTAGCCCACTTGAAGGGCCAGCCTAGCCATGAGTTGTTGACGACTGCAATCCAGTCCCTGACATGCATGACGCACCGTGGCGGCATTGCAGCGGACGGCAAAACCGGTGACGGCTGTGGCCTGTTGCTGCAAAAGCCGGACTCTTTCCTGCGCGCCGTGGCGCAGGAAGGTGGTATCGAGCTGCCAGCACAATACGCCGTCGGCATGCTGTTCCTTGATTTGGACGACGCCATTGCGGCCGAACAGAAAGCGGCCATTACGACAGCCATTGAAGGTCAGGGTCTGACCGTTCTGGGCTGGCGTCTGGTGCCAACCAACAACGACTGTCTTGGCCCTATGGCTTTGGATTGTCTGCCTCGTTTCGAACAGGTCTTCATCGCTACCGATGCTGAGCTGAGCGATGCCGAGTTCGATGTAAAACTGTTCTACGCTCGCCGTTACGCGGAAAAGGCGCTGGTTCAGTATCCGGACTTCTACATTGCCAGCTTGTCTACCCGCGTACTGTCGTACAAGGGTCTGACCATGCCGGTCGATCTGCCGAATTTCTACCTGGATCTGGGTGACGAGCGTCTGGAAACCGCCATTTGTGTGTTCCATCAACGCTTCTCCACCAACACCATGCCGCGCTGGCAGCTGGCTCAGCCTTTCCGCATGCTGGCGCACAACGGTGAGATCAACACGATTCAGGGTAACCGCAACTGGGCCAACGCCCGCGCCAGCAAGTTTGACAGCCCGCTGCTGCCAAACCTGAGCGACATCGCGCCGGTTGTGAACACCACAGGTTCTGATTCCTCCTCCATGGACAACATGCTGGAGCTGCTGACCACCGGTGGCATGAGCCTGTTCCGTGCTATCCGTATGATGATTCCACCTGCCTGGCAGAACGTGGAAACCATGGATTCTGACCTGCGTGCCTTCTACGAGTACAACTCCATGCACATGGAGCCGTGGGATGGTCCTGCCGGCCTGGTAATCACCGACGGCCGCTATGCGGTCTGTGGCTTGGACCGAAACGGTCTGCGCCCATCCCGTTGGGTGATCACCGACAACGATTTCATCACCGTTGCTTCCGAAGTAGGTACTTACAACTACGCTCCTGAGTCTGTGGTTGCCAAGGGCCGTGTTGGCCCGGGCCAGATCCTTGCGATCGACACCCAGGAAGGCAAGTTGCTGAAGACTGACGATATCGATAACGCCCTCAAGGCCGAGAAGCCTTACAAGAAGTGGCTACGTGAGAACGCCATTCGTATCGAAAGCTCGCTGTACCTGCAGCACGCTGGTCTGGACGACATGACCGGTGACGAGCTTATGTCGCACCAGAAACTGCATCTGGTCACCAACGAAGAGCGTGATCAGGTTCTGCGCCCAATGGGTGAAGAAGGTCAGGAAGCGACGGGTTCCATGGGTGACGATACCCCAATGGCTGTGCTGTCTGGTCGTGTTCGTCACGTTGCCGACTACTTCCGTCAGCAATTTGCTCAGGTAACCAACCCGCCGATCGACCCGCTGCGCGAAGCGATCGTTATGTCGCTGGAAACCTGTGTTGGTGCCGAGAAGAACGTTTTCGAACAGACTCCGGACCATGCTGAACGTATCATCCTGACGTCACCGGTACTGTCTCCGCTGAAGTTTGTTGGTCTAACCAGTAATAAGTCTGATGCTTTCCGCACCCAGCGTCTGCCACTGGCATTCGACCCTGCGGTAGGCCTGAAGCAAGCGATTGTTAACCTGACTGAGGCCGCTGCCAAAGCGATCCAGGACGGTGCTGTGATCCTGATTCTGACCGATCAGGAAGTGGAAGAAGGTCAGCTACTGATCCCTGCCGTGATGGCAACCGGTGCGGTGCACCATCATCTGGTTCAGAATGGCCTGCGTACCAGCGGTAACATCGTGGTTGAAACCGGCGATGCCCGTGATGCACACCAGTTTGCTGTGTTGCTGGGCTTCGGTGCGACTGCTGTTTACCCATGGTTGTCCTACGACATCCTGACCGATCTGCATCGTTCCGGTGAACTGCTGGGTGATCCGCTGAAGTCTCACCACAACTACCGTAAGGCGATTCGCAAGGGCCTGATGAAAGTGATGTCCAAAATGGGTATCTCTACCATCACTTCCTACCGCGGTTCCCAGTTGTTCGAAGGCGTTGGCCTGAGCAAGGAAGTGGTTGATCTGTGTTTCCGTGGTGTAACCAGCCGTATTGGTGGTGCCACCTTTGAAGACTTTGAAGCCGACCTGCAACTGGTTGCTGACAAGTCCTGGAAGAAGCGCAAAAAGCTGGATCAGGGCGGCCTGCTGAAGTACGTTCACGGTGGCGAATACCACGCCTACAACCCGGACGTAGTAAAGAACATCCAGGATGCCGTACAAACCAACAGCCAGGCTGCTTACGACCGTTTCGCCGAGCTGGTGAACAAGCGCTCTCCTGCGACCCTGCGTGACCTGCTGACCTTCCGTAAGGACGTGCAGCCAATCGATATCAGCGAAGTGGAACCGGCTGAAGCCATGTACCCTCGTTTCGATACCGCGGCGATGTCCTTGGGTGCTTTGTCCCCTGAGGCTCATGAAGCACTGGCAGAAGCCATGAATGAGCTGGGTGGTCGCTCCAACTCCGGTGAGGGCGGTGAAGATCCGCTGCGTTATGGCACCAGCCGTAACTCCAAGATCAAACAGATTGCTTCCGGCCGTTTCGGTGTGACCCCGCACTACCTGTCCAGCGCTGAAGTGCTGCAGATCAAGGTGGCTCAGGGTGCCAAGCCGGGCGAAGGTGGTCAGCTGCCAGGTGGCAAGGTGAACGATCTGATCGCGACCCTGCGTTACTCTGTGCCAGGTGTGACGCTGATTTCCCCACCTCCGCATCACGATATTTATTCCATTGAGGATTTGGCCCAGCTGATCTTCGACCTGAAGCAGGTGAACCCGTCTGCGCTGGTTTCCGTGAAGCTGGTTTCTGAGCCAGGCGTCGGCACCATTGCTGCGGGTGTGGCCAAGGCCTACGCCGACCTGATCACCATTTCCGGTTACGACGGCGGTACTGCGGCATCCCCGCTGACGTCCATCAAGTACGCTGGTTCGCCATGGGAACTGGGTCTGTCCGAAGCGCATCAGGCGCTGCGTGCCAACGACCTGCGTGGCAAGGTTCGCGTACAAACCGATGGTGGTCTGAAGACTGGTCTGGATGTGGTTAAAGCCGCTATCCTGGGCGCTGAATCCTTCGGTTTCGGTACTCTGCCAATGGTTGCTGTGGGTTGTAAGTACCTGCGTATCTGTCACCTGAACAACTGTGCAACCGGTGTTGCTACCCAGGACGATCACCTGCGTGACAAGCACTACATCGGTACTGCCGATATGGTGAAGAACTACTTCCGCTTCCTGGCTGAAGAAGTACGTGGCTGGATGGCTCAGCTGGGTATTCGCACCATGAGCGAACTGGTAGGTCGTACCGATCTGCTGGAAGTTCTGGAAGGCGTTTCCAGCAAGCAGCGTCACCTCGACCTGACTCCAATGCTGGCCAACGATCAAATCCCGGCCGACAAACCGCACACTGTTGAAGTTGAGCGTAACGCACCGTTCGATGAAGGTCTGCTGGCTGAGCGCATGGTGGCGGAAACCATCGGTGCCATCGACGCCAAGCTGGGTGGTCATTTCGATTTCGAAATCACCAACTGCGACCGTTCTGTGGGTGCTCGTCTGTCTGGTGAAATTGCCAAGCGTTATGGCAACCAGGGCATGTCCGACAAGCCAATCCGTCTGAACCTGAAAGGTATTGCTGGCCAATCCTTCGGTGTCTGGAACGCTGGCGGTCTGGAAATGGTTCTGGAAGGCGATGCCAACGACTATGTGGGTAAAGGTATGACCGGTGGTAAGCTGGTGATCTACCCGCCAAAAGGCTCCACCTTCAAGACCAACCACACTTCTATCGTAGGTAACACCTGTCTGTACGGTGCGACTGGCGGTAAATTGCTGGCGGCTGGTCGTGCTGGTGAGCGTTTCGGTGTGCGTAACTCCGGTGCTCATGCCGTTGTTGAAGGCGCAGGCGATCACTGCTGTGAATACATGACTGGCGGTGTGGTGTGTGTACTGGGTGAAACCGGTTACAACTTCGGTGCTGGTATGACCGGTGGTTTTGCTTACGTACTGGATCTGGATAACAGCTTCGTCGATAAGTACAACCACGAACTGGTGGACATCAACCGTATCTCCAACGAAGAAACCGAAGCCCATCGCAATCACCTGCGTAGCGTCATTCGTGAGTTCGTTGCCGAGACCGGCAGTGCCTGGGGTCAGGAAATCCTCGACGATTTCGAACGCTTCATTGGCAAGTTCTGGCTGGTTAAACCGAAGGCCGCTGATCTGCAGCAGCTGCTGAAAAACACCCGTGCTCGTCCTGAGTAAGCACGGCTAAACACTGGACGAGTAGAGAGAGGTTCACGATGACAGTACGTCTGAACAATAATTTTCAGTTTGTTGAAGTGGGTCGTCAGGACCCGAAGAAGAAAGCTGTATCCCTGCGTAAGAAGCAGTTTGTAGAAATCTACGAGCCATTTACCCAGGAACAGGTAAATGACCAGGCACACCGTTGTCTGGCCTGTGGTAACCCATATTGCGAATGGAAGTGCCCGGTACATAACTACATCCCGAACTGGCTGAAACTGGCCAGTGAGGGCAACATTCTGGAAGCGGTTGAGCTGAGCCATCAGACCAACTCGCTGCCGGAAGTGTGTGGTCGTGTTTGTCCACAGGACCGTCTGTGTGAAGGCTCCTGTACCCTGAACGACGGCTTTGGTGCGGTGACCATCGGTAACGTTGAGAAATACATTACCGATACCGCCTTCGCCATGGGCTGGAAGCCGGATATGTCCAAAGTGGTACCGACTGGCAAGCGTGTTGCCATCATCGGTGCCGGCCCTGCGGGCTTGGGCTGTGCGGATATTCTGGCGCGTAACGGCGTGACCCCGGTGGTGTTCGACAAGTATCCTGAAATCGGTGGTCTGCTGACCTTCGGTATTCCTGAGTTCAAGCTCGAGAAAACCGTCATGTCCAACCGTCGCGAAGTGTTTGAAGGTATGGGCGTTGAGTTCCGCCTGAACACCGAAGTAGGCAAGGACGTCGATTTCCAGGATATCATCGATGAGTTCGATGCCGTGTTCCTGGGTATGGGTACCTACAACTACATGAAGGGTGGCTTCCCGGGCGAAGATCTGCCGGGCGTTTACGACGCGCTGGATTTCCTGATCTCCAACGTCAACCGCAACCTGGGCTTCGAGAAAGACGAAGCGGACTTCATTTCAATGAAGGGCAAGCAGGTCGTGGTTCTGGGTGGTGGCGACACCGCGATGGACTGTAACCGTACTTCCATTCGTCAGGCCGCCAAAAAGGTCACCTGTGCCTACCGTCGTGACGAAGAGAACATGCCAGGCTCCAAGCGCGAAGTGGTTAACGCTCGCGAAGAAGGCGTCAAGTTCCTGTTCAACCGTCAGCCTGTTGCCATCATTGGTGAAGACAAGGTTGAAGGCGTTAAGGTAGTCACTACCGAAATGGGTGAGCCAGACGAGAACGGTCGTCGTCGTCCACAAGTGGTGGAAGGTTCTGAAGAAATCCTGCCAGCGGATGCTGTGCTGGTGGCCTTCGGTTTCCGTCCAAGCCCGGCGCCATGGTTTGAGAAGTTCGGCATCGAACTGAACAGCTGGCAGGGCGTGGTTGCACCAGCCGAGCAGAAGTACGCTCACCAGACTACCAACGAAAAAATCTTCGCCGGTGGTGACATGGTACGTGGCTCTGACCTGGTGGTTACCGCCATTTACGAAGGCCGTAACGCCGCCGAAGGTATCCTTGATTACCTCGATGTGTGACACATCTCATAAAATGTGATGAACGGTAGAAAACGCGGCTTCGGCCGCGTTTTTTGTAGGTGGTCGTCAGTAAGCCGTAAGTGTTATCCTCCAGCGTCTGTATTTGTCAGGAATTGCCTCAAGGGAGTTTGCCCGTATGTCATTTCGCAGTTTATTGGTCATGTTGATGTTGGCTGGCGGTCTATCGGCGTGTGGCGGTGGCGGCTCAGTGTCGGATGCCAATACGGGTGGTTCGTCTTCAGGTGATTCCACTGGATCTTCCGGTGCGACCGTCAGTCCTGCACTGGGCAGTGGCACGGGTGCCGATTTTGAATCCGGCGTGATTACCCTGTCGGCTGATTATGCCCTCGTGGGTGGCAGCGTCACCGTGACGGTGGATGGCGTTGATACCAACAGCGAAAACGAAAGCCTGACAGACACCTACGGCTATGTATTCAGCGCCGGGTGTGACTCTGCCGAATTCTCCATTGCCAGTACCTTCAGTTCGACCAACTCGGTCAGCACTACCTACCGTAACCGTGGTTGCCCTGATGACGATACCATCACCGTTAGCATGTATAGCGTGGACGCCACGGATGACTCCCTCGGTTCCCTGATCGCAGAAGCGACCACAAGTATTCAAACGGATTATCCATCCCTTGGCTCGTCATCCGGTGCATCGTTTGTGGAAGGCGAGATCGAAGGTGACCTGGAGCTGACCGATGAGGCTGGCACCAGCCTGTCGGTGAATCTGGTTAACCCGCTGGATTCCAATGCCCTGATTACCGATTCAACTTATATTGGCCGTTGGTTCAGTGATTGTGAGGACGGTACGTTTTCGATCATTCGCGCGACCAACTCAACGGGTACCTTTGAAAACCAGTACCTTGCGGACTATGCCGACTGTGCGGGCGACAACAACATCAGCCTGCTCGTCTCGGGCTCCGATACATCAAACTGTAGCCTCGATGACACCAGTGGTTGTTACGCCACATTGAATGCAACCATTGAAGTAACCCTCGGAGAAGATCCTGAGCTGGGTGTACTGGTTGATGACACCTTCTATGCAGAGCTGCTGGTCAACGGCATGCGTGAGAGCGAATACGGTGACAGCCCGACGTCAGACTCTGTGGATGACGAAGACAAACTGGCTGCCGGTGGCACCATGCTGATCAAGGCCAATATCGTTGATGCCAACAACAGCAATGGCCAGATTTCTGGTACGACTTACGGTGTTAGCCTGACATCCGGCTGTGTGGCGGACGGTGATGCAACACTGGACGAAGCAGAGAAAACCACCACGTCCGGCGAAGTTCGCTTCACTTATACTGCTGCCGGCTGTTTGTCCGATGAATTTCAGGCCCACCTGTATACCGTCGAAGACGGTGCACTGGCTACACGTCTGACCACGACGGCCATTACCGGCATTATCTTTATTCAACCGGCAGAGGTTGGTGGTATCAGCTTCGACAGTGTTGATGATACGTCGCTGGCCATCAAGGACACCGGTAACCCGAATATCCCTGAGTATACGACGGTGTACTTCACCGTTTATGACCAGCAAGGTCAGGCTGTTGAAGGCCAGGAAGTTTCTTTTGAGCTGACCAATACCACGGGTGGCATTACCCTGGGCAGTGGCACCGCAACAGCGACCGATGTGTCGGATACCAATGGTGAAGTCTCGGTCTTGATCAACTCTGGCTCCAGCCATGCGGTGACCTCGGTGCGAGCATCCACCGTATCCGGCGCTGGCGTAACCATTTCCACCAACTCACAGCCAATCACGATTACGACAGGATATCCGGACCAGGACAGCTTTGAGCTGGTTGCCGATATCTTCAACCCACGTGGCTACGATTATTCTGGCTCCGAGGTTGAGCTGACCGTATTTGCCTCTGACCAATACCAGAACCCGGTCGCGGATGGCACCGAAGTTAACTTCACGGCCGAAAGTGGCACCATCACCAGCACCTGTGTGATGAGCGGAGGCTCTTGCTCTGTTACCTGGTACAGCAGCGGCACCCGCCCTGGCAATTTCGATGAGGATCTGCACCGTGTGAATGAAACCTATCCGGTGGATGACCCGGGCACTGCCGAGGACGAGACCGCCAACACCATTCTGGGTATGACGACCATTACTGCATACACCACAGGTGAGGGTGGTTACACAGACACCAACGGCAATGGCTTGTTCGATGTTCTGGACAGCGGTAGCCCAGAGCCATTCGTGGGTCTTGCAGAAGCCTTCCGTGATGATAACTGGGACGGTGACCTGAATGTGTATGATGGTGCCCCGGTTGAGAACTTCATGGACTTCGATGCCGACGGCTACCACGATTCAGCGGCTTCTTCCGTGTACCAGGGGATTACCTGTTCTGACAGCGCCCTGTCCGCAGGTCACTGTGCCAGCCTGACCCACGTACGTGACTCTATCCGTATCATTCAGAGTGACTCCAATGTGGTGATGCGTTTGTATGAGTCAGCCGATGGCGTCACCTTTGTTGAGAACAACAGCCTTACCTTGAGCGCTACAGGCAGCGGTTCTTTCTACATTCTGCTGCAAGACGGCAATGGCAATTACCCGGCCGAAGGTGTGAACCTGGCGGTGACCGGTGATGGTTATGACATCTTCGACAACAGTGGTGACGTGAGCACCAATACACTGGGCTTCCTGCGCTCAATTAATTCAAGTTACAGCGGTTTGCCGACCTTCGGTAAGCTCTACTACGTTGAATACGACGACGACGATGACCCGGTTGATATCGAACTGACGGTCTCCCACTCTGACTTTGAAGGCGTGTCGATGCGTCTGACCGCACCTTGATTAGTTCTTTCGACTTGCTACCACTGGAATCAATTCAGGGGTAGCAATCTCTGCTATCATCCGGCACTGAATTTTTCGTGACGGATGATGGCATGTCCCAACTCAAAAACGATCGTTTCCTCAAGGCTCTGCTGCGTCAGCCGGTAGACCGTACCCCTATCTGGATGATGCGTCAGGCGGGCCGCTATCTGCCTGAATACAAGGCTACCCGTGCCCACGCCGGTGATTTTATGTCGCTGTGCAAGAATCCTGAGTTGGCCTGTGAAGTGACCATTCAGCCGCTGGAGCGCTTCCCGCTGGATGCTGCCATTCTGTTCTCCGATATTCTTACCATCCCGGATGCCATGGGCTTGGGTCTGTACTTTGAAACCGGCGAAGGTCCGCGTTTCAACAAGATCATTCGCACCGAAGCCGATGTACAGGCGCTGTCAGTGGTGAACACGGAATCTGACCTGGATTACGTGCTGAAAGCCGTGTCGACCATCCGTTCCGAACTGAATGGCCGGGTGCCTCTCATAGGTTTCTCCGGTAGCCCTTGGACGCTGGCAACCTATATGGTCGAAGGCGGCTCTTCCAAAGACTTCCGCCATATCAAGGCGATGATGTACGACACGCCGGAAGTCATGCACCAGTTGCTGGATGTGTTGGCCAAATCCGTGATTGATTACCTCAACGCCCAGATCAAAGCCGGTGCCCAGGCGGTACAGGTGTTCGATACCTGGGGCGGCAGCTTGAGTGATGTGTGTTACCGCGAGTTCTCGCTGAAGTACATGAAGCAGATTGTTGACGGCCTGATTCGTGAGCACGATGGTCAGAAGATTCCGGTCATTCTGTTCACCAAGGGTGGCGGTCAGTGGCTGGAAGCCATGGCCGATACCGGTGCCGACGCGCTGGGCCTTGATTGGACCACCGATATCGGTAACGCCCGTGCTCGCGTGGGTGACCGGGTGGCGCTGCAGGGCAATATGGACCCGTCGGTATTGTACGCCTCACCGGCGACCATTCGTGCCGAGGTAAAACGCATTCTGGACAGCTACGGCAAAGGCTCTGGCCAGGTATTCAACCTGGGCCACGGTATTCACCAGTTCGTCGACCCGGAACACGCCAAAGCCTTTGTTGAAGCGGTGGTTGAGCTCAGCCCTGAATATCATCTGTAAGCCTGACCACTGACGCGGCCTGACCGGTTCAGGCCGCGCCCTGCGGGGATGGCAGGGCATTGCTGACTCTGTGTCGCTGATTTTTGACTTGACCCGCCAGGCCTGCAAATCAGCTTCGTGATTCAGCGTCGCCCTGTCATCCGGAGCGGGCACCGGGTTTTTCAGAGGGCCCCTGGTGTTTGCTTGCTGGTAATCCTCTTGTCAGCCTCGCTTCAACCTCATTAGCCCCTCCTCAAAGTAGTATTGACGCTGGCTATCTGTCGGAGACAGGCAGTCAACTCATGATCCTAATCATGCTAAGCTCCAGTATGTCTGTAATGGTCGGAAATGCCCCTTTGGGCCCCGGGTGTGACCAGCCCGGTATGATGGACTTAACTGACAGGGCTTTGCCTTTATATGAACGTGTTCTGGATATTGCTGTTACCCATTCTGGGTATTATGGCCCCCTTGCTTGCGGCCAGACTCGGGCGTTCCGCCTGTGCCTGGGCCACGGCAGTCGCGCCTTTTGCGGCACTCGTTATCCTGATGCAGCAAACCTCGGGAGTGTTTGCAGGTCAGGTTGATACCTTCTCCATGGAGTGGATTCCGGTCCTTGGGCTCAATATCGAGCTGCATCTGGACGGACTGGCATACCTCTTCGCCTTACTGATTCTCGGTATTGGCCTGTTGGTCATCCTCTATGCCCGCTATTACCTGTCGGCGCAGGATTCGATGCCCAAATTCTATACTTACCTGATGCTGTTTATGGTGGCCATGTTGGGCATTGTGCTGTCCAACAACCTGATTCAGCTGTGGTTTTTCTGGGAACTGACGAGCATCAGTTCCTTCCTGCTGATCAGCTTCTGGTCTCACCGTACCGATGCCCGTAAGGGTGCTCGTATGGCGTTGACCATTACCGGTGCGGGTGGCCTGGCGCTGCTGGCGGCCTTGTTGATGATTGGCCATGTCACCGGTACTTATCAGTTGGATGAAGTGCTGGGAATGTCCGATGTGGTACATGCCAGCGGCTATTATCCGGCCATTCTGGTGCTGTTCCTGTTGGGCGCTTTCACCAAGTCGGCGCAGTTTCCGTTCCACTTCTGGCTTCCTCATGCCATGGCAGCACCTACGCCGGTAAGTGCTTACTTGCACTCGGCGACCATGGTGAAAGCCGGTATCTTCCTGATGGCGCGTTTCTTCCCGTTACTGGCCGACACCGATGCCTGGTTTATTGTGGTGTCGCTGACGGGTATGGCGACGCTGTTGGTCGGTGCTTACACCGCGTTGTTCAAACACGATCTGAAAGGCTTGTTGGCGTATTCCACTATCAGTCATCTGGGTCTGATTACCTTGTTGCTGGGTCTTGGCAGTCAGCTGGCGGCGATTGCTGCTGTGTTCCACGTGATCAACCACGCCATTTTCAAGGCGTCTCTGTTTATGGCAGCGGGGATCATTGATCACGAGTCGGGCACCCGTGATATGCGCAAACTCAATGGCTTGTTCAAGTACATGCCGATTACCGCCACGCTGGCGATGGTGGCCGCAGCCTCAATGGCCGGTGTGCCGTTGCTGAACGGTTTCCTGTCGAAAGAGATGATGTTCGCGGAAACCCTTAACCAGTACACCCTTGGGGCCTTGTCCTGGTGGATTCCGCTGTTGGCGACCGTTGGTGGTGCGCTGTCGGTGGCGTACTCGCTGCGCTTTATGCATGACGTGTTCTTTAACGGTGAGCCGATTGGCCTGCCGAAAACCCCGCACGAGCCACCACGCTACATGCGGGTGCCGGTCGAGGTATTGGTGGTGCTGTGTTTGCTGGTGGGTATCTTCCCGCAGTTTGCCGTCGGCGATTTATTGAACGCTGCGTCTTCAGCGGTGCTGCAGACCCGCTTGCCGGAATTCCATTTGCACATCTGGCACGGCTTTAACGTACCGCTGGCGATGAGTGCAGTGGCCATTACCGTTGGCTCTATGCTGTATATCAAGCGTCGTCACCTGTTCCATTTCCAGGGCCAGTTCAACGAAATGGACGCCAAAATGATTTTCGAAGGACTGGTTCAAAGAACGGTTCGGATGGCAACGGCAATCCAGAACTGGCTGGATACCGACTCGCTGCAGCGGGCGATGTTCCTGTTGCTGTTGTTGGCGCTGGCGATGGTGTCTTACCCGCTGTTGAGCATGGATTCTGTTGAAGGCTCGCGGCCGCAAATCCCGACCAACTGGGTGGTGACTTTCTGTACCGGCCTGTTGATTGTGTCGACCATTCTGACCGTCTGGTGGAGTCATCGTCGTTTGCGGGCGCTGTTGGCGCTGTCGGTGGTGGGTCTGGTGGTGTCGATCGCCTTTGCCTACTTCTCGGCACCGGATCTGGCACTGACCCAGCTGTCGGTTGAGGTGGTCACCATTCTGCTGTTCCTGCTGGCGCTGTTCTTCCTGCCCCAGCACAGCCCGGCGCTGGACAGCTCCTTGCGCAAGATTGTTCGAGACCTTGGTATTGCCGCCATGTTCGGCAGCGTGGTGGGGACCATCTGCTACGCCATGCTGACGCGGCCGTTGCACTCGATTTCCGAGTTCTTCCTCGCCAACTCGAAATCCGGTGGCGGTGGTACCAACGTGGTGAACGTGATTCTGGTCGACTTCCGTGGCTTCGATACCCTTGGTGAAATCACCGTACTGGGCATTGCGGCGCTGGGCATTTACAAGCTGCTGGCGCGTATTACGCTGGCGATGCCAACCGCCAACAGCGATGGCATTCCATGGTCGAAAGAGAGCCACCCGGTGCTGCTGGCGCTGATCTCGCAGAGCTTGCTGCCGCTGGCGCTGCTGGTATCGGCTTATATTTTCCTGCGTGGTCACAATATGCCAGGCGGTGGTTTTATCGCTGGTCTGATTACCGCCATTGCCTTGATCCAGCAGTACGTTGCCCACGGTGTTGAGTGGATGAAGCAGCGTATGCCGATCAACTATCAGGGGCTGATTGCCAGTGGCCTGTGTATTGCCATTTTGTCCGGGGTGGGTAGCTGGTTCTTTGGCCACAATTTCCTCAAGACCTGGTACGACTATTTCTACCTGCCAGGCATTGGCAAGTTCGAACTTGCCAGTGCCATGGTGTTTGATCTGGGAGTGTATTTGACCGTGATTGGTGCAACCCTGCTGATTCTGGCCAACCTCGGCAAGATGACGACGTCTGAGCGCTTGCGGGGAGGTCAGGAATAATGGAGTTCAGTTTTGCTCTGGGTGTCGGCTTTCTGGCCGGCGCCGGTGTGTTCCTGATGCTACGAGGCCAGACGTTCCCGGTGATTCTGGGGCTGACCTTGCTGTCGTATGCCGTCAACCTGTTCCTGTTTGCCAGCGGTCGACTGATGATCGATGGTGCCGCGATTCTGGGCACTGCCGAGGCGTACTCTGACCCACTGCCACAGGCACTGGTGTTAACGGCCATCGTGATCGGCTTTGCGATGACGGCCTTTGTGATCATTCTGGCCATCCGTGCCCGTACCGATCTTGGTAATGACCAGGTCGATGGACGTGAGTCCTCACTGACCAACGGTGAGTTGCTGGATCGCAAATACCGTAAGGACGTCAAGGAGGCCAAGCGATGATGACGCATTTGCCGGTCTTGCCGATCCTGATTCCGATGGTGATTGGTGCCTTGATGCTGATCCCGCCGTTTAATCAGGTTAATGCTGTGCAGCGCACATTGGGTGCTCTGGCATCCGTATTGATGCTGATGATCTCGATTCTGTTGTTGGTGGAAGTGGATACCAGCGGTACTCATCTGTACGCCGTGGGTGAATGGCAGCCGCCGTTCGGCATCCTGATGGTGGTCGATCGTTTGTCGGCCATTCTGCTGGTGTTGACCAGTGTGCTGACGTTGTCGGTGCAGCTGTTTGCCAGCTCCGGTGAAGACAGCCACGGCCGTTTCTTCCAGCCGCTGCTGATGTTTCAGGTCATGGGCATTCAGGGTGCATTCCTGACCGGCGACATTTTCAACCTGTTTGTATTCTTCGAAGTGCTGCTGATTGCCTCCTATGGCCTGCTGGTACACGGTGGCGGCAAACAGAAAACCGCTGCCAACGTCCACTACGTGATCCTCAACCTGGCCGGTTCGGCCTTGTTCCTAATTGCGCTGGGCATCCTCTACGGCACCTTCGGTACGCTGAACATGGCCGATATGGCCCGTGTAGCACCGACCATTGAAGGCGGTAACCTGACGCTGGCCAAGAGCGGCGCCTTGTTGCTGGTAGTGGTGTTTGGTCTGAAGTCGGCCATGCTGCCGTTGCAGTTCTGGCTGCCAAAAGGCTACAGCGCCGCCCCTGCGCCTGTCGCGGCCTTGTTTGCCATCATGACCAAGGTGGGCATCTACAGCCTCTGGCGGGTGCATCTGGGGATCTTTGGCTCTGAAGCCGGTGGTCTTGCGGATCTTGCACTGCCATGGATCTGGCCATTGGCGTGGTTGACGCTGGTGGTGGGGATTGTCTCGGTTCTGGCCAGTGAAACCCTGCGTCATTTGGCCGCCAATCTGGTGATGGTGTCGGTCGGTAGTCTGCTGTTGATGGTGGCCACTGCTACCGAGACGGCGACCAGTGCTGGTTTGTACTATCTGGTCCACAGCACGCTGGCAACGGCGCTTATCTTCCTGGTGGCCGGACTGGTGGTGAACCAGCGTGGCAAGGCCGAAGACCGTTTGGTATCGGCGCGTGCCATGCCGCAGGCGGCATTGATCGGCACCGTGTTCTTTATTGCAGCGCTGGCGCTGATTGGCATGCCGCCGCTGTCCGGCTTTATTGGCAAGGCGCTGATGATGCAGGCCACACTGGATGCAGGTGAGGCCAGTTGGATCTGGCCGCCGCTGCTGATTTCCAGTCTGGCGGCTCTGGTGATGCTGTCGCGCACTGGCAGTACCCTGTTCTGGCGTACCCGTGAGGGCAAGCCGGGTACGGCTGAGGTGCATCCGTTGCAATGGGCGGGCATCGCGGTCTTGCTGGTGGCTTTGCTGGCGCTGGTGGTTGGTGCTGGCTGGATGAGCGAATTCAGCGAACGTGCCGCGGCCGATTTGTTTGAGGGCATTGATACCTCGGTTCTGGCGGGAGGTGTGTCGAAATGATCAAACGTCTTTTTCCGATGCCGCTGCATGCCGTCATGCTGACGTTGGTGTGGCTGTTTTTGAACGATTTCAGCACCGGTCATCTGGTGCTGGGCTTGATGCTCAGCATTGGTATTTGCCTGTTGGTAGCGCCGATGAGTGACGACCATCCGAAGGTACAGAAGCCGTTCAAGGCGCTGAAATACTTCCTGATGGTGCTGTGGGATATCTTGCTGTCCAACTTTGAAGTGGCGATCCGGGTACTGTCCCCGAACTCCAGCCTGCGTCCCGGTCTGGTGGCCTTGCCACTGGATCTGGAAGGGGAATTCCCGCTGGCGGTGTTGGCCAGTACCATTTCGCTGACACCGGGCACCGTCAGTGTCGATTTTTCCGAAGACATGAAGTGGCTGTACGTGCATGTGCTGCACATGAAGACCGAGGACGATGTGATTCAGTCGATCAAGCAGCGCTATGAAACGCCACTGAAGGAGATTTTCTCATGCTAGCAACCGTACTGCTTGGCGTTGCCGTGCTGGTGGGTCTGGCGCTGGTGCTGAATGCCTGGCGTCTGATCATTGGTCCGACCGTGACCGACCGCATTCTGGCGCTGGATACCATGTACATTAACTGCATCGCGCTGATCGTCTTGCTGGGTATCTATTTCCAGACGGCGTTGTACTACGAAGCGGCGCTGCTGATCGCCATGTTGGGCTTTGTGAGTACCTCGGCGTTGTCCAAATACCTGTTGCGCGGCGACATCATTGAGTAGGAGAGAGTGCAGTGACCGTACTTGAATGGGTTGCGTCGTTTTTGCTGGTATTGGGTGGTTTGTTTGTGCTGATCGGTGCGGTCGGCATGGTCAAGCTGCCGGATATTTACACCCGCTTGCACGCGCCGACCAAAACCACCACGCTGGGGATTGGCTGTATCCTGATTGCTTCCATGTGTTTGCACGTGGCCGAGGGCCGTGGCCTGAGCATTCAGGAAATGGTCATCAGCCTGTTTCTGTTTATCACCGCGCCGGTGTCGGCCTATATGATTGCCAAGGCATCACTGCACCGTCGGGTGTCGATGCTGAAAGGTACGGCCAACAGCGAGCTGGCTGAAAAAGTCCGTGATCGTAAAGCGCCAGAGCAGCCGACCACGGATGAGCAGCGTCCCGCAGAGCACTGATCGCCCGATCAGATCGCTTCGAGCGCCTGTTGCAGGCGCTCAACCCCAATCACCGTCATACCTTCCGGAGACTGTTTCGGCATATTGGCCTTGGGCACAATGGCACGCTTGAAGCCATGTTTGGCGGCTTCCCGAATACGCTCCTGACCGGATGGCACCGGACGAATTTCACCCGATAATCCCACTTCGCCAAACACAATCGTATCCTGTGGGATGGCGCTGTCGCGGAAGCTCGACAGGGCGGCAATCAGCAAGGCCAGGTCGGCACTGGTTTCGGTTACCTTCACACCACCCACGACGTTGATGTAGACATCCTGATCGCCGAGGGCGATACCACCATGGCGGTGCAGTGCCGCCAGCAGCAGGTTCAGACGGTTTTGATCGAGACCGACTGCCACTCGCTTGGGGTGACCAAAATGGCTGTCGTCAACCAACGCCTGAATTTCTACCAGTAGCGGCCGGGTGCCTTCCCAGATCACCATCACCACACTGCCCGGCGACGGGTTGTCGTCGCGGCTGAGGAAGATTGAGCTGGGGTTTTTTACTTCCCGCAGGCCGGTGTCCAGCATCGCAAACACGCCGAGTTCGTTAATGGCGCCAAAGCGGTTCTTGATGCCTCGCAGGGTGCGGTAACGGCTGTCGCCGGAGCCTTCCAGCATGATGGAGCAGTCGATCATGTGTTCGAGCACCTTCGGGCCCGCCAGTGTGCCGTCTTTGGTTACGTGGCCCACCAGTAACAGCACGGTGTTGGTTTGCTTGGCAAAGCGGGTCAGCATGGCGGCACTTTCGCGTACCTGCGACACCGAGCCCGGAGCCGACTCCACCCCCTCGACGTGCATTACCTGAATCGAGTCGATCACCACAATGGACGGCTTGTGTTGCTGCAAGGTGTTGATCAGCTGTTCGACGCTGGTTTCGCTGAGCATGCTGAGCTTGTCGGTAGGAAGTCCCAGTCGATGGGCGCGCAGCGCCACCTGTTGCAGGCTTTCTTCACCGGTCACATAAAGGGCTGGCATTTGAGCCGCCAGGTGACACATGGTTTGCAGCAGTAGTGTGGACTTACCTGCACCCGGATGGCCGCCAATCAGAATGGCTGAGCCCGGCACCAGACCACCGCCTAACACCCGGTCGAACTCCTGCATACCGGAGCTGAAGCGCGGCCGTTCGGCCAGGTCGACGCTGGCCAGCGTCTGGATTCCCGCTTGTCCGGCAGCACCGGCGTAGCCTCCAAAGTTCTGGCTGCGGGCAGCGGTTTTGGACGACGACACCACAAATTCCTGCAAGGTGTTCCAGGCACCACAGCCGGTACATTGGCCCTGCCATTTGGAGTGGTCTGTGCCACAGTCATGGCAAACGTAGGCGGTTTTTTTCTTGGCCATGTCGTTGAACTCTACACCCTGCTATCTCGATGGAATGCAGAATAACACGCTGCACAAGGGCAGTGGGGCGGGCATAATGGCCACCAATTTGAATTTCACTACGGGAGCTGACATGTCGTTCGGTCGTCATATCGCCTTGATGAGCTTTTTGCTGTCGATGGGCACCATCGCGGTTACCTACTGGGTAGCGGCGCTACAGGGCACGGCAGAAATCTGTAACCCCTTTATTGAAGGCTGTACTGACATTACCCACACCGGCATGAAGGGCGATGGTGGCTTTATTTTCCGTGGCGGCATGGTCGCAGCCTGTGTGTATTTTGTGGTCTGGTGGATGCTGATGTCGGTATGGCTGGCACCGGTGGCGGGCAAGGTCAGTCGTGGTTTTATGAGCTTTTTTGGGGTGCTGGCGGCGGTAGGCCTGCTGGCCGGTACGGCGGTGTTGCTGCCGGAAAAAGCCGACACCAACTGGACCGTGCACGTGAAGGGCGCCAACCTGTTTTTCCAGGGCATGCTGATCGCTTTGACCATTAACTACGTACTGATTTTCCGCGCCCGTCGCAGCGGTTTTCAGGTGCCGTCTTTCTGGCTTAAAACCGTGCTGATTGCGTTGCTGTGGTTCCAGTTTATTGCGTTTGCGGGTGTCACCATCGGCGTTGAAATGACCAACGGCAAGCGCATCATCGAATGGTGGGCGACGCTGTTTATCGGTTTTTACTTTATCAGCAGCTGGTGGGACTGGAAGGACGTGCGCATTAGCACCGGGCAGTAGTAGCGGGGCTGGGGTGCGCACTGCGCACCGGAAGCCTGTTTCCTTTCTGATTAAAAATCGCCCCAGACATACTGCAATACCGACACCGCCGCCAACGCCGCGGTTTCGGTACGCAAAATACGTGGGCCCAAAATCAAACCCGAGAATTCCGCCTGTTGGGCCTGTGCCACTTCGGCTTCGGTAAAGCCGCCTTCCGGACCGACCATCAGTGCAATGCTGTAGGGTTTGTCGAGGGTGGCCAGAGGTTTCTGGTTGTGCGGGTGCAGAATCAGTTTGATGTTGGCATCGCAAGCCGCTACCCAGTCGCTCATGTGCTGTACTGGTAGAATCTCGGGGATGCGGTTGCGGCCGCTCTGTTCACAGGCCGAAATGGCCACCTTGCGCCAGTGCTCCAGTTTCTTGTCCATGCGATCGCCTTTCAGGCGCACGTCACAGCGCTCACTGATCAGTGGTGTAATGGCAGAAACCCCCAGCTCGGTGGCTTTCTGGATGGTGAAGTCCATCTTGTCGCCTTTGGAAATCACCTGACCCAATTGAATGTCCAGCGGCAGCTCGTCATCGCTGTGGTTGATGCTGCGTACGCGCACGTCAGCTTGCTTTTTGCCGGCCTGAATAATCTCTGCCTGATACTCGTTACCGTCGCCATTAAACAGCCGAATCGGGTCGCCAACGGCCATGCGCAGCACCCTGAGCAGGTGGATGCTGGCCTGTTCTTCCAGACTGATGGTGGCGTCGACGGTAAGGGCTTCAGGGGTGTAAATGCGTGGGGCGGCCATGGTATCAGCAAACTCGAATGTCGGAGCCAGCATCATACCAAAGCCAGTTGCGGTCAGTCTGGCTGATCTAGGTGTGGGTTGGCTTTTTCCGTGGCTGCTTCAGGGGCCGTGTTGGGAACAGCGGCCAACGCCTTGGCATCAAGGGTGGCTTTTACCTGTCGCCGTTGCAGCTGCATCATATGCTGAACCAACACTTCAAGGTTGTTTTCATCGACCGGCTCGAAGGCTGCTCGCACCAGAGAGATGCCGGGTTCTGAACCGGCTTCCAGCGCCACTATGCGGGAGGTCAGCACCAGATTCATATGGTCTGGCAACAAGGTCAGGTGCAGCCGGATAAAGCGGGCACCTTCAAGGTTTACCGAGGTTTCAAAACGGATGCCGCAGGCGCTCAGGTTGATGTCGACCGGCTTGTCCGGGATCGATACATTGGGGTCCTGATCCAAACCGGCGACCCGGTTCAGTTTCTGGTTCATTAACTGCAACAGCTGGGCAATGTCCGGGTGCTTGGATTCCACCCGATACAGCAGGGTCGAAATCTGCTGTTCCAGTTGTTGCAGGGAGCCGATTTCCGGGGCAACGTCTTCCAATCGTTCGATGATCTCAAGCCCCAGCAGGGCGCGGTCGTCCAGGCGAAAGTATTCACGTCGTTCGACGCCATCCCATGGCGTATTGGAATCAGAAGATTTCATTTGGTCTCAACTCAAAGTCTTCTGGTGCAGCATTCACCGCATCGTTGATTCTGTCCATATCCGGTTCGATTTCCGGCTCGTCGTCGTCGGAGTTAGGTCGGGTACGCAGGATAATGATTTCGACCCGACGGTTGCGTGCCCGGGAGAGGGTGTCCTCATTCGGTACCAGCGGCCGTGCCGAGCCATGACCGACAATCTGGAAGCGGTTTTCATCCAGTTCCGGGGCAATAAACAGCTCTTCTGCAAACGCCACCGCCCGAGCTGCCGACAGCGCCCAGTTGGAGCGGAAGCGGCCGCCACTGACCGGGATGTCGTCGGTATGGCCTTCCACCGAAATCATGCCCGGAATGGTTACCAGCGCGGCCCGGATCTTGTCGATTACCGGCAGAAAGCGGTCGGCAATGTAGTCGGAGCCGGAGGCAAAAGTGCCTCTCTGCTGAATCCGGATGATGATCTTCTGGCCAACAGTTTCAATTTCAATCTGGCCCTGGGCAATTTCTTCTTCCAGCAGGTTGGCCACCTGCAAGGCGTTTTCTTCGGTCGCCTCGTTGCTTTCCGACGGTTCCGGCTGGGTGATGGTTCGGGTTTGTTCGCCCATGTCGTTCTGGGCTTCTTCCTGCTGGGTGATTTCATCCTGACACATCACCTCCAGCGAGCTTTTGGTGATGTCGCTGGTTTTTTGCCGTACCTCGTTGATCGGGGTCGGTTCCGGAATCGATGGACTGAAATGACGGGCAATCACACTGGTGCCTTTTGGCGGATCATCGGCGTTGACCACGGTTTGCACACCGAAGGCATTCCGCAGCTCACCGGCCAGACGCTTGAACTTCAGTGCGTCCATTTCCGAGAACGACAGCAACAGTACGAAAAAGCACATCAACAGCGACATCAAGTCGGCGAAGGTCGCTACCCAGCCGGGTAGCCCCGCGGGGCAGGGGGGGCAATCCTGTTCTTCTTCAGCAGACATACGGCTTATTCTCCTGAAGGTGCGCGTTTGCCTTCGGCAATGTAGGCCTGCAGCATGGATTCAATCACACGCGGGTTCTGTCCGGCCTGAATGGCCAGCAGGGCATCGATGATCATGGCGCGTAAACGGTCTTCCTCGTCCTTGCGCAGCTTGAGCTTGTCGGCAATCGGCAGTGAGAACATGGTCGCCAACATGGCGCCATAGAGCGTGGTCAGCAGTGCCACGGCCATCGCCGGGCCAATGGTTTTGGGGTCATCCATGTTGGCCAGCATGGCCACCAGACCAATCAGTGTACCGATCATCCCCATCGCCGGGCCGGTATCACCAAGGGCTGCGAAAATAGACGAGCCAACGTCATGGCGGTCGCTGGCCAATTTGGCTTCCTTCGACAAAATGGTGCGCACCACGTCCGGGTCATGGCCATCGACCAGTAGCTGAATGCCTTTTGACAGAAAGTCGTCGCTGACTTCCTTGCCCTCCAGCGACAGCAGGCCGCCCTTGCGAGCCAGGCCTGCCAGTTCAACCACTTCTTCAATGATGACTTCCGGCTTGCTGAGCTTGAACGAAAAGCTTTTGCCCATCACCTTGCCCAAACCGAGCACCTGGCCGAGTTCGTATTTGATCATTACGGCAAAAAAACTGCCGACAAATACGATCAGGATGGAGGGTACGTTGATGAACATACCAATATCACCACCCATCACCATCGCCATGACCACGATGGCGAATGCACCAATAATTCCTACCAGCGTCGCGAGATCCACAACGGCTCCTTTTTGAATTCACAGAACCCTGAAATGAGTTTAGACAAACATTTGGTTTCTTCCTCCGAGTGGTCAAAATCCGTCCCGCTGACTTGTTGAAGCGGGGCGCAACCGCTACTGTTGCGCCATGGAACACAGGTGCAGATATGTCTGAACAACAGAATTTTGATTTTGAGCAGTCGTTGGCCCAACTGGAGGGCCTGGTGGAACAGCTGGAAAGCGGCGAAATGACACTGGAGCAATCGCTGGGTGCGTTTGAGCAAGGGGTGCGTTTGACCCGCGCCTGCCAGCAAGCACTGGCCGATGCTGAGCAAAAAGTACGGCTGCTGACGGAACAGAACGGGCAGAGTGTAGAGCAAGCCTTTACACCGCCGCAGCAAGGCGGCTTTGAATGACCGATCTGAAAGCCCGACTGGGTCAGGTACAGCAACAAATGGACGGCCTGCTGCAACAGGCTGTTGACCAGCTTGGCAGTCTTGACGCCCGCCTTGCCGAGGCCATGAACTATGGCTTGTTGAATGGTGGCAAACGCCTGCGCCCACTGCTGGCCATGGCTGCAGCAGAGGCTGTGGGTGGCCAGAGCGAGCAAGCCCATTCTGCGGCCGTGGCGATGGAAATGATCCACAGCTACAGCCTGATTCACGATGATCTGCCAGCCATGGACGACGACGATCTGCGCCGTGGCAAACCCACTACCCACATCGCTTACGACGAAGCCACCGCGATTCTGGCTGGTGACGGCTTGCTGACCGGCGCGTTTGAAATTCTGCTGGCAGATGCCACCTTGCAGCCGGGGCAACAGGTCGCCATGACCCGCTTGCTGGCACGCGCCGCGGGTGCTGCGGGTATGGTTGGTGGCCAGTCGATCGACCTTGGCCATGTTGGCAAGGCCATGACGCTGCAACAGCTGGAAGCCATGCACCGTGGCAAAACCGGTGCCTTGATTCTGGCGTCGGTGCAACTGGGTGCCATGGCGGTGCAATGGCCGCTGCCAGACAGTAGCAAGCAGGCACTGATAACCTATGCCGAAGCCATTGGTTTGGCGTTTCAGGTGCAGGACGACATTCTTGATGTCGAGGGTGATACCGCCACGCTGGGCAAACAGGCAGGTGCTGATATGGCACTCAACAAGCCAACCTACCCGGCTTTGCTGGGGATGGACGAAGCCCGTTTGAAAGCCCGTGAACTGGTCGAACAGGCGCTGCAAGCGTTGGATTGCCTGCGTCAGCAGGGGGGCGAAACCCGCCTGCTGGAGCAGTTGGCGCGTTACGTCATCGAACGGGATCATTGACTACAATCCCCCTGAATAACGGGTCAGCAACGGTTGGCCTACTCTTTGACGGCCACAATCGTTAGAATGGTCGCCCTTTTTTGCCAAACCCGCATCAGCTCAGACGCCGACGTCCGGGTTGATTGACCGGAAACTCGACCGTGATGTTTACCGAAATACCGAGTTTGCGCCCGGAAACACCGTTACTGGACGCAATAAACAGCCCTGCCGACCTGCGAGAATTGCCGCCAGAGCAGTTGCAGGAAGTTTGCCGACAACTGCGCGAATTCCTGCTCTACAGCGTTGGCCAGTCGGGCGGGCACTTTGCTGCCGGTCTGGGCGTGGTCGAATTGACCGTGGCCCTGCATTACGTGTTCAGCACCCCGGACGATCAACTGGTGTGGGACGTGGGCCATCAGGCGTATCCGCACAAGGTACTGACTGGCCGTCGTGAGCAAATGACCAAAATCCGCCGTGAAGACGGACCGGCGGCATTCCCGACGCGCGACGAATCCGACTACGACACCTTTGGTGTGGGGCATTCCAGCACCTCCATCAGTGCGGCGCTGGGCATGGCTTTGGCGCATCGCCAACAAGGCCGTGAGCAAGACACCGTGGCCATCATTGGTGACGAAGCCATTACCGCCGGTATGGCGTTTGAAGCCCTCAACCATGCAGGCCACGAAAAGGCCGACATGCTGGTTATCCTCAACGATAACGACATGTCGATCTCCAACAACGTTGGCGCTCTGAACAAATACCTGACTCGAATCTGGTCCAGCAAAACCTACTCCGCCATGCGCGCAGGCAGCAAAAAGGTACTGGAGAAGATTCCGGCGGCGTGGGAATTTGCCCGCCGTACCGAAGAACATATGAAAGGCATGGTGGCTCCGGGCACCCTGTTTGAAGAATTCGGCTTCAATTACTTTGGCCCGGTTGATGGCCATGACATTGAAGAGCTGGTGAAAACACTGCGCAATCTGTCCGAACTCAAGGGCCCACGCTTCCTTCATATTGTGACGCGCAAGGGCAAGGGCTTCCTGCCAGCAGAGCAGGACCCTATTGGTTATCACGCACTCAAGCCGGTCGCCAGCAGTGCCAGTGCGGGTAAGTCGAAGCCGACCTATTCGAATGTGTTTGGTGAGTGGCTGTGCGACATGGCCGCTGCCGACCAGCGTTTGGCGGGCATTACCCCCGCCATGCGTGAAGGCTCTGACCTGATTCGTTTTTCCCATGAATACCCGGATCGCTACTACGATGTGGCGATTGCCGAACAGCACGCTGTGACGTTGGCGGCGGGCCTGGCTTGTGAAGGCAGCAAGCCGGTGGTGGCGATTTACTCCACCTTCCTGCAACGGGCCTACGATCAGCTGATTCACGACGTTGCGCTGCAAAATCTGGATGTGCTGTTTGCCATCGACCGTGCTGGTCTGGTCGGCGAAGATGGCCCAACCCATCACGGTGCCTACGATCTCAGTTACCTGCGCTGCATTCCGAATCTGGTGGTGATGACACCATCCGATGAAAACGAATGCCGTCAGATGCTTTACACCGGCTATCAGTTTGAAGGCCCGGCGGCGGTGCGCTACCCACGTGGCAGCGGTACCGGTGCGGCGCCAGAAAACACCATGCGATCCTTGCCAATGGGCAAAGGCCGCATGATGCGTGAATCGGCGGCGGGAGCAGGTAAGCGAGTCGCCATTCTGGCGTTCGGTGCGCCTTTGGCCAACGCGCTGCAAGTGGCGGAATCGCTGGATGCCAGTGTTGCCGACATGCGTTTTGTGAAACCGATCGACCATCAGCTGATTGCCGAGCTGGCAGCCAACCATGACCTGCTGGTGACGTTGGAAGAAAACGCCACCATGGGCGGTGCTGGCAGCGCCGTACTGGAATCCATGGCCGAGCAAGGCATTGCCTGCCCGGTGCTGTTGCGCGGTATTCCGGATCGCTACATTGAACACGCCAGCCCGGCCCGTCAGTGGCAGGACATTCAGCTGGATACCGAACAGCTTCTGGCCGCCATTGAGCAACGCCTGAGCCGCATCTGAGCGGCTTCTGATTCATAGCCAAGGACTGCTGACGGCTACGGCAGCCCGGTTTATCAATCATCTATCAATCTCGGATACCCGTCTGATCCCCTCAAACACACTCCGCAACCCGCGTTGTTATTCGGGGTTACAAAGCCGCCCTGCGTTTTCCCGAAAAACTGCTTAACTTACTGGTAACACTGTACGTTAGGGGGTAGCGGTGGTCGTCAATCGCTTGCTCGTTTTACCAGCCTTGATTCTGGCCGCAGCCTTGTGGTTTGCGCCGACCAGCACCGTTGCCTGGGTGGTTGTCGCCATGGCGGCAACGGCGTGGGTTTTTCGGTCTGCGCCGCGGTCTGACACTGCGCTGTCTGAAGCTGGTTTGCAGCCAGAGCCTGAAGCGCATGCGGCGGCAACCGATACCGGCGCGGGTCTGGTCATTTCTTTCGAACGCTTGCAGCAAATTGAACAAACCGAGCGACTGGCGGCGTTGGGCCAGTTATCGGCGGGCATTGCCCATGAAATCAACAATCCGGTGGCGTATGTCGACAGCAACCTGCGTGAGTTGCAGCAAGACTTCGACAGCCTGCGTGATTTCATCAAGTCGATGGATAGTGCCGCCGACCTGATCGGCCGGGATCATCCTGCCACCCAGCACATGCTCTCGGCTTATCGTCAGAATCGCATTCCTGAAGTGCTCGAGTTCTTGCCTGACCGTCTGGAAGATGCGGTGAATGGCATTGAGCGCATTGGCCAGATCGTCCGTGACATGAAGCGGCTGGTGAAGGGCGGTCACGGCCCCAAGGTGCCGTGCGTTATCAATGAAGAGCTGCGAGCCATTGTTAACATCGCCAAAACCCGCCTCAAGGGTGGCTTGTCGCTGGACGCCGAGCTGCTGGACGTCAGCCCGACGCTGCTGTGTAACGCCTCCCAGGTTGGTCAGGTGGTACTGAATATTCTGGTTAACGCCATTCAGGCAGTAGACCCGGAGTCTGGTCATATCCGCTTGCTGGAACGACTGCACGAGCGTGAGCTGGAACTGGTGATTGAAGATAATGGCCCCGGCATGACCGACGAAGTTCGGGAAAAAATATTTGATCCTTTTTTTACCACCAAGAGCGACGACGACGGAACCGGTATGGGGTTGTCCCTGAGTATGCAGTTGGTGCGCGAACACAACGGGCGCATCGAAGTGGAGAGTGAGGCTGGCAAGGGCACCACATTCAGGATTTTCCTGCCTTTGCCCCGGCAAGAGGAGAGCGGCAATGTTTGATGATTTCGTGGTTGAAGACACCAATGAAAAGTCCGGTAGGATTCTTCTGGTCGACGACGAACCGGCGGTATTGCAGGCGCTGAAACGATTGCTGTATCGCCAATACGAAGTGGTAACCGCAGAAGGTGGCGAAGCCGCGCTGCAAATACTGGAAGACGAAGAGTTTGATCTGATCATTTCGGACATGCGGATGCCCGGCATGACCGGCGATGTGTTGCTGAAAACCTGTTACGAGCGTTATCCGGACATGGTGCGGGTGCTGCTGACCGGCTATTCCGACATTGAATCGACCATCAAGGCGGTTAATGAAGGCAACATCTTCCGCTACGTCAACAAGCCATGGGACAACCAGGAGTTGCGCGGCATCATTGCCGATGCCCTGCAAACCGCGGTACTGAAAGACGCCAACCAGCGTTTGCAGGCGCGCATCGTTGACCAGAACGCCGAGCTGGCTCGCTTGAACAAGGAACTGTCGAGTCAGGTTGAGGTTAAATCCTCGGAAGCCGGTGCCGCAGAGGCCAAGCTGGATACTGCCTATCGCAGCCTGGTACAGGAATTCAACAGCATGGTGCACCTGCTGGTGGGCATCGTTGAGCAGCGCATTGGTGAAGAGCCGGGCAGCAGCGAACGACTGGCGCGCTTGTCGAAGTTGTTTGGTGAATTTGCCGGACTGGTGGGGCAGGAAATTCAGGACCTGTATTACGCCGCCTTGTTGAAAAACATCGGCAAGGTGCCACTGCCAGATGTGGTGCTGGTGAAGTCGCTGACCGATATGAACCTGGTCGAGAAAAAAGAGTACTCGCGCTTTCCCGTGAACGGCCAAACCACCCTGATGCTGCTGGAGCCTTTGCAGAACTCCGCCAATATCATTCGCTCGCACATGGAACTGTTCAACGGCAAGGGCTTCCCCGACAAGCTGGAAGGCAAGGCCATTCCGTTGCCAGCCCGACTGCTGCGCATTGTTACCGACTTTGCTGACCTGCAACGGGAGCACAACTTTTTGGGCGAGAAAATGAAAGACGCCGACGCCCGCGCTTTTCTGTTGAAATCCGCGGGCAGCCGCTATGACAGGGAGCTGGTCGACCTGTTTATGGAAGTGCTGGACGACTTTGGCGAAGGTGTAGCGTCGAATCTGGACAAGGTGCCGGTAGAAGAAGCGCGTGCCGGGATGGTGCTGGCATCCAGTTTGGTCAGCCCGGCAGGCGTGGTGCTGTTGTCAGAAGGTACCAAACTGACAGACCGTCATGTGATCAAAATGGCCGCGCTGGCGCGTCAGTACGAAGGTCACAAGATCTTGCTGACGGTGAAAGAAGGGACGGATTAAAACCAGATAGACTGAGCTGCCAGCTGAACGCTTCAGCTGGCGTGGTCGTCCTGATGAGTGATCTCGGCCGCAGGCGCTGCCTGAGCGGTCATCATATGGCCCAGTTTGCTGGCCTTGGTGTTCAGGTAACCGTCATTATGAGGGTTGCGGCCGACTTCAATCGCTACGCGCTCCACCACGTTCACACCGGCATCGCTGAGGGCTTTGACCTTGCGCGGGTTGTTGGTCATCAAGCGGATGGAATGAATGCCCAGATGGCTCAGCATCGGCTCACACATGCTGTATTCACGCATATCTGCACCAAAGCCCAACTGTTCATTGGCTTCTACTGTATCGGCGCCCTGATCTTGCAGGTTGTAGGCGCGAATCTTGTTCAACAAACCAATACCACGACCTTCCTGACGCAGGTACAACACCACGCCGTGGCCAGCTTCGGACACGGAACGCAGAGCGGTTTCCAGCTGATAACCACAGTCACAACGCATGCTGAACAAGGCATCGCCGGTCAGGCACTCTGAGTGCGCGCGAGCCAGTACCGGTTCACCATTGGCCACATCACCCATCGTCAGAGCGACGTGCTCTTTGCCGGTAATCGTGTCTTCAAAGCCGTGCATGGTGAAGACACCGAAGGGCGTCGGCAATTTGGATGATGCGATGTACTGAATGGTCAAGGCTTCCACCTCCGATGAAACAGGCGGCGTAGTCTACCAGCAGTCGCAGTGTTCACCAAAGTACGGGTTACAATGGTCAGGCGTCATCGGCTGTCGTTTGTTGGCACTGGCAGCCGTTACATGGGAGCAGGGGCGCAGAAATGGCCAAAATCGGCACAAATCTGAGCTGAATCGTCGTTAAACTGTGCTCTGTGGTTAACCCCCGCCAACACTGTGTTTCATTCATGCAGGTGCGCTTTTTATGTTGATCGTGATGTCAGTGCTGATTTTGTTGGCCATCGTGTTGCTGCCCAATCTCTGGGTGCAGTATGTGCTGCGCAAACACAGCAAGGTGCGCAAGGATTTTCCTGGCGACGGTGCGGACATGGCGCGCCATCTGATTGCCCGTCATGGCATCGACGGCGTGGTGGTAGAAAGTACGGAACTGGGGGATCACTACGACCCATCAAAACGAGCGGTGCGGCTGACGGCAGACAAGTATTCACGCCGTAGCCTGACCGCCGTGGTGGTCGCTGCCCATGAAGTGGGTCATGCATTGCAGCATCATCGTCAGGAGCCCATGTTCATAACCAGGGGGCGGCTGGCAGTGTTGTCAGCCTGGGTGCAACGGCTGGCTCCGGTGGCGCTGTTGGCCACGCCGCTATTGGCGTTTGTGAATCCGGCGGTCAGTCGTTGGTCAATCCTGATTGCACTGGGAGCCATGCTCATCAGCACATTGGTGCATCTGGTAACCCTGCCGGTGGAATTGGATGCCAGCTTTGGCAAGGCGCTGCCGATGTTGCAGCAAGGGGAATATCTGGATGCCCGTGATATGGCCAAGGCAAGGACGATTCTGCGGGCGGCGGCCTTTACCTATGTGGCAGGCTCATTGATGAACCTGCTGAATGTGTGGCGTTGGTTGCGATTTCTGCGGCGCTGACGCCAATGTGTGGCGTTGGTAGCGTTATTTTAGAGGATTAGCCAAGCCACCAGGCGGCTAGCTGGATAATCCCCAAAGCCATCAAACCCGCGAGAATATCGTCCACCATAATGCCAAAGCCGCCGTGCACCTGATCGTCGAGCCAACGGATTGGCCAGGGCTTGAGAATGTCGAAGAAGCGGAACAGCACAAAGGCGGCCACGATCCACGGCCAGCCCGCGGGCAGGGCAATGCAGGTAATCCAGAAACCGACCCACTCGTCCCAGACAATGCCCGGATGATCGTGCAGGTTCATGTCATGGGCGGTTTTTCCACACAGATAAATACCCAGCACACTGGTGGCTACCAGCATCACCAGATACGCCGTCATCGGCAGGTCTTGTAACAGCAACCACCAAACCGGGACGGCTGCCAGGGTGCCCCAGGTACCCGGTGCTTTGGGTGCCAGGCCCGAGCCCAGTCCGAATGCCAGCCAATGCTGCCAGCGCGTGAGTGTGTTGGTGGCCAAGGTGATTCCCCCGCAAGAAACAAGGTCGGGGATGATAAGGCAGCGGCCGCCGAATACAAAAACTATTGACCAGCCGCGGAGCTCGGATCAGGCGGATTGAGCGCTGGCCAGCGGTTGCTGTGGCACGTCTTCAACGCCGAGTCGGGCCGGGTCAATCACCATAATGGTTGGCCGCACGCCCTCCACCAATTTGACGTGTTTGAGCCAGCCGCAGGCAAACGACGGCAGGAAACCATCGGAGCTGGAGTCCCGTTGGGGCTCGCTGGTCGAAAAGACCTCACCGATGGTTTCGACTTTCAGGCCAACCATGCTGGTGTCGTTTTTTTGCAGCATGATGATGGTGGGGCGCAAGCTGCCAGACACCAGTTCGCGGGCGTCGGCAAACAGGTCGCGTAGCCGTTGCAGGGTGGTTTCACGGTGGTGTTGCAGTTCTTTCAGCGCCTGTTGCTGGTGGCCGTCGGCGGCCAGTGTCAGCAATTCACCGGCCAGCTGATGGATACGACGGTGGGGCTGGTCAAATTTTTTCAGCAGGTGGGTCAGGTTCTGGTCATCGCTGTGGAAGTCGTTGTACCAGCGGCCAAATTTGCAGGTGTCGGGGTCGCGGCTGAGCGCAAATTCCTTGTTGTTACGAAGGGCCTGCTCGAGGGCATCCATCCACTGAAGGTGGTCTTGTTCCCGGTCTTTTAGCAGTTGGGTCAAATCCTGAATTTCGTGGCGCTTGGATGCCGCCCCCAGCAGCTCTTCCATGCCCAATAGCTGGCACACCTGCTTTTCAAACTGCACCGTGTTGATCATCTTCTTGCCGTTCTGGGCGATCGGCGTTTCCGGCAAGCTGTTGTCGGCGGCGATGTAGCGGACCCGATTCAATGACACGGCGTAGTGATTGTCATCGTGTGAAAAGCTGAGATATTCCATGGCAAAACCTGATGCTGATAGGCGTTTTCGCGGTTGCCCTGAGTATAGTCAAGGCTGACGGTTTTGCCGGGCGGGCTTCAAATGGTATCCGTGGGGTCAATGTCCAGGTGCCAGCGCACCTGATGGAAGCCTTTCAGACTTTGCAGGTAATCAATCAGGGGGTCGAGCTTGCTGTGCAAGCCACCACGTTCCGGGCTGAACAGCTGCAACTGCTGGCGGAAGCGACCGGCGCGACGTTCCATAATGGCTGGAAACGGGCCAACCAGCACCAGCGGTGCCGGGCCATCGCTGACCTGAATGGGTGTGGATATCTGTTGCAGGAAGCCGCGGGCCTGATGCAACAGCTGCTCGGCCAGATGCTTCTGCGGTGATTCGGCCCGCAAAATCGCCATATAGCCGTGGGGCGGCAACTGCTGGTGCAGACGTTCTTTTAACAAGGTTTGGGCAAGGGCGTGGTAGCCGTCGTTGATCAGCAGGTTCAGCTGCGGATGGTCGGCGTAGAGGGTCTGAATCCAGACTTCGCCCGGGTGTTCGGCCCGGCCAGCCCGGCCAGCCACTTGCAGCACCAGCTGAGCGGTGTGCTCCATGCCGCGGAAATCGGCGCTGAACAAACCGGCATCAGCATCCAGAATCACCACCATGGTAACAGCCGGAAAGTGATGGCCTTTGGCCAGCATCTGGGTACCAATCAGAATCCGTGGGCCAGGCTCGTGAACCTGCTCCAGCAGTTCTTCAAAGGCATTACGAGTACGAGCGGTATCGCGGTCGACCCGGGTGATAGGCACCAGGGGGAACAGCACAGCCAGGTCTTCGGCCAGTCGTTCGGTGCCCTGACCCAGTGCGGTGACCTTGTCGCTGTGGCACTTGGGACAAAAGGCCGGTACTCCGTGCTGGTGGTCGCAGTGATGGCAGTGCAAACGCAACGGTGACTGGTGCAGTGTCATGCGGGCATCACAATGCTGGCATTCCGCCAACCAGCCACAATCGGGGCAGGCAAACAGCGGCGCATAGCCCCGGCGGTTGATAAAAATCAGCACCTGACGACCGGCTTCCATGTGTTTCTGGATATTGGCCAGCACCGGCTGGGCCAGCCCGAAGGTCAGTGGTTGATGCAAAATGCTGTGCAGCTTCATGCCCGGTGGCCGGGCGTTGCCCGCACGCTGGGTCAACTTCAGATGCAGGTAGCGACCGCTGAGGGCATTGTGGAGAGTTTCCAATGCCGGCGTTGCCGATCCCAACAGCACCGGCACGCTGGCTTTCTGGGCCCGCACCAGCGCAAAGTCGCGGGCGGAGTAGCGCACCCCATCCTGTTGCTTGAACGAGCCGTCGTGTTCTTCGTCCAGTACGATCAGGCCAAGCTCTGGCATCGGTGTGAATACGGCGGAACGGGTGCCAATCAGAATGCGGGCCGTGCCATTGCGGCACAGGCTCCAGGCCTGCAGGCGTTCACGGTCATTAAGACCGGAATGCACCGACACAATCGGTACACCAAAG
This sequence comes from Oceanobacter sp. ABM4_470, assembly GCF_056158645.1. Classification (NCBI taxonomy): domain Bacteria; kingdom Pseudomonadati; phylum Pseudomonadota; class Gammaproteobacteria; order Oceanospirillales; family Oceanospirillaceae; genus Oceanobacter; species Oceanobacter sp. ABM4_470. Next base: position 78,403 of record NZ_JBSWTR010000002.1, read on the forward strand.
CGTTCCTTGAAACGCTGTACGGTTTGCGGTGTCAGGCCAATTTCCGGCACCAGCACCATGACCTGATCACCGCGCTCGAGAGCAGCAGAGATCAGCTGCAAATACACTTCGGTTTTGCCTGAGCCGGTAACACCTTCCAGCAGCGCCGGTTTGAAGCTGCCTAATAGCGGCAGCAGGGCATCGAGGGCTTTTTGTTGTTCGCTGTTTAATGGCAGCGCTTCGCGCAGCTCGGTTTCGACCTCGGGCACTGGCAGGGTACGAGTGGCCTCAATCAGGCCAAGCTCCTCCAGGCGGCGCATTTGCGCAGCACCAAAGCCCTGGCTGGTGAGTGCCTTGTGGGCCCACTTGGGTTGCTGCTGAAAACAGGCCCATAGCGCCTGTTGCTGACTGCCACGCAGGCTGGGTTCCTGTTCATGGGGGCGGCGATGCCAACCGTCTTCCAGAGCTTCGTCCAGTGAACTGCCCTTACGCAACAGCGCGGGCAGCATCAGCTCCAGCACTTCGCCAATGCTGTGGTGGTAATAGCGGCTCAGCCACTGTCCCAGTTGCAGCTGTTCAGCGCCGAGCACCGGCTCATTGTCGAGCCGCTCCAGCAAGGGTTTGAGCTTTTTCTCGGGCACGTCGGTGTCGGTTTCGGTCGACAGTACAATGGCGGTCAGCAGCTGCTGACCAAACTGCACCCGTACCCGCTGTCCGGCCTGCCAGTCACTGCGTTGGCTGCCCTCGGTGGGCAGGTAATCAAAGCTGCGCCGTAACGGCACTGGCACGGCAACCCGTACAACGTAAAAAGACATGAAAAAACTTGCTGGTTGAAAAGTGTCTGGTATTATGCGCGTCCTTATTGTCTTCGCAAGGGGCTGGATCGCTTGAAAATAGCCAAGCCAGCCATATAAAGCCGAGGCAACCTTAACTTGGTAGCCTGTTAATCAGGTCAATAACAGTAGCGCGGTGGCATCCTACAAGGTGTTAGCGGCGTGAAGATTTCGAGGTGTTCCATGAAAGACGGTATTCATCCAGCATACGCTGAACTGACTGCAACCTGTTCTTGCGGTAACGTGATCAACACTAAATCCGCCAAGCCAGGCGAAATGTACCTGGACGTGTGCTCTGCATGTCACCCTTTCTACACTGGTAAGCAGAAAGTGGTAGACACTGGTGGTCGTATCGACCGCTTCAAGAAGCGTTTCGGTGGTTTCGGCAAGTAATTTTACTGCCACACCAACGCTCACAAAAAAGCCCGCCATTGTGCGGGCTTTTTTGTGAGCGTCGTTTGGGCGACGTTGCGGAAGAGTCTTGTAGGTTGGGCGGGCCCCAGCCTACGATGGTTCTGTCGACATCCGACATCCGACTCTTCAGCCCCTGTGATCTGACACAAACGGGTTGCTGCGGCGTTCTTGTCCGAAGCTGGATTCCGGGCCGTGGCCTGGAATAAAGCGCACGTCATCACCCAGCGGGAAGAGTTTTTCACGGATGGAGTGAATCAGGTCGTCGTGGTTACCTTTGGGGAAGTCGGTGCGGCCAATGGAGCCGTTGAAGAGCACGTCGCCCACTTGTGCCAGCTGTTGTTCTGGCTGGTAGAAGATAACGTGTCCCGGGGTGTGGCCGGGGGCATGGATAACGTTCAATTCCACGTTGCCTATCTGCACTGTGTCGCCGTCGTTAAGCCACTGATCGGGCGAGAATCCTTCCACCGGCGCAAAGCCGAACATCTGTACTTGCTGGGCCAGGGCGTCAATCCAGAAGCCATCGTCTTTGTGTGGGCCAATGACCGGCAGCTGATGTTTGCTGGCCAGTTCGGCGGTACCGCCAACGTGATCCAGGTGACCGTGGGTCAGCAGGATTTTGTCCGCTTCTGCGCCCATCTCGGCCAGTGCCGCTTCGATCTTTGCGATGTCGCCACCGGGGTCAATGATGGCGGCTTTTTTGGTGTCTTCGCACATGAAGATGGTGCAGTTCTGCGCAAAGGCAGTAACGGGAATGACCCGGTAGATCAGTGCCACGGTGTTGGCCCTTCGCTGTTGTTATCGTGAATGGTGGTTGCGACTGGCAGTGTATCAAACTCCCGTCCTGAGCATCGAGAAGCTGCTGCTCTACACACCGCCTGACAAACAGCCCGGCTCAGAAGCAGCCGGTTTAAAAGCCGGTCAGCGTGGGCGTCAGCTTGCTGTACTGTGGCATCACCATGCCGACGTTGGCGTTCACAAAGGTCGGGTCGGCAATGACGTAACGCTTGCCGTTTTGCTGCCAGGCCGTCCCTTCCACCTGGCCACGGAAGTTGATCGCCGTTGCAACATGGCCCGGGAAAGACACTATCACGGTGTCCAGTCCCAGCAGTTCGTTGACCAGCCAGGAATAGAGAATGGCGCGGTCTTCGCAGTCGGAGTAGGGGTAATACAGGGTCTCGGCCGCAAACAGGTAATTCTCCTGCTGGAATTGCTGTTCGTCGGTTTCATAGGCGAATGCTGTTTGCACAAAGCGAATCAGGCGGTTGGCGGCTTCCAGTTCGGTTTGATCTTTGACCAGTGGCTGCAACTGTTGCAGCAATTGTTGGCCAATGGCGGTGGGTACGCCAGCGCGGAAATAGCTGGCTAATGCCAGTTGCGGGTATTGGGCGTAGTAACCGACGTAGCCTTGCGGCAAGTCCAGTTGCACCGACCAGGGTTGGCCGTTGTATTTGAACCTGAGAGTACGGCGCTCGGTGTTGCCGCCCGCGACAAACCGGTTGGGTTGATCGAAGCGGATCGGTGCTTTACCCAGATCGTGTTGGCCGTCGTAGGTGTACACAGAGCTGGCGGTCAGGTTATCGCCGTTGAGGTTGACCGAGTAGTAGCGCTTGCCGTTGAGCGTAAAGAAGGTGACACCGTAAAGTTGCTCGGAGGTTGCGATTAACAGGTAAACCTGTTTGTCGTCATAGGCGACGCGGGCATCGTAGCCAGCCTTGACCAGCAGGAACCAGCTGGTGAGTACCCGGCTGTGTTCGGAAATATTAAGGCTGCGAACAAATTGGTCGAACAGTAATGCTGCACCCCAGTCGTTCAGTTGCAGCTGCTGGACGGTTTGCTGTAGCTCACTCACCAATGCCTGATGCGGGGTTTCCGCGAGGGTTTGCCAGGCCTTGGCGATGCCGTCGCTGCTGACGCGACGGAAGAAGCGTTGCTGGCGAAAGGTTTTCGGGTAGTGAATGGTGATGCGGTCGCCAAAGAAATCCAGCTGTGCCTGCCGCTGGTTTTTCGGTGCGGCTGGGGTGGCTGTTGTATCTGAATCTGTATCTGCGTCTTTTGGTCGTGGTGTCGGCTTGTCTGGTACTTCTGGCAGTATAGGCGGCAGGGTGACCAGCGGCGTGTCGTCTTTAATGATCGGTTCCGGTTCTGGTGCTTGCGGAAGATCGACAGGCTTGGGGGTGTTATCGCGCTGTTCCGGCGCGGAGATATCCACAACCTCCCACTGCTGTTGCAGGAATCCCAGAAATGCCTTGTCGTTGGCATCCAGATAGGCCTGATATTCCTTGCGGGTTTGTTGTAGCCATTGCTGGTATTCGGAATTGGCGAGGCTGCTAAGTGGCAGTAACGCCAGCGCACCGGCAAGTAATCTGGTGGACAGGGTCATCACAGAACAATGAGCCATATCGGCCCTCACAACGAATACAGTGTCAGAAACAACAAAGCCGGCAATCGCCGGCTTTATCGTCTGGCGAGTCGGTTACTCGCCTTTCATGGCAGCAATGTCTTCTGCCATTTCATCGAACGCTTTTTCAGACTGGAATTTCTGCCACAAAGCGCGATCGTTGGCCATCGAGGTCTTCAGCGCGGTTTCGGCAATTTCACTGACGCCTTCCGGGTTCAGACCAACCAGCACGGCCAGACCGCCATTTGGCATCGAAACCTGCTTCAGGATACGGGTGCCAATCAGGGTTTCCGAGGTGATCTGCTTGGTCACCGAGGTGTTCACCAGATCGACGGTTTCATCGTCGCCAGCGCCGGTGGTTTCGGCATACTGCTTGATCATGTTGGACACTTCCACCTTCATGGTGGTGGCCAGTTCCGCACGGGCTGCAGCAGAAGCCATTTGCTTCATGAAGTTCATGCCTGCACCGGACTTGTCGGCAAAGCCAACGGCGGTCAATCCAGCGCCTTCAGGGGCTTCACCACACACCCAGGCAGGTGCCGGTTGGTTGGTGCCCGGGTAAGGACAGTCGACGGCCTGGGGTTTGGTTTCACCACAGGCGGCCAGGGTCGCGGCAGCAGCCAGCATGACCAGGGTAGTACGAATCTTCATCATCTTCTCCTTGATAGGGGAGGCAAAGCCAGAAGGCTGTGACGGTCAAATGCATCGTGTTGGCAGCTTATCACGCCGCTGCCACACTGCGATGCCCTTTTGGGTACAGAACAGTATGCCAGCAACTGGATGGCCGGATACAGGTTGCAGGTCAGATTTTCGACCATCCATGTGACCGTTTTGCGGGCTGTTTAGCTGTGGCAGTGACCGCCCGCGTGAGCATGGCCGTGGGCCAGTTCTTCGGCGGTCGCTTCGCGAACGCTGCTGATCTCGACAGTAAACTCGATGGTTTTACCTGCCAATGGATGGTTGGTGTTGACTTCCACCATAAAACGGCCTGGTTTGATGACGCGTACCTTGCGTGGACCATTGTCCGTCTGAACGTCGGCCAGCATGCCTGCTTTCCATTTTTTGGCCCCTTGCAGGTGCTTGACTGGAATGCGCATGGTGGCGTCTGGTTTCGGTTGGCCGTAGGCCTGTTCCGGGCTCAGCGTTACAGTGAATGTGTCGCCTTCCTTATGACCTTCCACTTCGGCTTCAAAGGCTTCCAGCATCTGGTTGTGGCCGTGCAGGTACAAAATGGGGTCGCTGTTGGCAGCGCGGGTGGATTCGATCAGTTCGCCGCCTTTTTCAGACAGTTCGTAATGCAGTTCAACGACGGAATTTTTGGTAATCATGGTGTGTCTCTTGTCTGGGTGTGGCGCGCTTGCGGTCACGGCGTGTGTCCGGGCGAAGCGTGCCTCTGGCTGCGCAGTGTCTACACCGGCGGGCGGCTTGGCAATAGTCTGTTTGAGAACAATTCTGGTCTGCGCTGTTAGCCCCTTGATTTCAAAATTGTTGCCCCCATTTCTCTCCTTTAACCGAAAGCCGACAGGAAAAACGTATGACAACGATTGTATCCGTACGCCGTGGCGACCAGGTGGTGATTGCCGGTGACGGCCAGGTTTCCCTGGGCAATACCGTGATGAAAGGCAACGCCCGCAAGGTTCGTCGCTTGTACAACAACAAGGTGCTGGCCGGGTTCGCAGGCAGCACGGCGGATGCATTCACCTTGTTCGAGAAATTCGAAGCCCAGTTGCAGCAGCACCACGGTCAGCTGACCCGTGCGGCGGTGGAACTGGCGAAAGAGTGGCGTTCCGACCGCGCACTGCGCAAGCTGGAAGCCATTCTGGCCGTGGCTGACCATACCGCTTCCCTGATTATTACGGGCAACGGCGATGTAGTGCAGCCGGAAGAAGATTTGATTGGTGTGGGTTCCGGCGGTCATTTTGCGCTGGCGTCTGCCCGGGCGTTGTTGCGTAACACCGATATGAACGCCCGCGATATTGCCGAGAAGAGCCTCGCCATTGCCGGTGAAATTTGTGTCTTCACCAACGACAATATGACCATTGAATGTCTGGAAGGCGCAGACGTCAACGGCGGAGAAAACGTATGAGCCAGATGACTCCAAGAGAAATTGTTCACGAGCTGGACCGCCATATTGTCGGCCAGCACGATGCCAAGCGTGCGGTGGCGATTGCCCTGCGTAACCGCTGGCGTCGGATGCAGCTGAATCCTGAGCTGCGCGACGAAGTGACCCCAAAGAATATTCTGATGATTGGCCCGACCGGTGTGGGTAAAACCGAGATCGCCCGTCGTTTGGCCAAGCTGGCCAACGCGCCGTTCATCAAGGTGGAAGCCACCAAGTTCACCGAAGTGGGTTACGTTGGTAAGGACGTTGAATCCATCATTCGTGACCTGGTTGAAACCGGCATCAAGCTGCTGCGCGAGCAGGAAATGAAGAAGGTCGGCAACAAGGCCGAAGAAGCCGCTGAAGAGCGTATTCTGGATGCCCTGCTACCGCCAGCCCGTCCGGCTTCTGACTGGGATACCACCACCGAGCCGAAGCGCGAAGATTCTTCTACCCGCCAGGTATTCCGCAAGAAACTGCGTCAGGGCGAGCTGGATGACAAGGAAATCGACATCGAAGTGGCGCAAGCGCCAATGGGTGTTGAGATCATGACCCCGCCGGGCATGGAAGAGATGACCAGCCAGCTGCAAAACATGTTCTCCAATCTTGGCAACGAGAAGAAAACCTCTCGCAAGATGAAGATCGCCGATGCCATGAAGCTGATTCGTGACGAAGAAGCCGCCAAGCTGGTGAACATGGAAGACCTGAAGGTTCGTGCGGTCGAGCTGGTGGAACAGAACGGTATTGTCTTCATCGACGAAATCGACAAGGTTGCCAAGCGTGGCGAAAGCGGCTCTGGCGGTGACGTCAGCCGTGAAGGGGTTCAGCGTGACCTGCTGCCATTGATTGAAGGTTGCACGGTTTCCACCAAGCACGGCATGGTCAAGACTGACCACATCCTGTTTGTGGCGTCTGGCGCGTTCCATCTGGCCAAGCCGTCTGATCTGATTCCTGAACTACAAGGCCGTTTGCCAATTCGGGTTGAACTGCAGGCACTGACGCCGAACGATTTCGAGCGCATCCTGACCGAGCCTAGTGCATCACTGACCGAACAGTACCGTGCGTTGCTGAAAACCGAAGGGGTGGATCTGGAATTCCGCGAAGACGCCATCAAGCGCATCGCAGAAATCGCCTACGACGTGAACGAAACCACCGAAAACATCGGTGCCCGTCGTCTGCACACCCTGCTGGAGCGTCTGCTGGAAAAAGTCTCGTTTGAAGCCACAGACCTGACCGAAGCCGTTGTGATCGACGCCGCTTATGTGGACGAACAACTGGGTGCGGTGGCCAAGAACCAGGATCTCAGCCAGTTTATTCTCTGATATCTGTCATTGAAGAAAAATGAAGAAACCGGCCGTGCATCGCACCGCCGGTTTTTTTATGGGCGTTTTGCGGCCATAAAAAAGCCCGCTTCCGGGGAGGAGCGGGCAAGGACGCCAATGGCGTCGTCGAGTAGAGAGCGTCAGTCAAACATGGATGGCGTCAGGCCCGGAAACGGGCAATCAGCGAACTCAGGGATTGGGTGCTGCTGGCCAGGGTTTTGGCGGTAGCTTCGGTGCGGCCCATGTTGTCGGCAATGCGGCGCGATGCTTCGGCCACTTCGTTGACGTTGCCGCTGATTTCGTTGGCCGCCGCGCTTTGCTGTTCCACCGCACCGGCGATGCTCAGGTTCATTTCAGAAATGGTGCTGACCGCGTCGGAAATGGTTGAAATGGCTTCGCTGGCGTAGCGCGACATTTCGGAGGTGGCTTCCGAATGGCGGGCGTTTTCTTCCATGGAACTGACCGCCTGGGCGGCCTGGTTTTGCAGTCGGGAAATCATCTTGTTGATTTCTTCGGTGGATTCCTGGGTGCGCGACGCCAGGGTCCGCACTTCGTCGGCGACCACCGCAAAGCCGCGGCCTTGCTCACCGGCACGGGCGGCCTCAATGGCGGCGTTCAGTGCCAGCAGGTTGGTTTGTTCCGCGATGCCACGAATCACATCCAGCACCGAGCCAATGGCGTCGGTTTCAGATTGCAGGCCACGGATCACATTGCTGGATTCATCGATGTTGGAGGCCAGCTCCATGATGCGTTCGCGGGTTTGCTTCATGGTCTGCAAGCCGCGCTGGGCGTTGTCATCGGCGTCACGGGCAGCGGCCGCCGCCCGTTCGGCATTACCGGCCACTTCCTGAATGGTCAGGCTCATTTGCTGGGAGCCAGTGGCGGCCTGATCGGTTTGTTGCAGCTGGCTGTCGGCCATCTGGCGGGTTTCGTTGCCAAGGCCGGTGATCTCACTGGTCAGGCCTGACAGGTTACGCGCTGTTGATTGGCTCTCGCGCACCAGATTCTGGATGGTTTCCACAAACAGGTTGAAATTCTGGGCAATGGCGGTGATTTCATCGTCGCCACGTGCGGGCAGTCGCTGGGTCAGGTCACCTTCGCCCTGGGCTATGTTCGACATGGCGTTGTTGAGGTTCGACAGCGGCTGGCCGATGCTGCGGGAAATCATCAGAATCACGGCAACCAGCAGGCCAACAAAGATTACCGAGGTGGTCATCATGGTGATACCGGCATCGCGGCTGGCGGCGGCCACATCATCCAGATGCACGCCGGTGCCTATGATCCAGCCCCACTCCTTGAACAGGCGCACATAGCTGACCTTTTCCATTGGTTGCTTCTGTTCCGGGTGTTCCCAGAAATAGGACACGAAGCCACCGGCCGGATTCTCGGCGGTCACCTTGCTCATCTCACGGAAATGGTATTTGCCGTTGGCGTCCTGATTGTTGGTCAGGTCCTTGCCGATCAGCTGGGGTTTGATCGGGTGGCCGACCATCACGTTCTGTGGCGAGGTAATGAAATAGTAGCCCTTGCCATCGTCGTAACGCTTGGCCATCAGCACTTTCATGGCGTCTTTCTGGGCCTGCTCTGTGGTGGTCAGGCCTTCACGCGCGTGTTCGGCGTAGTGCTGGACGATGCTGTAGGTGTCGTCCACCAGATTCTTGGTGAAGGCCTTCTTGGCTGCCAGAGTCGACTCGTAGGTCTGGTTCAAGCCTTGCAGTACGATGACGGCAACGCACACGATGGTGGCAGCCAGCAGCATCCACAAGCGGGTTTTGATACTCAATTGGCGCAGTGAATTCATTCCCGGGTACCTGTATTGCTCTCATTCTTGTCGGTCACGCCTTGCGTCCGGCAAGGGCGATAGTGTGGGTCGACCATCGTCCGCCTGCGGGCGGATTTCATAGATGGTCTTTTGAGTCTAGGTTATATTTCAGACTTGCAATGGTTATCGTCAGAAAGGTGGCATGAGTGAAGCCAGATGGCATAAAAGTCAGAAAGAACAGTCGCTGCGTTGAACTGCGCTACGGCGAGCAAGTGTATGCACTGAGCTTTGAATTCCTGCGGGTGTGGTCACCCTCGGCCGAGGTGCGCGGGCACGGCACCGGTAATGGTGTGCTGCAAACCGGCAAGAAAAACGTTGGCCTGCTGCGCATTGAACCGGCGGGCAATTACGCTCTCAAACTGGTGTTTGATGATGGTCACGATTCCGGCCTCTACGACTGGAACTACCTGCGTCATGTGTGCCTGAATCACGACAGCATGTGGCAGGAATACCTCGACCAGCTTGAGCAAGCCGGTGCCAGCCGCGACAGTCTCAATATTAATTTCAAGGCGCTGTAACCTGAAATCAGCCTGAAAAATAGCTGACCCCGAAAGCAGGCGCGTCAGGCCTGCTTTCGGTATACTGTGCCAATACTACCAATCTGCCGGTGCTTCCGAACACCGGCTGAACACCGCAGGCCGTGCCGCAACCGAACCGATGGCAAGCCCCGGTGCCCCTTACAAGCATCAACATAAGGAGCCGACCCTTGGCGGATTCCCCTTCCAAAACCCCGGTCATCAACGATCCCAATGCCGCGCAGGAAGCGCAGAAGTACGACAATCCGGTGCCAAGCCGGGAAGCGTTACTTGCTTTTCTGGACCAAGCCGACCGGCCGATGACCCACGAGGAAGTGTGCCAGGCGTTGGCTGAAACCGACGAAGAGCGGGTTGAAGCCCTGCGTCGTCGCCTGATCGCCATGTGCCGCGACGGCCAGCTGATGAGCAATCGTCGCAATCAGTTTTTCCCACTCGAAAAAGCCGACCTGATTGTTGGCAAGGTGATGGGCCACAAAGACGGCTTTGGCTTTGTGCTGCGCGACGGCGATGACGATATTTTTCTGTCCAACCGCCAGATGCGTAAGGTCTTCCATGGCGACAAGGTCGCGGTGCAGATCATGGGCCACGACCGTCGTGGTCGGCCGGAAGGCAAGATCGTTCAGGTGATTGAGCGCAACACCCGCCAGATTGTCGGTCGTTATTACGACCAATCCGGCATGGGCGTGGTGCAGCCAGACAACAAGCGTATTCCGCTGGAAGTGCTGATTGCGCCGGAAAATCGCAATAAGGCAGAACACGGCCAGTTTGTGGTGGTGGACATTACCCAGCAGCCGAACCCGGGCAGCATGCCGCTGGGTCGAGTGGTGGAAGTTCTGGGCGAACACCTGGCGCCGGGGATGGAAATTGAAGTGGCGATTCGCAGCCACGACATTCCCAACGAATGGGGTGAAGGCGTTCAGGAAGAAACCGACGCCATTCCGTTTGAAGTGGCGGAAGCCGACAAGGTGAACCGCATCGACCTGCGTCACCTGCCGTTCGTGACCATCGATGGCGAAGACGCCCGTGACTTCGATGACGCGGTGTACTGCGAAAAGAACAAGAGCACCGGTGGCTGGCGTTTGTACGTCGCCATTGCCGACGTATCCCATTACGTCAAAGCCGGCTCCGAGCTGGACAAGGAAGGCCACAAGCGGGGTAACTCGGTGTACTTCCCGGGCTTTGTGGTGCCGATGCTGCCAGAGAAGCTCTCCAACGGCCTGTGCTCGCTGAACCCGAACGTTGATCGTCTGGTGATGGTGTGTGAAATGACCATCTCCAAGGCCGGTAACATCTCCGGCTACAAGTTCCAGGAAGGCATTATTCACTCCCATGCCCGCCTGACCTACAACAAGGTCTGGTCGATGATTCAGACGCCAATCACCGACGCCGGTCAGGAATGGCGTGACCACTACGGTGAGCTGGTTACATACATCGACAACCTGTACGAGCTGTTCAAGCTGCTGCGTAGCAAGCGTGAAGAACGTGGCGCGATGGACTTCGATTCGGTCGAAACCCGCATCCAGTTCGATGCCGAGCGCAAGATTCAGGAAATCGTGCCGACTGAGCGCAACGACGCCCACATGCTGATCGAAGAGTGCATGCTGGCGGCCAACGTCTGTACCGCCAACTTCCTGCAAAAATACGAAGTGCCGTGCCTGTACCGCGTGCACGCTGGCCCAAGTGCCGACAAGCTGGAAAACCTGCGGGCTTTCCTTGGCGAAATGGGCCTGTCGGTGAACACCGGCAAGCGTGATCCGCATCCGAAGGACTACCAGATTCTGCTGGAGCAAATTGCCGACCGTCCGGATTCTCATCTGATCCAGACCGTACTGCTGCGCTCGCTGAGCCAGGCGGTTTATCAGCCGGACAACGAAGGTCACTTTGGTCTGGCCTACAAGGCCTACACCCACTTCACCTCGCCGATTCGTCGTTACCCGGACTTGCTGGTGCACCGCGCCATTCGCAGCGTGATTCGCTCCGAACAGGAATGCCGTAACTGTGTGCGGGTGGAAACGGCCAAGCCGCTGCCGAAATCGGAAATTTACCCGTACGACATGGCCAAAATCATCGAGCTGGGCGAACACTGCTCAATGACCGAACGCCGTGCCGACGACGCCACCCGCGACGTGACCGACTTCCTCAAGTGTGAGTACATTCGCGATCGCGTGGGTGAAGTGTTTGAAGGCGTGATTTCCGCCGTCACCGGCTTCGGTTTGTTTGTTGAACTGAAAGACGTTTACGTTGAAGGTCTGGTACACGTGTCCTCACTGGGCAACGACTACTACCACTTCGATGCCGTCAAACACCGCATGACTGGCGAGCGCACCCGTCGCAGCTTCCGCCTCGGCGACAGCCTGTGGGTGATGGTGACCGCGGTCGACCTCGACGAACGCAAGATCGACTTTGAACTGGCCACAGCGCCAACCAACAGCGGCCGCCAGTCAATGCCGGAACCGGCGCGAGTACCACGCAAACGCGTAGCGACCGTCAAGGGCGTTGAAGAGCAGCCATTGAAGGCCGGCAACAAGCCGAAAAATCGCACCAAAAAACCGCGTCTGAACGCCGATGTCGGCAAAGCCGTTGACCCGATGACTGGTGAACTGGTCGACGTGGTACCGGCAGAAGACCGTCCGTTTGGACCGAAAAAATCCGGCTCTGGCAAGCGCAAACCGGCCAAAAAAGGCGGCAAAAAGCCATTCGGCAAGAAGCCTTCAGGCAATGCTGACAGCAGTGAGTCGGCACCCAAATCCGACAAGAAAAAGCCCAGCAAACGTCAGAAGCTGAACGCCAAAAAGAACGCCAAGAAAAAAGCCGCCAAGAAGGCGAAGAAGGCTTAATTTCTGGCGTCTGGCGTCAGACGCACAGCACTTAGCAAAACCAACAGCGCGGCCTGATTTCTGGCCGCGCTTTGCTTGATACCACTTAACACCGAACCATCAGAGAAATCACCGTATGAAACTCGAAGCCGTCTATGGACTCCACGCCGTTACCACCTTGCTGCAGCGCAGCCCGGATCAGGTAACCGAAGTCTGGGTGCAGAAAGGCCGCCTCGACAAACGGATGGAGCGGGTGTTGGATGAAGCCATGAAGCTCGGCATCGCTGTGCGTGAAGCCGACAAGGGCCTGCTGAACCAGAAGGTCGATGGTAACCATCAGGGCGTGATTGCGTTCCGCAAACCGATCCAGCAAGCCTCCGAACGCAACCTGCCGGATATTCTGGAAAAGATCGAAGGCACGCCGTTTATCCTGATTCTGGACGGCGTGACCGACCCGCATAACCTCGGTGCCTGTATTCGTACTGCCGACGCCGCTGGTGTGCATTTGGTGATTGCGCCGAAAGACAAATCGGCGCCATTGAACGCCACTGCCGCCAAAGTTGCCTGTGGCGCAGCCGAGGTGGTGCCTTACGTGCAAGTGACCAATCTGGCGCGCACCATGAAAGATTTGCAAGAACGGGGTATCTGGATCATCGGCACCGCCGGTGAGGCGACGTCATCCGTGTACCAGCAAGACCTCAAAGGCCCGCTGGCGCTGGTGATGGGAGCCGAAGGCGCTGGCATGCGTCGCCTGACCCGTGAACACTGCGACGGCCTGATCAATATTCCAATGGCCGGTGAAGTCAGCTCGGTGAACGTTTCCGTCGCCACCGGTATCTGCCTGTTTGAAGCGGTACGTCAGCGCGGTTTGTAATGGCTGTTATTGAATAGCGGAACCCCAAAAGCGAGCCCAGGCTCGCTTTTTTATTGGTGTTTGCCCGCTAATCAGAACCGGTAGCCGATCGCGCCAATGTACTCGTCGTAATAGAAGGTCTGGCTGGCGCGGTCGCTGCTGTATTTGCTGGTAAGGACATCGTCCATATCGGCGTAGCCGTATTTGCCAATAAAGCGCACAAACAGGCCTTTCCAGAGGTTGGCTTCAACGCCCACTTTCACCAGCGTGCTGTAACCGGCCACGTGCCATTCGTCGTTGCGGTCGCCGCCCATCAGGGTGACGTTACTTTTCGGGTACAACACCCCGGCACCAACACCGGCAAACAGCGCGATATCCCGGTCTTCACTGAATTGCCACACCGGCAAGTAGGCTTCGGTTTCCAATGAAATCTGGTTAAAGCCGTCGGTGTGTTCGTAGGTCAGGAAGTCGCTGCTGAGCACTTTGTCTTCAGCCGCCGGATCACTTTTCTCGAAGCCTTCGCGCTCATTGGTGCCGGTCATGGTGACGGTCTGGCCCTGGTCCATCACGTACTTCATGTGGTCCCAGCCCAGCGATACCGACCAGTTGTCGGCAACAAAATAACCAACACGCCAGTTGTACTGGGGAATCGTCAAGCGGCCCGGATTGAGGTAGCTGTGAAAAATCTGGGCGATGCTGAACGGTGTCTGACGGTCACTGGCGCTGACGTTGTGCAATGTGTAGTCGTAGTCATCGCCTTTGAAGTGAATATCGCTGTCGGAGTAGGTGGCGTTGTTCCAGCCCCAATAGCCGTAAAACTGGCCTTGTTGGCGCATGGCGGCACTGGCTGGGTTGGCCATACCAAGGAAAACAACAGCGCTGGAAGCCAGCAGTCCAAAAGAGCGAAGGGAGCGTGAGTGCATGAAAAGCCTGTGGTTCTTTTATGGGGCGACGGGAGGATGTCGCTGGGGGTGTTACGGTTGCGCTAGCCGTTACAACACCTGGGTGTTATTCCGGGACCTGAGTGTTATTTCAGGACATTAGAAGCGCTTTAAGAAAGGACAGCGAGACTATCGAATTTGTTTTATTTAAAAAGACTTCAAAAATGGAACAATAAATTCAGGCTATTCAGTGTAAATAGCAAGAGAGCTTTTCTTGTCCAGCGCGGCGGGTTGTGAACACAGCGGGACATTCCGGCTGCCATTTATCCCATCACTGGCGCCCGCGTCAGAGGCGCTGATTTTCGTGTCTATTCTGTAGAGAGTATCCGGAATAGCGAGGCCTTCTATCTATGGCCACATCTGCCATCCCCAATATTGTTGGAATCGACATCGCCAATGCGCTGCAACGCATGGACGGTCACGAAGACTTGTTCTGGCGTTTGCTGGCCGGTTTTAACGACATGCTGGTGACTGCGCCAGCCAGCTTGCAATCCTTGCAGGGCGACGAGCTGCAATCCTGGTTGCATCAGCTCAAGGGCAACAGCGGCAATATGTCGGCCGCCAGCCTTCAAGCCATGGCCAGCGACTGCGAGCAAATCCTGAAGCAGGGTGATGCCCTGACGGATGACCACAAGCGCCAGTTGCTGCAAGCGATTGAACAGCTGTCGGCTCATTGCTCAGCGGCGCTGGTCAGTCGCTCGGAAAGTCAGGCCGAATGTGCAGGCGAGCCAACGGGCACGGCCGAGCTGAACCAACAGCTGGCCGAGGTGTTGTCGTTGCTGGAAAGCGACTATGGCGCAGCCATGCAGTGCTTTGAAGCGCTGGTGCCGCAACTGGCGGGCACCGCTGCCGGGACGCTGGCCAACCAAACCCTCGATACCCTGTTCGAATTCGATGCCGAAGCCAGCCAACAGGCTGTGCGCCAACTGATTGATCACCTGGAGGGCGCATGAGCGAGTTACCCCATATCTTGCTGGTCGACGATAACCCCAATGACCTGATGCTGTTGATGAACAAGCTGAAGGACGATTACCGGGTGAATGCTGTTCGCAGTGGTGCCGCGTGCCTGGAAAAGCTGGCCGCTGACGACCTGCCGGACATCGTTATCATGGATATTTCGATGCCGGAAATGGATGGCTATGAAACCTGTCAGCGAATGCGCAGCGAAGAGCGCCTGCGCGCCATTGATGTGATTTTCCTGTCGGCTAACGACACCACGGAAGAAAAGCTGCTGGGGATGGAAGCCGGTGCGGTGGACTACATCACCAAGCCGTTCGACAGCGAAATACTGCGCAGCAAGATTCGTTACTGCATTCAGCAGCAGCACCAGCGTCAGGCTCTGGCGGCGGAAAAGCAGCAAGCCTTTCAAACGGCGATGACGGCGCTCACCAATGCCGGTGAACTGGGCATTGTGCTGGAGTTTATGCGTGCATTAAGCGCTACCGATGATCTTGATGAATTAGGTTCGTTGGTGGTGCAGTGTGTTTCTCGCTTCGGCTGCAGTAGCGTATTCCAGCTGCGTAATGGTGATGAAACTCGTCACTATTCATCCAGCGGTGATGTTTCCGGTCTGGAACGGGAGCTGCTGACTCAACTTAAGGACGGCGGTCGTATTGTCGAGCGTGGTCAGCGTTCCATTTTCAACTTCCGCAACCTGTCGTTGCTGGTGAAAAACATGCCCGACGACGATGACCTGCGCGGCCGTTACCGTGACCATGTGCCGACCTTGCTGGAAGGCACCGTACCCAAGCTGGAGGCGTTGCTGGCCCGCGAGCGCAACAAGATTCTGATCGGTGTGTGCCAGGACGCCCTGCAACGTTTTGAAATTGCCAACCAGAACCATCAGGACAGCTGCCGCAGAATCCTCGATAAAGTGGTCAGCGACCTGCAGGAATCGTTTCTGACCATGGGGCTTGATGATGAGCAGGAGACTCGCCTGCTCGGTCTGGTGGAAACGGGGCTGGATGAAATGATGGATCAGCAGGACGTCGGCGCGTCGATGGAGCACGATCTGAAATCGATTCTTGATGCGGTCAATAAAATCCAATGAGCCACGATACTTCGCATGGCATGTCCGTGCCCGACTGGCTGGTAAAGTACGGCCGCTTGATGCTGTTACTGGGGCTGGTTCCGGTGATGTTGCTTGGCTGGCTGTGGTCTGAATGGCTGGCGGAACGCACCATCAGCAAGCTGCTGGAGAGCAAGGTGGTGCAGCTGGAGGCCGAAGCCTCGATGTTCCGCATCCAGCTCAACGAAGATCTGGAGCACATCGACAGTCTGGCCCATGAAACCTCAGTCATCGACTACCTCGACAAGATCGAATTGGGCTTGCAGCCAGAGCGGGTGGAGTCGTTGGTTACCTTGCTGCAACGCAATCCGGACTACTACCAGATTCGGCTGATTCGATCCGACGGCCAGGAGCTGATCCGGCTGGAACAACCCCTTGAGAGGGAAAGCAATGCCAGCGTTCTGGGGCAGTCCGGGGTGGAGCTGAAAGAGACCCAGAACAAGGCTGGCCGCTATTACATCAATGACCTCAATATGATGTGGGACGGTGGCATATACGTCAGCCCGGTGGACTTTAATATTGAAAACGACGCCGTGGAATTGCCACTGTTACTGACCGTTCGGCTTGGTACACGCCTGCGCAGCAGCTCGGGAGATACCACCGCGTTTGTGGTAGTGAATATTTCGATGCAGCGGGCGCTGAACCTGATTGGCGAGTGGACGCTGCGCGACCCCGGCGTGACCGCCTTCTATTTTTCCTCTGGCATCTGGCTGCACAAACAAAGTGGCGATAGCCCCTGGCAGTACGGTCCTCCGGCTAATTTCCCGGTCGAAGACGACGTTTTGTTTAAAAAGCTGCAGTTAACGGATCATCGGGTCGGCGGCACGGTCGACCGTGCCGAATACTGGGTATGGGGCTCGGTGCTGCCTCCTGAACGTACCAGTTTGGCAGCGGATACGAACGCCATGGGTATATTGGTGCATCGCCTGTCGGATCAGGAAATTGCGGCGGCCAAACGACTGTACCGGTTGTCGGTGTTCGGCTTCTTTACGCTGTTGGGCGTGGTGCTGTTTGTACTGCTGGAGTTCTACAGAGGCTGGGTTCGGGGTCAGCGTAATGCCAGTCTGGCGCGCCAGAAAAGCGAAGAATTCCAGCGTAAATTGCAGCAGTTCAATGACGATGAGCAGCGCTTTCGCAGCGTCTTTAACGCCACCGCGGGCGGCATGATCGTGGTGAACAAATCCGGCATTGTGGTGATGGCCAGTGATCCGGCTTGCCAGATGTTTGGTTACAGCCGCACCGAAATTGAAGGCATGGAGCTGGAGCAACTGGCCCCTTCGGCCATGCACTCCGGGGTGTATGTGGCAACGTCCAGGGACGACGAACCGGAGCCTGCGGCAGCGCTGGCGGATGCCAACCGGGTGTTGGCCGTGCGTAAGGATGGCTCGGTTTTTCACACCGAAGTACTGCTGAATCAGTTCGTTTTGTGGGACGAGCCCCACATCATTGCCCGCATGGACGACGTGACTGCCCGGGTTGAAGCCGAAGAACTGGCGGCCACCTTGCAGCAGGAAAAAATGTATCAGCTCGACCTGGCCCGCCAGCAGGCCATCGACACCGCCCGTTTGAAAAGCGATTTTCTGGCCAACATGAGCCACGAAATTCGTACCCCACTGAACGCCATCATCGGCATGAGCGAGATTCTGGCCCACAGCAAAACCCTGTTTGGCAAGGACCGGGACACCATCGGCAAGATTAATCAGGCTGGCAGCAATCTGCTGACCATCATCAATGACGTACTGGATTACTCCAAGATTGAAGCGGGCAAGCTGACGCTGGAGCAAGCCCCTTTTGCGCTTGATGACGTCATCAGCAAACTGCACAGCATTTTTGATCTGGCGGTTGAGAAAAAAGGGCTGCAACTGAAACTGCACCACACCCTGCAAGCGGAGCTACTGCTGGTGGGCGATCGCGCCCGACTGGAGCAGGTACTGATTAACCTACTGGGTAACGCCATCAAGTTTACCGAGCAAGGTGAAGTTGCATTGGAAATCGAAGCCCAGCTCATACAAGGCGAGCAATGGCAGTTGGCGTTTCGCGTCAGCGACACCGGCATCGGCATGACGGAAGAACAAAGCAAGAACATCTTCAGTGCCTTTAATCAGGCCGATAACTCGGTCACCCGTCGCTTTGGTGGCACCGGACTGGGGCTGTCGATCTCGCGGGAGCTGGTGCAATGCATGGGCGGTGAGCTCGGCGTCACCAGTGCTGAAGGCAAGGGCAGTACCTTCTGGTTTGAGCTGGAGGTCGAGACGCAGCAACGCGCCGCGGGTACGACAGACAGCAACCTTGAACAAACGCTGGATTTATCGGGCAAACACTTGTTGGTGGTGGACGACAACGCCTTCAACCGCGAAGTCGCAGAGGAATTCCTGCGTTTGTGGGGCTGCTCTGTGCATACCTTTGAAGGGGGCCAGGAGGTATTGG
Source organism: Oceanobacter sp. ABM4_470 (assembly GCF_056158645.1). Taxonomy (NCBI): domain Bacteria; kingdom Pseudomonadati; phylum Pseudomonadota; class Gammaproteobacteria; order Oceanospirillales; family Oceanospirillaceae; genus Oceanobacter; species Oceanobacter sp. ABM4_470. Next base: position 96,913 of record NZ_JBSWTR010000002.1, read on the forward strand.
CCTACCTGTCGCAAACGCCGCCACCCGAGGTGGATCTGGTGCTGATGGACCTGCAAATGCCAGACATGGACGGCTTCCAGACCACTCGCGAAATTCATCAGCTGGACGCCTGGGCCGAATTGCCGGTTCTGGCCTGCTCCGCCGGGGTGACTCAGTCACAGCGGGAGCAGGCGCAAGAGTCAGGCTTGTGCGGCTTCCTGCCAAAACCCTTTACCCAACAGCAGCTGCGCCAGCAAATGGTCAGCTGTGTACCCGGCATCCAGGTCGAGGCGGAGGCTTCTTCCAAATCGACGGCGGCCAAAGAGGCACCGCTGCTGGACAGTTCGGCTGCTGTGGCCAGCTGGGGCAGCGAGGAACGCCATACCAACTTCCTGGAAAAATTCGCCAGCCGCTTTGGGCCAACACTCGATGTCTGGTTTGCGGAAGAACAATCGGTGATCTTTGAAGGCTTACAAGCCGACCTGCAACGGATTGGTAAAGCCGCCGCTCACGTGCAACTGCTGAGGCTATCCGAGAGCCTTGCGGCACTGGCGACTGCGTTGGAGCAGCGGCCCGAAGTGGATTGCCAGCCAGCCAAAGGCGTATGGTTACAAACCCGCGAAGCGATTCGTAACCAGCTGGGTGGTGATGTGTAATCTGTCGGGTGTCGGGTGTCGGGTGTCGGGTGTCGGGTGTCGGGTGTCGGGTGTCGGGTGTCGGGTGTCGGGTGTCGGGTGTCGGGTGTGTTTGTGGGAGAGAGCTTGCTCTCGATAAGTCGAAGTCATCGGCAGCAAGCTGCCTCCCACATCACTACCTATTCCCCAAAATTGGCGTTGGAATTCTGCGCCCATGTCACTTGTCCAACCGCGTTAATTTGATACGCTGCCGCAGCCAACGGCGCTTCATCTGACGACGTGCAAGGACCACCATGCTGAATATCGATATCACCAGTCTGCCTGCCTGGTGGCAGGATTTGCTGAACCAGAATTACGACTGGTTCTGGGACGTTTCCATTGCCTTGACTCTCACTTTGGTGGTGGGGTTTGTCTGGCGTTTTGCCCGTCGACGCTTGTTGAAGCTGGTCACCCGCACCAATAACCAGTGGGACGATGTGGTGGTGGAAGCTGTGGGTGTGCCGGTTAACTGGATCATTCTGGCGGTGGGTGCCAGCTGGATTGCGGACATCACCGCCCGCAATTTCGATCTGGATATGATGACCAGCATCCCGCTGGCGCGTCAGCTGTCGCTGATTGTACTGGTGGCCTGGGCGATCTGGCGTCTGATCAACCGGGTGGAGCATCGCCAGATCAGCCGCGGGGCCGATCCGACCACCATCGAGCTGGTGGGGAAAATTGCCCGGGTGGTGGTGATTGTTTTGATGGTGCTGCCGATTCTGCAGGCGCTGGGCATTACCATCTCGGGCCTGTTGGCGTTTGGTGGTATGGGCGGTCTGGTGGTCGGCTTGGCAGCTAAGGACTTGCTGGCCAACTTCTTTGGTTCGCTGGTGGTGTACATGGACCGCCCGTTCCGTGTTGGCGACTGGATTCGTTCGCCGGACCGTAATATTGAAGGCACGGTCGAGAGCATCGGCTTCCGGGTAACCTGCATTCGCACCTTCGACAAACGGCCGTTGTACGTACCCAATTCGGTGTTTACCAGCATTGCGGTAGAGAACCCGTCGCGGATGTTGAACCGCCGCATTAACGAAACCATTGGTGTGCGTTACGAAGACAGCCATCGCATGGCGACGGTGCTGAGCCGGGTAGAAGACATGCTGCGCAACCACGATGACATCGACACCAATCAAACCCTGATGGTGAATTTCAATGCCTTTGGGGCATCGAGTCTCGATTTCTTTATTTACTGTTTTACCAAAACCACCGACTGGGCCACTTTCCACAAGGTGAAGCAGGACGTGATGTTGCAGATCATCAACATCATTCACGATGAAGGGGCTGACTGTGCCTTCCCGACTCGTACGCTGCATCTGGAGAGTATGCCGGAAAACCTGCAACGCTCGATGCAGGCTCCGGCCTCCAATCCGTCGTCCGCACCAGTGCCAGAACCGGCTCAGACGACTGCGCGATAGCAATCACAGCAGCGCGTAACCGCGCTGAAACACGCCAGACACCGCTGCAGCCAATGGCTCGCAGCGGCTGGTTTTTACTTCCTGATTGGCCGCTCTGGCCAGCCCACACTTCTGCTACTGCTGTTATCGGCAGATGATTCTGCAACCGAAACCGGCGTACACTGGTCACAGCCAGTGTCCATTCGTCACGGAGGTTTCATGCCTGAGTCATCGTCCATTCCCTTGTCATCCCATTGCTGGAATACCCGTCTGAATCTGCTGGGTGAGCAGCTGCGGCAACAGCAGGACTTTCTGGTGATTCAGGATCTCGACGGCGTCTGCATGGGGCTGGTGAATGATCCTCTCAGCCGTACCATTGCGCCGGACTACGTACGGGCGGTGCAAAAGCTGGACGGCCGCTTCTACGTGCTGACCAATGGCGAACACGTGGGAAAGCGTGGCGTAAACCCTATTATTGATCGCACCTGTGGCCGTGATTTGGCCAAACACGAAGGCTTGTACCTGCCCGGGCTGGCGGCCGGTGGGGTGCAGTGGCAAAGCCGGTTTGGCAAGGTCAGCCATCCTGGGGTTGAATCACAAGAGCTGGCGTTCCTGCTTCAGGTGCCGGTGAAGGCGCGCTATTTCCTGATCAACCTGCTGGGCAATCCGCCATACAGCCTGGCCAAGGAAAACATTCAGTTGTTGGCCGAAACCGTGGTGCTGGATAACCGGGTGTCGCCCACCATTAACGCCAACCTGCTGTGCGCAGTGTTGGGCAGTGTCTCGGCGGTGAGCCAGTTGCAGGCCGATATTCAGCGCTTTATGAACCAGCTGCTTCAGGAAGCCCGTGATCAGGGCATGGAGGATTCCTTCTTCGTGCACTACGCCCCCAACCTGGGACGTGATCCGTCAACCGGGGTAGAGCGCATCAAGCCCGCCAGTGGCAATCATTGGGGCACCACCGATTTTCAGTTCATGCTGCGAGGTGCGGTCAAGGAAGCTGGGGTGATGGCCTTACTGAACGACTATTACTTCCGCAAGACCGGCGACTACCCGCTGGGTGAGGATTTCAGCGCCCGCAACGCGCCAGCCTCCCACGATGATCTGGTGACCCTCGCCAGAGCCCGCTTCGATCCCGACTTGATGCCCAGAATCATCGGCGTTGGCGACACCATTACCTCATCGACCATTGAAACCGAAGGCGTTGAGCAAACCCTCCGCGGGGGCAGCGACCGCGGCTTTCTGACGCTGGTGCAAGACCTCGGGCTGGCGTTTGAATCCGACAACGTAGTGCTGCTGGTGGACAGCAGCGGTGGTGAAGTGATGCGGCCCTCTGTGGATGCCGCCAGCCTGCAACAATACGGCCCGCAGGACAGCAACTTCTGGCAGGGGGTCTCCGGCCTGTCCGACCAGCATGACCCTTTGCGGGTGAACTGGGTAGCCGCCGACGGTTACCGCCAGTACACCCAGTTCTTCAATCATTATCTTGGGACCCGCTGAGTAAGCTCTCTACAGCTCAGCTATAACCTCTCAACAATGGTTGTATTCGCTGACATTTCGCCACCAATTTGTCACACAGAATGGCGGAACTGTCGGCGTATGATGGTTGCCGAAGCGATGTGCTGTGGCGATGCCCGTGACTCAGTGGCAGCCACCGTGCAATGCTGATGTTCGGTTACAGCCCGATGGAATCGGCTGATCAGGCAAATCTATCATGGTGTTTGAAAACATCAATTTTCGCTATTGCTTGATCGGGTGCACTATAGATTCTGTTTCCTAACCCATGATCCAAACGATTTGGAGAACGACAATGATCAACACTGAAATCAAGCCATTTGCAGCTACCGCTTTCAAAAACGGTGAATTCGTAGACATCACCGAAGCCGACGTTAAAGGCAAGTGGGCCGTATTCTTCTTCTACCCAGCCGACTTCACTTTCGTTTGCCCTACCGAACTGGAAGACCTGGCAGACAAGTACGAAGAACTGCAGAAAATGGGCGTAGAAGTATTCTCTGTATCTACTGATACCCACTTCTGTCACAAAGCATGGCACGACACTTCCGAAGCCATCGGCAAGATCAACTACTACATGGTTGGCGACCAGACTGGCACCATCACCAACAACTTCGGTGTAATGCGTGAAGGCGTTGGCCTGGCAGATCGTGCTACCTTCCTGGTCGATCCAGAAGGTGTTATCCAGGCGATGGAAATCACTGCTGAAGGCATCGGCCGTGACGCAGAAGACCTGCTGCGCAAAGTTAAAGCCGCTCAGTACGTTGCTTCTCACCCAGGTGAAGTTTGCCCAGCCAAGTGGAAAGAAGGTGAAGCGACTCTGGCTCCTTCTCTGGATCTGGTTGGCAAAATCTAATCTGACTTCGTCTATGGGCGAGCTGCGGTGTTACGGTCTTCATTCGGCCTTTCGCCTACCGAACCGGTATGTTTCGGGGTCTCATTCAGTCGCGCCTTGCAGCTCATCCCATAGCCTGTGTCAGACTGGCTGCCTCGCCAACGCTTCGGTGTTGGATGAATAGGTAGTGTGGGCCACGCCCACAAACCAGCGGTGCCAACGCTTTTGGTTTGGCACCAGCTTGAAGGCGGATCTATTGGGTCCGCCTGCTTCTTATCCAGCCTCCAGGCTGTTGTTATCAGAAGCAAACAACCGATTTTTATGGTTCTGCCCCGATGTTATTCACCGTCACTCCGAATGCATCGGTGGCGGGGCCGCCCAAACAGGTTGCGGTTTCCAGACAGGTGTCGGAAATGCAACCAGGCAGCTTCAGGGGGCTCCGAAATCCCTGCAGTCAATACAACAGCTGTATCTTCGGATATGGCTGTTTTTGTTTGTGGCAAGCGCCAGTGGCGGTGCTCCGTAGGTCAGAGCAAGGCCAGTAAAGCGCAGATATCACGATGGTTAGCGGACATTTTTATAGCTTTCTTCTATTAGATGTTTTTAGTTGATAGCTATCAAGGCCTTAGGAAAGATTGATTTATATAATCAGAAAGGCGGCGCTAATATATTTACATCATCTGAACAAAAGCGCTTGTCACTGCCAGCGATGGCGATACGAGTGAAACTAACGAATTTGGGAGTTCATCATGCTTGATACAGCAATGAAGCAACAATTGGGCACTTACCTGCAGAACATCCAGCGTCCGATTGAAGTGACTGTTTTCACCAAAGAAGGTAATGACAAATCCGCCGAGCTGGAAAGCCTGGGTAACGACATTGCCGGTTTGTCTGCCAAGGTGTCCCTGAAGATCGTTTCTGGCGACAGCGGTCGTACTCCACGTATGACGGTTGGCCCGGAAGGCGAAGCCGCCCGTGTTACCTTCGCTGGCGTACCAATGGGCCATGAGTTCACCTCGCTGGTGCTGGCACTGCTGCAAGCCGGTGGTCACCCAAGCAAGGCAGCCCCAGAGCTGCTGGAGCAAGTGAAAGGCCTGACCAAGGCGCTGAACTTCGAAGTTTACGTATCGCTGTCCTGTCACAACTGTCCGGACGTGGTTCAGGCCATCAACCTGATGGCGGTACTGAACCCGAATGTTCAGGCCACCATGATTGACGGCGGTGTGTTCCCGAAAGAAGTGGAAGAAGTCGGCATCATGGCAGTACCAACGCTGATGCTGAATGGCGAACCATTCGGTAACGGTCGCATGACCCTGGAAGAGATCGTCAACAAGGTTGACGACGACGCTGAGGCCAAAAAAGCGGCTGAAATTTCTGCCAAGGAACAGTTCGACGTTCTGGTTGTCGGTGGTGGTCCTGCCGGTGCTTCTGCGGCGATTTACACTGCCCGTAAAGGTATTCGTACCGGTATCGTTGCCGAACGCTTTGGTGGTCAGGTGATGGATACACTGGCAATTGAGAACTTCATCTCTGTCAAAGCTACCGATGGTCCAAAGCTGGTGGCTGGCCTGGAAGAACACGTAAAAGATTACGACATCGACGTGATGACCAATCAGCGTGCCAAAGAGATTCGTGAGATCGAAGTCGATGGCAAGAAGCTGAAGGAAGTCGAGTTGGAAAACGGTGCGGTACTGACCACCAAGGCTGTAATTCTGGCCACCGGTGCACGTTGGAGAGAAATGAACGTTCCGGGTGAAGACCAGTACAAGACCAAGGGTGTTGCTTTCTGCCCACACTGCGACGGCCCGCTGTTCAAAGGCAAGCCAACCGCGGTCATTGGTGGTGGTAACTCCGGTATTGAAGCGGCCATCGACCTGGCTGGTATCGTCGAACACGTGACCGTACTGGAATTCGGCGACACCCTGCGTGCCGATGCCGTGTTGGTGAAGAAAGCAGAATCCCTGCCTAACGTCACCATCATCAAGAACGCCATGACCACTGAAGTGGTTGGTGATGGCAGCAAGGCGACGGGTCTGAAGTACAAGGATCGCCTGACTGGCGAAATGCACGACCTCGACGTTGCTGGCATCTTCGTTCAGATCGGTCTGGTACCGAACAGCGAATTCCTGCAGAACACGCTGGAACTGACCAACCGTGGTGAGATTGTGATCGACTCCAAAGGCCAGACCAGTATGGACGGCGTATTTGCTGCCGGTGACGTGACCACCGTACCGTTCAAGCAGATCATCATCTCGATGGGTGCTGGTGCGACCGCTGCACTGGGTGCGTTCGATTACCTGATTCGTAACTGATTCAGGCTCCTGATTCGGCTTGCCAACAGAACGAACAGGCAAGCCAACAAAGTGACTGCCGAAGACTTCCATCCTTCGGCAGTGGCTGGCTACTGCGGTAGCCAAAGGCCGGATGTTTCCGCCTTATCCCTTTAAACCGCTGCCCCCACAGCGGTTTTTTTATGCTCACCCAGACCCGTTCGAACGGCACTCAACACCTCCTGCTGCAACGCCTCATCGGCCAATGCCCGGGCAATGGCCACACCACCAATCATCATCACCATGTTTCGCAATATCTGATCACGCTCGGCCTGGCTGACAGCGGCCAATTCCTCTGCCATGCCACTGAACAAGCGCGTATAGGTTTCTCGTATGGCGTCATCCTGCTGTGCCACATCGGTAACCAGAAACGCCAGCGGACAGCCACTGTCGGTGGTATTCAGGTGCATATCGGACAAGTAACCGCGAATCAGCTGGCCGACGTTGATTCTGGATTGAGGGTTGCTGGGCTGCGGGTTGTTGGGGGATGTGTCGTCGGCAGCAAGCGGGCATTCCAGTGCCATTTGAAAACGGCTGCGGGCGGCGTGCTTCATGGCTTCGCAGTAAAGATCGGACTTCGACTTGAAGTGACTGTAAAACGCCCCTCGTGTCATACCGGCTTCGGCCATCACCTGATCGATGTTTACACCATCAAACCCCTGCTGCGTAAACAGCCGCGCTGCGGCGCTGATGATTCTGCTGCGACTTTGCTGTTTGTGATCCTTGCTCCAGGCCATGACCCTGCTTACTCTTGAAATATGTTGTTGAACATATTGTGGTGGCATCTAAAGTGCGTCAAGTCCCTCACGTTATCCACAAGGAGCCTTTATGACCGATTCACTGAAACTCTACGGAGCCCCGTTCAGCCCATACGTTCGAGCCGTGCGTTTATACGCTGCCGAATTGGGCATTGAGCTTGAAAGCAGCATGGCGCCGTTTGGTGAAAAAATTGAATTCAAATCGCCACAGCATCTGGCGTTGAATCCATTTGGGCTGATGCCTGTGCTGATTGACGGCGACTTCAGCTTGTTTGAAAGCGCGTCCATCTGCCGTTACCTGGATGCTGTTGCCAGCAAAGAGGCTACAGAGCAAAAACAGCAAGCCCTGATTGACCAGTGGGCCGGGGCGGTTTCGTTTCATGCGGGCCAGAGTTTAATGAACGGTTTACTGCTGGAGCTGGCTTTTCCTAAAGGAGAGAACGGCAAACCACGATTGGATGTGGTAGTGGAAAACCTGCCCAAGGCACGGGCATTTCTGGCCATTATTGAACAGCAGCTACAAGCTCAGCAGGGCAAGGAACAAGGTGGCCTGGCGACAGCCAACTACAGCTACGCCGACAGCATCCTGACCCCATTCATTGATTACGCCGCCTCAGTACCGGACCTCGATGGCAACGGCAAACTGGTCAGCGACGATTCGGCCACAGGCCAATGGCTGCACGCCATGTGCCAGCGGCCATCGGCTTGGGTGCTGGCGCAGAAGTGATAGATAAGTGATAGCAGCCGAAGCGCTATGGTTGCTTCGCCCGCCTGCTCAACCACACATCCAGCCCCTGGGCGTTTAATTCAATGTCCTGCGCCAGCCAGTGGCTGGCTTGTGCGGGGCTGACGTGTGGAAAGTACCGCTGCACTTGCTCCAGCAGCCAGGTTTTCAGGCCTGCGGCAATCTTGTCTTTGCGGCCTGTGGTGGTGTGTTCAAAGGCGTTGCTGATGGCGACGAAGGCGTGAATTGAATCACGCAGCTGGCGCAGGTTATCCGGGCTGGGTTGAATCTGGCCGTAATGCGTCAGGTAAACGAAGTCGGCCTCGAGTGATGCCAGTGTGTCGATGCTTTGCAGCAAGGCTTCCGGGTTGAACTGTACCGGGGTGGTGGAGGCAAACAGCAGGTTGCGGCCATCGGGGGTGTCGAACACTGGATAGGAAATGCCAAAGGTGTCGCCGCTGAAAATGCTGTTGCTGGCGCTGTCGTGTACGCAAAAGTGGTGGTTGGCGTGGCCGGGGGTATCAATAAAAGTGATGGTTCGGCCATGAAAGTCGATGCGGAACTGGTCGGGGGCTTCAATGATGCGTTGTGGGTCGACGGGGATCAGGCTGCCATAAAGCGCCTCGTATTTATCGTCGCCATACACCGCCCGGGTGCCGGCTTCCAGTTTGGTCGGGTCGACCATGTGGACACGCCCGCGAGGGTGGATCACCAGTCGGGCGTTGGGGCAGTGGGCCATCAAATGACCTGCACCGGCGGCATGGTCCAGATGCACGTGGGTTGGGATCACATAGTCGACCTTCTCCGGGCTGAGTCCCAGCACCTGAATCTGGTCGAGCAGGTGCGGCACGCTGTGAACGGTACCGGTTTCAACAATGGCCAGCCGGTCGCCCTGTTCTATCAGATAGACACACGCCGCGCCCTCGGTCACATAGTCGGCATCCAGCTGCCAGACCCCGTGTGGGTGGTTGTGTGGGCAAGGGTATTTGCCGGTTTCCGGTGTGCTGCGAGTGCTCATGGCTGGGAGTCCTTTCCTGGCGCAATTGGTCTTTTCTGAGTCATGTGGTCCAGTAGACCGCGTTAGCAAAGGGGCCTCAATCCGACTAAAGAGGAACACCAAGAGCCGGGCGTTATTTCATTTGTGCGGCGGTCTGCTTTTGCAGCAGCTCGCGCATGCTGCGAATAAAGGGTTCTCGGCTACGGCCACGTCGGTACAACATGGAAAACTCCGCCTGATAGCCAAATTCACTCGGCAGCAAGCAGCGCAGCTGGTTGGAGTGAGCCCATTGACTAACGTAGTGCTCGGGTAAATAGCCTATGTATTGCCCGGACAGAATCAGCATCAGTTGTGCTTCCATGCTTTCGACGGTGGCGGTGCTGTACAGAAAGCCACGTTTCTTCAGATCGGCGGCGTTCCAGTAGCTGCGGGTCACAATGCCTGCGTTCATGATGTCTTCGCGCTGAATGTGCGATTGCTGGTACAGCGGGTGTTGGCTGCTGCAAAACAGCCAGTGCTGTTCGCGGTACAAGGGGTCGGTAATGACGTTATTGACCGTGGTTGGGTAGTTGCCAATGGCAAAATCCAGCTGATTGTTCAGAATGGCATGAACTTGTTCGTAGGGGCTGCGAATTTGCAAATTCAAATGCACCGCGGGGAATTGCTGCCGGAATTGGCCAATCACAGAGGGCATCGACAAGGCCGGTTCCGAGCTGGTGGCATCCAGAATCGCCATGCGAAAAGTACCGCCCATATCGTCTTTTAGCGCCTCGGTCTGGCGCTCCAGTTCCTCCAGTTCATCAAGGGTTCGGCGTGTTTGTTGCAGAAACTGCTGGCCTTTCTCGGTTAACGCAAAACCCCCACGGCCACGTTGGCATAGCACGAAGCCAGTGCGACTTTCGAGTTCGCTGATGTAATTGCTGATGGCGGAGGTCGTCAGGTTCAGTTCCTGTTGGGCGCCGGAATAGCTCTGATGCCGAACCACCGCCGAAAAAACCTGTAAGTGCCTGATATTAAATCCTTTTTCCAAAATCAAATGCCTCTCGTCTGGAAAGTTTAAGTTCAGCAATTCATGAACTGATTATCACGCTTCTGATATTTAACCCGCAAGGGTGCTCTTTCAGGATGAGCACATGATTCAGCAGCGGCCCGATGCCTGGGCGCTGATCGTGTTGATATGAGGTTTGTAACGATGGAAAAAGTACTGCACCAGCCCCAGGGCGGAAATGAGATGCCACGCTTTGGCGGTCGCGGCACCATGTTGCGTTTGCCCTTTGTGGAAGACCTGAGCGGGCTGGATGTGGGGTTTGTGGGCATACCACTGGATGTGGGCACGTCACAGCGTCCGGGCACCCGTTATGGCCCGCGCGGCATTCGCAATGAATCCGTGATGATTCGTCCATACAACATGGCCACTGGAGCCGCGCCGTTTGATTCGTTGTCGGTGGCGGATATCGGTGATGTCGCCATCAATACCTACAGCTTGCTGAAATCGGTCGAGCTGATCGAAGAACACTACACCCGCTTCAACGACTACAACCTGATTCCGCTCACCATGGGCGGTGACCACACCGTCACGCTGCCGATTTTGCGGGCGCTGACCAAGAAACACGGCCCGGTTGGACTGATTCATATCGATGCCCACACCGACACCAACGACAACATGTTCGGCGAGAAAATCGCCCACGGCACTACTTTTCGCCGGGCGGTGGAAGAAGGGCTGCTGGACTGCAACCGGGTGGTGCAGATCGGCCAGAGGGCTCAGGGCTACACCGCCGAGGACTTTCGCTGGGGTGAGGATCAGGGCTTCAAACTGATCACCGCCGAGCAGTGCTGGCACAAGTCGCTGGAGCCCTTGATGGCACAGGTGCGCGAAATCATGGGTGATGGTCCTGTCTATCTGTCGTTCGATATCGACGGCATCGACCCGGCCTGGGCGCCGGGCACCGGTACCCCGGAAGTGGGTGGTCTGACGTCTATTCAGGGGTTGGAGATCGTTCGCGGTTGCAAAGGCCTGAACCTGATTGGCGGTGATCTGGTGGAAGTGTCTCCCCCTTACGACGTCAGCGGCAACACCTCTCAGCTAGGGGCCAATTTGCTGTACGAAATGCTCTGTGTGCTTCCCGGTGTGAGCTATCGCTAACGGCTGTCAGTCAGGAGGCACATTCAAATGCAACTGGATATACACCGCACCCTGTGGGGCGTAACGGATGACTGGCCACAAGTGGTTTATGAACTGCGCGCTGCTGGCTGTGTGGGCATTGAAGCCCGGGTGCCATTGCAAGCAACTGCACGACGTCAGCTACAGCAGCGACTGCACAGTGACGACTTGAGCTACATCGCCATTTTGTTCAGCGGTGGCGACGTGATTCCAGATCAGTCCGAAGGCCCGCAACAGCATCTGGATCGACTGCACGACATGCTACCGAAAGCGGCCGAATTAAGCCCAGAGCTGGTGAACATTCTGCCCGGTAATGACCGTTGGTCGCTTTCGATGCAAGTGGATTTCTTTGGCGCAGCGCTGGAGTTGTCCCGGCAGTCGGGTTTGCGTTGCGTGTTCGAGACGCACAGGGGCACCTCGTTGTATTCCCCCTGGGTCACGCTGGAACTGCTGCAGCAATTACCCGAGCTGCGCTTTACCGCAGACATCAGTCATTGGGTGCTGGTAGCCGAGCGGCTGCTGGATCACCCCTTGGACTGGCAGGCGATGCAGCCATTTATAGAACGGGTTGACCACATTCAGGCCCGGGCAGGTTATCCACAGGGGCCGCAGCTGCCTCATCCGGCAGCACCGGAATACGCCAACGAGCTGGCCTTCTTTGAAGCCTTCTGGCAGCGCGTCTGGGCCAGCCAACAGGCCCGCGGGTTCAGCAAAACCACCCTGACACCGGAATTTGGCCGTGATGGCTATTTGCACCACTTGCCGTTTACCAATGTGCCGGTGGCCGATCTTTGGCAGCTCAATGCCTGGATGGCCAAACGTCAGCGCCAGCAATTCGATCAATGGAGATAATGAGCATGACCACCAATACGAGCAGCGGTGCTGCGAACAAAAGCGCGTTTCAGGCGCTGCCTGTGATCAATGTAGCGGGCTTGTTCAGTGATTCACTGGACGAGCGTCAGGCGGTGGCCGGGCAACTGGGTCAGGCTGCCCGTGAGGTGGGTTTTTTCTACGTTACGGGCCATGGTATTTCCGCTGAGCGCATGGCCGGTATCCGGGCGGCCGCGAAGGCATTTTTTGCCCAGCCGCTGGACGCAAAAATGGCCTATTACATTGGCTCATCGGCCAGTCACAAGGGCTTTGTGCCACGGGGTGAGGAAATCTATGGCTCGGCCAAACCGGATTTGAAAGAAGCCTTTGATGTCGGCTTTCAGGCACCGCTGGACCACCCTCTGGTACAAGCCAACACCCCTTTGATTGGTCCCAACGAATGGCCTCCACTGGCGGATTTCAAACAGCCGGTATTGGCTTATTACGACGATGTGTTTGCCTTCGGTCGTACCCTGTTTCGCGGATTTGCACTGGCATTGGGCCTCGATGAGCACTATTTCGATGCAATGGTGACGTGCCCGCCATCAAAGCTGCGACTGATTCATTATCCATACGATGCTTCGGCTGAAGACGCGCCCGGTATTGGTGCGCATACCGACTATGAGTGCTTCACCATGTTGCTTGCAGACCAGCCTGGCCTAGAAGTGCTGAACGAAGACGGAGACTGGATCGATGCGCCGCCGGTATCGCTGCAGGGCGAAGAGGCCTTTGTGATCAACATTGGCGACATGCTTGAAGTGATGACCGCCGGCCAGTTTGTCGCCACGTCGCACCGGGTGCGCAAGGTCTCTGACGAGCGTTACTCATTCCCGTTGTTCTTTGCCTGCGATTACCACACGCAAATCCAGCCATTGCCACAGTTCTTGCAGGGGGCTGAGGCGAGCGAGTACGAAGCGCTGAGTATTGGCGATCATATGTACAGTCAGGCCCTGCAAACCTATTCCTACTTGCGCGACCGGGTGGCGGCAGGCGAGTTATCGCTGCCTCAACGGGCTCGTGGGGTGGCCACCTTTGGCCATATGAAAAAGAAGGCTGCCAACAGCCTCGACCCTGAATGCACTGCATCAACCCGCTGAAACCCACTGACTTTGAAAACCAAACTCTTGATGAAGGAGAGTCATCATGTTGAACACTGATAACACCCAATCCCTGTTCCGTCGGGCAACGCTGGCGCTGGGTATGGCGGCTGTGCTGGCCCCCGCTTCGATGCTGTCTTCACAGGCGGTTGCCGATCCTCTGCTGAGCGGCGACACCATGAAAGTAGGCATGGAAATCAGCTACCCACCGTTTGAATCCTACGAGGGCGACAAAGTCGTTGGTTTTGACCCGGAAATGTCGGCCTTGCTGGCCACCAAACTGGGTGCCGAGGCGAGCTTTGTGGATACCAAATTCACCAGCCTGATTCTGGGTCTGGGGGCCAACAAGTTTGATGCGGTGATCTCTGGCATGTACGTCACTGACGAGCGTCAGAAACAGGCCGAAGCCATCCCTTACGCCCGTACAGGTGCCTACATCATGGTGAACAAGGGCAGCGACATTCAGCCCAAAACCAAGGAAGACCTGTGTGGCGTGGAAGTGGGTCTGCAGCAAGGCACTGCCTGGGTCAAACAGTTGACGGAACTGTCGGCCAGCTACTGTGTGCCGAATGGCAAAGAAGCCATCACCATTCGTGAATTCCCGTCAGCACCGGAAGTTTCGCAAGCACTGCTGTCCCGTAACGTTGAAGCTCAGCTGGAAATTGCCGGTGCCGCGATGATGTTCGCCGAGCGTACCCGTGGCCGCATTGAGATCAGCTCGCCGGATCTGGTGTACCCGCAAACCCTGGGTATCTACGTGAAAAAGGGCAATACCGAGCTGAAGCAGGCGCTGCAAACCGCGCTGGCTGAAATCACTGCCGATGGCGATTACCCTGAGCTGCTGAAGAAGTACAACCTGCTGGCGGCGGAATAATCCCCGCGTTCTGACGTTTTCATTTGCTGTAATACAGGAGCCAGTATGAGTCTGGACTGGGACTATTTTTTCTCGCTGTTCACCATGTCGTCGTTTTGGCAGGCATGTGTCACCGTGGTGGTGCTGAGCACCTTGTCATGGGGCATTGGACTGGTACTTGGCTTCCTGTTGGCGATTGCCAAAATGTCGAAGCACCGCTGGTTGTCTGTACCGGCGGGTGTGTACATCTGGTTTTTCCGCAGTGTGCCGCTGCTGGTGGTGCTGGTGTTTGTGTACAACCTGCCGCAACTGTTTCCGGCGGCCGGTTCGGTACTGGGCATTCCGTTTGTGGCAGGCCTGGTCAGTATGGTTGCGACCGAGGCCGCTTACATGGCTGAAATCCACCGCGGTGGTCTGATCTCTGTTGCTAAAGGGCAGCGTGAAGCGGGCCATGCACTGGCGCTGGGTTTCGCCGGTATTCAACGCCTGATTGTGATCCCGCAAGCGTTCCGTATCTCGCTGCCCACCATGATCAACGAGTACGTCACCATCATTAAACTGAGCTCGTTGGTGTCGGCGATTTCTCTGCCAGAGCTGCTGATGACAGGCCAACGGCTGTATGCCCAGAACTTTCTGGTGCTGGAAACCCTGTTGGCGGTGGCGGTGTACTACGTGTTGATTGTGACCGTCTTCGGCGCGGTGTTGCAGTGGCTGGAGCGTCGGATAGACATTCCTTCCCGCAATCCGGGCACCTTGTCTGACAGCACCGTGGCGGCGCTGCGCACCAGCTTGCAAGGCAAGGGGGCGGTCAGCAAATCCGTAAGCCTGCGAGCGGGAGAGCCGCCCGCGCTGAATCTGATGCACTTGTCAAAATCCTACGGTGACCATCAGGTGCTGAAAGACATCAACCTGAACGTCTCCAGCGGTGAGGTGATCAGCATCATTGGCCCGTCAGGCTCGGGCAAAACCACCCTGATTCGTACCATCAACCAGCTTGAGACCCTCGACAGTGGCGAAGTGGTGCTGTTTGGTGAGGGCTATATTCGCGGTGGAGAACACGCCGATAAAACCACCTTGCGCAACGGCATTCGCCGCATTGGTATGGTGTTCCAGAGCTTCAACCTGTTCCCGCACTATACCGTCGCCGAAAACGTCATGCTGGCACCGCGCTACCACGGCCAGATTGAATCGAAGCAGCTGGCTCGCGAACGGGCGTTACATCTGCTCGATCAGGTGGGCATGTTGGCCCATGCCGATAAATACCCGCATCAGCTGTCCGGTGGTCAGCAGCAGCGGGTGGCCATTGCGCGCACCCTGGCGCTGGACCCGGACATCATTCTGTTTGATGAACCGACCTCAGCGCTGGATCCGGAAATGGTCGGTGAGGTGCTGAAGGTGATGCAGGATCTGGCCAAGGCCGGTTTGACCATGCTGATTGTGACCCACGAAATGGAGTTTGCCCTGCAGGTATCTGACCGGGTAATGATGATGGAACATGGTGTGGTGCAGGTTGATGCTGCCCCGGATGCCATTCGTGATAGCTCGGTTGTCAGCCCTCAGCTGCAACGCATTCGCCACTTTATGGGATTGGTGACCGAGCCTGCTAACCAGGGAGGCGCTCATGTCTGATGCCACTCAACACCCACAGGCAAGCGAGCAGCAACTGCGCGAAGAGCTGGCTGCCGCATACCGATTGGCCGCCATGTTCGGCTGGGACGACACCATTTACACCCACTTTTCGGTGCGTTTGCCGGGTGGTGGAGAGCCCCGGTTTTTGATCAATCCGTTCGGTTTTCTGTTCGAGGAAATCTGCGCCAGCGACCTCGTCGTTGTGAATCTCAAGGGCGAAGTGGTGGACGGTGATCAGGCCTATAACCCGGCCGGTTTTACCATTCACAGCGCAGTGCATATGGCGCGCGGCGACGCCCATTGTGTGATTCACACTCATACCTTGCCGGGCATGGCGGTGGCCGCCTGTGAGCATGGCTTGCTGCCAATGAATCAGATCAGCGCCGAGTTTTACGAGCGCGTTGGTTATCACGATTACGAGGGGGTGGCGTTCAACCTGGAAGAGCGCGAGCGCATTCAGGCGTCGTTGGGCAGTAACATTGCCATGATCCTGCGCAGCCATGGGCTGCTGTCGGTAGGGCCAACCATCGCCGATGCCTTCCAGATTATGTACACCCTCAATCAGGCTTGCGACATTCAACTGGCAGCGGCGCAAATGGCGGCGCTGACACCGGTCCAGCCGATCGAGGCGCAATTGGCCCGTCATGTCTGCGACCAATTTCGTGGGGTAGAGCACGAACGTCAGTTGGTCTGGAAGGCCTGGTTGCGTAAGCTGGACCGTATCGACCCTTCCTACAAACACTGAGCGCCCGCAACCGAGTTCACTATGAAAACCCATCACACACCGCTGAAAATTGTTTTCGCCACCAACGACAGCGGCTTTGCCGACCGCCTGATCAGCCGCATGGAAAGCTGGTACGACGACGTTACCTGCTATCGTCTGGATGACCCGGAAGCGGTTAACGCCGACGTTGCCGCCTGCTGGTATCCACCACAAGACCTGTTGCAAACCTGTCCCAATCTGAAACTGTTGCAAGCGGTGTCGGCGGGGGTGGATCACATTCCGGTCAGCCTGATGCAGGCCGGACTGCCGGTTTGTCGGGTGGTCGATGAAGGCCAGAAACAGGGCATGCTGGAATACGTGTTATGGGGCGTGCTGCATTACCAGCGCGACTTCGACAAGGCACTGGCGCAACAGGCCGACAAGGTTTGGAAACTGCATCCACAGCGTCGTGCAGGCAAAATGCGTATTGGCGTGATGGGCATGGGACAGCTGGGCTGCTTTATTGCCGAAGGGCTGGCCAAATTCGGCTATCCGGTAGCGGGCTGGTCGCGTTCGGAAAAGCGGGTCGATCAGGTCAGCTGCTTCTGGGGCGAAGAAGACCTGCCGGAATTCCTGTCACGCTGTGACCTGCTGGTGAACCTGCTGCCACTAACCCCTGCAACCGACGGCATTTTGAACCAGTCGTTGTTTCAGCAGCTGCCGCAAGGTGCGGTGGTGATGAACTGTGGTCGCGGCGAACACCTCAACGAAGCCGACGTGATTGCCGCGTTGGAAAGTGGCCACCTGCGTGGCGCGGTGCTGGATGTGTTCCCGCAAGAGCCGTTGAATACAAATAACCCGCTGTGGAGCACCGCAGGCGTGGTGGTTACCCCACACATGGCCTCAGCGGCCTCCGGCAAAGCCATCCTTGGCCAGCTGGTGGACAATGGTCGTCACATACTGGAAGGCAAGCCCTTGCTGCATCCGGTGGATACAACCAAGGGCTACTAAGGCTTTTCTTATTGACGCCCTGGCCCTTACTGCAAGGGTGGCAGCATTGGAAGATCGCTGTTGGAGAGGCGATTTTCCTGCTCTGATGCGTCGTTGTTGGCTTCGGTCAGGGAAGCTGTCATATCGGCATAATCGTCGTTGGACGCTTGTGTCATGACGGCTTGCAAGACGATGTTGGTGACGTCCGTCATACTGATATCCGTTACCGCCTGATTGCTCTCGGTGACAGCCTGCAAGGCTTCCTCGACGCTGCTGCTCTGCGGTGCATAGACCCGCAATACACTGGCGGCCATTAACTGGTCTTGCAGTTGTGCTGTGTCGAGGCTGGAGTCCGTCACGTCCTGTACCTGGATCTGGTCCGGACGGCTGTACAGCGAGAAGGTGCTCTGGATATCCGCATAGGCGTCGTCCAGAGCGCTGTCAGATGGTGCACTGTTGAACTGCTGGGCAGCAGCATGGGTAAACGGGTTGATGCTGAACGACTGCTGGCGTGCCTGTTCGGCGGTTATCCAGCCTGTCAGTTCAAAGCTTTCATCTACGTGTTGCCATTCACCAAAGTCGATCACACCGTTGTTGTTGCTGTCTTCGTCCTGGCTGTTGGCCGCTCCGCATTCTGACCAGTCACATTGCATCATGGTGGAACCATCTGTGGCTGCGGTAACGCGTACGAAGATGACATCCGGCATGGCGTCCAGTTCGACGGTAAATACGCCGTTGCTGTTGGTGGTGGCTTGCGCCAGTAACTCGCCATTGGCTGACGTCAGGACGTTCACCTGACCGCCGACCACCAGCCCTTTGCTGACGCTGCCTTGCAGACTCTCCGTGCTGTTCCCGGAGCCACCGGAACCGCCGCTACAGGCGGTCAGTCCGATGGTTGCCAGCAGTGCTGGCACTATGGCTTTCTTGCTTATGGTCTTGTTCATTGCTTGGTCACCCAGAAGCCTTGACCGGATTCAATGCTGTCGAGCACGCTGTAGCCGGAGTTCTGCAGCTGGATCAGCAGGTTCGCGTCAGGAGACCAGCCTTTGAAGGCACCGTCTTCGTATACCCACACAAAGCGCACGTCGCTAAAGAAACTGTCCAGGTCAGTAATGTCCGTTGATGCTCCCAGCAGGTGCGTACCGGCTTCCAGAGCGGCAATGTCTTCCGAGGTGTTCATGACAACAGCCAGACCGTAGGCTGCCGGGTTGTCGAGTACTGCCTGAACTGCAGCACTGATTTGTTCATCAAGCGCATCGGTTGTTACCAGGCCATAGTCGCCAGGGCTGGCGATGATGGCGCTTTCACGCTCTGCCGCAGCCTGGTCAATCAGAGCTTGCTCCACATCGGACAGGTTCAGTACCGAAATGGTCAGGCTGGCAGAAGCGCTGGCATTGTCGGTCAGAGCCTGCACCAACGGTGTATAAATGGCTTCAGCGTTGTAGCTGACGGTTACTTCCGTACCGGATTCATACGCTTGTGGACCGTTGCCATCGTTCAGGTCCAGCAGCATATAGCTGCCTTCCGGAGAGTCAGAGGACAGCTCTGCAACGAAGGTCATTGGATAGCCAACGCGCGGCAGGCCGGAGTACTCAAAGCGGCTGATTTGAGGGTATTCAATATCTGCTCCAGCAACCATCAGCGACATCTCGTCTGTCAGTACCGGGTTGTTGAGGCTGTAGGTTTCGCCATAGCCATCAAATTCAAAGCCGACGGTTGCCGAAGCGCCGTTGCTGACACTACTGTCTGAGGACGTCACCGACTGGTAGTTGAACATGACAACGGGCAGGGACTCGTTCAACACAACCTGGAAGGTGACCGTGCTGGATCTGGAGCCAAAATAGTTGATGTTGTTGTAATTAATGACCAGTTTGCGGTCAGGTGCCGTACCTGTGATGGCGTAGGAATAGCTACCACTGCCTGCATCGATCAAGTCGTCCCAATAAGGTGCCAGCACCTGATCCATCTCAAGGCTTGGCAATGCCTGGTTGCTGTAGCGGCTGGTGTAGTCATTACCCGTGAATACCAGGCCATTACTGGACATACGAACACGGGAGGTGGTGCCAAAAGGCGTGGTCAGGGCAAAATCGAGATCGATGTTCGCTACCGAATCATCACTGCTCGCCAATACGGTGGTGCCTTCAACGTCTTCCCACTGGTATTCCACTTCCCGGATCGATGGCATGTCGATCCCGGTCAGGGTGAAGTTTTCGTCGTCATAACCATTTACGGATACGCTGGCTTCGCCGAGCCAGTCGATGGTAATGGTGCCGGAATACAAGCCGTCGCCAGCAATGCTGTCGGAACCGGTTCCATCATCCACCAGGGTGATATCGTTACCGCGGTAGCTGATGCTGATGGCACTGCCCGGTTCAGCGCATTGAAAGCTGGCGTAGCTTACGTCGATGGTGTTGCCATATACGGCGGTCACGGCGTCGCTGGCGGGGCTCACCCGGCTGACAAAGGTGCTGTCGGTGCAGTTGATGGCGCCTTCACCAGCAGGATTAACAAGTTGCAGGCGGCCTTGACGGGTGGCGCTGCTGTAAAGCTCCTGATCGGTTGCGCTATTCAGCAGCAGGGTTTTCAGTCCCTGTGCCCGGGCGTTGGAATATTGGGCTGCCATCAGTGCCAGTGCGCCGGTTACGTGTGGCGCGGCCATGGAGGTACCAGAATAGCTGTCGTAGGCATCACCTGGAACAGAGCTGTAGATCTCTACACCTGGGGCGGCAATATCAACGGAAGCGGCACCGTAGTTGGAAAAATCAGCCAGGGCACCGTCTTCGTCGATTGCTGCTACTGAAATGATGTTTTCGACGTCGTAAGAGGCTGGATACGTGGGTGACAGGTCGTTGTTGTTGGAGGCGTTACCCGCCGCAGCAACAAACAGAATGCCAAGCTCATTGTGGGCTTCAATGGCATCCATCAACACCTGATTGAAAGCACCGCCGCCCCAGCTGTTGTTGGTTGCCACCAGGTTGATGCCCTTGTCTGACTTCAGGCTGGCGAGGTAATCCAGACACTCGATGGCACCGCTGGCATAGCCACCATAGTAATCCAGAAAACGGCAAGGGATCAGGGTTGCCTGCCAGGCGACCCCGGCAACACCGATGGCGTTGTTGCCAACACCGGCGATGGTGCCGGCGACATGGGTGCCATGGCCAACATCGTCCATTGGGTCGGAGTCGTAGTCGCGGGTATCAATACCGTGTACATCGTCGATGTAGCCGTTGTTGTCGTCGTCGATGCCGTTGCCAGCAATTTCATCCGGGTTGGTCCAGATATTGGCGGCCAGGTCTTCGTGGTTGTAATCAATACCTGTGTCGAGCACCCCAATCACAACGTCCTGACTGCCAGTGGTGTAGTCCCAGGATTCGGGGGCGTTGATATCGAAATCGGTGTCGCTGTGCATGCCCCACAGGCGGTCATACGCCGGGTCGTTCGGGGTGGTGAAGGCTTCGACAAAATAGTCCGGGTAAACGGCCTTCACACCGGGAATGCTTTCCAGCGCGGAGATGCTTTGTTTCAGGCTCTGGCCAGAGGGTTTTTGCAGGGTTTCGATGTTGTTCAGATGACGGCCCTGTTTCAGCTGCGTCATCTGGTTGTAAGCGCTGTAACGCCCGCTAGAAGCCTTGCTCTTGTCTGCTTCGGTATCCCAAACGACGATCAAGCGTGAATCGTGAACTTCATGCCCCATATACTGGGCGGCATGGGTGGTAGGCACATAAGCGGCGGCTACCGCCAGTGCGAGTGCAGGCAAGCGTGTCATCTCGTTCCCTGAGGTATGTTTGAAAAAGATGACAGATCCTAACAATCGATCGATCCCTGATCAAACTCCAGGTGAGAATTTTCTCGATTACACCTGACTCAGAGCAGCTTGTTGTTCACACTCTTCCGGCTGCGCAATTTGTCAGCGTTTTGCCTGCATGACCCACTCCAGTGCATCCAGGCGCTTCTGACGGTCGTAGATGTCGTTGGTGAACATCAATTCGTTGACTCCCAGATCCTCAACCAGTGCTTCCAGTTTGGATTTCAGGCTGGCGGGGCCACCGGTGACTTGCATGGCCAGAAATGACTGCACCTGTGCCTGAGTGGGGATATCCCAGAGTTCATCCATATTTTCCACCGGTGGTGGCAGAAACAGCGGTTGTCCGGTCATCAGCGCCATCACCCGTTGTTGGCTGCTGCTGGCCAGATAGAAGGCTTCGGCATCGGAAGCCGCTGCAATCAATGGAATACAGGCCATCACGTAAGGCTCTGACAGGTGTTCAGAAGGCTGGAAATCACGCTTGTAGATGGCAATGGCGTCGCGCAAATACCGCGGAGCAAAATGTGCTGCAAAGGCATATGGCAAACCGCGCATGGCGGCCAGTTGAGCACTGAACAAACTGCTACCCAGCAGCCAGATAGGCACGCCGCTGCCTGCACCGGGGTACGCTTGCACGCGTTTGTCTGTGGTCACCTGTTTGCCTAACAGCCGTTCCAGTTCGGCGACTTCTTCCGGAAACCGTTCAGCCCGCATGTCGTCACGGCGGAGGGCTCGACTGGTGATCGGGTCTGTGCCTGGCGCACGGCCCAGCCCCAGATCAATTCGATCACCGTAGAGTGCCTGCAAGGTGCCAAATTGTTCAGCGACTACTAACGGCGGATGATTCGGCAGCATGATGCCGCCGGAGCCAATGCGAATATGTTGGGTCGCCGTGGCCAAATGACCAATTAACACTGAGGTGGCCGAGCTGGCGATGCCTGGCATGTTGTGGTGTTCGGCCAGCCATAGCCGCTTGAAGCCGAGTGCGTCTGCATGACGGGCATGCTCGGTCACGGATTGCAGGGTTTGCGGCACGTCCATGCCCGTTGGCACGGTGGCCAGTTCCAACAGTGAAAAGGGAAGTTCGGCGAGTACGGACATAGCAACCTCAAGCGTGTTCAAGCTGTTTATGCTGACATTGAGCATGCTGGAACAACAGTGGGGGCATTGGTAATCAGTGTTTCGATTTTGTGGTGCGCTTGAGATTCAGGGGGAACAGCGTGGTGGCATTGGTGCTGTGCGTGGCCAGCCCCCAGCAGCTGGGGCGTTCTACCCAGGTATGGGACGCTGAAGTGACGGCCGAAGCTAGCGAAAAGCGGTTGGCATTGTTCCGGTGTCCGAACAGGGTGTTGTAACCGAAAGGCTGAATATCAGTACCTTTGTCAGCATACGCAGATCAAGCTGGTAAAGCGCTTTTCATTGGCGTAGATAGGCGTAAAGTACGCCAGCTTGAGCGACGAGGCCTCGTATCGTAACGGAGGAGCAAGCTTGCTGGCTTTATTTCAACCCGTGCTGTTTGTATGCGGCATGCTGGCAATCAGCATGGCGGTATTTATGTTGGTGCCCATGCTGGTATCGGTCGCAACGAATGACCATGAGTTACCGGCGTTTCTGATTGCCTCGGCCTGCTCGGCAGGGATGGGCTTGTTACTTCTGCTGTTTAACCGCCCCCGTCACTTCAACCTCAATGCCCGCCAGCTGTACCTGCTGACCAGCCTGACCTGGTTGATGCTGTCGTTCTTCAGCGCGTTGCCGCTGACCCTTACCGATCATCCGTTAAGTCTGACCGATGCGGTGTTCGAAGCCGTCTCCGGTATTACCACCACGGGTTCTACCGTGATGTCGAATCTGGACCACACACCGCCTTCGCTGCTGCTGTGGCGGTCGATGCTGCAATGGATTGGTGGCATTGGCGTGATCGGCATGGCGGTGTCTATATTGCCGTTCTTGCGGGTTGGGGGAATGCGGCTGTTCCAGACCGAATCTTCCGACTGGTCGGAAAAATCCATGCCCCGCTTTCAACATCTGGCGCGTGCCCTGGTGCTGGTATACATCGGTATGACGGTGCTGTGCGCGCTGGCCTACTGGTTTGCCGGTATGACCGGCTTTGATGCTATTAACCATGCCCTGACGACGGTGTCGACCGGTGGTTACGCCACCAGTGACGCTTCCATGGGACGCTTTAACGACGCGATTTTGTGGATTGCGGTGGTCTTTATGATGCTGGGAGGCATGCCTTTCACGCTGTTTATTCGGATGCTGTCACGGCCCAGCTGGCGCATTCTTCAAGACGACCAGATTCGCGGATTTGTCTGGATCATCGTCGGGTTGATTACAGTGTTGTTTTTGCAGCAGTGGCTAACGACCGATCGAGCGCCGTTTGAAATCCTGACCCAGGCGGCCTTCAATATTGTTTCTGTGATCACCACCACCGGGTTTGCCTCTGCCGACTACACCTTGTGGGGCAGCTTCAGTATGGCGCTGTTCTTTTTCGTAACCTTTATTGGTGGCTGTTCCGGGTCGACCAGTGGCGGCATGAAGATATTCCGATTCCAGCTGTCGTGGCTGTTCCTGCGTGACCAGATGCGCAAATT
This sequence comes from Oceanobacter sp. ABM4_470, assembly GCF_056158645.1. Classification (NCBI taxonomy): domain Bacteria; kingdom Pseudomonadati; phylum Pseudomonadota; class Gammaproteobacteria; order Oceanospirillales; family Oceanospirillaceae; genus Oceanobacter; species Oceanobacter sp. ABM4_470. Next base: position 120,818 of record NZ_JBSWTR010000002.1, read on the forward strand.
GGTGCATCCCCGTGGCTATTTTGTGGTGCGCTACAACGGCAAAGCCGTGACCGATGACATCATGGTCTCGGCGGTCGCATTTTCCTTCCTGTTCTTCCTGGTACTGACCATCACCACGCTGGCGCTGGCCCTGACTGGCCTCGATGTCCTGACCTCGCTGACCGGCGCTGCCACCGCGTTGACCAACGTTGGCCCTGGCCTCGGCGACATCATTGGCCCGGCGGGCAACTTCGCCTCCCTGCCAGATAGCGCCAAATGGATACTGAGTTTGGCGATGATCCTTGGGCGGCTGGAGCTACTGACGCTGATGGTGTTGCTGTCGCCAGTGTTCTGGCGCGGGTGAGGGTGGTGGTTAGGTGGTGGGCTGATGCTGCAGGTCGCAACGTTATGCAGGTTGCAGCATAAGGAAGGTCACGCGCGCTTATCGGTTTGGAAGTACACCTCAAAGCCTTCAGCAATAGTGATCGGAAGGCCCGTTAACTGGGAAAGCGCGTGGGCTTTCTTCATGATTTTGCGGGGTGAGCGGGTGGTGTAAAAGTTCGACAGGCAGACCTCCGCTGTTGCGCTGGGGTCATTTGCAGGTTTGACGAGAAGGGATATGTAAAAGTAGGAGAACGCGTGCTCTTGGGCATTGTGTACCGATCTGAAGTTGATCTTCAGCGACTCGAAGCCAGCGACAGGCGCGCTTGTCGCATCCGATGTATCAAACAGGCTCTGTCGCACAGTTACCGTTTCGGCGTTGATACTGACGCATCCATTGGCTCGCATGAGCCGAATGGCAGCGGCCATAAAAAACGCAGCGACCGCCAATGGAATGACCACGGCTCCGTCGTTAACCAGAATCAGGTAGACCGTTACCAGCACTATTATTGCCAAAATCCAGCCAAGACTTTTGACGATACGGCTGGTTTCCGAGGTCATCCGTATAGCATAGTGCTTCATCGCGGTTTCCTAACCTTGGTGATGGCGAGATATCTGCCTGGGTCACGTTCATGGTGCGCGGTGCGCACCCTACGTCTCAAAAATAATCATGTAGGGTGCGGAAACCCGTCAATGTAGGGTGCGCACTGCGCACCGAAAACCCGCTGAAACCCGCCGTTAAGCACCCAGTACGTGAATAAACACCATCACGATCAGCACAATGTTCACCAATAGTGCGACGCTGAAGAAGTAACTGCGTGGGCTGGGGTTTTTCTCGGTGGCGATGGCGTAGTAGAGCACCATGTGACAGATTCGCGCGATGGCATACACCCAGCAAATTGCTCCCAGCTTGAACGGGTCGAAACCACTCAGAATGCCAATGATGGCCGGGCCAGCCAGCAACGGCAGGTTCTCCAGTGAGTTCATAAAGGTGCGATGGCTGCGGAACACAAACGATTCATGCCCCAGCTTTTCATCCACCACGCCCGGCACATAATGTTGCTGCTTGCGGTGGGCAATCATGGCTATCACGCTTTGCGCCATCACCGTGGCGAAAATCAGCATCAGTGCCTGCAGCGCCATGCTGTATTCGGTCAGGATTTCGTTCATCGGGTTTCCTCTTCGGGGGTTTGTGTCGCTGGGCTTTGAAGTATCAGGCCATTAAAACAATGCCAGTCGCTTGGCCATTTCCTGCCATTCCCGCGAGCGGGCATCGCTGCTGGCGCGCTGACTGGCTACTCCGTCGACCAGCATATTGCTGGCCAGGTTCAGTCCCCAGGTGGATTCCAGAAACAGACTGGCCTTCGATTTGTTGTGCAGCACGTAGGGAGTGTAGTCGCTGGCCCAGTGGCAAAACTCATCGGTCAGGATCACCAGTTGCACGCCTTTTTCCACCGCTATGTCACAAATAATGCGGGTTTCGCGGGCGTAGGGAATCACATCGATCAGGATCAGTACTTCATAGCCTGACTGCCGTTCAGGTGTACCTAGCAGCTCCCCCAGCATGCCGTCATGGGCTGACAGATAATGCACTTTCGGCCGCGCCAGCGACAGTCGGCGACAAAAATCCTCGGCCAGTCCACGCACGGTTTGAAAGCCGGACACGAACACCCGTTCGGCAGTGCTGACATGGCGAATCATGCTTTGCCAATCGTCACTCTGGAACTGTTCGAACAGCCGCATCATGGCTTGCATCTCGTGATCAAGCACTTCCTTGTGGCGACGGATTTCCGCACTGGGCTGATGACGTTCCGACACCACCGGAATCATTTCCTGCTGCAATTCCTGTTTCAGTGCCGAAATGCCCTGGTAACCCGCCCGTTTCAGAAAACGGCTGACGGTAATGGCACTGACGGCGGCTTTTTCGGCAATCGAAGCACCGGTTTCGTAACCGATACGTTCAAGGTTCAGCAATATGTACTGGGCGACACGGGCTTCCGATGGGCTAAGTTGTGGAATCAATTCCTTGATGTGTTGGGCCGAACGAGTGGCCAGGTACTCGGGTTTGGACGAAAACGTGTTCTGCATGCTGGCCTCGATGTTAGCGGTTCGGTCTGTTTTTGGCGGGGATGTCCCTGTGTGGTGCGTACTTTGGTATCAATGCACCCAAATCAGTGGTTAGCGAGTGGGCAATATGAGCCAACCCCATGGCTTTATTCTTATAAGTTTTTGATTTATATGTATTTATTTAAAATGTTATAAATCTAACATATTCTGTTCTTGTGTGATTTATACCCGATTTTACACTGGGGATCATCTGTTGAACGACTGTCCGTCTACCGACTCCGAGGTGATCCATGAAACTGAAGACCCCTGTGACTGCTGGCTGCCAGCAACTGACTCGCTCGTTAACCCTGGCCTGTGCACTGTCTGCAGCAGCGCTTTCTGCCCCTGTCATGGCGGCGGAAGAGCTGAATCTCTATAACTGGGGTGACTACATCAACCCGGAAGTGCTGACCCGCTTCACCGCTGAAACCGGCATTGAAGTAAACCTGGATACCTACGGCTCCAACGAGGAAATGCTGGCCAAGTTACAGGCCGGTGCGACCGGTTACGACATCGTTTTCCCGTCGGTGCATATGCAGGACATCATGTCTCATCTGAAGCTGCTGCATAAAACCAACATTAATCAGTCGGCCGGTTTCTCGAACATTGCTGCGGCCAACCTGAAGGCCAAAACCGACCCCAAGGGTGAGTACTGCCTGCCATACGCCTGGGGTTCGGTAGGGATTGTTTACAACAAGACGCTGGTGCCTGAGCTGAGCAGCTGGAAAGAGTTTTTCGCACTGCCGGATCAGGGCAAGAAAATCGCCATGCTGGACGATATGCGGGAAGACATTGGTGTTGCCTTGATCCTGCAAGGTGAGAGCGTCAACAGCGTTGATCGTGACCAGCTGAAAGAAGCCCAGTCGTTCCTGGTTGAACAAAAACCGAAGGTATCTGCGTTCACCTACGACAGCATTCCAATGGTGCAATCCGGCGACATTGCCGCAGCCCAATGGTACGTCGGCGCCATGATGTACGTGCTGGATGATCCTGAAAACCTGGCGTACGTGATTCCGGAAGAAGGCGCGACCATGTATCAGGAGAACATGTGCGTACTGAACAGCGCGCCAAACAAGGCCAATGCCAAAGCCTTTATGGAATTCTTCCTGAAGCCTGAAATTGCCGCCCTGAACGCTACCCAGCAGGCCAATGGCACCGCCAATACCGCCGCTGTACCACTGTTACCAGAAAGCCTGCGTGCTAACCCGGCGGTTAACCCTCCGGCTGAGGTGATGGACAAGCTGCAGATCTTCGAAGACCTTGGCAAGGGCCTGAAGCTCTATGACCGCGTCTGGACCAAGGTACGTACCGCTTCCTGACGGTCGCTAGTGTGGCTGGTGCGATAGCGTATCAGCCGCCCTTTTCAGAGCAGCCATTTCAACCCTTTCTCCAATCTCTTCTTCAACCAAAGTCGCCGCGTATTCGAGTAGTTGCCGGCGACTGCCGAGGTGTTTATGTCGATAGCGTTTTCCCACAATCCAGCCACAGATTACCTGCGGGTGCGTAATGCCATTCGTCATTTCAATACACCGGAAGGTGGGGTGGTGAAGGCGCTGGACGGCATCAACCTGAACATTGGCCAGAGCGAATTTATTACCTTGCTGGGGCCGTCCGGTTGCGGCAAAACCACGCTGCTGAAAATCATCGCCGGGTTTGAGCGACTCGATAGCGGCAAGATCACTCTCGACTCACAAGCACTGCTGGAGCTACCTGCCCACCGTCGTCCGGTCAATACCGTGTTTCAGTCCTACGCTTTGTTCCCGCACATGAGTGTTGGCGACAACGTTGGTTACGGTCTGGAAGTGGCGGGGGTGAAAAAGCCGGAACGCATTCAACGTATTGGCGAAGCGCTGGAAATGGTTGGCCTGGCGGGCATAGAGAAACGCCTTCCCTCACAGTTGTCCGGTGGCCAGCAACAACGTGTAGCACTGGCGCGTGCGATTGTGAATCGCCCCAAGGTACTGCTACTGGACGAGCCGCTGTCGGCACTCGATCGCCATTTGCGCATGAAAATGCAGATCGAGCTGAAGAACCTGCAAACCGAGCTGGGCATCTGTTTTTTGTTTGTGACCCACGATCAGGAAGAAGCGCTGACCATGTCGGATCGCATTGTGGTGCTGAATGGCGGCAAGGTAGAGCAGCTGGGAACGCCGACCGAAATTTATCACCGTCCTGCCAGCCGTTTTGTCGCCGATTTTATTGGCGAGAGCAACGTGTTTGAAGGCAAGGTGGCGCGCTTCGATGATTTCGGTTCCGAAGTGCAGTGTGGTGAATTGCGGATTCGAACCGAGGATCGCAACCTGATTACCGGTTCGGCCGTGGAAGTCATGCTGCGGCCAGAGCAGTTCACATTGCTGGATTCCAGTGCATTGGTCACTGGCCAGCAGGTGCTGACTGCGACGCTGGAGCAAGCCGTGTTTGTGGGCAGTGATCACCAGCTGGTTTGCCGTCTGCCTTCGGGTCAGCAAATCAGCGCGCTGGTTCGAGGTAATGGTCATCACTTGCAGGTTGGTCAGCCGCTGCAGCTGGCGTATTCAGCGGCGGATGTCCACACCATCCCGGCCGACTATTAAGAGGGCCGACGCATGAAAACCCTCTCTCGTGAAACCACGCAACTGGCCCTGCTGCTGACACCGGTCAGTCTGTTTCTGGCGACTTTCTTTCTGGTGCCACTGGGCATCATGGTGGTGTACAGCCTGCTGGAGCCCGGCCTTTACGGCGGTGTAGAGTGGAATTTCTACCACTGGAACTACGGTCGTATTCTGGGCTGGGCCGATGGCTTTATTGAAGAATTCGACATCGTTTACCTGCAGGTACTGGGATGTTCGATGGGGCTGGCGGCACTGACGGTGATCAGCACGCTGGTGCTGTGTTTTCCGGTGGCATTCTGGATCAGCCGTTTGCCATCCAAACAGAAAAATCTGTTTATTTTCCTGATCACCTTGCCGTTTTTCACCAGCATGATTGTGCGTTTGTATGCCTGGGTGCTGATTCTGCGGGATTCCGGTTTTGCCAATCAGTTTCTGCAATGGCTGGGACTGATTTCAGAACCACTCGACCTGATGTTTACCGGCACGGCTGTGATCATCGGCATGGTGTACATCTTTATTCCATTCATGTTCCTGCCGATTTATTCCAGCATCGAAAAGCTCGATATGTCGCTGGTGCAGGCGTCGCAGGACCTCGGCGCTTCACCGTTTACCACCTTCCGCAGAATCATTTTGCCAAGCGTGATGCCGGGCGTGATTGCGGGCTGCATCCTGGTGTTTATCCCCAGCCTCGGAAACTTCGTAGTGCCGGACCTGTTGGGCGGCGCGCGGGTAGTGATGATCGGCAATCTGGTCGAGCAGCAATTCCTTTACGCCCGTAACTGGCCGTTTGGCGCTGCGTTGTCGATGGTGATCATCGCCGTGATGATGCTGCTGATGGTGGTTTACCTGTTCCGTATCGTCAAAGCCGATAGCCATCGTTAATCCAGCGAGGAGAAGATTATGAACCGATCGTTAGGTAACCGCTTGCTGACAGGCTATGGCTGGCTGTTCTTTGTGTTTCTTTATGCGCCCGTGCTATTGATTGTGGTGTATTCCTTCAACGCCAACCCGATCAATGTAATGACCTGGCAGGGCTTTACCTGGGACTGGTACGTTGGTCTGTTTGGCGGTGCCACCACCGTGTCGGAATCCTCCCTGTATGTGGACTCAACCGACCAGTTGTTAGATGCGTTGCTGACCAGCCTTAAAGTCGCCTTCAGCGCCACTGTCATTGCCACCGTCATGGGTACCTGTGCCGCATTGGCGATGGCGCGTTACCGCTTCCGCTTCAAGGGTTTTTATCAGGCGCTGTTGTTTGTGCCTATGGTGATGCCCGACATCGTACTGGGCATTGCACTGCTGATTTTCTTCGTCAGTGCGGGCATCAGCCTGGGCTCTACCAGCATTGTGATTGGTCACTGCACCTTCCTCACCAGCTACGTCTTCATTGTGGTGAGCGCCCGACTGGCAGGCATGAACCCGCTGGTTGAGGCCGCTTCTGCCGACCTTGGTGCCAACGAGTGGGTGACCTTCCGCCGTATTACCTTGCCGCTGATTTTGCCGGGGGTCATTGGTGGTGCGCTGCTGAGCTTCATTATTTCGATGGATGACCTGGTGATTACCTATTTCATCAGCGGCGTCGATGCCACCACCTTGCCGGTGTACATCCTCAGCATGATCCGCCGCGGCATCAAACCCGAAATCAACGCCATTGCCACCCTGATGCTGCTTGCTTCCATCGCCATCGCAGCGGCGGGCATCTACTTCAAATCCAGAAATACCGCTCATTGAGGGACTGACTATGAACACTCCAAAGACCAAATTGCGTGGCCGCGAACTGGGCCTGCCGTTTCCCGGTGTCACTGGTCCCAATAATGCCATCACCGACGTTGCCGGTGTTGAAGTGGGCTACACCACACTGATTGACGACAACCCGAAATCGCCCGCCCGAACGGGTGTTACCGCGATTCTGCCGCGTGGCAAGGATCACACCCCACGGCCAGTGTGGGCAGGCACCTTTGCGCTCAACGGTAACGGTGAAATGACCGGCAGCCACTGGATTCAGGACGGCGGCTATTTTGTTGGCCCAGTGATGATTACCAATTCCCACGGGGTGGGCATTACTCACCACGCTGCAACCAAGTGGATGATTCGCCACTACGGCGAGAGTTTCGATAATCACCACCTGTGGGCCATGCCGGTGGTGGCCGAAACCTATGACGGTGTACTCAACGACATCAACGCCCAGCACGTATCCGAAACCGATGCGCTGGCGGCACTGGAATCTGCACGTAGCGGTGCCATTGCCGAAGGTAATGTTGGCGGCGGCACCGGCATGATTGCCTACGACTTCAAAGGCGGTACCGGTACATCCTCACGACTGGTAGAGATCGACGGAGAAACCTACACCGTCGGCGTGCTGGTACAGGCCAACCATGGCTTGCGCCCATGGCTGAATGTCCTCGGCGCACCGGTCGGCAAAGCCATGCCCGACAACCGCATTCACGATGCTCATGAACAAGGCTCGATCATCGTTGTGATTGCCACCGACGCCCCGATGCTGCCACACCAGCTGCGCCGCATGGCCAAACGCGCCGCCATTGGCATTGGCCGCAACGGCTCACCGGGGGGCAATAACTCCGGCGATATCTTTATGGCCTTCAGCACCGCCAACGAACAGGACCTGCCACAACTCTCTGGCAGCATGCGCCATATGAGCTGCCTCAACGACGAAGTGTTCGATGATTTCTACATGGCCGCCGTCGAAGGCATTGAAGAAGCCGTGATCAACGCCATGCTGGCGGCGGAAGACACCCCGACCTTCAAACAGCCGGCAGGCAAGGTCTGTGAAGCAATTGATGGTGAAGCACTGGCGGCGCTGATGAACAGCTATCACCAGCGGCAGTTGAGTGCGTGATGGGATGTTTGTAGCATTCTGGTGAACCGCTTTTGTTGTCGGGTATGACAATATAAGTTAGTGGCAAGCCCTGCTGCTGGTAAACGGAGCACCAGATGACCACCTTGCTGATATGGATTGTCCTTGCCATCTTTTTACTGATGCTGATCGGCGCTTCTTCGTTTGTTTCGACGATCCTGCTGAATATATCTGGTCATGATTCTGATGACTGAACCTGGGCGGTTCAGTCTGTCCGGCCGATCTTTCTGATCCACCGGTTTCACCCCTTCAACCTCTCCCGATACCGGGCTTCAATTTCCAGCAGCTGGTCCTGCACATAATCGACAAACGCTTTGGTGACCGGGTTGGGTTGTTTCTCGTTCAGGAACGCCAGACACCAGGAGCGTCGCAGCGGGAAGCCGCTGACCGGCAGTTCGGTGAGGCGGCCGCTGTTCAGTTCTGAAAGGGCGGTCAGGCGCGGTACTACTGTCACACCGAGGCCTGCCATGGCGGCGTGTTTCAAGCCGTCGTTGGAGTCAATTTGCAGTACCGGCTCAAGGGTTACCCGTTGTTTGGCGGCCCAGTCTTCGAGGGTGCTACGGGTGCCTGAAATCTCTTCCCGCACGATGATGCCGGCCTTGAGGAATGCTTTTACGGAAACCTGTGGCTGTGTTGCCAGCGGGTGGTTGGGGGCGGCTACGGCAATCAGTTCGTTGTCGAGAAACGGCAGGGTATCAAGGGTTTTATCCACCGGGGCCATGCCCATCACCACCAGATGGTCGACGTTGTCGCTGAGGCGTTTGACGACTTCATGCCGTTGCACAATCCGGACGTGAACCTTCACTTGTGGGTGCTGTTTCATAAAACCACCCAGCAGCCATGGAAGCACGCAGTGGGCGGTGTCGATGGCGGCGATATAAAAGTCCCCGGCCACCTGGCTGCCCATCACCACCAGTTCGTTTTGTAGCAGTTTCAGTTGTTCGAACATCTGGTCGATGCAGTTGGCCAGCAGCTCTCCGGCGGCGGTGCAGAAAAGTTTGCGACCGGCGTATTCAAATACCGGTTGTTCTAACGCTTGTTCCAACTGACGAATTTGCGAGCTGACGGCGGGTTGTGTCAGGCCAAGTTGCTCACCAGCCTTGCTGTAGCTGCGGTGCAGATAGACGGCACGAAATACCTGTAACTGCCGGAATGACAATCGGCTGACCAGTTTTTGCACTGAATGGGGCATGTTCGCAGGGATCTCCTGTTGGGCTATCTCCTGTGGGGCTCAGGATTGTTATTGTCTATGTATAAGCTAAAGCTTATGGATAACCAAACAATTATCAATTTTTAATTTATAGGTTGCTGCCGTACTTTCTTTACATGCTCTAATTGTTGAGGCCCGACTCATGTTGAAGAAGGTACTGATTGCCAATCGTGGCGAGATCGCAGTTCGCATCGTGCGAGCCTGCGCAGAAATGGAAATTCGCTCGGTAGCTATCTACACAGAGCCGGACCGTTATGCCCTGCATGTGAAACGTGCGGACGAATCCTATTCCCTCGGGGAAGATCCGCTGGCCGGTTATCTCGACCCGCTGCGCATTGTGAACCTGGCGGTGGAAACCGGTTGTGACGCCATTCATCCGGGTTACGGTTTTCTGTCTGAAAACGCCGAATTTGCCCGTCTGTGCGAAGAAAAAGGCATCACCTTTATTGGTCCAAAATCGTCTGTGATTCATGGCATGGGTGACAAAACCCAGGCCCGTGATTCCATGCGTGCCGCTGGCGTCCCGGTAACGCCGGGTTCTGACGGCAACCTCGCCAATGTGGAAGAAGCACTGACGCTGGCGGAAGAAGTGGGTTATCCGGTGATGATCAAGGCCACTTCCGGTGGTGGTGGTCGTGGTATCCGTCGCTGTGATACGCCGGAAGAGCTGCGCCAGCAGTACCCGCGAGTGATCTCTGAGGCTACCAAGGCCTTTGGTTCCGCCGATGTGTTCCTTGAAAAATGCATTGTGAACCCGCGCCATATCGAGGTGCAGGTGCTGGCCGACAGCCATGGCAACGTGATTCACCTGTATGAGCGTGACTGCTCGATCCAGCGTCGTAACCAAAAGCTGATTGAGATTGCACCAAGCCCGCAGCTGACCCCTGAACAACGTGAGTACATCGGTAACCTGGCCGTCAAAGCCGCCGAAGCGGTGGGTTACGAGAACGCCGGTACGGTGGAATTCCTGCTGTCGGGCAACAAGGTGTACTTCATGGAAATGAACACTCGTGTTCAGGTGGAGCACACCATCACCGAGCAGATCACCGGTGTGGATATTGTGCGCGAACAGCTGCGCATCGCGTCCGGCCTGCCACTGAGCTACCGCCAGGAAGACATCAGCTACCGTGGCTTTGCCTTGCAGTTCCGTATCAACGCCGAAGACCCGAAAAACGATTTTCTGCCGAGCTTTGGCCGTATTACCCATTACTACGCGCCGGGTGGTCCGGGCGTGCGGGTCGATACCGCCATTTATACCGGTTACGAGATTCCGCCGTATTACGACTCCATGTGTCTGAAGCTGATTTGCTGGGCGCTGACCTGGGACGAAGTCATCGCCCGTGGCAAGCGCGCCCTCGACGACATGCGTCTGCGTGGCATCAAGACCACAGGTACCTATTACCAGCAGATTCTCGACCACGCCGACTTCAAGGCGGCGAACTTCGACACCAGCTTTGTACCGACGCATCCGGAGTTGCTGAATTACTCCGAGAAACGCGACCCAAGCGAAATTGCCCTGGCACTGGCCGCCGCCATTGCTGCCCACATGGCTGCCTGATCAAGGAGATATGAAGATGAGCAAGAAGCCAGTACAGGTAACCGACGTTACATTGCGCGATGCCCACCAGTCGCTGATCGCCACCCGCATGCGTACCGAAGACATGCTGCCGATCTGTGAAAAACTCGATGCCATCGGCTTTTGGTCGCTGGAAGTGTGGGGCGGTGCCACCTTTGACGCTTGCGTGCGTTTTCTGAAAGAAGATCCATGGGAACGCCTGCGCCAGCTGCGTGCGGCGCTGCCGAACACCCGTCTGCAGATGCTGCTGCGTGGCCAGAACCTGCTGGGCTACCGCCACTACGCCGACGACGTGGTAGAAGCCTTTGTTCACAAGGCCGCCGAAAACGGCATGGACGTGTTCCGTGTGTTCGACGCCCTGAACGATATTCGTAACCTCGAAACCGCCATGAAAGCGGTGAAAGCGGCGGGTAAGCATGCCCAAGGCACGCTGTGCTACACCACCAGTCCGGTGCATACGCCAGAGTTGTATGTGCAGCAAGCCAAAGACCTGATCAACATGGGTGCCGATTCCATCGCCATCAAGGACATGGCCGGTCTGCTGACCCCGTACGCCACCTTCGATCTGGTGAAGGCTTTGAAAGACGCGGTGGATGTCGATGTGGTTATCCACAGCCACAGCACCGCCGGTCTGGCGCCGCTGGTGCAGTTGAAAGCCATCGAAGCCGGTGCGGATCGCATTGATACGGCGATTTCTTCCTTCGCCAGTGGCACCAGTCATCCGGCCACCGAGTCTCAGGTTGCCGCACTGAAAGGTACCGAGTACGACACCGGTTTGGACCTGGAGAAACTGGGCAAAATCGCCGATTACTTCCGCGAAGTGCGCAAGAAGTATCACCAGTTTGAATCCGAGTTCACTCGTGAAGACGTGTCGGTGCAGATCAATCAGGTGCCGGGCGGCATGATGTCGAATTTGGCCAATCAGCTCAAAGAACAGAACGCCCTCGACAAAATCCGCGATGTGTTTGACGAGATTCCTCGGGTGCGTGAAGACCTCGGCTTTCCGCCACTGGTGACGCCAACCTCGCAAATTGTCGGCACTCAGGCGGTGTACAACGTGCTGTCTGGTGAACGCTATAAAACCATCACCAACGAGGTAAAGCGTTACCTGCAAGGTGGTTACGGCAAGGCACCTACTGCCGTGAATGCCGAGCTGCAAAAGAAAGCCATTGGTAACGAGATCGCCATCGAACACCGCCCGGCAGACGATCTGGCACCGGAAATGGCCAAATTGAAAGCCGATATCGGCGAGCTGGCCCAAACCGACGAAGACGTACTCACCTTCGCCATGTTCCCGGACCTTGGCCGTGAATTCCTGCAACAACGCGCTGCTGGCACCTTGCAGCCAGAAGCACTGCTGCCGGTCGACAGCGGCGAGAAGAAAATGGGCATCGCCACTGAGTTTGCCATTGATGTACACGGCGAAAGCTACGACATCGCCGTCACCGGAGTCGGTGACTTCGGTGCTGGCAAGCGCAAGATCTATCTGTCGATGGACGGCGTACCCACCGAAGTGGTGTTCGAGCCGTTGAATGAATACGTCGATGGTGGCGAAACCAAAGGCCGTAAACGGGCTTCTGAACCGGGCCATGTCACCGCTGCCATGCCGGGCAATGTGGTTGAGGTACTGGTGAAAGAGGGCGATGAAGTAAAAGCCGGTCAGGCGGTATTGATTGCCGAAGCCATGAAAATGGAAACCGAAATCCACGCCAACGTGGCTGGCAGCGTGAAGGCCATTCATGTGGTGAAGGGCGACCGTGTTACGCCCGGCGAGGTGCTGATCGAGATCGGCTGATTTAAAGAATCAGGAATTTGTGCCGTTTGTGTGCGACTTACCCCTCGTGCAAACGGCCAAATAAAGTGCCCCACCGCTCATCCGGGGTGCTTTTCTTTGGTGGCTGAAGCCCGGTTTGAGGCGGTTTTAAGCGTCTGAATTGTTCGCTTCAGTCACAATTTTTATTCCAGAGCCCTGTTGGCTGAATTTCTTGCATTCAACAGGTGTCTATTTGTCCGCGCTGTCGTAGTCTTCAGCCAAAGATGACTGCGTCGAGCGCGGATAGCCGTATTGAAAATGTGTAATTCCAGAGTGGGAGCTGCGATGAAAAAACTGGTTCAGGGTGTGCTTAATTTCCAGAAAGATGTTCATCCGGAAAATAAAGAGCTGTTTGATGAGTTGGCTACAGGCCAGAGCCCGGAAATCCTGTTTATCACCTGTTCTGACTCCCGTATCGACCCCAACCTGGTGACGGGTTCGGAGCCGGGCGATCTGTTTATTTGCCGTAACGCTGGCAACATTGTGCCGCCGCATGCGCACCACACCGGTGGTATGACAGCCTCCATCGAGTACGCTGTGGCGGTACTGGGTGTGCGCCATATCATTATCTGTGGCCATGCTGACTGTGGTGCCATTAAAGGCGCACTGGACATGAGCAAGGTGGAAGGTTTGCCACACGTGCACGAGTGGCTGGGTCACTGTCGCTCGGCCATGGACATCGTCCGTGAGCGTCACCAGATTCCACGCACCAACCCGATTGATGGCTGCCACCTGAACGAGTGCATCAGCGAAAACGTGTTGCAGCAGGTTCAGCACATCCGTACTCACCCGGCGGTTGCTTCCAAAGTAGCGACGGGCAAGGTATTTGTTCACGGTTGGGTATACGACATCAAGAGTGGCGACATTCAGGCCAGTGACGAACACTGCACCAAATTCCTGCCATTCGATGAGCGTTATAAAGACGTGATCGAACAGCTGTAAGGCTGAGTCATTTCATCCGGCGGCAGGTGCCGTCGTGGTGATATGGGAGAAGTTCTCCCTAAGAGGCAGTGTGATTGGACCTGTTGCTCCCTAGCGCGGCAGCATCAGGTTCCATTTGATGGCACTGATACGCACCATAAACACCAGCAGCAAGGTCGAAATCACCGCTGCATTGGCATCCACCTTGTGCCACAGCACTGCGTACAGCATCGACCCCGCCCAGCTGGCGGTGGCGTAGAACGGCCCCTTGAACACCAGTGGCTCTTCGTTCAGCAAAATGTCTCGCAAAATCCCGCCGGCAACACCGGTAATCACACCCATAAAGCTGGCGACCAGCCAATTGGTGCCCACCATCAAGGCCGCTTGTGTACCGGCAATGGTGTAGAGCGCCAGCGCGATGGCGTCGGGAATTTCAAACCAGCGTGCCTCCAGTTCGATACGTCGGGCCACCCAGAACGTCAGCAGTGCGCCGACCCAGGTGATCACCAGATAGCTGGGGTCGCCAATCCAGAAAACCGGCCGATCCAGAATCACATCCCGCAGGGTGCCACCGCCCAACGCGGCGCAGAACGCGATGATCATTACACCGAACAGGTCGAATTTTTTCTGGCGGGCGTCAATCACCCCGGCAGCGGCGGAAAACACCGAAGCAAACAGGGTAGACCAGTACAAAATGGCGGCGGTATTGGGGGAAAAGTCCATCACGTTCAGTGGTGCTCAGGGTCAGAGAACAGAAAGTGGCGGACTTTATCAAAGGCGACTGTGGCTTGAACAGACACAGTCGGGGTTAGGCAGGTTGCCGAAACACGACAGTTTATTGCCCGATCAGCATTTCCAGCACGAACTTGGAGCCAAAATACGACAGGATCAGAAAGGCGGTGCCGGTCAAGGTCCATCGACTGGCCGTAACGCCGCGCCAGCCGTAGCGGTAGCGGCCGAACAATAATACGGCAAACACCGCCCAGCCGATGCTGGCAAACGCCACCTTGTGCACCAGATGCTGGGCTTGCATATCGCTGACGCTGGGCCAGCCAATGGCAAACGCCAACGTCAGCAGGATTTCACCCAGCCAGATCATCTCGAACAGTAGCAAATCCATGGTTTGCAGTGGTGGCAGAGCCTGAATCAGACCGTGGGTCTTGTGGCTGCGCAGATGGCGGTCCTGCAGGTACAGCAACACCGATTGCACAGCGGCAATCACGAACACGCTGTAAGCCAGAATCGACAACAGAATATGCCAAACCAGACTGTAGCTCAGGTGGTCGAGAGAGAACTTCTGGTTGGTTGCTGCGGCCAGCAGCAACACCAGACTGATCATCGGTAGTAGCCCAACCAGCAGGTTTTCGACCGGTTTTCTAAGGCTCGAAAACAACACCAGCAGCACCATCACCAAACCGATGACAGCACCAATATCAAAGAAGGCAAAATTGATGCTGGGGTGGTCCACCGGTGACGCATAAAGCACGGCGTAACCCACATACACCAGGTGGGCGATGGCCCCCAGCATGCTGAACGTCAGCACCTGATTGCGAGCAGCGGGACGCTTTCCTGTCACCACTTGCCATTGACGAAACGCCGCCAGCGCGTAGAGCACGATGGCCGGCAGTACGATAAGAATTTCAGACATAACCAGTGTTCCATTAAGACTGGCTCAGTGTCGCACATGGCCTTTGCTTAGCAAAGTCGATGAGAGTCAATTTCATCCGCCTGGATCAAGACAGCGTGACCTGATTATCGTGAAGTCTTGACCTGCTGCAGCCATTGTTGATCTCGCCAGCTGCGGTTGTCGTTCAGGTTGGCTCTGGCCCAGTGCAGGGCCTTGATGTGGTTGCCCTTGATGTTGTGGTAGTAACGACTGATTTCGTAAGCGTGGACGCTGGCCTGATTGTGCAGACGGTAATGAATACGGTGGGCGATCAGCGACTTCCAGCGTTTGGCGTCGCGGGCTCGCGGCTGACTGTGCAGCCAGGCTTCGCTGACACGTAACATCAAGGCGTCGTCCATCAGCGAGTCTTTGGCGTACAGCCGCGGCAGGGTGTGGATAACCGCCTGATATTGCTGGGTTGCCAGCGCGCTGTCTGCCCATTGAGCCCAGAATGCCACCGGCAAATTCTCGGCCGGGTATCTATGGACGATGCTGTCTAACACCTTGAAGGCTTGCTGGCTGTTGTTTGTGTCGTGATGACCTTGCTGTTCCAGATACTCGGCGTGCAACTGGCTCAGCCAAACGTCCATGTAACGAGGCAGGGTGCGGGACTCGGATTGGGCTTCGGGTTGAGGGGCGGCTCGGGACTCGGTATTGGATAAGCCGCCCTGATTCGTCTGCCGGAAGCTGGTGTCTTGCGGCTGGAAAGCTGTTTGAGAAGACAGCGCCTGCTGAATAATGGCTTGCAGGTTGGCGTCCTGATTACTGCGCGCATCAGACAAACAGGCGCTGACGACCAGCGTGGACGCTTTTAACAGCAGGGATTTACAGCTGGCCTCGGCAGCCTCGGATTCGCCCAGCATCACTTCCGTGCGAGCCTTCATCAGCATGGCGCTCGGCCAGTAGCGGCTGGTGGGTGAAATCTGCTGCAACTGTTCCAGTGTCGTCGCAAAGCGATGGTTGTATTGATCGATGCTGGCCAGCGTCAGACGCTGCCAATCCGTCGGGGTTTGTTCAAATACTTGAGGGTGTTGTTGGATCAGGGTCTCGGCAATGATCACGTGGTCCGAGCCGGATGGCAGTGCACGACGAGCCAGT
This sequence comes from Oceanobacter sp. ABM4_470, assembly GCF_056158645.1. Taxonomy (NCBI): domain Bacteria; kingdom Pseudomonadati; phylum Pseudomonadota; class Gammaproteobacteria; order Oceanospirillales; family Oceanospirillaceae; genus Oceanobacter; species Oceanobacter sp. ABM4_470. The sequence goes on from NZ_JBSWTR010000002.1 coordinate 137,034, forward strand.
TGCTGGTCGATGTAATCCTGAAATTCCACCGCAGAAAATTCAGCCGGTGTTTGCGCCAGCAGTTGCTCCAATCGTTTGGCAATATCTGGCACCGAATGCGACCAGACAGAAGTGGCCATGGCGGCCAATAACGTAAAGACGAACAAGGGTTTCATAGCCAGGATCGCTCGTTGGGTGGCCATCCCGGCCGATGATTATGGAAGAACGTCGGATTTTCCCCAGTTCCCCCTGCCACCCCGGCGACCGCTTGCTTCCATAGCGGTGCCGGGGGCTGGGAGGAAAACACAGGGTCTCAATCTACTGGTTAAGTAAATCCTGTAGTTGGGACGTTTCCAGCTCGGTGCCGGTAAAGGTCAGTTCGTCGATGGCGACGGGTTCCGCCGTCAGGGGGTCACTGACGGCAAAGGCATCGTTAACGAAACTGAGCAGGTCGGCTTCTTCAGTACCGTTGTCCTGATACTGATCCAGCGTGTCGGTCAGCTTGTTGGCGTCGTCGCTGTCTGAACAACCTGCCAGCAACAATGCCGTGGCAGCAACCGCCGGGAGCATTAATGGTTTAAGCATCATGGCTGCCTCCTCAGTTACTGGAACCCGGCAATGGGGCCTTGAAGTAAGGGAATGTGGCGTCGAAGTAGCTGACGTTCACCGGTGCGCGGTCGGTCAGCTCGGCGGTGCCAACCGGTGCATCGCTGGTTTCGCAGAGGCCAAGGTTGTCTCCGGCATCACCGGCGGTGCCACTGCCATCCAGATCGACAGCAATGGGGTGGCACAGGGCGCCCATTACCACGCGCAGGGCAATGTCGACCACATCGTCACCGGGACGACGACCGTTGGGGAAGCCGGCCAAATCACCAGCAACCACGCCAAAGGTGCTTTGCTCAGAGGCGGTCGTGGCCGCCACGGCGGTGTTCAGACGCACCATTTCCGACAAGGTACCGTCCGACAACTGATTCACACCGGGGAAGCCGGTCAGGAAGGCCGTCACCAGATCGGCACGAGGGAAGTTGGTCGGCGCGATGTTGGCGTTGGCATCGCCGGTCAGGGCTTCACCAAACAGAATATTGATCAGGGCTGGCAGCGTTGGGTGGGTTACGTAGTCGGCGAACTGGGTGTCGTTCACCGGCTCAGAGGCATTGAAGGTGTCTTTTTTCGACAGGCCAATCACAACTTCATTCACCAGCGGCATGCCCAGTCGGGACACCTGCACATAAGCACCGCCATACACGTCTGGCTTGTCGAAGTCGGCATTTGGATTCTGGATACGCACCTGCTGGGTGCTGGCGGTGGTCCAGCCACCAATCACCGTACCGGACTCGCCCAACAAACAGTCTTTATGCAGTTTCAGCGCAATGGTGGTGACGTTCTTGTCGGCCAGGTCGTCGTTGGCGTCGTCCTGAATGCCTTGCCAGGTTTCATCGCCCAGTGGCAGCGGAATGTAATTCACCAGATCGAAGGTCTTGCCCAGATTTACCACAAACGGGTCTTTGCGTTGGCCAACAAACACTTCACCGCCGGAGCAGCTGTCGATGCTCAGGTCGTGTACAAAGCCTGCGGCGTAACTGGCGTAGTCAGCAAAGGATTTCTCACCGATGTTGTCCATCGGCTTGTCGTAACTCATGCCACCGTTCAATACCTTACGGGTGCCACTGCGGCGGTCGCCGGTGACCATCGCGACGGTGTAGGTTTCCATAAAGTTGGTGGCGCTGGCAGCCGGGTCGGTGGTGTCGATCTGGCCGAAGTTTTTCAGGGGAATATCGACGTCGCGGTCGTCAATGGTCAGAGCCACACCACCGTCACCGCCGAGTGCTTGGCTGAATTGAAACTGGAAGGTGACGTCTTCCATGCCATCGCCGTTTTGGTCGATGTGAATTTCGTACAGGCCGTTAGGGTCCAGGCTGAAATAGTTGGGGCCGCCGTAGGCGTCTTGCAGAGGCACGTAGTTGGCCATCAGCACCACGTGATCCGGATTATCCGCCATGCCGTTATCATCGGCGTCGGTGTAATCCATGAACATGTAGAAGTCAGCGGCATCGAGCGTCGGAGTACGAGTGATGGCCGGGGCTTCACGGTGACTGGAGGCGAGCACGGTTGGAGCGGACAGGGCAACGGAGGTTGCCACGGCCATAAAAGCCGCTTTGGGGAGTGTGTTCAAACTGCGAACCTCTTGTTATTGGATGTGGGCTGCTGTCTATACAACCCTAGATGACAATGGCACGGGCTCGCGTTTTATCGGTGCGGTATTTTGTTAAGAAACACTGCATCAGGTTGGGTTATGTGACTAGGGACCCTCTGAATAACTCGGTGCCCGCTCTGGATGACAGGGCGACGCTGAATCACGAAGCTGATTTGCAGGCCTGACGGGTCAAGTCAAAAATCAGCGACACAGAGTCAGCAATGCCCTGCCATCCCCGACGGGCGCGGCTTGCAGCCCGCCAGAACGGTGTTGGCGAACCTGCGCGGCCCGATTTGGAAAGGTCTAGCCATTCCGCTGCATTCGCCGCGAGGTTGTAGAGAGCCAATGACAACCAGCAGGACTCGCGCACGACTGCATGGATGCAGGAGGTAGGGCGAAGCAGGAAGCCAGAGCCGAGAGCTGTGCAGAGTTATTCAGAGGGTCCCTAGGCTGTTGGTTTTCGCTATTTGGCCGCTGCCGTGGGAGATTTGAACACTTCCGCACTGCTGGCCGCGACCGGCAGTGGCAGGCGGAAATTCCAGGCGATCAGTAGGTTCATGACCAGCGCAGCCCAGAACGAGTACAGCACCAGCGTAAATGGCATGCACCACAGCGCGATGGCAAACAGCACCACGTCGAACGCCAGATGTACCCAGCCAGCGCGAATACCAAAACGGGTATCGACCAGCAGCGCCACAACACCCATGCCTCCGGGACTGCAGTGGTGTCGGAACAGGGCAATGACGCCAATCCCCACGCAACAACCGGCCAGTGTCGCCGCCAGCATGGGCGAAATGGATTCAAACACCAGAGCGGTTTTCAGCCACGGCGTCAGTGCGGAAATACCGGCCACCGCAAACAGCGTACGCAGGGTGAAGTCGGTGCCTTTCATACGCCAGCACAGCCACATAAAGGGCACGTTGATGATGGCGTACCAGAGCCCGAAATCAACCTGGCTGAACATCCCCAACAGGACTGCCAAACCGGCAAGCTGACCGGTGATCAATTGGCTGGATTGCAGGAACACCACCCCCAGGCTGATCATAATGATGCCGAAGGCAATGCCTTGCAGATCGTAGTAGCTGGGCAGGTGAGCGTGCAGTGGTTTGCAGAGGTCGCGAACATGGCCAAACAGGCCCGGCGCACCCCAGCGGGTTAGCGGGAACAGGCGGGTTTTCATACAGTGTCTCCGGGCCTTGTGAGCCATGTTGGAAGTGCCGCGTGCCTTGTGGGCGGGCCTTGTGAGCGCGAGCGGCGGTATAGAAATCCTTATAGCGCGAGATGGGTCACTTCACCAGTTGTACCTTGGACGGAGTCGCCATTGGGAGCATTCGGGTGTCTGAGGTCTGGAGTTGGGAGTCGGGATACGTTGTGGGAGAGAGCTTGCTCTCGATAAGCCGCATGACTTCACAAACAGTTGCAGCCCTGTGACGGAATCGACGCTGATATTTTCCGGTTGCCTTATTGCCAATCCGCTTAGGCGAACGGCCCCTGTTCGGGGTATACTCCGCACAATTTTTATTCGCTGTTGTATCCAAAGTGCCGATGCGTTCTTGCCGCAGGCCACAGCAACCGACCAGATAACGAGTATTGTTATGTTCGAGAGTTTGACCGACCGCCTTGGCAAAGCCCTTAAAAGTATTTCGGGCCAGGCCAAGCTGACAGAAGACAACATCAAGGGCACCGTCCGCGAAGTGCGCATGGCACTGTTGGAAGCCGACGTTGCCTTGCCGGTGGTAAAAGCCTTTACCGATCAGGTAAAAGAGCGCGCCATTGGTACCGAGGTTCTGAAAAGCCTGAACCCGGGTCAGGTATTCCTGAAAATTGTCCATGAAGAGCTGCAGGCTGTCATGGGCGAAGCCAACGAAAAGCTCGACCTTGCTACCCAGCCGCCAGCCATTGTCATGATGGCCGGTCTGCAAGGTGCCGGTAAAACCACCACCGTGGGTAAATTGGCCAAGTATCTGGCCGAGCGTGAAAAGAAAAAGGTGATGGTGGTTTCTGCCGACGTGTATCGTCCGGCGGCGATCAAGCAGCTGGAAACCCTGGCGGGTGAAGTCGGCGCTCTGTTCCACCCATCCAGTGTTGACCAGAAGCCCATCGCCATTGCCAATGGTGCGATTGAAGCGGCCAAAAAAGCCCACGCCGACGTACTGCTGGTAGATACCGCCGGTCGTCTGGCGGTAGACGAACAGATGATGGCCGAGATCAAGGATCTGCACGCTGCCATCAATCCGATTGAAACCCTGTTCGTGGTTGACGCCATGACGGGTCAGGATGCGGCCAACACCGCCAAGGCCTTCAATGAAGCGCTGCCGCTGACCGGTGTGGTACTGACCAAGGCCGACGGTGATGCCCGTGGTGGTGCCGCGCTGTCGGTACGTCACATTACCGGCAAGCCGATCAAGTTCATGGGTATGGGTGAAAAGACCGATGCTCTGGAGCCGTTCCACCCGGACCGTGTTGCGTCCCGTATTCTGGATCTGGGTGACGTACTGACCCTGATCGAAGAAGCCGAGCGCAAGATCGACAAGGACAAGGCCGACAAGCTGGCCAAGAAGATCCAGAAAGGCAAAGGCTTCGATCTGGAAGACTTCCTCGACCAGCTGCAGCAAATGAAGAACATGGGCGGTCTGACTGGCATGCTCGACAAGCTGCCAGGCATGGGCAACATGAACCAGATGGCCAAGCAAACCGCAGCGGCCGAAGGTCAGTTCAAGCAGATGGAAGCCATCATCTTCTCCATGACGCTGGACGAGCGTCGCTTCCCGGACAAGATCAACGGTTCACGCAAGAAGCGTATTGCAGCGGGCTCCGGTACCCAGATTCAGGACGTTAACCGCGTGCTGAAGCAGCACAAGCAAATGCAAAAGATGATGAAGAAGGTCACCGCCAAAGGCGGCATGAAGAAAATGATGCGCGCCATGGGTGGCATGGGCGGCGGTCCAGGTGGAATGGGTGGTGGCGGTATGCCGCCAATGGGAGGCGGCGGCTTCCCTCCGATGCGCTGATCTGAGTGCCCCTTTTTAGCCGCTGATTAGCGCGCTAAAACCATCAGCTCCAGACACAACAAAGCCCGGAATTCCGGGCTTTGTTGTTTTTACTTGTCGTTGTTACCGGCGGCAGCTCAGAACCCTTGCTGCATACCAAACACTACGTAGTTAACGGTGTTGTCTGCCGATTCGGTTTTGATTTTCTCCGAAGCCGCCCCCAGAGTCAGGCGACCAAGGCCCGCATAGGCCGGCAAGATCAGTTTGGCGCTCAGACGGGTGGTTTTCTGCTTCAGGGTTACGGTTTCTTCGTTGAAGTCATCACCGTCACTGTTCAATACGTCGAAGTCGTATTCCAGTGGCAGGTAGTCGTATTCTGCTCCCAGCTCCAGATCGAGGTCGAAGCCGCTTTTCAGTACCAGCCCAAGCTGTGCGCCATAGGCTGGTTTCATAGTGCCGCTGTTGCTGCTGTCGGCATTGGCTTCGCCGTTGTAGCTAACCCAGGTGTCCTGCTCGACGGTCAGGGAACCATAAGGCGACAGGTCGCCCCCAACGCTGATTTCCAGGTGCTCGCTTTGCCAGCGCATTTCGCCTGAAACGACCGCTCGATACACTTCCACCTCAACGCTGTTGTCCAGCAGCAGGGTCTGGCTATTGAACTCACCGTAGCCAAATTCTTCACGATTGATACGAATGGCTTCAGCGCCACCGGCCAGCTGCCAGTTCATACCTGATCCGCTGCTTTGATAACCCAGCAGGTCCAGTCGCAGGTACTGATCACGGATGGTTTGTGAGCTGCGTTGCATCAGTTCACTGTCGTCGACTTCGCCGTAGGTCACGCTGCGGTAGCTGATTTTGCTGAAGTATTGCTCAGACCATTGCAGCGGAAAGCTGCTGATCGGATCAACATCGCCGTCCTTGTTCAATTGCATTTCAACGTTTACGCCCTGGGCCTGGCTGACGGCGCTCAGTAGCAGCAGGGAAGGGATCAGAATTCGTTTCATTATACGTCCTGTAAGTTGGAGCTGTTCTCTATGCATGTATATCCGGGCTCGGGCCTGTTGAGGAATATCAGGCCCGGGTTCTTTAGTGGTCGTGGGCTCAGGGCTGGCCAACCGTCACTTCAAAACTGTTGTTGTAGGTAGTGCCATTGCTGTCGGTGAAGACCAGCTCAATGGTTGCACTGTGGCCATCCGGCGTGTCTGCTGCGACGTTGATGATCACATCACCACTGCTGTTGCGAGCCAGGTAATCGTCGCTGTCTTGTAATTGGCAATCGCTATCGATGTTATTGCCGGGGTCTACCCAGCAACCGAGTGTGCCATCACTGCTGGCAGTGATGTACTCATCGCTGGTCGAAGCGGTTATCGATTCCCACACCAGCGCGGTATTACCGCTGTTGCTGACGGCCACTTCAACCCGTGCGCTTTCACCGGCTTCCAGCAGGCCGTCACCGTCGCCACTGGATTCACCAAACTCAAAGCTGGCCTGATCGTAGTATGCGGAACGGCCTGCGTATTCCAGCGCACTGCTGAGTGTTTCGCCGGTAGTGACCTCGAATGAGGTGCTGTAGGTCGCACCGTCGCTGGCGTTGATGACGACGTCAATGGTGGCTGAATGGCCAACGGGGGTATCCGCTGCGGCGCTGATCAGCAGGTCACCGTGGTAAGTACGAGCGAGGAAGTTGGTTTGGTCTGATGGGGTCTCATCGTCGGTATCGACGATGCTGCCACCAGGGATGTCGTAATTGAATGTGGCATTGGATGCGATGCTGGCGGAGATATAGCTGTCGCTGCTGGAGACCGTCAGGCTGGATACCGTAAAAGCGGTATTGCCGAGGTTTTGCAGGGCAATTTCAATACGGGCGCTTTCACCGGCATCCAGTACGCTATCGCCGTTGCCAGAGGATTCGCCGAGGGTGCTGACCTGGTCGTAGTAGGGCGAGCGGCCGAAATAGACCGGGTTAATGGTGTCACTGGACACTTCCACTTCGAAATAGTCGACCCATTGGCTGCCGCTGCGGTCGGTCATTGTCAGCATCAATTCGGCGCTGTGTCCCGCAGGTGCATCGTCGGCCACTGTGATCATGAAATCACCGGATATACGGCGTAGGTAATAGCGGTGAGTGGACAGGCGGTTGTCGGAGTCTTCACTGCTGTAGGCTTCAATTTCGCTCAGGGTGCGTGCCGACTCGTCGGTCCAGTTCACCGCGGTGATGTAATCGTCGTCGCTGCTGACGCTGAGTACGACATCCATGGCGCTGGAGCTGCCCAGGTTGGATACCCCAACGTTGAAGCTGGCCGACTCGCCGGCGCTGACGACGGCGTTGTTGTTGCCTCGCACGCCATTGACAGTGTCGTAATCGTAGAGTGGCGACAGATCATCAAACACCAGCTCGGCGGCGACGGCGGTAACGGTCACTACGAAACTGTCCTGCCACTGGTTGCCGTACTCATCTGTGTAGGTGATGTTGATGGTGGCTTCATGGCCCGCAGGGGTGTTGCTGGCGGCAGAAATACTGAAAGCACCAGCACTTTCGCGACGCAAGAAGTAGCTGTCTGTTGATAAGCGTCTGTTGGTGTCCCGAATTTCACCGGCGTCGATGTCCACTGCTGTGGTTTCCAGGTTGCTGACGGTCACGTAATCGTCAGTGGTGGACAGTGTGGTCACAACGCCCATGGAAGCGGCGCTGCCGGTGTTCTCTGCAGCCAGATCAAACTGGGCGGTTTCGCCCGGGTTGAGGAGCGTATCCTCGTTGCCTGAGGTGCCGGAGCTGGAATCAACGTCGTAGAACGGTGAGTGATCGTAGTACACAAACTGGGCACCGGTTTGTTCCACTGTGATGGTGAACTGGTCGGTCCAGCTGTTGCCGTGACCATCGGTGAGGGCAATATCAATGGTTGCCTGATGACCTACTGGTGTATCGGTGGCAATGGTCGCAGAAAAGTCGGCATTGGAGCTGACACGGCCATAATAGCTGTTGTCACTGGTGCGGCCGTCGGAGTCTGTGATGTTCGGCGTCTGATAGACGGTGAAGGTGTTGCTGTTGAGGTTTTCCACACTCACATAAGCATCACTGGTGCTCAACGTAGCGGTCAGTCCGGTGATGTCGCTGTATCCGCGGTTGCGGAATGCGAGGTCAAACAGCACAGTTTCGCCGCGTCCAAACAGGCCATCGCCATTGGCGAGAGCAGCGCTTTCGTAAATGGCGGTCACGGCATAAAACTCCGGCTGGGAGTCTTCCAGTTGCTCGTCAGACTCCGGCATGTCGATGGTGAAGTAGTCTATGTCGCCAATGTGCAGGAAGGCTGAAACCGCCTCGCCCGGAGCCATGCTGGTGGCTTCGCTTTCGGTGTCGTTGGGCTCGAACGCGCCGGTGTCGCTGAAGTCGGTCAGGTCTTCAACGGCGGTGCTGTAGCCGATGCTGTAGGCGGTTTCGGTATTGATGTCATTGTTCGCCAGCACGATCTGGTATTGCTCGCCCGGCAAGTAGGGCAGGTAGGTGGTGGAGCTGCGTACGCTGATTTGTTTCAGCTCATGGCCCGGCAAAATGATGTAGCCGGAAACGCTCGACTGGTTGGCCTCGACATTCAGCGCCAGCGGTCGCTTGTACACCTCGAACTCCATGTAGTCGTTCCACTGGCGGTCATCCACATCTTCGATGCTGGTGTAGATACGCACCGACTCAATGGCTTCTTCGAGATAACCAAAACTGAGTTCGACCGGGAAGGAAACGCTTGAGCCAGGGTCGATGGAGCGCGACTGATTGGTGATGTCGCAGCTGGCAATCAGTGTATCGCTGCAGTCAAAGCTGTAGCTCAGGCCTGTGCCCCGCAGGCTGCCGTTGTTGTATACCCGGATGGTGCCCGTGACGGTTTCGTAGTTGCCGTAGGGTATCGAGTTAAGGGTCAGCTCGGACTTGAAGTTGTAGAGGTTGTCATCGGCAACCGTGACAACGCCAATATCGTTATCTGTGCCTTCAACATCGACCGTGATGGTGGCGGATTCGCCATCAACATCGGCGTCCAGGCTGTATTCACCGGTTGGAATTTCGGCTTCGAAGCTGCCGTCATCATCTGTGGTGACGACCACTGCTACATCGCCGTCTTCAAGGTTGCGCAACACCACATCAGCACCACCGATGCCGGTGAATCCCGAGGTCATTATTTGTCGGCTGGAGGCACTGGCCGTGCTGGAACCAATCGCGGAAAGGGTTCCGGTAACGGTGCTATTGTTGTTGCCAGAGCGCAGGGCATACAGATACTCGCCATCGCTGGTGGTGATACGCAGCAGGCCATCCCCGACTTCGGTGACCTCCAGTTCGCTGTCCTGATCGAGGTAGAACGAGCGCCCATTGTGGACGTACAGGTATTCGCCGATGAGATCAGATGGGATATTGGCAGAAGAATTGTCGCTGGAGTCATCGCCGCCTGAAGCGCCACGACCACAGCCACTCAGCAGGGCAGAAGACAGCAGCAGGCCAGCAGCATCGGTTTGGCATTCATGTCGTGACGTCCTTGTTTACTTGATAACGGTCAGGGTCATTCTGACCGGGGCGATATTACTGAAAACGGTCAGTAAATCAAAAACTACCCCGCTCTGCGGGAAGCCGGTTTGTGTGCCGCAGGAAATTTACAGGCTTCCTATGGAACATCCTCGCTCCGGCGGGGGAGGTTTTGTTTTTACGCACAGTAAATTACTGAACGGGCGTTATATATTGTTTCTTGGGTGGAACTAATATGGTTATTAGTATTTTCATTGTTGACTTGAGGTGGTGAAATAAAACAATTCTGACAGTAGAATTGTCCTACCAACGTGTTGTGGGTAGGAAACATGGAACGAGTCCTTCTAAAGTCAGCAGCCCGATATCGTCGTTGCGCTTCCGGCCAGCGCGGATTAGCCCTTATTGAAGTGCTGGTGTCAGTCGCCATTTTTAGTATTGGTGTGCTGGGGTTGATGGCGCTGCAAAGTCAGTCTGTTGGGGTCAACAGTGATGCCATGCATCGTTCGGTGGCCAATATCCTGATCTCCGATATGTTCGAGCGCATGATCGCCAATCGCCCGCAGGTGGTGGACGGTTCCTACAACCTTGCCCTCAGCGATTTCTCAGACCTGTCCGGGTCGGTTTCTACCATTCCGCAGCAAGACATCAACGACTGGTTGTCATCCATCGGCAGTTGGCTGCCGAGTGGCGAAGGGGCGATCAGCTGTGACAGCAATGCCATCTGTCAGGTTGAAATCCGCTGGTTGCGGCGCTTTGAACAAGGCGATATGGACCAGCAAGGAAACGTCGATGCGGACGATGCCATCCAGCAGCTGGTGATGGTGAGTCAACTATGAAAACACTGCGCCAGCAGGGGTCCTTGCGTTTGCAGCGTCAAGGTGGCCTTACCCTGATTGAGCTGATGATTGCACTGTTGCTGGACGTCATGATTGTGATGGGCGCCATGTCGGTGATGGCGGGTAATCAGAAAGTGTTTCGGTTGGATGAAGCCCTTGGCAACTTGCAAGAGACCATGCGTTTCAGCGATTACCTGATCACTAGCGAAGTCCGGGAGGCCGGTTTTGGTTGCCTGGACGATGTGTCGACGGTGGTGAATACCCTCAATAGTTCACAAGCTCTGGATTACAGTTTTGGTACTCCGTTGGAAGGGTATGACTCTGCTACCGGTTACCCCGATGCGGTCAGCGCTGACGTGATCAACGGCACCGATGTGTTTGTGATTCGTTCGGCGGAAGGCACTGAAGTCACGCTGGAATCCGAAATGCCCGACAGCAGTGCGGTGTTGAAAACCACCGTACTGGACCCCGCTCCGATCGCTTCCGACGACATCGTACTGGTGACCGACTGCGCCAGTGCCGCTGTTTTCCAGGTCACCAACTACACCGATGCTAACGGCAACATTGTGCATAACACGGGCAATGGTACGCCGGGCAATGCCACCAAAAGCTTTAATCACAGCTTTGCTGCCGGCTCCCGGGTGATGAAGGTACACACCAGTGTGTATTACCTGACGGAGGATGACTCGGGTCGCCGGGTGCTGTATCGCCGCACCAACGACAGCGGAACGGTATCCACAGTGCCGCTGCTGTATGGCCTTGAAAACATGCAAATTACCTATGGCGTCGACACCGATACCGTAGCGGGTGTCGACAGCTACCTCGAAGCGTCAGCCGTGACGGACTGGAATCAGGTGTCATCCTTGCGGTTTGAGCTGTTGTACGCCAGTCAGGAAGACAATCTGCTGGATGGCTATCCAACCTATACCTTCGACGGCACTGAAGTCACCGCCGATGACCGGCGTTTGTACCGTCGAATGAGCTTTGTCACTGCTTTGCGCAACCGGGCGGAGTAAATCATGAGACAACCACTTACTGGCTTGCAGCGCCAACAACAAGGCGCAGCCCTGTTGGTCACTCTGGTGATGTTACTGGTGATGACCGTGCTGGGAACACATAGCATGCAAGGGTCGACCATGCAGCAGAACATGGCGACCAAAATGGAAGACCGCAATCGGGCCTTTCAATCGGCCGAACGGGCGTTGCGAGAAGCCGAAAGTCATATCCAAAGCTTGCTGGACAGCACCACGGGCCTGGATAGCTTCGGTGTTACCAATGGCTTGTATCGGGCACTGGAAGACAGCGAAGGCGAGTGCATCAGTCACTCCAATTGGCGCAGTTCGGTTGCCAGCTGGGATGTTGAGGATTCGTTTGAAGTAAACATTCGTTCAGTGTCTCCGTTCAGTCAAATGGGGTTGCGTGCCAACCCCCGCTACATGATTGGACTGGATACTGAAACCGACCCGCTCAGCGTGTGTTATTCCAGCACCGTTGCTGACGGGTATTCCGACAGCGCCAGTGGCGCAGGCGCCAATATCGATGTGCTGCGTTTTACCATTACCGCTATTGGCTATGGCAAAGGGGAAGGCAGCAAGGTTGTGCTGCAAGAAACATGGAGTGTTAGCTTATGAAAGCTCATTCATCCGGGCGTTGTTCCAACCCGTCAGGCGGTCGTCTAGGGGCGGCGAAAACAGCCAAGGGTTATCCGTCGGGTTTATGTTCTACCCTGATCTCCAGTCCGGCATTACTGCTGTCATCCCTGGTGGTCGCAGGGGCTTGCAGTGTCGGTGGAATAGAGCCGTCAATTTTGGGTGTGTACGAGTCGAGTGACGGCTACGGCATGATCTACATTGGTGACAGCGTCAGCTATTCCCGCCTGGGTGCCAATCTTGCCGCGCGAGGTGATGAGTGCGAACTGAGCCTTATCGGCGGCGGTCTGGGCACGGTGAATGTTCAGTCCGCTAATCTTGATACGGCAGGCGACGAAAACTGTGGCGTGACGGCCTCCGATAGCTCGCTTGGGCAGCTGACGCTGCCTGCCTTTGAAACCAACAGTAATAACAACTCAGCCAAATTCACCACCGGTGATGATGAGTTGCGTATTCACCAAACCTACACTGAATCCAGTAACAACGACTCGCTGAGTAACAGGACCATTTATCACCCCGGCCTGCTCACAGCAGCGCAGGGTTTTTGGTGTGATGAAGAAGATGAAGAGGATCAGACTCTGGCGGGGTGCTTCGAGGTCGATGAAGGCACCGCCCGACTGGACTTTGTGGATAACTTCGCGATTGGTGTGAAAAGCATGATTTTCTCCAATCGCGATTGGGGGCGGGTATACGCTGACGACGTCGATCGACCGGTCTACTTCGAGTACGACGCAGACGCAGACCCTTACCACATCGGCTATTTCCGCTTCGATGATACTCCGGTTGTCATCATGGAGCCGGGTACCTATTACATCTCTCATGCCCAGTTTGACGGTGTAAATCTATTGGTGCGTGCTGTGGACGACGACGGCAATGCGCTGGGTGATGGTTCTGGCAAGGTTAAGCTCTATATCAACAACACCCGTTTGGACGACGACGCCACCAGTGCCAGTAGCGAAAACTTCTTCGACGGTTACGTCTGTATGAATATGGATGTGGTGGAGGAGTTGACCAGCCTTGATGATCTCAGTTGTGACTATCAGAACCGCGATGTGGTGACCAACACCGATAACGTCCGAGCGGATCGACTGGCTATTTTTATTTACAACGACTTCCTGTCACTGGATGACGATGGCAGTAATGTCGCCGCCAGCATCTATGTGGCCGACGGCTATTTTCGGGTTGATGCAGAAGACACCACCATTGTCGGCGAGATCATTGCCGAAGACATCCTGATCAAAAACGAAGAAACCATCACGCTGGCCTACCAGGACACCGGTACCTTTGCCGAGTTATACACAGGCGGCACCGTGGCTCGAAGCGGTGAATACAGCCTGGCTAATACGGCGTCTGCCAGCCAAACCAGCACCGGCGACTATGTATATGTGCCATCGCAAACCGACAACACCAGCGAGTCGGGCATTACCGGCCACATCAAGGCATTCGCGTTGCAAGACGACGGTACGACCAGCAGCACTGCCAGCTGGGATGCCAATGCATTGATGACGGCTGATCTCAGACGGGAACTGCTCTGGTCGACCGACGCCGACGGCGCGCTGGTCAAACTGACCGCCCTGGACGACGAGGCCTTTGCCATCACCAATAGCCTCAGCGCCGATACCATCATCGAATACACCATTGACCCGAACTATTCTGAAGGCGCTTATCTGGGCAGCCGCGATAGCAGCGCCATGATCGGTGCACCTTACATCAGTCAGCCAGTAGTGATGGGCGGTATTGTTGTGTTCCAAACCGACGACGGCTTTGTCTATGGCATTGACGGCAGCAGCGGAGAACTGAAGTGGGGCTATATCCCACGGCCATTGGTGGCCGGGCTGCAAGAGTACGACAGCTTCTACACCACCCATCCGATGGCGGGCCAGCTGGCGGTTCTGACCGACAGTGACAGCAGCACCAGTGGCTATGTGGTCGGAACCGGCCAGTCCGGTGACCTCCATTACGCGCTCAGAATCGACAGTAGCGGCAACCTGTCATCGGCTTTGTGGACCGATCAACGCAGCGCTAACCTGGCTCATTCGCCGCTGTTGATGAAGATTGGCAGCACGCCATATGCCATTTGGCTGGCAGGCAACAGCACCGTGGTTGCTCGCTCGCTGAGCAGCAGTCCGACAGAAAAAATCTACGATGTCTCCAGCCGTCTGGAAGACTCCGACAGCCAGCTGACAGCAGCCCCGATGGCCGTAGTCGACTATGTACTCGACAGCAGTGGTAATGCCCGGGTGCAAAGGGCCGATCTCTACCTGGGTGACAGCGATGGTTATATCTATCAGGGTGAATTGGTCAGTGGCAGCAGCCTGAACAGCAACTACCGCATCTCGACACTGGGCCATATTGGCACCAGCTCGGCGGTCTCTGATGCCGTACTGTATCTGGAGCACGCCACCAAAAGCAGCGCCGAATACGTAACGGCCCAGTCCTCCACCCGCTTGAAAACCTTCCGCATGCCATCGGACGATGACGACTATCGCCCGGACTGGACCAGCTACGCCGGAGGCTCGGGCTATTGGGATGAATCCGGTACTGCCTACACCGCAGAAACCACCTTCACACCCAATACCGAACACATCCAGAAATTGCCATCCAGTGGTGCCACCATCACGGATCAGGTGACCATTGCCGCCAGCGTTATCTTCCTGCCGGTACAGGAAGAAACCGACACCAGCTGCAATGCGTACTACTACCTCTACCGATTGGAAGACGGCTATTTCCCGGATAACACCCTGTATGGCAGCAATCTGACCTACGACAACGTACTGATCGGTACTGGCACGGCCTACCAGGCCAACCTGATGGTACTGAACAACAAAGTGGTGGTGCAGGGCAGCAGCGACACCAACCTGGGTGATATCTCTGGCGTGGATGACGTGTTCTCGTTCACGACGGCACCAAGCGGCCGCAGTGGTTGGCGTGAAGTGACCTCGGAGTAGTTGTCAAGCGATGAGGGTGGCGATCAGTCGTTGCCCTCAAACTCTTTCAGAATCGGGCAGTCCGGCCGATCGTCCCCGGCGCAGCAGCTCACTAACGACTGCAAGGTAGCGGCCATCGATTGCAGTTCGCTGATCTTCTGATTCAGCACGTCGATGTGCTGTTGGGCCAGTTGTTTCACATCCTCGCTGTGACGGGATTGGTCCTGCCACAGTGCCAGCAGCTCGCCAATTTGTTCCACTGAAAACCCCATATCACGGGCCCTGCGAATAAATCGCAAGGTATGGATATCTGCTTCGTTGTACTGTCGATAGCCAGAGCTGGTGCGGCTGGCAGGCTGGATCAGCCCGGTTTCCTCGTAATACCGAATCATTTTGGCGCTGATGCCAGAGGCCTTGGCGGCGGCTCCGATGTTCATATTGATACCTTTCTTAGCTTGAGCGCATTACCCACCACAAACACCGATGATAGCGCCATGGCTCCAGCGGCAACGACGGGTGACAGTAACAGTCCAAACGCCGGGTAGAACACACCGGCTGCAAGCGGTATCAGAGCTGTGTTGTAGGCAAAGGCCCAGAACAGGTTCTGACGAATGTTACGCATGGTGGCCTTGCTCAGCGTAATGGCATTGACCACGCCCTGCACCGACCCGGACATCAACACCACATCGGCGGCTTCAATGGCCACATCGGTACCGGTGCCGATGGCCATGCCAGCATCTGCGGCAGCAAGCGCCGGGGCGTCATTAATACCGTCTCCGACAAACACCAGCTGTTCATCTTCATTTAACGCCTGTTTGAGCTGCCGGATTGCCTCCACTTTGCCTTCTGGCATCACTTCAGCGACCACGTGATCAATACCCAGCTGGTGAGCAATCGCGTTGGCTGTGTGCTGGTTGTCGCCACTGATCATGGCGACTTTCAAACCCAGATTATGCAGCGCCTGGATGGCTGCCGGAGTGGACTCCTTGATGGGGTCAGCCACCGCCAGCACCGCAGCCAGCCTGCCATTCACCGCCGCATACAGCGGAGTTTTTCCTTGCTGGGCCAGTTGTTCGGCTTGTGATTGCAGTGAAGAGGTTTTGTCAGAAGACATATCCACAGACTGCTGCTGCATCAAGCGGTCTGCCCCCAGCAGAACCTCAATCGATTCACCGTCATGTTCAATGGTTCCGGAAACGCCAAGTCCGGTAAGCGACTGGAAGTTCGTGGGCTTATCTATGGTCAGTTGTTGTTCCACGGCGGCACTGACGATGGCCCGAGCAATCGGGTGCTCAGACTGGCTTTCCAGCGCGGCGATGGCGGCCAAAACGGCTTTTTCATCAAAGCCTTCGGTAACGCTAAAATCGGTCAATGCCGGTTTGCCTTCGGTCAGCGTGCCGGTTTTGTCGAACGCGACAACCGCCGTGCTTTCCAGTCGTTGCAATGCATCGCCCTTGCGAAACAGAACACCGGATTCTGCCCCGCGGCCGGTGCCTACCATGATCGACGTGGGCGTTGCCAATCCCATGGCACAGGGGCAGGCAACGATTAATACCGCCACCGCGTTGACCAGGGCAAAGGTCAGCGCCGGTTCGGGGCCGAAGATCAGCCAGCTCAGAAAGGTCAGGGTCGCCAGCGCCATCACCGCGGGCACGAACCAGCGCGTGATGCGGTCGACCAGTGTCTGGATCGGCAGCTTGACCCCTTGCGCCTGTTCGACCAGCTGAATAATGCGCGCCAGTACGCTGTCTTCGCCGACGGCTGTGGCTTTAATCGTCAAGGCACCAGTCTGGTTGAGGGTACCACCAATAACCTGACTGCCTTGCAGTCGTTCGACAGGTTCAGGCTCGCCGGAGATCATGGATTCATCCACATAGCTTTGGCCGCTGATCACTTCGCCATCCACCGGAATGCGCTCGCCGGGACGGATTGCCAGTTCATCGCCGTTTTTCACGTCAGATAAATCCAGCTCCATGGTCTGCCCATTCCGTATCACCCGAGCCGTTTGTGGCCTCAGTTTCACCAGCTGCTGAATCGCCTGTGATGTTTGGCCTTTGGCGCGGGCTTCCATTAATCTTCCCAGCAAAATCAGCGTGACGATGACCGCTGCCGCTTCAAAATACACATGCACCGTGCCTTGTGGCAGCACGGCGGGAATAAACGTCGCGATGGTCGAATAGCCCCAGGCGGCGAGGGTGCCAACAGCAACCAGCGAATTCATATCCGGCGCAGCATGAGCCAATGCCGGTATTCCGCGCTGATAAAAACGCAAACCGGGGCCGATCAGTACCAGTGTGGTGAGTACAAACTGAAGAACCCAACTGGTTTGTTGGCCAATGGCCTCGAACAGCCAATGATGAAAGGCTGGCACCAGATGGCCACCCATTTCCAGCACAAACACCGGCAGGGTCAGTAGTGCGGCAATCATCATGTCGCGTTGGTAAACACTGGCTTCCTGATCGCGTTTTTTGCGGGTATCAATAGACGACTGGCCAATGTTCTGTGGTTGCTGACTGATGGTTGTGGCATTAAAGCCTGCCTTACGAACGGCATTAATCAGTTCTTCAGTCCGGGTGCCTGGCAAGGCTTCAATATGAGCGCGCTCGGTGCTCAGGTTCACATTGGCAACGGTGACTCCGGATTGTTTACCTAACACACGTTCCAGTCGAGATGAACAGGATGCGCAGGTCATGCCTTCAATCGCAAGCTCAATGGGTTGTCCTGCGGGAACGGCATAACCGGCTTTTTTTACCGCGTCGATCAGCTCATCGAGCTTGGCCTTGCCAGTAACGGTGGCGGTTTCGGTAGCCAGATTGACGCTGGCGCTTTCTACACCGTTCACTTTCGACAGTGCTCGTTCAACCCGGCCGGAACAGGATGCGCAGGTCATGCCCTCGACCGGAAGGGACAGTGGTTTGTTCATGCTGTCGGTCCTTGTTGATTCTGATGACGATGATCATAAACCTTCCCATGCTGGGAAGGTAAAGGGGCGAAACGGGTTTGTAGCGAGATGCAGGCAACCCTGCTCCTACGGCTTCTCCTGCGCGTCGATATTCCCATCTATTTGCAGGAGGCAATTTATTGCCGAAAGCGGGTTACTCTGTGATGGGAGCGCACTGATGTCGCAGGCAAACCAGGCCACCTGACCAACATCCTTGGTCTGGCACTGTTGACCTTACCACCATGGTAAGCTTTAAAGTGACGCCTGAAACATGTGATCTGGAGGTTTTTATGAAATTACAGGTAGAAGGCATGACCTGCGGCGGCTGTGTCAAAGCTGTGACCAATATCATCCATGAGCTGGATGACGCTGCTGAGGTAGCGGTCGACCTGGAAACTGGTGTGGTACAAACCACGACCAAAGCCGATGCTGACGCTGTGTGCGAGGCGTTAGACGACGGCGGTTTTCCAGCTCGGGTGTCTGGCCAGGGCCCCTCTGAATAACTCGGTCCCTCTAATAGAGCGCCCCAGGGCGCCTTACTGTTTTTATCCATATCCATATCCCTTCCCGCTCTGTTCTCCCTGCTCTTATTCTTTCTGTGCTTATCCTGTCCGTTTGTGTCTTGTTTGTTTTTGGCGTTTCTTTTTTGGCATTTTGGGGACCTGAGTCTTAAAGCCTTTTCCTGCTCAGTCAGGTCACCAGGCCACTGGAGTTTCTTGTGCTGCGACAATGTGACGCAGTTGGAAATCATTATTATTTGTAAAAATCCTCGCTTAGCCTCTGCTGTAACGTTAACTTCATGATAAAAATGTAATAACATTACCACAATTGCTGACTCTTTCTTATCATAACTAATCAGACCTATGACGCCCTTGAACACTCGCCCTCACTTGCTCGCTCTGGCGGTAGCTGCTGCTGCCCTGAATATTCAACCGGTACTGGCGGAAGACGCCGCTGCAAACGCCGATATGGAAGAGGTGTTTGCCACCTATGTGCCGGCCTACCGGGGCGATGTCCCTGAAAACCAGCGACCACAGGCAATCGAAAATCTCGGTCGTGACGCCATTGTGGATGCCGGTCTGAACGATTTTCAAAGCGTTCTGGATATGTCGGCCACGGTGTCGCGTCAGAACAACATGGGTGGCATGTTCGACAGCTTTGCCATGCGTGGCTTCCCGGGCAATGAAAACATGCCGTCTGGCTACCTGATCAACGGTTTCAGTGGTGGTCGTGGTTATGGCGGTCGTCGTGACGTTTCCAACATTGAAAATGTTGAGGTGATCAAGGGACCGGGCTCGGCCCTGTTCGGACGCTCGGAGCCGGGTGGTACGGTCAACATCACCACGTTGAAACCTGAGTTTTTCCGCGAAGGGCATATCAAGGCCGAGGCGGGCAGTTACGATCACAAGCGTCTGGAAGGAGATATTACCGGTGCGCTGGCTGACAACGTTGCTGGCCGAATCAACGGTGCATGGCAAGACAGTGACAGTTTTCGCGACCACGTTGAGTTCCGCAAACAGACGCTGTCGCCGTCCTTGCTGATCGACCTGAGTGATCGCACGTCACTGTTCTATGAAATGGAATACATCAAGCAGCAAGCGCCGCTGGATCGTGGTGTGGTGGTTCTGGACGACGATATCGACACGCTGCCGCGCAGCCGTTTTCTGGGCGAGCCGGACGACGGCCCGATTACTTCCAAGGCCTGGGGGCACCAGCTGACGTTGCAAACCAGCTTCGACAACGACTGGAACCTGAGCGCCGGTTTCAACCAGCGTTATTCTTCTCTGGAAGGCTATTCCACCGAAGTTGATCCGGCCTACGGGAATCAGCCAAGTGTGACCGATAGCGACGCTGGCGAGGCTACCGAAGTCGCCCGCCAGCGTCGCTACCGCGACTATGGCGCGGTTGACCGTTCGGTGCGGGTGGAACTGAGCGGCAGCTTTGAGACTGGCGCGATCGAACACCATTTTATGGTTGGCGCGGACGGCTACCGCTACTTCTTGGATAACTACATGACCCGTTATCGCGGTAGTGACTACAACCTCGATATGTACAACCCGGTCTACGGTTCGGTCGCCCCGGCGATGAGCGTCAATACCAATACCTCCGAATTCCAGCGTGCCGCCGGTTTGTATCTGCAAAACCAGATGGACCTGAGCGATCGTCTGCACCTGCTGCTGGGCATGCGTTATGACAACTACTACCAGCAACTGAACAACCTCAAGACGGCCACCAAGGGTGACCGCCATGGCCACAACTTCAGCCCTCGACTGGGACTGACCTACGAGTTTAGCGATGACCTTATGGTCTACTACAGCTACTCCACCGGCTTTATGCCGCTGACAGGTCTGGATAGCATCACCAACGAAATGTTTGAGCCGGAAGAAAGCTTCTCGCGGGAAATTGGCTCGAAATTCCAGCTGCTGGGCTGGACCGGTACCGTGGCGGTATTTGATGCCTACAAATCCAATATCCTTACCGCCAACACCGCTGAGGATGCGGCTACCGGCTCAACCCAACTAGGGCAGATTCGCAGCACCGGTGTGGAACTGGACCTGCAAGGCAATGTGACGGAGAGCCTCAGCGCCCGCGTTTCCTACGCGTACCTGAACACCCGCACCAATACCTCGTACGCCGATGCAGCCTGGTGGGAGACCATTGAAAAAGGTGCGCCTATCATCAATGTGCCGGAAAACACGCTTAGCCTCAGCGCTCGTCAGGAGCTGGTAATTGCAGGCAAGACCGCTCATATCGGCGGTTCTTTCCAGTATGTGGACGACCGTCTGGGCGATACCGTGGACCAGTCCTATCGACTGCCTTCCTACTGGCTGCTGAACCTTAACGCCGGGGTTGAACTGGCTGAAGGCATTAGCGGTAAACTGGCAATCAACAATCTGTTTGATAAAACCTACATATCCAACAGTTATAACCAGTGGTGGAGCCAGCCGGGCGAGCCTCGCACGGTAAAAGCCAGCGTGACCTATTCCTTCTGACGGGTCACCACTACCTGAAAAAACAACGGCAGCTTCGGCTGCCGCTTGTCGTTTGGAGCACAACGAATTGAACGTTCCTGGTATGGCTGCCGGCGCAGCTGATATGACCCAAGCCACCGTGAAAAAAGCCCGCATCCGCAGCATTGATGCCATGCGTGGTCTGGTGATGTTGATCATGTTGATCGACCACACCCGCGAGCGATTTTTCCTGCATCAGTACGTTACCGACCCGATGGACGTACAGCAGACTGATCCGCTGTTGTTCTGGACCCGCATGGCTGCGCATTTATGCGCGCCCACCTTTGTATTCCTGACCGGCTTGTCGGCCTGGCTCTATGCCCACCCCGCGTCAGGTTACCGTTCTCCGGCGGGCTTTTTGGCCAAACGGGGGCTGTTTCTGATTTTCCTCGAAGTGGTGGTACTGACTGGCCTCTGGTTTGTACTGGCCAATACCATTTACTTGCAGGTGATCTGGGCGATTGGTTTGACCATGCTGGTGCTGGCAGCTTTGTGTCGACTGCCTTACGGCGTTCTGCTGACGCTGGGCTTGCTGATTACGTTGGGTCATAACGCGCTGACGCCTATTCAGTTTGAGCCGGGTGAGTGGGGCTATGGCCTTTGGACCATCCTCCATGACCGCGGCATGTTATGGCGTGGTGATTTGTTTGGTATGGCGCTGGGCTTCAAGGTCAGCTACCCGCTGCTGCCGTGGATCGGCGTGATTTTGCTGGGTTACTGCGCCGGGCCACTGTTTGCCCGCAGTGCCGATGCCCAATGGCGTCAGTGCTGGCTGTTGAATCTGGGGCTGGGCTGTCTGGGTGTTCTGCTGATTCTGCGCGGTATGAACCTCTACGGAGAAACCCTCGACTGGCAGATGCAGGGCGACTGGGTGCGCACCCTGATGGACTTCTTCAACTACACCAAATACCCGCCGTCCCTCGACTTCCTGCTGCTGACGCTGGGCATCATGTTCTTGACCCTGCGGGTACTGGAGCGTTGTCCACGGCTGCAAGGCAGCAAGGCTGAGCAGGTGTTGGTCGATTTTGGCTCCGCGCCAATGTTCTTTTACCTGCTGCATTTGTACCTGCTGATGGGCCTGTACTACCTGGCGGTTGCCATTTGGGGTCTGAATCACGGCCAGTTTTTTGGTGTTGAACACGTCAGTCAGGTCTGGCTGATAACTGCGTTTATGGCGTTTGTTACGTACTGGCCAACCCGTTGGTTCAGTCACTACAAGCACGCTTCGTCACAACCATGGATCAAATACCTATGAACAATCGTACGACACTTGCAGCGGTGATCGCTGCGTTGGGATGTTTTAGCGCTCCGGTAATGGCAGCGGCGGGTCACGCTCACGAACATGGCGTGGCGGACCTGACGCTGGTTCAGTATGGCGATGAATTGCAGCTGAACCTGGTCAGCCCAATGGCGAATCTGGTTGGTTTTGAAGGCGCGGCCGATACGCCGGAGCGCAAGGCGGCGTTGGCGAAGCTGCAACAGCAGTTGAACACCCCATTGATCACAGTGAGTGGCTGTCGCGTGGCCAGCTTCGATGCCGAGCTGCCGGATATGGACGATGACCATGAAGAGCATGACCACGAAGACCATGATCATGACCACGAAGACCATGATCATGACCACGAAGAGCACGATCATGACCACGAAGACCATGATCACGACCACGAAGACCATGATCACGACCACGAAGACCATGGTCACGACCACGAAGACCATGATCATGACCACGAAGACCATGATCATGACCACGAAGACCATGATCACGGCCATGAAGAGCATGATCACGGCCATGAAGAGAGCGCACACTCAGACCTTGAAGCCAGCTGGTCGTTTACCTGCGAATCCAACGCCGATCTGGTGCTAACCAGCAAGCTGTTCGACAGCTTCCCGGGTATTAGCACGCTCAAGCTGCAATGGATTACCGATGCCGGGCAAGGTGCTACAAGCTGGACGGAAGATCGCAAGCTGGAATTGAGATAAATCGGTTTGCCAACAGAGGGTGGGCACCAGTGCCTGCCCTCTGTGTTTGAAGCTGAGACAGGATGGCCTGCATCCTGTTCAGTGAGCCCTCAGTCGTAGTAGGGCTTGATGGTTTTCACATCCAGCGAGTAGGCCGAAGCGCCCAGATCGTTGGCGGTTTCTTCAATCTGCATGGTGCCTGTCAGCCATACCGGATCAGCAATGGACTCCATCTGATAAGGCGCTGACAGCTGTACATGAATGATCTGGTTGGGTGGTGGCGGCGGCACGTGAATGCAGGCCCCGAAAAACGGCACCAGAAAAAATTCGCTGACGTTCTGATTTTCGTCAAAATCCAGTGGTACAACGAATCCCGGAATCTTCACCTTACGGCCATCAAACTCTGGCCGGGTAGTGGTTGATTTCAGCGCCGCGTCGTAGCGTTGCCAGGCAGCCGACTGTTCCAAGGTCAAATCGCTGGATGGCAAGCTGCCGCCCTGGTCTGCTGCGGAACCTTCAGCAATGTTGTTAATAAAGTCCGGCCGGTTCTCCAGTGCTTCCAGATCGCTATCGGGAAGCAAATCGGTCCAGTCAATTTCCGGGTAGGTTGCTGCCTGAACCAGGCTGCTGACAAACATCAGGCTAACCAGGCTCAAAGCAGCCATGCTGCGGCGCGCACAGGCGAACAAACGGGCAAGCGTTATTGCCGGCATAGTGGGAATCATTGAATTAATCCGCTGTCGTTTATGCCTGTTACCCTATAACACACTTGGACGCATGAGCAGACCATGTTGGCTATCGAACTGAACAGGCTGTTGTTTTCCTATCACAAGGACCAACCAGCCAACCTCGACATTCCCCATTGGCAACTGGAGCAGGGCCAGCGTTGCTTCCTGTACGGTCGGTCGGGCAGTGGTAAATCCACGCTGTTGCGTTTGCTGTGTGGCTTGATGCCGCCACAGCAAGGGCAAATCCATTTACTGGGCAACGATATTACCACCATGAAAAGCACGGTGATGGATCGTTTTCGGGCGGCCAATATTGGCCTGGTATCCCAGCAACTGCATTTGCTGCCTTATCTGACCGTGGCCGAGAACATTGGTTTGGCGGCCCGTCTGGCAAACAAACACAGTGAGGATCTTGGTGATCGTATTGGCGAACTGTTACAGCATTTGCAGTTACCGGACGGCATCACACATCAACCAGCCCATCAGCTCAGTCAGGGGCAGCAGCAGCGGGTTGCTATTGCACGGGCGTTAGTCAATCAGCCACCGCTGGTGCTGGTGGATGAACCGACGTCATCGCTCGACTATGAATCGGCCGATGCTTTTATGCACCTGCTGTTGGAAACCCTCGAACCGGAAACCACCGTGCTGATGATCAGCCACGACAAGCGCCATGCGTCGCTGTTTGATCAGGCGCTGTCGTTGCAGCAAATCGTTCGTGATGGCAGTGACCAGACACAAGGGGATGACTGATATGTTGTGGCGTATCGCGCGTAAGAGTTTGTGGCACCGCCGGGTAACGGTAGGTCTGATTGTGCTGGCCATGTCGATTGCCTTTGCCGTGCAGCTGGCGGTGCAGCACGTTCGCAGTGAAGTGCAGAGCACCTTTCAGGGTACGGTATCCGGTACGGACCTGATTGTGGGGGCTCGCACCGGCTCTACCAACCTGTTACTCAGCTCCCTGTTTGGCATTGGCAGTCCGACCCGTAATGTCAGCTGGGAAGCGTTTGATCATTGGCAAAACCAGAAACAGGTGGCGTGGGCAGTGCCGATTTCGATGGGCGACACCCATCGTGGTCATCGGGTCATTGCCACCACCGACGGTTTTTTTGAACACTTCAAATACGGCCAGAAAAAGCCACTGGCCTGGCAGCAAGGGCACAAGTTCGAAACCAATAAGGACGTGGTGATTGGCGCGGCAGTGGCCCGTCAGCTGGGCTATGGCATGGGGCATCAGCTGGTACTGTCGCATGGCTCCGGCAAAACCAGCTTTACCCAACACTCGGATCACCCGTTTACGGTGGTGGGCATTCTTAAACCCACGGGCACCCCGGTAGACCAGACGGTGTTTATTAATCTGGATGCCATGGATGCGATTCATGGACACTCGTTTGCCGAATCAGGCCGTGACCATCCACAAAGCGTCAGTGCGGCGCTGTTTGGCCTTAAAAATCGTATTTATACCTTTGTGTTGCAGCGGGCCATTAACGAATACCCGGACGAAGCCCTGATGGCGATTTTGCCCGGCGTGGAGCTGAGCCTGCTGTGGGAAAACCTCAGCTGGGTCGAGAATGGCCTGCGCTCAATATCGGCGTTGGTGTTGCTATCTTCACTGCTGGGTATGATCACCTTGCTGTTGGTGAATTTACAGCAGCGACAGGGCGAATTCGCTACCTTGCGGACGTTAGGGGCAGGGCCGTGGCCCCTGTTTGCGCTGATTGAAATGGAAGTGCTGTTGATTACTCTGGTGGCACTGGTCAGTGGGCTGTTGCTGACCTGGGGTGGCACCGCGCTGGCGGGCTATTGGTTGGAACGTTGGCTGGGGATTCCAATGGCCGCCTTGCAACCTGACCTGGATATGTTGATCTGGTTTGGCAGTCTGTTGGGCATCACCTTATTGGTCGCGGCTCCATTGGCCTGGCGTGCCAGCCGCAAGACCTTACTCAAGCAGCTGCACAGTGATGCCCACTGAGGCATCACGAGGTGCGTTGGTCAGCCCGGCTGAGTTGACCAGACGCTGTTGGCCACACCGTGCAGGGCCCGCAGGTGAACCTTGCGGGCCAGCAACAGAAACCCAATGGCGCTGACCAGCAAGGCCGCGTCGACGGCCGTCAGTTCAACCGCCTGACCGATAATGCCAGCGGCATAGATCAGGCTCAGGCACAGGGTGACGGCACACATCACGCCGCTGGCGGCCAGCAAATCCCGACACGCCAATGCGGCGGGCCGCCACATTGCCCAACCACAGGCGAGCGCCAACACCAACCAATAGCCACTGAGGAGGTCGATCAGCGGCTGCTGGTTGTTCAACAGCTCTAGCCGGGTCAGTGCAAACAGGCTGGCAATGGCCAGACAGCAACCGGCGCAGATTCCTACTGTCAGTGATGCCAACAAGCGGTGACTGCGTGCTTGCAAGGCCGCTCGCTTGTTACGGCGAGCTTCCAGCCATAACAGGTTACCGGAGAAGAACAGCACGCACCCCAGCAGCCCCAGCAGGCAATAGGTCGACATCAACAGCAGGCCACTGGAGCGGCCATCCGACGGCATCAGGTCGGCACCATAGTCGCCATAGTGGAGGGCAAAAAAGCCCGATAAAGCAGCCATCCCGGCAGGACGCTCTCCCGGCATTTGAACCCCCATGATGTCGCCGCTGACGCCAGCGACAACCACCCGCACCCGGTGCGCCAGAATGCCCGGCATATCGCCCATGATGGAAACTACGGCATCGGCGCGACCAGGGTTGGTGACCATTATGCCGTAGGGCTCAAAGCCCGGGTGTTCGGCTTGCACGGCTTTGACGATCTCCAGCGTCGGCCGCGACGTCGCCGGGCTGTCGTCGGGCGCTAACTGGTGTGGCAGCACTGCTTGCATCATCAGTTGGCGGCCGTTGTCCGGGTAAATCACCTTGTTCATGATTTCAAACATAGGGTCGTGCAAACACATCACTGCGCCGGTCAGGGCGAAAACGATATGAAACGGCAAGCTCAGGGTACCGATGGCGGCGTGGGCGTTGAGCCATAGCCGCCGTACCGGTGAATCCGGACGCCAGCTGAACAGGTCCCGCAGCAGGGTTGGCAAAAACAGCATCACTCCGGACACCAGCGCCACGCCGTATAGCAGTGCGGCGGTGCCCATGATCCATTCCCCTTCGTGGCCGGGAATACCGGCGCTGCGGTGCAGATGGTCGACCACTTTCGACAACGGGCTGACCACCTCTTCGCCAAAGTGCAACGAGCCATCCTTGTTCAGCGCCGCACTGCCTACTTCGCCGTCGGGCTTGCGCCACTCCGCCATCAGCCCCGGTTCATGGCCACCGGGCAGGGCAATGCGCATGCCCCGCTGGGCAACTGGGTCATGGGAGACGATGGCGTCGACAAAGTCGGGCACCAGCGCCAGTGATTCGTCGGTCAGCAACTGATTTTGCTGATACTGCCAGTGGGTAATTGCATCGCGGAACAGGGTGATGGTGCCGGCAAAAAACGCGATAAACAGCAGCAGGCTTGCCAGCAGTCCGACCCAGGTGTGTATCAGTTTGAAGCTCTGCAGGGTCACGGGTTGCAACTTCATGGGGTGTCTCTTTTTATGGATTCTCTTTTTATGGATTTTGGAGTTGTCTGAACCGTCAGGGAGCCTGTTGCAAGGCATAAAGCCCGAGCCAGCAGATCACATTGAGCCCAATCATCAGCAGCCAGGCGATGCGCGCCTGTTTGCACCAGATGCAGAGACTGAAAAAGGCCACCCAGACGGGAATAAACAGCCACAGCAGCAGCATGTAGCGGTCGGCCATGCCATCACGGCTACTCCAGCCGTACAGTCCGGCGAGGGCAATCGACAGCAGTAAGCCACCGACGGCCCCAGCCACTACCCGCAGCCACAGCGAGGTGTGGCGGCGGGAACGAGGCATTGCAAATGTCATATCAGCGGTTTCCTGAAGCGTCGGGTGGCAAGTTCGCTGGCAAGTCCGGTGTCGAATTTGCCGGAGCAGGGCGGCCGGGTGGCTTTCGAATCAGAGGCACCAGAGGTATCAGGAACAACAGCAGCAGGCAGGCGGCCATCCACAAGGCGGTGGTGATGCACACCGCCGCCAGCAGGTTGACGTTCTGGTGCCAGCAGATCAGTGCGGTTATCCACAGCAGCAGTCCCGGTAGCCACGTACGGCGCTGGCTGGTACCGCCGGACGAACGGTACCAACAGCTCGCCGCACTGGCACCGCACAGCAGTAGTCCCAGCCATGGGGTGAGCGCAGACGTTGTCATCATCGGAACTTGATCAGAACTTCATATCAACGCCAACACCGGCGTTACGCGGTTGCACAATGTAGGCAACGTCGTCCGCCTGAGTGGCACCCACGGTGCGGTAGTAGGTGACGTCGTCGGCATCGAACAGGTTCTTGATGTAGCCGAACAGGCGCAGGTTGTTGTACTTCCAGGCCGCTTCGGCGTTGGCAACCCAGAAAGCGCTGGTTTTGACACGTTCGGTGTTGTCGATATCAACGTAGTAGGCGCTGGTGTAACGGGCGTTCAGTCCCAGTTCGATGTCATCGTCGGAGTAGTTCACCGCCAGTGAGCTGGTCAGGTCTGGAGAGCGTGGCAGCTCATTGCCCTGATAGCTGGAGTCCGGGTATTTGCTGATGTCGGTTTGCAGCAGGCCGATGTCGCCTGAAACGCTGATGTGGTCCACAGGCAGCCACTGCACGCCGGTTTCCAGACCGTAGGTTTGCACCGATTCGGCGTTGCGAATCACGATCGACTCAGATGCCAACTGGTAAGGCAGCTGCATATCGGTGTAATCGGCGTAGAAGGCGTTGGCGTTGACCGCCAGATGGTTGTTCAGCAGGCTGGAGCGCAGGTAGGCCTCGTAGTTCCAGACGGTTTCCGGGTCGTACTCGTACGAGGTGTATGGGTCGGCGAAGGTCACCCCGGCACCGCCACCGTTAAAGCCTTTGGAAACCTGCAGGCCGACGGTGGTGCTGGTGGACAACTGGTAGCCCAGCCCCAGCTTGGGCATAAAGGCCGAGTAGGTTTCGTCCAGATCAACGTTGGACGCTGCAAAGCTGCCGCCCCCTTCGCGCTGACGATGCTCGCGTTCATAACGGCCACCCAACGTCAGTTGCAGTGCCTGGCTCAGCTGAATTTGCGATTCACCAAAAATGGCGGTGGTGCGGGTGGCGTCGTCGTAGAGGCTGGCCCACAGGTCAATGTCCTCGTCCTGGCTGGAATTGAACAGGTACAGGCCAACAAAGCCGCTGATGGTTTGGCTGCCGGTGTAACGCAGGCGCGGCTCCAGCAGGTATTCACTGCCCTCAATGTCGACGTTACCCCGACCGGCGGTCGGCACCGTGCGATTGATGTTGAAGTCCGACCAGCTGAGGGTATTTTCCAGTTGCCAGTCGCTGTTCAGCGGCACCACGGTTTCCATGCTGGCGTTGGTGCTCTTGGGGCTGAAGGTCGCGGTTTGGGCGGAGTCTGGCTGGTGGTCCGAGAAGGGGTATACCAGTTGCTCGCCTTGTGGGCCGTGGTAGTCCTGATAGCTGACGGTGATCAGGTTGGTGAGGTCGGGGTTGGCATCCGGCTGATACAGCAATTTGGCGCGTACGTTGTTGGAGCGGAACTCGCCCGGATTTTCATCCGCCTCGTAGCCTTCAAAGTCGATAAAGCTGTCGCGGGCCTTGTATTCACCGGCTACCCGGAAGGCCCAGTCACTGTTGATCGGAGCCGATACCGCCGCTGCATACTGACGGCTGTTGTTGTTACCGAAGGCCACCCGGGCCGCACCTTCCGGGGTAAAGCTGGGGTCTTTGGTTTTCATCACCATGGCACCGGCAATGGAGTTGCGACCATTCAGTGTGCTTTGGGGACCGCGATACACCTCGACCTGCTCGACATCCCACAGGGAGGAGTCGGCAAACACCAGCTCGTTGAAGCCCGCCGGACGACCGTCAATGATCAGCCCCAGACGGGAGCGGGTGCCAGCGAAGAAGGCAATGGCGCCGCGAGCCGGGCCGGTGCCATCCAGACCACGAACAGCCGGCGCATAGTTGGTCGTTTCGTTGCCTACCTGGTTGCTGACCAAGGCGTTGAGGTCGTTACCGGAGGTGATCGAGGTGTGTTGCTCGATGCTGGCTGCATCCATCACTTCGACGCTGGAGGCGGTTTCGCGCAGGGAGCGTTTTACCCGTTCGCCAGTCACCGTGATGGGCGGCAGGGCAATGTCGTCGCCATCGACGCTATTTTCAATCAGGGTCACGCGATTGCCGTTAATGGTGTACACCAGCTCGGTGCTGGCCAGCAGGCTGTCGAGGGCCTGTTCCACCGTCATGCTGCCCGTCAGCCCCGGGGTGCTCAGCCCTGCGGTCAGGCTGGGGGAATACATCAATACCAGTCCCGATTGCTGGCCCAGCAGGTTCAGCGCCTTGGTCAGGCTGCCAGCGGGAATGTTGTACTGGATAACGGCATTGACTGGTGTCTGGGCGTTAGCGCTGGCGGACGCCAACAGTGCAGGTGCCAGCACACTGGCAGCAGGCAGCAGGGCCAGCGACGCGCTGACCATCAACGACAGAGGGTGTTTTGTGAATTTCGAGCGATGCATGGGTATTCCCGACAGCTGGTTCTTGGGTGATGTCAGACGACGTTTTCAGGTGTTCTGAATACCTTGTCGAATGAGAATCAAAATCAGCTCAAATTTTTTAGCAATTTTTCGGAATTACGCGATGGGGGCTGCTCTGGCGTGTCAGAGCGCCGGGTTATTCGGGCAGAACCCGAATCCACAGCTCGGTAAAGCGCTGTACTTTTACGGGCAAAATGCTGGCCAGGTGATCAAGGGCAATATCGGCCTGATCGATCGGGTAGGTGCCTGACACCCGTAAGTCGGCAGCGGCCGGGTCGACTTGCAAAACCCCGTGACGATAGCGGTTCAGTTCGCGCAGAAAGTCGTCCAGCCGCATGTTGTCGGCGACGATCATGCCCTGGGTCCAGGCTGGCTGCGGCTGGCTTAGCGGTCTGGCAGTGGTGCTGCTGGCGTTGTTGAAGCTGGCTTGCCAGCCCGCTTCAATGTTGCTGGCTGAGCCATAACGGGGCTGCAAACGCACCGCTCCCTGATACACCTGCACATGGATACTTTGCTGTTGCTCGTGAACGTTGAAGCGGGTTCCCAGTGGGGTGACCAGGCCGTCGCGGGTACGAACGGTCAGCGCCTGATGACTGGCCAGTTGCGCGTTTGCATGGCCGGTTTCGACATAGGCTTCGCCATACAGTAATTCAATGTCGCGCTGGCCGGGGCCAAAGTGCACCCGCACGGCGCTGTCGCTGTTGAGCTTCAGCAAAGAGCCGTCGGCCAGCGTCCAGCTGCCTTGCTCGCCCTTGCCGGTGCGGTAAGGGGCCGCCAGCAGGCCTTGCAGGGTGTCCGAGCGCCAGGCCGGAATCGACACGCCAACCGCAAAGGCCGCCAGCGCCAGGGTTTTCAGCATTTGACGACGGTTGCTCGGTTGCATCAGCGCTTGTTGCGCCGGGCCACTGCTGAGCTGCTCAAACTGCTGGTTTACCTGTTCCATGTGTTGCCATGCACGTTCATGGTCCGGGTGTTGGCTGCGCCATTGGTCGATCTGCTGGCGTGCTTGCTGCGGCTGTTCTGACATTTGCCATTCTACCAGCAGCTCGACGGCCCGCTGGGCAATCTGGTGTGGGATCGGTGCGCCCTGAATCATGCGTCGTTCTCCGTGCTGCTGTGTTCCAGCGTCAGTGCGAAATAGCACTGGGCACTGGCTTGCACCAGATAACGTTTAACAGTGCTTTGCGAAATATTGAGTCGTTCGGCAATGGCTGCCAGCTTCATGCCGTCGAGGCGTGCCAGCAGGAAGGCTTGTTTCACCGGGGTTGGCAAACCATCCAGACGACGGTCAATTTCCAGCAGGGTGTCGAAGACTTCGTGCTGCAACTCGGCCGACGGCGCGACGTCTTGCGGCAGCTGTTCCAACGCTTCCAGGTAGGCTTGTTCCAGCTGTTCCCGTCGCCAGTGATCCACCAGAACCCGTTTGGCCACGGTCATCAGGTAGGCCGAAGGTTGTTCCATGGCAGGTTGTTGTTCGCGTCCTAACAGGCGCACAAAGGTATCGTGCATCAAATCGGCGGCGCGAAACGAGCAGCCCAATTTCTTGTTCATCCAGCCCTGCAACCAGCGATGGTTCTCGAGGTAGAGGGTTTCGATGCTGGAATCCTGGGAATGATCGGGCTGGTTCATGGCTGAGTCCGGGCAGAACATCAATGGGGGGTAATGTTTATGCTAGCCTCAAATAAGAATTATTATCAAGTGTGGGTGATGATATTGACATGAATTTGCGAATCAGCCAGTCAGTTTGAAAAAATTGTCAAAACACTGTCGCAAATGAGAATCGTTATTGTTAGTCTTTGTGGAATGGGAACGCACTTGAACACACACTGAAGACAGCAAGCGACACTGCCACTATGGAAACTCCCGAACAACGGGCGCAACGCATTGTGCGCCACGACAAGTATCTGATTGCCCACGAGCAAGCCAACACCGCGCTGTACCTGGCCAGTGTGGCGCTGCAAACCAGTCCGACAACCTCGTCACTGCAACAGCTGTTGCAACGTTTTGACGCCCAATTGCAGGTGCTGGAGCAATTCGACAAGCCATTGCAGGCGCTGATGATGCGGCTGCAGCTGGTGTTCAAATTGCAAAGTGAGCAACAGCGGTCGGATGTTGAAGCAGATTACGTGTTCGAGTGTGCAATGGCGTGTGACGCGGCGGAATTGGCCGCCCGTGATGCCTGCACCCAGCAGGGCAACAACATTGCCCCGATGTTTCGTCGCTCCCGGGTGGAGCGCAAGGAAGGTTGGCACAGTCGTAAAGGGATGTGAGGGGCGACTGGCCTAACCGTGAAGCCGCCTGTTGTTGGTGATGGCAACAGGCGGCTTTTTTACGCCCGGGTTATTGATGCCCAGGCGCTTTATGCGCAGATTATTTTACCTGTGCCAGATAATCATCCAGACGAGTCTGGTTCATCATAAAAGTAGCGGTCAGGGCTTTGGAATCGGCTTTCACCTGTTCCAGATTGACCGGCTTGCCAGCCACCACGACACCGACCATGCCCATCATGGCGTGCGGCGCACACTGATAGACGTACACACCTTCCTTGTCGATCGTGACCGTAACCGGCTCATTGATGGCACCCAACCAGCTGGCACTACCGGCCGGTTTGAGGGTATCCACAGATTGGGAGTTGTGCGCCATATCCGTCGGCACAAACTTGACGGTATCACCCACCGCCACATTCAGTACCGCAGGTTCAAACACCATCATGCCTTCGGCACCGGTATTTTTCATGGCAACGGTATGCTCGGCTGCCTGTGCGGTAACGGCCGTCAGGCCCAATGTCATGGCAACTAACAGGGGTAAGGTTTTCATAGGCTGACTCTTGACTCCGAAAGCGAGGAACCTCCAAGCCTAGAGCTTGATTAGTGTTATGTAAATGATTCTTATTTGTACTTTTGGGCTAAACGTCTCGGACGTGAGAGACATCAAATAGTCGTGCTTCATTATTCCGACGGGGCTCATGGTTGCTGAATATTCTGGCCAATGCGCCAAAGTACACCGGACGGGTCGGTGACAACGAAATCCCGCATCTTCCATGGCTGGTCGACCGGCTGCCCAAGACGCACGCCGTACTTTGCTGGCAAATCCTGCTGCAACAATGCCTCGTACCAGCCGTCAACATCACTCACCAGCAAGTGCATCATCACGTTTCCGGCGTGTTCTGGGTGGTAGAAATCCTGCAGCAGAAAACTGCAATTTTGATGGTGAAAGTAAGCAATGCCGCCTTCGTCAGACGCCATGGTGAAGCCCATGTCCTGATAAAACTGCTTCGACAGTTCAAAGTCCCGAGCTGGGACAAAGGCTTTGATTTCAATGCTATTTAGTGCGTGAGTGGTCATGGTGAGACACCTGGGTGATGGTTGACCCCAGATTACCCCCGGCCGTGAGCCAAGTAGAGCCATATGTTGGAATTGCAGGTTGCCGAATTTGATATCCGCGTTTACCCGCTTGATATCGCGTTGAAAACAGGCTGGTTAGTCTCGGGCTGTCTTTCATTCGCAGCGGGAGCGTTTTGTGCTTCATTCAACGACTGGCCCAGCCGATGCCGGGTCGCCCTCGATGGCAGCAGCGCTGCCCGGAAAGTCCTTTATTCCGATGTTTTTAACCCTGATTTGCAGTGCCGTCGGGCATGCCTATTTTGTGATTACGTTTCCGGCGTTGGCACGGGAGTATTCGCTAACGGACATGCAAGCGGGTGTGGTGATGGGCGGCGGTGCTTTGGTGCTGACGTTGGCTGCGCCTTTCTGGGGCTGGATTTGCGACGCCAGGGGACGGCGTTTTGTGATGCTGTTCGGCGCCTTTGGTACTGCTATGGGCTTTGGGCTACTGGTGTTGGTGTTTGAAGCCGGTGCCAGACAGTGGCTGCCAATGCAAACCCTGCTGATGTCGGTGCTGGCGGTTCGGTGGGCACATGCCTGCGCCAGTGGCGGCCTGATGCCCGCGGCACAGGCGGTGATTGCGGATTTGACCGTGCCGGAGCAGCGTAGCCGCGGTATGGGTTTGCTGGGTGGCTCGTTCGGGATTGGCACTGTGCTGGGAGGTGTGTTGGCCATGACCACCGGTGGCGATCATGTGTTGGAAGGGTTTTACCTGATTGCCCTGTCCTTGCTGGGTTGCAGCATTTGGCTGGGGCTCAGTCACCCCGAAACAGAGCAAGTCGGTTTGGATGCAGGACAAGCGGCCGCGCAGCCAGAGGTGGCTAATCCAGAGTCAGCGGCTGCGGCCAATGCCTCAACAGGCTTGACAGGCGCGGTAGGTCGCTGGTCGGTAATGCTGCCATTTTTGTTGACCACGTTGTTGTGCCTGACGGTGTACAGCCTGATCCAGCAAGTCACCGCGCTGCGACTGCAGGATGATTTTGGCTTCGACTTCAATGCGTCTATCCAGTTTGCCGGGCGCATCATGATGCTGTCGATGTTGGCGATGATTTTCTCCCAGTTGGTGCTGGTTGCGCTGTTGAAACTGCCTCCCCGAATGATGGCGACGGTGGGAGCCGGGGTTGCGGTGCTGGCTTTGATTCTGGCGGCACTGGCGACAACGCCGCAGGCTTTGTTGCTGTCGATGGCGTTGATGGGGTTGGGGATTGGTGTGTTGTTACCCTGTAATCTGGCGTTGCTGAGTCTTGTGGTGACGCCCCGGGACCAGGCCAAGGCGGCAGGCATAAACGGTTTTGGTAAAGGTGTTGGTATGGCCATTGGGCCGATTACAGGCGCGGCTGTATTGGCTGTCAGTACCGCGATGCCGTATTGGCTGGGCGCGGTTTTGCTGGCAGTGGTGTTGCTGGTGTTTGTGACTCTGAACGGTTGGCAACGGCTGCGATCGTTTGCTTGGCGGGCCTGATTGCTTAGCAGGCCCCACCCGGAAGCTGCTCCCGGTATTGCGCCGGTGAGCAGCCATACTGCTTTTTGAAGCACTGGCCAAAATGGCTGGCGCTGCTGAAACCACATTGGTGGGCGATGTCGGTGATCGAACGCTGCTCATCGGCGAGGTAGTGCTGGGCCCGTTCCAGTTTGTGGGTACGGAACCACTCAAAGACGGTCATCCCGTACTGTTTGCGAAAATGCCTGTTCAAACAGGTGTGGCTGATGCCTGAAGCGCGGGCCAGATCCTGCAAGCTGGGTGAGCGGGTCAAATCACTCACCAGCTGTGCCATAACCTGTTTGAGGGCATCGGAGCGTGGAGAATGATCGTGGTTTGCGGCAAGGGACGTCGGCTGGCTGCGGCTGTCTGCCGCTGCGACCCAGTGCGCCAGAATCTCCAGTGCCCGGGCTTCGGCCAATATCCGCGATGACGGTGTTTGCATGGGATTTTCTGTAATCCGCGACACCCGCTGATCCAGTGGCTGCTGACGGGCCAACCGCACGATACGATTTTGATCCAACAGCTGGTGGATATCGTCTGCTTCGGTGAAGGCTTCGTTGATGCGCGCGGTCGCGTATTTGAGCACCACCATGTTGGCGCGCGTTCCCTTCGGTGTATGTCGTTCGATCGGTTCACCGACGGTGTTGATGAGCCAGACATCCCCCTCTCTGACGACGCACTCAGCACTGTGATCGGCAAAGCGGAAATGGGTTTGTCCCTTAAGGCCGAATACCAGCAAGGTGACGGGTTGGTCGTAAGGAATCTGGTTATCAAAGTCCTCGGTCAGATTACAGTCACTGACGGTGCAGCTGATCTGGCTGCACAAGTGACAAATCCGGAAGTCAACGCTGCCAGAGCTGGCCGGTAACGTCTGGACCACCCAGGAGCCGCGTTTAAGCGCGGAGCTTCCGGGGAAACTGCTCATGGCAATGCGACTGGCGCTTGCAGTCATTGGCATGCTGGCTCCTGAGTGTATGGATGATTTTTTCAATCTTAATGAGAATCATTACTAAAAGTAAAGCTGGTTGAATTCCGTATGCTCGTTATTTAACAGCCCGGTGCACGGCGTTTGATAGTCGCCAGTCTGCTTGCTCTGAAATCATCGTCTGCGTTTTTTAGGGATGTTTTCAGAGGACACATAATGACCCAATGGCAATGGATCAGGCTGCCAGGCCTGATTGTGATGGCAACGTCTGCCACTCAGGTGTGGGCTACTACAAGCGACGATGCAGCGATTCCCGAGGTGGTGGTGCAAGCGCGTTATTGGCAGGAAGCCCCGGCAGATGTACCAGATACCGTAAACGTTATCGACAGTGAAGAGAGCGACCTGGGTATCGCAGCGTTGGCTGCCTTTGCACCCAATGTACGGATTGAAGACTCCAGTGTTCAAACCCGGGTGGTGGTGCGTGGCAGCGGCGGCTTTGACACCGGCTTGTACGAACCGGTGGCCTATTACTACGACGGTGTGGCTTTGCCACTGGGCGGCAGCCAGCTACCAGCACTGGACAATGCCCGTCAGATTGAACTGGTAAAAGGACCGCAGGGTTCGCTCTATGGCCGTAACTCTGAAGCGGGCGTGATCAAGGTTTACAGTCAGCAGCCATCGGCACAGAGGCACTTTCAGGCGCAATTGAATTCCGGCCAACTGTCCGGGGCGGACGGCGACGCGGCTCATCAGTTGATCAATCTGGGAGCCAGTGGTGAGCTGGTTGCCGATGCCATACAAGGCAGCATAGGTCTGAGCTGGCAGGACTCCCAGGGGCCGAATCTGAATGAGGTCACCGACGACAATGAGAGCGGCTCGCAAGATCGCCGTACTATCAATGCCGGTTTGAAGTTTCTGACCGGTTCAGCGGGCCATGTGCAGTTCAATACGCTGATGGAATCCCGTCGGGATGGCAAAGGTCGCTTGCGCTACGACACTGGCATGATGGCCACGGACCGCTACACCACGAACTACAATACCGACAGCCATGACGATCGTACCAGTCGCATTCACTCCATCAACGTGGTGCAGCAGCTGGGCGATCTCAAGCTGGAAGCGGTCACAGGCCTGACCCGTTTCGACCGCGATTTTGTACAAGACCTGGACCTCAACGCCATGGCGTCCTACTACTCCGAGCTGGACTTGCAGGACCGCATGCTGTCGCAGGAAGTGCGTCTCTCTTCCGAGCAGGGCGACCTCAAATGGTTGGCCGGTTTGTACGCCTTCAAGGAACACACCGACGTCTACTTCGAGCAGGCGGCGATGGTGCCTCAAGCCCGCACCACCGACATTAAACAACGCGGAGTGGCGCTGTTTGGTCAGGCGGAACTGGCATTGACCAGTGCGTTGAAAGTCGGCTTTGGCCTGCGTGGCGAAAAGCTCACCCAGCAAGGCGACCAAACCCGTTTGATCAACGGCTTTGAATCCAGTTACGGCGATGACAGCAAAAGCACCACCTGGTTGCCCAAAGTGTTTGCGTCCTATGCGCTGGCGGACGACCGCTCGGTTTACCTCAGCTATGCCAAAGGCTATATGCCGGGCGGCTACAACTACACCGGTGCGGGATCGGCTGACACGCTGGTGTATGACAAGGAAACCAGCCGCAATCTGGAAGCGGGCTTCAAGCTGGCGAGTCTGGACCAACGCCTGAACCTGCAAGCCAGTGTGTTCCACATTGCCACCCGTGATAAACAGGTTACCGATGTGTCCCAGGACTTCTCGTTCCATACCTCGAATGCCGCCAGCGTTGTCAGCCAGGGTGCAGAAGTGGCAGCGGAATACCGCTTTGAGAATGACTGGAGCCTGAAAGGCCAGCTGGGTTATCTGAACACCGAGGCGGAAGACTACGAGGTATCCGGGCTGGTGAATTACAACCTGGTGGCGCAGGACTATTCCGGCAATGACCTGCCTTATGCCCCCAAAGCCAGCTATGGTCTGACAGCCCAATACGATCCTTACTATGGCTTCTTTGCCAGCGTGAACCTGCACGGCAGCAGCGAGTACTACTTTGACTCTGCCAACAGCATCAAGCAGGACGGCTATCGCATGATCGATGCCGACCTCGGCTACCGCTTCGCAGAGTCCCAGCTGGGGCAGCTCGAAGTCGCCCTGGTGGCAACCAACCTGACCAACGAAGAAGTGTTTGAACGAGCCGTCACCGTGTCAGGGGTTGGGGTTGCGGTGGAAGACAAAGCGCCACGTTATATCGGTGTTCGTATTGGAGCCGATTTTTAATGACAGCCTCAAAGCAATTACTGGAATGGGTGCAAGCGCCCATTCACTGGAACTTGCTGCAAGCTGCGCTGGAGCTGAAGGTCTTCGACTTTCTGTTCCAGCCGGTCAAGGCAGCGCATGTCGCCGAGCAGACCCGGTTGAATCCGGACAAGTTAGGCCTGTTACTGGATGCACTGGCCAGTCTCGGCATTCTTCACAAGCGGCAGCAGCGGTACCAACTGGCAGAGCAATACCAAAGCCTGTTGAGCTCGAACGATCCGCGCAGCATGGTGGCCAACCTGCTGCATATGGCGAAGGTTAAACAGATGTCGGTTGACCGCATCAAGCAGTTACTGGCGGCAACCCCGTCAGCCGCCGACGACGCCAACGACCAGTCACGGATGAATTTCCGCGATGCCAATTTCTGGCAAACGGCCTCTGACAACTTGCTGGCATTCCATCGCAGCACCAGTAACGACTACGTATTGGGCTTGATAGAGCCCTGGGCTGATACGCTGGCGCAACGTGCCGTTGGCGACTGGCAGATGCTGGACCTGGGCGCTGGATCGGAAACCCTGGCGTCGTCCTTACTTGAGCGATACCCGGCGCTGACGCTGACGCTACAGGACCTGCCGCAAAGTATCGACTGCATCCGTCAACGGCTCGACCAGCTCCCCGCGGACAGCCAAACGCGCCTTAACCTGCTGGCAGGTGACTTCAACAAGATTGAACTGGGTGGGCTGTACGATCTGGTTTGGTCGTCCATGGCACTTTACTTTGCCAATGACCTCGACGGACTGCTCATGCGGCTTAAACAGCAGTTGAAGCCCGGCGGTGTCATGCTGTCGTTACACGAAGGCTTGTACAACGAACGAACCCAACCAAGCTACCACGTGTTAGGCCGATTTACCCCGGCCATGAATGGCAATGACTTGTCGTTTAATCAGGGCGATATACAAGCCGCACTGACGCGCACCGGCTATGTTGATGTGTGTAGCGAAAAGCTCGACACCCCGTTTGGCCCAATGGTGCTAACCAGCGGCATGCGGCCGGGGTAACCGATAGGGGACATCTATTTAATCCGGTGCTCGCGCAGAGCCGTGCAGGATTAAATAGATGTCCCTAGTGCCCTCAATTGGGTTGCACGTCTTCGACCTGCTGCCATGTCAGGTTTTCACCTTAGAGTGCTCTGAATAATCCTGTAAAGCTCTCGCTCTGGTTCTGTCTCCGTACAGAGTTATTCAGAAGGGGCCTACGCCTTTGTCATTCAAAAAACGTCAGAATATGAATATTAATAAGACGCAATTTTTGTGATCTTGTTCGTATATTTAAACTTGTTATTGTGATTTGCAAATTAGAGTGCAAATTATTATCAATAATGCTCTTTAATTTATAGTCCGCTGTTCATGTTTTTATAGTTGCTGGAAATGCCCCTCGATACATTGGTTGCAGAATTTAATAGCGATAGCTACTGCAAAAGTTGGCAAAGAGGTTGGTATGAAAATAGAAACAACCAGCTCGGAAGTATTAAATAACGAAGAAGTTGCTCGATACAGTCGTCACCTTATTCTTCCTGAATTTGGTTTGGCGGGTCAGCAAGCGCTGAAGTCCAGCCGCGTTTTGTTTGTTGGGGCTGGTGGTTTGGGGTCTCCCTGTTTGCTGTATCTTGCTGCAGCTGGGGTAGGCACCATTGGCATTATTGATTTTGATGTTGTCGATACATCCAACCTGCAGCGTCAGGTCATTCATGGAATGGCGGATGTGGGTCGCAAGAAAATTGAAAGTGCCCGTGATGCCATCCTGGCCATTAACCCGCACGTACAGGTCGAGTTGTTTGATGCTGGTCTGAGCAAGGATAACGCTCTCGACATCATTTCAGGTTTTGATCTGGTGTTGGATGGTACTGATAACTTCCCCACACGTTACCTCGTCAATGACGCCTGCGTTCTGGCCGGCAAGCCTTATGTTTGGGGGTCAATCTATCGCTTCGAGGGGCAGGTCTCGGTGTTTTGGGAGCAGGCTCCCGATGGCCGGGGCATCAACTATCGTGATTTGTACCCCGAGCCACCACCGCCGGAGTATGCGCCTTCCTGCTCTGAAGGTGGTGTGCTGGGCGTTCTGTGTGCTGCCATCGGGTCCATCATGGCCACTGAAGCCATCAAACTGATTGCTGGTATGGGTGACAGCTTGCTAGGAACCCTGATGGTTTATGACGCCCTCGGCATGACTTTCCGAAAATTTCCGATTCACAAGGCGGAAGACCGCTTCGTACCGGATGCTCTGGTTGATTACGAATATTTCTGCGCAGCTACGTCGTTGCAGACGCCCGCCGAATCCGCCGTTGAAGTCGAGACCGTTGACGTTCACTGGCTTTCCAGTCTGCTCAACAGTGACGAACGTTTCCACTTGATTGATGTGCGCGAGAAGGGCGAAACCGACATCGTCAAGCTCGATCAGGCCGTCAATATTCCATCCAGCGATCTTTCACTTGCCTCGTTTGAAGGTTACGGCAAAGACGAACGCATCGTGGTGATGTGCAAGAGCGGAGCCCGCTCGTTGAAGGTCGCAAGGCTGCTGGTGGAATCGGGCTATTCGAACGTCAGTAACCTTGATGGCGGAATCATTTCCTGGGTTCGGGAAGTGGAAACCGACCTGCCCGTTTATTGAGTTAAGGAGGGGACGCAGTGATTGAAATTTCCAAATCCATTGTTGAGTCGCTGGTGTCATTTGCTGAGGCAAAGCACCCGATTGAAGCCTGTGGTTTGTTGCTGTCGAAGAAAGAGTCGCCAGCACAAACCCGCTTTGTGCCCATGGATAATGTAGCCAACTCTGAAGAGTATTTTCAGTTCAATCCAGCTGAGCAATTGAAGGTCTGGAAAGAGATGGAAGCCAACGGTGAATTTCCGTTGGCGGTGTTTCATTCGCACACTCATTCAGAGGCCTATCCAAGTCGCACGGATGTCGAGTTTTCTGGTCATCCGGAATGCCACTATCTGATTGTTTCGACCGATGCGGCTGTTGAAGACAAGCTCAGAAGTTTTCGTATTTCATCGAATATTGTCATTGAAGAAAGTGTTCGGATTTTAAATTGATCGGGGAAAATGATGGATATTAAAGTCAATGTGCCTGCGGTTATGTTGCCGCTGACAAAACAGCAAAAAGTTATTACCGGAAATGGCAGTACGATACGAGACCTTATTGATGATTTGGAACAAGGTAACCCGGGAATAAAAGATCGCCTGGTTTCTGCTGATGAGCTTAATCGATATGTGAATATCTTTGTTAACGAACAGGATATTCGTTTTTCAGGCAAGCTCGATGCCACAGTTAAGGCCGGTGATGAAATTACCATTTTACCAGCCGTTGCTGGCGGTTAAATAACGGCCTTTCATTCACAGGGGCCTTTGTCCAGAGGGCCCTTGATCGGCGTTATATGTCTGTATTTAAACGAACAAGTGGTGATCTCCGCTGAGTTTACTGCGTCCAAAATTTCCATAGAGAGTATTTCCATGACGGATAATCAAAAGCGGTCAAATCTGGTCGCAGAAGGGTCAATGCCTGAGGCCAATGCCAAAACCAGCTGGATGGACCAGCTTAATCGTAAGCGGGTTCCCGGTCCTCGTACGGCCAATCACCATACTCTGGATCGCAGCATGGGTGCCTCGACGCTATCGGTACATGCGGGCACTTATCAGGACCCGGTTTCTGGCGCTGTCGGGACGCCAGTTTTCCACAGTACGACCTTTCTGTTTGGTGACAAAACCTACGATGCTTTCTTTGAAGGCGTGACGCGAGATGTGCCGATTTACACGCGCTATGGCAATCCGACCCAGTGGAGCGTGCAGGAAAAAGTCGCGGCGCTGGAGAATGCGGAAAGCGCCGTGGTGTTTTCTTCCGGCATGTCGGCCATTGCGACCACTCTGTTCGCTCTGACAAACCGTGGCGGTCATATTATTTCCTCGTACGACGTGTATGGCGGTACCTACAATCTGCTTCGTGAAGACCTTCACCAGGCTGGCCGTGAAGTGGCCTTTGTGGATTCAACCCGGCTGGAAGACATTGAAGCGGCAATCAAACCGAACACCCAGATGTTTCTGTTTGAGGGATTGTCGAACCCATTGCTGAAGGGATTGCCGCTTAAATCCATCTGTGAGCTGGCCCGCAAGCACGACATTCTGGTGGTGATCGATAACACCTTCCTGTCTCCAACGGCGCTGCGGCCGCTGGATCTCGGTGCCGATGTGGTTATTCACAGTGCGACCAAATACCTCAACGGACACAGTGACATGACCGCCGGCGTTGCGGCGGGCTCGCGCAAGTTTATGGATCGGGTCTGGGCGCAGATGTTGCGTCTGGGAGGCCAGCTGGACCCGAACTCCTGCTTCTTGCTGGAGCGCGGTATGAAAACCCTGTCGCTGCGGATGCAGGCTCACGTCAATAACGCCAACTACATTGCCCAGTCGTTGGCCCGCCACGATTGCATCGAGCAGGTGTATCACCCATCGCTGGACGACTACGAATTCACCGAAATGAAGCAACTTTGCGACGGCCAATACGGCGGCGTGGTCAGCTTTGTGGTGCGCGGTGGTGATGAAGCTGCCCTGCGTTTCCTGGAGGGGCTGACCATCCCACAGGTTGCCACCAGTCTGGGCGGTGTCGAGTCGCTGGTGAGCATGCCGTTCAACACATCGCACAGTTCTTTAAACGATCATCAGCGTGAGTTGATCGGTATTCGTCCGGGTCTGGTGCGTCTGTCTGTGGGCATTGAAAACGCCGAAGACCTGTTGCTCGACCTGGATCAGGCGCTGCGAGCGGCTGCGTCAGCTCAGCAGACCGAGCCGGTGATGGAGTCCTGACACCCGTAATCAAGCAGCCAGGCAGCGGATGGCGCTGCCGGTTAAGACCAATTTATCGATGGATGAACTTATGAAAAATGGTGTGAATGTCGCTGGTGTCAGCGAGTTGATGCATGAGATTCGTGATGATTTTGCCCAAGGTGTTTTTCAGTACGATGCCGAGGCCCAGTGGGCCGGCGGTAACGCGCTGTTGGCCTTCGTCAATTCGGCTCGTATTGGCTCGGTGAAGAGTGCTCGTGATTTTCAATGGCGAGTCACCTTTGCTGAAGATGCTTCGGTATCCGAGGTGGCCGGCGGCGAGCTGGTCTTTACGCCAGAAGAGCTGGCGCTTACGGGGTTGGGTGCCTGTGCCATGCTGACCATGGTCAAAGGTGCGACTACCTGTGGGCGCAACATTCAGAGCCTGCGCTTCACCGTCAAGGGTAAGCACTATCCGAAGGACGCTCAGCAGCCGGCGATTCTGAAAGACTTTGACTACCGGGTGGACTTTGAGGCGGAGTCCGAGCAGGACAACTTGTTGTTTGCCGAGGTGTTGAAAAAGCTCTCCAACCACAGCCCAAATCACCGCACCATTGTTGAGCGTAACGCCATCCAGGTTGGAGACTCCAACCTCGAACTGGCGTCCGTGAAAGCCGTTGAGCCGGAATCCACGGCGCGCGAGCTGATTGTTCGGATGGATTGGGAATACGGTTTCCAGCTGCTGGTGACCTACGACGAAGTACGTTACACCCGGGTTGATCAGCCGAAGCAGGCGGGAGGGATTGATAAGGGTGCCAACCCGCAGGAAATCCTGATGTCGGCGTTTGCCGCCTGTCTGTCGAAAACCTTCATTGCCCTGGCCGCGGACGAAGGCTTGTCTCTGAATGGCTTGAATGTTCGTACCACAGGTTACGTTGATATGCGTGGCATGCTGGGCATCGACCCTTCTGTGCCTAGCAAGCTGCAGGCCATCAAGGCCGATTTCCGA
Organism: Oceanobacter sp. ABM4_470; assembly: GCF_056158645.1. Taxonomy (NCBI): domain Bacteria; kingdom Pseudomonadati; phylum Pseudomonadota; class Gammaproteobacteria; order Oceanospirillales; family Oceanospirillaceae; genus Oceanobacter; species Oceanobacter sp. ABM4_470. The sequence goes on from NZ_JBSWTR010000002.1 coordinate 181,243, forward strand.
ATCGATAGCGAGCTGCCAGCCAGTACATTTGACGACCTGATTACCAGAGCGATCGAAACGTCGCCGGTTGCCCGCCTGTTGATTGAACCCCAGCAAGTCAAATTGAACCTGTTCCGTGATGGCCAGCAACTGCTTGAGTTGGTGAGTCAGGGCTGACATCTGGTGACAGGGATACTGCATGGGCTTTGCTCGCCCTTGCCAGCATCGCTGTTGCAGCGGACTCGGGCGGAACAATCGGTGAGTGACAGTCGGTGTTGGTAAGAGGCACCGGCTGCAGGAGAAGGCAGCATGACATCACACAGTCAACAGATTGGGCGGACGCAGCCACCACAGACACTGCTACAGGTGGTCGGGTATGGCGTATCCGGTCTTGGTATCGCTTTTGCGGCGGATGCCCGGCAACAACTGGAGCAGTTGGCCGAGCTGGGGCTGGTGTATCTGGATGCGCGTCAGCAAGCAGATTTCGCTGGCTTGAAGTTTCATATCAATTCCAATTCACCGGCCAATGACTTCCTTGCCGGTATTCCGCGCAATGGCTTCTTCCGCGAACTCTTCGAGCACGGCAGCGGGCAACAGCTATTGGACATGCAGCAACAGCGCACGCCACTGACCCGGGTGGCTGATTTTTTCCAGCAGGCCTCGTTACAGCTGAGTCGCTATCTGGATCAGCAAGAGAACTCGGATGTGATGTGGCAAGCCCCGGTCGCAAAACTGCGAGTGGAGCAGGATGGCTCGTTCACCAGCCTGGATGCCAATGGCCGGCCGTTGGCTCGCAGTCGTTATGCGGTGCTGGCTGCGGGTGGCAGCGAACATCCCAACCCCAGCGTGGAAGCGCATGCCAACCAGTTCCAGTGTCCGCTGCGGATGTCCGAGGCTGTCTTGCGGGGACATATTGATGATGAACTGAAAGCGTGTATCGCCGCTGGCCGTCAGGTTCTGGTGGTTGGTGGGTCTCACAGTGCCTTTTCAATTGCCGATTATCTGCTGAATCGCTTTGCCCCGATGTTGACTGTTGGACAGGTTGTGCTGGCAACCCGCAGCCCAGTGCGGGTGCACTATCGCGATATGCCTGAGTTCAGTGCCAACGCCGATGCCGGAGCGCCATGCTGCATCGATTTTGAAACCCGTAGTATCAACCGTTTCTCTGGCCTGCGGGGGGATGCCAAGGCGTTGTACCAGGACATCGTGGCTGGCCTTGAGCCCAAGGTGCAGTTACTGGAGGCGTTGGCATCGCAGCTATCATCCGGGGTGGCTGGGTCATGTTGCAACAACGTTGGTCTGGTTGTTCAGGCGGCCGGTTACCGTTCGGCGTTTCCACCACTGGTGGATCACCAGCATCAACCTCTGGATTGCCGGCGGGAACAACAGTTGGCGGCGTTGAATGGCCAGTATCAGGTTTGCTGTTCGCAACATCAGCCAATCAAAGGGCTGTTTGGCATCGGTCTGGGTGGCTTTGTGCCAGAGGGTATTGCCTATTCAACCAGCCGGGAAATTCCGGTCGGCGTCAATATCTACCATCAACAGGACGCTGCCATTGTGCTGGATGCCATTTTTGATGAACTACGGCGCACGGGTGGTCTACCGTCCGCAGCAGCTGGCGGGGCCCGTTCCGGCAGCCATAGTGGTCGCCGCAAAGGCCTGCATGACGCCCCGGCCGCGTTCGAAAAAGGAACATGCTAGTGACATATTCATCCACCAGGCTGGCCAACGACGCGCTGCTGGCTGGCCTCCAATTGACCATTGCTCTGCCAGCCGGTTTGGCTTTCCGCGGTTTTGCCGACGGACTGCGACGGCAGTTGGATCGCAACGCAGAGCGGCTTGGCATCCACTTGAATGGCGTTCAAACAGAGGCGCTGGACGCAGAGCGCGGATTAACCCTGCGGGCGCTGCTCGCGGGAGCTGACTGGCACGTCGAAACACGGGTGCCGCTGTTGGATCAGCACGGCTGCTATGTGTCAGAACTGACGTTGCAGGCGATGAGTGGGGTGATGGCCGTTCATAGCCGCAAACAGCCGGGGCTGGAGCCGCTTGGGGTGGACTATATCACCAGCATGGTGGCTATTTTTGTGCTCAACGGTTTACTGGCCCAGGCCCGGCAACGGCTGATTGCGGATACCGATTCAACGGCGGCTGTCAGTATCTGTTCACCAGTGGCGGTGGCGTTGTTAAGCGTTGGTCAGTACCTGGCCGATGCCACCGCAGAGGAGCCGTTTCCGTTACCGGATGGCTTTGATGACCCAGCCCGCCAGCCGCCTTTCCGGTCTGCTGACGGTGTTGTCTTTGAGTTGGAGTCGCTATCGGCGGAGCCATGGCGGGCGTTCTGGCAGCAATTGGGCGTTTCTGACCGGGATGCGGCGGTGAGCTGGAGCAATTTTCAGCTGCGCTATGCCAAGGCGGTGTCGCCCATTGCCAGTAGCATGGTGGCGGCCCTTGGCCGTCACACCTATGCCGATATCGCATCCCGCTGCGAGGCCAGTGGCATGCAAATAGCACCGTTGCAGAACTTGTCCGGGACCGCCCAATCCTCCTTGTTTAATACCCTTTGGCAACAAGGCCCCTGGTATTTCCGCCCATTGTCGGCAGCGGCGGCAAGTACTGTGGCGGCGCCTGCGGCATCGGCCCCGGGTTCGACCGATACACAGGTGGGCCCACTGAACCGCATTCGGGTGATTGAGTCATGCCGTCGAATTCAAGGCCCATTCGCGACTCATATTCTGGGATTGCTGGGCGCAACCGTAGTGCGACTCGAGCCGCCGGGTGGCGATCCATTGCGCGGTATGCCGCCGGTCGGTAACGGCTGCTCGGTGCGCTTCGATGCCTTGAATCGATTGAAGTCTGTCGTTGAGGTGAATATCAAAACGGCCGCCGGGCGTCAGCAAATCAGCCAACTCGCCAGCAGTGCAGACGTATTTATCCACAACTGGGCGCCGGGTAAGGCGCAGCAGCTGCAGTTATCGGACACCCATCTCTGTGAGGCCAACCCGCGGTTGATTTACAGCTATGCCGGTGGCTGGGCAGAGTCGATCGGAGGTGAATCCGAGAGCGCTGGCCTGCCCGGCACGGATTTTGTGGTGCAAGCCCGCTCCGGCATTGCCAGCATCATCAGTCAGGCCTCCGCCAGGGGCGTGCAGAGCAGCTTGTTTACTGTGCTGGATACCCTTGGAGGAGCACTGGCCTCGCAAGCGGTGTTGGCGGCTTTACTGAGCCGTGCGATGCACGGTGCGGGGCTGTATGTCGAAACCTCGTTATTGGGAGCTGCGACCTTGCTTTCGGACTCCCAGCTGACGGCTATCTACAGCGATCAAACGGTGGCTGCGAGCGTCGATCGTACTGCTCTGGTATTGGCAACCGCCACTGAGCCGGTAGCCGTGGATTTGCCCGCACTGGATCAAGCCGTTGAACTGGCGCAGTTCCTCGGGCTTGAAACCTCGGTTCACTTTTGTCGCGACAACCGCGAACGCGATGCCATGATCCGGCAGGCGTTCCAGCGTTTTTCTGCCCAGCAACTGATGGAGGCGTTGCCTGCCTTCAACGTTGCCATTGCACCTGTTTGCCAGGATTTGTGCCAGCTGTATGAGCAACCGCTGACAAGACCCTGGTTATACAAACAACACTACATCGGTGTTATGTCTCCATGGAGCTACCTATGAACGAAGCTGGAATCATTGATCTCGTCCCTCAGTCGCTGCGCAATCAATGGAAAGCCGACGGCTCGTACCCCAACATCTCTGTGTATCAGGCGTTTGTTGACAAGGCCCAACGCTTTCCCGACAAAATCGCGATCTATTCGCCGGATCGCAATGTCAGTTTTGGAGAGTTGCTCGACAAGAGTCAGCGGCTGGCGAACAGCTTTTCACAACTGGGTGTCGTCGCTGGCGACACCGTAGCTTATCAACTGAATAACGGTTGGCGTTGCTGCGCTATTGATCTGGCCTGCGCCGCCATCGGCGCGGTGGTAGCACCGTTTCCACCGGGACGTGGTCGACTGGACCTTGAATCGTTGCTGAAGCGCAGTTGTGCCCGGGTGGTGATTATTGAGCCAGAGCACAAACAGGTCGACTTCTGCCAGGTGATTGAATCGATTCGACCTTTCAGTATTGGCCTGCGCCATCTGGTTGTGAATGGCACCGCGCGTTACGGCTGGCTGGCCCTTGAAAGCCTGTTCAACAGCGAACCGATCGAGGCGCACAACTTACCAACGGTGAATCCGGATTCGCCAGTGCGGATGCTGGTGTCGTCCGGTACGGAGTCGGAACCCAAACTGGTGGCGTATTCCCATAACGCCATGCTGGGTGGTCGCGGGCGCTTTTTGCAGCGTATTTATCCTGGAGACGATCAGGATTTCCGTGGCATGTATCTGGTGCCACTGGGGTCATCCTTTGGCTCAACGGCCACCATCGGCATCCTCAGTTGGCTTGGTGGCTCCCTGGTATTGCAACCTGCGTTTGATGTGGACGCGGCCATTGAGGCCATTGAACAGCACCGGCCAACTCATATTCTTGGTGTGCCGACCATGATGCAGCGTCTGATGAACAGTCCCCGATTGGCGCAGATCGACAAGAGCAGCCTGGTGGCGCTGGTGAGTGGGGGCGCGCTGATCGACAAGGCCACCATTGAGCGCTGCATGGAAAACTTTGGCTGCGCGTTCATCAGCCTTTACGGTTCGGCGGACGGTGTGAATTGCCACAACACCATGAGCGATGGTCTGGATGTGATCGCTTCCAGTGTGGGTAAGCCCAATCCGGCTATTTGTGAAATCCAGATTGTGGACGACCAGCGTATTCCCGTCGCCGATGGTGTGGTTGGGGAAATCCGTGCCCGGGGGCCGATTTCGCCGATGCAGTACGTTAACGACGCTGCCCTCAATGAAAACTATCGGGACCGCGGGGGCTGGGCCTATACCGGCGATCTTGGCTGTATTGATGCGCGTGGGTATCTGGTGCTGGCTGGCCGCAAGAAAGACATCATCATTCGTGGTGGTAGCAATATCAGTCCGGCTCAGATTGAGAACCAGGCGACCGCTCACCCGGACATCATCAGTGCTGCCTGTGTGCCGATTGCCGACGCCGATCTGGGGTGTCGGGTGTGTATTTGCGTGACCTTGCGCGATGGCGCCAAGCGGATGTCGCTGAAAGCGCTGGCGTCGTTCCTGCAACAACGAGGTCTGGAGGTGAACAAGCTGCCTGAATATCTGGTGTATTACCGTCAGCTACCACTCAGTCCCGCTGGCAAACTCGACAAGAAGCAATTGGCCAGCGAAGTGTCCTGGTTGGCGGAGAACATCACGGACATCTCCAGTGCGGATACCAGTGATGACAAGGCAACTGCGGCTCAACCGGGCGCAATCAGTCCGACAACGGCGGGGGCGCTATGAGCAACACCAGTTTGCTACGGCAGCGGGTTCGTACCTTTGTTGCCGAACAGGTGCTGCCGTTCGAAAACCAGCTGGCCATGATGGACGCTGGGGCTGAGTCCCGGTTAGAGCAGCTGACCGCAGCAGCTCGACAGGCTGAACTCTGGGGTTTGCTGTTTCCGGTGGAGTATGGCGGCCAAATTGAACGCTTGAGTGATTACGTCGACATTGGCTTTGAAGAGGGAAGGAGCGAATTTGCTTCAACGCTCTTTGGAGGCTTGGCAACGGTGGATGCCCGGATGTTATCGCGCTATGGCAATGAAACGATCAAATCCCGTTTTCTGTTGCCTCTGAGCCAGGGACGGCTGACGTCTGCCTATGGAATGACAGAGCCCGACCAGCCGGGTTCTGTGCCTGACACTCTTTCATGCCAAGCGCGTCAGGATGCGGGTGGTTGGCGTATTAATGGCAGCAAGTGGTACATCTGCAATGCCACCAAAGCCGATTACATAACGGTGTTGGCGGTGACCGATCCCTCGGCTCGTCTACAACAGCGCCTGACCATGTTTGTTGTGCCGATTGCCAGTGAGGGCTGCATCATGGAGCGTTCGCTGTCGGTGTTTGGACGCCAATTAGGGCAGGGGCAGTTCCGTTTTGACGATGTGCTGGTTGCTGACGAATACCGTTTGGGCGAGCCTGGTAGCGGTTTTGAAATCATGCAGAGCCGGGTCGCACTGGGGCGTATTTTGCGCAGTATCCATTGGCTTGGAGCTGCCGATCGTTGCCTTGAGTTGATGCAGCAGCGCATTCACAGCCCAAAAGGCCAGGCCGCCCGTCTGGCCGACAAACAGTTGATTCGCCAGCGTGTGTATGACGTGTATGCCGCGATTACCAGTACCCGGTTGATCATCCGTCAGGTAGCCAGTGACTACGATCTGCAACCCCTGGATTGGTCGCTGTTGAATCTGGCGAAAATCAGCGCTGCCAGGGCGGTTTCTTGCGCTGCAGATCATGCCATTCAGGTGTTTGGCGCGGCCGGGGTCGGAGACGACACGCCATTGGCTGGTATTTATCAGATGGCTCGCAGTGCGAGAATTCTGGACGGTGCTGAAGACGCTCTGATAAACACCATCGGCAAAGGGCTTATTGCTGCTGAAGTGCCCTCTGACACTGCCGCAACATCGTGATTGACGGCGATCCGAAGACGCCGATGTCATTGGCGTCTTTGAACCTCCGTCTGGAGGCATTGTTGCCAGCCTTGTTCCGGCGCATGGATGTCATTGAACAACAATGCCCGACGGGAACATTGCCGGTTTATCGCGAGGGTCTCACCAGTGACGACTGGTTCTGTTCCCGTGGCGGTTCATGGTCGGGAGGATTTTGGGCGGGTTGCTGGTGGCTGCGTGCCCGCTATGACGCTGAACTCACCCGCCAGCGCCTGTGGATAAACAAGGCCCGTGCCATTGAGCAGCAATTGGCCGATAAAATCGCCATCAACAGCGTTAATCGCGGCCTTATTTTCTGGCCCGCCAGCGGTATAGGCTGTGGTCCGGCTGCTGCGGTTGATGCTGCTTTTTCTTTTACTCGTCTTCATTCGGTTGCCGCAGCATTGGCCGATCGTTTCGATACGGCTATGGGGGCAATTCCACTTGGTTCGGCAATGGGTGCCGGAGCGGCTGGCGAACGCTGTATTTCGGTCGACAGCCTGGCCGCAATCATTCAATTGCGCTATCGCTCCCAGCCGATCAAGGCCGATGTTTCCAATCGCCTGCAAACCCACATACGAACGCTGATTCGACAGGGCTTTGACGAACATGGCCGCTGGCACTCGACGATGCACTTTGCGGACGGGGGCTATTGTGCCGATGACCCCGCCGGGCGTTGGTGTCGTGGGCAAGCCTGGGGCACGCTGGCGCTGGCGTTGATGGCTTTCTATGAAGGCGGTCAGTACCTGCAGCAGGCACGCCGTTCGTTGAGCTACTGGAAGTGTTTTGTGGAGAATGGATTGGCACTCGATAGGCTGGAAAATGATCTGTTAGCAGGCCCGTCGGATGAGCCGGAGTTCTGCTCGGTCCGACTGCAAGATGCCAAGCATGACGTTAGCGCCATGATGATTGCCGCTGTCGCAGCCTTGATTTTGTTTCGGGCCAGTGGTGACCGCAGTGCTTTGCAAGATGCCGGTGAACTAATGCAGGCGATGTTGCACAGTGACTTTCTGGAGTACCCGGATGATGGTACGGCGATCTTTCACGGTGCCTGCGCAGTTTCTCGTGACGGTACCAAACGGATGCTGGAAACGCCGTGGGCTCTCTATTGGCTGTTGTCGGGGTCGATGGCTTTGAATGGCCAACTAGACCCGGCTTGTTGCTAAGGACCCTCTGACAAACCCGGTGCCGCGCCCCGTTATCCAGAGCGGGCACCGGGTTGTCCAAAGGGGCAAGGGGTGATTCAGAGAGGGCCGAGCTCTTGCTGGGCCGATAACGTCACCAGAATGTCGTCCGGGGTGTCGATGTAGCAAAGGGATTCGGCATCACTTAATAGTTGAATCAGGCGGCCGTCCTGGCCTGCATAACCGTTTCCGCCACAAAGCCGACTGGCATCATGCACCAGCTGTGTCAGGCTCATTGAACAGGCGGCTTTGGTGCGATAGGCCGCCGCTTGAGTCAGGCGTTCCTCGCGGTGTTGGATCAGGGCAAACTCAAAATGAGCCTGAATCGACTCTTGCAGCATCCGGATACGGCCCCACTGATGATAAACCGTCGCGCGTGACACAGAATCCTTGAGTTCCAGCTGCAAGTGTTGGCGGGTTTGCTGCACCAGGGCATCGGCAATGCCACTGGCGCGGGCAGCAAAGTTGAGCGAAGGCGCGGGTTGATAACCACAGGCCACGGTGCTGACATCGCATTCCACACCACCAATGATACGGTCGGGCGTAATCTCGATGTCGTCAAAGGTTATGGCCGTCAATGACACTCCCTGCAAGCCTCGCCGATGGTGCTCGGGGTGAATGGTCAGTCCGACCATACCCGGGGTTACGATGACGGCACTGCAACCGCCGTGAATGTCGTTTTTTGCAATCACAATCACCAGGTTGGCGATGGCGGCATTGAGCACCCATTCCTTCCTGCCAGACAGGCGGTATTTTCCGTGCTGGCAATACAGTCGGGTGTCGAATTGCTCCGGGGCACGTTTACTTTTTTCGTGATAGGCATGGGCTGCAATCCATTCGCCTGTGGCCATTGAGGGCAAGTAGTGTTGTTGCTGTTGGTCGCTGCCAAAGCGCGACAGGTATTGGCTGGCTCGGGCATGGATACCATAGATGGCCGGAATGGCCAGCCAGAAGCGCGATAGCAGTCGGTTGATGGGAATATTAAGCGCCGCGGGATAGTGGCCGCCGCCAAATTCTGGCGCAATGGCCGCTCCAAACAGCCCGAGTTTGGCCATCTGCTGACGCAAGGGTTGGCAGTCAATGGCAGCCCAGTTCTGTTGTTCCAGATAAGGTATGACTGAAGAAGTGCAAAAAGACTCAATGTCTTGCAGGATCGGGTGACTCATCACATGCGTGTCTCTTGTTAACCGTACACAATGGATAGCAGCGATCTGATCGGTGTGAAGGATGTGCCGGTCAGAGCGTGCAGACTTCCGAAAGGCGCATGGCCAGGCGGTATTCTGCAGATAGCTCTGCAAACTAGCATGATGGTCGGGGCTTCTCTGTCAATCGGGGAACGGCGGGCTATTAAGTGAAGAACCCTGCCGCTGTCGCCCGGCCGCTGCCTCTTGTTCAGGGTACTAAACAAGAGGCGGCTGGTGGATTGCCGTAAGGCTCAGTACACGTCGCGGACGTAGCGCTTCTGGCTCTTGAGGTTATTCACATAGGCTACGGCGTCGGCTTCGCTGAAGCCGCCGTGTTCGGCCACCAATTGGTGCAGGGCGGCGTCGACGTCCTTGGCCATGCGGTAGGCATCGCCGCAGATGTAAAAGTAGGCGCCTCGTTCAAACCACTCGAACAGTTCCTTGCCGTGTTCCAGCATGCGGTCTTGCACGTAGATTTTCTCGGCCTGATCCCGTGAGAAGGCGAGGTCGAGTCGGGTCAGCAAGCCGGATTGTTGCCAGCCTTCCAGTTCCTCGCGATAAATAAAGTCGGAGGCGGCGTTGCGGTCGCCAAAGAACAGCCAGTTGTCGCCCCGGGCTTCGCGCATTTCACGTTCTTCCAGGAACGAGCGGAACGGCGCGATGCCGGTTCCCGGGCCAACCATGATGATTGGCAGGCTGTCGTCCTGCGGTACGGCGAAGTGCTTGTTCGGTGCGAAGTAGCAGGAGACCTTGGCGCCTTCATCCAGTTCGTCGGCCAGCCAGGTCGAGCACACGCCGTTATGGTCGCGGCCGTTGCTGTGGTAGCGCACGCTGCCGATGGTCAGGTGGACTTCGTTGGCGTGTTTGTTGATGCTCGATGAAATCGAGTAGGCCCGTGGTGCCAGCGGCTTGCTGAGGCTGACGAATTCGTCGCCATCCAGATTGGCCGGAATCAGCGTCAGCAGATCGACCACGTCCTTGCCCCATAAATAGTCATTCAGCGGCTCGTTGTCGTCGCTGTCCAACAGTTGTTTGAGCTTGGCGGCTTCAGCACCTTCGGCTTGCGCCAGTCGTGCCAGTAACTCTTTCGACGGCGTGCGGATTTCCAGCTGCTCGGTCAGCAAGGTGCGCAGTGGCTGGCCGTTAACGGACTGTTCGGCGTTGCTGTTCAGCCGTTGCAGCAGCTCGTCGACCAGGTCGGCGCGGTTGTGCGGAATCAGGTTGAGGGCGTCACCGGCGTCGTAGTATTCGCCGGAATCCCCCAGATTGAATTCAAAGTGACAAATCTGCTTGCTGGACGCGTCGCCGGTCAGTACTGCCTTGCGGCTCAGCACCGCTTGCAGCGGGTTCTGGCGGTTGAATTTGGACTTGGCTTTCAGGGGCGCTTCCGAAGCGGTCGAGACCGCGGCTGCGGCCTGATCGCCACGGCTGGAAATCTCTGGCAGTACGGCGTCAATCCAGCTCTGTGCCGGGGCTTCAAAATCGACGTCGCAGTCGACCCGGTCGGCCACCCGTTGGCCACCCAATTGCTGCAGTCGCTGATCCCACAATTGACCGGCGACACAGAAACCGTCGTAGCTGGTGTCGCCCAGCGCCAGGACCGAGAAGAAGGTGTTGGCGAAGGAGGGCGCGTCGTCGCTGCTGATGGCGTCCCACAGCATCTGGGCGTTGTCGGGCATTTCGCCTTCGCCATAGGTGCTGGTGACTACTAACAGGCGTTCAGCCTGGGCCAGTTCGGCAAGGCTGACGTCGTCCATGTCCTTGACGCTGGCCAGCATGCCGTGGGTGCTGGCTTGCTCGGCGGCCAGCTCGGCCATGCTTTCGGCGTTACCGGTCTGGGAGCCATAGATAATGGTCAGCGGCTTTTGCTGCACGGCAGCAACAGGGGCGACGGCCACGGCGCTTTGTTCATTCACCAGCAGGCGGTTGTGCAGGCCTGCCATAAAACCGGCCAGCCAGTGTTGCTGGTCGCTGTTGAACGGCAGGTTGGCCGGTAAGCCTGGCACCTGTACGGCGTCCGGTTGCTGAGCCGCGTTGGCGGATGGATTCAGATTGGTGTTGGTATTGGTCATCATACTTCTCCGTCAGGCGGCCGCAGCACGAGCTGCTTCGGCCAACAGGCTGGCGTATTGCTGCGCCAGCTTGAGGTCAAAGGCTGGGAATTGCGCCAGTTGCTGGCGGTTGATGCGCTGGCATTCCAGAATCCAGACGCTGGTGCCCAATGCCTGGGTATCCCAGACTTCGCGGCGGCGTAAGGAGTCCTGATAGTCGCTCAGGCGCTTGTGCGCCAGCAGGCAGGCCAGGGCGTCTTCGTCGTAGTCGCTCAGGGCGTTGCTGGCGTCCTTGGTGAGGGCATCCAGCAGTTTTTTGTCTTGCTGTTCAATCAGTTCGGGCACCCGCGCATCGGTCTGTTGAGGGTCGGTTTTTTGCGCGCACTCCAGTGCCCGGCGCAAGGCGCCAGCGGCGTTGATCATGTGCAGCATCAGCGGGCTGTCGGTGTCACCGTAGGTCGGCACCCGACCGTCAAACAGGCCCTTGCAGTGTGGCTGTTGGTAGGCTTCCTTGAGGTTTTCCAGCTGACGCTCGGCACTGCCACTGGCCAGCTCGTCGATCATCGCCTTGCGGTTCATGCTGTGGCGGATCGGTTCGGCGCGGTGGTAAGCCAGCAGCGAGCGCGGAATCAGGTAATAGAAGTCATTGCGGGCACTGTCCCAGTTGTCCAGCAGCTGTTGCGCCAGCGCTGAGCCGGTGCGCTGCTGGTGCTGTTGCAGGTGCCAGCGCAGTGCTTGCTCCTGACCGCGGGCCAGCTCGTTGTCTTCATTGAGGCAGAAAGCCACCACGGAATCCTGGCTGCAACGTTCAGCAACCCGGTGTTGCGGGTCGTACTGGTAGGCGGTACCGCCACTCATACCATTGCCCAGACCTTTGCCGTAGCCGCCCAGATTGACGATGCTGCCGTTGGTCATGTACTCGCAGCAGAAGTCGCCAACCCCTTCCACCACAGCGACCGCACCGGAGTTACGTACGCCAAAGCGGTCACCGGCCTGGCCTTGTACGTACAGCTCGCCGCCGGTAGCGCCGAACAGGGCGAAGTTACCCACCAGTACGTTTTCGTTCAGTGTTTCGGTTGCCGGGGTTGGGTCGCGGACAATAATGACACCACCGGAGGCACCTTTGCCGACGCCGTCGTTACAGGTGCCGCTGTGATCCATGATCACGCCGCTGTTGTTGAAGGCCGCAAAACTTTGGCCGGCAGAGTTGTGGGTGTTGACGGTGACGCTGTCGCGGGCCAGTACCTTGCGGCCGTTAGCCAGTTGCTGGATGGCCGGGTGCGCCTGCTGCTGAGCAACATCGAGGCCGTAGTTCAGCAGTCGTTCGATATCAATCGAAAACTGACCGCCGACGGTTTTGTTGCAGTTGTTGAGCTTGGGTCCGGCAATCTGGATGTTGCTGCGTTGCTGGTCGATGAACAGCGACTGGAACTCGGTCAGGAAGCGGTCGTCCGGCTCAAAGTTGGCTTCCAGATACACCGGCTTGGCAATCTGGATTTCCTGCACTTCGCGCAGCATCGCCGACATATCCAGCTGGCCCACCATGGCCGGGTGGTCAATCAGGTTCAGCAGCCAGGTTTGGCCCCGCACGGCGCGCAGGGATTTGAAGCCCAGTTGCGCCAGCACTTCGCGGGTGTCGTGGGCTATGTTGATGAAATACTGCGCCAGCGCCCGAGGGTCACCAGCGTACATCTCAGCATTGGTGGTCAGACCCGCCGGGCATTTGATGTTGCAGTTTTTCGCCATTACGCACTTCAGCATCATCAGGGCGGTGGTGCCAAACTCGAACGAGTCGGCCCCCAGAATGGCGGATTTCACCACGTCGAGGCCAGTCTGGTGGGCATTGGAACAACGCAGTACCACTTTTTCACGGAGGCCGTTTTCAGCCAGCGCCTGATGCACTTCGGCAATGCCGAGGTCGGCTGCCCGGCCGGTGTTTTTCAGCGAGGTTACCTGGGCGGCACCGGTACCGCCGGTGTTACCGGCAATATTGATGACGTCGGCGCCGGCCTTGGCCACACCCACCGCGATGGTGCCGACCCCTTCCGACGACACCAGCTTGACGATGACCCGCACGCGGGCGGCTTTGGCGTCGTGAATCAGCTGGCCGAGGTCTTCAATGGAATAGGTGTCGTGGTGTGGCGGTGGCGACACCAGTTCCACCCCCGGCGTACCGCCACGGGCAGCGGCGATTTCGACATTCACCTTGGGTGATGGCAGCTGGCCACCTTCGCCGGGCTTGGCGCCCTGGGCGATCTTGATTTCAATTTCCTGCAGCGACGGGTCGGCCAGATAGCCAGTCCAGACACCGAAGCGACCGGAGGCAAACTGCTTGATCTTGCTGGCTTTGACGCTGTTGTAACGGCGTGAGCTTTCGCCGCCTTCGCCGGAGTTGCTCATGGCACCGGCAATGTTTGTGCCCTGTGCCACGGCTTCATGGGCACGGGCGACCAGTGCCCCGTGACTCATGGCGCCGGATGCCAGACAGGCGGTGATTTCAGCGGCGGGCTGAACTTTCTCAAGGGCGATGGCCGACGGGGCGTACACCAGCATGGCGAGGTATTCGGCGGCTTTGCCGTTGGCACGTACGTGTTTACCCGGCACTTTTTTCGACGAGGCAATGCTGCTGACGTCGTTGCCGAAGGTATCGCTAAGGGCGCTCAGCAACGCGGCGTAGCGATCCTTGCTGGCGTTATCCAGCGTTAGCTGCCAGTCGCGGTCGGCCACCCGTTCGGTGTGCAGGCCCTGAACGCTGTAGTTGAGGTTGCCGCGCGGGTTGTAGCGGGTCAGCAAGGCGGCAAATTCTGCTGCGGTGTTGGCGCTGTTGAAGTCGAGCGGCAAGCTCAATACATCGCGCAGGGTGGCTGGCCGCTGTTCGCGTTCGGCGTACAGTTCGCGCTGGAACTCCCGGTAGGCCGGGGTAATACCGGCCCGGTTGATTTGCTCCGGGGTACGGGCGCTGTAGCCAAGGTCCAGATGCGCGGTTTCCGCCGGTGGGGTGATGCGCGGCTCGTCTTCTGGCTGTTCGCTGTTTGGCTGTTCTGGGTGTGGCTGTTCGTTCTGTAGCGAGCCGGTGTACTGAATGGCCTCTTCGGTCATGTTGACGTATTCGCGGACGGCGGTGGTGCCGAACGCATGTCCAGCGCCTTCCGCACGTTCCTTGAACAAGCCCAGCAGCGGGATCTCGTTTTCCTGCTGTACCGAACGCACGCGGCTGTGCCAGTCGGCGCAGCTTTGGGCAATGTCGGCAAACTGCACGCCGCCCACTGGCGAATGAATGTTAGGGAATACCGGTGCCAGTACCGGGTCGGCGGTATCAATAAAGTTGGCTTCGAAAAACTCACCGCCAATGTAGCTTTCGGCGGTACACAGGCCGAATTTGCCCATGGTTTTCATCAATGCTTTTTCGACCGCTTTCTGGAACTTGTTCAGTGCGGTTTGTACACCGGCCTGATCAGCGGCCAGTTCCTGAGCGCGGTGGTACACACTCAGCGGACATACGGCGGCAGCACCAAAGCCCAACAGGCAGGCAATGTCGTGGGTGCTGGCAGCCTGACCGGTGAGGTACACCACGCTGGCATTAAAGCGCAGGCCCTGACGAATCAGTCGCTGGTTGACGGCGGAAATCACCATGATGGCGGGCAGCGCGGCATCCAGCATGCTGATGTTCTGGTCGCTCAGCACAATCACGTCGTAGCGTGAACGGGCGGCGGCTTCGGCATGACTGCACACTCGTTCGAGGGCTTCCAGCAGGTTGCTGCGGTTGCGCTCGGGGTTGTCACTGTCGGCTTCATACAGGGTGGCGATGGTTTCAATCCGCAGTTCCTGCTGGGCATAGATTTGCAGCAGCTGCTGGGGTTGCAAAATAGGTGACGGAATCACCAGCTGGCGGCCGGGATTGTCGCTTTGGCTGAAACCGGGCTTGGGGCCCAGAGCCACTCGCAAGGTCATGCCGTCGGCTTCGCGAATGCTGTCCAGCGGCGGGTTGGTGACCTGGGCAAAGCGCTGGCTGAAGTAGCGCGACATACCGCCTTCTTCGGCATTCAGCGCATTGGGCGCAAGGCCGTACCCCATTGCCGAGATTTTCTCCATGCCGCTTTGCAGCATGGGGTCGAGCATGAACTTGAAGCTTTCCTGGTTGAGGCTGTAGGCCACGTGACGGGCGGATACTTTCAGCTCGCAAAGGTCCTGAAAGGCTGCCAGAGGTTGCTCTGGCAGCTCCGCCAGATTGATGCGGGCATTGGCCAGCAAGGCTTTGTAATCCTGCGCCTGAGCCAGTTGTTGCAGCACCTCGTCATTTTCCAGAATGCGCTGTTGGCGGTGGTCGAACACCACCATGCCACCGGCTTCAATGCGGCCCCGGCGCAGTACATCTTCAGGGTTGAAGTCGATCTGGCCGGCTTCACTCATCACCGCGAAATAGTCGTGGGTTTCTACCGTGCGCAGTGGTCGCAAGCCAAGGCGGTCGAGACGCGCACCCACCTTGATGCCATCACCAAAAATCAGTGCTGCCGGGCCGTCGTTCTTTTCTTCCGAGAGGCTGAAATACTCCAGCATGGCACGCACGTCGTCGTTGAGGTCGGCGTCGTTTTCCCACGCTGGCGGCATCATCGCCAGTGCCGCGTGCACAATGTCCATGCCGTCTTCGGTAATGCGGCGGGCGAAGGTCTGGTCGAGGCGGGCAGAGTCCGACTGGCCATCCGGAAAGATCACTTCTTCACCTTTAAGGCGGGCAATGGCGTCTTCGCTGAGGCGGTTTTTCTTGTCGGTGTTCAACTCGCCGTTGTGGGCCATGCGCCGGAACGGCTGCGCAAACATCGGGTTCGGCGCCGTGTTGGTGGAGAAGCGGGTGTGGAAAAACAGCGTATGAATGTGGTGTTCCGGGTGAGTCAGATCGCGGAAGTAGGGAATCACCTCCCAGCTGTTCAAGCGACCTTTATATACCTGGGTGTAGCTGCTCATCGACAGCGGGTAAAAACCGGCCAGCTCCGGGCGGGTAAATGCCGGGTATTCAATATCCAGCAGCGCAGCGTTAATACGGGCTTCAAAGTCGGCTTGTTCGGCCAGTTCTTGCGGGCGGCTGAACACCACCTGACGGATCGACAGCTGCGCCTGTTGGCTGGCCTTGTTGAGGGCTTTGCCGTTTACCAGCACATCGCGCCACATTAATACCGGCAGGCCATGATCGCGCAGGGCCTTGTTGATGATTTGCTCGGCTTCATCGTGCAGCAGTGGATTGCGGGGATAAAAGAAGTTGGCTACCCCGAAATCGCCGTATTGCAGCGCGTCGTTGCCGGTCAGGTAACGGTAGAAGTTGACTGAAATATCCACATTGACACCGGCGCCATCGCCAATGCCTTCAGAGCTCATGCCGCCACGGTGCGGAATCTTGCACAGCGCCTGATGGGCAAGTTCCAGCAGTTCGTGGGTCTGCTGGCTGTGCTTGTTAGTAATAAAGCCTACGCCGCAGCTCGAATGCTCCTGATTCGGGTTATATAACGTTCGCATCTGAGTCAAATCTCCGTAACTGACGAACGCCAGCAATTGGCGTTTCTTGCGGGTCTGGCTGGCACCAGAGTTGCGTTTGTATGGGGTCCCAGGCCCTCACGGGGCGCAGCAGGATACAAATGCAAAAACACTAATGCAAATAATTTGCATTTAGGTAAGAGTGATATCGGCTTTTTGGGCGATGAAGGCAGTGGAAAAGACTGAATCTGGCGGGCTTTTAGTGGAACATGCTGGTTGGGTGGTCAGTAGAGCGGGTGCTGGGTTATTCAAAGGGTCCCTGGCCTTGCATGACGGCTCTGTGACCAAAACGCTCTGTTTTAAAACTGAGAGAGTTTCTCATTCAACCCATGAGCTGCTAGTCTGCGTTTCCTTTTCATTGTGCTGTGATGATTGCCCTGCGATGTCTGATCCTGTGAATACTGCACCTGCCTGGCCAACGGCCAAGTCCATTTCGCTGAATCTGTTGCGCCAGTGGCACTGGGTCAGTTCGGCCCTGTGTCTGGTGGGTATGATCCTGTTTGCCGTCACCGGCATTACCCTGAATAACGCGGCGCATATTCCCGCCGAGCCGGTGGTCACCACGGTTGAAACGGAGCTTTCGCCCGGCTTGCTGAGCTTGATGGAAGACCGTGATGAAGGCCCGCTGCCTTTGGCGGTACGTGAGTGGTTACGGCAAAACCACGACCTCGACATTCCCGCGTCCGATGCCGAATGGGACGGCTCGGAAGTGTATCTGGGGCTGCCGCGCCCGGGTGGCGATGCCTGGCTGAGCATTGATCTGGAATACGGCGAATTGATTTACGAGCGCACCGATCGCGGCACCGTGTCGTTCCTGAATGACCTGCACAAGGGCCGCAATACCGGCACTGCCTGGAGCTGGTTTCTGGATGTGTTTTCCATTACCTGCCTGGTGTTTTCCCTCAGCGGTATGTGGCTGTTGGTGCGTTATGCCCGCACTCGTCCCGGCACCTGGCCGATGGTGACGCTGGGGGTGGTGATTCCGCTATTGGTGATTGTGCTGTCGATTCATTAAGCCGTTTGTAAGCGATAAAGAGTTTGTCAGCAATTGTTCATCAGGCGGGCCGCTGCGTTGGTGAGATAGAGGTAATTTGTTAACGCAACGTTAACCTTGCATTTGATATTGATTCTCAATAACGTGACCGGCGTTTTGCCGATTCCAGATCCGCTTCTATTCAATTCATTGTTCGTAAGGAAGTCTTATGTCATTCGTAAAACCCTTGTTGCTCGGCGCAGCCTCCGGTTTGTTTGCGCTGCACGCCAGTGCCGCTGAATTGCGCGTTGGTGTCGAGATCCCTGAACTGTCCGTGGCCGAATACCACAAGCCTTACGTGGCGATCTGGCTGGAAAACAAGGACAACCGCGAGGTGACCAACCTGGAAGTCTGGTACGACGCCGGTATGGAAAACAACAAGGGCAACAAGTGGCTGAAAGACATGCGTCAGTGGTGGCGTAAAAGCGGTCGTGAGCTGGATATGCCGGTAGACGGCATCACCGCAGCGACCCGTGGCCCGGGCAAATACGACATCAGCTTTGAAGCCTCTGACGCCCGTTTGAAAGACCTGCCAGCGGGTAACTACCAGCTGCGTGTGGAAGCGGCTCGTGAAGTGGGCGGCCGTGAGCTGATCTCGATTCCGTTCAGCTGGCCTGTCGACAAGGCCTTCACAGCATCCAAAAGCGGCTCCAAGGAGCTGGGTGAAGTGGCTCTGAGCATCGAGCCTTAAATACAGCACCATAAGCCGATCACAAGGACCGCTTGGCGGTCCTTGACTGCCAATTTTTCAAAAGGAGCACGTATGAAACCGATCAAACTGATGAGCGCCGTCGTTCTTGCCGGTGCCACCCTGATGGCCTCTCAGGTCAATGCCCACCGCGCCTGGTTGCTGCCGGATGCAGCGTCTTTCTCGGGTGAGAAACCGATTGCTACCTTCGATGCTGCGGTATCCAACGAAATTTTTAACTTCGACCATTTTGCCCTGGACCCAAAACAGTTCCAGGTGACCGCCCCGGATGGCAGCAGCGTTGAGGTAGAAAACGGTGCCAAGCTGCGTTACCGCGGCGTGTTCGACGTGACGCTGAAGCAGCAAGGCACCTACCGTGTGTTCACTGCATCCCAGGGCATGCGTGCGATGTGGAAAGACGCCGATGGCAAGCGTCAGATGTACCCGGGTCGTGGTCAGGCGTTTGATCAGGCCGAGTTCGACAAAGTGGTTCCAAAGAAAGCCGACGGCCTGACCGTAAGCCAGTTCTCCCGTCGTCTGGAAACCTTTGTGACCAACGGTACGCCATCCGACAACGCCATGAAGGTGTCTGGCAAAGGCTTTGAAATGAAGCCACTGACGCACCCGAACGATCTGTACGCCGGTGAAGAAGCCACGTTTGTGTTCCTGATGGATGGCAAGCCGGTTAAAGGCGCTGACGTTGTACTGGTGCGTGAAGGCACTCGCTACCGCGACGATCAGGACAGCATTGAAGCCAAAACCAACGCCAAGGGTGAAATCACCGTTGAATGGCGTGGTGCCGGTCGCTACTTCATGGAAGCCGAGTACGAAGACAACAAAGCCAAGGCGCCAGCTACTGAGCGCAAGGGCAGCTACTCTCTGGTGCTGGAAGTCCTGCCAGAATAATGGCGTTGAACTGATCCGGGAGAGCTGGAGTGATGGGGTTTGGGGTGAGCGTCGCCGAATGGCAGGCAGCGGGATTGATTGCTGCCTGGCTGGTGTTTACCGGTTGGAGCTATCGTGAGGCGTTGGCCGAACGTTGGCCCACCCTGCTGGGCTTTATGGCGGCTGGCGACAGCCCTGTCAGTAGCTCGCAGACGGCGTCGCAAACTGCCACTAACGGGCGTCCATTGTTATTGGCGTACGCCAGTGAAAGTGGTCATGCCCGCACTCTGGCGCAAGCCTGTCAGCAGCAGCTTGGCGCTCAGTCGAGCCGCTTGCTGACGCTGAACCAGCTGCTTCCGGAGCGGCTGCAAAATGCCGATGTGCTGGTGTTTGCCAGCACCACCGGCGAAGGCGACGCGCCAGACAATGGCGCGCGTTTTCTGACTCACTTGAACCGTTCAGGCCTTACGGCCGAGCACGCTGACCGCCGTTTGGCGAATACCCGCTTTGCCGTCATGGCGTTGGGTGATGTCAGTTATCCCCACTATTGCGCTTTTGGTCTGACGCTTCAGCAAGCGTTGCAACAGGCGGGTGCTACTCCTCTGTTTGATGCGGTGTGTGTGGACGATTTGAACCCCGCCGATATCGACCTGTTTTATCAACAGTTGGCCGCCGCTGCCTCTGTTTATCCCGATTTGCCGTTTGATGCGGTGTCTTTGGCGGGCTCTGGTCAGGGGGCTGTTGAAGAGGTTTCCCAAAGCACTTCGAGCTCCGGTTCTGGTTCCGCCCCTGAACCAACGTCATTAACGCTGCTCGAGCGCCAGTGTTTGAACGAAGGCACGTTGGGCGAAGGTATTTACCAGATCGACTTTGCCTTGCCTGTAGAGCCTGAACGGGCATTACAGTGGCAAGCCGGTGATGTTGCCCGCTTGCACCTGCCAGCGGCTGACGGTAGTTGGCAGCATCGTGACTACACCCTTGCCAGTTTGCCATCCGAAGGCACACTGCGGTTGCTGGTGCGACAGCAGTTTCATCCGCCCAAAGGCAATCAGCCACGTCAGCCCGGTTTGGGCAGTGGCTTGTTGACCTCGTCGTTGGCAAGCGGTGATGCCGCCCGCTTTGAGATTATCCACAACCCCAATTTCCACAGCCCGGCAGCCGATGTTCCGATGATTCTGATTGGTAATGGCACCGGCTTGGCAGGGCTCAGAGCGCACCTGAAGCAGCGTGAAGGTCTGGCGCAGGCGCGCCACTGGCTGATTTTTGGTGAGCGCAGCCTGGAGCACGACGCGCTGTGGCACGATGAAATGTCGGCCTGGCTGCAAAACGATACCCTGAGCCGGCTTGATCTGGCCTTTTCCCGCAGCACCATCGAGCAGCTGCAACAGACCCCTGTTGATGCTGCTAACCCTGCTGGTTTTGCCGAATGCGGTGGTCAGCTGTGGCACGGCTATGTGCAACACGCCATTGAACAGCAGCTGGATACGCTGAAACAGTGGCTCGACGACGGTGCCATGATCTATGTGTGTGGCAGCCGTGCAGGCATGGCCAAAGGCGTGGATCAGGTGTTGCGGGCCGGCTTCGGCGATGACTATGTGGATGATCTGGATACGAGCGGTCGCTATCGTCGGGATGTATACTGATTCTTATTTGTAATCAGCATCAGGAACCGACATGCCTTCCTACCTTAACCAGATTCCGCCCGATCTGGCGTCGCTGTCCGACTATCAAGCCTATGCCCAGCGCAATCTGACCGAGCAGGCGTGGGCATACATTCATGGCGGTTCTGCCGACGAAGTCACCTTTCAACGTAACCTGAGCATCTACAACCGGCTGCAACTCAATAGTCGGGTGTTGGCCGATGTATCCAAGGGCAACACCGAACTGACGCTGCTGGGCCAGCGCTTGGCGCACCCGATTCTGGTGGCGCCGGTGGCTTACCAAAAGCTGGCACATCCGGACGGTGAAATTGCTTCAGCCATGGCGGCTGCGGCTCAGGACGCGGTATTTTGTTTGAGCACGCTGGCCAGTCAGAGCCTGGAAGAGGTGGCCGAACATTGCGACGGACCGCGCTGGTTTCAGCTGTATTTTCAAAGCGAGCGGGAACACACCCTGGCGCTGGTTCGACGCGCCGAACAGGCCGGTTACCGGGCTTTGATGGTTACTGTGGATGCCCCTGTTAATGGATTGCGCAACCGCGAGCAGCGGGCAGGCTTTCAGTTACCCGCAGACGTACGGGCGGTGAATGTCACCGCACCAGCGGTACCGGTGCAAATCCAGCAGGGCGACAGCCGGGTGTTTCAGGGACTGATGGCACAAGCGCCACGCTGGGCGGATATTCAATGGCTGCGACAGCAGACACAGCTGCCGATTATTCTGAAAGGCATCACCAATCCACAGGATGTCGACAAGGCGCTGGCGCAGGGTATTGATGGGCTGGTGCTGTCGAATCATGGTGGCCGCACGCTGGATGGCTTGCCGAACCCGATAGAGGTGTTGCCGGACATCGCCGAACAGGTGCAAGGCCGTGTGCCCTTGATTGTCGACAGTGGTATTCGCCGTGGTGGCGACGTGGTGAAAGCGTTAGCCTTGGGGGCTGATGCGGTGATGATTGGCCGACCGGTGATGTACGGTCTGGCGACCGCAGGAGCCCTGGGTGTCGCCCATACCTTGCGGCTGTTAAGGGATGAGCTGGAGCTCACCATGGCGTTGTGTGGTTGCGCCAGTTTGGCCGATATCACCCCTGATTTGGTGCGTTATCCGACGTTTTGATGCGGGCAGTTGAGTAGGGTGTAGCTTGCTGTCGATGATGGCTATCGAGAGCAAGCTCTCTCCCACAATGTTGTCCAGACCTCAGACCTCAGACCTCAGACCTCAGACCTCAGACCTCAGACCTCAGACCTCAGACCTCAGACCTCAGACCTCAGACCTCAGACCTCAGACCCCAGACCCCAGACCCCAGACCCCAGACCCCAGACCCCAGACCTTCTTACGTCTCCGACCACTGTTGCAGCAGTTTGTGGTAAACGCCGGATAGCCGCACCAGTTCCGGGTTATCGGGGTTTTGGGCGGTGATGGCCTGAATGCTGAGGTCGAGGTCGTAAAGGGTGCGACGCTGGTCGTCGCTGCGGATCAGGCTTTGTATCCAGAAGAAGGAGGCCAGTCGGCGGCCTTGGGTAACGGGCGTTACCCGGTGCATGCTGGTGGACGGGTACAGCACCGCGTCACCAGCGGCAAACTTCACTTTCTGCTCGCCGTAGGTGTCGAGCACTTCCAGTTCACCGCCTTCATATTCATCCGGATCTGAAAAGAACACCGTCATCGACAAATCCGTACGGACTTTCACCGATGTACCAGGCACCCGGCGGATGGTGTTATCGACATGAAAGCCGTATTCGCCGCCGCCCTGATAGCAGTTGAACATCGGCGGGAAAATCTTGTTTGGCAGCGCCGCCGCCATAAAGGTTTGTGATTGGCCAAGGCAGGCCAGAATAAAGTCGCCCAGCTGGCGTGCTTCCGGGCTGTCGTCGGGCAGTTGCAGGTTACGCTTGGCCAGTTGCGCCTGATGACCCGCTGTCGCCGCACCATCGACCCAGTCGGCTGCTTCCAGCAAGGCTCGGGCTTCCGCGATCTGTTCGCGGCTGATCAGTTGTGGAATACGTATCAGCATGGCTGTTCCCTGAAGCACCCAAAAAAATATCCGGACCAAGATAACCTGATCCGGACAGTGTTACAGCAACGTCCTTGTTGGCCAACCCACAACCGCAGCTGCTAATGAGCTATCAA
The DNA here is from genome assembly GCF_056158645.1 of Oceanobacter sp. ABM4_470. Lineage (NCBI taxonomy): Bacteria > Pseudomonadati > Pseudomonadota > Gammaproteobacteria > Oceanospirillales > Oceanospirillaceae > Oceanobacter > Oceanobacter sp. ABM4_470. The sequence continues at coordinate 204,138 of NZ_JBSWTR010000002.1, forward strand.
CAGCGGCTGCGTCCGGGCTGGCTATCCGCACTGGCCTATCAGAAGTTGTAGGTCAGGCTGCCTTTGATGCTGCGTGGGTTGCCTGGCTTGAAGTGGCCTTTGGCGCTGTAGTCGGTGATGTATTCTTCGTCAGTCAGGTTGTCGATGTTCACTTGCAGTTTCAGTGCATCGGTTGCCTGATAAGCCGCCATTGCCGACCACAGGGTGTAGGCATCTACGGTGAAGTAGGCGGTGTTACGACGCCAGTAGGTTTCACCGGAGTTGTAGTTACCACCCGCACCCAGCGTCAGACGGTCATCCATGCCGGTGTAGCTGATCCACAGGCTGGCGGTGTCGTCTGGTGAGCTTTGCAGGCCGAGGCCTTCGGATTCTTCGGTCAGGTCTTCGGTGACTTCAGTATCCAGGCTGGTGTAGCTGGCATTGATGGCCAGGTTTTCAGTGATGTTACCCACCGCACCCAGTTCAAACCCTTTCGATTGCTGTTCACCAGTCACGTAGTAGTAGCGGGTGGTAGTACCACTCTCATCGGTGATGCGTTCGCTGTCCTCCGTGGACTTGGTGGTACGGAAGGCGGCGGCGGTCAGCAGCAGGCGCTCGTCGAACAACTCCCATTTGCTGCCCAATTCCAGGGTTTTGGTTTGCTGTGGTTCCAAATTGTTACGCTCTTCACTACTGCTCAATGCCAGGTTGGTGCCCGGTGGCTGCTTGGAGTTGGCATAGCTCAGATACACAGAACCGGTTTCGGTCGGCAACCAGCTGGCAGCAACGCCATAACTGAAGAAATTGTTGGACGCGTCCAGGCCGGTATAGCAGGTCACGGTGCTGCGGCCGGAGCAGGTTTCGCCGGTCATTTTGAAACGGTCGTAACGGGCGTTGATGTCGAGCTGGAAGTTGCTGCCAAACTTCAGTGTGTCGAAGGCATAAACGGCCAGAGTGCGTGCATCGCCTGTGGTGTCATTGCCATTGCGTACCAGTCCGCCTGTGGCGCGTACGGTGTTGGAAGCCGGGTCCAGTGGGTCGATGTATGGCGTGGTATCGGTGCTGTCTGAACCCTGAACGCCACCTGTGTAGGTGTAGTCTGCGGTCACGCCGTAGTCGGTGGACTCTTCTTTGGCGTATTCAGCACCAATAACGATGTCCTGGGTAAAGTCATCAGCGCCCAAGGCAATGATGGCGTCCAGTTGGGTCACGAACAGCTTATTGCTCTCGTCCGTGGCCTGCAGGCGTGATGCGTTCAGTTTGGTGTTGCTGTCGCCCCACCATGGACGGCCGATCACCGATTCCTTATCGTTTTTACCAAAGCGGGTCTGAGAGCGCAGGGTGGTGAATTCGTTGAGCTCGTGGTTGATCGTCAGCGTCAGCATTTTGGTGTCGACTTCTTCGTAGTCGCGACCTTTGACGCTGTAGTACTCATCCCAGTCAGACGAGCTGATTGGACCTTCTTCCAGACCGGTGGCTGCTGCTGCATTTTCAGTCACAAATGGCAGGCCGATCACTGGCACGTTGTCCTGCTTCATGACCATGGCATCCAGCGTCATGCTGGTTTGTTCGCTGGCCTGGAACAGTACAGACGCTGCACCGGCGACGGTTTTGTAGTTTTCAACGCCGTTGTCCAGGGCATCGCCACCATCGCTGTAAAGCAGGTTTACACGGGCGGCGGTGTCGTCACTGAGTTGTTTGTTGCCATCCAGTGTCAGACGTTTGGTCTCGGCAGTGTCGTAGGAAGCGCCTACAGAACCAAAGTCGTCCAGCTTAGCGCGCTTGGTGGACAGGTTAACGCTACCACCGCCGGTGTTACGACCTTCCAGAGAACCACTTGCCCCCTTGGTCACTTCCACATTTTCGTAATTGAACAGGTCGCGGCTATAGCCGGATACATCGCGAATGCCATCAACATAAATGCTGGAACGGGCGTCAAAACCACGAATGGTGACCTTGTCGTTGGCAGAGACAATGCCGCCGCCGCCTTCACCACCACCAAAGGTGGATACACCAGATACGTTACGCAGTGCGTCGTTCAGGCTGGTCACCCCCTGGTCTTGCAAGGTTTCACCGGAAATTACGTTGATGGTTTTCGGTGTTTTGGCAATAGGCTGGGTCAGTTTGACTGAAGAGCTCTTGTCAACCTTGTAGCCTTCTTCGGCTTCGGCAGATGCCTTGGAAGTTGGCAGTTGGCGAACTTCTTCAGCCATCAGGCCAGCAGAAGGAATGGCGGCGGTGATAGCCAGGGCAAGGGCCTGCTTTTTCCAGCCGGAAGTGGGATTACGCTTTTCCATCATGATCGTCCAGATTCTAATTTTGGGTCTGTTACCAACCCCGGTTACTGCGGCGCGGACTACGCTTGTTGTTATTCTTTGCGGATTGTCGCTTTATTGTTATTTGCTGGCACACAGGCTCTGTTCCGGAAACGGAATAAACCGGTCGAACCTGTGCGACTGCGTTCCAGCGGGGTGGCAACATATCTTTGCACTCGCACAAATGCAAACCATTTTTATTTACAAATGAGTCTGTTCACGAAATAATCGCTTCCTATCAGGCACGACTTCAGCTTGGCCGCCGGTCGACTTTCTCATCTGCCTCGGTCAACACGACAGGACGATTCAGTGAACAGATTCCCTTCCAAACCCCTGCTGGCAGCGACCTTGCTGCTGTCTTTTGGTACTTCTCATGGCGACGATGTAGTGCGTCAACTGGACGGTTTATCCCGCCAGTGGTTGATGACCGAGCAACAGGCCAGTCACATTGAACAGAGCTGGCGGCAGCAAAAGCCGGTGCTGGAACAGCGCATCAGCTTGCTGAAAGCCGAGAAAAGCGAACTGTCCGAGGTGATCAAACGCAGCAAAACCAGCAGCAACGACGTTGATGAACAGCGCATTGCCCTGCTCGAAAAGCAGACCCAGGTTGAGCAGGATCAGGCTCGTATCACCGAAGTGACCCAGTCGCTGAAGTCCCGTCTGGATGGCTATTTCTCGATGTTGCCACCACCGTTGCAGCAAGACTGGATGAACGACGACGAGGTTGAACCTTCGGAGTTGTTGCGTCGTCAGCTGGCGCGTCTGAGCCGTCTGGAAGAATTCAATGATCGTCTTACTGTGGTGTCCGCACGTTTGCCTGCGGCCACCGTGGGTGCTGCCAGTGGCAGTGACGATGTGTTGGTCAAGCAGCTGTATCTGGGGCTGGCGCAGGCCTGGTTTGTCAGCGCCGATGGCAGCTACAGCGGCGTTGGCCGGGTAGTGGATGGTGAATGGCAGTGGTTGCAGGACCCGGCCATCGACCCGCAAGCGGTACTGGCTGCCATCGATGCCGCCAACTCACAGGTGCCTACCGAACCTGTGTCCCTGCCTTTGGCACTGTCTGACTCCCTGACAATGGGACAAGACGCCACCACCATTACCACCACGGAGGGCGAATAATGAACTGGCTATCCCGATTGACGCTGGCGAGTCTGGCGCTGGTAGCAGGCTCCGCGGTTCAGGCGGCGTCGCTGGAAGCGCAAATGAGCGAGCGCATCAAGCAGTCCCAGGCCCAGTTGGCCCGCACCGAGCGTACGGTGACCAATGAACAAAACAAACTGACCAAGCAGTTGAACGCGCTGGAGCGCGATGTCATTGCCCTGCGTAAGGAAAGCGAAGCGGCGCGCCGTCTGGCGGACGAACGCAACCTCAGCCTCGACCAGTTGCAGGGCCGCCTGAAAGAGTGGAGCGCCCAGAACAACTACCAGCTCAACCTGATTCAACAGTACCTGCGTTCACAAGGTGCCGAGCTGGGGCAGGAGTCCACGCTGGATGACAAAACCCTGCAACTGCTACGCACCTCTGCGCAGGTGGAAAACTGGTTGACGCCGCATTGGCAGAGCCGCGACGTGGTATTGCCATCCGGTGATATCCGCTCACTGAAACAACTCGATACCGGCCCGCTGCACTGGGCTCTGGATGGCGCCAGCGCCTACCGGGTGGCGGAACAGGAAGGCGAGTGGCAGGTACTGGAAGCATTGTCGCCAGAGTCCTCGTCGGCGCTGACCTCGGTGCAACAAACCGGCAATGGCAGCATCCGCTTTGACCCATCTCTGAACACCCAGGCCAATGCCCCGAGCGAAAGCCTGCTGGAACACGTCGAGCGTGGCGGTTTGTGGGCGATGCCAATTCTGCTGTTCGCACTGGTGGCTTTGGTGATCGCGGTTCTGAAAGCCGTGCAGCTGCTGCGCTTGCCAGCGGTGCGTCAGATTTCCAAAAACGGCGTGGTGAAACTGCTGCAAGGTCAGGGGGATGCCCTGCCAAAAGGCAGCATGCAGGCCCGTTTGCTGGAACTGGCACAGCACAGCGACAGCGCCGCCGAGCGCGATGACCAGTTGCTGCTGCAACTGGGTCAGGACCGTCACCAGCTGGAAAAACGCCTCACCGCGGTGGCCGTGACTGCTTCGGTCGCACCGCTGCTGGGTCTGTTGGGGACGGTCAGCGGCATGATCGAAACCTTCCGCATGATGACGCTGTTTGGCAGTGGTAACCCGGAAGTGGTGTCTGGCGGAATCGCCCAGGCGCTGATCACCACCGAACTGGGTCTGGTGGTTGCCATCCCGGCGTTGGTGATTCACTCACTGCTGTCCCGTCGCGCCAAATCCTACTACCAGCAGCTGGAAAACTTCGCCCTGGTACTGGCCAGTGACGAACAAGTGATCAAACCGGAACAGGGCGCTGCATCCAGCGACGCCGTTGCTCAACCGGCATAAGGAGCGCGAACGATGAATATTGAAGTGTTTTCCGATATGGCCCATAGCGCCATGTGCTGGGTCATTCTGGCCACTGCGTTGTTCTGTTATCACCGCATGGCGCTGCAATGGATGGCCGGTGAACTGCACGCCCAGAAAGAAGACCAGATTACCCGCACGCTCACCAGCGCCCTGCCGCTGCTGGGCCTGCTGGGCACCATCATGGGTTTGTTGGGCTGCTTCAAGGCGATGTCGGCCGGTGCCACCGGGGTGACCCTGTTCAGTGCCGGCATCGGTGATGCCTTGCTGACCACCCAACTGGGACTGCTGTGCGCCATCCCGGCGTGGATTCTGCAACACCTGCCACAGCGTGCGCTGGCCCGCCAGGAGTCCTGATCATGCAGGCCAGATTGCAACAACGACTGGAACAACAGCAGCCGCAAGGCATTGATATGTCGCCGCTGCTGGATGTGGTTTTTATTCTGCTGATCTTCTTTATTGTGACCACGGTGTTCGTGCGCGAAACCGGTGTTGAAGTGGATAAACCGCAAGCGGTATCGGCAGCCACGCTGGAGCGTAACGTCATTCTGATTGCGGTGACGGACACCGGTGAAGTGGTCTACGACGGCAGCAACATTGGTGTTGAAGGCGTACGGGCACTGGTGGCCGACTTGCAGCAGCGCTCTGAGAAGCCGGTGGTGATTCAGGCCGACAAAAACGTCGTAACCGAACGTCTGTTAGCCGTGATTGACGAAGCCAAACTGGCCGGTGCTCCGGCCGTCAGCATTGCAGCCCTGCGAGACTGATATGGCCGAGCATCTTTCTGTTGAAGCAGGCCCGGCCGGTCGCCATGGCGTTCGTCGTCATCTGATTGCGGCAGTGCTCGGGCTTGGGCTGATTGCGGTACTGATGTTGCTGCTGCTGTTGGGGCAGGGACTGGAAGAACAGGTATCGCCGACGCTGGAGGTTCGTAATATCAGCATGGCGCCGCCACCACCTCCGCCACCACCACCGGCGGCGGTGACGCCACCACAAAACGACATGGTGCTGGAACTGGCGGTCAGTGGTGCAGGCCCGGCGTTGCCGAACCTGGATGTGCCGAAAAATATCGACCTTGGCAATCTCGATGCCCCTGATTTCAGCATGCCGGATGTGCAGCTGACCGAAATGGCTCCCGACTTCAGCACCTTTGGTCTGAACGAGCTGGACCAGCTGCCAACCCTGCTGACACCGGTGAGCATCACCTTGCCACGCAGCCTGACCCGTCAGGGCGTCAAACGGCTGTCGTTACAACTGGACATCACCATTGATGAAAAGGGCAAGCTGACGCTGAACCGCATCATCAAGAACGACTATCCGCAAATGGAACCTGAAATTCGCCGTCTGATTCGCACCAGCCGATTCAGCGCGCCGACCAAGGACCAGAAAAAGGTCCGGGCCCGCTTCGTGTGGCCATTGGAAATTGAGGCTTGAAAACGTGTTAAATCTGAACAAAACCCAGCCGTCTGATGTTTCTTCCTTGCCCTTTGCTGGCAAGACCCTGAGCCTGATTCTGGCCGGTTCCGTGCTGTTGGCGTCGAGCCTGTTCAGCCAACCGAGTGAAGCGGCCAAACCGCGCGGCGACCGTGGCATGGAGCGCGGCGTTGGCGACAACGGCATGTTCGAAGCGCCAATCAGCGATGTGGCGCTGGTGATGCCGGACCAGAGCTGGTCTTTCGTGATTGATACCCGCGGGTTGCCGTCAACCGCCGACGAGCTGAGCCCGGAAGAGCGCACGCTGGCGCGTGAGCTGCAACCGCTGCTGGACCAGAAACAATACAGTCAGGCACTGACGCTGTTGAACGCTCGTCCGGCGGATCAGGACTCGGTGCGCATGGCGTTGCTGCGTGGCCAGATTCTGCTGACCCTGGATAAATTCAAGGCCGCTGAAAGCTCGCTGAAGCGCGTCATTGAGCTGAAGTCCGACAGTGCTCCGGCGCACCGCGGACTGGCCATGATTTACATGAAAAACCAGAACTTCAAAGCCGCCCGTCAGCACCTGCAAAAAGCATTGGCGCTGGGGGGACAAGAAGCCCAGTTGTTTGGTCAGCTGGCCTACGTAAACCTGCAAATGGACAACGCGGCGGCAGCGGTTTCCGGCTACCAGCAAGCACTGTTCCTCGATGCCGAAAACAAACAATGGGCGCGGGGTTTGTTGTTTGCACTGACTCGCAGCCAGGCGTTTGATCAGGCTCAGGGACTGGTGGAAGAACTGATTGCCAGCACCCCGGACAGCGCCGAGTTCTGGCTGATTCGCAGCCAGATTGCACTGCGTCAGGACCGCTACAACGAAGCCCTCAGCAGTTTGGAATACGCCATGATGCTGGGCGACAACAAGCCGTCGAACATGCTCACCGCGGCGCAGCTGCACAGCCGTTATGGCAGCCTTGATCGCACCATTGAGCTGTTGACCGATCGTCGTCTGCTGACCGGCAAGCAATCTCGCGGTGCGGTGAATACCCTGATTCAGACCGCCGACTGGCTGGCCAGTGAAGAACGCTGGAAAGCGCTGCGCTCGCTGCTGGCCAAGGTCAACAAGAAAGACCTGCCTAAACAGGCCGGTGGCCGTCTGGCCATCAGCGAAGCCCGTCTGGCGATGGCCGAAGGCAAGTCGACCCAGGCCGAAAAACTGCTCAAACAAGCGGTGGACCGCCACCCGGGCAATGGCGATGCCTTGTTGCTGCTGGCGCAATTGCTGGCCGACAAGCAACGTTATCAACAGGCGGGCATGATCTACCTGCGGGCAGAATCCATCGACCGCGTGCGTGAACGCGCCATGCTGGGCCGTGCCCAACTGGAAATTGACCAGCGCAACTATAAGGAAGCCCTGCGTCTGATTTCCTCCGTGGTACGCGAAAATCCGGCCCGTACCGACCTCAGCGCCAGCATTCAATCATTGCAGAATCTGGTTCAGACCCAGGGCTAAGCCGTGCCGGTGCAAGACCGGCACTGCACTCTTTGCCCAAAGCGGGTACACTAGCGCACTTTCTGTTCAGGGGCGGGTTCATTCCCTCGAATTGGCCGTCCCTGGCTGCTCATATTCAAAGCATTCGGGTTTCACACCATGATGAAATACATCTCCACTCGGGGTAATGCGCCAGAGCTGGCGTTTGACGACGTTCTGTTAACCGGTCTGGCCGCTGATGGCGGTCTGTACGTACCGAAGGAAGTGCCACAGTTCTCTCTGGAAGAGATTGAGTCCTGGCGCGACCTGCCTTACACCGAACTGGCTCACAAGGTGATTTACCCGTTCGTTGAAGGCTGTGTGGAATCCGACGCGCTGAAAGAGATGCTGGAATCCGTCTACAACAACGACGTATTCGGCCACAAGGCCATCGCCCCTGTGCAGCAGATCGACCACAACGAATACGTTCTAGAGCTGTTCCACGGCCCGACATTGGCGTTCAAGGACTTCGCCCTGCAAATGCTGGGTCAGCTGCTGGACTACGTACTGGCCAAGCGCGACGAAAAAGTCGTGATCATGGGTGCGACCTCCGGTGACACCGGTTCCGCCGCCATTGAAGGCACCAAGACCTGTAAGAACGTCGATATCTTCATCCTGCACCCGCACGGTAAGGTATCCGAAGTTCAGCGTCGTCAGATGACCACGGTTGAAGGCGACAACATCCACAACATCGCCATCGAAGGTAACTTCGACCAGGCCCAGGACATGGTCAAAGCCTCCTTCGGTGACCAGGCCTTCCTGCGTGGCGAGCGCAAGCTGGTTGCAGTAAACAGTATCAACTGGGCGCGCATCATGTCCCAGATCGTTTACTACTTCTATTCCGCGCTGAACCTGGGTGGTCCGGTTCGTCCAATGGCGTACTCCGTACCAACCGGTAACTTCGGTGACATCTTCGCCGGTTACATGGCCAGGAAGATGGGTCTGCCTGTTGAACAGCTGATCATTGCCACCAACGAAAACGACGTGTTGCACCGTCTGATGAGCAACAACCTGTACAAGGTTGAGCCGCTGAAGCACACCATCACGCCGTCCATGGACATTGCGGTGTCTTCCAACTTCGAACGTCTGCTGTTCGACCTGTACGACCGCGATGGCGCCGTCATGTCTGAACTGATGGGCAAAATGGCCGACCGCAGCGTTGAAGTGGAACTGTCTGAAGAGAAGCTGGGCAAAGCCCGCGAAGTATTCGACAGCTACGCCGTGACCGAAGACGTGGTGGTAGAAACCATGCAACAGGTATTCGGTGAATCCGGCTACCTGCTGGACCCACACACTGCGATTGGCGTAAAAGCCGCTCGTGAATGCCGTCGCAACAAGAACATCCCGATGATCACCCTGGGCACCGCCCACCCGGTGAAATTCGAGGAAGCGGTTCTGCGTGCCGGTTACGAGATGCCAAAACTGCCGCATCACCTGGCCGACCTGATGGACCGCGAAGAGCGCGTAGACGTGCTGCCAGCGGACCTGAAAACCGTGCAGGAATTCATCGCCAAAAACACCTTCAAGGATTAATTCCTGAAGGTGATGTATAGGTGTGCAGCGCACACCTTGCAGAGTCGATCCAGGGAGCGGTGCGCAGTGCGCACCCTACCCACAGAAGATAAACGCCCGCCGGAGCAATCCTGCGGGCGTTTGTGTTTGTAGCGCTTGCAGGTCATGGCTCTGGGGTACGTAGGAGCGAATTCATTCGAGGGACCCTCTGAATAACTCTGCACAGCTCTGCGCGAGTCCTGCTGGTTGTCAGAACAAGGCGGCGAATGCAGCGGAATGGCTGGCCCTTTCCAAATTCGCCAACGCCGTTATGGCGGCCTGCAGGCCGCGCCCAACGGGGAAGACAGGGCATTGCTGACTCTGTGTCACTGATTTTTGACTTGACCCGTCAGGCCTGCAAATCAGCTTCGTGATTCAGCGTCGCCCTGTCATCCAGAGCGGGCACCGAGTTATTCAGAGGGTCCCTAGCTGCCATCTGACACCGGTTCTGGTGCCAGGCATCGAGAGCAAGCTCTCTCCCACCATATTGCCCGACACCCGAGCCTGCGCGGCCCGCACTACACTCGACCCCCGACACTCGCAGACTTTTTTGCTACCCTGCTGACTTCTCTACTCTCGACCCAATCTTCAGGACTCACTATGAATTACGTTCCGCTCAGCGACTTTAAATGGGGCTGGATTTTCCGCCACCGCGAACTGCCCATCCCGTCCGAGCATCTGGAACTGATTCGACCGCTGGCCAAAAACGCCGCCAATCAATATTGGAAAACCCATATCAGCAAGGAAGCCGCCCACGCGGTGAATTTCCTCGGTGATGATTGGCCTTCCCATAACGGCGTCTGGAACGACAAGGAAAACTGGGAAGCGGCCTGGGACAGCGATAGTCAGGAATTACCGGAAGCTCTGGCCGAACATATCCAATGGGAAAGTAACGTAACCGTATTTTTCTGTTACGACGTCGACCATGTTGTACAAACCCGTTGGGATATATTTCAACAGCACTGGAAAAACTTTCTGTTTGTCGATGACGAACCGATATTGTTGGGAAAGAATCGCAATGAGTGTGTGCGATTTCATTCCGATGGCAGCTATCAGACCGGAATGAAACCAAAACGCTAATCTTTCTTGTTTGTGGGTGGGAATGGGTTTAATAAATATCTATATGTTAAATTTAAAAAACCCTTTAAAATCAATGATTTGAATCTTCTTTAAATGTGCTTGTGAATGTATTTGATATTCGATATCAAATACATTTGCTCATAAATTATCAAATAACGCCTTATTATATTTCTTTACTTGTTGAATTCATTTTTAAGCCCTAAACTCCACCTCAATAATTAATTCACAGGGCGATAGGGTATGAAAGGCGATAGCAAGGTTATCGAATACCTGAACCAGGTACTCACCATCGAACTTACTTCCATTAACCAGTATTTCCTGCATGCACGCATGTACAAAAACTGGGGCTTCGAAGAGCTGAATGAGAAGTGCTACAAGAAATCCATCAAGGATATGAAACAGGCCGACGAATTGATCGAGCGTGTTTTGTTCCTCGAAGGCCTGCCGAATCTGCAAAAACTGAATCGTCTGCGCGTTGGTGAACACACCGAAGAAATGCTGCAGTGCGATATGGATCAGATCGACGAGCAAATGACCCTGCTGCGTGAAGCCATTGCCTACTGTGAATCCGTCAGCGACTTCGTTAGCCGTGAACTGCTGAAAGAGATCCTGGAATACGAAGAAGAACACTTCGACTGGATCGAAACCCAGCAGCACCTGATCGAACAGACGGGCATCCAGAACTACTTGCAATCCATGATGAGCGACGACTGAAGGACAGACACATGAAAGGTAATCCTCAAGTAATTGAAAAACTGAACATGCTGCTGGCCGGTGAACTGTCTGCCATGGACCAGTACTTTATCCACTCCCGCATGTACGCCGACTGGGGCCTGTGGAAACTGTACGAGCGCATCGACCACGAATTCTTCGACGAGCGTGAACACGCCTCTGAACTGATCAACCGCATCCTGTTCCTGGGCGGTATTCCAGACATGGTGACCCGCGTTGATATCAACGTTGGCAAAGACGTTCCAGCAATGCTGAAAAGCGACCTGGACCTGGAATACAAGGTAGTCGACGACCTGCGCGAAGTGATGGCTTACTGCGAATCCGTTCAGGATTACGTCACCCGCGACATCCTGCTGAAAATGCTGGACGACACCGAAATCGACCACGCCTGGTGGTTGGAGAAACAACTGAAGCTGATCGATCGCATTGGTCTGGAAAACTACCAACAGTCGATGATGGGCGAAGAGCCAGCCAACACCGGCGGCGCTCACTGAACATTTGTAAAATTTGCGAGCCACAGCACCCGGTTAGCAGTTATACTATGAGTCAGAGTTAGACAGAATTTGCTTTGATGAGAGAGCAAATCAAAAGCCCCGATACCCGCAGAAGGTATCGGGGCTTTTTTATGGTTCAAATTCGGGGCTCATGCTGTATAGCGGCTTTGCCCGAATTACCCACTAAGGCCTAGCAAGCCGCCAATGAGCACTCCGCTCAACCAGAGATAAAGAGAAATACTCAGGGTCAGTCCCAATCGCTTATCGAACCGGGTGCCGTAATGGCGCACGGTTTCACCATCAATTGAGGGATCGTATTTGTGATTGAATATGCTGCCGTACGGTAGAGAAATCACATTGGCTATCCAGAGCGTCCTCAGTCCCAAGCCATCCCATCCGCAGGCTTTGGGGTGGCCATTCTGTTCCATCTGGCGGTCAATCCTGGGCACTGATACGCTTGAAAACAGCATCCAGGAAAGAGCCGCAACGAAGAAAAGAATCAAGGATGCCCAGTCATAAATATTCATTGGAGTGATCCATGGTCGTGCTGTTTTGAAGCCTACGTTGATCTTCGTAGTCAGCAAGGCCTACTGGTCCCAACCCAGTAGCTGCCCAAGTAGCAAAATTGCAATAAAGATAAGGCCAGAAAGAGACAAAATCAGAGCCAAGGCTCTGTCGAAGCGACTGCCGTATTGGTGAACTGTTTCACCATCAATCGAAGGATCGTATTTGTTATTCAGAATGCTTCCGTACGGGAAGGCAACCGCAGTGGCAATCCAGAATGTCCGCATCCCCAGCTGGTCCCAGCGACAAGCACGGTCATGGCCATCAGCCATCATTCGCCGGTCGATCGCAGGTACAGACAGTCGCGCAAAAAGAACCCAGCTGACCAAAAAGGTCAGCATTGAAAGTCCACCGGCCCAGTTGTATATGAAATCTGCAATCATTGGCTGTCGTATATTGATGCTGCTTTTTCTTGGCCAAAGTTATCGGCCGCTTGTCCTGCGAAATAGCCTGCCACTAAGCTACCGGCAAAAACTACCCCCATCACTGCCCATCCTACTGGTCCTGCCAGAGTTAAGCCCGCTTGCGCAGCAACCCAGCCAGCCCCAGCCATACCAGCGGCGAATGTTACCCTGCCTGTTGCCGTTCCCACAGCAGCTCCCGTACCAAATCCAGTGACTTGTTTGGCGCTTTCCCGCATCCAGTCGCCACCACTTTCAGCAACATCGTGGACTTTATTAACCCGCAGGCCGGCATCAACGGCCAGGGCGACCGAACCAAGGTGGTTGATGGTTTTGCTGGCTTTACCCAGTTCAGACGCCTGTACTTTGGAGACGATATTTAGCCTATGGCTGCCTTTGGAAGATGTCGCTGCTCGCTCGGCCAGTGTAATGCCGCGCTGATAGCCGGTCAGTGCATCGCCGCGGTTTTTTCCCTGAATGGCCAGTGGGGCAAAGCGGGCGAGTTCTTTGGGATAAGCAGTTTGCAACTTCTCATATGCCAGTTTAGCCAGACGTTTGGCTTTAGTTAGCTTTTCAGCATGACCGCGTCCATAGCCTGAGCCGCTGAGCTTTGTCACACGATTAAGTGCCACCTGGTACGCCAGTACAACTTGTTCGAATTGACTCAAGCGCTCACCAGCGGCAGTGGCTGCAGCGCCAATCATGCTGTTCATTGATGCGTAACTATCGGCACTGGATGGGGAGCGATTTGAAGAGGATGTTCCCTGAGAAGAAAGCTGTTTGATAACCCGATCCAGACGTTGCAGGTTTTCATCGCTGAAATAGCGGTTGATAAAAGCCGCCAGGGCGATGGACTCGCTGTCCGTGTATTCCACCAATTGCTGTAGGGTACTTTTTTCTGCGGGTGTGAGTGTATTGAAGCCCGCGGCAATATCGATGGAGTAGTCATCGACTGTGAGTGACAGTGGTGTGCCGGGAAACACCCAGCTATTGGGAGACAGCGCGTTAGCCGTGCAAACCTGATTGATGTCTGATTCTGTCAGGAATCCCAGAATATCTTGCGCTCGTCCTGCTCGTCCGGATACCAAAATATCGGCCATCTCACACTCCCTTGATTGAATAGAAAAGCAGGGAGTGTATGGGGAGCGGCCAGAGAAAAATCAGAGCCAGTTAACGAGTCAGAACAAAGGTATTCGGGCAGCAAATCCGGATTCTGAATCTGTGACCTGCTGCCGTATTTCTAGTTGTGTTGTTTACTCTTCCTCATGCTCCAGCGAAAACGATAACGTGGCCAGGTGTTCAACCTTGTCTTCTTTCTTCGGGTCCATGGCTGGGCCTTCGTAGCTGGCGGCGACGACGTTCAAGCCCTGATTACGAATGGCAAGGGTGGCTTTGCCGTCTTTGCCGGTGATCACGGGTTTGGCATCCGGGTCGGTGACCAGGTCGGCGATCACATGGGCGCCGGCGACTGGTTTACCTTCGTATAGCACCTGATAGGTTACGTCGTGGCCGAGGTGATGAGGGAAGTGTTTGTGCTTGCCCTGGGGTTCCAGCGGGATGATTTGCAGGCGCTGGTTTTCAATCACGGGTACGGGTTTCAGTTCGCCTTTCAGGTGCACGGCGTATTTGAAGGTGGTCAGGCTCAGCACGGAATCCGGTACTTCATCGCGGCCTTTGGCGTGCCATTTACCATCCGGAGTTTTGCTCCAGATGCCGTTGTTCATAACCACCGAGACAGCGCTTGATTTGTTGTCAGTATCAATCAACAGCATTGGGCCTGCTGGAACCAGTTCGGTGCTGCTGGCGTTCCAGTTGGCGTCGTACAGCATCGGCGTACGGAATTTGTGCTGGCGTTTGATGGTATCCAGGTCTTCGGCGCCATCGCCATAAACCACGGCCAGTTTGGAGGAGCGTTCAGCAAACCAGACGCCGTGGGCGTTGGCTGCGTTGGAGACAAGCAGAACAGAGCTCAGCAGCAGTGTGTGGGCGAGGGTTTTCATTCGTTATCAGCACCATGATCGGGTTGGAATTTTCCATCATGGTAACGAGATTGGTTCTTGAATGAAATGATGTAACTTTTATTTGTGCGGGGTGCTGGTTTCTGCTCGGGTAGGGCTCTCCCTACGGTAAAAAGCTCAAAGCTAAAAAGCCGAGGGATCAGAAGCCCTTTGCAAAAAAGCCCGGTTTTCCCACTACAAAAAAACCGGGCGAAAGCGGCGTTTGGTCAACAAACGACCGGGAGCACAGTGTCTGCCAACACAGCTCCGGAGAATGCGCTGTGGTGGCATCGAGTTATTCAGAGGGTTCTCAGCTGAAGGATTACTTCAGCCCCAATACACCCTCTTGCAGCTCATCGGCGTAGAGTTTCTTCACCGTGTCGGAGCGGTTTTCCAGAATCGAGCGCTGGTTCAACGAGCCTTTGTCGGTGATTTCGTGGGCGTCCAGCTGCGGTGCGTTGGCTTCGATAGTCAGCCGCACAATCTTGTTGGAGCTGCCGGTTGCTGCTGAAGCCATTTCAACCAGCAGGCCCTGGAATACCTCACGGGTGTGAGGGTGGTCGACCAGTGCCTGTGGGTCGCTGCTCTGTGGCAGGCCGGTGAGCTTACTCAGCTGCGCCATGTCCGGGAAGACCATCACGCTGATGTAGCTGCGGTCGTGGCCTGCCACCACCAGATCCTGCACGTACGGTGCACACTGGTGAATGGTTTGCTGGCGCAAGGCGCCGACGCTGACCCAGGTGCCGGTATCGAGTTTGAAGTCTTCCGATACCCGGCCGTCGAAGCGGAAACCGCGGTTGGGTTCGCTGGCGTCGATGTATTTCAGCGCATCACCGAGACAGTAGTAGCCTTCTTCGTCGTACGCCTGTTCGGTTTTTTCGGCATCGCGCCAGTATCCCGGGGTAATGGAATGGCCTTTGATGCGAGCTTCCAGTTTGCCGCCGTTTGGTACCAGTTTGATTTCACAACCCGGTGACGGGGTGCCTACCACGCCAGAGGCGCATTCGGCGATTGAGGCAAACAAGGCACCCGGGCCGGTTTCGGTGGCACCCATGCCGGTCATCATCGGTACTTTCTTGCCAGTGATTTCTATTGCCAGTTCATCCAGTGCATCCCAGACGTGCTGTGCCATGCCGGCACCGGCGAAGTACATCACGTTGAGGCGGCTGAAGAAGTTTTCGGCCACATCGCGGTTGGCGCGCAGTTCCTGTACCAGCAGTTCGTAGCCCTTGGGCACGTTGAAGTAGATGGTCGGGGCCACTTCGCGCAGGTTTTCCAGCGTTTGCTTCAGCAGTTTTGGCGTGGGTTTGCCCTGGTCAATGTAGAGCGAGCCGCCGTTGTATAACGCCAGATAGGTGTTGTGGTTGCCACCGAAGGTGTGGTTCCACGGCAGCCAGTCGACCAGCACTGGCGGTTCGTTACGCACAAAATTGAAGATGTCGGCCAGAATTTCCTGATTCGAGGCCAGCATACGGTTGGGGCAAATCACCCCTTTGGGCATGCCGGTAGAACCCGAGGTAAAGAGAATTTTGGCAATGGTGTCCGGCGTCACTTGCTGGTGGGCAATGTCGACGGCCTCGGTCACCGGGGTGGCCAGGATCTGTTCAAAGCGGCTCAACTCACCCTTGAGGTTATCGTCGCCGTGTTCGGTAATCACCGACAGCACTGGCAAGCCTGGCAGTACGGCGTCGATGGCGTTGCGGTACGGCCCAAGGTTGTCGGCAAACACCAGTCCCGGCGTCATCAGACCGGCGATGTGGCGCAGCTTGCCGAAGTCGGTCGAAATGGTGGAGTAGGCGGTGGAAATCGGTGCGTAGGGAATGCCTACGTACATGGCCGCCAGCGACAGTAACAGGTGTTCGGTACTGTTGCCGGACAGTACGATGATCGGCCGCTCGACGCCCAACGGCTCGCCGTCTACGCGCAGGTCCAACAGCCACTGGGCAATGGCGCGCACTTGCTGGTGGGCTTCGGCGTAGCTGATGGCTTCCCAGTGGTTCAGTTCGGGGTTGTTAATGCAGCGCTGGGCAACAAACAGCTGATCCGGGGTTTTGGCTGCCCATTGGTCGAGGCAGTCGGTAATGCGGTCCGGGTATTGGCCAAGCTCGCCTTGTGGGCGAACAATCTGGCTGCCATCTTCACGATGTTCAACGGTGACCTTGTGGGCCGTGACGTCGACGGGGCGAAATTCCGCGTTCATTGTGTATTCTCCATGCCGCCTTTTTTATGTTTATGGCGGCTGCTGAGCTTCTTTAATTGTAATGTTCTATTCGGTCAATCCTGACGTTGGTCGTCAGGAGCTGCGCTGCGGGCTTATTCACCCGCCAGTGCAAAATCAAATTCGCTGAGGCCGCTGGTGGCGTTGGCAACCGTGGTCAGTAAGGCATGAATCTGCGGCATGCCGTGGGCGAAGTAGAATTTCGCCAGTGCCATCTGATTGCGGTGGTAGGCCGGGTCACGGTCTTGCTGCACCTGTTTGTGGGCCAGGTTGGCCAGCAGCGCCAGTTGCCAGCCACTGCACAGTCGGCCAATGGCTTCCAGCATGGGTACAGAACCGGCGTGCAAACGAGCCTGGTCGGCTTGTTTGCCAATGCCGCCGTTGGCGTTCGGTTGCAGTTCCAGCAGGGTGCGCAGTTGGCCGTGAATGGCGGCTACGGCGGATACCAGTCCGGCACGCAGTTCTTGCAGCTCGCCCGGCAGTTGGTCGGCGTCGCTGGAAATCTGTCGCAGCAGGTTTTGCAGCGCGGTGCCGTTGTCGCCAAGGATTTTGCGGAACATCAGGTCGCGGCCCTGAATGCCGGTGGTGCCTTCGTAAATGGTGGTGATACGAGCATCACGAATAAACTGGGCCACGCCGGTTTCTTCAACAAAGCCCATGCCGCCGTACACCTGGGTGCAGGTACCGGCCATCAGGTTGCCCTGTTCGGTCGAGAAGGCTTTCATGACCGGTGTCAGCAGGGCGATGCGCTCGCGCAGGGCTGCGACCTGTTTTTTGTCGTCGGACTGCTCGGCCATGTCGATCCAGGCGGCAATGGAGTAACCCAGCGCCCGCAAGCCGGTGGTCTGGCTGGCGATCGACAACAGCATGCGTTGTACGTCCGGGTGACGGGCAATGGTGACCCGTTCGCCGGTTTGGTAGTCGGCGCCCTGGGTACGTTCCAGCGCATAGCCAAGAGCGTGTTGATAACTCAGCTCGCCAAAGGCAACGCCCTGCAAACCGGTGCTCAGTCGGGCTTCGTTCATCAGCACAAACATCGCCATCAGGCCCTTGTTTTCCTGGCCAATCAGCTCGCCAATGCAGTCGTCGTTGTCGCCGTAGGCCATCGAGCAGGTAGGGCTGCCGTGCAGACCCATCTTGTGTTCAATGCCGCTGCACACCACGTCGTTGCTGTCGCCCAATGAGCCGTCCGGGTTAATGCGGAACTTGGGCACCGCGAACAGTGAAATACCACGGCTGCCTTCCGGTGCATCGGGAGTGCGGGCCAGCACCAGATGGACGATGTTCTCGGCCATGTCGTGCTCACCGTAGGTGATGAAAATCTTCTGGCCCCTGATCTTGTAGCTGCCATCGCCCTGTGGAATGGCTTTGGTGGTGGTGTTGGCCAGATCAGAACCGGCAGACGGTTCGGTCAGCGCCATGGCCACCGACCAGCGGCCGCTGACAATGGGTTCCAGATAGGTTTGCTTCTGGGCCTCGGTGCCAAAGTGCATCAGGATTTCACTGCCGCCCTGGGTCAGCGCCTGAAACATCACAAAGGCCAGGTTGGCCGACAGCCACATTTCGTTCACCGGCTGGGCGATGATGCGAGGCAATTCCTGACCGCCGTAAATGGCGGGCAGCGCCAGTCCGGTCCAGCCGTTTTCAGCAAACTGGGCGTAGGCTTCTTTCCAGCCATCCGGGGTGATGACTTTGCCCTTTTCATCGCCGTCGGCAATGAAACGGCAGCCTTGCACGTCGCCGCTGGCATTCAGTGGCGCCAGTGCACCGCTGGCGAATTTACCGGCTTCTTCCAGAATCGCAGCGACAAAATCCGCCGGGTACTCCGCGAGGGTGTCGAAGCGGTCGAGTTGGTTGTATTCACGCACCATGTCGAGCGTGAACAGCATGTCTTTTAACGGGGCTTGGTAGTCACTCATGATTGCTGACCCTGTAAATTATCCAAATTTTTCCAACAGCACGGCGATGCCCTGACCGCCGCCGGCACAGGCTGACGAGATGGCGAACTGGCCATCGGTCTGGTTCAGCTGGCGGGCAACGGTGTGAGTCAGGCGCACGCCGGTAACCCCTAACGGGTGACCGATAGCAATGGCGCCACCGTGAATATTCAGGCGTTCGCGGTCCAGTCCCAGCTCGCGTTCGCACGCCATGACCTGAGCCCCGAAGGCTTCGTTAATTTCGTAGCGGCAGACGTCGTTGACGCTCATGCCACGGTCGTTCAGCAGCGAGCGAATGGCCGGTGCCGGGCCAATGCCCATGATTTCTGGTGGCACGCCAACGACGGAACCACCCGCTATTCGCGCCAGCGGCTTGAGGCCGTGAGCGCGCATGTAGTCACCGCTGACTACCAGTACTGCTGCCGCGCCATCAACAATGGCGGAGCTGTTGCCACCGGTTTGAACGCCGGTGTCGTAGGCATCGGTGTATTGGCTGGAACGGAATGCCGGACGCAGTTTGGCCAGTGTTTCAAGGCTGGTGGGGCGCACGTGGCCGTCGTGTTCGAACGACGTAGCGCGGTCGGCCAGCTTGAGTTTGCGCGGCTGATAGCCTTCCAGCGTCCATTCGCTGTTTGCGACCGAGACCACTTCGTCATCGAAGTAGTCGTTTTGTTGGGCGGCTACGGCATTGGCGAAAGAGCGCGCGGCATAGGCGTCGACGTCTTCACGCGAAATGCCATAACGCACGGCGAGGTTTTCAGCCGTGTGGCCCATGCCGATGTTCGGCGCGGTGTCGATGGTGGCTTCCCAGAGGAAGTCCTTGAATTCGACCTGGCCCATGCGGAAACCGGCGCGGTGGGTGTAAGCGGCGATCGGGTTGCGGGACATGGATTCGGTGCCCACCACCATCGCGACCTTGGCTTTGCCCAGCGTAATCTGGTCGGCAGCGGTCAGAATGGCTTCAAAACCGGTGCCGCATAATCTGTGAACCAGCACGGAAGGTGCTGACTGTGGCACGCCTGCGTAGAGGCCAATATGACGAGGCATAAAGAAGGCGTCGTAACTGGCCTGGGCGACGTTGCCAGCAACAATAAAGTCGACGTCTGTGGCCTGAATGCCGGACGTTTTGCCAACTTTGTCGAGCAGCGCGCGGGCGGCATAAATGCCGAGATCGGTAGGCGACACATCGCGCAGGACGCCGGTGTAGTCGGCGAACGGGGTGCGGGCTCCGTCGACGAGCCAGATGTCGTCGTAGCGGGAGATCATTGCGCCTTGTTCTGATGCTGCGAATGCGTTCATACCAGAGCTGCCATGTTCGGGTTGTTGGGGCCTGACGGCTTATTGTTGTTTTGGTCTTGCCAGTACTGCGAGTGTTGCAGTGGCGGGGGTTGGTCCTCTTCAGGGGTCTTACCCCTGGTCCGGACGGCAAACCCCGCTTCGCGCTGCCGATTCGCTGATCGGTTATGGCTGCCAACACCCTGCGGTAACGTGCAGATTCAGCATCCCTGCTTCAACTGCGCTGCCCGGCCATCCATGGCCGGTGCTACCTGTGTGTTGTTGCTCTAACCGGCTCATCTTGAGGCGCATGAGGTGGCGCAGGTGCGGTTCCTGAAAACCGCTTTTCAGGCTTACTGGCCTTGCTTGGACTTGTCGTAAGCGCCCAGACCTGGCTTGTAGGTCTTGTCGTCGATGAACTGCTTGATGCCTTCCTTGCGACCGTCGTTGTCGAAGAAGTTAGCGGCTTCCTGGGCGCGTACCAGGAAGTCTTCGGCGTTGTCGTAGGTCATTTCCTGCACCCGACGTACGGCGTCTTTGGTGGCCTTCAGGGCAACCGGGTTTTTCTGCAGCAGTACGGAGCACACTTCCTGTACACGTTCTTTCAGTTGCTTGGCCGGTACCGCTTCGTTGATCAGGCCCCATTCCGCTGCGGTTTTGCCGGTGATGTTTTCGCCCATCAATGAGTGGTACATGGCGTTGCGGAACGACAGCAGGTCGGTGGCCACTTTGGTGGCACCGCCGCCTGGCAGGATGCCCCAGTTGATTTCGGACAGGCCGAATTGAACGTCTTCAGCGGCGAATGCCAAATCGCAGGAATACAGCGGGCCGTAGCCGCCACCGAAGCACCAGCCGTTTACCATGGCGATGGTTGGTTTCTGGTACCAACGCAGGCGACGCCACCAGCCGTAGGATTCACGCTGGGCGCCACGGGTCGCACCCAGACCTTTGGCTTCGTTTTCGCGGAAGTATTCTTTCAGGTCCATACCGGCAGACCAGGCAGTGCCTTCACCGGTCAGTACCAGTACGCCCACGTCGTCGCGGAATTCCAGTTCGTCCAGCACGCGCATCATCTGGCGGTTCAGCTTCGGGCTCATGCAGTTGCGTTTTTCCGGGCGGTTGAAGCTCACCCAGGCAACGTTATCCACAACTTCAAAGGCAACGGTGTCCAGCTCGTCCTGCGGGATGTCTTTTTCGTAAATGCTCATGTCTCTCAACCTTTTTAAATTCTTGTCAGTGGTCAGTCAGCACAGCCACGGCGGCTGCGCTGATGGAATGGGTTTTATTAATTTGTCGTAATAAATGGGCGTCTTAGATTGGCGCTTTAAATGGGATAGTGACCCGGCTCGGTTTCCATGGTGATCCAGCGCAGCTCGCTGAACTGGTCGATGCCAGCCTGACCACCAAAACGGCCATAACCGGAAGCGCCAACACCACCAAATGGCATCTGGGCTTCGTCGTGTACGGTGGCACCGTTAACGTGGCAAATACCGGAATGGATTTGCTTGGCCACTTTGAGGCCGCGGGCAGTGTTCTGGGTAAATACCGAAGCACTCAGGCCGTATTCGCTGTCATTGGCGATACGGATGGCATCGGCTTCATCCTTGGCCACGATCATGGCGCACACCGGACCAAAGCTTTCTTCGCTGTAGATGCGCATTTCCTTGGTGACGTTACCCAGCAAGGTGGCTGGCATCAGCACGGAATCGGCTTTGCCGCCCGCCAGAATGGACGCGCCTTTGGATACGGCGTCGTCGATCAGCTCATTCACTTTATGGGCGGTTTTCAGGTCCACCACAGCACCCAGCGGGGTGTTGTTTTCGCGTGGATCGCCGGTTTCCATTTTGGAGACCTTGGCGGCCAGCTTGGCAGCGAAGGCTTCAGCCACCGACTCAACCACCACCAGACGTTCGGTCGACATACAGATCTGACCCTGGTTCATATAGGCACCGAAGGACGCAGCTTTTACCGCTTCGTCCAGGTCGGCATCTTCCAGCACCACGAACGGGGCTTTACCGCCCAGCTCGAGCAGACATGGCTTCAGGTGTTCGGCGGCGCGCTTGGCAATGATGCGACCCACGTCTGTAGAACCGGTGAAGTTAATGCGTTTTACCTGTGGCGCGTCGATCAGGGCGCCAACCACCTCACCGGCATCCGCAGGTGCGTTGGTAACGTAGTTGACGGTGCCTTCCGGGAAACCGGCTTCGGCCAGTGCTTCAATAATCAGTGAGTGGGTGCGCGGGCAGATTTCTGAACACTTGAGGATTACAGCGTTGCCACATGCCAGTGCGGTCGAGATAGCACGCACACCCAGAATGATAGGGGCGTTCCATGGCGCAATGCCCAGAATCACGCCGACGGGCTGGCGCACGGCCATAGCCAAACAGCCTGGCTTGTCGGAAGGGATCACTTCGCCGGAAATCTGGGTGGTCAGGGAAGCCGCTTCGCGCAGCATGGAGGTGGCCAGCATAACGTTGAAGCCAGCCCAGCCAGCGGTCGCGCCAATTTCGTTGGCCATGGCATCAATAAAGTCGGCCTGACGGGCAGCCAGTGCATCAGCGGCTTTCAGCAATACAGTACGACGGGCGTTAGGGCCCATTTCCGACCAGGCTTCAAAGCCTTTCTGAGCGGTTTCTGTTACCGCGGCAATATCGCTGGCTTGCATGGCAACAGCAGTGCTGGCGACGTCGCCAGTCAGTGGGTTCAGGCGTTCAAAGTTCATTGTTATCTCCGTTTTTATTTTGAGTGGATAACGTTGTGGCTTGGGTACGCGCTGCAGTAACTGGCCCGAATCGAGGCGGTGTCTGGCGAGTACAGTAACCGCATCAGCGGTGGTTTTCGGGCTCGGGTTATTGAGCTTCGATCTTATTGTTGCCTGAAAATATAGTTTAGTACCACAACAATTTTCAACGGATTTCTGAAACGACTAAGACCAAAGGCGTAGACCGGACGGCTCAGATCAGCCTGGCCTGTTTTGTTACAGCCGCGGGTTTTCGGCAGAATAGGGTTCTTAAGTATTTGAATTTAAATAAAAAATTGGAATCTTTACGGCGCTGTCTGGTGACGTGTTGACGACCTGTGATGACCCGGACTAGGTAATGGTGACGACAAATTGTTGTTGACATAAACAATGTGCGTAAAACACACTCGTTGCCATCAGATTGGTGATGGATCGGCTGATCGACTGCCCACGGCGGGCATCAGCCACGGCAATCTGAAACACAAACCAATATAAAAATAACCTGGGTGTGAACCATGAAGATCAAGACTCTGCTGGTGTCGTTGGGCATCACGCTGGGCAGCCTGACCGCAGTGAATGCACAGGCCGCTGAACCCGAATACTCATTCAAGCTGCATCACTTTCTGCCGCCTATGTCGATGGCGCATCGCCAGTTCCTGCAACCCTGGGCCGACAAGGTGATGAAGGAATCCGACGGTCGTATCAAGATTGATGTGTACCCGGCCATGCAGATGGGCGGCAAACCACCGCAGCTGTTTGACCAGGCGCGCAAGGGCGTTGCCGACATTACCTGGACCGTTGCCGGTTATACGCCGGGCCGATTCCCGAAGGGGTCTGTGTTTGAGCTGCCGTTTATGCCAGCCAGCGCAGAAGCGACCTCTATGGCGCTGCAGGAATACGCCGAAACCGAGATGCAGGACGAGCTGGATTCTGTCCATATTCTGGCGCTGCACACCCACGCGCCAGGTTCACTGCATGCGCGTAACAGCCAGATAAAGCAGGTATCGGATCTTGCCAACCAGAAAGTGCGTGCGCCGAACAAGGCCATGGCCGAGGTGTTCAGCAACGTTGAAGCCAGCGCGATCTTTATGCCAGTGACCCAGATGACCAGTGCCTTGTCGAAAGGGGTTCTGGACGTGGCGGTGCTGCCGTTTGAAGTGGTTGCGCCACTGAAGATTCACGAGCAAACCACCTATCACACCGAGATCAAGGGCGAGCGTGGCCTGTATGCCCAGTTCTTTGCGTTCAGCATGAACAAGAAGGCTTACGACAAGCTGCCTGACGACTTGAAAAAGGTGATCGACAACAACTCCGGTATTCCGCTGGCTCAGCATATTGGTCAGCTGTTCGATAACTACGAAGCCACTGCTCGTGAAGTGGCTGTGAAGAACGGCAACAGCTTCTACACGCTGCCAGAATCCGAAGTGTCCATGTGGCGCAAGCAAGCGCAGTCAGTGACCGATGACTGGATTGACGACATGGACGACGACGGTCAGCGCCTGTACGACAAGGCCAATGCCCTGATCGAGAAGTACCGCAAGCAGGTTGGTCACTAACCACTGGTTAGCGCAATCGGTTTGGAAGCCGATGCCAGTTAGCTCCCTTGCACCGGGGCGCTGGTGTCGGTTTCCTCCGCGCCCGACACTCAATTCCTGAAACGGCTTGCGATGGCTCAGGAAGGTCACCTTTGTTGCATGGCGTTATAATTGCAGTTTGCTACAATCTGGCAATTATCGTTTCTGTCTCAAGGCACTTCCTTTTCCCATGTCCGCTTCTGACAATCCCTCCGATACCCTCGATTTTGGCATGTTGCATGAACTCATCGGCTACCGTTTACGCCGTACTCAAATGGTGTTTTTCAACAGCTTTGCAGACGCCTGTAACGACCTTGGCATCAGCCCGGGCCTGTTTGGTGTACTGACGCTGGTGAAGGAAAACCCGGGCCGTACTCAAACCGCCATTGCCCAGGCGCTGGGCAACGACCGTTCGGCCATGGTGGCCGCTGTCGATAAGCTCGAAAAGCTCGATTTGGTGGAGCGCAGGCCGTCTCGCACCGACCGTCGTTCCTACGCCTTGTACCTGACGGACAACGGCGAAAGTTTTTATGAAAAGCTGCGCCAGCGGGTGTTACAGCACGAAGGTGAGCTGGAAAAAGTGTTGCGTCCGGGGGAAAAAGAGCTGCTGCTGGATATGTTGGCACGGCTGTGTGCCGCACGTGATGGCGACGACTGACAACGCCTTTATGTCCCTTCAAAGCGCACGTAAAACGCAAGTCTCAAAACCGGCCAAGTGCCGGTTTTTTGTGTCTGGAGCGAAGTTCTCATATCCGTTAAATGTAATGGCTTTTGATATAAAACTTATTGGATAGACTGATTGCTTTAAAAAACAATTGTTTTGCACTTAAACAAAAATAACAAAACAATTTGATGGAGCTTTCCAATGACTCGTCAGCACTCCGCGCAGAACGCGGACAGCGGCCGTATGCCGTTTGTTCGTCCCTCGCTGGCTACCGCACTGGTAGCGGCTGTGTTGTTAACCGGTTGCGGTTCAGACAACGACAGCAGCGATAACAACGTTGCGACAAACCCGATCCCACAACTCAGCGCTGCCACCGCCAGTACCTTCACCGGTTCGTGCGACTCACTGGCCGGTACGCTGGCTTACGACAACACCACCATCACCTCGGTTGAAACCATCGCCGCAGGCACGTTAACCGTGGCGGATACCGCCATCGGCGAACACTGTCTGGTGTCTGGCTATATGAACCCGCGCACCAGTGACGTCGATGGCAAGGACTACGCCATTGGCTTTGAAATCCGCTTGCCGGTCGACTGGAATGGCCGCTTCTTCTATCAGGGTAACGGTGGACTGGACGGCAGTGTACGCACCGCCGAAGGTGCCCACGGCGGTGGTTCCTTGTCTAACGCTCTGTCGATGGGCTTTGCGGTGATCAGTTCTGACGCCGGTCATAGCCCGGGCCTGCCGACCTTTGGTTACGACCCACAAGCCCGTCTGGATTACGGCTATCAGGCAGCTGGAACACTGACGCCAATGGCCAAATCGGTGATTGAACAAACCTACGGCAAAGGCCCGGATCGCAGTTATTACGGTGGTTGCTCCAACGGTGGTCGTCACGCCATGGTGGCCGCGACCCGTTATGCCGATCAGTACGACGGCATTCTGGTCGGTGCTCCGGGCTATCGTTTGCCAAAAGCCGCCGTGGCCAATATTGGCGGCGCACAAGCCTATGCCACCATTGATGGCACCGACACAGCTGATTTGAGCACCGCGTTTACTGCCGCAGAACACGCTACGGTGGCAGCGGCTGTGCTGGAGCAATGTGATGCGCTGGACGGTGTGGAAGATGGCATGGTGCAGGACTTCCAGGCCTGTCAGACGGCGTTTGATATTCAGACCGATGTGGCGACCTGCGACGTCGAACGGGATGGCAGCTGTCTGACCCAACAGCAGAAAGACGTGATTGAAGCCGTCTACGCCGGGGTGCAAACCTCCACCGGTGAGACCATCTATAACTCCTTCCCGTTCGACCACGGCATTTCCGGTTCTGACGTGATGAGCTGGGACTTCAGCGCACCGATCACCCGCGATTCCGGCGCAGTGGCGATGATCTTCAACACTGCCCCGGTTGAGCTGGCGGATTTCAACATTGCCAACTTCGATGGCTCGGCGTTTGTGTTCGATTCTGACCTCGATACCCTGGCGGCCAACACTGAAACCACCACCGATGTGTACACCGAATCGGCGATGGATTTCATGGCTCCGCCAAGCCCGCAAGACATGAGTACGCTGAAAGATCGAGGCGGCAAGATCATGGTGTATCACGGCGTGTCCGATGCCATTTTCTCAGTGCAGGACACTGCCGACTGGTATGACTCACTTGATGAAGGTACTGGCGACGCCGAAGCCTTTGCTCGTTTCTACGCAGTACCGGGCATGGGTCATTGTCGTGGTGGTTTGTCGACCGATCAGTTCGACATGCTGACCCCACTGATTGCCTGGGTTGAGCAGGGCGAAGCACCAGAAGCGGTGGTAGCGACCGCGCGCGGTGTGGATAACGCCGGTGGTGAAAACACCGAGCTGCCGGATGACTGGGCGGAAGACCGTACTCGTCCGCTGTGTCCGTACCCGCAGGTAGCGCGTTACAACGGCAGTGGCGATATTGATTCGGCAGAGAACTTTAGCTGCCAGCTGTAGTCCCACAAGTTCAGCACGACGCGCACGATGGCAGTACCCCGTCCGGTGTTCTCTCCGTTGCCGGGCGGGTCCAATTGGTGGCAGGGTGGCACCTGCCGGTTCGGATGGTCGCAGTCACGATGACTGCGACCATCCGTATCTTTTCTTTAGTTTTCCCTGACTCCCGAGCCTGCGCGGCCCGCTGACTCCCGACTCCCGACTCCCGACTCCCGACTCCCGAGCCTGCGCGGCCCGCTCACTCCCGACTCTCAAACCCTGATCTCTGCAAACCAGTCCAGCAATGCTTGTCTGGCCAGCGAGCGGGTACCCGGTTGCGGTTCGACCAGATAATAGCCGTTGTCTGAATGGGCGCTGTACTCTTCCAGTCCGACCAACAGGCCATTGCTTAGCATTTCATCGACCAGATGTTTCCAGCCCAGTGCCAGTCCCTGACCGGCAATCGCCGCCTGAATCAGCAGGGTGTAGTTATCAAACGTCAGCACCGGTTCGCCCGGTTCTACCTGGCTGTTGCGGGCGGCAAAGTAGTCGGCCCACTGAAACCAATATTGGCTGTCGTCGACCCGCAGCTTCAGCATCGGCAGCGATGCCAGCCCCTTGTGGCTGCGCACCGGGCCATGCTGTTGCAGAAACGCTGGACTGCAAACGGGCATCACCTGCTCACCGAACAGTCGTAAGGCTTTGGGGTGCGCCGCCGGACTGGAAAACAGAATGGCGACATCGATATCGGCGGCCAGCAGCAAATGGCGCTCCTGTGACGTGACGATGCGCACTTCAATATCCGGGTGACGTTGGCGGAAGTCGGGCAGTCGCGGTAATAGCCAGAAAGCGGCAAAAGCGAAATCGGTTGCGACATTGAGGGTTTTTTTATCGCGGTGGGTGCGCAGTTTTTCGCTGCAATCGGCGATGTCCCGCAAGCTGCCTCTGGCCACTTTGTACAGTTCCTGACCGCTCTCGGTCAGCGCCACTCCCCGATAGATTCGCTCGAACAGCGCAATTCCCAGTTCTTGCTCCAGTCCCCGTACCTGCTGGCTTACGGCCGATTGTGTGGTGCCCAGTTCCTTCGCTGCTGCGGTGAAATTCTGATGGCGTGCAGCGGCCTCAAAGGTCACAAGTGCTTGCAATGTGGGCAATTGGTCATGGAGTGGCATTAGCTCACCTAATGGCTGGCATAAGTTGCCGGGCAGTTTACAGAGATTCACTGAACGATACATTGGAAAAAGGCCCAGACGTCGTCGGCGGGCAAAAAACTGAAATATCGGATGGTTGTTGGCCTTGTCTGTTGGCTTTGCAGGTTGGCATCAAACAGCCATCACCAGTGTGACCAGCGGAGCACGTATGACCCAGCAACAACCGAATATCCTGTTCATCATGGCCGACCAGATGGCCGCGCCAGTGCTGAAAATGTACGGCGGCAAGGTCGCCAAAACCCCGCATCTGGATGCTCTGGCCGAGCGTGGCCAGGTATTTGATTCGGCTTATTGCAACAGCCCGCTGTGTGCTCCCAGCCGCTTTGTGCTGATGAGCGGGCAGCTGCCCAGCAAGATTGGCGCGTACGACAATGCCGCCAACTTCCCCGCCGACATTCCAACTTTCGCCCATTACCTGCGCCGCGAAGGCTATAAGACCGCGTTGTCCGGCAAGATGCACTTTTGCGGCCCGGATCAGCTGCATGGCTACGAAGAACGTTTGACCACGGATATTTATCCGGCGGATTACGGCTGGGTAGTGGACTGGGAAAACTTCGAAGAGCGCCCGAGCTACTACCACAATATGTCATCGGTGACTCAGGCAGGCGTGGCGGTACGTACCAACCAGCTCGATTTCGACGACGAGGTGTGTTTTCAGGCCCAACGTTACCTGAATGATTATGTGCGCGGCTCCGACCTGCGACCGTTTTGCCTGACGGTGTCGATGACGCACCCGCACGATCCTTACGCCTGCCTGCAGGAATACTGGGATCGCTACAGCGACGAAGAAATTGATATGCCGTCGTTCGAGATTGACGACGACCAGCAAGACCCGCATTCCAAACGCTTGCTGCACGTCTATCAGAAAGACCGTAGCCAGATTCCGGACCAGAAAATCCGCGATGCCCGCCACGCTTACTACGGCAATTGCAGCTACGTTGACGACCAGATTGGCGCACTGCTGCAAACCCTGAAAAACACCGGCCTGGATAAAAACACCATTGTGGTGTTCTCCGGTGATCATGGCGACATGCTGGGCGAGCGCGGCCTCTGGTACAAAATGAGTTACTTCGAATGGTCTGCCCGGGTGCCGATGATCATTGCCGCGCCAGAAGGTCTGCAGGGTTTTGATTTTGGCGCGGGTCGCATCCGTCAGTCGATTTCGACCATGGATTTGCTACCCACCTTTGTTGAATGGGCCACCGGCCACAACAACACCGACTACGCCATGCCGCTGGATGGCCGTAGCCTTAACCCGCATCTGAAAGGCGATGCCGACAATGCCCACGACGAAGTGATTGGTGAATACATGGGTGAGGGGGTGACGTCGCCGATGTTTATGATTCGCCGTGGGGACTTCAAATACGTGTGTTGTGGCGATGATCCCGAACAGCTGTTCAACCTCAAGGATGACCCGTCCGAGCAACACAACTTGGCCGAGCTGCCGGAATGCGCCGACAGGGTGGCCGCCTTCCGTGCTGAAGCCGCCGAACGCTGGGACGTCGAGGCCATTACCCGCGACGTCATCATCAACCAGAAGCGCCGCCGGGTTGTGACCGCCGCCCATCAGCAGGGCAAAGAGGTGAAGTGGGATCATCAGCCGATCTTCGACGCCAGCACCATGTACATGCGCAACAACATCGATCTGGACGACCTTGAGCGTCGCGCCCGTTTTCCCGTCGTTGATTAAATATAAATAGATGAACTGCCAGCTTGAGTCGATCGAAACGATGGCTCAGGCTGAAAAAAGAAAAACCAACCGAGGAGTAGCAACATCATGATCAAGACCGGCAAATCACTGGCGCTGACCGCGCTGATGCTGACGGGCGCCGCCAGTGCCATGGCAGACGTTCCAGCCAGCTGTCAGACCGTGCGCTTCACCGACCCGGGCTGGACCGATATCAACTCCACCAACGCGTTAACCGCCGAGGTGCTGCAAGGATTGGGATACAAAACCAAGATCACAACCCTGGCCGTTCCGATTGGTTTTGAGGCGCTGAACAACGGCGAGATCGATATTTTTCTGGGCAACTGGATGCCAGCGCAGCAGAAGTTCATCGACAAATACGTCACCGAAGGCAACGTCGAGCAAGTACGTACCAACCTGGAAGGGGCCAAGTTTACGCTGGCAGTGCCAGAGTACGCGTACAATGCCGGTGTGAAGGACTTTGCCGATCTGGCCAAATTTGCCGATGAGTTCGACAGCAACATTTATGGCATTGAGCCGGGGGCACCGGCCAACCAGTTGCTGCAAAATATGCTCGACAGCAACGACTTCGGTCTGGGCGACTGGACCGTGGTGGAATCCGGCGAGCAGGGCGTCGTCGCTCAGGTCAAACGCATGGTGCGCCGCGACAAGTACATTGTGTTCCTGGGCTGGGAGCCACACCCGATGAACACCACCTTTAAAATGAAATACCTGTCCGGTGGCGACAAGTACTTTGGCCCTGACTACGGCGGTGCCACCATTCACACCCTGACCCGCGATGGCTACAGCAACCAGTGCAAAAACGTCGGCAAGCTGCTGGATAATCTGGAATTCAGCCTGACCATGGAAAACACCGTGATGGGCTACATCATGGACGACGGCATGAAACCGGCCGATGCTGCGCGCAAGTATCTGCAAGCCAACCCGCAGGTGATGAACGCCTGGCTTGAAGGCGTGACCACGGTGAAAGGCAAGGAAGGCAAAGGTGCGGTGTACCAGTATCTGGAGCTCTGATCCGGTCACGCCCTGACTCGCAGAATTCAGGTGGTATGCTCTCCCGGTCTGCCGCCTGATGTTGTCACACGGCCCCGCTGCTTGCGCGACGGGGCCGTGTGTTTGAAGGACCCTCTGAATAACTCGGTGCCCGCTCTGGATGACAGGGCTGTGTAGGGTTCTTCATGGAGTCCTTGGCTATTATAAATAAGTCATTCCATTCATTTGTGAGCCTCTGCATGCCATCTTCTGCGAACCTCCACCGGTTTGACCGCTTGCTGCCGTTTCTGGCGTGGGGCCGGTCGCTGAGCCGGGATGATGTTCGATCCGACCTGATTGCCGGAATTACCGGTGCCGTGATGGTGTTGCCGCAAGGGGTCGCCTACGCCCTGATTGCCGGTATGCCGGCAGAATACGGTTTGTACGGTGCCATGGTGGTGGCAGCCATTGCCGGGTTGTTTGGTTCTTCCCGTCATCTGGTTACCGGCCCGGCGGCGGCGTTGGCCATTATGCTGTTCAGTGTGCTGGCACCGCTGGCGGAGCCCGGTTCGCAACGCTTTATTGAATTGGCGCTGTTGCTGACGCTGCTGACCGGCGTGATCCAGCTGGTGTTGGGGTTGGCGCGCGCTGGTAATCTGGTGGCGTACATTTCCCACACCGTGGTGGTCGGCTTTACCTCCGGGGCGGCGGTATTGATTGCCACCAGTCAGCTCGGACATGCGTTAGGTCTGGAGCATCTGGACGGTGGTTCGCTGCTGGTTCAGTGGCAGCAGTTGCTGACTTCGCTGTCGTCCAGCCATGGGCTCTCGCTACTGATTGCGCTGGTGACGCTGGCGACGACCTTGCTGGTGAAACGGCTGTCCAAACGAATCCCCGCCATGCTGGTGGGCATGTTGGTGGGTGCCGGCTTGTGCTGGTTGCTGGATGGCCAACACAAGGGCGTTGCCATGGTGGGCGAAATCCCCAGCAGTTGGCCGCTGTTTCATGTGCCGGAGATTTCCCTTGAGCTGATTGCCATGCTGCTACCGGGGGCATTGACTGTGGCGCTGTTGGGGCTGGTGGAAGCCGCCGCCATTGCCCGTTCAATTGCGATTCGTTCAGGCCAGCGTATCGACGCCAATCAGGAGTTTGTCGGCCAGGGGCTGGCCAATCTGGTCGGCAGCCTGTTCTCCAGTTTTGCCGGTTCGGGCTCGTTTACCCGCAGTGGTCTGAATTACGACTCGGGCGCTCGTTCGCCATTGGCGGTGGTCAGCTCGGCGCTGTTCCTGTTGGTTATTTTGTTGCTGCTGCCTGACGTTACCGAGTGGATTCCCTTGCCTGCCATGGCAGGCGGTATTCTGTTGATTGCCTGGAACCTGTTCGACTTCAAGCAGCTGGCGCACTTCGCCCATTCGGACCGACGCGAGTGGGTGGTGTTTGTGGTAACGCTGGTGGCCACCCTGACGATTCGGCTGGAGTTTGCGGTACTGCTTGGGGTGGTGGTGTCGTTGTTGCTGTTTCTGGACAAAACCGCACGACCGAACGTGGTGGAAGTCGCGCCGATGGCGCCAAAAACCGAGCCGGAATGTCGCAACGTGGAGCGTTTGCAGCTGCCAGTGTGCCCCGAAGTTCGCATTCTGAGAATCGACGGTGCGGTGTTTTTTGGCTCTGCCGATCACATTCAGCAATCGATTCAGCACTTTTGCGAGCAGCACTCGCAGGTGCGGTTTCTGATCCTCAATTGCACGGGCGTGCATCATATTGATCTGGCCGGGGCGGAGATGCTGCTGCAGGAACAGCGGCGCTTGCAACAGTTACCAGGACAGCAAGACGTCGAGCTGACATTGTGTTGGCTCAAGAACCTGTTGTTGCAGGAACCGGATACCGCACGGCTGGTTCAACAGCTGGGCCCGCAGCGGGTGTTTGATACCAGTGCTGACGCGCTTGCGGCTCTGGTTCCAAAGGTGGCGCCCGAACGCTGTCAAAATTGCACCTTACGGGTGTTCAGACAGTGTCCCGCAGTGGAACCGGACTGGTGCCTGTAATTCGGCCAAAAACTGCTCGCGCTGAGTAGTGGCTCGTCGGAGCCTTTCTTTTTCTGTTCAGAAATAATCCATCTATGTCTAATTAATCGATGGGTTTTTCTGTCCTGTTTGGTTGTTTGGCAATCAAAATCAAATATGTATCAATAAGTTTGTTGATTATTTTGGCCGCTTTTTTGGCCATTTATTAAGCATTCTTGCCACTCTTTGCGCATCTTTCACCGCATTTTTCCCTCTTTCTGAATCTTTCACATTCCTGCTCTGCATGAAAATATCAGAATACTGTCAAAAAAGTATAAGTTTAGAGGTCGAAATAAATTCTGAAATCGTTATTATAATAATCTATCAATCTACCCGTATCCGACTTGTAAGAGTCTATCCGCGACAGGCTTGTTCAAACACGACCCGGTTGCTTTGACAGCACCACCAAGGGCAAGTGATGGTAGTGAAATCCATCTTTCGCCGGTCGCTTGGTCGGCGGATAAGTAGCGCTGTTTTCTGGGGAGGAAACCGCGCCAACAACAAGACGGATGGGGAGGGTTGGCAGTCTGAAACGACTGTTAGCGATTACATTCAATAGGGGATCAGCATGAATAAAGCCGATATTCGCGCTCTTGAAGAGCAATATCAGAGTGACTTTGAAGCTGGACAAGACAACCTTGAGTTCATGGGCATGGACTTGCACAAGGGCGTCTTTTTTATCAGCGCGGCACTTATCGTCGCGTTCATCGTAGGAACACTTTTGTTCCCGGAAGCAGCAGGCGAGTACCTGGGGGCGGCCAAATCCTGGTCGATCAGTAACTTCGACTGGCTGTTCATGGTTGGCGGTAACGTCTTCGTTATTTTCTGTGTGGCATTGATCTTCCTGCCTGTGGGTAAGATTCGTCTGGGCGGCGACGATGCCAAGCCGGAATTTTCCACCGTATCCTGGATTGCCATGCTGTTCGCAGCGGGTATGGGGATCGGCCTGATGTTCTGGAGTGTGGCTGAGCCGGTTGCTTACTTCACCGACTGGTGGGGCACGCCGCTGAACGCTGCAGCCAATACGCCGGAAGGTGCCAAGGCTGCTATTGGCGCGACCATGTTCCACTGGGGTCTGCACCCATGGGCCATCTACGGCGTGATGGGTCTGGCGCTGGCGTTCTTCTGCTACAACAAGGGTTTGCCACTGACCGTTCGTTCCGCTTTCTACCCTTTGTTGGGCGAGCGCGTATGGGGCTGGATGGGTAACGTGATTGATATCATCGCGGTACTGGCCACGCTGTTTGGTCTGGCAACGTCTTTGGGTCTGGGTGCCCAGCAAGCGGTGTCTGGTCTGAACTTCCTGTTCGGTACGCCGGATACCATCACCACTCAAATCTTCCTGATCATCTGTGTTACCGCTGTTGCTGCATTCTCTGTGGTACGTGGTATGGACGGTGGTGTGAAGCTGCTGAGTAACTTCAACATGATCGTTGCTGCGCTGCTGCTGGTGGCTGTATTCCTGTTGGGCCCAACCCTGGAAATTCTGGGCTGGATTGGTACTACCGTTGTTAGCTACGCCACCGACGTGGTGCCGCTGTCCAACTGGATTGGTCGTGAAGACGACAAGTTCTACCACGGCTGGACTGTGTTCTACTGGGCCTGGTGGATCTCCTGGTCACCATTCGTTGGTATGTTCATTGCCCGTGTATCCAAGGGCCGTACCGTTCGTGAATTCATGACGGCTGTGCTGATCATTCCGACGCTGATTACCATCGTATGGATGGGTGTCTTCGGTGGTACTGCACTGGAGCAAGCGACTACTGGTGTGGGCGAACTGGCCAACGGCATCAGCAGCGTATCCCTGAGCATGTTCCAGATGTTCGAGCACCTGCCAATGACCGGCATCATCTCCTTCATCGCCATCGTGCTGGTACTGACCTTCTTCGTAACCTCGTCCGACTCTGGCTCGCTGGTGATCGACTCCATCACCACCGGTGGCAAGATCGAATCTCCAGTACCACAGCGTCTGTTCTGGGCGTCTGCTGAAGGTCTGGTGGCGATTGCCCTGCTGATTGGCGGTGGCAAGGCAGCTCTGAGCGCACTGCAAGCGGGTGCTATCTCGACGGGCCTGCCGTTCACCTTCATCTTGCTGGCCATGTGTCTGAGCCTGTACCTGGGCTTGCAGAACGAAATGCGCATCCAGCGTCTGAAAAAGCCAGGCAAAATGGCCAACGCCTGATTGCCCTGACTTACGGCTCTGGTAACAGAGCCTGACCAGGCCCGCCTCGTGCGGGCTTTGTTGTTTCTGGGGTTGTTGTTTCTGGGGTTGTGTTTTATCACTTTGGCGTCGTAGGAGCAGGCTTGCCTGCGCTGGGCGTGGGGTAGCGGAACGCGCCAGTTACGGTGCTGTTACGGCTACAAGGGTGCGGCGGCTGACAGGATGTGCAAGACTGTTATCAGAACGAAGGATTCGTTATGACTGACAAAACAGCGCACAGCAGCGAGGATCAGATCATGTTCACTCCCGTAAAGCAGCAAGAGCCGACGGGCTGCGGCATCGCTTCGGTGGCCAATATTCTGGGTAAAACCTATCCGGAGATGAAGGACATTGCCAACGACATGGGCATTCATGCCGATGACCAGTCGTTGTGGTCAGACACCCGTTATGTACGCCAGATGCTGGCGACTGAAAGCATCGAAACCTCGCCAACGGAAATACCTTTCACCGACTGGGGCAGCTTGCCGGATATGGCGTTGCTTGCCATCAAGCACCATCAGGAGGACGGCAAGGACTTCTGGCATTGGGTGGTGTTCAAGCGGGTGGCCGGGCAACCTTTCGTGCTGGATTCTGCGGCCTATTTACCTTCTAACATTCGCACCGATTTTGATGCCATGGAGCCCCGGTGGTTTATCGAGATAATGGCTCAGTCGCACTAGGGTCCCTCCAAATAACTCAGTGCCCGCTCTGGATGACAGGGCGAGTTGCAACATGTGCTGCCGCAATGGACGCTGGACGATCTGAAAATCTGTGTGTTGTACGCCTCCCGCAAACATAAGTCGACGGCGGTGCGGGCGTTGATTGATTACCTGGAAGTCTGGTTCAAACAGCAGGATTGGTAATCGTCAGGGCGTATTGGGGAAGGGAATAAGACGGCAAGCTCAGGATGGCAAGGCCACCCTGTGCTTGTGAAGCTCGAAGCGCTGATCAGGCGGCTTCTTTCTTCTCGGCGTATTCGGCCACCACCTGCTTGACCCAACGCTCAACACGGTCGTCGCTCAGTTCAAACTGCTGGTCTTCGTCAACCGCCAGACCGCAGAAACGCTTGCCGTCGTCGATGGATGCGCGGGAGCCGTCAAACTCGTAGCCTTCGGTAGACCAGTAGCCAACGAACTTGGCGCCAGTGTCAGCCAGACACTCGTGCAGCCAGCCCACGGCGTCGATGAAGTAGTCGCCGTAACCGAACTGGTCGCCCAGACCGTACAGGGCCACAACCTGACCGTTCAGGTCCAGTGCCTTGAGGGCGTCTTCAAAATCTTCCCAGTCAGCCTGGATGCCACCGAAATCCCAGGTAGGGATGCCCATGATCAACAGTTCGTACTCTCCGAATGTTTCGGAACCCACGTCGGTGATGTTGTGCAAATCGGCGTCAATGCCATGCTCTTTCAGCTGTTCGGCAATACGGTTGGCGATGTCTTCGGTGTTGCCGGTGTCGGTACCAAAAATAATACCGGTGCGTGGGCTGCTCATAACGGTGCCTCTGAATTCTTCATTTCAAAACTTTATAAACCTGATGAACAAACCAGGTTGACTCTGCACCAAATGCTAATCATTATCATTAATAAATCAAGGCTTGACTCGCGGTTTGGGACACTCTTTTTGTGGAAAACATCTGTTCCCGAATGACCTTAATGCGTTGCCAAACGATAGCGCTGGGTGCAGTCGAACTTACAGTTATGAATCTTATCGGACACCGAAGGGGCAGCGCCATGGCGGAACAGCAGACGATGGAAAATTTTCTCGAGCTGATCGACATGCGCCATGCAGTGCGTTACGGCGAACAACCGGACAGTCCGGGCTTTCTGACGCGCTGGCTGGAGCTGGAAGAAATCACCTTTCCGCGCGTGTGCAACTGCATTAAACGCCGGGTGTACCGCCGTGAATACGACCTCTTGATGGATGCCATCACCGACGAGCTGGTGCCGGAAACCTGGCGACAGCTGTGTCTGGATCATATCCATCATCCGTTGAACGGCCTGTCGGCAGTCGCCAGCAAGCCCCACCACCGCAAGGCGGTTAACCGCTTGCGTTGGGAAATGAACACCCTGGCAGGCTATTTCCTCCAATACAGCTGAGAGCACAGCTGGCATACCCAACAAGCATAAAGAGCACGGCGTCAGCGGCCAATCCGATCCGGCCAGCGCCAACCAACAGGAGACAGGCAATGAATTACCGTACCGTCAAAGACAGCATGGGCGAACTGCAAGTACCGGAAGCGGCACTGTGGGGGGCGCAAACCCAGCGTGCGATTGATAACTTCCCGGTCAGTGGCCAGCCGATGCCAGAGGCTTTCATTCGTGCCCTGTTGCTGGCCAAAGCCGCCGCCGCCAAGGCCAACGTGCAGTTGGGCATGCTGGAAAAACCCATTGGTGATGCCATTGTCGATGCCGTCAACACCCTGCTGGGTGATGCCGAGCTGATGACCCACTTCCCGGTAGACGTGTTCCAGACTGGCTCTGGCACCAGCTCCAACATGAATGCCAACGAAGTGGTCGCCACACTGGCCACTCGTTCACTGGGTCAGGACGTTAGCCCGAACGACCACGTTAACTGCGGCCAGAGCAGTAACGATATTATTCCAAGCAGCATTCACATCAGTGCCGCGATGCAAATCAGCGACACCCTGATTCCGGCACTGGATCACTTGCAGCAAGCCATTCGCGACAAGGCTGCTGAAGTCGACGGCTTTGTAAAAACCGGCCGTACTCACCTGATGGACGCCATGCCTGTGCGCATGAGCCAGTCGCTGGGCGGTTGGGCCGAACAAATTCGCAGCTGCCGCAAGAACCTCGATCACCAGCTGACCCAGCTGCTGCGTCTGGCCCAGGGCGGCACCGCCGTGGGTACCGGCATTAACGCTCACCCGGAATTTTCGGAACTGTTCAGCCACGAACTGAGCAAACTGACCGGCTTGCCGTTCCAGCCAGGCCCTGACCTGTTCGCTCTGATCAGCTCCCAGGACACTGCGGTGCAAACCTCCGGTGCATTGAAAACCCTCGCCGTGGCACTGATGAAAATTGCCAACGACTTGCGCTGGATGAACTCTGGCCCGCTGGCCGGTTTGGGTGAAATCGAACTGGAAGCCCTGCAGCCGGGTTCTTCCATCATGCCGGGCAAGGTTAACCCTGTAATTCCGGAAGCCACTGCCATGGCCGCTGCCCAGATCATTGGTAACGACGCTACCATCACCATTGGCGGTCAGTCCGGTAACTTTGAACTGAACGTGATGCTGCCGGTGATCTCTGCCAACCTGCTGAACAGCGTTCAGCTGGCGGCGAACACCTCGCGTTTGTTGGCCGATAAAGCGGTATCCAGCTTCAAGGTGAATGAAGATAAACTGCAGGAAGCGCTGGCGAAAAACCCGATTCTGGTGACGGCACTGAACCCGATTGTGGGTTATATGAAAGCGGCTGAAATCGCCAAGCAGGCCTATAAAGAGAAGCGCCCGGTACTCGACGTTGCCGACGAGCAAACCGATCTGGGTCGTGAAGAACTGGAACGCCTGCTGGACCCTGCCAAACTGACTCATGGCGGTATCTGATTCGTCCCTGACTACACTTGCCGTTGCCTGACCAGAGTAAACACGGCTCTGGTTCAGGCATCACGACATCGGATGGAGGTCGTATGACGCAGCGAGACACAAAGCACACCTGGCAGGCCGGTATACAGGCCCGTCATGGCGAAAAGCCACCACTGGATTGGCAGCACCATATTGAAATGGGTCAGCAAGCGCTGGCAGCGGGCGATCCACAGGCGGCGAGTCAGTCCTTTGTGCAAGCGCTCGACTTCGGCTACGACCTGCTTTATTGCCCCGGCCAATACCCGATGGTGTCTTACGAGACGGCGTTGGCCAGTG
This sequence comes from Oceanobacter sp. ABM4_470, assembly GCF_056158645.1. Classification (NCBI taxonomy): domain Bacteria; kingdom Pseudomonadati; phylum Pseudomonadota; class Gammaproteobacteria; order Oceanospirillales; family Oceanospirillaceae; genus Oceanobacter; species Oceanobacter sp. ABM4_470. Next base: position 243,037 of record NZ_JBSWTR010000002.1, read on the forward strand.
TGGTGTTGGCGCTGCTGAATCTGGTGGAAAGTTATCTGGCCGAAGGCCGCAGTGAAATGGCGCTGGTGCGGCTTAACCGCTGTGTGAACCTGCTGGCATCACAGAATAACGACTGCGACCACGAAGGCATTCGGCTGTGTGTGCAGAAAATGGCGGCACGTCTGGCTGAAGAATGTCCGCAGTTATTGGGACGTATCCAGACCAACAAGCCAGCCTTGCAGGCGTTGGTCGCTCAGCTGGGCACTCTGGCACCGAAGCAGAACCGGATGTCGCTGCATTGAATTCGTTGGTGCGCACCCGTTCCATGAACGGGTATTCGGAAAAATCTCGTTAGAGTGTGTACCGCGCACCAAATTGATGTTGATGACATCGTGACCAAAAAAGCCCGCTGATCCTTCGACCAGCGGGCTTTTTCGTTCAAGTAATGCTTACTTTGGCTCTTCGTATGGTAGGCCAACGTACTGCTCGGCGATCACCTTGCGGCCGTTTTCGCTGTTGAGGTAGTAGTTCAGCTCGGACTGCATGAAGCGCTTCTGCATCAGTGGGTCCATGCCCGTGCTGGACACTTCGCCTTCGAAGTCGTGCATCATGTTGGTCATCCACCAGGAGAAACGTTCACCGTTCCAGACACGACGCAGGGCAATTTCGGAGTACTGCTCGGTACAAGCCTTGTCGCCGTTTTTGTAAACACGGGTCATGATCTTGTACAGGGTGGCCACGTCAGAGGCGGCCAGATTCAGACCCTTGGCGCCGGTTGGCGGCACGATGTGGGCGGCATCACCCACCAGGAACAGGTTGCCATACTGCATTGGCTCACACACGAATGAACGCAGTGGTGCGATGCTCTTTTCGATACTTGGACCGGTTTGCATGGTCGCAGCAACTTCTTCCGGCAGACGCTTTTTCAGTTCGTCCCAGAAACGTTCGTCAGACCAGTCTTCTACCTTGTCGGTCAGTGGCACCTGCAGGTAGTAGCGGGAACGGGTCAGGGAGCGCTGGCTGGCCAGGGCAAAGCCACGATCCGACATGGCGTAGATCAGCTCGTCGTTGCACGGTGGCACGTCGGCCATCAGGCCCAGCCAGCCAAACGGGTAAACACGTTCGTGCTCGGTACGCAGTTCTTCCGGAATGGTCTGGCGGGACACACCATGGAAACCGTCACAACCGGCGATGTAGTCACATTCCAGGCGGATGTCTTCACCCTGATAGTTGAAAGTGACGTAGGGGTTGTCGGACTTCACGTCGTGCGGCTGTACCGATTCTGCGTAATAGTAGGTCGGCAGCTCAGCGGCTTCACGGGCGTCCATCAGGTCGCGGGTAATTTCTACCTGTCCGTAACACATGACGGTTTTGCCACCGGTGAGTTCTTTCAGGTCGATGCGATGACGCTGGTTGTTGATGCTCAGTTCAACACCGTCGTGGACGTGGCCTTCGGCATCCATACGCTCGGACACACCGGCTTCACGTACCAGATCGACAAATCCTTGTTCCAGAATACCTGCGCGAATACGACCCAGAATGTAGTCACGGTCTACGCGGTCGATGATGACGTTGTCGATGCCTTGCTTGTGCAGCAGTTGGCCAAGCAGCAGGCCGGATGGGCCTGAGCCGATGATGGCTACCTGGGTTTTTATCGTTTTCATAAGTGCCTCTGCGGTACATTTTTATTGTTACCTTTCCATCATCGTCCGAATAAACGCTGCTCTGAATGGAGAAATCATTCGACGACTGGCACTTTTTTTACATGGGTGTTCGGTGGTTTCGGTACCTTTTAAGCCCCTCTGAAAATCCCATGCGCTGTTTCTGACAAAGCTTCTGGCTGTCTTCAAATTCCCTCCAAACCCCCTCCAAACCCCGATGGTGACTGACCTTGCAGGGCAGTGTGAGTAAAACTCTCTGGTGTGCTCTCTATCTGTTTTTGGAATGTGATGTATCTCAAAAACTTATATAGGTGGTAATTAAAACAATCGGTTTTTACAACATATGTACCCCGATTGCAGTATATGTACAGCCTTTGGGGGTGGCCTCAATCAAACTGAATTGGCTGACTATTCCGGCGCTGGCGTCCTAACGAACAGCCCGGCACAACAATAAATAAAAGAAAGGCTAAATCATGAAGAAGCACTCCCTGGCTCTGGCTGTTGCAGCCTCCGTTATGGCATCCGTTGCAGGTGCCGGTGAAATCGCCGACGTAAACGGCGTGAAATACAGCATTGGTGGTTACGTTAAGGTAGAAGGTGTTTTCAACCGCCCGGACTCCGATGCCGCACTGGATGCAAGCAACTCCTTTAACGCGACTGCCCGTCAATCCCGTATCAATTTTGCTACCCAGCGTGAAATCGAAGGTCACAAGATCAAGACCTTTATTGAAGGCGATTTCTACGGTGGTCAGTTCAATTCGGGTACGACTTACAACTGGCGTCTGCGTCACGCCTACCTGCAGGTAGATAACGTGACCGTTGGTCAGACCTGGAGCGGTGTGTTCTTCGCAACGGCGCCGATGGATGCGCCACAGTTCAACTTCTGGGGCCTGGGCCTCGGCACACTGGGCGGTAATGGCGGTACCATTCGCCCGGACCTGGTGTTGCACTACACCAATGGCCCGGTTCGCATCAGTATTCAGGACCCGGTAAACGCCAAAGCAGGCTACCCGGATCTGGTGGCGTCCTACACCCAGCGCTTTGACGGCGGCAGTGGCTTTACTGTGGCAGCCACCGGTCGTGACGTTGCTGTTGGTGATGGCAGCAACACCGGGGATGAAGATTCCAAGTTTGGTGCTGGCCTGTCGTTCGCCGGTAAGTTGGGCATGGGCGACCTTACCCTGCACGGCTCCGTTTACACCGGTAAGGGTGTGGGCGTGTTCTCTGGTTTCGGTGTGAACGGTGCCTATGCGCCGGTCAAGAACGCCGATGCTGAAGACGGCGATCTGGTTAGTCAGATGGGCTTCGCAGCGGGTCTGAGCTACCGCCTGAGCGACGACCTGAAAGCCGGTGTGCGCATGGGTCGTGTGAGCGTTGACGATGCTGCCGATTCTGAAATGAACGTGATGAACGCCAACCTGACCTACGCCTACACCAAAGGCCTGGATATCGGCGTTGAATTCCGTAAGCAGGACGTTGATACCCTCAACAACCCAACCAGCTTCCCGAACATCCGTCCGAAGGGCAAGCAGCTGGAAATCATGGCCATGTACAAGTTCTGAGTACCGGCCCGGCGTTGGCCTTGCTGATTGGCGGCAAGGCTAACCCAACAAACTCTCCGTTGTGTGTTGTAAAGAATCCGGTGTTGTCATGAGCACCGGATTTTTTATGTCCGACACCCGACACCCGACACCCGACACCCGACTTCAGACGTTCTTGCTACGACTGCTGCGCAGGGTATCCGATGGCGATTCGCCAAAGCGCTCGCGGTAGTAGCTGGCAAAGCGCGACAGGTTGGTAAAGCCGTAGCGGGTGGCGATGTGGGTGATGTTCTGACTGGGGCTGTTGCAGATGTCGTCGTGGGCAGCCTGCAGTTTCACACAGCGAATAAACACCGAGGGAGTGATGCCCAGTTCCTTGTTGAACAGGTTATAGAGGGTCTTCACGCTGACATCGCATTGCGCTGCCAGCCAGTTGACGTCGATGTCTTCGGTGATGTGCTCTAACAGCAACGCCCGTACTTTTTGCACCCGTGGGTGCTGGCTGTGGCCAACGCCGGGACTGGTGCTGTCGTGGCTTTGCAGGCTCTGCCACAGGGCGTGGTAGAACAGCTGCTGGTAGCAGTCGGCGTTGCTGGCACTGATTGGCGTGTCCGGTTCGGCGCAGAGGGATTGCAGCAGAAATTGCAGGCGCTGGTTGCGGCCCTGTTGCCATTGTTGCTGGAAGATCCGGTTCAGCTGGCTGCTGTCAGTCATGTCCAGTCGTTGGTTGTTGACCGCCACGCAGAGCCAGTCCTGATTGGCGCTGGCGCCTAATTCAAGAGCTTGCTGATGGCTGACCCAATGGGGTTGCGCCAGCAGGTTCTCGAACGGGTCGGTCGGCCATACCAGCAGACTGATGTCGTCGGGGCATTCAATGGCCACCCGGCAGCTGCGGTTAAAGTGCAGGCGTGCCAGTTGCAGGTCGCCGATACGCCACTGGTTCTGGCGCACGCGGGCGTCGCTGTTCTGGCCGCTGGCGCAGTCTATGAAGAAGCCTTTATCCCTGCAGGCAAAGAGCTGCAGTAAAGGGCTGTGCAGGGCCTGGTGGTCACTGCCCTGATTGACGGCCAGATCAACCGACCGATGGAGATAGCTTCCCAGCATGGAATCCCTCGTTATTATTTTGTTGGGATTATAGGGTTACTTCACTATTACCAGAAATCGCGTTGAAGTCTCTGGTACAAACATCGTACTGACTGGTACAAAAACAACATCGCCCCTGAAAAACCGTGCCCTTCCACGGCTTTGCGGGTGCTGTTGCGCTACATCGAGGTGTACCGGCTACATGCTCTGACGGCATGTTTATGCTCTCGAATGTTATGTCTGTGTGGCTGTCAGGGCAAAGTCCAATTTCACCAGAGGGGTATTGGTTTTTGCTATAGGGCCGAAAATTTGTTCATCGGCCAGCGTTGCGGATATGTCGCTTTGGAATGATCCCGGTCAATGTTCTTATAGCTTGGCCTGCTTCGTTAAAAGCCGGTTAAACCCTTTGTTAATGGGGCTTGTAGCGATTTTAACCGCTTATTAACGATGCGTTTTGTAGTCTCAAAGGTGCCATTTTGAATATGCAACTATGCAAAAAACGAATGGTATCCCTGCTTATTTAATTACCAGCCGTACTTTCATGGTGCTAGCTTGCAGTCCTGAAGTGAGGATTTCGCTATGGGTCTGCGTGCCGCCAGATGGCAGGGTATTTTTTCAATACTTTTGTGGGTAGACCTTCCGGAACCTGACTGAAAGCCAGAATCTGTTGCATAAAATAACAGTCCAGAGGTTGTATGATTTTGCCGTAAGTGCCGAAATTGGCCGGGGCAATATCTGACCCATAAAAATAACAAGGTGCAAAACAATGAAACTGAAGAACCTGCTGGTAGCACTGGGTATCACATTGGGCAGCCTGACTGCCGCCACCACCCAGGCCGCTGAACCTGAATTCACTCTGAAGCTGCATCACTTCCTGACGCCACTGTCGCCAACCCATCAGAAGCTGATGGTGCCGTGGGCCGAGAAAGTGATGAAAGAATCTGACGGTCGTATCAAAATCGACATCTACCCGGCCATGCAGCTGGGCGGCAAGCCACCACAGCTGTTCGACCAGGCTCGTAAAGGTGTTGCTGATATCGTCTGGACCGTTGGTGGTTACACCCCGGGTCGTTTCCCGAAAGCCGGTGCTTTCGAACTGCCATTCATGCCGGTAAATGCAGAAGCCACCTCCATGGCACTGCAGGAATACGCCGAGACTGAAATGCAGGACGAGCTGGAAGACGTTCATCTGTTGGCCCTGCACACTCACGCGCCAGGTGCATTCCACTCCCGTGACACCCTGATCAAGACCGCTGACGACATCGACGGCCTGAAAATGCGTGCGCCAAACAAAGCCATGGCAGAAGCCCTGAGCACTCTGGGTGCAAGCCCTGTGTTCATGCCGGTACCTACGCTGCCAAGCGCACTGTCCAAAGGCGTTGTTGACGTTGCCGTAATGCCTTTCGAGGTGGTTAACCCGCTGAAGATTCACCAGCTGGCGCCTAACCACACCGAGATCAAGGGCGAGCGTGGTCTGTACACCCAGTTCTTCATGTTTGTGATGAACAAGAAAACCTACAACAAGCTGCCTGCTGACCTGCAGAAAGTGATTGATAACAACTCTGGTATCAACGAAGCCCGTCGCATGGGTTACGAATTCGACCAGGCAGAACTGCCAGGCTACGAAGTGTCCCGTGCCGAGAATAACAAGTTCTACACCATCTCTCCGGAAGAAACCGCCAAGTGGAAGAAAGCCATGCAGCCGGTAACCGACGACTGGATTGAAGACATGAACGACGAAGATCTCGACGGTACTCGTCTGTACAAGAAAGCCAACGATCTGATCAAGAAGTACGAAAAGGTAGTAAGTGAATCATGAATGACATTGCCCTGAACCAGCCTGCGTGGCTGGTACAGGTGCGCGCCATTCTGACATGGCTCGCCCGTCAGCTTGCGCTGGTGGGCGGTGTCATCATGTTGGCCCTGGCCTTCATGACTGTTGTCAGCGTTATCGGTCGCGCCCTGTTTTCAACTGCGATTAGTGGAGACTACGAGCTGGTAGAAGCCGGCTTAGGGATTGCGATCTTTCTGTTTCTGCCCGAAGGCCACCGTGCCTGCGGACACGTGGTGGTGGACGTATTCACCAACAACCTGGCTCCCAAGCCCCTGAAGGTACTGGAGACCGTTGGCGAGTTCTGTTTCTTCGTAGTGTCCTGTGTGATGGCGTGGCAAATGACCATCGCCGGTTACGACGCCTACGACTACATGGAACAGAGCATGATTCTGGAACTGCCGCTGTGGATTGTTTACGCAGCCGGTGTGTTGGCAAGCACCCTGGTGGGCTTGCGCGCTCTGGAACGCCTCATCAGCTTTTTTATGGGGGCAAGTGAAGAATGACTGAGAACGTAGAACTGGCCTTTGGCATGATCGCACTGCTGCTGGTGCTGATGGCCTTCCGTATTCCGATTGCGCTGGCCATGATGGCTTGTGGCGCACTGGGTTATACCCTGCTGGCAGGTTATGAATCCGTGCTGGACTACTTTGGCACCGTACCGGTGGCCAAGTACTCCACCTACGACCTGTCAGTTGTACCGCTGTTTTTGTTGATGGGTGAACTGGCAACCCGTGCCGGTATCACCAGTGAACTGTTCCGAACCTGTAACACCTGGATCGGTCAGCTGCGTGGCGGTTTGGCGATGGCCTCCGTATCCGGCTGTGCGGCCTTTGGTGCGATTTGTGGTTCCTCGCTGGCCACCGCTTCCACCATGGGTAAAGTGGCGCTGCCGGAAATGAAGAAAGCCAACTACGACGGTGGTCTGTCTGCGGGTGCGCTGGCAGCGGGTGGTACCCTGGGTATCCTGATTCCACCGTCCATGGTGTTGATTATTTTCTCGGTACTGACTGAGCAGAACATCGCCAAGATGTTTATCGCGGCCTTTGTACCGGGCTTCCTGGCGGCGTTTGGCTACCTGCTGGCAATCGCAGTGGTTGTGCGCATGAAGCCGGAAGCAGGCCCTGCCGGTGAAAAGACCAGCTGGGCACAGAAGTTCCGCTCCACACTGGATGTATGGCATATCACCATGATCTTCCTGGTGGTACTGGGCGGTATTTACGCCGGTATCTTCACCCCAAGCGAAGCCGCTTCTGTGGGTGTGGTTCTGACCGCGGTTCTGGCCTTCACCCACGGTGGTATGCGCTGGGACGGCTTCAAGGAAAGCATCCTGAAAACAGCGGTTTCCACTGCGATGATCTTCTTCATCCTGTTGGGCGCTGACCTGTTCAGCGTATTTGTTGCCCTGACCCAGCTGCCAGCAGCGGGTGCCGAGTGGATCAGCCATGCCGGTTACTCCCCATACATGGTGCTGACCATCATGCTGATCAGCTACCTGATTCTGGGTTGTTTCATGGACTCGCTGGCGATGATCCTGCTGACCATTCCAATCTACTTCCCGATCATCATGGGCATGGATTTTGGTCTGTCACCAACCGACCTGGGCATCTGGTTCGGCATCATCGCGCTGGTGGTGGTGGAAGTCGGCCTGATTACGCCACCGGTGGGCATGAACGTGTTCATCATCAAGTCCTTCGACAAGGAACTGAAGATGACTGACGCCTTCCGCGGTGTGATTCCATTCCTGATCTCCGACATCCTGCGGGTGATCCTGATGATCATCTTCCCGGGCATTACGCTCTGGCTGGTGCACCTGATCGGCTGAGCCTGACCTTATAAAAAAACCGGACCCTGTGTATGCAGCGTCCGGTTTTTTTGTGGCTGTTTAAAGCGTTGAGTCCGGTTGATTCAACGCCTCAATATCCTCCCGAATCCACTCACATAAGGCCCGTACCCGGGCCAGTTTCTCATTGCGTTTGGGAATGTGCGCCCGATACCAACGGTCTTGTGGTGGGATGTCTGTCATCAACGCAATCAGGCTGCCGTCTTGCAGTCCGGCACGAGCAATGTAGGCGGGCAAAATGGCCAGCCCCAAGCCTTGCTGGGCTCCCAATGTGAGGGTGTAGTTATCGTCGCTGCTGAGTCGCGGTTGTACATCCACATAGACCGGCCCCTTGCTGGATTCAAACGCCCAGGTGTTGCCCTGCGGGCTGAACACCAGACAATCGTGGTCGACCAGATCGGCGGGGTGCTTGGGCGAACCTCGCTGGGCCAGATATGCCGGCGAGCCGTACAGGCCCACCATGGTGGGCGCCAGTGGCAGCTGAACCACGCCGTCGTAGTGCGCCAGTCGGCCGCTGATCATTACATCGATATTTTCTTCCAACGGACTGACCGAGCGATCACTCATCAGGGTTTCCACCGTAATACCGGGATGGGTCGCCATAAAACGGGTGATCGAACGAGACAGGGCGGCCATGGATATGGTGGTCGGCAGCATCAGCCGCAAGTGCCCTTCCAGCTTGCTGTCGTCGGTGCTGGCGTGTTGCAGCAGCGCCTCAAATTCCGCCAGACACTGGCGTGCAGAAGGCAGTAAGCGGCTGCCTGCATCGGTTAACTCCAGCGTGCGGGTGGTGCGGTCGAAGAGCCGGTTACCGAGGGTGTTTTCCAGCTGGGCGATGCGCTTGGCGACCACCGAAGGCACCACATGCAGGCTGCGGGCGGCGGCGGTGAAGTTGCCATGGTTGGAGACGGCCAGAAAGGTTTTCAGGTTGGTCAGGGTATCCATGGCCGCGCTTCCACTGTGAAGGTTATTTTTTCCAAATCGAGATTACAGACTGCTCGATTCTGCATTTTTTATTGCAAAAAGGATTAGATAGCATGATGCCATATCCTGCCAAACAGCGTTATCACGGCTTCCTGAAGCCGTTGGCTGACGCTGAATAACAACCATTGATGCTGGAGCTGATATGCCTGCCAATCTGGTTTTCCTGCCCGGCTTGCTGTGTGACCAAACGGTCTGGAGCGAGCAACTGAACGCGTTCCCCGATAGCCGTTGTCTGGTTGCCGATTACGGCGAACTGGACAGCATTGGGGCGATGGCGCAGCAGGTGCTGGCAACCAGTCCACAACAGTTTGTGCTGGTCGGGCACTCCATGGGTGGTCGGGTGGCGCTGGAAGTTGCTCGTTTGGCACCCGAGCGGGTAAGCCATCTGGTGCTGCTGGATACCGGTTATCAGGCGCGGGCTGAAGGCAGCGCCGGAGAGCAGGAACGTGCGGGTCGTATGGCGCTGCTGGGGTTGGCGCAAAGCCAGGGGATGCGCGCAGTTGGGGAGCAGTGGGTGCAGGGAATGGTGCACCCCGAGCGGCTGGATCAGCCGGAATTTATTGAGTCGATTCTGGCCATGATCGAGGCCAAAACCCCGGCCATTTTTGCCGCCCAGATCCATGCTTTGTTAAACCGCCCGGATGCCACACAGGTATTGCAACAGCTGACTTGCCCTACCTTGTTGATGTGTGGCCGGGAGGACAGCTGGAGCCCACTGGCACGCCATCAGGACATGGCGCAATTGTGCCCCACGGCAGAACTGGCGGTGATTGAGCACAGTGGCCATATGAGCACCATGGAACAACCGGCAGCGGTGAATCAGGTGCTGGTCGACTGGCTCACGAGTCATCACTGAAGCCGCCATAAAAATCACTATAACAATAACCACGTAAACCGCTATCAAGCCGCAGGATATTTGCCATGACTGAATCCCATCAACAGATAGAAAGCGCCTGTATCCGCTTGGTTCTGGATGCCGTGCATTTCGTCGACAGCCGTCAGTTCGATTGTTTTGCCCGTTGTTTCAGTCAGCAAGGAAGCCTGTATCGGCCTGGTAATTCGGTTCCGCTGCAGGGCCATAAGGCCATTGTTGATGCCTACGAAAGCCGTCCTGCTAGCCGGGTTACCCGTCATATTTGCAGCAATATGCGGGTCGATATCCACAGTGCCAGCTCGGCCACGGTGCACAGCTATGTGCAGCTGTACGCCAAAGACACCGCGGCGGATGGCCCGGACGAGCAGCCTGCGCTGAAGATTGGCGAATTCGAGGACGCATGTGTGTTCGAAAATGGCGAATGGCGTATCAGCGAACGCAAGGCCCGCTTCGTTTTGTAAGCACGCAATTTCCACCCGGAGAATAACCACATGACCGATATCACCACGGATACCCATTGGGGTATCCCGGGCACCTATGTCTTCGATCTGGCATTGTCGCAACAGGGATATGCCATTAACAAAATGTGTAATTCGTTAAAAACACAGGCAAATCGGGATCTGTATCTGGCCGATGAAGAAGCCTATATGACGGCTTACCAATTAACCGAGGCGCAAAAAGACGCCATTCGCCAGCGCGACTGGCTGCGGTTAACCCAGCTGGGCGGCAACCTGTTTTTCTTCCTCAAGCTGGCGGCCACTCTGGGCTATGGGTTGTATCAGATTGGTGCCGAAATGCGTGGCGAAAGCTACGAGGCATTCATGCAAACCCGACGTGTTGCGGGGGCGGTGTAATGGCCAAAATCGTCGCCGGTATCGGCTCCTCACATGTTCCTTCCATCGGTCGCGCCTACGACCAGTACAAGCAAACCGATCCCGCCTGGCAGCCTCTGTTCGATGGTTACCAGCCGGTGAAGCAATGGCTGGCAGAAGAGGTCAAGGCGGATGTGGTGATTCTGGTTTACAACGACCACGGCACCGAGTTCTTTCTGGACCGCTATCCCACGTTCGCCCTGGGTGTCTCAAACCGTTATCAGATTGCCGATGAAGGCTATGGCAAACGGCCATTGCCCGAATTTGAAGGTTACGCCGCGTTTTCACGTCATCTGGCCAACCAGTTGGTGGCCGATGAATTTGATCTGACCCTGTGTCAGGAAATGGCTCTCGACCACGGCTTTCTGACTGCTATGCCGCTGTTGTGGCAGCACAGTGACAGCGACTGGCCGGTTAAGGTGGTGCCTTTGCTGGTGAACGTGATCCAGCATCCACTGCCCAGTGGTCGCCGCTGCTACAAGCTGGGACAAGCCCTGAAACGGGCGATAGAAAGCTGGCCCGAGGATTTGCGGGTCGCGATTGTCGGCACCGGAGGTTTATCCCATCAACTCAACGGCGAACGCTTTGGTTTTATCAACGAGCAGTGGGATCAGCAATGGATGCAACGAATCCAGACCGAGCCCGAAGCGCTGGCCGATTTATCGCACAAGGAGGTGATGACTGCCGCCGGTGCAGAAGGTGGCGAAGTCATCATGTGGTTGGTGATGCGCGGTGCCATGGAGGCTCAGGTTGAAGAGATGCATCGCTTTTATTACGCCCCCATGACTACCGGGATTGGCTTGCTGGCGTTGCAAAACGGTTAAGCCGCTGAACGCTCAGCGACGAATCAGTTTGCTTTGTTCGCCATCGGAGTCGTCGGCTGCGTATTCGTTGGCATAGCCCAGGGTGGCGTTGGCGTGTTCTCGCATCAGGCCTTCGGCGCGTGCGCCCTGACCTCGGGCGAGGGCATCCACCACCGCATGATGCTGCAAGTGGGCGTAGTAGAAACGGCGAAATTCCCGTTCCGGCTTGCCGGGGTCGACCGCCAGTGCGGTGACGGATGCAAACGGCAGGTGCTGATTGCGGGCCAGCGCCGCTTCAATGGCCGGGTTGTGGCTGGCCTTGATCAGGGTCTCATGAAACAGGCAGTTGACGTCGTGGTAGGTCTCGAAGTCTTCGTCGGTCAGGTGGCCTTTGGCAAACAGCGCATCGCCGTCTTTCAGGCACTGGCTGAGCGTTGGTAATACGTTTGGATCCAATCCGCGTTCCACCGCTTGCCGTGCTGCCAAACCTTCCAACACCCCACGGACTTCAATCGCACCGGTGATTTCTTCATGGGAGGTTTCCCGCACCGTGTAGCCACGGCCGGTTTTGATCAGAAAACCTTCCTGCTCCAGCTCCTTGAAGGCAATGCGCACCGGCATCCGCGAGACTCCCAGCGACTCGGCGGTGGGGATCTCGGCCAGCCGTTGGCCACCTTTGAGAATGCCGTCGGCAATTTGTTTGCGCAGGGTAACCAGTACCTGTTTGCCGGTAGAAGCCATGACGATGGAAGTCCTTGGGTCAGCGTTGTTGTTATTGGATCCCGATTGTATGTCAGCCGCGCAAAAATTGCCTGTATGGCGCGGTTTTGAATGTTTTTGGATCCCAAAAAATACCTAAAATGGATCCAATTGAGCCAATAAAACCAAGTTTTGCTGATCTGGATCCATATTTTCTATCTAATTGGATCCAATTGGCGAGCAAAGACAAGCGCCGACAATAACAACAAGAGAGGTCACCATGTTTATCAAGAATGCCTGGTACGTTGCCTGTACCCCGGACGACATTGAATCCAAGCCGCTGGGCCGCACCATTTGTGGCGAAAAGATGGCGTTTTACCGCGACGAAACCGGCACCGCAGTGGCGGTGGAAGACTTCTGCCCCCACCGTGGTGCGCCGCTGTCATTGGGATATGTGGAAGACGGCAAGCTGGTGTGTGGTTACCACGGTCTGGCGATGGGCAGCGACGGCAAGGCCGCCAGTATGCCATTGCAGCGGGTACGTGCTTTCCCTTGTGTGAAGTCGTACGCGGTGATCGAACGTTACGGGTTTATCTGGGTGTGGCCGGGCGAAAAAGCCCTCGCAGACCCGGCCAAAATGCACCATTACGAATGGGCGGAAAGCGACGAGTGGGCCTATGGCGGCGGTTTGTACCACATCCACTGTGACTACAAGCTGATGATCGACAACCTGATGGATCTGACCCACGAAACCTACGTGCACTCCACCTCCATTGGCCAGAAAGAAATTGACGAAGCGGCACCGGAAACCAAAGTTGATGGTGAACAGGTACTGACCCTGCGCGAAATGGAAGGCATCAAGGCGCCGCCGTTCTGGCAAATGGCCATGCGTGCCAACGACCTCGACCCTGAAGCCAGCGTTGACCGCTGGCAGATCTGCCGCTTCACACCACCAAGCCACGTGATGATCGACGTGGGTGTCGCACTGGCTGGCAAAGGCGGTATCAACGCCGACCAGAAAGACCGCGCTTCCAGTGTGGTAGTCGATTTTATTACCCCGGAAACCGAAACCTCCCACTGGTACTTCTGGGGCATGGCGCGCAACTTCAAGGCTGACGATGCTGAGCTGACTGCCAGCATTCGTGAGGGGCAGGGCAAGATTTTTGGTGAAGACCTCGAAATGCTGGAGCGCCAGCAAGCCAACCTGTTGCAGTGGCCAGAGCGGGAATTGCTGAAGCTGAACATTGATGCCGGTGGTGTACAGTCCCGTCGCATCATCGACCGCCTGTTAGCAGAAGAGCAGCACGCCGACGTGATTGCCTCCGACGCCCAGCGCCGCAACGTATCGTAACGGGAGCTGGCCATGAGCGATCTGATCGACGTTGAAATCCGTGCTCTTGAGCAGCAATCCGCCCGGGTCACCAGTTACGAGCTGGTGACCCTCGATGGAAAGCCGCTGCCCGCCGCCAATGCGGGGGATCACATTGATGTACATATTGCTGTGGATAACGGCGATAACCTGATTCGACAGTATTCCCTTTGTGCCCAACCGGGAGCGCAAGGCTACCGCATTGGCGTACAACGGGAAGACGACGGCCAGGGCGGTTCCCGTGCCATTCATGCCCAGTGGCAAGTGGGCACCCGGCTGCAAATCAGCCCTCCACGTAACCTGTTTGCGCTGGTCGACGATGCCAGTCACTCGATTCTAATGGGTGGCGGCATTGGCATTACGCCGGTGTTGTCGATGGCCTGGCAACTGCACCAGCAGGGCCGCTCGTTCGAGCTTCATTACAGCGTACGGTCACTGGCGGAGGCAGCGTTTATCCGCGAGTTGCAGCAGTCGCCCTTTGTCGAGCGTGTGCATCTGTACATCGCCAACGACGGTGGTCGGGTGGATATGGCCCGGTTGCTGGTGCGTCCGCAGCCGAATACCCATCTGTTTGCCTGTGGCCCGGCGGGCTACATGGACGCCATCTGGCAAACCGCCGACACCATGGGCTGGAACCACAGCAACCTGCACCGCGAATACTTTGATGCCCCGGCCGTTGAAGCAACGCCTGATGAGGCGGCATTCACCGTACGGCTGCACAGCAGCGGTCAGGAATTCGAGGTTGCGGCAGACCAATCCATTGCCGCAGTTTTGATGGAAGCGGGGGTCGATGTGCCAGTGTCGTGTGGCAAGGGCATTTGTGGTTCCTGCATGACCCGGGTGGTCGATGGCCAGCCCGAACACCGTGATCTTTATTTGACCGAAGAAGAGCAGGCATCCAATCAGTGGATCACACCTTGTTGCTCTCGGTCAGCATCCCCTTTGCTGGTGCTGGATCTCTGATCCGCCCGGCACTGCTCGTAATAACAATAAACCTGTCAACCAAGCGCAATAACTATAAAAAGGCAAAGGTATGAAGATAAAAACCATGATGGCAGTCCTGCCGCCGCGAGCCTCGGCTCTGGCCAAATCCGTCGCAGTCGCCCTGTCGCTGGGCATGGCATCCCATGCTCTGGCAGCAGAACCGGAAGTGACCCTGAAGCTTCACCATATGTCGCCACCGGCGTCTAACGCCCATAGCAATTTTCTTGAGCCCTGGGCCGAAAAGGTGATGAAGGAGTCTAACGGCCGTATCAAGATTGATATTTACCCGTCCATGCAACTGGGTGGCAAGCCGCCACAGCTGTTCGACCAGGCACGCAAAGGCGTTGCCGATATTGTCTGGACGGTGGGTGGTTACACGCCGGGCCGTTTCCCCAAAGCCGGTGTGTTTGAGCTGCCGTTTATGGCGACGTCTGGCCGGGTCAGCAGCATGGCCTTGCAGCAATACGCCGAAGAGGAAATGCAGGACGAGCTGAAAGACGTTCATCTGCTGGCGCTGCATACCCACTATGCCGGTTCTATTCTGTTGCGCGACAAACCCGTCACCAAGCTGGAAGACATGGCGGGCCTGAAAGTTCGTGCCCCCAACAAATTGATGGCTGAAGCGCTGGAGCTGGCGGGAGCATCACCGGTTTTCCTGCCGGTGCCGACGTTGCCGTCTGCCATTTCCAAAGGTGTGGTGGATTCCGCCTTGCTGGCTTATGAAGTGGTGACGCCGCTGAAAATCCATGAAATGACCCAGTACGCTACCGAGATCACTTCCAAACCGGGCCTGTACACCCAGTTCTTTGTGTTCGCCATGAACAAGGACAGCTACGACAAGCTGCCAAAAGACCTGCAACGGGTGATCGATAACAACTCCGGCATTGAAACCGCAGGCTGGATTGGTCAGGTGTGGGACGACGCCGAAGTGCGTAACCGTAATACCATGGTGGCCAACGGCAACGTCATCAACCAACTGTCGGATAGCGAAGTTGCTCGCTGGAAACAAGTGATGCAGCCCGTAACCGACCACTGGATTGAGGAAATGGACGACGAAGGCTTCGACGGTAAACAGCTGTACCAGAAAGCCAACGACCTGATCAGCAAGTACGAGAAAATCGCTGAATAACCGGTGACATAACACCGCAGCAGGGTTTCGCCACCGGCCGACGCACCAGGGTATTGCACCACCCAGCGCGCTGGCTGGTGGCGACTCTGTCTTAAGGCGGGAATTTGTCAGGGAGCGCGGGCCGCTGGCCCGCATACTAAAAACATACCTGGCTCCCACGCTCCTGCCTGACTTCTACGAGGGAGCCAACGCCTCAGCCCTTACGTGAAATCGAAAACGGCCCAAAGCTCTGCGAAGTCGGCATCATCTCCAGCTGGTTCACGTTCAAATGCGGCGGCAGGCTGGCGATCCAGTAAATCGTCTCGGCAATGTCCTCCGGCTGAATCGGCTCGGCGCCTTCATACAATTTATCGTGAGCGTCCTGATTACCGTCGGTCCGCACCAAGGTAAATTCACTTTCTGCCAGCCCCGGTGCCAGATTGGTCACCCGTACTCCGGTACCTGCCAGATCGGCGCGCAGGCCATAGCTGAACTGCTCTACAAAGGCCTTGGTGCCGCAATACACATTGCCACCCGGATACGGCCAGTGACCGGCAATCGAGCCGATATTCACAATCGACGCGCCGCGGCCCTGAGAAATCAGGGTTGGCAGCAGCGCGTGGGTCATGGTCACCAGACCACTGATATTGGTGTCGATCATGCGCTGCCATTTTTCGGTATCGCAGTCTTGTGCGGGTTCGGTGCCTAACGCCAGTCCGGCATTGTTCACCAGCAATGTCACGTCACGGAAATTCTCTGGCAGCTCGGCCACCGCCTGCTTTACCGCATCGGCATTACGCACATCCAGTGTGAGGATGTGGACGTCGGTTTTCTCTGCCAGCTGTTGTTGCAGCTCTTGCAAACGCTCGCTACGACGGCCGGTCAATACCAGCTTCCAGCCAGCCTCCGCCATTCGAATGGCCGTTGCACGACCAAAACCGGACGTTGCCCCTGTTATAAAAGCCGTGTTCGACATACTGATACTCCTTGTTGATGACGCTTGCTGAAATGACTCGATTGATTGGCCTGATGTATTGGCCCGACTTATTGGTCCTGAAGGGCGCGCTATGCACACTTTGCAAATACCTTACCCCATCATCGCAATGGCCCAACAGTAACACTTCGTCTCGTTTTCGGCGGGGCACTTGTTTGTTTTCAGAGACGGGGACGCACCGCCCAAGCGTTCTCGTCGTGGTAGTCTTTCTTCATAACCCATCCATTTACGCAAGGACGCTCCATTGAACCGACTCTGGGCCCTGTTTTTTCTGATTGGTATTGCCGTTGCCGCCGCCCGCTGGCTGGGTGGTGATGTCGAGGTGTTCCAGCAGCTGGTGTCGGCCAGTTTTGATATGGCCAAACTCTCGGTAGAAATTGCCATCGGTCTGGTTGGTGTGCTGGCCTTGTGGTCGGGCTTGTTCGCCATTGCCGAGAAAAGCGGCATGGTGAATGTGCTGGGGCGCGGGCTGCAGCCGCTGTTTTCGCGCTTGATGCCGGAAGTGCCCAGGGGCCATGAAGCCCAGGGTGCCGTGACCATGAATCTGGCCGCCAATATGCTGGGGCTGGATAATGCCGCAACGCCACTGGGTATCAAGGCGATGCAGGCGCTACAGAGCCTGAACCCGGTAAAAGACACTGCCAGCAATGCCCAGATATTGTTTCTGGTACTGAATACCTCGTCGGTGACCCTGCTGCCAGTGACCATTTTTATGTACCGCGCCCAATTAGGCGCGGCCAATCCTGCGGAAGTCTTTCTGCCGATTTTAATGGCCACATTGGCGTCTACGTTGACCGGCCTGTTGCTGGTGATGAAGATCCAGAAAATCCGCATCGACGCTGTGATTCTGGCGTATCTGGGCGGTTTGGTGGCACTGGTGGCCAGCCTGATGTTCTGGCTTGGCGAGCTGCCATCCGAGCAGCTGGGCAGTGTGTCGGGCCAGCTGGCGAATGGCATTCTGCTGTTCGTGATTGCGCTGTTTTTGCTGGCAGGACTGAAAGCCAAACGGCCGGTGTACGAAGACTTTGTCGCCGGGGCCAAAGGCGGCTTTGAAACGGCCGTTACCCTGATTCCCTATCTGGTCGCCATGCTGGCAGCCATTGGTGTGTTTCGTACCAGTGGCGCGCTGGACTATCTGCTCGATGGCTTGCGCTGGTTGCTGGATGCCGTGGGGCTGACCAGCTGGTATGTTGATGCCTTGCCGGTGGCCTTTATGAAGCCGTTCAGCGGCAGCGGTGCCCGCGCCATGATGCTGGATGTGATGAACACTCATGGTGTGGACTCGCTGGCTGGTCTGCTGGCGGCGGTGATGCAGGGCAGTACCGAAACCACTTTTTATGTGCTGGCGGTGTACTTTGGCGTGGTCGGTATCAGCCGCATTCGTTATGCGCTGTGGGCCGGTCTGGCGTGTGATGTCGCCGGGATGCTGGCGGCGATTCTGATCTGTGGTTGGTTCTTTAACTGACGGGCGTCGTCATAATCGAAAACTATTGTTCATTGGTACAACTATGGATGCTGGCAGCGAGTCGCTATCATGTGCGGCTTGATGTCAGCAGGTAGTTTTCATGTCGTTCAATTCCCATCCCCAATCCTCGTCCGTAACCCGCGAGCCATTGCACCGTCGCAACATCGATGTGCAGGGCTATTTGCGCAGTGATGGATTGTGGGAAGTCGAAGCCGTCATGCGCGACACCAAACACTACGACTTTACCTTGCGGGATCGTGGTTTGTTGCCCATTGGCGAATACCTGCACGATATGACGATGGCGCTGGCAGTGGACGACCGGCTGGTAATTCGTGAAGTGCGGGCGGATATGCGCTCGACGCCGTACCGCGATTGCAACGGTGCCGAACCCCGTTATGACCTGCTGGTGGGCATGAAGATTCGTGGTGGCTGGATGAATGAGGTGAAGGAAAAGCTGGGGCGCTCAACGTCCTGTACCCATCTGACCGAGTTGCTGCCCGTGCTGGCAACCGCTGCGTTCCAGACCATTCAGGGGTATCGGTTGGAGCATGACCGTACCCATGCCGCCAGCCCGAAAAACCGCAAGCATATGCAGAATACCTGCTATGGCTACCGCGAAGGTGGGCGGGCAGACCAGTTATTGTGGAAGAGTGCGGAATAGGTTGTTGATGTTTTGGAGGGGGCGTACTCCTTGAGAGTATCGAGAGCAAGCTCTCTCCCACAATCTCGCTGTAGGTTGGGCGGGGCCTACAGGGGACATCTATTTAATCCTGCACGGCTCTGCGCGAGTATTGCCGTTGTTCAGTGCAAGGCGACGGATGCAGCGAAATGACGAGTCCTTTTCAAATTCGTCAACACAGCACTGGGCGGCGGCAACCCGCGCCCTGCGGGGGCTGCCGGATGATCTCGACTCTGTGTCGCCGACTTTTGACTTGACCCGTCAGGCCTGCAAGTCGGCTTCGTGATTCGAAACCACCCGGTAGCCCAGAGTGAGCACCGGATTAAATAGATGTCCCCTACAAGCTGAACACGCAGAGATCGGGAATAAATTCCCTCCTGCAAGTCAGTGCCAGACGCCCGACCTCAGCCTACTTTATTCACATCCACCATCAGGCCTTCGTGGCTGAAGATTACCCCTTCAATCGCCAGTACGTTGCCGTTGCGGCTGTATACGCCGTGGCCTTTTTCGGTGACGTATTGCAGGCGGCCGTCGGTGTGGTACAGCCGGTAGTTGAGTTCAAAGTTGCCTCGTTGTTGCAGGGCGGCCTGAACGTTTTCCCAGACGTAGTCGGCGTCGGCCGGGTGGATCAGTTTGCCGAGGGTTTTCTGGCTGCGTTCCAGCAGTTCGTTGGCGTGGTAGCCGGTGATGTCGTAGCAGCCGTCGCTGACGTATTCCATGGTCCAGTCGCGGTCGTTGCGGGAGCGGTAGATCATCAGTGGCAGTCGTCCCAGCATGCTGGTGAGTCCGCGCTGGTTGGCGCTGGCTTGCTGGTTGGCCTGTACCTGGCTGGTGATGTCGCAGAGGGTGGCGCAGTAGCGGCCCGGCGCTGGGCTGGCGTCTGCTGTGCCTGTGCTATTGGGGATGTTGGCGGTATTGGTGTTCATGGGTTGCAACCGCAGTTCGCACCAGATGGTTGCTTGCTGGTGGTTCAGCAGCCGTACCCAAATCGGGTCGGTGGCCGGGTGCGGCTGGTCTGTTTCAGCGTCGTCGTACTGGCGGGCATCGATGGCCTGCAGCAGTTCCGGCCGCCAGCTCATGGCGTCGAACAGGGCATGCCATTGGCCGCGCTCCTGTGGGTGCAGGAAATCTTCAAAAAATTCACCACAGGCGTCGGCGGGAGCAATGCCGGTCAGCCGTTGCCAGGCGGCGTTGGTGTAAATGATACGGCCCTGGCGGTCGAACTGAATGATGCAGTCAGCCAGGCTGTCGAGCAGGGCGGTCAGTTCGGCCAGCGGGTCGGTGGCCGTCTGTGCCGGACGTTTGAAAAACGTTGGAAAGCCTTTCATTCGGGCACGTCCTCGGGGGCAATCTGGTAGTTGTTGGTGTGCACCCAGGCAGCCAGTTCCAGTCGTGAGTGCAGGTTGAGTTTGCGCAGCAGGCTTTTCACGTACACCTTCACCGTGCCATCGCTGATGCCCAGTTCGCGGGCGATCAGTTTGTTGTTGAGGCCACGGGCGATCAGTTGCAGGGTTTGCTGTTCGCGGGTGGTGAAATCGACGTTGAGGTCTTCACCGCTGCTATCCCGCTGCCCATCTCTGGCGCTTTCTGTAACGCTTCCGTTGTCTTGAATGCGGTTGTTGTGGCGCTCATCGGTTACTGGCGGATTCTGCCGCAGTGTGTTGGCCAACAGGGTGACGCCGCGGTCGCTGACGGCCACTTCGCCATTCATCACCCGTTGCAGTTTGGTCACCAATTCATCCGGTGCGGTGTCTTTCATCAGAAAGCCGTCGGCTCCTTGCGCCAGTGCTTGCAGCAGGTCGTCGTCCTCTTCCGAGGCGGTAATCACCACCACTTTCATCGTCATTCCGGCCGCACGAATCTGTTGCAACAGCTCCAGCCCGCCAATGGTTGGCATGTTGAGGTCGAGCAGCACCAACTGGGGTTGCCACTGCTGCAACAAGGGCAGTAACTCGCGGCCGTCTTCGATGTCGGCCACCACGTTGAAACATGGGCTGTCGTTCAGCAGCTGCACCACGCCGCGGCGAAACAAGGGATGGTCATCGACCATGATCACCGGGGTTACCGTGGCGGCGGGGTCTTCGGGACGGGTTTGAAGGGCGACGTTCACAGGAGCCTCCATCACAGGCGGTTGTTAATACTGGTTGTTATTGTTTGTTGGTGTTGTTTGTTGATGTGGAGCGGGCAGGTTTGGTTGCGCTGTCTTGCGGCAGTGGAATAACCAGTTCTACCCGGGTTCCTTTTAGCTGAGTTCCTTCTGCCAGGGTTCTTTCTTTCCGGGATTCAGCCTGACCTTCGGGGCGTGCGCCAATGTTCAGCACTGCGCCGATACGCTGGGCCCGTTCTTTCATGATCTGGATGCCAAAACTGTCGCTGCGGCCTTTGCCGCGAATGCCTTTGCCGTTGTCTTCAATCTGGCAAATGAGCACCGATTCACCGTGATCAGCGCCGTGATTCAGGTCTCTGAACAAGCGAATGCTGGCATGGCTGGCGTGGGCATGGCGCACCAGGTTGCAGACCGATTCCCGCACGATGTACATCAGCTGGGTGCTGGTTTGTTCATTCAGCGCCAATGCGCTGAGGTCGGCCCGGATATCCAGTTCAAACACCATGGCTGTGCGTTGTTCAAATTCATCGATCAGCTGTTCGAGGCTATTGGCCAGTCGGTTGGGGCTGGTGGTGAGGCGGGCGGTGGCAATCAGTTCACGGGTTTGGCGATAGGCGTAATGGCACAGCTGTTCCACTTCTTTGGCCTGTTGGCTGGCGCTGCTTTCCACTGTCAGCTGGCTTGCCAGTCGAGCGCTTTGCATACGGGTGTAAGCCAGCGACTGGGCCAGCGAATCGTGCAGCTCGGCGGCGTGTGCCCGGCGTTCGTCGGCGACGGCTTGTTGCAGTCGTTGTTGCTGCTGATACCAGCCTGATAACCCCTGTTGCAGCCGTTGTAGCAGCTCGGTCAGGCGAGGCATCAAGCGGTTAGTTGCCTGCTTTTCGGCCCCGTGCTGCTGACACACCTGTACCAACAACCAGCCCTTCGTGTCGGGCTGGCCTGTTTGCGCAATGTTGAACGGAAATAGCTGTTGGTTGGCGGCAAGCCACTGCTCCGGTTGGCGCAATAGTCGGGAGCAGTTATTCACCGGTGCGCTGAAATGCGGGGTCAGGGCGATGTAGTCGTATTGGGCATTGTGGTTGTTCGTAGTGCTGTCAGAGCGGGTACTTGCGGGCTCTGCTGCGGGCATGGCTTGCGGTAACACCAATGCCTGTAAAGGCGCTTCTTGGCTGTCCTGTGCCAGCGTGGATTGAATCTGCTCCAGCAGTTGCGGCAACTGTTGCAGCGAATCGGCGCTGGCGATGGCGCAGGCCAGATCACTCAGCTGCCAGAACCAGGCATCGCTGCGTACTTCGTCTTCCGCCCGACAGCCTGCGTAGCGTTGCTGGTGATCGTGAGTCAGCCATTGCAGCAGTCGCTGCCAGCCGGTTGAGGCAGGGCGGGACGCAGCATGATGAAGCGGTATCGACATAACTCCTCCTTATCTGTCTCCGGGCAAGGCCAGTTGGGCTGCTGATGTTGCACTCGTTGTGCCAGCCAGAACCCCGGCCTGCGGGTTTGTGCAGAAAATCACCTTTACCAAACCGACCAAGTCGCTTTCAGGGGCGCAAAGAACGCCTTGGGTATGTCTGTAACTCTTTGTTTTAAATGATGTTTACGGTCTGTTTTTCGCGCTTCGCTATTGGGGGTAACCCTTCCTGAGTATTGAGAGGTCAGGTCCTGTGGGTAAATATTTTTAACCAACGGGAAACACAAACCCTGTGCCAGAAAGCGGATCACCGGATGCACCAGTGTGAAGCGACAGCGCAGTGATTTGCCCCTGAATTTGGCAATGGCCACGTGTATTACTGCATTCACCTCACAGCACTGACAGGAGGGCATCATGGCGTCAGCATCTTCAACCACGGCTTTACTACTGCCTGGCGCAATGATGGCTAGCCAACAGCTTGCGGCTGCCAACATGCCCCGCCGTTTTCGTATTGCCGGACGCCACTGGCAGCGGCTGGAGGTAAAGCAGGGCGATGTACTGACACTGAATGGCCAGGATGAACATCAGGGGGTGGAGCTTGTGCGACTGGACGCCCGGCTGTCGCCACAACTGAACATGGCAGCATCTGAGCTTGTTGTTCAGCCCGCGGCCCGTTCATTGGCCATGCTGGAAGAAAACCGTCCCGCTGCGGCTACGTTGGCAGCGGTTTTAAGCCAGCACCAATGCGGCCCAGCCGAACTGGAGCAGGCGCTGGTGGTCGCGCCAGAGGCCTTGAAGACTGGCGTCACGTTGACCAGTCTGTGCGACCAAACCTTATTGATAGTGGCTGCGGCACCGGCTCTGAAATTACAGCCTGTGCAGCTTGTTACTGACGCTTCCGGCGAGAACCAAACCGAAGCCGCGATGATTGCACCTGCTGAAATTCTGCTGACGTTTACCAGTGCCCGCACGAATCCCACGGTGAGTGACGACAGCTTGCCCGTGCCGTTTTCATACGATGGCTCAGCGGAGCTGCAAGGTGCACTGAGCAGCCTTCGTGTACCGCATTCCAGTGCCCGTGCCTACACGGTTAAAGCCGGTGAATACATCCAGATTCTGGATGTGCAGGGCAAGCAATGTTCGGACTTTATTGCCTTTGATCTGG
Organism: Oceanobacter sp. ABM4_470; assembly: GCF_056158645.1. Taxonomy (NCBI): domain Bacteria; kingdom Pseudomonadati; phylum Pseudomonadota; class Gammaproteobacteria; order Oceanospirillales; family Oceanospirillaceae; genus Oceanobacter; species Oceanobacter sp. ABM4_470. Next base: position 266,486 of record NZ_JBSWTR010000002.1, read on the forward strand.
CGGATGTTGAAGCCGCCCAGCGCGGCGAGATCAGCCCGTTTGAAATTGCCACTCTGGATGCCGCTGCCACTCGTACCATTATGGGACACACGTTACCCAAGCCGGGCCTGCATTCGCGTTTCTACGATCAGCATATGCGCGCCATGCTGGAAGTGGTGCAAGACACCGTTGGCCGTCACGACAGCTTTCTGATGGCTTGTACTCCCAAGTTCTATGACGACGCCGGCTATTTTGGCCACATCAGTTGCAGCGCCAACTTCAACGCTCAGTTGAAAGATTGGGGCGTGCCGCCTCGGGCTGGCTGGCCTGCGATCAATTTCTTTTTTAACACTGCGGTGTGCGACGAAGGCTCGGTCACCGGTGATGAGCCATGGTCGCGCCCAGGCGACTACGTACTGCTGCAAGCCCAGCGTGACTTGCTGTGCCTCAGCTCTGCATGCCCGGACGACATCGACTCCGCCAACGGCTGGTTTCCAACCGATATTCACGTGCGGGTGTACGCCGCTGATCACTCGTTTCCCCGCGCCATGGCTTGGCGTAATTCACCCGAGGAGCTGCCCCGCATGACCCAGCAGACCGGTTTTCATTCCAGGGTTGCAGCCCTGACCCAACACCTGAGCGAATACCGTGGTTATTGGGTGGCTGACGAATACAACGGCTTTGGCGCTACCGCTGAATATCTGGCTTGTCGTGAGCGGGTGGCCATGATCGACCTGACGCCATTGCGCAAATTCGAAGTCGCCGGGCCGGATGCCGAACGCCTGTTACAGCTGGCGCTGACCCGCAACGTACGTCGACTGTCAGTGGGCGAAATTGCCTATACCGCGCTGTGTCATCCCACCGGCGGCATGATCGATGACGGCACCATTTTCCGCTTGGGCGAGCAAACTTTCCGGCTGGTGGCGGGCGACAGCTACGTTGGCAGCTGGCTTAAACAATTGGCCGAAGAACATGGTTTCCGTGTGCGAGTGCAGGAATCGACTTCGCAGATCCACAACATTGCCGTGCAGGGGCCAAACAGCCGCGAGCTGTTAAGCGAATTGATCTGGACGCCGGAGCATCAGGTGCCGGTCGCTGAACTGGCCTGGTTCCATCTGACGCTCGGTCGTTTGGGGAGCCCGGAAGGCGCGCCAGTGATGGTCAGCCGAACCGGTTACACCGGCGAGCTGGGCTTTGAAGTCTGGTGCCATCCGGATGCCGCCGAAAGCCTTTGGGATGCGGTATGGGATGCCGGACAGCCGTTCGGTATCGCGCCGATGGGCTTCAAGGCCCTCGACATGCTGCGCATCGAAGCCGGGCTGATTTTTGCCGATCACGAATTTTGTCCACAGACCAACCCCTACGAAGCCGGCATTGGTTTCACTGTGCCGATGAAGACCAAGGAAGAAGACTTTATTGGTCGCGAGGCCATGAAACGCCAGGCCCCGGAAAGTCGCCACAAGTTGATGGGCCTGATCATCCACAGCAACGAGCCGGTGGCTCATGGTGACGAGGTGTTTGTGGCCCGTGCTGACGGTGCTGCCGCCGATGACTACAAAAGCCGCTACGCCGTTGGCGTGGTCACCAGTGCGATCTTCTCGCCCTTGTTAAAACAGCAAATCGCCATGGTGCGACTGGCTCCGGAAGTCGCCGAAGTTGGCCTGAAACTGGAAGTCGGCCAGCTGGATGGTCTGCAAAAACGCATTCCAGCAACGGTGACGACATTACCGTTCTACGACCCCGAACGAACCCGGGTTCGATCCTGATTCAGGCGCGCTGCCGCCCCCGCGGCGTGTCTGAAACCTGAAAAACCAAAGCAAGACCGTACTCAGCAGAAATTAATAACCAACATTCAAGACAGAGGATCACACCATGCCAATGACACATTTCTCCAAAGCTCAGGAAATCAAACAACCGCACATGGGTCGTGAAGGTATCCATGCGTTCCTCGGCGACGTGGCAGTTTCCAACGACGAAGACAAAACCATCGCGGCGGGCTTCTTCCGTATGGAAAAGTCCGACGAGCCGCTGGTGTACGAATACACCTACCACGAGATGAAAGTGATTGTGGAAGGTTCCATGGTCATCAGCGATGAAACCGGCCAGAAGGTATTGGCACTGCCCGGCGACGTTTTCTACTTCGAAAAAGGCAGCGTGATTACCTTTAACTCGGAAGATTACGGCATCGGTTTCTTCTGCGGTCAGCGCCGTGAAGGCGAAGGCTGATTTCGAGCGGGTAACTGTTTCAAGGCCGCTCCGCGTTCTCCCTGCTGGTGGGGCGGCCTCTTTTCTTCCAGCACGGATGGCATGTTTGCCGTCAGTCAGGCCAGTACAGGAGGTTGAAATGACCATCACCGTGGAAATCGATGAACGGGTGAAAAGCCGACCGGAATACTCCCCCGTGAAACTCGACCTGAAACAACAGCAACAGGTGTTTATCAGTGCGACGGGCAATAACGCCACACTGAAACGGATGTTCGACGACTGCGTAACCCAATTGGGCAACCAACGAGTGACCTGGCTGCTGGTGCATCAGGATGTGAAACGGGTGATCGCTGAAACCGCCGTCGACTTCCCACTGGCTACCGCCGTCTACATTGCCGGTACTGAAGCCTGGATGTGGGACGTACGTAACGCCCTGATTGCCGAGGATTTTGCACCCGAGCAAATCCAGATGCTGGCACCGGAATCCAACGCCCGTCGGTTGTTTTGCACCCATTGCTACACCGTGATGGAAGGCGTAACGCACAACCCGCACAGCTGTTCAGGCTGTGGTGAATTGCTGCTGGTGCGTGACCATTTCAGCAAGCTGCATGGCGCTTATGTCGGGGTATCCATCAACGCCGAAGACCGCAGTGAGATTCCAGCCACGGAGGCATTGGTATGAGCATGAACAGCACGGATAACTACCGGGTCAAAGTGACAAACATTGTTGAAGTTGCTCCGACCATCAAGGAATTCACCCTGGTTGCCCAAAACGGCGAACTGACGCCATTTTCGCCCGGTGCCCATGTGGTGGTGAGCATGAAAGGCGAGAGCGCCGACGGTCAGCCGAAGCAATGGAAAAACGCTTACTCATTGCTGAGCGACCCGCGCGACACCTCAGCCTACAAAATCGCTGTGCGATTACAGCCGCAATCCCGTGGTGGCTCGGTGTTTATGCACCAGCAGGTAAGCCAAGGCGACGAGCTGGAAATCACCCCGCCAGCCAATCTGTTTGCCCCCAACTGGCGCGCCAAAAGACACCTGCTGATTGCCGGTGGCGTCGGCATTACGCCCTTTATGAGTTACCTGCCGGAACTTGAACGCATGGGCGCCAGCTACGAGCTGTACTACGCCTTCCGTGGCTTACAAACCGGCGCTTACAAAACCGAATTGATCGAGCAGCTGGGCGAGCAGGTGCACTGCTACGACGCCGATGCTGGCGACCGTCTGCAACTGGCTGAACTGCTGAAATCCCAACCGCGCGGTACTCATGTCTATGTTTGCGGCCCAGAGCTGCTGATTGACGGCGTGCGCCAGAACGCTGCGCTGCTGGGTTACCCCGATAGCCTGATTCACTTTGAGGAATTCGCCGCGCCACAACCGGGCAGCCCGTTCACCGTAACGCTGAAAAGTAGCGGTGCTGAAGTGCAAGTGAGCTCGGAAGAAAGCCTGCTGGAAGCCCTCGAAGCCAACGGCGTTGAAGTGCCTAACCTCTGCCGCGGTGGCGTGTGTGGCCAGTGCGTTACCAAGGTGCTCGACGGCGATGTGGAACACCGCGACGCCTTCCTGGATGAACGCGAACAAGACACCTGCATCATGCCGTGTGTCTCACGAGCGAAATCCAAATCGCTGGTGCTGGGATTGTAGAAACCGAATTCGCCGGTGCGCAGTGCGCACCCTACAAAGACCGAAGCGTCAGCGTCGTAGGGTGTGCACCGGCACCGAGCAGCGAATCGGAAGCGCTAAGCAGGGGCGGCCAGACCGGCCGGGGACAAGGCCCCCAGAAGGTCAAAGGCATATCGTCTGGCGCAGTGCGTAGGGTGTGCACCGCGCACCAAAAAACAGAATGAATCGGCAGCCATCGCCTGTAACTGCGCTGGCTTCAGGAACCACCGAGAGGAATTAACCATGCGTGTAGCACCAACCAAAATCGAAACCTTCCGTGACGATTTCACCTACAGCAACAGCGAATTCGCTATCAAGCGTTTTCCATTCCCTTTCCCGGAAGACGACTACATGTACTCGGTGAACATCGAACCGCACACGCTGCCGGGGCCGGTCGGCACGGTGAACGAACACCTGATCGACATCGACGAACACTACCTGTCGGAAATGCGTGAACGCGGCATCGTACTGGAAGAAAACCCCAAGCGTTGCCTGGCCATGCCACACATGGACCTGGCCTGCTGGGATATGATCGACCGCTGCATGACTACCATGTCCGAGGACTACCCGGACTTCTTCTCGCTGACCAAGGACGGTGATACCTGGCACTGGCACAACAAGCTGCTGGATCAGCAGGATACCTTCACCTTTGGTGACAGCAGTACCTTGCCACTGCCGCCGATGGAATACATCGGTCGTCAGGTACAGGGCGATTTTGCTTTGCTGGATCAGCGCGACGGTGACCTGTTTATGGATGCCGGTATTGTCACCTGTCCGGCCGACTGGTCGTTGGCATTTGATGCCGGAATGAGCTTCAAGGAGTGGCACGGACCGGTGCCGATGGCACACGAACTGGGCATTTTTGATCGGGCGCTGAAATACCTCTGTGCGATTCAGGTGAATCGTCCGGTTCGTCGCCTGAATTGGACCCTGACCGTCAATGCCCGTATGGATACCTCACCAGAGACTTATCCACAGTGGGGCACCGACAGAACCACCGTTACCCCTGAAAACATCGGTGAAAAGATCCATTTGCGGGTGGAATTGCAGGTGCTCGACCGCATGCCGCGCTCCAATGCACTGATGTTTAGCATTCGCACTTACCTTGCCAGCCTCGAAGACCTGTGCCGCAACCCGGAATGGGCACGGCGCCTGCATCGGGTTATGAAGGGGCTGCCTGAACCACTGATCGAATACAAAGGCCTGACGCGTTACCACCCGATGCTGGTGGAGTGGCTGTCGCAATTTGATCCGGTGAATTAGGGGCCCCGGGTCTATCGTCCGAATACCCGCAAGAACTTGCCCGCGCCTGTGCGGGCTTTTTTTCGCCTGCTATTCCGGTGCTGTAGCGATTACGGTTACCTTTATTGCTGTCGCTGTAGGAGCGAATTTATTCGCGATGGAAACGCATCAGCTGTAGGCTGGGCCCCGCCCAACAATTGCTGGGCGGGGCCCAGCCTACGGGCTGATGCCGTTGCCTGCTTATCCCCTCGAACCCCATTCAATTGTCGGTTTTCGGCACCAAAGAACAGCTGCCGTCCTGGATAATCCCTCGCACACTCAATAACAGTTTCCAGGGTGTGGTATTGATGAAATTGTTATAGCAACGGTCTTTCAGACCCACGTTCATCATCCATAAAAACAATAGAACATAGCTGAGAAAGCCACTGAACCTGTCGCCTTGAGCGTGTTAGCGTTTCTCTAACGCAGTACACAAACAGGCTTTTTGGCTGGCCATCAGGATTTTTCAAACCAGGGAGAGACCCCATGCGCAGACCCATACGCATTGCCGTAACCGGCGCCGCTGGCAGTATTTCAAGCCACCTTCTTTTCAAGATCGCCGCAGGCGAAATGTTCGGCAAGGATCAGCCGGTCATTCTGCAACTGATCGAAATTCCCCAGGCCATGGATGTCTTGCTGGGGCTGGCGATGGAGCTGGAAGACTGTGCCTTCCCGCTGCTGCACACCATTACCTTGCACGACAACGTCGAAGAGGGTTTTGAGAACGTTCACTACGCCTTGCTGATTGGTGCAACGCCGCGTCGTCCGGGGATGGAACGGAAAGATCTGTTGGAGCAAAACGCCGCTATTTTTGCCCGTCAGGGCAAGGCGCTGAACGATCACGCCAACCGTGATGTAAAAGCCCTGATTGTCGGTAACCCGGCCAACACCAATGCGCTGGTTGCGGCTCGTAACGCGCCGAATCTGAGTCCGTCGCAGTTCACCACGCTTACGCGTCTGGATCAGAACCGCGCCATCGGAACGCTGGCCAACCACACCGGTGTGAACCCGAAAGACATCGACGGTGTGATCATCTGGGGCAACCACTCCACCACCCAATTCCCGGACCTGCATCAGGCGACTCTGTATGGCAACCCGGCGATGCCTGCGATCCCGATGGATTGGTACACCGAAACCTACATTCCAGCGATCCAGAAACGGGGCGGGGCGATTCTGGAGAAACGTGGGGTGTCCAGCGCGCCATCAGCGGCACAGGCGATTGTCGACCACATGCACGATTGGGCATTGGGCACCGGCCCGGGGCACATCGTATCCATGGGCATTGCCTCGGATGGCTCCTACGGCATTGCCAAGGGCATCTACTTCTCGTTCCCGGTGCGTTGCGACTACGGCCGTTACCAGATTGTGCAGGGCATTGATCTGAATGAATTCCAGCGCGAGCGCCTTAACGCCACCGAGCAGGAATTGCTGCAAGAACGCGAAGGGGTTGCGCATTTGTTGCCGAAGGAAACCGAAGCCACCCACACCAACCTCAGCATTTGTCTGAAGTCTGGTGTGACCTTGTACGCGGACGAAACCGGCCCCGGCGAAAGCTATAAATTCCTGCGTATGAATCGGGTGATGTAAGGGCCTGTGGGAGTGGATTTATTCGCGCTGTCTTTCGTTCGCGAATAAATTCGCTCCTACAATGTTCCCGACACCCGACACCCGACACCCGACACCCGACACCCGACACCCGACACCCGACACCCGACACCCGACACCCGACACCCGACACCCGACACCCGACACCCGACACCCGACACCCGACACCCGACACCCGACCATTGCCTTTCTTCTGCTGCCTGTTAACTTGAAACCTCAAACAGGGAGTACCCCATGACCGCCAAACAACTGCGTGCCTTTCTGGCCGTTGCCCGCACCCTGAGTTTTGCCGAAGCCAGCAATCAGGTGTTTTTGTCCCAGCCTGCGCTCAGCCTGGCGATCAAGACCCTCGAAGAATCCCTTGGCGGCAAACTGCTGACCCGCACCACGCGCTCGGTCAAGCTGACCCCGGAAGGCGAGGCACTGGTGCCGATTGCCACTCGTTTGATGGCCGATTGGGATAACGCCCAGGAACAGCTGCAACAGCGATTTGCGCTGCAAATGGGGCAGGTGGCCGTGGCATCCATGCCGTCGTTTGCGGCGGGTTTGCTGCCGCAGGTGCTGAAAACCTACCGCAACCGTTACCCCGCCATTCGTGTGGAAGTTCATGATGTGATTGCCGAGCAAGTGGTCGCCATGGTGCGCTCGCGGCGTATTGAAGTGGGTGTGTCGCTGGTGCCGGAAGGTGCGCCTGATCTGGACTTCACTCCCTTGTTCACTGACGAATTTGTCGCCGTCCTGCCGCCGGATTCGGCGTTGTTAAACGGCCAGTCATCACTCTGCTGGGATCAGCTTCTGGAGCAGGATTTTATTGCCCTGCAACGGCCGTCCATTGTGCGCCTGATGCTCGAACGCCAGTTAACCGAGCAGGGCAAACAACTCAATGTGGTGTTCGACGCCCATCAGCTGGCGACAGTTGGCAAAATGGTGGCATCGGGGCTCGGTATCAGCGTAGTACCTGGTCTGTGTCGTCAGCAAATGGAAGAAATGGGCGCGGTGTGTTTGCCGCTAAACGGCCCGCTGGTGGTCGGTGAGGTTGGCGTTCTAACCCGCCGGGGCCACGAACTGTCGGTGGCGGCACAAGCGCTGGTGGACGTGCTGCAACAGACGTTTTCCGGGGCCTGACAGGGCATCCTGCAAAACCCCTCACAATTCCTCGCAAATTCGTCGCGTTCAGATAAAAAGACGGTGAATTCTGTCTCTCCCGTCGCTGTGCTGGTGCATAATAGGGGCTTCGCTTTTTGTTAACTGAACCAACAAGGTTAATCCCATGCCACACCCGAACGCCAAAAATGAATACGTACTGAAAACCACCTGCCCGGCAGGTAGCGGCATTGTTGCTGCGGTTGCGGGTTTTCTGGCCGAGCGTGGTGGCTACATCAGCGAGCAGTCGCAGTTTGACGACCGCGACAGCGGCAACTTCTTTATGCGTACCCGCTTCAGCTTCGAAGGCGACGACCAGAGCGAAACCGTCAAGGCAGAATTCAGCCAGGTAGCCGAACGCTTCAACATGACCTGGAGCCTGCACAACGCCTGCGCACCGGTAAAAACCCTGATCATGGTATCCAAAGCCGACCACTGTCTGGCCGATTTGCTGTACCGCAAGAACAAGGGCGAACTGAACATGGAAATCACCGCTGTGGTCTCCAACCATCAGGATTTGCGCCCAATGGCCGAGCGTGAAGGCATTCGCTTCGTGCACCTGCCAATCAGCAAGGAAAACAAGCTGGAGCAGGAACGCGTGCTGATGGAAATCGTCGATCAAACCGGCACCGAACTGGTGGTACTGGCGCGCTACATGCAAATCTTGTCGAACGGCCTCTGTGTTGAACTGGCGGGTCGCGCCATCAACATTCACCACTCGTTCCTGCCAGGTTTCAAAGGCGCTCGTCCTTACTACCAGGCCTACGACCGCGGCGTAAAACTGATTGGTGCCACCGCCCACTACGTAACGGCCGACCTCGACGAAGGCCCGATCATCGAACAGTCAGTACAAACGGTTGACCACACCATGGGGCCAGAACAACTGACCACCGCGGGTCGTGATACCGAAACCGTGGCGTTGGCCCGTGCCGTCAAACTGCACACCCAACATCGCGTGTTTATCGACGGCAACAAGACCGTGGTGTTCAAGTAAGCGGATTGTCCGATTTGCGCTGTTGCCATGGGACCCTGTCCTGTTGGCACAAGCCGCTGGCTTGATTCTCCAAGCCTTCCCGCTGTCGTTCGCTTAGTTTGGCTTCATCGCAATCGTGCTGATCGATGGAGCCAACCATGTCTTTTCCTGTATCCAAAAAATCCCTGAAAGCTGCCGTTCTGATGCTGGGTATCACAGCCTCCAGCGCCTCCATGGCGGCTGGCAAGCCTGCTGAAGTAGAGCGTTTTATTGAGCTCAACCACACCATCACCGATGGCATGCAAACCTACCCGGGTCTGAGCGAAGCCGACTATTACAAGGTAGCCCCGCGCTTCGGTAACGGCGCGCTGGTGGATGGCATCAAGATGCTGGGTATTACCGGTACTTATCTGGACGCCCCATTCCACGGTGACGAACACGGCGAGACCATTGCTGATTACCCGCTGGAGCGTCTGGTCAACGTACCGATTGTGGTCGTTACCAAGCCGGACAGCCGTCAGACGTTTGAAGTCGCCGATCTGAAAGGTCTGGATGTAAAAGGCAAGGCGGTGATGTTTGCCAGTGGTCATTCCGACAAGTTCAACACCCCGGAATACGCCAACAAACCGCCATACCTGTCGGTAGAAGCAGCCCAGTGGCTGGTGGATAATGGTGCTTCCATGGTGGGTATTGATACGCCGCTGGTCGATAACATCGACAAGAACGAAGCCATTCCGGTACACCACCTGCTGCTGGAACAGAAGATCATCATCATCGAAGACATGACCAACCTGACCAAGCTGCCTGAAACCGGCGCTTATCTGACAGCGGTACCACCGCGTGTGGAACTGGCCAGCTTCCCGGCGCGTGTGTTTGCGACTGTTTACAAATAAGGGGATTGGCGGGCTAGCAGCCCGGGCTCAAGCCCTGGGTGTTTTGGGCTAAACCAAGCCAAACCAAATCAAGGGCAGAAGCCTAATGCTTCTGCCCTTTTTTGTTTTCTGGTTGCCGCTACTTTTTGCTGACTAATCCAGCCCATATCGGTTAGCTGCTGCCTGCTAACGTCGGCATCGTGGTAAAGCTTTATATCGGATCGTCCTGCTGTTCGGGGGAGATTGATCTGGGAGCGCGGGCCGCTGGCCCGCAAAATACTCACAAAAAACTGCTGACTCCATAAGCAAAAAACCGGTAACGCCTGCGTGATACCGGTCTTCAGTGCCAATTGGGTAGACAGCGATCAGAATACCTGGGTCAGACGCAGCTCGAAGTAAGCATCAGATTTGGTGCCGTTTTCGACACTCAGGTCACGGGCAACCGTGAACAGCGCGTGGCGGCTTTTGGAGTCGTCGATCAGGGTACCGAACTGCAGCTTGGCGGTGGTGGTGCTGGTGCGGTCATCCTGGGATACGCCAGCGACTTCGGTTTCGCCGCCTACTTTCTGGGACAGGCCCAGTGCCACGTGGGAGTACATGGACGATTCCATGTTGTACTTCAACCAGCCGTCCAGTTGGGTCAGTGGCTTTTGCTTCATTTCGGTATCGTCGTTTTCACCGTACCAGGTGGTGTCGACAGAACCGGAGAAGTCCCAGGATTCGCTGAGGGCAAACTGGCCACCAACCTGCAGGGAGAAGCGGTAGCGGTTTTCACCCAGGTTCAGGGCATCGTTCTTGTCGTAGTCACCGGTTGGCAGCCATAGGAACGGTACAATCGCCAGGTGCTTGCGAGCGGCGTAGTCGTGAATTGGCCAGAAACCGGATACCAGACCGAGGTCGCCCATGCCTTTCTTGTCGCCCAGTGCGCTGGCATCACCGGCGGTTTCTACGCTCACCAGTGGCAGCAGGAAGTTTGGTGTCCAGATCACATCGTTACCCACATCCACCGGGTGAACATAACGCAGCAGCGCCACGTTGGAATCGACGCTGGTGTTGTCAGACACTTTCTTGCCATCGGAGTAGGCGTCGGTGGTGCTGTTGTGCGACAGGTAGGTAATCATCATTGGATGGCCAACCTGCGGTGTGATCCAGCCATCGCTGTCACTGCCAATGGCGTGACTGGCGGCCGGTACCATCAGCGCGGCCGAGCCAGCCACAGCAGAAGCCAAAGATGCGTTACGAATCCATACGATCAGTTTTTTCATTATGTATCCCACAGAGTCAGTTCACGGGTAATCGAGGGTTGGATGGGCGCGGCAGAATCGCGCTATCTGGGGGAGATAGTAAAAACTGGCGGGGCAGCTCACTTGGCTACAACGGCCAGCCATTGGGCTGGGGTGGCCAGTGACAAAATGGTCAACTTTGTCAATGGGGAACTGTTTGCTCCGACTCTTAAGGTTTGTTAGTTTCACCTGACATTAATAAAAGGAATTTTTTGTGAAGTTTTTCCCTACACCACCTACAGATAATATATATAAGTTTAGCTTTGTTTTTGGCGCATGGATGATTTTAGGTGCTTTGATTTTCGGTGTTTGGCTCTCATATAAAAGTATCGAGCTTGAGGAGCATGAAGTTAATCTTAACTCATATTATGAGTTGGTGAATAAACTCGATGCGCTAAGGAGAGAGATCGATTTTTTGGAAAGAGGAGGGTCGTATAAAGATCTTGGAGAAGATTGGAATATATTCAAATCTTCAGAGGATGCTATTAACAAGTTGAAAAAAAGTGAGGCTCTAATTGATAAGAGAATGGTAATGTATAAGAAATACATTGATCAGTTTGACGGGGCTGATTTGAGGATTTTTAAACATCCATTTATCGTTTTTTCTTTGATGGTTTATTTGTTTTTAATGGTTTCTTTTTTGATTTTTGGTTACAAGGGGTGGAAGAAAACAACTTTGATAGATGACGAAACTAGGAGTGTTGAACTAAAAATAAAGAATAAATCTTTAGAGAAACTGGAATATGAAATTCGGAGCATTAGGAGAGGGGTGGTTCGTAGACGGTGAAAAATATCTATATTGAGTTTATTCCTCGGTGGCTATAATACTGATTTACTCCGATCTCTCGGGCCCATAACGGACTCAATATCATTTAATAAAAGCTCTGATCGAACTTATAAAGTTCTGCAAAATTTTGGAAAACCTGCAGGCGAGAGACTGCAGGGTGGGCATTTATTTATCCTTACCGCCCTGACTATATAGGCAATTCATAGCAACGAATTTGGTGTGCGGCCGTAGGTTTTCTTGAACGAGCGGCTGAAGTGCGAGAGGTCGCGGTAACCGGCGGATAATGCCGCTTCGGTAACGTTGCGGACGCGGCCGGTGGCCAGGGCATCGTAGGCGTGGGCCAGCCGTTGGGCTTGCAGCCAGCCACGAGGCGTTTCGTTGTGCTGGGCAAACAGACGGCTGAGTGAGCGCACGGAAATATTGTGGCTGCTGGCGATGTGTTCGAGGGTGAGGTTGTCGTCGGTGAGGTTGTTTTTAATGTAGCTGCGAATGCGTTCCAGCAGGTCTTGCTGTGGGCTGCTGCGGTCGAAGTTGCCCTGGGTCGATTGCAGGATTGAGGTGGCAATCATGTCGAGCATGGGGGCGCTCAGTGCGGCACCGTCTTTTAATTCCGTGGAGTTGGCCAGCAGGCTGTTCTGGCGAATCAGTGAGGCAACCAGACTACCGAAAGCACTGTCGCCGGGCAGAATCAGTCCACCAAGGTCATCAACATTATTCAGTCGTGACTGCATCAGCGAACGCGGTACCCGCAGCAGGGTCGACTGGTATTCGCTGCCGTAATCAAACTGATAGGCCTTGCCGGAGTCGTATACCAGTACGTCGCCGGTTTTGTGCACGACCTGACGGTCGTCCTGACTGAAATGGCCGCAGCCGTTTTCCATCAGTGACAGGAAGATGTCGTCTTGCTGGTCGACCTTGAGGTCTTCGGTGCGGCGTTGGTAGCGAATGGCGGTTGTTTGAATCTGGCTGATCTTGAGTGAGCCCAGGTCGCTGACGTTGAGGGAGGCTTTAAATTGATCAACGTTATCGGTTTTGCCCAGACATGGTGCATAGGTTCGACAAATGACTTCGTGCCAGTAATCAAATCCTTTGACCGTGTTGGTATCCAGTGTCTCGTTCATTGGTTTATTCCCGATACGTTGCTGTGCTTTTCAGCGTGCTGACAGTTTCTGGTTATGGTGCTAGAGCGCTAATCAGGTAGCGAGAGTACGTTCCAGAATCAGAAAACAGGCTGTAATGGCCCTTTAATTGAGTCATTTGTTGCTGACGACGAGCATAAAGCAGGAATTGTGCCTAGCAACCCCTTTTTGTCTTGTCCAGCAATTGCCAGTGTAACGATCTTTTGACCACTTTGTTCGCCTCGGGGTTTGGCTGGCCTGTCAGTGCAAGTGGCTGGCCGAAATCAACAAGCTGCTATGGCGGGGCATCCGTAGATTGGAGTCATCAATCATGAATCACTCTGCGGGAGAGTCACCATGAACATGGGCTACGTTTACGTCATTCTTTGCTACACCCTGGTCGGTGTCAGCTATCCAATTGCGGCGGATGCGATGTACAGCATTCCGCCATGGACCTTCACTTTTATTTCTTTCCTGATCGGTGCGGTGATATTGCTGCCGATAGCCAAGACCGTCGACAAGACCAAATTCACCAAAATTCCGGTCAAATCCTGGGCCGCTATTACGGTGCAGGCGCTGCTGGGCGCGGTGCTGTATACCGCCTTCCTGCTGTACAGCTTTGAATACGCTACGGTCATTACCAGTTCCATTTTCTCCAGCCTGGCACCTGCGGTGGTATTGGTTCTGTCAGCGCTGATGCTGGGCGAATCCATCAGTATGCGTAAGTTGCTGGCCATTGCGCTGGCGGTGGCCGGGGTGCTGGTGCTGACCGTACCGGGTGCGGAAAGCTCGGGTACTACCTCTGTGCTGGGCTATGTGTTCCTGGTGCTTTCTACCTTGTCGACGGCGGGTTGTGTGATTGCCGCCAAGAAGCTGGAAGTGCATTTGCCAGCCATCACCATGGCGACTGGCGTGTGTATTGTCGGTACGGTAGCCAGCGCCATTCCGGCCATGACCGAGATGGGCGATTTCTCTGTCAGCTCGCTGACGGCGTCGAACTGGATGGTGCTGGTGTACTACGGTGCGCTGGTGTGGGCAGCCCCGTATGTGTGCTTCTACAAGGGCGTGACCAAAATTCCTGCCAGTGCTACCGGTATGGCCTTCGCAGTGATTCCACTGGCGGCGACTTTCTTCTCGATCATCTTCTTCGGTGAGTCGCTGACGCTGATGGCGGCACTGTCGCTGGGCATGGTACTGGTGTCGATCCTGCTGGCCGAATCCCGTCACGAAGTCGAAGAGATGAGCAACGAAGACGTCAGTCTGGCGAAGATTTCCTGATCATCTCCTTAACATCCCCGAATAGTCACAGCACCGCCTGGCCTGTTGATACAGGCCAGCGCGGTCGGGCGGGTTGTCTTATCCCTGAAAGGTTTGAACTTTGAACCAAACCAGCGCGATCAAAGTTCTTGCCACGCACTGTTCCAGCGGTTTGGCCAGCACATACCAATGGCTGGCCAAAAAACACAAGCCGTGCTGTTCGGGCTCTCGCTACAGTGATCGTTATTCAATTTCTTATTTTCATTTACACATCTCTATCTAATCGAGGAGGGCGCTATGGCTGCCAATACTCTGAGACTGAAATTTCCTATGTGGCAGGGCGGTGCGAACCCGGCTTACCACTTTGGCTCCGAGCTGCTGGCCTGGCTGGCACCGGAAACCGACGGCCCGGTCGAGACCGTGGACGTTGCCTTTAACCGCGAAGACGACAACGCCAACGTGGTGGAAGACGAAAATGGCATCAAGGGCCGCGCCCAGATTCTGAAACAGACCGACCACTGTCGTACCCTGATCGACAAGCACCAGCCAGAATCGCTGGTGGTATTAGGCGGTGATTGTCTGGTCGATCTGGCACCGTTCGCGTATCTGAGCGAGAAATATGGCGACAAGCTTGGCGTACTGTGGGTCGATGCCCATCCGGACATCATGACGTCGGCTGAATTCAACCACTCTCACGCCACTGTACTGGCGGCGCTGATGGGCGTCGGTGACAGCGATTTGACCGGCTTTGTGAAGGCACCGATTGCGCCATCGAAAGTGATGTACGCCGGTGTCAATAACGAGTCAGAGTTCGAAAACAACTTCCTGGCTGAACGCAACATGCAGGTATGCCGTCCGGAAGACATTCGCAGCGGTGTGTCGGCTGAGAAAATCCAGCAGTGGATCAAGGACGAAGGCATTGAAGTGCTGGCCATCCACCTTGATCTGGACGTGCTCGACGCCAGCAAGTTTGGCCCGCTGTTGTTCAACTGCCCGCACGTACCTGCCAGCGCTTTTGATGGTATTGCCCAGGGGCAGCTGACCATTGAGGAAGTGCTGGAGGTGATTGCTCAGGCAACGGCTCATGCAAGTACGGTCGGTATGGGGATTGCCGAACACCTGCCATGGGATGCCCTGCGTCTGCGTAACATGATGCGCAAACTGCCGCTGTTGGGGTAAGAGCTTTGTGATAGTTCCACCCCCGGTAATCACCCAAGGGGGGCTATTCAAATAAGCGGATTTATCGTAGTTCGATTGAAGGTTCAACGGGCATCACGCCGGTTGCCCCCACTCTTGCCGTTAGTCCTGTGTCTGGATCAATGGAGTTGTCTCAGGTTTTGATATGGATGTTTAAGCCTGTCTCGTTGGTGGCGATATGCGGAGCCAGCGTGCTGCCAAGGTAGTCGCCACTGTTCTGGTGTCGAAACGCGATTGGCTGTTCTGAGAACAGATGCTGGAGTCGTGACCGCCATGCCATTGTTTCCGCTTCGACTCTGGCAGTATCGATGCTGCCCGTTCCGTAGACGGCGTGGGTCTTTAGTACTTCGAAGCCCGGGAAGAACAAAGCGCCGTGGGTAATAGGAAACAGCAAATCGTCCAACGGGCCATTAATCCCTCGCGGTTCGTAGTCTTGTGAAGGCCCGCCTACCATCACGGACAGCAAGGCGGTTTTACCTTTGAACACGCCGTCGCCATAGCGATATTGATTGCCCTTATCCTGGTAGCCGTATGCAAATCCATAGGCATAGACGCGGTCGAACCAGCCTTTGAGGATGGCAGGCATGCCATACCACCACAGCGGAAAATGAAAAATCACGGTGTCGGCGGCCATTAACTTGCGTTGTTCTTCGGCCACTTCGGGTGGCTGCTGATTAGCCGCGTAGGCGTGCCTGGATTCGGGTATGAATTCGAGCCGTGCCGGGTTTAGCCGATCCGGGAAGTCGGTTTCGCCATAGCTGGCCTGCCAGTTCATGCCGTACAAGTCTGTTTGCAGCACGGTATGCCCCTGCTGTTCCAGCGTATGAATGGTTTCGGACACGAAGTGTCGGGTCAAGGATAGAGGTTCAGGGTGGGCGTATACAACCAGAACGGTTTTCGACATTGAGATTCTCCTTCTGTATGAATCGGCCGGGTTGGCTAAATGGATTAGGCTCAGTGTGTCGTTAACAGTGGTATCGTTGAAATTCTTATATTTTAGTTATGGTATAAATTTCATGGATGCCAAAAGGCTCGATCTGAATTTGCTGGTAACGCTGGAAGTGTTACTGGAGGAGAAAAATGTCAGCAGAGCCGCCGAGCGCTTGCACTTGAGCCAGCCTGCTGTCAGTGCTCAGTTGGGGCGGTTGCGACAACTTTTCAATGATCAGTTATTGATACCCGAACGGCGAGGGATGACACCCACTGCTTCGGCGATGGAGCTTTCCTCCCCTTTGAGCAGTGCCTTGAATCAGGTACGGGATACACTCGTGTCACATCAGAACTTTGATCCGACGCAGGCGCATTTTACGATTCATGTTGCGTGCACCGATTATTTGCAAACGGTTGTTGGATTGCGGTTGCAGCAAGCACTGCAGAAGCAAGCGCCCAGTATCAAGCTGGCGCTCAGGCATCTGGAACCAGCTGCTATTGAAGCTCAATTGGCTGCGGGCGATATCGACATGGCCTTCATGAGCCCTGAACGTGAGATGAACGGGCTGCGTCGTCACCATTTATATGACGAGCACTATGTACTGATTGGTCGCAGCGGTCACTCTGCCTTATCTGGGAATATGACGCTGGAGCAGTACCTTAAGCTCGATCACATCGTCGTTTCGTTGAACGGAGGCGGCTTCGTCACTGCGGTCGATCAGGCGCTGAAGGTATTGGGGTATTCACGCAATGTGGTGTTGTCAGCCTCGACGTTTCTGATTGTACCTGATCTGGTTCTTGATTCTGATCTGGTCGCTTTGGTGCCTGCTCGCCTGGTAGGGAAGCGCACGGACCTTTGTAGCGTTATACCTCCCTTCAAGGTTGATAATTTTACCGTGGACATGATCTGGCATGAGCGTACTCACAGTCATCCGGCTCATCGTTGGGTTCGTCAGGTGATTCAGCAGCAGTTTGGAGAAAACATGCGTGGCTGACTTATTGTACTGAAATAACCGGGGCGAACTTGAACATGGGAATCGCCTCCTTGCTCTGTGCAGATTTATTCATAGATACCCTGGTTTGTCCCATCACGATCAAATTGAAATTCTATTGTTCCAAAATCAAGGCTTCTAAGGCTCTTTTTTGATTCATAGTTCTGAATATGTAGGGGCCTGACGGATCTAATCAGGACTTAATTGATTCACTCAATGCGCTAATGACAGAACTATACGTTCTGGTTAACATCCGTTTCAGGTTCATTTTGTGAGCCAGTTAACTATTCAAGGACGGTCTGCCAGCCTCTACGGCAGACTTGGAAGGAGAACGATATGTTTTTGAAGAAGAGTGTGTTGGCAACAGCCTTTGTTGCGATTTCTGCCAGCATGGGTGTTCAGGCTGAAGACATTAACAAGTCCGGTGCGGATATCTGGACCAAATGTGGTATCGGCGGCCTGATTTTCCAGGACATTCCGGTAGCTGCACTGATTTCCAACGTGACCTGGGATTTGGGTACCACCGCGTTGACCTCTGCAACGGCTAGCCCGGATACCTGTCAGGGTAGCTCTTTCCAGACTGCTCAGTTCATCATGGAAAACTACGATGCGCTGGCTGAAGAGACTTCTCGTGGTCAGGGGGAACACCTGAACGCCGTTCTGGCTCTGTCTGGTTGTGCCGCTGAAGAGCACGCTGTTGCCATCGACGCTATTCGCGCCGACATGGGCAGCAAGGTGATCTCTGCTGAATACGCTGCTCAAAACCAGCAGCAGAAGTCTGCCGACTTCTTCTCCTCCGTACAGGGTGCAGCGGCATCTTGTCAGAACGCTGTTATCTAAGTGTTCTTGTCAGGTCCAGCATTCGCTGGGCCTGATTATCTCCCTTCCTGTAAATCTCTGAATCGCCTCGCTGTGCTATGAAATTCATCGTCATTGCTTTAATCGCCTGGCTATCGTTGGGCACCTGTGCGCATGCCACTCCCCCCAATGAGCCCATTTATCAGCTCTCACAATCCGACGTGTGGCGGGTTCTGACACAGTATGAAGGCGAGCCATTGGAGCGGGCCATTTCGTCCAGCGAGTTCTATTTGTCCGAAACGCCTACGCCGTATGCCGAGCTGACCGCAACCCTTGCGGCAATGAAGCAACCTGTCCGTATGGATGAGCCTGACCAGCATCCGCAGTGCCGTTTTCCGGCTCGTTATCTTTGGCTCAAGCAACAGGGGGTGTTGGCATCCATTGAAGATCAGCCATGCCCACAGTTACAGGCCTGGATGAAAGACGGCGATATTGATTCCGTCAGCTTTATTCTGGCGACGGGGTACTTTGGAAACCCGGCGTCGTTCTATGGCCATACCCTGTTCAAACTGAATGGCAATCGCGATAACGGCCATCAGGAGCTGTTGGATAGTGCGATCAACTACGGCGCTATTATTCCGCCGGGCGAAAATCCGCTGATTTACATCATTCGTGGGGTCAGTGGGCTGTATGACGCTGCTTTCAGCCAAAAAGAGTATTACTACCAGAATCACAATTACGGTGAAGGCGAGCTGCGAGACCAGTGGGAATACGTTCTGAATGTGTCTCCCGAAGCGGCGCAACTGGTTGCGGCTCACAGCTGGGAGTTACTTCGTCATCGGTTTGATTACTACTTTTTCACCAAAAACTGTGCCTACCGCATGGCGCGTTTGATTGAGGTGATAGAGGGCGTCAGCATACTTCCTGATCGCCAATTGATGATCCCGCAAAGTATTTTCCAGCGCATGGCTGCCACCAACCATCATGGCCAACCTTTGATTAGGGAGGTTATCTATCACCCGTCCCGCCAAACGCGTCTGTATCAGGGATACGCTGACCTCAGCCGGGAACAGCAGGCTTTGCTCAGTCGTATGGCTGTTCAGGGGGAAGGGTTTAACTTTGATCAGAACCCGGATTATCTGGCTCTGCCAGACAGTGACCGCATTGCCGTTGTCGACACCCTGCTGGATTACCAACAGTTCCGTGGTGTTGGAGAAGAAACCAAATCGGCGGGCTATTTGGCAGCGTTGGGTGAACGGTATCGTCTGCCAGTTCGCTCGCAGCGTGCGGTGACTGTGCCTGATATGCAACCACATCAGGGGCGCAATCCCGGGTTGGCTCGTAGTGGATGGCGTTACCGTCCAGGCGATGGAGCAGCCATCAGCGTGATGCTCCGGCCAGCGTATTACGACGCTCTGGATGCAGGTGCTGGACACATTGGTGACAGCAAACTGGTGATGGGAGAGCTGGCGTTGTCGATGACAAGGAATCGGTTACGGCTTGAACATTTCGACGTTATTGCGCTGGAAAGCGTTAACCACTCGGCGACAGGATTACCTGACGATGCAGGTATGACCTGGCGCCTTAGGGCTGGCGCTGAGCAGCTCGACTTCAAGTGCGATGATTGTCTGGTGCCCTTCTTGAACGGTTACATTGGGCTTGCCCGGCCCATGGCTAATGTACCTGTGGTTGCGGGCGTGTTGGCCGGCGCAGGTGTACAGGACAGTCGTGCCGGTTATGGTTACGTCATGGTGTCGGCGTTGGCCTTTGCCAATGTGCATCTGGGCGACCACGACTTCCGCCTCGAAATCGACCAACGTCGCTATGGCGTGCGACATAACCGCTGGGCTCCCCGGGCCTCATTCGAAGGCCGTTGGTCTCCTGGCCTGAACAGCGAGCTGCGTTATGGATTGGGTTTCAATGAAACAACCGAGCTGTCGGTGGGGTATGGAATTTACTGGTAGGTTACTCCTGACCTTGTTGTGAATATCTTGCAGCTCAGCAAAGAGCCTATAAACTAACCAGTTCTTTTGTGTGGAAAGCGGATTTCCTGTGTCTGATTCGATCTCCCTGCCGTTGAACATTCTGATTATTGATGACCACCGTATGTTTGCGGATGCCGTGTCAGGCCTTGTTCGCCAGCAGCTGGGCGGTGCGTCTGTGCACGCGGTGAATACGGCGGTTGAGGGGCTGGATTACCTGAAGCATCAGCCGTGTGATCTGGTGTTGCTGGACCTTGGCTTGCCGGATATGGACGGTGTGCTGGTATTGGAGCAGCTGCGGGTCAGTTGGCCCGGTTTACCTGTGCTGGTGTGTACCGGTGAGGTGCGTCCGGCGGTCTTGCGGCGGGTGTTGCAGGGCGGTGCCGGTGGTTTGATTACCAAAAATCAATCGGCCGAGCAGGTGCTGGAAGCCATCGACAGTGTGTTGGCCGGGCGCCAGTATCTGGCACCGGAGGCAGCGCAAGCCATGCAGTCACGGGAACCTCATGCCGCCGATGTGCTCACCGAGCGGCAGACGGCCATTTTGCGTTTGATGCAGGATGGCCTGACCACGGTGCAAATTGCCGAGCAGCTGTTTTTGAGCCCGAATACGGTGAAGACGCATATTCGTTTGATGTTCGAGAAGCTGGGTGTTCGCAACCGGGTTGAGTGTCTGCGGGCGGCTCATGACCGTGGTTATTTGCACGGTTGATGGCTTTATCGAGAGCAAGCTCTCGATAACCAAAAACCATCGGCAGCAAGCTACCCTCATACAACCTTCCAGTAAGCTGGATAAACGAGCGCAGCGATGTGCCATCCAACGCCTTGGTGTCAGATGGCAGCCGCTTCGCGTCTTTATCTGACCTACAGTCCTCTTCCCGATTCCCTCCCAAAAAACCTAGCCTTGCAGGGGAACTCGCCGCTGTTGTTGAAGGCGTTCCAGCAGTTGCTGTGGTTCCAGCGGTTTGTGGAGGATGGGGTAGCCCAGTTGTGTCAGCTGTTGCAACCGTTCGGGGTTGGTGTCGCCGGTGGCGATGATGAAGTCGGGGCTTTGTTGGTGTTGTTGAAAGCAGGCCAGCACGGCTTCAACGCGGCCGTCGTCGCCGAGCATGTCGTCGCTGATGACGATGTCGGGGGTGCAGGCCGGGTGTTTGAGTTGTTCGTTAAGGCTGTCGAGGCCGTCGGCAACCCAGACGTCGCAATCGCGGTTGACCAGTAGCATCGACAGGCTGTCGAGGATGTCTTCGTGGTCGTCGATGATCATGACTTTCAGGCCGTTGAGTGACGCTTGATTAATGCTTTGACTGTTTCCGGCGGAAGCACTTTGGGTCGCAGCACCAGCCTGTGAGTTAACCGATGAGCGGCTGTCGAGTTCGGTGCTGTTGGCAGCGGGTAGGCCAACGGCAAAGCAGCTGCCTTGCCCTGGCTCGGATTCCAGCACCAGTGGCAGCTGGTTCAGACGGCACAAACGGCTGACGATGGAGAGTCCCAGACCCAGGCCTTTCTGGCGTTTACGGCCGGGGTTATCCAGCTGCACAAATTCTTCAAAAATGGCTTGTTGCTGATCGCTGGCAATGCCAATGCCGGTGTCTCTTACCATCACTTTCACTTGCTGATCACGACGGCTGACGCTGACTTTAATAGACCCTTGATGGGTGTACTGCACGGCGTTGGCGAGCAGATTTTTGAATATCTGTATCGTCATTGTGCGGTCGCAGAGCACCAGTGTGGCGGGGTCGCAGTGGATCTCCAGTTGCAGTTGTTTGCGTTGCGCCAGTGGTGTGAAGACCACGCGCAGTTCTTCCAGCAGTTGGGCCAGATCGAAGGCGGTGGGCTGAATATCGGCGACACCTGCATCCAGTTTGGAGACATCCAGCAGGTGGTTCAATAACTCGTTGGTGGATTTCAGGCTCGCCCCTAACCGTTCGAACAGCGGTTGTTGGTCAAGACTGACGGCGTTCGGTTTGATGGCGCTCCAGTACAAGGAAGCCGCTTGTAACGGCTGGCGAATATCGTGGCTGGCGGCGGCCAGAAAGCGGGTTTTGGCCTGGTTGGCTTGCTCAATTTCGCGCTTGGAGTGTTGCAGCTCCAGTCGGGTGGCGAGGTTATCGATCTGGGTTTTGAACATGGCGTAGCTGAAGCCCACCAGCGACAGCCACACTGCCGGGGCCATGATTTTGTGCAGCCAGACATTGCCCAAATCCATTCCCCATAAGTGCCAGCCAAATGCCCCCAATACCGGGGTTAGAAAGACCACGTAGACGTCCGGGTACAGGCCCATGGTCATTGACGGCATGGTGGACGTGATGGTGACCAACAGCAGCAGTGAGAAAATTTGCACAACCGAGGCGTCGCCCAGAAACAGCAGCGGTAATGCGGCCCACTGGAATCCCCACAGTAACGACAGATAGATATTGGCAATGTGCCAGCGTTTGATGGATGTCTGTTGTTTGGGCTGTGAGAGGGCGCCTTGTTCGTCATTATTATTGTGATAACGACGCAGAATGAGCCAGGAATTCAGGCCAACGAACAGGTTCATCCCAAACCAGATGGCCAGGGATGATGTATGTGCTGAATCTACGAATAACAAGCCGACAACGACAGCAGCAACCATTGTCGCGGCCATGCGTGGGCCAACCTCTTTCATAAACAGGTGGTGACGCTGCCATTGCATTTCGTCGGCTAACGGATGGTCGGCAAAGCCAAGTTTGGTGAGCTTGTCGAGCAGCCCATGTGTTGATGTGCCAGCCTGATTACGCATCATTGGGCGTACCTCATCCTTGTGATCAAACGACTGTATAGAAAAAGAGCCTGGTACAACAGAATGTACCCGGCAGAATAAAAAGACCCGGCTATTTGGGGATAGCCGGGTAAAGGGGTACCAGAACCGCGGTGAGTAGAGGACCGCGGAGTCACTGGCTTGCTCAATGAAGGAGCAACATCATTTCAGTCCGGTCTTTACTTCACTTCAACTTCAGCACCGGCGCCTTCCAGTTCGGCCTTGATTTGCTCGGCTTCTTCCTTGGAGGATTTTGCCATTGTGGCTGTTTCGCCACTGCTGGTTTCCTCGTAGGTCCGGCTCAGCATCCTTGGGGTCGTTACCGGAGTCTGGGAGGTCGCGGTCGGGTCAAACTCAATCAGTTTGCCTTCGTCGGTGGAGTCGTGACACCAGATGGTTGGCGTGCTGCCGCTGTAGCTACCTGTAATGGCGTCAGCGCAGTACTGCAGGTCATCACTCAGGTGATAGTTCTCAGAGGTCTTGGTGTTGGTTGTCGGGTCATAGACCACTTCGTGCACACCAATACTCTCTGATACCAGATAGATGTGGTACGCCGTCGCCGACTCTTTCCAGATATGGATATCGGCGACATCCCAGAAGCCATTGCCATTGTTGGTAAAGCGGTTGTGCGGGGAAATGATCAGATCCACTTTACCGCCGCTGCCATAGTACATGGTCAGGTAGTTGTAGCTGCCACTGGTGTACGCAATGATGGAACGATCCTGGTCATCATCACCGAAGAACTCGACGGACTGAATATCATCGCTGGAAGCGAAGCGGACCGTTGGGCTGGCCGTTGACGAATTGCCGGCATAGCTCAAGGCGTTCGCTGCGAGCGCATTGAAGTCGTAGTTGAATTCGAACCGCGAAAGGAAGCTGTAGTCGTATCTGCCCCATTTTCCGGTGCCGCCAATTCCCATCACCAGATGGAAGTTATCGTTGGTGGCGTCGTAGCTGACTTCTTCAACCGACAGACCCTTACAGCTGTTGATGCTCCATGTGGTACCTCTGTTAACGCCTGCCATGACGGTTTGAGTCAGGCTTACCTCGGAGGAAGTACCCGGGTAGTTGACCAGTCGAGCCGACAAGGTTGCGGGTGACGTGGTTTCGTTACACATCAGCATCAGCAGTTCATCGGTGGTACCGCCCACCAATCGGGCGATGGTCATGTCGGTGTACTGGGTATCCAGCATGGTATCAATCAATTCAAAGTCGATGTCGCTTGAATCTGGCGTCACCTTCATCATGCTGCTGTTGCTACCAGATGCCTTGATCATACCCAACTGCAGCGGAGTCGAGATGGTTTGTTCGCCGTATGGCCATGCCAGCGCTTGCATGCTGTCCTGACCCAGATTCCAGCTTGGATCATGAAGCGCAGTGGTGGCCGGGGCCGCTTCAGTGGTGCTGGTGAAGGTACCTACCTCGGTGCTGCCAATGGTCAGGGTGGAGCTGACATCGGTGGAGTAGTCATCAGAAGACGTATGACGAACCACGATGCTGTCGCCTGCTGAAACGGTAATGGTACGGCCGGCAGCAACGATCTGTCCGCCGTTCACCTGCATTTCACCATGATCAACGCCAGCCAACAGCATGGTGTCAAAGCCACCAACAATCACAGGTGCACTTTCAACCACGGTCGACCGTTCGACGTCGGTGGCCGCTGTAAAGGTGACCATATCCGGACTGTAGTCAGCGCTGCGAGTCGTGGAAGTGAACGTAGCAACCTCGTTGGAGTAGATACTCAGCGTGGTGCTGGTCGCGGTAAAGTATGACGAAGACGCGGTGTGGCGAACGCTCACGCTATCGCCTTCTCTGACCAGTGAGGAGGGTAACCAGCCACCGCCGTTGACGGAGATTTCACCGTTGTCGACAGTGGCATCCAAAACGCCGTCGAAACCGGTCACTGTGATCGCCGCACTTTCAATGGTGTCGCCAGGTTCCACACCGGTTGCCGCTGCGAAGCTGGCGGTATCCGCGATGTTATCTGCGGTTCGGGTGGTTACGTTAAATCGGGTCGAGGTGCCCAGCAGGGTTACGGTGGAGTAGATTTCAGTATCAAACGATGATGATGTCGTTGTTTGAATCTGGATTTGGTCACCGGCAGATACCATCGCAGGTGATGCCACGTTGTTGCCGTTGACGATCAGGGTGCCATTGAAGAGCACCATGCGGTGCGAACCGTCAAAGCCGCTCAAGGTCACGGTATTACTCTCCACGGTAGCCGAGAGCTCGGCATTCGATACTGCTGTGAAGCTGAACGTATCCGGAGTGAGATCAGCAGCGCGAGTGATGCTGGTAAAGATTGCGGTGACAGAACCCAGTGTCACGGTGCTGGTGGCGTTGAGGCCAAAGCCGGATGAGCTGGTTTGTACGACCTGAATCTGGTCGCCAGCAGATACCGTGGCAGAAGAACCGGCAGCAGAACCATTAATAATCAGCGAACCGTTCGCCACTGATAATGGCAGAGTGCCTTCAAAACCTGTCAAGGTCACGGCATCGCTGGTGATGCTGGTGGAAGGTTCAACCTCAGTACGGTCTGTGAATGTGAAACTGTCTGGCGTAGTGTCGATTTCGGTTTCGCCGCCGGTTTCGCCGCCGGTTTCGCCGCCGGTTTCGCCGCCAGTTTCGCCGCCAGTTTCGCCGCCAGTTTCGCCGCCAGTTTCGCCGCCAGTTTCGCCGCCAGTTTCGCCGCCAGTTTCGCCGCCGGTTTCGCCGCCGGTTTCGCCGCCGGTTTCGCCGCCGGTTTCGCCACCGGTTTCGCCGCCGGTTTCGCCGCCAGTTTCGCCGCCAGTTTCGCCGCCAGTTTCGCCGCCAGTTTCGCCGCCAGTTTCGCCGCCGGTTTCGCTGCCGGTTTCGTCGCCGGTTTCGTTTTCAGGGCTCAGTGCAGCGCTTTCGTCGAAGCTGTAGTCCTGTTCGTCAACGTCGACGTCATAGCCACCGGTATCCATATCAAAGACGATGGTGACATCATCAAGCACGGCGTCGAAGCCGGTTTGGTCTGCATTGAAGGTGGCGTTGAACAGATCGTAGGTCGCGGGATCAAGGCCTTGCTCTTCAAATTGATCGGCGAAGTTGGCCAGAATCACGTCTTCGGCTGCTGCCAGAGCATCGGCATCAAAGCTTTCCGCCTCGTCGTCCCAGGCAGCTCGCAGCACTTCGAGGCTTTGATGGTCGTTGGCGAGCAGCAGCGCCAGGGTTGTCAGAGGCGTCACGTTGACGGTGATGTCCGCCGCTTCTGCGAAGGAATACTGAATGGCCAACGCGGCGTTGTCCGGGCGGGCTTCCAGCATAAAGGGTGGGGTCATGCCGTCGACGTTGACGCTGAAGGTGCCGTTGTCTTCGATCACCACATTGGTGGATCGGCCTTCGGCGTCGTATACAAACAGGGTGCCGTCAATGGCCAGGCCGGTGGCTGCGGTACCTGTCAGATAGCTGGATTCGGCGTCGTTGTTTGCGTTGTCGTCACTGTCGGACGACGAACTGCTACCGCAGGCGGTGAGGGTCAAAGAAGATGCTGCCATCAGGGACAGCATAAGCTTGCTGAGTTCCATTGAGTCCTTCCTTCGGAATAAGGTTTGGCGGCACGAGAGGCTCATGTCGCTGGATCATTTTTGGTGTCACGAAACGTCAGCAGATTACGACCTGACAGAGTGGTCAGCTTCACCCATATGGGTGATTTTATGGAACAATATGGCCGCGAAGCCCGCTACCATGGGGGTTCTGACTGGATTGTCATACGATCGGGTAATTCAAATGGATAGAAATGAAAGTCTGATAGCAGCGCCGTTTGAAGGGATTAACGACGCCACAGCCAACTACGACAGTTTGCTTTCGGTGTTGTACGACGGCGTTCAGGCGGAGCAGGGATTTAACCCATTCCTGCAACGGTTACAGCAATTGTTTGGCTGTCGAACGGCGACGCTGTCCGTCAGGGACAGCCATACCGGTCAGGTGGTGGGGGGCTGGTATCAGGACATGCCAGCCGAGATTGTGGCCTGGTACATCGCCGAAATGGCCTGGCGTGACCCTTTGTACTTACGCGCCGTCGACCAGAATGAAGTCGGTTTTTGCAGCGCGCATATCAGTAACGATGTATCGATGGATGATCCGGTCATCACCGAATGGTGCGCGCAGGCCGGACTGGTGGACGGTGCTTGCGCCATTGTTCACCGGGATCAGGATACGTTTACCGCCCTGACGCTGGGGCGATCCGAGGAATATGGCCGCTTCTCGATGGCTGAGCTGGCGGTGTACAACCGTCTGATCGCTCATGTGCGGCGGGCGCTGGGGCTTCGTAAACTGGTGCAACAACAGCAGTCCGCGACGGCTTTGCTGGTGGATGCGCTGCAAACCCTGGCCAGCCCGATTGTGATGCTGGATGGCACCATGAATATCCTGTTCAGCAACCGTGCGGCGGAACAATGGTTACAAGGCAACCCCTGGATTCAACGCCAGCCGTCGGTATTGAGGTTTTTGTCCCACCGTCGTCAAAGCGCATTTATTGAAGCCATTCATACCCTGACACGCCAGACCGACTCTGATGGCCAAAAGCAGGACCTCGCTCAGGTGGTGATGACGCTGGAAGCGCGAGCCACTGCTGACTCCGGAATGCAGGTTGGCGGTGCGACCCTGCTGTTCGCGCCTGTGTATCGCCATCGTCCGGAGGATGGGCCAGCGGTGATGCTGACCATTTATCCGTGGGATGCCCATGGTTTGATTACCCGCGAGCGCATCCAGCAATTCTTTGATGTGTCCGACGCCGAAGCGCGGGTGTGCGAAGGCTTGTGCCAGGGCTGTTCACTGGAAGAGATTAGCGCACAGCTGTGCCGCGAAATGTCGACCATTCGGACCCATGTGAAGTCCTTGTATCGCAAAACGTCCACCAACCGACAGGCCGAGCTGGTGGCGCATGTACTGACTTCGCTGTTGCGGCCGGGCAGTGAATTGGCGGGTCTTTCGGTGCCTGAGTGAGTATCAAATGTATTTTATTTTTCATATTGAAGATCAAAATAAGTATTTGAATACAGCCTAAACAAAGCCGCGGTGATGCCCATCACCGCGGCTTTGTTGTTTGGGATCGAGTGAAATGAGGTACTTTGGGCTGTATGCGTAGGTCCGACAAAGATGCGCAGCGGCTGCCATCGGACGTGGGAATCACCGACGCTGCTGGACAGTGATGAATCCTGTAGCAGCAAATGTATTCGCGAGCTTTTTTGCTGGGCGGGGCCCAGCCTACATCCAGACTTCAGACTCCCGACTCCCGACTCCCGACTCCCGACTCCCGACTCCCGACTCCCGACTCCCGACTCCCGACTCCCGACTCCCGACTCCCGACTCCCGACTCCCGACTCCCGACTCCCGACTTCAGAGGCTACGCGCCCCGCTCAATTCCAGACTCCAGACCTAGCCTTTCCCCACCTGTAGTGGTCAACTGATTCCGGACACGGTTTTAAGTTTTTCTTCTGCGGCGCGAGGGCTGATTCCTCCGTTCGCAGTATGTGGCCGTTGCTGGTTGTAAAAGCCCATCAAATAACGGCCGATATCCATTTTTGCCTCCGCCAGTGATCGATACCAGGTATCCGGAACCCACTCGCTTTTCAGGCTGCGGAACAGTCGCTCCATCGGTGCGTTATCCCAGCAGTTGCCACGTCGGCTCATGCTCTGAGCCATACGACAACGCCAGATTCTCTGACGGAACTTCAGGCTGGTGTACTGGCTTCCTTGATCCGAGTGGAACATCACGCCTTCCGGTTTGCCCCGACGCAGCCAGGCATCCTCTAGTGCCTTTGTCGTCAGCTCGCTGTCAGGGCTGTTGGACATGGCCCAACCCACGACCTTGCGAGCGTATAAATCCATGACCACGGCAAGGTACGACCAACGTTCTCCTGTCCAAATGTAGGTGATGTCACCACACCAAACCTGATTGGGCCGCTCAACAGAGAACTCACGGTTCAGAAGGTTGTTGATTTCAACGTGTTCCATCCCAGTTTTTTTGTATTTGTGGGCACCCGGCTGCTTACTGATCAGCCCCGATTCTTTCATCAGTTTGCGCACCAGATAACGTCCAATAACAATGCCTTCGGTTTTCAATAAGTCACGGATACCGCGGCTACCAAAGCCATGACGACTGAGATTGAATGCCCGTTTTACATGGGCCTTGAGCTCCAGTCGTCTGGGGTTGATTCGACGCTTGTTACGACAGTAATCGTAGTAACTGGAACGCTTGATACCGAACGCCTGACAGACCCATTTGATTGGCTCCAGCTCTCCCAACCGGTCTATCAGTACATATTTTTGAATTCGTCTGACATTAAGAGAGCAGTAGCCTTTTTTAATATTCGCTTCTCGGTTTCGAGCTCTCTTACGCGCTTTTCGAGCTCCTGAATGCGCTTTTGCTCTTCCGTCATGGCCTTGGAGCTTGGCGTTTTGCCACCACGTTCTTCACGAAGCTGGTCAACCCATCGGCGAAGGGCTGTCTCACCCACGTCCAGCGATTTACTGGCCTGCGGAATGGAATACCCCTGATCGAGAACAAGGCTGGCTGCTTCGAGTTTGAACTCAGGAGTGAAGGAACGACGTTGTCTTTTCATTGAACACCTCTTTGGCGGCAAGATTACCACCTATCTGGGTGTCCGAGATTATTGAACCACTACACACCATCTGATTCAACAGCGTCTGGAATTCCTGCTGGCTGATGTCCACCAACTCACATACCCGCCCGTACAGCATGATGGTGGGCACATTGCGGCCGCCCATCTCCTGTTGGGTTTGGTGCAGGCAATAAAGAATCGCCCGCTGTTTACGGGTAAGGCCATCCCTGACGTCTGGTAGATGATCTGCGGCCCAGCGTTCAACATCGTCAGTCATGTCAAGTGGGCAACCATAGCGATGCATGCTCGCTTGACTATTAACCCAAACGCTCAGCCAGATAGGCGTCGTAGTCTGGAATCTGGTAGTCGTAGCCCTGGGCGGTCAGCAGTGAGGTCAGCATAAAGTCGGCAGAGGTGCGGTTACAGGCCACCGCCACGTTCCAGACTGCCGCAATGCGCAGCAGGGCTTTCACGTCCGGGTCGTGTGGCATGGGCTCGAATGGGTCCCAAAAGAACACCACCATGTCGATTTTCTGCTCGACAATTTGGGCACCAATTTGCTGGTCGCCACCCAGAGGGCCGCTGATCTGGGATTCAATACTGAGGCCCAGTTCGCTGGAGAGTTTGTGGCCGGTTGTGCCCGTCGCGAATAGCTGATGCTGTGACAGCAGACTCTGGTGTTGACGACACCAGTCGCTCAACACGGGTTTCATGTTGTCGTGGGCAATCAGGGCGATGCGTTTGATGGCGGGCATGCGCACGGTTTTCTGTTGCACGTCGGTTCTCCACAATTTAGCGAGCGTTTGGCCTGTGTGAGGGGGTGTTTATCGGTGAGAGAACGGTCGCTCACTGTATGAGGGGGAGGTTACCAGACTGCTGGAGGGATGCTCCAGTCAGTCTGATGGTTTGTTAAGAAACACAGGGCCATCACCTGACCCCAGGTCGAAGACTCAGTCGTTGTCAAGCAGTGCCTTGCGGTTTTCCACGAAGTAGCGCATCAGGTTGGCGGTAGAGTCGTCGTGGCCATCCTTGATCACCCCTTCCTGCAGTTCTGGCAAGATGCCTTTGGCGAGGGTTTTGCCCAGTTCCACACCCCATTGGTCGAACGAGCAGATGTCCCAGATAGAGCCCAGAATGAAAATCTTGTGCTCGTACATGGCAATCAGCGCGCCCAGTGTGCGTGGGTTCAGACGGTCCAGAATGATGCTGTTGGTCGGCCGGTTGCCCTCGTGAATCTTATGCGGAATCAGGCGTTCAATGGCTTCGGACGACATGCCTTTGGAGGTCAGGTCGGCGCGAATATGATCGGCGTCGATGCCGCACATCAGGGCTTCGGTCTGGGCGAAGAAGTTTGACATCAGCTTTTCGTGGTGGCCTTCCACCGGCGTACTGGACTCAATCGAGCCAATAAAGTCGGCTGGCACAATGGTGTTGCCCTGGTGCAGGTACTGGTAGAACGCGTGCTGACCGTCGATGCCCAGCTGGCCCCAGATGATGGAACCGGTGGTGTAAGGCACGGGTTGGCCGTCTTTATCCACAGACTTGCCGTTGGACTCCATTTCCGCCTGTTGCAGGTAGGCCGAGAATTTCTGCAGTGGCCAGTCGTACGGCAAAATGGCCTGACTCTGACGGCCGAGGAAGGTGGAGTTCCACAGGGTGGTCAGTGCCAGCCACATCGGCGCGTTGCGCTCCAGCGGTTCGTTACGGAAGTGCAGGTCCATGTCATGGGCGCCTTGCAGCAGTTCTTCAAACTGCTTGAAGCCCAGATACAGCGCAATGGGCAAACCAATGGCAGACCACAGTGAGAAACGACCGCCAACCCAGTCCCACATCTGGAAGGTGTTTTCGGCCTTGATGCCAAAGGCTTTTACGGCTTCGACGTTAGAGGACACTGCCACAAAGTGCTGCGCAACGGCGCGACTGTCGAACGAGGAGGCCATCAGCCAGTTACGTGCTGTATGGGCGTTAGTCATGGTCTCGCTGGTGGTGAAGGTTTTTGACGCCACCACAAACAGTACCCGTTCCGGGTTAAGGCCTTTCAGTACGTTGGCAATTTCAACGCCGTCGACGTTGGACACAAAGTGCACGTTGATCTTGTCGTCAGCGTAGGGCTTCAGCGCCTGGGTCACCATCCGCGGGCCAAGGTCGGAACCACCAATACCAATGTTCACCACGTCGGTAATGCGCTTGCCGGAGTGACCGCGCCACATGCCGCTGCGTACCGCTTTGACGAAGGTGCGCATGCGCTTGAGCTCGTTTTGCACCACCGGCATCACGTCGGCACCGTTGACGTAAACCGGTGCGCCGCCGCGGTTACGCAGGGCGGTGTGCAGCACGGCACGGTTTTCGGTGATGTTGATGCGTTCGCCGTTGAACATGGCTTCGCGGCGATCTTCCAAACCAATATCACGAGCCAGTTGCAGCAGCAGGGCACAGGTTTCGTCGTCAATCGGCTGCTTGGATATGTCCAGCATGATGTTCTGTACTTTCAGCGAGTATTTGCTGAAGCGCTGGGAATCGCTGAACAGCGACTTGATTGGGGTTTGCAAGGCTGGTTCGATGCGCTGTTGCAGGGACTGCCACACAGGCAAATCGGTTACGGCTGACATGACACTTTCCTTCTCGATCTCAACGTAATGTGCTGAGTGTAATTGTTGTTGTTCGTTATGACAGAGAGAAGTGCTTTGCGGGTTTTGTACGTCGTATCGGTTAATTAGTATCAGAAAGCGGTCAATTCGACGCATCGGCCTGGGCTATAAACCTGGCTAGGCAACGGTCGATGCATTGGCTCCTGCTTGTCTGACGGATGTTTCAATAACGCCCGCAAGGGTTATCTCTGTGTGAGCCGGACAGCCCTGTCCGGTTCTGACAGGCTATTGGGCGCTGGCCCAACAGCCTGTGCTATTCGCCTGATTAGCTACGCAGGGCCGCAGCTTCCGCGGCCAGGGTGCGAATGGCATCCCAGTCACCGGCTTCGATCAGGTTGTCGGGTACTACCCAGCTGCCACCCACGCACATGACGTTGCCAAGTGCCAGATAGTCGCTGGCGTTGCTCAGCTTGATGCCACCGGTTGGGCAGAAACGCACATCGCTGAACGGACCGGCGATGGATTTCAGTACCGCAGTACCGCCAGCAGCTTCGGCCGGGAAGAACTTGAAGCGACGGTAGCCCAGATCCAGACCCACCATCATTTCAGACACGCTCTGAATGCCCGGAATCATGGCGATGTTGGCTTCCAGTGCGGCTTCCAGCAGGTCCGGTGTGGCACCCGGCGTGAAAATGTATTCACTGCCCGCATCAATGGCTTGTTGCAGGTTGGTGCGGTTGGTCACTGTGCCAGCACCAACGCGAGCGCCTTTGACGTTTTCGCTGATCAGCTTGATGGCATCCAGGGCAACGTCGGTACGCAGGGTAATTTCCAGTACTGGCAGGCCACCGTCGACCAGCGCCTGTGCCAGTGGTACGGCGTCTTCAATACGGTCGATGCGAATCACCGGAACAACAGGGGCCAGGGCCGCCAGTTCGTCGATCTGGTTGATGAATGCTTGTGGGTATGCGGTTGTCATAACAACTCTCCTTATAGACGGTCGCCGTGCTGCCCGGTGGCAACAGCGGCGGCCGGCGGCCTCACGGGGCCCAGAAAACAGTGATTGGCTGATTCAGGAAGGCACGGATCGGCATCTCCGAAACGTCGGTTCCTGCCAGCGCTTTCATCAGGGTTTCCAGCTTGTCCAGACCGTTCAGATGCAATATCCGCTCCTTGCTGGCGAACAAACGCTGGGGTGTCAGGGTGATGCGCTGATGCGGCGCGGTGGTTGGCTGGCACCAGGCCGCCGCCGACTCGGCATCCCACAGGCTGGCCAGCTCACTCGAGCAAGGGAACAGCGAGGCGGTGTGGCCGTCGTTGCCCATGCCCAGAATTACGCAGGACAGTTTTTCAGGCAGTTGCTGTAACGCCTGCTCGGTTTCAGCCAGGGCGGCGGCATCCGCTGCACCGTCCGAGTGGTTGTTCCACAATGGGATGTAGTTGGCGGCGGCTGCGTCGTTCTGGAGCAGCAGCTGTTGCACTTTGGCCTGGTTGCTGTCGGCGTGGTCCGGGCTCACCCAACGCTCGTCGGCGAGTGTAACGGCGACCTTGTCCCAACCGAGGTCCAGTCGACTCAGGGTTTTGAACATCGGCGCCGGGGTAGAGCCACCGGATACCGCCAGCGAGGCAGAACCGTGGTCGGCGATGTCGAGCGCCAGCGCAGCCGCTACGTGTGCGGCAACCGCTTCGGCGCAATGCTGGCGATCGGTAAAGCGCAGCAGTTCGATGGCTGCAGGTAGTTTGGCAGTCATTACAACAGGTCCTCGTGCCAGCAGTGGCCTTCTTTCAATGTCAGCAAATCCGCGCCTTTCGGGCCCCAGCTACCGGCCGGGTATGGCTGCGGTGGGGTTGGGTCCTGGGCCCACTGGTCTTGCAGTTGGTCGACCCATTTCCAGGCGTATTCAATTTCGTCGCGGCGCACAAACAGATTCTGGTTGTCGCGGCACACTTCCAGCAGCAAACGCTCGTACGCATCCGGGATACGGCCACGGCCGAAGTCGTTGGCGAAATCCAGACGCAGGGAACCGGCACGCAGACCGTTGTCGCGGCCGAGGTCCTGATCCTTGTTCAGAATCTGCAACGAGATGCCTTCTTCCGGCTGCAAGCGAATGGTCAGGCGGTTGTGAGCGGTGGAGCGCTGGCGCTCATCAAAGATGAAGTGCTGGTGCGGTTTGAAGTGAACGGTAATCTCGGTCAGCTTCTGCTTCATGCGCTTGCCGGTGCGCAGGTAAAACGGCACACCTGCCCAACGCCAGTTGTTGATCTTGGCCTTGATCGCGACGAAGGTTTCGGTGTTGCTGTGCGGGTTGGCTCCGTCTTCGTTGAGGTAACCCGGTACCGGTTTGCCGTCGATCATGCCGTCGACGTAGCGGCCACGGACCACTTCACGCTCAGGGCCAAAGGCCACGACCGGGCTCAGTGCCTGCAGCACTTTCACTTTTTCGTTACGAATGGCGTTGGCGCTCAAATCCAGCGGCGGGTCCATGGCGGTCAGACACAGCAGTTGCAGCAAGTGGTTCTGCACCATGTCGCGCATTTGGCCGGCGTCGTCGAAGTATCCCCAACGGCCTTCAATACCGACTTTTTCTGCCACGGTAATTTCAATGTGGGAGATGTTTTTGCACGACCACTGGTTGCCGAACAGCGGGTTGGCAAAACGCAGGGCAATCAGGTTCTGTACCGTCTCTTTACCCAGATAGTGGTCAATCCGGTAAATCTGGCGTTCTTCAAAGAAGCGGGCAACGTATTCGTTGATCTCGTTGGACGACTCGTGGTCGTGACCCAGCGGTTTTTCCAGTACCACACGGCTGCTGTCATTCAGGCAGCCCGCGTTATGCAGGTTTTCGCTCATCGGGCCAAACAGACTGGCGGCGGTGGCGTAGTAGAAAACACGTTCCTTGTGGCCATCCTGCAGGGCGCTTGCCAGGGCCTGATATTGATCCGCCTGTTTGAAGTCGACCTTCACATATTGAAGGCGCTCGGCGAATGCCGCCATGTCGCTTTCCTGACATTCATTGGCAGGCACAAAGCGCTTGAGGTTATTCAGGCTGGTTTCGGTAAAACCCTGGGTATCTGTGTCGTCACGGGCGACACCAAAGACACGGCTGTTGGCGTCCAGCAGACCGGCACGGCCGAGCTGGTACAGAGCAGGAAGCAGTTTGCGCTGGGCGAGGTCTCCCAGGGCGCCAAAAATGACGATGTCACAAGCTTGGGAACTCATGGTGCTCTCTTTTGTTGGCTTGGAATGGGCGTTTATTTGTAATTATTTAACGTTGTTGATGGCGATTTTAGGGAGTGCTTGCCGATCAGGCAAACCAAATATTGTGAAATTTACGAAAATTCTGTGAATTTCAGGGAGTATTTTGGCAAACATACTGGTAATCTCCGCGCCGTTTTTAAGGTTGGTCCGGCGGTTTTGGTGGTTTTTTCGATACCTGCACCGGCCTGAAACGATGAATATGGTGAGAATTTGAGCGTTTGTTCATGAAAATGTAGTTAACTTTATTACATTTATGACAGCCGATACGCTCTGTTCCAGCGCTGAAATACTTGCTGAAAATGCCGTCAGGCCTTGTTTCATGGGCATCGAAGGCGTCGAGTGGCTGAATGGTTGGGTAAGGTCGCCAAAAATCCTGCAAGGTTTTGTTACATTTTGAAGGATTAAATAGCTTTTCCGTCGAAGGAAGTTTGTTAATTTTTCAACACCCGCCATCTGAGCGGCGCGATGAAAATAACAACAAGCAGGTTGGGCGGAAAATCCGACAACCACACCGCGACAGGAGTTCAACACCATTCGTAGCATGGGGCTTTTCCGGCAATTGCTGTGAAGGCGTGCCAACCGCAACGACTTCCAGCCGGGCTTACCCGCTGTTGTTTCATCGCACAGGCTACCAAAAGCCAACCCGTTGGGGTGGTTCCGGTAGACAACAATAAAAACCAAAGACAGAGAGCGACATCA
The DNA here is from genome assembly GCF_056158645.1 of Oceanobacter sp. ABM4_470. Lineage (NCBI taxonomy): Bacteria > Pseudomonadati > Pseudomonadota > Gammaproteobacteria > Oceanospirillales > Oceanospirillaceae > Oceanobacter > Oceanobacter sp. ABM4_470. The sequence continues at coordinate 302,468 of NZ_JBSWTR010000002.1, forward strand.
ACATGAAACGCGTGACCATGACTCCAAAAATTCTGGCTTGTGCCATTGCTGGCATCGCCGCAATGCCTGTATCTGCCTCCGACCTGGATTTCTACGGTTATTTCCGTGCCGGCGTAGGGACTGCCACTGAAGGTGGTGAGCAGGCGTGCTACAAGGCTGATGGTGCAGGCTCCAAGTACCGTCTGGGTAACGAGTGCGACAACTACTACGAAGCCGGTTTCAAAGGCACCTTGTACGAAGCCAACGGCCGTACTTTCCGCCTCAACACCATGATGGCCGGTACCGACTCCGATGCCTTGAACCCGGTACAGATTGCCGTTCTGGGTGACAACGTTATTGATGCTCTGCCAGGCGCGACCCTGTGGGCTGGCAAGCGTTACTACCAGCGTCACGACGTTCACATGTCTGACTACTTCTACTGGAATGCCTCCGGCAACGTCGGTGCCGGTGTTGAAAACATCGACCTGGGCGGCGACAAGAAACTGTCCGTAGCCTGGATTGAAAACCAGGACGACGTTGACGACGACACCTCTGTTCACAACAACAACATCGACCTGCGCGTTGCCGGTATCGCCATTGCTGGCGGTACGCTGGAAGCTGGTGTTGCCTTCGGTCTGCCAAACCTGACTGAAGAACAGGAAGACGCCGACGTGGCCGACAACAGCGGTACGCTGGTGTCCCTGGAATACGCACTGGGCGTATCCAGCGGCTACAACAAGGTTGTGGTTCAGTACGGTACTGACGGTATGGCAGGCTCCACTGGCGTTAACAACAGCCAGATGGAAGGTTCCATGCTGCGTCTGATCAACCACGGTTTGTTCGACATCACCGACACCAGCGAAGCCCAGTACAACCTGGTGCACGAAACCGTTGAAGATGCCGATGGCAACGCCAAAACCTGGCTTTCTGCGGGTATCCGTCCGGTGTTCCACTGGAACGACACCGCGTCTACCGCGATTGAAATTGGTTACGACTCCGTGTCTTACGATGAAGGCATGGGTACAGACAACAACCTGACCAAAGTAACCGTTGCCCAGCAGTGGGCGGCAGGTGACGACTACTGGTCCCGCCCGCTGATTCGTGCGTTTGTTACTCACGCCAGCGGCAGCAAGGTTGCAATTCCTACCGGCGACAACACTGGCACCAGCTTTGGTGTACAGGCTGAAGTTTGGTGGTAAGCCTCTGATTTGAAGGACCCGGGTGCCTCTGTTCAAGCCCGGGTCGTTCAAAACAGGTTGGCGCTGCTCGTATAGTGCTCGCTCGGATTGGTCACCTGGGTTGCGGGCAAGCGCCACACTCTCGGCTCTGTTCAGGAGCCTGTCGGCTCACCGGTCACGGTGAGCCGACTTTCTATTTCGCTGAGGATGCAGACCTGCGACCTCGCTCATACGAAGTGCTGCAGCTGGTTTATACTGCCATCGGTACGACGCCAGTTTGGCCAGCATGGCCTGCCTTTGTAGATAACCCGGTGAATTATGTCTGTTTCAAAACCCGTATGCGTAGTCGATGATGATGAAGGGATTCGACTGTTACTCCAGGCGTATCTGGAGCAACAGGGGTTTGAGGTGTCTGCTTTTGCAGATGGGCTGTCGTTTGTGGATCACCTGCGTGAACAGGCCGCAGCGGACCCGCAAATTGTGATTCTGGATGTGATGCTGCCGGACATCGACGGCTTTGAAGTGGTCAAGCGAGTGCGGGGTTTCTCGCAAGTGCCGATCATCATGCTGACCGCCAATGCCGAAGAAACCGACCGTATTGTCGGCCTCGAGCTGGGCGCCGATGACTATCTTGAAAAGCCCTTCAACCCCCGCGAACTGCTGGCACGGATCAAGGCCATTCGCCGCCGCACCGAGCAGATGCCGGACACCCCGGTTACCCCGACGGGGCAGCGATTTCGCACTTTTAACGGTTTTGCACTGGATACCATTTCCCGCAATCTGGTGGGGCCGGACGGTGAAGACATTGGCTTGTCGGGCACCGATTACCAGTTGCTGATTATGTTGCTGGACTGCCATGGCGAAGTGCTGACCCGCGAAGCCATTGCAAGTATCACCCGTGGCCGCGACAATCTGCCCATGGACCGATTTATTGATGTGCAAATCAGCCGCTTGCGCAGCCGTCTGGGTGACGATGCGCGAGCCCCCACGCTGATCAAAACCGTGCGTGGCAAAGGCTACGTATTCACCGCCAGTGTGGAAAGCCGGGCCGATGCGCCGCTGGCTTGAGGCCGGGCGTCGACGGCTGCAACAATCGTCACTGTCGGCGCGTTTCCTGCTGCTGCTGACCCTGGGCATTGTGCTGGCGCAGGGCATTTCGACCAGCATCTGGTACGCCCAGTGGCGTACCGATACCAACAAAACCACCCGCGAAATGTCGGAGCACATGGCGTATCGCATTGCTGCGACGGCCAATTTCTTCACCTCCTTGCCGCAAATTTATCGCCATGTAGTGCTCGACCAGCTGCGCGACATGGGCGGCACCCGTTTCTTCGTGTCGCTGAACCGCGAGCGCATTCACATCAACGACCTCAATGACTCCGAGCGCAAACAGATCGTGGTGGATACCACCCGTCAGGTGCTGGCGGAGCAGTTGGGTTTGCACGATGGCGTTTTCATTGAATTCTCCCGCGCGGAAGACCTGCACGTGCTGAACAACGAGGTCAAGCTGGTCGACCTGCCCGACAGCTGGGGGGCGTCGAGCTTGCTCTACAAACCGCTGGATGCGCCGATTCTGGTGGTACAGATTCCGGTGTCCGATACCGAATGGCTGTATCTGGCCACGCTGATGCCAGACCCGATGTTTCTGGATGAGCAGTCGCCGCTGAGTCTGGAGCGGCTGTTGTCCTTGCTGCTGTCGTTGATGGTGGTGTTGCTGCTGGGCAGTGTGTTTGTGCGCTCGCTGACCCGGCCGTTGCGGTCGTTGACTGAGGCGATGGAACAGTTTGGCCGTGGCGATTCCGTGCAGCTGGATGAAACCGGTAGCAAGGAGCTGTTGGCCACGGCGCGGGCGGTGAATGAAATGCAAAGTCGCATTCAGCGTTACCTGAACGACCGCGAACGCTTGTTTGCGTCCATTTCCCACGACCTTAAAACACCGATTACCCGCCTGCGGTTACGTGCTGAACTGCTGCAAAAAGAGCAGGTTCGGGAAGCCTTTATTGACGATCTGGAAGACCTGGAATTGATGGTGAAAGCCTCACTGCAATGCGTGAAAGACACCGACATTCACGAGAACCCGGCCGACGTCGACATCATGAAGCTGTTTACCAACTTGTCTGAAGGGGCGCGGCTGGACGGCAAGCAAGTGGTGGTGCCGCTGTTGCAGGAATGTTTCTACCGCGGCAAGCCGCTGGCACTGAAGCGGCTGTTTGGCAACCTGATCGACAACGCGCTGTATTACGGCGGCAGTGCCGAGGTGTATCTGGAAGACACCGATACCGAACTGGTGGTCGCCATTCTGGATCACGGCCCCGGCATTCCGGAAGAGCAGCTGGAAAAGGTGTTCGATCCTTATACCCGTCTGAAATCCGATACTTCTCTTAACCTTGGCCTGAACATGGGGCTGGGGTTATCGATTGCCCGCAACATTGCGCGCGCCCACGGTGGCGAACTGACGCTCTCCAATCATCCCGCCGGTGGCTTGCAAGCCCGGGTGGTGCTGCCGCGCAGCTAAGCCGGTGTGGTACAGGCTGGTCTATTCTCAATGGGATTGATGTCCCCAACCAATCAGGCTTGCCTGGCTGCTTTCTGGTGTCTTGCAAAAAGATGAGCAAGGTTTGGTTGGATATTTTCTGATCGACGGCGGTTTGTTTCACAATTGAAGGCAATTGAAAGACTTTGCAACACTTCAACGGTGAACCTTACTTTCTGGTGCCGCAGGGTTTGGTACTTTAATGCTTCGGACTTATCCGAACCTGCGACACAAAAAATATAAAAGGATCGCTCACATGCTCAAGATCAAAGCTCTGGTTGGCGCAATGGCGCTGGCTGTTTCTGCTGCCTCTGTTTCCGCTGGCGAAGTGGAAGTCCTGCATTACCTGACCTCATCCGGCGAAGCCGCCGCGGTGAACGTTCTGAAAAAAGAACTCGAGAAAGAAGGTCACAGCTGGAAAGATTTCGCCGTTGCCGGTGGTGGTGGTGAAACCGCGATGACCGTTCTGAAATCCCGTGCGGTTTCCGGTAACCCGCCTGCGGCGGCCCAAATCAAAGGCCCTTCCATTCAGGAATGGGGCGAGCTGGGTTTTCTGGCGTCTCTGGATGACGTTGCCAAGCAAGGTAAATGGGACTCCCTGCTGCCACCTGTGGTCAGCGACGTGATGAAGTACGAAGGTGAATACGTGGCCGTTCCTGTGAACGTACACCGTGTGAACTGGCTGTGGGCGAACCCGGAACTGTTCAAGCAAGCCGGTGTGGCGATTCCGACCACCTGGGATCAATTCTTCATTGCTGCTGAAAAGCTGCAAGCCAAAGGCATTATTCCACTGGCCCACGGCGGTCAGGCATGGCAGGACGCGACCCTGTTTGAAGCCGTCGCCCTGGGTGTGGGTGGCTCTGAGTTTTACAACAAGGCGTTCCACGACCTCGATCAGCAGACTCTCAAAAGCAACACCATGGTGAAGGTATTTGAAACCTTCAAGAAAACCCGCAAGTACATCGATGCTGACGCGCCGGGTCGTGACTGGAACATTGCTACCAGCATGGTCATCAACGGTCAGGCAGCGATGCAGATCATGGGTGACTGGGCCAAGGGTGAATTCACCGCAGCGGGCAAAAACGCGGGCGTTGACTATGTCTGCCTGGCAGCGCCAGATACCTCAGGTGCCTTCACCTTCAACATCGACTCTTTTGCCATGTTCGCTCTGAGCGACGACGAAGGTCAGGCCGCTCAGGCTGATATGGCCCGTCTGGTGATGGAGCCAACCTTCCAGGAAACCTTCAACCTGAATAAGGGTTCTATCCCGGCGCGTCTGGGTATGGATCGTTCCGCCTTTGACAGCTGTGCACACGCTTCCATGGACGCGTTTGTAGCCTCGGCACAAACCGGTGACCTGGTGCCTTCCATGGCCCATGGTATGTCCACCAACTCCCGTGCCCAGGGTGCGATCTACGACGTAGTGACCAACTTCTACAACAGCAAGAACCTGTCAGCCAAGGAAGCAGTGGACAAGATGGCTCGCGCCATCAAGGCCTCCCTGTAATTTCCTGAACCGTCTGAACACCGGCCTGCTGTTATTGGCGCGGCAGGCCAGCGTTCAACACAGTTTTATCTGAAAATGCGTTCTCCGGGTGCCACCTGATTTCGGTCAGGTGGGCATCACAGGGTTCGTACGCTCAAAAAACGGGTACTGACCATGAACCAACAAAGCAATACAGCCGGGCGCAGCATTAACAGCGCTGCCTTGTCGCCACTGGCGCGGCTGCAACAGGCGTTAGCCGACCAGCTGCCGAAGCTCGTCATGGCGCCAACCTTCTTGATTATTTTTGTGTGTATCTACGGATACATCGGCTGGACGTTCCTGCTGTCACTGACAAAATCGCGCATTTTGCCAGTGTGGAAATTTGTTGGATTCGAACAGTACGAAAAACTCTTTATGAACGATCGCTGGATGGTCTCGCTGGAGAACCTGGTGATCTTCTCGTTCCTGTTTATTGCCCTGTGCCTGTTGATTGGCATGGTGCTGGCCGTGTTGCTGGATCAGAAAATCCGCAACGAAGGCTTTATTCGCGGCATCTACCTGTACCCGATGGCAATCTCCTTCATCGTTACCGGTACCGCCTGGAAATGGCTGATGAACCCAAGCCTGGGTCTGGAAAAAATGATGCACGACTGGGGCTGGACCAGCTTCAGCTTCGACTGGCTGGTTGACCCCGACATGGTGGTGTACACCCTGGTGATCGCCGCGGTATGGCAGTCGTCCGGTTTCGTGATGGCGCTGTTTATCGCTGGCTTGCGTGGTGTGGATGACGAAATGATCAAGGCCGCCAAACTGGATGGTGCCTCGATGCCGACCATTTACCGTCGCATCATTCTGCCGAGCCTGAAGCCGGTGTTCTTCAGCTGCTTTGTGATTCTGTCGCACATTGCCATCAAGAGCTTCGACCTGGTGGCCGCATTGACCGGCGGTGGTCCGGGCTATGCCTCCGACCTGCCAGCCAACTTTATGTATGCTCACGCTTTCACTCGCGGTCAGATGGGTCTTGGTGCCGCATCCGCGATGGTGATGCTGGGTGGTGTACTGGCGATTCTGGTGCCGTACCTGTACTCCGAACTGCGAGGTAAGAAACATGGTTGAAGCTCCAATGACGGTAACGCGCCGTGCAGCACGACTGGGCTTGTACGCCATTCTTGCCGCGGTTGCCTTTATCTACCTGATGCCAGTGTGGGTGATGCTGATCACCTCGCTGAAAGACGTGGAAGAAATTCGCTCCGGTAACCTGTTGTCACTGCCGTCTACTCTTAACTTTGATGCCTGGGTGACGGCGTGGGGCAGTGCCTGTGCCGGTTCCAGCTGTGAAGGTATTTCCAGCTACTTCTGGAACTCGTTCCAGATTGTGATTCCGGCGGTGATTATTTCCACCCTGCTGGGTGCTCTGAACGGTTATGTATTGTCGTTCTGGCGCTTCCGCGGCAGCGAACTGATGTTTGGTCTGCTGTTGGTGGGCTGCTTTATCCCATTGCAGGTGATCCTGCTGCCAATGGCGCGCACGCTGGCCTTCTTCGGACTGGCCAACTCAACCCCGGGTCTGGTGTTGGTGCATGTGATTGTCGGTACCGGTTTCACCACCATGTTCTTCCGCAACTTCTACATCGGCTTGCCACAAGAGCTGATCAAGGCGGCAAAACTGGACGGTGCAGGTTTCTTCTTTATTTTCCGTCGCGTGGTGCTGCCGCTGTCGACGCCGATCATCGTTGTGACCGTGATCTGGCAGTTCACCCAGATCTGGAACGACTTCCTGCTCGGTATTGTGTACTCCGGTGCTGAAACCCAGCCGGTGACGGTGGCGCTGAACAACCTGGTGAACACCAGCTTCGGCGGCAAGCAGTACAACGTCGATATGGCGGCGGCGCTGATTGCCGCGCTGCCGACGCTGATTGTGTACATGGTGGCGGGTAAGTATTTCGTGAAGGGGCTCACAGCAGGCGCCGTCAAAGGATAGGCGTTCTGATTTGGGCCCTCAGCGGCGCAGCGCGGCGTTGCGTCCTCGCTGAAACCCGTCGCCTACCTATTTGGTATGTCTTGGGTATTCGGCTGCGGGGCGCCTTGCGCTGCATCCACTGATGACTCCAACTCATCGGCCGTGACTCACGGCGGTGGGTTGGATCAGAACGAAAAAATAAGAATTCAAAGCCCTGCGATTTAAAACGCGGGGCCTGCAAAGAGGCTAAAAAATGGCTGCTCTGACGATTGAAAACGCAGTAAAGAACTACGGCCAGGGGGATATCCTCAAGGGCATTAACATCTCCATTGAGAGTGGTGAGTTTCTGATTCTGGTGGGTCCTTCCGGTTGCGGTAAGTCGACTCTGATGAACATGATTGCCGGTCTGGAAACCGTGACGTCCGGTCGCATCCTGATGGGTGACGATGACGTTACCAACGTGCAGCCGAAAGATCGTGACATCGCCATGGTGTTCCAGAGCTACGCGCTGTATCCGAACATGAGCGTGGCCGAGAACATCGCTTTTGGTCTGGAAATTCGCAAGGTTCCGAAGCACGAGCGTGCTCAGGAAGTGGAGCGTGTTGCCAAGTTGCTGCAAATCGAACACCTGCTCGACCGCAAGCCGGGTCAGTTGTCCGGTGGTCAGCGTCAGCGTGTCGCCATGGGACGTGCGTTAGCCCGTCGTCCACGTCTGTACCTGTTCGACGAACCACTGTCCAACCTCGATGCCAAGCTGCGGGTTGAGATGCGTACCGAAATCAAGAAGCTGCACCAGAATCTGGGCACTACCATTGTGTACGTGACCCACGACCAGATCGAAGCCATGACATTGGCCGATCGCATCGCGGTAATGAAAGACGGCATCGTGCAGCAGTTCGGTACCCCGCAGGAGATCTACAACAACCCGAACAACCAGTTTGTGGCGGGCTTTATGGGCTCCCCGGCAATGAACTTTATCCCGGCCAAACTGGCGGGTTCCGCTGCGGCTGTGACCGTTGAAGTAACCGACGCCAACGGCGCTGTGCAGCAGTTGCCGGTACCCAACAGCGAAGCTCTGGCCAGCCAGATTGGTAACGAAGTGATTCTGGGCCTGCGTCCGGAAAAAATTACCGAGCCACTGCCGCACAAAGAAGGTGACGCCATGGTGCGCCACCTGAAAATGCCGGTGCTGGTGACCGAACCAACCGGTGCCGACACCATGGTGGTTTCTGAATTGAATGGCACTCAGGTGGATTGCCGCCTTGGCCCTCGTTTTGATGTTGCACCGGGGCAGACTACCGACCTGATGATTGATATGAGCCTGGCGGTGTTCTTCGATAAGGATACCGGTGAGCGTATCGACCGCTAATCGCCTCAAGCGACCTCGCTCCCACTACGTTCTGTGTGGGAGTGAGCTTGCTCGCGAAATCAAGCTACCTCCTGCAATCTATCGGTGACTCTCGGGTATCAGGTGGGGCAATGCGTTGCTATATGGAATGCCACAACTGGTGCGCGATGCACACCCTACGGAGGGGTAGAGTAGGGTGCGCACTGCGCACCGAAGATGGAATTTATCTGTACAAAACTTGTACATGTTTTGTTGGGAAGCTAAATTAGCACTACCGAACAAAGAACAAATGCAATCGAAGAACCGCCCATGACTCCTGCCGATATCTCCCGCATCATCGAAATGGCCTGGGAAGACCGCACCCCTTTTGAAGCCATCGAACGCCTTTATGGCTTGTCTGAACCGCAGGTGATCAACCTGATGCGCAAGGAAATGAAAGCCTCCAGCTTTCGTATGTGGCGTAAACGCATGAGTGGCCGCAAAACCAAGCACCTGCAACTGCGCCATCCGGACATTTCCCGCGGCTACTGCGCCACCCAATACAAACATCGCTGATATGCGGTGCCTGACGGGTCAGGTCAAAATCAGCGACACGGTGTTGGTAATACCTGCGATCCCCTCGGGGGCGGCCCTGTTTGAAAAAGGTCAGCCATTACGCTGCATTATCCACCTTGTTCTGCCAACCAGCGGGACTCGAGCGAGCTGTGCAGTGTTATTCTGAGGGGCCCCTAGTAACCGTTCAATATTCCCAGGCAGGCTGCTTTTACCGCGGCAGAAGTTTTATTGGTGCAACCTAGCTTTTTCATCGCGTTGGCCAAATGGAAAGTGACAGTACGCTCGCTTACTGAAAGGATGATGGCGGTTTCCCAGGCGGTTTTTCCTTCTGCTGTCCATCCCAGTACATCACGTTCGCGTGGGGTTAACTCAGGCTTGATAGGTTCTGGGTGCTCCTGCTCAATAAGCTCCGATACACACTGGTGAGTAACCTGGGTGAGCCAGAAAATTCGGCAGCCGAGATACCTGGCTTCGGATTCGGTTACCGAGTTGTATTCCCTTGATATCGTGAGCATCCCTTTGTTGCCTGACATGCTGACACAAGACTGGGAATAACCGTGTTGAATGCCGGATGAAGCCGCTTCGCCCCAGAAGTCGCGTTGTTCGGTCTGGTTCTCGGCTGACCAACAGAAACCGCTCAGTGATCTTCTACCCCGCTGGATTATCGGGTCTATTTCAAAATAGCGATTGGAGTCGTAACTCTGCTGCCACGGTTGTGGATATGTATTCATCATAAACGGCTTGTCGTAACCGGAAAATGATCGGAATTGTATGCCGTAAGCGCAGTGCGAAAATTCCAGCTTTTGGATCTGCATTTGTAATGTATCCAGAATACTGCCGATATCATTTTTGCCACTAAGGCTGTCTATAAAATCGAACCCCCACATGATGATTAATCCCTTCCTTTTGGTGTGATCTGCGCTGGTGATCTGCGCTGGTGATCTGTGCATTCGTCCAGTTTTCATCATATCGACTTTGCGATCAATTACGCGACCAGATAGTGCCCCAGGAGCCTTGGTCAGAAGTGTGAAACAAGGCGCAATTTGTAAGTTCGCACCATGGACCTCCTGAATAATTCTGCAGAGCTCTCGGATCTGGCTTCCTGCTTCGCCCTACCTCCTGCATCCATGCGGTCGTGCGCGTGTCCAGCAGGTTGTACGAACAAGGTGGCGAATGCAGTGGAATGGCCACCCCTTTCCAGGGTGAGGACCGAGTTTTCGTTTGCTAATTTAAAGAAAGACATCAAAGTAAAATTTTTTATCTGAATTGCGCCGTGTGTCTCGCTTTCGATCTTTGGTTTCAGCAAATCGATATAACCTGTCAAAAATTACAGTACCGGTATCAGGGGAGTCACTGTGTAATCTCGCCAACAAATCAACCGGATTGAAATCAGGTGAATATTATCTTCGGACGCCGCCGGGATCTTGGTGGTGCTACTTGGCACGCGTTGCAATTATATCGATACCAGGTCTTTGTCGAGATTCTGGGGTGGCAATTAGATACTGCCGTTGGCACGGAAATAGACCAGTTTGATCACGACGACACGGTTTATATCGTTATGAAAAACAACTCTGGTGACATTTGTGGCTGTGCCCGATTGTTACCGACAACAGGCGACTATTTATTGCAGCAAGTCTTTCCGGCTTTGTTGCAGGGAGCTGATGCTCCGAGCGCGCCAGATCTCTGGGAGTTGTCACGGTTTGCGGCGGTTGATCTGCAAGCAGTTCGCAGTGGTAAGAAGCATCGCTTGTCATCACCAGAAGCCGTTCAGCTCTTGCAATCGTCGATTGAAATCGCTCGCCAGTATGGCGCCTCACAACTCATTACGGTTTCTCCGGCGGGGGTTGAACGGCTGATTCGTCATGCCGGGTTCCGTGCTGGCAGAGCCGGTGATGTGATGCGAATTGACGGCTATTCGCTGGTGGCATGTCTGATTACTACGGAAGGTCAGCAGCCCTCTTATCACTATTCCAGTTACAGCAACCAAATGATCGCCTGATGGTAGATCGTATAAGCAGAAGGAAGGAAAAATGGAAAAGGTTTTGGTGGTATGTGGTCATCCACATCTTGAATACTCGCGCGTTAACTCGGCAATTCTGGAGCAGCTGGCGTCTTCTGACGTGACTCTGCACCGCCTTGGTGAAGCGCATCAGGGGTATCAGTTTGATGTTGCCAGTGAGCAGGCAAAACTGATCGAACACGACAGGATTGTGCTGTTGTTCCCTCTGTATTGGTACTCCGTTCCAGCGTTGATGAAAAAATGGTTTGATGACGTCTTACTGCCAGGCTTTGCCTATGCGCGCGGCGGTGACAAACTGCAAGGCAAGGAAATCATGGTGGTGACGACGGTGGGGGCTGTGGAAGAGGGCTATCGTGCGGGTGGCTTTAACCGCTTTACCATCGATGAACTGATGCGCCCGATTGAGCAGTTAAGCTATTACGTCAAGGCTCGCTATTTGCCACCAGTGGCAATTTTTGAATCCGTGTTTATTGATCCTGAGTCTCTGTTGCAGGAAGCCATTCGCGCTGCGAACCTGATTCAGGCTCACCATGAAGACCCTTCAATCAAATATGAACAAATGCTGCTCAAGGCCGAAGAAATGGCCATCGATTTGATCAGCTGAGTCCCTGAACAAGGAAGTACACATGTATGTTCGAGATCCGTCGTCTGAGGTAGCCCTGATCGCTGAGCGTTCCGAGCTGGATTACTTCGACCAGCAGCAGGCTGGTCTGCCGGAGGGTATGACCGCATTTCAGGCCTACTGCTGCATGACCGCAGATAGCCCTGCCTGGTTGCGTGGTGCTTTCTGGGTGCGTGACAAACTCAGCCAGTTGGCCGGGGTTGAACAGATTGATGGATTCTCTGCAGAACGGCCGGTTTCTCCTCCTCAGGAGGGAGGCAAACTCGACTTCTTTGATGTGTTGGCAATCTCCGACGATGAGTTGCTGCTGACATCCGTTGATCGCCATTTGGGGGTTCTGATTGCGATTAATATCGAGCGTACCGAGCACTCCGGTAGCCGTTTAACCATTACCGCCAGTGTCAGGAATAAAAACTTTTTCGGCCGTTTGTATATGATTCCGGTTGCTCCTGCTCATGTGATGATTGTCCGTAATATGTTGGGCAAATTGCCTTTGTAAAAGCCTGGATTAATTGCCAGGGACTCCCCTGGAGCTCGTGTTTTATTAATTATGCGTTTGGTCGCAGGTATACGCTCGCGCATTGAAATTATATCCATGAATCAAATAACGAAGGATTGTGGTGATATGAACGATTTGGAGTTGGAACCAAAGGTTTTGCATAAAGACCATATTGATGATGTCCTGCTGAAGCAAACCTACCCAATACTTCCGGCCTGGTTTCGGGCTGAGGAAAAACTCGAGCTGGATAATGTAGCAACGGCAGAAGATCTGGCGCTGTTCGATCGGTACTATCAGGTGAGTGGCTCCCGCTATGTGCTGGCATCGGTGCCATGGCAGCTTTCGCTCAGCCAACAACAGGATATAGAAGCTCGGGGGGTGCAGGTATCCGACTGGTACCGGATGGAAGGTGAGCGGGCGATTTTGGAAAGCCGCTTTATTCCACTGACGGTAATGCAGTTACTGGCAGCGAATTATCCTGCTTTGGACGAGCTGGCGATTCCTCGCCAACAAGGTTTGCAGTTGCAGCAATGGTTTCGCCGTTGTCCGCAATTACAAATGGCACCGGTATTTAGCTATTTGGCTGATATCGATACCGGAAATTACTTTTTCTATCGCAAAACCCACGAACATGTACCGGGATTAATGCTGATTGAAATGGCCCGGCAGGCCATGTACCACTACGTATATTCCTGGTCGGGTTACTCCCGCGGTGAAGTCTCGATTTCAATGAATAGCCTCAAGGTGGATTTCTCCCAATACGTTATTTCTCCTTATGAACTCGAAATTTTGGTCAGCCAGAGTGATGGCCAGGGGCGAGAAAAGCCGAAAACTGTCGATAAAACCGCGTCTTTTTATCAGGCGGGCCAACAGGTGGCTTCGATTCGGCTGGAGGGCGCAGCCATGAATATGAAGCTATTCAAACGTCTGCGGAATATCCCCTTTCCAAACAACGAATGGTTTCAGCTCAGCGAGCAAGGCATGAACACCGCGATTCTGACAGATGCGGCTGGTTCATGCAGCCCGGTTCGTCTGCTGGCGCTGGGTTCGGAGGCCGTGCGGCTGGAGAGTAGCCCGTTTGAACAGCATCGCTGCATCAGTTTGATGCAGGCGAGCGGGCAGTATCTGATTCTGCCGCTGGCAGAGCGAGGCGTGCAGCGAGGTGACTGTTTCGAAATCGGTTTTGCCTCGCTTGGCAAACAGATACGCGCTGACTTGCAGGAACTGATCAAGTGCAAAGGCGTGCTGACGCAGCGAGATCTCATGATACCGCCGCTGACGGTTGCTGATGCTGCGATGGTGGCGGACTGATATGACTGCCATACCTGTGGTTGAGCCCGAATCGAATAAGGGAATGGATACGGGGAAGGAGGCCACGACGTACCCGGCGATGACCGCAACGCTGCGGCTAACGGAACAGATTCGACTGAAGAATCGTGCCTATTTTGCGCCAATGGGGATTGATGTTGCCTCGGATGATGGATGTGCAACCCCAGAGCTGATCGATTTTTATCGCAATGTTATTGCTGGCGGTGCGGGCATGGTGGTGCTTGGCAACGCCACTGTCGATCCTGCCAGTCGCCTGCATCAGCGTGGTCTGTGTCTGTACGAAGACGAGCATGCCGAGGCATTACGTCCACTATTTGAGTTGGGGCGTCAGCATCACTGTGAGGTGGTGGTTCAGTTGCAGCATTACGGTGCCCAGGGAAGTACCCAGCTGACGGCGACTGAGCTGATGTCACCCAGCGGCATCGCGTGTCAGCGCATGTCGAAAAAAGATCCGGATTACAAGGTGGTGGCCATGACCCAGATGGACATCAACCGGGTCAAGCGTCACTTCGTAAGAGCTGCCGGTCTGGTTTGGCAAGCTGGCGGACGCATGGTGCAGTTGCAAGCTTCCAACGGTTATCTGCTCAGCAGTTTCCTGTCTCCCTACACCAACAAACGTACTGACGATTATGGTGGCACTGGTCACAAGCGCATGCAGATGCTCTGTGAAGTTGTGCATGACATTCGTCAGGCCTATCCGGAGTTGGCGATCAGCGTGCGACTGGGGATTGATGATGGCCTGTCTGAGCAAGGCCAGAAACCGGAGCTGATTGCGCCACACCTGCATCGCCTGGAAGAACTTGGTGTTGCGGCTCTGACACTGTCGGTCAGCATCGGTGAAACATTCGAGTTGCTGGTGGATGCATCCGATGAAGCGCGCCAACGGATGGCTAGCGGTGTTCGGTTGATTCGCCGCTATTGCTCACTGCCATTGGGGTTTGCCGGGTTGATTGATGGCCTCGACAGCGCCGAACAAGCCCGTTTAGAGCTGGGGGTTGATCTGGTTGGTATGACCCGGGCCCTGTTCGCAGATAACGACCTCATTAATAAAAGCCTGGCTGGCCAACACCAGCAAATTCATCGTTGCCGGTTCGACGGCAACTGCTTTCGCGACAAAAGCAATCCAGCGGCAGAGCGGGTGTTCTGTTGTGTTAATCCGCGTTATTTGCGCCCTGACCATATCGTTTACTGAATACGCTTACTGAAAGGATGTTCCGATGAGTTTTGATAACAAGGTGGTGCTGATCACTGGAGGTACCCATGGTATTGGCCGGGTTTTGGCACGACAACTGGTCCAGGCTGGAGCCCGGGTCATTGTTTCCGGTCGTTCTGCTGAAAAGGCCGAATCCGTGTGTCAGGAGCTGGGCGATAGCGTCAGCTTTATCGCTTGCGATATCAGTCAGCAAGCTCAGGTCGAATCACTGTTCGAGCAGATCCGGGAACGCTTTGGTCGGCTCGATCTGGCGGTTAACAATGCCGGTATTACAGCCAGCCGTGGCGTGGTACGGGCATTGGATCTCAACAACTGGCGGCAGGTGGTGGATATCAACCTGACCGGTACCTTGATGTGTATGCAGCAGCAGCTGCGCTTGATTGGCCGTCAGTCGGGCGGCGCTATCGTCAATGTGTCTTCTTGTGCGGGTGTTACTCCGATCCCCGGGCAGGCGGCTTATTCCGCATCCAAAGCGGCGTTGAATTGCCTCACTCAGGTTGCGGCTATCGAGGCCGCTGTCGACAGTGATGAGGCCTTCGCTGTGCGTATCAACGCCGTTGCACCTGGCCCGACGCTGGGGGGGATGAATACGCCGGAACGGCTTGCGGCCAACCCCGAGGCTACTCGTCAAAAGCTGGCGGTTACGGCGATGAAACGCATGGCCGATCCTGAGGAGGTGGTGGCCGCCATTCTATTTTTGTTGAGTCCGGCATCGTCCTATATCACCGGTACGGTACTGGATGTGGATGGCGGCTACAGCAGTGGCAAGTTTTCCTGAGGGCGCGATATGAGTGTTGTTTTAATTACGGGAGTGAGTGCCGGGATCGGCCTTGCCCTGGCGCAGCAATATCTGGCGTTGGGTTACCGGGTTGGCGGCTTGTCACGTCACCAACCGGCGTTACAGCACCCGAACTTCTACTGGCAACAATGTGATCTGCGCTGTTACGACGAGGTTGAAGCTACTTTTAGCTTACTCAAACAGCAATTGGGCTCTGAGCCACTGGAGATAGCCTTTTTGAATGCTGGCACCTTCGGTGCACCACCCAAACGGGCGGAGCAGGTATCGATGGCCGAGTTCGAGTGGGTGATGAGTCTCAATGTTATGGCTGTCAAAGCTACGTTGGATGCACTTCTGAAGTTGGAATGGCGGCCGCGGAAAGCCGTGGCATCAGCGTCGATATCCGGTCAGCGACCACGTGCTGGCATGGTCAGCTATGCCACATCCAAGGCGGCGCTCAATGCCTTAATCCGGCTTTACCAGCTTGAGAATCCGGATATCGATTTTCTTTCTCTTGGGCTCTGCAACGTCAGGACCAGTGTTTATCACGCCATTACGGATGGTGTGACGGATGAGCTGCCGGAGTTACTGGCGCTCAAGCAGCGCGCCTCACAACCGGGCTACGTGATTGAAGCCGAGCAACGAGCAGCGGACATTATTCAGGTACTGAATCATTGGCCGCTGTTGGAGCTGAGTTCTGGCGAGTTCTATGAAATTCGGGAGTTGCTGAAGCGTCCGCTTTCAGGCGCTGTTCCCGCCTGACCCATTTTCAACCCTTTATTTATTGGCAAGGAGATACCAATGACAACGCAAACCATGGCACAACCAACCAGCCGCTACCAAACTCTCGTCAGAGCCGCAGCGGTGTACGACATTCTGGTGACCACCATTCTGGCAGTACCGCTGCTGGCAACGACTGTGGTCGGGATGATTGCATCGCTGGACAGCCTGCTGGGATTCGATAGTGTATTTCTGCCGTTGGATGAAACCAGTGCCTTCCTGCTCAACCTGGCGGGCGTTTACGTTACTGTGTGGGCGGTGTATCGCTACCTGAATCCGTCAGCAACCGTCGGTCGTTACGACGCGATTGTGCGGTTTTCGCTGGTGGCTATTCAGGTGATTTGTGTGGCCAATGGGGCAACACCGATATTACTTGGCATTGCTGCGGTACTGCTGGTCATTGGTTTGGCTGAATGGCTGATGGCACCTGCGGAATCCTGATCGCCAGGCTTTGTTGGGGGCGAGATGGGTAGTGGGCACCGGGTTTGTGGGCATGCGGGCCGGATGTTGGTCTGATCGGGGCGAACTGGCCGGGATCAATGTTATGATTCCGGCAAATTCAATGACTTCTGAAAGGTCTTTCTTCATGTCCAAAAGCTTCGAAGCCCAAGGCGTTATCCACTCCATCGACGACACCAAAAGCTACGGCCAGAACAATTTCACCAAGCGCGAGTTTGTGATCAAACTGACGGGTGATGGTGAAAAGTCGGAATACCCGAACTACGTGGCGTTTGAGCTGATCAAAGATAAATGCGCCTTGATGGACAGCTTCCACCTGGGTGACGAAATTCTGGTGACCTTTAACCTGAATGGCCGTCTGTGGAATGCTCCGGGCAAGCCGGAAAAATGTTTCACCAGCCTGCAAGCCTGGCGCGTTCAGTCTCTCAGCGAAGCCCAGCCAATGGCGGCACCGGCAGATGCAGGCTTCGCCCAGCAAATGCCAAACTACGATGACGACGTTCCATTCTGATCGCGAGTACCGTTCTGCCTCTCGCTGTATTGTGTACCAAGCCCGCTGATGCGGGCTTTTTAGTGTCTGTTCCGTAGTCTGCCTAACGTAAGACTCAACCGGTACATCATCAGAACCAAGGTGTTATGCCATCGACACCAATAGACTGATGGCGTTGCTCGCTTGGTGTGTCAGCATGACAGATCCTCTGTGTCTGAAGGTTGTGCAGGAAGGATATGAGGCTGAGTCGCGTGTTGATAACCCCATTCCAATTTTCATGGAATAACAGCTTTAAATCGGTCGTTGCTATTCTGCTTGCGAGTACCTCGGTGCTGGCGCTAGCCCATGGCGTCGATGACAACACCCGTATCTTTTTACAGCTCAACAGCGGCGTTCAGTTTGCGCCGTTTCTGTACATTGGTGCCAAGCACATGATCACCGGTTACGACCATATTCTGTTTCTGGTCGGGGTGGTGTTCTTCCTCTATCGCAGCCGCGATGTGCTGCTGTACGTCAGTCTGTTTACCCTCGGCCACAGCATCACCCTGATGAGCGGCGTGCTGGCCAATATCCAGGTTAATGCTTACCTGATCGACGCCATTATCGGTTTGTCGGTGCTCTACAAGGGTTTCGATAATCTGGGCGGTTTCAAGCGTTTGCTGGGTTTTCAGCCAGACACCCGTTTGATGGTGCTGGTGTTCGGCCTGTTTCACGGTTTTGGGCTGGCGACCAAGTTGCAGGAGTTTCACATTCCCGAAGACGGCCTGTTGGATAACCTGGTCGCCTTCAATCTTGGTGTTGAATTGGGGCAGTTTGCTGCGCTGGTATTGGTGGTGTTGCTGTTGTCTGCGTGGCGGCAGTCGCCATCTTTTGGTCGCTTTGCGGTCGTCACTAACTCGGCTTTGACGGCCTCTGGTGTGATGCTGGCGGGGTTTCAATTAACCGGCTATTTCACCCAATAACAGGAGCGTCTTGATATGAGCGCTGAGATTCGTAATGAGGTAAACACGGCACAGGTTTCCGCAGCCACGCTGTGGAAAGCCACCGCCGCCGCCATATTGGTTGGCCTGATTACCTTGTTTACGGTGATATTACCGGCCGAATACAACATCGACCCGACCGGTGTCGGCAAGGCGCTGAATCTGACGGCGCTTTCCCCGGAGACGCTGGAGGCAATGCAAGCGGCACAAGCTCAGGGCGCTGTCAGCAAGCCGTCCGATACCCGAAAGTCTGTTCAACTAACGCTGATGCCCAATAGCGGGTTGGAATACAAAATGACCATGCAGCAGGGCGCTCAGGTCGACTTCCGTTGGATCAGCAGTAGCAGCCAGGTGTACGTCGATGTGCACGGTGAGCCCAAGGGGGATACCAGCGGGTATTTCAAAAGCTACGTGGTGGGACGTTCCACCGAGATGAAAGGCAGCTTTATCGCGCCCTTTGAAGGCAGCCATGGTTGGTACTTCAAAAACGAAACCGATGAGCCTGTACTGGTGCAGCTGATGTTTCGGGGTGACTACGAGAATCCGCATTTGCTGTGAGGCCATACGGGGACATCTATTTAATCCGGTGCTCACTCTGGGCTGCCGCCGCCCAGTGCTGTGTTGACGAACTTGAAAAGACTCGACCGGACAGGTTCGTCATTTCGCTGCATTCGTCGCCTTGCACTGAACAACGGCAACACTCGCGCAGAGCCGTGCAGGATTAAATAGATGTCCCCATACCATTCAGGTGGCAACCAAGTCTGGTTCAAATATTCAGCAAAAAGTGGGGGCTTGGAAACGTTTGTATGGATCAGATGTGTGGATCGGGTATTTGAAGCTGGGTGTTTCAGAAGTGACTTTTAAGAAGGTCTAGCAGGAGGGGGGTATTGCGTAGGTCTTGCGAGGAAATTACCGCCCCAGGTTGTGCCTGACAGCAAGGAAGAATTGTTGTTGGTTCCTTGAAGTCGGCCGATGACCTGCGGGTAAACAGTCGTTGGTCAGCTCTTAGTGAGCGGCAACCAGCTTGTCTGCTTTTTTGGAAGTCAGAGCAACTTTGATCTTGGCGAACAGGGAAGAGAAGATCTCAGCCAAGTAAGCATCACGAGCAGCTTTTGCGTCTGCGATGGCTTGGTCTACGTCGATGTAGTATTCGGTGTTTTCAACTTTCATATTGGTCATCCTGTGGATTGGGTCTGTGTTGTTGATGGGTGCCATAGTAGGGATCGGGGTCTTCAGAATAAAGCGACTCTTTTTCACGGTAATGATTAGAAAATCTAACCATTCAGGTTTTTCACCTGCTTTCTTTCGAGAATCAAATCTCATTTTCCGACTTTCAAAAGCTACATAAGCCCCGTTAATACGGGGTTTATGCCATCTCTGCTGTATTTTTGATCAAATGGGTGGTTGTTCCGGGCTGTCATCAAAATGCCAAAAATAATTGGCTTTTACTGTTACATATTGAGGAAATCGATCTGTTCCTGACAGGCAATCATAAAAAGTCAGCCTCCCAGCCTGCTGATTATTCCGTGTACGAAAGTTGCAAAAGCCCTTGTTTCTTTGGGTGTTAGACTAAAGTCTATATTTTCCCGATCCAAAGCCGTACAATCCGCCGCCACGAAGCCACAGCTCACATCGGCGTGATGCTGTGGTGCCGGAACCAGCCTATAACAACGACTCCCACCTGGTTTTCTGATCAAGAACAGCACCTGTTGCAGTTTTGAGCTTGCGCTCAGTGTTCTTGCATCTCCCCAAGCAACCTTAATTGGCCAAGGCTCAACGTTCGCCGAGGGAACGCTCCACGCGCACGGAAAGCATTTGAATTTAGTTTCGGGCACCCATGCATGCCCCCGACATACAAAGGTTTAGGTAACCCATGTCTACCTCACTGGTACTGGTGATTAACTGCGGCAGTTCTTCTATCAAATTCGCCGTGATCGACCCTCAATTTGGTGATGAAGTCTTAACCGGTCAGGCTGAGCGTCTGTTCAGCGAAGGTGCCGAGATTGCGTTCAAGCAAAACGGCGAGAAAACCCGTGTCAGCCTGCCGAACGCTGGCCATGATGAAGCGCTGGTTGCGGTGGTGGAGTTTATCCAGCAGCAGCCGGGTCTGGGCGACAGCATCAAGGCGGTCGGTCACCGTGTGGTTCATGGCGGTGAGTTCTTCCGCGAATCCATGCTGATTACCGATGAAGTGGCGGAGAAGATAGGCCAGTGCAATCACCTGGCGCCGCTGCATAACCCGGCCAACCTTGCCGGTATCGAAACCGCTCGCAAGGTATTCCCGAACCTGCCGCACACTGCTGTGTTCGATACTGCTTTCCACCAGTCCATGCCAGCCAAGTCCTACATCTACCCGCTGCCGTACAAACTGTACGAAGAAAACGCGGTACGTCGTTACGGTTTCCACGGCACCAGCTACCGCTACGTTTGTGTGCAGGCAGCAACCATGTTGAAGCGTCCGTTGGAAGACAGCGCCATGGTGATTGCCCACCTGGGTAACGGCGCGTCTGTGTGTGCTGTGAAGAACGGTGAGAGCATGGAAACCTCTATGGGTATGACGCCAAACGAAGGCATTGTGCACGGCACCCGTTCCGGCAGCATCGACCCGAGCATTCATGAATATCTGGCCAAGCAGCTGGATATGAACATCGACCAGATCAACGACATGCTGTGGAAAGAAAGCGGCCTGTTGGGTATTTCCGGTTTGAGCAACGACTGCCGCACCATCGAAGAAGCTGCGGAAGAAGGCCACGAGCGTTCCCAGCTGGCGCTGGAAATCTACAGCTACCGTCTGGCGCGTACCATTGCCTCCATGGTGCCGTCTCTGGGTCGTCTGGATGGCGTGGTGTTCACCGGCGGTATTGGTGAAAACTCTGACGTGATCCGCGCCGAAACCCTGCGTCAGTTGCAGTTCCTTGGTATCGAAGTCGACGACGCACGCAACAAGGCCACCATTCGTGGCGGTGCTGGTGAAATCTCTACCGATGCCAGCGCAGTGAAAGCCCTGGTGGTTCCTACCAACGAAGAGCTGATGATCGCCCAGGATGCCGTGCGTTTTGTCGAAACTGCGCAACCGGTAGGAGCTGAGTAATGGCACAGGCATTAATGCTGGCTCCGGCTGGTATCGGCGTAGGCCTGAAAACTGCGGTACTGGGCTTGTTCCATGCCATGGACCGTCAGGGCATCAAGGTTCATTTCTTCAAACCGATCGCTGAAAACCAGACCGACGTCGGTGCCGAAGACCGCACCGTGGCCCTGCTGCAAGGCAGCTGTGAACAGCCGATTGGTCAGCCGCTTTCCATGCGTGAAGCCGAGCATCTGGTGTCTTCCGGTCGTGGCGATGAGCTGCTGGAAGAAATCGTTGCCCGCTACGAGCAGTCGCGCCCACAAGGCAGCGAAGTGGTGCTGATTGAAGGCGTGATTCCAACCGCCAACCAGCCATACGCCACTCGTATCAACAAGGAAATCGCCAAGGCGCTGGACGCCCAGGTGGTTCTGGTGGCTGCTCCGGCCGCTGATTCTGTTGAGTCGTTTGAAGACCACATCGAAATCACCGCCGCTGCGTACGGTGGCGTGCGCAACAAGCGTTTGATCGGCTGCTTGCTGAACAAATTGGGCGCACCGTTGGACAACAATGGCCGCAGTCAGCCAGAGCTGACCGACTACACCGGTAGCCGTCAGAGCCTGACCGCTGAAGAAATGAGCGAGCAGAGCACCATCTTCGGCGACCACTTCCCTGTACTGGGTGAAATCCCATGGCGTGATGGCATCAACGCTCCGCGCATCAGTGACGTTGCCAAGCACATGAACGCCAGCGTGATTAACGCCGGTGACATGGACAGCCGTCGTGCCCGCCGCGTCATTATGTGTGCTCGCACCGTGGCCAACGTACTGGAAGAACTGCGTCCGGGTACCTTGGTGGTGACCCCGGCCGACCGTGACGACGTGATGCTGGCTGCCGGTTTGGCAGCCCTGAACGGCGTTGAGCTGGCAGGTCTGATCCTGACCGGTGACCGCGAACCTGATCCACGCGTGATCGAGCAGTTTGGCGCTGCCAACAGCACCTTGCCGGTACTGAAAGTGCAGACCAACAGCTGGCAGACCGCTATGGACCTGCAACGCATGGACAACGAAATTCCGTTGGACGATGCCGAGCGCCTGAACCGCATTCAGGAAGAAACCGCCCGTCACATCGATGCCGAGTGGCTCAACAGCTACGTTGATAGCGAATACCAGCGTCGTTTGTCGCCGCCAGCGTTCCGCTACAACCTGATCCAGCGTGCCCGCAGCGCGGCCAAAACCATCGTGCTGCCGGAAGGCGACGAGCCACGTACCGTAAAAGCCGCGGCCATTTGTGCCAAGCGCGGTATTGCTCGTTGTGTACTGCTGGGCAAGCCGGAAGAAGTGCACCGCGTGGCACAGAACCAGGGCATTGAACTGGGCGACGGCATCGACGTGTTCGATCCGGACGAGATTCGCGGCAACTACATCGGCCGCCTGGTCGAGCTGCGCGCTCACAAGGGCATGACTGAAATCATCGCCGAAGAACAGCTGGCCGATAACGTTGTACTGGGTACCCTGATGCTGGAACTGGGCCATGTGGATGGTCTGGTGAGTGGCGCGGTACACACCACCGCCAACACCATTCGTCCGCCGCTGCAGCTGATCAAGACCGCGCCGGGCACCAACCTGGTGTCGTCTGTGTTCTTTATGTGTCTGCCGGATCAGGTACTGGTATACGGCGACTGCGCCATCAACCCGGACCCGAACGCCGAACAGCTGGCCGATATTGCCATTCAGTCTGCCGACTCCGCCATGGCCTTTGGCATTCCGCCACGGGTAGCCATGATCAGCTACTCCACCGGTGCCTCCGGTCAGGGGTCTGATGTGGATAAAGTGCGTGAAGCGACCCGTATTGCGCAGGAAAAACGCCCGGATCTGTTGATCGACGGCCCGCTGCAATACGACGCTGCCGTAATGGAAAGCGTGGCCCGCTCCAAGGCACCGAACAGTGCCGTTGCCGGTCAGGCCACCGTGTTTGTATTCCCGGATCTGAACACCGGTAACACCACCTACAAAGCGGTACAGCGTTCTGCCGACGTAATCAGCATTGGCCCAATGCTGCAAGGCATGCGCAAGCCAGTGAACGACCTTTCCCGTGGTGCTTTGGTAGACGACATCGTCTTCACCATCGCCCTGACGGCGATTCAGGCGGACAGCACCGCCGACCAAACAGTTGCTGCGGACAACAGCGCCGTAGCAGCCGAGGCACAAGCCCAAAAGGCACGTGCCGAGCAGTCTGAAACGACCACTGCGTAAACCGAGGTGATCGGCCGGGTGCAAGCCCGGTCTGGCTGTTTTCGAACCCGACCTGACCGATCGTCAGGTCGGGTTTTTTATGGTCTGCTGTTTTGATCCGCACCGCAGAAGCCGTATCAGCCACTACCCATTCCCAAGCCCTGTTTATCCACTGCCCAGTTCAGGCAGCCACAGCACAATGCCGGGGAACAGGGTGATCAGCAGCGCGGCACAGCACATCAGAATGAAGAATGGCATGGCGGCCAGCGCGACTTTGCCAAGCTTTTCACCGGTCAGGCCTTGCAATACAAACAGGTTAAAGCCTACCGGCGGAGTGATTTGACCGAGTTCCACCATGATCACCAGAAACACGCCGAACCAGATCGGGTCGATGCCGGCTTGCAGTACCAGTGGCAGGGTGATCGGCAGGCTCATCACGGTGATGGAAATGCCATCCAGAAACAGCCCTAACACTATGTAGAACAGTGCCAGAATCATCAGCAGTTGGGCCGGGCTCAGGTCCATGGCCGAAATAACGGCAGCGAGGTCTTGTGGAATGTGCAGGTAGCCAACGGCGGTCGCCAGCAGGGCTGCACAGACCAGAATCGAACACACCATCACGCTGCTGAGAATGGCCGAACGCAGCGCGCCGCTGAACAGATCCCGGCTCAGTTGCCGTTCGGCTGCCAGCATCAATAGCGACGCGCCAAGGCCAACGGCGGCGGCCTCCGATGGTGTGGCAAGGCCAGAGTAAATAGAACCAATCACTACAAAAATCAGTGCCAGCACCGGGCTCAGCAGTTTGATGCTTTGCCACAAGGTGACGCTGCTTTCTTCGGTCGTCTGTCGCGGGGCTTTTTGTGGATGCATCACCGCCTGGGCGAACAGGTAAGCGGAGTAGAGCACGGCGATCAACAGGCCCGGAAGTACACCGGCCATAAAGAGTTTGCTGATCGATACTTCGGCCTGTACGCCATAGACGATCATCACAATCGACGGTGGAATCAGCAGCCCGAGACTGCCAGCACCGGCCAGCGAGCCAATCGACAGTTTGCGGTCGTAGCCGCGTTGTTGCAGCTCGCGGGTGGTGATTTTACCGACGGTAGCGGTGGTGGCCGAGCTGGAACCACTGACCGCAGCAAACAGCGTACAGCCAAAAATATTGGTGTGCAGGATGCCTCCGGGAATGCGACGAGCGAACGGCTCGAGGCCTTTGAACAGGCGTTCGGATATGTCCGAACGGAAGATCAGTTCGCCCATGAAGATAAATAACGGAATGGCCGACAGCTCCCATGAGTTACCGGCCCGAAACAGAATCCGCGTCAGGGTGACGCCGATGCGGTGAAAGCTGAAATCCCCCAGCCAGAACAGCGACAGTACCGACACCATAACCAGTCCGGCAAAGACCCAGGCACCGAGGCCCAGCACCAGAAAAATCAGTACCACAACACCCAGGGTGGTCATCAGGGTTTCCATCAGGCCACCTCGCTCTGCTGTGAATTGGCTGAATCGCCATCGGTTTCGTCTGCTTCCAGATAGCAAGGCGGTTGCTGGTAAACCAGCAGGCTCAGCACTCGGGCCAACAAGGTGATACACAGCACGACCATGCCAATGAACACCAGTCCTTCGGGAATCCAGATGGGGGTATCGACCAGCGAATCACTGGTAATGCCGCGCTTGTAGCTGCGCAACACGTTTTTCAGCCAGTACCAGCTAAGCCAGCTGAACAGCACCAATACCGCGGCAGACACCAACGCATCCAGAATGACCGTCCAGACATGGGGCAGGCGGTCGATCAGCATATCCACCCGAATCAGTCCGGCGCGCTCCAGCGTAAAACCCAGTCCCATAAAGGTCATGGTGGCGACGGCGTAGCCGACAAACTCGTTAAGAATGTAGGTCGAGGTATCGAAGAAACGCAGCACAATTTCCAGCAGGATATGCGCCGCCATATACACAATCAGGCTGCCGGCAATGATGCCGCCAGCCTGATTGATGCGTTTTACCAGCAGGATAAAGGCTGCAATCATGGGTTTACTCGGCTGCAAACTGCTGCAACTGCTTGAAGATTTGCTGGCCGGTGTCACCGGTGCTCTTCAGCCACTCATCCAATGCTGGTTTGCCTGCGGCTTTCAGGTCGGCGGCCATGCCCGGGTCGATATCGGTGATGATATTGACCTTGTGCTGGTTCAGCTCGTCGTAGTTTTGGGCCAAACGGGTGCGCACGGTTTGCCAGTTGTGGGCGTCGGTCAGCTTGGCCGCTTCCAGAATGGCTTGCTGGTCCTTCTCTGGCAGGTCGTCAAACACCTCGCGGTTCATGTGCACCATGTTCAATGGAATGGCGTAACGGATTTCGCTGTAGCTGTTCAGGTGTTCCCAGAAACTGCCGTTGGCACCGGACTCAGCCGACGTCAGCACCGCCGAAATACCGCCCGTCGACAGCTGTGGGACTACGTCTGCCCACGACAGCAGCACCGGTGCGGCTCCGGCTTCCTTGAAAGCGATGGTGCCGTTTTTGTCGTAGGTACGAATCTTCAGATTGTGCAGCTCGTCCACCGAGTTCACCGGCCCTTTCGACCAGATACCACTGGCTGGCCAAGGAGAGGCATACAGCAGGATTTGGTCGTTATCTGCGAAGACTTTTTCGTAATAAGGACGGGCAACCTCGTAGAGGGTTTCGGCATCGTCTACGCTGCTGACCACAAATGGCAGCGACGACAGCAGGAAGATTGGGTCAATACCGCCCATGGTGCCCGCCAGAGTGTCGGCGATTTGAATGGCGTTATCGGCTACAGCATAGAAGTGGTCGGCCGACTTGAAGCCCAAGGCACCGCTGGTGTGCAGGGTGATATCCACATCACCGCCACTCAGTTTTGACACCTGTTCGATAAAGTAGGCATCGCCCTGGGCGTGGATCGACTTGTCGTTGTATTCGTTGGAAAAATCCAGACTGGCGGCGCTGGCGAAAGAGGCTGTGATACTCAGAATGGATGCTGCAAGGGCAGAGCGAAGTGGCGTCATTACCATCTCCTGTAACCGTCGTTGGTTGAATGAACTGCGCCCGCGCAGCAAATTCCAATTAATCGAACGGCCGACACAGGCAGGTGCTTCAAGCAAACCGGAATCGAAAGACTCCAAATTGACCAATTGCACATGGGGCTGGTCTGTTTCCGTCCAGATTGTCCGCAGTGCGGCGTGGAGTGGTGAATTGAGGTTAGCGTCTACGAATATTGATCAAGGTTTGTTCACAGCAACTGTACTGCTTTAAGTACAGTTTTAGCGGTTTAGGCCTATTCAATGGCAACTGTTCTGATCATCAAGCGGACAACTGGCTCTAACCCGAAAACAGCCAGCTGTAACAATAGGTGGACTACGCACTCTGCGGATAACTCACTCCATGAACAAAGAGGGACGGCTATGAAAACCATCGGGCTGTTGGGCGGCATGAGCTGGGAGTCCACCCAGACCTATTACAAGCTGATTAATGAAGGCGTACGTGAACGTGCCGGTGGTTTGCATTCGGCGTCATTAGCTTTGGTCAGCCTTGATTTTCAGCCACTGGCGGATTTACAGGCCGAAGGTAACTGGGACGCCATCCGCGATGAGCTGGTCAGCGCCGCCATGCAGGTGCAGGCCGCCGGTGCCGATTGCCTGTTGATTGGTACCAACACCATGCACAAGTTGGCCGACGAGGTAGAAGCGGCGCTGCGTATTCCGCTGCTTCATATCGCCGACGCTACCGGCTCGGCGCTGGTGGCCAAGGGGATTCAGAAGGTTGGTTTACTGGGCACCGCCTTCACCATGGAGCAGGATTTCTACCGTCAGCGGTTGGCCGACAAGTTCGGGCTGGAGGTGGTTATCCCCAACGATGAACAGCGAGCCGAAGTGCATCGGGTGATCTATCAGGAATTGTGTCAGGGCAAGGTACTGGAAAGCTCTCGCGCCAGCTATCTGGCGGTGATGGAATCGCTGGTTGAGCAGGGAGCACAAGGTGTGATTCTGGGCTGTACCGAAATCGGCCTGCTGGTGAAGCCGCAAGATACCGATATTCCGTTATTCGATACCGCTGAAATTCACGCCAGGGCGGCGGTGGATTTTGCCTTTTCTCAATAACGGGATGGAGCCAGTTCAGTCCGTTTACACATTAGAAACCACGACCTTCAGCCGCAATTTAGCCTCAATCCTCCGGCAAATACGACGCATTCTGGTGCGTCGTGTTTTGCTTTGGTGCGATAGTCATTTCTGAACGACCAGTTTCTGTATTTTTCCGATTCGATAGTCCTGACAGTTGTTAGAAAGCCGCCGAGCATAAGCCTGTCATCTGAAAAAATTCCGTTGCCGACAATTGCGCGTCACTCTGTCCACTTGGTCAATAGCGGCTGATTTTCAGCAGCTTGCCAGCGATAAAATCCCATAATCTATCACTCGTTCGAATTTAAATTCGGCGGCACTTTTTTGTGCACGCCAAGTGGCTGTTTTTAAACAAATATTCTTGCTGGTAAAACGCAAAGTCGACAATCCCGTCGTCAGCTGGCCCGAGCGGGAACGCTCCGTGCTCAGGTACAAGTGAAGACCGGAGGAACACCATGCAAGAAATTCTGAACCTGACTCAGCCTGACAAGACTGCTGATGCCGGAAGCAAAGTTGCAGGGCAGCAAGGCAGTGCCAGCGGGCCGGACTGGCCACAACTGATTGCACAAGCGACCGATTGGCGTCGGCAGTTGCACCGTCAGCCTGAGCTGGGGTGGCAGGAAGAACGCACCGCGTTGCTGATTCGCCAGCGGCTGGATGCCATGGGTATTCAATGGCGTGCCTGCGCAGGTACCGGCACGGTGGCGACGCTGGGGGGAATCAACACGGCGGCCACAGACCATCTGCATATCGCCCTGCGCGGCGATATCGATGCCTTGCCGATTGTCGAAGACAGCGGCGTCAGCTGGAGTTCGGAACACAGCGGTTGCATGCATGCCTGTGGACACGATGGCCATACCGCCACTTTGCTGGCGACCGCAGCCTGGCTGAAGCGCTTTGAAGAGCAACTGCCTGCACCAGTCACCTTGCTGTTCCAACCGGCAGAAGAGGGCGGTCATGGCGCCAAGGCCATGATTGACGACGGCGCGCTTGAAGGGGTTGATCAGATTTTTGGCTGGCACAATTGGCCAGCGATTCCGTTCGGCAAGATGGCCTGCCCCAACGGCATTGTGATGTGTGGCAACGGCACCTTCAAAATCACCATATCGGGCAAGGGTGGTCATGCCAGTCAGCCGGAGCTGTGTGCCGATCCGGTATTGGCGGCCAGCGCGGTGGTGATTGCCTTGCAGCAAGTAATCAGCAGACGTTTACCGCCGCAGTTGGCGGCGGTGGTCAGCGTGACGTCCATAGACGCCATCAGTGCACCGACGGTGATTGCCCAGCAAGCGGTGATCTCCGGCAGCATTCGGGTACCCGACCGCGCTACCCGCCAGTTGGTTAACGACGCCATCGAATCCATTTGTCAGCAAACCGCCGCCGGTTATGGCACCACGGCGACGCTGGAATGCTTTCCCCGTTACGAAGCCACCATCAACCATCCTGAGCAGGCGCGCAGTATGCGCAATGGCTGGAGCCAGCTGTTTGGTGAAGACTCACTGGAGCATGGCATCATGCTGCCGGTGATGGCGTCGGAAGACTTCAGCTACTACCTCAACGAAATTCCCGGTGCCTTTGCACTGATTGGCTCTGACGACGGTGCGGCTCCGGCTTGGCCTTGTCACAGCTCACATTACGACTTCAACGACCGCTTGATCGAGCGGGTCACCCGGCTCTACAGCCTGCTGGTGCAGTGTCCACTGCCGCAGGTGTAGTGCTGATCAACAGCTGACTGCTGTTTAACAGACAACCATTCAATCAACGTTTTATTCGATAAATAACAGCTTATCGGAAGCACTAATGCGCCTTGAGATGAGCCAATTTGAACAAGAGCAAATAGAACATCTGGCCATGGATGGCCGGATAGCACAGTTGAGGCATGGATGCCGAATCTGTGCGTGGTCGTAATGCGCTCGTCGTGAAAATTGATATGCGAATCGGCAGCGCGAAGCAGTGGGGATGGCAACCGCCGGGGAGAGAAGTTCTCCCCAAGAGGCATCCAGCTCCGCAGGATATGTTCCAAACCGACCGACTCGTCCGCGAGCCTGGCCACAACCGCCTCAACCAGAGGCAACCCGATGAAGGAGAGCAACATGAGCATTTTTGCGCAACGAGAGTCCGACATCCGCGCCTACTGCCGCGTGTACCCGGTGGTGTTCGAGAAAGCTTCGAACGCACGTCAGACGGACGATCAGGGCAATGAATACATCGACTTTTTCGCCGGGGCCGGTGTACTGAATTACGGCCATAACAACGAGCGGATGAAACAGGCGGTGATCAACTACCTGCAGAACGACGGTGTGCTGCACACGCTGGACATGCACAGCACCGCCAAGCGGACGTTTATGGAAACCTTCGAGAAGGTGATACTGGAACCGCGTTCGATGGATCACAAAATGCAGTTTATGG
Source organism: Oceanobacter sp. ABM4_470 (assembly GCF_056158645.1). NCBI lineage: Bacteria > Pseudomonadati > Pseudomonadota > Gammaproteobacteria > Oceanospirillales > Oceanospirillaceae > Oceanobacter > Oceanobacter sp. ABM4_470. Next base: position 332,512 of record NZ_JBSWTR010000002.1, read on the forward strand.
GGCCAACCGGCACCAATTCGGTAGAAGCGGCCCTGAAGCTGGCGCGCCGGGTCACAGGTCGTCGTCAGGTCGTTGCGTTTTCGAAAGGCTTTCATGGCATGACGCTGGGGGCGCTGGCACTGACGGCCAACAGCTATTTTCGCGGTGCCGCCGGTGTGCCGTTAGCCAATGTGGTGCATCAGCCGTTCGGCTATATGGACAGCCTCTCGCTGCTGAAAGAACTGTACGCCGACCCATCGTCAGGTATGGAGCCGCCAGCAGCCTTTGTGGTGGAGACGATTCAGGCCGAAGGCGGGGTAAACGTTGCCAGCAATGAATGGTTGCTTGCCTTGCAGGCGTTAGCCAAAGACGTTGGCGCCTTACTGGTGGTGGACGATATTCAGGTTGGCTGCGGTCGTACCGGTTCGTTCTTCAGTTTTGATGATGTAGTTGCCAATGGTGAAAGCCTTGATCCGGACATCATCTGTCTGGCCAAGGGTATTGGTGGCATGGGCACGCCAATGGCGATGAATCTGGTCAAGCCAGAGCACGACAAGCACTGGTCGCCAGGCGAACACACCGGCACGTTCCGCGGCCAAAGCCTGTCGTTTGTGGCGGGTACCGAAGCGCTCAAATACTACGAAACGCCGGAACTGATGGATCAGGTGGCCCGTTGCACCACCATCATGAACGACGCGCTGGCGCCGCTGGTGCGCAAATATCCACAAGTTGAAGTGCGTGGCAAAGGCATGATCATCGGCCTTGATGTGGCCGACACCGAGCATTCCAAAGCCATTGTTGCCGAGTGTTTCGACAACGGTTTGCTGATCGCCAGCTGTGGTACTGGCGGCAAGGTGCTGAAGCTGATTCCACCACTCACCATTCCTGAAGACGACCTCACTGCCGGACTGGAAATTCTGGTTCGCGCCACCGACAACACCCTGGAGGCAGCACTATGAAACAGCGTGATGATATGACTTTCCCGTTTTCTGAATACGAGCGTCGCATCAATGACTTGCGTGAACGTATTGCCTATCGCAGGCTCGATGCGGTGGTGATTTCCGACCCGGAAAACATCATGTACCTGACCGACTACCAGACCACGGGCTACAGCTTCTTCCAGGCGTTAGTGGTGCCCTTGGAAGGCGAACCTTTCATGATCACCCGGGCACTGGAAGAGTCGAACGTGATTTACCGCACCTGGGTGGAAGTAACGCGGCCGTACCCGGACACCGGCGATGCTATCCAGATGCTGGTGGATGCACTGAAAGAATTCGGTCTGGGCAACAAGCGCATTGGCTACGAGCGCAATTCCTACTTTTTCCCAGCCTACCATCAGGACTTTATCCACACCCGCATGCGCAACGCCAAGCTGTTGGATTGCTTCGGCATTGTTGAGCAGGGCCGTATTCGCAAATCTGTGCATGAAATTGAAATCATGAAGCGGGCAGCAAAAGCGACTCAGGCCGGTATGGCGGCAGGGATCGAAGCCTGCGCTGCCGGGGTGACCGAAAACGAGATCGGCGGTGCCATTGCCAACGCCATGTTCTGTGCCGGTGGCGAAACGCCATCGGTGATGCCATACGTGACCTCAGGGCCACGAACCATGATTGGTCACGCCACTTTTGAAGGTCGGGTGGTGCAGCCGGGTGAGCATGTGTTCCTTGAAATCGGCGGCTGCTATCGCCGTTACCACACCGCCATGATGCGCACCGTGGTACTTGGCGAACTGAGCGATTCCATGTACAAGGCGCAGGAGAAAATGAAACAGGCGCTCGACGAAGTGCATAGCATCGTCCAGCCGGGCATGACGGTTTCGGATGTGGATAACATGGTCCGTAACATCATCTCGGATAACGATGTTGGCGCCCGACTGGCGACCCGCTCCGGCTACTCGATTGGCATCGCCTTTCCGCCAAGCTGGGACGAAGGCTATATATGCAGCCTCAATCAGGGCGACTCGGTGATACTGGAAGAAGGCATGACGTTCCATATCATCCCCTGGATGTACGGCATCGACGGCGACAAAACCTGCGGTATCTCGGATACCATCTACATCACCGATCAGGGCTGTGCCTCCTTCTTCGACTTCGAACGGGACTTTGTGGTGAAGCCCGAACACGGCGCGAAGAAAACGACGGCCACCGCGACAGGCAGCACAGCATCGCCGGTGGTATCCGTCAGTGCCCAGCCGAAAAAGAAAGTGGCCTCTGCCTGAGAGCGGCAGTGCCTGCCGAACCAAATTGAAGACCATCCAACACGGGCGGCTGCAACAAGCCGCCCGTGACAGGAGACACCATGGCTATACAACAGACACTTACCTCCACCAACCCGGCCACCGGACTGGTGCTGGAACAGTACCCGGCACTCACCGCCGACGAGATCAAAGCCACCATCGACCTGGCCGCCAGAGCCTGGACCAGCTGGCGTCAAACCCGCCTGAATCTGCGTACCAAAATGATGCAGGAAGTGGCTGCCCAACTGCGCGAAAACAAGCAGCTATTGGCGGAAATGATGTCGATGGAAATGGGCAAACCGATCAAGGAAGGCTGGGGCGAAGTCGAAAAAGCCGCTTTCTGCTGTGAGCACTACGCCCAGAATGCCCAGGCTTATCTGGAAAGTGACAGCATCGAATCCGATGCCAAGGACAGCTACGTTACCTATCAGCCGATCGGTGCCTTGTTGGGTATTCTGCCGTGGAATGCGCCGGTGTGGCTGGCGTTCCGCTTTTTGGCTCCGGCGCTGATGGCGGGCAATACCTGTGTGGTGAAACACGATCCCCATGTACAGGGCTGCTCAAAGATGATCGTCGACATTATTCAGGAAGTATGCAGTCGCCTGAAAGTGCCAGACGCCAACATTGTGGTGAACCTGCCTGCAGCAAACAGTGATGTGGAAGCAGCGATTCGTCACCCGGCGATTCAGGCGGTGTCTTTCACTGGCTCCAGTGCTGCGGGTGGCAAGGTGGCAGCGATAGCGGCTTCTGAAATCAAACACGCGGTGCTGGAACTGGGCGGCTCTGATCCATGCATCGTGATGGCCGATGCCGCTGACCTTGAGAAAGCCGCCGATGTGGTGGTGTTGTCGCGCATTATTAATGCTGGTCAGTCCTGCATCGCTGCCAAGCGTATTCTGGTGGAAGCACCGATTTACGATCAGTTCGTTGAAATGCTGCGGGTTCGAATGGAGAAGTTGGTGATCGGCGACCCATTGTTGGACGACACAGATATCGGCCCGATTGCCCGTCAGGACCTGATGGATAACCTCCATCGTCAGGTAACGACGTCGATTGCTGAAGGGGCCAAATGCCTGCTGGGTGGTGAAGCCTTGTCTCGTCCGGGGCTGTATTACCCACCAACCTTGCTGGCGGACGTGAAGCCTGGCATGTGTGTGTTTGAAGAAGAGACCTTTGGCCCTGTGATGGCGGTGATGAAAGTGGATTCTTTCGAGCAGGCGTTAGAGGTGGCGAACGATACCCAATACGGCCTGGGCGCCAGCATCTGGACCGAAAAGCCGCTGAACAAGCGCCATGCGATTCTGAACCTGCAGGCAGGTCAGATTTCGATTAATGGCATTGTAAAAACCGACCCGCGCTTGCCATCCGGTGGTATCAAGAAGTCCGGTTATGGTCGTGAGTTGGGGCCGCATGGTATTCGCGAATTTACCAATGCCAAGCAGGTGTGGATTGGCGCGTCTTGATCACGCAACGCGCTGTAATCTCAAGGACAGCGCTTGTTTGGACCTCCAAAGCGGTTTGCCTCTTGGGGAGAACTTCTCCCGGAACGCCGTATCGCTCCGGCGGCTAGCGATCGAAGCTACTGCCAGAAATGGCGCCGGAATGTCACTGCTAGTGCATTGAGATGAGCCAATTAAAACGAAAGTGAATAGAGCATGAGGCCATGGATGGCCCGGTTAGCCCAGTTGCTACAGGGAGGTAGCGTCTGGGCGTGTTCGTGATGAGCTTGAAGTGGCAATTGATCAGCGAATCGGAAGCGCGTTGCAGTGATGATCTGGCGATCTTCTGTTTAATCTCGCCGCTTTTCCAGCCACGGCAGCAGCACCAGTGCCACCAATACCAATGCAATAAACGGGAAGGTCGCCAGGTTCAGCTGGTGCCAACCGGACACGCTGAGCTGGTGGCCCGCACTGAATGACGCTATGGCTGCGGTACCGAACACCATAAAGTCGTTCACTGCTTGTACCTTGCTCTTTTCAGACGGTTGATAACAACTGGTGAGCATGGTAGTGACGCCGATAAAACCGAAGTTCCAACCCAGCCCAAGTAGAATCAACGCCAGCCAGAACAGGCCGACTTCCATCCCCATCAAGGCCACCAGACTGGCACTGAACAACAGCATCAGCCCCATCGCGGTGGTAATCAGCGCGCTGGTTTTCTGAATCACCTTGCCGGTAAAAAAGCTGGGTCCGAACATCGCCAGAATATGCCATTGAATACCCAGTGTGGCGTCGCTGCTGTCGTGGCCGTGCATTACCATCGCCAGCGGTGCGGCGGTCATCACGAATGCCATCAAGGCGTAGGAGGCGGCTCCGGCAATCACGGCAACGATTAATCTGGGCTGGGCTAACAGCTGTGAGAGCGGACGGGCAGGGGCGTCTGTATGCGCAGCTTTGGCATCCGGTAATTTCAGCGTCATCAATACCAGCACTGCTAATAGCGCCAGGCCACCTTGAGCCACAAAGCTGCCAGCGTATTTATGCTCGGCAATGGCGTCGGTAGTCAGAATGACGGTCTGTGGGCCAATGATCGCAGCGACCAGGCCACCGACCATGATCATCGAAATGGCACTGGGTTTGAACTCGGCTGGCGTAATGTCGGAGGCGGCAAAACGGTAGTTCTGCACACAAGCACCGTAAAAGCCACTCAAGGCCACCGCCACACAGAACAGTTCGAACGACTGCCAGATGATTGCCATGGTCGCCAATACGCTGGCCAGCACACATATCAGTGCCCCGGTTTTATAGGTTGCTACCCGGCCCATGCCCATCATCAAACGGGCGGCTGGAATGGTCGAAAGAGCAACACCAACGCTGTATAGGCTTACCGGCAGGGTGGCCAGGGATGGATCGCTCGCCAGCTGGTGGCCGATAAGACCACCAAGAGCAATCACAATAGGTGCGCTGGAAGCACCGAGCGACTGGGCAGTGAACAGCTTCCACAGTCCATTACGGTTGGAGGCATCGAGTTGATTCAGAAACACAGACGGTACGATCCTTGGATAAAAACAGGACGTTACTCCTCGCTGTATTAGCGGGCAAGCGGGTTATACAGACGTAGAATCTCAAGCAGCTGACAAACTTGAGACCCTGTTCCACAAAAGCCCTTTAGCTTGGGGCATTTTTGCGGCTGAATAGCGCGCCTTGAGTGGCACTTTTCGACACTCGTTTACTCCAACCGGCCAGACTGTTTGCAGGAGTTATGGATGGCTTATATCGACGAATCCCTTTCGAAAGGGGAAAACATTTACAAGGTGTTTGAGTTCCACTGGATCATTCGCTTCTTTCTGGTGCTGCACGTGATCCTCTGCGTCACCATCATCTGGATTCCCGTCGCGCTTTACTACTGGTTAACCTGGAAATGCACCGAACAGGGTGTTACCAACAAACGGGTTATCCACAAGAGCGGCATCATCGCCCGTAAAACCGACGAAATGAAACTGGAAGCCATCGAAGCCATTGAAATCAATCAGGGGATCTGGGGACGGATTCTGGGCTTCGGTACACTGACCATCTACGGCCGTGGCGAAGGCGACGTCATCATGAAATGGATGGCCAACCCGGTGCAGGCCAAACGCGATATTGAAAGCGCGGATTATCAGGAAGAAGAGTGACCCGAAAGCCGGGAAAAGGAATTTGCAGGGCAAAGGAATTGAAAACCCAAGGCCGCCACCCGTCTGGCGGCTTGGGCATCACCTGCAAGCAGGTGGATGGAGGAGCCTCTCACGCCCCTCCCGTGGCACTGATCAGTGCTTGTCGAAGTATTCGCGAGTCAGCTTGAACACCACCGGACTCAACAACGCCAGTGCCACCAGGTTTGGCAGCGCCATCATGGCGTTGAGGGTGTCGGCCAACAGCCAGACGGTATCCAGACTCACCACGGTGCCTACCGGCACAGCAACGATCCACAGCACCCGGAATGGACGAATGGCTTTGACGCCAAACAGGTATTCCGCGCAGCGCTCGCCATACAGGCTCCAGCCCAATATGGTGGTGAAGGCAAACACCGCCAGCGCAATCGCCACCAGATAGTTACCCACACCCGGCAAAGCGGTGGCGAAGGCGGCCGACGTCAACGCGGCACCGGAGACGCCCGATGTCCACTCACCGGAAGTGATGATCACCAGGCCGGTAATGGAACAAATGACGATGGTGTCGATGAAGGTGCCCAGCATCGCAATCAGGCCCTGACGGATCGGGTCCTTGGTTTGTGACGCCGCGTGAGCGATTGGCGCTGAGCCTAAACCGGCTTCGTTGGAAAACACACCGCGCGCCACACCAAAGCGAATAGCCGCCCATACTGCGGCACCGGCAAAACCGCCTTCCGCAGCCGATTCGGTAAAAGCATAGGTGAAAATCAGCTCCAGCGCGTGGGGAATTTCAGCCGAGTTAATCGCCAGTACGATCAGACCAATCACCAGATAGCCCAGCGCCATCAATGGCACCAGAGCACCAGCGACAGAACCAATGCGCTTGATTCCACCCAGCAGCACAGCGCCGGTCAGCACCATCAATACCAGTCCGGTTGCCCATGCAGGTACCGAGAAGTTGGCCTCCAGCACCGAGGCCACCGAGTTGGATTGCACGGTATTGCCAATACCAAAGCCGGCAATGGTGCCGAAGATGGCGAAGGCCGCGCCCATCCAGGCCCAGTTCTTCCCCAGACCATTCTTGATGTAGTACATTGGGCCACCAACGTGGTTGCCTTCTTCGTCTACCTCGCGGTATTTCACCGCCAGCACGGCTTCGGAGTATTTGGTCGCCATACCCACCAGTGCCGTACACCACATCCAGAACAAGGCACCCGGACCACCCAGGAATACCGCCGTGGCCACACCAGCGATGTTGCCTGTACCCACGGTCGCCGACATGGCGGTCATCAGCGCCTGAAACGGGGAAATATCCCCCTGTTGTTTTTCGCCCTCAGAGGCATTGCGGCCACTCCACATCAGGCTGAACCCTGTGCCCAGCTTGCGGATTGGCATCAGCCGTAATCCCAGTTGCAGGAACAAGCCCACACCCAGAATCAGCACCAGCATCATGGGGCCCCAAACAATACCGTTTACGGCTCCCACCCATTCGTTAAACAGCTCCATTTAACAGTCCTTATCATTATTGGTTTGTCTTGGGACCTCTTGAGCAACCCGGTGCCCGCTCTGGATGACAGAGCTGTGCAGGGTTATTCAGAGAGTCCCTTGCTTCCAGCGTGACGGGCCAAACCAGAAGACCATTCAATTTAGCCAAATAGATACAGACCTTTTCTCTGAATAAACGCATAAAACAGGCGAAAGTCCTTCAAGTGATGACGGTCTACTTCATTGAATTCATCGCTGCAATCGGGCTTCGGTTTTATAGGGTATTTTTGCCGTTTGGGTGTTTTATTCGCGAACAAGCAGGGCTCCCTCTATCCGAACATCGGCCTCTGGATCAGCCATAGCAGGCTGTGGGGCGTATTCTTTGCAACCAGCAGCTGACGAAATTGATATATATGGCACCAGCAATATCATCCTTGCGTCAGACGGTTTTCCCTTAACCTGTAGCAACAATAATAAAAGCAGCGCCACATTTGCCGGTGTGGCCACAGGACAGGGTATGAACACTTCTTTGAAACTGATCGCCGCGACGGCACTGCTGTTGGGTGCCACAGCCACATGGGCTGCCGACACCATCAAACTGGGGCTCAACTATCCCCTCAGTGGTCGCTACAAATCCCACGGTTTTGCCCAGGCAGAAGGGGCCTTGTTGGCCATTAACGAAATCAATGCGCAAGGCGGGGTGTTGGGTAAGCAGCTGGAGTTGCTGACGACCGATACCAACTTCGATCCCGCACGTGTGGCGGGTAACGTCAGCGAGTTGGTATCGCAGGGGGCGCAAATGATCATGGGCGGTGTTTCCAGCGAAGTGTCCCGTGCTACCGGGCGTGAGGCCCAGCGCCACGGTGTGCCGTACTTTGCGGTGCAAGCCTATGCCAATGAGCTGACTGGCAAGCGTGGCCACAAGTTGTTCTTTCGGGAAAATCAGAGTGCCCGTATGTCGGCTGCGGCACTGGCCAGCGTGATGGCTGATTCCCTGCAAGGCAAAACCTTCTTCTACATCACAGCCAGTGGCCCGTGGGGCACTTCTACCGAAGACTCCATGCGGCGCTTTACCAACACTGGCGACCGTGGCCAGCACGCCAGTATTCCCACCCAATACCCCAAGCCTCGCAAACAAGATCTGGAGATGGCACTGGCAGTCGCTGATAACTCCGGTGCCGATGTACTGGTGCTGATCCAGTTCGGACGAGACCTTGCCAATATGTTGCAGCACGCCCGTCAGCTGGGCCTGCATGAGCGGATGACCATTGTGGTTCCCACGCTCGATCTGGAAACCGCCCAGGAAATAGGGGCATCGGCGTTAACCGGAGTACTGGCCACCATGCCATGGAGCTGGAATGCCCCAGCCAAATTCGGCTATCAGCGCGGTCAGGCATTCGTCGATGCCTACAGTGCGCTGTACCAGCACCGTCCGTCGGCAGCAGCGGCCTCGGCCTATTCGGTGGTGTACCAGTACGTGGACGCGGTCAGACGGGCAAAATCGGTATCACCCAAGCGTGTGGTCAAGGCGTTGGAAGGGCATCGCTATCAGCTGTTAAAAGGAGAACAGCACTGGCGCAGCTTCGACCATCAGAACGAGCAGTCCGTGCTGGTGGTGCGGGGCAAGCCAAGGGCCGACGTATTGAAAGGCGCTTACCGTAGCGATTTCTTCGAAATTCTGGCCGAAGTTCCTGCCAGTCAGGTAGTCCCTGACTACAACGAGTGGCTGGCCGAACGTCAGGACTACGGCAAACCGGCGACCTTGCAGTAAACAGCCTGGGGCATCTGTAACTGTGCAAGCACGCAGAGGCCCGAGCAGGTACGAAATGAAATAGATGCCCCGAGAGTTCGCCAGCGGCGGCTGGCTGTGGTTGGATACAGGGAACATCGGATCAACGAGCCAGCCATGACCACCGTCGCCATCTTCGTAGACGTTCAAAACGTCTACTACACCACCCGTAGCGCCTTCAAACGCAACTTCAACTACAACCGCTTCTGGGCCCAGGTCACCGATGGCCGCGAAGTGATCAAAGCCGTGGCCTATGCCACCGACCGTGGCGACCCCAAGCAGCGGGAATTCCAGAACATCCTCCGAGCCATTGGCTTTGACGTACGCCTGAAACCCTTTATCCAACGCTCCGACGGCTCCGCCAAAGGCGACTGGGACGTCGGCATCACCATTGATGCGCTGGAATATGGCTCCGAAGCCGACGTGGTGGTACTGGTATCGGGCGACGGCGACTTCGATTTACTGGCCAACAAACTGCGAGTGGGGAAGGGCAAACAGGTAGAGGTTTATGGCGTCACCAAACTGACGGCCTCGTCGTTGATTAACGCCGCCAGCGAGTTTTACCCGATTGAAGGTGGGTTGTTGTTGTAGGGCACTGATTAGCAGAATATGACCCCATTAATCGACGATGTGAATGATTACCTGACCGTGTGATAACTGATGGACATTGATTTGATTCGCCAGCTGGCGGGCGATACCGTTTTCAACAAAGGCCTGAAAATTATGCAGGCCGATAAATTCATGAAGTTTGATGCTCGACCGGATGGAAGAGTGTTTGCGGTTGTTGAAGGCACTCAGAACTATCAGGTGATCCTGACATTTCAGAATGGCGCTCTTGAACGCCATCAATGCGATTGTCCAGCCGCAGATTATCAGCCCATGTGCAAGCATGCGGTTGCTACCTGGTTGGAATATCTCGACATACAAGGAAGCGATGATCAGGTGCTTGACCCGGAAGAACCGTCTTCGCAGGTGCAACCTTTGACTGCCAAAGAAAAAGAACTGCTGGATATTCGCCAATGGCTTGAACAACAACCAAAGGAGTCATTGGTTGAACGCCTGTATGAACAGGTAAGGCTCCACCCGGAGTTGCGGGAAGAACTGGCTCTTCGAGTCGTTTTACAGACTCAGGCGGAATCTATCTCGGCAGTTAACAAGTACATCACCAAAGCGCTGCCAAAACGCAATCATCTGTGGGAATACCGCAAGGTTCGTCAGTATTTCGACAAAGCAGTGACCGTGCTGCAGCCGGTGGTTGATCATCTGGATAACCTGCCTGCAGAAAAAACACTGGGCTGGTGTATCAAGGCATTGCAGCGCCTTGAGTTGATGCTCGAGACCATTGATGACTCCGGAGGCTTTCGTTTCGAGCTGGAGCAGCTGCTTCTGCAGGCGACTGTAAAGCAGTTCAGACGGCTTGCTTGGCCGGAAAACAAACGTCATCAGTGGCTACTGGAGCACCTGTCGACAATCGACGTGCTGGCTGATAGTTTTGCTGATTTTTTGACCGACGGCAGCGAACATACCGCTTTTAGTGCATGGCTACGCAGCGAAATAGATACTATTGAGGTTGCTGCCGATTTTCGCAAACGCCTGCCCAATCGATCTCTGGAGCGACTGGTGTGGCTTTACGTCTTGATTGACCGATCTCCTGACGATAATCATGAGCAATTAGTCCTTAAGGAAAAAGCTGCCCGAACAGCAGAGGACTGTATGTATTTGGCTGAACGCTGGTTAGATATTGAAGATGAACTCAAGGCCGAAGACTTGTTAATCCGCGCTCGTCAATTGCCCTCTGACCACTATGAAAGAAGCAGAATTGAGGAAATTCAGCGACGTATTGATCTTTGTTCAGGCAAAACAAATGAGGTTTGGCATCAACACTGGCAAACCTTTCTCGGCTGCCCCGATTTGGATAACTGGAAGCCTCTTTGGGAGCTATTGAAGCAATACGATGATATTTCGCCACCGGAAGGTTGGTTGGCGCAAGCCGAAGCGGCACTGATTGAAGATGCGCATCTCGAACCAGAAATCGGCGTTCGACGGTTTATGTACGACAGCTGCTCCGAAGACATTGGGCTCTTTTACGTGATTACTCGCCAATATCAGAAATCGTTGGACTGGGCCCATCAATATCCTGTAAGTGAGCATCTGATGCTCAACATCGTTGCAATGTCCGAGGTGGTGGATCTTTCCAATGAAAAAGCTCAGGAGTTGGCGTTCGATGCACTGCAATCGCTGATCAGTCGTACGAATAACCGCTTCTACGAAGAAGCTATGCAATGGTTAGGCAACCTTAAGCAAAGCTGGGTTCCAGAGCATCAACAAAGCTTTCAACAGCTGATCCGCTTGCTGGAAAGCAAACACCGTCGGCGGCCGAACTTTCATGAACCTCTGGTAACCACTTATGGCGAGTACCTGTAGCTGCATAAAAAGCAATACAAAAGAGGGCAACCGGAATCGACTACCCTCTACGAACGGTGATTTATCGCCGATAGAGTACGAGAAATAAGCAAACTAATGTGTCCGGTTTTGTTGACCAAAACATAGTGTCAGGGTGCACTGCTCATTATGTTGCGCTACTGGCACCACACTGAAACGATATCTCCAACTCTGTTCGCAAACCCAAACGGCCAGACCATCAATTACATTCTGATGGCCTGGCCGTTTTTTCTTGCCTGTTTCCAACGGCTTTCTTGCAACTGTTAAAGCCGTAGTTTTACAGGCGCACTCTTTTACAAGTGCACTTTAATAATCGCGCTGACGGTATCTTCGTCGAATTCGGTACCGTATTTGTTGTGCCATGAGCTGACTTCCACACCCACTTTGACCTTGTTTTCGTAGCCCAGCATTGGGCCGAGGTTGTAGGTCAGCTGTGGGTTGAAGTTAAAGCTGGCTTTGTGGTCGTCGGCACCGGTGGAGTAGTCGATGTAGCCTTCAAAAGCGGCGTTGCCCCATGAAGCACCGTAGGTGAGGGTGATCTGGTGATCGTTTTCGACGTCGTTGTCGTTTTTGCAGTAGTACCAGGTAGCGCTGGCGTAGTTCATGCCCGGAATGGCCAGGTCGGCTCCGACGCCATAGAGGTAGTTGTCCTGGCTGAAACCGGAGGAGGTGGAGCCGGATTCTACGGTGAAGGCGAGGTTGACGGTTTTGATGATGCTGTCGTCGAATTTGGCGACGTAGAACTTGGGTGAAAATTCACTGTAGGTGGCGCGGAAATTGTCGTCGCCCTGATCGCGGTCCATAAAGAAGAACAGTCCGCCCCAGCTGTAACCGGACACGTGTTCAACCGTGTAGGTTGTGAGGCCGTAGTCTTTGTTGGACTGTGGCCAGTCGTTGGTGTCCACTTTGAAGTCGCCGCCCATCAGTACGGAAATGCTGTTGTCGGAAAAATAGCGTTCGGCATGGGCCGCGGGAATGGTCGCGACGGCTGCTGTGCTGGCGGCAAGGGCCATGATCAGTGTGCGTTTGTTCATCATCTTCTCTCTTTTATCTCTGTCTCTTTCAATTAAATGAATGGGTCGCGGGTCGGGATTTCATGGTGTTAAACCTGACCGAGTGGACAACTGGCGTTTGAGATAGCAATTAGCTGACCACTTGGGCAGAAAATTTCCATGCAGCAAGAAAACAAGAGCAATCGACGGCTTTGGCCGATGGGATCATGGGGGATTGCCTGAGTCAGATCAGTCTGGCGGTGAGCGTATGCAATGGCACTGATGTGCTGCGGGGCGTGTGTGATTGGGCCGTTTACTTGGCGTGACGTAAATTAGTGCGGCTGGCCATGTGGTCAGCACTGTGCTGGCGCAGCGATTTCAGTGTTCCCTGATGTGATCAGAAAATGCACTGGGGCGTCGCTTTCGTGAACGGGGCCGCTGTTTTCAGTGACAATTGACGTGCAGAACCAGAACCCGGGTTCTGGAGCGGTTGATGTACGACGGTTTTTTGGTCAAGAGTTCTATTGCGGTCTTGTGACACCAATTGAGAATCAATATCATTGTTCACATTAACAGCTTCTCGACCTTTGATTGGTTTACACTTGCAAGCTGTCAGTCGGTTTCAGTGTTGTGGGCCTGCCCTGATGCTGGGGAATTCATTCATAAAAGAATCAAATCAGGATAGTTATGAAAAACCGTATGAACTCTTTGGTATGTGCTGGCGCTGTCAGCCTGATGGCTGCCATGTTCAGCCCATTGGCGGCGGCAAACGGCGCAATCGGTGACCACGTAAACGACATGAAAGCCCACATGGATCAGTACACTCAGGAAGTGAACTGGATCATCGGCAAGATCGACGGCATCGTTGATCGCTATGAAGAAAAAGGCCAGAAGGCAGCCAAGGCTGAAACTGTGGTTGATATCTGGGAAGAGGTGGATTTTCACTCTGCCATTGAAACCAACTATGTGCCTATCTACGCTTCCATCTGGCAGGGCCTGTTTGGCATCAAGGGCAAGATCGATGCAAAAGCGCCGGTAGCGGACGTTCGCGCCGAGCAGGAAAAACTGGAGCAAACCCTGTGGCAAGCACTGGGTGCGGTTCGTTTGGCGGCTCACTACCAGGCTCAGAACCTGCTGCCTGAAATTCAGACCACTGAAAAAGAACCAACCACTCCGGTTGAAACCGTCGACGACATCTCTCATCGTCTGGACCGTGTGGTTGCCAAGTACGCCGAGCAGCTGAGCGATGTTGCTACGACGCTGGTTCACGACACTTACCTGTACCGTTTCGAAGGCATCGAAGGCATGCTGATCGAGAAGGATGCCAAGCTGGTAACCGACATGGAGAAGTACTTCAACGTGACTTTGCCGCTGGCAATCAAAGACAACAAGTCCGTAGATGAGGTACGCTCCGTGGTCGAAGAAATGAAGACCAAGCTGGAGCGTGCTCGCACGCTGCTGGAAGAAGTTGAAAAAGAACGTAAGGACGTATTCTGACGTGCAACGACGTACCCTGATACAGGCGCTCGCTTCGATGGGCGCACTTGGCGGATTGCCATTGATGAGCAATCCGGTTTTCGCCCAAAGCAAGCGCGACCCTGAGTCGGTCAATGATTTGCCTCAGTTGAAAGGCGAATTAACCCTGTATCTGGGACGTGGTGAAGGCGGCCTGTACGAAAACGTACTGGACGCCATTCAGAAGCGTAACCCCGAGCTGACGCTCACCATTCGCCGCGGTGCTACCGCGGCGTTGGCCAACGCTATTATGGCGGAGGCCAAAGCCGGTATTCAGAAAGCCGACCTGTTTTGGGCGGTGGATTCCGGCGCCATTGGTGTGGTGGCAGACAACGGTCAGGGCCAGGCGTTGCCGCCAAGCCTGACCGACCTGCTCGACACCAGTTTCCAGTATCCAAACTGGGCACCTATTACTGGCCGCATTCGTACCCTGCCGTACAACCCGTCACGGGTAAGCGCCGACAAAATTCCTGACAGCGTATTGGCCCTTGCCGATACCGACCTGAAGCTGGGCTGGGCGCCCGCGTATTCCTCGTTCCAGTCGTTCCTGACCGCCATGCGCATTCAGGAAGGCGACAAAGTAACGGGCGAATGGCTCAAGGCCATTAACGCCAAAGCTACCAAGTACGCCGGTGAGCTGGGTGTAGTGATGGCGGTTGAGCGTGGTGAAGTGGACCTGGGTTTTGCCAACCATTATTACACCCTGCGCCTGAAAGCCGGTAAGCCGGATGCTAATGTGCAACTGGCCTTCACCAAAGATGACGCCGGTTGTCTGGTTAACGCCTCTGGAGTGATGGCGCTGACCGAAGGCGATCTGCCAATTAACTTCGTACGTTACTTACTGAGCAAGGAAGTGCAGAGCTACCTGGCTCGCGAAGCGTATGAAATTCCTCTGGTCAACGGTATTGAACCGCCTGCGGGCATTCCGCCAATGACCGAACTGTCGCCGCCGGACATCGATCTGTCGAAACTGTCCGACCTGCGACCTACGCTGAGATTGATGCGCCAGACCGGCGTGTTATGAAGCGCATCCCGGCCCCGTATCCTCTTGCCCTGATCATTGCCATCGCAGCGGTATTGCCGCTGCTGGTGCTGTTCGACCTGGCCTCAGACGCCAGCGACATGATGGGCGACTACAACCTGCGCATTCTGTGGAACTCATTGCTGCTGACTGGCCTGACGGTACTGGGCTCGGTGTTGATCGGCGTACCACTGGCGCTGTTGACCGCTTATGTGCGGCTTCCCATGCCCTCGTTATGGCTGGTGATACTGGCCTCACCGCTGGCGATGCCCAGTTATATTGGCGCGTTTACGCTGTATGCGGCTTCTGGCCCCTCCGGCGAATTGGCGCAGCTGTTTGGCATTTCCACCCCGGTGCTGGATGGCCTGACCGGTGCCACATTGGCGATGGTGATCTACTCCTATCCCTACGTCATGCTGACCACCCGGGCCTCGCTCAAGAGCCTGGATGGCAGTCTGGTGAATGCCGCCCGAACCCTCGGTATGTCGCTACCGGCGAGCCTTTGGTACGTGGTGCTACCACGGGCGATTACCGGTATTGCTGCCGGTGCCTTGCTGGTGGCGCTGTATACCTTGTCGGACTTTGGTACACCCGCGTTCATGCGTTTCGACACTTTTACCCGAGTTATTTTTGTGGAATACAACGCCTTCGGTCTGGCCGAAGCAGCGATGTTTTCATTGCAGCTGATGGCCATTGTGGCGGTTGTGCTGGTGCTGGAATCGCGGGTGAAAGGCGCACGGGAAAAGCCTGGCAAGCATCTGGAGCTGTGGCCCAAGCGCTGGCATCTGGGCCTTGCTGCGGCGTTTGTGACCCCTATTCTGATTCTGGCGATTGTGATTCCGTTGCTGGTGTTTGGCATCTGGCTGGCTCGTGACGGCATCGATCATTTTGATATGACACTGGCCTGGAACTCCGGCTATGCCTCCTTGCTGGCTGCAGTAGCAGCGGTGGTGATTGCCTTGCCGGTGGCGTTTGCTGCTATGTCCGGACGCTTTGGCAAACTGATGGAGCGCATTACCTTCCTCGGCTTTGGTTTGCCCGGCATTGTGATGGGCACGGCCATGGTCTACGTTGGCTTGCAGCTGCCAGTGCTGTATCAGTCGCTGGCCTTGCTGGTGTTTGCTTACGTGTTCCGCTTCTTGCCATTGGCGGTGGGCTCAGTGCGTTCGACCGCCGAAGGCCTCGACCCCAGTCTGGTGAAAGCCGCGCGGGTATTGGGTGCCAAACCCAAAGAAGCCTTCTGGCGCGTCACCATGCCGCTGTCGATGCGTGGCATGGTGGCCGGTGCAGCACTGGTGTTTCTGGAAGCCATGCGGGAAATGCCCGCCACCCTGATGTTGGGGCCAACCGGTTTTGAAACCCTGGCCACCTACCTGTGGCGTGTGTACGAAGCCGGTTATTTTGGCCGTGCCGCTATTCCGGGTTTATTACTGATTCTGATCTCTGCCATCGGTCTGGCGTTGATGTTGTCTGGCGAACGCAAGGCAGATCTGACGGCGGCCAAAGAGCCAAACTAAGGAATTCAGTCAGGTATGCTGAACGTATCCAACCTCTGTATTAACTACGGTGATCATCGCGTTGTGGATGGAGTGAACTTCACCCTCGGCCACGATGAAATCCTGATGTTGGTCGGTCCTACCGGCTGCGGTAAAACCACCATTCTGCAAGCGCTGGCGGGACTGATTCCGGTCAGCGACGGCAGTATCAGCGTTGGCAACTGGACGGCGTCAGCCACCAAAATGGTACCACCGGAAAAGCGCAACGTCGGCATGATGTTTCAGGACTTCGCCCTGTTCCCGCACCTGACCGTGCTGGAAAACGTCAGCTTCCGCCAGAAAGACATTAGCCTCGCCAAACATTGGCTGGAGCTGCTGGGGCTGTCGCAATTCTGCGACGTCAAACCCACCCAGCTGTCCGGTGGCCAAAAACAACGTGTGGCGCTGGCGCGCACACTGGCGCATCAGCCCTCCTACGTATTGCTGGATGAACCGCTGTCGAACCTCGACGCCGCACTGAAAGACACCCTGCGTTGGGACATCCGTCAGGCTTTGAAAGAAGCCGCCGTACCGGCCATCTGGGTTACCCACGACCAGCACGAAGCGCTCTCCATTGGCGATCGGGTTGGTATCCTCAAAGCCGGTAAAGTGCAGCAAATGGCCTCGCCTGAAGAATGCTTCAGTCAACCGGCCAACCGCTTTATTGCAGGCTTCCTCGGCGAAGCGGCTTTTCTGCCTGCCACCCTGACAGGCAATCAGGCCACCACCGAACTTGGCCCGGTGCTGGTACAGCCCCACGGTAGCGTCAAAGATGGCGGCAACATCGACGTCCTGATACGCCCGGACGACCTGGTGATTAACCACAGCGGTGCAGCCCCGGCCAACGCCACCGTGAAATGGTCCCGCTTTGAAGGCGGCAGCCGTTTACTGGCTGCTGAACTGCATGGCAGCCAGCGGGAACTGCGGATTCGGGTGAACCACGAAAATAGCGTCAAACCCGGCGACCCAATCAGCCTGGCAATCGACAGCTCCGACCCATTGGCCGTATTCGCCGAAGGAACCGAGTAAGGCTTATTCCTGTAGTACGAGCGGTAGCTGTTAGCTTGCCTGCGAATGGGCTTTGTTGGTGTTTGAGACAGCTTTTTAACTAGTTCATCACATTGAATCGGTGCGCAGTGCACACCCTACGCGCGATATTCAATGCCCACACAACGGTAGGAGCTGGCTTGCCTGCGAATGGGCTTTGCCGATTGGATAGGGTGGGCACTGGTGCCCACCTCACGCCTGATTGTTACCGACGCTCGGCCAGTGGTGTCGAGAAGGTGTACTCCATATCCCACGGGAACCGAATCCAGGTGTCTTGGCTGACTTCGGTGATAAAGGTATCCACCAGATCAACGCCTGCTGGCTTGGCATAAATGGTTGCCAGGTGAGCCTTCGGTAGCATGTCGCGCACATAACGGGCGGTTTTGCCGGTATCGACCAGATCGTCGATCAGCAGCATGCCTTCGCCATCACCTTCCACACCTTTCAACAACTCAATTTCACCCTGATTGTTCTGGGTTGAATCGTCGTCACTGGATGGCTTGTAGCTGGTGACACAAATGGTGTCGATCAGGCGGATGTTCAGCTCGCGGGCCAAAATGGCTGCGGGTACCAGACCACCACGGGTAATCACAATCATGCCTTTCCATGGGCCTTTGTCGAGCAGGCGCAGTGACAGCGCGCGGGCGTTACGGTGCAGTTCTTCCCAGCTGACGGGGTAGTCCATGGAGTAGGTGAGGTTAGACATGAGGGGCCTGTTTAAGCAAAAAGTTGACCAGGTGGTCACTTTATTCAATCAAAGCCTGTGGATCAAGTGGCAAGGAAGCGGAATGCTGACCCGAGCGAGCAATGCTGACGAATGATGCAGCTGAATTGGCAGGCGGTGTGCAACGCGCACCGGTTAGCGGCGCCCGCCACTGACTCAAGCTTTAAGCCCTGGCAGCCAATTGCTCGGCGGCCTGCTGATGTTCACCCCGCAGCTTGCGGATATCCACACCCGACACTTCACCGTTTTGCACTTTCCATTCACCGGCCACCATCACATGGTCGGCGGTATGAGCACCACACAACAGCAGTGCGGCCAATGGATCGTGACTGCCAGAGAAGCGCAGCTCGTCCAGATTAAACAGCGCCAGATCCGCTTGTTTGCCCACTTCGAGCGTGCCGATATCCGCACGGCCCAGCACCCTGGCAGAGCCCTGCGTGGCCCAGCGGATAGCATCCTGATGAGTGACGTTGGACGAACCGTATTTCAGCCGCTGCAGGTACATGGCCTGACGAGCTTCCTGAATCAGGTTCGAGCAGTCGTTAGAGGCGGAGCCATCGACGCCAATACCCACCGGGCTGCCAGCGGCTTCGAGGTCTTTCACCGGACAGATCCCCGAAGCCAGCATCATGTTGGAGCTGGGACAGTGGCAGATGCCGACACCGGCCTTACCCAAACGCTGGATTTCGGATGCATCAAAATGAATGCCGTGGGCCAGCCAGGTACGGTTATGCAGCCAGTTAACGCTGTCCAGATAATCCACCGTGCGCAGGCCAAACATTTTTTCGCAGAAGGCTTCCTCGTCGAGGGTTTCGGCCAGGTGCGTGTGCAGCCGCACGTTGTGTTTTTGCGCCAGATCGGCACTGGCGATCATGATGTCGCGGGTCACCGAAAACGGTGAACACGGCGCTAGCGCAATCTGCACCATCGAGCCTTCAGAGGCGTCGTGGTAGCGGCCAATCAGGCGTTCGCTGTCGGCCATGATGGCGTCTTCGGTTTGCACCACGTGCTGCGGTGGCAGACCGCCGTCATCCTGCCCCAGGCTCATGGAACCTCGGGTCAGCGTCACACGAATGCCCACTTCCTGCGCTGCTTGCACCTGCACATCAATGGCGTCGGTCAGCGTTTGTGGAAACAGGTAGTGATGGTCGGCCGCGGTAGTGCAACCGGACAGCAACAGTTCGGTTAACGCCAGTTTGGTCGCCTGATGCAGCATCTGCGGTTCCAGCCCCGCCCACACCGGATACAGCGTTTGCAGCCACGGAAATAGCTCTTTGTTCAGCGCCGCTGGCAAGGCACGGGTGAGGGTCTGGTAGAAGTGGTGATGGGTGTTGATCAAACCGGGAATCAGCACCAGCTTGCTGGCATCGAACTTCTGGTCGTAACGGCTGGTGGGTTCACAGCCTGCTGCAACCAGTTCAATGATCTTGCCATTTTGAATCACCAGACCGCCAGCAGCGCTGTTGTTGGCATCTGTTGTTGTGTTGGTTTGAATCGCCAGCGGGTTGGCGATCCACAAGGTGTTTGGGCTAGACATATATTCGGCCTTGTCAGGTGGCGGGCTGATAATTCTGAAGCTATTCCTGAGCGGGTATCGGGAATAAATTCCTTCCTACACCCGGATGCTGGTGCGCGGTGCGCACCCTACAATTCATGCGTCCGACGTCCGACGCCCGACGCCCGAGCTCAGCTCTTGGCGTAAAACGGCTTGCCCAGCGATACCGGAGCCACCAGGCGGTTGCGGCTCTGGTTGCTGGAGAGCACCACCAGTACCAGAATCGTCGCCAGATACGGCAGGATCGCCAGCAGGTTCGGCGATACCGAGAATCCCAGGCCCTGGAATACCAGGTGCAGAATGGAGGCAAGGCCAAACAGCCAGGCACCGAGTAACACCCGTTCGGCTTTCCAGCTGGCGAATACCACCAGAGCCAGTGCAATCCAGCCGCGACCGGCGCTCATGTTTTCTACCCATAGCGGGGTGTAGGCCAGCGACAGGTAACCACCGGCCAGACCGGCCATGGCGCCGCCAAATACAATCGCCAGATAGCGGGTTTTGAACACCGGCAGGCCAATGGCGTTGGCAGAGTGTGGGTTTTCACCAACGGCTTTCAGAATCAGCCCCGGACGAGAGTGATTGATAAACCAGTACACACCGCCGAACAGCGCAAACGACAGGTACACAATCAGGTCCTGACCAAACAGCATGCGGCCGATGATTGGCAAGTCCGTGAGCACGGGGATGTAAATCGGGTCGAGGCCTTCAACCGGCTTGCCCACGTAGCTGGCGCCAATAAAGGCCGACAGGCCGGTACCAAAGATGGTCAGCGCCAGACCCGTGGCTACCTGATTGGCGCTCAGCTCCATGGTGATAAAACCAAAGATCAGCGACATCAGAATGCCCGCCAGAATGGCGACAAAAAAGCCCAGTGCCAGGCTGCCGGTGGTAAGGGTGACAATAAAGCCCACCACCGCGCCCATCAGCATCATGCCTTCTTGACCGAGGTTGAGCACGCCGCTTTTTTCGCAAATCAGTTCACCTAGCGCGACGATCAACAGCGGGGTGCCGGTGCGCACCATGGCATACAGAACGTTGGTAATCAGATCGATATCCATGGTGACTTATCCCTGTGCTGAGGTGTTTGTAGTGGAGAGTGGTTGCGCCGGTGCCGTGCTGCTGCCTTGAGCGCCGGGTGTGTTACTGATCCAGCGCAGACGGAAGCCAATCAGTACGTCACAGGCCAGCAGGTAAAACAGCAACAGACCCTGGAACAGGCTGGTCAGCGCCAGCGGCAGGCCCAGTTCGATCTGTGCCATTTCACCGCCCATGTACAACAGCGCCATCAGGAAAGTGGCCAGCACAATGCCAACCGGATGCAGGCGGCCAAGGAAGGCCACAATAATGGCGGCGTAACCGTAGCCCGGTGAAATGCTGGGAATCAGCTGGCCAATCGGCCCGGTGACTTCACTAACGCCCGCCAGACCGGCCAGACCACCGCTCAGCAGCAGGGCAAAAAATGCCAGTCGTTTTTCCTTGAAACCGGACAGCCGTGCGGCACTGGCATCCAGACCCATCACGCGAATCTGAAAGCCCATAAAGGCTCGGCTCATCAGCACCCAAACTGCGACGACGGCCAGCAGCGCCAGTGCCAGACCAAAGTGCACACGGGTATCTTCAATCAGGATCGGCATCAGTGAGGAATCGCCAAACATGGCGGATTCCGGGAAGTTGTAGCCGTCCGGATCTTTCATCGGTCCGTGCACCGCCCACAGCAGAATGTTCAGCGCGATGTAGTTCATCATGATGGTGGTGAGGATTTCATTGGTGTTGAATTTCACCTTCAGCAGCGCCGCGATACCGGCCCAGAACAGGCCGCCAATCACACCGGCCACCAGTACCACGGGCAGCACCCAGATGCCTTCCACGTCGATCAGTTGCAGCGCCATAAAGCTGCCAAACAGGCCGCCCATCAGCAGCTGGCCTTCGGCACCGATATTCCAGATCTGGGCTTTGAACACCACGGAAAGCCCCACCGCACAGAGCAGAATCGGGGTGGCTTTAACTGCCAGTTCGGTCCAGCCATAGACGTCAGAAATTGGCGTATACAGCAGTGTTACCAGCGCGTGCCATGGGTCAATGCCCAGCAGACTGAACAGAATTACACCGGTCAGCATGGTCAACAGAATCGCCAGTACCGGCGACAGGTAGGCCATCAGGCGGGAGCGTTCGCCACGAGGTTCGAGTTTGATCATCAGAGGGTGCTCCCTTCGGTTGCTGCTGCGGTGTCAGTGGATTCGTCGGCGGCAGAAAAGTCACCGGCCATCATGCGGCCCAGTGCTTCAATGGATGATTGTGGCGTCGGTGTCAGTGGTGACAGCTGACCATCACAAATGGCACCGATTCGGTCGGAAATCAGGAACAGCTCATCGATGTCTTCAGATACCACCAGAATCGCCGCGCCTTGGTCACGCAGCTCGATCAGGGCCTTGTGAATGGCGGTGGCGGCGCCGATGTCTACTCCCCAGGTCGGGTGAGCGGCGATCAGCAGTTTCGGGTTTTGCATGATCTCGCGGCCGATGATGAACTTTTGCAGGTTACCGCCCGATAGGCTGTCAGCCTGAGCATGGCGGCCGGCGGTTTTCACCTTGTAATCACGGATAATCTGGTCGGCAAAGGCTTCGGTTTTCTTCCAACACACTAACCCCTTTTGAACCAGCCTTTTTCCTCCAACCTTGGTGAGGAAGCCGGTCAGCAGGGCGTTTTCGGTGAGACTCATTTCCGGCACTGCGCCACGGCCCAAACGCTCTTCCGGTACAAACGCCAGCCCTTGTTGGCGGCGCTTTTCCGGGGTCAGTCTGGCGACATCGATGCTGTTAAACACAATGCTGCCAGCCGGACTCAGATGTTCGCCGCTGAGGCTGGCCAGCAGTTCTTCCTGACCGTTACCGGCGACGCCAGCAATACCAACGATTTCACCGGCATTAACAGTCAGATTGAGGTTTTTCAGGTGCACGCCGAAGGGATCGTTGCTGGGCAAATCCAACTTGCTAACCTGCAGGGTCGGTTTGCTACCGAGGGTTTTCGGATAGGTAGTGCTGACTGGCGTGTCGTCGCCGACCATCATTTTCGCCATGCTGGTGGTGTCCTGCTCGGCCGGGATGCAGGAACCGGACACCCGTCCAGCCCGCAATACCGTTGCCTTGTGGCACAGGGCTTTTACTTCGTGCAGCTTATGGCTGATAAACATGATGGAGCAGCCTTCGTTGGCCAGCTGACGCAGGGTAACGAACAAGGTGTCGACTTCCTGTGGCGTCAGTACCGAGGTGGGCTCATCCAGAATCAGCAGCTTGATGTTCTGCACCAGACATCGAACGATTTCGACCCGCTGGCGCTCACCCACCGACAGGGTATGCACTTCGCGGTCTGGATGAATCGCCATGCCGTATTTTTCCGATACCGTACGAATCTTCTCTGCCAGCTCGTCGAGGTCTTTGGCATCGTCGCCCAGGGCCAGAGCGATGTTCTCGGTGACGGTGAGGGTGTCGAACAGCGAGAAATGCTGGAACACCATACCGATACCCATCTTACGGGCGTGGGCCGGATCTTTTACATCCAGTGGCAAACCATCCCACAGCAGTTCACCCCGGTCGGGCTTTACCAAACCGTAGATGACTTTCATCAGGGTACTTTTACCCGCACCGTTCTCGCCCAGAATGGCGTGGATTTCGGCGGGAGCAATGTCAATGTGGATGTCGTCGTTGGCCAAACAGCCGGGGTACTGCTTGGTGATGCCTCGCAGGCTCAGGCGCGGCGGTTGCGGGTGGGTTGGCACAGAAGCGTCCTCTCTGGTGTCGGTCCAGATTCGTTGTCGTTTTGAGTCGTCCCAGCTGCACAGCAAAAAGCTGGCCAATTGGTCAGAAACTTTTTTATCGATCATCCTGATTGGCTGGTATATTAAATGCAATACATGACCGATCGGTCAGGTTTTGCCGGGTCTCAGGACCTTTTACAGCGCATATTTGACGAAGCCCTTGGGGAAAAACGGAACAAAGAAAAATTCCCAATAAAAATCAAAAGCTTATGGATTGTTTGGTGATGCTACCGGGCAATTGGAGGACAACCGTGTGATTCGTTTTCTGCTGAATGACCAGATTCAGGAAATTGAAAAACTTGCTCCGGATTTGACCATTCTGGAATACCTGCGCACCGTCGAGGTGCAACGCGGTACCAAGGAAGGCTGTGCATCCGGCGACTGTGGTGCCTGCACTGTGGTCATCGCTGAACCTTCCCATGTTGAAGGAAAACTCAGCTATAAAAGCGCCAACAGCTGCATCACCTTTGTTGGCAGCTTGCATGGTAAACAGCTGATTACGGTTGAGCACCTGAAGCAGGGTCGCCAGCTGCACAATACCCAGCAGGCGATGGTTGATTGCCACGGTTCCCAGTGTGGATTCTGCACGCCGGGCTTTGTGATGTCGCTGTTTGCGCTGCAAAAGAATCAGGCCACTGCTACAGATCAAACGGTGCAGTCATTTGATCCTGCCAATCCGGTTAACCCAGCTCAGGAACGCCACCAGATCGAACTGGCGTTAGGTGGGAACCTCTGCCGTTGCACCGGCTACCGGCCGATTATTGATGCGGCTGCCAATGTATTGAGCGAAGCCCGCTCTGATTCGTTTGAAGGCGATCTATTCGACCAGCAGGAAGCCAATACCTGGGAGCAGCTGATGGCGCTGCGTTCAGAAGATCCATCTTCCGGTTCGGTCAGCGAAGCTTCAGAAATACACTCGTTAGAACGACATTTTTTCTCTCCCAAATCCATTAACGAATTAACCGGTCTGCTGGCGAAATATCCACAGGCGCGGCTGGTCGCAGGCGGCACGGATCTGGCGCTGGAGTACACCCAGATGCTGAAGCCGCTGGATGTACTGGTGTATACCGGCGCAGTCGCAGAAATGAAAACCGTCTCTCTGACCGACGCTTCCCTGACCATTGGTGGTGCCGTATCGCTGTCTGAATCCATGCCCTATATCCAACAAGTGTTGCCGGAATTTGCCAGCATGATGGAGCGCTTTGCAGCGCTGCAGGTGCGTAATCAGGGCACCATGGCAGGCAACGTCGCCAATGCCTCGCCCATCGGCGATACCCCGCCAGTGCTGTTGGCGCTGGATGCCTTGCTGCATGTGCATTCAGCCGAAGGGGAAACGGTGATTCCTGTGAATGGCTTCTTTACCGGCTATCGCCAGACCACCTTGCCAGCCGGTGGGGTGATTACGGCGATTGAAATTCCGCTGAATAAAACCGACTGGCATCGCCGGGTCTACAAAGTATCTAAACGGCTGGAAGACGATATTTCCGCGGTGCTGGCGGCCGTTATGTTCAAGGTTGAAAACGGTGTGATTGTCGATGCCCGACTGGGCTTTGGCGGCGTGGCCGCAGTGCCGTTAAGAGTGGCGTCTGCCGAACAGGCGCTGATTGGTCAGCCCGCCACCGTGGATGGCATCAAGGCCGCACAGGCGGAGTTGGCCAATACCCTCAAGCCACTCACTGACGTTCGGGCCAGTGCCGAATATCGTCTGCAAATTGCCCAGAACCTGCTGACTCGCGCGGTGCTGGAATACCAGCAGCCCGAGCAAGCCGTGACTGTCTCAAGCGAGGTATCCGCCCATGCGTAAGGTTGAATTGGCGTCTACCCAGAACAATGAGCCGAACTCACGGACGTTAGATTCTGGTTCTCTACCTTCTACTACCGCAGCCACTTCTCAGCAGGAACATGCTGGTGTCAGTCTGGTAACAGGCAGCGTCGGCAAGCCGTCCAAACACGAAAGCGCGGTTCAGCATGTTAGTGGCAGCGCCCGCTACGTTGATGACCTGATTGAACCGGCCAACGGCTTGTACGCCGCGGTGATTCGCAGCCCGATTGCCAAAGGAACTCTCAGCAAACTCGATTTGAGTGCCGTCAAAGCCAGCCCGGGTGTGGTTACTGTGATGACCATCGACGAAGTGCCCGGCCATAAAGATATTGGCCCGGTATTCCCCGGTGATCCACTGATGACGTCGACCGAGGTCAAGTTCTTCGGACAGGTGTTAGCTGTTGTGGCCGCCAGCACTGAAATGCAGGCACGGCGGGCGGCGCAAAAAGCCGTGATTGAATTTGATGAGTCTGTTGCGGGCCATAAGCAGCCACTGCTGGACCCTCGCAAAGCCGTGGCTGAAAACAGCCTGGTACGACCCAGCCATTACATGACCCTTGGTGATGTCGATACCGCCTTCGCCCAGTCCACTCAGGTGCTGGAAGCCAAGCAGTTTGTCGGTGGTCAGGAACACTTCTATCTGGAAGGTCAGGTGTCGCTGGCCATGCCGACCGAAGAAGGCGGCATGCTGGTGTATACCTCCAGCCAGCATCCCAGCGAAGTACAGAAACTGGTGGCCGAAGTGCTGGATATTCCGCTCAATCGCGTGACGGTGGACATGCGCCGTATGGGAGGCGGTTTTGGTGGCAAGGAGAGTCAGGCGGCCCAGTGGGCCTGTTTGGCGGCGCTGCTGGCCGACAAAACCGGCCGGGCGGTGAAGCTGCGGTTGCCTCGTCAGGACGACATGATCATGACCGGCAAGCGGCATCCGTTTGCCAACCAGTACCGCATTGGCATCGACGCCGAAGGCCTGATACAGGCGGCAGACATTGAAGTGATTGGCGACTGCGGCAACTCGCCGGATTTGTCCGACGCCATTGTCGACCGCGCCATGTTCCACGCCGACAACGCCTATTTTCTGCCTAACGCCCGTATTGCCGGTCATCGTGCCTTTACCAATACGGTGTCGCATACGGCTTATCGTGGTTTTGGTGGCCCACAGGGCATGATGATTATCGAACGGGCAATGGACGATATTGCTCGCGCGGTGGGCAAGGACCCGTTGGATGTTCGCAAGCTCAACCTATACGGCTCTCTCGACCCAAACAACAACGGTAATCCTGAACGTTCGATGACGCCGTATCACCAGCAGGTGGAATTTAATTACCTGCCAGAGATTATCGAACAGCTGGAAACCAGCAGTGACTACCGTGCTCGCCGCACGGCCATCCGTGAGTTCAACAAAACCAGCCCGATTCTGAAAAAAGGTCTGGCGCTGACGCCGGTGAAGTTCGGTATTTCTTTCACCTTGCAGCACCTGAATCAGGCTGGTGCGCTGATTCATATTTACACCGACGGTTCGATTCAGGTGAACCACGGCGGTACCGAGATGGGCCAGGGGCTGCACACCAAGGTCGGTCAGATCGTCGCACAGACGTTAGGTGTGAAACTGGAGTCCATTCAGGTCACCGCCACCCGCACCGACAAGGTGCCGAACACTTCGCCAACCGCAGCCTCCAGTGGCACCGACCTCAACGGCAAGGCGGCCCAGAACGCCGCGCTGACGCTGAAACAGCGGTTGGTGGAATTTCTCGTTGCTGAAAAATCGACGGCGGAAAACCCGCTGACAGCAGAATCCATCGTGATGGTAGATGGCATGGTGAGCTGGGGCTCTTCTGACGACTCAAGCGAGCCTGAAAAGATGACCTTCGCCGAGCTGGTTCAGGCCGCGTACGTCGGCCGTATCTCGTTGTCGTCGACCGGTTATTACCGCACTCCGAAAATCTGGTACGACCGGAATCAGGCCAAGGGCCGTCCGTTTTTCTACTTTGCCTTGGGCGCCGCGGTGTCCGAGGTGTTGGTGGATACCCTGACCGGCGAATACAAGGTCAGCCGTGTTGATATTCTGCACGACGTTGGCCGCAGCATTAACCCGGCCATCGACCGTGGCCAGATCGAAGGCGGCTTTATCCAAGGCATGGGCTGGCTCACCACTGAAGAACTGGTGTGGCACGAAGACGGCCGTTTGCTGAGCAATAACCCGGCGACCTACAAGATTCCGGCCATTGGCGATACGCCGCCGGTGTTCAATGTTGAACTGTACGAACACGCCAACGACGAAGCCACGGTGTACAACTCCAAGGCCGTGGGTGAGCCGCCGTTTATGCTGGCCATTTCCGTGTGGTCGGCGCTGCGCGATGCCATCAGCAGCCTTTCTGATTACCGAATCAGCCCGGACCTGGATGCTCCGGCAACGCCTGAACGGGTACTAAAAGCCGTGATGGATGTGCAGCGTCAGCTGGCCCTGTCTGTCAAAAACAAAGAGGGCGGTAGCAAGGAGGGTGATGAATGAAAATCTGGTCCGACTCGCTGGCCGAATGCCAGCGCAATGGCACTCCACATGTACTGGTCACTGTGATCAGCACTGGTGGCTCTACCCCAAGGGCGTCCGGCACCAAGATGCTGGTGCTAGCTGACGATGTGATCGACACCATTGGTGGCGGCCAACTCGAATTTCAGGCGGTGCATCAGGCCCGTGAGCTGCTGATCAACCCAACCAAAAATCACCAAAACCAGCAACTGATCAAACAGGTGTTACTGGGTGCCGACGCCGGTCAATGCTGTGGTGGCTATGCCACCTTGCTGTTCGAAAGCTATCCCGCTCGTGCGGCCGAGCTGCTGGTATTTGGGGCGGGCCATGTGGCCAAGGCATTGATGACGATTCTGGGTCAGTTGCCGGTGGCGACACGCTGGATCGACAATCGCCCGAACATGTTTCCACCGCAGGACACCTTGGCGGCCCATATCGACTGTGTATTGGTACAAGAACCCGAGGTTCCAGAGCAGCTGCTGGAACAGGCTCCGGTGGGTTCGCGGGTACTGATTCTGACCCACGATCACGCGCTCGATTACCGTCTGGCCGAAACTGCGCTGAAGCTGAACAGATTTGCGTCTATCGGTGTGATCGGCTCCGACAATAAATCCAAACGTTTCCGCCACCGCCTGCAAGCCAATGGCATCAGCGAGGAACAGCTGGCATCGATGCAATGTCCTGTCGGCCTGGCGAAGGTGGGCGGCAAGCTGCCGATGGAAGTGGCGGTGTCGATCGCAGGTCAGTTGATTCACTTCTATCAAGCAGAGCAGCAACAGACCACCCGTGGCCGCTCAAGAAACAACGGGGGCGTTCCACTCCCAACACTCAAAGCCCTCATGAAAAAAGACAAACTCGAACACGGCGCGCTGCCTGGTTTGCCGGATACCGCCACCACAAAGGCCATTGAATCATGACCCTCGAACAACTGAATCAATTATCCACAGCGGAGGCGACCACCGCCTTTATGCAATGTTGCGTGGCGGAACGCTGGGTTCAGGGCATGGTGGCGGCGCGGCCGTTTTCTTCTGTCGAACACCTGTATGATGCCGCCGACAAAATCTGGCAAGAACTGGAAGAAGCCGACTATCTGCAAGCCTTTGAAGGCCACCCGAAAATCGGCGATGTGACCTCGCTGAAGCAGAAATACGCCAGCACCAAACAGCTGGCTGCCGGTGAGCAGTCGAGCGTAAACCAGGCCACCGATGACGTGATACAGGCGCTGGCGCAAGGTAACGCTGAATACGAACAACGTTACGGTTTTATTTTTATTGTCTGCGCCACTGGCAAAAGTGCCGCAGAGATGCTGGCGTTATTGAAAGCCCGTTTATTTAACGAGCGAACGTTGGAGCTGCAAAACGCTGCCGACGAACAAGCCAAAATCACTCATATCAGAATAGAAAAGCTGCTGGGCTGAAGCCCAACAGATAGCAGGAAAACACCATGATTAGCACACACGTACTCGATACCGCCAAAGGCGCACCTGGGGTTGGCATTCATGTCAGCCTCAGCATCCAGAGCAATACCAGCAGCGACGATAATGACGCCGCGCCGGTGTTCACACCGGTCGCCAGTGGCACCACCAACGACGATGGTCGCTTGCCCGACTGGCTGGATGGCAAGATCCTTAACCCCGGTACTTACCGCATCCACTTCGATCTGGAAGACTACCTGACCCAGAACCGTCAGCCGGTGTTTTATCCACACGCTGATATCGTGTTCGTGGTGGCCGACCCGGCCCAACATTTCCACATTCCTTTGCTGTTGAGTCCCTACGGTTACTCAACCTACCGAGGCTCCTGATATGACCACTGCGTATCGTGGCACTTTGTTGTACTTCACGGATGATCCCTTGTCTTCAGGAAAGAGTGCCGAAGGGGGAGATGCTGTCCACCATATACAGGACGGCCTGTTGCTGGTGGGCGAGGGCGGTTTTATCGAACGGGTGGGAGAATATTCCGAGCTGATCGGTGAGCTGCCGTTTGGCGTCGAAGTGGTCGATCACAGCGGCAAGATCCTGATGCCGGGCTTTGTCGATTGCCATATCCACTACCCGCAAACCGAGATGATTGCCGCCTACGGAACGCAGTTGCTCGACTGGCTGGAAACCCACACCTTCCCGGTGGAGAGCAAGTTCAAGGACTACGACTACGGCGTCAAAATCGCCGAGCGTTTCTGTACCGAGCTGCTGCGCAACGGCACCACCACCGCACTGGTGTTCGGCAGTGTGCACCCTGAATCGGTCGATGCGTTCTTCACCGTCGCCCAGCAACGCAAACTGCGCATGATCGCCGGTAAGGTGATGATGGATCGTCATGCGCCGGATGCGGTGCTCGATACCGCCGAAACCAGCTACACCGAATCCAAGGCCCTGATCGAAAAGTGGCATGGCAAGGATCGACTCGACTACGCCGTTACCCCGCGTTTTGCACCGACCAGCACGCCAGAGCAACTGCAATTGGCTGGACGCCTGTTAGAAGAGTTTCCGGACGTCTACCTGCACACCCATTTATCCGAAAACAAGGATGAGATCGCCTGGGTCAAGCAGCTGTTCCCGGATTCCGAACACTATCTGGATGTATACGATCAGGCCGG
This sequence comes from Oceanobacter sp. ABM4_470, assembly GCF_056158645.1. Taxonomy (NCBI): domain Bacteria; kingdom Pseudomonadati; phylum Pseudomonadota; class Gammaproteobacteria; order Oceanospirillales; family Oceanospirillaceae; genus Oceanobacter; species Oceanobacter sp. ABM4_470. The sequence goes on from NZ_JBSWTR010000002.1 coordinate 363,182, forward strand.
TTTACTCGGCAAGCGCAGCGTGTTTGCCCACGGTATTCACCTGTGTGACGACGAATGCCAGCGCATGGCCGACAGCGACTCGGTCGTGGCGCACTGCCCATCATCGAACCTGTTCCTTGGTTCTGGCCTGTTCAACCTCACCAAAATGGACGACTACGGCATTCGTGTGGGTATTGGCTCGGATGTTGGCGGCGGCAGCAGCTTCTCGGCCTTTGATTCATTGGCTGACGCCTACAAAATCCAGCAGCTGCGCGATGTGAACTTCGATCCGTTCCGGGCGCTGTATTTGGCCACCCTCGGTGGTGCCAAAGCACTGTCGCTGGACGACCGTATCGGTAGCTTCAAGCCGGGCATGGAAGCCGACTTTATTGTGCTGGACCCGAAGGCAACGGATTTTCTGGCCTTCCGTACCCAGCACTGCAAAAGCCTCAAAGAACTGCTGTTTGTGCTCAATACCCTCGGCGACGACCGGGTTGTCAGCGCCACCTACATTCTCGGCGAGCTGGCGCACACCACAGATATGAAAGTCGACGCTGAACAGGCGTCAGAAGGAGCATATTGATATGGAAGCCTACCTGGTGGATTGGCTGCACCTGCTGATCCGTTTTTTGCACGTACTCACCGCCATCGCCTGGATCGGTGCGTCGTTTTATTTTGTCTGGCTGGATAACTCGCTGGAAAAACCACCGCAGTGGAAAATCGACAAGGGCATCAAGGGCGACCTGTGGGCGGTGCATGGCGGTGGTTTTTATGAAGTCGCCAAATACCAGAACACCCCGGAACAACTGCCAAAAACCCTGCACTGGTTCAAGTGGGAAGCTTATTCCACCTGGCTGACCGGCATGGCACTGCTGATTGTGGTGTTTTACGTAGGTGCCCAAAGCTACCTGATCGACAGCACCAAGGCCGACCTCACCAGCTGGCAAGCCATCGGCATTGGCGTCGGCTCGCTGTTGGCAGGCTTTGCGGTGTACGAAGGCGCTTGCCGCACGCCGCTGATCAAACACAATCTGGCCTTTGGCCTGGTAATGCTGGCGCTGGTGACCTTTATGGCCTGGGCATTGAGTCAGGTGTTAGGTGACCGTGCCGCTTACATTCATGTTGGTGCGTTGATCGGCACCTGCATGGCGGGCAACGTATTCAACACCATCATGCCGTCCCAGAGAGTGATGGTCGAAGCCGCTGCCAAGGGCGAGAAGCCCGACCCGTACTACGGCACCAAAGCCAAGCTGCGCTCGACCCACAACAACTACGCCACCATCCCGGTGCTGTTCATTATGCTCAGCAACCACTTTCCGATGACCTACGGCCACGAATACGGCTGGCTGATTCTGGGTGCATTGGCTTTGGTCGGTGCCTGGGCTCGTCACTTCTTCAACCTGCGCCATCACGGCAAGGTGAAGCCGATGATTATTGTCTCGGCGCTGGTGGCTTTCTTTGCGATTGCCTTTATCACCATGCCATCGAACGTGCTGTCTTCAGGCAAGTCGGCTGAAATGCAAGCCGGTACGCAGGCATCAGCATTGCCAAGGGTGACTGACGTACAAGCCCTCAGTATCGTTGGCCAGCATTGCACCGCGTGCCATAGCGCGACCCCAACCGACGACATCTTCAAAGTGTCGCCAGGCGGCGTCATGTTCGACAACCTCGACCAGATCAAAGCCATGAAAGACCGAATCCTGGCCCGCGCGGTTCACACCCACGACATGCCGTTTATGAACAAAACCGGCATGACGGAAGAAGAGCGGGAAGTGTTGGGCAGGTGGCTGGAGCAGTAACCTGCTCAAGTGCTATAAATGTGGGAGGTAGCTTGCTGCCGATTTTCCTTAATCCAGCCAGCGGCCCACATCCATTCGCTTGTGCAATATACGTACAATCAGGATTTCGTTGGGTAAGGTGTTTTTATAGAAAATCACATGGCTGTCGTGACGCATTTTTCGGTAGCCAGGTTTTATTTCGTCACAGCGGATACCCGAATCCGGGTGGCTAGCCAATTGCTGAAAAGCACGGTCTAACTGCTGCAAATAACGGTTCCGCTGCGTTTTTCCCCTATGCTTTTCGGTGTGTCTGGCAATGCCAATCAGGTCTTGCCTGGCGCTGTTCGTTAGCTTGAACGTCGACATTCCTTTGCCTCTCCATTTCCAGCAGCTGCTTTGAATGATCAGGAGTTGCTGTCCAGCTCCTTGATCACAGATTCAAGGCTGTATTCAGCAATGCCGCTGGCTTCACCTTCATCGAGTGCTTTACGTAAGGTATCCAGTTTGGTCTGTTCGCTTTCCAACAAGCGCAGTGCCGAGCGAATCACCTCGCTGGCGGAACCGTAGCGGCCGCTTTCAACCTGGCTGGCAATAAAGCCTTCAAAGTGCTCACCCAGGCTAATACTGGTGTTTTTGGCCATAAGGCTGACTCCAATACCAAAATCTATGTAGATTATGGTATCAGGTGGGCTGTATAACAAGTAGACAGCAGTGGTGCCGTTACTTGTCAGAATCAGGCCGATTCGGTTTTGGCGTTGTTGATGGGCGCAAGCGCACCATCCTATGGCTTTGTCTGGCTGGTGCGGATCGGGAAATATCAGGCGGGTGTAGGAGGTAGCTTGCTGCCGAGGTTTTCTCTAACCAAAGCTTGTAGGTCGGATAAGGCCGCGAAGCGCGCCGCCATCCGACACCAGCGTAATGCGCGTGATAACGGCCTTACTTAACCCCACACCCCTTCAGGATGATGTGCGTCAGCGAGCGGGCGGCTGCGCTGTAGTCTTCCTCGACCAGCTCTTCCTTGTTCAGCGCTGAAACAATCTGGAATTTGAAGTCGGCGTAGTGCTGGGTCGATGACCACAGCAAGAAGATCAGGTGTTCGGCGGCGATTTCCTTGTCCATCTTGCCGCGTTCCTGCCATTCCTTGAAGACGGCCACTCGGCCGTTGAACCATTCCACGTAGCCTTCGTTGAAATAGCCTTCCAGGTTCGGGCCGCCGCTGATGATTTCGCTGGCGAAAATGCGCGAGGCGACCGGGTGCTTCCAGGAGAATTCGATTTTCTGTTGCAGGTATTCCGCCAGTGCCTCGGCGGGATCGTCATCGGCGGTCATGCGGGTCAGCGAGCCGTCCCACAGGTCAATGATGTCGCTTAATACGGCCAGGTACAGACCCAGCTTGTTCTTGAAGTAGTAGTGAATATTGGCCTTGGGCAGGTCGGCCCGTTTGGCAATTTCACGCATGCTGGCGCCCTTGAAACCAAAAGCCGCGAATTCCTGTTCTGCTGCCGCGATGATCACCTTTTCGTTACGCTGACGGATATCGCCGGCGGGCTTTTCACTGCGGTGGGAGGCAACGTTTAACGTCATGGGCATCTCTGATCATTCCTGTGAGGGGGCATTATAACGGCACATTCGCACCTTGGGAGGCCAAAAGCGTTGCTGACCAAAAGGAAACACTGCGAATGTTTTGGAAATAATTGCTTCGCTGATGGCAAAAGCGGTCTGGAAGGCAAAGGACAAGGTGGTGGCAAAAACGAAAGACAAGAAGGCAATAAAGCCGCCGAGAAAAAGCCACGAGCAAAAAAGCCGCCGGGAGTTATCCGGGCGGCAAGTGATGAAGGTGGTGCAGAAACGACAGAGCGCAAGGCCGGGTTATTCCTGCTCAAGCGGTAATGGAATTACGGGTTTCTTCATGAGCAGTGGGGTCTGCGGGAGTAGCCAGTGGCTTTTCTTCAGGCAGCAGCACGCTCAGAAGAATGGCCGACAGACCTCCGGTGGTGATGGCGGAACCAAAGATGCTTTGCACCAGTTTGGGCATTTGCGACAGCATGTCCGGCACCATCATGGCACCCAACCCCATACCGAAAGACACCGCCATAATCAGCATTTTGCGACGATCCAGTTGCTCGGTTGCCAGAATCTTGATGCCCGCCGCCGCGACCGTGCCGAACATCACCAGTGTGGCTCCGCCCAGTACCGGCTTTGGAATGTTTTGCAGCACACCACCAATGATCGGGAACATACCCAACACAAACAGAATGGCAGCGATGTAATAACCCACATGGCGGCTTGCAACCCCTGTTAGTTGAATAACGCCGTTGTTCTGGCTGAAGGTGGTGTTTGGCATGCTGTTGAAAAATGCCGCCAGCAGCGAGTTCAGACCATCGGCCAGCACGCCGCCTTTGACCCGTTGCAGGTAACCTTCGCCCTTGATGGGCTGACGGGAAACAATGCAGTTGGCGGTGATGTCGCCGGTGGATTCAATGGCGGTGATCAGGTAAATCAGCGCAATTGGCAGGAAGGCTGCCCAGTCGAACGAGAAGCCGTATTTGAACGGCACGGGAATACTAACGACTGGTAGAGTCGCCAGGTTGGCGAAGCTGATTTTGCCCATAAAGGCAGCCACTACAAAGCCAATCAGCAGGCCCAGCACAATCGACGACAGGCGAATCCAGCTGTTGGAGGAGCGGTTCATCACAATGATGCTGACCAGCACCAGACCGCCCAAGGCCAGATTACCCGGCGCACCGAAGTCTGGTGCCTTGAAGCCGCCAGCCAGGTCGGTCATACCAACCTTGATCAGGCTGACGCCAATGATGGTAATCACAATGCCGGTCACCAGCGGGGTGATGACGGCTTTCAGCTTGTGCAAAAACTGGCTGAGGAAAATCTCAACGAACGCCCCCAGAAAACACACGCCGAAAATCAGCGACAGAATTTCTTCCGGTCCGCCACCCTGGCCTTTGGCGATAAAGCCCGCGGCCAATACTGAACTCAGGAACGCAAAGCTGGTGCCCTGCACACAGATCATGCCGGTGCCAATGCCCAGTGGACGGCGGGCTTGCAGAAAGGTCGCCACGCCAGACACCATCAGCGCCATGCTGATCAGGTAAGGAATATGTTCACCCAGACCCAGCACGCCGCCGACGATCAGGGTTGGGGTAATGATGCCAACAAAACTGGCGAGTACGTGCTGGATGGCGGCGAAAGTGGATTCCATCGCGCCGGGTTTGGCGTCGAGCGGGTAGAGCAGCTCGGAGGGTTGTTGTTCTGCCATGGGACTCTCCCTGAAGTCAGGCCCTGTGTCAGGTTCGGGACAGCATCCGTGCGCCTGAGGGTTTGGGTCGCTTGTTAAGTAATCGTAGTTAATGGGGTAGAACGGTTGACCAAATGGTCAGATGGCAGAATAAAGAGCAAAAAGTTGGCCAAGTGGTCAGGGTGTAGGTCAAGAAACTGTCGGGATTGTTGGGTGTTGCCAGTTAGTTAATAAAAACCCTATAAAAATCATTGGTTTATATTTTTACAGGGTGAGCGTCATGGACGACGCCCGAAAGAAAGCGGGCTCAATACAAGGCGAAGTGATAAAGCTAATGCCCTTTGTGCTGGGCCTATACGCACAGATACGCACAGAAAAGCAGCCGATGAGTTAAAACCGCACAGAAAGTGGGCTTGTATTGCACCCGTGCGAAACCGTGCGCCATGGTGATAATCTGAGCTATACCAGCCAACTAAACGGCCTTCGTGAAGGAAACACCATGAGCACCGAACTGCGCACCCTTTACCCTGAAATTGAACCTTATGACTCCGGCATGCTGGACGTTGGCGATGGCCACACCATCTATTGGGAGCGGGTGGGCACACCGGGCGCGAAACCGGCGGTGTTCCTGCACGGCGGCCCGGGTGGCGGTTGCAACGAATCCCATCGTCGGGTGTTTGATCCCGCCAAATACGACGCTGTGCTGTTCGACCAGCGTGGCTGTGGCCGTTCGACGCCCCACGCCAACCTGGACGCCAACACCACCTGGCATCTGGTAGAAGATATTGAACGCCTGCGCGAAAAATTCGGCATCGACCAATGGCTGGTGTTCGGCGGCAGCTGGGGTTCTACACTGGCACTTGCCTATGCCCAAACGCATCCTGAACGTGTGTCTGAAATGGTGCTGCGTGGCATCTACACCCTGACCCAGGCCGAACTCGACTGGTACTACCAGTTTGGTGTGTCGGAAATGCACCCGGAGAAATGGCAGCACTTTATTGCGCCAATTCCGGAAGCCGAACGCGACAACATGATGCTGGCTTACCACAAGCGCCTGACCGGCGGCGACGACGCCGAAAAGCTGGCTTGTGCCAAAGCCTGGAGCCAGTGGGAAGGCGGTACGTCCACCTTGCTGCCCAACCCGGACATGGTTGAAGACTTTGGTGGCGACCAGTTTGCGCTGGCGTTCGCTCGTATTGAAAACCACTTCTTTATCAACGCCGGTTGGCTTGAGCCCAACCAGCTACAACGCGATGTTCACAAGCTGCACGGTATTCCGGCGGTGATCGTTCACGGCCGTTTCGATATGCCATGCCCGCTTAAAAACGCCTGGAACCTCGCCAACGCCTGGCCGGATGCCGAGCTTCACATTATTGAAGCCGCAGGCCACGCCATGAGTGAACCGGGAATTCTGGACCAGCTGATTCGGGCAACGGATCGGTTTGCCGAATAATTGAGCTTTGCCGGGAGCGCGGGCCGCTGGCCCGCAAAGATAAGGAATCGACAATGAGTAATACCGAAAAACCGGTTCAGCCAACTCAGTCACAGCCTTCGCAACCAACAGCAGAAGAGCAGGCGCAAATCCGCGACGACTTTCACGCCTTCATCGGCGGCTTTAACAGCCTGACGATGGCAACGGTGAACGCCAACGGCGAACCGGAATCCAGCTATGCGCCGTTTATCCAGCAAGACGGCTGCTTTTACGTGTTCCTGTCCGAGCTGGCCAGCCATACCCAAAATCTTCTCTCTTCCAAAGACGGCGAAGCCAACGTCAGCTTGTTCTGGATCGAACCGGAAGATCAGGCCCGCAATATCTTTGCCCGTACCCGCGCCACGGTATTTGCCAGCGCTGAGGTTACCGACCGTGCGTCAGACGATGGCCAGGCCGTTCTGGATGCTATGGAAGAGCAACTCGGCAACACCATGCAGGTATTGCGTGGACTAGGGGATTTTCATTTGTTCAGGCTGACGCCCAAGCATGGCGCGTATGTAACCGGATTTGCCAAGGCGTTTCGGTTGGAAGGACAGGGGTTAGAGCAAGTGGTGCATCAGGGGCGGTGATTTGTTCAGTGCTTCGGTCTGGTTGGCTAGATGGGCACAAGTGCTCACCCTATATATCGTTTTTCATCGTATTCGTAGGATGTATTAGTGGAGCGCCGCCCGGCCGAAGGCGTAATACATCAAACCCAATCGGCAGCAAGCTACCTCCTACATCGGAATAGGCAGCTTGCTTTCAGCGAATAGTCTTCTCTCTTACCCGCTGACTTTCCCCATCAACCGCACCCTGCTTATACCGCCATCCGGGAAGACGTTGATTTTTACATGGGTCACCGGGCCCAGGTTCTTAACTTCGGCCTTGTAGTTGTGTTCCTGATTGGGCTGCATTTTTTGCTGCGGCAGTAGTTCTTCCCAGTACAGGCTTTGGGTTTCTATCTGGTCGTCGGTGCCGCCGGTAACGTACGCCGCCTGAATCGAACACTTGTCCGGGTAGTTGCCTTTGAAGTGGTGGGTGTCGATAAGAATTTCTTCAATGCTACCCGCGTGGCCCAGCGCCAGAATCACCCAGTCGTTGCCCGGTGTGCGGCGGCGGGCAGTTTCCCAGCCATCGCCCATGTTGATGCCTTTGCCCGGCTGGATGATGTTGCTCATATGGCCGAAGTGCTGGTTGTTACAAGCCAGTGCTCGGCCGCCGTTCAGTGCCGCAGCGAGGTCGACCAGTTCATCGGCTGGCTGGTTGCTCCAGTCCTTGAACGGCACGCCGTACACCCGTAAGCGAGCGACGCCGCCGTCGGGGAAGATGTTCAGGCGCAGGTGCGTCCATGGCTGATCGACAAACTTGTCCACAATCGAATGGATGTGGTGGCTGTCTCCTTGCAGGTTCACCGCGGGCAGGATTTCGGTCCATTCAGTGTCGGAAGTCGGATCACCGTTTTCAATGAAACAGGCTTCCAGTGATGCCGATGGCGGGTAGTTGCCGGTGAAGTAACGGGTGTCGATATCGACCGCTTTGATGCTACCGGCGACGCCGAGTTTGACGACAGCATGGTCGTATCCGGCTTCGCGCTTGCGGCGGGATTCCCAGCCGTCCATCCACTTGCCGTTGTCGTCGTAGACGCCTTCTTTCCACACCGGTTCGTCCGGGTTCAGCATGCGGTTGGCTTCGGCGAACCAGTCGTCGGTAACGTAGATCACTTCGGTGCCCAACCGGCGGTTAGCCAGGTTTACCAGTTGCTTCAGTTGTTCTTCATTGTATTGCTTGGTCATCAGGTATTCCTTATTTCCCGGCTGGTTGCGGATAGTGGTGCATATGCCAGTGGCGGGCGATGTCGATGCGGCGACAGAACCAGACCTTGTCGTGCATCGAGACGTATTCGATAAAGCGTTTCAGGGCAGCCAGGCGACCGGGACGTCCGATCAGGCGGCAGTGCAGGCCAATCGACAGCATTTTCGGGGCGGTGGCGCCTTCTTCGTACAGCACGTCGAAGCTGTCCTTGAGGTACTGGAAGAACTGGTCGCCGCAGTTAAAGCCCTGCGGAGTAGCGAAGCGCATGTCGTTGCTGTCGAGGGTGTAGGGAATCACCAGATGCGGTTTTGATGGCCCTTTGACCCAGTAGGGCAGGTCGTCGTCGTAGGCGTCGGAGTCGTACATAAAGCCGCCTTCGGCCATCACAATGTCACGGGTGTTAGGGCCAGTGCGGCCGGTGTACCAGCCCGCCGGACGTTCGCCAGTGATATCACGAAGGATATCGATGGCTTTCATCAGGTGTTCGGTTTCTTCCTCGATGCTCATGTGCTGGTAGTCGATCCAGCGGTAGCCGTGGCTGCAGATTTCGTGGCCGTCGGCGACCATCGCTTTGATCACGTCCGGGTGGCGTTGGGCGGCCATGGCGACGGCAAAAATAGTTAGCGGAATATTGTGCTTTTTGAACAGCTTCAGAATGCGCCATACACCGGCACGGCTGCCGTATTCGTAGATGGATTCCATGCTCATATGGCGCACGTCGGCCAGCGGCTGGGCGGCGGGCATTTCGGACAGGAAGGCTTCGGATTCCTTGTCGCCATGAAGAATGCAGCGTTCACCGCCTTCTTCGTAGTTGAGTACGAACGACAGGGCAATGCGGGCATCGTCGGGCCAATGCGGGTGGGGTGGCTCGCTGCCGTAGCCAATCAGATCGCGCGGGTAGTCGGCGGACTGAGGGTGTTCAATGGACATGGTGTCTCCGGGGAGTTGGCCGTTCCTGGCAATCGCCGACGGGGATCAGCGCAAGGTACAAGGAAGCGGTTTGTTGACGCGCTTGTGCTTTGATTGGGCCAGATTAGTCGTTTATTTTTGGCCCGACAATCAATTTTCCTGACCGATTGGTCAAAGTGTGCATTTGCGGTCAAAATGGCTGGGATTTAGCGCTAGGATGGCATTTCACACAGGCTGTTCAGTGCCCGTTTTCAGCCAGCTTTTGATCGGTAATAACAGAGAGAGAACCCGAATGGACAGCGAATCCACTTTGCCGCAGGCCGTTTTTCAGCTCACGCCACAGCCGCTGACCCGCGAGGCGTTTGCGCCATTCGGGGATGTGATCGAAACAGAGGGCCGTGACCATTTCACCATTAATGATGGCTATGCCGAACGCTTTCACAACCTCGCCGATGTTGATTTGACCGAAGCCGATGGCAAGCCTTTGATCAGTATTTTCAGGGCACGTCCGCGACCACGACCGATTCAGGTGGAGATGATGGAGCGTCACCCGTTGTCGAGTCAGGCGTTTATTCCGTTGTCGTCACAGCCATTTCTGGTGCTGGTGGCTCCAGCTGGGGAGGAGCCTTCGCAGGATAACCTGACCCTGTTCAGAACTAACGGCCGTCAGGGGGTGAATTTTGCCCGCGGCGTGTGGCATTTCCCCTTGCTGGTGGAGCATGAGAATCAAGAGTTTCTGATCGTCGACCGTGGTGCGCCTGCGGCCAATCCGGGCGAGAAGAATTGCGACTTATTCTATTTTGATGGTGTGAGCGGGGAGATTGCCTGAGCGTCGTGATTGTTTCGGGTAGTGATTGTCAGGGGGGCGCGGTGCGCACCTTATATTGCTATTGCGGGCCAGCGGTCGGAGTGCCGCATCACCGCGCTCCCGGAAGGATTCGGTTGTAGGAGGAGGCTTGCCTCCGAAGTGTTTGGTGCGCAGTGCGCACCCTACAGATGGTCGGGAGTCGGCTTGTAGGAGGGAATTTATTCCCGAATAGAGTGCTCCATCGCGAATAAATTCGCTCCTACAAATAAGCCTTGGTGATCAAGTGCCTGGTTGTAGGAGAAGGCTTGCCTTCGAAATATCTGGTGCGCAGTGCGCACCCTACAACGCGGATGGGCAGGGCTGCCCATCCGGGGTTTTGTATCAGGCTTCTTCTTCCTTGCGGTAGGCGTAGGTGTTGTTGAAGCAATAGATCATCCAGTCGCCGGCCGAAATCGGTTCATATTTCGGTGTTTCGCCGTCTGCACAGCAGTTTGGCAAACAGCTGACGTCGGTGTCGAAGTCCGGTTCAACGAAGAACGGCATCGAGTAGCGTTCGGCGCCGGATGGACTGTAAACCCGATGTGGCGTTGATTTATAACGGTCGTTACTCCAGCGCGCCATCATGTTGCCAATGTTGATCACGAAGCTGTCTTCAATCGGCGGGGCGTCGACCCAGTTGCCATTCACGTCCTGTACCTGCAAGCCACCGATTTCGTCTTGCCACAGAATGGTGATGCAGCCGTAGTCGGTGTGTGAGCCCGCGCCTACTGGCGGCACGGCGTTGCCGTCGGCGTCGAGTACCGGCTGGCGTGGCGGGTAGTGCAGGAAGCGCAGCACGCTGAGCGGGTGTTCGAATTTGTCTTCAAAGAAGTCTTCGTCAATCTTCAATGCCAGCGCCAATGCGCTGAGTACCTTCTTGCCCAGCGCCAGCATGTCCCAATAGTGGGTTTCCATTTTTTGCTGGAAGTCGGCGATGGCCTCCGGATATTGGTTTGGGCCGTACAGTGGTCGCTCGGGGCCAATCAGTTCGTGACCCTTGGGCAGGTTGAGGCCCATGTCGAAGGATTCTTTCCAGTCGCTTGGTGCGGTTGGGTCGAGCTGTTCGGCGGCGGTTTCGCCATAACCACGGTGGTTGTCGGACTGGGTGATGGGAATTTTCTGCTTTTCGCTCATCGGCAGGGCGAAGAAGTCTTCCGCCAGCTGGCGCATTTCACTCATGCGTTCACGGCTGATGGGGTGGCCGGTGATGTAGAAGAAACCGCTTTCCTGACAGGCTTTGTCGATGGCGTTGGCGACGGCGAGTTTATCGGCAGTGTTGCCGCTGTAGAGTGGGGCTATGTCAATTTGAGGGATGTTGATCTGAGGGATGTTCATGTTGGTTGAGTCCAATGGAAGCTGTCCTGCTTTTCGTCAGGACAAAGAGCTGCGCCGGGGAACCCGTTCCCGGCGGCAACCTTTGTTCGATCAGGGGCGCGTTTTACGCCCCTGATCGGGTATCGCAAATTACTTCGGCAGTTTGGCGTCGATGCCTTCGACGTACCAGTCCATTTTTTCCAGGTCGGCGAAGGTCATGGCGCTGCCAGCCGGTACACGGACGGTGCCTTGCTGATCTTTCAGCGGGCCGGTGAACGGGTAAACGCTGCCGTCCTTGATGCCTTCAATCAGTTCTTCGGCGTGGGTCACGACGTCGGCCGGGATGGATTTGTTGAAGCCCGGAATCACGATGGCACCTTCTTTCATGCCTTCAACCATTGGCTTGGATTCCCAGGTGCCGTCCATCACAGCCTGTACCTGGTGGATGTAGTGTGGGCCCCATTCGTCAACCACGGACAGCAGGTGGGCGTTTGGACCGAAGGCGGACATGTCGGATGCCTGACCCACGGCGAATTTGCCACGGCGTTCAGCGGCTTGCATGGCGGCCGGGGAGTCGGTGTGTTGCAGGATGACGTCGACACCCTGGTCCATCATGGCGTTGGCGGCGTCGGCTTCCTTACCTGGATCGAACCAGCTGTTTACCCAGATGATTTTCAGTTCGGCGTCCGGGTTGTATTCGTTCAGGGCCAGCTGTACCGCGTTGATGTCGCGGATAACTTCCGGAATCGGGAAGGAGGCGATATAGCCAATCTTGTTGGATTTGGTTACCTGGGAAGCAACGTAACCGGCGACGTAACGGCCTTCAAAGGTTTTGGATACGTAAGTACCCATGTTCTTGGCCAGCTTGTAACCGGTGGCGTGTTCGAATTTGGTTTTCTTGAACTGCTTGGCGACTTTGAGGGTCGGGTTCATAAAGCCAAAGGAGGTGGTGAAAATGATGTCGTTACCGGCTTTGGCCAGGTTGCGAATCACACGCTCGGCATCGGCACCTTCGGCAACGTTTTCAACGTAGGTGGTTTCTACCTTGTCACCGAAGTGCTTTTCGACGGACAAACGACCCTGATCGTGTTGGTAGGACCAGCCGTGGTCGCCAATCGGGCCGACGTACACAAAGCCAACTTTCAGTGGCTCGGCGGCGAAGGCTGGAATGGACAGGGCTGCTGTCAGGGCACCGGCCGCAAGGCCAGTCATCAGTTTGTGAAATTGACGTCGTTTCATCCGTCTCTCCTTGTTTGGGCGGGCGCGAGGGATTATTGGGTGCGTCAGCCGATATTATTAATTTGACCGTTTGGACAGTATTTCGGTTATCCATGTAAGCAAAATGCTGACCAAGTGGTTTTTCGAGCCAGGTTTTTATGAGATTCGAGCGTATTTCGGTGATTCAGCAAGCAGTTCAGCACAGCTGCGTTCGGGATACATTGATCCATTGGTCAGAAACGTGCGTTCTGCTGGTGCATGGCCTGTTCGGCTGGGCACCCTTTTGCGGCAGTGTCTTTTAAAGCCTCACCTTTGTTTTTCAGGCTGCTTGTGGTTTGCGGGTTGATGGTGGTTTGCGGGTTGATGGTGGTTTGCCGGAAATTCGTGGTTTGCTGGATGGCTTCATATTGTCTGGATAAACGTGAGCCATCCGACCGTTCGGAGCGTCGGATGGCGCAGGCTGATCGACCTGCGCGAACAGCAGTGCAGGTCACTTTCTGGGCAGGCTTACTTCAGCTTGATGGTGAAGTGTTTCTTGATCGGCTCGATGATTTTCCAATGGCCTTTGAAGTCAGCCTCGAAAACAAAGGCATCGCCCGGGCCTACGGTGACGGTTTCGCCGCCGTCCGGAGTGATTTCAGCCTTGCCTTCTATCAGGTGTACGAACTCCCATCCGGAGTATTCGGCGTAATAGGTTCCGGGCGTGGCCTCCCACCAACCGGCGATCATGGTTTCGTCCGGTGAGGTGTACTCAATCCAGGTTTTCATGGAAGGCTCGCCTTCCACTTTGGTCCAGCCAGCAAGGTCGTCGGTGATAACGTCGACGGAAGGGGCAGGAATTTTGGTAATGGTCATAAAGATACTCGCTAGGTGTCGGGTGTCGGGTGTCGGGTGTCGGGTGTCGGGTGTCGGGTGTCGGGTGTCGGGTGGGCCGTGTAGGCTCGGGTGTTGGCGCCAGGCAGGCCGGGAGCGCCAGACTCCAGACCCCTGGCTCCAGACCGTTTTATTCCCCTGCCGCTTTCTGAATTTCTTCCGGCTTGGGCTCGTCGGCCAAATAGGCTTCCAACGAATCGTCCAACGCATACAGCCACGGGGTGTGGTGGGCTGGCGACGGCGTGCCGGTCATCACGGATGGGAAGGAGTAGTCACGGAAGGTCATGATGTTTTCCTTCTTGTGCTTCTTCCATTTAAGGAAGGTTTCGTTGACTGCTGGAATATCAAAGTTCGGGTAGTCGGTATCGTCGATCAGGTCCTGAATGTAAGAGCCCTGGTATTCGTAGGCTTCCTTGTCGTTGGCGATTTTCAGTTCGTTGTCGCGCCATATCAGGCTGTGTTCTTTCATGGCGGCAAGCTCTGGCAGTTCGATGCGCTCCATGATGACGTCGCGGGCGAACCAGGCCTGGGCGTCAAACATGTTGAAGCTGTACCACTGGTCCTGCATGCCGATGTACAGCAGTTTGGGGTTGTCTTCCCATACCACGCCTTTGTAGAGGTTCATTACCCACAGGCGGTTGTCGGTTTTCAGGCGCAGGGATTCCGGCAGGAACGGGAAGTGGTGGATGTAGCCGGTGCACAGAATAATGGCATCGATTTGTTTGCTGCTGCCGTCAACGAAGTAGACGTTATCCACATCGACGTGGGTCATGGCCGGCTTTTCTTCCCAGTTGTCTGGCCACTTGTAGCCCATCGGTGCGCTGCGATAGCAGGAGGTGACGGTTTTGGCGCCGTATTTGTAGCACTGGGAACCGATGTCTTCAGCCGAGTAGCTGGAGCCAACGACCAGTACGTTCTTGCCTTTGAATTCGAGCGCGTCACGGAAATCGTGGGCGTGCAAAATGCGGCCGCCGAAGCTTTCAAAGCCCGGATATTGCGGCACGTTAGGGGTCGAGAAGTGGCCGCTGGCGACCACCACGAAGTCAAACTCTTCGGAGTAGACCTTGTCTTCGTTGTGATCGTGAACGCTGACGGTAAAGGTGCTGCTGGCTTCGTCGAATTCAACATTGCGCACGGCCGTGTTGAAACGAATGTATTTGCGCACGTCGGCTTTATCCACACGGCCCTTGATGTAGTCCCACAGTACTTCCCGTGGTGGGTAGGAGGCGATTGGCTTGCCGAAATGTTCGTCGAAGCTGTAGTCGGCAAATTCCAGTGCTTCTTTCGGGCCGTTGGACCATAAATAGCGATACATGGAGCTGTGTACCGGTTCGCCGTTTTCATCGAGGCCGGTGCGCCAGGTGTAGTTCCACTGGCCGCCCCAGTCGGCTTGTTTTTCAAAACACACCAGTTCAGGAATATCCGCCCCTTTGGCCTGTGCTGACTGGAAGGCTCGCAGTTGGGCCAGGCCGCTTGGGCCTGCGCCAATGATGGCTACGCGCTGGGTCATAAGTGTCTCCTCGTTCTATTTTCGCGACAGAAAATTTCTTATGAGGAAACACTAGAGCGAGTGTAAAGGCGGGAACATTCCCCAGTGAGGGTAGTCTTTGGCTAGTCCTTCAAGGCCAGCTTATACCAACTGGGTAGATGAGGTGGCTGCGAGTGCAGTGTCAATAAGCGTCAAATAACAAGAAATACTTGCCAGTAGATTAATAAATCTAATCATTTGATGATGTTATATATCTTTTTGGGTTTATTGAATAATTGATATGGAATGACCTTGAAATTGGAATATTCCGTTTCGGTTTATTTTGATGAACTATCCCTCGTCTATTGTTATCTGTCCCGATAAAGGCAAAGGTCTTTGGCTTAAGGACCCTCTGAAAAACTCGGTGCCCGCTCTGGATGACAGGACGACGCTGAATCACGAAGCTGATTTGCAGGCCTGACGGGTCAAGTCAAAAATCAGCGACATAGAGTCAGCAATGCCCTGCTATCCCCGTAGGGCGCGGCCTGCAGCCCGCCAGAACGGTGTTGGCGAATTTGGAAAGGACTGGTCATTCCACTGCATTCGCCGCCTTGTTCTGACAACCTGCAAGGCACGCGCAGAGCTGTGCAGAGTTATTCAGAGGGTCCTTAATGACCTTTTTCTATCTTTGATCTCTTTCTGGGTATTTCTATGACGGACTCCAACGTATCTGGCTGGGCGCGCGCCTTGCTATGGCTGGTGGGCGCTGTGTTTGCGCTGGCTGGCCTGGGGCTAACTGTGGGCGGTGTGGTTTTGATCACCGAAGGCGGTAGCTGGTATTACTTGCTGATGGGCCTGGCGGTATTGGCCTCGGGTGTTTTATTAATACGCGAAAATATTATGGCTTTGACCGTATATTTTATAGCGTATGCAGTGACGGTTATTTGGGCAATATGGGAAGCCGGCTTTGAATTTTGGCCATTACATGCCCGTTTATATGCCTTTACCGTAATGGGCTTATTGTTGCTGCTGGTGAATCCGATTTTGCGCAAGCAAAACGGCTACTTTACCCATGGTGCAAAAAACTACGGCGCTGCTGCGGTGTTTGCCATTGCGGTGGTGGGCGGTTTTTGGGGCATGTTCCTGCCGCATGGTCAGCACAACTTTGTTGCGGATACGGGCTCGGTGAAAGTAACGCCAGCCACCGAACAGAAAAACTGGGACGCTTACGGCGGTACGTCGGAAGGTCAGCGTTTTGCGGCGCTGGACGACATTAACCGCGACACCGTTAAAGACCTGCAGGTGGCCTGGACCTACCGCACCGGTGACATCGCCGAGAGCACTGGCAACGGCTCTGAAGATCAGGAGACCCCGCTGCAAGTGGGCAATACCCTGTTCGTTTGTACTCCGCACAACAACGTCATTGCGTTGAACGCCGCCACCGGTGAAGAGAAGTGGAAAACCATCATCGATGCTCGCACCAAGGTGTGGATGCGTTGCCGTGGTTTGGCCTACTTCGATGCCGACCAGGCCGTTCAACAGCCATCTGCCGACAACAGCACTCCGGTCGATCTGACCAGTGTTCAGGCCTTCCTGCAGTCGGATAACAATCAGCAGTGTCGCCAGCGTGTGTACACCAACACCAATACCGGTGAGCTGATTGCACTGGATGCCAATACCGGTGAATTCTGTGAAGACTTTGGCTCCAACCCGGCCAAGCCAGGCCGTGTGGATCTGAAAGCAGGCATTGGTGAAGGGGCGGATAACCTCTATTCCCTGACCTCTGCGCCCACCTTGGCGGGCACCACCATCGTTGTCGGCGGCCGTGTTGCGGATAACGTTGCGCTGGATATGCCAGGCGGTGTGGTGCGCGGTTTTGATGTCATTACCGGTGAGCTGAAATGGGCGTTTGATCCGGGTAATCCGGACGACCGTCAGGCTCCAACCGATGGCCAGACGTACACCCGTTCGACTCCGAACGTGTGGGCGGGCATGACCTACGACCCTGCTTCCAACACTGTCTTTATGCCGGTGGGCAGTGCCGCGGTGGATCTGTGGGGTGTCGACCGTACCAAACTGGATGAAAAATACGGTGCTTCCGTGCTGGCGGTTGACGCCACCACCGGTGATGAAAAGTGGGTGTATCAGACTGTTCATCACGATCTGTGGGACTTTGACGTACCGATGCAGCCAACCCTGATCGACTTCCCGACAGCGAATGGAAAAGTGCCTGCCGTGGTCGTTGGTACCAAGGCGGGTCAGATTTTTGTACTGGACCGCGCCACTGGCAAGCCACTGACCGAAGTGAAAGAAATGCCGGTGAAAACCGCCACCATTCCGGGCGAAAAATACGCCACCACTCAGCCGGTGTCTGTGGGCATGCCGCAAATTGGCACCCAGCATCTGACCGAAGCGGATATGTGGGGCGCGACCGTTTTCGACCAGATGATGTGTCGTATCTCTTTCCAAAGCATGCGCTACGACGGCTTGTTTACTGCACCGGATACCGATGTATCCCTCAGCTTCCCGGGCTCGTTGGGTGGCATGAACTGGGGCGGTTTGTCGTATGACCCGGTGTCTGACTTGCTGGTGGTGAACGACATGCGTCTGGGCCTGTGGGTGCAGATGGTGCAGCAGCAGAAAGATGCCAAGGCGTCGGACGGCGGTGAAGCCGTGAACACCGGTATGGGTGCGGTACCGTTGAAAGGCACGCCGTATTCCGTGAACAAAAACCGCTTCCTGTCGGCGCTGGGCATTCCGTGTCAGGAGCCACCGTTCGGTACTCTGACCGCCATTGATATGAAGACCCAGAAAGTCGCTTGGGAAGCGCCATTGGGCACGGTGCAGGATACCGGTCCGTTTGGCATCAAGATGAAAATGCCAATCCCGATTGGTATGCCGACCATTGGTGGTTCGCTGACCACGCAAAGTGGCCTGATTTTCTTCGCTGCGACTCAGGATTACTACCTGCGTGCGTTCGACAGCGCCACTGGCGAGGAAGTGTGGAAAGCCCGTCTGCCTGTGGGTAGCCAGGGCACGCCAATGACCTATCGCTCTCCGGAAGACGGCAAGCAGTATCTGGTGATTTCCGCCGGTGGTGCGCGTCAGTCACCAGACCGGGGTGATTACGTGATTGCTTATGCCTTACCGAATTGATTGCCGAATTGATCGGTAACTGGAGTAATTAAACAAAGGGCGACCAGTGCAAGCGGGTCGCCCTTTTTTGAGCGTTTTGTTGTTTGTTCGTATGGCTGCACCAGTCTGTTTTGCCTTATTAGATTGTGCACAATACAAATGACGGCGTACAGTGAACCTAACCTGTTCACCACGAGCCGTTCATGTCTCACCCAGCCTCCTCTGATACGCCAGCCGATGTTGCTGCCAACCTGCATACCCTTGCGCAACATGGCTTGTTGCTGGATCAGCAGATTTGCTTTCCCCTCTACGCCGCGTCCAATCTGGTGATTAAAGCCTATGGCCCGTTGTTGAAGCCGTTGGGGCTGACCTATCCACAGTATCTGGTGATGCTGGCCCTGTGGCAGCATCAGCAAATGAACGTGGGGGAACTGGGCAAACAATTGCATCTGGACTCCGGCACCCTGACGCCGCTGCTGAAACGTATGGAAGCCAATGGACTGGTGTTGCGCCAGCGTTGTGTCACCGATGAGCGGCGGGTTAATGTGAGCCTCACCGATGCCGGTAAGGAACTTCAGCAGGCTGCTGCGGCCGTACCCCAGGCGATGGCTTGCCGCATGGCAGGAGACAGCCACTGGCTGCGGCAATTGCAAACCGATCTGAATTTATTGATTGAGCGGGTCGAGCAGACGAACGCTTGATCGTCGATTTCGGAACCGCGAGCGGTTTCATAAACATAACAACAGGAGAGCCTGTTATGAGCATTCACGATATCGCAGTAACCACCATCGAAGGCAAAACCCAGCAGCTGGCAGACTTCAAAGGCAAAACCCTGCTGATTGTTAACGTTGCGTCCAAATGCGGCCTGACCCCGCAGTACGAAGCACTGGAAGCTCTGTACAAAGAGAAGAAAGACGCCGGTCTGGAAATTCTGGGCTTCCCTTGCAACCAGTTCCTGGGTCAGGAGCCGGGCACTGACGCTGAAGTAGCCGAGTTCTGCTCGCTGACTTACAACGTCACCTTCCCGATGTTCTCCAAGATTGAAGTGAACGGCGAAGGTCGCCACCCACTGTATCAATCCCTGATTGCCGCCCAGCCAAAGCGTACGACTGCTGAAGGCTCTGGCTTCAAGGACAAACTGGCCGGCATGAACCTGCTGTCTGACGACGAAACCGACGTGATGTGGAACTTCGAGAAATTCTTGGTCGACGCCAACGGTCAGGTTGTCGGTCGTTTTGCACCGGACATGTCACCTGCTGATGCAGAACTGAAAGACGCGATCGAAGCTCAGCTGGCCAAGTAAGCCCAGTCTGGCGTCTGGAGTCTGGCGCAAAGTAAAAGCCCGATTACTGCAAAGTGATCGGGCTTTTTGTTTTTTGGTGGGGGGTTGCGTTTATTCGCTGCCCAAGCGGTGCGCAGTGCGCACCCTACAAAGTTGAGCCATTTCAAATCATTCCTGTTTTAAATTCGCTCCCACCTTTCCCAGCAGGCTCAACAGGGTCTGGCATTCTTCGTCGGTTAATCCTGCTACTGCCTGTTCGGCCATCTGCTGGTTGAGCTGCTCAAACCCTGCCAGCAAGGGAGCGCATTGCTCGGTGACCTGCAAGCGGGTAATACGGCGGTCTTTTTCATCCGCTATACCCACAACCAATCCCTGTTTTTTCAAATTGCTGATGATGCGGGCAATCTGTCCCTTGTCGCGTCCGGAGCGTTCTACCAGATCTTTTTGGGTGGCACCGGGTGTGGCGGCAATAAAGCGCAGCGCTTTGAATTCCATGCCAGCGATACCGTCGGAGTGCTCGCGGCTGAGCTGATGGTGGCGGCTGCGAATGCTGCGCTGGATGTCGCCAATAGCGTCGAAGATGTGTTCCGGGAACGATCTGTTCATAAATGCGACCAATGGTTGACCTTGTCAACCTAACCTCCTGGGTGTTTAATGGATGACATTATCAACCATTCGAGGAAAACTCAATGAACAGATTACAAAGCAAGCTGGCATTGAGAGCCCGTAAAGCCGATGCCCTGCAAGCACGTTCCGGTGCTGTTGCCACGCCTTCCAAACCCGCTGCCAGCCGTTCTATCCGTCGGGTACGCCATGATATCAAGGTGCGTCATGTGGCCGTGGCCAGTGTGCAGCATCCGTCGCCGGGTTTTGTGTCGATCCGTTTGCAGGGGGACGACCTGGTCGACTTTCCCTCACAGTCGTTCGATGACCACATCAAGGTGTTTGTGCCACAAGATGGCGCGGAAGCCATTCGGCGGGATTACACCCCGCGTTGTTTTGATGCCGCAACCGGCGACCTGACCATCGAGTTTGCCCTGCACGATGGCGGCGCTGCCAGCGATTGGGCCAGCCGTTTGCAGGCCGGCGATCGGGTTCAGGTAGCTGGCCCAAAAGGCTCGATGGTGATTCCGATGGATTATGAGTGGTACTGGCTGATTGGCGACCCAACCTCGTTGCCTGCCATCAGCCGTTTTTTGGAAGAAGCGCCTGTCGGCTGCAAGGTGACGGTGGTGTGCCAGATTGCCAACGAAGGTGATCAGCGCGAGTTCGCGACAGCCGCCAACGCCGATGTACATTGGGTCAGCGATTATCAGCAGCTGCTGGCCACCGTACATGAGCTGGAATTGCCAGCGGGCGAAGGCTTTGTATGGGGCGGTCTGGAAGGTCATACCGTGTCTCGCTTGCGCACCATGGTGCTGGAGCAAAAAGGCCACCCGCGTGAGCACAGCAAACTGTCGGCTTATTGGAAGCAGGGGCTGGCGGATTCCAGTGAGAAGGGCTGAAGGCGATTCAGCCCCATTGTTTTGATGATGGACTGGTGCAGGTTGTGCTGGGCAGGGCCCAGCCTACGGTCCCGGGTTTAATCGATCGAGAGCAAGCTCTCTCCCACAATACTGCCAGACGCCAGACGCCAGATGCCAGACCTCAGACCTCAGACCTCAGACCTCAGACCTCAGACTGTACTGATCGAATCGATCGTTTCTGTATCTGTTGCAGTACAGTTGCCTGAGTAAACTATCGTCTTTAATCACCCCCACTGTTTCCTCGTTCGCTGGAGCTTCCGTGTCGCTTCCTTCCCGTTTTGTACGCCAGGTATTACCTGCCTTGGCGCGAGAAATCTGGTCTGTTTACTGGACCCTGTTCAAATTGATGGTGCCTGTGATTCTGGTGGTCAAGGTGCTGGAAGAGCTGGGTGCTATTCCGGTGATCAGTCAGGTTTTGGCGCCGATCATGGGGTTGGTTGGCTTGCCTGAAAGCACCGGTCTGGTGTGGGCGACGACGCTGCTGACCAATATCTACGGCGGCATGATTGTGTTCTTCGAGCTGGCGTTGCAAAACCAGCTGACGGTGGCGCAGGTGACGGTGTTGGGCGGTATGTTGCTGGTGGCGCACGGCTTGCCGGTTGAGGTGCGCATTGTGCAGAAGTCAGGCGTGCGCTGGTTGGTGGCGCTGGCTATCCGTATGTTTGGGGCGCTGTTGTACGGCGCGATTCTGAATCTGGTGTATGCCTCGG
Organism: Oceanobacter sp. ABM4_470; assembly: GCF_056158645.1. NCBI lineage: Bacteria > Pseudomonadati > Pseudomonadota > Gammaproteobacteria > Oceanospirillales > Oceanospirillaceae > Oceanobacter > Oceanobacter sp. ABM4_470. The sequence continues at coordinate 384,757 of NZ_JBSWTR010000002.1, forward strand.
GTGACTGGTTGCAGCAGCCTCTGACGCTGATGTGGCAGCCGGAGCTGCATGATCCCACTCTGTTGGAGTGGGGCGTTCAGCAAATCCAGAGTTTGCTGGTGATTCTGGCGGTGGTGTCGGTCTTGATCAGCCTGTTGAAGTTTTTGCGCTGGATTCATGTCGAGCGGGCGATGATCTGGCTGTTGCAGCCGGTGTTGCGATTGTTGGGTATCAGCAAACAGGCCGCCAGCCTGACCATTGTCGGTATGACGTTGGGGCTGTCGTTTGGCGGTGGCCTGCTGATTCAGGAAGCCAAAACCGGACATATCCACAAGCGCGATATTTTTGCGGCGATGTTTTTGCTGTCGCTGTGCCACAGCCTGATTGAAGACACCCTGCTGATTTTGCTGTTGGGCGCGGATATTTCCGGGGTGTTGTGGTTTCGTCTGGTGTTCTCACTGTTGGCGGTGGCGCTGGTTACTCGCTTGCTGGCGCGCTGCAGTGATGCTTTCTGGCAACGTTGGCTGGTCTATCCGGAGCCATTGTCGAATCCGGTTGCAGCACAGGAGGCCAAGAACAATGTCTGAAGTACCTTCTTCCGCTACTCAGAGCAATCCGGCGCAGAACAGCAATGCCGGTATCTGGTTTGCCCTGTCGGCCTATGGCTTGTGGGGGCTGTTTCCGGTCTATTTCAAATGGTTGGAAGACGTACCGGCGTTTGAAGTGTTGCTGCATCGGGTGGTGTGGTCGGTCGGCTTTTTGTTGGTGTTGGTGTTGGTCACCAAGCGCTGGAAGGCGTTTGTCACCGTGATCAAACAGCCGAAGATGCTGCGCTGGCTGACTCTGAGTGCGGTCACCATGGCAATCAACTGGCTGGTGTTTATCTGGGCGGTGGCCAACGAGCGGATTCTGGAAACCAGTCTGGGGTATTTCCTCAACCCCTTGATCAGTATTTTCCTCGGCATGGTGTTTTTGTCTGAGCGTTTGCGGCGAGGCCAGTGGATTGCCCTGTCGCTGGCAGCGGCGGGTGTGCTGGCTCAGGTGGTGATTTATGGCAGCTTGCCTTGGGTTGCCCTGGGTGTGTCGATCAGTTTTGGCCTGTACGGCCTGTTGCGTAAGCAGATTCCGGTGGAGTCGATTCTGGGGCTGTTTGTGGAAACCCTGATTTTGTTGCCGTTTGCCCTTGGCTACATGGTTTGGCTGGAACAACAGGGAACCCTGATGTTTGGTCATGGCGATTGGCGCATCAACGCGCTTTTGCTGGTATCCGGCGTGGTAACCAGCATTCCGCTGCTGCTGTTTGCCGCCGGTGCCCGTCGATTGCCACTGATGATGATGGGGTTCCTGCAATATTTGGTGCCGACCATTTCGTTCTCGCTGGCGGTGCTGGTGTACAACGAGCCGGTCGACAATGCCAAGCTGATGACGTTTGTGGCGATTTGGGTCGCGCTGGTGATTTTTACGTTGGAAGGCCTGCGCAACCGAAGAAAGTCGCTTTTGAAACCGGTTGCCTGATCGTTTATTTGGTCGTGGCCTGTTTGGCGTCTATTCGACTGTTGATCTTGCGGTTTGATGGTCGAAAGGGGGGTTATATCTGTAATCTGGTGGGTGATTCTTGCTGGTGTTTTAGGTCAATACAGGCCATTGGGGCGGGCGAGAAAATGGCTCAGGGATTTTCCCCACAAAAACTATCAAATTGGTTTAAAAAACCATGAATTTGTCGTTATTTGTGCAAATCATTTGGGTGGGTTTGAGTATGATTTGTACAGATATCGCGGTACACCTTCGACGATGTTAGCCGGGTTGGAATTGCCGCTAACCGCTCATCGAACGGACTTTCGCGATTCTTGTTCTGACACTCTGTGTCCTCGTCCTTCGATCCTGCTGATCGAATCCTGCGTCGGTCCCTTCATCCCGGCGCAGGGCTCCGTGTGTAGACACGGTACCTCTAGTCTCTTAATCGAGGTTTTTTTAGCGCAGCCATTGGCTGCGCTTTTTTTTGCCTGCGATTTATTGCCTGTGATTGAACCGTACCATTTAACCCCGGCATTGAGCCGTGCTGTTGAGGGGGGCTCAGCATGGACTGAGCCGACCTGGCTCCCTGGTAGTGGTGACGGAGACGTTTATTCCGCAGGCACCGCGATCAGGTGCTGGATGCCCTGATAAATCATGGCGCTGACCTGTTCTGCCAGAGTGGCCGGGTCGTATGGCAGCCGCTTGTTCAGTATCTCAACAATCACACCCATGGTGGCACTGCTGTAGAACGTGGTGATCAGGTGCAGCTGCTCCGGGGTAACCGGTTTGGTTAGCCCTTGCTCGGCACGGCGGCGGAAAAAGTCGGTGTGCTGGTTGCGCACCATTTGCAGTGCAACGTCACCGGCACGGCCGCTCAGCGCCAGGCGCAAAATCAGGTCGTTGGGGTCGATGGTCAACAGCATGTGCTCGATCAGCGAGCGCAAACGCTCGTGGCCCGGTGGTTGGGCATCGGCCAGGTAGTCGTCAAACAGGCTCTGACGCTTGTCGATCCACTGTTGCACGTGCTCATTGATGATGTCTTGCCTGCTTTCGTAGTTGGAATAAAAAGTCGGTCGGGTTACGCCAGCTCGTTCAGTGATCTGTTCGATGCTGATTTCTTCCAGCGGCTGGTTTTGCAGCAGCTCTGACAGTGCCGCACGCAGTTTGGCACGGCTTTTCAGGCGTCGGGCGTCCATTGAGGGTCCTGAGTTAACGGTTAACGTTCTTCGATGGGGAGCAGTGCGCTCTCTTTGACTTCTTCCATCACGATGTAGCTTTTCGAGTTTTTCACCCCTGGCAAGGTAAGCAGCAGCTCGCCCAGCAAGGCGCGGTATTCGGACATGTCGTTGATACGTGCTTTCAGCAGGTAGTCAGCGTCGCCGGATACCAGGTGGCATTCGAGTACATAGGGCAGTGTAGCGACGGCCTGGTTAAAACGCTGGAACGCATCGGGAGACTGGTAAGACAGCGAAATCTCGACGAATACCAGCATGCTGTATTCCAGCATTTGTGGATTCAGGCGGGCGTAGTAGCCTTCTATGTACCCTTCTTTCTCGAGTCGCTTGACCCGTTCAATACAGGGGGTGGAGCTAAGGCCAATCCGGTCTGCAAGGTCTACATAGCTGACCCGACCATCCCGTTGCAGTTCATTCAGGATGCGTTTGTCGAGCCTGTCCAATGGACGCTTTTTTCCAGAAGTCTTCATCTTGATAATCCAGAAGTTATTCTATTTTTGGTGGAATATACCGGTTGTACAGATTTTTGCAGAAAATCCAGCCAATTAAGATGCTACTTGCGTGCAAATTCTTAATTTTTTGGACATTTTCGGGGAATTGGCGCTTTGTCGGCCGGTTTTCCGGGGTATTTCAGGATTATTGATCTCTCGTGGATCGTTTTGTCATGCATTAATGGCAAAATAGTTGAATTTTCACTGATTTGACGATGGCTGTTGGGAATGTCTGTGGTCGCTGCCGGGTGCTTTGCGTTGGCAGGGAAACCCGGCGTTTACAAAAACAGCCATTCACAAACAGTTTGTTGCCCGGGCTGAGCTAATAACGTGAGAACTTGCGAACCCAGTCCGGTTTCCTAGATAGCTTTATGATGGAGTTGCAGGTTTATGCGGGGCAGGCTGCTGTTGGCAGGTATGACGTTATTGGTTCAGGGCTGTACAACCTGGCCAGACAAGGCACACCGGGACGTGACGATGGACAAGATCGAAACCGTGGTGGCTCGTCACAGTCCGCGCATTGAATTGCACTGCCCCGATATTGATACCGTCAGTGAGCAGCTGGAAGAGCAGCGTCAGATGCTGGAGCACATGAATCGCGCCATGGTACGGCTGGAAGACCAGCATCAGCAGGAGCTTGCGGCGGAGTGCGGCGTGCCCCAGCAGCAACCCCAGAACGTCTGGAACGACAAGGTGATTGTTGGCGAAACCGAATGGATTTACCTGGCACCTCCTGGCCATTTGTACCGCGCCCGGGTCGACAGTGGTGCGACCACGTCGTCGCTCAGCGCTCAGGACGTTACCCGTTTTGAACGCAATGGCGAAAAGTGGGTTCGATTCAAACTGCAGCACGACGATGAAGAAGTGCCGATTGAAGTCGAGCGACCGATTGTGCGTAACGTGCTGATTCGTCAAGCCAGTAGCGAAGACGTGGAACGTCGCCCGGTGATTGAGCTGAATATCCACATGGGCAACGAACTACAACAGGTGACCGAATTTACCCTGGCCGACCGTTCTCATATGGAATTCCCGATCCTGCTGGGTCGCTCATTCTTGCAAGACGTCACTCTGATCGACGTTGGCAAACAATACCTGCACGACAAGTATCAGCCTCAGACCAGCATGGTGGATGACGAGTCGGCAGCCAAAGAGCAAGCCGCGAAAGAGCAAGCCGCGAAAGAGAAAGCTGCAAAAGAGAAAGCTGCAAAAGAGAAAGCTGCAAAAGAGAAAGCTGCCAAAGAGCAAGCCGCGAAAGAGCAAGCCGCGAAAGAGCAAGCTGCGAAAGAGCAAGCCGCGAAAGAGAAAGCGGCCGAACAGGCAAGCGAGCAAGCCGAAAATATTCCATCGGAGCCAGCGACTGCAGAGCCGGAAACATCCCAGCCGGTGAAACCTGCGGACACCAAAGAATCCACCCCTGCGGAATCCACTCCTGCGGATAGCAGCGCACAGCCGAATACGAGTACCGATAAATGATCAAACGGAATTTGCCCTACGCATTGCTGGTAGGGCTGTTGTTGTTGGCAGGGATTGCTCAAATCCTCCATCGCCACTGGGTTTACGACGTGCCACTGCTGCCTGGCGATGCCCAAACCATTTGGTCGGTGGAAGCCAAGGTCGAGTTTGATGCCAACGGTGAACCGGTCAAGGTGCGACTGGCCACGCCAGACAGTCAGCCGGGCTTTATGGTGCTGCGCGACAGCGGTGCTTCACCGGGTTATGGCCTGAGCTTTGTACCGGATGATCATCCGGGTGCCGAGTGGACCAAACGCTCTGCCGAAGGCAAGCAGTCGCTGTTTTACCGGGTCGACGTGTTGGAATCCGATGCCCACGATCTGATGGACGAATCGGCTCCGCCAATCATCACCTCCAGTTGGCCAGAACCCTATGCCAGTGCTGTGACCCAGGTGGTGCAGCAAGCCTATTCCACTTCCGCCGATCATTTCAGCCTGACCCGTGAACTGCTCAAGGCGTTTAATTCCGATCCTCGTGACCAGCACGTGCAACTGCTGGTGAGTCAGTATCGCCAGCGTTTACCACAGTTGATTGTCGATATGCTCAACATGGCGGGCGTGCCATCGCGGGTGGTGTACGGACTGCGACTGCAAGATGGCCGTCGTCAGCAAACCCTGCTGCCGTATATTCGGGTATGGCAGGGCGATAACAGTCAGGTGTTTGATGTGCCTTTGCAGGAGCGCAACCCAACGCTGTTCGACCCAACGGCTCCACTATTGCTGTGGGAGCAACGCGGTGAGCCGGTGATTGAGGTGATGGGGGGCGAGAACTCGCAAGTACGATTCTCCATGATCAAGCGTGAGGAGTCGGCCTTTGGCAATGTCGCCAACCGCTTGTCGGATGAGCACGAACTGCTGAATTTCTCGATCCACAGCCTGCCGATTGAAGAACAGGCGATGTTCAAAACCATTTTGCTGATCCCGATCGGCGCGCTGATTGTGTGCCTGCTGCGGGTGCTGATTGGCCTGAAAACTTCGGGCACCTTTATGCCGGTACTGATTGCTCTGGCGTTTATTCAGACCTCGTTAGTGACCGGCCTGGTGGGCTTTCTGATTATTGTCGCAACCGGGTTGGTGATTCGGGGCTATCTGTCGCACCTGAACTTGCTATTGGTGTCGCGAATATCGGCGACCATTATCACGGTGATCGCCATCATCGGGGTGTTCAGTGTGGCGTCGTACAAGTTTGGCCTGACCGAAGGCCTGAAGATTACCTTCTTCCCGATGATCATTCTGTCGTGGACCATCGAACGCATGTCCATCCTGTGGGAAGAAGAGGGTTGGCGTGAGGTTATGACCCAGGGCGGTGGTTCGCTGCTGACGGCGGTGATTGCCTTCTGGGCCATGAGCAACCCGCTGGTACGCCACCTGACGTTCAATTTCATTGGTGTGCAGCTGGTGATTATGGCGGTGGTGTTGATGCTGGGTACCTACACTGGCTACCGCTTGCTGGAGCTGAAACGCTTCGTGAAACTGGGTAAACACTGATGCCGTCGTTGTCTGAATCGCTCGCTGGCATTGGCGAAATGTTCGGTGCTTACCGCTCCATGAGCCGGCAAGGGGTGCTGGGCATGAATGCCCGCAATCGCCTCTATATTGGTCGTTATAACCAGCGCCGCTTGTTTCCTCTGGTGGATAACAAGCTGAAGACCAAACAGCTGGCCCAGCAATACCAGATTGCGGTGCCGGAATTGATCGGTGTGATTGACTCACAGCATCAGGTCTCGATGCTCAGCAAGCACCTGCAAGGACTCGAGTCCTTTGTGATCAAGCCGGCCAAGGGCTCGGGCGGCAAGGGCATTCTGGTGATTCAGGAACATGACGGCGATGGCTGGATCAAGGCCAGTGGTGACCGTGTAACCTTACAGGATGTTCAGCGTCATGTATCGAATATTCTGGCCGGGCTCTACAGTCTGGGCGGTGCCCAGGACGTTGCCATTATTGAACACTGCATCCGCTTTGATGACTCGCTGGCCAACTATTCCTTCGAGGGTGTGCCGGATATCCGGGTGATTGTGTGCCGGGGATTTCCGGTAATGGCGATGACCCGGCTGGCGACGCGGGAATCCGACGGTAAGGCCAACCTGCACCAAGGCGCGGTTGGGGTCGGGTTGTCGTTGAAGACAGGGCGGGCAATCAATGGCGTGATGCACGGTAAGCTGGTGCAGGCCCATCCGGACACGCTCGAACGCCTGTCCGAGCTGGTGATTCCGCAATGGGATGAGCTACTTAACCTGGCAGCGGGCTGTTATGAAATGACGGGGTTGGGGTACATCGGCACCGATGTGGTCATCGACCGCGACAAAGGCCCGATGTTGCTGGAACTGAACGCTCGCCCGGGGCTGGCCATTCAAATGGCCAATGGCAAAGGGCTGTTGCCAGGTTTGCGTAAAATCGATGCATTAACCGACGCCGAATTGAGGCGTCCGGCTGCGCAGCGAGTCGCGCTCAGTCAGCAGTGGTTTGCTGACTGAGTGTGGATATAAATCAGATAAGTTGAGTGATAAAGCCGGCAGCCTCGCCAAGAGCTGCCGGATAAAACGCTCAATACGACGTATCAGTCGCCCAGAATTTCTTCAAAACCGGACTCCAGGTCCCGGCATTCTTCCAGTGCATTGCGAATTTCACGCAGGTCCAGACCAATCTGACGGGCTGTGCGAACCGGGAACTTCTTAACCAGTTCTTCTTCGCTCATATCGGCTTCATGGGCACAGTGGAGGAATTTGGCTATGTGCAGCAAACCGCCCAGGTTCGAGAATGGCTGCTCAAGCTCCGGATTGCATTGGTCGTGAATGGCTTGTTGGATTTCGCTGGGGAATTTCCAGCGCTTGGCCAGTTCAGCACCGACTTCGGCCGAGGTGAATCCCAGCTGAGCCTGTTCGGCGGTGTGGCGCTGGCTGCCCAGTCGAACGGCGTCTTCAATACGGCTGGCTTCTTCCGGCATCACCACATGAATCAGCATGGAGCCGATAGAATGTAACATTCCGCAGGTAAAAGCCGTCTCCTTATCGCAGTCGGGCATGTACTTGGCCAACCATTTGGCCAGCGACGCGACGGAGAAGGAATCCCTCCAAAATGCTTTTGGATCAACACCGGCAGGCATTTTAATTGCCGATGTGACGCCAGAAGCGAGTACCATGGTGCGCAAGGTGCTGAGGCCGAGCAGTACAATCGCATCTTGTGGAGAAGAAACCTGTCGTGATAAACCGTAGTGAGCCGAGTTGGCTAACCGCAGTACTTTGGCGGTCAGCGCCTGATCCATTGCCACTTTGCGGCTGATTTCATCGGCGTTGGCGTTTTCGTCACGGAATGACTCAATCAGTTCCTGTACAACTTTCGGAATATGAGGCAGCTGTCGGGACTCAGCGAAAATAGTAGCCATGCTCATAACTGTTACTTCCTATCGGCGAGGGGGTTTGGGGAGCATCTGTTTAAGCCCGCGACCAGCGGCGCGGGCTTAAACAGATGCTTCACTAAGCATAGGTCAGCTATCCGCAAACGTCGGACAAACTTGGTTTAAAGTCAGTAACTCTTTGATATTATTGACACTTAATTCAGAACGGAGTGTTTTACACGTGAACATTGGCTTTATCGGCATGGGATTAATGGGGGTCCCGATGACCCAGCGTCTGCTGGCTGCCGGCCATTGTGTTCGTGTGTGGAATCGATCGGCCAACAAACTGGCTGCGGTGGTTGCCAACGGCGCAATTGCCTCAGACTCCATTGCCGAGCTGGTCAGCAACAGCGACGTGGTGATGCTGTGCGTGACCGACACCGTGGCGGTAGAGGCGGTGGTTTTTGCCGAGCACGGGGTGGCCGCGTCGATGACCGACCGACACACTCTGGTCGACTTCTCCAGTATTGATCCCCAGGCCACCCGGGTGATGGCTGCGCGTCTGAAACAGCAAACCGGTGCTGACTGGGTCGATGCGCCGGTATCTGGCGGTGTAGCCGGTGCCGAGCAAGGCACATTGGCGATCATGGTAGGCGCCGATACCGAGGCGCTTGAGCGTGTTGCGCCTTTATTGGCGGTACTGGGCCAGCGTCATACCCATATGGGGCCGGTGGGCTCCGGTCAGGTGACCAAGGTCTGCAACCAAATGCTGGTCAGTTGCAATGTGCTGGTGATGGCAGAAGTCATGGCGTTGGCTGAAAAGTCCGGTGTGCGTGCAGATATGATTCCGACGGCTCTGCAAGGTGGCTTTGCCGACAGCATTCCGTTGCAGCTTACTGGCCCGAAAATGGCCAATCGCGAATTTGACGAGATCAAATGGCACGTGAAAACCCTGCTGAAAGACCTGGATCTGGCGCGCACATTGGCGCATGCCTCTCACAGTGCGACGCCGATGGCGGGGCTGGGTGCGGAGCTGATGCGACAACATGCCAGCCGGGGGTTTGCCGATCAGGACCCGGCCACGCTGGTGCAGCTGTACGCGGAGGCCAAGCATGAAGGCGAGCGCTAATCTGTCGCTGTTATACAGCGAATTGCCCTTTCTGAAACGCTTTACAGCAGCCCGTCGCGACGGCTTTCGAGCGGTTGAAATTCAATTCCCATATCAATATCCCATTGCCGATATCAAGCGCCAGTTGATGGACAACGACCTCAAGCTGGTGCTGATTAACCTGCCGGCCGGTGACCTGATGGAAGGCGGTGAAGGCATTGCCAGTGTGCCGGGCAAGGCAGCGGAATACGCTGCGGCTGTGGTGGAATGCCTGTCATATGCCCGTGCCTTGAAGGTTCCTACGGTGAACGTGTTACCGGGCCGTTGTCAGCAACCGGAGCGTCGCGAGGAATACCTGCAAACCTTTCTTCGCAATCTTAAAATTACCGCCGACAGTTTTGCTCCGTTCGGAATTACCACCACGTTTGAGGCCATTAACCGGTTTGATATGCCGGATTTCATGATCTGCACCGGGCGTGAAATGCTGGCCATTATGGCGCAGCTGCAACACCCGAATATCAAAGCCCAGTTCGATGTTTATCACATGGCACGTATGGGGGTGGATGTCACTGGGTTTCTGAAACGTCATGCGACGCGGATTGGTCATATCCAGTTTGCCGATATGCCCGGGCGACATGAGCCGGGCACTGGACGGATTGATTTCGAACAGGTGTTCAAAACCATTCAACACAGTGATTATCAGGGCTGGGTTGGCGCTGAATATCATCCTTCGATGGCGACGCCACGTACGTTGGAGTGGCTCCGCTATTTTCAGTCAGAATCGCAGGCGGCTGTTTAATCAGAACAGTCCCATCTGGCCTTGATCGTTGACGACGACTGGGCTGTCTTGCTGCTCAGCAGGTTTTGTTTGCTGGGGCTTTGCTGTTTGCTCTGTGTTGTTCTGAGCGGGGTTTTCTCGAGTCTTGTTTTCTTTAACTGTGCTTTCTTGAGCTGCTTTTTCTGGCGTTGTTTTTTCTGCTTCTGGGCCGACCGTGTTGTTGGCGTCTGGCTTATCGGTATCGGCATCGACGACAGGGGCATCAGCAGCAAACAGTTCGGCTTGCGGTGACACTTCGTATTCCGCCTCCGGTTCCTCAATCAAGGCAGCTGTCCGGCCAGCAAGAATTTTCTGGCGGCGCTTGTCGCACAAATTGATGATTAACTGCTTCTGAAACGGCGAGAACTCATACCAGTGCTGGCGTTCCTTGCGGTTGCGTAAACAGCCTTTGCAGTACCCTTTGTTATTAACGGTACAAATGCCGATGCAAGGATTGGGAATATCAAACAGTTCGCCTTGATCTATCATGCCTGAAGCCCGAAAGATGGATGCGTGACTGGAAAGAAGAGGTGCAGCAGGGCTGCGAAGGGGAAAGAATCAGAGAGTGGGAACCCACTCTCTGATTGCTGAAACTGATTACAGCGGAGTAACGTTTTCAGCTTGAGGACCTTTCTGGCCCTGGCTCACTTCCATGGTCACTTTCTGACCTTCTTGCAGGGAGCGACGGCCATTGCCGTTGATGGCGCTGTAGTGTACGAAAACGTCTTTACCGGATTCCTGCTCAATGAAGCCGAAACCTTTTTCATCGTTGAACCACTTTACAGTGCCCTGAACTTGATCTGCCATTGGTATTTCCTTGGGTAGTGCTGGCCGAAGCCGATTAATGCGTTAGTGGCACTGTGGTACTGGCTTGAACCGGTAAGCAATGCCGTTATCGACCAGTTCCTGCTTACTCTGTGAGTGGTACGGTACTCGCCAATAGCGCTTACATGAAACGCTTAGGCATAGTAGCCTACCCGCGTGGTCGTACCAAGGCTTCTTGAGCAATAGTTGCCCGCTTTGTTCAATTTGTGCGTTATGGCGCTGTATTTTGTTTTTCTCAGGCACATACACGCTAATTTTCATGGTACGCCGGAATTTTTCTTGTCTCAGCCGTATTGGCTGGTGAGTATATGTGCAGCAAATCTGATATCCCCTACGTATTACCTGTCTCAAATCAAGCCTCGCGACTGTTCCACGGCCGTGGCCATGCCTGGCCGGGACTGCATCACATCAATATCGACTGGTACGCGCCGGTGGTGTTTATCACCCTCTATGAAGCCGAAGATGCCGAGCGTTTACAGGCGTTAGCCAATGAGCTGTTCGCTGCCATTGATGAATGCGACACCGTGATCGCCCAGTATCGCCACGAATCCATGGCACCAATGGAAGCACTGGTGGGACAATTACCCGACTCCCTTACGGTGGAAGAACATGGCCTGAAGTACGGCCTGAACTTTGGCAAATTCCAGAATATTGGCCTGTTTCCTGACATGGCCAATGGCCGCTTGTGGGTGAAACAACAGGCGCAGGGCAAACGGGTCTTGAACCTGTTTTCCTACACCTGCGGGTTCTCGGTTGCGGCATTGGCCGGTGGCGCCGAGAAGGTCGTCAATTTCGATATGAGCAAGCGGGCACTGTCGATTGGCCGTGACAATCATCGTCTGAACGACCATGACCTGAGTCGGGTGGTGTTTGAAGGTGTGGATATTTTCCGTTCGTTCGGACGCCTTAAAAAGCACGGCCCGTACGATCTGGTGATATCCGATCCACCAACCTTCCAGAAAGGCAGTGTCGATATTCGCAAGGACTATCCGAGGCTGGTGCGTCGACTGCGTGACTATCTGGCACCGCAGGCAGAGCTGCTGTTGTGCCTGAACGCCCCCGAACTGGGCGCCGACTTCCTGTTGGATGTGGTTACGCAAGAGTGCCCGGACTGGCAGTTCATTGAGCGCATTGCCAATCCGGACGCCTTCGTGGAAGCCACAGAAACCAGCGGCCTGAAGGTGCTCAGGTTTCGTGCTCCCTGACGGCAGAAGCATGGCTGCTGGAGCCGGATTTGAAGCTGTTGGCCGCTGACGCCTGCTTGACCCTTTGGCGGGTCAGGTAACGGCATAAAGCGGCGACCAACGAGCCGCTGACGTTGTGCCAGCAGCTGAACAGGGCCGCTGGCAAGGCGACCATCGGGGTGAAAAACTTCAGCGCCAGAGCTGCGCCCAAGCCGGAATTTTGCATGCCCACTTCAATGGCCAGAGTGCGGGCTTCGGCCTCGGTACAGCCACTTAGGCGGCCTCCCAAATAGCCAATAAGCAAGCCACCCAGGTTGTGGCCTATGACGGCGATCAGGGTCGTTAATCCGACTACGCCCAGTTCTTCGGCGTTCAAGGCCACGATAATGGCAATCACCGTCAGAATCGCCAGTGTGGCAATGTTCCCCAGATGAGGCAGCAACGCGCGGCGCCATTGGGGTAGCCAACGGGATACCAACAACCCGGCCAGCAGCGGAATGACCACCATCTTGGCGGTGGCGATCAGAATCAACAGGGTGTCGATGCTGACATTGGCGGCGGCATACCATTGCAGCATTAATGGCGTCAGCACCACGCCCGCGAGGGTCGAAGCCAGTGTCATGCTGATCGACAGTGCCACATCGCCACCGGCCAGGTAGGTAATCACGTTGGATGCTGTGCCGCCAGCACAACAGCCGACCACAATCAGCCCCAGCGCGATGTCATCGGGCAACTGCAAGGCCTTGCCCAACAGCCAGCCGAGTAACGGCATGCTGAGAAACTGCAAACACACGCCCAGTACCAGTGGTTTGGGTTTGCGGGCAATGCGGCGGAAATCCTGCCAGCGAAGTGTCAGCCCCATGCAGAACATGATCACCACCAACAAGGGCACGACGGCTCCTTTCCAGCCGATCAAGGGAGCGGGGTCTTGCCAGGCCAGCAGGCTGACGATAATCGCGAGTAAAGGAAACAGGGATGGCAGGGAAAGCATAATCAACCTGAACAGGGCAGTTGGGTGGTGGCCACTGTAACAGCAACCGGCTTTGCCGGGGTGTAAAAGCCTGTTGCGGTGACGGCCTTGTTGGTTGACGGTAGCATGGCGGTGATTCAGAGGTTTCTTTTCAGCTCAGGGAGTTCTTTATGCTTTACGATTTTTCAGACACATCCGCCGGACAACGCTACTTCCTGATGACGCAGTCGATCATGCCTCGGCCTATCGCCTGGATTCTGACTGAAAACCAGGATGGTTCTCACAACCTGGCGCCGTTTTCCTTCTTTACGCCGGTTTGTTCCAATCCGCCAACGCTGGTGGTGTCGGTGGGTAATAAGGAAGCCGGTATTCCCAAGGACACCTGGGCCAATATTCAGCGCACGGGACATGCGGTTGTGCATGTGCCATCGCTGCGTCATATCGATTCGGTGAACTCTTCAGCCGCAACACTGGATGCAGGTGTCAGTGAGGTTGTAGAGGCTGGCCTGAGCACGGTGCCTTTGCAGACGGTCGCCGGGGACGAATACCCGCTGCCACGCATTGACGGAGTGGATGTTGCCTACGGCTGCCGCTATCAACAGCACGTGGATTTAGGTGCGGCACCGCAGCACATTGTGTTTCTGGAAGTCGAACACCTGTACGTTGCCGATGAGGTGTTGGTTGAGGTGAAAGACCGCAAACAGATTGGCGCCGATGAGCTGAACCCGCTGTCGCGCCTGGGCGGCGCGGACTATGCCGTCATTGGTGACAAGCACAGCCGCGCCCGACCTGCATGATGCTAGGGACCCTCTAAACAACTCTGCACAGCTCTCGGCTCTGGCTTCCTGCTTCGCCCTACCTCCTGCATCCATGCAGTCGTGCGCGAGTCCTGCAGGTTGTCAGAACAAGGCGGCGAATGCAGCGGAATGACCAGTCCTTTCCAAATTCGCCAACACCGTTCTGGCGGGCTGCAGGCCGCGCCCTGCGGGGATGGCAGGGCATTGCTGACTCTGTGTCGCTGATTTTTGACTTGACCCGTCAGGCCTGCAAATCAGCTTCGTGATTCAGCGTCGCCCTGTCATCCAGAGCGGGCACCGAGTTTTTCAGAGTGTCCCTAGCCGACGCTGGTCAGCGGAATCAGCGCGGCATCGCGTTTTTGGGCGTGGCGGCGTATTTGCCATAAACAGCCGCCAATAAAGAAGCCACAGGCGAGTACCCAGATCACCGAGCTGACCGGGTGCACGCCGAGGCTGCCAATCTGATACACAATCACCGCTGTGGTGTAAGCCAAGCCTGTGCTCCAGCCCGCCACAAACAACATCCAGCGCATACCGGCTTCCCGTACCATGGCTCCCAGGGTCGCCACACACGGCGTGTACAGCAGCACAAACACCAGATAAGAGAACGCTGCCAGTTGGCTACCGAACAACTGCTCCATGGCCGTAAAAGTACCGTTGTGAACGCCTTGTTCAACGGTTTGGTCAGCACCAACAAGGCCCAGTCCCAGCGGGTCGAGCAGGTTGTTGGAAACGTCGATCAGGTTGGCCGGAATGGTTAATACGGCTTCTTGCAGTGATCCCCACAAATCGTATTCGCCGCCTGCTTCTGCATCTTCCGGGTTATAAAGCGCATCCAGCGTACCTACCACGGCTTCCTTGGCGAAGATACCGGTAATGATGCCCACAGTGGCGGGCCAGTTGTCTTCTTCTACGCCCAATGGCGCCAGTACCGGGGTGGTGACACGAGCGATTTCAGACAGTACAGACTTCTCGTTGTTTTCGTTGCCAAAGCTGCCGTCGGTACCGATGGAGTTCAGGAACGACAGAATGGTCACCACCATGATGATGGTCTTACCGGCGCGGCGGATAAACGAACGCAGGCGCTCCCAGGTTTTCAACAGCACGCCTCGTACGGTCGGAATGTGGTAAGCCGGCAGCTCCATCACAAACGGCGTCAGTTCCGGTTTGAACAGGGTGTGCTTCAACGCCAGACCGGTGAGCAGCGCCATGGCGATGCCCAGAACATAGAGGCTGAATACCATGGTGGCACCGCTGTCCGAGAAAAAGGCGGCGGCAAACAGGGCGAATACTGACAGCCGGGCACCACAGGACATAAAAGGCGCCATGGCAATGGTCAGCAGACGGTCCTTGTGGGTGTCCATGGTGCGGGCGGCCATCACCGACGGGACGTTGCAGCCGAAGCCGACGATCAATGGCACAAAGGATTTACCGGGTAAGCCAACTGCGCGCATCAGGCGGTCCATCACAAACGCAGCGCGGGCCATATAACCGGAATCTTCGATAATGGATAAAAACAGATACAGACCACCAATAATGGGAATAAAGGTGGCGACCAGCTGAATACCACCGCCAAAGCCATCAGCCAACAAGGTTACCAACCAGGCGGGCAGGGATATGGCTTCCAGCAGGTAACGGAAGCCATCGACAAATATCGCCGCAGAGGCGATGTCGAAGAAATCAATAAAGGCGCCGCCAATGTTGATGGCGAAGGTGAACATCAGGTACATCACGGCAAAAAAGAACGGGATACCGATGTATCGATTGATCACAATACTATCAATCTTCTCGGTAATGGTTTTCTTGTGTTCTGTGCGATGACTGATTTGACGAGTAATACCTTGCAGGGTCTGGTAACGGGAGTTGGCCAAAATAACGTCTATCGGCTGTTCGTATTCCGCTTCCAGTGTTAATCGCCACTGCTCACCAGACTGATGCAAATCGGCATTACCGTATTCCTGACTTTCCAATGCACTGACCGCGTGCCAGCGTGGAGAATCATCATTTGGTATTAATGCGGATAATTCATTCAGGGCTTGTTGCAGTAATCCGCTGGCTTGCCAAACAGGCGTCGGCGCAGTGGCATGTTGCAAGGTGTTGCCGATAACCTGGCGTAATTCATCAATACCTTCGCCTTGCGCTGCAACAATAGGAACAACCGGTACGCCCAGCAGCTTCGACATTTTGGTGGTATCGATATGCAGGCCTTCCCGCTCGGCGACATCCAGCATATTGACGGCGATAATCATGGGTACGCCCATATCCAGCAACTGACTGCTGAGATACAGATTGCGCTCCAGATTACTGCCATCAACAATATTGATCACCAGATCCGACTCTTGCGACAACACAAACTCGCGGGCGATACGTTCATCCAGCGACAATTCATGGTCATTGCTGTCGAGCGCATAGGTGCCCGGCAAATCCACCAATATATGACGCTGCTGCTGAATGGATATGGCGCCTTCTTTCTTTTCCACGGTGACGCCTGGCCAGTTACCGACTTTCTGGCGGGCGCCGGTCAGCTGGTTAAAGAGGGTGGTCTTGCCGCAGTTGGGGTTACCGATCAGGCCAATGGTGGCAGGCTTCATGCAAAGCCCTCCACTAGCAGAATGGCGGCTTCTGTTTTACGCAGGCTGACAGAGCGACCTTTTAATACCAGTTGAATAGGGTCGCCCAGCGGGGCCACTCGTTTTATTTCGACTTCCGTTCCGGGAACAATACCCAGAGCCAGTAATTTGCGGCGGAATTGCGCGTCCGTATGGGTAAACCCGGTTACCGTTACGGATGAGCCTATCGCGGCTTGATCCAGAGTCTTGGTCATGAGGGGGCGCCTGTGTAGACGGGAGAGGTAATTTTGGCGATGGTAATGTGTATCATTTTGATGAACAAGGAGCCCTGTCAGGATTTGGGTCTTTGCAACAATGCGTTGCTGAAAGGTTAATCTCACGGCGGTTTTTTCTGACGTGCAAGTCAGGAAACATCTGGGATTGAAAAGACCTGGATTACAAACCACTGATTTCATGGCTGTTTTTTTTGGTGGCCCAGGATGTCTGAATCGACCACTTTGTGAACTCTTATATGCGGTTTGGGTAATTGTGTTTATTTTATGGATATCGCCTTGACGCCAACGAATCATTGTATAAGTTTATATTATCAGTTTATTATATGCGGAAATTTCAGGTAGGCTTCTCCTGAAAGCATGATTTGATAATAATACCTGTTGCATCTGGCCCATGGATTGGTCTGCACAGGAAACTATGGCTTAAAACTGAAAGTTGTAGAGGTGAATATGAGCATCCTGGATACCGATATTGAAAAGCAAATTCAGCAGCACCAGCAGAAGATTATGGAGCTGGAGCAGCTGAAAAAAGATCACGAGAAAAAACTCGAAGGCCTGAAGCAGTTCGACGCTGAAATCAAACGCCTGTGTGAAGAGCGTTCTCTGACTGAAGACGAGCTGTATGTATCCCGCTCCGAGCAAATCGAGAAGTGGATTACTGATATGGCCAAGCAGGAAGCTCCTTCTGCTATTTATAACAGCCTGCGCAAGCATTTCGAAAAAGCAGCTAACCGTGCAGCCAAAGGCGGCAAGAAAGCGGTTGCGGCTAACAAGCCAAAACTGGAAGTAGGTGCATACACCAACCCACATACCAGTGAAACAGTTGAGAAGATCAAGCGTAACCCGCGTCAATTGGATCAGTGGATTGCAGAACACGGTATTGAAACCGTAAAAGGCTGGAAATCCTGATCGTCGGAATATCCGAATCTCTGTTCACTCGCCTGATCAGCAAAAAAGCCCGCACTGTTTAACAGAGCGGGCTTTTTTTGTGGTTTGCGTTTAGGCGCTATCTTGCGCTGGACGCAGAATATCAGACGAACATCACCAAAGGGGGACATCTATTTAATCCTGCACGGCTCTGCGCGAGTGTTGCCGTTGTTCAGTGCAAGGCGACGAATGCAGCGAAATGACGAACCTGTCCGGTCGAGTCTTTTCAAGTTCGTCAACACAGCACTGGGCGGCGGCAACCCGCGCCCTGCGGGGGCTGCCGAATGATCTCGACTCTGTGTCGCCGACTTTTGACTTGACCCGTCAGGCCTACAAGTCGGCTTCGTGATTCGAAACCATCCGGCAGCCCAGAGTGAGCACCGGATTAAATAGATGTCCCCCAAAGGGCTATACAGGGCTTTTACAAAGCCTGTAGAGCCCTATGGCAATTTATACTTACTTAACTAGCGCCAGTTTCAATTCGCGGTTTTGCGGATTCAGGCTTTCTACTTTCACCCGAACCATCTGGCCGATATCAAAACGCTCTTCGCCTTTCACGTGGCTGAGGGTTTTGCTCTGGAAGCTCCAGTCCTTGGCTTTACGGCGATCAATCTGACCATCAATACCAAAGTCTTCGAGGCGCACGGTGATGCTGCTCTGGTTGGCGTAGTGGATGGTGGCGTCGAATTCCGCTTCCGCTGGCAAGGTTTGCAACCATTGCAGCTTGAGCCATTGCTCAGACTGATTAGCGGCGACACGGGCACGGGTCTGTTTGTCCTGAATATCAGTCAGGACTTCCTGCGCTGGCGCTTCAACGGCTTGTTCCTGCAGCAGGGTGGCAATCAGACGGTGCACCAGCAGGTCGTTGTACTTGCGCAGTGGCGACGTCATGGTGGTGTAACGCTGGAAGCCCAGACCCATGTGCGGGGTACGCTCGGTGGTCAGGGTGCTGCGGTCAAGCTGACGGCTGATGATGTCACGCAGCGCCAGTGGGCCTTCGTGGACGTTGGCTTGTTGCATATAGCCAACATAATCTTCCAGCGTCTTGAACTTCGGCTTGCTCTCCAGCGCCAGTGATTCTTTCAGCATGCTGGCAACGTCGCCGATGCGTTCGGTGCGAATGCCGTTGTGCTGTACAAAAATGCCTGTCTCTCGGGCGTCCAGCCATTCGGCGCAGAGGCGGTTGCAGACCAGCATGCACTCTTCCACCAGCTTTTGGGCATCGTTGCGATCCTGACGCAGGATCTCCTGCACCTTGCCGTGTTCGTCCATCACCAGACGGTAGTCCGGACGGTCGTCCATGGTCAGTGCCGTTTGATGACGATGGCTGGCCAGTGCCCTGAAGCAGTCGCCCAGCGCTTGCAGGGAGTCGGTTACATTCGCAGGGATCTGGCCGCTGCTGTGGTCGGCAAGGAATTCCGCTACCTGAACGTAGCTCAGCTTGGCTTTGTTGGTGATCACCGCCTGACGCAATTGCAGCAGCTCGCTGGCACCGTCGTTGCAAACCTGAATATCCGCCACCAACGCCATGCGTGGCTGATCCTGTTGCAGCGAGCACAGCTGTTCAGACAGCACGGCTGGTAGCATTGGCAACACCTGACCCGGGAAGTAGGCAGAAGTCGCACGGGCTTGAGCGGCCAGGTCGAGTTCCGAGCCCTGAGCAATCACAGCAGCCGGATCGGCGATGGCCACTTGCAGCAGCCAGCCGTTGTCGTTGGCGGTTGCGCTCAGGGCGTCATCCAGATCGCGGGTTGAGGCGGAATCGATGGTGACGAAGGCAACGTCATTAAGGTCGGTGCGGCCAGCCTGGGCAGCTTCCAGACCCTGTTCAACCAGAGCGTTGGCAGCGTTCAATTCGGCTTCGCTGAACTCACCCTGGAGTTCCCACTTGGCTTGCATAAAACGGTTTTCGATGCCGCTTTCGTCGGCCTTGCCAATCAGCTCGGAAACCTGAGCCTGGGCCTTGCCGCTTGGGTAAGGGTGTTGGCTCAGCTTACCGGACACCAGCATGCCGTCTTCGGCCTTGTTGCGCAGCTTGGGCGGCACAAAGATCCAGCGGTTCAGAGCCGGGTGATCTGGCTGAATAAAGTGGCCTTTGCCTTTGACGATGTACTGGCCACAGAAACGGTCAAGCTCGGTGGAAATCAGCTTTTCGATCAGCGCCTGGGATTTCTTCTCATCCACTTGCTCAACGCGGAACGCGACGCGGTCGCCTGGCAGCACTTTTTCCATCTCTTCAGGAGACAGGTAGTACTGTTGATTATCGTCTGTCACTACAAAACCAAAGCGTCCGGCCGTCGAGCGAACCTTGCCTTCGAATCGAGGAATGCTGTTATGAATTTCTTGCTTGAGGTTTTTCAGTTGTGACAGTGCGCTTTGATCTAGCATTCCACCGGTCCTGGCCGTTCTAAAAAGGCCGTAGAGTGTAAAGTAGCGGCCCGCTTCAAGCTAGTGCGCGAATTCAAACGACTGTCTTAATTTTTTAACAGTGATTCCACACTATGGCTCCTCCAATAAAGGGGCATGGTCCAGGAGCATTGTCGCGCCGCCGGTTCCCTTGGGACCCTCTGAATAACTCTGCACAGCTCTGCGCGAGTCCTGCAGATTGTCAGAACAAGGCGGCGAATGCAGCGAAATGACGAGTCCTTTTCAAATCGGGCCGCGCAGGTTCGCCAACACCGTTCTGGCGGCCTGCAGGCCGCGCCCTACGGGGATGGCAGGGCATTGCTGACTCTATGTCGCTGATTTTTGACTTGACCCGTCAGGCCTGCAAATCAGCTTCGTGATTCAGCGTCGCCCTGTCATCCAGAGCGGGCACCGAGTTATTCAGAGGGTCCCTTGTCTGTAATAAGATGAGAGAGACATCACTATGTCAGGTAAACCTGAATTCAGCCGTCGTCGTTTTCTGAAAGCTTCTGCCGGAACCGCCGGTGCCATTACTGTTCCTGCGGTACTCAGTGGTTGTTTTGGTGACGATGACAACGACAGCAACACCGACACCCTGGAGCCGGTTACCCGTTACGCTTCCTTTGTATTTGGTCACGGTATCGCCTCCGGTGACCCATTGGCCGATGCGGTGATTCTCTGGACCCGGGTAACCCCTTATGACGACGGCAGTGGCACAAGCCTTGATCAGGCGGAAGTGTTTTACGAAGTCGCGACCGACGCAGCCATGACCAATGTGGTGTCGGCGGGCTCTGTGATCACGGACTCAGAACGCGACTACACGGTGAAAATCGACGTCACCGGTTTGGCCGCGAACACCATCTACTATTACCGGTTCAACGGTAGCGATGGTGAAACCTCTGCGATTGGCACCACCAAAACCCTCCCTGAGGGGGCGGTCGATAGCGTGAAACTGGCGGTGTGTTCCTGCGCCAACTTTGCCGCTGGCCGGTTCAACGTGTATCAGGAAATTGCCAACAGCGCCGCCGATGCGGTGATTCATCTTGGTGATTACATTTACGAATACGGCTCCAATGAATACCCGACCGAAGACGCCGAAGGCCGTCAGCCAGAACCGGCGGCGGAAATTCTTACGCTGAGCCAATACCGTCATCGTTACGCGCAATATCGCACCGACGCCCAGTTGCAGGCTGCCCATGCCGCGAAGCCATTTATTTGTGTCTGGGATGACCATGAGCTGGCCAACGACACCTGGCTGAATGGTGCCGAAAACCACGATGACACCACCGAAGGCAGTTTTTCCGAGCGCCGAGCGGCGGCCTTGCAGGCCTATCACGAATGGCTGCCTATTCGTACCGGCGCGGATAACTCGATCATTTATCGCAACTTCGACTTTGGTGAGCTGGTGCGTTTGCACATGCTGGACACCCGTATCGTCGCTCGTAGCGAACAACTCAGCTACAACGATTACGTCACCGCAGAAGGCATTGATAGCGCGGCGTTTACCGCTGCGATGTCGGACACTTCGCGGACGCTTCTGGGCAGTGCCCAGTCGGCCTGGCTGAACAACAGTCTGGCATCTTCCGGTGCCCGTTGGGATGTCTTGGGTCAGCAGGTGCTGATGGGCCGCATGTACATTCCACAGGAATTACTGCTGTTATTAGGTCAGCTGCAAGCCACCAGCGACAGCGCCACTGCCGCGGCATTGCAGCAACAGCTGCTGACTTCCCTGAGTGAGCTGGCAACCATCAAGGGCACCATGGCTGCGGGCTACGAAGCGACGTTAACGGCGGAACAGATTGCCCGGGTAAATACGGTTGCGCCTTATAATCTGGATGCCTGGGATGGCTACGAAGTTGCCCGGACCGCGCTGTTCAGTCTGATCAAAGCCGCTGCTGCCAGCCGGGGTGATGTCAATCTGGTATCGCTGGCGGGGGATACCCACAACGCCTGGTCGAGCTACCTGTATCCGGTCAACTTGCTGACAGGGGAAACCGATACCAGCCCATTGGGGGTTGAGTTTGCGACGCCGTCGGTGACGTCGCCGGGGCTGGAGGTTTACGCCGGTTTTGGCGCTGATACCACCGGTGCGCTGCAAGCCAGCTTTGAGCAAGTGATTTCACTGCTGGTGGATCACCTTGAATACCTCAATGCCGGTAATCGCGGTTATATGCTGGTGACCTTTACTCAGCAAAGCGCCAGCTGTGAATGGAACTTCGTCGATACCATTGCCAGCACCGACTACGGAGTCTTGTCGGCGCAAGCCAAAACCTTGCAGGTGATGGCGGGCAGCGTGACGTTGAACGAGCCAGATCACCGATAACGCATCTTATTAAAGTGCTGTAAAAAGTAGCTTAAAAGACACTAACCGACTCGGCGGCGATAAAGCTGTACCCGCTGATAAAAGTCGGTTTGTTGAATGTCCGGTTCGGTGGGGAAGTCGGCGCTGGCTAACAGTGAATAGTCGGCATGCTGAATGTCCCCGGCACGGGACTCCGCCAGCCAAATGTCCCTGGCCTGACGTTGAAAGGCGTCCAGCAAGGCTTGATTACTGTCGTCGTACAACAGGTCGGCGGCGGTGATCAAATCCACCTCGCCTGCTTGTTGAAAGTCTTGCAGTAACTCCAGCTCGACGCCGTTCAAGGCCGCATTGGCAGCGCAAGCATGCAGAGCGATGGGGTCGAGATCGCAGGCAATCACTCGTCGGGCGCCCGCCAGTGCGGCGGCGATGGCGACAATGCCGGAACCCGCGCCAATATCCATCACCGACTTGCCAGCGACACGGGTCGGGTTATCCAGCAGATAGCGCGCTAGTGCCAGACCGCCGGGCCAGCACACGCTCCAATAAGCTGGATCGCTGGCAATCGCCAGTTGTTCGGCCGCGCTGAAACGGCGGCTCAGGCAGTCGGGGGCGGCCAGCCACAGACGGATTTCAGGGCAGGCACGGGAGTGTGTGGCGGTCACATGGGCTCCGGCAAACAGCTGCGCAAAGTGGTGCTGTAAGATAGCCAAATGCTCGCCGGGGTTGTTGTCCTGCTGTGTGTCTGATGTGTGCTCAGCCTGACTGGTCATTGCCTTCAGCCCGGAATATCGAAACGCTGTTGCGGTGAGGCTACCTGATAGCCAGCGTCACGCAGAGCGTCGCCAGCTTGCTGATTGGCGTAGTGATACAGCACCAGTCGCTGGCGCAAGGCGGCTGGGTATTCCCGTTGCAGGTCGTCGAGGCCGGTGTGGGAAGGGTTGGCCATCAGGCCGCAGTCATGAAACACAACCTCGTTGCCGGTCAGGCAATGGTTCAGTATCTCCGGGATTGGTCGGGTGTCGCCACTGTAGAAGAAGCGGCCGGGCAAATGCAGGCTCCAGGCCGAACCGGGTGCGTGATGACGGGCAGCATAGAGCGAGAAATTCAAACCGGCCCAATGAAAGCTGTCGGTCACCGGAATCAACTGGAAGGACTGCCAGAAGTTGTGGTCACCCTCTGCCATGCTGCCGGGGTAGGTCGCCAATCGCTGGTGCAGGGTCGCAATGATTTCCAGCGGCACAAAGATCGGAATAGGAGCCTGATTTTGCAGTCTGGCGCGCACCGTCAGAATTTCCAGATCGGCAATGTGATCCATGTGAGCGTGGGTCATGAAGATGGCGTGAGGCAGTTTGTCATGGGCCTGTTGATAACTGGCCAGCGTTCCCGGACCGCAGTCGATCAGCAGCGCTGCGTCGCCGTCGATCTCCAGCGTCGCCGCCGCACTGCCAAGGGCCAGATGGCCACCGCTGCCAGTGCCATGAAAGTACAGGGATAGTCGGGAGGCGTTTAATGTCATAACCTGCTCATAATGAATCCGTGATCGCTCACTATACCCGACCCGGCAGGAGAACCCGACCATGTGGCGTCCCAAGTTAATGGCCATCCCATCCGCTGAAGAAGCTTTGCCTGGCCGCAGCGAACCGCTGCAAACGTCGACGCACCACTTTGTATCGGGACATCGTATTGCCGGAGCTTGCCCCAGTGGCATGCGCGAACTGACTGTGGGCATGGGCTGTTTCTGGGGCGCCGAACGGGCGTTCTGGAATCTGGATGGCGTGTATTCCACCTCGGTTGGCTATGGCGCTGGCCATACCCCCAACCCGACATACGATGAAGTGTGTACCGGCATGACCGGTCACAATGAGCTGGTTCGGATCTGGTATGACCCGCGTCAGGTATCGCTGGAAGCTCTGTTGGGTGTTTTCTGGGAACGTCATGATCCGACCCAGGGCATGCGTCAGGGTAATGATATTGGCACCCAGTATCGCAGTGGCATCTACCTGTCGGACGAGCAGGAACTGGACGCGGTGATGGCCAGCAAAGCCGCCTACCAGCGGGCACTGACCGCGGCCGGACAGCTTGACATTACCACCGAAATTCTTACCGGCATCACCTATTACATGGCCGAGTCTTACCATCAGCAATATTTGGCCAAGAACCCCAACGGTTATTGCGGCCTGGGTGGTTGTGGCATCCGTTTCCCGGCTCAGGATTAACCAGCGGGGCTGGGATCGCGCTATAAAACAGGTGATTTATTGACCGGATTGACAGTAAGACGCTTGTAAAATTTCGATGGTAGACTGATCGATTAAACAGAAAAGGATGACCAGATTGAGAGCGTTAGCGGTATTCCAGTTGAAAGGTGGGGTTGGTAAAACCACCACTGCCGTCAACCTTGCAGCCATGGCCGCCAGAAGCTCTGTTCGTACCCTGGTTTGGGATCTTGACCCTCAAGGTGCAGCCACCTGGTTGCTGGGTGTGGAGTCGGATCGTAAACAGGACAAGGTCTGGAGCGAAGGAAAGCCAATAGGACGATTTATTCATAAAACGCCCTACGACAAACTCGACGTTTTGGCAGCGGATATCTCCCTGCGCAAGTTTCATCAAAGCGTCGCCGACAAGAAAACCGCGCGGGACTCTGCCGCCAGTGCCATTGATCGGCTGGGCGAGGATTACGAGCTGGTGATTTTTGATTGCCCGCCCATTCTTAGCCCCCAGATAGAAGGCATTTTGCAGGCTTGTGATCGCATACTGGTGCCTATTGAACCATCGGTATTGTCGATTCGTGCCTATGAGCAAAGCAAGGAGCATCTGGACTGGGTGAAGAAAAAGCAGTGGTTGCCATTTGTTACCCAGATCGATCGCCGCAAAGCGGCCCATGTGCAATGGGCCAAAGAACAAGCGCCAAAACTGGACGAGCTGTTGCCAATTTATATTGGCCACTCAGCCAGTGCCGAGCGCATGCTGGAGATGCAGGCTCCGATTGTGGAATGTTTGCCGCACGTACCGTTTGCGAAAAACTACAGCGCGCTTTGGGAGGCGGTAAAAGACCACTTGAAGCTATGATCTGAAACACGTGCCGGGTTATTCACAGGGTCCTTAAGTACCCGGCACGGTTTGGCGGGAATTCGGATAGGCAACGTAGGAAGCCCAGGCGATGGCGGTGGCGTAAGCCAGATTGGTGGTCAGCTCGGTGTCCGGGTCGACCAGAAACTGGCGCTGCGATGCCAGTCCACGAATCAGGCTGGCACGGTCCGGGTCGTAGGCCAGATGCTGATCCCACACCACCCGGTGCATGGCGCTGTCGATGGGGTACAACGGGCACACGTTGTCGTCGGTGTGCTGCTGTTGTCGCATTTGTGCGAGGGCCATCAGAAAGTTTTCGACGCCAACGGATTCTGAATCCAGATACTTCAAGGTTGGGCGAATGATGGTGTCTCTCAGCTCTTGAGGTGTGAGTTTCATCACATACCTCCTGTAATCATCGTGTTGATAGGAATAGCACACTGGCAACAAATGACTAGTTTTTTCTTTGACAACCCTGAGCCATTCCTAATCCTGATACTAGTCGATTCTTACCTTGCCATGGATGTTCCCTGCGTGCTCCTGCTCCCTTGGTCTTAGCTTGCAATGGCTTTGCCAAATCCGCATTTTGTCTGTTTTGGCAAACCGCAGTGGCCAATTACAGATAATTAAAGCTCTTTTATGAGCTTTTATTGGTTGGTGACAGTATTCGGTTCGAATATGACCAAATAAGCCACCAATAAATTGACGCCTGAAATCCGTTATCGGCGACAAGCCTTGCCGCTGGCGGTCAGAATAGAGCGCGTTGATGGCCATTTTTTATAACCCAATGCACTGTAAGCGAGTTGCGAAATGAAGAAAAAATCCAAGGCAGTGCTGGAATCCGCTGGCTGGATCGATTCGCACTGCCATTTTGACTTCCCGGATTTTGACCCTGACCGCGATCAGGAGTGGCAGCTGGCCCAGCAACAGGGCATTTGCGGCTTAATCATTCCCGGCATCGGCCGACAGCAAGGGCAGGCGGTGGCCACCCTGTGTCAGCAGAGGCCCTGGCTGTATGCATTGGGATTGCACCCCTATTTTCTGGCGCAGCACCAGCAAACCGATCTCGACTGGCTGGATGCGGCGCTCCATCAAGCCCACTGTTGCGATGACGGGCTGGTGGCGGTGGGGGAGTTTGGGCTGGATTTTCGCAAACACACCAGCGATGCCGAACGGCATGCCCAGTTATCTCTGTTCGATGCACAACTGCAGCTGGCCAAGCAGCACCGTTTGCCGGTGATTATGCACGGCGTGGGAGCCCATGATCAGATTGCCGCGGCGATTCGACGTACAGGCTTTGCGCACGGTGGTGTGGTTCACGCCTTTAATGGCAGCGAACAGCAAGCCCGGCGCTATCTGGAATTGGGGTTCAAACTGGGACTGGGCGGTTTGTATCTGTCCGACCGAGCCCTCAAGTTGCAGCGCACGGTGGATGCGTTGCCGGTCGATAGTTGGCTACTGGAAACTGACGCACCCGACATGACGCCACTGGTGTGGCCGCAACGGCGTAATTCCCCCAGGCTGATTCCTCTACTGGCCGAACGTCTGGCGCAGGCAAAAGGTATCTCTACCGTCGAGCTGCAATCCCTACAACGGGATTCGCTGATTTCGTTATTGATACTTTGATGCAAAAAGGTTGTTTTTTATGGCGGTTTTTGGGTGGTTTTGGCCGCTTTTATGTACTGATCACTCGAAAGTATGAGTTGGCTCCATCGGTTCGATCAGCCTCGGGATTGAGTTGTTATCTTTGTGTAACATCAAATTGATTGGGGTTGAGGCTCTGTTTAATCTCGTTGTTCTGATAACAACAATAACAAGCACGGCAGCCACTCTCTTGCGAGGGATGCGAGACCGGGCACCAGAGTAGGCTGAACCATGAGAACACTCCCAAACCATCGTCATGGCCGAATATCGCGGCCTGCTTCCCGTGCCACGTTGGCCTCATTCGCGACTGCGCCGGTATTCGCAACGGCGGCCCTGTGGCTGTCGCTGGTGGCCCCATCGCAGGCGCAAATCGCTGACATTGACCGCTTACAGCAAGACCTGACTCCGGTTGGCGCTGAACGAGCCGGTAACGGCAGTGATATCCCGGCCTGGAATGGCGGTCTGGCCGAAGACAGTGGCCCTTGGCCAACGCCGTATCATCCCGATCCGTTTGCCAACGAAACGCCGGTGTTGCTGATTAATTCAGGCAACATGGCCGATCACCTTGAACGTTTGACGGCGGGGCAGCAAAAAATGCTGCAGCGATTCCCGGACTACCAGATGCAGGTGTATCCGTCGCACCGAACGGCGTCTTACCCCAAGTACGTCTACGACGCCATTGCCACCAATGTGCAGCGGGCTACGCTGCTGGAATATGGCTCGGGGGTATCCGGGGCGACCATGAGTTCGCCGTTTCCGATTCCGGAGAATGGCCTTGAAGTGTTGTGGAACCACACCCTACGCTTTCGCGGCCACACCGTCTCTTACGAAGCGGCCAGCTCGCTGATTACCGAAAACGGTGGCCGCATGGATACCGTGCGGGAATACAACTACTTCTTTAAATACAGTCAGCCTGGCCTCGAGCCGCAAGACCTGGACAACAAGGTGTTCTTGCTGACGCGGGAGACCATTTCGCCGTCCCATCAGGCGGGCTCATTGACCTTGGTGCATGAAACGCTGGATCAGGTGCGTTCGCCGCGTAAGTCATGGATTTACACCGCCGGTTCCCGCCGCTTGCGCCGAACGCCGGATTTGGCCTACGACACCCCGGACCCAAACACCCAGTCGCTGCGCACCATTGATCAGGTCGATATGTTCAACGGCGCGCCGGACTATTACGACTGGACCCTGATCGGTAAGCAGGAAGTCTACATTCCTTACAACGCTTATCGGGTGCATCAGGGCGACCTGACACTGGACCAGATTCTGGGTGAGCATCACGTTAACTCGTCGTTGTTGCGCTACGAGCCACACCGGGTGTGGGTAATCGAAGCCAACCTGCGGGTGGGCTTCAACCACAAGTACACCAAGCGCCGCTACTATCTGGATGAAGACTCCTGGTCGATTGTGTATGCCGAAGAATACGACCGTCATGGCGAGCTGGTGCAGGTAACCGAAGGCCATCTGATTAACTATTACGATCAGCAAATGGTGTTCACGACTCTTGAAGTAACCTACGACTTCCCGTCGCGCCGTTATTATGTTGAAGGCATGGATAACGAACGCGGTGAGACCTTCCGCTTCTTTGATACCGGACTGGGTGAAAAAGACTTCTCGACCAGTGCGGTGCGTCGTAAAGCGCGTCGTTGATCTGTCGTTTGGTCAGAAGCAGGCAACAGATCGAACAGATCGCCAGAAAAAAGCTGCGCTGGCCAGACCACTGACAAGCCTGCAACAGGCCGCTACACTGCGGCCTGTTGTGTTAATGGCGAATGATGGCTGTGCGGTTACTGTCTTTACTGAAAAATCGATACCGGGTCAGCCAGTCTGAGGCGAGCGCCAGTCTGTGGCGATGCGCCATGGTTTGTGCTGCGTTTTGCGCAGCGATTTGTATTAGCGCCCTGTGGATAAGCACGGCCGCAGCCAACAACGACGGCCCCGAGCTGCCGGAAAATTTCGCCGAACTGTCGAGCGATGTGCAATCGGTCATTCTGGAATTCATGTTCTTTCCGGAACAAGCCAACCGCATGTGGGGCGACGACCTCGCGGTTTCCAGCGTTTACTCGCTGGTGAAATATCTCGACGATTACCACACCCAGGTACAAATCAATTTCGACCGCGGCAACATCCGGGTAGAAACCCGCGCTAGCCAGACTCCACTGCAAACCCTAAAGCACGCCATCGAAGCCACCTTGCTGACCCCGGCCGACCCCAATGCGGTCGACCTGTTTACGGCGGCGGATTTTGGCCTGACGGGTAAACCCTTTCTGGCAGGCAAAGTGACTGACCACGAGGGCAAGGCGATTGAATACCCTTGGCGAGCCAAACGCTACGCCGAATATCTGGTGCGTCATCAACTGCATCGTTCCGGCAACCGTTACTGGGTCGACTTCAACATGGTGCAGCAATTCAAGCGCATCAGCGCGCGCCAATACAGCGACCTGATCAACCGGGCGGCCAACAAGTACCGGGTTGAACCAACCTTGATTCTGGCGGTGATCGAAACCGAAAGCAGCTTTAACCCCTTTGCGGTGTCTCCGGTGGGAGCATTCGGCTTGATGCAGGTGATGCGTAATACGGCGGGCCGCGATGTGTATGAAAAAGTGTACCAACGCGCTGGTAAACCGAGCCGCGATGAACTGTTCCGTCCGGCCAATAACATCGACATTGGCACCGCTTACCTGTCGATTCTGAGGGATCGCTATTTACGCGATGTTCGTGACCCGCTGACGCGCCTCTACTGTGTGATTGCTTCCTACAATGGTGGCGCTGGCAACCTGTTCAAAACGTTCGACAGTAATCGCAAGCGGGCCCTGCAGCGCATTAATACCTTGTCAGCCGAGCAGGTGTACCGCCGCATTGTGTCGTCACATCCGAGTCAGGAATCCCGCAACTATCTGAAAAAGGTGCACGCCGCCAAGCAGCGTTACGAGGCGGGGTTATGAACCTGCAGCGCTTGCAAGGTCATTTGAGCCAGAACCCAGGCTGGCATCATGCCCAGCTGGAAATCACCTTGTTGCAGCCTGAACAGCTGCGGTTGGCGCTGTTGCAAGTAAACGAGCAGCAATGCTTTACCGCTGACAAGATTGCCGATATCTGGCAACGGCTGCCGTTCTGGGCATTTGCCTGGGCTGGTGGTCGCGCCATGAGCCAATGGCTGGCGGCCAATCCACAACCGGTGCAGGGCAAGCAGGTGCTGGATTTTGGCTGCGGCTCTGGCATGGCTGCGGTGCAGGCATTAAAGGGAGGGGCTGAACGCGTCTGGGTGATGGACATCGATCCTCATGCGCTGGAGGCGGCGCAATACAATGCGCAATTGAACGGCGTCACGGTTGATGTGTGGCAACAGGACGGCTTTCCTCCGGCGGATGTGTTTCTGGCGGGGGATATTCTTTACGACCCCGGTTGTCGCCCGCTGCTGCGGCAGCTGTTGGACGCCATTTCCGTGGGTTATCTGGCAGAGCCCACTGAAGCCTTGCGGCTTTATGCGGGAGCGTCGGCAGGTAACAGTAGCCAGAATGCGACGTTTAACAATGACGTTGCCGCAGTAATCCGGCATATTGCCTCTTTTGACAGTTCGACCCTACCGGTTATCGGCGATTTTGACGAGCACGTCGGGATCGACATTGTCGGCGTCGAACCGGGCGCTGCAGAGTGAATCAAAGGCGTTGATATTGAACAGACATCCTGGTCTGCCTGCTCAGCCCAGCTTAACCTTATGGAGACAGAATATGCGCGCTATCCTGGCAATGGCAGCCTTGCTGACCACTACCTCGGCCATGGCATTGACCCAACAAGAACTGGACAACTGGATTGAGGTAATGCCTCACGTAAACCAGTGGATGGACGAGCACAATGATGCCATGCCACAAGAGCAGCCGTCGCCGCAAGCCAGTATGGAAGAGGTGTTTGCCCAGGGTATTCAGAACCTCAAGGACGCCAACCTGTACGATGATTTTGGCGGCGTTGTAGCGCAGTCCGGTTTTTCATCTGTGGAAGCCTGGAGCGAGGCGACTGCTGATATCTCATTGGCCATGATGGCCATTCAGGTGCGCGGTGAAGGTGGCATTCGTACCCAGCTGGAAAAGCAACTGGCGCAGCTGCAACAAATGCGTGAAACCAGCTCCATGTCGGACGAACGTATCGACGCCATGGAATCCATGCTGCAAGCCAGCCTGAAAATGATTCAGCAAGCCGATGAGGTGGATGACGCCACCATCGAACTGGTGAAAAGCCGTCAGAACACACTGGAAAAACTGATGCAGTAATCTGATGCATCTGTGCGACAACCAAAAACGGCGCGCTGTGATACACAGTGCGCCGTTTTTATTTGAGC
This sequence comes from Oceanobacter sp. ABM4_470, assembly GCF_056158645.1. Lineage (NCBI taxonomy): Bacteria > Pseudomonadati > Pseudomonadota > Gammaproteobacteria > Oceanospirillales > Oceanospirillaceae > Oceanobacter > Oceanobacter sp. ABM4_470. The sequence goes on from NZ_JBSWTR010000002.1 coordinate 416,046, forward strand.
CTGAAGAAACGCAAGCTCACATAAAGCCAGATTCAGCAGCGAGGCTCAGTAGTAACTCATATTGGCTTCCAGCGCATGGCTGGTGACCGCAGAACCCTGATTACGCCACTGGCGACGGAAGGCGGCGGGCGTCTGGCCGGTCCACTGCTTGAAGGCACGTTCAAAGCCGCGACGATCTGAAAAGCCCAGCTCATTGGCCAGCTGCTGAACGTCCTTGCTGGTACGCTTCAGCGCCGCGGCGGCACGCACCAAACGGCAATGTTTGCTCAGTTCAGAAAACTGACTGCCTTCTTCCTGCAAACGGCGGGTCAGTGTACGAGCGCTGGTGCCCAGCAAATCGGCCACGGCCTCTTTGGTCATTGGCAAACAGGTTGGCCAGTAGTACAGAATATGACGCAGCTTACGGCTGAATGGACGCTCAGTGTCTTCCGTTTTCCACGGCACTTCGGCACCTTCCAGCATGCTTTCGAGGAACGGCGCAGCCTTCTTCATCGACTTGTCGAGATGCTCGCTTGAGAAACTGATCCAGTTACACGCCTCGCCAAACCGAACCGGTACACCAAAGTAACGATCCAGCTGATCCCGGTAGGCCGGAGCACTCTGCTGAAAACCGATACCGGTAATCTTGTAAAAACTGTCGCCCAGGCGGGAACCCACATCATGAATGCCGGCGGCCACCAGTTCGGCTCGCGTCTGACGATTCTGCAAGCTGCCATCGCTGACGTAAAACACCACCTTCACCGACTGTTGGCCGATAAACACATCCGGTGGATTACTTTCACTGATCAGCGGGTAGTAGCGGCGCAACTGCGACAAGGCATCCCGACCTGTGCGGCATTCGCTGAGCAAATACGCCAGCAAACGAAAACGACGCCAGTCAAGATGGCTACCCAGTTGCACGCCAATGGCCGGCAACTTGAGTGCGCTAGCCGCTTGCTCAAGAATTCGATCAAAAACAGGAACCGGAAATTGCAGTTGGTTATTGCCCCAGTCGCTGGCCAATTCAGGCAGCTCGTCCGGGTTAAGACCGCGATCGCGCATCAGCGAAAACAAAGGATGCAAGGCGGCCGACGTCAGAGTCGGAGTAAGATAAGTGCTCATAGGCATTGTCATGTTGTTATTTTTGTTGGAGTAAACCTAACATCCTGGTCAAACACAGACCACCCCCAAAGACGAGTTTTTGAGAGCTGGCACCTGTCAGAACCTTTAATTTCAAATTAATGACAATCAAGTGTTGACGTTGTCACGAAAAGCCGTATTATACGCAGCCTCTGACGCGGGATGGAGCAGCCTGGTAGCTCGTCGGGCTCATAACCCGAAGGTCGTCGGTTCGAATCCGGCTCCCGCAACCACTTCAGTTTCCTCTTTAAAAGATGAAACTTCGAACGTAAAAATAAGGTCAGAGATTACGATGTCGCGGGATGGAGCAGTCTGGTAGCTCGTCGGGCTCATAACCCGAAGGTCGTAGGTTCGAATCCTGCTCCCGCAACCATTTATAAGCACATCGTACGTAGTGAATCAAAGAAACCAGCCATCGAGCTGGTTTTTTTGTGCCTGGGATTCAGGAAGCTCTAGAACCTTATGGCCTTGCCAATGGCGTAGATTCGTAGGGTGTATTAGCCGCAGGCGTAATACATCAAGTGACATTCTGACCGCTCACCGGAGCTGTTGAAAGGCTCATGCCATTCAGCGCCAGTCACATAGGCTACATTGCTTCCTTTGCCTCACATACTCCCACTGATTGTTTCTTAAAAGTCACCAGTCACCAGCGTTATACGCACTATAAACCGCATCGGCTTTTTATTTGAAAACGCTCTGGTACCCTGTCGCGGTTCACTTTGGAGAGGTCCGTTCATGTCGCGCAGAATTCTGATTACCGGTGGTGCTCGTCGTCTTGGTAAAACCCTGACGGAACATTATCTGGAGCAAGGTTGTGAGGTGGTTGCTCACTACAACACTCGCAATGAGTTGGCGCCGCATCCGTCTTTGAAGGTCATTCAGGGCAACCTGGGCGATAACGCCGATACCTTGCGTTTGTGTCAGGAGCTGGCGAAAGAACAGCCGTTCGATGTGGTTATCCACAATGCTTCCTGTTTTGCCCCTGACGCTTCCGCCGGTTTTACGCCAGCGGAGCAGGCGGCGCACATTAATAAGCATTTGAATGTGCATGTGACGGCACCCATGCTGATTACCCAGGCGTTGGCGAACAGCTGGAACGAAGATGCCTCGATGGTGGTTATTTCAGATATTTATGTGGATATCCCCAACCATCGCTTTGCAGCCTACTGTGCCAGTAAGGCGGCGTTGCATAACTGGGCTCTGAGCATGGCTCAGCGTCTGGCGGGTAAGGTGCGAGTGAATATCCTGCAGCCAGGCCCGATTCAGTTCTTGCCGGATCATACCGAGGAGTACCGCAATCAGGTGTTGTCGCAGTCGTTGATTCGTCGCGAGCTGGGTTATGGCGCGATCGTGAAAGCGTGTGATTACCTGATTGATAACGACGCGGTGACGGGTTCTACCATGCGGGTGGACGGCGGCCGTTTTGTGGCCAACCGCTACGATCAGACCTTTGCTGATTGATCTTCAAGGCCTGACAAATCAGACCTTTAACTACTTATGCCCATTCATCCTGAGTGGGCGTTTGCTGGTTTTTGCTAGTATAGAAACGTGTTCGCCATTTGAAATTTTTCAACAGGCCGTTAGCCAGGCTCGTTGCACGCTGGCGTAGTAACTTTCTTGCAGTTCTTCTTTTAAACACTGTCGCTCGTCGATGCCACTGGCCAGAATATCGATGTCGATGGGCCGGTCGCGGTACTGGCGCGATGGCGTTTTCGGCTCCCTTCCCATGTGTTCTTCCAACGCCAGCAGTTGCTGTTTGAGCTCACGATCGTCCAGTTCGGTACGGATGATCACCAACTGGTTTTTAAACGGGTAATTAAAGGTGTCTCCCACCGGCGTGGTGTCGACCATTGGGGATACGTCCAGCACATCGAACATATGCTGTAGCAGGCGCGCGGCCTTTGGCAGGTTGTTGTCCGGTTCCAGATTGCTCCCCAGACCCAGCAGATAAGTTGGCATACAGGCTCCGGTCAGAAAACCAAAATCTTATACAAGCATGAAAAACTTATACGCGAAGGTCAAGGATGTCCACTTTTTAAGCGTGTAGGTGAATCGTTACGCCGCCATCCATGCCCAATTGGAATGAATGTGTGATTTGTCGCAGCAAAAGGTGAATTTATCTCTTTAAACAGCGCCTATTCCGGTTACAGTGTAGGGAACGAACAGGAGTGGTTCGTATTTCTTGTATTGGATAAATCAATGCGCGGAGAAGGCTAATGGATCTGGCGTTCGTAATTGCACTCTTTTTGTTACTGGGCTCTCTGTCGATGCCTATTTGGGCTGTCGGCACCACAGAACCTCCCATCATGCTGGCGAAAAGCTGGCAAACCTCTCTTGATCCAACGGGCTTTCTGGTCAGTGAAAAGCTGGACGGTGTTCGCGCCTATTGGGATGGCAAGCATTTGTATAGCCGTGGCGGGCTGGTCATTAATGCCCCGGCATGGTTTACCGGCCAATTGCCGGACACTCCTCTGGATGGTGAGTTATGGGCCGGCTATGGCTCATTTGCTCGCATCAGTGGTCTGGTTCGCAAGATCGATCTTCCCAGTGACGAGGACTGGCAAGGGGTGAAATTTATGGTGTTCGACCTGCCTCACAGCCCGGCCATGTTTGAAGACCGTTACTGGGTGCTGAAAACCCTGGTCGCCGAGCTGCGTTCCGACGTGGTGGAGGTGGTGCGCCAGCGCGGTGTTGATGGCAATGCTGCGCTCGATGCGATGCTGGCGGGTGTGGTTGGCCGCGGTGGTGAAGGGTTGATCCTGAAGCAACGCCGGTCGGTGTATCAGGCGTCTCGTAGCAGCGACATGCTGAAGTACAAGATGGCGGACGATGCCGAGGCCGTGGTGATTGGTCATTTGCCGGGTAAGGGCAAATACCAGGGTATGGTCGGAGCATTGCGGGTGGCGCTGGCGGATGGCCGGGAGATCAGTTTGGGGTCTGGCCTCAGTGATGCCTTGCGTCGCGATCCACCGGCCAAGGGCACCTTGGTGACTTATTCCTATAATGGCTACACCTCTACCGGACTACCGCGTTTTGCCCGGTTTTTACGCGTCCGTGATGTCGAATAATGTATGTGTATCTTGTTGGCAGCCGACGGGCCTGAATCTGAATGGCGGTAACGGTACACTAGCGGTTCTCACAGGAGGCCGACTTTGACTATTTCCGCCAGCCCAGCCAGTCCCAATATCGTACAACGCCCGTTACCCGCCGAATGGCAGCTCAGTGGTATTCCTGCCACCTTGCAGCGTATTTACGCAGCCCGTGGTGTGACCCGTGACGACGAATTGCAACTGACGCTGAAATCGCTGTTGCCGTATCACGCCATGAAAGGGTTGGATGCCGCGCTGGCGTTGCTGGTGGATGCGATGCAGCAACAGCAGCGGGTGTTGGTGGTGGGGGATTTTGACGCCGATGGCGCAACCAGTACCGCTGTGGCCATTCGTGCCCTGCGCATGATGGGGCTGCAACAGATCGATTATCTGGTGCCCAACCGCTTCGATTTTGGCTATGGCCTCACGCCGGAGCTGGTGGAAGTTGCGGTGCAGCAGCGGCCTGACCTGATTCTGACGGTCGATAACGGCATTGCTGCCAACGCCGGGGTTGCTGCCGCGCAGGCCTATGGCATCAAGGTACTGGTGACGGATCATCACTTGCCGGGCGACGAGTTGCCTGACGCCGAAGCCATTGTTAACCCCAATCAGCCGGGCTGTGCGTTCGAGAGCAAGGCTGCCTGTGGCTGTGCGGTGGTGTTCTATCTGATGCTGGCATTAAAAACCCGGCTGGCGAGCATTGGCTTTTTTGCCGAACAACAAATAAGCGAGCCAAACCTACTCGACTTGTTGGATCTGGTGGCGCTGGCCACCGTTGCCGACGTGGTGCCGCTGGATTACAACAACCGGATTCTGGTTGAACAGGGCTTGCGCCGCATTCGTGCCGGTCGTTGTCAGCCGGGCATTCGGGCGCTGCTGGAAGTGGCAGGCCGTGATCCGCTACGAGTAGTCTCTACCGATTTCGGTTTTGTGGTCGGTCCACGTCTGAACGCGGCGGGACGACTCGACGATATGTCGATGGGCATTGAATGTTTGTTAACCGACAACCCGTCCATTGCCGTACAAATTGCCACCGAACTGGATGGTATGAACCGCGACCGACGCCAGATTGAAGCCGGTATGGCTCAGGACGCCGAACGCACTCTGAAGTCGCTGACCAGTGCTCTCGACCAAACCACCGCTTACCCGGCAGGGGTGTGCTTGTATCAGGCCGACTGGCATCAAGGGGTGATTGGTATTCTGGCGTCCCGGGTGAAAGAGAAAATCTACCGGCCGGTGATCGCTTTTGCACGGGCCGATAGCGGTGAATTAAAGGGCTCTGCCCGTTCCATTCCCGGTTTGCACATGCGCGATGCGCTGGATCTGGTGTTCAAGCGTCAGCCGGGGCTGATCAAAAAGTTCGGTGGCCATGCCATGGCGGCGGGGCTAACGCTGGTTGAAGGTGGTTTTGACACCTTCCGACAGGCCTTTGCGGAAGTGTGCGAAGAGTTGCTGGAACCGGGCAGCCTGCAAGAACAAATCGAAGTGGACGGCGAGTTGGCGAGCGAGGATTACACCCTCGAATTGGCTGAAACGCTGCGCTGGGCCAGCCCGTGGGGGCAAGGCTTTCCGGAGCCTTGCTTCAGCGGGGAATTCGAGTTGGTGCAGCAACGCATTGTCGGCGAAAAACACCTGAAGCTGGTGGTGCAACCGAAAGGTACCGGGCTATTGCTGGATGCAATTTGTTTTAACGTCGACCCGACGTTGTGGCCGTCGCCAAAAACCGCTGCGCAATTGGTGTTCCAGTTGGATGTCAACGAGTTTCGGGGCAATCGCTCGGTGCAATTGCTGGTAAGGAAGATTTTCATAATGGGTTGATGTCGTCGGTCCACCGACTCACTGGACGGAGGAAACCATGGACGGTGCTCTGGCTTTTATAAACGATCACGGCTCGGCTGACGGCGCTGCTTTTTATGAGCAGCAAGGCTACAAGCCGCAAGGTTATGAACCGCAAAGCGCACGGAAGCTCTCGCATAACCGGTTGCAGAGCAAGGTACACAAAACAGTCGGCTTGCTGCGCCGTGGGCGACGCTTCTGTTATCCGGTGTTGTTATGGTTGTTGGCACCGGTGGTGTTTGGCGAGATTTACCAGTGGCGGGATGCCGACGGGAATCTTCATTTTTCGGATCGCCCGCCAGCGGCGCTGGCGGGTTCTTCTTCTACTCCTGCTCCTACTTCTTCTGCTTCTGCTTCTGCTTCCACTAATTCTACAGCCTCGAACTCTGACCCTTCTGAAAACCAGGATCAAACTGCCAATAACAGGGCGAAAGAGGCCAGTGTGCAAACGGTGCAATTGACGCCAATGTCCTTCTACGAAGTGCCTTCGGCTCACAAGCAGCCGTTACCGCTTCGCTACACCACTGACGAAGCCATCGAACAACGGCGTCAGGCCAATCGACAAAAAGCCACCGCACGGATAGCCGCCAAGGCCCAGCGAGACAAACAGCAGCAACGTTGTCAGGCTCTGCGTAGCCGCTATCGCAAGGCCAGTCAGTCGTTGGCGGGCAGCATCGATTCAGCACTGCGGGCCAGGGATCGAAAGAACCAGCTTCGTCAGCAAATCGACGCAACATGCAAGTGAACTGATCGATCCACTGCTGGAACGGGCAAGGTGGTATTTTCTCAGTTATGCCAACAATTCATTCCGCTGGTGCGACCTAGTTTTCACTGCATGGCTGCACCAGAATTGCTCCCCAATAAAAGAACTATGAATGAATCTGCGTACGGTTTCGGCGGTGCGTGGGTTCATGGCACATCAACCGCCTGGCTGTTGTTGGTGCCCCTGAATTTAAATGATCAGCTGCGTTCAGCAGCGATTTAACGTCTTGTGAAAGAGGAAGGTATGGCGAATAAGCTCGCAGGTTCGGGTTACCTCAAACTCCCGCTTTTGGCTGCTCTGGTTGTGGCGCTGAGCGCCTGTCAGGAAGAGCAGGCACAACAGGCTGCTGCTGCCCCGCAGATGCCGCCTGCTGCTGTGGATGTGGTGGAAGTCACGCCGCAGTCCTATCAGGTTACCGAAACCCTGTCGGGCCGTGTGTCGGCTTACCGGGTGGCTGAGATTCGTCCGCAGGTCAGCGGCATCATTCTCAAGCGTTATTTCGAGGAAGGCACCCGGGTAAAAGCGGGCGACAAGCTGTACCAGATTGATCCAACCCTGTATCAGGCGAATCTGGAAAGCGCCAAAGCCAATCTGGCGGTGGCTGAAGCCAACGCCTACAGCGCGCGCTTGAAAGCGGATCGTTACGCCGAACTGTCAAAGAAGTCGGCCATCAGCCGTCAGGATGTGGATGACTCCTCGGCCTTGGCTCGCCAGGCCGAAGCACAGATCAAAGCGGCCCGTGCGGCGGTTCAGACCGCTCAGGTGAACCTCGGTTACACCGAAATCACTGCGCCAATTTCCGGCGTGATCTCCCGCTCCAATATTACCGAAGGTGCGCTGGTATCGGCCCAACAGGCTACGCCACTGACCGTGATCCGTCAGGTATCACCGGTGTATGTCGACGTGCAGGCTCCGGCCATCAAGGTCATGGGCATGAAGAAAGACGATGTTTCGCCTGACGTAACGCTGGAGCTGCAAGACGGCAGCAAATTTGACGAAACCGGCACCATTCAGTTTGCCGATGTGGGGGTCGACGAGGGCACTGGCACTGTGAACGTCCGTAGCCTGTTTGCTAACCAGGACGGTCTGCTGCTGCCGGGCATGTTTGTACGTGCTCGTATTGCCAGCGACCAGATCGATGACGCCATTCTTATCCCACAAAAAGCCGTGATTCGTAACCCGGATGGCAGCACCACGGTATTGGTAGTGGATGACACCGACACCGTGCAACTGCGTCCGGTGGTCGTGACCCGTGCGGTGGATAACCAGTGGGTGGTGACGTCTGGCCTCAGTGAAGGTCAGCGGGTGATTGTTGCAGGCCTGCAAAAGGTTCAGCCAGGTGCCAAGGCAGCGCCTAATACGGTTGCTGCCCACAGCGAAGCCCAGCACTAAGGAGTCGCGTTTCAATGGCCAAGTTTTTTATTGATCGACCCATTTTTGCGTGGGTAATCGCCATCATGATCATGGTGGCGGGCGGTCTGAGTCTGCTGAGCCTGCCGGTGCAGCAGTATCCGACCATTGCGCCGCCCAGCGTGCAAATTCAGGCGACTTACCCGGGTGCGTCGGCGCAAACACTGCAAGACAGTGTGACCCAGGTCATCGAGCAGAATATGACGGGTCTGGATGGCATGTTGTACATGTCGTCGAACAGCTCCAGTTCTGGTCGCGCCAGCATTACAGTGACCTTTGCTGCGGGAACCGACCCGGACATTGCCCAGGTGCAGGTTCAGAACAAACTGGCGCAGGCGGAAGCCTTGCTGCCGGAAGAGGTGCAGCGTCAGGGTATCTCTGTCAGCAAGGGCCGTGATGGCTTCCTGATGGTGATTGGTCTGGTTTCCGGCGACGGTTCACTGTCCAAGGGCGACCTGGCCGACTTCGGTATCAGCCAGCTGAAAGAGCCGCTGTCGCGGGTTCCGGGTGTGGGTAACATCACGGTGTTTGGTGCCCAGTACGCCATGCGCATCTGGTTGCAGCCTGAAAAACTGGCAGCCTATAACCTGACGCCGCTGGAAGTCAGTCAGGCGGTATCCGAGCAGAACACCCAGTTCCCGGCCGGTGAGTTGGGCGGTCTGCCAGCGATTTCTGGCCAGCAGATGAACGCGACGATTATGGCGCAAACGCGTATGTCGAACGTTGATGAGTTCGAGAACATTCTGCTGACGGTAAACTCGGACGGCTCCCAGGTGCGTCTGAAGGACGTTGCCCGTATTGAGCTGGGCGCTGAAAGCTACGCCATCGACAGTAAGTACAACGGCAAACCGGCTACTGGTCTGGGCATTCAGCTGGCATCCGGTGCCAACGCGCTGGATACCTCGGAAGCGGTACGCAAGCGTCTGGATGAACTGAAAAGCTTCTTCCCGTCGGGCGTTGAGATTGTTTACCCGTACGACACCACGCCGTTTGTTGAAATCTCCATTGCTGAGGTAGAGCACACCCTGATCGAAGCCATTGTGTTGGTGTTCCTGGTGATGTTCCTGTTCCTTGGCAAGTTCCGTGCGACCCTGATTCCGACCCTGGCCGTACCTGTGGTACTGCTGGGTACCTTCGGCATCATGGCCTCGTTTGGTTACTCCATTAACACCCTGACCATGTTCGGCCTGGTGCTGGCCATTGGTCTGCTGGTGGATGACGCCATCGTGGTGGTGGAAAACGTTGAACGGGTAATGGAAGAAGAAGGCTTGCCGCCGAAAGAAGCGACCAAGCGTTCGATGGAACAAATCACCAGCGCCCTGATTGGTATTGCGCTGGTGCTGTCGGCGGTATTTGTACCGATGGCCTTTATGTCTGGCTCGACCGGTGCCATTTACCGTCAGTTCTCGTTGACCATTGTGTCGGCGATGGCGTTGTCGGTGCTGGTGGCACTGACTCTGACACCAGCGTTGTGCGCCACCTTACTGCGTCCGCACAAGGAAGATCATGGTGACAAGGGCCTGTTTGGTCTGTTCAACCGTCTGTTTGGTAAGGCCACTGACAAGTATCAGGGCGGCGTTAGTCGTACCCTGCGTGCGCCCATCCGTATGATGCTGGTGTACGCCGGTTTGCTGGCGGTTCTGGCGGTGGTGTATGTGCGTCTGCCAGCGTCGTTCCTGCCGGAAGAAGATCAGGGCGTGTTCCTGAACCTGGTGATGCTGCCAGCGGGATCAACCATGGAGCAGAACCACGAGGTGATGGACCAGGTAACCGATTACTTCCTCAGTGATCCGGCGGTTGAATCCGTGTTCACCGTGTCCGGCTTCAGTTTTGCCGGTCAGGGCCAGAACCAGGCGATGGCGTTTGTGAAGCTGAAACACTGGGACGAACGGGGTCCGCAAGACGCGGTTGGTGCTGTGATTGGTCGGGCCTGGGGTGCACTCAGCCAGATCAAGGAAGCGGTGATCTACCCGATCAACCTGCCACCGATTGTGTCGCTGGGCACCGCCACCGGTTTCGACATGATGCTGCAGGACCGTGCCAACATCGGCCACGACAAGCTGATTCAGGCGCGTAACATGATGTTGGGCATGGCGGCACAAGACCCTCGTCTGGTGCGGGTGCGTCCAAATGGCATGGAAGACGTACCGCTGTTCCGTCTCGACATCGACTACGAAAAAGTGAAGTCATTGGGTCTGGATATCGCCACCGTAAACAGCACCATCAGCACCGCCTGGGGTTCTGCCTACGTCAACGACTTCATCGACCGTGGTCGGGTGAAGAAGGTGTACATTCAGGCAGACTCTCCAGCGCGGATGCTGCCGGAAGACTTCAACAAATGGTACGTGCGCAACAATCAGGGCGAAATGGTGCCGTTCAGCTCCTTTGCCACCACCCACTGGGATTACGGCTCGCCACGTCTGGAGCGTTACAACGGCGTTCCATCGGTGAACATTCAGGGTGAGGCTGCACCGGGTTTGAGTACCGGTGATGCCATGGCCGCGATGGAAGAAATTGTTGCCAAGCTGCCGCCGGGTGTGGGCATTGAATGGACCGGCATGTCCTATCAGGAACGTATGGCGGGCTCGCAAGCGCCGCTGCTGTATGCGCTGTCGTTGCTGGTGGTCTTCCTCTGTCTGGCCGCCCTGTACGAGAGCTGGTCGGTACCGTTTGCGGTGATTCTGGTGGTTCCGCTGGGGATTCTGGGGGCACTGCTGGCGACTTACGGTCGTGGTCTGGCCAACGACGTGTACTTCCAGGTGGGCTTGTTGACGACGATTGGTTTGTCGGCCAAGAACGCCATCCTGATCGTCGAATTTGCCAAAGCCGAGTACGAAGCTGGCAAGAGTCTGGTGGATGCTGCGGTGGAAGCTGCGCGACTGCGTCTGCGTCCGATCATCATGACCTCCATGGCCTTTATGCTGGGCGTACTGCCTCTGGCACTGAGCTCCGGTGCGGGTGCTGGCAGCCGTCATGCCATTGGTACGGGGGTGATCGGCGGTATGCTGAGTGCGACCTTCCTGGCCATTTTCTTCGTGCCAGTGTTTTATCTGCTGGTGATGAAGCTGGCGCACCTGATCTCGGGTGATAAACGTCAGACTAACTGACCCATTCAGGCTGAACTCATTCGAATTCAGCCGCTCCCATGAATGAGTGCCGATACGCCGGGCAGTGGATTTATCCACCGCCCGGTTTTATATTGGCGTCCATTCAGCTCTTGTTTGCAGCCGCTGCTCAGCGGCCTGTGCAAACGTCCGATGCGCCCAACGAAACAGCCATAGTTCAAGGACTCAACCTATGCTCAGCTCGCTGGCCAAGTTACTCAACGCCCTTAATTCCGAAGTCGCCCCCTGGCAAATTGCGCTGGCCCTGTGCTTTGCCTTGCCGGTTGCCCTGACGCCGTTCTGGGGCTTGCACAACCTGCTGATCTTGCTGGTGGTGTTGCTGGTGCGCTGCAACATCAGCGCGTTTCTGTTTGGTCTGGCGGTGTTTTCGCTGTTGGCGATGCTGATTGATCCGGTGTCGGTGCGACTGGGGGAATCGCTGCTGAGCAACCCGGGGTTGCAGGATTTCTGGACGGGGCTGTACCAGAACGATTTCTGGCGTCTGATGGGCTTTAACCACACCCTGACACTGGGTGGATTTGTGATTGCAGCGATGGCGTTTGCGCCCTTGTTTGTGTTGTTGCGGGTGCTGATTCTGCAATACCGCGTCAGGGTCATGGCGTGGGTAAACAAGCTGAAAATTGTGCAGGCCCTGAAAGCCAGCAAGTTTTACAACATCTATCAGTCGCTGGCGGGGTAAGGGATTATGTTCAAGTGGATTCGCTGGTCTGGACTGATTGGCTTTGTGGTCGTGGTGGGGCTACTGGCCGCCTTTCTGATATTTGCCGCTGGGCCGCTGGCACGAATGGCCATTGAAAGCGTCGGCAGCTCTGTTGCCGGGGCCAAAGTGGAAGTCGACGATGTCGATTTCACCCTGTCACCAATTGGCTTTGAACTCGGTCGATTGACTGTCGCCAACTCCGACAAGCCGATGGAAAACCTGCTCGAATTTGAATCGGCAGCGGCCACGGTGGATCTGGCACCGTTGTTGATGGGCAAGGGCATCATTCGTGACCTCAGCATCAATGGCCTGCAATTCAGCACCGCCCGCATTGAATCCGGTGCCTTGGCGTCAGACAGCGACAACGATCAGCAAGATACTGCAGGCGAAGCTACTGAAGAGAACTCATTGACCGACCAACTGAGCGGTAACCTGCCATCAGCAGAAGAGATTCTGGCCCGTGAAAACCTCTATACCCAGGCCGCTGGCGAAGCCTTCAAGGAAACCTTCGACCGTCGTCAGCAGCAACTGGATGACGCGCTGGCCGCCGTGCCGGATCAGCAGCGTCTGGATGAGTACCAGCAGCAGGTGAAGGCGATTACGTCTGGCAAAATCACCTCGCTGGAAGATTTTAATAAGCGCAAACAGCAGTTGCAGGCTCTGCGCGACCAGTTCAAGGCCGACAAGAAAGCCGTCAATACCGCCAAGGATTTGATTGGCGAAACCCGCGTGGAAGTCACCGGTCGTTTGCAGGATCTCAAGGATGCACCGGCCAAGGACATTGCCAGCATCAAGGACAAATACCAGCTCAACGCCACGGGGGCGGCGAATCTGTCCGGCCTGCTGTTTGGCGACGAAGCCGGTGAATGGGCAACCCAGGCGCTGTTCTGGTACGAAAAGATCAAACCTTATCTGGCTTCTGGCAGCAATGAGGCGGAAGAAGAGGAGTACCTGCGCCCTGATGGTCGTTATGTGCATTTCCCGACCGACGACCCATGGCCTGAATTCCTGATTCGCCATACCGCCATGAGCGCCTCAACCAGTGCCGGTGATCTGGCCATTACCGGTACCGACCTGACCCATCAACAACGGGTGTTGGGCCGTCCGGCACGCATTGATATTGATGGTCAGGGCCTGCGTACCGTCGATGCCCTGAACGCCAACATCACCCTTGACCACACTCGCTCACCAAGCCGCGATACCATGACTCTGGATGCCACCGGCTGGCAGCTCGACAGCGTTAATCTGGGATTGGGAGATACCCAGCTGGAGCGCGCCAGTGCCGATATGCAAGGCATGGCACAAGTGGTGACCAACAGTGACGGTGACCAGCTGACAGCACGACTGGAAGGCCAGTTTGGCAACACCGAATTCAGCAGCACAGGCAACACCACCTTTGCCAAAGAGCTGACGGCGGCGCTGCAAACCATCAACAGCTTCGACATTGATGCCCGCGCCAACGGCGCACTGCAAACCCCATCGATTGAATTTGGCTCCAACCTCGACAGCCAGCTCAGCAGCGCCTTCAACCAGCGCCTGAAAGCCCAGCAAGACAAGCTGGAAGCGCGTCTGCAAGGCAAGCTGGACGACAAGATCAATGAGTTTGCAGGCCCTTACGCCGATCAGCTCAAGGCGCTGAACAACGACGACCAGAAGCTGACCGACAAGCTGGCGCAGCTGGAAGACATGGGCCGTGCCGAACTGGACAACTACGTTGACCAGCAAAAGCAGCAAGCCAAGGACAAAGCCGCCGAAAAAGCCAAAGACAAACTCAAGAGCCTGTTTTAATGACTGAGCGCGACCACACCGACACACACGCCTCCAACGGCACCCCACAAGTGACACAGTCCATCGACTGGCTCGACAGCGACCGCTTGTGGGCACCGGACATTGTGGACATCGTCGAACTGCCGTCCTTCACCATGGTTGTGAAGGACCATCGCGGCCCAATCGAACTGCTGCCTGCGACGATCCAGGAGTTTGTTGCCCAGCGTCAGGCCTGGCACCTGCACCCGAGCATCAGCCGTACCTTTAATCTGAATTATCGCCGCACACCGGACGCCGAAGGCAACTGGCACATTGGCGTTGCCATGGAAGTGCCGAACGAACTGAAAGCGGAAATCACCGCGGTGAAAATGCCCGAAGGCTTTCGCTTACACCTGTTCGGCTTCGGCGAATACGCCCGTATCCGCGTGCAGGGCGGAGAAGCCGGTTTGATGTTTGCGGCCAAGTGGCTGATTGAACAATGGCTGCCGCACTCCCGTTACGACATGGCCGAAGGCATCACGCTGTTTGAACGGGTGCAATTCCCGCCGTTCGTCGACCCCACAGAGGCGCTGGTGGACATTCTGGTGCCGGTTGAATTGGCGATCTGAGTGTGAGCACCGGGTTTTTGTAGGAGCGGATTTATCCGCGAAACCGTATGCGGCTCAACCCCGACCTCCTTCCACTGCGCTTTCACACACAAGATCATGGCCGATAACGACTCCTCATCCCTGCCACAGCTGACGTCCCTGATAGAGGCCATTGCTACGCCAGCCAGTCAGGCCGATGTGTTGCCCTATGCGGTTTACTCCTCGGTACACGAACAGGTGATCGTTAATGTGCCAGTGATCAAACCGACTCTGATTCTGGTGCTGCAAGGCAACAAGTCGTTGGAGTTTGATGGCGTTTGGGAGTGTGGTCGCGGGGAGTTTGTGTTCTTGTCGAACCGACCCGCCATCGCCATGCGCAATATCCCGGCCGACAGCGACTATCTGGCGTTGCTGATCGAATTTGAATTCGACGACTTCGAGGTCTTGCCGCAGCAAGGGCGTGGCTCGCAGCCGTTGTTTACCGGTCGAATGGATCAGGTTCTGATCAACACCCTGCAGCAGTTGGTTGAGTGGTCTCACTATGCACCCGCATCGCTTTGGGCATCCCGCCGACGTGAGCTGTTGTTGCTGATGTATCAGGCCGGCTTCCCACAAGTGTGTCAGGTGGCGCTGCCACCGACTTTGAGCCATCAGCTTTACCAGCGGATTTCGGCGCAGCTGGAGAGCGCCCCACATGCGGAGCAGTCCGCCACCGAGTTGGCTTCCATGTTGGCCATGAGCGAAGCCACCTTGCGCCGCAAACTGGCGGCGGAAAACAACAGCCTGACTGCTATCCGTGACAGTGTGCGAATGGGGCGTGGGCTGCACCTGCTACAAACCACCATGGCGCCCATTGGACGCATTGCCGAATCCTGTGGTTATCAGTCCCAATCGCGTTTTGCTGAACGCTTCCGTCAACGTTTTGGCCTGACGCCGTCCGAGCTCCGTAAAACACGAATGATCGAATCGGGCGAATAGCTGAGCGGACAGGCACTAATGCCGCTGTGATGATCGGACTATCGTGGCAGCCTGTATTTGAACGGGAGTTTCCAATGAAAAAGATGATGTTGGCGATGCTGTCTGCTACATGGATAGCGGTGGCGGTACCGAATGCGCAAGCTGAGATGACGCTTGTCAGTAGCGATATTCAGGCCGGTAAAATGATGCCCAAGGCGCAGGAGTTTCAGGGATTTGGCTGCTCGGGCGGTAATCAGTCTCCGCAGCTGTCCTGGTCGGGAGCCCCTGACGGCACCGAAGCTTTTGCCCTGCTGGTTCACGATCCGGACGCCCCCACTGGCGGTAGTGGCTGGTGGCACTGGCAGCTGGTAAATATTCCGGCGTCGACCACCTCACTGGCCGCAGGAGCGGGAAGTGCTGTGGGGAGTGCAGAGAGCGGTGCGCTGCCGAAGGGCGCGCTGCAAATCGAAAATGACTACGGCGTTAAGGAATTCGGTGGCGCTTGTCCGCCAGAAGGCGACAAGCCACATCGCTATCGCTTTACCTTGTATGCCCTGTCGCAGCCACTGAGTCTGCCGGATAACCCGTCGTCTGCCCTGACCGGGTACATGGTGAACGCTTACTCACTGGAGAGCGTGACGCTGGAAGCCTTGTATCAGCGTTAAGCAGGGCTGACTGGCCGTTGATGGGTATTCAGGGTTTGTGTCGGAGCGACGTCGATAGCGAAGGCCCGATGAATTATCGGGATTGAAATCCCTCCTACAACACCATGCCCAACCCCATCAAGAAGAGCAACTCAGCATGGTCAGCTGTTTGCTATCCGGCGCCCAGCGAAGTTCTTCATCGATACCTTGGTGTACTTCAAACGGGTTTTGCAGCACCTGCAGCCAGTCCTGCACCGGTTGGAAGTTGCCTTTTTCAGCCTCGCTGATCAGTTGGTCGGTAACCCGGGTACGCAGAATGTATACCGGGTTGACCGCCAGCATCGCTGCTTTGCGTTCGGCCGCGTTGCGGCTTTCCTGTTGCAGTCGGGCTTCGTAGTCTTTCAGCCAGCTGTCGAGCCAGAGACTTTGGCTGGGTTCGCCGAGCTGGTCGCGGAAGGCTTGCAGGGCCGCACGGTCAATAGCCGGCTTGCCACCCTGTTCGCACTGACCTTCAGCTAACGCCCGGTAGAGCGGGTTGAAGTCGACTTCGTTCATGTTCAGCAGTGCGCGCCAGCGGCGCAGCAGTTCACTGTCACCTTGGTCTTCAAACGCCAGTCCCAGCCGTTCGCGCATACGCTTCAAATACGCCTGTTGATAATAGTCCGGGAAGTTATCCAGTTCCGCCTTGAGGTCTTCAACGTCGATGATGGGTGTCAGCGCTTGCGCCAGTGCCGACAGGTTCCAGTGCATCACGTCCGGTTGTTTGTCGAAGGCGTAGCGGCCTTCGCGGTCGGTGTGGTTGTACACCGCGTTTTCTTTCCAGCGGTCGATAAAGGCAAACGGGCCGTGGTCGAAGGTTTCGCCCAGAATCGACATGTTGTCGGTGTTCATAACGCCATGCAAAAAGCCGTAGGCAATCCAGCCAGCTACGGTGTGGGCGCTGGCCTGGCTGATGGCCTTGAACATGGCCAGATACGGTTTTTCTGCGTCGCGGCACTGCGGGTACCAGCGCTCCAGACAGTAGTCGGCCAGCACTTTCAGGTCGTCGTGCTGGCGGCTGTAGTACAGGTGTTCGAAGTGGCCAAAGCGTACATGACTGCGGCTAACGCGAATAATGGTCGCGCCGGGCTCCAATCGTTCCCGCACCACCTGCTGGCTGTTCACGCTCAGTGCCAGAGCCCGTGTTGACGGGATATTCAGGTAAGTAAGTGCTTCCCCAATCAGGTATTCCCGCAGGCTGGATCGCAACACCGCCCGGCCATCACCCATGCGTGAGTAGGGGGTTTGGCCTGCGCCTTTCAGATGCAGGTCCCACAGTTGTTCGCTGCCATCGGTTTGCGGTACGGCCAGTTCTCCCAGTAGCAGTCCGCGGCCATCCCCCAGTTGCGGGTTGTAGACACCAAACTGGTGGCCGGCGTATTTCATCGCCAGCGGTGCCGCCTGCTCGGGCAGTTCGTGTCCGCCCATCAGTGACGCCAGCAAGTCCGGCTGCAGTGAGCAGGGGTCAATGCCCAGTTGTTCTGCCACCTTGACGTTGGCACTTACTAACCTTGGGTCCGGCAGTGGCGTGGGCTCCATGCGGGTGTACAAGTGGCCTGGCAGCTGGGCAAAGTGCGATTGCAATTGCAGGGTCGGCAAGCTGGTCCAGCAGGGGGCGGAGTGGTTGCTCATGGGATGGGTAACCTCAGGCAGGCGCTGACGGATGGCAGCGGACGATGGGGTATGGCGTGTGTGACGGGCGCGGTGGTGACACCGGCCCGTCGGGTTTAGCGCTTTTTACAGTAGCTTTTACAGCGGTACGTCGAACTGTGGCTGCTGGGAACGAATCACGTCGTCCAGTGGCTTCCAGTCGCTGACGGCTTCCCCCTGGGTAAACATCAGCCACGGCACCTCGGCGTCCAGCACCATGCGCTGGAACAGCTGCTGAACTTCTTCCAGCGTCACCTTGCGCACTTCGGCGGCAATGGCTTCGTTGGTGTCGAAGCTGTCGCGGCCAACGCCAATATCACGCCAGAAACGTTCGGCTTTTTCGGACATGTTGCGCGCTGGTTCCAGCAGTTTGCTGACCAGACCTTCCTGGAAGGTGGCAAATTCCTCGGCGCTCATGTCGGCGAGGGTTTGCTGGTACTGCTGCCAGAAAATTTCGCTGTGTTCCAGCAGCTGAGCGGGCTGGGCGTCCGGAGACTGCACGATAAACAACAGGCCGGGCACGGTGCGCTGCGGGAAGACCGTGCCAAAGACGATGTAGCCTAACTGCTGTTCGGTTCGCATGTACTGGTAGTACGGCGAGCTGATCATCTGACCCAGCAAGGCAATGCGGGCGCGATTGTGGTCGCTGGTGTCCTGACCTTGCAGGTACAGCACCATGGCCTTGTCGGCATGGTCCATGTTGAGGTCTTTGGCGTATTTGCCAGTGGGGGCCCGAATGATGTCGTTGGCTGGCATCGCATCGGCATTGCCCGGGTAGGCGGTGTTGAGCTGGGCCGACAGTTGTTTGGCGGCGTCAGCGCTCATGCTGCCATGAATAAAGATGCGATTGGCGGTATCGCCCTTGAGCATGATGGCAAACGCTTCCACGTCGGCGCGGCTGACCATGCCAACGGCTTCCAGCAGGTCAGCTTCGTTGAAGCTTGGGGTATGAATCCAGCGCTTCAGTTCGGCAATACCACGCTCATAAGGCTTGGCTTTGAGGGCGTTTTCCAGCCGGCGCTTGAGGGACGCCTGATAGCGCTGGAACTGGTCGTCCGTGAGGCTGACCTGTTGCATGGTGTCGACCACCCGATCGAGCAACTCGGGCAGTTTGTCCTGATAGCCGGACAGCACCAGTTGCAGGCCTTCGGTGGTGGCGCTGAGGCGGTAGCCAAGACCGGCCAATGTCGCCGGGTAGCTGTAGGTATTCAGCGCTTCGTTGACTGCGCGAACGTACAGCTGGGCCGTGGCCATGGTGCGGGCGTCGGCCATACGCTGGTTGCGCATTTCAATGTTGACGCGGGACTTTGGCTGCTTGAACTGCTTTTCCGGGTAATACCACAGTATCTGACCGGCTTCGTCGATCAGCTTGGCCGGGGTGGCTTGCTCTGGTTCGTCATTGAGGTCGAACAGCTGTGGAATAAACGGGTTCGGCGCTGGCAGTTGCAGGCGCTCCAGACCTTCGGTGTGGAGGTCGGTGGTGCTGTATTCCATCGGGCGGATGCGCATGGGGGTGTTGTACCAGGGATCGGCCATCTCGGTGGTGATGTTCGGGGCGATCAGGGTACGCAGCACGTTGTTCATGTTGAGTGCGTCGAGGTACGGCTTGAGGGTCGCCGTATCCGCTGGCAGTGCCAGATAGTCACCGTGAATGATCTGGGCAGCCGGGTAAACCTGCATGTTGCTGCTCAGGCGCACCGCGTAGTCCGACAGTGAGCCGTGTTCCATAAAGCGGAACGCCATTTCGTTCAGCTGTTGTTGCTCTTGCATCAGGTACTGCGGGAAAGGCGTTTGCTTGATGCGGTCGAAATAGGTTTCGAGTATCTGGGTGATGTTATCCACATGCAGCAGACCGGCTTTGGTCAGGGCGATCTGGATCACCAGATTGGATTCGTAGCGGGTACCCAGGCTGCGACCGGCGCTCAGTCCTTCAGCCCAGCCTTTTTCTTTCAGCAGTGCCAGAATGCTGCCTTCGCCTTCATGACCAATCAGACTGGCCAGCAGTTGCAGCGGCTTGTGTTGGTACAGTGACAGGGTTTCCGGCATCGGGAAGGTGAACTGCAAACGGCGGATTTCTTTCACCGGTTCGATGTTCATGTCCATTGGCAGCTGGCCCGGCAGGAACAGCGGCGGGCGGCTGTCGGCGATCTGCACATCACGCTTGGGTACCGCGCTGAAGTGGCTGTTGGCCCACTGTTGCAGTTGCTCCAGCGGGTAGTTGCCCGCCAGCACCAGCGTCATGCGGTCGGCGCTGTAGTGTTGTTGATAAAAGCTCAGCAGCTCGTCGCGGATTTTGCTGTCGGGGCGGTCGGCCAGGGTGTCGAGGTTGCCAACCGAAAAGTGGGCGTACGGGTGATCCGGGTTGTAGGCCTGTTTTTCGGCAGAGTTGATGCGGCGAAAATCGTCTTTGATCTTGGCGGTGTATTCTGCGTTAACGGCGTTTTTTTCGCGGTCGACGTAGGCTGGGTCAAAGGTGGGCGAGATAAAGAACGGCGCAAAGCGGTCGAGGGCGCCGGCCATGGCGTCGTTGTCGATCGAAAAGAAATAGGTGGTTTGCTGGTGGGCGGTAAAGGCGTTGTGGCTGCCGCCGTGACGGCTGATAAACGCCTGATACTCACCGGCGTCCGGGTAGGGCTCGGTGCCCAGAAACAGCATGTGCTCGAGAAAGTGCGCCAGTCCCTGACGGTCGTCCGGGTCATCACCACTGCCAACGCCAACGGTCATGGCGGCGGCGGCCTTGTCGGCTTCCGGGGTGGATACCAGCAACACCTGCAAGCCGTTTTCCAGCGTGGTGTACTGGTATTGGTAGTGGTCGGCAGGGCTGACAATCAGGCTGTTATCGTCGTTGTCGCGACAATTCCAGGGAGCGGTGTCGTCACAGCCCAGTTGCGAGGCGCTGGCCGCAGATGATGAGCCATTAGGCTCTTCTGGCGCGGTGTTTTCTGGCTCTGATTTGGGCTTCAACATGGAATATCCAATGGCTGCGAGTACGATAACAAGAAAGGTCCAGTAGCGCGGCGATAGCATTTCAGCTCCTGACAGGGTCGCGTGGTTCCGTTCACGGTGGGTGGTGTGTGGGCAAATCCGGCTGGGACTCACCCGTGGCGGTCAGCGATTAGTGCGCTGTACCGCGAATTTCAGCAATGGCCTGGGCGTCGGCCAAGGTGCAGCTGTTGGGGTCGAGTTCGCAGATGCGGTTGAGACGCTCGCGGTTCTCTTCCAGTTCCGTAATCAGCAAGGCAAATTGGCCTTGAAACGCTTCGTCGATGGCGCTGTACAGCTCTGCCACGGCATCATCGCTGCTGGCATTGGTGTTACGCAGGGTTTTCAGGCAGGCCAGGGCAATCTGGTGGTAGGCTTGGTCTTTGTTCACGTTCGGTCCTCCGGTTTAGCCCTTAATGATACATGAGTTGTTACGGCTTGAACTGTATCAATATTGCTATCGATTGCTATTGAGAGTGCCCGGTGCTTCTAGTGACTGGCAAACCAGTGAATCTGTTGGGCGCCGATGGGGCGGGACAAGGCGTTGCCTTCCAGCCAAATCGAACTGCTCTGATGGGCGGTGGCCAGGGCTTCGGTGGATTCGATGCCGTGACAGTAGATGCGCTTGCCCTGCTCCAGCAAGGGTTGAAAGATACTGTAATCGGCATCGCCACTGGCGCGCCAGCGATTGATTTCGTTGGCGGCAATGCTGATGCCGTCAATATCGCAGCGGGCCAGCTGTCGCAATACCGGCAAGGGCGCCCCCGGCAGGCCTGCCACTTCAATGATCAAACCGATGCCCTCAGGCAACATCAGCGACGTGCGTTCAAGCTGCGCCATGTCGGCCTGCCACGGCAGAATCAACTGCCAGAGTGGGCTCTGCCCGGTTTTTTGCCACTGGCTCATGCACTGTCGCATGGCCATCCAGACCGGGTTGTTGATGCTGTCGAGACGCACGAAAATATTGGGCAGCTCGTGAATGTGTTGCTGCCAGGTGTGCTGCATGTTTTCCAGCCACAGGTGGCACACCTCCGGGTCTTGAATGTACTCCGGCAGCAGCTCCAGCCCACTGAGTCCCCCGAGCTTGTTAAACACCGGTCGTGCCCGGTAATCGTTGAAGGCCTGCTGGCTGCTGGCGACTGACGGCTGCGCTGAGGTTTTTTGTGATTCCAGCGCCTGGCTGCGACCGATAGGGCTGTCGAGCATCTCGCGCAATCTATCCAACGGGCCGCGCTGATGTTCTTCGTGCAACGGCAGGCAACGCATTTCGGGGGTCAGGGTAATGGCGTCACCGGCACTGATCAGCGGGCTTTGAAAGCGTTGTTTTATTGAGCGTTTGTGATCGTCAGGGCATTGCCTGTGGTCGGTGGCCATCAGCGGCAGCACAAACAGGTGGTTGGCGAGTTGAAACAGCGGTTGGCGGTTGCCAACGCATTCCACCATCGCCTTGTAACAGGCAAAGCCGTCGTCATCTGTTTGCAGTGGCTGTTCGTCAAACCGCACTACTTGCAAACAACTCATACTGGCAGAGCTGGCCAGAAAGCGGTCGAGCTGCTCGAATTGCTGATGCTGATCTTTCATCGCCAACCAGTCGCTGTAATCGCGTCCGGGATGATGGTCAGTGGCGGCCTCAAACACGCAGATGCAATAGTCGCGGCTGACCGAGCTGATGGCTGCCCACATGGCACAAGGCTGGCCATTGTGGGCGTGCAGACTGAAATAGCCCAGCCAGGAGTGGCCAGCTTCAACCTGACGGGTCAATTCGGTCTCCAGCGCCACCGGCATCTGACTGATCTGGTTGCTGAACAGGTTGCGGCCAACCAGATTACTTTCGCTTTCGCCCAGCAATTCACAAATGGAGTCGTTGGCCAGTCGGATAACCCAGTTGCGATCGGTCAGCAGGGTGCACATATCCGGCTTGATGGAGGTCTTCAGCCGAATCAGCTTGTGCAGCAGTGACGCCTGACGGGCGCCTTCCTGAATGTCGCGCAAGAGGCTGTTGGGCAACACCGGGCTGACCACAAACTTGTGCAGCAGGCCTTCCTGGCGCGCAGCATGTACGTGTTGATAGTCGAGGTCATTGGCCATCAGCATGCGGTAGCTGGACGGACTGATGTCACGCAGGTGACTGGCGATCTGACGCCAGTTCGCCTTGCCGTTAATGGCGCCAAACACCACAACCTGAATTTTGCAGGTACTGAATATCGACTCGGCTTCTTTCAGGTTGTGTGCAAGATGCACATCAATGTCCCGGGATATCAGCGCCTGATAGGCTGTGTGCAGTGAGGCTGTGCCATCGTTTATGAATAACACTTGTTGAGCCATGCCGGTTAAATCCTCCCTGGCCACCGGTTGCTGGTTCATATGTCATGCGTTGGGTGCAGCACTTACACAGAGAATACTGTTTTGGACTTGCAAAGGCCAAAGGCTATCTATACTGAGTTTAAAGTATCAGACAGGCTGGGCGGTGTCGTGAGGGGAAAACAAGCTCTTACCACAGGCGAAGTTGCCAAATATTGTGGTGTTAATTTCAGAACAGTCATCCGCTGGATTGAGCGCGGTCATCTGGAAGCATACAAGTTGCCGGGACGCGGGGATAACCGCATTCCATTGCCGGGATTCATCAGTTTCCTGCAAAGCAACCACATGCCGGTTCCGGACGAGTTGCGCCAGCACGGCCGTACCCTGTTGATTCTGGCAGAGCCTGAAGATCTGGCCGCCGAGCTGGCGTCGACGGCGCGGCGGGCAGGCTGGGAACCCATGGTAGCCAGTGATGCGATGCAGTTTGGTTACGTGTTCTCGGAACAACAGCCAACCGCGGTGGTGGTGTCCAGCGAAGAAATGGTCGCGGCTGTGAACCGGGTACGACGGGAATCGGAAAGTCAGGATATCCTCTGTATTGTGGCTGGTGGCGATATTCCGACCGGGGTCAGCACGGATGGCTGGTGTCGAATACAATGGCCGGTGGAGCAAAAACGCTTTGTCGGGCTACTGGATTTGAGCGAAAGTCACACCCAGCGCCCGGTATAAGGTACGCCAACCGGGCCTGTTGAGCCGGGCCAATACGATGACCCGAAAGGCCGCCAACCGGAGCGCAAACATCGGACGTTATGGCAGACCTATTTACCTATCAATGGCTACAGGCGTTGTTCATTCTGGTTGTGGCCGGCATGTTTCTGATGCTGTTGTCGGCCCTGCGGGTGACGCGGGCAGAAAACAATCGCCTCAAGCGCGCCAACCGCAGTCGCAATTTGTGGTGGTGGCAACACCCCGACGTGCTGGTCAGTCTGGACAGTCGCGGCCGGGTGGTGGAAGCCAACCGCCCCTTCCTTGATCACGATCTTGCTCCCGAATCCGAATTCGCCATTCTGTTCCCGGTGGCACTGCGCCAGCAGTTCTTGCAGGCGCTGGAAACCACATTGGCCGGTGGCGACCCCGAGGTACTGGAATTTGAACTGCCGGAACTGGAGGCCAGCGGCCAGATCCGGCTGAGCCGAGACACCAGCAAGCCCGGCTACGTGATGATGTTTATTCAGGACACCAGCGAGCGGTTTGAAGAGTTGCAGCAACTGCGCCAGGACAAACTGGCGGCCGAGCAATCGAACAACGCCAAAAGCCGCTTTCTGGCCAATATGAGTCACGAGATCCGTACCCCCATGACCGGCTTGCTGGGCATGGTGTCATTGATGGAACAGACGCCGCTGGATGAAGAGCAACAGGGTTATCAGCGAGTGATTCACAGTTCCTCCGAACACCTGTTAGCGATCATCAACGACATTCTCGATATCTCCAAAATCGACGCTGGCAAACTCAGCATCGAACAGGAAGAATTTGATCTCCACGAACTGGTGCAAAGCCTGCTGGACATGGTGTCGGCCAAGGCGCAGGAAAAGCGTCTGACGCTGCAATCCTTTGTGGATGACAAGCTGCCGCAACAACTGATTGGCGACCCGATGCGGATTCGCCAAATTCTGATGAACTACCTCAACAACGCCATCAAATTCACCGAACAGGGCCATGTGCTGTTGCGAGCGGTGCTGGTGCGCGACCACGACAGCAACGTTGCCATCCGGTTTTCGGTCGAAGACACCGGCATTGGCATTGGTGCCAGTCGTGCAGTGGCGCTGTTTGAAGAGTACAGCTTTGCCCATGGCCGCATTTCCACCGAAGCGGGCGGAACCGGTTTGGGGCTGAGTATTTGCCAACGCCTGGCGAAGTTGATGGATGGCAAGGTCGGCGTGGTCAGCACTCCGGGTTCGGGCTCGAATTTCTGGTTTGATGTCAGCTTGCCTGTGGCATTTCGGGCCGATGTGCCACGACCATCGGAGCCGGGCAGTGTCAGCGGTGATATGTGGATCTGCGACGATCAGCGCGTGCATCGCACCTTGCTGGCATCGGTGGCTCGCAGCATGAACATGCTGGCGCGTGAATTCAGCAGTACGGTCAAGGTGCTGGAGGCGCTGCAACAAAATCCACCGCCAGTGTTACTGGTGATGTCGCAGCAATGCTGGCACGAGAGTGACGATAACTTCCGGCTGCAATTACGCCAGCGTCGCTTGCTGGTGGCGATGACCTCCTCGGATGGTATCTGGGAGCCACGAGACGTATTGCTGCAACAGGGCATTCGAGCCTGTTGGGAATGGCCGATGAGTCAGGCCAACGTCAAATCGCTACTGCGACGGCTGCTGGTGGCCGCGCCAGAGCAGTTGATTACCCGTGGTCATCTGTTCAACGGCGGTGAGCGCAGTGATTCTTTGCCCGCGGCAGAGCCCGGTATGGCCATGCAGAAGTCGCTGCCGCTGGATCAGCCGCAGCAAGCACTCGTGCCGCATTCGGCTGCGCCTGTATCAGACGCCGGGCTGTTGGAAGGCTGTCGGGTATTGCTGGCGGAAGACAACTCGGTTAACCAGAAGGTGGCCAGTCAGATGCTCAAACGCCTCGGCTGCGAAGTCGAACTGGCGATAGATGGTTTGCAGGCGGTTGCGATAACCGCCGAGCAGTCGTTCAATCTGGTGTTGATGGACTGTCATATGCCGAACATGGACGGCCTGGAGGCCAGTCGCAAGATTCGCCAGCGGGAGCAGCAACAGGGTCAGCCACCATTATTGATCGTGGCGCTATCAGCCGATGTGATGGCCGATCGCAAAGGCGCTTGTGAAGAGGCCGGGATGAACGGCTATTTGGCCAAGCCGATTCGGCTGGAAGATCTCAAACGTGAGCTGCCGGTGTTTTTGGCAGCCCATGCAAATACTCGTACTGATCGCTGACGCAGGTTGCTTTACAGTACGCTGCCGTAGGGAATAAAGCGGTTGTCGGTCAGTTTCTTGATGGCCTTGATCTGATCCTTGGGTACCGGTGTGCCACGCTTCTTCAGCATTCGGAATACCCAGATGGCCGGGTTCTTGTCGGCCAATTGCCAGTCGTCCAGCTGTTGCTCGGCCAGTACGTAAAACAGCGCAATGTGCCACAGCGTCTGGTCGTCCAGCTCGCCCCAGCCGTCCGCCCACTGTTCTTCGTTCAATTGCGTCCACAGCTTGGCCTGTTGCAGCAGGGCGGCGTCGAGGACGCTTTCATTGATTGAAGGCTCGGCGCTGTCGCTGTTAACCAGAGCAGCCGGCAGTTGCTGTAACTGGTCGGCTTTGGGAAGGGAGGCGTTGCTGGCGTTGGCCGGTTGCCATTGTTCAATCATGGGAGTTCTCTCAACTGGACGGTTGCAGACTATGTGGGGGCAAAAACCCGATTTTTAAAGAGGCTGCGGTCAATTTCAGTCAACACGGTAGCACAGTCCTGAATTTGCCTTAAGGCGGCCAACTCAGGCATCATCCCCGCCGCCGATGACTACCCAGACCCTGAACCCTCCATGCAAGATTTATACGCCGACATCCGCCCTTATCAGGACAGCGAAGTTGCTGCTGTTCTCGACCGCATTTGCCAGTCCGACACCGTTCACCGCGCGTTGTTGAAGTATCGTTTGCCGCTGCTGCCAGGCTGGCTGCGTGAGCTGATGCTGCCGTTGGCCAAGCGGGTGCTGATCAAGCAAATGGCCGATGTCCACACGGTGCAGGATTTCCAGATCTGGATGGAAAACTGGATTGGCCGCTTGCTGGCCAAAACCGCCACCGATGTGGTGGTGCGTGGTCTGGATCAAATGAACCCGCAACAAGGGCACCTGTGGATATCCAACCACCGTGATATCGCCATGGACCCGACCCTGATCAACTACTCGTTGCACAACGCCGGTTGGCCAACCAGTCGCATTGCCATTGGCGACAACCTGCTCAGTCACCCGGATGTGGGCGACGTGATGCGCTTGAACAAGTCTTTCATTGTTAAACGAAACATTACCAACAAGCGTGAGAAACTGGCGGCTTTGCAACAGCTGTCGAACTACATTCGTCATACCCTCGATGAGCAGGAGTCGGTGTGGATTGCCCAGCGTGAAGGGCGCGCCAAAAATGCCATCGACATGACCGACACCGCGGTGCTGAAAATGATGGCGCTGCATGGCCGTGAGCGGAAGGAAAGTTTCGCCGAGAGCATGGGCCACTTGCGTCCGGTGCCGGTATGCATTCAATACGAATGGGACCCTTGTGATGTGATGAAGGCCCGTGAACTGGTCGCCAAGGCCCGTTACGGCACCTACAGCAAGGAAGAAGGCGAAGATACCCGCAGCCTGCTGACCGGCATTACCGGTAACAAGGGTGTGATTCATATCGACTTTGGTCGTCCGCTGACGGACGAGGAAATGGCCAGCGCCGACGTGATGGCCGCCGCCATTGACCAGCAGCTACGTGACATGACTGAAATACTGCCCGTGCATCATGCGGCACTGGGGCTGTTGCAGCGGCAATTTGACTGTCACACCGACCTGCCTGCGGAAGCCGTCAGTGCGGAACTTGAACAACAAATGCGCGACCGCTTTGAATCCGAAGAACGTGACGTTCAGAAACAGGTGTTGCTGGCTTATGCCATGCCAATTCTGTTGCAACACGGACGTTCTGAATAATTGAAATGACTGTGGCCTGTTGGCCGCAACGGAACATCATGTCTGCAATCATCAAACGGCTGTTGGGGCTGACCCTGTTGGCCAGCACGGCTCTGACTCTTGTTGCCTGTCAGGGGCTGGGTCGTCATTGGGATGACGAAACCACCACACTCTACATCGACTACTACAAACAGCAGTGCGATGACGAAGACAGCAGTCTGTGTTTCCGCATTCGGGAAGATGAAGACGACAGTTGGGAAGTGGCGGATGTGCCGTTTTCCAACTTTGATGACTTCCAATGGGGCTACCGTTACACCGCTACGGTGACCATCTCCTACGACGACAGTGGTGACCCCGATAGCTACAGCTTCGATAGCACGCAGTCGATGGAAGCAGTGAGCGCCAGCGAAGAAGCCTTCTCTCTGACTCTCTACACCAACACCGGCATCCTCTATGCCCTTGACGACAGCAGCTGGAACCTCGGTGGCGAAATCGACTTCGACTGCAGTGCCAGCAGCAGCTGTGAGGCGCTGGATGCAGCGGTAGCCAACAGCTATGAAACCGAGCTGCAATTTGTGGTGGATGGCAGTGGTGGCATTGCCCTCGACAGCGTGATTTGTGCCGCGGCCGAAGACGACTACGCCAGCGACTGCGAAGGCGAAACCGATGTGTCCTGGTACATTGCTCCAGTGATGAGCGACTGCGGTTTGTCGGAAGCCATGTTGTGTCAGCTGTTCAAGGTGAATGCATCCGGGGATTACGAACTGCTGCAACTGGAAGACGGCATCAGCAACTGGAGTTTCAGCTGGGGCTACCGTTACCACATCGACGTGGTCAAAACCGTCAGCAACGGCGGCATCATCACTGCGGTCGACCTCGACGAGGACGACGACAGCCCGGACGACCGTTTTGGCTCCTCCTACAAATTCCGCATTGTGCTGCGTGCCAGTGCCTTGCCGTCGCAAAACAGCAACTTCACCCTTTACGACACCATTGCCCTTGACTGCGAACAGTACTCCCAGTGCGACGACATCGAAGACGTGGTGGAAGACTACGAAGACGATGACGACCGCGCCGAGCGCTATCTGCTGGTACGGGTGTACGTGGACGACGATGGCAGCCTGATTGCCGATCGGGTGGATTGTGAAGACGAAACCACGCTGGATGCCTTCCGTAGTTGCGTTGAAGACGACTACGACGATGTGAACTGGATGTTCTGAGCAGCGGATTCAACCGCTGTATCCAGCACCTTGTTATTCGGTGGCTCGTTTCTGCAGGACATTTACCGCTACAATTCTTTACTCCAGCCGGTAGCCAGACTACCGCTTGGCAGCTGTTATCAGGTCGTTATAGAGAGACCGCGGTTAACCCGCTGTTAACCGCTTTGTAAGATAATATCGTCTGTATCATCAGGTGGAGTTTTCAGAATGCCGATCCGGCCCGTCCCGCTGTCCGCTATCCCATGTACCCGGAGCGGCACTGCCGCACCGTACACGCGTTCCCAATCGCAGACCGCCGGTCGTCGTGCGTCCTTGCTGTTGGCTGCCGCTGCGGTGCTGCTGTCCGGCTGCTCGGCCTTGTCCGGCTCGCAGCAAAGCGATGAGCAAGCACTGCTGGATGAGCGCAATGCCCTTGGTCAATGGCAGGTAGATACGGCTGACAGCTCTGCTGCTTTGGAAAACTCTAATACCACCAAGACCACAAACACCAGCCTGCTGGATTTACTCGGTTCTGATCAATTGGAGCAACTGGTTGAAGCCAGCCTGAGCGCTAACCCGGGCTTGCAGCAAAGCTGGTTCACCTTGCGACAGCTTCAGGCTCAGCGTCTGGGCACCCGTGCCAGTCAGCTCCCCTCCGCTGATGTGTCGTTCCAGGGCTCCCGCTCTGAAAACAACGGCAACAGCTTTACCAGTTCCCTCAATGTCAGTTGGGAGCTGGATCTGTGGGCCAAACTGGCCGACAGCACCAGCGCCGCCGAGCTGGACGTTGCCGAACAACTGGCGGTGTGGCAGCAAACCCGCGACACGCTGGTGGCCGAAGTGATGCAGGGCTGGCTCAACCTGATCAATCTGAACAACAGCATCCGCCTGCAACAACTGCGTCTGGACGCCCTGCGCAAAAACGAACAGGCCATTGTGCAGCGTTACAAGGCCGGTATTGGCTCGCTGGACGACCTCGACAGTGCCCGCACCTCGCTGGCCAGTGGTGAGGCAACGCTGGCCAACAACCACTATGAGTTGAAAGAAGCCTGGCGTGCCCTGCGTACCTTGTTGGGCACCGCTGACAACCAGCAACTGGCCGCGCTGGGACTGGGCAATCCGGAGGCGATGCCAGAAACCTATCCACAGGTGCAAATGCCGCTGGTCGACTTGCCTGAGCAAACCCTGGCTCGTCGTCCTGACCTGAAAGCTGCCTGGAATGCCTATCAGGCGTCCAGCAAGCGCGTCGACATTGCCTACAAGGACATGCTGCCGAGCATCAGTCTGTCGGCATCGCTGAGTGATTCTGGCTCAACGCCCGGATCGTCGCTGTTCACCGATCCGGTCTGGTCGCTGGTTGGCCAACTTACCCAGCCGCTGTTTCAGGGTGGCCAGCTGAAAGCCGCGGCCAATGCCGCTGAATTCAGTGCGGCGGCATCGGCGCAGTCTTACCGCGATACCTTGCTGACCGCGGTCAGCGAAGTGGAAAACGCGCTCGACAACGAGAACGCGCTGGCGATGCGGGAAGACGCGATCGAGCGTGCGTTAGGCACTGCCAAAAGCAACGAAGCCCGTTACCTGCGTCGTTACCGTTCCGGTTTGGCGACCTTGCTGGAACTGATCTCGGTGCAGCAATCCCGCTACGATCTGGAAGATAACCTTAACAGCTTGCGTTACGAGCGCCTGAGTAATCGCATTGCGCTGGGATTGGCCCTTGGCTTGCCGGGCATTACCAACGAATCCATGACCCCTTCAGCTACCCCGTCGGAGACCCGCTGACATGAGTGACAACACCTCTACTTCCTACAAACGCGCTGCCATTGGCATTGCAGCGGCGCTGATTTTTGTAGCGGGCGCGGCTGTTTATACCCTCAGTCAAATGGGGCCTTCCGCTGGTCGCCCGGGTGGTCCTCCGGGGGCTCCAGGTTCGGGTGCTCCAGGCTCAGCGGGCTCTGGCGCCGCGGGATCAGTCGCTGCCAATAACCAAAACACCGCCAATAACCAAAACCCAGCAGCGGGCCAGGCCCGTAAGGCCGATCTGGCTGCTGCGTCCTCCACTCGAGTGGTGCAAGCCCGTCGTGGTACCTATCAGGCCAGCCTGAGCGGTTATGGCTCGGCCGAATCCCACTACGAACTGGCGCTGACCGCACGGGTTGGCGGCGTGGTGGAAAGCTTGTCGGCCAGTTTTGAGTCGGGCGAACTGATCAAAAAGGGCAGCTTGTTGGCCCAGCTTGAAAACAGCAGCTATCTGGCGGCGGTAGCGGCGGCCGAGCAGTCCGTTGCCGATGCCAAGGTCACCTTGCTGGAAGAAGAACGCGAAGTCGAGCAGGCCCAAACCGAATGGAAAGCGGCGGGCCTATCCGGTGACCCGGATTCGCCGTTGCTGCTGCGCGAACCGCAATTGGCGGCTGCTCGTGCGGCATTGAGAAATGCCGAAGCCGAGCTGGTATCGGCCCGCAAGGAACTGCAATGGACCCGTCTGAGCGCGCCGTTTGATGCGCTGGTGGTCACGCGTGATCTGATGCCGGGGGCGTACGTCAGTGCCGGTGGCGCAGTTGCGACCCTGTACAGCACTGACAAGGTGGAAATTGCGGTGGCGCTGTCCGAGCGTGAATGGGCCATGTTGCCGTCTGAGGCTGACATGCAGCAACAGCACTGGCCGGTCGTTCTGACATCGGTGGAGTCACGCGGCCAATGGCAGGGCTATGTCAGCCGGGTCGAAAAGCATCTGGATGAAGAAACCCGCCAGCGTTCGTTGATTGTGGCGGTGGATAAGCCGCTGCAACAAACTCCGGCGTTGCAGCCTGGCACCTTTGTGAAAATGACCATCGAAGGCAAGCCGGTGGATAACGTCTGGAAACTGCCAATCTCGGCGCTGAGCCAGCGCGGTTACATCTGGTATCTGAACGAACAGCAGCAACTGCAAAGCCAGTTGGCGGATGTGTTGTTCAGCGATGCCCGCTCCATCTACGTGCAAGTGCCAGAGGGGCTGGCTGATGAGCAACTGGTGGTGATGCAGCCATTGTCCAGCTACGCCGAAGGTGCGCTGGTCAGCCCGCGCATTGTGGCCGATGGCGACAGTGGCCTGATCAAGGATTCCAGTGACGGAGCAGCCAACTGATGAGCACTCCGCAGCATTCTAATGGCGTTGGCGGCGGCATCATTGGCTGGTTCGCCCACAACCCGGTGGCGGCCAACCTGCTGCTGCTGTTGGTTATCGCACTGGGCCTGTTCCAGATGGGCGATATCCGCCGTGAAGCTTTCCCCAGCCTCGAACCGGATTCGATTTCCATTTCGGTGAGCTACAACAGCGGCTCTGCTGAGCAATCGGAAGAAGGCATTGCCATCAAGATCGAAGAAGCCCTGCAAGGGGTGTTAGGGGTGGAATCAGTCACCTCCACCTCCAGCACTACCGGTGCTTCGATTACGGTTGAACGCCAGAACGGCTACGACCTGAACGAACTGATGCGAGACGTTCGTGCCGCAGTAGACGGTATTTCCAGCTTTCCGGCCGATGCCAAAAATCCGGTGATCAAAAAAGGTCAGCGGGAAGAACACGCGCTCTGGATTCAGCTGTACGGCGATGTGGATCGTCATACCTTGCAGATGTTCGGTACCGAGCTGAAGTCCGACTTATTGGCCCAGAACAATATCACCAGTGTCAGCGAAACCGGCTGGCGTGACCCGCAAATGGTGATTGAAGTCGATGAAGGCCGTTTGCAAGCCTATGGCCTGACGTTGTCTGATGTTGAAGATGCGATCAACGCCGGTTCAACCTCCAGCATGACGGCAGTGCTGAAAAGCGAGCAGCTGTATCTGCAATTGCAGGCCTCTGAACAAGCTTACGAAACCACTGATTTTGCCAGTATCCCGCTGATCAGCTTGCAGTCCGGCCAGCAATTGTTGCTGGGCGATGTTGCCAGTATCCGTGATACCTACGACGACAGCACCGCGGTGCTGGCACGCTTTCAAGGCAAAAACAGCATTGCCTTGCAGGTGATCACCACCGGTCAGGACGACATTGCCGACACCGTGGTGGCAGCTCAGGCGGTGGTGCAGGAATGGATCGACGATGGCCGCTTGCCGCAGTCGGTGCAGCTGGAAACCTGGAACGACCGCAGTGAATCCATTCAGAGCCGATTGGAGTTGCTGGTGAAAAACGCCGCCACCGGCATCTTGCTGGTGTTCCTGTTGTTGGCCTTGTTCCTCAACCTGAAAGTGGCTTTCTGGGTGGCTGCCGGCTTGCCGTTTATTTTCTTCGGCACCCTGTATTTCATGGGTGATAACTGGACTGGCCTATCGCTTAACTACCTCACCACCTTCGGTTTTATCATGGCGCTGGGGATCGTGGTCGACGACGCTGTGGTGGTCGGCGAGAGTATTTATACCGAACGCAGTCGTCACGGCGACACCGTCAACAACACCGTACGCGGCACCATGCGGGTGGCAGTGCCGACCCTGTTCGGGGTACTGACTACCGTGGCGGCGTTTGGCGCACTGGCCAACGTTGAAGGCCGCATGGGCGAAATCTACAGCCAGTTTGCCGGCATCGTCGCCATTTGTTTGTTGCTGTCGCTGGTGGAATCCAAACTGATCCTGCCATCGCACCTGGCCCATCTGAACACCCATCGTCACGGTGCCCAAAACCCGCTGGCGCGTGGCTGGGCCAAGGTCCAAAACGGCTGTGACGCTGGCCTGCAATGGTTTGGCGAGCGTCTGTACAAGCCGGTGATCGACTTTGCTCTGCTTAACCGCTACGCCATGGTGGTGCTGTTTATCGGTATCTTTGTGCTGGTGATTGGTATGCCGTTTACCGGTGCGGTTCGCATGAGTTTCTTCCCGGAAATCCAGGGTGATACCGTGCGGGCCAGTCTGACCATGGAGCAGGATGCCAGCTATGGCCTGACCCACAGCCACCTGATTGAGCTGGAACAGCAAGCCTATCAGGTGGATAAAACGCTTGGTGGCGACGGCATTGCCTATTTGCAGGTGATTTCCGAGTCTGACCAGTCCGGCAATATCCGGGTGGAACTGCGCCCTGACGCGCCGTACACACTGGTCGATTTCAGTAACGCCTGGAAGCAGATGGCCGGTACACCGGAAGGTGTGCGCAGCCTCAAGATCCAGTCACGTCGTGACGACATATCGGCGTTCCGGGTCGAGCTGCGTGCCAGTGCCGATGACGTGCTGACGGCTTCCGGCGATGCCTTCCGCGAAGCCCTGATGCAGATTCCGGGCGTCAGCGGTGTCGAAGACAACCTTGATCCGACCCAGCCACAGGTCAGCCTGAAGCTGAATGCCCAGGGCGAGGCACTGGGCTTCACCACCGGCATGCTGGCCGAACAGGTGTTACAGGCGTTCAGTGGTCAGGTGGTGCAGCGTTACCAGCGCGGTGCCGATGAAATTGAAGTGAAAGTGCGTTATCCGGAGGCCGACCGTCAGAATCCTGCTGACGTGCTGGCTGCCCGAGTTCGTACCTCCGATGGCACCGTGGTGCCGCTGTCGGCAGTGGCGACCATCAGCTACGGCTACTCCCGCAATGCCATTGCTCGCATTGATGGCAAACGCGCGGTGTACATGACGGCGGATGTCGACAAGGATCAGATCAGCTCCAACGAGCTGGTTAACCTGCTGCAAACCGAGCTGGTGCCCCAGTTGAAGAAAAGCTACCCCGGCCTGGATATTCACTTTGCCGGTGAAGCCGAAGAACAGGAAGAAGCCCAAAGCAGCATGATTGGCCTGTCGTTGCTGGCGCTGCTGATCATCTACATGTTGCTGGCGATTCCGCTGAAGTCCTACGTGCAGCCAGTGATCATCATGACGGCGATTCCGTTCGGCATTGTTGGCGCCATTCTGGGTCACTGGGCCTTTGATATTGCGCTGGGCATTCAGTCGTTCAACGGCATCATTGCCCTCAGCGGGGTGGTGGTTAACGACAGCCTGCTGCTGGTATCCCGTTATAACGACCTGAAGCAAAGCGATGGCTTTGAAAACACCTCTGCCGGTCGTAAGGCGGCGATCAACACCGCCTGTCGCGACCGTTTGCGAGCGGTACTGTTAACCTCGTTCACCACCTTTGCCGGTTTGATGCCGCTGTTGGCAGAAACCGATATTCAGGCCCAGTTCCTGATTCCGGCAGCGGTATCGGTGGGCTGCGGCATCATGTTTGCGACCTTGATTACCTTGGTGCTGATCCCGTCTCTGATGGCGATTCAGGACGACGGCGACCGTGGTCTGGGCAAGCTCAAGCGCCGCCTGTTCAAGCAATCTGAAGGTCCGGAGAGCACCCCATGCTGAATGTGTTGTTGGTGGAAGACGATCTCGATCTGGCCAGCACCCTGATCGACTATTTGTCGCTGGAAGACATCGAATGCGACCACGCCAGCAATGGCGTGGCTGGCTTGAATCTGATGAATGAAAATGAGTACGACGTACTCTTGCTGGACCTCAACCTGCCGCGTCTGGATGGTTTGAGCGTGTGTGAACGGTTGCGTCAGGGCGGCGACAATACGCCGATTCTGATGCTGACCGCCCGTGATCAGCTCGACGACAAGATTGAAGGCTTTCAGGCCGGCACTGACGACTATCTGATCAAACCATTTGAAATGCAGGAGCTGGTGGTACGGGTCGTGGCACTGTCGCGTCGTCGCAGTGGTCAGGTGACCCGCCTAAGCTGCGGTGACCTGGTGATGGATCTGGACGGTCGTACGGTACAGCGGGCAGGTGAGCATGTGCACCTGTCGCCGACCGGCTGGAAACTGCTCGAAGCGCTGCTGCGGGCGTCCCCGGCGGTGGTTAGCCGCGAAGCGCTGGCGCGCGCGGTGTGGGGCGATGA
The DNA here is from genome assembly GCF_056158645.1 of Oceanobacter sp. ABM4_470. NCBI lineage: Bacteria > Pseudomonadati > Pseudomonadota > Gammaproteobacteria > Oceanospirillales > Oceanospirillaceae > Oceanobacter > Oceanobacter sp. ABM4_470. The sequence continues at coordinate 451,733 of NZ_JBSWTR010000002.1, forward strand.
CCAGCCCGACAGCAACAGTCTGAAAGTGCATTTGTTTAACCTGCGCAAGGCCGTCGACCACGATGGTCTGCCTGCCATGATCCAGACCCGTTCCGGTCAGGGTGTGGCGATTGTGGCGGCCTCATAAGGCGGAGTTGTTGATGACCTTTCCCCGTTTCCGGCTACGCCTGAAAACCCTTCTGATTGCAGCCTTCCTGTCGTTGGGAATCCTGCTGGCGGTGGGCTATTCGATGTTGACCGCGGATTACATGATTCGCGGTATGGACGTGGTGCTGAGCCGTGATATGGAAGCCACTGTCCGGCATTTGGCCCAGCGTGGCATGCTCAGAAGCGGTCCGTTTGGCGGCTACTACATCGCCGATGAATGGGAAGAACTGCCGGAAAGCATTCGTCAGCACTTTGACAAACAACCCAGAGGTAAGGGCACCATCCATAAAGCCGAAGTGAAGGACGTCACCGGACGCCCGGAAATGCTCTACTTCGTGATGATTTACCCGGTCAGCAAGCGTTTTACCGAACGCGACTTTGGCCGCTTCGGCGGTGACCCTGAGGCGCTTGAAGGCGACGAGCGCGATCGCGGCAATGGTAACGGGAGCAAAGACAGCGGTAGAGATAGCGACCGCGACGCCGACCGAAATGGAGATAAAGGAGGCGAGCGGGACAAGGATCGCTCGGCAGAGCGTAAGGACGACAAAAACGTCTGGTACATAGCCACCACCTTCCGACGCCCCCACGAGCGCAGCATTGTGTCGCATCAGCTGGAAGACAGCCGCCGGGATATCTGGATTGTCGGTGGGGCTTCCATTGCTATTGTGCTGCTGATTGCGTTCTTGTTGTACAGCCTGGTGGCTCGCCCGGCCGGTCGTCTGGTGAACTGGACCCGCAAACTCGATTCCCACGACCTGAAACAGCCAGTGCCGGACTTTGGCTATACCGAGCTGAACGAATTGGCCTCGCTGGTGCACGGCAGTGTTTGTCGTATGCATGAAACGCTGGAGCGGGAAAAGGCTTTCCTGCGTTTTGCCAGCCACGAACTGCGCACGCCGATTGCCGTGGTACGTAACAACACCGAGCTGTTGTCGAAAATGGCTGCCCGTGGCATCGACCTTCACGACGATCGGGTAGTGGCTACCTTGCACCGGCTGGAACGTGCTGGCATCACCATGTCGCAGCTGACTGAAACCTTGCTGTGGCTGAGCCGCGATGACATTTCCCAGTTGCCGCGCAAGCAGCTGTCACCGGGCTTGTTGGCCCGACAGTTGACCGAAGAGCTGGCCTTCCTGCTGAACAACAAGCAGGTAGAGGTGGTGGTTGAAGTAGATGACAACTGGACCGCAGAATTCCCGGCCACGCCGTTGCGGATTGTGTTGGGCAACCTGATTCGTAACGCCTTCCAGCACACCTGGGAAGGGCGGGTCGAAATCCGCCAGCAGGGCGGCACCATTCATATCGACAACTTCGAGCAACGCACGGCCGACAGTGACAGTCAGGATGACATCGAGGAGCAGAAGCAGGATCGTGGTGATCAGGGCTTTGGCCTGGGCTTGCAGCTGACCCAGCAACTGACCGACCGGTTGGGCTGGCGCTACAGCAATCAGGCGGAGCAGGATGGTCACCGGGTTTGCCTGGTTCTGGACACGTCAGAATAACATCTGTCGCTGCGCTAACCCCTTCGCTACAGTTGTTATAGCCTGTCTGGCATACTGACTGGCAGTCGATGGGGATAATCTATGACAACACAGCCACATGCTGTTCTGATCAAGCGCGCTGCGACAGCCTCAATTGTAGTGGCGACAACCTTGCTGATTGCCAAGTTGGCGGCCTGGTACGCCAGCGACTCCACTTCAGTATTGTCTTCCTTGCTGGATTCCCTGATGGACATCGCCGCCTCGGTGGTGAACTTCTTTGCCATTCGCTATGCGTTGATGCCCGCCGATGACGATCATCCGTTCGGGCACACCAAGGCTGAAGGGCTGGCCGCGCTGATTCAATCGGCGTTTATCCTGGGTTCGGCCGCCGCCTTGCTGATTTACGTGGTCGACCGCTTACTGAATCCCCAACCTCTTGCCGCCCTGCCAGAAAGCATTGGTGTGATGGTGTTTTCGGCGCTGCTGACGACCGCATTGGTGATCTACCAGCGCTGGGTTGCCAGAGTCACTCATTCGCTGGCGATCAAAGCCGATTCTGCCCATTACTACGGCGATATTCTGACCAGCCTGGCGGTGGTCGTGGCCTTGGTCGCTGCCTGGTTTGAGCAGTTCTGGCTTGATCCACTGGTGGCCTTGCTGATTGCCGGTGTGTTGCTGCACAGCGTGTACGAAATCATTCGGGAAGCACTGGCAGTGCTGATGGATCAGGCTATGCCACCGGAACAGGAGCAGGCGCTGCATGTGTTGATTCATGGCATTGATGGGGTACAAGGATTCCACGATCTGAAAACCCGTCAGGCCGGTGCGGTGCAATTCATTCAGTTTCACCTCGACCTCAAGGGCGAGCAGAGCCTCTACCGTGCCCATCAAATTGGTGAACAGGTGGAAGCCGCCATTGTGGCGCAATTCCCGCGTGCCGAGGTGCTGATTCACCATGATCCGGTCTGACCGCTGATATGCGCTGGCTATCTGCTTTGCTGGGGTTCCCGTTGCTTCATGCTCGGGGCATTGTCGTGGGGCTTTGCCTGTCCGTCTGGTTACTGAGTCCGACGGCTACAGCCTTGAGCCTGTCGCAACCGGCCCCGGTGTATCGTCAGGCCATTGCGGTGCCCATGAGCCCGGTGCAACAAGAGACAGCAGAGTCTGACTCGCAGGATGCCGAAGCGTCCAACAGCGACGATCAGTATTCGGAAAACCAGCCCATCGATGCCAGTGATGGCATGGTGAACCGTTCGCGCAAGTGGCTGGCAGGCTACCTGGATAACCTGTCGGGGGATATCGATTCGTTCTTTGTGGACACCTTCTTCAGTGAAGACATTCTTGAAGATGACGTTGGTGGCAGTCGCGCCAAACTGTCGTTTTATACCCGCCGGGAAGCGGGGGAGCCGGTGGATTACAAGTTCGGTGTCAGCGTCAATCTGGAGCTGCCCCGCATCAGCGAGCGGCTCAACCTGCTGTTGGAATCCAGTGACGAAGAAGCCCGAGAGGCAGATCCGCTGGAAAGTGTGGAAAACAATAACTACTCGGCGGCGCTGCGGTTTATTTTCCGCGAAACCGACCGCTGGAAAACCAGTCTGGATTCCGGGGTGCGCTGGGGCATGCCACCAGACCCGTTTACCCGGCTGCGGGCCCGTCGCTACGCCTGGTTTTCAGAGTGGGAAATGAAGGCCACGCAAACCCTCTACTGGTACAACTCGAAAGGTTGGGGGGAAGATACCAGCGTGCAGCTGAACTACCCGCTGAATATCGAAAAGCTGTTTCGGATCAACGCCAAGGCGGGCTATTTGCTCGATGACGATTTCTTCAAGCTCAGCTACAGCGCCAGCTTGTACCACGAGCTCAGCTCCAAAGCGGCACTGGCCTATGTTGCCGGTGCCTCGGGGGATACCGAGCTGACGCCGACCTTCTATTCCTACACCGCCAGCCTTCGCTATCGCCGCAAGTTGTATCAGGACTGGGTGTTTGGGGAAATCTCGCCAGAACTGATCTGGGAACGCGACAGCAACTACGAAACGACTCCGGTGATCATGTTCCGTATTGAGACGGTGATCTCGCGCTAGCGAGCGTGTTAAGGACCCTCTGAAAAACTCGGTGCCCGCTCTGGATGACAGGGCGACGCTGAGTCACGAAGCTGATTTGCAGGCCTGACGGGTCAAGTCAAAAATCAGCGACACAGAGTCAGCAATGCCCTGCCATCCCCGTAGGGCGAAGCAGGAAGCCAGAGCCGAGAGCTGTGCGGAGTTTTTCAGAGGGTCCTTAAACCTTAAACCACAGACGTGTTTTGAATCAGTTGCCGAAAGGTCAGGTTGATACGGGCTGATGCGATCCCTGCACGCTTCGGCAGAGCATGTTGCCAGCGTGACTGCATACCGGCTTTCATCACCAGAACCGAGCCATGCGCCAGCGGCAGTTTGGCAAACATGCGAGTCTCGCCTTTCTTGCGCAGGGCAAAATCGCGCTCGGCCCCCAAGGTAACGGATACCACCACAGGCGCAGGCCCCAGTTCGGCTTCGTCGTCGCTGTGCCAGCCCATGCTGTCGTTGCCATCGCGGTACAGATTGCACAGTACCGAATTGTTGCTCAACCCCAATGCCTGATTGAGCTGCTGGTTCAGCTGTTGCAGCACGGGGTGCCACGGCAGGGAATGGAGGGTTTTACCGGAGTAGGTATAGGCCAGACCGGCATCACCAAGCCAGCATTGCAGACGCGGAATCCGGTGCTCCTTGCCGTACACCGTGATGGTGTCACTGTGCCAGGGCAGTTGCTGATGGAGAATATCGAACAGCGGATCGGGTTGAATAACGGCGGCTGGATAAAAATCCAGCTCGCCGTCCAGCAGGGATTCGCCATTGTGCAGATGCAACATCGACATGGCGTTACCCGCTTACTTGTCGAAGAAGCCTTCGAACAGTGGAGAGGTCAGGTAGCGTTCGCCGGAGTCCGGCAGCACAACAACGATTTTCTTGTCGGCAAATTCCGGTTCGCCAGCCAGACGCAGGGCGGCGGTCATGGCGGCACCACAGGAAATACCAGCCAGAATGCCTTCTTCAGACATCAGGCGGTGGGCCATTTCCATGGATTCTTCGTTGCTGACCTGTTCAACGCGGTCAATCACGCTGAGGTCGAGGTTACCCGGAATGAAGTTGGCGCCGATGCCCTGGATCTTGTGTGGTCCCGGCGTCAGGTCTTCGCCAGCGCGTTTCTGGGTGATGATTGGCGAGGCCGCCGGTTCAACTGCTACCGAGGTGATGGCCTTGTGCTGTTTGATGTAACGAGAGGTACCGGAAATGGTGCCGCCGGTGCCAACGCCTGCAACCAGTACGTCAACTTCGCCGTCGGTGTCGTTCCAGATTTCCGGGCCTGTGGTTTTTTCATGAATGGCCGGGTTGGCCGGGTTCTCGAACTGTTGCAGCAGGATGCGGTTTTGCGGGTCTTCGGCCAGCAGTTCAGCGGCTTTATCTACCGCTCCTTTCATGCCTTTGGCGCCTTCGGTCAGCACCAGGTTGGCGCCCAGAGCCATCATCACCTTGCGGCGTTCGATGCTCATGGTTTCCGGCATGGTCAGGGTCACCTTGTAACCGCGAGCAGCACCCACGAAGGACAGTGCAATACCGGTGTTACCGGAGGTTGGCTCAACGATTTCCATGCCCGGCTTCAGTTTACCGTCCTGTTCGGCTTGCCAGATCATGTTGGCACCGATGCGACATTTTACCGAGTGGGCCGGGTTGCGGTTTTCCAGCTTGGCGTATACGTGCGGGTGATCGGTGATCTTGCTGATGCGAACCAAAGGGGTATTGCCAATCGACTGGCTGATGTCTTCATATACCTTCACGGAAAACTCCTGTATTCAACGGACTCGAACAAATTAGGGCTTTTAGATACACCAATGTTCCAACGAACAATAGTAATTCTCAGTTATTAGCTTATGTATTCGGGTGATAGGGACCCTCCGAATAACTCTGCACAGCTCTGCGCGAGTCATGCAGGTTGTCAGAACCAGGCGGCGAATGCAGCGAAATGATGGGTCCTTTTCAAGTTCGCCAACACCGTTCTGGCGGCCTGCAGGCCGCGCCCGGAGGGGATGGCAGGACACTGCTGACACTGTGTCGCTGATTCTGGACTGGCCCCGTCAGGCTTGCAATTCAGCTTCGTTACTCATAACGCCCTGCCATCCAGAACGGGCACTGAGTTATTCAGAGGGGCCGTAGCGTTCTGCCAGTCGTTCGATCAGTGCGTCTTTTTCTTCCCACAATGTTTGTACCCACTGTTGCACCTGTTCCCGCTCCTGCGGGTTGTTCTGGTAGTCGGCTTCCAGCAGTTCGGCGGGAATATCGAATTCACGGATCTCAATATGGCAACGACGCATCTTTCCTTGCAGGAACGACCACATGCTGGGAGCGCCGTCGGGGTAGTAGATGGTGACGTCGATCATCGAGTGGAAGGAATCGCCCATCACACTCATGGCAAATGCCAGACCGCCAGCACGGGGCTTCAACAGGTGCTTGAACGGCGACTGTTGTTCGGCGTGTTTTTCCGGGGTCAGGCGGGTGCCTTCGAGAAAATTCATCACACTGGTGGGTAAGTACTGGAATTTCTCGCAGGAGCGACGGGTGGTTTCGAGGTCCTGGCCTTTTTTCTCAGGGTGCTTTTTCAGGTAGGCCTTGCTGTAGCGCTTCATAAACGGGAAGTCGAGGGCCCACCAGGCAAAGCCCATGATGGGTACCCAGATCAGCTCTTGTTTGAGAAAGAACTTCAGCAGTGGAATTCGGTGGTTGAGGCAGTACTGCAACACCATGATGTCGACCCAGCTCTGGTGGTTGCTGACCACAAAATACCAGCCCTTGGGGTTGAGGTTGGCGGGGGCGTTGATGGTCCACTGCGTCGGTTGGGCGTGGCGCATCCAGAAGGAGTTGCATTTGATCCACAGGTCGGCGAAGGCGTTGACCAGCCCACCCAGTGGCTTTTCAAACGGACGCAGGGTGAATTTCAGCAAGGCCGCGATGATCAGCATCGGTGCCCAAAAGAATGTGTTCAGCACCAGCAGGATGGCCGCCAGCAGTCCCGTAAGTAATGACATGGGTGTTTCTTCTTGTTGGTCGGGAATTTAAAAGAGCGGCATAAAACCGCAGCTGGCCAACGGGGTCAAGGGCTCACTGCGCCGTCCAGTATGGCGGTGCGGGCATTGGTTGCATGAACGCCCCCACGGCTGTGCTCCAGCGTGGCAAGCAAGCGTGACAGCATGATTTCAGCACTGGCCCGGGCTTGCTCGGGAATTTTTTCGAAATTGAAATGCAGGCCGTAGATAAAATCGCCATCCCGCAGGCTCTGGCGCACAATCCGGGCAGGAATGTGGCGCAGGCTGTGGTCGCGATTGCCAACACTGAGCCGCACCGATTGACCGGAGCGGAACTTCAGTGGCGACAGCACCGCGATACCGCTCTTGGCGATATCGATGGCGATGGCACGATTGGGGGAGCGCCACCCTCCCAGCAGGGTTTTCAGCTGCATTTCGACTTGCAGCGGAGCGGCGTCGTAACGTTTGGAGAAGCGGCGTTCCCGTGAGTCCAAATTAACCTTCCTTCGCGGTGCTCTGGATGTCCGCGAGCATTGTCGGATCAAGCTTGTCTAATTTGTTATAGCTGATCATGCTGCGAATTTCCTTCACGTACTCCATTCGACGCTCGGAATAGTTGATCAGGCCTGCGGCCAGATTCAAACCGGTGGCGTAGCCCTGTTTCTTGGTTTCCTTGGCGCGCAGGTCACGCAGGTCGTCGTAGGTGTAGTGACGGTTCAGGTTCAGGATGTAGCTGCGTACGGAGTCCATCGGGTGGTCGAAATCGGCCACTTCGTGAACGGCACCGTCGTTACGCTGTTGCGGTACCAGACCACAGCCTTTGACATAACACCACTGGCCGAAGTAGTTGTTGCCCTGCTTGGCAAAGCGGGAGGTGCCCCAGGCGCTTTCGTTGGCGCCCTGAGCGAGCACCAGTGACGCCGGAATCACCTGCACGCGCTTCAGCAGTTCACTGCGAGCGTCTTGCAGGGACAGTTTTTCATCAATGCGGTACTTCTCCATCAAGTCGGTGATGGCCTGGCTGGCGCCTTTGTCCGGGTTCCAGCTCTCAATCACGCTGCGTTCTGCCAGGACTTCGCGGTTGGCGCGTTTCACCAGATTGTAGAGGAAGTCGAAGAAGGCTTTTTTCTTCTGTTTGACGTCCGTGATGCTGGCGAAGTCGGGCACCGCTGGCAGCTCTTTGCTGACGTTGCGAACCTTGGGTTTGGCGGCAGCAGTTTCTTGCTTGGCTTTATTGGTTTGAGCCGTGCTGGCCTGGGTACTGGCTTTGGCTACTGCTTGTTCGTTGTTGCTGGCTGCTTCGTCTTTGCTGTCGCAAGCGCTCAGGCCGAGTGATGCCGCCGCAATCAGAGGTAAAAGAATACGCTTGCGCGGTCGATATTGGGTAAGTGACATCATGATTGAACGCTCCCTGATGGTTCTGATGGCCAGCACCGGGACGATCCGGGCTGACGCTATTTTGTCGGTGACGATTTATACGTTAGGGTGAGAGGAAATAATACGCCGTCGTCAGTATGGCCCGAATTTCGTGCGCTTTCCGCTAATAAGGTTCCCTTATGGATCAACCTCTTACTGTTTTGTTGGCCGATACCAGTCTGGTTCGGCAGGCATTTATCGGGGATTTGTTCCCATCGGCTTGCCGTTTGATCAACCTGACCTCGTTGGCGGAACTGGAAGACTGTTTGCTGAACGGGGAATTTCAGCCCGATGTATTGATGCTGTCATCGGCGCTTCCGGAGTTGGATATGGGGCAGTTTATGGGGCGCTGGCAGCACCAGTTGCAGCGCTCGGATGCGGATCTCGTCGTGATAGGGCCGGACGATGCGGTGCTCGAAACCCGAGCATTGGTGTCAGGGGCGTCGCTGTATTTACCGTTGCCTTTGAACACCGGGCTGGTGGAAGCCCGACTGGGTGTGCTATTGCAAAAGCGCACTCGCATCAGCACGTTGGAGGCCTTGTCGGTGACGGATGGTCTGACGGGGATTGCCAACCGTCGCCGCTTCGACGAGGTGTTTGCTCGTGAGTGGCGCTGGGCCCAGCGTCACGGCCAGGGCATTGGTGTCTTGATGCTCGATTTGGACGCCTTCAAGGGCTACAACGATACCCTCGGGCATCCGGCCGGGGACAAGGTGCTGCGACGCATTGCCAGTATTCTGAATGGTCAGGTCAATCGTTCCCACGATCTGGTGGCACGCTACGGCGGTGAGGAATTTGCGGTGATTTTACCGGCCACCGATCAACGCGGGATTGAGGTTGTCGCCCAGCGCATGCTGAATGCGGTGCGGATGGCGCGTATGCCGCATCCACAATCGCCATGCAGTGAATACGTTAGCGTCAGCATCGGTAGCAGCTGGCAGCAACCGCAGTTGCGGGATCGGATGGAAGCGTTGGTGGAAGAGGCTGATCGGGCCTTGTATCACGCCAAGGAAGCGGGCAGAAACCGTATTTGTTAGAGTAAGAAGAGCTGGTTAGTGGCTTGGGCTAGCGGCTGTCAGAAGTACAGCTATCAAAAGAACAGCTGTTACTCGAATGAGAAAGGCCCCGGTTTGTCAGTCAGCAGCAAACCGGGGCCTTGTTTTTTCTGGCTGTATCAGCCTTCGGTTTTGGCGAAGTGACGCAGGTAACGCTGGTTGATGTCGTCACGATTCAACAGAATCAGCGCATCGGCGACGTTGAAGTCCTTGTCCAGGAACGGCTCACCACACACTTTTACACCAATGCGCAGGTAGGCTTTCAGCAGTGGCGGCACCAGACGGGCACCGTCCATGTCGGTGTCGATAGTCGGCATGTGCACACGTGGTTCGGCACGCAGGTGCTCTGGCGTGTAATGCTTTTCGCGCAGGTGGTTGATGATGGCAACGGCACGGCTGTAGCCATCGTTCAGCGGAATGCTGGCGCAGCCCATCAGGAAGTCGATGTTGTGGGCCGACATAAACTGGGCAATACCAGACCACAGCAAGCCAATCACAGCACCACTGCGGAAATCCGGGTCAACGCAGGTACGGCCAATTTCCATGTAGGTCTTGCCGGATTCGATGATGTTGCTGAGATCGAATTCGCTGGCGGAATAGAAGCCACCGGCCTGTTTGGCCAGATCGTTGGTCAGGATGCGGCTGTAACCCACCACCTGGTCGTTGTTCACATCCTTGACGATCAGGTGCAAACACACATCGTCGAAACGGTCACGATCGATACCGGCTTCACCGCTGTCGATTTTGGCTCCCATGCCTTCAGCAAATACACGGTAGCGCAGTTCCAGCGCCTGACGAATTTCGATGGGGTCCTGCGTGATTCGGGCCACGAGGGGTGCGTCATTCTGGACGGCACGCTGAGGAGCAGTGGCTTGTTGCATGTGAGTACCTGACTGTTGAAATTATCCGGCCGAATGTACTGGTGAGCTATGACATTTGGGTGACATAGCGGGCATTTGGCTGAGGAGGCGCTATGGTATTGATATGGACAGTATTCGTGAACCTTTGTTACAAAAATATTTCCCGGTGATGGTGGATCAGGGCGTGAAATCGCGCCCGATTTCCCGACGCCACGATACTGCTGTTGCTAAATTGATCAGTGGTCCGGGCAATCCAGGTAACGCTATCCAGCGGTACTGGATAGGACTGTGTTTGTTGTGCTCACTGTGCTTCACAACGGCCGCAAATGGCTGGACCGCACCGCCTGATCAGCCGCCATTGTCACCGCAAACCGTGGATGCGCTGTTGACCCGGGTCACCGCCGAGCAAGCGATGCTGTGGCAAGAGCTGCATTTTCCGCTAACGATGGCGCGGGACGATGGCAGCCAGCAGGCGCAGCTGTTGCAGGTGCTGCTGGATGAAGGGGTCGTAACCCGGCGGGCTGCGGTGGAGCAGCGCAAGCGGGAAGGAGGCGGCTCGAGGATTGAAGCGATCTGGCATTATCGGTTGTCGCAAACCGCAGATTGGCGACTGCTGCCACATGGGCGAGAGCTGGTGTACGGCCGTCCGGCGATCAAGCAGGTGATCTCGGTGTCTCCGGCGTACTGGGTCGACGATGCCTGGTATGCCGAAGTGATTGTGGAATGGTACGTGGCCGATTTGGCCGAGTGGGCCAAACACCCGAGGTTCCGTCAGCTGCGCCTGTTCCGTCGCAGCTATGAGTCGTTCGACAAACCCTTCACACGAGCGGTGAATCTGCAATTTACCGAACAGGGCTGGGTCATCTGGCGGGGTATGCCGGGTTAGCCGAGCCAATCCTGCAAGCGCATCAGCTTGATGCGCAACCAAAGTCCCACTGGCGTGGTCAGCCCGCGGTCGGCAAAGCGAATTTGACCGTTGGCGTCGACCAGATAGTAACTTGGGTAACCATCGATTCTGAGCGATTCGCGCAGCGCGTTGTGATCCATCACCACCGGATGTTGGAAATCAATCGAGTCAACCATTTCCGCCACTTCGGACTTGTTATGCCAATCCATGGCAATGGCGATCAGCCGGGTCTGGTCGTCCAGCGCCATGTCCAGCCCCGGCATACTGACCTTGCAGATAGAGCACCAGGGGCAAAGGCATACACCAGAGTGACAGGTTGTTGATTCGACCGTTGCGACGCCTGAATCGTCTGATGCAACGTCAGTCCATGAGGTGCCGGATTGTCATCGGGATTGAGAAATTGCACCGGGGCGTCGGGCAGCGGGGTACCGCTATCGAGCATGTGGCGGCTGAGCCACAGGCTCAGCGCCACCATCAATAGCACCAGAATCAGTGCTTCGATGCCCCAGCGCATGGGACGCGGCAAGCGTGACCAGGTGCTGTAGTGGGCTTGCGGTGCAGGTTCAGATTGCTTTGGAGAATCGTTGTTGCTCATGCTGGTGGAGGTACTCGTCGAATGCCATACAGGCATTACGCACCAGTAGCCGGCCTTTGTCACGTATCCGCACGCCTTGGGCGCTGATGTCGACCAGTTGGTCTTCTACCATGGGCTGCAGTCGGCTCAGACCGTCGGCCAGAAACTGGCGGCTGTCGATGTCAAAGCGCTGGTCGATGACATCAAAGTCCACTTGCAGGTGGCACAGCAGCTCGGTGATGACATAACGAATCACCTTGTCATCGGCACTGGCTTGCAAGTGTTTCATGGTCGGCAGATAGCCTGCCGCGACGGCACTCTCGTATTCGTTCATGACCACCTGATTTTGCAGGTAGTAGTCGCCAATCTGGCTGATGGATGAAACGCCAAAACCAATCAGATCGCATTGGGCATGCGTGGTATAGCCCTGAAAGTTTCGGTGCAGCTGGCCTGCGGCCTGGGCAACGGCCAGCTCGTCGTCAGGCAGGGCAAAGTGGTCCATGCCTACGTAGTGGTAGCCTGCGTCGGTCAACTTCTGGATGGAATGGCCCAGAATCGCCAGTTTTTCCTGCGCCGATGGCAGGTCATCGCCGTTGATGCGGCGCTGCGGTTTGAAACGTTCCGGCAGGTGAGCGTAGTTGAATACCGACAAGCGATCGGGCCGCATAGCGATAATGGCATCCAGAGTTTCGTCAAAGCTGGCCAGTGTTTGATGAGGCAGTCCGTAGATCAGATCGATGTTAATGGAACGGAAGCCCAGAGCACGGGCCTCGGCCATAACGCTTTCGATCATTTCCCGTGGCTGAATGCGGTTCACCGCAGCTTGTACCTTGTGCACCAGATCCTGTACGCCGTAGCTGATTCGGTTGAAGCCGAGCTTGCGCAGCAACACCAGCGTGCCAGTGCGAAGTTCTCGCGGGTCGATTTCGATGGAAAAATCGGCGTTTTTGGCGCGGCTGAAGGTGAACAGGTTTTTCAGGTAGCTGACCAGTTCTTCCAGTTCTTCGTCGCTGAGGAAGGTGGGTGTGCCGCCACCCAGATGCAGTTGCTCTACTTCCGCGACTGGCTGCGTTCCATGCTGGCTCAGCAGGTCGTACTTGGCGCGGATTTCCTGTTTCAGCAGTTGCAGGTAGGGCGCGGCCTTGCTGGTGTTTTTGGTCACAATCTTGTTGCAGCCGCAGTAGTAGCAAACATGGCGGCAGAACGGGATGTGCAGGTACAGCGACAGCGGCCGTGATGGATCACGGACAGCAAAGGCCTGGCGCTCAATGGCATCACGCTGTTCGGTCTGGGCGCTGACAGGCTGGAACTCAACCGCGGTCGGGTATGAGGTGTAGCGCGGGCCCGGACGGTTATAACGTTGGATCAACAAAGGGTCCCAGCATACCTGTTCTGTCATGGTGCTAACTCACTGCCTCGATAGTTGGTCTGACCATTTTACGTGGCTGCGATAGGACCAGAATTGCCCTGTATCAAGGGTTGTCGTAGAGCTTTGGGATAACGAACGTATAAAAGCGTCGATCAATAGACAAAAAATGGTGATTGGCCTTGATTTCAGCGGCCTCGGGAGTAATCTCGAAAAATTGTAGAACAATGATGTTCTGGCGGATTCAGGGGTACAAGGAGCTGTTTACCTCGTCCGCGCCGAGAGCAACGACAGGAGCCGTCATGCCCAAAAAACCTTTCACTCCGGAAGAAATTGCCTTCCAGCGTGAGCGCATAATGGATAGCGCCGCGACCGTCATGTCCCAACTGGGATTTCATTATCTGTCCATGCGCAAACTGGCTGCAGAACTGGATATGACGGCCAGCAATATCTACAACTATTTCCCCAGCAAGGAATCCCTGTTACTGCACATTCGACGCCGTGGCTTTGAGTTGCTGTTCGAGCAAACCCGCCTGACGTCGATGGATTCCAGCGACTCCCTTGATGCCCTGTACCGTTTGACGGCGCAGCTGGTGGCGTTTGCCGGTGAACGTGCTGGTTATTATCAGTTGATGTTTCAGCCGCCGGTCATCAAACCGGGCCAGAGTGACGACCGCGACGATAACGCGGTGATGAATCTGGATCGTTTGGTCGAAGAATGGCAGCAGCATGTTCAGAGTTTGCTGAGTGATGCGGTGGATGCCATGCAGCAGAAGCCGGACGCCGAGCGTCGTCGTCTGACCTTGTATTTCCTGACCGCCATTCATGGCCTGATCGACAGTTATCATCACCGTTCCTTGCCGCTGCTGCTGGAAGGTGTCGATTTGATCCCGCAAGACATGGTGCAAACCCACACCGACTGGCTGATTCAGGCGATCGAAACCCGGGTGGCTGCGACCGCCTGATTTTCAGGGGACATCTGTTTAATCCTGCACAGCTCTGCGCGAGTGTTGCCGGTTCTCAGAGCAAGGCGGATAACGCAGTGAAATGACGTACCTGTCCGGCCGAGTCTTTTCAAGTTATCCAACACAGCTATGTGAAGCGGCAATCCGCGCCCTTCGGGGGCTGCTGGATGATTCCGACTTTGTGTCGCCAGTTTTTGACTGCCCCGTCAGGACTGCAAACTGGCTTCGTGATTCACAACCATCCAGAAAGCCAGAGCGGGCACTGGATTAAATAGATGTCCCCTTTGGCTCAATGATCGGGTGTACGGTTCTGGATGCGGTACACCACCGCCAGAATCTCTGCGATCACCTGATACAGCTCGGCGGGAATTTCATCCCCTATTTCCAATTGCCCCAACCATTCGGTGAGGCTGGCGTTTTCGTAAACAGGCACCGAGTGCGCTAACGCCAGTTCGATGATGGCCTGGGCGACGTCGTCTTCGCCTTTGGCAACCAGCGTCGGGGCATCATGCTGGTCGGCAACATAACTCAGGGCAATGGCCTGATCGGCCTGTTTCAGGGATTCCGGAATGCTCATGTGTGCAGGTCCACCAACCGTTGTTCTATGCGGTTCTGTTCGTTGTCGGGCAGTAGGCCGTGTTTGACGTCCAACAGCTCAACGCGCGCGCCCAATTGCCCCAGAGTGCTTCTGAGCCCAGCTATTTGCTGACTCAGTTGCTGACGTATCTGCGCTTGTGGCGACCAGAAGGTCACCGAGATATCGGGCCAGCCCATCACCACTTGCACATCCAAAGGCCCGGTTTGCTGCAGTTCAAAATGCAGGTTCAGGTGCCAGCGGCTGGGGCGATGTGCTTCGCCGCGTTGGTCTTTGGTCTCTGTCTGGGCATGGCCGTTGTCACTGGCGTTGTTCTGGTCGCTGCTATTGCCGCTGAGCCTGGACGGGAGTGGCTCCTGCTCATGGCTTTTTTCTGACGTGCGATCTGATGCACGGTCTCCTGCCAGCTCCCGCAACGGCTCCGTTTGTTCTTTCCTTAAATCCAGTGTGGCCTGCTGCAACTGGTCGTCCTGATTGAACAGCAACAGGCTGCGTAACAGCGACTCGCCTTGACTCTGCGCCTGACGCATCTGTATTTGCTGGGTTTCTATGCTGGCCAACGCACCTCTGAGCTGTTGTATCAGGGCAGCCTCTGCCGAGCCGGATAAAACGCTAGCGCTACCAGAAACAGCCGTACCGGTTTGGGTCTGGCTCTGAGTTGTAACACTGGCCCAGCTGGTGGGTAATTTGGTGGACAAGGCGGCAGGCAAGTAGGTGGGCAATGAGGCAGGCAAGGGGGAAGGACGGCCAGCGCCTTGTTGTCCCAGCCCGCCGTGCTCTGCCAGCAAACGGGTGAGCAGAGTTTTCAGGTTGGGAGGCGTCAAACTGTCCAGGGCGGCCTGAACACTGGCACTCTGACGTTGGCTGTATTGCTCGCCAATGCCGTTAAGTTGCTTTTGCAGCTGGGTGGCGTCAGCCGCTGATTTGGACGGGGGTTTTTGTAGCGGATTTTGTCGAAGGGGTGGCACTGACTCTGTTGCCTGTGGGGTCGGCTGTGCTGTCCCGGTTTGACTGCTTGCTTTGGACGCCGATGACTCAGAGGCTGTGGATACCGTATAGGCCTTGGCAAACAGTCGCCCCGCAGCTCGAAACAGTTGGCCAGCCAGATCCTGAGCAGGGCTTTCGGCACGTGAGCCAGGTTGAGCGTTCAGCTGTTGCATCAGATCGGCTTCGTGAAAAATACCGGATTGCAGGATGGCGTGCTTCACCTGGTTGGCGGTGGGGAGCGTGCTGTTGGGTGAATTGCTAGTAAAAGCACCGTCTGCTGTTTGTTTGGCAGTCTCAGGCTTACTTTGGGTTGCACCCGAGCCGCCTAGCTGAGGCAATTGCTGAACAAAGGAGCGCAATGCTTGCTGGTTATCAGTGCTCTGCTTGCCCGTGCTCTCAAGGCTGCCCAGCACTTGTTGTAACAGCTGGGCGGTGGCTTGCGATACCGTTCTATTGGTGGCAACCGTCCCTGCTTGAGCCGCATAGCTTTGAATCTGGCTGTGAATACCGCCAGCTTTCGCATTGCTCGCAAGTGCTTTACTGGTGTTGTTTGGCGATATGTTAGACGGCGCGGGCTCTGCAGTTTGTATCGTTTGTATGGGCAGTCGTGAGCGCAGCAGTTGTTGTACCGCTTGTTGTAAAAGGGAAGCTTCGGACCGTGATGGTGCGGCTGGGCTGGTGCCAGACGGCGGCGGTTTTACCGACAGCACCTCAACGGTCGGCACCGGTTTGGCAGTGCTGTCGACGGCTAACGTCAGCTGGCTGCCTTTGGCAATGGGGCGCTGGCTGCTGACTTCAAAGGTGTCGTTGCCGGACTTCAATTGCAGCAGCTGTTGGCGGCCTTGCTGATCGACCCGGGTAGCGACCACGCTAGCCTTGATGATCTGCACATCGCGTTTGGCCGTTGCCGCGCTCATGCTTGTTTGAGCAAGTTCGCTGCTGCCCGCTGTCACGCTGGTGGATGGCGAGCTGGCGGACAGGCGTTGCGACGCGGTTAGCGCGGCGGACAGCAAGGGCTGCATTCGATCCGTCATAGCGCCGATCCTGTCGGGTGGTTACGTATGAGGCTGGAGCGACTGACGTGAAATAACATGTTATCGCTCCTGTGGTGATGGCTTGATGGCAATGAGCAGGCAGCTATGTATCGGTAACAACGACCCGATATCCAGGTCTGGCTAACAACGGCTTGGCTGGCACCGATTGTGTGTCGGGAGCTACTGGTTCATGATCAGGCCCGCAGTCAGCCAGCTCTCTCATGCAAACAACGCTTCTCTGGTTATCGGCAGCGGCCGTAAAAGCTTGAAAATACAATGTAAATAACCCGCTGGTATCAGAAAAATTGAACCAGAGACCTATCTGGGTCAAGCCACTGCATGGTTTGTTTTTGTATATAATGTGAGGCCTTTTGAGTGACTGGTCAGAACGTCGTTGGCCACTGGCGTATGAAATAACAGGCATCCGGAGTTTGAATGCTCGATCGTTACGACAATAACAGTGTCTCTCTGGCCGCCACAGATTTGTTCTGTGAGCGCGATGACCGGGTGTTGTTCGACTCTCTCTCCTTCGCCATCGGCAATGGTGACCTGTTGCAACTGGCTGGCCCCAACGGGGCGGGCAAAACCACCTTGCTGCGTCTGCTGGCGGGCCTCAATCGTGACTACGACGGCGAACTGTTGTGGCACGACGAACCGCTTGATGATGTGTTCTCCGAATACGCCGCCCGGCGTCTGTATCTTGGCCATTCGGCCGCCATCAAACGTGCATTAACCCCAATTGAAAACCTGCGTTGGCTGGTGAGCCCCTGGGCCGAGCAAGCCAATATCAGTGACGATGAGCTGTGGCAGGCGCTGGAGCAGGTAGAACTGGCTGGCTACGAGGAAACCCCTTGCAATCAATTGTCTGCCGGTCAGCAGCGCCGGGTGGGGTTGGCGCGGCTGGATGTGGTTCCGGCACCGCTGTGGATTCTGGACGAACCGTTTACGGCGTTGGATGTATATGGCGTTGAATGGCTCGAGCAACGAATCCAGCGTCACGTTGAACGTAACGGTGCTGTCGTGATTACCAGTCACCATGCCTTGCAGAACATTCCATCGTTGCAACGACTCGACCTTGGCGTACTGGCTGCCAGTCCGTCGCGGTCAGATGCCGTTACTGATGCGGCTGAAGAGGGCGCGTCATGAGTCTGGTGGCTGCTACCATCAAGCGCGATCTGTTGCTGGCTGCCCGCAATCCGGGCGAGTGGCTTAACCCGCTGATGTTTTTCCTGATGGTGGTGGCGCTGTTTCCGTTGGCCGTTGATCCTGATCCCAAATTTCTGGCTCGTATCGCCGGTGGAGTGATCTGGGTGGCCGCCTTGCTGGCGACCCTGCTGTCGCTGGACGCGCTGTACAAATCCGATGTTGAAGACGGCACGCTCGAGCAGTGGCTGGCGTCGGGTGAGTCCCTGTATTTGTTGGCGTTGGCCAAGGCGCTGGTGCATTGGCTGTGCAGCGGTTTGCCGCTGACGCTGATGGCTCCGGTGCTCGGCGTAATGATGGCGCTACCGCAGGATGCCTATTGGGCAATGATTCTGAGCTTGCTGGTCGGCACGCCGGTGCTGAGTCTGCTGGGTTCGGTAGGCGCGGCACTGACGGCGGGTGTTCGCAGCGGTGGGCTGCTACTAAGCTTGCTGATTCTGCCGATGTACGTGCCGGTACTGATTTTTGCTGCCAGTGCGGTTTATCACGCCGGTATTGGTATGGATTACAATGGCCAAATCGGCTTTTTGGGCGCCATGTTGGCACTCGCCGCTTGTCTGACCCCTTTTGCGGCGGCGGCAGCATTGAAACTGAATTTATCGCGCTAGCGAGATGTAGTCAGAGGTTTGTTTATGTGGCAAAAGCTGGTTCGCCTGTATCACCGTCTGGGTTCGCCCAAATGGTTTTATGAAATCACCTCCGGCTGGATCTTCTGGCTGACGCTGGTGTCTGTGATCGGCTGTGTTGCTGGTCTGGTGATGGGATTGCTGTTTGCTCCGGCGGATTATCAACAGGGTGACAGTTTCCGCATCATCTACATTCATGTGCCAGCGGCCATTGTGGCGCAGTCGGCCTTTATGATGATGGCGGTTTCCGGGGCGGTGTATCTGGTCTGGAAAATGAAAATGGCGGCCTGGGTTGCCCGCGCGGTAGCGCCACTGGGTGCCAGCTTCTGTCTGATTGCGCTGTTTACCGGTGCTATTTGGGGCAAGCCAACCTGGGGGACCTGGTGGGTTTGGGATGCACGCCTGACGTCCATGCTACTGCTGCTGTTCCTGTATTTCGGGGTAATGGCGTTGCAGCGGGCAATTGAGTCGGAAGAAGCCAGTCACAAGGCCGGTGCCATTTTGTCGCTGGTGGGTGTGGTGAATATTCCGATCATCAAGTACTCGGTGGAGTGGTGGAACACCCTGCACCAGCCCGCAACCCTGAAACTGACTGAAAAGCCGAGCATGGCACCGGAAATGCTCTGGCCGCTGCTGATTATGATTGTCACCACCTATGTGTTCTTTGCCTTGATGGTGATTTTGCGTACCCGTAACGAAATCCTCTGGCACGAACGCAAGCGCGGTTGGGTGCAAGAGCTGCCGGAAATGCTGGGAGGAAAACGCTGATGGAATTCAACAGTTTCAGTGAATTTCTGGCGATGGGACGCCACGGTTTTTACGTCTGGTTGTCCTATGGTCTGGCGGCGCTGGTGATCGCCGTCAATGTGATACTGCCCATGCTGCAACGTCGGCGCCTGATCCGCGAACAGGCCCAGCGCGTACGTCGTCAGCAACGGCCCAATAAAACGGCAGCAGGCAATGCATCTGCTTCCGAATCAGCTGCCCCTGAGGCGGCGACCGTGAAAAGCCGTCCGTAAGGAGCTGTTAGTGATGAGAGGTAACGCATGAATCCCAAACGTAAGAAGCGCTTGCAGCTGATCATCTTTTTGGTGATTGGATTTGGTGCTGCGGTTGGATTGCTGATGTATTCACTCAGCCAAAACATCAACCTGTTTCATACACCGAGCCAGATTGCCGCTGGTGAAGTGCCACAAGGGCGCACCATTCGTGCCGGTGGCCTGGTGGTCGAGGGCAGCGTCAAGCGCGACAACAGCGGCCTTGGCGTAACCTTTGAAGTCACCGATGGCGCCGCCAACGCAACCATCTTCTACGAAGGCATTCTGCCGGACCTGTTCCGCGAAGGGCAGGGCATTGTGGCCATGGGCCAGCTCGACGCCAACGGCGTGTTGCAGGCTTCTGAAGTGCTGGCCAAGCACGATGAAAACTACATGCCGCCGGAAGTGAAAGAAGCGCTGGAGCAAGCCCATAAAGATGGCAAGCAATCCATGCAAGAGGCCGCCAATGGCGGTTACGGCACGGAGTCCGAGACTAATAAGGCCGGAGCGTACTGATGTTGGGTGAAGCTTACGGCGGCTTGTCGTCGCTGCCAGAATTTGGTCAGCTGGCGCTGATCATGGCCATGATGGTGGCCTTCCTGCAAGCGCTGGTGCCCTTGTGGGGCGTTGCTGCCAACAATGGCGTAGCGATGACCTACGCGCGGCCGTTAGCGGCGGCGCAGGCGCTGTTCCTGTTGGTCAGTGTGGTGGTACTGGCGCTGTGCTTTGTTAACGATGATTTCTCGGTCGCCTATGTGGCTGCCAACTCCAATACCGCCTTGCCGACACCCTACAAGATCAGTGCGGTCTGGGGCGCACACGAAGGCTCGTTGCTGTTGTGGGTGGCCATGCTGGGCTGGTGGGGACTGGCAGTCGCCTTGTTCAGCCGCTCGCTGCCGCTGCCGATGCTGTCGCGGGTGTTAGGCATCATGGGTCTGGTGTCGTTCGGTTTCATTTTGTTCACTCTTGAAACCTCCAATCCGTTTGAACGTATTTTGCCGTCGGTGCCAGGAGAAGGGGCCGACCTGAATCCGCTGTTGCAGGACTTCGGCCTGATTGTGCACCCGCCAACCTTGTACATGGGCTATGTCGGTTTGTCGGTGGTGTTTGCGTTTGCCATTGCGGCCTTGCTGGGCGGTCGTCTGGACGCGGCCTGGGCGCGCTGGTCCCGTCCGTGGACCACAGCGGCCTGGGTGTTCCTGACCATTGGTATCGCCTTGGGTAGCTGGTGGGCGTATTACGAATTGGGCTGGGGTGGCTGGTGGTTCTGGGACCCGGTTGAAAACGCCTCGCTGATGCCCTGGCTGGTTGCAACCGCCTTGCTGCATTCATTGGCGGTGACCGAAAAACGCGGCCTGTTCAAAAGCTGGACCGTGCTGCTGGCGATTTTTGCTTTTTCTCTGAGTTTGCTGGGTACCTTCCTGGTGCGCTCCGGGGTACTGACCTCGGTGCACGCGTTTGCCTCAGACCCTGAGCGGGGTGTGTTTGTACTGGCGCTGCTTGGGCTGGTCGTCGGCGGGTCGCTGCTGATCTATGCATTGAAAGCCCCAACGGTGGCGTCGGTTGGCCGCTATGAATGGCTGTCGCGGGAAAGCTTCTTGCTGATGAACAACCTGCTGCTGCTGGTCGCTGCTTTTGCAATCCTGCTGGGCACCCTGTATCCGCTGGCGATTGATTTCCTCGGCATGGGCAAGATTTCGGTCGGTGCCAGCTGGTTCAATATGATGTTTGTGCCCATATCCGTGGTGCTGACGCTGATTATCGGTGTTGGGGCCATGTCGCGCTGGAAGCAGGACAAGGCCAACCGCCTGACTCGGGAAACCTGGTGGGCTGCTATAGCGGCTTTGCTGTTGGGCATCGTTGCACCTCTGGTTGCCAGTGGTGAACTGAATTGGTCGGTGGTGATGGGCATTGGCATTTCGGTCTGGCTGGTGGCGGTGAGCCTGGCGGATGTGTGGAAAAAATGCCGCGGTCAGCTGTCGCGTATTCCTTCCCTGAGCCTCAGTTTCAACGGCATGATTCTGGCGCACATGGGTGTCGCTGTGACCGTGGTGGGCGTCACCATGGTGGCTAACTACAGCATTGAGGAATCCGTGCGTATGGCGCCGGGGGATTCCTATGTGGTGGATGGCTATCGCTTTGAATTCGAGCGTGCAGGTCACATTGAAGGACCAAACTATGTGTCGGATGCGGCTCAGTTTGTGGTGTACGACGGCGACGATGAAATTGCCGTATTGCGCCCTGAAAAACGCCGTTACCTGGCTCGCAATACCATCATGACCGAAGCCGCAATTGACGTGAACCTGCTGCGCGATGTCTACGTTTCCATGGGTGAGCCGCTGGATGACGGCGCCTGGGGTATGCGCATTCAGGTGAAGCCGTTCATGCGCTGGGTCTGGCTGGGTGCCATCTTTATGGCCGTTGGTGGTGTGCTGGCGATGTTCGACAAACGTTACCGTCAGCGTAAGCAAACGGCGGACGCTCAGGAGGCTTTGGCATGAAGCGGTTTGTATTGTTCGTTCCCCTGGTTGGGGTATTGGCACTGGTGGTGCTGTTCTTCCTCACCCTTGATCGGGAAAACAAGGATGCCCTGCCGTCGCCCTTGATCGGCCAGGCATTCCCGGCGTTCGATATGGTGGCGCTGGAAAGCGGTGCCGCTGTGACAGCCGAAGACCTCAAGGGGCAGAAGCTGTTGGTTAACGTGTGGGCCACCTGGTGTCCGACCTGTAAGGCCGAGCACGCGTTTCTGAACAAGCTGGCCGACCAGCAAGGCATTCGTATTATCGGCATCAACTACAAGGACGAGGACATCAAGGCGCGTCAGTGGCTGCAGTCGTTCGGCAATCCGTATGAACTCAATGTCTCTGATCCCGATGGCAAGCTGGGACTCGAGCTGGGCGTGTACGGTGCTCCGGAAACCTTTCTGGTGGATGCCAATGGTGTGATTCGTGGCAAACACATTGGTGATTTGAACACCGAGGTGTGGAAAAAACTGCAACCGCAATTTGAGGCCATGCCATGACATCGATGAAAAGCCTGCTTTCGGTGGCCCTGTTGGCGCTGATGTCTCTGTTTGCCTTACCGGCCAATGCGGTGGTGGAAGGCTACAAATACCAGTTCGACAGCGAAGAAGAAGTACAGCGTTTTAACGGCTTGGCCGAGGTACTGCGCTGTCCCAAATGTCAGAACCAGAACCTTGCCGACTCCAATGCACCAGTGGCCAGCGACATGCGTGAAAAGGTCTATGAGCTGATGCTGGAAGGCCAGAGCGATGACCAGATTGTCGATTATCTGGTCGCTCGTTACGGCGATTTTGTGCATTACAAGCCGCCGGTTCGGGCAGAAACCTGGTTGTTGTGGTTTGGCCCTCTGATCGCCTTCCTGATTGGCTTGCTGGTGTTGCGTCAATTGCGTCGCAAACAAACGGTTGAACAAGCCCAACCTCTCACCGAAGCAGAACGCGCGCAGCTGGAACGTATGAAATCCGGCGCCGATTCCTCTTCCAACTGACAAGGCTGTAGCGGGATTTTCCATGATCTGGATGCTATTGATTTTACTGGTACCGCTGGCGTTGCTGTTGCTGAAGCCGAGCTGGTACAAACCGACCGAACACACCCAGTCGGAAGAAAACCGACTGCTGTATCAGGAGCGCACCAGCGAACTGGCGGCTTCTGATCTCGACGAAGATGAAAAAGCGGCGCTGCAACTGGAGCTGGACCGCGAGTTTTTGGCCAGTGCCGCGCAGGCACAGAATGGCCAGTCTGCCAGTCGTGGTAACTGGATGATGCTGGGCCTGATGCTGCTGATTTGTGTGCTGGGCAGTGTATTGCTGTATGGCTTCTGGGGTGCCGACAATGAACTGCGGGCAACGGCGCTGCTTAACAAGGGAGGCCAGGTTGAACTGACGGCTCATGAGCGTGCCGAGTTGATGGAGCGTATGGATACCGCCGCTGCACGCAATGGCGATAACCTGGAGTGGTCTTACCTGAATGCCCGTTTGTTGATTGCCGATGGCCAATACCAGCAAGGCGCCGAGGCTTTCAAGGCGATTTTGGCCGAGCTGCCGGAAGAGGCCAGCGCCGATCGTGCCGCGACCTTGACCCTGCTGGCCGAAGCCCTGTTTTACGGCGCTAACCAGCAAGCGACGGACACCATGTACGCTTACTTGCAGCAGTCACTGGAATTGAACGCTGACAGCCGCCAAACCCTTGGGCTGGCGGGCATTATGGCGTTCGAGTTGGGTAAGCATCAGCAAGCCATCGAGCACTGGAAAGCGCTCTGGCAGGGGTTGCCTGCCGGGCAGGAATCCCAGGTGTTGGCTCAGGGCATCCGTCGTGCTGCGGCTGAGCTGGAACGACAGGGCCAGACGGTTGATCTGTCGTGGTTGGAGCGCACAGGCATTCAGGTGGTTGTGGATCTGTCACCACAGGCTCGTGCGGCGGTTCAGCCGAGCGACATTGTCTTTGTGCTGGCCAAAGCCGTGGCGGGGCCACCGGCACCGCTGGCGGTACAGCGTTTGACCGTGGCTGAATTACCGGTAACGCTGACGCTGGATGATTCGATGGCGATGATGCCGAGCATGACGCTCAGTAGTGTGGATGAAGTGACGCTGGGGGCTCGGGTTTCCGTGTCGGGTCAGCCAGTGGCGCAGCCGGGCGACTGGCAGATTGAAGTGTCGCCAGTGCCAAGCGATATCCGCGAGACCATCCGTTTGACGATTCAGAACCGGGTTCAGTAAAGCGTTCGGTTCAGACCGTTTCGTACTCCTTGCCGCTTACTCATTTCTCGTTGGTTGGTGACAAGCCGGCGTTGTTCAAACCCAAACTCCGTTTATCCCCATACCCCGCTGGCAACCAGCGGGGTATCTCATACTGCCCGGGTGGGTCTACCGGGCCGTCAAATCAATCGAAGTTCCAACCGATTGACAAATACGCCGCGTAGGCTTGCAGGGTGTTCTCTGGCAGCGTGGTGGTATCCAGCGCGTTGTAGCGCTTTACGATTTCATCCCGATGGCTGTAGTGGGCGGTCAGTAGCAGCATGGTGCTCAGGTGGGTACCAAACTGATAACCCGCGCCAATTTTGCCGGTCACATCCAGACCACCGCCAAAGGTGCGGTCGAGGGTTTCGTTAACCCCACTGTTCAACACCCGCTCGTAAATCGGCGTGCCAGCTTCCAGCGAGAACTGATAGCGCGGACCGCTGGTCTGGCGCATAAAGTAGCTGTCGTAGGCGATGCCGGCCATCACGCCAAAGTTACTGGCGTCTTCATAAACCACCGTGGCGTTGGCTTCCGGGTCGTTGGCAATGTCATTGAAGTAGTCGTCGCGGCTGTTGATGTCAGCGTTCCTGCCGGTGTCGTCAGCCACTTTGGCATCCACCACCGCCATCATATCCGGTTGGCTCTCGATGTAACTGCGCATGGTGCTGTTGAGGGCATCGTTCGCCGTGCCCATGGTCCAGCGGAAGCGCGAGAACGAGGTTTTCTGGTAGTGCATGCCACCGGTGGCGTACCAGCCGTTCTGGAAGTGGTAGGACAGGTTGATGTCGAGGCTGGAAAAGTCGAGCTGGGTGGTGCTCTGCTGCACATAGCCGTCACTGCCAGCCAGCTTCCACTCTTCGTCGTTTTCAAAACCTATCAGTGTGGAGGTGGAGATAATGGAAAAACCAATGCGGTCGTTGACAGCGGTGTAGCCGCCCGAGCGTTGGACGAAGTTAACCGTGGTGAACTCGGAATCCATATCGACGCCGTACCAGTCCTTCAGACTTTCCTGGTAGTTGATGTACTGCATGCCTGCGGCACCAAAGACGCTGAAAGAGCGGTTTTCGTACTCGGCTTGGGCGCTGGCGCTGAATACCAGGCCAGAAGTCAGAATCAGGGAAAGTGTGCTGCGGTTCATGGTCACGTCCTGCTGTGAGGGAAGATGACGGAACTATACAAAACTTACCCTGTCGGCAATAGGTTTGTTTAAATTTTAGTCGGGTGTCGGGTGTCGGGTGTCGGGTGTCGGGTGTCGGGTGTCGGGTGTCGGGTGTCGGGTGTCGGGTGTCGGGTGTCGGGTGTCGGGGTCAGGAGAAGAAAAAACACTAGCCCAAAAACAAACAAGCCGCTGTTACAGCGGCTTGTTTGTTAGTTGAAGGAGCTGCGCATGCCGGACAGCGAGTTCTGGTCTGCCTTGATGCGAATCTTGATGTATGGGCCTTTGGCGGTGAAGTTGGCGGCTGAGAAGTCGTCGTCAACAAAACCGGTGAAGTTGTAACCTACACCCAACCAGGTGTTGGTCTTTGGAATCCAGCCAACCGACAGGCCTGCACCGTGGCTGGACTGACCTGCTTCATAGGAATGCAGGCGGCGGCCGTGAGCACCAATATCCCAGCGTTTGCTGATGTGGTGACGCCATTCGGCAGCCATGAAATCCACGGTGGCAGCGTAGTTCTCATCATCAAACTGGCTCAGGGTGCGCTTGATGCCGTACTGGCCAGTAATCTGATCGCGGTCGGTCAGGGCAAAGTTGCCGTGAACGTTGTTGATCAGCTTGCGGGTACGATCCGGCGCGCTGGAGCCGTCGCCGGATGCCGTCTGAACCCAGCGGGTTTGCAGCAGTACCGCATAACGGGATTGCTGCGGGCGAATGGCCAGGTCAAACATGGCGTCCAGTTGCTGATCGTAGCCGGTCGAGGCAATCGAGCGGAAGTAGTCGATGCTGGCACCGGTAGACAGGGTGTCACTGATCGGGTGGTACAAGCCGCTGGAGCCAACCCACTTATCGGTTTCTTCGCCATCGCGGTATTCCACCCGGTTGTTCCACTGCCAGGCGACGGTGTTGTAGCTGAAGCCGGTGTACGCCGCGTAGTACTCTTCAGTGGTGTCGGACGACTCGGCCGGCGCGTTGGATTCCAGGTTACGGGCCTGGTCGAAACCGAGGCTGGCGGTCCAGGCGTCGGTAATCGAGAAGTCCTGTACCAGACCGGACAGTGCCATCAGCTGGTAGGCATCGTCCTGCTTCACTTGTTCGATGCTTTGCTCGGCGGTAGCGCCTTTCCACGGCAGGGTACGAATACCAATGGTGGTACGCATTGGCGCTTCGCGGCTGAAGCCGGTTTCAAACGCCGAGAACAAGCTGGTGCGCTGGGTAAACTTGTAGTCGGCACCCAATACCAGCTGGTTGTAGGCATCGCTACGGCTGGTCACGTTGGTCAGTGCCGTGGCCGATATTTGCAGGCGGTCGTTCATCAACTGGTGACTGATACCCGCGGATATCTGATCGGTGTAGAGGTTTTCTTCTGCCGCTTCTGATTGTGCGGTTACCAGACCGAGGGCCGTCTGGGTGTCAGGAGAAACCGTGTGGTTCCACTCAATCTGGCCCTGGTAAGTATCGTAACCGGTTTCGAGAGTGTGGTGATGGAAGGCCACACCATTGATGCGGTCTTTATCGCCAAGGAACAGGCTGGCCTCAATACCTTCTTTACGGGTACCGTTTTCGCTGTCTTCGGTTTGGTCAACACCGTAGTTTTCGCCACGACGGCTGATGTAAGCCCGTGCCTGAACCTTCTCGGAGCGTTGGTTAACCTCCAGCAGGTAGGCGGAATCTTCAAACTCACCGGCGGTGTTGCTCTGGCGGCTCTTGCCCACTTCAGCCTTGATCTGGGTTTTGCCCAGTTCAACGGTGGTATCCACCGCAGTAATACGACCTTGCTGATCCGGCTGGTTCTGGTTAATCACAGAGACGCCGGCTTTCACCTTGTTGTTCATCAGCTTGACGCCCGCACGACCACCGGCCACGTAGCCCAGCTCGTCACCGTCGACTTCGTATTCGGCAACGATGTAGCGCGGGTTGAAGTTTTCGTCGGTGGCGCGAATCGGCTGTTTGAAGTAGATGGTGCCGTCGTAGTAATCGATCACGTAGTCGTAATCTTTCAGCAGCGGCGTTGAGCTAACGACCACTTCGCTGCGGTAACGGTCACGAACTTCCAGTGTGATGCTTTCAGACGCCGACACAATGTCTTCACGGCTCAGGCGGTAAAGACCGGAGGTGCCGTCACCCTGAATCACATCACGCACGAAACCATTATCGGTCTGTGACACAAAGGCGCTGGCTTCAAAGTGCTCGCCCTGGAATTCGGATTTGATCGCTGTCATACGACGGTTGTATTCCGCCAGCTCGGTCTGGTCGAGGCCGGTATCGACGTCACCGAACATGGCGTAGAAGCGGTCGCGCTCAATCCGCACGTACAGCTTGCGGCCTGAACTGGCATCCAGATGCTGTTCGCTGGCATCGCCATACAGGGTGTAGTATTGGTCGGCGTTGATCATGTGTGCGAAGGCTTCGGAACCTGGCTTGGCGCTGTCGTAGGCAGCGGTCAACAACCAGTCCCCGGCAACAGCACCCTGAGCGTAGAAGGCTACGCGGCCGTCGTGGTAGATGTTGTCGTCAACATCCGCAGCACGGGCGTTGGTCTTGTTGCCTTTGGTCTGGTTGTAACCCAGCGTCATGTCACCGATACCCACCAGAATCCACTCACGCGGCTCCGGCTTCAGCCAAACGCGGATTTCATCGGTCTGGCCGTTGGCGTAGTTAAAGGTCAGCGTGGCCTCACCGGCTTTGTTGGTTGGCGCCAGTCGAATTTTGGCAATACCGTCCTGGCCAATGGTGTACATCGGCTGGGCGTCTTCCAACAGCGGCGCAGATTCGGTTTGCTGCTTCTCGGAGTACAGCGCGTACGGAGAGGCAACGGACACCGCACCTTGCAGGTTTGGACGCAGTGGGTAGCCGTCCTTGTCGAACAGCTGTACGGCGACCACCGGGGTGTTGATACCGTCGGCCAACAGGATGCTCTGATCGCTCACCAGTTCTGCACGGGATGGGGTTTCCGCCAGCTGTACGCGGGAGTTGATGGTGTCTACCAGAGTGTCGTTGGCATCGTACACTTCAACGCGGAAACGGTTGGCGCCGGCTTCAATACCCACACCTTTCCACTTGGTTACCATCAGGCCATTGTCGCGGCTACGGAAAATCTGTTCGATGTTCAGTGCCGATACGGGCTTGTCGTCCAGGAACAGTTTGACCTTCTGGCTCTTGTGGTACTTGATGGCAATGTCGGTGGCCGAAATTTCCGGGCTACGATCCAACGGTGGCCATACCCAGGCAGGCTGGTTGTCTTGCTGCTTGAACCAGTTTTCGTCGAAGTCCGGCATCTTCGGCGCTTCGTAGACTTCGTCCTTGATATCCAGACGACGACGGTTCTTGAAGCGCATGGAGTCTACCGACATCTGCACTTTTTCGGTTTCGATCTGGGCACCGAGGGATTCCAGCTTCACCTTCGGATCAGCACCCAGCAGGTTTACTTCAACACGGCGGTTTTTGCTGCGGCCTTCCACGGTGTCGTTGCTGGCAATCGGGTCGGTTTTACCGCGACCTGAGGCGGCAATCTGCTCGTCCTGAAGGTGCAGGCGTTCTTTCAAATAGCCGGCAACAGCACCTGCACGGGCTTCGGACAGGGCTTGGTTATCCGGGAAAATATGGCGGCTGCGTGGTGCAATACGAGTGGTGTCGGTATGGCCGACCACTTCCAGTTGCAGGTTTTGCAGATCGGCCAGAGTGGTTACCACGCCGTCCAGCGTCAGCTTGTCTTCTTCGGACAGCTCGGCGAAGAAGACTTCGAATTTCGGTTGTTCTGGCTGCTCAATCACACCTTCCGCAGGTGGAATTTTCAGCTTGGCCAGAGTGGTCACCGGATTAACCTTGAAGCCTTTCTGGTCGTCGACGTCGAACATGGTGACCGACTTGGTCAGCAGTTCGCCCTGTTCGGTATCACCGGAAACCACGCCATTGAAGGTAATCACCTGGGTCCATTCTTTCGGCTTGTCGCCAAGGCGGAACAGCAGGGTAGTACCGAAACGTTCCGGGTCCATGGCTGGCTGACCGTCAATCAGTACCGAACCGGTGCGGTAGACAACGCCCTTCGGCAGTGAGATCAGCTGCTGAACGTTTTGTACTTCCAGTTCACCTTCACCGGTCAGCTTCAGTTCGTAAGCCAGCTGCTGATCAACCGGGGAGTTCAAGGCAATAGATACCGGGTCCTTGCGGTCCAGTGGTGCCAGGGTCTGGGTCAGCTGCTGGGATACTTCACCGGAAGGCGGCATTTTGCGCTTCAGGGTGTAGTCAACGCGCCACAGGGAACCCGGCTGGATATCAACAAACTGGCTGAAGTCGCGGCCAGCATGGAAGCCCAGGTTGTCACAGGTTTGCAGTTCCAGGTCGCCCGGCAGGGTGACGGTATCCAGTTGCACCACATGGGCACCAGCGGTGACGTTTTCGATGTGCCACTCACCGTTTTCATCGGTAACAACGTAGGTGCCGTCTTCCATAAACAGACGTACATCCGGCACACCTTCCTGCTCGGTTTCGTTCTCGCAGTCGCCGATGTAAACACGGCCGTAGAGGCGGGATTTTTCACGGAAGAACTCGTCTTCGATCTTCACCCGGGCGTTGGCGACGTTGGCGGTCAGCAGGTCGTCAATCAGCTCGACCTTGTTGGTCAGCAGGCCTTCGGCACCGGTGCCAATTTGCACAACATAAGTCAGTGACAGAGTGGCACCGGCTTCCATATCCGGAATAGAGAACAGCAGGGTGCGACCGTCGGCACTGATTTCAGGCTCATCGATGAGTTCGCCAGCAAAACGGGCGCTGCCAGCCTGATAGCGCATGCCAACAGGCAGTTGGTCGCGCAGTTGGCCGTCGCTCAGTTCCACATCGGCCAGCGTCAGGGTCACGGTGAAGCGAATAAAATCACCTACCGCTGCGGTGGTGGAGCTGGCACGTTTGCTCAACAACACGCCGGTGTCCAATGGGTCGGCTGGTACATCGGTCTGGAAAATATGATCGGTAACACTGAATACGCCGCCACGGGAGGCGCCATTGATGAGGAAATCGCCGTTCAGGGCAGCAATTTCGGCATCGCTGGTTTCGCCTGGGATCAGGTAGTTGCTGGGGCCTTCAAATTCCAGGTAGTAGCTGCCGTTTGGCAGATACGGGAAGCGGAAGCTGCCATCCGGGAAGCTTTCGCTGACGGCCAGTGCTGCAACCTCGGCGCTGTTGGCCGGGCCTGTGGTCAGTTCTGACGGGTAGGCGGTGACGCCATCGTCGTCGTAAACCGTGGCTGGCTGACCGGTTGCCTGATCCATGATACGAACCACTACGCCATTCAGCAGGGCGCCGGTGGTGGCATCGAATACACGGCTGAACGGGTCGAAATAGCCGTCGTCGGTGGCGGTGTCGGTGGCATCGGTTGGGTCGACGTAACTTCCCACGGCGATTTCGCCAGTGGTAACGGACAACACGCAGTTGTAGTTCTGCATGTCGTCACTGATGTCGGTGGTGTTGATCACACCATAGAAGATACCTGTGTCGACATCAGACTCGGTCAGTCGAACAGTCTCGACATCGGTACCATTTTCGTTCTGCAAATCCACATCCAGCTGGTCTACCCGTACCGGATTCAGGTTCTTGTCCTGATCCTCGACACGGATAACCACAGGTTCACCTACTTTAAAACCGTAGTCCTGGGCATTGATACCAAAGCTGCCTGGCAGGCTTTGGCTGGCGCCGGTCAACAGGGTGAATTCGTCGTTTGCAGTAAAGTTGCCACTGCTGTCGGAGCATTCGGAAGCGGCAATGTTGGCGCTTGCGGCACCGCTGGCATTGCTCAAATGCAACAGTTCGAGTGTGGCGGGTGTGGCTATTGGCGATGGGTTGGCTTCGCTGACATCCTGTACGGTAAAGGTTACCGAACCGGATTGACGCATGGCAGCCGCACCAACCTTGTAGTTGGCAATAGCGTGGTTGGTGACTTCAGTATCGGCGGGTGTGGCCGCGTGTGCCCACCCACTAATACCAATAATGACTGTTGCCATAATTCCCTGGCGAAACGACAGGCAGGACAGTGCCCGGGGCGTTGCCCCGTGCACTGTGTTCCATGCTCTATTCAACCTAGGAAACAGAGTCATGGCTTAGTCGATGGTTACCGAGATGAACACGGTTTCTTCAGCGCCGCCAGCGATGGTCAGGTCGTTGACCACGATGGTACTGCTGTAGGTAGTGCCGTCTACGGTGTTGCTGTACTGGTCAGCAGCGCTGCCTGCAGTAACTGCAGTTGCTGCATCGAAGTTAGCAGTAATGGTGGACGCATCGGTCAGAGTGGCCGTTTGCAGTTTCACCTGGTTAGCGGAGTAATCACCGGTTGCGGTTTCGTAGAAAGTTACGTCCAGATCCAGTGGGTCGGTTACGTCAATGCCGGAAGCATCTGCACGGCCGGTGTTTTTCACTTGCAGCTGGTACACAACCACAGCGCCCGGGATGGCGTATGGAGAGGTAGTGCCGTTCAGTGGGTCAGAGTAAACCGCGCTGGTTTTGATCAGTTCCAGTTGTGGCAGGAACAGTTCAACAGCGTCCTGGTGGGTTTCGGAGTTGTTGCCATCGGTGTCGGCGTAAACCACTTCAACGGCGTCGTTGTCGTTGCCGTCAGTGTCTTCAGCTGCCAGGCTCACACCCGTGGTGCTACCGTAGGCGGCGGTTGCGCCAGTCACTTCAGTTTCAACGATACCGATGGCCGCATCGTCACCGATGAAGTTTTCATCGTCCGCTACAACAAAGATGTAAACCTTGTTGTCAGCGTTGGTGTCGGCAGTGCCTGTGTCGTCAGATGAAATGTAACCGGTCAGCTTGTCCGCAGTGATTTCGGTATCCGCAGATGTGTCCAGAGTACCGTCTTCGCTCAGGTAGTACTTGAACGTACGAGCGGTGCTACCGCTGCCGTAAGTGGTCACGTCGAAGTCATCAACCAGGTTGGCAACGTTGGACGCGTTTTCAACCGTGGTATCGGTCATGGCAGTACCGCTCACAACGTCAGCAATGGTGCCGATGTTGAAATCAACGGATGCATTGCTCAGGTTATCCAGGCGGAACCCCAGTACAGGGTCGTCGGTCGCGCCGTCGTTCTGCTTGGTCAGGGTATCGGTATAGATACGGGTCAAGGCAAAGTTAACCTTGATATCCACCAGGAAGGTAGTCGGCGCATCAGCGTCGTCACCGTTCTTGGAAGAAACGGTTTCCTGAGTGGTGTTACCGGAACCTGAGCTGAAGGTCAGGGTTGCACGGTTGGCAATAGAGGTGCCCGCTTCGGTGCCAATGGCAGCAGCATCCAGGGATGTCATGCCCAAGGCAGCAATCGCAGGAACCCAGAGGGCTTTTTGCAATTTCATGGAAGTTCTCTCCTAGGTTTTAGTTGACGCGTACTTTGAATTCCACCGAGCCTTCAGAGCCCGGAGCAATCGCATCCAGGTTCCAACGGATATTGGTGATGTCTTCAGGACGAGCCTGTTGTTGTTTGCCATCTTTGATAACAAACAATTCAGCAGCGCGGGCAAAGGTTTGGCCCAGGTCTGCGGAATAGGTGATCTGGCTATTCAGGCCTTTGGCGCTGTTAGCCACGTACGTGGTTTTCTTGGGTACCGGGTTGTTGATCGCAACAGAGGTTGCGGCATCCGCACCGGTGTTGCTGTAGCTGATGCGATAACCAACGATATCGCCCGGTACCACTTTTTCGAGGCTCTGCCATTCTTCGGCCAGAGAACCGTCCGCCTGCTCAATCACGACCACCTTGTAGGCGGTATTGATCAGACTGACTTCTGCGATTGCGGCCAGTGGCATCAGCAGCAGGACTGCGATCAGGGATTTGAACATGCGCACGGTATTTACCTCTCTTCTTACTTGATTTCAGCTTGCAGCTGGATAACGAAAGTATCGCCGTCGTTGCGAGTACCCAGGTCTACATTGACAGTACCGCTGACGCCGGTAGCGTCATCGAAGTCACCTGAGTCAGTGTCGTCGGCGTCAGTCAGCGCGGCGCTGTCGAGTACCAGAGTACCTTCAACGTATTCCATGCTGGCTGGCAGTTCATCGCTTACGACCAGGCTGTCGAC
Organism: Oceanobacter sp. ABM4_470; assembly: GCF_056158645.1. NCBI lineage: Bacteria > Pseudomonadati > Pseudomonadota > Gammaproteobacteria > Oceanospirillales > Oceanospirillaceae > Oceanobacter > Oceanobacter sp. ABM4_470. The sequence goes on from NZ_JBSWTR010000002.1 coordinate 485,059, forward strand.
AGTGCCGTTAACCACTTCAACGTCGATCTGGTAGGTCACGATGGAACCAGGAACACGGGTAGTACCGCCGAATGGGTCAACGGTGCTGACAATGCTCTTGGTGATTTCAACAGTGGCAGTACCACCGCCAGTGCCAATTTGCAGGCTGCCGTTAGCGTCGTCGGTGTAGCTGGTGCCAATAACGGCATCCGGAGCACCACCGCTACCAACGCCAGAGATCAGTTCACCAGCCGTTGGGGTGGTGTCGCCGTGCTCGTCAACGGTTTCAGACAGTGCGGTCAGGGTCAGCTGGCTCAGGTCGTCCTGAACCAGGGCAGCACCGCCGTCACCGGTAGATGGAGTGTCGGCAACGATGAACAGGGTGGCGTCTTCGTCAGCAGCCAGACCAATGGAACCGGTACCGGAAGCGATTTCGGTATCGGCAGAGTTAAATGTGCCGTTGCCATCGGTATCGATGTAGATACGAACGTTGCTCATGTCGAAGGCATCGCCACTGGCGTTGACTGCTTCCAGTACGAAATCTTCAACGCCGTTACCGGTGTTGGTAACAACGAAGGTCAGCACCTGATCGGTGGCACCAGCGGTGGTGGATACGGAACCGCTGTTCTGGGACGTTACGTTAACGTTGATCAGTTCCAGAACGGTCAGCTCTACCTGGCTGCTTTTGGTCAGACCAGTAGCACCACCCGGCAGGTCGTAGGTCGCGGTCGCGGTGTTGGTAATGTCTGTACCGGCGGGTGTGCCGACGGCCAGGGCAGCGGTGCTGGCCAGAGCAAACGCAGCTCCGGTAACCAGACGCGTTGCGTTTTTGATCGTCATCATCGGGTGTCTCCTACTCGACTTTTACTTTGAATTTGAGCGTGAACTCTGGGTATTGCGTCCCGCTGGCTGCATTCATGGTGCCTTTGGGGGTAAAACGAATGTGGCTGACATTGGCGTTGAATCCTTCTGCGTCAACATCGGCACTGGGGTCGTACGTGAAGTCATTTCCGTCTGTGGAAAAATCGATATCGTCCGAGTTGTCGTCCAGCGCGTTAAAGCTGAATGACAAACCACTGGACACAGCACCATCGGTAAACACAAATGGCGCAGAACTGGATTGGTCGAGGTTGCCTTGCACAAACAGCGGCACCAGGTTCTCGACAGGGTCAACTACAGCAATGGTGTCCGCTTCGATTTCGCCGTCACCTTCGTTGCGAACGGTCAACGTGTACACCAGATAGCTGCCTGGAATGGCCTTTGGGTTATCAAACAGATTGACCGGGTCCCACTGTGCTTCGACGGTTTTGATCACCACAGGCTCTGGGCGGCCAACGACTTCAACGATGGCGGTGCGCTTGGCAGTGACCATACCTTCGTCACCTTCCAGGGAAGTAACAGAAAGCGTCCAGTCGCCAATGGCTGTGTCATCGGCAACGGTGTAGGGGCCGAATTGATAGACCTTAATTGCACCGGAGGAGGCGATTGGGGTAATTACTTCATTATTAACAATGGCATTATCGTTGTTATCGGTGATGGTCCAGCGGGTTTCGGTAATGTCTTCATAGCCAAATGGATCAGACACGACGGCGCGGAAGTAAACCGACGAGGTTTCCATCACTTCAGTAAGCTTGGAGTCTGCAGGGTAGGCATCTGTATAGGCACCCAGCTGATCAATATTGATGATGGTGTATGAGTTCAAGGCCACGTAAGAGGCGTTTTGCCAACCACTGCCTTGCGCCATCCGCAGGTTCATTGTTCTATTGTCGTTTTGTTGTTGATAAACAACAAAATTAAGCACGCTACCCGCAGGTATGACGGTTGGTGCGCCGGTAGAAATCGGCATGCTGATGGTGTTCAGGTTGTAACCATTACGGCTAACGGATACGCCATCAAACCATTCAGCAATGGCCGTACCTGAGCCTGCTACGCCATCGATATACAGACCGACACCCACCTCATGAGTACGATTACCACCACCTCCACGGCCACCTGGTGAGTTCAACCACAGCTGAACCGCAATGGCCTGTGACGTATCAATGCGTAAATCTGTTTGAAGCGCTGCCAACTGGAACACCTCATAGCCACCGCTATTGATGGTGAAGTTACTGGTGGTGTCTGTTGATGCTACCCGTGTGAGGCTGTTATCCATTTGTAAGTAGAGCGGTTTGTTGCCGGTGGTCGACAGCGCCTGGCCGACCACCACAGGCGAAGAGCTGACATTGACATCGGCATTGATGCCATCATTTATGGTTGCGGTATTGGTGATGGATGTTCCTTCGGCAACCGATTCATTCAGAGTGGCTTGCACGGTGATTGTGGCGCTGCCTGCTGCGGCGACATCAGCACCGGAAACAACGAAATAGCCTGCACCGTTGTTACCAGCAGGGGCAGGGAAGCTGGCGACGGAAGCGCCGCTCGGAATAGCGGTTACCTGGAAGCTGGCAAACTCTGCTGGCAGATGGTCGGTGACTGTAACTTCTGCATCAGCACTGCCCGAGTTATTCAGGGTGATCACATAAGTCAGGGTATCGCCAGCGCTGATCGAGGAGCCAATATCAGTTGTATCCAACTCCTTGGTAGAGCCTGACAGGTCTGGTGCACCAATGGTCATGGCCAGAGTGGCTGTGTTATTGCTGCTCTTGTTGTCGAATTCCACACCATTGACCGTAGCGGTCAGGTTCAGGCTGGTTTGTGTGGTTGCCGCAGTGCCCAACGACAGCGTCAGGGCAGGAGCCGTACTTTCATCGCTGATAGAGCGGTTTAACGTACAGGTAATCAGGCTGGTCGTCGCAGAACAGTTCCAGCTGTTGCCGGAGAACGAGTCCAGAGTCAAACCGTCCGTCAGTGGAATGGTAATAACGGTACCACTTGGCGCATTGCTCGGACCGTTATTGGTGGTGGTCAGTGTGTAGGTGGCGCTATTGCCGCGCACAACGCCGACAGAACCAGAAGACGTTAACTGCAGGTCGGCAACGGTCTTGTTGGGCACACTGAGAATTTCTGCCGACAGGAACACGCGATCCTGGCCCGAGGAGTAGATAGTGGTTGCGGATGTGTCACCTTCGGTCAGGTATTGGCCCACTTGATAACTGTCGATATCAACCCCGTTGGTTGAGCCAACCTGGTTGGAATAGCTGTTGAACTGGTTTTGCGCCGGGTTGTTGCCATCGGTCAGCTCGTTACCATTGAAGTAAAGGTCTTCCGTGGAATTGTTGTTGGACTGGGAGTTGCCCGCATCACCTTCCCAGGTAATGTGCGCATGGTGGCCTTCTTTCTGACCAGGATCGCTATCGATAATAAAGTTGTCCGGACGCAGGGTAATCGACGTGCCCTGAAACATCTGGAAACCATCAAAGATGTTTACAACGCGCAGGGGCTCGCTGGCTTGTTCGTATACGACAACCAAAGCCCAGCCACCATAGACTGTTGCTGTCGGACAGTAAGGGTTTCCCTCTTTTCCGCTGGTGAAACTCAGGTTGGACACTGATATGGATGAAGTGCCTGACGAAATCAGGTTGGTGACGTCTGCTTTTCCAGAAAAGTAAGTGAAATCATAGTCAACGCCGTTACCTTGGTAGTAGTAAAGAGTGTTGCCGTAATAAACGTATGCCTGCTCGGATATAACCGAGGTGTAGACGCGGTCGGCCGTAACAGGAACTCCATTGAGGCTAACGGTAGTGTCGGCGGTTTCTCCGTTCCCTGACCAATAGAGGAATGCTGCTTCAATGTTGGCGCCATTAGGGACGGTCAGTGTCGATGTGGAAGCACCTTGAATAGCATCGCACTCTAAGCCATCTGCGTCAGGTCCTGCTCTAAAGCTGCCACCGGTCAGTGCAAAGTCCATGTTCCCCGCAAAGGTTTCCGTCAACGTTACTGGCGTATCTGCCTGTGCGCTGGAAACGGAAAGGATACTGAACACCATCCATGCAAATACAAAACGCAACAAAGCCCCGATGCTGAGCACCGGAGCTTTCATTGCGTATGTAAATAATTCGCACTTCTTATTGCACATGGCGATTTGTATCTGCTTGAACCTGTTACGGAGTTATAAAAATCGGCAGGCAATAGTATGTAATGTAACGAATCGTAGTCAATTGGTTGGCAAGATTGTCAGTAATCGATTCTTAGCATGTAAAACGTTACATTCGTAATATGGTCGGACAATCCAAAAAAGATTGAATGGTGGGGTTAGACAATGGTTCTTTGATGGCCTTATTGTTCGTCTGATGGTGCTATTAAGCCGTGAAAATGAGAGATGTGAACTGGTTGGCACTTTTCCCGTTGCTGGGGCTTAAATGGTAAAGAAGTGTCAAGATAACGGATTTTGAGCCATGAAGGGCGGGCTTTGTCATGGCGATCGGAAAGATTATCAGGCTATTGAGTTTGCTAAGTGTTTTGTCAATTGATCGGCGTCAAAAAATTGTTCCTGTGATATGAACAATTAACACATGATAAGTAGGTGTTTGGTTAGCCGTTAATGGCGCTTTAATCACTCACTGAATGCATGGAATTATTGTTAAATGATATTTTACGCAATGTAACGGTTTTATTTTTCCAATATGTGAATTGCGTTCATATCCTGTATATCAGAACTAATATTTATCGAGTGTTTTTTATATTAATCCAATACCAAAGTACTGGCTCTCTGGCTGCTTGGTATAACTACTTAATACGACCCGAATCACCTGAAAGGCTGCTACAGATCTGACCGTTGGCAGTGCTAATCTCGGTCCCAAGGGCCCTCTGGATAACTCGGTGCCCACTCTGGATGATAGGGCGAAGCTGAATCACGAAGCTGATTTGAAGGCCTGATGGGTCAAGTCAAAAATCAGCGACACAGAGTCAGCGATGCCCTGTCATCCCCGTAGGGCGCGGCCTTCAGTTCGCCAGAACGGTGTTGGCGAATTTGGAAAGGGCTAGCCATTCCGCTGCATTCGCCGCCTTGTTCTGACAACCTGCAGGACTCGCGCAGAGCTGTGCAGAGTTATTCAGAGGGTCCTTTATTAACAGTGAACTGGCGTTGTTTGCCGCTGTTCAGGAATGCGTGGCCTTGAGGGTTGTGCATTTTGACGGTTTCTTTTGGCTATCGTGCGTTCGATTTGAAAAATCTTTCTGAATCATGGGCTTGGAGCTGTCAGGAAGGGAATTTTTGCGGCGGTTTTGGGGCGTCCCCAAGGCCGCAGGCGCGAATAGACCATTGTCTAATGTTGCCGACCGGTAGCAATGACCAATATGAATGCAAAGCGGCTGGCGACACTGTCCTGCGTATATGGATTCGCGATTACACATAATAAGTAGAGGGGAGAACGCGATGAGCGACCAGAAGGTTTATCCGGTAATGCCGGAGTTTGCCGACTCGGCCTGGATCGATAACGACAAGTACCTGCAAATGTACCAGCAGTCTGTAGTCAACCCGGATGGGTTCTGGCGTGAGCAGGCGCTGGAGCGCATCGACTGGATGCGTCCTTTCACCAAGGTTCGCAACGTATCCTTCGACGACCACAACGTCGACATCCGTTGGTTTGAAGACGGCGCCACCAACATGGCGTACAACTGTCTTGACCGTCATCTCGAAACCCGTGGCGACCAGACGGCGATCATCTGGGAAGGCGATAACCCGGACGAAAGCAAATACATCACCTATAAAGAGCTGCACGAAGAAGTATGTCGCTTCTCCAATGCCCTGCGCAGCCAGGGTGTGAACCGTGGTGATGTTGTCTGCATTTACATGCCAATGATTCCAGAAGCCGCAGTTGCCATGCTGGCCTGTACCCGTATCGGTGCGGTTCACTCGGTGGTGTTCGGTGGTTTCTCTCCGGAAGCACTGGCTGGCCGTATTGAAGACTCCAACGCCAAGGTTGTGATCACTTCCGACGAAGGCGTTCGTGCTGGCAAAAAAGTGGCTCTGAAAGCCAACGTTGACGAAGCCCTGACCAACCCGGCCATCAAGTCGCTGGAAAAAGTCATCGTCGTCAAACGTACCGGTTCTGACGTTGCCTGGCATGGCCACCGCGACGTCTGGTACCACGACCTGATCGCCGTCTCTTCTGAACACCATCAGGCAGAGCCGATCGACTCCGAAGATCCACTGTTCATCCTGTACACCTCCGGCTCCACCGGCAAGCCAAAAGGTGTGGTGCATTCCACTGGCGGCTATATGGTGTGGGCATCGATTACGCATCAGTACGTGTTCGACTATCACGATGGTGACGTGTACTGGTGTACTGCGGATGTGGGCTGGATTACCGGTCACACCTACCTGATTTACGGCCCGCTTTTGAATGGTGGTATCACGCTGATCTCTGAAGGCGTGCCAAACTACCCGGCGATCAACCGCTGGAGCCAGATTGTTGACAAGCACAAGGTCAACATCCTGTACACCGCACCAACGGCTATCCGTTCCCTGATGGCAGAGGGCACTGCGGCGGTTGAAGGCACTTCCCGTTCTTCCCTGCGTTTGCTGGGTTCTGTGGGCGAGCCAATCAACCCGGAAGCCTGGGACTGGTACAACAAGACCATCGGTGAAGAGAACTGCCCGATCGTGGATACCTGGTGGCAGACCGAAACTGGCGGCATCATGATTACGCCGCTGCCAGGTGCAACAGCACTGAAGCCGGGTTCTGCGACCCGTCCATTCTTCGGTGTGCAGCCTGCGCTGGTGGATAACACCGGTATGATTCTGGAAGGTGCCACTGAAGGTAACCTGGTGATGATCGACAGCTGGCCGGGTCAGTCCCGTACCGTGTACGGTGACCACGAGCGTTTCGTTCAGACCTATTTCTCCACTTTCCGTGGTATGTACTTCACGGGTGACGGTGCCCGTCGTGACGAAGACGGTTACTACTGGATCACCGGCCGTGTGGATGACGTGATCAATGTATCCGGTCACCGCATGGGTACCGCAGAAGTGGAATCGGCACTGGTTGCTCACCCGAAAGTGGCTGAGGCTGCTGTGGTTGGCTACCCGCACGATATCAAGGGGCAGGGCATCTACGTATACGTAACCCTGAACTCAGGCGAGGAAGCGAGTGACGAGCTGGCGCAAGAGCTGCGCAAGTGGGTTCGTACCGAGATTGGCCCGGTTGCTACTCCGGATCTGATTCAGATCACTCCCGGACTGCCGAAAACACGCTCTGGCAAGATCATGCGTCGTATTCTGCGCAAGATCGCCGCCAACGAGCACGATGCGCTGGGCGATGTGTCCACGCTGGCTGACCCATCTGTTGTTGATGTACTTGTTGATAACCGCAAGAACCGCTGATCCAATCCGTGTCTTGTGAGTATCCTTTCAACGCCGGTTGCAGATTATCTGCAACCGGCGTTGTTTTTTGTAGAAAATGCTACTAGTGTCGGACGTCAGCAACAGAGACGTTGCCAGGATTAAGTAACGGCCTTTTGCTGTTCGCTCTGGAGGACCAATGCAGTTAGCCAATAAAATAATAATTGCCGATGACCATCCTTTGTTCCGCACTGCCATGCAGCAGGCGGTGAAGCAACTGGTACCCGACGCCGAAATACCTCAGGCAGAATCCCTGCCAGACCTGCAAAAGCTGGTTGAAGAACACACCGACGCCGATCTGGTGCTGCTGGATTTGCAAATGCCGGGGGCTCACGGTTTTTCAGGACTGGTGTTCTTGCGCTCGCATTACCCGGAGATTCCGGTGATTGTGGTATCTGCGGCAGAAGACCCTGCCTTGATGTGTCAGGCCATTGATCATCAGGCATCCGGTTACATTCCCAAATCGGCACCATTGGAAAACATTGCCGTGGCGATTCAGAAGGTGCTGGAAGGTGATATCTACTTGCCGGAGGCGGCACGTCGTCATCAGCATCAGCCAAACCAGAGCGCACTGGATCTGGCCGACCGTCTGGCCAGCTTGACCCCACAGCAGTTCCGGGTGCTGACCATGATGTCTGAGGGCATGCTGAACAAGCAGATTGCGTATGATCTGGACGTCAGTGAAGCCACCATCAAGGCCCATGTGACGGCGATTTTCCGCAAGCTGGGCGTACGTACCCGCACACAGGCCGTGATTGCCGTTCAAAGCCTTGATATTGAAAAACCAGAACAGCAGATCAGTGCCAGCCAGCCGGCCAGCTGAGCGTTGTTTGCAGGGGGAGCGGTTTGCTCCCAGCCTGCTGTTATCGCCTCTGGGCCGTTGTTTGTACGGCCTTACTGACTCACCATCTTGCGAATCACCGCTCGCAGAGCCGCCGGACGAATCGGTTTCTTGAGGAAGTAATAACCCAGCTCACGTGCCTCGTTAGCAACCGAATCCCGTGGATCAGCGGAAATCAGGATGCCGGGCAGTTGTGGGTCGTTGAAATGCTCACGTAGCCAGTTCATGGCTTGTAAGCCGGTCTCGTCGTTGTCCAGCTGATAGTCGGCCAGCATGATGGCAGGCTTGAACGGGATATCGCGGGCGCCTTGCAATGAATCGGTGGCATAGAGATCACATTCCCAGGTATTGAGCAGCGCTTCCATGCCGGCCAGCACTTCGGGGTCATTGTCGATGCAGAAGGTTGGCATGCCGGTAAAGCTGCTGCTTGCCATCGGGGTTGGCGTCGCAGTCGTTGCGACACTGGCTTGCGGTTCCGCCAACGGCACTGTGATGCTGAAGCAGGTGCCTTTGCCGGGTTTCGACTGCACCTTGATATCGTGCCCCATGCGTTTGGCCATGCGTTCGACAATGGCCAGTCCCAGCCCCAGCCCTTTGGTGTCCTGCTTGCCTTCGTTGAGGCGTTTGAACTCACCAAAAATATCCACCAGCTTGTGCTCCGGAATACCAATGCCGGTATCCCACACCTGAATCATGACGTTATCGCCGCGCTTGCGGCAGCCAACCAACACCTTGCCATGCTCGGTGTAGCGCACGGCGTTACTGATCAGGTTCTGAATGATGCGGCGTAGCCAGTGGGAGTCGCTGCTGACCCAAAGCCCTTGCACCGGCCGAACCGTCAGACTCAGTCCTTTGTCGGCGGCCAGTGCCGTAAATTCATCGGTCAGTGGTTTCAGCACCGACGCCAGCTCAATGGGGTGGACGCCGGGTTCCATGGCACCGGCATCCAGTTTGGCGATTTCGACCAGCACTGATAGCACGTCTTCGGAGGATTGCAGCGCCCCCTCCAGGTGATCGAGCAACTGCTGCTGTTCGTCGTTTAGCTGTTTTTGCGCCAGTGTGGAAGCAAACAGCTTGGCGGCGTTCAAGGGCTGCATCAGGTCGTGACTGGTGGCGGCCAAAAAGCGGGTTTTGGAGTGGTTGGCTTCAATCAGTCGAGCGGTCAGGTCGTCGAGCTTGGCGGTACTTTTTTCCACCCGTCGTTCAAGCGAGGTGTTGGCTTCCCGTAATGCCTGTTCCGCCTGACGGTGAACGGTAATGTCGGTGAAACTGGTAACGAAGCCACCGTCCGGCATTGGGTGGCCTTGCATGTAAATGACCTGTCCGTTGGGTAACGAGCGCTCAAACGCATGGGCCGAGCCATGGCGCAGAAAATCCATCCGTCGGCTTACTTGCTCCTCAATCTCCCCAGAGCCACAAAAGCCACGTCCGGCGTTAAAGGCAATCACTTCCTGAATGGGTTTGCCGGTGTGGATAAACCCCGCAGGGTAATTGAAAATTTCCAGATAGCGGCTGTTCCAGGCGACCAGATTGAGGTCGCGGTCGACCACGCTGACCCCTTGTTGCAGGTGCTCTACCGCGGCCTGCAGCTGGTCGCGGCTCATGGCAAACGCTTGGCTGGCTTCCGATGCCAAAAAGGCCAGATCGCGGATCTGGATGCGTTCGCCGCCCAGTAGGGTTGAAAAAATAACCCGCGCTGACGACGACCCCATGATCGACGCCAGCAGCTTCTCGGCTTCCTGCAACAAGGAGGCGGTGGCGTGGGCATTGTTGTACTGAATGCCATGGCGGGACTGGTAGTCGTTGAAGAAGTCTTCCGACTTGCTGAAACCAAGAATCCGCTCCAGCACCACTCGTACGTCGTCGACCTTGCAGTCGAATGCCGGCGCCAGATCGCCGGGCTGATTGAGCGAACGAGCCGAGGTAAAGTCACCGGCCAGCATGCGTTCCCGCACCGAGGCATTGGTGACGATGGAAAACAGAAAGTAGAAAAACACGTTGGCGGCCAGGCTCATCAGGACGCCGACACTGAAGTCGTCAATGTCCATACCAACGGCCATTTCGGTCAGCTGGCGGCCTTCCATACCGGGTACGGTTTGGGTGATGAATGGCCACATCAGGCCGTAGAACCACACGCTGGTGCCTGCCAGCAAACCGGCAATGGCACCCTGACGATTGCCTCCTTGCCAGAACAAACCACCGATCAACGGCGGAGCAAACTGGGCGGCGGCCGCAAACGACAGCATGCCAATGGCCGCCAAAGAATCGAACTGGCCAACCAGCCGATAGAACAGATAAGAGCCCAGCATCATCACCAGAATCACCAGTCGGCGTACGGTCAGAATCAGGTTACGTACCTGACTCGAGCGTTGCAGGTCTTCCTGTCCCCGCTGGCGGAACAGCGCTGGCAGCACCATTTCGTTCGACACCATGGTGCTGATGGCAATGGTGGCGACAATGATCATGGCGGTTGCGGCACTGCCGCCGCCAATAAAGGCCATGATCGCCAGCGACTCATGGCCCAGCGCCACGGGCAAGCTGAGCACATAGGTGTCGGGTGAGAAGCCGATATCCTGCATAAACAGATGGCCGGTAAGTGCTACTGGCACCACAAAAATCATCATCAGCAACAGGTACAAGGGGAACAGCCAACGGGCGGTTTTGATGTGGCGGATGGACTCGTTTTCAATCACCGACACCTGAAACTGTCTTGGTAGCGCTAGCATGGCAAAACCGGCCAGCAGGGTTTGCAGCATAAACGACAGGCTGATCAGGTCGCTGTGCATCAGCGGGTGGTCTGGCAGTACTTCCTCGGTTAATTCCAGTAGGTCGGCGGGGGAGTCGTACAGGTAGCTGAAGACCCATAAACCGACGGCCACAAACGCCACCAGTTTCAGCAGTGATTCAAAGGCGATCGCCAGCATCATGCCGGGGTGCTGCTCACTGGCATCGATGTCGCGGGTACCAAAGATAATCACAAACGACGCCATCGCCAGACTGATGTAGAAGGCGGTATCTTCCCAGAAGGTTTGGACCCCGTCGGGCTCGCGTCCAAGCGGCAGGGTCAGCAGCTCAAAGGTGGTTGAAATGGCCTTCAGTTGAAGCGCGATGTAGGGCACCACGCAAAGAATGGCGACCAGGGTTACCAGCACCGCCAGGGTGTGGTCGCGGCCGTAGCGTGTGGCAATAAAGTCGGCAATCGAGGTAATGCGCTTTTCCTTGGCGATACGCACAATCTTCGCCAGCAAACGCCAGAACACCGTGATAAAAATGATCGGCCCAAGGTAAATCGACAGAAATACCCAACCGTTCGATGCGGCCTGGCCCACTGCGCCATAAAAGGTCCACGAGGTGCAGTACACCGCCAATGCCAGCGAATAGATAAACCCGGTGTTGTGAATTGGGCGGCCACATTGGGCGCGGCGGTCGCCATACCAGGCAATACCAAACAGGGTGGCGATGTAGAGGGCCGAGATAATGACCAGCTGCCAAACGGGTATCATGCAAATCCTTCTTGCGCTTTGGGAGGTTGGGGCGGCTCGACTCCTGATCCGCAGGCTGTCGTTCGACCTTGAATGCCGACATCATAGCAACATCCCCCTGTGGGGTGTTTGCTTTGCTTGCTCTGTATCAGCGTCTTCCGCGATCGGGGGGCATCTATTTAATCCGGTGCTCACTCTGGGCTGCCGGATGGTTTCGAATCACGAAGCCGACTTGTAGGCCTGACGGGTCAAGTCAAAAGTCGGCGACACAGAGTCGAGATCATCCGGCAGCCCCCGCAGGGCGCGGGTTACCGTCGCCCAGTGCGGTGTTGACGAACTTGGAAAGACTCGGCCGGACAGGTTCGTCATTCCGCTGCATTCGTCGCCTTGCCCTGAACAACGGCAACGCTCGCGCAGAGTCGTGCAGGATTAAATAGATGTCCCCCATCGCCATATTCTTTGGTCATATGGTGTTTGGCTAGTGGCTGGATGAGACTTGGAGGGTTAGGGATTAGTGAAAATAATAAAGATGGCTAAAAGGATGCGGAGCTGTTCAGGCTCGGCGTCCGTTGCCGAATGGTCGATTGCCACGGAGTCGCCATGACGATCCAGATCAACCTCAACCAACCACCGTTTACTTTCCTTTCCAACGAACAGCTGGAATGGCTGACCCGTCGTCTCGATCTGGTGTTTTTCGCGGCGGGGGCCACCATTCTTGATGTTGGCGCCGCTGCACCCGGTGTCTACATCGTTTACAAGGGCGTGGTGGAAGAGATCGACCCGGCCGACAATCGGGTGTTCAGCCAATACGGCAAGGAAGACCTGTTCGATGTGCGGGCGGTGCTGGAAAGCGGCTGCAAGCACCGTTATGTCGCGGTGGAAGAAACCCTCTGCTACCTGTTACGTGCCGACGACTTTATTCAGCTGGTGGAGCAATCCGACGACTTTTCGGTGTACTTCAACACCGACCTGGGTACCCAACAGTCGATGGTTGAGCGCCAGGATTCCAGTGTGTCGGAGTTTATTTTGTCGCGGGTCGATGGTGATGTGATTCGCACACCGGCGTACGTTTCGGCCCAGACCCAGCTGTCGCGGGTGGCCGAAATGATGTTCGACAAAAAGCAGGATGCGGTACTGGTGCGTAACGGTCAGGAAATCGGCATCATCACCGGCACCGATTTACTGAAGGCTACCTTGCTGGGGGATAAAACCAAACAGAGCAAGGCGGTCGATGTGGCCCAGTTCAACCTCATTGAAGTTGAATACGGCGAGTTTTTGTTCAGCGCCCTGCTGAAAATGACCCAGCACCAGATCGAACGGGTGATCGTCCGCCGCGAAGGGCAGATTGTCGGCTTGCTGGAGCTGATGGACATGCTCAGTACCTTCTCGACCCATTCTCACATTATTGCCATGCGGATCGATCAGTCGCGCTCGCTGAAAGAGCTGGTGGTGGCGGCCGGGCGACTGGAAACCCTGATCGAAACCCTCAATGGTCAAGGGGTGAAAATTACCGCCTTGACCGAGCTGATTACGACGCTGAATCGCCGCCTGATCAACAAAGCGTTCGAGCTGATTTTCCCCGAGCGATTACGCAAGTCGGTGTGCATTCTGGTGCTCGGTAGTGAAGGTCGTGGCGAGCAGATTCTGAAAACCGACCAGGACAACGCCATCATTCTGGAAGACGAACACGACAAGGAAGCAGTGCTACCGTTGCTGCAACAGCTGCATCAGGCGCTGCTGGATTTTGGCTATCCGCCGTGTCCCGGTGGGGTGATGTTCGTTAACGATATGTGGATCAATACGGTGGAAGGCTGGCAGGGCAAGGTCAAACGCTGGCTGGAGTCCGGCAAGCCGGAAAACATGATGAACATGGCCATTTTTATGGATGCCGAACCGGTGTGCGGTAACCCCGAGTTATTCAAGCCGGTGAAGCAGAGCTGGCAGCTGGAGTCCCTGCGCAACAGCATTGCTTCGGCGCGCTTCGCCAAGCAGGCGCTCAATTTCGAGACGCCACTGACGTTCCTTGGCAACATTCGTGAAGACGACGGCAAGATCGATATCAAGAAGGGCGGCATCTTTCCGCTGGTGCATGGCATTCGCTCACTGGCGTTTGAACACGCGATCGATGAATGTGGCACGCTAGAGCGACTGGAACTGCTGAAGCAGCGAGAGGTGCTGGACGCCGATACCGTGCAGGGGCTGCGTGACGCGCTGATTTTCTTTTTGCGCATTCGTTTGCGTCAGCAGCTGGAGCGTGACGGCGGCGAACGGGGGCTGAGTCAGCAGCTCGATGTTAACCAATTGCGCAGTGTCGATCGCAATATGCTGCGCCATGCCTTGCACCGGGTGAAAAAATTCAAGCAGTTGCTGACCCAGCACTTCCATCTGGACAGCTTTTGAACGGTGGTTAGACGATGTTAAGACGCTGGTTTGAAGATCACTTACCGGGCCGGTCCCGACCACAAGGACGCTGGAGTTTCATGGCGGAGCCCTATGGTGGGGATGAAGTGGTGGTGCTTGATTGCGAAACCAGCGTCTTTGACAAGAAAAAGGGCGAGTTGCTGAGCGTTGCGGCGGTGCGCGTAAAGGGCAATGAAATCTTTCTGACCGAAGCGCTGGACCTGACTATCCGCTCCGACGCAGTGACCGACCCGGATGCCGTGCGTATTCACTACCTGCGACGGGAAGACCGACTGGCGGGCATTGAGGTTGAGGACGCCATCGAGCAGTTGCTGGCGTTTATTGGTAATCGACCGATTTGCGGGTTTTATATCGAGTACGACCGCGCCATTCTTAACCGCTATATCAAGCAGCTGTACGGCTTCAAACTACCGAACCGGTTTATCGAAGTATCGGAGCTGTATGTGAAGGCCAAGCGCCGTCATCATATTCACGAAGTGCATCTGGATTTGCGGTTCGAAGGGCTGGCGAAGGATCTGCAAGTGCCGATGGTAGAACGTCACACCGCCATGGGCGATGTGATTTCTACAGCGCTTATGTATATCAAACTCAGCGGCTTTAAAAAGACCTGATTTATTTCAGGCTGGCGATGTTTTCCGCCGTCAGTCGAACGATGTTCTGGCGGGCTTCCGGGGTAATCCAGGCGTTGTGTGGCGTCACAATCAGGTTCAGGTCTTCGCCCATGGCGTCCAGCAGCACATGGCCGTTAACCGGCGGCTCTTCTGGCAATACATCCACCGCCAATCCACCCAGCTGGCCCTGACGCAACGCGTTCAGGCAGGCTGCCTCATCAATGATCCCACCACGGGCACAATTCACCACCACACAGCCGGGTTTGATGGTTTTTAGTGACTCTTCATTCAATAAATGTCGAGTGGATTCCGTTAATGGGCAATGAAAGCTGACAAAATCCGCCTCCGCCAGCAAGGACGATAAAGGCGGGCGGGGGTCGTTGGCGGCTCCTGCACGGGCAGCAAACTGAACCTTTACACCAAAAGCTTCGGCCAGCCGTGCAACGGCATTGCCGAGGGTGCCCGACCCCACAATCACCAACTGCTTGCCAGCCAGTTGTGTTGTCGCTCGTCCCATCAGGCAAAAGAACGGACTTTGCTGCCACTGACCAGCTCGCAAGTCGTGCTGATAGGCCGGTAAACGGCCTGCCAGCGCCAGCAACAGCATCAGTGTGTGCTGGGCGACAGAGTCTGTTCCGTAATTGAGGGCATTCAGAACAGGAACCCCAGCGGCCTTTGCTGCGTCCATATCAATATTATTGATGCCTGTCGCCACCACGAGAATACCTTTCAGGTGAGTCATGGCGTCGGCATCAATCCGGACCTTGTTGGTAATGACCAGATCAATACCTTGCAAGCGTTCGGTCAGTTGTTGTGGCGATGTGGTTCCGTACAGCACCAGTTCGCTGACTTGTTCACGAATCGGATCGAGATTGATGTCATCGCCGAGAGAGTCAGCATCCAGAAAAGCCGCGCGCATTGGGTGTCCTTGTATCGATTGAAGATCGTTTTACCGAGCTGCCAGCGCTTTCAGTGAGTCCCGTGTGGGAACGGCTGAGAGCGTGGCGTGTTATTCAGTCTGTCAGAAGGTAACAGCTAATGTATCAGCCCGAAAGCCGCTTGCGGCCCCCCTTCAAGGTTGCCACCTATGCCTGAATTGCCGACCCTCATTCAGCGCCAGACGCATCAGAATATGCTGTTGGGCTTCTGCCGTCTGGCTTTCGTTCTGGTGCTGTTGGGCACTCTGCTGCGGCCGTTGGTGGTGACCTTGTCACCGGTGTTTACCTGGTTGGGACTGGCCAATCTGGTGGCTCTGGCAACCGCTTATGTGGCTATTCGGTCGCGTCTTTTCCCCAACCACGGAATCTGGATCATGTTGGCGGTGGCGATATTCAGTCTGCTGCCTCTGCTGCTGGTCTCCGGCGGTGTGAACAGCCAATTCGGGTGTTTGTTACCACTGGTGCCGATGGGGGCTGCGCTACTAGGCGGCCGTATCGAGTCGCTGGCGGCCGCGGCAGTACTGGTGCTGAGCATCATAGCCATGATGATTGCAGGCCCGCGAGTGATGGATTTGTCGGGCGAACCCTGGATCGCCGCCAAGGCATTGCCGCGTGGGTTCTGGATGATCCTTGGGGTTATTGCCGGTAGCTATTTTGGCCTGACATTTCTCAAGCGTACCCGTAACCTCAATCAGGAGCTGGTCGATCTGGCCAACAGTGATCCATTAACGGGCCTGCTGAACCGGCGCGGTTTCTCCAATGCCATGCGGCGGCTGATGAATCAGCAGCGTCAGGATGACGAAGGCCTGAGCCTGCTGTTGCTCGACATTGATCATTTCAAAACCATCAACGACCGCTATGGTCACGACATCGGTGATGAGTGCCTGATCAAGGTGGCCGAACGCCTGAAAAGCTCCATTCGTGGCTCTGATCTGGTGGCGCGATTCGGCGGCGAGGAATTTATTGTGGCGCTTGCCAATGCCTCACCGTCCCAAGCCATCGAGGTTGCTGAAAAGCTGCGTCTGGTGGTTCAGGCAATGTCGGTACGAGGCGTCAGCGACCCGATCACGGTTACCATCGGTGTGGCAGCCTGTCATGGCGGGGTGTGTGATCAGACCAGTATGATCAAGGCAGCGGATAACGCGCTGTATGAAGGTAAGCAGGGCGGCCGTAACCGGGTGGTGATGGCGGATTGTTCGCTGGTGGAAGACATTGAAATCTGACATCTGACACCTGACACCTGACACCTGACACCTGACACCTGACACCTGACACCTGACACCTGACACCCGACACCCGACACCCGACGTCCCCTATGCCAATCACCAACAAAAAAGCCCCGACCAAAACTGGCCGGGGCTTCAAGGGTGTTGCTTCAGAGTGGTTCGGTGGATCAGTGATCCTGAGCAGCGCCGGCACCTTTCGGTACGCGGATGCTTTCCACCATTTCTTCAATCTCTTTCGGCACTGGTGCAGTCATGTTGGTTACCACGAAGGCCACCACAAAGTTGATCAGTGCGCCCAGAGCACCAAAGGCTTCCGGTGCAATGCCCAGGAACCAGTTGTCTGGTGTGTTAGGCAGCATGTTGGTACCGGTTACGAAGAACCAGCCCTTGTAGGTGAAGATGTACACCAGCGTGGACAGCAGACCGGCCAGCATGCCGGCCACAGCACCGGTGTTGTTGATGCGGGAAGAGAAGATACCCATCATCAGCGCCGGGAAGATCGACGATGCTGCCAGACCGAAGGCCAATGCCACCACCTGAGCCGCAAAGCCCGGTGGGTTCAGGCCCAGGTAACCGGCTACTGCAATCGCACCGGCCATGGCCAGACGCGCAGCCATCAGCTCCTGCTTCTCGTTGATGTGTGGCATGAAGGTGCTCTTCAGCAGATCGTGAGAGATGGCAGAAGAGATCGCCAGCAGCAGACCCGCAGCGGTAGACAGTGCAGCTGCCAGACCACCCGCAGCCACCAGAGCAATTACCCAGTTTGGCAGTTGGGCGATTTCAGGGTTGGCCAGTACCATGATGTCACGGTCCACTTTCACCATTTCATTGCCTTCCCAGCCGAAGGATTCAGCCTTGGCAGCAAATTCAGGGTTCTTGTCGTTGTAGTACTGGATGCGGCCGTCACCGTTCTTGTCTTCAAACTGCAGCAGACCGGTGGTTTCCCAGTTCTTGAACCAGTCCGGACGGTCGGCGTAGACCAGGTTGGCCTCCGGATCACCAATTTCCAGCGCAGGGTTCTGAATGGTATTGGTCAGGTTCAGACGAGCCATGGAGCCTACAGCAGGCGCAGTGGTGTACAGAATCGCAATGAACAGCAGAGCCCAGCCAGCAGAAACACGGGCATCGGATACTTTCGGTACGGTGAAGAAACGGATGATCACGTGTGGCAGACCGGCAGTACCGAACATCAGCGACAGGGTGTACATCATCATGTTGAAGGTGCCGCCTTTCTGTGCGGTGTATTCAGCAAAGCCCAGGTCAACCAGCGTCTGATCCAGTTTCACCAGCAGTGGCGTGCCATCGGCAGTATCAGACAGGAAGCCCAGCTGTGGCAGAGGGTTGCCAGTCAGGTTCAGGGAAATGAACACGGCAGGTACGGTGTAAGCGAAGATCAGTACGCAGTATTGCGCGATCTGGGTGTAGGTTACGCCTTTCATACCGCCCAATACGGCGTAGAAGAATACGATACCCATACCGGAGTACAGGCCAGTCGCGTAGTCCACATCGAGGAAGCGGGAGAAGGCCACACCGATGCCTTTCATCTGACCGATTACGTAGGTCAGGGAAGCAACGATCAGACACACAACCGCCACGATACGGGCTGTTTTGGAGTAGTAACGGTCACCAATGAAGTCAGGCACAGTGAACTTGCCGAACTTGCGCAGGTAAGGTGCCAGACACAGCGCCAGCAGCACGTAGCCACCGGTCCAGCCCATCAGGAAGATGGAAGCGTCGTAGCCTTTGAAGGCAATCAGACCGGCCATGCCGATGAAGGAAGCTGCAGACATCCAGTCGGCCGCGGTGGCCATACCGTTGGCAACCGGGTGAACACCGCCGCCTGCTGCGTAGAATTCGCCAGTGGTTCCCGCTCGGGCCCATACCGCGATGCCCATATACAGGGCGAAGGTCAGACCTACAACAATGTAGGTTAAGGTCGTCAAATCCATGGGTGTATCCTCGTTTTAATTCTTGTTATCAGTCGTCGTCCACGCCGTATTCACGGTCGAGGTCACGCATTTTTTTGGCGTAGAAGAACACGATGGCAAGGAACACATAGATCGAGCCTTGCTGGGCAAACCAGAAGCCAAGACCCACACCACCGACAGGAATTGCATCGAGAACAGGACGCAGAAGAATGCCGAAACCGTACGACACCACTGCCCAGATAACCAACAGCACAATCATCAGATTGATGTTTTTGCGCCAGTAGGCTTTTTTATCGTCGTCAGACTTGAAAGCCATAACCCCTCCTAATGTTTTTATTCTTAAGGCATCCAGGGCTATTCGGTACCCACAGGGAACTGAATATTCCAGACTGTGTTTAACCTAGCAGTTCCGCTCAGAAAACCGACAGATAGACCTTGGTATAAACCCTTTGGAAACCCCGTTTTTTGCATTTGGTTGGCCCGAAATGCCTTGAAAATCAGAGGATTAAAAAGCTGAAAGAAGGGCTCTATACCTTGGTCGAAGTGGCCATTTACGGGCTTGTAATGGATTTCTGACTATGAGCAGCCTGTTGCACAACGATATTTAACGGCTGTACGTGTGTGATGGGTCTGCGTGGTGAGGTACTGTGATGGCTCATCATGTGCTGAACGCAAAACAAGGAGAGCGAACGTGAACGACAGTGCCACCCCCTGCATGCAATGGTCGCAGTTGTTATCGCCGTTGCGGTTCGGTGAAACCCAGGCGCGGCTGGCGTTGGACCTGGGCCGCACGCCCTTTCACAAGGATTACGACCGCATCATCTTCTCGTCGGCGTTCCGGCGCTTGAACCGCAAAACCCAGGTACATCCCCTGACGGAAAACGATCATTTGCACAGCCGTTTGACCCATTCGTTGGAAGTGGGCTGTGTGGGGCGTTCACTGGGTACCATGGTCGGCGCTGCCATTGCCGGGCGTTTGCCGAACGGTATGGACGCCAGTGACTTGGGGGCAGTCGTACAGGCGGCTTGTCTGGCCCACGATATTGGCAATCCGCCATACGGCCACAGCGGCGAGGACGCCATTCGTCACTGGTTTATGGAAGACAAACATCAGCATTTGCTGGAGGGCCTCAGCGATCATCAGAAGCACGACCTGATGACCTTTGAAGGCAACGCCCAGGGACTGCGACTGGTGACTCAGGTGGAATACAACCGCTTCAAGGGCGGCATGCGGCTGACGTACGCCACGCTGGGCTCGTTTCTGAAATACCCCTGGAGCGTTGAGGAAGTGATTCAGGGGCGGGCGAAGAAATTTGGTTGTTACCAGTCCGAGCTGCCTATCTTGCGGGAAGTCGCGGGTGCGCTGGGATTGCTCAAGCGTGGTGAAGACCGCTGGTGCCGACATCCGCTGGTGTATTTGGTCGAGGCCGCTGACGACATTTGTTATGGCCTGATTGATCTGGAAGACGGTGTCGAAGTCGGGCTGTTGCGCTATCAGGAAGTCGAAGACCTGTTGGCTCCCTTGCTACAGGATCAGTGGGAGCAAGTGTCAGAAGACATTGCCAACGAAGACGGCGATCGCCGTAAATTGCAGGTACTGCGCGGCTACGCCATGGAAGTGATGGTGCAAGCGGTGAGTGCCAGTTTCATTCGTAACGAACAGGCACTACTGGCCGGGACACTGGAAGGCGACATCATTCAGCATTGCCCCACGGCGGTGAAACACGCGGTTGCCAGTGCCAAGCAATTGGCTCGTGAACGTATTTTCCGGGATGGCCGCAAACTGACCATTGAGATTGGTGCCTATTCAACGCTTGGTACGCTGCTGGAAGCGTTTCTGACCGCAGCCAAGGAATGTGCCACGGAAAAGCGGTCGACCTTCCGTAACGCCCGCTTGCTGGAATTGATGGGTGGCTCAGCCCCGCAGCCGGACTGGAGTTTGTACGACAGTTATATGCGAACGCTGGATTTTATCTCCGGCATGACCGACTCCTACGCGGCCAGTCTGGCCAAGCAGTTTGCCGGTTATCGGCCGCCATCGACGATGTGATCCGCAACGGCTACTTCGGTGCTTCAATCGCTCAGTCAGCGTAAATAAAAAACCGGCGCAGCCAAATGGCCACGCCGGTTTTTATTTATCGAAGCACGATTTATTTACCGAAGCTCGGCTCAGTCGTTGCTCAGCACCGTGTCGCTTTCAACCACGGACAGGTTTTGAATCACACTGTCGTTGGCGGCATCGGTGTCTTCGTCAGCAAAGTTGCTGCTGCCATCGATCGGGTGGTTGGCCAGCAGGTACTCTGCAAAGGCATCCTGTTCGGTGCCGTTGTCAGCAAAGGTCGCAGCACCGCTTTGAACACCCGCTTCTTCCAGATCAACAAAGTCTGCCGCGGCATCTGTGTACGGGAACGGATAGCCGTCACCGCCTGTGCCCAGGTAGCCCAGCGTGACCATGCGGAAGGTTTGGGTAGCCGCGGTGGCATCCAGCGCACCATTTTCAACGATGGTCACGGTATCGCCATCGGCTTCAGCGCCATTGCTGTCCAGTACCACCAGATTAACGATGCGGGAGTCAGCGTCCATAGTCGGGTCGAAGCTGTAGCGAATACCAGCAACCTGACCGAAGGAACCCGGGGTAGAACCCTCGGCCCAACCGGCAACGGCGTGTTCAACGATCTCTTTCAGTTGTTCGCCCGTCACGGTAATCAGCGCCAGGCTGTTGTTGAAGCGCAGTGAGGTTTCGATATCCAGCTGTGAAATATCACCGGCTTCGTTGACGCCTTCAACACCGGCAGGAGCTGAACAGGTCAGGTCTTCCGGATTGGTGGAACCGGCCGGGTAGCTGCAGCTGCCAATGGCCGCGCGAATACCACCACCGTTCTTGAGGGAAATCGCTACCGAAGCGTCGGTTGCCTGCGCATACACCAGGTTGGCTTCAGCGGTCAGGTTACCGAGGTTGGTTTCTTCGGTACGCACGGAGCCACGCTCGCCGTTCAGGTAAACGTCGGTTTTGCCAAACACGGTACCAACGCGGTCAATCAGTGCGGCTTGCAGGGCATCTGACAAGGTCACTACGCCGTCGATCATGTCGGCGTCGGCAATGGCATTTTCCAGCAGGCCTTGTTCGTCAGCCGCGTAGGCACCGTTGATGCTGTCGTTGAGCAGTTCTTCAACGATCACGCCGTCTTCGTCAAAGTTCACCACCAGACGACCCAGGTAGGTGTAGTCACCGTCGGTGTTCACCACCAGAACCGGCTCATTGCTACTGCTGGTGAACGCCAGCGGGTAGCTGTCGGCAGCGCTGTCGCCGTCACGCAGACGGTCATTGCTATCGGCCAGAATGGTGTTGGAACCGCCAGCCACAATGATGTCGACGCCGCTCAGCAGTGGAGCCAGCGTTTTTTCGATGGCGATTTGCTGCATATGGGCCAGCAACACCACCTTATTGATGCCTTCGTCAGTCAGAGCATCGACTTGCTGCTGGATAATGGCCGCCAGGGCGGTGTAGTCGGTGTGGTCTTCCGGCGTGATGGTGATGCCATCCGGGGAGGAAATGGTTGCCAGTGTTGGCGTAGTCGCACCAACCACACCAATGACTTCGCCACCCACGCGGATCACGGTAGACGCTGCGACCTTGCCCGCCAGATCGGCTGCCGGGGTGCCGTCTTCGCCAATCAGAGTACTCAGGTCGGATGCACTGAAATCCAGGTTGGAAGACAGGTACGGGAACTGAGCACCTTGCCAATCGCCGTCAGCCGCCAGCAAACCGGCCACTTCGGCGGTGCCGAGGTCAAATTCGTGGTTACCAAAGGCCGATGCCTGCACGCCCAGTTCGTTCAGGAAGGCAACGTGAGCACGACCGGCAGCGGCATTGCCCAGCTGTTCGGAGAGGTCGGCTGCAACGCTGTAGTCCGGGCCGGGAATCCAGTTGTCACCAGAGCTCAGCAGCACAGTGTTGTCGTATTCGCCTCGGAAAGTGTCGACCAATGCCGAGAAGTATTTGACGTTGCCGACGATGTCGCGGCCGCCGTCAACATCGGCAAAGTGCAGCAATTGCAGTTCAAACAGGTCGCTGGTGCCGTTGCAGAGGGTTTCGCTGGCAGTGATTTCGCTGCTGGCCAATACGCCATCGGCGTTGGTATCGATGCCGGTATGAATGGTGATACCGCCATTGGTACAGGTGCTGCCAGTGGCCAGGGTTTCGGTACTGGTCAGTGCATTGAGACCGTTGCTTCCATTAGTGCCGGTGCTGCCGTCATCGCCATCGCTACCACAGGCTGCCAGCAATACCGCCAGCGAGAGAGCGGACATTTTGAACGCTTTCATTGGACTTCCTCTATCTACAGGGCTTTAAAAGGTGTCCCACGCTATGCGGCGTAAATGACTGTGTAGTTAATAAACAGTGACCAATCGATGACAATAATTGACGATCTGTTTGCGTTCTTTACCTGTGCTTCAAGGCCAACCTGCGTAGCTGCCCGGAATTCTGTGCTCTGGCACGGGTCTGACCGGTTCGGGTGTCGCCAGCGTGTGTCACTGTCGCTAGAATGCCCGTTCCCTTTTTCTGTAGGCTCGGACTGCTGTCGTTTATGAATATCGATTTTCCCCTGATCCTGATGATCGCCACCTTTGTCACTGGCCTGGTTGCGCTGGCTGACAAGCTCTACTTTGCCAAGCGTCGCGAGCAGGAGGCTGAAGAGCCATTTCTGATTGAACAGAGCAAATCCTTTTTCCCGGTACTGGCCATTGTGTTTGTGCTGCGCTCCTTTATTGCCGAACCGTTTCAGATTCCGTCGGCGTCGATGGAGCCGGGATTGATCAAGGGCGACTTTATTCTGGTCAGCAAGTTTGACTACGGTCTGCGCCTGCCAGTTTGGGGCACTACCCTGATCCCGGTGGGTGAACCTGAGCGCGGTGACGTGATGGTGTTCTTCCCGCCGGAAGATCCACGTTATTTCATCAAACGGGTGATCGGCCTGCCGGGTGACCATATTGAATTCCACGATGGCCAGCTGAGCGTTAACGGTAAGAAGATTGAGACCACGCCATTGGGTGGCGAGCCGGTTTACCGCCCTCTGAACTTCTATGCTGAGGAAAAACTCGGTGAGCACAGCGCTAAAATCCAGTGGATGGTTAGCCCGGAAGCCAGCAGCAATGGCCAGATGATGGTTATGACTGGGCCGCAAGGGGAGTGGGATGTGCCTGAAGGCCACTACTTCATGATGGGCGATAATCGCGGAAACAGTGCCGATAGCCGTGTGTGGGGCTTTGTGCCGGAAGAAAACATCGTCGGTAAAGCGGTAGCGATCTGGATGCACTGGGAAAACTTCACCGATATTCCATCGTTTGATCGTAATACCTGGATTAATTGATCGTTTATTTCATCGAAATAGTGTCCACTTTGACGGAGCCATTACCGGCTCCGTCAAATGCTGCAATCGTCAATGATTGGCTATGAAGATTGGCTATGATGAGTTGTAGCCGTATTTTTCTCGTTGGCACAAGGAACCGTCATGTCGACCAAAAAACCGTGTAGAGTTTGTATCTATTCCCGCTGGGGAATGACCATTCTGATGCTGGTGGCACTGGCCTCCGTGGCCTATCTGAACCTTTCTGCCTGAATTCTGATGATCTTTTGATCGTCCATTGGATGCCTAAAACCACGAAACGTCCGTTTCGCCGTGCTTTTGTAAGTAAATTCTTCTGGTTCGTGATTTTGGTTAGTGAATTTCACTGTGCTTGAGATGTATCCACTTTTTCGTAAGCAATGTTGTAATTTTTTCATCTTTCGAGGGGTGGACGTTTGCAATAGCAGGTCTACAATGCGGCCGTTTTTCCGTGGTAGGGCGTTGAGTTATGAATTTGGCTCGTCAACTGAAAGGTATGGCATTCGATTGGGCAGACCGCGTAGTTCCGGTAAAGCCAGTCGTGCGTGCGCCGCACGTCCAGTCGACGCTGGATCGCGAATCCAGACGTATGCATTTGTACTTTTCCCGTCACTGTCCTGCCTCTATTCAGGTACGTCGACATTGCCAGAAGCTTGGACTTCGGGTGGTGGAAAAAGACGTTGAGCGCGTTGATGCCTACCGTAACGAATTGATTTGTGGCGGCGGTGCGCCTCGTGTGCCATGCCTGCGTATCGACGGCCAGGCCGACTCCGAATGGCTGTACAGCCCACAAGCCATTGTCGATTTTCTGAACCAGCGTTTCTGACGTTTTTCTGCCCTAAGCTAACGCCCGTTCGTTTTTGGGGCAGGGCTCTAGGGGGGCCTAGTACACTTGATAGATTTATCCGTTACCATCTGTAACTTCTGGTGAACGGTTGGTCAGGTTCGTAGTGTGTTGTTGCAACTGCCAGCGTAACCCTTGTTAGCAAACTAGACTTGTGAGAGTTCCCCCTTTTCACAGGCTATTGCCATGCGCTTGGTGCGTTCTCTCCGTTTATTCTTTTGTTTTTCCATTGCGTCCTTTCTTACGCTGTTCGGTTCTCTGGCGCAGGCAACCTTGCCTGCTGCTGTTGGCGGTGACATCGCTCCAGAGGCGCTGCTTCATCAAGCGTCGTCTGCCGACACTGCCATGTCAGTCAGTACCGAAACTGTTGTTGAGCAACAACGTCAGGCAGCGGTGACGGCGTCTCAGGCACGATTGTCGTCGATCATGTCAACCAGTGGCACCAGCACCGTGCAAAAGCTGCTGGTGATCCGCGTCAGCTTTACCGATATCCAGGCCAACTACAGCCAGCAGCAGCTTGAAGAGCGCTTCTTCGGCAGCAGCGGCAGCGTTGCCAGTTATTACCGTGAAAACTCTTACGGCAGCATGCAGATGGAACCTGCATTGCCCGACCAGCCGGTGATTGATGTCAGCCTCGACTACGAGCACCCGGATTTTGGCTTTTACGTTGGCGGCGGCAGCAGTGCCAGCCTGGCGACGGACGCGCTGATGGCGGTTCACGACCAGGGGCTGTTGGATATGTCGGATTTCGACAGCAATGGCGATGGTTTTGTGGTGGCGGCTGAGCTGGGCATCGTCTTTATTGTCGCGGGCTACGAAAATGCCTATTTGGGTTCTGCGACCACCCGGCCCCGGGTGTGGGCTCACCAAACCAGTTTCGGCGCCTTGTATCTGGACGACGTACTTTTAAATGGCTACGTCATGTTTGGCGAGCGTCACGAACAGCATCTGGCCACCATTGGTGTGATTTGCCACGAGCTGGGTCACTTGCTGTTGGGCCTGCCAGATTTGTACACCAGCACCGGTACGGCCAGTGGCGTCGACCGTTGGGGCTTGATGAGTCTGGGCGGCTGGAATGGCCTTACCGATGCGGGTGATTCGCCGTCCAACATGATGGCCTGGTCGAAGGACCGCTCCGGTTTCCTGCAAACGGATCAGGTTGAAACGGGTGTTACCGAGTGGCAGGTCGACAGTGCTTCCTCTGAAGCGGTGGCATTGGAAATTCCGGTGGACGAATATCAGCATGGCGAACGGGTGTTACTCGAGTATCGCACCCAAACCGGCTACGACGAGTCGCTGCCGCAAAGCAGTGTGCTGGTGACCCGGGTGAATGACCGCTTGCAGCGGTTGTCGGCCACCACCAATCAAAGCAGCAACGGGGTATCCTTTATTGTCGATTCGGTGGAATACGGCGATGACGAGCTGATTGCCGACCAAAGCATTTACGACATCAGCGGCAGTGAGTTGCTGGCCGTGGTATCCGGGCAGTCGACCGATGACTCAACCGCTTTGCGGTTGGAACGCTTTACCGAGGGCAATGGCCGCTCGGTGGGCTACGACCAGACTACCGGGGACGCCAGCTGGAACCCGTCCAGTGAAGTCGACTTGATCGTTGAATTTCCAGTTACCAGCCTGAGCCAACTGGCCACCTTTGAAGGGGCGGATATCTACGCCACTGGCGCGGGCACCATGACCGTTCGGCTGGACTCACGCCTCGCCGGTCAACCCAACTACGTCACTCGCGCTACGCGCACGGTTGAGCTCGAAGTGGGCTGGAACCGGGTGTCGTTTGGTGCCATCGCTGCTTCCCAATTCACCGATATGATTGCCATTCGACTGGTTCACAACGGCTCCAGTGGCTCCATCGGTATCGACCTCTCAACCGAACCCTCTGGCCATACCTGGTACAAAACCCAATATGTGCGTTTTGAAAGCGGTATGGACGCCAACATCAAGGGGCTCTATCGCATCGACCCGGAACTGGCAGCCATGCCTGAGAACGAGGAAGAGCCAATAGATTCGGGTTCTTCGGGCTCGTCAGATAGCGGTTCTTCTGGCGGCGGTTCCGGCTATTTACTGATCTTAATAAGCCTCGGCTTGCTGCTGGGTAAGCGTCGTTCTAGAGTGCAGCGCTGATACCTTTATCCCCCAAGGATTATTGTTAATGAGCGTCCACATTCCATCGCATGGAGGGGCACGCACGTACCTGCCCTGGCTGCTGTTCAGTTTTTTACTGCTAGTGCTGGTGTGGCTGGAACCGGCTTCGGCCCAATGGTTGGAGTTTCATCGCAGCGACATTCAAGAGGGAGAGTACTGGCGGCTGCTGACGGCCAATCTGGTGCATCTGTCCTGGTTTCATGTGTTTGGTAATGTCGGCGGCTGGTTGCTGGCAGCCTGGCTTTTGGGAGCGTCTGCTGCGTTCTGGCGGGTGTTGCTGTTGGTGGTGTGGTGCAGCTTATGGGTTGGAACCGGCCTGTGGTGGTTCGCGGACGAGCTACAGCGTTACTCCGGTTTCTCCGGTGCCTTGCATGGCGTGTTGCTGGTGATGCCGTTTTGGTCGGTTTATTACAGTCGTCGATTTGCCATTGGCTTTGCAGCGGTGTTGGTTGCCAAGGTGTTGTGGGAACAAACCGACTGGTACAACGACATGGCGATGGCAGAGCTGATTGGCGGTCGGGTGGAAGCCCGGGCGCATTTGCTGGGGATTTTGGCGGGTGGCACTGCGTTGCTGCTTGTGTCAGGCTGGCTGCAGTTTTTCCACCCTTCGGGACGTGACGCTCACGAGCACTGACTCAGTAGCGCCAATTGACGAGCCCGCAGCGGGAGAGTAGCACGAGAACAGCAGCATGAGCCCAGAAACATGAGTAGCAAGAATCACCGCCGCGGTCCGTGGACCATTCAGCAACAACACACGGTGTATGAAAATCCGTGGATCAAGGTCGATCATCACGACGTCACCGCGCCGACCGGCAAAACCGGTATCTATGGCACGGTGTCCTTCAAAGGCGGTGCCGTAGCCGTCTTGCCGCTGGCCGATAATGGCGATACCTGGCTGGTGGGCCAGCACCGTTTTCCTCTGGACGAATACAGTTGGGAGCTGCCGATGGGTGGTTGTCTCAAGGATGAACAGCCGTTAGAGGCTGCGCGACGGGAGTTGCGGGAAGAAACGGGCTTGTCGGCGTCTCGTTGGCAGGCGCTGGGTCACTACCATGTCAGTAATTGCATTACCGACGAGCAAGCCTGGGGATTTCTGGCCGAAGGGTTAGAGCAGGGCGACACCGAGTTCGACGATACCGAAGAGCTGGCCATTCAACGCTTGCCATTTGATGAGGTATTGGCCATGACGCTGGACGGTCGCATCACCGATCTGGTCAGTGTGGCGGTGATTCAACGAGCCCGCTTGTTGGGACTCGCCTGATTTTCTGGACTTCTATGTCAGAGATCCCTAGTTAGCGGTTTTCTTGAGTGAGTTGTCATCAACGTGCTGACCGCCCAGACTCGGGCGATAGGTGTCAGAACGGAATTGCGCCGGGCTGATACCCAGGCTCTTCTGAAAAATCCGATCCAGTGCCCGTCGGCCAGACAGGCCTAACCGCACCGCGATATCATCAATCGACGCCGAAGTCGTCATCAACTGCTGCTTGGCTTGCTCCAGCCGCGCCTGTGTCACCAGCTGTTTCAGCGAGGTATCGTCGCGCTGCAAGTGGCGGTTTAGGGTGCGGGTGCTGATATTGAAATGGTCGGCAATGGTTTGCTGGGTGGAGGAAAGCGGTAGCTGGCCATTGCTCAGCGCTTTGCTGATGTGATCCGACAAAGAACCGGCACGCACCAGCTTACGATGCTGTAGCTCAACTTCCCGTTTCATCATTTGGGTAATGTTGGGGTTGGTGTGGTGCAAGCCCAGATCAAGGCTGTCCTGATTCAACTCCAGAGTGCAGACATCAAAATTGAAGCGGGTCTCGGTTTGCCATTGCTGTTCGTACAGGTTGGCGTATATCGGTGCTTCCCAGGGCAAGCCAATGCGAATAATACTGAGGCGGGAACCGCACAGCTGGCGGAACCAGCTCAGCAGGGTGGCAATGACAAGCTCCATGCGCCAGCGATCGAGGTCGCTGTTGATGGCTTCTTTCATTTCCAGCTTCACCCGCAACGGCCCCATCCGGCTGCGCGTTACCGTGACGGTCATTTGCTCCGACAGTAAGGGCGCGTATTTTTCCAGGTAAAAGAGGCCTTCGCGGAGGGTGTTGCTGCACAGGAACAGGTGATGCAGAGGGCCAGACACGTAGGGATCGAATCGTAGCGGCGCCAGCACACAGCAGCCGGGTTCGCTGTGGGCTGCGACCAGATCTTCCAATAGCAGATCCACGTCTTCCGCTTTGATCAACGGAGGTTGCTCCTGAATGATGCGATTGGTCTGTGCGGCCAATCGATCACGATTCTGATTCGACAGAATTTGATGCAAAGGCAAGAGAACGAGTGCTGCCAGGTATCCTTGTTGTGGCCTCATGATGTACTTCGATGCTCCGGTATACTGCTTGTCGCCGTCGACTTTGGTTTAGATGTCGACCATAAAAACCATATTACTAACACAATTGCCAGTTAATAGTAGTCGATGGTTCAAAATTAACACCCCAGAAGAGTCGCCAGGATTTGACCTGATTCACATCAGATACGAAACTTGACGCATCATTATTCAAAGGGGAACCTTGTTAACCAAAGGTTTATTTTTGATCCTTAATGCTGTTCCCTGATGAGAATCTTTTCAAGAGTTAATTGTGAGCTTCACTCTTTTTGGTACAGAAGGGTGTCATTTATGTGACATCGCCGAGCAACTGATCCTCCAGTCCGCTGGCCACTTTGCCGAGCCAGTATGGCAGCAAGATATCGCCGAGGACGAGCGTTTGGTTGAAAATTACGGTATTCGCATTCCGGTATTGCGGCATGACGCGTGCGGTAGTGAATTATCATGGCCTTTTGACGGTGTTCAACTGCTTGAGTGGCTGACCCAACATCAATCATGCAAAGAGGATTTGTAGGATGGTTTCTGGATTTATTTCGCGCGCCGCAGTGGCGGCCGGGCTACTGACGCTGGTGGGCTGTGCCTCCAGTCCCTTGTCTCCCAAGGGGGATGCGATCTACGACGCCTTGCAGGCAGATACTCGCATGCGTACCTGGGCTGATTCCTGTTCTGAAGTCAGTGCCCGTGCCGAAAAAGCCGCGGATGTGGCGCGTACCGCCTGGTGGCGTCGCAACGGCAATCTGGTAGAAAGTGCCGACTACGGCCTGGCGTGGGACATGGTGACGGTCACCGACAAACGTCAGCACACCGGTGCCAGGGTTGCGATGGCATTGACCTGGGGCGTGGTTGAAACCGCCGAAGCCGAAGTGAATGCCGCGCTGGCCAAGACCTCTAACCGTGAGTCTGTGTGTCTTTCCGAGTTGGATCGATACAAGGCGGGCGATTACGACTTGTCGGACCGTGAAGCTACCTATCAGCAACTGTTGGAACTGCAGCACTTCAAGGACATGAAGGGCGACGCGCTGATGCTTCGCAAAGCGTCCATCGAGCGCCAGACCGGTAAGGAATACGGCCGCTCATTCTACGTGGTTGAAAAGCTGGCCAAACGCTATGCCTGCCCGGGCGCGGACGTCACCCTGTTGCGCAACAACTGGCCAGAAGAAGTTTACATGGCCAGCTGTGACAGCAATCAATCCTTGCTGCTGCGTTGCGACTGGGGCAACTGCCGTATCATTGAGTGATCTCTGGCTCTATTGAGCCGCCCTGATCGAACGCCAGTGACACAAGATCAGTCACTGGCGTTTACTCTTCTGGTGCACCGCCAGACGTCAGATGTCTTCCCCGGCTTCGTCCTTGTTGACGATATCGGTTTCCACCTTCGACAGCTCCAGCCACTCCTTCATGGCAGGGTGATGACGCAGGGTTTCTGCGTATTCCTCGGCGATTGGATCAAGCGTGATGCCATAGCTAGGGAAGCGGAATACTACGGGTGAGAACATCACATCAACGATGCTGAATTCACCAAACAGATATGGCCCCTGTGCTTTGTATTCTTCGCGCAGTTCACTCCACAGCTGGTTGATACGGGCGATGTTCTTGTGCGCGGCTTCAGACAGCACAACCTTGCGCCGGGCACGCAGGTTCATCGGCAGTTCGTTTCGAATGGCTTCAAAGCCTGAGTGCATTTCAGCGGCCACCGAACGAGCGCGGGCGCGATCCGCTGCGTTGGCAGGCCAGCCTTTGCCATCCAGATACTGCTCATTGATGTATTCACAGATCGCCAGTGAGTCCCATACCAACAGCTCGTCACCATCCTTGTTATCGATCAACAGCGGTACTTTGCCCGCCGCTTGTGGATATTTCGCCAACTGGGCACGGAAATCATCGGTATCCAGCACGTACTGCTGTTCACTAAAGGGGATTTCCCAGGCTTTCAGCATCAGCCAGCCACGCAGGGACCAGGTGGAGTAGTTCTTGTTGCCAATCAGTAATTCCATCAGAGCGTCCTTTGTTCGTTTTGGGGTATTCGCTGTTTGTTTTTGAGCTGGTAGTCAGTGTGCCTGCGGACAACCTGTGAGACTATCGAATCGTTCTCATGGAATTCATCAGACTTTCTAATAGGAGTGGTTGTGGATATCGATGCCTTACGCAGCTTTGTTGCCTTTATTGAAACCGGCTCTTTCACCCAAGCGGCCGCTCGGGTGTTCCGAACCCAGAGCGCGATCAGCATGCAGATGAAAAAACTCGAGTCCGACATCGGCCAGCCGCTGTTCCAGAAGCAAGGGCGTAATGTCGCCCTGACCGATCAGGGCCGTATGCTGGCCAGTTATGCCCGGCGAATTCTGGTGATGCATGACGAAGCCATGGGCCAGCTAGCCAGTGGCGCAGTAGTGTCACCGCTGCGCATTGGTTGTCCGGATGACTACGCCGAGTCCATGTTGTCTGGTTTATTGCACCTGATTCGCCAACGGCTACCGGAACTCGGCTTTCAGGTTCATTGCGACCACAGCGGTGAGTTACGTCGGTTGTTGAGTGCCGGTAGCATCGACGCTGCTATTCTGACCAGTGCACCGGAACAGGAAGAAGGCTATCTGTTGCATCAGGATGTTGGTGTCTGGATGCACGGCGGCTATCCACAACTACTGGACGCCGACAAAGTGCCTTTGATTCTGTACGAAGCCACCTGCAAATTTCATACAGCCGCCATCGATGGCATGGATAAACTCGGCCGTCCTTACGATCTGGTGTGCGCCACCCAAAGTGCCACCACGATCAAATCGCTGTTGAAAAAAGGCATGGGCATTACCGCCATGGCACGCAGTTCCATGACCGAAGGCATTTACGAGTTTGACCTGCGCGAACATCAGCAACTGCCGGTATTACCGTCGGTGGATATTGTGCTGCAACTGGGCACGCATACCCATTCGTTGTTTGGTCACAAGACGGCAGCGGAAATCAGCCGGGCGTTTCATCAGCAGATGCAGCAGCAAGACGGAAGAACAGAGGCTCTTGTTAAGAAAACAGGATGAGTTAAAAAGACGCGGTGAATCTAACAGCTGTTTGCATGGAGTTTTCTCAACAGCCAAACGCCAGCCAACAAAAAACCCGCCGAAGCGGGTTTTCTGATAACTGCGGGTTCAGGCCAAATCCTGAACCACAGTCAGACTGCAAGCAGCGTTAAAACTTACTTGGAAGCTTCAACGATACGCTTCATGTCAGTCATGTAGCCACGCAGCTCAGCACCAACCCACTCAACAGGGTGGTTACGGATGGCGTCGTTCACTTCGATCAGGCGAGCGTTGTCAACGGAGTTGGACTTAACGTTCAGACCTTTACCGATCACGTCAGTGCTGATGTGTGGCATGAACTTCTCGCGCAGCAGAGGTACTGCAGCGTGGGAGAACAGGTAGTTACCGTATTCAGCAGTGTCGGAGATCACAACGTTCATCTCGTACAGTTTACGACGAGCGATGGTGTTGGCGATCAGTGGAGTTTCGTGCAGAGACTCGTAGTAAGCAGACTCTTCAACGATGCCGGACTCAACCATGGATTCGAACGCCAGTTCTACACCAGCTTTGATCATGGCAACCAGCATGATGCCGTGGTCGAAGTATTCCTGTTCGTCGATTTCAACGTCGGAAGCAGGAGCTTTTTCGAAACCGGTTTCGGCAGTTTCTTCGCGCCACTTCAGCAGGTTGGCGTCGCCGTTGGCCCAGTCTTCCATCATGGTGCGGGAGAATTCGCCTTCGATGATGTCAGCCTGGTGCTTGCGGAACAGTGGACGCATCAGTTCTTTCAGGTCTTCAGCCATGTCGAACGCTTCGATCTTGGCTGGGTTGGACAGACGGTCCATCATGTTGGTGATGCCGCCGTACTTCAGCGCTTCAGTCACAGTTTCCCAACCGTACTGGATCAGCTTGGCTGCGTAGCCTTCGTCGATACCGTCTTCAACCATCTTCTCGAAGCCCAGAATGGCGCCAGTCTGCAGCATGCCGCACAGAATGGTTTGCTCGCCCATCAGGTCGGACTTAACTTCAGCAACGAAGGAAGATTCCAGACAGCCAGCGCGGTGACCGCCAGTAGCGGCAGCCCATGCTTTGGCGATATCCCAGCCTTCACCTTTTGGATCGTTTTCCGGGTGAACAGCGATCAGTGTAGGAACACCGAAACCACGCTTGTATTCTTCACGTACTTCGGAACCCGGGCACTTAGGGGCAACCATAACAACAGTCAGGTCTTCACGGATCTGCATGCCTTCTTCAACGATGTTGAAGCCGTGGGAGTAACCCAGGCAAGCGCCTTCTTTCATCAGTGGCATTACAGCGTTAACAACAGAAGTGTGCTGCTTGTCCGGAGTCAGGTTCATTACCAGATCAGCGGTAGGAATCAGATCTTCGTAAGTACCAACGTTGAAGCCGTTTTCAGAAGCGTTCTTGAAAGACTGACGCTTTTCAGCGATGGCTTCTGCACGCAGGGCGTAGGAAACGTCCAGGCCAGAATCGCGCATGTTCAGACCCTGGTTCAGGCCCTGAGCACCACAACCAACGATGACAACTTTCTTGCCTTTCAGGAATTCAGCTTCGGATGCGAATTCTTCGCGATCCATGAAACGACAGCGACCCAGTTGATCCAGCTTCTGCTGCAGGTTCAGCGTGTTGAAGTAGTTGTTACCCATGCGACGATTCCTCATACGGGGTGTTCAGAAATTAGCTAAGTCTGCCAATTCGTCTGTACGAATTGCGGCGGCCTTGAAATAGACGGCGAGCATGGTAGGACAACCGAAGCGTTGCGTAAAATGCTATATTTGCGTTTTCGTGTTGCGTTTTTTGCAACGGCTCTTGTCGAGCAAGAAATGGCTCCCTTCCTCATTCATTAAGGTCGACGAAATACTATGGATTACAAGGACTTGCATGCCTTCCTGACGCTTGCGTCAAGCTTGCATCTGGGTAGGGCGGCGGAACTCCTGCATATGAGTCCGTCAACATTAAGTCGTCGGCTGGCACGGATGGAAACAGAAGTGGGCGCTCCCTTGCTGTTGCGTGATGGTTCACCGCTGGAGTTAACGGTTGCCGGTGAACGCTTTCGACAGCATGCGGAGCACACCTTGTTTGACTGGCAAACCCTGCGTAACGAGGTCAATACCGGAGTCAGCGACTTGTCCGGGCAGCTGACCCTGTTCTGTTCGGTGACTGCCAGTTTTTCGGTATTACCGGATTTGTTGTCACGCTTTCGGGAACAGTATCCCAATGTTGACCTCAATATCCTTACCGGCGACGCCGCTGAGTCGATTCCGCGGTTAATGTCAGGTGAAGCGGATGTGGTTGTGGCGGCTCGTCCGGAAACCCTGGAACAAGGGCTGACGTTTCGGGCCTTGACCTCGAGCCCGCTGATTTTTATCGCACCGCGTAATATGGCGGTCATTCCGGCGCTGGCTCGTGGCGCATTAAACGCAGGTGATGGTCGCGGAGAGCCGGATTGGGCAGAAGTCCCTATGGTGCTTTCATCTGGAGGACTGGCTCGCTCCAGGGTGGATCAATGGTTCGCCGACAAACAGATCGAACCACATATTTATGCCCAGGTGGCTGGTAACGAAGCCATCGTCAGTATGGTGGCTCTGGGGGTTGGCGTCGGTGTGGTGCCTGAGCTGGTCGTTCGTAACAGCCCGGTGGCATCGAGAGTGCGGATAATGCAGGTACAGCCAGAGCTGGAATCGTTCCTGATTGGCCTGTGCAGTCATTCCCACAGGTTGAATGACCCTTTGATTCAGGCACTCTGGAAGACAGCCTTTGACTGATAGCGCATAATAGCTCGCTTATTGTACCGTGCAGCCAGCGACATCAACTCCGGAAAATCAGGAGACTTGGCCGCATGTATTTATTGAGGATCGAAATTATCCATGAAGCCGTTACACCAATCGCAAGAAGACCCTAACTCTGCCGAGCAGCAACAGTCCTGCGACGAGCGTCCGCCGCGTAAGGGTGGCTGGAAAGGAGGCAAGGGTATCTACCTGTTGCCAAACCTGTTCACTACGGCAGCACTGTTCTCTGGCTTTTACGCCATTGTGGCTGCCATGAACGGCAG
Organism: Oceanobacter sp. ABM4_470; assembly: GCF_056158645.1. Lineage (NCBI taxonomy): Bacteria > Pseudomonadati > Pseudomonadota > Gammaproteobacteria > Oceanospirillales > Oceanospirillaceae > Oceanobacter > Oceanobacter sp. ABM4_470. The sequence continues at coordinate 520,598 of NZ_JBSWTR010000002.1, forward strand.
CTTCGAAAAAGCCGCCATTGCCATCTTCGTGGCCATGATTCTGGATGGCCTTGATGGTCGTGTGGCTCGGATGACCAACACCCAGAGTGACTTCGGCGCCGAGTACGACAGCTTGTCCGATATGGTGTCGTTTGGTATGGCGCCAGCGCTGGTCGCATTTTGCTGGGCCTTGCAGGACCTTGGCAAAGTCGGCTGGGTGGCTGCGTTTGTATACGCTGCCTGTGCAGCCTTGCGTCTGGCCCGGTTTAATACCCAGCTGGCAGTCGCTGACAAGAACTTCTTCACTGGTTTGGCCAGTCCGTCAGCGGCGGCGCTGGTGGCGGGGACGGTCTGGATGTTCGCTGATGCCGGTGTTGCCGGTGCCGATGTGGCCTGGTTGATGGCCGTTCTGGTCCCGGTTGCTGGTTTGCTGATGGTAAGTAACGTGCGTTACAACAGCTTCAAAGGTCTGGATCTTAAGGGCAAGGTGCCGTTTGTTGCTCTGTTGGCGGTGGTGCTGGTGTTTGTGATTGTGTCGATCGATCCTGCCAAGGTGTTGTTGTTGTTCTTCTTTGCTTACTCCATGTCTGGCCCGGCTTTTGAAATCTGGGTCAAGTTCTTCCGAAAGCGCAAAAAGGCCTGAGCCGCATTTCGCTTTAAATGATCAAAATAGCCAGCCTCTGTGCTGGCTTTTTTGTTTCTATCAGGCAAATAAATTCCACTCACTTGTAAGAAAGTGCGGAATTCTCCGACTATGAGTTATCAAAGCTAATCTCTTTCGTCATTGTCGGAGCCGACTATGCTGATTCGTAAAACGAAAGCCAGTGATCCCAAATCCTCCGAGATCACTTCACACAGTGCCTATCTCAACCGCCGCAAGTTTATGGCAGCGTCGACCGCTGCGGTTGCAGCGACCGGTTTGTGGGCGGCATCGTCTTCCAATGCACTGGTAACTCGTAACAAGCCGGAACCGAATAAGGGGCCAGATTGGTTGGCGCAGCAAATTCGTCAGGCTAAGGAAACGCCATGGGGCAAGGATGAAGACCCGGCGCCCTACAGTGCGATCACCAACTACAACAACTTCTACGAATTCGGTTACGACAAGGATGATCCTGCTCGTTACGCCGGCAACATGAAAACCGATCCTTGGTCTGTGGTTGTGGATGGTGCCTGTGAAAATCCGGGCACGCTGTCGTTGGAAGACATCGTCAAGCAGATGCCATTGGAAGAGCGAATCTATCGTCTGCGCTGTGTGGAAGCCTGGTCAATGGTGATTCCATGGGTGGGGTTTGAACTGGGTGCTTTGCTCAAACGCTTCAAACCATTGTCGTCGGCCAAATACGTGCAGTTCCAGACGTTGGAAGACAAACAGCAAATGCCAGAGCAGCGCAGTCGTTTTGCCTTGATCGACTGGCCGTATCAGGAAGGCTTGCGTATGGACGAAGCCATGCATCCGCTGACGATTATGGCGGTAGGCTTGTATGGCGAAGTGCTGCCTAATCAGAACGGTGCACCATTGCGTTTGGTCGTGCCATGGAAATACGGCTTCAAGAGTATCAAGTCGATTGTCGGTATCCGCTTCGTGGAAGAGCAGCCGCAAACCACCTGGAACCAACTTACACCTGACGAATACGGCTTTTACGCCAATGTGAATCCGCAAGTTGATCATCCGCGTTGGAGTCAGGCGACTGAACGTAGACTGCCGAGTGGGCTGCTTTCCGTTAACCGTATAGACACCCAGATGTTTAATGGTTACGGCGAAGAGGTTGCGTCGCTATACGGTGGTATGGACCTGCGTAAGTTTTACTGACGGAAGACTCTGATGAACAAAACTGCGCGTAAGATTCTGGTATTCGTCGCTTCATTGCTGCCGTTTGCCTGGATGTTATGGATGATCCTGCGCTTGCAGGCTGGCGAGTGGGAT